>NZ_JH806635.1:3794-6053 GCF_000295095.1 Actinomyces timonensis DSM 23838 | reverse complement strand
GGGGGGTGTGGGGAGGCCCCACGCAACCGGTGTGTCCCCTTGTGGTGTGGGGGTGGTGGTTGTGTGGGGCCTCTGACCCTTTGGTGTGTGCCCGGCGGTGTCCTACTCTCCCGCTCCCTGGCGGGGGCAGTACCATCGGCGCTGGGGGTCTTAGCTTCCGGGTTCGGAATGGGTGCCGGGCGTGGCACCCCCGCTATGACCGCCGGGACGTCTATGTGTCCGCGCCGCCCCGCGTGTGGGGGTGGTGCGTGTTGTGGTGGGCCCTCCGTCCCCCCGCTTGGGGGGGGTGGGGGTTGGTCGTGGACCGCATAGTGGGCGCGCTCGTTGTGTGTCTGGGGTTCCCGCCCGCCCGGTGTCCCCGGGTGGGTGGGTGTGTTGTTTGTGTCGGCCGATTAGTGCCAGTCAGCTCGAATGGCCCTTGCGGGCTGTCCACTCCTGGTCTATCAACCCAGTGGTCTACTGGGGGCCTCCCACCACCCCGAAGGGATGGTGTGGATACCTCATCTTGAAGATGGTTTCCCGCTTAGATGCTTTCAGCGGTTACCCGTCCCGAACGTAGCCAACCAGCCGTGCCCCTGGCGGGACAACTGGCACACCAGAGGTTCGTCCGTCCCGGTCCTCTCGTACTAGGGACAGGCCTTCTCAAGTATCCTGCGCGCGCAGAGGATAGGGACCGAACTGTCTCACGACGTTCTAAACCCAGCTCGCGTACCGCTTTAATGGGCGAACAGCCCAACCCTTGGGACCTGCTCCAGCCCCAGGATGCGACGAGCCGACATCGAGGTGCCAAACCATGCCGTCGATATGGACTCTTGGGCAGGATCAGCCTGTTATCCCCGGGGTACCTTTTATCCGTTGAGCGACGACCCACCCACACGGGATCGCCGGATCACTAGTTCCTGCTTTCGCACCTGCTCGACCCGTCGGTCTCGCAGTCAAGCCCCCTTGTGCACTTGCACTCAACACCTGGTTGCCGACCAGGCTGAGGGGACCTTTGAGCGCCTCCGTTACACTTTAGGAGGCAACCGCCCCAGTTAAACTACCCACCAGGCACTGTCCCTGACCCGGATCACGGGCCCAGGTTCAGGCGCACGCCATGGCCAGAGTGGTATTTCAACGACGACTCCACCACCACTGGCGTGATGGCCTCACAGTCTCCCACCTATCCTGCACAAGCCATAGCGGGCGCCAATACCAAGCTATAGTAAAGGTCCCGGGGTCTTTCCGTCCTTCTGCGCGAAACGAGCATCTTTACTCGTACTGCAATTTCGCCGAGCTCATGGTGGAGACAGCGGGGAAGTCGTTACGCCATTCGTGCAGGTCGGAACTTACCCGACAAGGAATTTCGCTACCTTAGGATGGTTATAGTTACCACCGCCGTTTACTGGGGCTTGAATTCACCGCTTCACCCCACTGGGGGGCTGACGGATCCTCTTAACCTTCCAGCACCGGGCAGGCGTCAGTCCGTATACATCGCCTTGCGGCTTCGCACGGACCTGTGTTTTTAGTAAACAGTCGCTTCCCCCTGGTCTCTGCGGCCCTCCCCCCTAGCCCGCGACGGGGCTTCAGGGCTCGGGCCCCCCTTCTCCCGAGGTTACGGGGGCATTTTGCCGAGTTCCTTCACCATGATTCACTCGTGCGCCTAGGCATACTCTGCCCGACCACCTGTGTCGGTTTAGGGTACGGGCGGCTCGCACCTCGCGCCGGGGCTTTTCTCGGCGCCACAGGATCACCCTGCTATCCCCCACCATCTGTGGGGTCACCATCACGCCTCACCCTCCCACCCGATCGGGCGGAGGCCCCCGGATTTGCCTGGGGACCGGGCTGCGCGCTTGAACGGGCCAAGCCATCAGGCCCGCGGGGCTACCACTGCGCGTCACCCCTGTTAATACGCTTGCCTACCAGCGCGGAGGGTCCCCAGACCCCCCACCACAACCACCAGGCGCCCCCGAAGGAACGACCCAGCGGTCGACGTGGCGTGGGGCGTGGGTCAGCACCCGCGCGTCAGCATGGGCGGTGCTGCACCGGTACGGGAATATCAACCCGTCGTCCATCGACTACGCCTGTCGGCCTCGCCTTAGGTCCCGACTCACCCAGGGCGGACTAGCCTGGCCCTGGAACCCTTGGTCATTCGGCGCTAGGGCTTCCCACCCTAGTATCGCTACTCATGCCTGCATTCTCACTCCCACGCCGTCCACCCCTGGGTCACCCCGGGGCTTCACCCGGCGCGGGACGCTCCCCTACCACCCACCACCCCTG
>NZ_JH806635.1:2202-3048 GCF_000295095.1 Actinomyces timonensis DSM 23838 | reverse complement strand
GGGAGCATACGTGGTGGGTCCGCGGCTTCGGCGGCGTGCTTGAGCCCCGCTGAATTGTCGGCGCACGATCACTTGACCAGTGAGCTATTACGCACTCTTTCAAGGATGGCTGCTTCTAAGCCAACCTCCTGGTTGTCTGCGCGACCGCACATCCTTTCCCACTTAGCACGCGCTTAGGGGCCTTAGCCGGCGATCTGGGCTGTTTCCCTCTCGACGACGGAGCTTATCCCCCGCCGTCTCACTGCCCCGCTCACACCCAGGCGGCATTCGGAGTTTGGTTGACGTCAGTAACCCTGTGGGGCCCATCAGCCACCCAGTAGCTCTACCTCCGCCGGGCAACACGGGACGCTGCACCTAAATGCATTTCGGGGAGAACCAGCTATCACGGAGTTTGATTGGCCTTTCACCCCTACCCACAGCTCATCCCCCCAGTTTTCAACCTAGGTGGGTTCGGTCCTCCACACGCTCTTACACGTGCTTCAACCTGGCCATGGGTAGATCACCCCGCTTCGGGTCCAGGACGCGCCACTACAATCGCCCTTTCGGACTCGCTCTCGCTACGACTCCCCCACACGGGTTAGCCTCGCGACGCGCCACTGACTCGCAGGCTCATTCTTCAATAGGCACGCCATCACCCCCCACAAGGGAAGGCTCTGACGGCTCGTAGGCGCCCGGTTTCAGGTACTCTTTCACTCCCCTCCCGGGGTACTTTTCACCATTCCCTCACGGTACTCATCCGCTATCGGTCATCAGGAGGTATTCAGGCAGCCGAGTGGTCTCGGCAGATTCACACAGGATTCCACGGGCCCCGTGCTACTCGGGAACACCATCACGCAGGCCCACCGG
>NZ_JH806634.1:421091-572678 GCF_000295095.1 Actinomyces timonensis DSM 23838 | reverse complement strand
AACCCCAACACACGCAAAACACGCGCACCAGAACCACAGCCAGGCCAAACAAAAACACCACATAACCAAACCAACCCAACCCCACCAGCCAAAACCAGCAGAACCAGACCAGCACCAATCATGCGGCAACCCACAACACCCAACCAAAACAGGTCAAGCACCATGAGCCAAAACAATGACATAAACAAGCATGACACACTATCGAGTTCTCAAACAACACACCCACCCCAGGAAACAACCCACAAAAGCGAATCGCAACCACCGAGAGGCGCGAGGAGAATATTATCGGGTCGATATTTCTCGGTCAAATTGAGAGTCCGTGACTCTCATCTCCCGTATCGCTCCGAAGAATCCTCCGGTGTTCCGCTCGGAGCCCTTGGGCCCTCGCGGCAACGAAGAGAACTTTAGCCCGCGACCTCCCCAAAAGGTCAAATCGTGGGGGCATGAACCGGGCCACATCCCCCGCCGCGACCGGCGGCCGCTGGATCAAGCACGGGAGGGCGGGGCCTGGTCTGTCACCAGGAGCCCCGCCCTCCCATGCCCGTCAACCGCTGCCGGGAGCTTTAGTCCCCTCAGTCCTCGGCGAAGCGGCGCACGGCCACGGCCACGGCGTCGGCCACGCGCGTGTCGAAGGCGTTGGGGATGATGTAGACGGGGCTGATCTCGTCGTCGCTGATCACCGAGGCGATTCCGGTGGCAGCGGCGCGAAGGAGCTCGGTGGAGATGTTGGTGATCCCCGTGTCGAGCAGGCCCCGGAAGAGACCGGGGAAGGCCAGGACGTTGTTGATCTGGTTGGGGAAGTCCGAGCGGCCGGTGGCCACGACGCTCACGTGCTCGGCGGCGCCGATAGGGTCGACCTCCGGCGTCGGGTTCGCCATGGCGAAGACGATGGCGCCCTCGGCCATGACGTCCAGGTCCTCGGGGGTCAGCAGGTTGCCGCTGGAGACCCCGATGAAGACATCGGCGCCGGCCAGGCCCTCCTTGAGCGTGCCCGTGATGCCCCGGGGGTTGGTGTTCTCGGCGAGCCACTTGCGGTGTTCGTTCATCCCCTCGGTGTCCCCGCTGTACAGGGCGCCGGCGCGCCCGTAGCCCACGATGTCCGTGGCGCCGTGCGCCATGAGCAGCTTGGCGATGGCGCTGCCCGCCGCGCCCACGCCGGACAGGACGATGCGCACGTCCTCGATGCGCTTGCCGACCACCTTGAGGGCGTTGATGAGGGCGGCGAGCGTGACGACGGCGGTTCCGTGCTGGTCGTCGTGGAAGACGGGGATGTCGAGCTCCTCGCGCAGGCGGGCCTCGATGTCGAAGCACTTGGGGGCGGCGATGTCCTCGAGGTTGATGCCGCCGTAGGCCGGGGCGATCGCCTTGCAGATCGCGATGATCTCCTCAGGATCCTTCGTGTCCAGGGCAACGGGCCAGGCGTCGACGCCGCCGAACTGCTTGAAGAGGATCGCCTTGCCCTCCATGACGGGCATCGCCGCTGCCGGGCCGATGTCCCCCAGGCCGAGCACGGCCGTGCCGTCGGTGACCACGGCGACGGTGTTCTTCTTGATGGTCAGCTTGCGGGCCCGCTCGGGGTGGTCGTGAATGGCCTTGCAGACGCGGGCCACACCGGGGGTGTAGACGCGGGCGAGGTCGCGGCGGTTGCGCACAGGGTACTTCGACGCGATCTCGATCTTGCCGCCCACGTGGGCGAGGAAGGTGGAGTCGCCGACGTTCTCGACGATGACGCCGTCGATGGCGCGCAGGGCCTTGACGAGCTCGCCGCGGTGGACGGAGTCGCGGGTGTCGGCGGTCAGGTCGACGACGAGGCTGTCGCCGTCGGAGTCCGAGACGTCCACACCGGTGACGACGGCGCCCGTCGCGGTGGCGGTGTCCACCAGTTTCGCGACGACCCGCTGGGACGCGGAAACCTCCATGTGCAGGGCCACGGTGTAACTAGGGCTGGGCTGGACCATGCTGGCTCCTTCGAGGCGGTGTCCGTCGGCGCCAGTCGCCGACCACCTGGGATGGGATTGATTCGGCCGAAGACTATCCCCCTCGCCCCACGGATCGGACCCGGTGCGACCATCAGGCAAGACGAGTCGCGGTTGTCTGATTCCCCAGCCGGCACCAGCCGGCCCCGCCCTCCCCGCTCCTCATGGGGCGGTGCCCCGGCGCGCCCACCCCGAAGGGCGGGCGCGCCGGGGCACCGGTGGTCGGGGGCGCCGGCCTCAGCCCTGGACGCGCTCCATGATGAGCTCGCGCACGCGCTTCGCGTCGGCCTGTCCCCTGGTGGCCTTCATGACGGCGCCCACGATCGCGCCGGCGGCCTGGACCTTGCCGCCGCGGATCTTGTCGGCGACATCGGGCTGCGCGGCCAGCGCCTCATCGACGGCGGCCAGGAGGGCGGACTCGTCGGAGACGACCTCCAGGCCGCGCGCGGAGACAACCGCCTCGGGATCGCCCTCGCCCGCGAGCACTCCGGCTAGGACCTGCCGCGCGAGCTTGTCGGTCAGCCGCCCGGCGTCGACCAGCCCCTGGAGCTCGGCGACCTGGGCAGGGGTGATCGCCAGATCCTCCAGCGCGGCCTCCTGCTCCTTGGCGGTGCGGGCGAGCTCGCCCATCCACCACTTGCGGGCGGCCTGGCCGGTGGTTCCCGCCTGGGCGGTGGCCTCGATGAGCTCCAGGGCGCCGGCGTTGACGACGTCGCTCATCTCGGTGTCGCTGAGGCCCCATTCGGCCTTGAGACGGCGCCGCTTGGCGGCGGGCAGCTCGGGCAGGGAGGCCCGGATCTCCTCGACCCACTCGCGGCTGGGGGCAACGGGCACGAGATCGGGCTCGGGGAAGTAGCGGTAGTCGTCGGCGTCGGACTTCACGCGCCCGGCGCGCGTGGTGCCGTCGGCCTGGCCGTGGCGGGTCTCCTGGAGGACCTCGCCCCCGGCCGCCAGAATGGCGGCCTGGCGGGAGATCTCGTAGCGGATGACGGCGTCGATCCCGCGGAAGGTGTTGACGTTCTTCGTCTCGGTGCGGGTGCCCAGCGGCGCGTCCGGGCCCTCGCGCAGGGAGACGTTGACGTCGGCGCGCACATTGCCGCGCTCCATGCGGGCCTCGCTGACCCCGAGCGCGCGGAAGATGTCACGCAGGGAGCGCACGTAGGCGGCGGCCACCTCCGGGGCCCTCGCCCCGGCGCCGATGATCGGGCGGGAGACGATCTCCACCAGCGGCACGCCCGCGCGGTTGTAGTCCACGAGGGAGTGGCTGGCGCCCTCGATGCGGCCGTCGGCGCCACCGATGTGGGTGTTCTTGCCGGCGTCCTCCTCCATGTGGGCCCGCTCGATGGGCACCGTGAACAGCGAGCCGTCCTCGAGCTCGACCTCCAGGGCGCCGTCGAAGGCGATGGGCTCGTCGGACTGGGAGGTCTGGAAGTCCTTGGCCAGGTCGGGGTAGAAGTAGTTCTTCCTAGCGAAGCGGCAGGACTCGGCGATCTGGCAGCCCAGCGCCAGGCCGATGCGGATGGCGTACTCCACGCCCCGCTTGTTGACCACCGGCAGAGCGCCGGGAAGGCCCACGGAGGTGGGGGTGACGCGGGAGTTCGGCTCCCCGCCGAAGGCGTTGGGGGCGGCGTCGAACATCTTCGTGGCGGTGCCGAGCTCGACGTGCACCTCCAGCCCGATGACCGGGTCGTAGCGGCGCACGGCCTCGTCGTAGTCCATCAGGGTGTCGCTCATCGCTGCTCCTCCTCCAGCTCGGGGGCCTGGGCCAGCAGGTGCCCGCCCCAGGTCTCCTCCAGTGCCGCCTCGAGGACCGCGCCAACGCGGTAGAGGCGGTCGTCGGCGCGCTGGGGCGCCAGGATCTGGAAGCCGACCGGCAGACCGCCGCTCAGCCCCGATGGCAGGCTCATGCCCGGGATTCCGGCGAGGTTGGCCGGGATCGTCGTGACGTCCAGCTTGTACATCGCCAGGGGATCGTCCTTCTCCCCGAAGCGGTAGGCGGTGATCGGCGCCGTCGGGGAGACGAGCACATCGGCGCGCTCCCAGGCGGCGGCGAAGTCGCGCTGCACGAGGGTGCGGACCTTCTGGGCGGACCCGTAGTAGGCGTCGTAGTAGCCCGCGGAGAGCACGTGGGTGCCCAGGATGATGCGCCGCTTGGCCTCATCGCCGAATCCCGCGCCGCGGGTCGCGGCCATGACGGTCTCGGCGGTGACGGGCCCACTGGCCGGCTCGACGCGCAGGCCGTAGCGCATGCCGTCATAGCGGGCGAGGTTGGAGGACACCTCGGCGGGCATGATGAGGTAGTAGGCGTCGAGCGCGTACTCCAGGTGGGGCAGGCTGATGGTCTCCACGCTCGCGCCCGCCGCCTCGAGCAGGCCGAGGGCGGCGTGGAAGGAGTCCAGGACGCCGGGGTCGTAGCCCTCGCCGCCGTCGAGCTCGGAGATGACGCCCACGCGCAGGCCGGTGAGATCCCGCCCGGCCTGGGCGGCGCGGACGATGGCGGCCATGCCGCGGGGGGCGTCGGCGAGCGAGGTGGAGTCCAGCGGGTCGTGCGCGCCGACGACGTCGTGGAGGAGGGCCGTGTCCAGGACGGTGCGGGCCATGGGGCCGGGGGTGTCCAGGGAGGAGGCCATGGCGATGACGCCGAAGCGCGAGACGGTGCCGTAGGTCGGCTTGACGCCGACGGTGCCGGTGACGGCGGCGGGCTGGCGGATGGAGCCGCCGGTGTCCGTGCCCAGGGCGAGCGGCGCCTCGTAGGAGCCGACGGCGGCGGCCGAGCCGCCGGATGAGCCGCCGGGGATCCGTCCGAGGTCCCACGGGTTGGCGGTGCGCTTGAAGGCGGAGTGCTCGGTGGAGCCGCCCATGGCGAACTCGTCGAGGTTGGTCTTGCCCAGGATCGGCAGGCGCGCCCCTCGCAGGGCGGTGACGGCCGTCGCGTCGTAGGGCGGCACCCATCCCTCAAGGATCTTGGAGGCGGCCGTGGTGACCTGGCCGCGGGTGGCGAAGAGGTCCTTGACGGCCACGGGCACGCCGGTGAGCTCATGCGGGGCGCCGCTGTCCTCGCGCCGGGCGGCGTCGGCGGCGTCGGCATCGGCCAGGGCCTTGTCCACGTCGACGTCGAGGAAGGCGCCGACGGCGCCGTCGACGGCGGTGATGCGCTCCAGGTGGGCGCTGGTGAGCTCGCGGGAGCTCACCTCGCCGCTGGCCAGGGCGGCCGCCTGCTCGGCGGCGGTGGAGCGGATGAGGGAGGGCAGGGAGCGGGCGTCGCTCATGAGCCGGACTCCTCTCCGAGGATCTGGGGCACGAGGAACATGGAGTCCTCGGCCGCGGGGGCGCCGGCGAGGAGCTCGTCGACGTCGAGCGTCGGACCGGGGACGTCCTCGCGCAGGACATTGGCCAGCGGCACGGGGTGGGAGGTCGCCGGCAGATCGGGGGTGACAACGGAGGTGACCCGGGCGAAGGAGGAGGCGACGGCGTCCAGCTCTCCGGCCAGGCGCGTCACCTCCTCATCGGTCAGGGCCACGCGCGCGAGAGCCGCGACCCGCGCGACCTCGGCGGAGGAGATGGCAGACATGGGCAGGAGTCTAGTCATGCCGCTGCTGGGCGCGCGCCCACGGGGCGGCAGCGCCCATCGGGGCCCGCCGCGCCGGCGCTCCGCCCGGCCGAGCCCCGTCCACCCACTGGTACCGCCCGCGGGGACGACTCCCCATCATGTGCCCCATGACCCGCGGATTCCCAGGCCCGTTAAGAGATCTCACAGGGAACATGCAGACAAGGGCGTTGACTCAGCGGGCGGAGTAGCGTGTGATGGTTTCATGGCTGGTTCCTGCGCGCTCGCGGGACTGGGCAGGAATAGCGCGCCCCTACCCCTCCCCAAGGAGGGGGCGCAGGGGGCGCGCATGATCGAAAGCATGAGATGACCGGAGAGACTCTTCTGGACAACAGCGCAGAGGCGGTGGAGGCGGCGGATCCCGCGCGCCACCGCCGCTGGCCCCTGTGGGCGGGGCTCGGACTCCTGCTGCTCGTGGCCTGCTTGGGCACGGGCGCTTACGCCTACACAAGCCACTACGCCGATCGCGCCGTCCCCGGAACGGCGATCGCCGGGACCGATGTGTCGGGCATGACCCGCGACGAGATCGCCTCGATGATCACATCGAAGGCTGAGTCGGCCACCGTCGCGGTCTCAGGCGACGTGACCGCCACCGCGACACTGGCGGACCTCGGCATCACCGTGGACGCGGGCGCGACGGCCGACGCCGCGCTGGCGCGCAGCGAGAGCATCGGCGATCGCCTGACCGCGCTTTTCTCCTCCGAGGACCTTCCCGTGGTCACGACCACGGATGACGCCGTCGCCAAGGACTACGCGTCCTCCCTCATCCCCGCCGACAAGGTCCGCGCGAGCAACGCGGGGATCGCGCTCGACGCGGAGGGCACGTCGTTCACGGTGACACCGGCCGTGTCCGGGGCGAGCATCGACCCCGCCCCCTTGACCCAGGCCGGCGCCGAGGCCGCCTCGACCCTCTCACCCGCCAGCGCCTCGGTGTCGATGACCACCCAGCCCCCGGCGGTCTCGGACGCGGACGCCCAGGCCGTGGCCGACACGGCGAACAACTGGATCAGCCAGGACGTGACGATCTCCGACGCCTCCGGCAAGAGCTCCTACAGCCCCGATGCCTCCACGAAGGCCTCCTGGATCACCGTGACGGCGGGCAACGACGCCGCCCCCACCCTGTCGATCGACTCCACCAAGGTCTCGTCCTGGGTGGCCAACCAGGCCAGCGAGGAGAAGGTCGACGAGGTCGAGGGCACGAGGAACGTCAACTCCAAGGGCGATGTCGTCGCTACCCCCGTCGAGGCCGTCAAGAGCCAGACGGTCAAGAACGCCGACGCCCTGTCCACCTCGATCTCCGAGGCCCTGGGCAAGGGCACCGGCTACTCCGGGACCTTCGAGATGGAGGTCGGCGAGGAGAAGTGGACGCAGCGGACCATCGCCGACGGCGCCGAGAACCTCAACTACCAGGCGGCTCCCGGTGAGAAGTGGGTGGACGTCAACCTCTCGGACAAGACCGTGACCGCCTACGAGGGCGCGACCGTCGTGCGCGGCCCGGTGTCCATGGTCGACGGCGCCGCCGCCACCCCGACGGTCACGGGCACCTACCACGTCTACCTGCAGCTGCCCTCGCAGACGATGGAGGGCGACAACGCCGACGGCACCCGCTACCGCACCGAGGACGTGCCGTGGGTCAGCTACTTCTACAGCGGCTACGCCTTCCACGGCGCCCCGTGGCGCTCCAGCTTCGGCTACTCGGGCTCCCACGGCTGCATCAACATGCCGGTGTCGGAGGCCCAGTGGATCTACAGCTGGGCGGAGATCGGCACGACGGTGGTCAGCCACCACTGATCGGCCCCGGACGCCCCTAGCGCGGCGGCGGCCCGCCCCATCTCGGGGCGGGCCGCCGTCGTTAGCGGAGCGAGGGGCTCAGCCGAGCTCGGGGAACCAGATGGCGATCTCGCGGGCGGCCGACTCCTCGGAGTCAGAGCCGTGGATGAGGTTCTCGATGGCGCTCGAGCCCCAGTCGCGCGCCAGGTCGCCGCGGATCGTGCCGGGGGCCGCCGCCGTCGGATCGGTGGCGCCCATGAGGGAGCGGCAGCCCTCGACGACGCGGTGGCCCTCGACCACGGCGGCGACCACGGGCCCGGAGGTCATGTACTCCACGAGGCCGGGGTAGAAGGGGCGCTCGACGTGCTCGGCGTAGTGGGCCGCGAGGACCTCCTCGGTGGGGGTGAGGAGCTTGAGGGCAGCCAGGGCGTAGCCCTTGGCCTCGATGCGGCGCAGGATCTCCCCGGTGAGGCGGCGGCGCACGCCGTCGGGCTTGATGAGGATGAGGATTCGGCTGGAGGTGGCGGTCATCGGGGCTCCTAGTGGTCTGCCGCGTCGGGCAGGTCGGGTTCGGGGACGGCGTCGCCCGGCCTGGCAACCGGGCGATCGTGGGCCGGAGACTACACGAGGCGGGCATCACGCGACTAGGATGTTGGCGCCCCGCCCCGGTTGCTCGAAGGAGAGCCATGTCGCGTCCTCAGGTCCCCCGCCTGCGCCTGTCCGTCCTCCTGGCGCCCCTCGTGCTCGCGGTGGCAGCGTGCGGGGCCTCCCCCACCACCAGTGCCCCAAGCGCCTCAGAGCCCACGGCGATGGAGACTCCGACCGGCACGCCCTTAGCGCCCGTCGACTCCTCCTCCGCGCTCCCGCCGGCTCCCACGCCGCTCACCTCCAGCCAGATCACCAATGGCGAGCTCGATGTGCCCGCCATCTGCACCGACGGCTCGCAGCTCGCGGGCGGCTACTACGGCCAGGATCTTGCCGCGAGCCCCGCCACTGTCACCATGTCCGGCGGCTCAGCCCCCGTGGGCTCGATGGGAGAGGTTCGCGTGGTCAAGGGCCCCGAGGCTCTGGGGACCCCCGACGGCGCCGCCGCGGTCGGCCTGACCTGCTTCGACGGCGCCCGCAACGAGGACATCGTGGCCGTCTACACGCCTGATGGCAGTCTCCAGGCGGCCCAGCCCCTTGGGCGCTTCGCCCTCGGCATGCCCGTTATCACGGGCCTGACCCCCACCGAGAAGGGCGTGCGCGTGGAGTGGAGCCACGAGCGCACGCCCCAGGACGCCACTGAGCGCAACGGCTCGGGGACCGGGCAGGCGGTCCTGTCGTGGCAGGCGCCCTCGTTGACGGTCCTCTCCCACTCCTCCTCCGACCCGGCCAACACGGCCAGCGCCACGGCGAGCCTGCTCCTGGACGCCCTGGCCAGGCAGGACCAGGAGGCGATCTCCGCGCTGGTCACCGACGCGGGGGCCCAGTCGCTGGACGCCCCGCTGGGCGACGCCGGCGCCTTGCAGCACCGCTCGAAGAGCACGCCGGTGCGCGAGGTGATGACACAGGACGCGCCCACGCTCAAGGTCGAGTCGTGCATCACCGGGCCGAGGACCGTCCCCGACACGGGCGAGCCGCTGGCCGCGGGCCAGTACGGGTGCACCATCAGCACTGTCAGCGGCAACGACGGCAGGAGCATGTACTACTACTGGGTCCTCTTCCCCGCCGACGGGAGCCTTGACCGTCTTGAGGAGATCAGGGCCCAGGGCTACACCTGCTGAGACGCCGGCCCCGCCCCTCAGGGGCGGTGGAACAGGGTCCGGGCCTCGGCCGCGAGGACCACCGAGCCCACGATGAGCACGCCTGAGGCGGTCAGCGGCGCGTCGCCGCCCTCGGAGAGCGCGACGGCGCGGTCGACGCCGTCGGCGAGGGTCTGCGCTACCTGGACGCGGTCGGCTCCGAAGACCTCCCGCGCGACGGCCCCCAGGTCCTCGACGTCCATGGCGCGCGGGGAGTCGATGGGGACGCAGACGACGGCGTCGCAGGCGGGCTCGAGGATCGACAGGATTCCCTCGACGTCCTTGTCCGCCATCGCGCCCATGACGGCCACGAGGTGGGAGAAGCCGAAGGCCTCCTCGACGGCGGGCATGAGGGCCGCCACGCCGTGCGGGTTGTGCCCGGCGTCGGCGATGACCGTCGGCGAGGAGCGCAGGACCTCCAGGCGCCCCGGGGACGTCGTCGAGGCGAATCCCTCCTCCACGAGGGCGGGCGGCAGCGCGCGCCCCCCGAAGAAGGCCTCGGCCGCCGCGAGCGCGAGCAGGGCGTTGTGCGCCTGGTACTCCCCGTGGAGGGGGACGAAGACGTCCTCGTAGACGGCGGCGGCCGTGGCCAGCGTGACGAGCTGGCCTCCCACGGCCAGCTCGCGCGAGCGCACGGCGAGCTCGCCCGCGCCCGGCTCGCCGGGATCCTCCTCGGGGTCGAGCTCCCGGCGCCACACGACGCGGCGCGCGGCCGCGGCCTCGGCGATGACCTCCTGGGCCTCGGGCACCTGGACCGAGGTGATGAGGGTGGCGCCGTCCTTGATGATGCCGGCCTTGTTCTCGGCGACCTCGCGGATCGTGCTCCCGAGCCAGGCGGCGTGGTCGAGGCCGATCGGGGTGATGACCTCGACGTCGGAGTCCACGACATTCGTGCAGTCCCACGTGCCGCCCATGCCGACCTCGATGATGGCGGCGTCCACGGGGTGGTCGGCGAAGGCCGCCAGCGCCATGACGGTGAGCACCTCGAAGAAGCTCATCCTCGGGCCGCCATCGGCCTGGGAGCGCTCATCGACCATCGCGATGTAGGGGGCGACGTCCTCCCAGGCGGCGATGAAGCCCTCCTCGCTGATGGGCTCGCCGTCGAGGCTGATGCGCTCGCGGATCGTCGCCAGGTGCGGGCTGGTGAAGCGGCCGGTGCGCAGTCCCGCGGCCGCGAGCAGGCGCTCGGTCATGCGGGCCGTCGAGGTCTTGCCGTTGGTGCCGGTGATGTGCACGACCCGGTAGGAGCGCTCGGGGTGGCCCAGGATGTCCATGACCGCCTCGATGCGCTCCAGGGAGGGCTGGACGCGGTGCTCGGGGGCGCGGGAGAGGATCTCGGCCTCCACCTGCTTCATGCGCTCGGACACCTCGACGCCGCGGGCGGCGGCCAGCAGGGCCTGGCGGTGGGCATCCTGCTCGCCGTCGGGGTCGCCCTCCCCCGCGCCGTCGGGATCACCGGCGGGATCACCCTCGGCGTCCGGCAGGACGGGTTCCCAGGACTCCCAGTCGTCGGAGTCGTCGGCGTCGGCCTCGGCCAGGAGCGCGTCGAGCTCGTCCGGGTCGCCCGAGGCCAGCATGTTGTGGGCGACGAGCTCGCGCAGGGCCTCCAGGTCCTGGGCCTCGGCCGCGCGCCGGGCCTCGGCCCGCTCGCTGGCGGCCGCTCGGGCATCGGCGAGGCTGAGGCCCGAGGCCGGATCTCCCTGGCCCTCGCCCCGCGCGGAGTCATCGGCCGCCTCGAGGTAGGGCAGGAGCTCGGGGTCGATCCCCTCGCCGCCATCCCCGCTGCTAGCGCCTCCGGTGCCGAAGACGGCGTCGACGACCTCCTCGGCGGTGGCGTCGGCGGGAATGCCGAAGGCCGCGCCCGGGTGCGAGGAAGCGGCGCCACGGGTGGCCCCGCTCGTGCGCTCGCCCTCAGCGCTCGCCGCGCTGCCGGATCCCTCGTGGTGGCTCATCGATCAGTCCTCCTCAGCGGAGCGGGCCCGCGCCGCGTCCGCGCCAGGCAACTGTACTGGCCCCCGGGGGACCTCGCCGTCCTCAGCGCCGGCCCATCCCCACGTAGGAGAAGCCCGCGCCCTTCCAGGCGCCCGCGTCCAGGGAGTTGCGCCCGTCGATGACGTTGGCGCGGCGCATGAGGGAGGCCGCGCGCGCGGGGTCGAGGGAGGTGAACTGGCGCCATTCGGTGGCCAGCACGGCCAGGTCGGCGTCCCGCAGTGCCTCATCGGCGGTGTCGTAGACCTCCAGGCCCTCGCGCTCCTGCTCGGCGAGGATCGCGCCGGCCTGGGGGTCGGTGACCGCCACCCGCGCGCCGGCGGCGGCGAGGCGGCCCGCTATCTCCAGCGCGGGCGAGTCGCGCATGTCGTCGCTGTCGGGCTTGAAGGCTGCGCCGAGGATCGCCACGCGGGCGCCGTCGAGCCCATCGCCGAGCATCTGGCGGGCCTTGTCGAGCACGAGGGCTCGGGCCCGCAGGTTCACCCGGTCCGCCTCGGCGAGGATGTCGAGGGCGTCGCCCGCGCCGAGCTCGGCGGCGCGCGCCTGGAAGGCCCGGATGTCCTTGGGCAGGCAGCCCCCGCCGAAGCCGATGCCGGCGCGCAGGAAGCGGTGGCCGATGCGCGCGTCCAGGCCTATGGCCTCGGCCAGGGCGGTGACGTCGGCGCTGGCGGCGTCGCAGACCTGGGCGACGGCGTTGATGAAGGAGATCTTGATGGCCAGGAAGGAGTTGGCGCTGACCTTGACCAGCTCCGCCGTGGCGTAGTCCATCGTCAGGCGCTTGACGCCGGTGGCGAGGATGGGGGCGTAGACCTCATCGAGCACGGCGGCGGCCGCCTCGGCCCGCGCGGGGTCGATGGGCAGGCCGTAGACCATGCGATCGGGCTCCAGGGTGTCCTTGACCGCGAAGCCCTCGCGCAGGAACTCGGGGTTCCACACCAGGGTGGTGCCCGCGGCGTCGAAGCGCTCGGCCAGGCGCGCGGCCGTTCCCACGGGAACCGTCGACTTGCCGACGACGATCTCCTCGCCCTCCTGGCAGTGGCCAAGGTGGGGCACGAGGGCCTCGACAGCGCTGTCCACGTAGGTCATATCCGCTGCGCCGGAGGGGGTCTGGGGCGTCCCGACGCCGATGAAGTGGACCTGCGCGCCCCGGGCGGCGGAGATGTCGGTGGTGAAGCGCAGGCGGCCCGAGGCGACGTTGCGCGAGAGCACCTCCTCGAAGCCCGGCTCGAAGAACGGCGCGGTCCCGGCCGCCAGGGCGCTGATCCGGCCCTCGTCGACGTCGATGCCCACGACGTCGTGCCCGATCTCGGCCATCGACGCCGCGTGGACGGCGCCGAGGTAGCCGCATCCGATCATCGAGATGCGCATGGCTGCTCCTCTCCTCCCGGCCCCACTGGCCGGATCTCTGGTTCATTCAGCGGTGCCCCGCGCGCCTGGGAGAGCGCGCCGACGGCGGTGAGACAAACGGGATGAGGGGAGGCGCCGCGCGCGGCGCGGGTGGTGGCGGGCCCGCTGGCCCGGGTGGGGCGGCCTGCGCCGGATCAGGCCGGGTCAGGCCGAGCCGTCCAGGAGGAGGACGGCCTTGACGGTGCGCAGCAGGATCCACAGGTCGAGCCCGGGGGTCCAGTTGTCCACGTAGAACAGGTCGAGGCGGATGGCCTCCTCCCAGGTGAGGGAGGAGCGGCCGCTGACCTGCCACAGCCCGGTGATCCCGGGCTTGGCGACCAGGCGCCGCGAGGCCTCGGCGTCATAGAGGGCGACCTCCTTGGCCACCTGGGGGCGCGGGCCGACCAGGCTCATCGAGCCCGACACGACGTTGAAGAGCTGCGGCAGCTCATCGATGGAGGTGCGCCTCAGGAAGGCGCCCACGCGCGTGATGCGCGGGTCGTTGTCCACCTTGAACAGGGGGCTGTCCGTGCGGTTCTGCTCGCGCAGGAGCCCGGCGAGCTCGGCGTCGGCGTTGATCCGCATGGAGCGGAACTTCCAGATCTTGAAGGGCTCGCCGTTCAGGCCGATGCGGGTCTGGCGGAAGAGGATCGGCCCGCGGTCCTGCATCCAGATGAGCGGCGGGACGATGAGCCACACGGGCAGCAGGAGGACGATGATGAGCGAGGAGGCGATGACGTCCGTGGAGCGCTTGAACAGCGAGTGCGCCACGTCGGCGCGGGGCTGCTGGATCTCGATGGCGGACAGTCCCCTGGCCGAGCGCATCCACAGCCGCGAGCTGGCGATCTGCAGGAGCGGGGGCAGCATGATGAGGCGGCCCTCGGCCCCGAGGGACTGGCTGAGCCTGCGGATCATGGCGGAGGTGAGCCCGGAGTCCTCCGCGACGACGACGGCGATCCCGTCGGAGCTCTCCACGGTGCCCTGAAGGCTGTCCACTCCCCCGATGATGGGCACGGAGAGCTCGGGGCGCTCGGCGAGCGCGCCCTCATCGGAGACGAAGGCCCCCCGGATCTGCAGGCCGAGACCGGGCTGCCGGGTGAGCTCGGCGATCGCCGAGGCCACCGCGTCGGCCGATCCGACGACGTAGGCGGGCTGAGCGAGGCTCCCGGCGGCGGCGAGGCGGATGAGGCGGCGCCTGGCCGCCCAGTGCCATGCCAGGAGCGCGACGATCGAGATCGCCAGGGCTGCCACGAGGTAGGCGGTGGACAGGCGCACCCCCACCATGTAGCCGAGGATCGAGAACCCGGCGAACTCCAGGACGGTGGCCCACACGACCCGCTTGTACTCGGTGGCGCCGTGGCCCAGCACCCGGTCGCGGTAGACGTCGGCCTTTGTCAGGAGGAGCCCCCAGGTCACGGCGACCGCCGTGACGAGCAGGGCCCGCATGACGAGGGTGGGGACGACGCCGGTGCCGATGTCCTCGCGGCCGGTGACGTGGCACAGTCGCTCCACGCACACGACGACGAGCAGGATGATGACGAGGTCCCCGGTCCTCAGGCCCCGGCGGAAGAAGGTCCTCCGCCGCCAGGCCTCGGCGGCCGTCGGGACGGCGCTGAAGGACGACGACTGGATCATGATTCCGCCGATCGGTCGGCCAGGAGCCCGGCGGGGCCGCCGCCCTGGGCGGGGATCGCGGGCGCTGGGGCGCCGGCGCCGATCGCCCCGCGCGCGCCGCCCGAGCGGCTCGTCCCACTGGCCCCGCCGGACATGAGGCTGTCCACCGGGCCGGAGTCGAGGAAGCCGCGCTTGTTGACGGCGTTGAGGACGACGCCGAGGATCCGCCCGCCGCCCTGCTCAAGGGCCTGCGCCCCCTGGCGCAGCTGGGCGGATGTGGTGGTGCCGGTGGAGACCACGAGCAGGGCGCCGTCGGCCTGGGCGGCCAGCACGGCGGCGTCGGTGGTCTGGGAGGTCGGCGGGGAGTCGATGAGGACGATGGCCTCGGCGGACAGGCTCTGCAGGAGCTCGGCCATGCGCGAGGAGCCCAGGAGCTCGGAGGGGTTGCCCGGCAGCGCCCCGGCGGGGATGACGGCCAGGCCCGGCATGGAGGTGCGCACGAGGGCGTCCTCGGAGGTGGCGGCGCCGGCGAGCACCTGGGCCAGGCCGGCCCGGCGGCCATCGACGCCCAGGACCGAGGCCAGCGACGGGGAGCGCAGGTCGCCCTCGATGAGGACGACGCGATGGCCGGACATCGCCAGGACCCGGGCCAGGCCCACCGTGACGGTGCTGCGCCCCTCGCCCGGATTGGCCGACGAGATGACGACGCTGCGCCCAGCGGTGGCGGTGGCGCGGATGAAGTTGGTGCGCAGCTTGCGCAGCTCCTCCTCGATGGCCGGGTCGGAGGCGTCCGCGCCGTTCCGGATGAGGTCGGAGTGCGGCAGGGCGCCCAGGACCGGCGAGTCGAGGACGGACAGGGCCTCGCTCGCGCCGCGCACCCGCTTGTTGAGCACCTCGATGACGAGCACGCCCAGGTAGGCGATGACGAGCCCGCCAAGGACGCCCGCGCCCAGGAGCATGGTGACCGACGGCGAGCGGGGGGCGGCGCGCAGCTCGGCGGAGGTCATGAGCTCGACGCCGACGGGGACGCCGTCGCCGTTGAGGGCGACGAACTCCTCGCCGGACTGCCGGACGGTCTCGTCGGCGATCGTCCGGGCCCGCTCGGGGGAGTCGGCGGTGGCCCGGACAACCACCGTGTCCGCGCCGGTCTCGTGCTTGGCCTTGATGGACCCGGCCAATGCGCCGGGGGTGGTGCCCGTCAGGCCGAGGGAGTCGATGACCCGCTGGGCCACGGTCTCGGAGGTGATGACCGGCATGAGGGACTTCGCCTTGCGCTCGGCGAGCTGGGAGGCGACGAGTTGGTAGTTCGTCGGGTTCCTCTGAGCGGCATCGATCGAGGCGTCCACCTTGACGTAGGCGATGGCGGTGGCGGTGTAGGACCGGGGGCCGAAGAGGGCCGCGCCGGCTGCGAGGAGGCCGCCCACGACGACGCCGATGAGGAGGATGCGCCAGCAGCGCTTGGCGAGCAGGAGGAGGTCTTCGAGCGTCATCAGCGGGCCACCCCCTCAGCGGGGCGGCCGGGCGCGCCGGCACGGGCCGGTGCCATTCCGAGGGGGGAGGCCGCGCCGGGCCGTCCTGTTGCGTCACACATGTGGAGCCTTCCTGCTCGGGGATCACTTCGGTCGGTGGTGTCAGTCATGAGAGCCATGTCGTCTGTTCCAGCTGTGTCGGTCGTTTCGGTCATGTCAGTGCCCAGGTGCGTGCCGGTCACTTCATCGCGTTGATCGCGCGCAGTGAGCCCATGAGCGATCTGCGGTTGAGGGCGAGGACCGCGGCGGTGACGGCGGTGAAGACGATCACCGCGATCACGGGAACCGGGGCTCCGATCGAGAGCAGTGCCCAGCGGGCCCCGGCGCCAGCCACCGCGACCGCCAAGGCGGTCAGGGCGTAGAGGCCCAGGTCGCGGGGGTCGAATGCCGAGCGCAGGCTGCCCTCGATCTCCGCCAGGCTCAGGCGCAGGAGCGCCCAGGTCATCGCCGCGTTGACGACGACGGAGGCGACGGCCGGACCGACGAAGCCGATGAGCGCGTACAGCACGGGGCACAGCACAGCGTTGGCGGCGACGGCGGCCAGGGAGACCACCATGAGCGCGCGGGTCCGTCCGGCGGCGGACAGGATGAGCGAAAGGCTGGCGAAGCGCACCATGGCGGTGACCAGGTAGAGGCAGAAGACGGCCAGTCCGTCGAGGTAGCGGGCGCCGTAGAGGACCTGCACGACCTCGGGGGCCACCACGAGGCAGGCCACGGCGAAGGTGCCGGTCGTGAGGTACCCGACGGCAAGGTAGTGCCGGAAGAGCTCGCGGATGCGCTCCTTCTGGTCGGCGCCGATGTAGCGGGTGACGATCGGGACGATGACGGTGAGGAAGGAGGCGGAGATGAGGTCGAGGGGCAGGACCATGGAGGCGTTGGAGTAGACGGCGTAGCGCTCGGTGGACTCGTTCATGCCGATGACCAGCGCGCCGATCTGCCTCATGAAGGTGGCGGTGAGGACGTAGACGCCCATGGGCAGAGCGAGTCCGAGGACCCGGCGGATGAGGCGCCAGCTGGGCAGCGAGGGCCATACGGGGTAGCGCCAGCGCCGGAAGCTGTCCCAGAACCACAGCAGGGACAGGGCGTCGAGGGCGAGGAGCATCGCGAACAGGATCGCCAGGTTGGAGGTGATGGTGGCCGTGATGAGGACAGCGATGAACTTCAGCGCGGCCAGGACGAGGTTGCGGATCGCGATGACCCGCGCCTGCCCGATCGAGACGATGAGGACCTGGAAGACGCTCGTCATGTTCGTCAGCATGGGGCGCGCCGCGAGGAGGATGATGAGCGGGGGCAGCAGGGGGTTGGAGAAGTAGCCGCCGATGGGGCCCTGGGCGATGAGCATCGCCAGGGCGGTCACCACCCCGACGATCGTCTGGATCATGACGATGGCGCGCACGTAGGAGCGGGACAGGCGCCGCTTCCCACCGCGGTTGAAGAAGTAGTTGACGGCGTCGGCCATCCCCAGGATGGTCGAGTCCGAGCAGATGGTCACCAGCAGCACGCCCTGCGCGTAGGTGCCGTAGTCGGTCAGCGACAGGCTGTGCGACAGGATCATCGTGTTGGCCATGGTCGAGCCCAGCGTCACGATCTTGACGCTGGCCAGGAGCAGCGAGTCGACGGCGCTGCCTGTGGGGCGGCGGGACAGGATCCTTCTCACCGCAGCCTCTTCACGACTCGCGCGGGGTTGCCCGCGACGATCGAGTAGGGCGGGACGTCCTTGGTGACAACGGCGTGAGCGGCCACCACGGAGCCGCGCCCGATCGTCACGCCCTTGAGCACCATCGTGTACTCGCCGATCCACACGTTGTCCTCGATGACCACGGGGGCCGACTCGGCCTCGGTCCAGTCCCACAGGGCACCGCCGTGCTCGCCGCGGGTCATGCGCAGGCGGGCCCCGGGGTCGGTGGGGTGGCTGTTGTGGTCGAAGATGTGGGCGTGGGTGGAGATGATGACGTCGGAGCCGATGCTGATCGACTCGACGGCGCCGATGAGGCTGGCCCCCGCTCCCCCGATCCAGCAGTGGGAGCCGATGGCGATCGTCCCCGCGCCGCGCGTCATGAGGGTGGCGTCGAGGAAGACGTGGTCGCCGATGGTCACGCAGGGGGCCTGGGTGGAGCCCGCCGAGCAGCGGGCGAAGGAGCCCAGGCGCAGGTCCTCGCCGGCGCGCAGGGCGCCGGAGGCGGCGGCGCGGCGGAACTGGGAGGCGGACAGGGCCCGGCGCGCGCCGTGGATCACTCGTGAGGGCAGGCTCATCGCGCGCCCCTCCTCTCGCTGGCGCCGGTCCCGGCGGCGCGCTCGCCGCCCGTCAGCTCGGTCACCCGGCTGGCGAGGAAGGGGATGAGGATGAACAGGGCCATGTTGTAGATGTAGATCTCGCTGACGGCCATGACGGACATCGCCGCGTAGATGGCGGTCAGTGCGGCCCGGGCACGGGGATCGCAGGCAGAGTGGTCCATCCGGGTGCTGGCCACCCACAGCAGGGCGAGGAAGAGGCCCACGGCGAGCAGGCCGCCGTCGTGCATGATCTGGAGGTACTGGTTGTGCGCCTGCCACAGACCGCCGTCGGGTCCGGGGGCGAACCTGCCGAACTCGTGGTTGATGCCGTAGCCGAACAGCGGCGAGTCAGCCAGGATCGGCAGCGCGGCGTCCCAGATATCCGTGCGCCCCGTCAGCGTGAGGGACTTGCCGAGCGTGCCCTCGATGAGGGAGGTGAACAGGAGATGGATCCTCGCCACCACGACGAGCAGGGTGATGGCGATGCCCCCCACGGTGACGGCCCTCATGGACAGCAGGCCCCGCCCGTGGGGCCGCAGGGCGACCACGATGTAGGTGATGGCGGCGATGGCGGTGCCGACGAGGGCCGTGGCCACGTGGAGGAAGGCGATCTGGAGCAGGCCGGTGCCCACGGCGATGATCGAGCGCCAGCCCCAGCGCCGCGATGAGGTGGAGTCGTAGAGGAAGGCCAGCATGATGGCCGGGAAGATCGTGTCCGTGACCCTGGTGCGGATGCCCAGGAGGTAGGAGGGCTGGGAGAACTGGGCGCCCGCGGCGGCGTCCTTGGAGATCCCCAGCAGGATCATCGCGGCGTTGACCATGAGGTAGAGCAGGAGGAGGTCGGTGAGGACT
Source organism: Actinomyces timonensis DSM 23838 (assembly GCF_000295095.1). GTDB lineage: Bacteria > Actinomycetota > Actinomycetes > Actinomycetales > Actinomycetaceae > Actinomyces > Actinomyces timonensis. The sequence goes on along the minus strand of NZ_JH806634.1, from coordinate 553,897 downwards.
CTCAGGAGCCTCCTGCGGGACTCCTCCTCGGCGCCGACGTGCAGCTCGATGACCATGAGGACGCTCACCTGGGCGATGGAGGCGTAGCCCCAGTTGAGCAGGTCGCCGTCGTTCAGCAGCGTGGGCAGCAGGTAGGCCAGCCGGTAGAGGATGAAGAGCGTGAGCGTGGCCGACAGCGCCACCGCGCGTGCGAGGTAGGCCAGGACGAGCCCGAGGAAGACGACGGCGGTGAGCGCCTTGACCAGGGGGGCCAGCGAGGCGCTCTCGTCGACCAGGCTCGGCTTCATGAGGATCCCGCAGATCATCATCAGGCCGAGGTAGCGCAGGGGGTAGCTGCGCCTGGCGAGGCCGACGACGGCCTCCTTGAGGGCATTGGCCGTGCCCGTCGCGCCGCCCCCGCCCCAGCGGGGCCTCAGGCGGCTCCGGGGGGCCGTCCCCGTGGTCATCTCAGCAGTAGAGGTCACGGTAGGCCTCCATCATGGCTCGTGCGGAGTAGTCCTTCGCCGTGGTGAGGGCGGCGCGGCTGAGCCGGCTGTAGCGCTCGGGGTCCTCCCAGATCCTGGCCACGGCCGCGGCGATCTCCTGGGCGGCCTGAGCGCTGCGGGGGTTGACGAGGGCGCCGTTGACGCCGTCGGCGACGATGCTGGGCACTCCCCCGACTGCCGTGGCCACGACGGGCAGGCCCGCGGCCATGGCCTCGATGACGCTCATGGGCAGGCCCTCGTGCTCGGAGGCGAGGACGAAGAGGTCCGCGTCGGCGTAGAAGCGGGCGGTGTCGCGCTGGGAGCCGGCGAAGTCGACGCGTTCGGCGATGCCGAGCGTCCGCGCGCGCTGGGCGAGGTCGTCGGCGAGGGGGCCGTCGCCCACGAGGGTGAGGGTGGCATCGCGGCGGGAGCGGGCCAGGGCGGCGACGGCGTCGAGGAGGAGGGCGTGGTTCTTCACCGACGCGAGCCTGGCCACGCACAGCAGTCGCGGGGGGCGGCGCTCGGCGCCGGCTCCTGCCGCGTCGAGATCGCGCTCGCAGGCGAAGGCCCCCAGATCGACGCCGTTGCGGACCAGCGGGACGCCCTCGGGGGCAAGCCGGTACTCGCGGCAGATCGAGTCGCGGACCTCCTCGCCCAGCGCGACGGGCACGACCCCGTGGCTGAAGGCGTAGCGGTTGAAGCGCCGCAGGATCGGCAGGCGGGTCTCGTGGGAGGCCACCGAGTGGACGGTGTGGATGAGGCGGGGATGCGCCCCGCTGAGCCGCACGGCTGGCAGGACGTACTCCAGGACGGGCTGGTGGGTGTGGATCGCGGTGGGCCTGAAGGCGCGGATGAGGCGCCGCAGCCTGGCGGTCATCCGGGGATCCGGGCCCGGCCTCTTGTCCAGGGCCTCGACCCGCACGCCCGCGGCGCGCAGGGCATCGGCGATGTCGGTCTGCCCGGATCCCAGGCAGGCGACGAGCACGGGGCATCCGGAGCCGTGCAGCTCTCGGGCGAGGTTGAGGACCATCATCTCAGCGCCGCCGGTGCCCAGCCCGTGGGTGACGAGCATGACGCGCATGGCGGCCAGGGGCCCCGTGGCCCTGCGCGGGCTGTCCTGCTGCGTGTCGGTCATCGGTGGTCTTCCTCGTGGTCCGTGGATGGGAGGGTGGATGGGGACGGGTTCGGGCGCTCGCGGGGAGGCGGGCTCACTCACGGGCGGTGAGGGCCTCGGCGATCCGCTCGAAGACGGCATCGGCGGTGTAGGCCTCGGCGCGCTCATGGATGGCGCGGCGCATGGCCTCGACCTCCTCGCGGGGCAGGGCGAGGAAGGCCTCGATGGTCGGCCGGAGCTCCTCGGGGCGCTCGAAGTCGTAGCCGAGCCCCGTCACGCCGTCGGCGAGCATCTCGGAGTAGTAGGCCCAGTGGCTGGCGATGACCGGCAGGCCCGCGCCCATGGCGTCGACGATCGTGCCGGGGATGCCCTCCCCCCAGAACTCGGTGGGGAAGAGCAGGGCGCTGTAGTCCCTGATGGTCTCCACGCCCTTCTCCGGCTTGACGCTGCCCTTGTACCGCGCGTGGGGGGCCGCCTCGATGAGGGCGCGGAACTCCTCCTCGTAGGCCTCGTCGACCGGCCCGTAGATGTCCAGCGAGGCGACAGCGCCGTCCGTGCCCGCGGCCTCGTTGAGGGCGGCCACGGCGCGCACGGCGTTCTCGATGCCCTTGCCCGGGACCACCCGGCTGAACACGCACAGGCGCGCGGGGCGGTCCTCGGGCGCCTCGAGCCGGGCGGCGAGCGGGTCGAGGTCCTTGAAGTTGGGCAGGTAAGCGGCGTTGCGCACCCCGAGCTCGGCCAGGCGGGCGACGAGGGCGCGGCTCTCCACCCAGTTGACCTGGAAGGAGTTGAGGTAGCGCACGAGGCGGCCCGAGGGGTCGCGCTCGATGTCGTCGGCGAGGCGCCCCCCGATGAGGTTGTGGAAGACGCGCGTGCCGCGCGTGGAGGCGGCCAGGGCGAGCACGGGGAAGAAGAAGCGGCGGCCGTTGTCGGACAGGAGGACGACGACGTCGTCGCACACGGCCAGGCAGCGCGCCGCGTCCTTGGCGACCCGCAGGGGGTGGTGGCGGTAGTCGAGGGTGTCGACGGTGCGGATGGCGTCCGCGCCGAAGCGGCTGGCGAGGTGGCGGTAGACGACCCGTGTCTTGACGGTCTGGCCATCGACCATCGTCTCGCCGAGGTCGATCCGGCCCATGATCCCGATGCGGTGGCCAGCCTCGCCCGTCGCCGTCTCGAGGCCCCGACGGGCGGCGAGGCCTCCACGAGCGCTCATCCCGGCGATCGCGGTGGCAGCGCCCGCGAGGGAGAGCAGCGCTGCCGTCCGTGCCCGCATCAGGAGCTCCTCCGGCGCCGGATCATCGCGTGGGACAGCTGCCAGGTCAGGCAGTAGGCGGCGTAGGGGCGCGGCAGGCGCTCGACATTCCTGTAGAGGTGCCAGGTACGCTTGACGGCCTTGACCTTGTTGGAGGACAGGGACCCGGCGGTCTTCCGGTACTTGGCGAGGCACTCATCCAGGCCGTGGAAGCGGTGCCCGCGCCTCATCACCTTCAGCCAGGTGGCGGCGTCCTGCCCCCGGCGCAGATCGGGCATGACCAGGAGGGACCGATCGACGATCGTGGTATCGAACATGACCGAGAGAGTGCAGGTCATCGTGTTCTTGAGGAACTGCTTGTACGTGAACGAGCGGGGCGCGTGGACATAGTTCCGGTGCTCCCCGTTCTCCTCGATGGTCTCGTAGGAGGTGATGCACGCCCCGGCCCTGGTCCGCCTCATGAAGGCGAGCTGGCGCTCCAGCTTGGTAGGGACCCATAGGTCGTCGGAGTCGAGGTAGGCGATGTAGCGGCCCCGGGCGGCCTCGAGCCCGCGGTTCCTCGCCCTGGCGACGCCCTGGTTCTCTCCTTGCACCAGCACGGTGACCCGGGGATCCTGCGCGGCGAGGCCGGCGAGGACGTCGGCGGTGGAGTCCGTCGAGGCGTCGTCGACGGCGATGATCTCCAGGTCCGCCATGGTCTGGGCGAGGACGCTGCGGATCGTCTCGGCGACATGGTCCTGGGAGTTGAACGAGGGGACGATGACGGATACGAGCGGGGAAGCGCCCGTGGAAGGCGCTGGGAGCCCATCCGGGAGGGGATCCGGCCCCGTCGTGCGCGCCGCTGCGCCGGTGCGGGAGGAAATGCCGGTGGAGTTTTCCTGGGTCATCGATTTCCTTTGACTATGAAGGCGGAATCTCGACTGACTCAGCTCAGCAGGGCTTGAGAACGCTCCCGAATCACCTGCGCGGAGCACCGCGATCCGGCCAGGACGAGCGCCGTCTCACCGAGGTTTGTCGAGTCGAACTCTTCAATCACGAAACAATCACGATTGAAGTGAACACCCTTGTCAGGCTAGTGAGACCACCCAAAGGTGTCAACGGAATATCGACCTTCGATGGAACTGCGGGAGATAGGTCACTCCGAACGCATGTCGGACATCACGTGGGCGTCGAACGCATTCCCAGAATTCTTTCAGAATTGGTCGCGAGCCTCCATACTTGCTGAATGCCGCGGGGGCGGCCGGCCGCATGATCGCGGTCGGCCGCCCCCGCGGCGCGGGTGGCGCCGCCCCGGCGCCCCGGTGCGGCCCGGCTGGCCGGGACGGTCAGTCCTCGCTCTTGGTCACGGCGGCGCTGGGCTGCCCCGCCGAGGCGCTGGTGACGACGGAGGCGTCCACGCAGCCGGTCTCGGCCTTGATGAGGGCCAGGTGCGCCCCGGTCCAGGCGCCCCGGTCCTCGGGGACCGTGAGGGTCAGGCGGATGCGGTCGCCCACGTGGAGGCCGGCCGCCTTCCGCTCGTCCTGGACGAGGCGGATCATGTCGCGCGCCCATCCCTCGGCCTCGAGCTCCTCATCGAGGGCGGTGTCCAGGACCACGAAGGCCCCGGAGGGCAGGACGGTCGCCGCCAGGGCGTCGTCGTCGACCTCGATGTGCTGGGTGAGCGCGAAGGAGCCCTCCTCCGCCTCCAGGACGACGGGCACCCCGTCGATGGCCACGCCGTCGAAGCGCGCGTCGCCATCGGCGGTGAGGGCCCACTCCCCCGCCTTGACGGCGGCGAAGAGCTTGGAGGTGAGCCTGCGGACCTCGGGGGCGAAGGCCCTCGGGTTGAGGGTGAGCTCCTCGCGCAGCTCGTAGCCGGCGTCGGCGGCGTCGAGGACGCGGACCTCCTTGACGTTGACCTCCTCGGCGATGAGGCCGGCGAAGGGGGCCAGGGCGCCCGGCTGCGCGGTGGCGATGAGCAGGGAGCGCAGCGGCTGGCGCACGCGCAGCTTCTCGGCCTTGCGCAGGCCGAGGGCGGCGGAGACGGCGTCGCGCGCCTCGTCCATGGCGGTCACGAGGGCGGGGTCGGCCACGTGGGTGGGAAGGACGGGCCAGTCGGTCAGGTGGACCGAGCGCCCACCGGTCAGCCCCCGCCAGATCTCCTCGCTCACCAGCGGGGCCAGCGGCGCCATGACCTCGGCCAGGGCGCGCAGCACCGTGGCCAGGGTGTCGAAGGCGGGGCGGGCGACGGCCGGGTCGGCGTCGGTGAACCGCGAGCGCGAGGTGCGCAGGTACCAGTTGGTGAGCACGTCGAGGAACTCGCGGATCGTGACGGTGGCGCCGGTGATCTCGTAGGAGCCCATCTGGGCGCCGACGGTCTCGGCCAGGTCCTTGGCGCGCGCCAGGATGTAGCGGTCCATGACGTGCAGGGAGCCCTTGCGGCCGAACAGGGCGGCGTCATCGAGGTCCAGGCCGGGACTGACGTAGCCGTCGCCGTCGTTCATCTGGCCCGCGTAGAGGGCGAAGAAGTACCAGGTGTTCCACAGGGGCAGGAGGACTTGGCGCACGGTGTCGCGGATGGCCTTGTCCGTCACGGCGAGGTTGCCCCCGCGCACGACGGGGCTGGACAGCAGGAACCAGCGCATGGCGTCGGCGCCGTCGCGGTCGAAGACCATGGAGACGTCGGGGTAGTTGCGCAGGGACTTGCTCATCTTCGCGCCGTCGTCGCCCAGGAGGATCCCGTGGGAGACGCAGGAGGTGAAGGCGGGGCGGTCGAACAGCGCGGTGGCCAGCACGTGCAGGGTGTAGAACCAGCCGCGGGTCTGCCCGATGTACTCCACGATGAAGTCGCCGGGGTTGTGCGACTCGAACCAGTCGACGTTCTCGAAGGGGTAGTGGACCTGGGCGAAGGGCATGGAGCCGGACTCGAACCAGCAGTCCAGGACGTCGGGGATGCGGCGCATCATCGACTTGCCCGTGGGGTCGTCCGGGTTGGGGCGCGTCAGGGTGTCGATGAAGGGGCGGTGCAGGTCGGTCACCTCGACGCCGAAGTCGGCCTCCAGCTCCGCGAAGGAGCCGTAGACATCGGTGCGCGGGTAGGCGGGGTCGTCCGAGACCCACACGGGGATCGGGGCGCCCCAGTAGCGGTTGCGCGAGATCGACCAGTCGCGGGCGCCGGCGAGCCAGTTGCCGAAGATGCCGTCCTTGATGTGGGAGGGGGTCCAGGTGATCTCCTGGTTGAGCTCGACCATCCGGTCGCGGATCGCGGTGACCCGCACGAACCAGGAGGAGACCGCCTTGTAGATGAGCGGCTTGCGGCAGCGCCAGCAGTGCGGGTAGCTGTGCACGTAGGAGGCCTGACGCACGAGGATGGGGCGCGTGGCCTCGTCGCGGCCGGTCAGGGGGCCGGAGGAGTCGCGCAGGTCGGTGATGATCGGCTTGTTGGCGTCGAAGACCTGCAGGCCGGCGTAGTCGGGGACCTCGGAGGTGAACACGCCGCCGTCGTCCACGGGGATGACGGTGCCGATGCCGGCCTCCTGGCAGGTGATCATGTCGTCCTCGCCGAAGGCGGGGGCGGTGTGGACCAGGCCCGTGCCGTCCTCGGTGGTGACGTAGTCGGCGGCGATGATCGTCCAGCCGTTCGGGCCGGGGGCGGCACCGGCGGCGCGGTGGGCATCGTCGTTGAAGTAGTCGAAGATGGGGTGGTAGCGGCGCCCCACCAGCTCCGAGCCCTTGAGGCGGGCCAGGACCGCGGGCTCGGCGCCCTCGGGGGCCAGCTCCTTGGCGTAGGAGCCCACGAGGGCCTCGGCCAGGACGACGCGGCGGCCGGCCAGGGGCGAGTCGAGCCGGGCGGGCACCTCGACGACGACGTAGTCGACGTCCGGGCCCGCGGCCACGGCGAGGTTGGAGGGCAGGGTCCAGGGGGTCGTCGTCCAGATGAGGACGAGCTCGGGGTCGCCGTCGAGGATCGCCTCGGTCAGGGGCATGCCGACGGTGACCGTGTTGTCCTGGCGGTCCTGGTAGACGTCGTCGTCCATGCGCAGCTCGTGGTTGCTCAGGGGCGTGCGGTCGTGCCAGCAGTAGGGAAGGACGCGGTAGCCCTGGTAGGCCAGGCCCTTGTCGTAGAGGGACTTGAAGGCCCAGATGACGCTCTCCATGTAGGTGGGGTCGAGGGTCTTGTAGTCGTTGTCGAAGTCCACCCAGCGCGCCTGGCGGGTGACGTAGTCCTCCCACTCCTGGGTGTAGCGCAGCACCGAGGAGCGGCACTCGGCGTTGAAGGCCTCGATGCCCAGGCCCCCCGGGCGGGTGATCTCGGAGATGTCGTCGATGCCGAGGAGCCGCTGGGCCTCGAGCTCGGCGGGCAGGCCGTGGGTGTCCCAGCCGAAGCGGCGCTCGACGCGGCGGCCCATCTGGGTCTGGAAGCGGCCGACGGCGTCCTTGACGTAGCCGGTCAGCAGGTGGCCGTAGTGGGGCAGGCCGTTGGCGAAGGGCGGGCCGTCGTAGAAGACGAACTCATTGGAGTGGCCGCCCGCGTCATGGGCCGGGCGGGCCTCGACGGAGGCGGCGAAGGTGCCGTCCGCCTTCCAGTAGGCCAGGGTCTCCTGCTCCAGGGAGGGGAAGGACGGGGAGGGGTCGACCCGCTCGCCGTCTCGGTGCAGGGGGTAGAAGGCAGCGCCGGTGTGGTCGGCGGCGCTGCGCTGGGTCTGCTCAGCCATATGCCTCGCGTCTTTCGCTCGTGAACATCCGGGTGGATTGGACTCACGAGGACGACGCCGGCGCTCACCGCCCGGGGGCTCCCGGGCCGGTGGGGCCGCACCGCGGTACCACCTCGCTTGCCGCGCCGCGCCTGCCCGGGGGCCGCGCGCGGTACGACCGCTTCATGACCAGCTGTGACGGGCTGTCCCGTCCGGGTCTACTGGGCGGGCGGGCGAAGAGGCCCGGGCGCTGTTCTTCCGGAGGCTCGCCGGTGATGCCCGATCGCCGGATGGCGAGTCGGCCGGGTCGCTGCCTGTGGATTCGGAAGTGTAGTGGCCCGCCTGGCGCTGGGGCCACTCCTGGCCGCGCGTGGGCGGGGTTGCGCTGGCCACACGCCCGGCGGGCCTCAGTCCCGCGCGATGACGGTGTTGGAGGCCTGGGCGCGGGGGCGCACGGTGAGAGAATCGATGTTGACGTGGGCGGGGCGCTCCAGGGCCCACACGATGCACTCGGCGATGTCCTCGGCCACGAGCGGCTCCGCGACGCCCTCGTAGACCCGCGCGGCCGCGGCGGCGTCGCCGTGAAGGCGGTTGAGGGAGAACTCCTCCGTGGACACCAGGCCCGGGGCGATCTCGATGACGCGCACGGGCTCGCCCACGAGCTCCAGGCGCAGGGTGTTGGCGATGATCCGCTCGGCGTGCTTGGCGGCCACATAGCCCGCGCCACCGGGGTAGGTCGCATGGCCGGCGGTGGAGGTGAGGAAGAGGAGGTCGCCGCCGCGCTCGCGCATCGCGGGCAGGAAGGCCTGGCTCACACGCAGCGCACCGAGCACGTTGCGCTCGTACATGGTCAGCCACTCCTCGGGCTTGCCCTGCGCCACGGGGTCGACGCCGATCGCCCCGCCAGCGTTGTTGACGACGGCGTCGATGGGACCGGCCGCCTGGGCCTGGCTGGCCAGGCGCTCAACATCCTCGGGCTTCTGCAGGTCGGCGGCGATCCAGTCGCAGCCCGTCTCGTCGGCCAGGGCGGCCAGGCGCTCGGCGCGCCGGGCCGTGGCCACGACCTGCCATCCATGGGCGCGCAGGAGGCGGACGGTGGCCGCCCCGATCCCTGTGGAGGCGCCGGTGACGAGCGCGCGGCGCGCGACGGCGGGCTCTGCGACGGGGGCTGGAGAGACTGCGTCTGGGGTGCTCATACGGCCATTGTGGACCGTCGCCGCAGGCAAGCGCCACGGATCGTCGATGATCGGAACAGTCCGGGATCGCTCCGTGGTGGTGAGCGCCGGCCACTGCCCGCCACTGTCGGACACTGCCGACCACCGGGCGGGTAGCCTGGGGCGATGACGAGCTACGGATTCATCGGCGCGGGGAACATGGCGGGCGCGATCGTGCGCGGGGCGGTCGGCGCGGGCATCTCCCCCGCCTCCATCCTTCTCACGAGCGCCCATGACTCGGCCCGGGCGCTGGCCGCGGAGACCGGCGCGGGGCATGTGCCCGACTCCGCCGCCCTCGTATCCCGCCTGGGTGCCGACGACGTCCTCGTCCTGGCCGTCAAGCCGCAGGTCCTTCCCGGCGTCGTGGAGGAGATCGCGCCCGTGCTGACTGAGTCGGCTGGGCGCGCCCCCCTCGTGCTGTCCATCGCCGCCGGCCTCGGCCTGGAGCGCCTGGCCGCCCTCCTGCCCGCCGGCACCCGCGTGGTGCGGGCGATGCCGAATATGGCGGCGGGCGTGGGCGCCTCGATGACGGCCCTCGCCGCGGGCCCGGGCGTCGACGAGGCGGCCATGGACTCCGCGCGCACCCTCATGGGCGCCGTCGGGAGGACGGTGGAGCTCGCGGACAAGGATTTCTCCGCCTTCGTCGGCCTGGCGGGCTCCTCCCCCGCCTTCGTCCTGGCCTTCATCGAGGCACTGGCCAGCGCGGGCGTGCTGGGCGGCATCCCCAAGGCCGCGGCGGTCGAGATCGTCACCCAGGCGGTCCTGGGCACGGCGCTCACCGCGCAGGCGGGGGCCGATGCCGCGCCGCGCCGCTCCCCCGCCGAGCTCATCGACTCCATCTGCTCGCCGGGCGGCACGACGATCGCCGGGCTCGTGGCGATGGAGCGGGCGGGCTTCTCCGACGCCGTCGTGCGGGCCTTCGAGGCCACCGTCGCCCGGGACCGCGAGCTCGGCGCCTGAGCCCGATCGCCAAGGGGACCGGATCTCACTGGCCCGCCAGGCGCCAGCGCGAGGAGTCCTCCGCTGCGCGCAGGAACTCGCGGTAGGGGCCGTCCACCCGCCCCAGCTCCTCAGGCGCTCCGCACTGGGCGACCCGGGCGCCGCCCGGCCCAGGCGCGAGGAAGACAACCTCGTCGGCACGCTGGATCGTCGAGATCCGGTGGGCGACCACCAGGACCGTGCGCCCGGCCGACAGCTCGCGCACGACCTCCGCGATCGCGGACTCGTTCTCACCGTCCAGCGCGGAGGTGACCTCATCGAGGAGGAGGATCGGCGCGTCCTTGAGGAAGGCGCGGGCGATGGCAACCCGCTGCCTCTCCCCGCCGGACAGGCTCGTGCCCGCGGGGCCGACCCGTGTCTCCCACCCGTCGGGGAGTGAGTCGATGACGGCGGTGAGCCTGGCGCGCTCGGCGGCCCGCTCCAGCTCCGCATCTGTCGCGTCCGGCCTGGCCACGCGCAGGTTCTCGCGGATCGTGGTGTCGAAGAGGTAGACATCCTGGAAGACCATGGAGGTCATGCCCATGACGGCCGTGGTCCCGAGGTCCCGCACGTCGGCGCCGCCGATCCGCACGGCTCCGCTGTCCGCGTCCCAGAAGCGGGCGGCCAGGCGCAGCACAGTGGACTTTCCCGCCCCCGAGGGCCCGACCAGCGCGGTGACCCGCCCGGCTGGCGCGGAGAGGCTGACGCCGCCGAGCACGGTGCGCCCCTGTTCGTAGGAGAAGCCGACGTCCTCCAGCTCGATGCCGGTCCCCTGGGCCGCGGCCTCCTGCCCGGGGGCGGGATCGGGCAGGGGCTGGGCGGCGAGGATCGCGTTCATCGCCCGCAGCGCGACGATGGAGTTGTCCGCCTCAGTGGAGTACATGGCGGCCTTGGTCAACGGCATGAGCATCCGGGCGGTGACGGCCATGATCGCGAGGTAGGCGACGACGTCGAGGCGGTGCCCGCCCACCGCCGCCAGGCCCACGGCCATGATGAGGGCGAAGGAGGCGTTGGCCACGAGGTTGAAGGCCTGGCCCGGGCGCCCCTTGACGCGCAGGCCCTCCAGGGTGGCCTCGGCGTCCTCCTCGAGGGCCGCCCTCACCGGCTCCCAGCCGCGCTCGACCAGCCCCGAGGCGCGCAGCACGGGCTGGAGGCGGGCGAACTCGATGAGCCTGCCCGCGGCGACGGCGGCAGCGGCGTCCTCGATCTCATTGGCGCGCGTGGTGGCCACCCTCATGCGCCGCCAGATGAGGAGCAGCGGCACGATGGTGAGAGCCATGATGAGGGCCAGCTGCCAATCGACGGCGGCGACGACGACGATCATGACCAGCGGGACGATGAAGGCGTTGCACAGGTTGGGGATGACCATGGAGGCCACGTGCGACAGCGTGTTGACCTCCTTGGAGGTCGCGTTGACCACGGCCGCCTGGCGGGCGGCGGAGAACCAGCCCAGCGGCAGGGCGAGGACGTGCTCGGCGACGCGGCTGATCATCGTGTCGCAGATCTCATAGACGCTGACCCGGTAGGAGCGGGTCTGGGCGATCATGTCGACGGCGACGACGCCCGCCCCTCCCACGATGAGGACGGCCATCCAGGCGCCCACGGCATCGGATCGGGAGTAGAGGGCCCGAAGGAACGGGATGAGGGCGCCCAGGGTGAGCCCCTGGAGCACCGAGGAGGCGACGAACCAGGCGGTGATCGCCTTCATCTGGCGCGGGTCGACCAGTCTCAGCAGTAGTTTCCACATGCTCATTCACCGTCCTCGTCGCCGCAGCTGTCAGGGTCATCGCTGTCGTCACGGCCGTCGCCGCCGTCGTGCTGGGAGCGCCACAGGGAGGCGTAACGGCCCCCCGCGGCGAGCAGCTCCTCGTGCCTCCCGCGCTCGATGATCCGCCCGCGGTCGACGACGAGGATCTGGTCGGCGTCGCGGATGGTGGACAGGCGGTGGGCGATGGTGATGACGGTCCGCCCGGCCGCCAGGCGGGACAGGGCGCGGTGGATATCCCGCTCGGAGGCGGGATCCGCCTGGGCGGTGGCCTCGTCGAGGACGAGGATGGGGGCGTCCTGGAGGTAGGCGCGGGCCAGGGTGATCCGCTGCTTCTCTCCCCCGGAGAGGTGGCCGCCCTCCTCGCCGAGCACCGTGTCATAGCCGTGGGGCAGGCGCGTGATGCGCTCGTGGATGCAGGCGGCGCGGGCGGCCTCCTCCACCTCGGCCCGGCTGGCGCCAGGGCGCCCGAGGGCGATGTTGTCGTGGACGGAGTCGTGGGTGAGGTCGACGTCCTGCAGGACGATCGCCACCTGCGAGCCCAGCCAGGAGAAGCGGGTGTCGCGCGCGTCGAGGCCGGAGATGAGCATCTGGCCGCTATCGACGTCGTGGAAGCGGGCGATGAGGCGGGCCAGTGTGGACTTGCCCCCGCCCGAGGGGCCGACGAGCGCGGTGACGGTCCCGGGCTCGGCGGTGAACGAGACCCCGCGCAGCACGGGCGCGCCCTCGGTGTAGGAGAAGACGACGTCGCGCGCCTCGACCCTCCCGGGGGCGGGGCCCGGCCCCTCGGCGTGCTCCCCCTGCTCCATGGGCTCCTCGCTGAGCAGGTCGGCCGTGGAGCGCGCGGCCTGCCTCGACTCGTAGAGGTGCTGCATGAGCCCCGCCATGGTGAGCATGCCCTCGGGCAGCCCGGGCGCGAGGAGGAAGAAGGGCAGGGTGGCGGACAGCGGCGTCCATCCCTGGGAGGTGAACAGCACCGCGAGCGGCGCCAGCATCGCCGCGACGGTGGCTGGCCGGAGCAGCGCGCTCATGAGGCTCATGGCCCGCCCTGAGGCCCGGGTCCACTCGAAGGAGATCTCCGAGAACTCGCCGCGAGCGGCGTCGAAGCGGGTGCGGGTGGCCTCGGCGGCCTGGAAGCCCTTGATCTCCTTGATGCCCTCGAGCATCTCGACGGTGGCGGCGGCGAGCCCCGTCTGGGCGGCGCTGAATCGCCCCATGATCCCGCCCAGTCCTCGCATCCCGACGGCGAGCACGATGGTGAAGAGTCCTCCCCAGGCGCCGACGAGGGAGAGCGTGAGCCGCCAGTCGACCCAGGCGAGGTAGCCCAGGCCGGCGACGGCGGCGACGACGGCGTTGGTGGCGTCACCGGGCAGGTGGGCGACGAGGGTGTGGATCGCGGAGGTGTCGTCGCAGACCATTTTGCGGATGGCGCCGCGCGGGGTGAGGGCCACGCGGCCGAGCGGCATGTGGGACAGGGCGTCCACGGCCTTGAGGCGCAGGGTGTGGCGCAGGTTCGCCTCGGCGAGGTGGGTCAGGCCGATGCCCGACAGGTAGAGCATCTGGGAGACGGCCAGGCTGACGACGGCGATGATGGCCCAGGCCCATGGCCTGCTCGCCCAGCCGGTGGCGCTGGACTCGCCGAGCCAGAGGGCGGCCATGCGGTGCAGGGCGGCGAAGGGCACGACGACGAGGACGGCACCGAGGGCGGTGAGGATCGCGGAGACGATCATGGCGCCGCGGGCCGGCGCGATGAGGTCGGAGACACTGAGGGCGGGAGTCCCGCGGGTGGTCGGGCTCGCGGTCGGTGGTGCTGTCGGCGCTGTCATGGTCTGGCTCCCGTGGGGATCGTCGGGCGGTGGTGGCAGGGCGGGGCTGGTCAGGGGCGGGGCTGGAATGGTCTCGGTCAGACGAGCCGGATGATCCGGTCGGCGCACTCGGCGAGGAACTCGGCGTCGTGGCTGACGACGATGACGACGCGCCCCTCGTCCGCGAGCGCGCGCAGCTCGGCGGCGATCGACACCAGGTGCCGGTAGTCGACGCCGGAGGTGGGCTCGTCGAAGATGATGACGCGGGCCTCCTGGTCGATAGCGGTGGCGATGACGAGGCGCTGCTTCTGCCCGCCGGACAGGGACAGGGGGTGGCGCTCGGCCAGCCCGGCCAGGTCGAGGCGCTCGAGCTGGGGCGCGCTGGCCTCGTCGGCGACTGATTCCGCGAAGAGCTGGCGGTGGACGTCCTGCATGACGAGGAAGGCCTGGCCGCGGGCCAGCGGGGCGCCGTCGAGGGTGACGCGGACGTCCCGGTGGCAGCGCTGGAGGCGGCAGATGGCGCGCACCAGGGTGGTCTTGCCGATGCCGTTGGCGCCCACGATCCCGGTGACGGCGCCTGTAGGGAAGGCGAGCCGCTCCAGGTCGAGGATGACGCGCCCGCCGCGTTCAACCACCATGTCCTCGATGACGAGGCCTTCGCCGTCGGGGCCCGGCCCCGGCTCACCCAGCGCGCCCGGCGCTCCCGGATCTGGGCGGCGGGGGCGGATGGCGGGGACGTCGATGATCTCCAGGGGCTCGCCCGCGCTCGTGAGCTCGGGCAGGTCGGGGCGGGCGAGGCTGCGCAGGCCGAGGCGGCGCCGCTCGGCGTCGTCCATGGCGAAGAGATCCTCCCCTCTCATCCGCGCGGTGATCCGCCCGTCGATGATGATGACGGCCTCGTCAACGAGGCCGCGCAGGAAGTGGACGCGGTGCTCGGCGACGATGATGGTGCGGCCGCGCTCCTTGAGGCGGGCGATGACCTCGCGGATGGAGTCGATGGCCTCCGGGTCGAGGTTGGAGGTGGGCTCGTCGAAGAGGATGACGGGGGCGTGCTGCGCGAGGGCCTGGGCGCAGGCGACCTTCTGGAGCTGGCCCCCGGACAGGCCTCGCAGGCCCCAGTCGGCCAGGTCCTCGATGCCGAGGTCGGCGAGCGCCTCGCCCCGACGACGGCGGATCTCGTCCGCGCCCACCCGGTAGTTCTGGGGGGCGAAGGCGAGCTCGTCGGCCACGGTGGTGGTGAAGAACTGCGTGGCCGGGTTCTGGAAGACCGTCGCGGTGCGCAGGCCCATCTGGCCGATGGGGGTGGAGGCGACCTCCTCGCCGTCGATGAGCACGTGGCCGGTGCGCTCTCCGTGGTGGAAATGCGGGATGAGCCCGTTGAGGAGGCGGATGAGGGTGGATTTCCCGCAGCCCGAGGCGCCGCAGACGAGGGTCAGCGCCCCCTCGGCGGGCTCGAGGGTGATGCCGCTGAGCACCTCCTGCCCGGAGGGGTAGGCGTAGTCGACGTCTCTCAGGGTCACGGACCCGCTCATGCTGGTCATACCCATGGCAGGAGGCTCCTAGCGATGCTCAGGCCGATGAGGGCGGCAGCGGTGGCCACGAGGACCGCGTCGATGGCCCGGAAGCGTGTCTCGGTGACGACGGTTGGCCGGGCGCTCACCCCCAGCCCGCGGATGAGGGCGGCGGCGGACAGCTCGTCGGCGATGCGCGCGGAGGCGGCCAGGACGGGGACGACGAGCTTCTCGATGGCGGCCAGGGGGTGTCGCCACAGGTAGGAGCGGGTGTAGCCGCGCAGGGCCATGGCCTCCAGGACGCCTCGGGTCTCATCGATGGCGACGGGGAGGAAGCGGAAGAGGACGGACATCGGGATGATGAGGATGCGGGGCATGTGGATGGCGGTCATGGCCGCGAGGAGGCGGCTCACCGGCGTGGTGGCGATGAACCATGCCCCGGCGCTCAGCGAGATGGCGAAGCGCCCGGTCCAGTAGAAGATGACGCCGAGGGCCGCGGCCAGGCCGCTCGGCCATAGCGCCGGCAGCGCGAGGACCAGCGCGGAGGCGGCCATGATGGCCGCGAGGGTGAGGGCGGCCCGCATGTGGACGTCGACGGCGAGCAGGACGAGGACCACTCCCGCGGCCAGCCACATGAGCGCCCCGGTGGTCCGCCCCATGGTGACGATGTTGACGGCCAGCAGCAGGAGGAAGGAGCTGCGGGGGTCGGCTCGCAGGCGCGCCGCGGCCGCCACGGGGAGCAGGGCGCCCCGGCCAGCCGGGCGCGCGGGGCCCGCTGCCGTGATCGCCGTCGCCGCCGCGCTCATCGCCCGCCCCGATCCCGGCTCGGGGAGCTCATGCCACACCGGCCCGTTCGAAGTGGCGGCGCAGGATCCTCATGCCCAGGACGGCCGCGCCGTAGGAGAGGATGAAGGAGACCACCATCCACACCCCGATGACGGGCAGTGTGAAGACGCGCTCGAAGGACTGGGCGTAGTCGGCCCCCATCTGATCGCTGAGATCGGCGAGGTAGGCGTCGGAGTTGAGGAGCAGCGGGAGCAGGGGGCTGATGCCCCACAGGGAGAAGATGGCGTAGCCCAGGGCGTTGGCGGTGGTGCGGGTGTAGCCGCCAGCGCGGGTGATGGCATCCGCGATCGCGCCGAAGACGACGGCGATGAGGGCGCTGGCCCAGTAGTGCCCGGTGGCCACCATGAGGAGCCCCACGACGCCGCCGAGGATGGCGTAGGCGCCCATCGCCCGGGTCTTGGCGACCATCAGCATGCACACGATGCCGTTGAGAACAGCGGAGATGACGCCGCCGACGAACATCATGGCGGGATGGAAGATGCCGAGCATGCCGCCTGCGAACATGAAGAAGAAGTAGAGGGCCGTGAAGACCCCGACGGTGACGAGGGTGCGCGGCGCGGTGATGCCGTGGGCCCGCGGGGCAGTGGATGTCGTCATGATGGGCGCTCCTTCCGGGGATCCAGCAGATTTTGAGAACCGATCTCATTTCGATTCAGGCTCGCCTGACCTTATCATCTTGGCGCGGGGTCAGCGGTAGCCCACCTCACAGGCGCATCGGCGCACCCGCTTGGAGCCCTGAGGCGGCGCCGTGACAGAATCAGCGGCATGTCGCAGCCCAGCAACTCGTCCCGCTTCATCCCCTCGCAGCTCCACAGCCCGCGCGTGCCGGCCAAGGTGAGCGCCGACGGCCTCGAGGCCGCCTGGGGAGCGCGCTGGGAGGAGGAGAGCACCTACGCCTTCGACCGCTCCGCCGAGCGCCCCGAGGTCTTCTCCATCGACACCCCTCCCCCGACGGCGTCGGGCTCGCTGCACGTGGGCCACGTCTTCTCCTACACGCACACGGACACGCTCGCCCGCTACCAGCGGATGCGCGGCAAGGCCGTCTTCTACCCCATGGGCTGGGATGACAACGGCCTGCCCACCGAGCGCCGCGTCCAGAACTACTACGGCGTGCGCTGCGACCCCTCCCTGCCCTACGACCCGGATTTCGAGCCCCCGCAGACCGGCGGCGAGGGCAAGTCCGTCAAGGCCAGGGACCAGAAGCCGATCTCCCGGCGCAACTTCGTCGAGCTCTGCGAGCGCCTGACCACCATCGACGAGGCCCAGTTCGAGGCCCTGTGGCGCCAGCTCGGGCTGAGCGTGGACTGGAAGCAGACCTACCAGACCATCGGCGAGCGCGCCCGCAAGGTCGCCCAGGCCGCGTTCCTGCGCAACCTCGAGCGCGGCGAGGCCTACCAGGCCGCCGCCCCGGGCCTGTGGGACGTCACCTTCCAGACGGCCGTCGCCCAGGCCGAGCTGGAGTCGCGCGAGTACCCGGGCTTCTACCACCGCCTGGCCTTCCACGTCGTCGACGCCGAGGCCGCCGAGCGCGCCGCCGCCGCGGGCGCCTCCGTCGAGACCGGCCCGGCCGGCACCCAGGACGTGTGCATCGAGACCACGCGCCCCGAGCTGCTCGCCGCCTGCGTGGCGCTCATCGCCCACCCCGACGACGAGCGCTACCAGCCGCTGTTCGGCACCACCGTGGCCTCCCCCGTCTTCGGCGTCGAGGTCCCGGTGCTCGCCCACCCGGCCGCTGAGAAGGACAAGGGCGCGGGCATCGCCATGTGCTGCACCTTCGGCGACACCACGGATATCGAGTGGTGGCGGGACCTCGGCCTGCCGCTGCGCGCCATCCTGCGCAAGGACGGGCGCATCGAGGCCGAGACCCCCGACTGGATCACCACGCCGGCCGGCCGCGAGGCCTACGCCGCCATGGCCGGCAAGACCACCTACTCCGCGCGGGAGGCGGTCGTGTCCGCCCTGGCCGCCACCGGCGAGATGCGCGGCGAGCCGACGAAGACCACCCGCCAGACGAACTTCTTCGAGAAGGGGGACAAGCCCCTGGAGATCGTCACCTCCCGCCAGTGGTACCTGCGCAACGGCGGCAAGGACTGGACGAACCCGGCAACGTCGGCGGGCCTGCGCGACGAGCTGCTGAAGCGCGGCGCCGAGCTCGACTTCCACCCCGACTTCATGCGCGTGCGCTACGAGAACTGGGTCAAGGGCCTCAACAACGACTGGCTCATCTCCCGCCAGCGCTTCTTCGGCGTTCCCTTCCCCGTCTGGTACGCGATCGGCGACGACGGCGAGGTCGACTACTCCCGGGTCCTCACGCCGCCGGAGGCGGACCTGCCGATCGACCCCTCCTCGGATGTCCCGGCCGGCTACACCGAGGACCAGCGGGACCAGCCGGGAGGCTTCGCCGCCGAGCTCGACATCATGGACACGTGGGCGACCTCCTCCCTCTCCCCCCAGCTGGTCTCGGGCTGGCTGACCGATGAGGACCTCTTCAACCGCGTCTACCCGATGGACCTGCGCCCCCAGGGCCAGGACATCATCCGCACCTGGCTGTTCTCCTCGGTGGTGCGCGCGGACCTGGAGTTCGGCGCCCTGCCCTGGAGGCACGCGGGCATCTCCGGGTGGATCCTCGACTCAGACCACAAGAAGATGAGCAAGTCCAAGGGCAACGCGGAGACGCCCATGGGCCTGCTGGAGAAGTTCGGCGCGGACGCGGTGCGCTACTGGGCGGCCTCGGCCCGCCTGGGCCTGGACGCGGCCTTCGAGGAGCAGCAGATCAAGATCGGCCGCCGCCTGGCCATCAAGGTCCTCAACGCCTCGAAGTTCGCCCTGTCCATGGGCCTGCCCTGGGACGCCGACGAGGCGACCCTCGCGGCCGCCCCCGCGCCGAGCCTGGACGCCGCCGCCGTCACCGAGCCGATCGACCGCGCGGTCCTGGCGGCCCTGGCGGACGTGGTGGACGCCGCGACCACCGCCTTCGAGGGCTTCGAGCACGCCCGCGCCCTGGAGGCCGCCGAGTCCTTCTTCTGGACCTTCTGCGACGACTACATCGAGCTCGTCAAGGACCGCGCCAATGACCTGGCCGGCTCGCACGATCCCGCGGCGGTCACGAGCGCCCGCACGACGCTGTCCATCGCCGTGGACACCTTCGTGCGCCTCTTCGCCCCCTTCCTGCCCTTCGCCACGGAGGAGGTGTGGAGCTGGTACCGCACCGGCAGCGTCCACCGCGCCGAGTGGCCGGCCGCCGCGCCGCTGCGCGAGGCCTCGGCCGGCGCCGATGCCGCCCTCGTGGCACGCGCCGGCGAGGCCCTGGCGGCGCTGCGCAAGGTGAAGTCGGAGGCCAAGACGAGCCAGAAGACGCCGATCCTGTCCGTCGCGCTGGCCGTGGCCCCCGAGGCCGAGGCGAGTGTGGAGGCCGTTCGCGCGGACCTCATCGAGGCCGCGAAGGTGACGGGCCCGATGACCCTGGCCGTCGCGGAGCCGCGCGCGGGCGACGACGGCGAGCCAGCCCCCGCCGTCGCCGTCACCGCCGTCGAGCTCGGCGAGGCCCCCGCCAAGCCGAAGAAGGGCTGAGGACCGTGCAGCAAAGGGTCCCTGTCCCTGCCGAGACGAGCGCGCACCCGTCGCTGGGCGCAACGACCGTCGTCGACGGCGTCGCCTCCAGCCCCCTGACCATGGGCGCCTCCGGCACCTGCGACACGAAGGACACCGAGTCCACCTGGACCGTCCCGTGGCTGCTGGCCGACCGCATCGCGCGCACCGCGGAGCGCCCCATCATCGAGCGGCGCACGTCGCTCGGCACCTGGACGCCGATCACCGCCCGGGCCTTCGGCGAGGAGGTCGCCCGGATCGCCGCCGGGCTCATCGGTCTGGGCCTGGAGGCCGGCGCGAGCGTCGCCCTCATGTCCCGCACCTGCTACGAGTGGACGCTCCTGGACATGGCGATCGCCCGCGCCGGGCTCGTCTCCGTGCCCATCTACGAGACGGACTCGGCCGAGCAGATCGAGTGGATCCTCGACGACGCCGCCATCCGCCTCGTCCTCACCGAGACCTCCGCCCACGCGCTCGTGGTGGACGCCGCCATCAAGGCCCGCGCCTCCGCCGATCCCGAGACTGCCGCCCCCCAGGTGCTGTCCCTGGACCGCGACGCGCTCACCGAGCTGACCACGGCGGGGCGCGCGATCTCGCGGGCCGTCGTCGACGACCGCTCGGCCGCCGTGCGCCCGGACGACATCTACTCCATCATCTACACCTCCGGCACGACCGGCCGCCCCAAGGGCGTCGAGATCACGCACCGCAACGCGGCGGGCCTGGCGCACAACGGCGTCCACTGGATCCCGGACCTGCTCTTCCGCACTGACACGCGCCTCCTGCTCTTCCTCCCGCTCGCGCACTCCTACGCGCGCTGCCTGGAACTGCTGTCCCTGGCGGGACAGGGCGTCCTCGGGCACACCCCGGACGTCAAGACCCTCCTGCCGGACCTGCAGGCCTTCGGGCCCTCCTATGTGCTCGCCGTGCCGCGCGTGCTGGAGAAGATCTACAACGCCGCGGACGCGAAGGCCGGCAGCGGCGTGAAGCTGCGGACCTTCCGCTGGGCGGCGAAGGTCGCTGTCGAGTACTCGCGCGCCCTCGACACCCCGGTGGGCCCCTCGCGCTCCCTCTCCGCCGCCCACGCGGCCGCCGACCGCCTCGTCTACCGCACGATCCGCTCGCTCCTGGGCCCCAACGCGCGCTTCGCGATCTCCGGCGGCGGGCCGCTGGGCGAGCGCCTCGGGCACTTCTACCGGGGCATGGGCCTGGAGATCCTCGAGAGCTACGGCCTCACCGAGACGATCGGCCCCACCTGCGTCAACCTCGATGTGCGCAACAAGATCGGCACCGTGGGACCGCCCGTGTGCGGCAACGATATCCGGGTCGATGAGTCCGGGGAGATCCTCGTGCGGGGGCTGGGCGTCTTCCGCAACTACCACAACAACCCGGCCGCCACCGCCGAGGCCTTCACCGCCGATGGCTGGTTCCGCACCGGGGACATCGGCGCGATCGACGACGACGGCTGGGTGCGCATCACCGGCCGCAAGAAGGACCTCATCGTCACCGCGGGCGGCAAGAACGTCGCCCCCGCGATCCTCGAGGACCGCCTGCGCGGCCACCCGCTGGTCAGCCAGGTCCTCGTCCTGGGGGACAACGAGCCCTTCATCTCCGCGCTCATCACGCTGGACGCCGAGATGCTGCCCCTGTGGCTGCGCAACCACGGCCTGCCGGAGATGGGCGTCGTCGAGGCCGCGTCGCACCCGCAGGTCCTCGCCGCGCTGGAGCGCGCCGTCGCCCGCACCAACGAGGCGGTCTCCCGGGCCGAGTCGATCCGCGAGTTCCGAGTGCTCACCACGGACTTCACGGAGGCCAACGGGCTGCTCACCCCCTCGCTCAAGGTCAAGAGGGGGGCCGTCATGGAGGCCCACGCCGACGCCGTCGCCTCCATCTACGCCGGCAAGCGGCGGGGCCCGGAGGCCTGAGACTCGCCTGAGTCACACGCCTGGGGCTCGCCCGCGGCGCTCACCGTCAGCGGAAGCCGCAGGCCAGGGCCGCGCTCCAGCCCCCTGGCGAGGATCAGCGGCCACACATGGCCGTGTTCGGGCCCCGTTGGGCGGACCGGGGGGCGATGATGGGGCCATGACGAGCCCCGCACCCTCCGGCGCCACCCCGGCAGCCAACCCCGCCACCGGCGTCCACGCAGCCCCGCTGGCGGTCGATATCCACGACGGCATGACCGCCCCATGGGCCCTGGCCAAGCGCGTGCGCCACGCCCCCACGGGCGCGCTCATCGCCCGCAAGCCCTCGGTCGGGCGCCGGTGGATCACCATGAGCGCGACGGCGTTCCGCGCCCAGGTCCGCGAGGTCGCGGCCGGGCTCGTCTCGATGGGCCTGCGCCCCGGGGACGCGATCGCGATCATGTCCCACACCTGCTTCGAGTGGACGCTCCTCGACTTCGCCGCCTGGGAGGCGGGACTCGTCGTCGTGCCCGTCTATGAGACCTCGTCGGCGGAGCAGGCCGAGTGGATCCTCACCGACGCCTCCGTGAGGCTAGTGGTCGTCGAGAACGCCGGCATGGAGCAGATGGTGGAGGCGATCCGCGCCCAGAGCGCCCAGAGCGCCGAGAACCCTGGCCTGGCCGAGCTGCGGGTCATGTGCCTGTCCCGGGACGCGATCACCGACCTCATCGCCGCGGGCAAGAGCGTGGACCACGCCGGGCTCGATGCCCGCACGGCCGCGCTCACCAGCGCCGACCTGGCCACGATCGTCTACACCTCGGGCACCACGGGGCGCCCCAAGGGCGTCGAGCTCACCCACGGCAACCTCATCCAACTGGGCGTCAACACCTGCGCGCATGTCCCCGAGGTGCTCGGCGCGCCCGAGGTGCGCGCCCTGCTGTTCCTGCCCCTGGCCCATGTGCTGGGGCGCTTCATCGAGATCGCCATCGTCTGCTCCGAGCGCGGCGTCATGGGGCACGCCCCGGACGTCAAGCACCTCGTGGACGACCTGGCGACCTTCTCCCCCACCTTCGTCGTCGCCGTGCCGAGGGTCTTCGAGAAGATCTACAACGCCGCCGACGCCCGCTCGGCAGGCAACAAGCAGAAGGTCTTCCGCCTGGCCGCCAAGACCGCGATCGCCTACTCGCGCGCCCTGGACACCCCCTCCGGCCCGAGCCGCGGGCTGCGCGCCCAGATGAAGGTCTTCGACCGCCTCGTCTTCTCCAAGCTGCGCGCGCTGCTCGGCGGGAGGGTCTCGCATGTCATCAGTGGCGGCGGCCCCCTGGGCGAGCGGCTCGGCCACTACTACCGCGGCGCGGGCGTGACCGTCCTGGAGGGCTACGGCCTCACCGAGACCTCCGCGCCCTGCGCCGTCACCCTGCCGGCCTCCATGAGGATCAGCACGGTGGGCGGCCCCATGCCCGGCACCGAGCTGCGCCTGGACGACGACGGCGAGATCCTCGTGCGAGGCATCGGCCTGTTCCGGGGCTACCACAACAACGCCGAGGCCACCGCCGAGGCGCTGACGGAGGACGGCTGGCTGCGCACGGGCGATATCGGCGCCTTCGAGGACGACGGCTCCCTGCGCATCACGGGCCGCAAGAAGGAGCTCATCGTCACCGCGGGCGGCAAGAACGTCGCCCCCACCGTGCTGGAGGACCGACTGCGCGGCCACCCGCTGGTCAGCCAGGTCCTCGTCGTCGGGGACAACCGGCCCTGCATCGGAGCGCTGGTGACGCTGGACGCGGAGATGCTGCCGCTGTGGCTCGCCTCCCACGGCATCGAGGACCTCGACCCGGTGGCGGCGGTGACCGACCCGCGTATCCGCGCCGCGTTGGAGAAGGCGGTGGCCCGCGCCAATGAGGCGGTCTCCCGGGCGGAGTCGATCCGCACCTTCACGGTGCTGCCGGGCGACTTCACGATCGACAACGGCCTGCTCACGCCCTCGCTCAAGGTGCGCCGAGCCGACGCGCTGGCGCGCTTCGCCGATGAGATCGACGCGCTCTACAAGCGGCCGGTCGCCTGAAGGCGCTCGGGCCGAGGGGACTCGGCCGGCGGGCTCTCAGGCGGTGGGCTCTCCGGTGACCCCGTCGCGGATCTCCTCGTGGTGGCGGATGACCTCGGCGACGATGAAGGCGAAGAACTTCTCGGCGAAGACGGGGTCGAGCCCGGCGTCCTCGGCGAGCGAGCGCAGGCGGGCCACCTGGCGGGCCTCGCGCTCGGGGTCCGACGGCGGCAGGTCGAGGCGCGCCTTGAGCTCGCCGACCTGCTGGGTGCAGCGGAACCGCTCGGCGAGGAGGTGGACGAGGGCGGCGTCGAGGTTGTCGATGGTGACGCGGTAGCGCGCGAGATCGGCGGGCACCCCGGGGATGCCCCTCTCGACGGCCTTGGGGGCGCTCATGCGGTCCGGGTCCTGCCGTGCTCGGCCTTGCGGGTGGAGCTGAGGGAGCCGCTGCCGGCCTCGTAGCGGGGGCGGGCGGTGCCGCGCACGGCATCGGCGTCGACTACGACGCATCCGACCTCCGGCATGGAGGGCACCTCGAACATGGCCTCGCCCAGGACCTCCTCGACGATGGAGGTCAGGCCCCTCGCGCCGGTCTTGCGCTCGAGGGCCTTCGCGGCGATGGCCTCGATGGCCTCGTCGGTGAAGACCAGCTCGACGCCGTCGAGCCCGAAGAGGTACTGGTATTGGGAGACGAGAGCGTTCTTGGGCTCGGTCATGACGCGCACGAGCTCGGGCACGCCGAGGTCCTGCACGGTGGCGATGACGGGAAGGCGACCGATGAACTCGGGGATGAGGCCGAAGGTGTGCAGGTCCTCGGGGCGCACCGGGGAGGTGAAGACGTCCTTGGCCTGGTCCTTGGCGAGCGTCGCGCCGAAGCCGACGAGCTGGGCGCCGGCCTCCTTGCGCTGGCGGGCGCGCACGATCTCCTCGATGCCGGCGAAGGCGCCCGCGGCGATAAACAGGATGTTCGTCGTGTCGATCTCGAGGAACTCCTGGTGGGGGTGCTTGCGGCCGCCGCCGGGCGGGACGGAGGCGGTGGTGCCCTCGATGATCTTCAGGAGTGCCTGCTGCACGCCCTCGCCGGAGACATCGCGGGTGATCGAGGGGTTCTCGGCCTTGCGGCCGATCTTGTCGATCTCGTCGATGTAGATGATGCCCTTCTCGGCGCGCTTGACGTCGCCGTCGGCGGCCTGGATGAGCTTGAGGAGGATGTTCTCCACGTCCTCGCCGACGTAGCCGGCCTCGGTGAGGGCGGTCGCGTCAACGATGGAGAAGGGGACGTCGAGGAGCTTGGCGAGGGTACGGGCCAGGTGCGTCTTGCCGGTGCCGGTGGGGCCGAGCAGGAGGATGTTGGACTTGCCGAGCTCGAGGCCGTCCCCCTCGGCGACGGCGCGCTCGCGCACCTGGACGCGCTTGTAGTGGTTGTAGACGGCCACGCTCATGGCGCGCTTGGCGCCCTCCTGGCCGATGACGTAGCTGTTGAGGAAGTCGAAGATCTCCTGCGGCTTGGGCAGCTCGAGGGGCACGCCGACGGAGCCGGAGCCGAGCTCCTCATCAACGATCTCGTTGCACAGCTCGATGCACTCGTCGCAGATGTAGACGCCCGGACCCGCGATGAGCTTCTTGACCTGCTTCTGGCTCTTCCCGCAGAAGGAGCACTTGAGTAGGTCGACGCTCTCGGCATTGCGTGGCACGTGTCCCCCTTGTGTCGTCGGGTCCGCTCCCAGGCGGCGCGGGGAGCGCCGCTGGAGTCAGGGAACGGGGTGCCGCCAGCCTATTAGGTCGAGCCTCCCCGCGCGAGGGCCGCGCCCGGCGAGCCCCCGCGCGATTGCCCACCCGACAGCCGCGGGGCGCCGCCAGCCGCGCGCCGTAGCCGTCGTCGATCACGACTCGCACGTCCGCCCCACTCTCAGCCATGACGACTGCGTGCGCGATGACCATGATCTCGCCGAGATCCTTCGGAAGGCTGCGACGCTCCTCCAGCGGTGCGCCTGTCAGGCGGTGGACCACATTGTCCAGTGCAGAGGTGTGGTCATCCTCGAGGATCGCGAGGAACTGAGTTCCCCTGATCTTCCTCAGAACTCCTGCAGCAGCAGAGAAGCGCTCGTCACGCGCGGCGAAGAAGTTGAGGCTTGGGCCAGCATCGATGATGACAGGTGGGTTCATTCCCTCTCCCCGTCGCCCAGAAGCGCATCAAGCGCGGTGAGATCCGGGGCGATGTCAGGGAGGCTGTCAGGGGATGCCCAGATGGGATCGGAGGGCTCCGGGCGCACGCCGGCGCTCTCCAGTTCGGCGATGACCCGCTCGGGCGGCAGGCCTCGAATCGCCGCGAGTTGCTGCGGGGAGACAACGCCCAGTCGATAGCCCTCGATGGCGCGAGCGAGGAGGCGCCGTGGCGGGCGCGCTCGCCTGGATTCCTCCTGGAGCGCCGCGTAGTAGTCGCTCCAACCGTGCCTCGCGGCCAGCTCAGGTGTCCATACGCGCATCCACTGCTGTTTGAAATCGTCAGGGATGGCCCCCGCCTCGTGCAGGGCGATGGCGGCGATCGCGGGCGACACGAGGAAGGTGCGCACGAGATCGGAGAGACTCGCCTCGGTCCAAGGTTCGCCTCCATGCTCCTCCATAACCCGTTCAATCGCACGGCGCGGGATGAGGAGGTGTCTGGCGAAAGCGTCCGCCTTGCGCTCCGCGGCCGGCCTGCGGCCGTTACCGCCCTGCTGGACTTCGATCTCCCCGTCCTGGTTGAGGACGTGGCAGAGCTCGTGGGCGAGGCTGCTGCGCTGGCGCATGGGGTTGTCGCTGGCGGCGACGGCGATGAAGGTGACGCCCCGCTGGGGGTCGGTCATCGTCAGACCGTGTTCCTCGGGTGGGGCGTTGATAATGGCGACGTCGTGCCCTGTGGTTCTCTCGATGATGCCGACGAGGTCCCCCAGTGGGCCATCGCCGAAATGATGATGCTCGCGGAACTCCTCGGCCTCCTGACGCCCGAGAACCTGGGTGCTCACCATCAGAGGACTCGTGGGATCGCCTGGTCGGCGAGGTAGGCGTCGAGCTCGAGGTAGCCGATGAGGGTGGTGCGCATGGCCTCCACTGAGGCGCCATCGGTGGCGCGGGCCGCCATGAGGCAGCGGTCCGCCACAGCGCCGCGCCCGGTGAGGCTGCCCAGCGAGCACCCTGTGGCGTCAGCCAGGAGCATCAGCTCCGGCACCGTCGGCCGCCTCCGGCCCGAGAGGATTCTCGACAGGGTCGCCTGGGAGATCCCAGTGCGCTCAGCGGCCTTGCGCTGGGAGAGGCCTGCCTGGGACAGGGCTCTCGCGATGGCATCGGGGGCGATCTCATCTGTCATGGCACACCTCCTGAATCATTTGTATCGTCATGATTCAGTGGGGAGCAACCCACCCATCGCCGCATCACCTCACGGGCAACGAGACGACAACAACATGTTTCACCGGGGCCACCGCGCCGAGGTCGTGCTCCTGCCCCGCTCGAGCCGATAGCACCCACGGAGCGGCTGACTCGGGCTGTCGGCCACCCCGCACGGGCGATGGCGCCGTCCGGACATGCCGGGCGGCGCCATCGCAGCGATCGCAGAGGGCTCGCGGACCCGCGTGTCAGGAGGAGTGAGGGGAGGGCGCGGCCTTGCGGGGGCTGAGCACCTGGTCGACGATGCCGTACTCCTGGGCGGCGGCGGCGGTGAGGATCTTGTCGCGCTCCAGGTCGTTGTGGATGAGATCGCGGTCCCGGCCGGTGTGCGCTGCCAGGGTGTCCTCCAGCCAGGCGCGCATGCGGTCGATCTCGTCGGCGACGATCTCGATGTCGCTGGCCTGGCCGTGCATGCCCTCCATGGCGGGCTGGTGGATGAGCACGCGGGCGTTGGGCAGGGCGAGGCGCTTGCCCGGGCTGCCCGCGGCCAGCAGCACGGCGGCCGCGGAGGCGGCCTGCCCCAGGCACACGGTCTGCACCTGCGGCTTGATGTACTGCATCGTGTCGTAGATGGCGGTCAGGGCCGTGAAGGAGCCGCCGGGGCTGTTGATGTACATGGTGATGAGCCCGTCGGGGTCCTGGGACTCCAGGACGAGGAGCTGGGCCATGATGTCGTCGGCGGAGGCGTCGTCGACTTGCACGCCCATGAAGACGATGCGGTCCTCGAAGAGCTTGGCGTAGGGGTCCTGGCGCTTGAAGCCGTAGGCGGTGCGCTCCTCGAACTGGGGCAGCACGTAGCGGGACTGCGGCATCGGGGCGAGCTGGCCAGCGGCGCCGGCGGGGCCCATCTGGCGCGCGACGGCCTCGAAGTAGGGACGAGTGCTCATATCAGTTCTCCCCGTTCTGCTGGCCGATCTCACGGCTGGAGCGCACGATGTGGTCGACGAAGCCGTACTCGAGCGCCTCGGGCGCGCTGAACCAGTGGTCGCGGTCCGAGTCGGCGATGATCTCCTCGACGGAGTGGCCGGTGTTCGCGGCGGTGATCTCGGCGAGCTCGTGCTTCATCTTGATGATGAGGTCCGCGTTGATGCGGATGTCCGTGGCGGAGCCGCCCGCGCCGCCGGAGGGCTGGTGCATGAGCACCCGGGCGTGCGGGGTGAGGTAGCGCTTGCCCTTGGCGCCAGCGCTGAGCAGGAACTGGCCCATGGAGGCGGCCATGCCGGTGGCCACGGTGACGACGTCGGGCTGGACGTACTGCATGGTGTCGTAGATGGCCATGCCGGCGGTCACGGAGCCGCCGGGGCTGTTGATGTAGAGGTAGATGTCCCTCTCGGGGTCCTCGGCGGCCAGCAGCAGCATCTGGGCGCAGATGGCGTTGGCGTTGTCATCGCGCACCTCCGATCCCAGCCAGATGATGCGCTCCTTGAGGAGCCGGTTGTAGATGGAGTCGGTCAGGCCCAGCCCGGCGCCCTGGCCCTCGTGGGCACTGGGGGCGGCGACGGCGCTCGGGCGCATGTGGAGCTCGCTCACGTCTGTCCTCTCGTGTCGGTACGCCAACGCTAACGCGCGGCGGCGGGGCGCCATGCCCGCCGTCGTGGCCTTTTCGCTCACGGCACAGGGTTCGCCGCCGCTCCACTCCCACCACACCAGGCGCTGCGCCCCGGCCCCCGCCACTGGGCGCCGGCATTCGGATGGCGCGAGCACCGCACCTCAGGTTAGGCTCTCCTTATCCTCATTATTCACGCTCCTTGACAGGAAATATTCATGGCCTCCGAGCCCGCGCCCACCAACGACCACACTCAGGACCAACAGGACCAGGGCAAGGCCCCCGCTCCCTCCGCCGCCCACGACTCAGCCCACGGCCAGCGCCAGGGACCGGAGGCCGCCCGCCTGCAGGGGCACTGGCTCCTCGCCAAGCTCGGCAAGCGCGTTCTGCGGCCCGGCGGCATCGAGCTGACCCGTCAGCTCCTCGGCGCGACCGATCTTCGCCCAGGGCGGCGCATCGTCGAGCTCGGCCCTGGCGTCGGCCGCACCGCCGAGATCCTCCTGGACTCCATCCCCGCCTCGTACCGGGGCGTCGATCCCAACCCCGAGGGGCGCGAGCAGGTCGCCGCGGTCCTCGAGGGCCACCCGCAGGCCGAGTACGTCGTCGCCGACGCCGCCAGCACCGGCCTGCCCACGGGCCAGACGGATCTCGTCGTCGGCGAGGCGATGCTCACCATGCAGTCCGAGGACGCCAAGCGCGCCATCGCCAGCGAGGCGGCGAGGCTCCTGGCTCCCGGCGGGCAGTACGCCATCCACGAGCTCGCCCTGCGCTCGGACCGCGACGAGGCGGAACTGGAGGCCGCGAGGAAGCACCTGTCGAGGATCATCAAGGTCGGGGCGAGGCCGCTGACCCAGGAGGCCTGGTGCGCCCTCCTCGAAGAAACGGGCCTTGAGATCGTCTGGACCGGCACCGCGCCGATGCGCCTGCTCGAGCCGCGCCGACTCATCGCCGACGAGGGCCTCCTGGGCGCCTTCCGCTTCTTCCGCGCTGTGCGCCGTACCCCTGGGGCGCGGGACCGGATCCGCGCGATGCGCCAGGCCTTCCGCGCCCAGGGCGAGCTGCTGACCGCCGTCGCCATCGTGGCCCGCAAGCCCGCCCCGTCCTCGGAGGCCGGCGAGCCGTCCGACGGCGCGGAGCACTGAGATGGCGCGAGCCCGCCGCGCCGGGAGCCCCGGGGAGGACGCCCCCGGGCCCCTCCCCTCCTTCGGTCCGCTCTCTCTCGACGGCGTCACTCTCATCCGCCGCGGCCTGACCCTGGTGACCGATCTCAGCGTCACGGTTGAGCCGGGCCAGACCCTCGCCGTCACGGGGCCGTCCGGGGCGGGCAAGACCACGCTGCTGCGTGCGATCTCAGGGCTCTCCCCCGTCGACGCCGGCGCCGTCAGCCGCCCGGATGGCAAGCTCTCGCAGGTCTTCCAGGAGCCGCGACTCCTTCCCTGGTACTCAGCGCACCGGAACATTTCGCTCGTCCTGGACGGCCCGACGCCGGACCTCCTCGCCGTCCACTGGCTGGAGCGGGTGGGTCTCGCGAGCGCGGGGCACCTCCCCCCGGCGCGCATGTCCGGCGGAATGCGCCAGAGGGTCGCCATCGCCCGGGCACTCGCCTGCTCGCCGAGCCTCCTCCTCGTCGACGAGCCCTTCTCCGCCCTCGACCGCCCACTGGCCGCCGCCCTGCGCGCCGACCTCATGGCCCTGCTGGCCGAGGAGGACGTCATCACCATCTGGGTCACGCACGATCCGGCTGAGGCCGAGGAGGTCTCTCACCTGCACCTGCGCCTCGACGGGCCACCCGGCACCTGGGCGCTGAGCGCCTAGCGCCACCCAGCACTCGCCGTCCACTTCCCCGACCCCAACCGATCACCTCACAAGGAGAACCCATGCAGCGCCGATCGTTCCTGACCCTGACCGGCATCGGATTGCTCACCCCCATGGCACTGGCCGCCTGCTCGGCGAAGAAGGGCGCTGCCTCGTCGTCGGGAGCCCCGTCGGCAGGCGCCGCCGCGAGCGCCACGCCCCACCGGGTCACCGAGACCCTGCGGGTGCACGTCCCCACGACCCTGGCCTACATGGCCCCGATGACGAGCTTCGGCACCCACGGCAAGCTCGACGAGTGGGTCGGCAGCGCCGATGTGCAGAACTGGGAGGGCGTTGACGTCCTCAAGTCGCTCATCGCCCAGGGGCAGACCGATCTGGCAGCCACCCCCTCCTACGCAGCGGCCAACCTGTTCAACAAGGGGGTGGGGATCCGCCTCGTCGCCGTCCAGGTGTGGGGCATGCTCTACGTGCTCGGCCCCGAGGGCTCGTCCGCCCAAGGACTGGAGGCGCTGCGAGGGCAGACCGTGGCGGTCCCCCTGCCCAACAACATGCCCGACCTCGTCTTCCGCTACCTCCTGGCCCAGAAGGGCTGGGACGCGCAGGCCGATCTGACGATCCAGTCCTTCCCCACCGGTCAGGAGGCTCTCAACGCCTTGCTGACCGGGCAGGTCTCCTACGCGGTGCTTCCCGAGCACGCGGCCTCGGTCGCCCTGGCCAAGGGGAAGCAGGCGGGCCTGGCCCTCGAGCGCACCATCAACCTGCAGTCCGCCTGGGCGGAGGTCACCGGCGGCAAGGCCCGTTTCCCCATGGCAGGCCTGGTCATGCCCCAGTCGCTCACGGATTCCGAGCCCGGGCTGGTCGGCGCCATCCTCGATGAGCTCCAGGCCGCCGTCGCGGCCACCAATGCAGCCGAGGAGGCCACCGTCACGGCGATCTCCGAGCGCACGGAGGTTCCCGCGCCGATCGTCAGCGAGGTCATCCCCCGCCTCCAGCTGGAGGTTGTGCCCGCCGCCGAGGCGAGGGAGGAGCTGGAGGACTTCTTCACCCGCCTGGCGACGGTCAGCCCCGACGTCGTCGGCGGCTCCCTGCCGGCCGACGACTTCTACCTGGCGGACCCGCGCGCGTCCCAGGGCGCGACGCCGAGCGCGAGCGCCGCGTGAGCCCCCAGGCGTCGACGGCGGCTGAGCGCTGGCGCGCCCGTGGCCTGTGGTGGGCGGGGCTGGTGCTCATCGGCGTCGCCTGGTGGCGCCTGTCGCTGAGCCAGCCCGAGTACGTCCTGCCGGGCCCAGAGGCCACGTGGCGCGCCTTCCTCGGGCTCATCCGTGATGAGGACCTGGGGGAGGCGCTGTGGCTCACGGTGGCTCGCTCTGCCACCGGCCTGGGGATCGCCTGCGCCATCGGGCTGCCGGTCGGCTGGGCGATGGGCACGTGGTGGTGGGCGCGCGAGCTGCTGGACTCCTGGATGCAGCTGCTCATGGCCGTGCCCCCGATCGTCATCGTCGTGGTCGGCATGATCTGGCTCGGGCCGACGGCGGGCGTGGTCATCCTGCTCACCGCCGTCGTCCCCCTCCCCCTGCTGGTGACGACCGTGCGCGACGCCGTCATGCGCGTCGATCCCGACCTGCTCGACATGGCGCGGGTCTTCGACAGGTCCCGGGCCTGGACGCTCCGGCGCGTGGTCGCGCCCGCTATCGCCCCGCCAGTGCTCTCCGCGTTCACGGTGGCCACGGGCCAATCGGTGCGCCTGACCGTCATGGGCGAGCTGCTGTCCACGACCACGGGCCTGGGGGCCGAGGTCCAGCAGGCCCGCACCAATCTGGAGACCGCCGATGTCTTCGCCCTGTCGATCGTCATGGCGGCGCTGACGCTCGTCCTCGAGCTGTGGGCGCTGCGCCCCTTGCGGCGCCGCCTTGCCCGTTACACCCTCTGAACCGCCCTCCCCGCCCGCCCCCTCCTGGGGCAGACTCATCCAGAACCGAGAAAGGAACCACCATGCCCACCACCCCCGTCTCCGAGTCGCTGTTCCGCCTGGGCCTGAACGACGCCCTGCCCGTCAGCGAGGAGGCCACGACCTCGCGCGTCGTGGTCAACAATGACGTGCTGCGCACCGTCGTCTTCACTTTCGACGCCGGCCAGCAGCTGACTGAGCACGCCTCTCCGAAGGCCGTCGTGTGCACCCTGCTTGCCGGCGAGATGGAGTTCACCGTCTCGGGTGAGACGAACACCCTGGCCGCGGGCGACGTCGTCTACCTGGCCCCCGGCGCTCGCCACGCGCTCACGGCGCTCACCCCCTGCCGCCTGCAGCTCGTCATGGTGGAGGTGGCCTCCGAGGATGCCTGAGGCCTGGGCCCGCCCAGTCCCGTCGCCAAGATCGGCTGATCTTGAGCGGCGGGTTCTGGAGGTCCGACAATGCCCGCTCAACGCCGTCGGGCACCGACTGTGGCCAGAGCTGCCCCCATCATGACGAGGCCGACGGCGGCTGCCCCCACTGCCCACACCGCCTCAGGCCGGCCCGCCGTCGCAGCCTCATACGCCTGAACCGGCCACCAGGTGGGAATGAGGACAGTCGCCCACACCGCTGGCCCCTGCGGCGCAACGGCAGGGAGGACCCCTGGCAGGATGAGCAGGACAAACCCTAGTTTGACAGCGGCGAAGCCCTGGATGGTGCCAGTGGTCCAGGCTGCCAGGGCCAGGGCTGTGGCCCCTCCCAAGGGCGCTGCGGCGGACGCGACCGCCAGGATCCCTGTCGCGCCGAGGTCGTTGAGCCCACCTGCCACGAGGCACAGCCCGCATGCCACCCCTGAGGCAAGAGTGGCACCCGCCGCGCGCCAGGCCAGGTACCCGGGCAGGGAGACGGGTGTGACGGCCAGGGCGTCCCACACCCGCTCCTCCTTCTCCCCCAGCAGCAGGAAGCCGACCACTGCACCGATGAGCACGGGGACCAGGGCGCCGAAGGCGAGGACGTCGAGCCGTGCGGTCCACGTCTCAGCCGCCTGGCGTCCCAGGCCCGCGGCCTCCAGTCCTGGGCGCAGCCCTATCCGGAGAGCCAGCGCCATGACCAGCGGAACAGCGGGCATCCATACCAGAAGCTCGTCACGCCCCACACGCACCAGGTCGGCTGGCAGGAGCGCCAGCGCGGTGCGGGCCCTCATGAGACCGCCCCACATGGTCGCAGCACGCTCTCCAGGCGCGACGACGCGATCCGAGCCGCCAGCAGAACCCAGAGGCACCCCAGCGCCACCGCAGCCACTAGCCGAATCGGAGAGTCCGCGGTGAAGGCCGCGTCCACGAGCACCAAGGCTGGGTAGAGCGGATGGAGCCACAGCCACCACCCACCAGGCAGGCCCAGCAGCGGCGCCAGAGGCAGGCCCAGCACCAGGGTCCACGCCCCCGAGGGCATGAGGAAGGCGCTGATACTCCGGTAGCCCACAACCACGCACACCCCGTAGAGGCTGTAGATCACGGAGATCATCACGACTCCGGCGCCCAGCAGCGCCCACTGCCCAGCCGGGCCGTGGACCACCAGGACCAGTGCGCCGATCTCCGCGCAGGCGATGAGTGCCAGCGCTCCTGCCAGCGTCCCCAGGTACTCCCCGGTGCGCAGCGGTGAGACGGCCCGGGCGGCCAGCGTTCCGTCACCGCGCTCACGCAGCACCTGGACGGCGGCGAAGTAGAAGGAGGTGATGCACAGCTCCCCCAGGACCACTGCCCGCCACCACTGCCCCGGCTCGGCGCCCACGGCCAGCAGGAACGCGGCCCCGATCAGACCTGCGAGCAGGGCCACGAGCCAGAATCCCTCCTGGAAATGGCGGCGCATGTGGAGCCGGAGAGTAGCGGCGCTGCGCCATGCCGAGGAGGTCCAGGCGGCCCGGTCGAGGGGCATCCCAGCCCGCCGCACCGAGCCAGGCGCCGCGCTCATGACAGCTCCTGACCGGTGACTGCGGCGAAGACCTGCGCGAGGTCGGCCTCGCGCGAGTGGAGGGTTCGCACCGTCTGGGTACGCAGGGCCTCATGGAAGAGGACGTCGTCGGCCAGGGTATCCAGCGGGTAGAGGCCGCTGCCGCCCTCCCAGATCAGGCGCACCTGGCGGGAGCCGTGGCGCAGGCACAGCTCGTCGGGCTGCCCGACCTCCACGAGGCGGCCCCGACAGATGAAGCCGACTCGGTCACAGGCCTCGTGGGCAAGAGTCATGTCGTGGGTGGTGATCACGATGGTGGCGCCGCGATCCCGCTCGCTGGCGATGAGGCGCGCCATCTGGGTGGCGCGCACGGGGTCGAGCCCGGCGGTCGGCTCGTCGAGGAAGAGAAGCTCGGGGCGGTGCGCTAGCGCCCGGGCGACGTTGAAACGCACCCCCATGCCCTTGCTCATGCGGTCGGCTCGCAGGTCGGCGTCGGCACCCAGATCCACTGCCTCCAGGAGCTCGTTGACCGGGCGGCCCGGGGCGGCATAGAGCCGCGCGAAGTATGCGAGGTTCTCCGCAAGCGTCAGGGAACCGATATGGATCGGGTTCTCGAAGGCGACACCCACACGCTCGTAGAGCTGACGCCCCCAGGTGGAGATCTCACGGCCCAGAACGCGCGCGCTGCCGGTGTAACCGCGCAGCAGCCCGGTCAGGATCCGCTGGAGCGTGGACTTGCCAGCGCCACTGGGGCCGAGCAGCCCCACGACCTCACCGCGTTGCACGTTCAGGCTCACTACCTCAAGCGCCGCTCTGGCGGCTCCCCGGTAGGTGAAGCCCAGGTCGGTGATCGTGATGGCGTCAGTCATGGTCCGCCTCCCCTGCTGCGCCGGGGCCAAGGCCCTCATCCTGTGCGCGGACCACCAGCGCTGCGGTGAGCATGGAGATGACCTCGTGGGCAACCTGGCGGACCTCGGGCGTGTCAAAGACGGAGCCCGAGGCGGCGACCTCCTGGGGGTCGATGGCCAGGCGCCTCATGAGGTGCTCGGGCAGCCCCAGCAGGGTGCGCTCGATGAGCCAGGCGGCGGTCTGGGGGCTCACGTCCGCGCGCAGCTCTCCGGAGGCCTGGCCAGCCGCCAGGGCGGCATGCGCCCAGGCTCGCACGCCACCGGGCAGGGCCTCGCCTGTCGCCAGGACGTCGGGCGCGTCGTCGGCCAGGGCGTGAGAAAGGACGGCCCAGGCCTGGGGATCGCGGCGGTGCAGGTCCTGGCTTCCCAGGACCATAGCTGCGAGGACCTGCTCGAAGGAGGCCTCAGGGACAGGGGTGTCCGCCACGGCCAGGCGCTGCCCCATGAGCTCAGCGACGAGGTAGGTGTAAGCGTCCTGCTTGTCAGCGAAGTACTGGTAGAAGCTGCCTTTTGAGATCCCTGCGGTAGCTGTGATGCGGTCGACTGAGGCACGCGGGTACGGGTGGGCGGCGAACTCGGCCTTGAGGGCGGCCAGGACCCGGGCGCGCTTGTCGTCGGGGAGGTTGAAGTACGTGGGGTGCGGCATGAACCCTCCTATGACTGAGCAGTCATGTGACCGATCAGTCACATGGTAGGCACCAGGAGCGATCAGGTCAATGGCCAGTACGAATGGCAGTGGGCCACCACCTCACGTGGAGGTGGCGGCCCACTGTCGTATCGGTCGCCTGGGAGTGTCGCCGGGCGCGCCCGACGGCAGGAGCTCAGCGGCGTGGCGTCACTTGGCGCTGTCGGCGCTCGCCGCGCTCTCGGCGCTGGCGGAGGAGGCGGACGACGGCGAGGAGCCGGAGTCGGCGGAGCCGTCCTTCTCGTCGGCGTCGGCCGGGGTGGCGACCCGCTCGACCTCGTCGACGATGGCGGCGGCGTCGGCCTCGTCGGAGCCGATGAACTCAGAAAGGTCGAGGACCTTGCCCTCGGAGTCCTTGACGGTCACCTGGCGCAGCGCCATGGCGAGGGACTTGTTGCGGGCGAGCTCGGAGACGAAGGCCGGGATCTGGCCGGCCTGCTGGGCGCCCTGCATGAACTGGCCGGGCTCCATGCCGTACTGCTGGGCGGTCTGGAAGAGGAAGTCCAGGAGCTCGTTCTGGTCGACGCGCACGTCGAGGGTCTCGGCGAGGACGTCGAGGATGATCTGGTCGCGCACGCCGCCCGCGACGTCGTCGCGGATCTCGGCGGCGTGGCCCTCGTCGCCCTCCTTGCCCTCGGCCGCGAGGTGCTGGCTGATCTCGTTGTCGATGACGGCCTGGGGGACCTCGAAGTCGATCTTGTCGCGCAGGAGGTCGAGGAGGGCGTCGCGGGCGGCGACGGCCTGGTCGGCGGTCTTGCGGTCGGTGGCCTGCTTGGCGAGGTCCTCGCGCAGCTCCGCGATGGTGTCGAACTCGGAGGCCATCTGGGCGAACTCGTCGTCGGCCTCGGGCAGCTCGCGCTGCTTGACGGCGGAGGCGGTGACGGTGACCTCGGCCTGCTCACCGGCGTGCTCGCCACCGGCGAGCTCGGTGGTGAAGGTGGCGGACTCCTCGGCCTTGAGGCCGCGCAGCGCGGTGTCGAGGCCCTTGAGCATGTTGCCCTTGCCGATCTCGTAGGAGACGCCGGAGACCGAGTCGACCTCCTCGCCGTCGATGACTGCGGACAGGTCGATGGTGACGAAGTCGCCGGTCTTGGCCTTGCGGCCCACGGACTTCAGCGAGCCGAAGCGGGCGCGCAGGGAGTCGAGCTCGGAGTCGATGTCCTCGTCGGTGACCTCGACGGCGTCGACGGTCAGCTCGGCGGAGTCGAGCTTGGGCAGGTCGAACTCGGGGCGCACGGTCACCTCGGCGGTGAAGGCGAGCTGGCCGCCGTTCTCCCCGGTGACGTTGGGCAGCTCGGTGACCTCGACCTCGGGCTGGAGCAGCGGGACGCGGCCGGACTCGGCCATGGCGTCGCGGTAGCGGTTGGGCAGCTCGGTGTTGACGGCCTCCTGGATGACGGCGGCGCGGCCCACGCGCTGGTCGATGACGCGGGCGGGGACGTGCCCGCGGCGGAAGCCGGGGACCTGGACCTGCGAGCCGATCTCCTTGTAGGCGGCGTCGAGGCTGGGCTTGAGCTCCTCGTAGGGGACCTCCACGGTCAGCTTGATGCGCGCGGGGTCTAGGTTCTCGACAGTGCTCTTCACGGGGGATCTACTCCGAATGGTGGGTTGCAGGTGCGCCGTCGTCCGGCGGACGTCCATGGATGGCGTCAATCCCGGTCATCCTATGGCACTCGTCGGTGAGCGGCGAAAACAGCCAGCGGCCCGCGGCTATGGCGCTGGGCACAACCGCGGCGCTGCCGGGAGCGCCCCGCCCGGGGCAGGTGGGCGCCGGGGGCGGGCTGGGCGCGCTGACCGCCGCGGGGCTCACTCGTGGGTGACGACGGTGGTGCCGATCTCGACGAAGTCGTAGAACCAGCGGGCCTCCTCGACGGGGGCGTTGACGCAGCCATGGCTGGTCTGGCCCGAGTCGTAGCCGAACTCGGTGGCCCAGGGGGCGCCGTGGATGGCGAAGTTGCCGTCCCAGTAGGCGATCCAGGGAACGTCCTTCTGGCAGTAGGGGAAGCCGGGGGTGCAGCCGAGGTCCTGGGACTCGTTCTTGAGGTAGACGTGGTAGGTGCCGAGCTTGGTGGCCCACTCGCCGGATTCCTCGCCGTGGTTGATGCTCACGGGCCCGTGGGCGACGGTGGTGCCGACGTAGGCGGTCATCGTGTCATCGGTGAGGTTGACGTCGACCCATTTCTCGCCGTCGGCGGCCTGGTAGGCGAAGCGCTCGGGGCCCGAGGGGACGGTGCGGGTCTGGGTCGAGGGCTCGACGGGCTCGGAGGCGAGGGCGCCGGAGTAGTCGGTCCCGGCGGTGAGGGCGGAGGCGATGCCGTCGGCGACCTCCTGCGCGTTGGTGGTGCGCGTGCCGGGCCTGCCGGGGCGGGCGAGGCCGAGGTCATTACCGGCGGCGTCGACGTTGGTGATCGTGTCGACGGGGGCCTTGTCGACCTCGGCGGCGTGGGCGTCCACCCAGGCGCGGACCTTGGCGGGGTCGATTTGAGCGGTCATCCCCTGGTCGGTGGCGCTGGCGGTGACCCAGGAGGCTTTCTCGGCCGTTGTCGCGGTCCAGGAGGAGCCCGAGCCGGTGAGGGTGACGTCCGCGGTGATGAGCGCGTTGGCCGCGGTGACGGCGCTCTCGGCCTGGGAGGTGGTGGTCGAGGCCTCCTGGGCCGCCGCGGCCACGGTGATCTCGCCCCCGCTCAGGGAGCGGGCGGTGGTGGTCAGCGATGCGCGGATCGCGGCGCCGTCGACGCCGGTGCCGGAGGAGTCGGGGACGACCTCGAAGGTGCTCCCGTCGGCGCTGAGCTGGATGGTCGCGGAGACGAGGGCAGAGCCGGCCAGGGTCTGGGTGGAGGCGAGGAAGTCGGCGAAGGCGTTCTCATCGAGGCTGACCGCGGGGATGACCTCGCGGGGGCCAGCGATCGATCGCAGGGTGGGGACGAAGGAGCCCGCGCCGTCGACGGCGGCATCGGCGGTGGCGTCGGCGTCGAGGAGGACGCCCGCCTCGGACAGGGTGGCCGTTTGAGTGCTGTCTCCGACGCGGATGGTCACCTGGGCCTCGTTGAAGCGG
This sequence comes from Actinomyces timonensis DSM 23838, assembly GCF_000295095.1. Lineage (GTDB taxonomy): Bacteria > Actinomycetota > Actinomycetes > Actinomycetales > Actinomycetaceae > Actinomyces > Actinomyces timonensis. Next base: position 515,415 of record NZ_JH806634.1, on the reverse strand, counting down.
TGGGAGACGAGGTCGACGATCTGGTCGTGGTTGAGGCCGGTGACGTCCTGGCCCGCGATGGTGGTGCCGGGCAGGGCGACGCCGTCGTGGGCCTGCGCGTAGCCGCCGACCATGGCGACGCCGCTGAGCACGAGCGCGCAGGATGGGGCGATCTGCCACCACCCCGACCTGTGCTTGTTCCCCGCGCCGTGCCGCATAACGATAGAATAAACGCCTCGCCCGCGCCGCACATATTCGTCCTGCTCACGGGGCGTCTGGGAATCCCGACCGCGGGCCCCTCCCCCATCCTGTCAGCGAAAACCCCGTCCTGATGCGGGAAACCGCGGCCCGATTGCGCCACCCGAGAGGCGTGCCTCATCGGGGCTTGCTCGGGCAAGAGGAGATCGATACCATCAATTCGAACAAAACGAACATCGGTGATGGGAGGCGCCCGATGACCGTGGCAAGCAGGACCTATCTGCCTGACGAGGCGGTGGCGGGCCGCTTCGGCGACATCGTCGATGGCTTGAGCGCCGCGGGGGCAGAGCCCCGGCTCATGGTCGGTGACCGCGTCATCTCCTTGTCGAGGCAGATGGCGGATGCCCTTGAGCTCGTCGCGACGGCGATGCGTGACGGACTCGCCGTGACCGTGGCGCCGCAGAACCTGACGTTGACCACTCAGGAGGCCGCCGACCTGCTGGGTGTCTCCCGCCCCACGCTGGTGCGGCTGCTTGAGTCCGGGAGGATCCCCTTCGAGAAGGTCAGTCGGCACCGCAGGGTTCTGCTCGCGGATGTTCTCGACTATCAGGCGCGCCAACGCAGGCAGGCCCACGAGGCGCTGTCAGACATGGTCGCCGACTCCCAGTACTTCGGCGACTACGACGAGGATCCGGCGGCCCTCCGCGAAGCCCTCGGGCACGCGCGCCACGGGGCGCACCAGTGACCTTTTCCGCTCTGCTGGACACCTGCGTCCTCGTGCCAAGCGTGCTGCGAGATCTGCTCCTCGAACTGGGGACGGGCCCCGCGTACAGACCCGTGTGGAGCGACCGCATCGAGAACGAGCTGAGGCAGACGATCGTCGAGTTGCGAGCGCGTCGCGGCAGGGATCCTGAGGAAACACAGGCGTATGTGACCCGCCTTCTCCACCAGATGAACACCGCGCTTCCGGATGCGCGAGCCACCGTGGAGCCCGGATCGGAGGAGACCGTCAGCGGCCTACCGGACCCGGATGACAATCATGTCGTCGCTGCGGCAGCCGCGGGCCGAGCTGACGTCGTAGTGACCTTCAACCTCAGGGACTTCCCCGACGACGTACTCCCTGGACAGCTGTTCAGTCAGTCTCCTGACGACTTCCTCCTCGACCTGTGGGGGCTCTACCCCGCCTTGATCGACGATGCGATCGAGAAGATCCTCCAACGGACCGGGCGACGCGGGCCCCGATGGACCCGCACGGAGCTCCTTGACCGGTTGAGCCGAGAACAGGTGCCAGGATTCGCCACCCTCGCGGCAAGCTGACGCGGCCCCTCCGGGTACTTCCTCGGTGCGCTCACGACGGTAAGCCTTCCGCGCACTCACTGTCTCCAACAAACTTTGAGCGCAACAGCCCGGGGAGGGCGATATAGCTGAGCGAGCGGAGGAGAATCCGGGCGATGCGGGCTCGCACGGATCCACGAGCGCTCGCATCTGTCGTTCCCAGCGAGATTCTGTCCCGCTGGGCGCAACGATGCGAGCAGCCGCGAATCGAGTGCGCCCGGGCTCGCGCCAGTTCACCCCCGCTCGCCCAGCACAATCACCACCCCGACCGCCCGGCCGCCTTGCGGCGCCGCCCGCCCGGGGCCCCGCCCCGACACGAGTCACATCTCGATCACGCGCATGGGAGAGGTTCGCGAGCGCGCGCGGCGGCCGCCTCGGCTCCGTAGGATCACTCCCGTGACCACGGCCGTCCCTGCTCCCACCACCGCCTCCTCGCTCTCCGCGCCCCCGGTTGCTGCGGATCCTTCCACTGGACTCGACGTCGCCCCTGGCTCTGTGGTCCGGGTGCGTGACGAGGACTGGCTGGTCACTCAGGTCTCGCGCAACGCCGATGGCCTCATTCTCACCGCCCAGGGCCTGTCCGAGCTGGTGCGGGACACGACCGCCCAGTTCAGCGAGGCCCTCGACCGCATCACCCCGGTGGATCCGCGCCGCACCCGCGTGGTCGCGGATCCGTCCACCCGCCACCGGCTCGCCCGCTTGTGGCTGGAGGCCACTCTGCGCAAGACCCCGCTGCCGGCGAGCTCGACGGACCTCGCGGTGGTGGGCGATGTCCTCGCGGACCCGCTGCCCTACCAGTTGGCCGCGGTCCGCCAGGCGCTGGATCCCGCCAATCTGCGCCCGCGCATCCTGCTGGCCGACGCCGTGGGCCTGGGCAAGACCCTGGAGATCGGCATGATCCTGGCCGAGTTGGTGCGCCGGGGCCGGGGTGAGCGGATCCTCATCGTCACCCCGCGCCATGTGCTGGAGCAGATGCAGCACGAGATGTGGTCCCGCTTCGCCCTGCCCTTCGTGCGCCTGGACTCCGTGGGCATCCAGCGGGTGCGGCGGTCGGTGCCGGCCACTCGCAATCCCTTCTCCGTCTACCACCGCGCCATCATCTCGATCGACACTCTCAAGTCCGACCGCTACCTGAGTCACCTGCGGCGCCATCATTGGGACGCCGTCGTCATCGATGAGTCGCACAACATCACCAACAAGGGCACGCTCAACAACCGGCTGGCGGACATCCTGGCCCGCCAGACCGACGCCCTCATCCTGGCCTCGGCCACCCCGCACAACGGGGATCGCGCGTCCTTCGCCGAGCTCATCCGCCTCCTGGAGCCAACGGCGGTGCACCCGGACGGCACGCTGGACAAGGCCGCGGTCAAGCGCCTGGTGATCCGCCGCCACCGGCACTCCCCCGAGGTGCGCGACGTCGTGGGCGGCCGCTGGCGCGAGCGCCTTGCCCCGGTTAATCGCCTGGTGGACCCCTCGGCGCAGGAGGAAGCGGTTGCCGAAGAGCTGTCCCGTTCCTGGCTGCACCGTCCCGACGGCGCCGCCGCGCCTGGCAGCACTCCGGGCGCTTCGGCCCGCGCGGGTGAGGCGCTGTTCTCCTGGACACTGGCCAAGGCCTTCCTCTCCTCCCCCGCCGCGCTCATCGAGACGATCGACCAACGCTTGGCCCGGCGCCGTTCCCGCGCGGCGAGCGAGGAGGCGATGGCGTCCTCCGAGCAGTCCCAGGCCCTGGCCAGGCTGCGCTAGCTGGCCACCGCCGCGAACACCACCAGTTCCGGCAAGTACCAGGCGCTACTGGACGAGCTGGCGCGGATCGGCATCGGCAGCCACTCGGCCGCGCGGGTGGTGGTCTTCGCCGAGCGCATCGCCACCCTGAACTGGCTGGCCGAGCACCTGCGCCATGACCTGAAGCTGCCCCAGGAGGCGGTGCGCGTCATGCACGGCAGCCTGTCTGACGTGGAGCAGCAGGAGATCGTTGAGGACTTCCGCCAATCGCACACACCGGTGCGCGTCCTCATCACTGGTGATGTCGCCTCAGAGGGCGTCAATCTGCATTCCCAGTGCCATGAGCTCATCCACTACGACATTCCCTGGTCGCTCATCCGCATCGAGCAGCGCAATGGCCGGATCGACCGCTATGGGCAGGAGACCTCCCCTCAGATCACGACACTGCTGCTCAGCCCCTCCGACCCGGGGTTCTCCGGGGATGTGCGCGTGCTGACGCGGCTGATGGAGAAGGAGGACCAGGCGCACCGGGCGCTGGGTGACGCCGCCTCCCTCATGGGCCTGTACTCCGGGGAGAAGGAGGAGAAGGCGATCCGCGAGGCGCTTCAAGCTGGCACGGATATCGACGACGTCGTCCCGGACGTGGACGAGGCTCTCCTCCGGGATCCGATGGCGGCGCTCTTCGCCCGTCTCACCGGGGCCGCGCAGCCAGGCGCCAGCACCGAGGCCGTGCGAGCAAGCGCCGACGGCGGGGCGACGCCAGCGGGCCCGCCAGCGCGCCTGGTGGCCTCCGCATTGTTCCCCACACAGGTGGATTACCTGCGGCAGGCCCTCACCGAGCTCTACGAGCGCCCTGAGGAAGCGGCCGAAACCGCGGGTGGCGGCGGGGTGGCGTGGCGCGAGCACGGCGCCGAGCATGTGGCCGAGATGGTCCCGCCGAAGGGCTTGCGCGCTCGACTGGCGGTCCTCCCCCAGTCCTACTTGCATGACCGCCGTGTGCAGGAGCATCTGCGGCTGGCGACGACGCAGCGCAAGGGCGCGCAGCTGCTGACGGAGGCCCTGCGGGATTCCTCGGACTCCTCCTGGCCGGAGGCGCACTACCTGGGGCCGCTGCATCCGGTTCTGGAGTGGGCGGGGGATCGTGTCCTGGCGCGCCTGGGGCGTTCCTCGGTCTTCGCCGTCCACGGGGACGTGGACTCGCCCACCGTCCTGCTCCTGGGCACCTTGACGAACCAGGCGGGTCGGACAGTGTCGATGGTGAGTGTGAGTGTGGCCTTCCCCTTCCTGGACGTGAAGGCGGCCCGCGCCGATATGGCGGCGGGGCGCGCACTCGCGCCCGCTCGCCTCGCCACCGTGCACGACTCCCCGGCGGACATGCTCGCAGCGGTCGGGGTCGCGCAGGAGCAGGCCAACACTGGCGCGCCCGCGGAGCTGGAGTTGCTGACAGCGCTCATCGCACCTGCGGTGGATGCGGCCAAGACCCAGATGGATCTGACGATGCGCGCGGCGGAGGACGAGGCCGCGGGGCGGGTGGCCGCTTGGGCGTCTCGCGTGGATTCCTGGGATGACGACGCCGGCCGCCTCATCCAGAACCGCCAGCTGCGCTCCCAGCGCCGCACAGTGGAGCAGGAGCGCGAGCTCATCACGCAGCACTCGCCCGCGCACACGTTGATCCGTCCATTGCTGATGGTGGTGCCGCGCGTGGCCGTCGAGGAAGGAGACCGCTGATGGCGGTGTCGGATGCCCTTGTGGTGGGCGAGGACTGGATCAGTGAGCACTACTTCACCACTGACGCCGCCAAGGAGTCCTTCTTGGCGCGGGTGCTGGCGCGCCGCAAGGAGTGGGAGGAGGCGGAGAAGCCCTCCGACGGCGCCGCCCCGGTGGCGACCGCCCGCTCGCGTTTCCGCTCCAAGCGCCCCCACCTGGAGGAGCTGATGGCGGCGCTGCCGGGGGCTGATGAGAGCGTCTCCGCCGCCGTCCTGGACGCGGCGGCTGAACTGGACGTGGTGCTGCGCGAGGTCCTGGGCTTCGACTCGGCAGAGTTCCGCGTGGCCGAGCGCGGCCCGGTGGCGCTGGTGCGGCCCGTGGGTGATGAGGGCCCGGCGCCGTTGGCGCTGCTGCGGGCCCGCCCGGCGGTCACGATCGAGGATCTGCTGGACAAGGACGCCCCCACCCTGGCTGAGGCCTGGGAGCCGGTGGGCCTGGAGGACCCGGCGGCCCCGCTCCTCGAGGGCGCGGAGCCGGTGGAGTCGGTGTCCCGCGCGCTGTCCACTCTCATGACCGATGAGCACGGCCCTGCTTTCGCGCTGGTGTTGGCGGGGCGGTGGGCGCTCGTCGCGGAGAAGGAGCGGTGGCCGGAGGGCCGCTGGCTGGCCGTGGACCTCCAGCTGGTGGTGGAGCGCAATGAGACCACGCGCGGCGGTGAGGTGGAGCGCGCTCTGACCTGCCTGGAAGCGGCATCCCTGGTTCCTGGGCCGGAGGGCGGGACCTGGTGGGCGGCGACGCTGGCGGACTCGGCGGCCCACACGGTGGGGGTCTCCAAGGATCTACGTGAGGGCGTGCGCTCCTCCATCGAGGTGATCGCCAATGAGGTGGTGCGCCGCCGCGCGGCCCGGGGACTGGCCCCGCTCCCCCAGGATCAGGCGCAGCCTCTGGCGCTCCAGTCGCTGCGTTTCATCTACCGGATCATCTTCCTGCTCTACGCCGAGGCGAGCCCCGAGCTGGGGGTGCTGCCGGTGGGCGCCGCGGAGTACGACGCCGGTTATGGCCTGGATCGCCTGCGCGAGTTGTGCCTGGGGGAGCTCCATGAGGAGTCGGCCCAGGCGGGCACGCATGTCTACGAGTCCCTGAGACTGCTGTTCACGCTGGTGGATCGCGGGCACAACGCCCAGGTGGCGGCGCAGGAGGAGGCCTCCTTCGATGCCTTGGTCTTCCAGCCCATGCGCGCGGACCTGTTCCGGCCGGAGGCGACGGCCCTCATCGATGAGGTGGGGCTGGGCAACGCGGCCATGCTGCGGGTGCTGCGCAGCCTGCTGCTGACCAAGGAGGGAGGCAAGGCGGGGCGAGGCTTCATCTCCTACGTGGAGCTAGGCATCAACCAGCTGGGCGCCGTCTATGAGGGGCTCATGAGCTACTCGGGTTCCTTCGCCACTGAGCGACTGTGGGAGGTGGCGCCGGGCGGGGACGCCTCGAAGGGCTCGTGGGTGGTGCCCGAAAACGTCATGGAGGGCTTGGAGGAGAAGGACTTCGTGACGGTGGAGGATGAGGTGACGGGCGAGCGCCGCAACGTCACCTATGAGAAGGGCCAGTTCGTTTACCGGCTCTCGGGCCGGGACCGGCAGCGTTCGGCCTCCTTCTACACCCCGGAGGTGCTGACGCGTTTCACGGTGCAGCAGGCGTTGGAGGAGCTGCTGGATCAGGATGGGCGGACGACGAGCGCTGAGGAGATCCTGCATCTGACGGTGTGTGAGCCGGCGCTGGGGTCGGGGGCCTTCGCGATTGAGGCGGTGCGCCAGCTGGCGGAGCAGTATCTCTCGCGGCGTGAGCGGGAGCTGGGCCGGCGCGTGGACCCGGAGGAGCGGCCCCGGGAGCTGGCGAAGGTGAAGGCGTATCTCGCCCTGCACCAGGTCTACGGGGCGGACCTCAATGCGACGGCGGTGGAGCTGGCGGAGGTGTCCCTGTGGCTGGACACGATGGTGGAGGGGCTGGCGGCCCCGTGGTTCGGGCTGCGGCTGCGGCGCGGTAACTCGCTGGTGGGGGCGCGCCGGGCCCTGTACTCCACAACCCAGCTGAAGAAGCGGGCGTGGTTGTCGGCCGCTCCGGTGCCTGAGCCGCTGGGTCAGGTGGCGGCCGTGCTCGACGACGCCGATGCCGCCTCCCGGCACCGGATCGGCGGGGCGCTGGACGTCTCGGGGAGCATCCATCACTTCCTGCTGCCGGCCAAGGGCTGGGGCAGCGCGGTGGACGTCCCCAAGCAGGTGCGGGACCTGGTCGATGCCGGCAGGCTCAAGGCCCTCAAGACCTGGCGCAGGGAGATCACGAAGGCGCTGAGTACCACCCAGGCCTTGCGGCTGACGGCCTTGGCGCGGCGCGTGGAGGTGCTGTGGGAGATGACCTTGCGGCGCCTGCGGGTGGCGGAGGCGGAGGCCTCGCGGCGCATCGATCTGTGGGGGCGCGAGATGCAGGACGACGCCGGTTCAACGGTGTCCCGCGAAGACATCGAGGCGTATCTAGCGGCGCCGGGTTCGGCGTACCGGCGGCTGCGGCTGGTCATGGATGCGTGGTGCGCGCTGTGGTTCTGGCCGCTGACCACTCAGGTGACGCCGCCGAGCCTCAATGAGTGGCTGGGTGCTCTGGAGGGGTTGCTGGGTAAGCAGGTGAAGGACGCCAAGGGCACCGACGGAACCCTGGTGGACGCCTCCTCCTGGGCGGAGCTGGAGACCATGGAGGAGGTTGAGCTCGGCCTCGCCGGCGCTCGCCGCATAGAGTCAGTCGTTACCGACCACGAGTGGCTCGCCGTGGTCCAGGAGGTAGCGGAAGCGCAGGGCTTCTTCCACTGGGAGCTCGACTTCGCCACCGTCTTCGCCCGCGGCGGCTTCGACCTCCAGGTGGGGAACCCACCGTGGGTGCGCCCGCGCACCGACATTAATGCTCTGCTATCTGAAGGCGACCCGTGGTGGGCCCTGACGAGCAAGCCCTCGGTCGCAGCCAAGAACACACGCATCCCCGCGACGCTGGGGCGCGACGGTGTGCGAGACCTCGTGATCGACGGGACGGCGGAGGTCATCGTCCAGTCCGAGTTGCTGAGCGACTCGTCCGTCTACCCGCTCCTGAGCGGTCAGCCCGACCTCTACCGGGCTTTCATGTGCCAGGTATGGGAGCATCAGAGCGAACAGGGCATCTCCGGCCTCATCCATATGGAAACGCACTTTACCGACGCCAAAACCCCCGCTCTCCGCCTGAGTTGCACAGGTTGGGGTGGTTTGTGTTTCAGAGTGGGGTTTTTCGTTGGGATTCTGGGGGTGGGGTGGTCGTTTCGGGGCACTAAGGCGGCGGTACGATCTGGTGGGTGAGTCCGTACCTGCGTCAGGTCAAGACAGCCTCGGGAGCCACGGCCGTGCAGGTCGTGGCCAAGGGCCATGGTGTGCGCCGGATCGTGGAGCACCTGGGGTCGGCCCATGACGAGGCCGAGCTGGCTGCGCTGATGCGCCTGGGGCGCCAGCGGCTCCTGGCCGGCCAGCAGGTCCTGGACCTAGGGCCGGCACTCAACGACGACGCTGACGAGGTGGGTGGTCAGGCACCCGGTGACGGTGGTGCGGTGCGAAGGCCGCAGATCGTCTCGCGCAGGTCGGGCTGGCTGATCGAGGCCATCAAGACGGCCTATACCCGTCTGGGGCTGGGTGAGGCGGTCGGGGGTGACCGGGCCTTTGAGCAGATGGTCGCCGCTCGTCTGATCGAGCCGACCTCCAAGGCCGACACTCCCAGGGTCCTGTCCGAGATCGGCTGGCCGGCCCCGGCTCACCGCAACACCCTGTACGCGTCCCTGGCCCGTGCTCAGGAGCGGGGCTACCGCGAGAGCATCTCTGAGACCTTGTTCGAGCACGTCACCAACACTGGTGGGAGTCTGGCCCTGTGCCTCTATGACGTGACCACGCTCTATTTCGAGGCTGAGAAGGAGGACGACCTACCCAAGGTCGGTTACTCCAAGGAGAGGCGGGTCGACCCCCAGGTCATCGTCGGCCTGCTGGTCGACCGCCGTGGTTTCCCCCTGAGAATCGGGTGCTGGGAAGGAAGTAAGGCCGAGACCACCACGATCATCCCCATCGTGGAGGCCTTCCAGGCCGCTCACGGCATTGAGGAGCTCGTCATCGTCGCTGATGCCGGCATGCTCTCAGCGACCAACCTCAAGTCTCTGCATGAGGCGAGGCTGCGGTTCATTGTCGGGGCCCGCCAGGTCCGGGCCCCAGGTGACCTTGAGGCCCACTTCCACTGGGCCGGTGACGCCTTCACCGACGGCCAGCTCATTGACACCATCACCCCCAAGAGGGGCTCGAACACCGAGCGGGATAAGAGCCTCAGGGCTGAGCCCATCTGGGACCCGGACACTCACTCGGGGTCGTGGCGGGCGGTGTGGGCCTACTCCAAGAAGCGCGCGGCCCGGGACATTCAGACCCTGACCGCCCAGGAGAACCGGGCCCGGGCCGTCATCGCCGGCGAGAAGCGTCCCAAGGGCACGCGTTTTGTCACCGTCCATCAAGGCGATCAGGTCCTCGATGAGGCGTCCCTGGCCCGGGCCAGGTCGCTGGTGGGGCTCAAGGGGTATGTCACCAACATTCCGTCCCGCTTGATGGGCGCCGGTGAGGTCGTCTCCTCGTATCACGAGCTGTGGCACGTGGAGCAGTCTTTCCGGATGAGCAAGCACGATCTGAGAGCCCGGCCGGTGTTCCACCACACCCGCGATGCCATCGAGGCGCACCTGACGGTGATCATGGCCGCCCTGGCCGTCGCCCGCTATCTTCAGGAGACCACCGGGATCAGCGTCAAGCGCATCATCCGTGCCCTCAAGCCCCTCCAGGACGTCACCATCAACCTCAACGGCCACCACCTCACCGCCGCCGACCCCCTGACCCCCGAAGCCGAGAAAATCCTCACCGCCCTGAACATCCCGACAGGGCACTAAAAACTGTGCAGCTCAGGCCAAAACCCCCGCTCTCCGTGCAGCCACGTACCGGCACCTGCGCCGGCACTGGCAGTTCATCAACGAGATCCAGTTGTTCGACATCCATCACCTGGTCCAGTACGGCGTCCATGTCTACGGGGCGGAGCGTGCGCCCTCGTTCGTCCATGCGACATCGCTCTACCATCCTGACACGGTCCTCCGGTCGCTCGTTCACGATGGGAGCGGCGAGGAGCCCGGCTTCAAGGATCCGCACACGGGAACGTGGGATCTGCGACCGCATGCGTCTCGCATCCAGCGGGTCACCGAGTCGGTCCTGCGTACCTGGCAGGCGGTGACCGAGGCGGAGGACTGGCGTTCCACGCCTATGGTCTCGACGGTGAACTCGGCGGCCGCGCGCACGCTGTCGACGCTCGCGTCGCATCCACGGATCGGCAGCCTCAGGCTCGAGTTCTCGCGCGGTTGGGATGAGTCCATCGACCGCCAGAAAGGGCGCTTCATCCAACGATGGGGCGAGGAATCATGGGAGGACGCGATCCTCCAGGGCCCTCATCTTTATGTCTCCACACCGCTGTACAAGAGCCCGAATGCGACGATGAAGCACAACCAGGACTGGACCTCGACGGACTTGGAGGTGCTTCCTGCAAACGCTCTGCCGGTGACCCAGTACAAGCCTGCGGGCGACCGCACCGCCTACGACCGCCTCTACACCCACTGGGGCGATTCCTCCGCCCGCGACCACTACCGTATCGCCTGGCGAGCTATGGCAGCCAATACCGGGGAACGAACCCTGATCACGGCACTCATTCCACCCGGCGCCGCCCATCCCAACGGAGTCTTCTCGACGGGGTCGCCACGCACATTACTTCCGGAACTTGTCGTCACTCAGGCCGGAACATCCTCGCTTCTCAGCGACTTCACTCTCCGCGCCTTGCCAAAGTCAGGTATCTACTTCCCCGACTTCTGCCGCCTACCCGCCCTCCCCTTCGACCACCCACTGGCGCCACGCATCGCATTGCGCGCACTCCGCCTTAACTGCGTGACCGAGGCCTACGCGGACTTGTGGGCGGAGTGCTGGGATGACGCGTTCGTGGACGACTCGCCGATCCTGGAACGTTATGACGAGCGTCCGGTGGGTCCGGTGTGGACGCGGGATGTGCCTTTGCGTCGGGCTGAGGATCGTCGGAATGCTCAGGCGGAGATCGATGTGATGGTGGCGATGATGCTGGGTGTGCAGATCGAGGACTTGTGCACGATCTACCGCACTCAGTTCGCGGTGTTGTACGGCTACGACCATGGCCAGGGCCAGGGCGCGTATGTCTACGATGCGAACGGTAGGCAGGTTCCGACTCCGGTGCGCCAGGCCTGGGCCAGGCGCGGCTGCCCGGATCGCGATGAGGCCATGCCGCTCTCGGAGCGCACCCACACCCACCCCGGCTCGGGCGTAAACTACGTGTACTCCCTCCCCTTCCGCACCCGCGACCGCGAATCCGACTTCCACCGCATCCACGAAATTCTCACACAGCAAGGCCCTAACCAGCGATCCACGACTAGCCACTCGACACCCAACGCCCACATCCGCTAACTTATACCTAAATCACCAGAACGCCTACGAGACCACATCATAGGAGATCTAATGTCCACTTTAGCAAAGAACACCCGCCACAAGTGCTTTATCTCCTACCACCATGCCGACGAACATGAGGTTGAGCAATTCATTCAGACTTTCGATCACAATCAAGATATACTCATCGCCAGAGGTATTGGCGCGAGTATGTCCGGCGACATCATCGATAGCAATGACAACGATTATATCATGCGACGGATCCGCGAGAAGTATCTGCGCGACACGACCGTAACTATCGTACTGATCGGCAAGGAGACATGGGGACGCAAGTTCGTCGATTGGGAGATTGCCGCCTCGCTGAGAAACACAAAGCTGTCACCCGCCAGCGGCCTTCTTGCGATTACTCTTCCGTCGGCGAGTAGTTATTCGGGAAAGAGGCTCCCGGACCGCCTTGCCGACAACTTGAATGGCGACGCCGGGTATGCACGTTGGTGGAAATACCCATCCAGTCCAGCAGACCTAGGCCGACTTATCGAAATTGCATACACCGACCGCATCGTGAAGGCACACCTTCGCGTCAACAGCAGAGCGCTACGGCGGCGCAATGCCTGACCCTCTTTACACAGCGGCCCTCACAGACGCCGACCTTCCGGGAACATGGAAGAATGCCGATGAGGAATCGAAGCGTGGACAACAGCTCACTCTTTGGCTTACTAGAGGCAAACTAGGAGGAGGCCTTATAGCTGCCTTTGGTGGAGCGACCTCTTGGCACGTGGGACAGCTTAACGTCTCTGCCTGGACAATTCTCATCGGCTTTCTAGCGGCGTTCATCTGCGAGATCGCCTCCTGGCAAACAGGGTGCGAACAAGTCTGGTACGAAGGAAGAGCCGTCGCCGAGTCCGTGAAAACACTCTCTTGGAGATTCGCAGTCGGCGCAGATCCATTCCCCTCTTCTATGAAGGAGGCTCAAGCAACCACCCTGCTTAGGCAGCGAATCTCAAGTATCACTCAAGAAGTTTCTAAACAAATTATATTCGATGCCGACGACGCTATCGTTACCTCAAAAATGAAAGATCTTCGTCGTCGCAAGTTTACCGACAGGCGCGATGCGTACCTTCTTGGCAGAACAATCGACCAGAAGAATTGGTACGCAGCAAAAGCTCGCCAAAATCGACGGCTATCTTTCTTTTGGAGACTTACTCTTCTGACATTTGAAGTCGTAGCCATTCTATTGGCGACCGGTAAGGTATTCGGCGGCTGGGACATCGATCTCACGGGACTGCTAGCAGCCATCGTAGCCGCAGGGGTCGCGTGGGTTGCAGTCAAACAATTCTCTCCGCTTGCATCCGCATATTCCATTGCAGCGAATGAACTTGGTACACAAGAGTCCGTTCTGAAGACTGTGAGCGAGGAGGACTGGCCACTGTTTGTTGCAGACGCCGAAGAAGCGATCAGCCGCGAACATACCACATGGCTAGCCTCCCGAACTGGCCACCTACCTAACTGGGGATAGTTTTCTTACGCCGAATATTACTGGACCTCGTGCGGCTATCGATTCACCAGAGCAAGGAAGACCCAATGCTCCGGTCGAGTCTTTGATCGAAGTGTTCAACAGCACAAAAGTCCATCATGCCTGACTTGTGTCGCTTTGGTGGATTGATGACGTTGATGATGTTAGCAGCTTAGGCGGTCAGCCGCTTCAGACCGCAACCGCCATCTTCTATGGGAACCCGCGCATGTGGTGCCACTCGTGCTTGTCTACGCCGAGTTCCGTCATGTCGGCGAACCGAGTTTCATCGTCGGCGATATCCTGCAGTTGCGGTTCGCTCGAGAACGACACCGTGTTCCAGGTTGCCCGTACCTATATCTCGGACGATCTTACATATTGAGTTACGCTCGCAACAGATCTGGTTGATCGCCCGCCAGCACGGCCGCATGAGCAGCAATACCTGTGGCCGAGCAATCTGCTTTCTGCTCGGCAGCCACTTTCTTCGCACAGGCAGGTCGATCGCAATTCCAGATCCGCTTAGACCACACCAACCATACAGGTTGGTCGAATCAGGGGAGGCCTGCAAGCACTGCGCCACAGCGGCCGCGGATATTCGTGACCGCGCCACAGGTCGGGCAGTTCATCGGCGTCTGAGGCGACTCAACGACGACGGTGAGCAGACCAACGTCGTGATCAAACTCAGCACCCGTGACATCCAGCCCTTCAAAGCTGGAGAGGAGATCCCAGCAGGAGTAGTAGCCGGGGCAAGAACGGCAACGCGCAACTGCGTGCTCTGCCGGCTCGTGCAACGTAGAAATATTTCGGAACGGGTGCTTGGTAGCTTCTCTTCCTGAGGGCTTCGACGTCTTCCACTGCGGTCATGTTCATGTCGGCGTGTCGCTCACCTTCGCCGAAGCTCGGAGAAGCACTTTTGAGAGACGATCCTGACCTCATCAGTGGTAGTATCTGATCATGACATATGTAGCCACGGTCGTTCAGTTGCTGCTCTCCAGCCCTAGCGACCTCCCCCCACAACACCGAGATCTCATCAATAGTACCATCCGTGTGTGGAACACAAACTATAGTCGGCGATTTGGAGTACTATTCTCGCCGACCGACTGGCAGGAAGGGACAAGTCCAGCTTACGGACGAGAGCCACAGGCGATTATTAATGAGCAATTGGTCGCATCGTCAGACTTGGGTTTGGTTGTTTTCACCAGCAGGCTGGGAACGCCGACGAAGACACGCCAGTCTGGGACAGTTGAAGAAATCGAGTTGCTACACAGCCAAGGCAAGCGTGTCGCTATCTTAAGGAACATGACACCGAGCGTTCCACCCCGGTCAAAAGAAGAGACTCAGCAAATGGAGGCACTAAATCGGTATCTTCATTCGATTCAAGACAGATCTTTCTATCGCGAATATGCGACAAACGAGGATTTGATGTCAATCATCAATAATACACTGAACAACGTCGCCCTAGATTACGAACCACCCAGCGAGAGAGCGGTACCGGATTCTCGCACTTCCGAAGACGATCCGTCTCTGGGGGTCTGGCCTTCAGTCGAAGTTGAGCGCTACTCCGAGACCGACAGCAAAGGAAGGATTAAGGATAAGCGACGAGTCTATTTGGTGCTCACAAACCGCACTGGACAGCCAGTTACTGACGTATCATATCGCTATACCGACAATCGAGAGAGCGACTCAAGCGGGGCATTCGATTTCGCTTTCAAGTCGGATAATCTCATCAGCAGAATGGCGCCTGACGCCGTCTTGCGCTATCCCATCCTGCAGGCTCTAGGCTCACCCAATCAGGCCGATTGTATTGTCACTTGGACCGACACCAACGGTACTCGCCACGATACGCAGGCAAGCGTCGGAATTAGCTAGTTATTTAAATTGAGGCTTTCTTACCGGGGTAGGGATCGACGGACGGGAATCGTTGACGTGGTCCGGGAAGATGGGTGTGTCATAGACGGGGTCAGTCGGAGCCTTCCAGGTAATACTAGGGATATACCTCGAATCCGCTCCTGGACGCGCTCCCTGCGTGCTCCCCGTAAGACACGCGCCCTCCCTCCAGCATCCTAGCGATCGCGCCGGGCGCGCACTCTAACTCGGTGAGAAAACCTCCGTTCGCTGGCCGTGGATGGCGTGCGACGTATGCGGGTCCACCTGCTGCGGTGAGCCCGCATGAAATCGCCGCTGGGGCTCTATGGGCGAAGAAACCTCAAGATCTTGGGATCTACCTTCAGAGCCTTCGGCCTGTACGTTGCTAGCGTCCCCATCCCGAGAACGACTCCCCCCATGATCTTCACGTTGGCCTCCTGCTTCTTGCCTCGGTGGTAGGCGCACATGGTCGCACCGGCCTCGATGTCCCTGCCGCACTGGCTGCACGTCGGTACGGGAGCGCTCGTGACCCCCTCCTCACAGGATGCATCGACATCAACGTCATCGGGAGGCAGCATGTGCACTGCCACCGGCTCCGCCCCGCAGATCTCGAGCGCACGGGCATGGGACGAGAGGACCTGCGCGAGGATCGGCTTCTGGTCCTCGCGGGCGAACGAGCTGATCGCCGTGATGACAGCGTCGTCGTCCAGTTGCCGCTGCCTGAGCATGTCCTGGAACTGGCCGAGCACGGTCCTCGCGGCGTCGGGCTCACCGTGATGCATGTGCACCAGGGCTACCGCCCGGGTCGCGCTCTCCATCACCGCAACAGAGCGCACGACCTGCTCGGCACGCTCCGCGTTCACCTCGGTCAACGACCTCTTCGACCGAAGCGGGGTCGCTACCTCTTCGACCAATCGCTGCACTACTCCGTGCTCTCGTTGCTTCGCGAGGTCGGACAGGTCACGGTCGATGGAGCGTGCGAGCTTATCGCGCGCCTCAACAGCCTTATCCAGGGCCTGGCAAAGCAGGTCCTTCCGGTACTTGCCGTCCGAGACGGTGCGCGCCTGCTCGATCAGCGACCAGGCGCTGTCTACCAGAGCAAGGCGGTCGTCCTGGAGCCCAGCACGAAGCGCTGCGACCTCATCCTCGAGATCACGCAGCCCCCTCATGGTCTCCAGCTGCACAGCCCTGGCTCGCAGGTTGCTCCACGCCTGCGACGCCTCCGGGGTGAGGCGTCGCGTGTCGAGCTTCAGGACGTGGCGCATCCGCCCGCTCCGGTCCACCAGGTGCGCGAGGTTCTCACCTGAGCGAGTCACCTGAAAGGCGAGCTCCCCACTGTCAAGCTGCTGCTGAAGGGACGAGGGGACATCGACGGCCAGGACGGTCTCAGGGAAGAGCGAGGCCACCACGCCCCCCAGCTCGGGCAGAAGCGCGAGAGCCTGTCTCGCATCCCCGAACAGGAGCCTGTAGTCATCATCATGCCGGGCGAGCCCCCAGTAGAGCTCACCGTCCTGCTCGACCAGACCACCAGACGCGTCCACTGCAGCAACCACCTCGACAGCGTCATCGCCCTGGTCAGTCGCACACGCCACATCCCCCTTAACTATCTCACAGTGTGCTGAGGAACCTGATTCTATCGCCATGGCACCCCTCCCGAAAAGATTGACGGACGATGACAACACAACAGACGCCTGTCAACAGGCACCTGGGTGCAACGGATAGTCTTCCGCTATCGCCCGGAACCTCGGCCAAACCGTCGCCCCGCCTCGCCAAATATACCTCAGGTCGTCAGGTCCTGCATCCAAGGTTCTAAACCGACTGACGTGGCTCTTGACATAGCACGAGCACCCCGAACCGCCGACGTTACCAAGGTCACGCACCAAAGACCGCGCATGTCACGCTACCTGTGCTAACGGATCACAGTCACGCGGAATCCATCATCGTCTACCGGACAAGCAATACCCCAGTAACCGAGTCACCCGGGCACGTTCGGAGTGGACGGAAGTTCCTGCGATAGCTTTCAGGCTGCAGCCAGTACTTTTGCGAACCCAACATCACTCAGGTATTGAAAACTCTGCGGCGGCTGCACGAGGCCCAGGTCACCGGTCAGCGACAGCGGGGCACGCAGCCGGGTCACCGTCCCAACCTCAATACCGACCGCCCGGTCCCTGCCAGCGTAGTAGGAAAAGAAATCAGCCTCACCGATCACCCCCCACTCGTGGAACTCTTTCCACAGTTCGGAAGGTGTCCGAGTCTGTTGCGCCCGGACAGTGAAATATCCGACAACCGCCCGGTCCGGCACAGTGGAATAGATGACGACGTGGGTGACATCCTTGGCGAGGGGGCGCTTGCGAAACTCTACAGTCTTGTGCCCCTCAAGAATCGCGCGAGCGTACCGAGGATGTATCGACATGAGCGCTACCCGCCCACCTGCTGCCTGAGCCACTCCAGGCCCTCCTTCCGCACGGCCGTGACCGACTGTGGTGGTCGACTCACTAGGGCATCATAGCCGGGCGTTCCAGGTTTCCACGGCTCCGTGAGGGTCCTGTCGTGTCTGAACTTCATCACGTGGACCTCCCCCTTGGAGCACAGGGAGTTGACCTCCTGGGGCGTGTAGACCGTGCGGCTGCCAGCGAACCGGAGCACCTCGATCGGGTCCTGTGAGACGAGAACCTCCTCGACGACCCCGAGGTTGGAGACGCGCCACCCGGTCTGGGACTCGACGAACACGAGTACGTCTCCTCTGCTTGGTTGCCGGCTACGGGTGCGGGAGATATATACTTTTGTGATGGCGTTCCCGCAGGGTTCCGTGAACTCGGCGAGCAACGAGGGCTGCACCGCCTCCGGGCTTGGGAACAGGCGCTCATGCCACCCTGGCCTGATGGGCACCAGGAAGGCCTTCCCGACCCGTAGGGCGCCAGGCCCGTAGGTTTTGTGGTAGGTCCAGGGGTCAATACCTCGACGGCGCCCACCAGCGGTGAGGTGCTTGACCATGACCAGGTCGCCATTGGCGGCCCTCCGTCCAGGCAGTACCTCGAAGCCGAATCGTTCGAGCCACTCGACCAGTTCGTTCCCCTCGGTGACCTCCAGGAAGGCGGTGCTGGAGGGGACAGCGCGGATGCACTGGAAAGCAGCCTTGAGGAGGAGTTCTCCATAGCGCTGACCACGGGCATCACCTGAGACCTTAAAGGTACATATTTTAGTAGTATCCGAAGGCAGACCGTAATCGACGTCTTCCTCCTTCAGGACAGCCAATGCTAGGGGGTCCTCAGGATCTCCGACCACTAAGGTGGCCCGCCCCTGAGGTATGACCTTGCCCGTCCACCAGTCACCGAACTCGGGGTAGGAGCCGACCAAGGAAGAGAAGAACGGCGAGCCGATGTTCACCCTAGCCGGTGGTACCGTCTCGACCTGCGGCGGAGGCTCCAGCGGGTGGCGAGCCGGATCCAGGAACTCTAGGAACTGTCGTGCATCTAGCACGTGGGTCAAGCCCGCCTGCGTGGCGTGCCCGATCATCCTCTTGTCGTTAGTGATCAGCCATGCAGCGAGCCCTTGGTCGAGCGCGGCGAGGATGCGCAGGTCACACTCGTCGTTCACCCCCGGGACCTCACCGTAGCCCGCACGCTGCCGCAGGTCCCCGGGCGGTCCGGGAACAAGTCGTGCGTAGCGTTCGGCCTCACGCGTCCGGGCGTCCCTGAACTCCCCGCTGCGGGCGAGTTCGTCGAGCGTGCCCTGCGCGATTACCGGCGTGTATCCCAGCTCGCCGATTGCCTGAAGCACCTCGGCCGCGACCTCACCAGCCTCATGATCCCGCTGAGCGTAGTCCTGCGCGTGGATGAAAACGTTGGTGTCGAGCACTACGGTCTTCTTTGGGTCACGACCCACCTTGTCACCCCCCGTTCCACTTAGTGGTCATTCCTGGCTGGCAGGACCCACGAGTACCTACCGAGGCTGTCACACGAAGCCGGTAAACCCAGGCTACCCCGTGGTCACATCATTCGGCTCCACACCATCGCCACTGGCGCCCTCACGGGCGAACAGTAACCCAATTGTGATCCGATGACACCGTCCGCAGCAGTCGCACCCCGCTCAGCTCGTCGGGCATGTCACCGAGACGCCGGTGTCGTTCACTACTGCGGGTATGAGCCGAGCCGGACGCACTCCCCGAACTGCCACCGCACGTTGGCCCCTCCACCTCCTGCCGAGCACTCTCGAACGGCGGAGGTCTCCCCCTCTGGCCGGCGGACCCCGGAAAGGATTACATACATCCCTCCAGGGCCTGGCAGCCCGACTCCCTGGCTGCTCCACCCAAGGACCCACCGCCATCGAGTAGATTGCCAGGGGCGCTGGCTGCAGGATGTGCTGAACTCGCTGGCGCCTCACCGACCTTAAGGAGCTCGAGCTCATCCAGTGGGTGTGCGGCGGTGTCCGCTACGGCCACACCACGCCTTCCCCTTCCGCATCGACAAGCAGATGCTGGCCAAGCTTGTCGAAGCCGCCCGCGAACAGAGCACCGCAGCACTCACCGGGTGGGCCGCCAAGGCCCGAACCTGCCTCGAACACTTCCGCATCCCCACATGGTCAACAAGCGCCGGACGCGGCCAGTACCCACCGCCCTCCCGAATTACAAACAGTTCTTCGGGCGTTCGGTGGGGATAAATCAATGATCCGAAGCTCTCCCTGGGCTGTTTTCAGGCAATTCGCTTTAATACACTAACGTCGAGGGGGAGGAGTGTCCCGTGGCCACTGATATTGCACCATTGCGACGACCGAGGCCGAGCGGGACCTGCGCGTAGTCGAGGCAATCCACAGCGTTGAGATGGAGGGCCTGACAGTGACGGAAGCCGGCCGCCAGGACGCCCGCGAGTACATCGCCGGTCGCATCGACTCTGACGAGTTTGTGGCCCGCGCCCGCTATGGCCTCGACTGAGTTCGTCGACCCATATCTCGATCCCGAGACGGGCCTGCTGCGAAACAAGGTCGGCTCACAGCGGAAGGTTGCCCTCAATAGCATGGCGGTACACGTAAACCCTCACGCCGCATGGAAGCGCTTGTTGGCACCCTGGCGAGTCATGCCGAGCACGTCGCCAATTGCCTGCCACGACAGGCCAGCCTCACGTGCGACCATAACCGCGTCGTCGAGCGCGCGCTCAGCGGCACGGACCCGGATCTGCGCGACTGCGATCCGAGCGAGAGCGGGATCGTCGACCGTAGCCAGAGGATCCGGTCCTTCTCCACCATTGGCATTTTCAATCTCGTCGAGCATCTCCTCAGTTGTCCTCATCGTTCACTTCCTCCTCAAGAACTTCTCGCGTGCGGGCATGGCATGAAAGACGAAATCATCATCATTGACGCCAACCTCAATGAGGCGACCAGATCTTGTGGATCCTATGACGATGACATGCCCATCGAAATAATGGACAATTACGGGATTACTCAGAGTGTGGTCGACATCTTCGCGCACGAGACCGTGCTTCCATGCGCTCTTCAAGTACCCCACACCGGTAACTATAGTTACCGGTGTGAGGTCTGGTCAAGGCTCGTGACCACGGTGCGACACAAATGAGGCAGCCTATTCCCCACGTTGGGCATCCTTCTCTTCAGGCTCAGCCCAAGCGTCCTTCCACTGCGCTAGCCTCACCTCAGGGCCACAAGCCCACCCACCAACCACCGCCCTTCTTCGCCCGGCCTCCTCCGCACCCCACCTCAGCACCATGCCCCTCCTGCTCCCCAGCCTCCAGGCCGAGCGCATCCGCGCCGCCGTCGTCGACTACCTGTCGACGACCTTCGCGCTGACGGACGCCGAGCCCCGGCGCGCCCTCACCGACTTCCTCGTCGACGAGCAGGACGGCGTCTTCGTCGGCCCCTTCGTCCGCCTCCGCCTGCCCTACGTGCCCGCGAGCGCCCGCTCCAACGCCCTCGACTGGGACCCCGACCTCACCCCCTACCACCACCAGGAACAGGCCTACCAGCGCCTCACCACCAAGAACGGCCACCGCCCCCAGCCCACCCTCATCACCACCGGCACCGGCTCCGGCAAGACCGAGGCCTTCCTCCACCCCGTCCTCGACCACGTCCTGCGCGCCCGGGCCGAGGGCGTCACCGGACTCAAGGCCCTCATCCTCTACCCCATGAACGCCCTGGCCTCCGACCAGGCCGGTCGCCTCGCCCGCCTCCTCACCTCCGACCCCGCCTTGGCGGGCATCCGCGCCGCCCTCTACACCGGTGACGCCTCCGAGACCCCCACCGCGCGCGTCACCCCCGCCTCCCTCATCACCGACCGCTACGCCATCCGCGACAACCCGCCGGACATCCTCCTCACCAACTACAAGATGCTCGACCAGCTCCTCCTGCGCCCACAGGACCGCGAGCTGTGGAGCGCCTCCGCCTCATCCCTCACCTACCTCGTCCTCGACGAGTTCCACACCTACGACGGCGCCCAGGGCACCGACGTCGCCATGCTCCTGCGCCGCCTCGGCCTCACCCTGCACGCCCACCTGGCCGACGACGACCCCCGCCAGGCCGACTACGCCCGCTCCCCGCTCGGCCCCCTGTGCCCCGTGGCCACCTCCGCCACCCTCGGCGACGGCGGCGACCCCACCCGCATGCTCACCTTCGCCCGCGACGTCTTCGGCGCCGACCTGCCCACGGAGGCCGTCATCACCGAGACCCGCGCCGGCCTCGATGCATGGGCCGAGCCCCACCAGGCGGCCACCGCGTCCCTCGGCCTCACAGCCCGCCGTCTCACCGCACTCTCCCCCACTGACCTCACCCACCTGGCCGGCCTCGCCCGCCACCCCGTCACCGCCCCCGAGCGGCTCCTCGCCGACGTCGCCGCCGTCCTCTACCGGCCGCAGAACGGCCGGCCCGCCGACCGTATTGCAGGCCTCACCGCCCCCGACCTCGCCCACGCCATCCAGGCCCACCCCGACGTCGTCGAGCTCATCCGCCTCGCCGACCGGGCCACGCCCCTGGCCGGGCTCGCCGCCTCTCTCCTCTCCCCCGCCCAGCTGACCGACCCCGCCGTCAGCCGCCAGGCCCTGGCCGTCCTCCTCGCCGCGCTCTCCACCATCCGAGCGGGTCTCGACGGCGCCCCTGACCGCAGCGCCGTCGGCGTCGAGGTCACCCTGTGGATCCGCGAGGTCACCCGCGTGGACCGCCTCCTCGATGCCCGCCCCGCCTTCCGCTGGTCCGACACCACCGACCAGCACATCGCGCAGACCGTCCCGGCTCGGCCCGCCCTGTACTGCCGCTCCTGCGGCCGATCCGGATGGGGCATCAGCCTCGCCCCCACCGGACAGGGGGAGAAGGTCGACCAGAGCGAGGTGCGCCGCGACCGACTCACCGGCGACACCCGATTCCGCGCGCTGCTCGCCGCCCCCGGGGAGGAGGCCGACTACCACCGCCGCCTCGAGGCCGGTGAGCCGGATCCGGCCCGCCACCACCCCGGGCTGCGCTGGTACTCCGTCGCCGACCGCGAGCTGCTCACCCGCGCCCCCGAGGAGGGCTCCCTGGAGGCCCGCGAGGGCCGCTACCTGCCCGTCCTCGTCCTCACCGGCGACGAGCGCGCCATCGCCGACGACACCACCCACGACGTCTGCCCCTCCTGCGGGGCCACGGACTCCATCCGCTTCCTCGGCTCCGCCGTCGCCACCCTCCTGTCCGTCAGCCTCACCACCCTCTTCGGCGACGACGCCCTCGACGACGCCGACAAGCGCGCCCTCATCTTCACCGACTCCGTCCAGGACGCCGCCCACCGGGCCGGCTTCGTCGACCAGCGCTCCCACACGATGAGCCTGCGCTCCGCACTGCGCGGCGCCCTCAACGCCGAGACGACCCTGTCCGACTGGGCCGACGCCACCCTCGACGACGCGGCGAACGACGCCTTCGACCGTTACCGCCTGGTCCCCGCCGCCCTCGCCGAGCACCCGCGGTTCAAGCCCTACTGGGACCCCGATGCCACCACCAGTAAGCGCCGGCGAGCCGCCGAGTACGTGCGCCGTCGGCTCCTGTTCGACATCGCCCTGGAGGTGGGCCTCCAGTCCACTTACGGCCGCACCCTGGAGGCCACCGGATCCCTGACCGTCCACGTGGACGCCGGCCGGCCCGCGGACCTGATCCGGATCGCCCGAGCGGCTCTCGGTGAGGACGGCGCCCCCGATGCCCTGCCCGGCCTGAGCACCCTCACCGACGCCGACCTGCTCGCCTGGGTGCGCGGGACGGTGGAGCGCATGCGCCGCGACGGCGCCATCGACCACGAGTGGCTGACGCGATACAAGGAGGAGGACGGCAAGCGCCTGTGGATCTGGTACAAACGACGCCGCAACCAGGGGCAGCCCGCCTTCCCGGCTGGGCGCTCCGCGCCCTCCTTCCCGCAGGTCAAGGGGAATATCAATACTCGCTACTCGGCTTTCACACCGGTCGTCTCCCCGAAGTCCTGGTACGCCGCCTGGGCCCGCGCGTGCCTGAGCGTCACTGGCTCCCACTCGGCGCGCCTCGCCGCCGCACTGCTCGCCCGCCTCGCCGAGGCCGGCGTCCTGTCCACCACCCCCACCGCCTCCGGCGGCACCGTCTACGGCATCCCCGCCGACCGGATCCTTGTCACCCCGCTGCCGACCGACAGCACGGATGAGCTGCTCCTCGTCTGCGACACCTGCCGCAGTCAGCTGCCCGCCGCGCGCGCCACCGTCGGACAGCTCGACGCCGCCCCCTGCATGGTCGCCCGCTGCCCCGGGCACCTGGTCGCCACCCGGCACCCCGCAGACAGTTTCTACCGCAGCATGTACGAGGCCTCGCACGTGCGGCGGGTGGACGCCCACGAGCACACATCCCTGCTCGATGCCGACGAGCGGGCCGCCGTCGAGCAAGGGTTCAAGCGCCCCATCCAGCAGCCCGGAGACCCAACGTCCTCGTCGCCACCCCCACCCTGGAGATGGGCATCGACATCGGGGACCTGTCCACCGTCATGCTCGGCTCGCTGCCGAGCACGGTCGCCTCCTATGTGCAGCGGGTCGGTCGCGCCGGCCGCCGCTCCGGCTCCGCCCTCGCCCTGGCCTACGTGCCCGGGCGCCCCAACCAGATCCGCCTCCTGGAGGACCCCGCCCACCTGCTCGACGGCGCCGTCGCCCCGCCATCCACCTACCTGGGCGCCGAGGAGATCCTGCGCCGCCAGTTCCTCGCCTACGTCATCGACACCCTCACCCGTGAGGGCCACCCCGCCGTCCCCGGTGGCGGCAGGGGCCGGGCCACGGCCCGAACCGTCTTCGACACACGCGGTCAGGGCACCTTCCTCACCGCCGTCATCGAGCGGATCGCCCGCGACGGCGCCCTCCTCGCCGCAGCTTTCACCGCGACCTTCGCCGATCGGGCCCCGGCCCTGAAGCGGTTGACCGCCTGGGCATCCGGCGACGGCGGGGCCGGCCCCCGCCTCATGCTCGAGCAGGCCGCCGGGGAGCACCGCGCTGAGGCGGAGCAGCTCCGGCACCAGCACGAGCAGATCGAGGCGGCCCTGCCCGAGCTCATCGCCGCCAGAGATCGCCCCAATGCCACCGAGGAGGACGAGCGCGCCTGGCGGGCCGCTGATAGTGCCCGCAAGGCCATCAATGCCCGACTCATCAGCCTGGAGAACGAGCCCTGGATCGCCGCCCTGGAGCGCCACGGGGTCCTGCCCAACTACGCCCTCATCGACGACAGCGTCCGGCTGTCCGCCCGCGTGTCTTGGCGCGACCCGGAGACTGACGAGTTCACCACCGAGCCCTACGACCTCGACCGCGCCTCCACCCATGCCCTGCGCGAGCTCGCCCCCGGCGCCGCCTTCTACACCCACGGCATGGAGATGCGCATCGACGGGGTGGACTCCGCCGGCCTGGCCGCGCAGGCCCAATGGTGGCTGACCTGCGAGCGCTGCGGTTACGTCGAGACCCACGAGCCTCAGGAGGGTCCGCCGGCCGCCCCGGGGCGGTGCCCGCGCTGCGGGGACACCGGGATCGCCGACGTCGGTCGGGCGCGCCGCGTCCTGCGCCTGACCCGCGTGTTCGCCGACGTCGCCAAGGACGACGCCCGGATCGGCGACGCTCGCGACGAGCGGGAGTCCACGCGCTTCGAGGTCCTCCCCCTGGCCGACCTCGACCCCACTCGCGCCCAGCGGCAGTGGAGCGTGGGCGCCACCGGATTCGGCCTCAGCCGTTTCCGGGGACTGAGCCTGCGCTGGCTCAACACGGGCCGGACCCTCCCCGGTCAGACCGTCGACCAGATCGGTGGGGAACCAGTGCGCGCCCGCGGCTTCCGCCTGTGCGAGGCCTGCGGCAAGCTCGACTCCAGCACCGGGACCTCCTCGGCCAGGGAGCACCGCGCCTGGTGCGAGCACCGCAGCGACCCGCGCGAACACGTCATCCAGATCGATCTCATGCGCGACCTCGTCACCGAGGCCCTCGCTCTCATCCTTCCCCAGGAGTTCGCCTCCGACCCGATCGGGGCCGCCTCCCTGGCCAGTGCCCTCATGCTCGGGCTGGAGATCGCCACCGGCGGCGCCCCCGACCACCTGGGCGTGATCTCCGTGCCCTACCCCGTGCCCCACGGCTCCCCCGGGGAGACCCGCCTGGCCCTGCTCCTGCACGACCTCGTCCCCGGAGGCACTGGTTACCTCACCGATTTCGAGGATCCCGCCGTCATCTGGGCCCTGTTGACGCGTGCCGCCCAGCGCCTGGAGACCTGCCCCTGCGCGGCCGAGGGCAAGGACATGTGCCACCGCTGCCTCCAGCCCTACCCGATGCGCGGCGCCCCTGAGGAGGTCTCCCGCGCCTCCGCGCTGCACGCCCTGCGCCTCATCCTCGGCCTGGAGGCGGACGAGCCCGCTGCGGACCTCGACCCGGCCACGCCCCGCTGGACAGTGACCGAAGAGCCCGTGCGCGCCGGCTCCGGCGAGAGCCCCCTGGAGGCGCGCTTCCGCACCGCGCTCAAGGAGCTGCTCTCGGCCCGGATGAGCGTGCGAGTCATCGGCGATGCCTCCGGGGCGCCCGCTCTCGAGCTCGACGGCGGTCGCTGGCGGCTGCGGCCTCAGCTCGACGTGGGACGCACTCGTCCCGACTTCACCGCGCTGCACGTCAGCGGGCGCGCCCCCATCGCCATCTACACCGACGGTCTGAGATATCACGCGAGCCGCCGGCACAATCGCCTCGCCGACGACGCCGCCAAGCGCGCCGACCTGCGCGCCCACGGATACCGCGTCATCTCCGTGGCCAAGGAGGACCTCGACGGCGCGTGGAACCCGCAGTGGCTCGGCGAAGAGACGGCTACTGCCTTTAAGAACGGCCACCTGGTCGCAGCCGGCACCGCGGCCATCACCGATGAGGCGATCGAGGTCTGGCGCGGTGGACCCATGGCGCTGCTGGCCACCATGCTGCGCGATGATGACAGTGGCTTTCGCGCCTGGTCCACTGCGCTGTCCGCCCTCGCCGCCTCGGTCGGGGTGCCACTCATCCATGGCACCGCCGGGCACGCCGCCTTCTTCGGCGACGCCACGCTCCGGTACTCCCCTGCTGAGCGCTCCGAGGCGAATCCGCTGTGGGAGGCGGTCCACGCGCTCGCGCCCACCCAGGCCCTGCCCGCCCCGCTCGCCCCCACGACGACAGTCTCAGGATCGGTCTTCCACGGCCCGCATCTGGCCCTGGCCATCCAGCTGAGCGGCACGAGCACCACCGGTATGGCCCTGGTCATCGACGACTCCGAGGAGGCGCTGGCCTCGCCCGAGCACCGGGATGCCTGGCTGAGCTGGCTGCGACTGAGCAACGTCCTTCCGTTCTCCGGCGCCCCCGTGACGATCACGACGACGAGCCTCGCCCTTACGGAGCTGCACGATCGCGCCGCCGTCGCCGGCGGGCCGGGTTCCGATGACTCGGCGATGACGGCTCTCGGCTGGGACGGCGTCGACCGGGATCTCGCCGCTCCGCAGGTCCTCGACCTTCTGCCCCACCTGGCCGAGGCCGGGGTGCGCTTCGGGCGGGAGGGCCAGGAGGAGGCCGACGGCGTCATGACTGATCTGTCGTGGCCGGACAAGCGCGTCGCCGTCGTCGTCGATCCCCGCGACGATGAGGTCGCCGCCCTGACCGCGGCCGATTGGCGTGTCGTGAGGGTGGGGCATGATGCTGCCGTCACCGCCGACGAGATCCGCTCGCTTCTGGAAGGACGCTGATATGCCCGCCATCGTGTGGCCCGGCAACAAGGCCAAGGACGCCACTCACAAGGATCCGTCCCTGCGCTCGAAGATCGGCCCCTTCATCACCAAGCTCTCCGCGGGGACCACGAGCGCAGGTCTCCATGTGGAGCCCATCCGGGAGTCGGCGGACCGCAGGGTGCGCACCGCTCGGGTCACCGATTTCTACCGGGCCGTGCTCTTCGAGCTCGATGGCGACGGGGAGCCCGTCTACGTCATCCACGGGATCTGGCCGCATGACGAGGCCATCGAGATCGCCAGGACCGTGACGGTCGGCATCAACCCGTACAACGGCGCCGCCCAGATCACCGATCTCCGTGACGCCACGGGCCAGGACGATCATGCTGTTGATCAGGCACGGAGCGACGCCCGCCGGCGACTGGAGGCCGCCCGGCGGGAAGCCGAGGAGATCGCCCGCGAGGCCGCGCGCCTCGAAGCCGGCAATGCCGAGGCGCGCCGCCGTATGGAGGCCGATTCCGCGCCCCCTGCGCTCTCCGTCCCCGTGCGGCCCGGGACTGAGAGTGGGGCACCGGCACTTGGGGCCACGACGGCGATGCCCGGCGTCGTCGTGGCAACGCGCGACGATCGTCCGGTGTGGCCGGATGGGCTGACGGTGGAGTCCCTGCGCGACGAGTTGGGCATCGACGTCCGCCTCGCCGCCGCGGCGCTCGCCGCCAGCCGCGAGTCCGAGCTGCTCGACCTTGCCGCCACCGCCTCCCCCTCCTGGCAGGGCGAGGCGCTGCTGGCACTGGCCACGGGGACGAGCATCGAGGGCGTGCGTGAGGACTTCGAACTCCTCCACCCGCAGGATGTCACCGCTGAGCCCACCGACGCTGAGGTCATCGCGGGCCTGCGCCGCAGGGCCTCCCGCGCTGATTTCACGTGGCTGGAGACCGATGAGGACCTGCGCCGAGCCATCGAGGGCCTCACCTTCGCGCAATGGCAGCTCTTCCTCCACCCCCAGCAGCGCCACCTGGTGGAGCGGCGCTCCAACGGCCCGATGCGGATCTCCGGCGGGGCGGGGACGGGAAAGACCGTTGTCACCGTGCACCGGACGGCCGCCCTGGCCGGGCGAGCGACCGGAATGAGTCTGTCCCGCACCCGCGATGCCGGGCGCGAGCACGACGGCCAACGAGCGGGCGAGACGCGCATCCTCCTGACCACTTACACGCGCAACCTCGCTGACGACCTGAGCCGTCAGCTGGCGCAGCTCGCCCCGGGCCTCGCCCTCGCGGAGAAGGTCGGTGAGCCGGGTGTGCTCGTTTCCGGCCTGGACAGGGTGGCCCGGGCCATCCTCCAGCGGGCCGGGGAGAACATCGCGCCGGTCGCCGAGCGCGTTCTGGGCCGGCGCCGCGCCCGAGTCCTCGCTTACGCCAGGAACGACCTATGGGGCGACGTTCTCGCATTGACTGGTGAGGGATTGCCCGCCGACCTCCAGTCGGCGGACTTCCTCGCCTCCGAGTACGAGCTCGTCGTGCTGCCGCAGCACGTGACGACTCTCCAGCAGTATCTGCGCGTGCGCCGTCCGGGCAGGGGCGTGGCGCTTGACCGTCGCAAGCGCGCTGAGGTGTGGGCGGTCATGGAGCGCTACCGGGACCGCAGCGCGGAACTGGACGTCACCTCCTTCGCCGAGCAGCTCGCCCTGGCCGCCGCCTGGCTCGACGACGAGGCGGAGAAGGAGAGGCCACGGCCCTTCGATCATGTGCTCGTCGATGAGGCGCAGGACCTCACCCCGGCGCACCTGCTGCTCCTGCGCGCACTGGTCGAGCCCGGGCCGGACGATCTCTTCCTGGCCGAGGACTCCCACCAGCGGATCTACGGGAAGAAGATCACGCTGAGCCACTACGGGATCAATATCCGGGGCAGGTCACGGCGACTGACCCGCAATTACCGTACGACCCGCCAGAACCTGCGCGCCGCTTTCGAGATCCTCGACGCCGGGTCGTATGAGGACCTGGAGGGTCACGCCGAGGAGCACCGGTACGTCTCACCGCGATCCGGGCCCGAGCCGCTCCTGCTGCGCGCAGGGTCCCGGGCCGAGGAGCTCGACCTCGCGGCACAGTTGCTGCGCGGTTGGCTCATGGAGGACAGCGAGCAGCGCGAGGCGGGCGCGGAGACCATCGCGGTTCTCGTGCGCGACCGCTATCAGCGCGATGCGGTTGTCACCGGCCTGGCTGAGCGGGGCGTCGACGTGCGCCCGGTGGACAGGGATGCGATGGGCCGGGGACGCCCAGTGGTGATGACCATGCACCGCGCCAAGGGCCTGGAGTTCCGCAAGGTTCTGCTCTTCGACGTCTCGGAGGCCTCGATCCCCCGTGCGCTGCGCGACCAGCAGTACTCGGATGCCGACTATGCCGACGCCCTCCTGCGCGAGCGCTCCCTGCTGTACGTGGCCGCCACTCGCGCCCGCGATCAGCTCGCCATCTCCTGGAGCGGGCAGGCCAGCCCACTGCTGGAGGGGATTGCGGGGTAGGGATGACGTGCTCTTCGCGCTGCACCTCGAAGATATTTCGTACACACTATGTGTGTGGGTGAGCACCTCCTTCACGGCAGGATCGTGAGCGACGAGCAGATTCAGACCTGGGCTGACGAGGCCGAGGCCGGCTATGACCTGTCCCAGTTGCCCAGGGCGCGTCGAGGCCGCCTCGCCGGCCACGCCCCCGGTGCTCCACGATCCCGACCTCCCGGAGTGCGCGCGCCAGGGCGAGGTTGCGCAGACACACGTCGTCTTGATCGTCATCCCCGACAGGAGGGGCCCACACCAGTCACTCATCTTGGCGCCTGATCCGTACTTTTTCTCCCAGATCTTGATGTAGATGAGCATGTTCGCTAGTCTTGCTACGTGCTCCTCGACATCGCCGTCTCCAACTTCCGAACCTTCGCAGGCCAGGCAAGCCTGTCGTTCGTCACACCCTCACTCAAGACGCAGACGCCGAGACCCCCGCAGACCTGGGAGAGCTCGACCTACCGTGTCGCCGCCGTCTACGGAGCCAATGCCTCCGGCAAGTCCACCCTGCTCGATGCCCTCGAGACGCTCGCACACGCCGTTGCCAACCCCGGCCACATGCTCTACGAACCGCATGCGCAGGCGAGTGCAGACCTCCCCACCACCTATGACGTCAACTTCACGGCTGCGAACACCCGCTACCACTACACCGTGGAGGCCATGCCGTGGGGCATCCGCTCCGAGGTCCTGCGCGCCTACCCCAAGGGCACCTCACGCCTGCTGTTCGACCGCACCCAGCAGAGCCCTGACGCACCCATCGAAGTCAAGTCCGGCCCGAGCCTCACGGGCCCGACCGCCGCTGTCAAGCAGCTCGTCACCGCCACGGACCTCCTGCTCGCAGTAGCCGTACGCTACCAGCACAAGACACTTGCCCCGGTGTCACTGGGATTAAGAGCCAACAGCAGCATTGCCTACGTCGACCGCAGCGGCCAGAACATCGAGACATGGGTCCAGTGGATTATCTCCCGCTTGATCGAGAACCCAGAGCGCTGGCGGGCCATCATCAAGGCGCTAGCCAACATGGCGGATCTGGGCATCACCGATGTCCAAGTCCAGGAGGAACAGATTCCCCCCGAGGCCCTGGAACGCATGCGCGCATTCCTGGCGGCCGGTAGCGACGACTCCTCGGCTCAGATCCCCGACGACGCACTACCTAGCGTCATCCGCTCACTCGTGTTCACTCACTCGGATGATGACGGCACGAGTTTCCAACTTGGTCTGGGCGCTCAGAGCACCGGCACACTGACCTGGTTGACCACTGCCGGCCCTGCCGTCAACGCCATCGCTCGCGGCAACCTCCTTATCGTCGACGAGCTCGATGCGAGCCTGCACCCGACGCTCGCCGCGGCAATGGTGAGGATGTTCAAGGATCCGGATATCAATACCACGGGCGCCCAGCTCCTCTTCTCCACCCATGACACGTCCCTCCTCGGCAACACTCCAGGCAAGGCGCTCGATCCCGGTGAGGTGTGGTTCTGCGAGAAGCGTGGGGCATCCGCTGAGGTCTTCTCCTTGGCGGAGTTCGATACTCGCGCCAGCAACAACGAGCAGAAGCGCTACCTCACCGGACGATTCGGCGCACTGCCGGACGTCGACTTCTCACAGGTCATGGGAGCACTCGACATCGCCCGCTCCCCGCAGACAACGAGCTGAGCCATGGGCAGGAAGCTGCAGCGCAACCGGAGAAACTCCCGCCCGACCCGGACCACTATCCTCATCATCACGAACGGAGCGAGAACGGAGAAGGAGTACCTAGAAGTCATCAAGCGCAAGGTCCCCCGCGACGCTGGACTGGCGATCACCTTACGCCCCGAGGACGGCAAGGAGCCCGAGACGATCCTCAAGGACCTCAAGGGCGAACGCGGAGGACTCAAGGACTTCGACGAGGTCTGGATCGTCGTCGACCATGACGGGACTGACCGC
This sequence comes from Actinomyces timonensis DSM 23838, assembly GCF_000295095.1. Classification (GTDB taxonomy): domain Bacteria; phylum Actinomycetota; class Actinomycetes; order Actinomycetales; family Actinomycetaceae; genus Actinomyces; species Actinomyces timonensis. The sequence goes on along the minus strand of NZ_JH806634.1, from coordinate 483,925 downwards.
ACACGCTTCCTCAGGGACTGTGCCGCAGTCAAGACGAGCAAGGTGTTCGGTGTCATCTCGACCCCATGCTTCGAGGTCTGGCTCAATGCGCACTATGAGCGGGTCCGTCGTTATCAGGATCAGGCCGACGCGCAACGCCACTACCGTCGGCTGACCGGTCAGGACAGACGTCACGCCAAGGGGCTGCCTAAGGACTTCCCCTTCGACCGGAGCAAGGAAGCCGAACAACGATGCCTCGTCGTCGGCGACCCAATGCCCAACATCAATACCCAGGGACCCAATCCCTCAACAGCGCTGCCTCATCTTCTCCGTCGTCTCGGCATAATGGGAGACTGAATCAACCGCGGATAATGTTGAGAGCGGATCAAGATACGGGTTCATTCCTACTTCCCCTTGGAACGACCGCCGGGACACAGTCCTGTCCAGGCGACCTCCTCTCACAGCGTGGGCCGACGGCGGTACTGCGCGCGCAGCTCGTCCAGCCAGCTGGTTGCATTCCACCACGTAGTTCCCTGGCTCGCTGGCGACACCACCGTCCACCTGACCATCGGCGTCGCGAGCAGGCCCGACAACCCACACGTTCTCAGCCCTCCCCTCCCTCTGAGAGCACAGCCGACAGCTGGGAGAAGTAGTTGTGCTGCGCCCACGCGGCCCGGTCCCCGATGACGTACAGCCGTCGCTTCGCGCGACTCGCGGCGACGTTGACGAGGTTGACCGTCTGCGCCGCCCACGCCTTCGCCCCCGGTCGATCGGGGTCGCCTCCCAGGATGAGGAAGACGACGTCGGCCTCCCGCCCCTGCGCAGTGTGGATCGTGCCGCCGCGGAGCCCCGGGTACTCGTGCTTCAGGGCCTCCAGCTCACCGGCCATCTCCCGGAATGGGGATATCGCGATGATTCGGGACGGGACCACCTCCCGGCGCCCGAGGTCGGCGATGAGCGCGCGCAGGTTCCTGACCTGGTTGGGCTGGGCGTGTGATCCGGGCTTGTCGGCAGGGACATCGACCCACTGGCTGCACGGAACGCGAGGGCCGTCAGGGCCGTCGAAGAGGTCGTTCCGGCTCGCACGTAACCCGACCCCGCTGATCATGATGCCGTCGTAGGCGATGCTGTTGCACAGCCCGAACATGGGCTCATCGCACCGCCGGTGCACCGTCAACGGGGAGCTGACCCATACGGGGCGCTCGGCCTGGTGAAGGGTTGTCCCGAAGGGGGAGACCCGGTCGGTGAGGGTCTGCACCGACGCCCGTGGCGGGATCCACAGCGGATCAACACCGTAGGCGGCAGCGATGTCGAGCATGGCCTTGCGCGGCATCGTCACGACCGGCTCGAGCTGAAGGGGGTCGCCGACGGCCACCACACGCTTCGAGCGCCAGATCGCTCCAACGGCGTACTGCGGGGCGGCCTGGCCCGCCTCGTCGATCAGCAGCCACCCGAGGTCCTCCGGGCCGAGCGCCGCGAACATACGACCGTAAGAGGCGAAAGTCGTGGACACCACCGGGACGACGAGGAAGAGGGTCTGCCAGGCGGCACGGACCACCTCCCGAGGCAGCTCTCTCGGGGCCTCACCACTCACGACGTCCATCGCAGCACGCAGCCCCTCCAGCATCTTCCCGGCAGCGTTCGCCAGGAAGTCCTCGTGCAACCGCAACGCTGCGAGGAACAGCTCCGACCTGGCCTCGTCGATCTCGACGTTGAGCCAGGGAGCGCGCAGCTCACGCTGCTCCCCCTCCCACTCCGGGCCGGGGTACGCCTGTCCCAGTCGCTCACGCAGGTCAGCCAATCGGGCGCGCAGCTCCCTCTCCTCGCAACGGACCCGCTCGGCGACGTCCTGGGCGCCCAGCATCTCGCGCCGCAGAGCCTCCTCCTGCCGGCTCAAGTGCGCCGCCTGTTCCCGAAGGCCCTGCTCGGCCTCCTCCGCGGCCCGTAAACGCTGCTCGAGCGGGACCAGGGCACTCCTCCACTCGCGGGTCGAACGCCCCAGGGTCAGCAGCATCTCGAGGAGACCGGGACGGGTTTCCACGTGCCGGTTGCGGGCCTGCGCGGCCGTGTCGCGCTGCGCCCGGGCCTCACTGAGGGCCTGCTCGCATCTGCGCAGCCCCTCGGCGGTCTCCGCCAGGAGACCGCTCAGGCGGTGCATCTCGTCATCGGCCCGAACCTGCTCATCGCGGAGCTGCTCGAGGCGTTCACGGCAGGCTTGGGCCTCGCGCCGCACGTCCACGAGGTCGGCCACGCGCTGCTCGGCCCACCGGAACGAGGCGCACGCCTGCTGCCAGGTCGGGTGCGCCGCTCCTCCCCTCCAGTCCCTGAGCCGTGACTGCATGCGCGGCACGGTGCCGAATCGGCGCTGCCCGGTTCGCCGGTCGATCTTGTCGAACCAGAACTCGCTACGGAACGCCGCCCGGTTCCTCTTACTGCCCAGGCGCGCGGCCACGAGCCCCCAGGCAGGGTTACCACCTGACCGGCTACGAGCACCCTCGTCGTCTCGTCCTTCGTCATCCAGGTGTCGCCTGACTCCGCCCCAGTCGGCACCAGGGTTCTCCGGTCCCTCGTCATCGTCCTCGCGCCGCGGCGCGGACGCCGCGAGTAGCGCTGACGCGATATCCGAGAAGTAGTCGGCTCGGCCCCGCCACCGCTCGTCGATCGCGCTGGCACCGGGAATCTCGGTACTGACGTTCTCCACGGCCATGTTGTTCGCCGACGCCACCACCATCTCGAAACCGGTCAGCTCCTCACGCAGCCTGTGCACGATGCGCGGGTAGCTGCCCGAGATCCACCGCAGCGGCTCCCCGACGAAGGCGTCCTCTGCGCGTTCCAGCGCAGCCAGGCGCCGGGCCCGCTCAACGACGTTGCCCGCCACGATGTCGCGCAGCATGGTCGTCTTACCCGTCCCGGGAGGGCCGTTGACACCCATGAGGCCGTGCGTCGGGCCGAGGTCGAGTAGGGCCCGGTTGACGGCGAACTGCTGCCTGAGAGCAAGCGTGTGCTGCGGTGCCGAGGGCCATCGGCCCGCGGGAATCCTGTCCGCTCCCGCCCCTGCGTTGACGACGTCGTCATCCTTCATGACGTCGATCCTCGCGTCGCTGGGCGATTCCGGGCGGCGATGCCCGGAGTCGGCGAGGTATGAGGCCAATGCCGTCGGGCACCGCCCGGTCGCGACGTCCGCGCGGACGGCGGCAAGGTCCTTGAGGAAGAAGCTGTTGAGGAAGTCGATATCCACGTCCCCAGCGTCAGTCTCGCGCACGCGGACGGATTCGATCACCACGCGCCGGCTCGCCAGCTCGGCTACGGCATCGATCCCCGAGACGCGGTGCGCGAGAGTGGTGAGCACGGACGGTGCGACATCACTACGGTCAGCCATCTCGGCGAAGCTCTGCTGAGTGGCGTCGAACTCGGTGACCCATGACGGGTTCGGCCTCTGCGGTTGCACGGCGAGCCTGGCGACAGCCCACAGGGAGGAGGACAGCACCCCCGAGCCCGGTACGAGGCACCCGTCGCCGTCGACCTGCACGCCCGCGCAGGCGCTGCGACCGCCGCGCCGCTCGTCGAAGGCATCGAGGTCGTCGGTGAAGGCGCGGTGCAGGTACTGGTAGGCGTTCTCCAGGTCGTAGACCCCGAGGTAGAGGGTGTGCCGCCACACGAACCGCGTGCCATCGGGGCTCACCACGGGGAAGAGCGTCTCCCAGGGCAACGGCTGCCCCGGCATCCACTCGATGACCTGGTACCGGTCCCCCGTTGCCGCGGGCCTGGTGCGCTTGGGAACCTTCTGCGGGCTGAACAGCTCCAGCAGCCACCAGTAGTCGAGCAGCCGCAGGCGATGCGCGGTCGAGGGACTCGGAGTCATGCCCGCAGCCCGCGCTGACGAGCCCGCGCCACGCACCGACCCCCGCCGCTCATCTCACCGTCCAGACCCGCGGCTCAGCCGATGACCTGGACGACCTCGTCGTACTCGCGGCGGAGCTTGGGGTGGATCTCCTCGGCCCGGTATCCGAAGCCCGCCATGACCGACACTCCCCACTCGGCGGGGTCGATGATCCCATGGGCCGCGAGCAGGTCGGCGACGGCGTCGACGACGAAGCCCTCGATGGGCACGGAGTCGATGTCGAGGCTGGCGGCGGCGATAAGCATGTTGGCCAGCGCGATGTAGGTCTGCCTCTGGGCCCAGCGGTCGACATCCTCGGGCGAGGACAGGCCGAGCATCTGCTCCTGGAAGCCCTTGAACATCTGCGACAGCTCGGAGTCGGGATCGTAGTCGGCGCCAAGCACGTCGGTGACGATGTGGGCGGCGTAGGGGCTGTCGTGGACCACGCCCCTCTTGAACAGGATGATGACGAGCTCGGCCCCACCGGTCAGGACGGCGCCGGCGCCGACGGACAGCGGAGCCAGCTCGGCGCGCAGCTCCTCGTCGCGCACCACCAGGAACTTCCACGGCTCGTAGCCGAAGGAGGAGGGAGCCAGCCGCCCGGCCTCCAGGATCGTGCGCAGGTCCTCCTCCGAGACCTGATGGGAAGGATCGAAGGCCTTGGTGGCGTAACGGCGGTTGGCGGTGGCGAGGATGGACTGACGCTCGGTCTCAGTGGCCATGACGGGACTCCTGACAGGGGTAGAACGGCACAAACTGTCTGCTCAACCTAGCACCGACCGGCGGTTGGCGGAGCCCGCTCACGCCTCGATGATCGCGGTGACGACTCGCCATGCGCGGCGCGGCCGCCGAGGAGTCGGGCTGGCGGGATTTGAACCCGCGATCTCCTGCTCCCAAAGCAGGCGCGCTACCAAGCTGCGCTACAGCCCGAGGATGCGGCAGCGGGGCGGCCCTCCGTGGAGGGCGCCCCGCTGGCCTCATCGAGCGGGTGACGGGAATCGAACCCGCGCAATCTGCTTGGAAGGCAGAGGCTCTACCATTGAGCTACACCCGCAGAAGGCGGACGGCGCTGCCGCCCGCTCCGCGCACGTCAGTGCTCGAGAAGACCGGTCTTGTAGGCCTTCACCAGACGACGGGGCACGCTGATCTCACGGCCGTTGACGCGGATGGTGTCGAGCTGGGGGAGCTCGGCCTTCCACTGCGAGCGGCGGTTGCGGGTGTTGCTGCGGGACATCTTCCGCTTCGGCACTGCCATGGGCCCGCTCCTCTCAAAGTCTCATTGGGATCGTCCGATCCCGGCAAACAGGACCAGGGGACACCATAGCCAGTCGGCGCGAGCCGCTTCCAGTCGGCGAGGGCGGCAGGGCCTGTGACATCGGTCCCGTCAGGTCCCCTTCCCCAACGGTCCGTCGCCCCACCCCCGCTGGCGCCCACCAGGCTCCGCGGCACTCGTGGGACCATACCGCCATGCCCGCTGAGCGCCCCACGCCCGTCTCCTCCGACTCCGCCCCCGCCGAGCCCGCCGGCGTCGACGCGCCCGCCCGCCTCACCCTCGCGCCGGGCGAGCAGCCCGAGACGGACCTGGAGGTCAAGCGCTCCCACTTCCTGGCTCGCGCCGAGCGCGCCGACGACGAGGACGCCGCCCGCGCCTTCATCACGCGCATCCGCTCGCGCTACCCCGACGCCCGCCACCACTGCTCTGCCTTCATCGTCCCCCAGCCGGGCACCGCACCCGGCGCCCCCGCCGTCGAGCGCTCCAGCGACGACGGCGAGCCCTCCGGCACGGCCGGCCAGCCGATCCTGGAAGTCCTGCGCGGCAGCGGGCTCACCGGGGTCGCCGTCGTCGTCACCCGCTACTTCGGCGGCACGCTGCTGGGAACCGGTGGGCTCGTGCGCGCCTACTCCGAGGCCGCCGCCCAGGCTCTCGACGCCGCCGCGCGCGTGAGCATCAGCGAGCGGGCCCTGTGGGAGGTGCGGGTCCCAGTGGCGCGGGCGGGCCGCCTGGAGGCCGAGCTGCGCGCCTCGGGGGCTGCCAGTGGCGCCCTGGCCGTGGAGGAGACGACCTGGGGCGCGAGCGACGCCGTCGTCCTCCTGTCCACGCCCGCGGGCGCCCCCTCCCCCGCCGAGCTCATCGCCCAGCTCACCGCGGGAGGAGCGACGCCGACCCCGGCGGGCACGAGGCTCGTCGAGTCGCCCCTCCGGCCGCCCACCTGAGCGGGCAGCGGGCTCTTCCCGCACCTCTACTTCCCCGCTCCGCTGTGGGCGGATCAGGCCCGCTCACCATACGAACCGCTTGACGCCACCCACTCCGGCCGCACTAAAGTCGCTCCCACAGCGCCGCCCGCACAATCCTGATCGCGGCGCCAGCCAGAAGAGTCAGCCACGGAGAGGAGGACCCCCATGATGCCCGTGTCGGCCACGTGTCTCATGCGCGAGATGTCCCTCTCCTGCTGCCGGTGTCGGTAGAGCGCCAGGCTCCTCAAGACGTGCGCGCGTCGCCGCGCGCATGCCCGGCGCTCCGGGACCGCAGGCCCCTCACAGCCCTGCATCATCGCGGCCGCGAACCGCTCACTTCCTTCATCCATCTCACGCCATCGCTTGAGCGCCACCCGGCACCCGCGCCAGCGCGGCCGGGCCGGAGCGCCCACCATTCATTCCTCGAGGAGAACCCATGTCCCACGCTTCCACGATCGCCGCGAACGTCACCGACCTCGTCGGCTCCACCCCACTGGTCCGAATCAACCGCGTCACCTCCGGCCCCGCCACGGTCCTGGCCAAGGTCGAGGCCTTCGAGCCCGCCAGCAGTGTCAAGGACCGCATCGCCCTGTCGATCGTGCGCGCCGCGGAGGCCTCCGGCGAGCTCAAGCCGGGCGGGACGATCATCGAGGCGACGAGCGGCAACACGGGCGTCGGCCTGTCGATGGTCGGAGCCGCCCTGGGGTACAAGGTCATCATCACGATGCCGGAGACCTTCTCCAAGGAGCGCCGCGCCCTCATGCGCGCCTTCGGCGCCGAGTTGGTCCTCACCAGCGAGGGCGGGGTCGCCGGTGCCGCCAAGCGCGCCGCCGAGATCCAGGCCGCCACCCCGAACTCGATCCTGGCCTCCCAGTTCACCAACCCGGCCAACCCGAAGGTCCACCGCGAGACCACCGCCCGGGAGATCATCGAGGCCACCGGTGGCGCGATCGACGCCTTCGTCGCGGGCATCGGCACCGGCGGCACGCTCACGGGCGTGGGCACGGTGCTGCGCGAGGAGGTGCCGGGCGTCAAGGTCTTCGGCATCGAGCCGGCCGAGTCCCCCTTCCTTCAGGAGGGCAACTGGAACCCGCACAAGATCCAGGGCCTGGGCGCCAACATCGTCCCGGAGGTCCTCGACCAGGGCATCTGGGACGAGTTGCTGCACGTCTCCTCCGACGACGCCCTGGCCTACGCCCGCCGCGCCGCGCGCGAGGAGGGCCTGCTCGTGGGCATCTCCTCCGGCGCCGCCCTCGCGGCGGCCGACCAGCTCTCCCAGCGCCCGGAGCTCGAGGGCAAGACGATCGTCACGGTCCTTCCGGACACCGGCGAGCGCTACCTCTCCACGCCGCTGTACGCCGAGTACCTCAACTGAGCCGGCCCTCGCTCCGCGTCGCCTGAGAGCATGAGGGCACTGAGCGCTCTGCCCTGCACCGACGGCGGTGGTCCCGGGAACAGGATCGCCGCCGTCGGCGTTGGGGCATGAGGCGGCCAAGCGCGCCGCCAATCCGCGCCCGACCGGCGCGCCCCACCGATCGAGGAGAGTCATGTCCCACAGCCACCGCTCCCTGCTGGCGCAGGCCAAGGAGGACCTCGCCACCGCGCGGCGCCGGGACCCGGCCGCCCGCACAAACGCCGAGGTCGCCCTCCTCTACCCGGGCGTCCACGCCGTGTGGGCCTACCGGGCGGCGCACCGACTGTGGAACGGCGGGCACCGCTTCGCCGCCCGCGCCCTGTCCCAGGCGGCCCGGGGCCTCACCGGCATCGAGATCCACCCCGCCGCCGAGATCGGCGAGCGCTTCTTCATCGACCACGGCATGGGCGTCGTCATCGGCGAGACCGCGGAGGTCGGCGACGACGTCCTCATGTTCCACGGGGTCACGCTCGGCGGAGTCTCCATGAATCCCGGCAAGCGCCACCCCACGATCGGCAACAACGTGCAGATCGGCGCCGGCGCGAAGGTGCTGGGCCCGGTGACTGTGGAGGACGGAGCGAAGATCGGCGCCAACGCCGTGCTCATCAAGAACGTCCCGCAGGGGCATGTCGCCGTCGGCGTGCCCAGCCGCGTGCGCGACCCCAAGGTCGATCCCGAGCTCATGATCGACCCGACCATCTACATCTGATCGCGGCCCGCCCCGCAAGCGGCGCCAGCGCGCCTGCTGGCCTTGATCGATTCGCTCAGGCGCGCTGGCAGCGCGGGCACCAGAAGAGGCGCCGGCCGGCGACCTCCCGTTCCGCGATCGGCGTCCCGCAGCGCAGACAGGGGCGGCCCGTGCGGTGGTAGACGTACCAGCGCCCCGCCTCAGGATCATCCTCGGGCAGCGGGACCGGGACGTCGTCAGCATCGACGGTGGTGATGAAGCCGGTGGCCACGCCGTACTCCATGAGGGGGACGAGATCGTCCCACACAGAGCCCAGCCGCGCCTCGCTCACCCGCGCCCCCGCCCGGAAGGGGCTGATGCCGCAGCGGAACAGGGTCTCCGCGCGGTAGATATTGCCCACCCCGGCCAGGACCGACTGGTCCATGAGGAGCTCGCCGATCGCCTTGCGGCGCGCCTTGGCCGAGGCCACGAACACCGCCTTGTCCCCGTCGGCGCGCAGCGGGTCGGGGCCAAGACGACGGCGCACCGCCGCCACGCCCTCGGCGTCGAGCACCTCGCAGGCGGCCGGGCCCGTAAGGTCGGCCACCCCGTGCTCGCCCTCCAGGCGCAGCCTGACGGCGCCCCGGGGCTCCGGCGGCTCCCACTCCCCCGGAGCGGGCGCGCCAGCACCCCCCGCCGCATCACCAGAATCGCCGGGACCCGCGTCGCCTCCCTTGAGCCCAGCCAGGGCCGAGCCCCCGCCGCCGCGCAGCGCGTGCTCGCCGCGCTCCCCCACCTTGCGGCGCGGGGCGCCGATGGAGTGCGGCGCGGTGAAGGCCGAGTCGCCGTCGAAGGTCCACGAGCCGTACAGCCCCAGGTGGATGCGCAGCCAGTGGATGGAGGGATCAGCCTCCAGCGCCCCGCCCGCCAGGCTCGCGGCGCCCGCTGGGAGCGCGGCCCGTATCGAGCCGTCCTCGCCGAAGGGGAGGAAGAGGTGCTTGCCGTGGGCATGGGCGCCCAGGAGCACCCTGCCGTCGAGCAGCGCCGCGCCGCGCTCGAAGCGCCCCTGCGGGGAGGCCGCGCGCAGGCGCTGCCCGCCGAAGAGCTCGTCGAGGGCGGCGGCGAGCCGGTGGACGGTATGTCCCTCGGGCACGGTCAGGCGCGCCCGAGGGGCGCCTGCTCGCAGCGCGCCGCCTCGTAGGCGCTCAGCTGATCGATGCGGCGCTGGTGGCGCTCCGCGCCGCTGAAGGGCTCGGCGATGAAGGCGTCGATGATCGCCAGGGCCTCGTCGATCGGGTGCATGCGCCCGCCCACGCTCACCATGTTCGCGTCGTTGTGGGCGCGGGTCAGGCGCGCGGTCTCCAGGTTCCAGGCCAGGGCGCAGCGCACGCCGTCGACGAGGTTGGCGGCCATCTGCTCGCCGTTCCCGCTGCCGCCCAGCACGACGCCGAGGCTGCCGGGCTCGTCGGCGACGGCCTGGGCCGCCGCCAGGCAGAAGGCGGGGTAGTCGTCGTCGGGGTCGTAGGAGTAGGCGCCGTGGTCGACCACCTCGTGGCCAGCGTCCTTCAGGTGTGCGACGAGGGCGTCTTTGAGCTCGTAGGCGGCATGGTCCGTGGCGACATGGATGCGCATAGGCCGATTCTGCCCCAGGGCGGGGCCCGGCGCCCACCCGCCCGGGCGCGCAGATGTGCGGGCCTCGGCGGGCGCAGGGTTAGGTTGGGCGCATGACCACCACAGACAGCACTGCCGCAACCCCTGCCTCGCCCGACGCCGGCCGTGTCCTGGCGGGAGTCCTCGAGCTCGACGCCGTCGACGCCGGCCTGCGCCCGCAGGACGACCTCTTCCGATACGCCAACGGCTCCTGGATCGACGCCGCCGAGATCCCCGCCGACCGCCCCGGAACGGGTTCCTTCACGGTGCTGCGCGACGCCGCCGAGGAGGCCTGCCACGCGATCCTGCGCGACGCCGCCGCCAGCCAGGAGGCGGCCCAGGCCCACCCGACCACGCCACTGGGCAAGATCGGCGCGCTGTTCTCGACCTTCATGGACGAGGACCGCATCGAGGCCCTGGGAGCCGAGCCCCTGGCCCCCGAGCTCTCCCCCGTCCTGGAGGCGAGCAGCAAGGAGGCCCTCGCCAGGGCCCTCGGCGCGGGAGCGCGCTTCACCGGGCCCATCGACGCGGGCGTCTACAACGACATCAATGACCCGGACCGCTACACCACCTGGATGGACCAGGCCGGCCTCGGCCTGCCCGACGAGTCGTACTACCGCGAGGAGAGCCGTGAGGCCCTGCGGACCGCCTATGTCGCGCATGTGGCCACGATGCTCGGGCTCGCGGGGCTGCCCGAGCGCCTCGGCGCTGACGCGCAGGAGCTGGCCGAACGGATCATGGCCCTGGAGACTGCCCTGGCCAAGGGCCACTGGGACCGCGTGGCCTGCCGGGACATCGAGAAGACGAACAACCCGATGACCTGGGAGCAGATCGTGGACTCCTCCCCCGCCTTCCCCTGGGAGGCCTGGCGCGAGGGCGTGCGCGCGGCCGCCGCGGCGGCGGGGGTCGAGCAGACCAGCTACCTGGACAAGACGATCGTCAACCAGCCCGACTACCTCGCCCATATGGCCGGCTGCTGGGCCTCCGCCTCCTTGGAGGACCTGCGGGCCTGGGCCTGCTGGCATATCGCCCAGAGCCGGGCCACGCTGCTGTCCAGTGACTTCGTGTCCGCCAGCTTCGACTTCTACGGCAAGACCCTCCAGGGCACTGACGAGCTGCGGCCGCGCTGGAAGCGCGGCGTGGGGCTCGTCGAGTCGAACCTCGGGGAGGCCCTGGGCGAGATCTATGTGGCCGAGCACTTCCCGCCCGAGCACAAGGCCGCCATGGAGCGGCTCGTGGCCGACCTCATCGAGGCCTACCGCGCCTCGATCTCCACCCTGGACTGGATGAGCCCGGCCACCCGCGAGCGCGCCCTGGCCAAGCTCGACCAGTTCACCCCCAAGATCGGCTACCCGGAGACGTGGCGCGACTACTCCGCCGTCGTCATCACCCCCGGGGACCTGCTGGCCTCCATCCGCTCGGTGGAGGACTACGAGAACGCCCGAGCCCTGCGCAAGCTCGGCGAGCCGATCGACCGCGCCGAGTGGCATATGACGCCGCAGACGGTCAACGCCTACTACAACCCGGCGATGAACGAGATCGTCTTCCCCGCCGCGATCCTCCAGCCCCCGTTCTTCGACCCGCAGGCCGACGACGCCGTCAACTACGCGGGCATCGGGGCCGTCATCGGCCACGAGATCGGCCACGGCTTCGACGACCAGGGCTCGACCTTCGACGGCACCGGGAAGGTCTCCGACTGGTGGACGCCCGAGGACCGGGAGGCTTTCACCGCGCGCACCTCCGCGCTCATCTCCCAGTACGACGCGCTCACCCCGGCCGCCGTCGCCGCCAAGCACGAGGAGGCCGGCACTCCCTCCGACGACGTCCCGCACGTCAACGGCGCGCTGACGATCGGGGAGAACATCGGCGACCTCGGGGGCGTGGGCATCGCGCTCAAGGCCTACCGCCTGGCACTGGCGCGCGAGGGCATCGAGGGCTTCGACGCCGCGCCGGTCATCGATGGGCTGACGGCCCTGCAGCGCTTCTTCTACTCCTGGGCGCGTATCTGGCGGACGAAGAACCGCGATGACTACGCCGAGCTGCTGCTGACGATCGACCCGCACTCGCCGGCCGAGTTCCGGTGCAACGGGATCGCCAGCAATGTCGGGGCGTTCTACGAGGCCTTCGATGTCCAGCCCGGTGACGGGATGTGGCTCGACCCGGAGCAGCGCGTGTCCATTTGGTAAGACCTGGGCGCGGTGGGAGGGGCGGCGGGGAGGACTCCCCGCCGCCCCTCGGCCATCCCACAGGGCTCCACGCTTCCTGGGAGTGGGCCGAGCGCTGGCAGTGAGCGGGATTCCGCGCCGGGGGGCACAACCGGCCCCACGCCCCTCCGAGCGAGGCGCCAACCGAGACGGATGGGATGGCTGTGACTCGCGAGCCTCCTGAGGTCGAAGACAGGCTCGTCACATGGGCAATGCGCCCTTGCAACTGCAACCAGATCGGTGCAGGATCGTGACCGTCCCCAGGCACCCCATGGTGCGCCCCGACCTCAAGGAGGACCGATGCGTCTCGGACGCCCCTTTGCCATCACCGCCGCGGCCATGCTCGCCGCTGGCGCCGTCACCACCACCGCGACCGCTGACGAGTCCGGCTTCGCTTTCGGCGGCGACGTCGCGAGCATCGCCGACCCCGCCAACACCGCCTTCCCCGTGAGCGGCACCGGCTGCGAGAGCACCGCTGACAACCCCGCCACCGTGCTGGTGACCCTCGCCCAGGGCGACTCGGCCGACAACGTCAAGGCCGCGACGCCCACCACCATCAAGGTCGCCCCCGGCTCCTCCGACTGGTCCGGCACCATCGACCTGGCTGCCGCCGTCAAGGAGGTCGGCGTTGACCCGACCACCGAGCCCTGGGGCCTCGCGGCCCAGTGCGTCCAGTACGGCAAGGGCGAGGGCACGACCATCACCCAGCGCCTCATCCTCGACGCCACCCAGGCCGAGGGCACGCTGAAGCTGTCCGACGACGGCGCTGGCAACCAGACCTTCGAGTTCACCGGCTCCGGCTTCACCCCCGGTGAGACCGTCACGCTGACCCTCAAGGACGGCAACGGCACCGTCGTGGCCACCCTGGCCACCATGACCGCTGACGCCAACGGCAACGTCACCGCCACCTTCGCCGCTCCCTCCGGCATCGCCGACGGCTCCTACGACGCCGTCGTCGAGGGCTCCCGCTACGGCGAGGGCGGCACGCTCGAGTCCAAGGTGAAGGTCTCCGGCGGCGTGTTCTCCTACGAGGGCAAGGGCGGCAGCGACCTCACTGACGCCACTGACGCTCCCGCCCCGGCCGACCCGGCTGCTGCCGAGCCGGCCGCCGCTCCGGCCGGCAACGCCGCTGCCGCCGCGCCCGCCAAGGAGGGCCTGGCCAACACCGGTGCCGACGCCATGACCTTCATCATCATCGGCGGCAGCCTCGCCACCGCCGGCGGCCTGCTCCTGGCGGCCCGTCGCCGTCGCGCCTGACGCCCCACCGGGCCAGTCGAGTGACTCACTCACCTCCGGCCCCTGACCACGCGCCCGCCCGGGCCCGAAGCGCGCTCATCGCGCTGGGGACCCGGGCGGGCCGTTTCGCGCGCGGGCACCGGATCCTGACCGCCGTGATCGCGTCCCTCGTGCTCATCCTCGCCCTGGCGCTCGGGGACCTGGGCGTTCTCGCGCACCGCATCCGGCATGTGCCCGTGGCGATGCCCCATCACGCCAGCGCCCTGGCCGAGGGCGACACCACCGTCCCCTATGACGGCGAGACCTGGCTCATCATCGGCACCGATTCCCGGCTGAGCGTGCCCGGCGGGCCGGACCGCTACGGGGACGCCTCCGAGGACCGGGCCGGCGAGCGCGCCGACGTCGTCGTCCTCCTCCAGCCGGGGCCCGGGGCCCCGCGCGCCACCGTTCTGCCCCGCGATCTCACACTGTCCACCGGCGGGCTCCAGCGCGAGCGCCTGGCCACCTCCTACCTCAAGGGCCCGCAGAGCACCGTCGACCTGCTGTGCTCCTCCCTGGGCGTGACCACCACGCACCTGGTCACCATCGACATGGCCGGCTTCGCGAGCATCGTCGACGCCGTCGGCGGGCTCACGCTCGACATCCCCGAGCCCATCCGCGATGAGCTCTCCGGGCTCGACATCCCCACCGCGGGCACCCGCACCCTCAGCGGGATCGACGCGCTGGCGCTCGTGCGCTCCCGCCACCCCCAGATCCTGCGCGACGGCCAGTGGACCGCGCTGGGCGAGGCCGAGGGGGCGCAGCGGCGCAGCGAGTCCACCGGCCTCGTCATGAGCGCCCTCATGAAAGCTCTGGCCGAGCGGGCGAGCACGCCGTGGGGCGCGCACTCGCTGGCCCACACCGTGGCCGGGCGCCTCACCACCGACGAGGGCACTGGGCTGGTCGACCTCTCCCGTCTCGGCTGGGGCCTGGCCGGCGACGGCGAGGACTCCCAGGATTCCCAGGGCGCCTCCGGCCTCGATGTCATGACCGTCCCGGCTCCCACCCAGGGGGACAGCTTCATCGCGCTGCCCACGCAGGAGACCTACTCCGCGCTCTCTCACCGGGGCTACGCCCCCGGCACCTGCGCCCGCTGATGCCCTCCCCGGCCGCCAGCGCCGCGCCTGCCGCGCCTGCCCCGCCCCAGCCGCTCCTCTCCGGCGCGCCCCGCGCTGTTCACGACCCGCGCACCTCGGTCCGCGCCCGGCGCGGCGGTGAGAGGATCGGGCCGTGTCCCGCGGGGCGCGCGAGCCCCGCCCATGATGACAGGAGCGCAGATGCCCGGAATCAACCTGACCCGTGACGAGGCCCGCGAGCGCGCCTCGCTCGTGACCACCGAGAGCTACGACGTCGTCCTGGACCTGTCCGGCGCGGCGGACCCCGAGCAGCCCACCTTCCGGTCGGTGACCACCGCCCGGTTCTCCGCCACGCCCGGCGCCTCGACCTTCATCGACCTCATCGCCCCGACTGTGCGCGAGGTGCGCCTCAACGGGGCGAGCCTCGACCCGGCGGAGGTGGTCGCGGACTCCCGGATCGCCCTGGAGGGGCTGGCGGAGTCCAATGAGCTCGTCGTCGCCGCCGACTGCGCCTATATGCGCACCGGGGAGGGCCTGCACCGCTTCACCGATCCGGCCGATGACCAGACCTACCTCTACACGCAGTTCGAGGTGCCCGACTCCCGGCGGGTCTTCGCCGTCTTCGAGCAGCCCGATCTCAAGGCCTCCTTCACCTTCACGGTGACCGTGCCCGACGGCTGGACCGTCTTCTCCAACTCCCCCACCCCCGAGCCCTCGCCCACGGAGGGCGGCGCGCGGGTCTTCGCCTTCGCGCCGAGCGAGCGCATGAGCTCCTACATCACGGCGATCGTCGCCGGGCCGTACGTGGGGGCGACCGATGAGTACCGCGCCGACGACGGCCGCGTGGTGCCGCTGGGCGTGTACTGCCGCGCCTCGCTGGCCGAGCACCTCGACGCCGATGAGATCCTGGCGATGACGAAGGGCGGCTTCGCCTTCTACGAGGAGCTGTTCGGCACGCCCTACGCCTTCCCCAAGTACGACCAGGTCTTCGTCCCCGAGTTCAACGCGGGCGCCATGGAGAACGCGGGGATCGTCACCCACCGCGACGACTACGTCTTCCGCTCCCGCCCGGTGGCGGCGCGCGTGGAGCGGCGCGCGGTGACGATCCTCCACGAGCTGGCCCACATGTGGTTCGGGGACCTGGTGACCATGGAGTGGTGGAACGACCTGTGGCTCAACGAGTCCTTCGCCGAGTACACCTCCACCCTGGCCACGGCTGAGACCACGCGCTTCACGGACGCGTGGACCACCTTCCAGACGATCGAGAAGGGCTGGGCCTACAACCAGGACCAGCTCTCCTCCACCCACCCGATCGCCGCCGAGATCAGGGACCTGCACGACGTCGAGGTCAACTTCGACGGCATCACCTACGCCAAGGGCGCCTCGGTGCTCACGGCCCTCGTCGCCTATGTGGGCCGCGAGCGCTTCTTCGCCGGGATCGCCCGCTACCTGGAGGCGCACGCCTTCGGCAACGCCACCCTGGCGGACCTGCTTCGCGAGCTCGAGGCGGTCTCCGGGCGGGACCTGGGCGCCTGGACGCGGGTGTGGCTCCAGGAGGCCGGCGTGACCACGCTGCGCCTGGAGACCACCACCGATGACGGCGGGCGCATCGCGTCGGCCGCCGTCATCCAGGAGATCCCCGCCGGCTCCCCGGCCACGCTCCGCCCGCACCGCCTCGCCATCGGCGCCTACAGCCACGACGACGCCGGTGCCCTGGTGCGCGTGGAGCGCGTGGAGCTGGACGTCGACGGCGAGCGGACAGAGGTGCCGGGCCTGGTCGGCCTGGCGCGCCCCGAGGTGCTCCTGGTCAACGACGACGACCTCACCTACGCCAAGCACCGCCTCGATAGCGCCTCGCTCGCCGCCGGCCTGGACGGGATCAGCGATTTCAGCGACTCCCTGGCGCGCTCGCTCGTCCTGGCCTCGGCCTGGGACATGGTGCGCGACGGCGAGCTGGCGGCCTCCCACTACCTCGCCGCCGCCCTGGAGGCGCTGACGGTCGAGTCCCACTCGAGCGTGGTCCAGGGGCTCCTCGCCCGGATCGGCACCTGCCTCGCCCTCTACCTGCCCCCCGCGGCGCGCCGGACGGCCGCCCCGGGGACGGTCGAGGCGCTGCTGGCGCTGGCCCGCTGCGCTGAGCCGGGCAGCGACCGCCAGCTCCAGCTGGTGCGCGCCGTCGCGGCCCACGCGGTCAGCGAGGAGCAGATCGACGCCGTCGCCGGATGGCTCGATGGCAGCGCGCCCCTGCCGGGCCTGGCGGTGGACGCGGATATGCGCTGGGAGCTCCTCACGGGGCTCGTGGCCTCAGGCCGGGCGGGCGAGGCGGAGATCGCCGCCGAGGAGGCGCGCGACCGCACGACCACGGGCCGCGAGCGCGCGGCGGGGGCCCGGGCCTCGATCCCCACCGCCGAGGCGAAGGAGCGCGCCTGGCGGGCGCTCGTGGAGGACTCCTCGATGCCCAATGAGACGCAGCGCCAGGCGCTGGCCGGCTTCGGGCGCGTCGAGCGCGCGCCCGAGCTCATGGTGCCCTTCATCGAGGAGTACGCGGCCGCCGTCGAGGGCGTCTGGTCGTCTCGGACCTTCCACATGGCCGAGGCCCTCCTGGAGGGCCTGTGGTCCTGCGCGACCGTCGGCCTGCCGGGCGCCGACCCGATCGGGGCGCTCCAGGCCTGGCTGGATGCCCATGGCGATGCCCCCGCGGCCCTGCGCCGGATCGTGGCGGAGAACCTCGACGACGCGCGACGGGTGGCCCGCGCCCACGCGGCCCAGGGCGCGTAGGGGGACCGGGAACGACGAGCGCGCTCCGACGGATCAGGAAATCCGCCGGAGCGCGCTGCCGTGGAGGCGCGGCCGCGCGGGCTCAGGGCTGCTGCTCGCTCCCGCGCGCCGCCCTCCCTCCTTCCTGTGCGGTGAAGGAGAGCCAGTGGCCGCCTCTCAGCGCCTCTGCTCGCCCGGGGCCTTCTTCCCGGTCGACTCGGCCGCGGCGCTCTGGGCAGCGCTGAAGGCATCGGTCTCGTCCTCCTCGCGTCCCGGCGTGGCGAAGCCGAGGCGGATGATGAGGAAGCGGAAGAGGGCGTAGTACACCAAGGCGTAGGCCAGGCCGATGACCACCAGGAGGACCGGGCCCATGACCCCCTGGGCGGACAGATCGGCCGACTTGCCGAAGTTGAGCAGGTAGTCGATGCCGCCGGCGGAGAAGCCGAAGCCGTCCTTGATGCCCAGGGCGTTGACCAGGGCGAGCGAGGTGCCGGTGAGCACGGCGTGGATGGCGTACAGGGGGAAGGCCACGTAGGCGAAGGCGTACTCGAGGGGCTCGGTGATGCCGGTGACGAAGGCCGTCAGGGCGACGGAGGCCATGAGCGCGCCGGTCGCCTTGCGCTTCTCGGGCCGGGCGGTGCGCCAGATGGCCAGGGCGGCACCGGGAAGGGCGAACATCATGATCGGGAAGAAGCCGGTCATGAAGGAGCCGGTCCAGGCGTTCGTGCCGTCGACGCCGGAGAAGAAGCAGGTGAGGTCGCCGTGGACGGTCTGGCCGCTGGCGTTGGTGCAGTCGCCGAGCTGGAACCACGGGATGGAGTTGAGCAGGTGGTGCAGGCCGAAGGGGATGAGGAGGCGGTTGATCGTGCCGAAGACGAAGGAGGCGATGACGGCGGCCGCCCCGCCCTTGGTGCCGGCCTCCATGAGCCATCCGCCGAGCTGCTCGTTGATGAGCCAGTTGAAGGCGGGGTAGATGAGCGCGAGGACCACGCCGATCGCCAGGGCGGCCAGCGAGGTGATGATCGGGACGAAGCGCCGCCCGCCGAAGAAGGCCAGCCAGTCGGGCAGTTTGATGCGGTAGAACCGCTGCCACAGGAGGGCCGCGGTGATGCCGATGATGATGCCGCCCAGGACGCCGTAGTTGATGGTGCTCTTCGCCGGGTCGCCGTCGCCGCCCGCGCCCAGGTAGGGGGCGAGGGCCTTGAGGACGCCCTCGAGGACGAGGTAGCCGAACAGGCCCGCCACGCCCGTCGAGCCGTCGGACTTCTTCGCGAAGCCGACCGCCACGCCGACGGCGAAGATGAGCGGCAGATGGCTGAAGACGGCGTCGCCGGCCTGGGCGAGGACGTCAGCCACGGGCTGCATCCATGACAGCCGCTTCGCCACCCCGTCGGCACCGAGCATGTCCGCCTGGCCGAACCTCAGGAGCAGGCTCGCCGCGGGCAGCGTCGCGATCGGCAGCATGAGGGAGCGGCCGAGGCGCTGGGCGGCCGCGAAGGCGCCGCCCTTCTTCTTCTGAGACATGGTGACCTCCGCAGGTTCTCAGCGACGCGGCAGCGGTGCCGCGATCGGGGGGGCCGCCCAGGGACGGGCGGAGGTGGACCGGACGGTTCCGCGACGAACACGTCTGGACCACTTGGCTCCACTGAACCGCACGGGAGGTCTGATGTCAAATGGGCTCGCCGCGCTGCCCCAAGACCGCACATTGTCCCGGAGACGCGGGGCAGAATGGGACGGCACCGGCACTCCGCCCCTGGCCCCCTTCCCGAGAACGCCATGACCTCCTCATCAGCCTCATCGAGCCGCCGCTCCCGCTCGGCCCGCGCGCCCGCCAAGTACGTCGTCGTGAGGGACCACCTCCTCGCGCTCATCGCCGACGGCCTCGAGCCGGGCTCGCCCATCCCCTCCGAGAGGGAGCTGTGCGAGACCTTCTCCGTATCCCGGATGACGGTGCGCCAGGCGATCGACACCCTCGTCGTCGACGGCGCGCTGGAGCGCCACCAGGGCCGGGGCACCTTTGTCTCCCAGCCCAAGCTCGACCTCCAGCTGCGCCTGACCTCTTTCACCGATGAGATGCGCCGGCGGGGCATGGAGCCGGGGGTCGTCTTCCTGGCGGCCGAGACAACGCGCGCCACCCCCCAGGTGGCCCAGGCCCTGGAGATCTCCCCCGGCGACGACGTCTACCACCTGCGCCGATTGCGCACGGCGGACTCGACGCCGATGGCGATCGAGGAGAACTGGCTGTCCCCCTCCCTCCTGCCAGGGCTGCTCGAGGGTCCGCTCGACTTCTCCCTCTACCAGCGCCTGGGCGAGGTGGATCTCGCCCCGCAGTGGGGCGAGGACGTCATCCAGGGGCACGTCGCCTCCGCCGAGGAGGCGATCCTGCTGGGCGTGCCCGAGGGCTCCCCGGCCCTCGACATCACCCGCCGAGCCTTCCATGACGACGTCGCAGTGGACTACTCCCGCTCGCTCTACCGAGCGGACCGCTATACCCTGTGGGTGCCGGTGTCCGCCCCCCAGCCCGCGGCGTCCCGCCCCTCCGCCCTGCGAACCAGGAGTGCCTCATGAGCCCGCGCCCCCTTGATCTGGACACCCTCATCGCCGCCCTCGGCGGCGCCGACAACATCGACAGCCTGGAGCCGTGCATCACCCGGCTGCGGATCGAGGTCCATGATCCGGCGGCGGTGGACCGCGCCGCTCTTCGGGCCGTGGGCGCGCACGGGGCGACCTCCGCGGGCAGGGTCGTCCAGGTGGTCGTGGGCCCCAATGCCGACACGCTCGCCACGGAGGCCTCCGAGAAGCTCTGGCCCGACGACGGCGACTGACCCCGCCGCAGCGCCCATCCCCCTCCCCCGCCGCGCCGCGCGGGGCAGCGGGAGTGGACAGCGCCCGGCCCCCGATGCCACCATACGATTGGTATGGACCACCGCTGAGGCCGGAGTGATGGCGCTCCCGATCAACGGTATCGTTCCACCACACCCCATGATCTCCGGCCGCCCACCGCAGCCGCGCCCACCGATCCAGGAGGAGCACACCATGTCCCAGGCACAGCAGATCCTTGACGCCCTCGGCGGTTTCGACAACATCGTCGAGATCGAGCCCTGCATCACCCGGCTGCGCTGCGAGCTGGAGAACGCGTCCGTCGTCGACGAGGCCGCGCTCAAGGCCGCCGGCGCGCACGGCGTCGTCACCGTCGGCGACGTCGTGCAGGTCGTCGTCGGCCCCAACGCTGACACCATCTGCGAGGAGATCGAGGACCTCCGATGACACTGGACGTCCTCTCCCCGCTGGCCGGGAGCGTCGTCTCCCTCGATGACGTCCCGGACCCGGTCTTCTCCGGCCGGCTGGTCGGGCCCGGGCTCGCCGTCGATCCGGCCCGCGACCCCGCCTCCCCCGCCGAGGTGACCGCTGCGGCGCCGATCACCGGGCGCGTGGCGAAGATCCACCCGCACGCCTTCGTCATCACCGCCGATGACGGGCGGGGCGTGCTCGTCCACCTGGGGCTGGACACCGTCGGCCTGGGAGGCGCGGGCTTCACCGTGCACTGCGCCGAGGGGGCGCGCGTATCCGCCGGGGATCCCGTCGTGACGTGGAACCCGGCTGGCATCGAGGCGGGCGGGCTCAACCCGATCGTCCCGATCATCGCCCTCGAGGCCGATGAGGCCGCCCTGGCACTCACCGCCCCGGGCACCGCAGCGGCTCCCGGGGACGCGCTCATCACCTGGTCCTAAGCAGGCTCGCAGCCCCGGGGAGGAATGGCCTCGGGAACACCATGGGGCGGGCCCAGCCGATCGGCTGGGCCCGCCCCATTCGCGTCAGTCAGTCCCGGGGCGTGCGCCGCTGCCCCATCTCCTGGCGGATCGCCTGGAAGAGGCTCGCCAGCCTCGCGTTGCCCGGGAGGTCCTCGATGAGGACCGGCTCGCCCGAGCTGTCCGCCAGGGGGATCCTCCAGTTCGGGTACTCCTGGTCCGTCCCCGGCTGGTTCTGCGTCCTGCGCTCGCCGACGCAGTCCACGAGGGCGACGCCGATGAGCGCCGAGGGGGTGCGCACGATGTAGCGGTGGAGCGCCTCGACGATCTCGCGCTCGGAGGGGTTGGCTCCCAGCAGCCTGTGCTCGCGCAGACGCTCGATCATCCGGTTGCGCTCCAGGTCCGCCTCGGCGCGCACCTGCTCGACCGGGTCCGCCAGGAGCCCGAGGCGCTCGCGCAGGGCCACATGCTCGTCGGCGAGGTACCCCGCGGTGGGGGGAAGGTCGTGGGTGTTGACCGTGGACAGGGCGAGGCGCCGGTAGTCCTGCGGCTGCAGCGGCCAGCCGTCGCCCTGCTTCTCGAACCAGAGGACGGAGGTTCCCAGCACCCCGCGGCTGGCCAGGTAGTCGCGCGCCCAGGGCTCCACGGTCCCCAGGTCCTCGCCGATGATGACGGCGCCGGCGCGGTAGGCCTCCAGCAGCACCACGCCGACCATCGCCTCGTGGTCGTAGCGCACGTACGCGCCGGAGGCCGCGCCCATGCCCTTGGGGATCCACCACAGGCGGAAGAGCCCGATGACGTGGTCGACGCGCAGCGCGCCGGCGTGGCGCAGGACGGTGCGGACCACGTCCCGCAGGGGCTGGTAGGCGGTCTCAGCCATGTAGACGGGGCTCCACGGCGGCTGGGACCAGTTCTGCCCCAGCTGGTTGTACATGTCCGGCGGGGCGCCCACCTCGATGCCGGAGGCGAAGGCCTCGGGCTCGGACCAGACATCGGCGCCCTGGGCGTGGACGCCCACGGCCAGGTCGTCCATGATCCCCAGCGCCATGCCGGAGGCCTTGGCCTGCTCCTGGGCCCGCGCGAGCTGCTCGTCGACGATCCACTGGAGCCAGGCGTAGAAGTCGATGCGGTCGGTCAGGGCGCGGGCCTCGTTGGCCACGAAGGCCGAGGACGGGTCCTTGAGGTTCTCGGGCCAGTCGGCCATCTTGCCGTGCTTCTCGGTGAGCGCGCACCACAGGGCGAAGCGCTCCAGGCCCTCGCCCGCCTCGGCGCGGAAGCGCTCGAAGTCCCGGCGCCGGGAGCGCGAGCGCCCGGCGGAGAAGACGACCTCGAGGGCATCGCGCTTGAGCTTCCAGATGGTGTCCCGGTCGATCGGGTCGACGGTGCGGTTGGTCGCGGCGAGCTCCTCCAGGGACCACTGGATGAGCGAGCGGCGCGGCCCGGACAGGCGGGTCATCTCCGGGATGGCCTCGGGGCGGATGTAGATCGGGTTGACGAAGCGCCGGGTGACCGGGAGGTAGGGCGACGGCGTCATCTCCCCCGAGGGCTCGGCCGCGTGCAGGGGGTTGATGAGCAGGAAGTCCGCGCCCTCGTCGCCGAAGAAGGAGGCGAGCTCGGTGAGGTCGTCGGCATCCCCCATGCCCCAGGAGTCGGCCGAGCGCGCGGAGTAGAGCTGCGCCATGACGCCCCAGCCGCGCTCCCCCAGGCTCTCGGGGAGCTCAAGACGGTCAGGGGTCATCGCCAGCGCGGCCGTGGCGGTGGTGGCGGGGCGGCCCTCAGCGGCGTCGATCTCGGCCACGAGGGTGTGCCAGCCCAGCGGGAGGTCCCCGGGGATGCGGAACGAGGCGCGGCCGGTCAGAACGCCGTCGACCTCCCGCGGTCGCTCCCAGTCCTCGGCCTGCTCCAGCTCCACCGACCCCCCGGACTCCAGTTCGACGCGCGCCTTGACCGCGGCGCCGTCGGGGACGTGGACGGCCACAGGGGCCGCCCAGCCCTGCCGGCGCACGACCGTCGGCGGGAGGATGCGCCTCCAGGGGGCCAGCTCGGCATCGGCCAGCGAGTCCTTGATCTGGGCGTCGGTCGCCGCGGCGACACCGAGGGCGGCGAGCACCGCCACGAGGGTGGCGCGGGTGGGGGCGGCGCGGTTGCCGTGGTAGTCCCAGTACTCGGTGGAGACGCCGTGCATCTCCGCGAGGCGCTTGAGGTCCTCGCCCGCGGGCTCGTCAGAGGAGGTTCCAACGGGGGTCGACTCAGTCATGGGCAGTGCCGCCTGTTCTCGAGAGCGCTCTCACGCCGGGAGCGCTCGTGCGATGCCGTCGCGCTCTGGATGGATCGGGTGCGGACCCTCCCGCCGAGGTGACGCCGTAGTCAGTCGCGGTCGTAGGAACAGGATGGGCCCCGCGTGTTGCGGCAAGCCTTTCACAGTCGGCGCCGGAGTGCCAAAGCCGCCCACCGGCGCGTCGCGCCCGCGAGGGCCCGGGAAAGCCACGGACGGGGACGGCGATGGGGAAGCGGCCCGGACCGCCGCGCCGGGGCGGCCCTGCGACGGCCGCTGGCAGCTCAGAGCGACGCGATCTCGTCGGCGAGGGCGTCCGCCGTCGGGCCGACGACGACCTGCACAACAGTGCCGGAGCGGACCACGCCGAAGGCCCCTGTGGCCCTCAGCGCCTCCTCGTCGACCTTGTCCTGGTCGACCACCTCGACCCGGAGCCGGGTGATGCACGGCTCGAGGACCGTGATGTTCTCGCTGCCACCGAGGCCAGCGACAATGCTCTTCGCTGTCGCGCTCATCGCTACTCCTTCACTCGACCTTCATGCGCGGCCCGCACGTCGCCGTGCGGGAGTGACCGATACCTATTATCAGACTCCCCCGACCCCACCGAGCACGGCTCGCCACCATGTGACCTCCATCACTTTCTCGGGGACTGTGTCTCCTCCATGGGCGAAGACTCCTGCCAATCGTGATTCATGCTCCGGTTCCCCTCCCGCGAACGCGGCCAGGCGTGCACAATGGGCCCTACGACCGCCTCCATCACTGACGAGGAGCACTCATGGCGCTGTCCGACGCATCTCCCACTTCCCTGGCCGGTATCGGCGTGAGCCCCGGTCTCGTCGCCGGGCCAGTCGCCCGCATGGCACCGGGTATCCCCGAGCCCGAGGTCGCGGTCCTCGACGCCGCCCGCGACCTCGACAAGGAATGCGAGCGGATCGAGGCCGCGGCCCAGACCGTCAAGAAGGGCCTGGAGCTGTCCGCGGCGCAGGCCAAGGGCGAGGGGCGCACGCTCCTGGAGACGACGGCGCAGATGGCCGCCGACCCCACCCTCACCTCCTCCGCGCAGGCCATGGTCCGCGAGCGCAAGCTCGTGCCCGAGCGCGCCGTCTGGGAGGCCGCCGGTACCCTGTCCTCGATGCTCGAGTCACTCGGCGGCTACATGGCCGAGCGCACGCGCGACGTCGCCGACGTGCGAGACCGGATCGTCGCCGTCCTCACCGACTCCCCCATGCCCGGCATCCCCATGCTGCCCGAGCCCTTCATCCTCGTGGCCGAGGACCTGGCCCCGGCGGACACCGCGCTGCTCGACCCTGAGAAGGTCATCGCCTTCATCACCTCCGAGGGCGGCCCCACCTCGCACACCGCGATCCTCGCCCGTGCCCTGGGCATGCCCGCCATCGTGGGCACCGGCGCCGAGGTCGTCGACGCGCTCCACGACGGGGACATCGTCCTGGTGGACGGCACCAAGGGCGTCATCACGCTCAACCCCGACGAGGACGCGCTGCGCCGCGCCAAGGAGCTCGCCAGCCGCGTGCGCGTCTTCAACGGCGACGGCGCGACGAAGGACGGCCGCGAGGTCCAGCTGCTCGCCAACGTGGGCGACGCCGCGGGCGCCCGCAGCGCCGCGGAGGCGGGCGCCATGGGCGTGGGCCTGTTCCGCACGGAGTTCTGCTTCCTCGACCAGCCCGAGGAGCCCACCGTCGACGCGCAGGTCGAGGCCTACACCGGGGTCCTCGCCGCGTTCCCCGGCAAGAAGGTCGTCGTGCGGACCCTGGACGCCGGCGCGGACAAGCCCCTGCCGTTCCTCACCGACGCCACTGAGGCCAACCCCGCCCTCGGTGTGCGCGCCTACAGGACCACCCGCCGTGACCCCGACGTCCTGGAGCACCAGCTCGAGGCGCTGGCCAAGGCGGAGGCCGCCACGGACGCCAAGGTGTGGGTCATGGCCCCCATGATCTCCACGGCGGACGAGGCCAAGGCCTTCACGGACAAGGCCCGCTCCTACGGTCTCAAGACCGCGGGCATGATGATCGAGGTCCCCTCGGCCGCCCTCATGGCGGATAAGCTCTTCGAGCACGCCGACTTCGCGTCGGTGGGCACCAACGACCTCACCCAGTACGTCATGGCGGCAGACCGCCTCCTGTCCTCCCTGGCGGACCTGTCCACGGCATGGCAGCCGGCCGTGCTGCGCCTCATCAAGCAGGCCTGCGACGGCGCGGCCCCGCGCGGCCGCCCGGTGGGCGTGTGCGGCGAGGCCGCGGCCGACCCGGCCCTGGCCACCGTCCTCGTGGGCCTCGGCGTGGCTAGCCTGTCGATGACGGCCCGCGCCCTGCCGGATGTCGACGCCGTCATGAAGTCCGTGACCTTCGAGGAGTGCCAGGAGCTGGCGCGCATCGCCATCGACTCGGCCACCGCCGAGGACGCGCGCACGGCTGTGCGCGCCAAGCTGCCGATCCTGGAGGAGCTCGGCCTGTGACGACGCCGTATCCCGTCCCCTCCGCCAGCGAGGAGCCGCTCGGCTCACTCACCCGCATCCTGGCACTGGCGGAGGGCGACGGGATCGACTCGTTCCTCGGGGACTCGCTGCCCCATCTCTCAGGGCGCATCTACGGCGGCCAGGTCATCGCCCAGGGGCTCCTGGCGGCTGCCGCGACTCTTCCCGAGGCGGCCGATGAGAGCCTGCCGGTGCGCCTGCCGCACTCGCTCCACGCCTACTTCATCCGCGGCGGGGACCCCAAGCAGCCCGTCGTCTACGAGGTGGAGCGCCTTCACGACGGGCGCTCCTTCTCCCAGCGCCGCACCACCGCCCTCCAGGGGGGCCGCGCGATCCTGGCGATGATCTCCTCCTTCCAGATCGATCAGGAGGGCGCGCAGACCCAGGTCGCCGCGCCGTCGGTGCCCGGCCCGGACGAATTGGTGAGCGCCCTGGAGATCTTCCGGACGGTGGACGACCCCGCCGCCAAGTTCCTCGGGCGGACAGCCCCCTTCGATATCCGCCATGTCGAGGGCAATATCTACCTCAGCCCTGGCCCGGAGATCACCAACCGGCAGTGCCTGTGGCTGCGCTCGCGCGGGCGCATCCCGGCAGAGGCCTCCCAGACGGTGCACCGGGCGCTGCTGACCTACGTGTGCGACCAGGTGATGCTGGAGCCCGCGCTGCGCAGCCAGGGACTGAGCTGGCGCAGCGAGGGGATGAGCCTGGCCACGCTCGACCACGCCCAGTGGTTCCACCGGCACGTCGACGCCTCGGACTGGCTGCTGTTCGTCCAGGACTCCCCCACCTCGCAGGGCGGGCGCGCGGGGGCACGGGCAGAGGTCTTCGACTCCGCTGGCCGCCTCGTCTCCACGATCGCCCAGGAGGGCATGATCCGCATGCCCACAGCCACCTCGCGCGGCAGCGGAGACTGGGCCGTCCGCTTCGACGCCTGAGTCGCAGCCCCTCTCATTTCCTGCGGCGCTCCATCCTCTTGGCGCGCCTCCACGAGAGATACGCCAGGGCGAAGAGCACCCCTGCGACCACCACGCGCACGCCCAACGAGTCAGGCTCGCCATCGGGGTTGCTCTGAGCCCCCGTCTGCGGATCGAGGAGCCCCATGGCGCCAGCACCGGCGAGCATGACCATGATGACGTACCACACGCCAGGACGACTCCAGAACGATGCCCTCCTAGGGCAGTCGACGTTGCGCGGGGCAAGCATCATGGTGGATGCCGATAAGAGCATTCCCTGAGCAGCCGCGTTCACTGGCACCATGTGCGAGTCATCACGACTGATGAACAAGGCGACTCCCTGGGCATCTGCATGCGCCACGGCATCGGGCGCGAAGCCAGCGCGGGAGAAGACGATGCGGCGCTTGCCCGTCATAGGCGACGAGATCGTGAGGAAGCGCGCGATGTCCTCCAAGGTGGCGGGCGCAATCCCCGAGCGAACCTGGGCGACCGCTGTCACCGAGAGGACATCGATGCCGATGTCCGTCATCGGGTCCTGGATCGTAGCGTCCGGGAAACCGTGCGCCCTCATCCATACAGCGGCCGACTGTTCATAGGACGACATCTGTTCCCTCCCGCTTCAAGGCCCTCATCGCTGCGCGGGGCCGGGGAGAGCCTATGGCGCGGGTGCCTAGAGACCGCTCAGGAACGGCATCGTTACGGTTGCAGTCCGCGAGATGAAGCGGGCGTCGGTGACGCCGTTGGTGAGCGCGTGGACGAGGAGGCGCACGGAGGCCTCCAAGTAGCAGCGCTCCTGGTTCGCGCCGCGTCGACAGCGCCTCCAACCCCACCAGAGCACCCCCAGAGCGTCTGAAGCACCCCGCCACGGGGTGCTTCAGACGGTCTCCAGCCTCGGCTCAGTCGCGTGTGTTCGGCCTGCGGCCACCAACACGCTCGATCGCCTCGGACGCTCGAGCAAGCTCGGCGTCGCTCGGCTCAGTCGCGAGTCAGCTTCCGGTAGGTGACGCGGTGGGGGCGGGCGGCCTCGGGGCCGAGGCGCGCGACCTTGTTCTCCTCGTAGGAGGCGAAGTTCCCCTCGAACCAGTACCAGCTCGCCGGATTCTCCTCCGTGCCCTCCCAGGCCAGGATGTGGGTGGCGACGCGGTCGAGGAACCAGCGGTCGTGCGTGATGACGACGGCGCAGCCGGGGAACTCCAGGAGGGCGTTCTCCAGGGAACCCAGGGTCTCGACGTCGAGGTCGTTCGTGGGCTCGTCCAGGAGGATGAGGTTGCCGCCCTGCTTGAGGGTCAGCGCCAGGTTGAGGCGGTTGCGCTCGCCGCCGGAGAGGACGCCCGCGGGCTTCTGCTGGTCGGCGCCCTTGAAGCCGAAGGAGGCCACGTACGCGCGCGACGGCATCTCCACGTTGCCGACCTGGATGTAGTCCAGGCCGTCGGAGACGACCTCCCACAGGGTCTTCTTGGGGTCGATGCCGGCGCGGGACTGGTCGACGTAGGACAGCTTGACGGTCTGGCCGATCTTGAGGCTGCCGCCGTCGAGCTCCTCCAGGCCCACGATGGTCTTGAACAGCGTGGTCTTGCCGACGCCGTTGGGGCCGACGATGCCCACGATGCCGTTGCGCGGCAGGGTGAAGGACAGGTCGTCGATGAGGGTGCGGCCGTCGAAGCCCTTGTTGAGGTGGCTGGCCTCGAGGACCTGGTTGCCCAGGCGCGGGCCCGGCGGGATCTGGATCTCCTCGAAGTCGAGCTTGCGGGTGCGCTCGGCCTCGGCGGCCATCTCCTCATAGCGGGCCAGACGGGCCTTGGACTTGGCCTGGCGGCCCTTGGCCGAGGAGCGCACCCACTCCAGCTCGTCCTTGAGGCGCTTGGCGAGCTTGGCGTCCTTCTTGCCCTGGACCTCGAGGCGCTTCTCCTTGGTCTCCAGGTAGGTGGAGTAGTTGCCCTCGTAGGGGTAGAGGTGGCCGCGGTCGACCTCCGCGATCCACTCGGCGACGTGGTCGAGGAAGTAGCGGTCGTGGGTCACCGCGATGACGGCGCCCTTGTAGGTGCTCAGGTGCTGCTCCAGCCACAGGACGGACTCGGCGTCGAGGTGGTTGGTGGGCTCGTCGAGGAGGAGCAGGTCGGGGGCCTCCAGGAGGAGCTTGCACAGGGCCACGCGGCGGCGCTCACCACCGGAGAGGTGCTTGACCTCGGCGTCCGGCGGCGGGCAGCGCAGCGCGTCCATGGCCTGCTCGAGCTGGGAGTCGAGGTCCCAGGCGTTCGCTGCGTCGATCTCGGTCTGGAGGGCGCCCATCTCCTCCATGAGGGCGTCGAAGTCGGCGTCCGGGTCCGCCATGGCGGCGGAGATCTCGTTGAAGCGGTCGAGCTTGCCCTTGATCTCGGCCACGCCCTCCTCGACGTTGCCCAGGACGGTCTTGTCCTCGTTGAGGGGAGGCTCCTGCATGAGGATGCCGACGCTGTAGCCGGGGCTGAGCCGCGCCTCGCCGTTGGAGGGCTGGTCGACGCCGGCCATGATCTTGAGGATCGAGGACTTGCCGGCGCCGTTGGGGCCGACCATGCCGATCTTGGCGCCGGGAAGGAAGGCCATGGTGACGTCGTCGAGGATGACCTTGTCGCCGTGCGCCTTGCGCGCCTTGATCATCTGGTAGATGTACTCAGCCACTGTGCGGTGCGCCTTTCGTCGAATGCGGGAGAGGTCTTCGCGCGCAGGCCGGGCCTGCCGGTGGTCCACCGGGGCCGACGGCGCGCGCCGCGGCCCAGCCTAGAGCAGTCCCCGCCCATCGGCGACGGCGCGGCGCATGACTCCGCGCACGCGGGCGGCCATCGGGCGGCTGGGGTCGGCCCGGGCCGACGGCGCCTCAGCGCCCGGGGGCGATGAGCAGGTGGATCTGCTCGATGAGCTGAGGGGTCTCGGCGGCCTTGATGCGCTCGGTGAGCGCGGCCTCGTCGTCGCCGGCCAGGACTGGGACCTCCACCTGGGCGATGATCTCGCCGGTGTCCACGCCGGCATCCACCCAGAACAGGGTGGCGCCGGCCCGCGTGGCCCCCGCCTGAAGGGCGTCGCGCACGGCGTGGGCGCCGGGGAAGTCGGGCAGCAGCGAGGGGTGGGTGTTGAGGACGCGGCCGCCGAAGCGGGCGAGGAAGGCGTCGCCCAGCAGGCGCATGAAACCGGCGCACACGACGAGATCCGGCACGTAGCCGCTGACCGACCGGGCCAGGGCCTCATCCCAGGAAGCGCGGTCAGGGTAGTCGGCCAGGGCCACGACCTCGGCAGGGATGCCGGCGGCGCGGGCGCGCTGGAGCCCCGCGCACTCCTTGTCCGCGACGACGCCGACGATGTCCGCCCCGTAGGAGGGGTCCTCGCAGGCCTCGATGAGGGCGGCGAGATTCGAGCCGGTCCCCGACACGAGAACGACGAGGGCCGCGGGCTCGGCACCAGCGGAATCGGCGTCGTCCTCCCCCGGCGCCGCCTGCGCGGCTGGGGCGGGCGGAGCGTCATCGCGCCAGGCCTCCGGCTCGGCGCCATCCTCCGCCTGGTCATCCCATGGATCTGCCGGGGCGTCGTCGGCCTCGTCACCGGAGTCGTGGGCGGCCCGGCGCTCGCGCAGGGCCTGCGTGGTGCTCCCGGCGGCCTGGCTGGCGGCGCTCACGCCGCGCTGCGTCATCCGGCGGGTCCAGGGGTGGAGGACGAGGGCGGCAGCGAGCAGGCCGAGCCCGATCTCGACGAGGCACAGGATAACGACGGAGGAGGCCTGCGGGCCGGCGTGCGCCATGCGGCCGGGCCCAATGGGGCCGGAGGCGCCCAGGCACAGGATCGCCATCCCGGCGGCAAGGAGGAGCGCCGCGCCGGCAGCGGCGGCGAGGGCGCGCCCCAGGCTCAAAGCGGTCAGTTCGCGCCGGTGGCGCCAGCCGATGGCGATCGCGCCGAGGACGATGAGGAACGGCAGGAATCGAGCCGGCCCCCAGGTGCCGACGGGAAGCGCCCCGAGGATGGGGAGGGAGGGGACCGTGTCGGCGATGATCGTGCTGGGGGCGAAGACCGTTCCGCTCCCCACGCTGAACCCGGGGCCGAGGATCCAGGCGAGCGCCCAGATGAGGCCGGTGGGGATCCAGGCCGCCTGGAAGAGGATGAGCCCGGCCGAGGAGATGATGCCGCCACCGGCGATGGCGTCGTGGAGGAGGGAGATCCGCCCCGCCCCGGCGACGACGGCCGCCAGCACCGCCGCGAGGGAGAGCCCGAGCAGCCCGAGCGCGCAGTCGCGCGCCATGCCCAGGGATGGGCCCGCCCAGTCGGGGCGCTCGCGCCACCAGCGCTCCAGGGCGGGGATGCCACGCCCCTGGGAGTGGAGCCGGGAGCCGATCACCACCGTCGCTAGGACGAGGAGGCCCGGCAGCGCGGGCCATGCCCCGCCACTGGGGGCCGCCAGGGCCAGGAGGATCGTCGCGGTGAGACCGGCCGAGGCGATGGCCACGCCCCCGGCGGCCGGGCCCGACAGACTGGCCCGCCGGGCGGAGGAGCGCAGGAGCAACGCCTGGAGGACGGTGACGCCCAGGAGTGGCAGGCCCAGGGCGCCGCCGGGTGAGCCCGCGTCGCCGAGGTGCCCGCCCATTCCCAGGGCCCACAGGCCCGTACCGGTGCGGATCGTGGAGCCCAGTGACAGAGCGGCCGCCGCGTCGAGGGGGCGTGAGGTCATCATGACGGCGGTGGTGGCGCCCACGACGACGAACCAGGCCAGGAGGACGGCCTCGATCCCTGCGCGCAGCGCGAAGGGCCAGTCGTCGGGCAGGGCGGCGCTGCGGCGCGGCGTCGGCCGGCGCTGGGCGGACCCGCTCACGCGCGCGCGCCCGAGCGCTCGTGGTGGATGCGGCGCGCGAGCTCGGCGGTCTGGCTCGGGGTTCGCCCCACGGCGACACCGGCGGCCTCGAGAGCTTCCTTCTTGGCGGCGGCGGTGCCCGCCGATCCCGAGACGATGGCGCCGGCGTGGCCCATCGTCTTGCCCTCGGGGGCGGTGAAGCCGGCGACGTAGGCGACGACCGGCTTCGTGACGCGCTCGGCGATGTAGGCGGCGGCGCGCTCCTCGGCGTCGCCCCCGATCTCCCCGATCATGACGATGAGCTCGGTGTCGGGGTCGGCCTCGAAGGCGGCGAGGGCGTCGATATGGGTGGTGCCGATGACGGGGTCCCCGCCGATGCCGATGCAGGTGGTGAAGCCGAGGTGGCGCAGCTCATGCATGAGCTGGTAGGTGAGGGTCCCGGACTTCGAGACCAGGCCGATCGGGCCGGGGCCCGTGATGTCCGGCGGCGTGATGCCCACGTTGGAGCGGCCGGGCGAGATGATGCCGGGGCAGTTGGGGCCGATGACGCGCGTCCCGTGGGCAGCGGCGTGGGCGCGAAACGCGACGGCGTCCGCCACGGGGATCCCCTCGGTGATGACGACGACGAGGCGCATCCCGGCGTCGACGGCCTCGATGACGGCGTCCTTGGCGAAGGCGGGGGGCACGAAGACCACGGAGACCTCGGCGCCGGTGGCCGCTTTGGCCTCGGCGACGCCGCCGTGGACGGGGACCTCGACGGTGCCGGTGGGCACGGCGGCGGCCCCCGGCCCGATGGGCTCGACCTCGAAGGCGACGGTGGTGCCGGCCTTGCGGGGGTTGACTCCGGCGGCCACCCGCGTGCCGGCGCAGAGCATGCGGCGGGTGTGCTTGCGGCCCTCGGAGCCGGTCATCCCCTGGACGATGACGCTGTCGGACTCGGTGAGGAAGACGCTCATGGCTCAGGCCTCCTGAGTGGTCGGGGCAGCGGCGGGCACAGCGGGCGCTGTGGGCGCGGCGGCGTCGGGCGGCACTGCTTGACCCGCCAGGGCGCCGCGGGAGACCTGCTCGGCGATGTCGGTGACGGCGTCGGCGGCGCCGTCCATGGTCTCCACGATGGTGACGCCGGGCAGGGAGGCCTGCCGGAGGATGCGACGGCCGAGCTCGGCGTTGTTGCCGTCCAGGCGCACGACGATGGGCTTGGCGGGGCCGGTGAGGGCGCCCATCGCGGTCACGATGCCCTCGGCGACGGTGTCGCAGGAGGTGATACCGCCGAAGACGTTGACGAGGATGGCCCGCACCTGCTCATCGGAGGCCACGATGCCCAGGGCGGCGGCCATGGCCTCGGCCGACGAGCCGCCGCCCAGGTCGAGGAAGTTCGCGGGGCGCATGCCCCCGTGCCGCTCCCCCGCCCCGGCGACGACGTCGAGCGTGGACATGACCAGGCCCGCGCCGTTGCCGAGGACGCCGACCTCGCCGCTCAGGCGCACGTAGTTGAGCCCGGCCTCCTTGGCCCGGGCCTCGAGGGGGTCGACACTGGCGGCGTCGACGAGGGCCTCGTGCTCGGGGTGGCGGAAGCGGGCGTTGTCGTCGAGGGTGACCTTGCCGTCCAGGGCGATGATCCGCCCGTCGTCGGCCAGGACGAGGGGGTTGACCTCCACGAGGGTGGCGTCCTCGGCGACCATCACCTCCCAGAGGCGCTCGATGACGGCGGCGACGCCGTCGGCCATCCGCCCGGGCTCGAAGCCGGCGGCGGAGACGATCTGGCGCGCGGTCTGCTCGGTGAGGCCGTCCACGGGGTCGATGGGGACGCGCGCCAGGGCCTCGGGGCGCTCGGCGGCGAGGGTCTCGATGTCCATGCCGCCCTCGCGCGAGCACATGGCCAGGTACCCGCGCTCGGCGCGGTCCAGGAGGATCGAGAAGTAGTACTCCTCGGCGATGTCGGTCCCCTCGGAGATGAGGACGGAGCGCACGGTGTGGCCCTTGATGTCCATGCCGAGGATCGTCTCGGCCCGCTCGGCGGCCTCCTCGGCGCTGCGGGCGAGCTTGACACCTCCGGCCTTGCCGCGCCCACCGGTCTTGACCTGGGCTTTGACGACGAGGAGCTCCGCGCCGCCGCCCAGGAGGTCCTGCGCCGCGGCGCGCGCCTCCTCGGTGGTGGTGGCGACGATGCCGGGCAGGACGGGGACGCCGTGGCGGCGGAAGAGGTCCCGGGCCTGGTACTCGTAGAGGTCCATGAGGCGGTGTCCTTTCGCGCGGGTGTCGGCTCTCGTCGGGCGCGCCTGTCCCGGGCCCACCTGGGCCCTGGCCTGAGGGTATCGCGGGGCGGGGCGCTGGGGCCGAGGATCGCCCGCGAGTCCTTCAGACGCCGCGCGCGGAGGGGGGCGCCGCCCCAACGATGACGACGCCGCGTCATCGGTGTGACGCAGACCCCTGCCGCGGGACACAATAGGGCTCGACCGGACTGGGCCGGACAGGACCGGGTCGCAGCCGGACCGCATGAGAGGGAGTCCCATGACCGCCGCAGGCAACGCCGCCCCGCACCAGTTGACCCCTGCCTCCGAGGATGAGGTGGTCGACGCCGTCGTCTCCGTGACCGGGGGGAGCGACGGCGCCGCGGCCACGAGCCCCGCCGAGGAGCCGATCAGGGTCGGGGTGCTCACCTCGGGGGGCGACGCCCAGGGCATGAACGCCGCCGTGCGCGCCGCCGTGCGCACGCTACTGCGCCTGGGCGCCCAGCCCTTCGCCGTCATGGAGGGGTGGGCAGGGGCCGTCGCCGGCGGTGAGGGCATCCGGCCCCTGGAATGGGACTCGGTGGGCGCGATCCTCCACCGGGGAGGCACGATCATCGGCACCGCCCGCTCCGCGGACTTCCGCAAGCGCTCCGGGCAGCTCGACGCCGCCGCCAACCTCCTGGAGCACGGCATCGACCGGCTCATCGTCATCGGCGGCGACGGCTCTCTCACCGGCACCAACGAGTTCCGGAAGAACTGGCCGGACCTGGTGGCCGAGCTCGCCGAGACCGGGCGCATCAGCAAGCAGACCGCCCAGGCTCATCCGGCGCTCATGGTCGCCGGGATCGTCGGCTCGATCGACAACGACCTCGTCGGCGCGGATATGACGATCGGCACCGACTCCGCCCTGCACCGCATCCTGGAGGCCATCGACGACATCTCCTCCACCGCGGCCTCCCACCAGCGCACCTTCGTCGTGGAGGTCATGGGCCGCCACTGCGGCTACCTCGCGCTCATGGCGGCCGTGGCGGGCGGCTGCGACTACGTGCTCGTCCCCGAGATCCCGCCCGCCGAGGGCTGGGAGGAGGACATGTGCGCCAAGCTCTCCAAGGGCCGCCGGGCGGGGCGCCGCGAGTCGATGGTCATCGTCGCCGAGGGCGCCACCGACCGCTCCGGGAACCCGATCACCGCCGACGACGTCAAGCGCGTCCTGTCCGGGCGCCTCGGCGAGGACGCCCGGGTGACGATCCTCGGGCACGTCCAGCGGGGCGGCAAGCCCAGCGCCTACGACCGCTGGATGTCCACCCTGCTGGGATGCCAGGCGGCCCGCGAGGTCCTCCTGGCCTCCCCGGAGACGGTGCCGGTGATCGTCGTCGAGCGCCACAACCGCATCCGCTCCGTGCCGATGATGGAGCAGGTCGAGGCCACGCGGAAGGTCAAGGACCTGGTGGCCGCGGGCGACTGGGAGGGCGCCGTCGAGGCCCGCGGCCGCAGTTTCGGGGAGATGCTGCGGATCTTCGAGACGATGTCGACTCCCCCCGAGCCCGCCGATGCTGGGGCCGCCCCCTCCAAGAGGGTGGCGATCATCCATGCCGGAGGCCTCGCCCCGGGCATGAACACGGCGGCCCGCGCCGCTGTGCGCCTCGGCCTCGACCACGGCTTCACCATGCTGGGCGTGGCGGGAGGCTTCCCGGGCCTGCTCGACGGCGAGGTCCGCGAGCTCAGCTGGGACGACGTCGAGGGCTGGGTCGGCGACGGCGGTGCCGAGCTCGGCACGCGGCGGGAGGTCCCCGAGGTCGAGCAGCTCTACGCCCTGGGCCGGGCCATCGAGAAGCACGAGATCGACGCCCTGCTCGTCATCGGCGGCTACAACGCCTACCTGGCGGCGCACCGCCTGGTGACGGAGAAGGGCCGGTACCCCGCGTTCCAGATCCCGATCCTGTGCGTCCCGGCGTCAATCGACAACAACCTGCCCGGCTCCGAGCTGTCGATCGGCACGGACACGGCGCTCAACGCGACGATCAGCGCCCTGGACTCGATCAAGCAGTCGGCGGCGGCCTCGCACCGCTGCTTCGTGGCCGAGGTGATGGGCCGCAAGTGCGGGTACCTGTCCTTCATGAGCGGACTGGCCACGGGCGCCGAGGGCGTCTACCTCCACGAGGGCGGCATCCGGTTGGCCCGCCTGGCCGAGGACTCCCGGCGGATGGTGGAGGCGTTCAAGAACGGGCGGAAGCTCCACCTGCTCATCCGCAACGAGCGGGCCAGCGAGTACTACACCACGGATGTGCTGGCGAAGATCTTCGCCGCTGAGGGCGTGGGCCTGTACGACGTGCGCGAGGCCGTCATCGGGCACCTCCAGCAGGGCGGGGACCCGACGGCCTTCGACCGGCTCATGGCCACCAAGCTCGTCGCGCACGCCCTCGGCCTGCTCGCCGATCAGCTCGAGCGCGGCACGGACCACTCCAGCTACGTGGGCCTCACCGGCGGCCGGATCACCCACCACCGCCTGGAGCACATGGAGGACGACCTGGACATGGCCAACCGCCGCCCCCGCCATCAGTGGTGGCTGGGGATGCGCCCCGCCCTGGACCTCGTCTCCTCGGATCTGGGCCCGCTCGCCATCGCCGACGTCCCCGACTTCGGCGAGGCCGTGGACGCCGCCGCCACCGCCGAGGACTGACGCGCCCCGATCGCCGGCCCTGGCCCGTGCCACCGCGTATGCGCCCCGGCCGGGGCCGCGCGTCGGCGGGCGCTATCCTCACGGTGATGCCCCCCGCCTGTACGACTCCCCCTGAGGCCGCTCGTCATTCCCACCTGCCGACCGCTGCGAGGCTTGCCGTCGCGCTTGCCCTGGCCGGTGTGGCCGCGGGCCTCATCGGCATCGCCATGGCCTACCTGCTCGAGGGCTTCGAGTGGCTGTTCTACGGAGTCGCTGAGGGCTCTCTGCCCGAGCGCGTCGCCACCGCGCCCGCCTGGCGCCGGGTCGCCGCGCCCGCTGCCGGTGGCCTGCTCGCGGGCGCGCTGTGGTGGCGGGAGCGCTCCACCGGCGGCGTCGTGAGCGTCGAGCAGGTCGTCGCCGACGGCGGCGCGCCCGGCCCTGCCTCGCCATCGGGCCGCATGGGCGTGCTGCGCCCCTTCAGCGACGCCGTCCTGCAGGTCCTCACCGTCGGCGCGGGCAACTCGGTGGGACGCGAGGGGGCCCCGCGGCTCGCGGCCGGGGCGGTCGCCCTGCGCCTGGCGACGATGCTGCGGGTCGACCGCTCCTGGGTTCCGCCCCTCGTCGCCTCCGCGGCGGGCGCGGGGCTAGCCGCCATGTACAACGCGCCGCTGGGCGGGGCGGCCTACGCCGTCGAGATCGTCATGCTGACTGGGATGCGACGCCGCGGCGTCCTCCTCGCGGTGCCGCTGAGCGTCCTGGCCACGGTGGTCTCCTGGTGGCACTCGGGAGGCCGGGCGAGTCTGGCGATGCCCGCGGCCCCGCTGAGCGCGCAGACGCTCCTGGCCTGCCTCCTGGCGGCGCCCGTCGCGGCGCTCCTCGGCTGGTTTGCGTCACGGGCCTGGGCGTGGTGCAAGGCGCGCCGCCTGCCGGACACCTGGAGCCTGCCGCTGGCGATCGGCGGCGCCGGCCTGCTCACGGGCACGGCCTCCCTGTGGCTGGCCGTCCTTCCCGGCAATGGCCGCGACGCCTTCCAGGGAGCGCTCGACGCTCCCGGTGGCCGGGCGGCGCTGGTGGCGCTGCTCGGCGTCGTCGTGCTCAAGCCGCTCCTCACCGGGGCGACGCTCGGTGCGGGAGCCACCGGCGGCCTGCTGGCGCCGTCGTTCAGCCTGGGGGCGAGTGGAGGGGCGGCGGTCGCCGTCGCGCTGGGACTGGCAGGGATGTCCCCGAGCATTCCGGCGGCGGCCCTCGTGGGAGCCGGGGTGGCCCTCGCGGTCACCCAGCGCGCGCCCGTCTTCGGGGCGGTGTTCGTCTGGGAGCTCACCCACGGGCCCCTGTGGGTACTGCCGCTCCTGCTCGTGGCCTGCTGGGCCGCGGTGAGGATGATCGGTCGAAGCCGCGCGTAGAGGCCGCCACCGGTGAATACTGTGACCATGGACTCACATCGTGTCCCTGCCGGTCCTCATTCCTCCCCCGCCCAGCCCGCCGACCCCATCGACACTGCCGGGCTCGATCCCCGGGGCAGGCTCGTCGTGCGCTCCCATGAGGAGGTCAGGCGCATCGCGGCGGACACTGAGACCTACTCCAGTCACGTCTCGCGCTTCCTCCAAGTCCCCAACGGCCTCGACGGCGAGGAGCACCGCCGCGTCCGTGCCCTACTGGACCCGCTCTTCTCACCCGCGGAGATGGAGCGCCTGCGCCCGGTCCTGGAGCGCGTCGCCGCGGATCTGGTCAGCGAGCTCACCCCTGGCGCGCGGCTGTGCGCGGTGGAGGATCTGGGATCGGTCTACGCGGTGCGCGCCCAGTGCGCCTGGTTGGGATGGGATCCGGGCATCGAGGGCGAGTTGCTGGAGTGGATGCGGGACAACCATGAGGCGACGCGCTCGGGCGAGCTCGCCCGCACCGCGGAGGTCGCCTCCCGTTTCGAGGGCATCGTGCGCCGGCAGATCCGGGCGGCGCGCCAGTCCATCGCCCCGACGGTGACGGCCCGGCTGCTGGGACTGCGCTCGGGCGATGGGCGCGGCCTCAAGGAGGCGGAGGTCGTCTCGATCCTGCGCAACGTGACAGGCGGGGATCTGGGCTCGCTCGCCCTGTGCGCGGGGGTCCTGTGCCAGTGGCTCGCAGAGCGCCCCGAGCAGCAGGATGCCTGGCGCCCCCTCGACAACGGCGCCCTGGACGCCGCGATCGACGAGGTCCTGCGCATCGACGACCCCTTCACCTTCAACCGCCGCGCCGCCACCTGCCCGGTGGAGGTGGCGGGGCACCGCCTGGAGACCGGGGACCAGGTCGTGCTCGACTGGACGAGCGCGAACCGAGACCCGGGGGTCTTCAAGGACCCGGATGCCTTCGAGCCTGAGCGGAATGCCGCCAGCAACCTCGTCTACGGCGTCGGCCCGCACGTCTGCCCGGGCCGGCCTCTGGCGACGCTGGAGCTGCGGGTCCTTCTGCGCGCGCTCCTGGAGCGCTTCGCCCTCGCCCCGGGGCCCGAGGCGCCCGTGCGCGAGCAATGGCCGCTCGGCGGCTGGCAGACCGTCCCCCTCGCCCTGTCGGCGAGATAAACCCTCAGGCGTATGGCCGCAGTTGCTTGTCCGTAGTCCAGATGCCGACGGCGGACACGGGCCTCCCGGTCCGCTCGCAGTACTGCTGACGCTCGATGAGGATGCTGAGGTCGCCGCCGCCCATGGTCCTGTTCCCCGCGAGGTCGATCCACGACGCCCCTGTGCCGTCACCATTCAGGAAGGCCTGGAGGAAGGCCCCGTCCCACTGGACCTCGTCGAGCGCCCATGGGCTCTTGCCCCCAATAACCATCTCGAGGATGCTCGCGAATCGTTCCGCAGCCGCTCGACGGTCGCCGCTGGACTGGCAGATGTGGTTCCCCGCCTCGACGACCGCGGTGATGGACAGGAGGAAGAGATGCCCGGCCTTCGTCCGCGCCGCGAGGTCTTGCAGTATCTCGCGTCTCTCCTCGCTATCCTTCGACAATGAGTTCGAACAGGCGAGCGGCGTGCGAGGGATGGAGGCCATTCTCAATCTCCTCAATGGCGAGGACGCGGACTGCAGGAGATTGCCCATTCCCCCCCAACTCTCCCTGAGCGCTCTGGGGGGCGAAGAGGAGGGCAGCGGCGATGGCGAGGAATCTCAAGAGACCATCGCTCATCGACCGGGCATCTGTGCGAGCGGTCTCGGACTCCTTGAGCGCGAGCAGGACATCACGGCCGTCATCCGCCGTGACGAAGTCGAGTGATTGGACAGGGCACCCTGCGACTTCCCGGGCGAGCATCTCCATCCTGCCGAAAAGAATTGGGAATTCGGTTTTCATGAGATGCGCCAGGGCCGACAGGTTGGCCATATCCGGCTCGATCTCCCTGCGGCCCTGCGAGACATAGTCACGCATACTGGTCGCGTCCGCATTCAGGATCACCGCGCTCCGGAGCGTTTGAACAACGACGTCGGCGGCCTTGGCGCTCCGAGGATCACGGGAGATGAACTCAACTCCGCCCAGGAAAGACAGCGCAGTGCTGGATCTCGGCAACGTGAGCGCTTGCAAAGGCCCAACCGCGAGGATCAACTTCTCCGGGTCATCACTGGGTCGAGCTGTGAACAGGGAGGCCGCGCCCTGCTGGTCGGTGTCGCAGAGTCGGAGCGTCTCACCCGAAACCCTCGGTTCCGGCTCGACCTCAACCTCGATGTCGTAGAGGTAGTCGACGGCGCCAGCCTCACCGTTCACGCGCACCGTGCACCCGAGGGCGAAGGAACTCTCACCATGCGGTGCCAGACCTCGCGATCCGCCCCGCACCGGTCCTCCCTCGCGACGGCGGCCATCGAGGCTATCGCGCAGACGCTCGGGCGTGGCCAGGCGCGACAGGACGTCCAGCGCGTCGAGGACATTCGACTTACCACTAGAGTTCCTGCCGGTGAGCAGGGTCATTTCCCCCAGGGGCACGACGGCATTCCGGAAGGACTTGAAGCGGGTGAGCCGCAGCTCAGTCAGGCGCGCTGTCTCCATGCACCCATGCTACGTGCGACTCTTTCCCCTCACAGGGTCCGGCGCAGGATGAGGGAGTCCCAGGCCTCCAAGCGGTCGGGGGCGCCCCGGCCGAGGACGCCCGCCTTGTCCGCGGGCAGGGAGGCGAAGAGCACGCGCTCGGCGTCGGCCCACTCGGAGAGGTCCAGGCCCTCGGCCGCGAGCCGTGCCCGCAGCGGGCCTCCCTCGGCAAGATCAAGGGGCGTGCGGCCGTAGGCGGCCAGGAGGAGGAGCTGGCGCGTGGCGCCGTCGGCGCCCTTCCAGGAGCGCAGGATCACCCAGGTGCCGGGGCTGGCGGCGTCGAGGAGCCGGAAGGTCCCCAGGGCCATCGCGGGCTCGGCGTGCCGCAGGGCGATCAGCGCGCGGTGGTGCTCGAAGACGCTGCCCGGCACCCCCACCTGAGTGGCCGCGTTGACCTCGTCGGCATTGGGGGCGATGGGGATCCAGGGCTCCCCCGTGGTGAAGCCGGCGCCGGGGAGCGGCTCCCACTGCACGGGGGTGCGGGCGTTGTCGCGGGAGTTGGTGCGCAGGCTGTCGAAGACGGCGGCGGGGTCATCGCCCACGGCCACGCGCTCGTGGTAGTGGTTGAGGGACTCCAGGTCCCGGTAGGAGGCCAGGGAGGAGAAGACCGTGTTCGTCATGCCCAGCTCCTCGCCCTGGTAGACGTAGGGCGTGCCGCGGTGCATGTGGAGGACGGAGGCGAGGGTCTTGGCGCTCATCGCCCGCAGCTCGGGAGCGTTATCCCCGAAGCGGGAGACCGCGCGGGGCTGGTCGTGGTTGTCCCAGTAGTTCGAGTTCCAGCCGCGCTCCGTGAGCGAGCCGTCCGGCCCCTCCTCCGGCGCGAGGGCTCCCTGCCAGGAGGCGAGGTTCTCCTTGAGCGCCACGTGGTCCACGGGAATGGGGTCGAACTTGCCGCCAGGCCCGTCAGCGAGCCCCACGTGCTCGAACTGGAAGACCATGTCGAGCTCGCCTCGATCGGAGCCCGTGTAGAGGGGCGCGTCGGACAGGCGCACCCCGGGGGTCTCCCCCACGGTGATGATGTGCCCGGGGCGGGGGGCGAGGACCTCCCGGTTCATCTCCGCCAGGAACTCGTGGATCCTCGGCCCATTGGCCACGGCGTGGAAGCCGTCCCCGAAGAGGTCCCCCGGCCCCTGGGCGCCGTCAGCGAGTGGGTAGGTCTTGGAGATGAGGTTGATGACGTCCATGCGGAAGCCGTCGACGCCGCGGTCCAGCCACCAGGTCATCATGTCGTAGACGGCGCGGCGCGCCTCGGGGTTCTCCCAGTTGAGGTCCGGCTGCTTGCGGGAGAACAGGTGGAGGTAGAACTCACCGGTCTCCTCGTCCCACTGCCAGGCGGGCCCGGAGAAGAACGAGCCCCAGTTGGTGGGCTCGGTGCCGGGCTGGCCGGGCTCCAGGCTCGGGACCTCGCGGGCGGGCCGCCAGATGTACCAGTCGCGCTTGGGACTGTCCTTGCCCGCGCGCGACTCGGCGAACCAGGGGTGCTCGTCGCTCGTGTGGTTGACGACGAGGTCCATGACGAGCCTCATGCCGCGGGCGTGCAGCCCGGCAATAAGGGCGTCGAGGTCGGCCAGCGTGCCGAAGGCGGGGTCGATGTCGTGGTAGTCGGAGATGTCGTAGCCGTTGTCGTCCTGCGGGGAGCGGTAGACGGGGCTGAGCCAGACGACGTCGACCCCCAGGGAATCGAGGTAGTCCAGCCGGGAGGTGATGCCGGGGATGTCCCCGACGCCGTCGCCGTTGGTGTCCTGGAAGGAGCGGGGGTAGATCTGGTAGACGACGGCGTGGCGCCACCAGTCGGCGTCGGTGCCGACATGCTGGGGCGAGGTGACGATCGGGGGGAAGCTCATAGAGGCGATTCTGCCGCGATCAGGGCAGAAGCGCAGCGTTTCGAGCAGCAGCGCGCGAGCGGATGAGCGGAGGGCCGCGAGGAGGCCTCCGCGTGAGGCGCCGCGGCGACGCCCGGGCGACTCCACGGGGAGTTGATGGGTAGTCCCCGTGGAGTTGGGGAGTCCCCGTGGAATCGGAGCATCCTTCCCATTCAGCCAGGCCACGATTCTTCCTAGCCTCGAGGCATCCGCACCGCGCCAGGGAATCGAAGGCCCTCGCGTGCCCATCTCTTAAGGAGGATCCCATGAACCGCACCGCTGTCGATGAGCGCAGCAGCCAGCCCATTCCGTCGCGCCCCGCGCGCCGCCGCCACGCACTCATGGGCGTCGCGGTCATCACCGCGCTCAGCGCGGCGAGCCTGGGGGCCTGCAATATCGGTGGCAAGGACGAAGCCACCAGCACCACTGCCCAGGCACCGGCCGCCGATCCCGCCGTCGCCCAGGTCCTCGAGCTGACCGCCGCCAATGCCGGCGCGGATAAGCCGATCGACGTCTCCACCGAGCTCCCGAGCATCGACTCACGCACCACCACGGATGGCAAAACCCCGTTGACCGTCACGCTCAACGCCGTGACCGTGAGCGGATCCGTCACCACAGTGGTCTTCTCGGCGACGAATACCGGCAATGGAGGGAGCAGCAACTGGCAGGTCGGCGATTTCTTCTCCGACGGCGAGTACAAGTACCCCGTCGACTCCTCCGGCCATAAGTCCGAGGACAGCGTGAACGGCGACAACACCGACGGCGTCTACCTCACCGACACCACGAACCAGAAGGTCTACCGCGCCGCCTATGACACCGCCGGCGGCTGCCTGTGCTCCGGCAATCTCAACAGCGCGTTCGTCGACGACGGGCGGACGATGGTCCTCCAGACCTCCTTCGCGGCCCTGCCCGACGGCGTCACCACCGTGGATGTCGCGATTCCGGGCGCGGGGACCTTCAGCAATGTGACGGTGACACGATGAGCGCCATCGCCACAGCCCACCTAAGGCCGGCTCGCATGGCGGCCCTCGTCGTCGCCCTCGCCGGGGCTCTCGCGCTCGCTGGCGCTCTCGCCCTCGGGGGCGCCGCGAGCGCGGCCACCCCCACCCCGAGCGCCGACGACTCCTCGAAGTACTCGCCCCAGGCGTCCACCCTTCCCTCGCTCACCCAGGCGGCTCCCCCGGAGGCCGCGTCCACCGTCACGAATACCGCGGCCCCGGTGCTCGACTTCGCCCCGCCGGTCCTCGACTTCGTCGCACCGGTGGACAGCGCCGATGGCGCGGTGAGCACGAGCAAGGTCGGCAACACGACGACGGCGACGCTGTCCAACGACGTCACCTTCGACGTCGACTCCGCGACACTCACCCCGCGCGCCACCCAGGTGCTCGACTCGATCGTCTCCGGCTGGGGCGGTACTCCCCCATCCGAAGTCACCGTCGTGGGCCACACGGACTCGGTGGCCGATGACGCCCATAACCAGACCCTCTCCGAGCAGCGGGCCCAGGCCGTGGCCGACTACCTCACCTCGAAGTCCCCCGGGCTCAAGGTGACGGCCTCCGGCAAGGGCGAGACCGAGCCGGCCGCCTCGGAGACGAAGGAGGACGGCTCTGTGTCCGAGGAGGGCAAGGCGGCCAACCGCAGGGTGGTGCTCACCTGGCAGCAGTAGGCCAGCAGTTGCCCTCCAGTAGCCGCGGCGGCTCATCGCACGAGTGGCGGCCCGGTCCCAC
The DNA here is from genome assembly GCF_000295095.1 of Actinomyces timonensis DSM 23838. Lineage (GTDB taxonomy): Bacteria > Actinomycetota > Actinomycetes > Actinomycetales > Actinomycetaceae > Actinomyces > Actinomyces timonensis. The sequence continues at coordinate 439,989 of NZ_JH806634.1, read as the reverse complement.
CAGGGATCGGGCCGCCACTGGCTAGGCTCGCTCCCATGGCAGACACCCAGAGCACCCAGCCAGCCGGCGCCTCCGAGCGCTTCCCCGAGGCCGCCCTTTTCTTCGTCGGCGACGAGCGCACCAACCGCGAGCGCATGATCGCAGGCGACTGGTACGTGGCCGACGACCCGGAGAACTCCCGCATCTCCTCGGCCGCGCGCCGCGCCCTCCACCTCTACGAGGAGGCCTTCAACCTCGGCGAGCCGGGAGCCGAGGAGCACCTGCGCGCCGCCATCCCGGGCCTGGGCCGCGGCTGCAAGCTGCTGCCGCCGGTGCGCGTGGACTACGGGGACCGGATCACGGTGGGGGACGGGACCTTCGCGAATTACGGGCTCGTGGCCCTCGACGTCGCCGAGATCCGCATCGGCGCGCACTGCCAGATCGGGCCGGGCGTCCAGTTGCTCACCCCAGTCCACCCGCTGGAGCCCACCGCGCGCAAGGCGGGCCTGGAGGCGGCCGACCCGATCACCATCGGGGACAACGTGTGGCTGGGCGGCGGCGTCATCGTCTGCCCGGGGGTGACGATCGGCGAGGGCTGCGTGGTGGGCGCGGGCGCCGTCGTCGTCAAGGACCTGCCGGCCTACTCGCTGGCGGTCGGCAACCCCGCCCGCGTCATCCGCTCCCTCGACGACTCCACGTTCGCGCCGCGCCACTGAGGCACATGCCGTGAGCAGCCGTCCGGCCCGCCTCCCATGTCGGGGAGGCGGGCCGGACGCCGTCTGAGCCGGGGATCAGGCGCTCACTGCTTGAGCCCGCCCGCGGCGAGCCCGGCGACGATCCGGCGCTGGAAGAGCAGCACCATGATGATCAGCGGGATCGTCATGATGACACCGGCGGCCATCTGGGAGCCGAACGGGGTGTTGAACTGCGAGTCGCCGGTGAACTTCGACAGCAGCACCGTGGCGGGCTGCATCGTCGGCTTGTTGATCATCGTGACGGCCACGAGGAACTCGTTCCAAGCGCCGATGAAGATGATGATCGCGGTGGTGAAGATGCCCGGCGCGGCAATCGGCAGGATGACCCTGCGGAAGGCCTGCCCGGGGGTGCAGCCGTCGACCATGGCGGACTGCTCGAGCTCCTGGGGCATCTGGCGGAAGAAGCTCGTCAGGTTCCACACCGCCAGGGGCAGTGAGAAGGACAGGTCGGGGACGATCATCGCCTGGTAGGTGTTGATCCAGCCCCAGTCGGTGAAGTTCTTCAGCAGCGGCACCATGATCGCCACGAGGGGGAACATGGAGGTCGCCAGCACGACGATGAGGAGGATCCCCTTGCCCCGGAAGTCGAGGCGGGCCAGGGCGTAGGAGGTGAAGGTGGCCACGGCCAGGGCGACGATCGTGACGACGATCGACACGATGAGGGAGTTGATGAGGCCCTGCCCGAAGTAGTTCCCCGAGGAGAAGACCGATTTGTAGTTCTCCAGCGAGGGGTGGGCGGGCCACCAGGAGTTGTCGAAGATCTCCGTGTCCGGGCGCAGGGAGGACACGAGCATCCAGTAGAACGGCGCCAGGCAGTAGATGACGATGAGGACGATCCCGAAGGTCGAGGCGATCTCGCCCCAGGAGTGCTTCTTGCTCGGCCGCTCGATCGCGGGCGTGGTCGATGCGGTGGCGCTCATGAGTCGCTCCTCTCTGCGGCGGCCGACGCCGGTGCGGTGCGCTTGGGCAGGAAGGCCGAGGCCGGCAGTTTCCCGTCGCTCCTCTTCTTCTTGCGTTTCTTCTCAGGCCCCGTGCCCAGGTCCGCGTGGGTGATCTTGGTGAAGGCCAGGGCGAAGGCGAACACGTAGAGGAAGAGGATGAGCGCGTAGACAGCGCCAGAGCCGTAGCGCAGGTTGGAGGCCTCGTCCTGGACGAGCATGGAGATGGTCTCGACGCTGTCCTTGCGGGGCCCGATGAGGATGTAGGGGAGGTCGAACATCCTGAGCGCGTCCAGGGCGCGGAAGAGGACGGCGACGGCGAGGGCCGGCTTGACCAGGGGAAGCGTGATCCGGGTGAAGCGCTGCCATGTGGTGGCGCCGTCGATCTTGGCCGCCTCGTAGACCTCGTCGGGAATGACCTGCAGGCCGGCCAGGGTGAGCAGCCCGATATAGGGGGCGGTCTTCCACACGTCGGTGATGATGATGGCCATCTTCGCCGTCAGGTCGCCGGAGGCCCACATGATGTGGTGGCCGAGGATGGCGTTGGCGACGCCGTTCTGGTTGAAGATCCAGGCCCACAGGATGGAGGACACGGCGGTCGGGATGGCCCAGGGCACGAGGATCGAGGCGCGCACGATGCCGCGCCCCTTCATGGCCCTGTGCATGATGATCGCCATAGCGACGCCCAGGAGCGTCTCGAGGACCACGGTGACGACGCCGAAGAGCGTGGTGTTGTAGACCGCGTTCCAGAAGCGGTCACCGGAGCCGGTGAAGATCTTCGTGTAGTTCTCTAATCCGACGAAGCGCTCGGCGTCGCCGAAGAATCCCGTCGACTTGTCCAGTTCGGGCGGAGCGAAGAAGGACTGGTAGAGGGACTGGATGACGGGGATGACGATGACGATTCCCAGGACGAGGATCGTCGGGGCGATGAGGAACCAGGCGAGGCGCGATTGCGCCCGGCTCGCCTTGGAGCGGTGCTTGAGCGCCGCCTGCAAATCCGTGCTCATAGGCTCTTCTCGTTTCCTTCTGAGTACTTGGTACGACTGCTGGATCGCGCTGGGCGCTCAGGACATGCTCTTGAGCGTCGCCTCCAAACCGGTGATCGCCGCCTCGGCGGTGGTCTGTCCCTTGATCGCCGGGTAGAAGGCGTCCTGGATCGCGGCGGTGACATCGCCGTAGTAGACGGCCTTGGGACGGCTCCTGGCCGAGTCGAGGGACTCCCGCAGGGTCGGCAGGAAGGGGAACGTCTTGAGCTGTTCCGGGTCCTCGTACAGGGAGGAGACGATCGGGGCCAGCGTCTGCGTTTCCAGGGCGTAGCGCTCGGAGTCCAGGGAAGTGAACCACTGGATGAACCGCAGCGCCGTGGCCTTGTTCTTCGAGTAGGCGGAGATCGCGCAGTTGTGGCCGCCGAGAGTGGGGACGAAATTCTTCCCGTCGATCGTCGGCAGGGGGGCGACGGCGAATTTGTCCGGGCCCAGGGACTCCGTATCGTTCTTGTACTGGTAGGCCCACTGGCGGTAGAAGAGCAGTTTGCCGGACTCGAAGGCGTTGCGGCCGTCCTCCTCCTTCCACTCCAGGGCCTCACTCGGGATGTAGCCGCCCGAGAAGGCGTCCATGAGGTTCTGGAGCCCGGCGATGGACTCCGGGGAGTTGATCGTGACCTCACCCTGCTCGTCGTAGAAGGAACCACCGGCGGTGTTGATGAACTCCGACGAGCAGCAGGTCAGCCCCTCGTACTTGGAGTACTGCCCGCCGAAGCCGCCGATGTCGGAGTGCCCCGGCAGGGCGCGCACGGCGTCGATCGCCTTCTTGATGCCCTCCCAGTCCTTGGGGGGCTCATTGATGCCCGCCTCGGCGAGGAGGTCCTTGCGGTAGTACATCATCGAGGAGTCGGTGGAGAAGGGCATCGCGAAGAGCTTGTCGCGGTAGATGCCGGTGTCCCAGACCGATTCGATGACGTCAGGGCTGGTGAGCTTCTCCTGGGGGAGCTCGATGATCCAGCGGTGCGCGGCGAACTCAGCGACCCACACGAGGTCCACCGAGATGACGTCGTAGGCGTCGGACTTCGTCTGGGCGTTGTTGATCATGGACTGGCGCTGCTGGTCCGCCTCGGAGGAGAGCTCGATGAGCGTGACCTCCTCGCCCGGGTTCTCAGCGTTCCACTGCTCGATCCTCTTCTTGACCATGCCACCGGAGTTGTCCTTGCCCTGGACCCAGGTGATCGGCCCCGTCCCGGTGATCTCAGTGCTGGCGCCGGCCCCTCCACTGCAGGCCGCCACGGCGGCGCCGGCCGCCGCCAGGGCTGACCCCTGGATGAATCGACGGCGGGGTAGCGAGCTCGTCATATGAGTCTCCTCCTTGAACCTCATCGGTGGCGGGGCGGCGAGCGCCCGCGCATCGTTCACAGACAGTGACGACTATGACCTACGCAACACTAGACCGGGCTGCTAGCGACTTCAGTCGCTCCAGCTTCACCCTTTTGTGATCTTCACCTCAACAGACATCTGACGTTTATGCTGGTGGTGGCCCATACGGGTGAGATGACGGCGGTCTCAGCGCCCGCTCGCGGTAGCCTCGCCATGACGCGCGCTCCTGGACGCGCGGCCGCTCAACTCAAGGAGGACCACTCGTGGCCCACGACCATTCCGGCGGCAAGGCCATCATCGCCGCGCTGTCCGCCAACGTCGGCATCGCCCTCACCAAGGCCGTCGCCTGGCTGCTCACCGGCTCGTCGTCGATGCTCGCCGAGTCGGTCCACTCCCTGGCGGACTCAGGGAACCAGGCGATCCTGCTCCTCGGCGGCAAGAGGGCCAAGAGAGCGGCGGACGAGCAGCACCAGTTCGGCTATGGGCGCTCCCGCTACCTGGCGGCCTTCATCGTCTCGATCGTCCTGTTCACCCTGGGCGGCCTGTTCGCCCTGTACGAGGCCTGGGAGAAGTTCAGCCACCCGCACGCCATCGACTCATGGAAGTGGGTGCCTGTGGCGGTCCTCGCGGTGTCGATCGGGCTGGAGGGCTTCAGCCTGCGCACCGCTCTGCACGAGGCCCACGGCGCGCGCGGCCAGCGCGGCCTGCTGGGCTACATCCGCGACTCCCGAGCACCAGAGATCCCCTTGGTCCTCCTGGAGGACATCGGCGCGCTCCTCGGCCTCGTCTTCGCCCTGGGCGGCGTGTCCATGACGCTGCTGACTGGGGACGGGCGATGGGACGCCGTCGGCTCAGCGGCGATCGGCCTGCTGCTCGTCGTCATCGCCATGTTCCTGGCCTTCGAGATGTCCTCCCTGCTGCTGGGAGAGTCGGCGACGCCGGAGCACCGCGACGCGATCCTCGCGGCCATCCCGGGCGGGGCGCTGGAGTCCGTGGTCTACCTGCGCACGATCCACACCGGGCCCGAGACGCTGCTCGTGGCGGCCAAGGTGGCTGTGCCTCTCGAGGCGGCGGGCGTGTCGATCGCCGAGTCGATCGACGCCGCCGAGGCCCGGGTGCGCGAGGCGCTGCCGGGGGTGTCCGCGACGATCTTCCTGGAGCCCGACATCCGCCGGGCCTGAGCCGCGCCTCCCCCGGCCCCTACTCCAGCCTCAACTGCGCCGCGCGCCATCGAGCGCGCGGCGCAGTCTTCTTTCCCTCACCGGCGGGCGGGGAAGGGCTCCTCACTCGGCGCGCGTGAGCCGGCCCCGGCGATGAGCCATGACAAGCAGCGTGATCCCGGTGATGAGGCCGACGATGACTGTCACGAGTGATCCCTCCATGCCCATGGTCCCGCCGGTGAGGAGTTCCGGGCCGGACCATGAGGCCCGGGCGAGGCCCCTCGTGCCGTCGATGCCGGAGATGGTGGAGCCGAAGACCCCTCCCTGGACGGCGTTCCAGGCGATGTGTATCCCGATCGGCAGCCACAGGCGCCCCGTCAGGAGGTAGGCGCCGCCCAGGAGAAGACCGGCCTCCAAGGCAATCGCGATGATGCCGAGAGTGGTGGCGCCGGCGTTGAGGATATGGCTGGCGCCGAAAAGCGCGGAGATGATTCCCAGTGCCCATAGTGGGCCGACGAAGCCGGTCAGGATCCGTTGGAGCGTTCCCCGGACGAGGATCTCCTCGCCCACACCGGCGAGGATCCCGCTGCCCAGCCCGCCCAGGGCCCCGGTGTCCCAGCGGATATCGCTGGCCTGGTAGACGCCGAGAAGAGCGAGGATGCCCATGGAGATAGCGACGACCGCCGCGCCGAGTGCGAGCCCCTTGCCGATCTCGCGCAGGGCGCCGAGGGGCGCGAGCTCGGGGACGCCGTCGCGCCGGAGGCGCTGCATGGCTGCTCGATAGGCCACCAGGCAGACCAGTGCTGCAGCGATAGAGCCGGCCAGGAAGGCGACCGGGTGCGACAGGACCTCGGTGGGCGACGTGGATGAGAGCCGCCCTCCGCCGGTGGCGCCGATGCCGATCACCATGGTGAGGAGCAGCGCGATCTGGCCCAGAAGGTACGCGAGGAAGCCGAGGAGGAGCTGGAGCCCCCACAGTCGCATATCCGTTGACGAGTGCTGTCTCATCGCGCGTCTCATAGGGCCATTGTGGCCTGGGGCAAGGCGGGCGTCAGTCGTCCGTGGGGAGGAGATGCCCCGGAGGACGGGGCGCGGCGTCAGGCCTTGGCCAGGGGCGCCAGGCGCAGCATGAGGCGCTTGACGGCGCGCGCGCCGTCGATGGTGAACTCCACGCGGGCGACCTTCGATCGGCCCTGCCCCTCCAGGGCGACGACTGTGCCGACGCCGTAGGAGTCGTGGCGCACGGAGTCTCCCACGCGCAGGCCCTGGACCGCCGCGGGGAGCTCCTCCTCTCCCCCGCCGCTGGCGGCCTTCTCGCTGCCGTCGAGGCGGACCGGGGCGGATCCCTTCTTCTCAGCGGCCCGCTTGGCGGCGCGGTCCTTGGCGGTCTCCACGCGCCCGATCTTGCCGGTGCGCGCGGGGCGGGCACCGATCGGGGGCGCGAAATCGTCGTCGTCGGAGTGCCAGGAGCCCCGGGAGCGGGAACCCCTGTAGCCGCTGCCGCCGTCGCCCCAGCTGCTCCCCCAGCCGGTCCCGCCCCCGCGCAGGGCGTCCATGGAGGAGGCCAGGCGCTTCCAGTCCATGGTCTCGGGCGGGATGTCGTCGAGGAAGCGGGAGGCGGGCATGGCGCTCGTCTGCCCCCAGGCGGAGCGCACGGCGGCGCGGGTGACGTAGAGGCGCTCGCGCGCGCGGGTGAGGGCCACGTAGGCCAGGCGCCGCTCCTCGGCGAGCTCGGAGTCCTCAGCCAGCGCCCGGGAGTGCGGGAAGGTGCCGTCCTCCATACCGGTGACGAAGACGACCGGGAACTCCAGGCCCTTGGCGGTGTGGACGGTCATGAGGGTGATCTGGCCCTGCTCGGCGGCCTCGCGGGCCTGGGCGGCGGCCTCCTCGCCGGCGGCGTCCTCGGCGGAGGGGAGCTGGTCGGAGTCGGCGACGAGGCTGACGCGCTCGAGGAAGTCGGCGAGGGTGCCGTCGGGGTTCGCGGCTTGGAAGTCCGCCGCCACCGAGTGGAGCTCGGCGAGGTTCTCCACGCGGGTGGCGTCCTGCGGGTCGTCGGAGGCGCGCAGCTCGGCGAGGTAGCCGGAGGCGTCGAGGGCGGAGTCGAGGATGTCGGCGACGCCGTCGCCCGCGGCCTGCTGGTGGCGCAGGCCCTCGAGGAGCTCGTGGAAGCGGGTGACCTGTGTGCGGGCGCGGGTGGCCAGGCCCTCGACCTCCGGGGCCCCCTGTGCCTCGGCCTCGGCCTCGGTCAGGCCCGGGCGGGGCGCCCCGGCGGCGTCGGCGATGGCGTCGGAGAAGGAGACGCGGTGGCGCGCGCCGTGCTCGGCGAGCGCGGCCTCGGCCTTCTCCCCCAGGCCGCGCTTGGGGACGTTGAGGATGCGGCGCAGGGAGACGTCGTCGTCCGGGTTGTCGACCGCGCGCAGGTAGGCGATGGCGTCCTTGATCTCGCGCCGCTCGTAGAAGCGGGTGCCGCCGATGACCTTGTAGGGCTGGCCACCGCGGATGAAGACCTCCTCCAGGGCGCGGGACTGGGCGTTGGTGCGGTAGAAGATGGCGATATCGCGGGGGCGCACGCCGTGCTCATCGGCGAGGCGGTCGATCTCGGAGGAGATCCAGCGGGCCTCGTCGTGCTCGGAGTCGGCCACGTAGCCGGTGATGGGGGCGCCGGGGCCGGAGTCGGTGAAGAGGTTCTTGGGGCGGCGCCCGGTGTTGCGGGAGATGACGGCGTTGGCGGCGTCGAGGATGTTCTGGGTGGAGCGGTAGTTCTGCTCCAGCAGGATGGTGCGGGCCGAGGGGTAGTCCTGCTCGAACTCCTCGATGTTGCGGATGGTGGCGCCGCGGAAGGCGTAGATGGACTGGTCGGAGTCCCCCACCACGGTGAGCTCGGCCGGGGGCAGGGCCGAGCCCGCGCCGGAGGTGCCGGGGCCGCCGACGAGTTCGCGCACGAGGACGTACTGGGCGTGGTTGGTGTCCTGGTACTCGTCGACGAGGATGTGGCGGAAGCGGCGCCGGTACATCTCCGCCACCGCGGGCTTGTCCTGGAGGAGCTGGACCGTGCGCATGATGAGATCGTCGAAGTCCAGGGCGTTGGCGGAGGCCAGGCGTGAGGCGTAGGCGGTGTAGACCTCGGCGAGGTAGCGCTCGAAGGGGTTGGTGGTCACCGCCTTCTCCGCGTACTCGGCGGGGGTGACGAGCTCGTTCTTGAGGTCGGAGATGCGGTGGGCGAAGGTCTTGGGGGTGAAGCGCTTGGGGTCGATGCCGAGCTCGCGCACGATGAGGGTGATGAGGCGCGTGGAGTCGGCGGCGTCGTAGATGGAGAAGGTGGAGCGCAGGCCGGCGGCCTCGTGCTCGCGGCGCAGGATGCGCACGCAGGCCGAGTGGAAGGTGGAGACCCACATGCGCCCCCCGGCGGGCCCGACGAGGGACGCCACGCGCTCGCGCATCTCGGCCGCGGCCTTGTTGGTGAAGGTGATCGCCAGGATCTCCCCGGGACGAGCCCGCCCGGTGGCGCGCAGATGGGCGATGCGGTGGGTGAGGACGCGGGTCTTGCCGCTCCCGGCGCCGGCGATGATGAGCAGGGGGGCTCCGGCGTGGGTGACGGCGGCGGCCTGGGCCGGGTTGAGACCGGTGACGAGCTCCTCGGGGCGGAGAGCGCCGGGGGAGTCCCAGGCTCCGGCGCCGTGGCCGCGGGGGTCGGCAGTGGCGGTCCCCTCGGCAGCGGCGCGGGCGCGGGCAGCATTCGCCTGCGCCCGGGCGACGAGATCGGAGACCTCCGCCTGGCGCTCCTCCCAGGTGGGGGCGACGGCGTCGGCATCCTCCGGCGGCGCGCTCTCCTCGGGCTCCGGGGCGCCGTCGTCCGGGGGCTCGACGCTGGCCCAGGAGTCGTCGTCCCAGCCGGAGGCGCTGGGGGCGAGCGAGGGCAGGGCGGCCTCCGCCGGGGGGCGGGCGGCGCCCGCCCCCGAGCCCGCCGCTGCGCCGGGCATGGTCAGGCCGGAGAAGAGGGTGTTCATCGCGTTGCTCATCGTGAGCCCAAGCCTAGGCCAGGGCGCTGACATGAATCGGGCTCGCCCACTGCGACAGCCCGAGGCGGTGGCGGCGCTCGGCGCCCCGGCCCCCTCTCTCCGCTGGCAGCGACGCGGCGGGGGCGGGACCGTGGTGGTCCCGCCCAGTCGCTGTTTTCAGATGCCGCGCGAGGCGGCGCGCATGACAATGCCGGCCGTCACGAGGCCGATGGCGAGAACGCCGAGGACTGTCGAGGCGCCCGTGCGCGCCAGGGAGCCGGGCTGGGAGGCGGCGGGGGCGGCGTCGGTCTTCGGAGCGGTGACGGTGACCGTGGCAGCCTGGGTGCCGCTGGCGGAACCGCTGTCGGTATTGCTGGGGTCCGCGGCGAAAGCAGGCGAGGCCACGAGGCCGAGCGAGAGCGCGACCGCGGCGCCACCGGCGGCAAGACGGGGAAGCTCGCTCATTCGGGAACCTTCGATTCAGGGAATAGAGGTGTCGGCATCCTACGGTCGCCCACGGCCTCCCCGGACCACTCGTGCCCCCACGGCTATCATTGATGCCAATCCGTCACCCGGCGCGCGCTGCTCGCGCTCCTCCCGCGCCTGACCGAGGCATCCCGGAACTACCGCTCCTCCCAGCGGTGACCGGCTCACCCGGCGCGCGGGCAGGGAGCGCTAGTACCTCGAGGACGCGCTCGCCTCGGACTGCGCCGCCGTCCTCATCGCCCCGTTCACCCCTGACGCCCTGACCCTGCTGGATGACGGCCGCTCAGGGACGCGCCCCCCACTCGTGCTCATCGATGAGCCGGTGGCCGGGTCGTCAGTGATGAGCGTGTCCGTGGACAACCGGGGTGGCGGGCGCATGGTGGCGGAGCACTTCGCGGCGCTGGGCCGCCGACGCGCGGCGGTGCTGGGGGCGCCCGAGGGCATGCCCACCTCGTCGGCGCGGATCGAGTCCTTCGTCCAGCGCGCCACCGAGCTCGGGCTGGGCGTTCCCGCGATCGGCACCGCCGAGCGGCGCACGGGCGACGCCGTCGACCAGGCCGTGCGCATGCTGGATGCCCACCCCGGTATCGACTGCTTCTTCGCCGGCGACGACCTCCTGGCCATCCACCTGCTGGGCGCGCTGGCGCGCCGGGGGCTGAGGGTGCCCGAGGATGTGGCCGTCTGCGGTTTCGACGATATCCCCTGGGCTGCCCTGGTCTCCCCGGCGCTCACCTCCGTGGCGCAGCCCGCGCGCGAGCTCGGTCGGCGGGCGGTCGCGGCCGTCCCCGGGCTCCTGGAGGGAGAGGAGCCCGGGGATCTTGTGCTGCCCGTCGAGCTCGTGGTGCGCGAGTCGACGGCGGGCACGGGGGTCGGCCGCCAGGGACCGGGCCGGCCGTGATCTGGCCCGCCTGGGGCACCGCGGCTCAGATGTCCTGGGGCTTCCAGCTCGCCGGGGCGACGGGCATGACCTCGCGGAGCAGGGCGACTGTGGCGGCGACGCCCTCGACGGCGTCGAGCAGGACGTCCTCGTGCTCGATGGACAGCACGCCGTCGTAGCCCGCGGCGCGCAGATCGGCCAGGAAGCGCCCCCAGAACTGGCGCCCGCCGGGGCGCCCCAGGCCGAGCGTCACATAGTTCCAGGCGCGGTCGGCGGCGCGCTCGACTCCCTGGGTGTCCAGGAGGCCGTTGACGGCGGTGATCCGCTCGTTGATGCGGGCGTCCTTGGCGTGGACGTGGTGGATGGCTCCGGCCAGCGCGCTGGTCATGGCGCAGGGGTCGGCCCCCCATCCACATGGGGTGGGAGGGGTCGAGATTCGCTCCCACCGTCTTCCCCACGGCGTCCCGCAACCGAAGGAGGGTGGCCGCGTTGTAGACCAGCTGGGACCCGTGCATCTCGACGGCGAAGCGCACCCCGCGCTCCCGGCCGTACGCGGCCAGTTCCCGCCAGTAGGGGATGGCGACCTCGTTCCACTGGTAGTCCAGGATCGCCTGGGTCTCGGGCGGCCAGGATGTGGTGACCCAGTTGGGCGTGCTGTCCCCCGCCGCTCCCCCGGGCAGCCCGGACATGAGCACGACGGTTCCCACGCCCAGCATCTGCGCCAGGTCGACAGTGCGGTGGATGAGCTCATCGACCCGCTCGCCGATGACGGGGTGGAGCTGGTTGCCGTTGATGTTGAGGGCGCTGATGCGCAGCCCCCGCTCGGCGATGGCCCCGGTGAAGCGGTCGCGCGCGGCGGCGTCGGACGTCAGCCCGGCCAGGTCGAGGTGAGGAGCCGACGACCAGCCCCCGGTGGGCAGCTCGATGCTTGTGATGCCCAGGCCGGCGACGGCGTCGAGCATCTCCTCGAAGGGCAGGTGGGCGAGTGAGTCGGTGACGATCCCCAGTTCCATGTCAGGCCCTCCCGGCGAGAACGTCGTCGACCGCGGGCACGGCCACGCGGGCGCCGTCCTGCTCCATGGAGCGCACCACGGACTCGGCGAGCACGGTGGCGCGCAGGGCGTCGCGGGCGGTGGCGCCGCCCTCGGGCGGGCGGTGCTCCAGACTGGCCTCGACCCAGGCGGCGAGCTCGGCCCGGTAGGCGGCGGCGAAGCGCGGTCGCCAGTCGGCCGGGTAGGCCGAGCGCCGCGCGAGCTCGGTGGAGACGATCACCTCATCGGCCTCCACGAGCGCGGGAACGGGGGGCAGTTCGACGGAGGCGCGCTCGCAGACGAGCTCGCAGCGCACGTCGTAGCCGTACTGGGCATGGACCTGGAGCTCAACGGTGTGCAGGACTCCGGCGGCGTCGCGCAGGGCGAGGTAGCCGGGATCGAAGCGGCGCATGAAGCCGACCGTCATGAGCGGCGCGGGCAGGGCGTCATGGGCGCGCACCACCTCGACGGCCTCGGCGGCCGTGGGCACCAGCGGCTTCTCGCACAGGACGGGCAGGCCCGCTTCGAGGCAGGCGAGGGCGAGAGGGGCGTGGAAGGGGTCCGGGGCGGCGATGATGACGGCGTCGACGGCGCCCGAGGAGATCATCTCCTCGCCGTCGCCGAAGACCCGCGGGCCGCCGAGGGAGGCGGCCAGCGCCTCGGCGCGGGGGACGTCCGCGTCGGCGATGGCGGCCAGGCGGGCGCCGCGCACGCCCCGGGCGAGGTTGTGGGCATGGTCGGAGCCCATGACCCCGGTGCCGATGATGCCGATGGAGAGCTACTCGCTCATGATTCCTCCTTGAATTCCGGTGAGCGTGCGACGAGTGGCTGCGCACAGAGGCGTAAACGTTTACGCGCTTCCGCTCAAGAGGTTGATCACTCACCCTCCGCCACGTCGACCCGCCAAGCGGGCTTTCCACACGCGTCGGTCGGGAGCGTTCGCTTCACAGGTGCTTGAGGGCCTCGCGACAGCTGAGCGGGGACAGGCCGGGGTGGTCGGCGACGAAGGCGCGCACCCAGTCACCGTCGGTGCGGGCGTAGTCGCGCAGCGCCCAGCCGATGGCCTTGCGGATGAAGAACTCGCCGTCGTCGATATTCGCCTCGATGACGCTGGTCAGGAGCGCCAGGTCGGTGTCCGCCTTGTGCTGGAGCTGGCAGATGATCGAGCTGCGGCGCACCCAGAGGTCGGGGTCGACGGCCCAGGCGCGCATGCGGGCGGCCGCAGCGGGGTGGGCGCGCACCACGAGGCCGACGGCATGGGAGGTCTCATCGACGAGGTCCCACCACTGGCCCGTGCGCAGGAAGTGCTCGTAGAGGGCGAGGGATTCCATGCGGGCGGCGTGCGGGGCCGAGTGCTTGGAGCGGACGATGGCCAAGGCGGCGTTGCGCTCCTCGCGGTGGGTGGCGCCGTCCCAGAGCTCGCGCAGCGCGGCCTCCCATGTGGCGGCCTCTCTCCAGAGATCCGGATAGCCGGCGGCGAAGCTCTGGGCGATCTTGCGGGTCTTGGGCACGCCGACCCCGTGCATCGGCATCGTCGATTTGAGGTAGGCGCGTTCCTGCTCGGCGCGGGCCGGATCGCCTGCGGCGGCCAGGGCCTCGCGGAGGTCATGGATGAGTGCGCTGGCGCCCGTCTCGCCCGGTCTCAATCCTTGCTCCGAGCACATGCGGTGCGCGCCCATGGCCCGCATCGCTTCCTCAGTCTCCATTGTTTGAGCCATAGCGCTAGTGTTCCAGATCCGGCCCAACCTGGCAGCGCTCTACTCCCTCACCGCGTCTCGCGTCGAGCCGGCCCCTCACCGCCCCCGCTTGGGGCGCGCGGGGAGCGCGGCGGCAACCGCGGAGAGCAGCTCGCGCACATCGTCGGGGCTCTCGCGCAGCAGCTTCGGCGGGAGGAGCCAATGCTCCTTGGCCCCGGGGTACGGGCTGGCGGGACGGGTTAGCCGGGCCAGGAGGCGATCAGCGCTGGAGCGCTTGATATAGACGCCCCCATCCCCGACAATCCCCAGCGGCTTGTCGTCGAGGTAGACCGTCCACGCGCCGAACATGGCGCGCGCCCGGGCCTCGAGGGGCTCGAGGGCCTCAAGGAGCTCCTCGACAAGCGCCCTGTCAGCCGCCTTGGAGGCTTCCTTGGCCGCCGCCTCCGCCGCCCCGGCCCCGGAGGGGGCTCCCCCGTTCACGGCTCCGTCGCGTCCTCGGCGCTTGTCCTGCTCGGCACTCATGCCGGCCCTCCTTCCTCGCGCGCTCCTTGGCGTTCCCACAGTAGACGCGCGGAGCCGCGCGATCTTGGATGGAATGGACAGCCTCGACGTCTCCCTCGCGCGGGCAGCCGGCCCCTATGCCAGGATGATCGAGTGTTCACTGAGGCCTACCTGGGACCCGGGGCGGTGGTGTGGCGCTCCCAGAATGGAGCCCCCGCTGAGGTCCCGGCCGATGGCTGCGTCGACCTCATCGCCGATGGCGATGCCGTGTGGGTATGCGGCCCGCAGACCCGTTGGTTGCGCTCGTCCGAGACCGATGCGCAGGGGATGCTCGGGCTGAGGATGTCCGCGGGGACGGGGCTGCGCCTCTTACCAGAGTGCCTGCCAGCGCTGCGGGACCAGGTTGTCCACCTTGACTCTCTCGATTCCACGCTCTGCGGCTCCGCTCCCCTGCGCGATCTCATGCTGAGGGCGTGGGAGTCAGCGGAGCCGCGCGCCGAGCTCGCTCCCCTGACGCCATCGCTGGGAGACCCTGAGCCGTGGACGGTCCTCGTATCGAGGGCAGCGGATGCGGGCCTGGGAGCCACTGAGGTCGCTCTGCGATTGGAGTGCTCGGAGAGGACTCTGCGCCGTCGGATGCTGAGCGCCTTCGGCTATGGCTATGCGACCCTGCGGCAGATCCGGCGGGCCGAGCGCGCCCGGGCGCTCATCGCGGGCGGCATGGGGCTGGGCCGGGTGGCGGCAGACGCGGGTTACGCCGATCAGGCCCATATGTGCCGGGACTTCGCGCGCCTGGTGGGCGCGAGTCCGGCGCGGATCGCGGTTCGGCACGCTCAGAACGCGCTGCCCTCGTCCACTTCCACATGATTCCAACGTTTTCCAGAATCGATGAAGTGCTCGCAAGTCCTCGAATGCGCATCGGCGGCGCTGATGCACATGGGAGATTCTCAGCGCGTCGAGGGCCTGGAGCAGAACCTTGGAATCATGCGGCTTTCCGTCTTGGCGCGAGGCGCTGAGCGTGCCGATCCACTAGGTCTCCGCCCCGACCCCGTCCCCAAGCGTCCGGCGGGCACGAGCCCGGATCAGTGGGAGGGCAGGACGGCGAAGAGGTCGATGGCGTTGCCGTCGGGGTCCAGCACGGTGGCGTAGCGCTGGCCCCAGAAGGCGTCCCACGGCTCGACGGCCCCCTCGTAGCCAGCGGCGGTGAGCCTGGAGTAGAGGGAGTCGACCTCCTCGGGGCTCTCCTGGCGGAAGGCGAGGGCGATGCGGTGCCCGCCCTCGGCCGCGGCGTAGTCAGGGTGGAAGGAGCGGATGACATCCACTGTGTCCCAGGCGAGCGCGGTGTCGTCATCCAGGCGGGCGTCCACATGCGGCTCGGCCTCAGCCCCCTCGGGGATCGGCACACCGAGCGCGCGGTAGAAGGCGAGGGAGGCGGCCATGTCGCGGGTGACGATCCCGATGAATCCCAGTGTCAGTGCCATGGGGCGAGAGTAGCGGGAGCAGCGGACCACGCCTTGGAAGGAACGGCCGGGGTGGAGGAGGCGACACGCCTAGAACGGCAGGCCGCGGTCTCACTCGCCGTAGTGGTGGCGGCAGGCGACGACGTGAATATCGCCAGCATCGTCGACGCGGTAGACGAGCCGGTGCTCATCAGTGATGCGTCTCGACCAGTAGCCAGACAACTGGAATCTCAGGGGCTCGGGCTTGCCGATCCCATCATGCCCCGACCGCTGTATGTCGCGCAGGAGGAGATTGATGCGCTTGAGCACCTTGCGGTCGTTCGCCTGCCACCACAGGTAGTCCTCCCACGCGGAGTCGTCCCATGCGAGGCCCACGTCAGTCGTCCTCGATGAGCTCGTGGTAAGTGTCCTGGCCAGTCCGGGACCGAGCGACCGACGCGAGAAGGCGCTTGGCATTGGCAGGGTTGCGCAGCAGGTAGTCGGTCTCCTTGAGGGACTGGTACTCGGCGAGGGAGACGATGACGGCGGGCTCCCGGCCAGCGCGCGTGATGACAACCTCCTCGCAATCGTCGACGACGGAATCGAGCACCTCCGCGTAGCGGGCGCGAGACTCGGTGTAGCTCATGGTCTTCATAGCGACAGGCCTCCTAGAGCGGAAAGTACAGAAAAGTGTACGCCCCGCTGAGGCGCGCGCTCGCGGCGCAACACCCTCGAAAGACGCGAAAGAAGTCCCCGCACCACAACTACTTGTCAGTTTGGAAAGTACTTGCTACTCTCATGCCATGCGGACAACCGGCCCGCTCAGCAGATCCCCCCGGAGGCCACCATGCAGACCGCCACCCCGAACCCCAGTTGGACTACCCGCTTCGAGGGCCCAGCAGGGCGAGTGCTCATCGCCGTCGCCCTCATCTCCCTCCTCATCACCTCCATCATCGGCATGTTCCGAGAGGACCCCATGATGATCGCCATGCCCCTCATTGGCATCGTCCAGTTCCCGATGATCGCGATCATCGAGCGTCACACCCGCGCCCCCAAGGAGGAGGCATGAGCATGCGCCCCCAGCACCCCGAGGCCACTGACCCGACGCCGTCGGCGGGCATTGACGCCGAGCGCGCTCGTGAGCTCCTCGGCCAGGCGCACCAGGCCGATAGCGCCACGCGCGCAGGAGCTAGCCAGGCGCCCAGCGCGTTCCTCCTGGCCCTCGGCGCCCTGTGCTCCATGTCCGTGGTCGCCATGCACCTGCTCACCGGCACCGACCAGCACCTGGTCTGGTTGGTGATCGCGGTTTCCTTGGCCTGGATCATCATCCTCAGCGTCGCCATGTTCTCCTCCGTCCGGTACGTCAAAGCGGGCTTTGGCCGGCGCTGGGCGCGGACGATCATCGCCTGGGCCATCCTCTGGGGGATCAGCATGATCGGCATGACCAGCATCTGGAAGGGCGAGCTCTGGTTCACCCTCACCTCGATCATCGCGCTGACCGCGCTGACCACGTGGGGCGCATGGCGAGAGGCCCGCCAATGAGCGCCGAGCCGCATCCCCGCCATCAGCTCAACGAGGCGCTCATGCATCCCGTGCGCTTCTCCCTCGTGGCCTCGCTCGCGGCCGCCGAGGAGATCGACTTCCCGACCCTGCGCGACATGCTCCAGGTCTCCGACTCCGTGCTGAGCCGCCAGGGCTCGCAGCTGGAATCACTGGGGCTGGTGCGTATTCGCAAGGGCTACGTCGGCAAGCGCCCCCGCACCTGGATGTCACTGACCAAGAGCGGCCGCCAGGAATGGAACGCACACCTTGCCGCCCTGCGCGCCATCGCCGGCGAGTGAGTCCGATGACAGCCCTGGTTCAGTCCCATAGGATTCCGCCATGCTCGACCTCGACTACGCCTTCCTCGCGGACTATGCCACGATCCAGAACGGCACCCTGACTGCGGTCGGCGCATCGCTGACCAGCCTGGAGGTTGACTCGCTCCCCTCCGTGGCGATGTTCTCCATCGCGGGCCGCCTGCGCTGCGATGAGCCAACGAGGGATGCTGTCAGCATGAGCCTGCGCATCATCGCGCCAGGTGACGAAGGCGCGTCCATCGAGGCGACGAGCATCCTTGACGCCTCGGAGAGCACTCATCCCCCTTACCGAGGTCATCGCCGAGGCATCGTGTTCGCAGTGCAGGTGAGCTTGCCGCTTCTCACACCCGGCCTTTACCAGGTGGAGGTCGATCTTGAGGACACCGACGGGATCGACCGCGTGCTGCGTTTCGACGTGTCACAGCCGTCACCTGAGGACTGAAAGTGGCCATCTCCTTCGTCTGGTCCCACCATGGCTCGAGCCGAGCGCGTCAGCGCGGCATCAGCGATGAGGCCATCAGCGCCGCTCTCAACAACCCAGCCTTGACGATGCCCGGCAATGGAACAGTCACAATCATCACGTGCTTCATCAAGGGCTGAATCGCCAACGGCTGATCGGCTACTGTGGCCCCCTACCCGAGGAGACACTGAGACCATGACCAACCGGAAGATCACGGTCGATCCCGCCGTCGGCACGTGCTACATCTCCCTGTCCACCAACCCCATCGTTCAGACCGACGAGTTCTCCGACGACGTGCTCGTCGACCTTGACGAGTACGGGGTCGCTGTCGGCATCGAGATCCTGCGCATGACGGCGGTCTTCCCCTTGACCGATCTGCGCAGCAAGCTGCACATCCACTCGCGCGACGAGTCGTTCCTGGCGTCGCTCCTACCGACGCTCAGCCACTCCCTGCGCTTCACTGCCGCTTCGGCGCCCGACGCCGAGGTGAAGGCACGTACTGCGGTCGATAGAGGAATGGTCTTCGTCTGACCCAACCGCCCCTCGCGCTCTGAGACCACATCGCAACTCTCTGCGGATTCCATCCAGGTCAGGAGACAGCCTGGCTCTCACGCTACGGAGATACACTCCCACGAGTGCACGGCGGACACCCCGCCGGCCTCGCAAAGGAGCCCCGCTTCGTGACTGCTCAGGCCTCTGGCCAGCCCGACCAATTGCATAGCACTCAAACCCACGTCATGGTCGTCCCATGACGTGGGTTTTTGTATGGAAACCGGGGTGTTTTGGCTGGTTTCGGCCAGATCTGGGACCCCACGGCGAGCTGAGCGGGCCGCGACGTGAGCCGGTCGAGGGGCGACGAGGTCGGTTGTTCCGACTTCGTCGCCCCTTTCGACTTCGTCGTCGGTGGTGGGCTCTGGCCCAGCGCGTTCGGCGCCTCCTATGACCTTCGTCTCTCCCTCCGTGCCCTCCACGTCATCGGTTGCTCGCCATCTCAGGATGCTGTCGAAGGGTGGGAGGCAGGTGGCGGTGGTGGTGAGCTGGTTGGTGTCTTGGTCTGGCACGAGGTAGTGTCAAGCCCCGGGTTTTGTGGAGGCTTGTTTGTCTGGTTCCGGCTAGCGCGGGTTGGCGCTGTCCGGGGTCTGGTGGCGCCGCCTCGGCGAGTCCGGCGCCGGCGTCGGTGTCGGTGGTGGGGGCCTGGAGGGCCCAGGCGGCCTCGTGCTCAACGGGCGTCTGCATGGAGATCGCCCAGTGGGGCCGGGCCGTGTTGTACCAGTGCACCCACCGCGCGGTGGCGATCTCGACGTCCTGAAGGTCCCTGAACAGCCCATGGGGCCTGACCAGCTCGGCCTTGT
>NZ_JH806634.1:400429-420935 GCF_000295095.1 Actinomyces timonensis DSM 23838 | reverse complement strand
ACAGGCAGTTCAGGGCCTCGGCCATCGCGTTGTCGTAGGAGTCCCCCCCTTGGATTCCACCGAGGCCACCGCCTGGCAGTCGTCCAGCGCGGCCCCGTAGCGCACGGCGCGGTACTGCGCACCCCGGTCGCAGTGGTCGATGAGCCCACTGAGATCCATACCATCACGTTTGCGCTGGTAGACGGCCATCTCCAGGGCGTCGAGCGCCAGATCGGTCTTGAGACTGTCACTGGTCTGCCAGCCCACGATCCGCCGCGAGAAGACGTCCATCACGAACGCCGTGCACGCCCACCCCGACAAAGCGCGGACACAGGTGATATCCGCGACCCACAAGCGGTTAGGGGCCTCGGCGCTGAAGTGGCGCTCCACGAGATCGGCGGGGCACTCCTGGCGGGGCGCCCAGATCGTGGTGCTGGGCTTCCTGGCGCGGCGCGCGCCCTGGATGCCCAGGATCCTCATCACCGGCTCGGTGGTGCACCGGGCGATATGCCCCAGACCGTGCTCGGCAGCTCGCTCGGGACGGTTGAGCATGACGTGGATCTTGCGGGCCCCGAGCCCCCTTGTTGTCCTCGATGAATCCCACGAGGTCTGCTACCGGCGGCCCGGGCTCCGCCTGGGCGAAATACGCGCTCGCCTTGCGCAGGATCTCGTTGGCCCGCCTCAGCTCGCGCACCTCGCGCTCCAGGTCCTTGATGCGCTGAGCATCGGCCGTGGTGGTCCCAGGCCGCTGCCCAGCATCGACCTGAGCGGTCCGCACCCACGTGCGCACAGCCTCGGGATGGGCCCCCAGCTCATCGGCGACCCTCTTGATCGCGCCCCTGGCGCGCTCAGGATCCGCCAGAGCCTCCCGAGCCAGCCTCGTGGCACGATCCACGAAGCCCGATCGGATACTTCCTCTGCCCCATGACAGTGATTCCTTTCCCCCTTGCATCACTGCCTCCACTAAACCCGGGGCGCAACACTCATCGACGAGTACGACGGCACCGTCGGCACAGACCACACCGGCCACGAGTTCGTCACCGTGCT
Organism: Actinomyces timonensis DSM 23838; assembly: GCF_000295095.1. Classification (GTDB taxonomy): domain Bacteria; phylum Actinomycetota; class Actinomycetes; order Actinomycetales; family Actinomycetaceae; genus Actinomyces; species Actinomyces timonensis. Next base: position 419,909 of record NZ_JH806634.1, on the reverse strand, counting down.
CGGCGAGGGCGCCACCTTCGACTCCGCGGCGCGCTCGCTGGTCACCGATCTGCAAACCCGCGGCTTGCGCATCCTCCGACTCGTCCCAGACCTGGTCACCCGCAGCGAGATCGCCGCACGCCTCGGAGTCACGCGCCAGGCCGTGCAGGCCTGGACCTCCGGCAAGCGCCAGAGCGGCTTCCCCCAGGCAATCAACCCCGTCGCTGGAGGCGCCTGGTCCTGGCATGACGTCTGGCACTGGGCCGTTGAGCACCACTACGCCGTTGACGACGGCGCGCACTACCCCAGCCAGGCCGAGACCGACATCATCAACGTGTGGATCACCGCCGTTCACGCGCCCAGTCGGGAGCTCGCCCCTAGCGCTTGACGACGCCTGGGAGCCACCGGTCGCGGCCCGCTATCCGCCCATCTAGAGGCTGAGCGCGGAGGCCACGATGGCGGCGACCAGCATGATGAGGATGACGACGGCGCTGATCTTGCCCGCCGGGTGGCCGAAGTTGATCGTCTCCCCCACACCCACCCGCTTGGGCACGAGGAAGGACGGGTCATCCGGCCTGTAGTAGAACATCCCCAGTTTCCAGTCGGCGTCGTCGTCATGCGACTGGGCACCGGTGGCGGGCGCCGCGGCCGACTGGGACTGCGCCCTGCGCGCCCCCACCACCAGCCAGGTGACGACGACGGCCAACGCCGCCACCTCGACCCACACGATGACCGGCGGCGCGCTCAGGCGGTCGGCGCCGATCACGATCGCGCTGGCGAGGCTCGCCGCGCCGATGACGATCGCGATGCACCCCACCCCCTTCTGGACGACGGCGTACACCGCCCTGCGCGCGGCCCGCGCGGCCAGCGGACTGCCGTCAGGGGGAGCCACGGCGCGCCGCCGCGACACGGCCAGCATCATCGCCGCGAGCAGGGCGATCAAGAGGATCGGCCACCCCGAGGGCAGCAGCACCGCCAGGAGGTTGCGCGCACCCCACCCGTCGGGAGGGCCACTGACGCTCCAGTGCCGCGGATAAGGATCGGGAAGGCGGTCGAACCGGACGAGCAGCCAGAGGGGCGCGGCCACGGCCATGAGGGCCGCTACCGCGTACAGGATCCACGCCGGCCGCGGATTGCCCGTCGGCCCGCTGACTGACGCGGACGTGCGCACCGGCTGGCCGGCGTACCACTGCCCCTGCTGCTTGGCGGCAACGATGCCGCGCCTGGCGACGGCGATCACGACGATGGATCCCACAACCACGCCGAGGATCGCGGGCCCGAACACGGTGGAGGGATCACCCAGGAGCCCCGCCACGAGGCCTGCCGCGGTGAGGGCCCCCACCCCCAGGCGGAATCTACTGACCGCTCGCCTCACCGCCGGATCCGTGATGCGCTCACGGGGAACGGAGACGCCGAGGGGGACCGTGGGCCGGGACATCGACGGCACCAGCGCTATCAACGCGCCAACGCCTACCACACATGCGAGGAGGACATACCTCATGATTGCACTCCTAACTCTTCTCCTTGGTCTGGTTGTTCCCGTTCAAGGTCGTGGATCGTGGTGGTGGTCCAGGCGAGGATCTGGTCAGGCTTGGCCCCCTGCGCGCGCGCCTCGGACAGAAGGGTGACGAGGCGGCTCTGCCAGTCGGCGACGAAGGCGGCGGACGGCCCCCGCCCATCGCGGTCGCGAGCGACGAAGGTGCCCGATTTCGAGTTCGAGGCCACAAGCCCCTCGGCGCGCAGCAGGTCGTAGGCCTTGACCACTGTGGCCGGGTTGATCGCGAAGGCGCGCGCCAGCGAGCGCACCGAGGCCAGCGGGTCGCCGCGCCGCAGCTCGCCAGCCGCGATCGCCTCCACGATGCGGTCACGAATCTGCTGGTAGAGCGGTGTCGGCGACAACGGATCCAGCGCGATGTCCATCAGACCCTCCCTGTATCATCTGTACTGGTAATAATGATACAGATCGGGTCACGGCCGTCAAGGGCCCTGGCATCACGCAGGTGCTCGGATCGGGTCCGCTCAGCGCTGGGCGCGCAGGTAGCGGTCGCGGCCGGTGAGGTCCGTGCCGGTGGTGGCGCCCGTGAAGCCGGCCGCGAGCGCGGCCTCGCGCAGGGGCCTCCCCTGCCCGGCGTCGTGCTCCATGACGAGGACGCCGCCGGGGCGCAGCAACGCGGCGGCGCGGGAGACGATGGCGCGCGGAATCATCAGGCCGTCCTGTCCCCCGCCGTAGAGGGCGAGGTCAGGGTCGTGCGCCTCGGTCTCGGCGTCTTCCACCGCGCCCGCGGGCACATACGGCGGGTTGGCCACGACGACGTCGACCGTCCCATCGAGGCCGGCCAGGGTGGAGGGGTCGGTGGCGTCGGCGCGCAGGACCCTCACGCGCCCCGGGGCCAGGCACTCGCAGTTCTCGCACGCGAGGCCCGCGGCGGCAGCGTCGATCTCGACGGCGGTGACCCGCGCCGTCGGCGCCTCTGCGGCCACGGCGGCGGCGATCGCCCCCGAGCCCGCGCACAGGTCGACGACGAGGGGCGGCCTCCCCGATGCCGCGGCCGCACGCGCGGCCTCGATGGCCGCCCCCGCGACGACCTCGGTCTCGGGGCGGACGATGAACACGCCCGGCCGGCACACCAGTTCCAGTCCCCGGAACCACATGACCCCGGTGAGGTGCTGGAGCGGAACACGGGCCGCCCGCTGCTCGATCAGGCGCAGGAAAGCCCCTGCCTCTTCGGCGCTCGCGCCGTCGCACATGACGAGCGACGTCCCCACCACCTGCTCCGCCAGCACTCGGGCATCGCTCTCAGGAGACGCGACTCCTGCTTCTTTCAAAGCCTGTCCGGCCTCGCGGACCAAGCGGCGCAGGGCATATCTGTCGAGCGGATCCTGGGGGGAATCGCCCCCTACGCCCAGCCTCACTCCTGGTCCCCGACGGCGGCCAGGCGCTCTGCCTCGTCGAGGGCAATGGCGGAGTCGATGACGGGCCCCAGGTCGCCGTCGAGGACGGCGTCGAGGTTGTAGGCCTTGTAGCCGGTGCGGTGGTCGGCGATGCGGTTCTCGGGGAAGTTGTAGGTGCGGATGCGCTCGGAGCGGTCGACGGTGCGCACCTGGGAGCGGCGGGCCTCGGCGGCCTCGGCGGCGGCAGCGGCGGCGCGCTCGGCGAGCAGGCGCGAGCGCAGGACTCGCAGGGCGGCCTCCTTGTTCTGCAGCTGGGATTTCTCGTTCTGCATGGAGACGACGATGCCGGTGGGCAGGTGGGTGAGGCGCACGGCGGAGTCGGTGGTGTTGACGGACTGCCCGCCGGGCCCGGAGGAGCGGAAGACGTCGATGCGCAGGTCCGCGGGGTCGATCTCGAGCTCCCCGGGGTCGTCGGACTCGGGCATGACGAGGACGCCGGCGGCGGAGGTGTGGATGCGGCCCTGGCTCTCGGTGACGGGGACGCGCTGGACGCGGTGGACGCCGCCCTCGTACTTGAGGCGCGCCCAGACGCCGTCGGCGGGCTCGACGGCGCCGCGCGCCTTGATGGCCAGGCGCACGTCCTTGTAGCCGCCGAGGTCGGAGTCGGTGGAGTCCATGATGGAGACGCTCCAGCCCATGCGCTCGGCGTAGCGGGTGTACATGCGGGCGAGGTCGGCGGCGAAGAGCGCGGATTCCTCCCCGCCCTCCCCGGCCTTGACCTCGATGATGACGTCGCGGGCGTCGTCGGGGTCGCGGGGGACGAGGACCTGGCGCAGGCGCTCGGCGGCCTCGGCCTCGGCGGCCCCCAGGGCGGGGAGCTCGCCTGCGATCTCGGCGGCGAAGTCGGGGTCCGCGGCGGCGAGCTCGGTGGCGTCGTCGAGGTCGGCGCGGGCGGCGGCCCAGGCGCGGTGGGCGGCGACGACCTGCCCGAGCTCTGCGTAGCGCCGCCCGAGGCGGCGCATGGCGGCGGGGTCGGCGGCGGCGGGGCCGGCCATCTCGGCCTCCAGCTGGGCGTGCTCGGCGAGCAGCGGCTCGACGGCGCTGAAGTCCTCGCTCATGGTGGTCCTCTCGTGGGGCTCGGGCCAGTGGGCTGATGCGGTGGCGTCTGCCGGAATGCGACGACGCCGGCGCCGGGCTCTCGGGGAGCCGGGCGCCGGCGTCGGGCAGGATGCTTACTTCTTGCGCTTGCCGTAGCGGGCCTCGAAGCGGGCGACGCGGCCGCCGGTGTCGAGGATCTTCTGCTTGCCCGTGTAGAACGGGTGGCAGGCGGAGCACACGTCGACGCGGATCTCACCGGAGGTGACGGTCGAGCGGGTCTCGAAGGTGTTGCCACAGGTGCACGTGACCGTGGTGGCCACGTACTCGGGGTGGATGCCCTGCTTCATAGGAGTCTCCTTAGCGATCAGAGGGCCCCGGGTCCCCCGCGGGCGCGGAGGTGAACCGGATACCGGGGGCGATTATGCCGCCGCGCCTCCCGCCAGCACAACGCGAGGCCCCGTGAGTCCGGGCACCCCTTGAGAGCGGCACGTCGGAAGAGCAATGCGCGAAGGATGCGCGAGCCGTGCAGGCGCGGGCGCGAGGGGGGAAGGACCTTCGAGCGCCGCTCCCCCGCCTCACCAGGTGTCCATGTAGAAGGCGACGCGGGAGAAGTCCCCGGCAGCCAGATCCGCGGGCGTGATCCAGAAACTCGCCACCCCTCGATCCCACCACATGATGTGCTCGTCGGAGTCGACCTGGAGGAGGAGCACGGCGTCAAACTCGAGCCCGTGGTAGCCGGGCGGCTCCTGGACCTGGAGGAGGCTGGGATATCCGCCTAGGCGGTGACCCTCGCCGCTGAAGGCGCCGGAGTCGGGGAAGCCGTCGGGGTAGATGTCCCAGCAGTCGTCGTGCGAGCTGATGGGGGCGTCCGGGAACTGTCGGTTGTAGGCGGGGACGAACACCTTGTCGAAGGCGCGCAGGCTCTGGCTCATGGGCTGACTGGTCGCGGTGATCTCCAGGGCGAAGGAGCGCGGGTCGAAGAAGGGCGAGTAGTCGCCAGCGTCGCGGTCGATGGGCCGGTAACGGGTGAGGACGTCCTCGTGGGTGACGGACTCGTCGATCACCGGGAAGTGGATGACGGCGGTGTCGCAGGCGTGCAGGTCGTCGTCATTCATGCCGTAGTCGTCGTACCGGTTGATCCAGAACTGGAGCATCCCGTCGCCTGGCAGGAAGTCGTTGGCGGGTAGGTCCTCCAGGCGGAACTGGGCGAGGTGGGCGAGCTGGCCGTGGGGGCCGGTGGGCACGCCCGCCCCCGGCGGCAGGTACGGCACTCCTCCCAGTGCCGACGCCGTGTGGAACATCTTCCCCTCGCGGGCGGGCTCGTCGCCGCGCGGCAAGAACTGACGCCCTCGGCCCAGGCGGGCGCGCCGTCTCCCGCCTGGCTCGCCGAGCGATGGGCCGGTCCTCCTCTCCTTGAGGAGGACCGGCCCATCCGCTGTGCTGCGCACCCCCTGAAGCCGGGGACCGCGCCTTAGCGCGTCATTCGCCGTCGTCGGCATCCGCCAGGGAGGTGCCCGACGGCGTCGTCTTGGAGATGACCATGAGGAACTCGGCGTTGGACTGGGTGTCCTTGAGCTTGGACAGCACGAGTTCGAGGGCCTGCTGCTGCTCCAGGCCAGCGAAGAGGCGGCGCAGGCGCCACATGATCTTGAGCTGGGCCGGATCGATGAGCAGCTCCTCGCGGCGCGTGCCCGAGGCGGCCACATCCACGGCCGGGAAGATGCGCTTGTCCGCGAGCTGGCGGGAGAGCTTGAGCTCCATGTTGCCGGTGCCCTTGAACTCCTCGAAGATGACCTCGTCCATCTTCGAGCCGGTCTCCACCAGGGCGGTGGCCAGGATCGTCAGGCTCCCGCCGTTCTCCACGTTGCGCGCCGCGCCGAAGAAGCGCTTGGGCGGGTAGAGGGCCGCGGCGTCGACACCACCGGACAGGATGCGCCCGGACACGGGGGCCGCCAGGTTGTAGGCGCGGCCGAGGCGCGTGATGGAGTCCAGGAGCACGACGACGTCCTGGCCCAGCTCCACGAGGCGCTTGGCGCGCTCGATGGCGAGCTCGGCGACGATCGTGTGGTCCGAGGCGGGACGGTCGAAGGTGGAGGCGATGACCTCGCCCTTGACCGTGCGCTGCATATCGGTGACCTCCTCGGGGCGCTCGTCGACGAGCACGACCATGAGGTGGGCCTCCGGGTTGTTCACGGAGATGGCGTTGGCGATCTGCTGGAGGACGATCGTCTTACCGGCCTTGGGCGGGGAGACGATGAGCCCGCGCTGGCCCTTGCCGATCGGGGAGACGAGGTCGATGACTCGCGGGGTGACGGCCTTCGGCGTCGTCTCCAGGCGCAGCTGCTCCTGGGGGTAGAGGGGGGTCAGCTTTACGAACTCCGGACGGCGCTTCGAGCGCTCGGGGTCCATGCCGTTGATCGTCTCCACGGAGACCAGCGGGTTGTACTTCACGCGGTTGGCGCGGTTCTGCCGACGGTTCTGGCGCCCGCCGTGGCCGCCGCCGAACTGCGCGGACTCGCCGCCCTCGCGGACCCAGCCGGAGACGGCGTCGCCCGGGCGCAGGCCATACTCCTTGACCTGGGCGGCCGAGACGTAGACGTCCTTCGGGCCGGGGAGGTAGCCGGAGGTGCGCAGGTAGGCGCGATTCGGGTCGGAGGCGTCGAGGATGCCCGCCACGGGGAGCAGGACCTCGTCCTCGCGGGGGGCGCGCTGCTTGCCCTGCTGGTTGCCACGGTTGTCACGGTTATCGCCGTCGTCCTCGTAGCGGTCGCGACCGCGCTTGCGGCCACGGCGACGGCGCCCGGAGCGGCCCTCCTCCTCGCCGTCACGACCCTCCCGCTCGGAGCGGTCCTCACGGCGGCCGCGCTCGGCGGGCTCGACGGCGGCGGTGCCGGTGGCGTCGGCCAGATCGCGCATGAGCGCGGCCTTGGCGTCGAGGTGGTCCTCGGGGGAATCGGGGGCGTCGGAGGAGCGCTGGTCCCTCTCGGCGCGGCGGCGGCGGCGCGAGCCCTCCTCAGAGCGGTCGGCGCGATCCGAACGGTCGGCGCGATCCGAACGGTCGGCGCGATCCGAACGGTCGGCCCGCTCGGCGCGCTCGCGACGGGGACGGCGCTCGTCGTCGGAGCTCTGGGAGGGGGCTTCCTCGCCCCCACGCTCGGAGCGGGAGGGGAGGTCGAGCTCAAGGGAGGCGGGGGCGTCGCCCGGGGCGCCAGCGGCAGCGGTGGCGCGGCGACGGCGCGGGCGGGAGGCACCCTGCGAGGGGGCCTCGGCGGGGGCATGGGCCCGCTCGGGGGCGCTGGTGGGCTCGGGGGCGGCGCCGTCCTTGGCGCTGGGAGCGGTGGGCGCTTGCGCCGCGGGGGCTCCGCCGTCGCGGATCGCGGCGACGAGCTCGCTCTTGCGCATACGGGAGGTGCCCTTGAGGCCCATCGAGGAGGCGAGCTGCTGCAGCTCGGCCAGGCGCATTGCAGTCAGGGCGGGGGCGCTGGAAGTCTCAGTCACGAGTGTCCTCATGGTGTGGCGCGCGCGATGACTGCGCGCGGATGGGGAAGGATCCCGGATTCATTCACGGGAGAAGTGCTGCACTGCGCGGTGCCAGGGTGTTCCCTCGGTCCGGTGGTTCAGTGCTGGCGGCGGGGCTGGCTGCGTCGCCACGGGGAGGCGCTATGGCTCGGCCGCTGCACGCAGCATAGCAGGGATTGGCGCCCGCCCCCAGTGCGGGCCGCCAACACGCGGCGGGCCGCGACCGTGGGGACTCCCCGCTCCCGCGCCCTCGGCCCGCACAAACTGTCTCACCCCGCTCCCGCGGTCTCATCCTCGCAGTTTGAGGGCGCAAGAGCGGGGCGGGGGAGCTCAGGCCGCGGGGCCGGCGCCGCCCGCGTCTCCCCCACCGCGCGAGGCCTCCCCGCCGCGCGGCCGCCCCGGCAGGAGGTCGGTCATCGGGGTGAAATCGGCGAGCGCGTCCACCGGGGCCTGACGGCTCAGGCGCGTCATGAGCTCGGCGAGCTCAGCGCCCGCCCGGGCGACCCGGTCGGCCAGGGGCGCCTCGCGGTGGGCGCCGTCGCCGTCGGAGCCCTCGGCCCACGCGGCGCCGAAGTCCTCGCTGGCGGCGAAGACCGCGAGCGTCGTCGGGCGCGCCTTGAGGTAGGTGAACAGGGGCCGCAGAGCCATCTCGGTGACGAGGCTGTGGCGCGCCGTGCCGGCCGTGGCGCCCATGAGCACGGGGGCGTCGCGCAGGGCGCCGTCGGGGATGACGTCGAAGAACCCCTTAAACAGGCCCGTGTAGGAGCCCTGGAAGACGGGGCTGACCGCGATGACGCCGTCGGCGCTGGACAGCGAGTCGATGGCGGCCTGGAGGCTCTCGCCGATCGGGCCGCCGACGCCGGCCAGGGCGATCTCGGCCGCGAGCGGGCGCAGGGCGATGACCTCGGTGGTGGCCAGGCGCGCCTGCGATTCCAGGGCGGCGCGGGTGGCCTCCACGAGGCGGTCGGCGAGCATCGCGGAGGTCGACGGCGTTCCCAGGCCCGCGTGGACGGCGACGAGCCGTGGGATGCGATCCATCTGGGTGTGCTCGTAGGCGTCGGCCATCTCGCCGTAGTCCCGGCCGAGGGCCGTGCGGGGCGCGCCCTGGTCCTGCGGGATGTGGCGCTGCGGGCTCTGGTCCCGCGGGCCCAGTCTCTGCTCATCCATGTCAGATCCTCACCTTCCGGCCCGTCAGCGGGTCGAAGTCGTTGACCAGCTCGAAGGGCTCCTCGGCCGGGGGCTGCCCGCCGGTGAGAGTGGCCTCGTGGCGGGGGTGGAGCGGGGCGTCGGGGACGCCGTCGGGGCGCGAGCCCTCGAGCTCGGCGCGCAGGGCGGGGACGATCTGGGTTCCCAGGATCTCGAGCTGCTCCATGACCACCGAGTGCGGGGCGCCCCCGGCGTCGATGAGGAAGCCCTGGCGCTGGTAGTCGCCGACGGCGTCGCGGTAGGTGAGGTAGCGCTCGACGATCTGCTCGGGCGTGCCGACCGTCAGCGGCGTGTGGGCGGTCATGTCCTCCAAGGAGGCGCCCTGGTAGACGTAGCTGGAGCGGAAGTAGGGGGTGTAGCGCTCGACGGCCTTGGCCTCGGACTCCGCGGCGAAGAACTGGCCGCCGAGCCCGACGATCGCGTGCTCGGCCTTGCCGTGGCCGTAGTGCTCGAAGCGCTGGCGGTAGAGATCGACCATCCGCTTGGTGTGGTCGAGGGGCCAGAAGATGTTGTTGTGGAAGTAGCCGTCGCCGTAGTAGGCGGCCTGCTCGGCGATCTGGGGCGAGCGGATGGAGCCGTGCCAGACGAAGGGGGCGGCGCCGTCGAGAGGGCGGGGCATGGAGGTGAAGTCCGTCAGGGGCGTGCGGAACTCGCCCTCCCAGTCCACGTTGGTCTCGCGCCACAAGCGGCGCAGGAGGTCGTAGTTCTCGACGGCGAGCGAGATGCCCTTGCGGATGTCCTTGCCGAACCAGGGGTAGACGGGGCCGGTGTTGCCCCGCCCCATCATGAGGTCGACGCGGCCGTCGGCGACGTGCTGGAGGTAGGCGTACTCCTCGGCCAGACGGACCGGGTCGTTGGTGGTGATGAGGGTGGTGGCGGTGGACAGCAGGAGGCGGGAGGTGCGCGCGGCGATGGTGCCCAGCAGCGTCACCGGGGAGGAGGGGACGAAGGGCGGATTGTGGTGCTCGCCGGTGCCGAAGAAGTCGAGGCCGAGCTGCTCAGCGGCCACGGCCATCTCGATCGTGTTCTTGATGCGCTCGTGCTCGCTGGGGGCGCGGCCGGTGGCGGGGTCGGCGACGATGTCCCCGACGGTGAAGATGCCGAAGTGCATCCGGTTGCGGGGCGCGGGGGCCTGGGGTGTGGGGGCATTGGAGGCGGGGGCCTGGGCCGGAGAGGCGGGGGCCTGGCTGCCGGCGGCGGTTGTGGCGGGCGCCGCGCCCGGGGTGGTCTGCGCGCTGCTCATGGCGCTGTCCTTTCGTGGCTCTCACGCCTGTGCGTGATGCCCCGACTCTAACCGATTTAGTTGATGATGCAACTATCTGTGTGTGGCTCGTCGATCACAGCCCGGAAGAGCGCGCGCGAACCGGTCTCGCGGTGCTGTTCGCCCGGTTTCGCGGTGCTGTTCGCCCGGTCTCGGTCACAGGAGGCGGGCGCCCTCGGTGTCGATGCCGGGGATGAGGACCTGCCAGCCGTGCTGCTCCAGGGTGAAGCGGGTCTGGTCGGCCAGGCGCGCCAGCACGAGGACGGTGGGGCCGGCCCCGGAGATGACCGCCGGGTAGCCCTGCTCGCGCAGGGAGTCCATGACGGCCATGGACCCGGGCAGGACATCGCGGCGGTACTCCTGGTGGAGGCGGTCCTCGGTGCCGGCCATGAGCAGGTCGGGGCGCCCGGCGAGCGCGAGCATGAGGACGGCGGCCCGGGAGGTGTTGAACAGGGCGTCGGCGCGGGGCACGGCGTCGGGCAGGACGCGGCGGGCCTCCTCGGTGGACAGGCGCGTGGCCGGGGGCGGCACGAGGATCGTCACGGGCAGGGAGCCGTCCACGGGCATGGGGGCGGAGCGGGGGGTGCCGTCAGCTTCGATCCAGGCGACGGTGGCGCCGCCGTAGACGGCGGGGGCGACGTTGTCGGGATGCCCCTCGAAGCTGGTGGCCAGGGAGAAGACGGCGTCCAGGGGCAGGGCCCCGGGATCGGAGAGCAGGCCCCGGGCGAGCATGAGGCCGGCGACGGCGGCGCTGGCCGACGAGCCGAGCCCCCCGCCGTGGGGGATGCGGTTGACGCAGCGCATCTCGAAGCCGGCCTGGGGGGCGCCCGCGGCATCGAGCCCGGCCCGGAGCGCCCGCACGACGAGGTTGTCATCATCGGTGGGGACGACGCCCTGCCCCACGCCCTCGACGATGACGCTCGTCTCGCCGATGATGGGGCGGACGCTGACCTCGTCGTAGAAGCGGAAGGCCATGCCGAAGGAGTCGAAGCCGGGCCCCATGTTGGCGGTGGTGGCGGGGACGCGGACGCGCGCCTCCTCGTGGGCGATGCGCATGGTCACTCCCCCTCGACGCGCAGGACGGAGACGACCTCGCGGACCTGGTCCATGCCGCGCAGCGCGTCGACGGCCTGGTCGAGGTGGAGGACCGCGGCGGGGTGGGTGACGACCGTGACGAGGGGCTCGGCGTCGTCGGAGACGTAGGAGGCCTGGCGCACGGAGTTGATGGAGATGCCGTGGTCGGCCATGGCCTGCATGATCGCGGCGAGCGTGCCGGGGGCGTCGACAGCGCGCAACTGGATCTGGTAGCGGGTGAGCGCTGACTCGGGGCCGAGGATCGGCAGGTCGGCGTAGGCGAGCTCGCGGGGGGCCTCTCCCCCGCCGACGCGGTGGAAGGCGGCGGCGACGACGTCGGAGAGGACGGCGGAGGCGGTGGGGGCGCCGCCCGCGCCCTGCCCGTAGAACATGAGGCGGCCGGCGGACTCGGCCTCGACGAGCACGGCGTTGAAGGCGCCGTGGACGGAGGCCAGGGGGTGGGCCTCGGGGACGAGGGCGGGGTGGACGCGCACGGAGACGCCGTTGGCGTGGTCGTCCTCGCGGCGCTGGGCGACGGCCAGGAGCTTGATGACGCACCCGGAGGCGTGGGCCTCGCGGATGTCGTCGGCGGTGATGGAGCGGATGCCGGTGACGTCGACGTCGTCGATGCCCACCCTCGTGTGGAAGGCGAGGGAGGCGATGATGGCGCATTTGGCGGCGGCGTCCAGGCCGTCGACGTCGGCGGTGGGGTCGGCCTCGGCGTATCCGAGGGCCTGGGCGGCGGCGAGGGCCTCCTCGAAGCCGAGGCCCTTGGTGCTCATCTCGTCGAGGATGTAGTTGGTGGTGCCGTTGACGATGCCGAGCACGGAGGTGACGCGGTCCCCGGCCATGGACTCGCGCAGGGCGTAGACCACGGGGATGGCGCCGGCGACGGCGGCCTCGTAGTAGAAGTCGGTGCCGGCGGCCGCGGCGGCGGCGTAGAGCTCAGGGCCGTGGGCGGCGATGAGGGCCTTGTTCCCGGTGACGACGGAGGCGCCGGCCTTGAAGGCTGCCAGGATGAGGGTGCGGGCGGGCTCGATGCCACCGATGAGCTCGATGACGAGGTCGTTGCCGGTGGCGACGGCGGTGGCGTCGTCGGTGAGGAGCTCGCGGGGGAAGTCGGTGTCGCGCGGGGCGCCCACGTCGCGCACGGCGACGCCGGTGATCTCCAGGCGGGCGCCGGAGCGGGCGGCGAAGTCGTCAGCCTGCTCGCCAAGGAGGCGGATGACCTGGCTGCCGACGGTGCCGGCGCCGAGGACGCCGACGGTGAGGGCGCGCGGTGCGGGCCGCTGGGGGTTCTCAGTCACGTCTGACCACCTGGTTCTCGGGGGCGCGGGGCGGGGGCGCGGCGTCGGGTGCCCTCAGGGCGCGGTTCGCCCGGGCGATGGGCCGTTGGCGGCCCGGATCCGACGCGAGCCGGTCCCGCCCAGCATAGGGGTCCCGGGCCCGCGCCGCAGGGCTCATCTCACGCGGCGGGGCGGGGCGCTCCTCGCCCCCAGGAGGCGGCGGAAGGAGGGCAGGGCCCTGGTGAGGGAGGCGAGGAGACCGACCGCGTCGTAGGGCCGAAGATCATCGGCGCGGTGCGCGGCAGGAGGCTCCATCTCCATTGATGACAGTGCGGCGCTCATAGCAGGAAGCCTATGGCTCACCTCACATCTCGCGCATACGCCGGTCGGCCGATCCTCCCGCGTGCCACGCTCATCCTCCAGGAGGATGCGCGCCCGGGCGCCATGTCCCTCATCCTCCGGCGGGCGCCGCCCCGACCGGGTCCCGTCGCAGGCGCCTCACCGCCCCCGGCGACGGCGCAGGGCGAGAACAGCGACGACCATGATGACGGCGGACCCCGTCACGATGCAGGCCAGGAGAGTGAAGCTCGAGGAGTAGGCATGGATGCGGGAGGCGTCGGCGAGACCGGCCGTCAGGCGCGCGATGATGGCCTGGCCCTGCGGGGAGTCCGGGGTCGCGCCCGCCTCCATGAGCTCGCGAACGCCGGTGGCGCGCACGGCGTCGGCATGACTGGCGGCATAGTCATGCCCAGTGCGCGAGGCGTAGGTGGTCAGCAGCGCGACGCCGAAGGAGCCGCCGATCTGCTGGGCGGCGCTGAGCAGCGCCGAGGCCAGGCCGATATGGCGCTCGGGCACCCGGTGCGTGCCGGCGTTGAAGGTGACGGGGTTGACCAGGCCCATGCCGATACCGAAGACGATCGTGCCGGGCAGGGCGATGCTCACGAAGGAGGAGTCCACGGCGACGCGGGACAGGATGATGAACGAGACCGCCTGCACCGCGAACCCGAGCGGGATCATGCCGCCCGCCCCCAGTCGCGGCACGAGGAACTGCCCGGCCATCACGGCTGTGATGATGAGCGCGGCGCTCAGCGGCAGGAAGGCCAGGCCGGCCGTGACCGGCGAGTAGCCGAGGTGCTGCTGGACGTAGTAGGTCAGGGCGATGAAGGAGCCCATCTGGGCAGCGCCCATGATGAACTGGGAGGCGTAGGCACCCGCCCGCGTGGCGTCGGAGGGCAGCCACAGCGGCAGGACAGGGCTGGCCGCCAGGCGCTCGCGCGCGATGAAGGCGACGGCGAGGACCGCTCCCGCCACGAGCCAGGCGATGGTGGCGGTGGTGCGCCATCCGCCCTGCTCGGCGCGGTCGAGGCCGAAGACGACGCTGAAGCAGGCCCCGCAGCCCAGGAGGAGGCCGACGTGATCATCGCCCACGCGTCCGACGCCGTCGCCCTTGCCGCGCGCTGGCAGGTGGCGGCTGCCGACGAGCAGGGAGCAGGCGACGATGCCGACATTGATGTAGAGGGACCATCGCCAGGAGAGCCAGTCCGTCAGGGCGCCGCCGATGAGCAGGCCGGCGGCCGCGCCGAGACCCGCGGTGGCCCCGAAGACGCCGAAGATGCGGTCGCGCTCGCGCTTCTCGATGAAGACCGCGTTGACGAGGGCGAGGTTCGTGGGCGCGAGGAGAGCGGCGAACATGCCTTGGAGGGCGCGCGCCGTCACGAGGACCGCGAAGGAGGGGGCCAGACCCGCGGCGAGGCTCGCTGCGGCGAATCCGAGCTGCCCGATGCGGTAGGAGCGCCGCATCCCCAGGAGGACGGTGAGCCGGCCGCCGAACAGCACGAGTCCGCCGAAGGCGAGGCTGTAGGCGGTGACCACCCAGGAGCGCTGGGCGTCGGTGATGCCCAGGTCCGCCTGGAGGTGCGGCAGGGCGATGACGACGATCGTCATGTCGAGGACGATCATGAGCTGGGTGAGGACGAGGCTGAGGACGATGCGGCGCCGGCTGCCTCGACCAGTAGCCGTCACCTCTGGGGCAGTCGCGGCTTGGGACATGGGAGAACCTCCATGACAAAACAATTGTTTCCATTTACGGTCGCAGCCTAGGATCACCTGCGCGACGAGTCAACAACGTTCATTTCGTTTTAAGCGTGACCAGGGTCGTGACCCGTATCCTCGGCTCATGCCACGAGTCACGGAGGCCCACCGGGAGCGCCAGCGGGAGCGGATCTTGCGCGCGGCGGCGCGCTGCTTCGCCCGCAAGGGCTTCCACGCCACAGCGATGGACGAGGTCATCACCGAGGCGGGGATGTCGTCATCGACGGTCTACCGCTACTTCCCCCAGGGCAAGCAGTCGATCATCGACGCCGTCTCCGACAGGCGCATGTTGCCCATCATCGCCCGCATCAAGGCCCTGGCCGAGTTGGACGAGCCGCCCGGCCTCGAGGAGGCCTTCATCGACGCGCTCGAGAGCCTGTGGGTCTCCGAGCAGCCGGCCTCCTCCCAGCAGGGGCACGAGGAGGACGACGACGTCGCCTGGCCGTTCATCACCGTCGCGATCTGGGGGGACCTGGCGCGCGACCCGGAGCTCCAGGCGCGCTCGAACCGGCGCTACCACGAGATGCGCGGGATGCTCACCCGCCTGTGCCGCAGGTGGCAGGACCTGGGCGCCCTCACTGATGAGATCACGGCCGAGCAGATCGCCGCGCTCATCCAGTCCACGTCCTTCGGGCTCATGATCGAGTTCGTCTCCACCGGCAGCTCCGACGTCGTCAGCGCCGCTGCGGCATTGTCGAAGATGCTCGCGCCCAGGACCAAGAGCGGCTCCTGAGCCCCGCCTCTAGACTGGGAGGATGGCTGAGCAGCGCGACGACGCCCGCTTGCGCGCATGGAAGCGCGCCACGGACTGGCCCCTGACCGGGCTAGCCGTGGTGTTCCTCGCCGCCTTCGCCTGGGAGGTCCTGGGACGGCTTCACGGCGCCGCGCGCGTGGCCGCTGAGACGACGATGGACCTCATCTGGCTGGCCTTCGCCATCGACTACGTCGTCAGCCTCATCCTCGCACCGAGGCGCCTGCGATGGTTCGCCACCCACCTGCTCGACCTCGCCGCCGTCGCCCTGCCGCTGCTGCGCCCCCTGCGCCTGTTGCGGCTCATCGCGCTCATCCGCGTCATCCAGCAGGGCACGGGCAGCGCCCTGCGCGGGAGGATCACGAGCTACGCCGTGGGGGCGGTGGGTCTGCTCACCCTCGTGGCAGCCCTGGCGGTGCTCGACGTCGAGCGTGACGCGGAGGGGGCGACCATCACGACCTTCGGCAACGCGGTGTGGTGGTCGCTCGCCACCATCACGACGGTCGGCTACGGGGACCTCGCGCCCGTGACGACGACCGGCCGCTGGGTCGCGGGCCTCCTCATGGTCGGAGGGATCGCGCTCATCGGCATCGTCACGGCGACCCTGGCCTCCTGGATCGTCTCGCTCGTGGCTGAGGAGACCGAGGAGCAGGAGGCCGCCACCCGCGAGCAGGTCGAGGCGCTGCACCGGGAGGTCGCCCGTCTCACGGCGAGGCTCGACCTCCTCACCCAGCAGGGCCAGGCGGGAGCGCCGGGGCAGGATCGCGAGCGCTCATAGCCGCCCGGCAGGCGCCTCGTAGCCGTCTCCGCCCGGGGCGCCTGGCAGCCGGCGCCGGCCCGGTCTCAGCCCTCCAGGCGCAGGAGGTCCTCGACGGTCTCGGGGCGCAGCACCCATCCCTGCTCGCCATCGCGAACCCAGGCCACGCCCGGGCGGGTGAACAGGTTGTAGTTCATGGCCATCGAGCGCCCGTACGCGCCGGTGGCGGGCACGGCCAGCACGTCGCCGATCGCCAGGTCCGCGGGCAGGTCCACGTCGCGCACGACAATGTCCCCGCTCTCGCAGTGCTTGCCGACCATGCGCGCACGCGTGAGCCCGACGGCCGGATCGGGTCGGCGATTCGCCACAAGCGCCGTGTAGTCGGCGCCGTAGAGGGCCGGGCGCAGGTTGTCGCTCATGCCGCCGTCGATGCTCACGTAGAGGCGGCTCGTCCCCTCCCCCAGCTCGACGCGCTTGAGGCCGGTCACGGTGTAGAGGGTCACCTGCGCGGGGCCGGCGATCGAACGGCCGGGCTCAACCGAGACATGCGGGACGGCGTCGCCGAGCTCAGCGCATAGGCGGCGCACCACACCGGCCAGGGCGCGGGCGAGGAGCGTCGGCGAGGGCGCGGGGGCGTCAGCGCCGGTGTAGGCGATGCCGAGCCCGCCCCCCAGATCGATCTCCTCGCACAGCACCCCGGTGTCGGCCGCGACCTCGTGGCGCAGGCGCAGGACGGCCTCGGCGGCAGCCTCGAAGCCCGCGGGGTCGGTGATCTGGGAGCCGATGTGGGAGTGCAGGCCGCGCAGCTCGAGCTCGGGCGCGGCGATGATCGCGTCGATGGCGGCGCGGGCGGCGCCGGTGTGGATGGACAGGCCGAACTTCTGGTCCTCGTGGGCCGTGGAGATGAACTCGTGCCCGCCGGCGTGGATGCCGGTGGTCAGGCGCACCATGAGACCGGCGCGCTCGTCGGGGTCGTAGATGCCCTCGGCGCGCAGGTGGCGCACGGCCTCGGCCGCGTAGGCGATCTCCTCCGGGGAGTCGACGACGACGTGCCCGAGGCGGTGCTGGAGGGCGACGGCGACCTCGGCGGCGGTCTTGCCGTTGCCGTGCAGGCCCAGGCGCGAGGGCGGGAAGGTCTCGGCGCCATCCCCCTCCCCCCGCAGGGCCGCGAGGCCGACGGCGAGCTCGACGCGCGAGGCGGTGTCGATCCCGAGGCCGTCGGTGAGCATCCAGCGGGCCACGCGGGTGGTGAGGAAGGCCTTGCCGGCGTAGAAGGCGCCGCCGCCGTTCATGCCGTAGTCGGGCCAGAACTCCTCGGCCATGGCGGTGGCCCACACGGTGGCCCGCCCGCGCATGTCGGCCTCATCGAGGACGTAGACGGGGGTGGGGGCCTCGGCGAGGATCTCGGAGACGGCGCGCCCGCCGATGACGAGCTGGCCGTCGTCGCCGCGATGGGCGGTGGTCGGCCACAGGTCGGGGCGCGCGTCGGGCTCGGGGCAGGCGAGCGAGCCCAGGGGCGCCTCGCCGTCGGGGACGCGTGCCGCCTGGGCGGGGGCGCTCATCGGGGTCGTTGGAGTCGTCGAGCCCGCAGGGCTCCCAGTGCTCACAGGGCTCACATCCTCTCCGGGGCGCTGACTCCCAGCAGTCCCAGTCCGTTGGCCAGCACCTGGCTGACGGCGTCGTTGAGCCATAGCCGGGCGACGTGGCCGGGGGTGATGGCGTCGTCCCCGCGCGGGGTGACGCGGGTGGCGCCGTACCAGGTGTGGTAGGCGGCGGCCAGCGACTCCAGGTAGCGGGCCACGCGGTGCTGCTCGCGCAGCTCGGCCGCCTGGGCGACCACCGCCGGGTACTGGGCGAGCGCGCCCAGGAGGGCGGCGTCGGCGGGATCGTCGAGGGCGGCGGGATCGAGGCCGGCCTCGCGGGTCACCCCGTGCTCGGCGGCGTTGCGGGCCACGTTGCGGGTGCGGGCGTGGGCGTACTGGACGTAGTAGACGGGGTTGTCGTTGGTGGAGGAGGCCAGCAGGTCCAGGTCGATGTCGATCATCGAGTCCATGGAGGAGCGGGTCAGGGCGTAGCGGGCGGCGTCCACGCCGACGGCGTCGACGAGGTCCTCCAGGGTGACGATCGTGCCGGCGCGCTTGGACATGCGCACGGGCTGGCCGTTGCTCACGAGATTGACGAGCTGGCCGATGAGGATCTGCATATTGACCTGGGGGGTGTCCCCGAAGGCCGCGCACATGGCCATCATGCGGCCGATGTAGCCGTGGTGGTCCGCGCCGAGCAGGTAGATGGCGCAGTCGGCGCCGCGCTCGCGCTTGTCGAGGTAGTAGGCGAGGTCCGCGGCGAAGTAGGCGGCGTTGCCGTCGGACTTGATGAGGACGCGGTCCTTGTCATCCCCGAAGTCGGTGGTGCGCAGCCAGACGGCGCCCTCGTGGTCGTAGATGACGCCGCGCTCTCGCAGGCGCTCGATCGCGCGGTCCACCGCCCCGGAGGTGTGGAGGGAGTCCTCGTGGAAGAAGACGTCGAAGTCGGAGCGGAAGGCGTGGAGCTCGGCCTTGATGGAATCGAACATGAGGTCGACGCCGCGGGCGCGGAAGACCTCGGCGGCCTCGGCGTCGGGCAGGGTGGCGGGCGCGGGGCGGCCGGCGGCTGTCTCGGCCGCGGTGACCTGCTCGGCGATCTCGGCGATGTAGGCGCCGCCGTAGCCGTCCTCGGGGGTCTCCTGGCCGCGGGCGGAGGCGAGCAGGGAGCGGGCGAAGCGGTCGATCTGGGTGCCGTGGTCGTTGAAGTAGTACTCGCGGGTGATGCCGGCGCCGCAGGCGGCGAGGATACGGGCCAGGGAGTCGCCGACGGCGGCCCAGCGGGCCCCGCCCAGGTGCACCGGGCCGGTGGGGTTGGCAGAGACGTACTCGAGGTTGATGTGCTGGCCGGCCAGGGTCTCGTTGCGGCCGTAGGCCTCGCCCGCGGTGACGATCGCGCGGGCGAGCTCGCCGGCGGAAGCGGCGTCGAGACGGATGTTGAGGAAGCCGGGACCGGCGATCTCGGCGGAGGCGACGCCGTCGAGGGCCTCGATACGGGGGGCGAGGAGCTCCGCGAGGGCACGCGGGTTGGTGCCCGCCTTCTTCGCCAACTGCATGGCGACGTTCGTGGCCCAGTCCCCGTGGTCGCGGTTGCGCGGGCGCTCGACCTTGGGAAGCCCGATGTCCTCCGGCGCCAGGGCCAGGGAGCCGTCATCGACGGCGGAGGTGAGAACGGTGCGGATTGCTGCGGCGAGCTCTTCTGGGGTCACGGCGGCAAGAGTACCGGACCTGGGCGGGGGCTCCGCGGGGGCGCCAGGTCCTGGGCAGGGGCGCGCCGGGGCGCCCCCAGCCGGGTAGACTTTAGGAGAACCGAAACTTCCCCGTCAGCACCATGGACACCCGCACTCCTCCCCCGACCGGCGCCGCGACTGGTCACGCCGACCGCCCCGCGACCGGCCCCGCCGCGGCACCGCCGCCCCGCGCCGCCGAGGGCCTCGACGCCGTCGACGCGATCGCGGCGCGCCACCAGCCCCGGCCCGCACCCCC
>NZ_JH806634.1:228155-400141 GCF_000295095.1 Actinomyces timonensis DSM 23838 | reverse complement strand
CCGGCTCCTGGCGCTGCTGGGCCCGGCCTTCGTCGCGGCGGTGGCCTATGTGGACCCGGGGAATGTGGCCGCCAATATCACCGCGGGGGCGCGTTACGGCTACCTGCTGGTGTGGGTACTCCTGGCGGCCAACACCTTCGCCATCCTCATCCAGTACCAATCGGCCAAACTCGGGATCGTCACCGGGCGCTCGCTGCCCGAGCTCCTGGGTGCCCGGCTGTCGCGCCCTGTCCGCCTGGCCTACTGGGCGCAGGCCGAGCTCGTGGCGGCCGCCACCGACCTGGCGGAGATCATCGGCGGGGCCATCGCCCTCCACCTGCTGACCGGGATGTCGCTCATCGCCGGCGGCGTGACCATCGGCGTCGTCTCCATGGCACTGCTCGCCCTCCAGGAGAGGCGCAGCCAGCGGACCTTCGAGGGCGTTGTCATGGGGCTCCTCGTGCTCGTGACCATCGGCTTCGTGGGCGGGCTTATGGTGGCGCCGCCGGACTGGGGCGCCACGGCCAGCGGGATCGTGCCGCGCCTGGAGGGCAGCGGAAGCCTGCTGGTGGCGGCCTCCATGCTGGGGGCCACGGTCATGCCCCACGCGATCTACCTGCACTCCTCCCTCGTGCGGGACCACCACCGCGAGCTCGGCGCCGGGAGCCGGGGCGCCAGTGGGGAGGCTCACGAGGGCGTCCGCGGTGGCGGCGATGGGGACGCCCCGCGCACCCGGCGCCTCATCCAGGCCACGCGCGTCGACGTCGTCTGGGCCCTCGCGGTGGCGGGAAGCGTCAATATCGCGCTGCTGCTCCTTGCGGCCTCAGCGCTTGCGGGCGAGGAGGGGACGGACACCATCGAGGGCGCGCACGCCGCCATCGCCGCGCACCTGGGGCCCGTGGTCGGCGTCGTCTTCGCCGTCGGGCTGCTGGCCTCGGGGCTGGCGTCGACGTCGGTGGGCGCGTACGCGGGCAGCGAGATCATGGCGGGGCTGCTGCGCCTGCGGGTCCCCCTGCTCGCCCGGCGGGCCGTCACCCTCATCCCCGCGCTGCTCATCATCGGGGCGGGGGCAGAGCCCACGTGGGCGCTGGTGCTCAGCCAGGTGGTGCTCTCCTTCGGGATCCCGCTGGCGATCGTCCCGCTCATGCGCCTGACGGGCTCGAAGGAGGTCATGGGCGCCTGGCGCGACGGCGCCGCGCTGCGCTGGTCCTCCCGCGCCGTCGCCGCGCTCATCATCGTCCTCAACGCGGCGCTCGTGGTCCTCACGCTCGCCTGATACGCGCGCCGTCGGTTTCTCCCCGGGGCCGGGCGCTGGTACAGTCGCGCATCGGGCCCCGGTAGCTCAGTGGATAGAGCGTCTGCCTCCGGAGCAGAAGGTCGCAGGTTCGAATCCTGTCCGGGGCACCAGTTCCCGCCGTCGGCCCGCTGGAGTCATCGCGGAAGACACAGCGGGAGAAGAGAGTCGAAGGCCCGTGGGCCCAGGCTCTCGCCCGGGCCCACGGGCCCTTCGCTCACGAGGCCGCTCGACTCCCCCGGTTCCCATGACAAGGGAGGAGCGGTCCTCCTTCACCGAAGCGACCAGGACGGGCTCCCTAAGACCCGCACCGATCTCGATCCGAAGCGGTCGCGGGGTTCCCCAACCCTCACGCCCCGCACCGTTCGGCGGCAGTGACTATGTAACTCGTCGGACCTGGGAGCACACCCCCTGTTGCACTGGGAAGCACCTGGGAAATGACGGCGGGCGGTGATGGGGCGGCGCACGGCCGTGACTGAGAAGCTCGGGCGCGGAACCACAGGCCCGCTCGCGCCGTCGCGACGGCCCGTCCGGTGGAGGGCGGACCGGTCTCGGCGTGCTGTTCGCCCGGTCTCGGCGAGAGGGAGGGTCAGAGGGAGCGCAGGGCCAGGGAGGGGCGGTCGGTGATGATCGCATCCACGCCCAGGCCGGCCAGGCGCCGCATCTCGTGCGGCTCGTCGACGGTCCACACGTGGACCTCCATGCCCGCGGTATGGGCGGCGGCGATGAGGCGCCGGGTGGTCACGGGCACTCCCCAGTGCGCCACGGGGATCTGGACGGCGTCGGCCCGGGCGCCGTGGGAGAGGCGGTCGAGGACCGCGCGCCGCACCAGCCGGCTCGGGAGCGCGGCCTCGGCGGCCAGGAGCAGCGCGGCGATCTCCCGCGTCCCCAGGGAGGAGCGGATGGAGGGCTCCAGCGCCCGGGCCCGGCCGAGCCTGCGCGAGGAGAAGGAGGAGAAGCGCACCCGGTCGAGCGCCCCGGCCCTCCTCACCGTGGCGATCGCGGCCTCGACGACGCCGTCGGCCTTGAGATCGGTGTTGAGGGCGAGGCCCGGGTGCTCCTCGAGGGCCTCGTCGAGGCGCACGGGCGGGCGCCCGTCACCGGCGTCGACGGCGGCCAGGTCCGCCCAGCGCATCTCCTCGATCCGCCGGGGATCGCCCGTGGTGCGCTCCAGGCCCGGGTCGTGGGCGAGGACGACGACGCCGTCGGAGGTGGCGCGCAGGTCCGTCTCCATCCAGTCCAGACCGAGTTTGGCCGTGTGCTCCAGGGAGGACCAGGTGTTCTCCGGGGCCTCGCCTCCCCCGCCCCGGTGAGCGATGACGGCGCAGCGGCGCCGACGACGAGGCCTCACGAGCAGTCCGTGGTGAGCTCGGCCGCCTGGTTCTGCTGGAGCCAGGTCCACGGGTTGACGGTGGAGGAGTCCGCGGTGTCGTTCTTCGTGCGGATCTCGAAGTGGAGGTGCGGGCCGGTGGAGTAGCCGGTGGAGCCCACGCCGGCGATGAGCTTGCCGGCCTCGACGGTGTCGCCCTTCTTGACGTAGATCCCATCCTCGTACATGTGCAGGTAGGAGGAGTACCAGGTGGTGCCGTTGATGCTGTGCTCGATCGTCACGGTGCCGGTGCCGTCCACCATGCCGGCCTCGACCACGGTGCCCGCGGCCACCGCGTAGATGGGCGTGCCCACCGGGGCGGACATGTCCTGGCCGGCGTGGAGCTTCTGGTAGCCCAGGGTGGGGTGGATGCGGTAGCCGTAGTCGGAGGAGAGCTCGTAGGTCCCCGAGACCATCGGGTAGAAGATCTCCGGCGCCTTGGTGAAGGCGCTGGTGTTCCCGGAGGCGCCGGAGGACTGGGCGGCGCAGGTGACGGCGGCGTTGTCGTAGGCCTCGCGGATACGGGCCAGGGTGGCGGCGTCAGGGGCGTTGGACAGCTCGGCGTCCGTGCCGGGTGTCAGGTCGGCGTCGGAGCCCAGCACTCCGGCGGAGACCGACGACGGGGTGCCCGCGACGCCCGGGTAGGTGGGGGCCACTGCGGAGGCTGAGGAGGCGCCGATCCCTCCTCCGAGCACGCGGGCCTCCATGGGTGCGACGACGGTAACGACGGCGAGGACGGCGAGGACGGCGACGCGGCTCGTGGTGCCGCGCAGAGTGCTGCGGCTGGCTCGTGCCGGCGCGCTGAGGGCCTCTGCGTCGTCAGGGTCCCCCTCGAAGTCGGCGGGGGTGGGCTGCTCGGAGGCGGGGATCTCCACCGTGGGACCGTCGGAGCCGCGGCGCGGGCGCTCGGCGGGGGCCGCGGGGGCCACTTGGGCGTCAGTGCCCGGCGAGTCCCACGAGTCCTCGGCGGGCGCCCTCAGGGGCTCGAGGGCCTCGAGCGCGGCGGGCTCGGGGGCGTCGCGGTGGGCGACCATCGCGGGGGCGTCGTCGACGGCGGACAGGGAGCGCCAGCTGGGCCGACCAGCCTCGGCCCGCGGCTCCCAGCGCTCGGGCGCCCAGGCCGCGGACGATGGCGCCTGCTGAGGCGCGCGAGGCTCCCCTGTCTGGGGCATCGCGGCCTCGGGCAGGGCCGCGACGGGCTCGTTCGCGCTGGCGTACAGGGGTGAGTCGGGGAACTGGAGGGCGGCGTCGGCGGTGCGCGCGGTGTGGAGGGCGCCAGCGGCGCTGAGCGCGGTGCTCGCGGCCTCCCGCTCGGCCTGGAGGCGCGCCTGCCGCAGGCGCTCGCTGCGGGTGAGAGGGGCATGGGGCGCCGCGGGGGCGGCATGGGCGGACGCGCCCGGCCCGGAGGCGGCGGTGAGGGTGGGGACGCTCGGGGAGGCCGCCGCTGGTCCCGCGGAACGGTGCGCCATAGGTCCCATCGAGGCGATCGAGGCGCTGGCGGGGCCGTCGGCGTCGGGGATGGTGTCCTCGACCTGGCCGCCCCCGGAGCCCGCGAGCGCGGCCTGAGCAGCCCGCTCCGCATCGCGGCGCTGGCGGCGTGTCAGGGGAGGCTGGCTCACGCGGGATTCTCCAGATCGTTTCGGGGATATCCCCGGTCACTACCGGGGGAGGCAGAGGTCGGGTCGGGCCGACGATCGGCTCGGCCTCATTCACCTTAGCGAGCCAGCGCCACAAGCGCCACGTGGGGTACGGCACGGGCGGATCCGGGCAGGTCAGTGGTCCTCAGTGGTCCTCGGCGGCCTTCAGTCGCGATCCCTGCGCTGGTACCCCTCGCGCTGCATGGCGTCGTTCACCTCGCCGACGAGTTCCTCGAGGATGTCCTCCAGGAAGACCACGCCGATGGTCCGCCCGCCGCGCCCCGGCCCGGCGGGCTCGAGGACGCGCCCGAGATGCGCGCCGGTGCGCTGCATGGCGGCGAGCACCTCCTCGACCTCGTCGTCGGCGCGCACGGGGACGAGGGCCCGCGAGCGCCAGGCGGGGACGGGCTGGTGGCGCTCGTGCTCCTCGGCGCCCAGGATGTCCTTGAGGTGGATGTAGCCGGTGATGATCGGATTGGCGCCGCTCGCGGCAGCGCCGTCGGGCCGATCAGCGCTCCCGGGCCCGCCCGCCTGGGTGATCGGGAAGCGGGAGAACCCGGTGGAGGCGACCAGCCGCTCCACGTCCTCCGGGGTGCCATCCTGGGGCAGGGTGACGAGCTCGCCGAGCGGCACCATGGCCGAGCGCGCGGTCTCCTCGGAGAACTCGATCGTGGAGCTCAGCAGGCCGGTGTCGTCGTCGAGCACGCCCTCGGCGGTGGAGCGCTCGACGATCGCGGCGACCTCCTCGACGGTGTAGACGGCGGCGACCTCGTCGCGCGGCTCCATGCCGAGCGCGCGCAGCACCCCGTTGGCGATCCCGTTGAGGCCTGTGATGATGGGGCCGAAGAGGCGGGAGATGGCCACGAGCGGCGGGGCGAGCCAGCGCACGGCGGACTCGGGCGCGGCGATGGAGAGGTTCTTGGGGACCATCTCACCGGTCACGACGTGCAGGAACACGACGATGACGAGGGCGACGACGACGGCCGCGGCGTGGGCACCGGACTCCCCCACGCCGATGGCGAGCAGTGGCCCGGCGAGCAGG
The DNA here is from genome assembly GCF_000295095.1 of Actinomyces timonensis DSM 23838. Taxonomy (GTDB): domain Bacteria; phylum Actinomycetota; class Actinomycetes; order Actinomycetales; family Actinomycetaceae; genus Actinomyces; species Actinomyces timonensis. Next base: position 394,820 of record NZ_JH806634.1, on the reverse strand, counting down.
TGGGCCAGGGCGGGCTCGGCGATGACGCCCAGTCCCGTGGAGCACAGGGTGACGCCGAGCTGGGCGGTGGCGAGCATGGCGGAGATGTGCTCGAGGGCCCAGAGGGCGGTGCGGGCGCGGGCGTCGCCGGACTCGGCCAGGGGCTCCAGGGCGGCGCGCCGGGAGGAGGTGACGGCGAACTCGGCGCCGACGAAGAAGGCGTTGCCCACGAGGAGGGCGACGGCGATGACGAGGGCGAGTGGGGTGCTCATGCGCGCGCTCCCCCATCGGCCGCGCCGTCGGCGGGCTCGCCGGAGGACGCGGGGGCGGGCCGCGTGGGGCGCACGCGCAGGCGGGTGATGCGGCGCCCCTCCATGGCCTCGACAACGAGCTCGGCCCGGGGCAGCGCCAGGCGGTCCCCGATGGCTGGGATGCGGGCGAGCTCGGTCATGACCAGGCCGCCGAGAGTCTCGTAGGGGCCGTCATCGGGGACGTGGATGCCGGCGCGGGTGGCCAGCTCGTCGGGGCGCATCCATCCCGGGACGATCCAATCCCCGGAGGCTTCCAGGTGGGCACCGCCCCGGCGCCGGTCGTGCTCGTCGGCGACATCGCCCACGATCTCCTCGACGGCGTCCTCCAGGGTGACCACCCCGGCGGTCCCGCCGTACTCGTCGACGACGAGGGCCATCTGGGCGCCCTGGGCGCGCAGCTCGACGAGGAGTGAGGCCAGGGGCATCGTCTCGGGCACGCGCGGGGCGGGGGTCATGAGGGAGGACGAGGCCACGGGCACCTCGGCGCGCTTGGCGTAGGGCACGCCGATGGCTCGGCGCAGGTGGACGATGCCCTGGATGTCGTCGACGTCGTCGCCGGTGACGGGGAAGCGGGAGTGCCCGGTGGCCCGGGCGAGGGCGACGACGTCGGCGGCGGTGGCATCGGTGGGAAGGGTGTGGAGGCGGCCTCGGTCGGTCATGACGTCGACGGCGGACAGGTCGGCGACCCGGATGGAGCGGGTGAGCAGGGTGGCGGTGGAGGCGTCCAGCGCCCCCTCCTGGGCGCTGTGGCGCACGAGGGCGGCGAGCTCGCCGGCGGAGCGGGCGCCGCTGAGCTCCTCGGCGGGGGTGACCCCCAGCCAGCCCAGGACGATGTTCGCCGTGCCGTTGAGGACGCGGATCACCGGGGACAGGAGCCTGGTGAAGCCGGAGAGGAGCGGGGTGACCAGGCCCGCGGCGCGCAGGGGGTCGGTCAGGGTGACGTTCTTGGGGATGAGCTCGCCCGCGAGCATGGAGAAGGCGTTGACGAGGACGAGGGCCAGCGTGACGGCGGCGCCGCCGGCCACGGACTGGGCCAGCCATCTGGACAGAAGGTCGTCGAGGAGATTGGCCAGGGCGTCCTGCATCGTGTAGCCCAGCAGGATCGTGGTCAGCGTGATGCCGACCTGCGCGCCGGACAGGAGCGTGGACAGGCGGCCCAGGGCGAGGCGGACCCTCTCGGCGCGGCGGTCGCCCGCGGCGGCGCGGGTCTCCACGGTGGAGGGGTCGAGGGCGACGAGGGAGAACTCCCCGGCGACGAAGACCGCGGTTCCCGCGGTCAGGAGGATGCCGACAAGGATCATGAGCGCGTCGCGCACGTCTCCCCTTTCCTGTGGTGGTGGGCCGCACGCTACCACCGGGGGGCCTGTGCCCCGCTGGTCGACGGCCGGGGCGGGCGCCCGGCGCCGCGGCGCGGCCAGGCGGATCGCCTTCCGGTTCCCGGGACCAAAGCCTCATGTGCCCGTAGACTTGGGCCACCGCTTGGGCGCCGTTGCTCCGGCATCGCGCCCCGGCTCCGCCGTCGCCTCGACCAGGAGAGATGAGCCGTGACTACCCCGCAGACCGCAGATTTCGGCGCCAATGAGTGGATGGTGGAGGAGATGCGCGAGGCCTGGCTGGCCGACGCCTCCTCCGTGAGCGCGCCGTGGCGCGATTTCTTCGACGCGGCGGGCACCACCGGCGGGGCGCCGCGCGAGCCCTCCGGGGCGGTCCAGGACGTCACGCGCTCGGACCTGCCGCCGGCGCCGCCGTCGAGCACGGAGCCGCCGACCTCCCCCTACGCCCTGCGCCTGGCGGCCAGCCCCCGCTCCCCGCATGAGGGCCCCGCCTCGGACACCGACACCCGATTGCGGGGCGCGGCAGCCCGCACGGCGAAGAACATGGAGGCCTCGCTGGAGATCCCCACAGCGACGTCGGCCCGCGCGGTGCCCGCCAAGGTCCTCATCGAGAACCGGGCGATCATCAACGCCCATCTGGCGCGCACGCGGGGAGGCAAGGTCTCCTTCACCCACCTCATCGGCTGGGCCGTGGTGGAGGCGCTGGTGGAGATGCCGGCGATGAACGTCTCCTACCGGCTCGACGCCGATGGCCGCCCCACCCTGCGCTCCCCCGCGCACGTGGCCTTCGGGCTGGCGATCGACGCGCCGTCGTCCAAGGGCGAGCGGCGCCTCCTCGTGCCCTCCATCAAGGAGGCGGACCTGACCGACCTGTCGGGGTTCATCGCCGCCTATGAGGGCCTGGTGCGCAAGGCGCGCGCCGGGGCGCTGGAGGTCGAGGACTTCGCGGGCACCACGGTGACCCTCACCAACCCGGGCATGATCGGCACCCTGCACTCGGTGCCCCGGCTCATGAGCGGGCAGGGCCTCATCGTGGGCGTGGGCTCGATGGCCTACCCTGCGGCCTTCGCGGGGGCGAGCGAGGAGACACTGGCCCGGCAGGGCATCGGCAAGGTCCTCACCCTGACCTCCACCTACGACCACCGTGTCATCCAAGGGGCCACGAGCGGGGAGTTCCTGCGCCTCGTGGAGCGCAAGCTCATGGGGCTCGACGGCTTCTGGGACCGCGCCTTCACCTCGATGCGCGTCCCGCACGAGCCCGTCGCCTGGCAGCGCGACACGACCTACGACCCCGAGCTGGAGACCGGCAAGCCCGCGCGCGTGGCCGAGCTCATCCACGCCTTCCGCCAGCGCGGGCACCTCGCCGCGGACACCGATCCGCTCACCTACCACCAGCGCCACCACCCCGACCTGGACCTGACCACCTACGGGCTGAGCCTGTGGGACCTGGACCGCCCCTTCCCCACCCGGGGACTGGGCGGGGCCAGCCGCGCCACGCTGCGCGAGATCCTCTCCCTGCTGCGCGAGGCCTACTGCGGCACGGCCGGCATCGAGTACATGCACATCCAGGACCCCGCCCAGCGGGCCTGGTGGCAGGAGCGGCTCGAGGGCCCCCGCGCGGCGGTAGGAGCCGACGAGCGCCACCGGATCCTGACCAAGCTCGCCCAGGCGGAGGCCTTCGAGACCTTCCTGCAGACCAAGTACGTCGGCCAGAAGCGCTTCAGCCTCGAGGGCGGGGAATCGCTCATCGTTGCCCTCGACCGCCTCCTGGACGCCGCCGCCCACGACGGCCTGGACGAGGTGGTCATCGGCATGGCCCACCGCGGGCGCCTCAACGTGCTGACGAATATCGCCGGCAAGTCCTACGGCCAGGTCTTCGACGAGTTCGAGGGCAACGGCGTCATCGTGGGGGCGGGCACCGGGGACGTGAAGTACCACCTGGGCACGGAGGGCGTCTTCTCCGGAACCGACGGCGTGAGCACCCGGGTGTCACTGGCGGCCAACCCCTCGCACCTGGAGACGGTCGACGGCGTCGTCGAGGGGATCGTGCGCGCCAAGCAGGACCGCATCGGCCTGGGCGAGCGCGGCTACACGGTCATGCCGGTGCTCGTCCACGGCGACGCCGCCTTCGCCGGCCAGGGGGTCGTCTACGAGACCCTCAACATGAGCCAGCTGCCCGCCTACCGCGTGGGCGGGACGGTGCACATCATCGTCAACAACCAGATCGGCTTCACCACGGGGGCGGCCTCGGCGCGCTCGACGAACTACGCCACGGACCTGGCCAAGGGCCTGCAGGTGCCGATCTTCCACATCAACGCCGACGACCCGGAGATGGTGGCCCGGGCCGCGCGCCACGCCTACGAGTACCGCGCGGCCTTCCACAAGGACGTCATCATCGACCTCATCTGCTACCGGCGCCGCGGCCACAACGAGGGCGATGACCCCTCGATGACCCAGCCGGTCATGTACCGGCTCATCGACTCCCTGCCCTCCACGCGCGCCGTGTACACCACCGACCTGCTGGGGCGCGGGGAGATCACCGCCGAGCAGGCCGAGCAGATCGAGTCCTCCTTCCGCGACGAGCTGGAGCGGATCTTCTCCTCCACGCGCGCTGAGGCGTCTGCCCGCCCCGAGGGGGCCACCGCGCGGGACACCACCCTCCTGGCCGAGGGCGCGTCCCTGGCTGACCCGACGACGGTGGGCCGCTTCCCCGGGGGCCTGGACGTCCCCGCCTCCCAGGAGGCCGGCGCCGGCATGATGATCGGCTGGACGAGCGCCGTCGAGCCGGGCGTCGTCGAGCGCATCGGGGACGCCCAGGTGGCCTGGCCCGAGGGCTTCACCGTCCACCCCAAGCTGGAGCCGATGCTGCGCCGCCGCCAGGACTCCAGCCGCGCCGGCGGCATCGACTGGGCCTTCGCCGAGCTCGTCGCCCTGGGCTCGCTGCTCATGGAGGGCGTGCCGGTGCGACTGGCCGGGGAGGACGCGCGCCGCGCCACCTTCGCCCAGCGCCACGCCGTCCTGCACGACCACGCCACGGGCGCGGAGTGGACGCCGCTGGACTTCCTCACACCCGGCCAGGCGCCCCTGGAGATCTACGACTCCCTACTCAGCGAGTACGCGGCCCTGGCCTTCGAGTACGGCTACTCCGTGGAGCACCCCGAGGGGCTGACGCTGTGGGAGGCGCAGTTCGGGGACTTCGCCAACGGGGCGCAGTCGGTCATCGATGAGTACGTCACCTCGGCCACCCAGAAGTGGGGGCAGCGCTCGGGCCTGGTCATGCTCCTGCCCCACGGCCAGGAGGGCCAGGGGCCGGACCACTCCTCGGCGCGGATCGAGCGCTACCTGCAGATGTGCGCGCAGGAGAACATGCGCGTCGTCATGCCGTCGACGCCGGCGAACCACTTCCACCTGCTGCGCGAGCAGGCCTACTCCCGGCCGCGCCGACCGCTCGTCGTGTTCACCCCCAAGCAGCTGCTGCGGCTCAAGGCCGCCACGAGCCCGGTGGAGGATTTCACCTCGGGGGCCTTCCTCCCCGTCATCGGGGAGACGGATGCGGGGATCGCGCGGGGAGGGGGCGTGGACCGGGTGCTCATGTGCTCGGGGCGGGTCTACTACGACCTCCTCGCGGAGCGGGAGCGGCGCGGGGACGCCTCGACGGCGATCGTGCGCCTGGAGCAGCTCTACCCGCTCGACGGCGAGGCGATCGAGGCGGCGCTGGCCCCCTTCCGCGGCGCGGAGGTCGTCTGGGTGCAGGACGAGCCGAGGAACCTGGGCGTGTGGCCCTTCCTGGCGCTCGCCGCGCCCGCCGGCCTCGCTCGGCGCCTGAGGCCCGCGGGCCACCGGGGCGGGCTCGACGACGACGCCCACTGCGTGTCGCGCCCGGCGGCGGCCTCCCCCGCGCCGGGGACGGCGGGCCTGTACAAGCGCCAGCAGGAGGTGCTCGTCGCCGCCGCCTTCGACCGGTCCTGAGCGCGGCCGCAGCGCGCCGCCTAGGCTCCAGGCGCTCCGGGGCGAGGGCCGCCCCGGGGCGGAGCTGTCCGCCCGGCGCCGACGGCGCTACCGGGCGCCGTCGCCGCTCTCGATGAGCCGCAGCCAGGAGAAGGCCTCCTCGACGCCCTCGCGCAGGTCGGCCATATCGGCCGGGCATCCGGCATCGAACCAGTTGCGCATGGCGCCGATGACCGCCCAGACCATCGCGGAGGCCGCGATCCTCGCCCGGGGGAAGGACATGCGCCCCGAGTCGGCCACCACCCCCGCGATGGCGTCGACCTGATCGTTGAGGGCCAGGGACATCGCCCCCTGGATCGCGGGCACCTCGAAGCACAGGCGCGCGCGGCGCTCGGTGGCCCCGGCGTCGTCGACGAAGTGCTCGCGCCAGATGTCCTCAAGGGCCGAGGACGCGCACTCGGCGAGGCCGAGCCCGTCCGCGAGGCCGCGCCGGAAGGCGTCGAGGAGGCGGTCGTCGTACTCGTCGTGGACGACCAGGCCCTCCTTGGTCCCGAAGTACCGGTAGACCGTGCTCGGCGAGACCTCGGCGGCCTCGGCGACCCGCTCGATGCTCACCGCGTCGAAGCCGTCGGCCTCGAACATGTCCAGCGCGACGGCTTGGACATGGCGCATGGTCGCGGCCTTCTTGCGCTCGCGCAGGCCTGGTTGTCGCGCCACAGCGCCCTCCTCCGCCCTCCTCGCCCCAGCTGGGCGTCCAGCCCTTGACGCCCCGAGACTACCAAGTACAGTTACTGTCATGAGCAAGTCACTGTCAGATTTGATCATCGAGGCGCACGGGCTCGTCAAGAGCTTCGGCCGCGTGACGGCGCTCGACGGCCTCGATCTGCGGGTGGAGCGCGGCGAGGTCCATGGCTTCCTCGGCCCCAACGGGGCCGGCAAGTCCACGACCATCCGGGCCCTGCTCGGGCAGATCCGCCTCGACGGCGGCAGCGCCAGCGTCATGGGCATGGACCCCTGGCGCAGGGCCGTGGACATCCATGAGCGACTGGCCTACGTGCCCGGGGACACGGCGCTGTGGCCGGGGCTCACCGGCGGTCAGTGCATCGATGTTCTCGGCGGCATCCACGGCGCGATGAACCAGAAGCGCCGCGATGAGCTCGTCGAGCGATTCGAGCTCGACCCCACGCGGCGCTTCCGGACCTACTCCAAGGGCAACCGCCAGAAGGTCGCGCTCGTGGCGGCACTGGCCTGCGACGTCGATCTTCTCATCCTCGACGAGCCCACCTCCGGCCTCGACCCGCTCATGGAGGCCGTCTTCCAGGGGGTCGTCACCGAGCTGGCCAACCAGGGAGTCTCCGTCCTCCTGTCCAGCCACATCCTGGCCGAGGTCGAGACGCTCTGCGGGCGGGTCACGGTGGTGCGCTCCGGGCGCGGCGTGTTCTCCGGGAGCCTGGCCAGCCTGCGCGCCAGCGCGCCGAGCGCCATCGAGGCGGTCACCGAGCGAGCGCCCGAGGGCCTGGAGAGGATCGACGGCGTCGCCGATCTCATGGTGTCCACTGACCCCCACGGAACGAGGATCACCGCGCTCGTCGATGCCCGGGGGCTGCCAGCGGCACTGGCACAGGTCGCGCGGGCCCGGCCGCTCCAGGTCGCCGTTCGCCCGCCGAGCCTCGAGCAGCTCTTCCTGGAGCAGTACTCGGACGAGGGCGGTGAGCGCCCATGACCGCCGGCAGTGCCGCCCGCGGGGGCTCGGCGCGCTGGGCGCCGGCGCTCCCAGGCCGCCCCCTGGCCGGCCTCGGCCACGCGACAGCCGTGAGCCTGCGCGCCTGCTGGGGAGCCCTGGCCGTCGCCTGCGTGACGATGCCCGCGCTCGTGACCGCCATCGCGACGAGCATCACCGGCCTCTACCCCACCCTGGAGGACCGGATCGCCTATGCGGCGAGCGCCGGGGCGTCGACCGTGCAGGCGGCGTTCAACGGACTCCCCTACGGGCTGACCACGCTGGGCGGGATCACCGCGATCGAGGTGGGGTTCATGGGGCAGATCATCTTCCCCACCGTGGGCGTCCTGCTGGGGGTACGGCTGACCCGCCGCGAGGAGGAGGACGGGCGCGTGGAGCTCCTCACCGCCTCGCGCGTCGGACGCCTGGCCCCGTTGGGCTCGGCGGCGCTCCTGCTCATCGCCACCGCGCTCGTGGGAGGAGCGGCGATGACGGCCGGGATGGTGGCGGCGGGGCTGCCAGGGCGGGGATCGTCCTGGTACGCGGCCTCGGTGGCGCTGTGCTCGCTGTTCTTCGGCGCCGTTGGACTGGTCCTGGCCCAGATGTGCCAGCGCGCCCGCACGGCCCAGCACCTGGGGATCGGCGTGGTCAGCGCGGCCTTCCTCATGCGCTTCGCCATCGATGGGCTGCAGTGGCGGGCCGCGTGGGCGAGTCCGCTCGGATGGCTGCCGGAGGCGAGGGCCTTCGACGGCCCACGCCTCTGGCCCCTCATCGCGTACGGCGCTTGCGCGGCGCTCCTCACGATTCTCGCCGCCGTCATCGCCGGGGGCCGTGACACCGGCGCGGGGATCGTGGCGCCGAGGCCCGGGCCCGCCCGTGGTCCGAGCCGTGCCATGCCCGCCTGGAGGCTGGCCCTGGGCCTGCAGCGGGGCGGAGCTGCCGCGTGGCTCATCGGCGCGGTGCTGTGGGCGCTCGTCATCGGCCTGTTCAGCGACGAGGTGACGAGCACCGTCGCCTCGAACCCGCAGCTCCTGCGGTCCATCGGGCTCGAGCGCGCCACTGACATGGTCACCATGCTGGCCGCGGTCATCGTCGTGTCCGCGGCGAGCATCGTCGGCGTCCAGGGGGCCACGAGGCTGGGAGGTGAGGAGACCAGCGGGCGGCTCGGCGCCCTGCTGTCGACCCGCCTCGGGCGCGCGCGCCTGTGGCTCGGGTGGTGGGCGACGACGCTCGCGGCGTGCCTCATCGTCCTCGGCGCCTCCGCGCTCGCGCTGGCCGGCGGGATCTGGGCCGTCACCCGCGACGCTCCTGCGGCATGGGCCGCGCTGGAGGTTGGCGGCGCCTACGCCGCGCCGGTCCTCCTCGTCGCCGCTCTCGATGCGCTGCTGAGCGCGATCGGCCCGCGTTGGAGCGTGGCCGGCTGGGTGATGGCGGCCTGGATGGCGGTGGTCATGCTCCTCGCCGAGGCCCTGCGCCTGCCGGAGTGGGCCCGGGATCTCTCACCGGCGCATATGGTGGGAGTGCTGCCCGTGGACGACCCGGATCTGGGAGTGATCGCCGTCCAGGGAGCCGCGGCGCTCATCCTCCTGGCAGCCTCGCTCATCCTCTTCCAGCGCCGGGACCTTCGTGCGGGATGAGCCCGTGGCCGCGATGCTCCCGCCCGCTCCCGGCAGCGCGCCGCCGGGAGCGGGCGGGCCGGGTCGGTAGTCTGGGGTCCACCGATCGGGAGGACTCCCACACGAACAGGAGACCGTCAATGAGCGCAGCAGCCGTCCCTGGAGCAGCCGACGCCAACAGGATCCACTTCATCGGCGATGAGATCGTCGCCGGCTACGGCGACGCCCGGGCACTGGGCTGGACCGGCCGCGTGCTCGCGCGCACGCCGCAGGAGGCGGACCTGCTCCCCTCCACCCTGGCGATCCCGGGCGAGACCCTCGCCCAGCTCGCCGAGCGCTGGCATGACGAGGTGGCGCCGCGCTCCACCCACACCCGGGAGAACCGGCTCGTCATCGGCATCGGCGTCGGCGACGTGCTCGCGGGCATGTCCGCCGCGCGCTCGCGCCTGGCCCTGGCCAATATCCTCGACAAGGCCTCCAGCGAGCACCGGCCGTGCTTCGTCGTCGGCCCGCCGCCGCTGCCCCACGCCGACACCGACGCGACGGCGGCCCTGTCGCACGCGGCGGCCGAGGTCTGCCGGCGCCGCTCCACGCCCTACGTGGAGGTCTTCGACCCACTGCGCCACCACGACCAGTGGCTCACGGATGTGGCCGGTGGCGCCGGGCACCCGGCCCAGACCGGCTACGGGCTCATGGCCTGGCTGGTGCTGCACCGCGGCTGGTACGAGTGGCTGGGGGTCGAGGCCCCCGCCTGAGGCGCCTGACGGCCCGCGACGACGGGCGGCGCCCCTCGCCGAGAGCCTGGCTCTCAGTGAGGGCGCCGCTGATCGTGGTCGCCCTTGGCGCGTGGCCGCTTCTCAGCTCGCGCGCTGGGAGCGGCGCCGGAAGAGCACGAGCAGCACCGCGCCAGCGGAGAGCAGCACGAGGCCGGCGATCAGCGCGTGGCCCGAGATACCGGTGCTCGCGAGCAGGCCGCGGTCCTTATTCGGGTCAGCCGCGCTGGCCTTCTCGTTGGCCTCCGGGGAGGGTTGGGGGGTCGTGCCCTCGGCCGAGGGGGCGCCGGCGCCGACCGCCGTGGGCGCGGCTGTGGCGGCGACCGTCGCCTCGGACGCGGAAGGAGCCTCGCCGTTGCCGGACGACGCCTCCGGGGAGGCTGGGGCCGGCTGCGCGGCAGTGCTGCTCGAGCCGCCGGAGGCCTTCCCCGACGGAGCGCCGGAGTAGGAGGGCCGGGCGACCAGGGTGATGTCGTCGCGCAGGGAGCCGGACAGGGAGTCGATGGTGACGCCCTTGCCCGGGCCCGTGGCCTGCATGACCTTGCCGTCACCGATGTAGATGGCGGTGTGGTAGACGTTCGCGAAGTAGGTGGGGATCTGGCCGCTGCGGACCCGGCTGTTGTTGCCCTCGGGGTTCTGCTGGGAGAAGAAGAGGATGTCGCCGGGCTGGTAATCGCCGGTCGTGTCCAGCCACATGTCCCCATGGGCGTAGAACCAGGAGGCGAGGTGGTTGGCCTGCCAGAGCTCCGAGCCCTCGGCGCGCTGGCCGAAGTCGACGGTGTAGCCGACCGGGGTGTTCTTGTCCGCCACGTACGTGCTGTGGTTGTAGTCCAGGCCCACCAGGACCATGCCGACGAAGTTGGCGCAGGTCACCGCGTAGGGGGCGCTGGTGAGCTGATGGACCGGCTTCGGCCCGCTCAGGGGCGTGGGGCGCGAGGCGTCCCAGGTGATGCTGTTGCCGGCGTCGACGAAGGTCTGGGCGCGGGCGACAGCGTCGCTCGTCGCCGCGGCGTTGGGGGTGGTCGCAGGCTGGGTCCTCAGCCCCTCTGGGACGGCGTACATGCCATCCTCGAGCGGCACCGCCATGCGGCCGAGGTCGCCGTCAGGCAGGCTGGCGACGATGGAGTAGGTCATGGACATGCCATCACCCGCCTTGCGATCGGCCGTCGTCGTCACCTGGCCGGGCAGGTCGCGCCCGTTGGAGCGCATGAGCTCGTAGGTGGCGACGTAGCCGTCACCGTTCTTGTCGGCCGCGGTGGGCGCCGCGTGTGCGGGCGCGGCCTGCGCGCCGACCGCGGCCAGCGCGGCCGCGGCGACCACGGAGAGGGCGCATGAGCGTGTTCTTCGCAAGGTTGGCATAGCGGAACCTATTCAGGGTTGGATGCGCACCGACTCCCCAGCGGGGAGCGCTCCTCGGCCCCAGCGGATGGCTGGCCGGTGCGCGTTGTGGCAGGGCGTGAGACGGCGCATCAACTCGCCTGGACATCCTTGACCCTACCGGTTCGTGACCTTCTCGTAACCGTCTCCCCCGCACGGCGTTCGCCACATTTGCTCCGCCGCGCGCTTATCGGGCCTCGTGCAGCGCCTCGGGGCGGTGGCGCTGGCGGAGCCACTGACAGGCACTGCTGCGAGGAGCCTTGACACACGCCTCGCCTGCCTCAAGACTGGACGAATGCCGACCCGTGACCGGCTCAGCCAGCCTCCGCCCCGGTGGGCGCGCCTCGCCTGCTGGCTGTGCTTCCTGTGCCCACTGCCGTCGGCGCTCTGGCGCGTCGCCATGCTGCTCGGCGCCGACACGGGCTTCCGGCTCGCCCACATCTACCGGGAGAGCGCCGACGGCACCGCCTACGTGCTGAGCCTTGAGGCTGTGCAGATCGGGGCGGCCGCCGTGTGCCTGTGCCTCTGCGGCTCCTGGAGCGAGCGCCTGCCGCGCTGGCTGCCCTGGATCGGCGGCAGGGCGATTCCCCGATGGCTGCCCATCGTGGTCGGGGGCGCCGGTGATGCCCTGCTCTACGCCATCATCTACGGGGTGACCGCCCTCTTTACCCTGCGGTGGTTGGGACTGGCTGAGGGCTTCACTCCCACGCCGGGGATGAGCCTCATCCAGGTCCTCGTCCTCGCGCTCGCCTACGCGCCCATGCTGGTCTGGCCGCCTGCGCTCACCGTGGCGCTCGTGGGCTATTGGAGACGGACCGAGCCGGGGCCGTCGGCGGTACCGACCGCGGTCTGAGAGCGCCGGATGCGGGGGCTGGGCGGACAAGCGCCGGAGGCTCATGCGTACTTGCGCGCCATCGCATCCGAGGTCACCGTCACAGGATCGGCGTCATACTCCGCTCGCGCCTCCTGCCATGCCTTGAGATCAACCTCATCCTCGATACGCTCCTCAAGCCCATCGGGATCCTTCTTGGGCACGGGCATGCCCCTATCCTTCCGTGGAATCCGAGCCACCACAACACCGAGATCACCCACCTCCACCGCAGCGCGACGGCGGCCGATCACCGATGTGACCGACCGCCGTCGTCGAATGCTCTGGGCGATGCCGCCCGGCTCAGGCGTTGGGGCGCTTGCCGTGGTTCGCCCCGCCCTTGGCCCGGGCCCTGCGCTTGCGACCGCGCTTGCTCATGGTTGCCTCCTCGTGTCAGATCTGCCCCACGAGGGGGCAAGGAACGTGGGTCATCTTCCCACACCGCGCCGAGGGCCCGCTAATCGGGGGCGATCCCGACGGCGTGCGCCTGGACACAGCCCTGGCCCGGCCCTGAGGTCCGGGCCCTGCGGGAAGGCGGCTCAGTCCCGCTCGACGCGCAGCGAGCTCGTCCGGGTGACGGTCACCTGGGCGCCGTCGCTGGACACGGTGGTGGACGTCGTCCGGGAGACGGAGGTGACGGTGACCGTCCCGCGCAGAACGGCGAGGCGCCCGAGGACACGGGCACGGAGCTCGGGGGGCGCCTGCTCGGCGCAGCGCGAGCGGATGATGGCGCGCAGGTGCTGCTCGGCGTCGGCGATCTGGGCGCAGTGCTCGCATTCGGCCACGTGCCGCGCCAGGCGCTCAGCGACGGACTGCTCGCACTCGTGGTCGAGGAAGGCCTGGAGGTGGGCGATCATCTCCTCGCAGGAGGTACAGCCGCCCTCCGGGGAGGAGGAGGCCTGGGGCTCGCTCGCCCGCGTGCCGCGCGCGGCGGTGGTGTCGGGGGTGCTCATCACTCGCCCTCCTCATCGTCGGCAGAGCCGGCGGGGAGGTAGCCGAGCTGGCGGGCGTGGTCGGCCAGAAGCTCGCGCAGCTGGCGGCGCCCGCGGTGCAGGCGGGACATGACCGTGCCGATCGGGGTGCCCATGATCTCGGCGATCTCCTTGTAGGCGAAGCCCTCGACGTCGGCGAGGTAGACGGCCAGGCGCCTCTCCTCGGTCAGCTCGTTGAAGGCGGCCTTGATCTCGTCGTCGGGGAGCTCGTCGAGCGCGAGGGACTCGGCGCTGGGCAGCCCGACGGAGTCATGGGAGGCGGCGCGGTGGAGCTGCCAGTCCTCGACGGCGTCGGCGTCGGACTGCAGGGGCTCGCGCTGCTTCTTGCGGTAGGAGTTGATGAAGGTGTTGGTCAGGATCCGGTAGAGCCAGGCCTTGAGGTTGGTGCCGGGGCGGTACTGGTGGAAGGAGGCGAAGGCCTTGGCGTAGGCGTCCTGGACGAGGTCCTCGGCGTCGGAGCGGTTGCGCGTCATGCGCAGGGCGGCGCCGTAGAGCTGGTCGAGGTAGGGCAGGGCCTCGGCCTCGAAGCGGGCTGCGCGGGCCTCGGCGTCCTCATCGGCGGGGGCGCGCATGGGGTCGTCGCCGTAGTCCTCGATCTCCTGGATCTCCTGGGAGGTATCGAGAACGGCGTCCGCGGGGCCGACGGTGTCCGCGGGAGTCGGCGCCGAGGAGGGCTCGCCGATGGGGCGGCCCTCGTGGTCGATCGTGCTCACGGGGCGCTCGCCGCTCTGGTTCTGCTGCTGGGTCATCACCGGCGAGCCTAGCGCGATGCGCCGGGCCGCGCGGGATGGCCGGCGCGGGCCGCCCGTGAGGGCATCGAGGACGGGGGTCATCAGGGCCACAGGGCTGGGGCGCGTGGCCGTCTCGGTCATCACAGTCATCGCTCCCTCCAACGACGACGGCGCCCCGCTTGTTCCCGCGCTCAGCGACCAGCGCTCCCGTCCGCGGCAGCCTCGTTTTGCGCCCTCACCCCCGCGTTGCCGTCTCGGCCCGCCCCCGCTCCCTCACCCCCGTGTTGCGCCCTCATCCTCGCAGCTTGAGGGCGCAAGGGCGGGGCGAGACGGTTTCTGCGGGCCCAGGGCGCGAGGGCCGGCCATGGGCACGGGGTGTGGAGCCGGCGCAGGACCGGACACCAGCCCGCGCTCGCCCACACCGAGCTGTTGACACCAGGTACCTTGTGTTGCAAGATAGATGGTGAGACAAGGAAGTTGCGAGCACACGAGAGGCGGGGACGCCATGGCCAAGGCGGCGAAGGCAGCGAAAGCGGCCAAGACGACAAAGCCGGCCAGCGCCGCCGCCCCGTCAGCGGGCGGCACCGCTGAGCCGCAACTGCGCAAAGGAGCCCTCGAGCTCGCCGTCCTGGCGCTCGTCGAGCGCGCCGAGCCCGACGGCATCTATGCCGGCGCCCTCGTCGAGGAGCTCGCCGCCTTGCCCACCCTCGCCGCCCCCCAGGGCACCGTCTACCCGCTCCTGTCCCGCCTGCGCGCCGCCGGAGTCGTGGAGACCACCTGGCAGGAGTCGCCCAGCGGGCCGCCCCGGCGCTACTACCTGCTCACCGAGGCCGGCCGCGAGCGCCTGGCCGCCCAGCGCCGGGTCTGGCTGGCTCTGAGCAGGGACATGGCCACCATCCTGGGCGGCCCAGCATCAACCACCAGAGCACGCGACATGAGGACGGAGAACTGAGATGAGCACGGATAAGACCAGCAGCCCCGCGGACAGCGCTGCGGACGCTCTGGAGCCCACGCCGTTCGTGGAGCCCACCGTGTGGGAGGAGGCCGCCTGGGACGCGGGCGAGTACCCCGCGGTCCACCGCGTCCTCGGTGTCCCCGTCTCCCTCGATCCACGAGGCCTGCGCGAGCGCTCCGCCCGCCACTACTCCCCCACCGATCCCATTCTCGTGCCACGCGCCTGGGGCATCGGCTGGGACGTCAACCTCGGGGCTCTGGCCGTGCGCGCGGGCTGGGCCCACCCGGATGACCTGGGTGACGACCTCCGCCTGGGGCCCGTGGGCATGGCGGCGCTCAGCCTGGCGCCAGCGGCGCTCGCCGTGGGCGCGGCCGCCAGCGCGGCCGTCGGCAGCCGGTGCGCCCCGGTAGCGGCGCGCGCGGCAGCGCCCAACAGGGGCGTCACGAGCACCCTGCCCACAGTGCCCACAGCGCTCACCTCAACAGTGCCCGCCGCGCTCGTCTCCACCGCGCTCGGCGCCGTCGACCTCGCGCAGGGCGCTCCCCTCCCCCAACGACTCGGGCACGCCGCCACCTCCCTCATGCTCACAGGCGCCGGGATCGCCGGCGCGCTCCAGGCGCGGGGACAGGCCTGCCGCGCCCAGCAGGCCGCGGTCGTGGCCGGGGCCGCCGCCGTCGCGACCGGCCTCGCCGTCGCCGCGACGCGGTCCGCGATCCACCGCGCCATGAGAACCACCACCCCCATCACAAGCAGCGAGGAGCAGTCATGAGCAGCACCACCATCGCCGCGCTGGCCGTCGCGGCGACGATCCAGATCATCCTTCTCCTCGTCGCGCTGCGGCTCTGGTTGACAACCCCTGAGGACCGCTTCACCCTGGGCCGCTGGCAGTGGCTGGCGATCATCGTGTGCCTGTCGATGGTGGGGCCGATCGCCTTCCTCGTGGCGGGCCGGGCGCCCGCCCCCGTCGTCGAGGCGCCCCGGGCGGAGCGGTCTCGGGGCTCCGTCGAAGACGCCGTGGCCGACATCTACGGGCCAGGCCCGAGGTGAGGCCCCGATGAGCGATCCCACCCCCGCGGACGGCGCGGCGGCCCCCGCGCCCGACGGCGCCCCAGCACTGCGCCTGAGCGGCCTGACCAAGCGCTACGGGGAGCGCGCCGTCGTCGATGACCTCGACCTCGCCGTCCCCGAGGGATCGATCTTCGGCTTCCTCGGCCGCAACGGGGCGGGAAAGACCACGACGATCCGCATGGTGCTCGGGCTCAGCGCGCCCACGTCCGGCGCCATGAGCGTCCTGGGGCAGGACGCCTCCCGGGCGCTCGCCGCCGGGACCATCGGCTACCTGCCCGACGTCCCCGGATTCCACGGATGGATGCGGGCCGACGAGGTGCTCGACCACGCCGGGAGGCTCGCCGGCTTGGAGGCCGCCCTGCGACGCCGTCGCGCGCGCAGCCTGCTCGCCCTTGCCGGTCTCGAGGGCGTCACGCAGCCCACCCGCGCCTACTCGCGCGGCATGCGCCAGCGCCTCGGCCTCGCGCGGACCCTCATCAGCGCGCCGCGCCTCCTCATCATGGACGAGCCCACCTCCGCGCTCGACCCCGTCGGCCGCCGGGAGCTGCTCGACCTCATCGCCTCCCTGCGCGGGCGCACCACGGTCCTGCTCTCCACGCACCTGCTCGACGACGCCGAGCGCGTCTGCGATCGCGTCGCCATCATCGACGCCGGCCGCCTCATCACCGCCGGGAGGACCGAGGAGCTGACCGCCGGGACGCGGGCGACGAGCATCGAGCTGCGCACGGCCCGCGACGCCGTCCCCGTGGCCGAGGTCCTGCGCCGCCAGGAGTGGGTGGCGGGCGTGGAGATCGGCGCGGAGGACCCGCAGCGCGTCTCGGTGCGCACGGCCGCCCCGGAGACGGCGCACCTGCGTCTCCCCGGCCTGCTGGCCGAGGCCGGTTGCGGCCTGGTCTCCATGGACGCCACCCGTCACGGGCTGGAGGAGGCCTTCCTGCGGGCCGTCGGCGAGGCGGGCGACGGCGCCCGCTCCCAGGCGGGAGGAAGGCACGCCGCCGCGGCGCCACAGGACGGCAAGGGTGAGGGAGGCCCACGATGAGCGCGATCACTGGACGTGGCGCGGGAGCAGTCCTCGAGACCATGCGCGTCGAGCTGCGCGGGACGCTGCGCACCTGGCGGGGCCCGGTCCTGGCGGCCGCCGCTGTGCTCACCGGCGTCGGATCCCCGCTCCTGGCCCATGTCATGCCGGAGATGCTGGCCTCCACCCTCGGCGAGGCGGCCGCTGGCGCCATCGCGGAGCCGACCGTGGGGGACGCCTGGTCGCAGTGGGTGAAGAACGCCTCCTCCCTGCTGCTCATCGTGCTCGTGGTCATCGCCGCCGCCTCGATCGCGGGTGAGCGCTCCGAGGGGATCACCGGCGCTGAGCTGGCCGGGCGCGGGGCGCGCGGCCGGGGCCTCCACGTGGTGGGCAAGGCCCTCTGGCTCCTCGCGCTCACGACTGTGGCCACCGTGTTCTCCGCCCTCGCGTGCCTGGCGACGACGCCGGTCCTCTTCGGCGGCAGCGCCACCTGGGGCGCGGGCGGGGCCGGGGCGGCCGACGGCGCGCTGGCGGCGGGGCTGTGGGCCCTGGGGGCGCTGACGATCCTGGGGATCACCCTGCTCGTCTCCGCCGCCTCACGATCCACGGTCCTGCCCGCCGCGGTCGGGATCGTCCTGTCCCTGCTGGGGCCGACGCTCGCCCTGTGGCAGCCGGTGGCCGACTGGACCCCGCTGGGCCTGGGGGCGGCGGCCTCCGACGTCGCCGCTGCGGCCGCGGGCTCCACTGGCCCGGCCGCAGCCGCCGACGCGCTCGATCACCTCACCGCGGCGCCCCTCCTGGCGGGGATCGCCGTGCCCGTGGCGCTCGCGGCCGGGGCCGTCGTCGCCCTGCGCCGGGCTGAGCTCTGAGATGCCTTGAGATGCTCTGAGCGCCCCAGGGAGCCGGGGCCGTGGCGCGAGGGGCGCGGACTCGCGGGGGCCTGGGCCTGGCCCGGGGCGCGATGGTGGGCCAGGATAGGGGCATGGATCTTCTGCGCGCCGTTGCCCGTCCTCTGCTCGCCGCGAGCTTCGTCGTCGATGGCATCGACGCGATCGCCCGCCCCAAGCGCCACGTCGAGAAGATGAGGAAGGTGACGCCCACCCTGGAGCGCGTGGGCGTGCCCCCGGTCATGGACTCCGACGCCGCCCTGGCCACCCGCGCGCTCGGCGCGGTGAGCGTGGCAGCGGGCGTGGGGCTGGCCACCGGCCGCGCACCGCGCACGAGCGCCGCCGTGCTGGCCGCGATCAACGTGCCGCTCGCCGTCGTCAACCACCCGGTGTGGGCCGTCAAGGGCAAGGAGGCCCGCCTCGACGCGTTCTCCGGGCTCCTGCGCCGGGGAGCCCTGGGCGCGGGACTCCTGCTCGCCTCCGTGGACCGCGCCGGCCGCCCCTCGCTGGCGTGGCGCGCCGCGAACAAGCGGGAGCACCGCAAGGCGATCCAGGCTGCCAAGGACGCCGTGCGCCAGCGCTACGAGGGCGCCTCCGCCTGACCCCGCCCGCGGGCCCCGTGGGCTCGCCCCGCCCGTTTCCCACCGCGCTTCCACCGCGCGCCGACGCATCGAACCGAGGAGCCGATTCCGTGTCCGATTCCGTGACCGATCACCAGACCACCGCCGCCACGCCGGGAGCCGACGAGCCGGACATCGTCTGGACCCGCACCGATGAGGCCCCCATGCTGGCCTCCGCCTCCTTCCTGCCGATCGTGGAGGCCTATACGCGGGCGGCGGGGGTGAGTGTCGGCGTCGCCGATATCTCCCTGGCGGGACGCATCCTGGCGGCCTTCGGCCTGGCCGACGACGGCCTGGCCCACCTGGGGGATCTCACCTCCTCCCCGAGCGCGACGATCATCAAGCTCCCCAACATCTCCGCCTCCCTGCCCCAGCTCAAGGCCGCGATCGCCGAGCTGCGCGAGCAGGGATTCGACATCCCCGAGTACCCGGATGCCCCGGCCTCCCCGCTTCAGGAGGAGGTCCGAGCCGCCTACGACGCGATCAAGGGCAGCGCCGTCAACCCCGTCCTGCGCCAGGGCAACTCCGACCGGCGCGCCCCCGCCTCCGTCAAGGCCTACGCGCGCTCCCACCCGCACTCCATGGGCGAGTGGTCCCCCGAGTCGCGCACCCGCGTGGCCACGATGGAGGAGGGGGATTTCAAGCACAACGAGCGCAGCGTCGTCGTGAGCGAGGACGGCGCCCTGGAGGTCCGGTTCGTGCCCGCGGGCGGCGGCGAGCCCCGCGTCCTGCGCGACCACCTGCCCGTCACCGCGGGAGAGGTCGTGGACGCCACGCGCATGAGCGCCACCGCCCTCGACTCCTTCCTGGCCGCGCAGGTGGCCGCCGCCAAGGAGGAGGACCTGCTGCTGTCGGTCCACCTCAAGGCCACGATGATGAAGGTCTCCGACCCGGTCATCTTCGGGCACGCCGTCGCCGCCGTCATCCCGACCACGCTGGCCGAGCACGGGGACGCGCTCGCCGCCGCCGGGCTGCGGGTGGAGGACGGGCTCGCCTCGATCCTGGCCGGACTGGACGGCCTGGAGGGCGGCGCGGCGATCCACGAGTCGATCACCGCCGAACTGGCCAACGGCCCCGCGATCTCCATGGTGGACTCGGACAGGGGCATCACCAACCTGCATGTGCCCTCCGATGTCATCATCGACGCCTCCATGCCGGCGATGATCCGCCGCGGGGGCACCCTGTGGGACGCCGACGGCGAGCTGCGCGACACCCTCGCCGTCATCCCCGACTCCTCCTACGCGGGCGTGTACGAGGCCGTCATCGAGGATTGCAAGGCCAACGGCGCGCTCGACCCCACCACCATGGGCACGGTCCCGAACGTGGGGCTCATGGCCCGCAAGGCCGAGGAGTACGGCAGCCACGACAAGACCTTCATCATGGACGCCGCGGGCACCGTGGAGGTCGTCGCGATCGAGGGGGCTGGGGTGGAGCCCGGCACCGTGCTGCTCTCCCACGAGGTGGAGGCCGGGGATATCTGGCGCGCCTGCGCCACGCAGGACGACCCGATCCGCGACTGGGTGCGCCTGGCGATCGCCCGCGCCCGCGCCACCGGGGCGCCCGCCGTGTTCTGGCTCGACCCTGAGCGCGCCCACGACGCTGAGCTCATCACCCTGGTCACGCGCTACCTCGCCGAGGAGGGCGTGAGCCTCACCGCCGACGGCGAGGACGAGCCCGACTCCCCCACCGACAGCGAGGACGAGGCCTCGGAGGAGTCGGCGGAGGGCGACGGGCCCGAGATCCGCATCCTCGATCCCGTAGCGGCCACCCGCCTGTCCCTGGAGCGGGCCCGGCGGGGCGAGGACACGATCTCGGTGACCGGCAACGTCCTGCGCGACTACAACACGGATCTCTTCCCGATCCTGGAGCTTGGCACGAGCGCCAAGATGCTCTCCGTGGTGCCGCTGATGAGCGGCGGCGGCCTGTATGAGACGGGCGCGGGCGGCTCGGCCCCCAAGCACGTGGCGCAGCTGCTGGCGGAGAACCACCTGCGCTGGGACTCCCTGGGCGAGTACCTGGCCCTGGCCGAGGCCCTGCGTCATGTGGCGCAGTGCAACGACAAGCCGTCGGCCGCGATCCTCGCCGATGCTCTCG
Source organism: Actinomyces timonensis DSM 23838 (assembly GCF_000295095.1). Lineage (GTDB taxonomy): Bacteria > Actinomycetota > Actinomycetes > Actinomycetales > Actinomycetaceae > Actinomyces > Actinomyces timonensis. The sequence goes on along the minus strand of NZ_JH806634.1, from coordinate 374,529 downwards.
ACGCCGGGACCACCGCGTTCCTGGAGGCGGACCACTCACCCGGGCGCGCCTGCGGGCAGATCGACAACCGCGGTTCGGCGGCCTGGCTCGCCCTGGAGTGGGCGCGCGCCCTGGCCGCGCAGTCCGAGGACTCCGAGCTGGCCAGCACCTTCAAGCCCGTCGCTGAGGAACTCGACGCCGTCATGTCCACCATCCAGGAGGAGATGCTCACTGTCCAGGGAAGCGCCGCCGACATTGGCGGCTACTACCACCCGGACAAGGACCTGACGGCCGAGGTCATGCGCCCCAGCGCCGCCCTCAACGCCGTCATCGACGGGATCTGAGACTCCACGGGGACGCGTCCCCATGCGCAGCGCGCGCGAAGGGCCTTGTCAGAGGGGTTTCCGCCGTTAGGGTGGAAGCAATGCACGGGCCACGCGCCCTCCCCATCCTCACCTGGAGGCTCCCATGCTTCCCTCCCGCCGCTCCGTCCTCCTCGCCCCCGCGATCGCCGCCCTGGCCGGCGCCGCCGCCTGCTCGTCCAAGGACGGAGGTGGCGAGGGCGCTGCCAGCCCCACCAGCAGCGTCCCGTCCGCGCAGCCCTCGGCGACGTCCTCCATCGCGGCCGTGGACGGCGTCGTCTCCTGGACCACCGGCTTCTGGGACGACGAGCTGAAAGTGGAGATCGGCCCGGCGATCCGGGGCGCCTCCAACACGGTGCTGCCGGTGCGGGTGACCAAGACCGATGGCGGCAAGCTGTCGCTGACCACCAGCCCGCTCGGCGTCGAGCCCTTCGAATCGACAACGATGCTGGGCGCCCGGCTCATCGACGCCGCCGCGGGCATGGTCTACCCCGAGCTCGACACCTCTTCTCCCAAGCAGTACGGCGAGGAGCTGACCATGAGCCCCGTCTTCGCGCCGCTCCCGGAGTCGGCCACCGAGATCGCCGTCCTCATCAACAACCTCGGCGTCGCCCCAAGGGTTCCCGTGGTGGCCGAGGGGGACCCGCTCGCCAAGGGCGTCACCGTGGACTCGGTGGTCTCGGCAGCGACAATGGACACCTCCCTGGCAGGGCCCTATCAACTCGGATGGCTCACCGCCGCGGCGGATGGCTCCTCCGACACCACGACGACCGACACGACCGTCACCGCGACCATCGCGGGGGACGTCACCTTCGAGAGCGACTCGGCGGCCCTCAGCGCCCAGGCGGATAGCGTCCTGGCCACCGCCGTCAGTCAGCTGGCGCAGTACCCCTCCGGCGGGAGCCTCACGATCGTGGGCCACACCGACGACGTCGCCGATGACGCCCACAACCAGGCTCTTTCCGAGCAGCGCGCCCAGGCGGTCTCCGACCGCCTCGCCCAGCTCACCGACATGAAGCCCTGGAGAGTCTCGGTCAGCGGCAAGGGGGAGAAGGAGCCCCGCGTCAACGACACCACGGATGAGGCCCGGGCGGCCAACCGGCGCGTCGAGCTCACTGCGACGCCGGCGAAGCCCGACGAGGCCAGTGCCTCGACCGCGTCGGCCACGCCCTCCGCGTCCGCCGCGGCGTCGAGCGCCCTCCCCACCCCGGCGGGCCCCGCGGGCACCGGCGCCGACGGCGTCGACGTGGCGGACACGGGAGAGAAGGACACCACCCTCCACCTCTCCCTCGATCAAGTGGTCCGCAGCGGGGGCTTCCTCTTCGGCAACGTCAAGGTGACGTACTCCGAGACGAGCCCGGGCGCCACCGGCGGATTCGTCGCCCCATCCGAGCAGCGCTTCGGAGTCCCTTACCCGGCCCTCGCCCGTTGGACCAGCGAGTGGTCGAACGCTGGCGTGGTCGGGATGACCCTGCTGGCGGGCACGACCCGCCTCTACCCAGTGGACTTCGACGGCAACGGGGATGGCAAGCCGGCGATGGTCACGGGACTCACGAGCACCGCCAAGTTCGGGGCCACGATGACCATGCCGGTCGTCTGGGCGGACGCTGGCCAGGACACGGTCACCCTGGACATCCCCGGCGGGAAGTACCACGGCAATCCGCTCCTAGCGGCCCGTCTCACCGACATCCCCGTCATGGCCGCCTGAGCGCGCTGATCGCCGCTCCACGGCTCGCGCTCCACTCCTCCCGATCAGGCGCGCTCCCCGTCCCAGGGATTGAAGAGTTCGACTCCTGTGGGGGCGAAGCCGGAGATGTTCCTCGTGACCACCACCAGGTCATGCTCCAGGGCTGTGGCCGCTATCCACGCGTCCCGGTCCGGGCGAGAGTCGGGGACATGCAGCTCGACGCATCGCCGCGCCACTGCGGGAGTGATGGGCAGCGTCCGCTCGGCGAAGCCGTCAAAGATCGCCCGCTCGTACCAGTCCCGCAACCGGGCGCCCTGGGCGGGATCCTTGCGCGACAGCCGGGCGACGCCGAGCCCGACCTCCAGCACAGTGATGACGCTCAGCGCCATGTCCTGCTCATCCTGGGACGAGGCCCAGGCGAGAACCCCGGGATCAATCCGCCCGGGCGCTTTCCTCAACTCGCTGATGACATTGGTGTCGAGCAAGTACCTCACAGGTCCGCCGCCCTCGGAAGAGCGCCGGGGTTCACCGGGCCGAACTCGATATCGATCTCCCCGCCGCCGTCATCCATCCGGAGAGCCTCGGCCAGCGACCTTTTCGGCCGCAGCGCGCGGTAGTCATCGATGGACATGAGGACGAACGACGGCCGCCCCCGGTCGGTGATGATCACCGGCCCACGGGCAGCGGCGCGCTTGGCCGCGCTCACGTCCTGGTTGAGCGCCCGCGCCGTCATCGTGCTCTGCACGTCGACCCCTCCTCAATGTAGGTACGTGCCTACAAGTGTAGGCGGGTCCCGCGAGTGACGCCAGGTCCCGCTGTCGCCGCGCCATCGTCCCGAAAGGAGCCGCTGAGGCGCCGTAGAGTCTGCCCCGTGCATGACGAGCTGACCGACGCCCCTGCCTGGGACGCGCCGCGCGCCACGGGGCCGCTCGACGCCGTCGTCGAACTGCCGGGATCGAAGTCCCTCACCGCGCGGGCCCTCGTGCTCGCCGCCATCGCCGCCGGGCCGAGCACGCTCACCGGAGTGCTGCGCTCGCGCGACACCGAGCTCATGATCGCGGCCCTCACCACCCTTGGCGCGCGCATCGTGGAGGACGGCTCCCCCACACGCCTGCGCGTCACCCCCGCAGCGCTCCCCTTCCCCGTCAGCCAGGCAGCGGGCCGGGCAGGTGGGGCCGACGGGGACGGCGCCCCCGCGCGCATCGACTGCGGCCTGGCGGGCACCGTCATGCGCTTCATCCCGCCGCTGGCCGCGCTCGCGGACGCCCCCGTCCTCCTCGACGGCGACGAGGCCGCCCGCGCCCGTCCGCTCGGCCCCCTGCTCGACGCCGTCGCCTCCCTCGGGGCGCGCGTCGACTACCAGGGGGAGCCCGGTTTCCTGCCCGTCCTCATCACCCCCGGCGCGCTGGGCATCGCGGCGCGGGACACCGGGGCGGAGGGCGCGGGGACAGGGCCGCGGCCGATCGCCGTCGACTCCTCGGCGTCCTCCCAGTTCCTCTCCGCGCTCCTGCTCACCGCGCCCCTCCTGCCGGGCGGCGCGCGGATCACCCCCACGGGGCCCGTGCCGTCCCTGCCGCATGTGGCGATGACCCTGGCCTCGCTGCGGGAGCGGGGCGTGGACGTCGAGGAGCCCGTGCCGGGGCAGCCCGAGGGCGAGCGCGCCTGGACGGTGGCGCCCGGCAGGCCCACGGGCGGGGAGGTCGCCATTGAGCCGGATCTGTCCAACGCCGGCCCCTTCCTCGCCGCCGCTCTCGTGGCCGGCGGGCGCGTGCGCGTCCCCAACTGGCCCGCCTCCACGACGCAGGCCGGGGACGCCTGGCGCGAGCTCCTGCCGAGGCTCGGCGGTGCCACGCGGTTCATCGACGCCCCCGATGGCTCCCTCACCCTCGAGGCCACCGGCACCGGGAGGCTGGCGGGTATCGACGCCGATCTCTCCGCCGTCGGCGAGCTCGCGCCCACCGTCGCCGCCCTCGCCATCCTCGCCTCCGCGCAAGGAGGCGCGTCGCGCCTGCGCGGCATCGCCCATCTGCGAGGGCATGAGACGAACCGGCTCGCCGCGATCGTCTCCGAGGCCCAGCGGCTCGGCGCCTCGGCCCGCGAGACGGCCGACGGCATCGAGATCGACGCCCTGGCCGGGCCGTCCCCGCTGCGCCCCGCGCTGCTTCGCTCCTACGCGGACCACCGCATGGCGACCCTCGCCGCGATCATCGGGCTGGCCGTCCCCGGAACCCGGCTCGACGACGTCGCCTGCACCTCCAAGACCCTGCCGGGCTTCATCGGCCTGTGGGAGCGCATGCTCGCCAGCGCGCCAGATGAGGAGGCGCGCTGATGGCCCGCCGCGATATCGGCACCGATGACCCCCGCGTGCGCGTGCGCCCGGGCAGGGGCTCGCGGCCGCGCACCAAGCAGCGCCCCGCGCACGCCGACGCCGCCGAGGGCATGGTCACCCGCATCGACCGCGGCCACTACCGCATCCGCCTGGCCGACCCCTCCCCCACACTCGACGGCACCGGGGACATCACCGCGATGAAGGCCCGTGAGCTCGGGAGGGGCAAGATCGTCGTCGGGGACCGGGTGTCCGTCGTCGGGGACCTCAGCGGCCGGGACGGCTCTCTCGCCCGCCTCGTGCGCATCGAGGAGCGCGCCTCCCTCCTGCGCCGCAGCGCCGAGGACGGCGACGCCGCCGGGACGGAGCGGCCGGTCGTCGCCAACGCGGACCTGCTCGTCATCGTCACCGCCGTGGCCGACCCCGAGCCGCGCCCGCGCATGATCGACCGCTACCTCGTGGCCGCCTACGACGCCGCCATGGAGCCCCTCCTCGTCCTCACCAAATCGGATCTGGCCGACGCCGGGGCGCTCTTGGCTCTCTATGAGCCCCTCGGCGTGCGCTCCCTGCCCACCCGCCTCGACCCCGCCTCACGGGCGGAGGCCTCCCGGGCCGGGGAGGGGGCCGACGCCGTCCGCGAGGCGATCGCGGGGAGGACCGCCGTGTTCGTGGGCCACTCGGGGGTCGGCAAGTCCACGCTCATCAACGCGCTCGTGCCCGGCGCGGATCGCGTCACCGGGCAGGTCAACGAGGTCACCGGACGGGGGCGGCACACCTCCACGAGCCTGCAGGCCCTCGAGCTGCCCGGCGGGGGCTGGGTGATCGACACCCCCGGGGTGCGATCCTTCGGGGTCTCGCATGTCTCCAGCGCCGACGTGCTGCGGGGCTTCCCGGACCTGGCCGCCGTGGCGGAGGACTGCCCCCGTGGCTGCACCCACGAGGCCGGCGTCATCGACTGCGCGCTGGACGACTGGGCCGCCGGGCGCGAGCCCTGGGAGGCCGACGGCGCGAGCCCGGGAAGACGCGAGAGCACGGGGAGAGAGGCAGAAATGGAGGCGCGCGCCGCGCGGGTCGATTCCTTCCGCCGCCTCCTCGCCCCCTCTCTGGAGGCCGAGGACCCCACGAAGCCGGCATTGAGATAGCCCGATTCGCCCAGTTCCTCTGGCGCGAGGAGGTGTCACTACTCTGCGCGACGAGGCCAACACGCAATCGCGCTGGAATGCCTCGACCTCGGCCTCGCCTTCTTCGCTTTTCAGGGCGGTTGGCTCTTGACATTGGGGGGACGTATTCCTTTATCGTCATTTCTTGAGGCTTATTCATAGGGTGTAAGTGAATATGAGTCCGAGGACTGCGGTAATGGTTTCCGGGAAGGTTTCCGGTGGTCTTCTGCAGCCGGTGCGCAGGACTCTCCAGGTCTTGATGTTGGCGATGACTCGCTCGATCTTGTGGCGGATCTGGTTGACGGCCCGGTTGCAGGCCTTGTCGTCTGGGTTGAGGGGAAGTCTCGCGGGTTTTCTTCTCGGGGTGATCATGCCCAGTCCGATGCACCCCTTGTCGCCAATACGCCTGGGTGGTGACGCCCCGTCGGGCAGGCCGGTGGCGGGAACGTCGAGCAGGCCGCTGCGGCGCAGGGCCTGAGCGTCGTGCGCGCATCCGTCCTGGGGGTCGGACACCCAGGCCAGGGCCCCTGACAGGGCGCAGGCCACCTGGACGCTCAGCCCCGTGGTCTTGTGCTCACCGGAGCACAGCTCGCAGTGGTCCTTCCAGGACCAGCACTGAAGCAGGGTGGAGTCGATGATCAGCTGGGCCGTGGCATCCAGGTCCTCCACCGTTGGAGCACTGCCGTTCAGGCATGCGGCAATCAGGGGCGTGCAGGTGCTGATGACGCGAAAGACGGTGGCCTGCCAGACGCCGTAGAGCTCGGCGAGCAGCTCCTGGGGCAGGTTGTGCCGCAGCCAGGATCAGGGTCAGGCGCGCGCACAGGAACAGCCCCAGCGCCCTCGCCCCGAAGACCGGCAGATCGGGGTTCTCGGCGAAAATGGCCTCGCACAGGCCCATAACCTCACACCGAGGGATTCTCGTGCTACTATTCGTCATGGCGGTTTGCTTCTTGGTTGGATTGGCTTAAGCACCAAAGATTCTCTCAAGAGCAAGCCGCCACCCTGCTTAGCGACACGCTATTACCAACAAAACACCCTAAACACCCCTATGAATAAGCCTCCTAGGCCGTCATCACCTATGTCTTATACCACGGACCCGGAGGAACCATGCGCTGGAGACTATCGACAACATGGATCAATCGTGCCTACGACCCCGCCCTCGAGGCGGCGCGGATGTGGGACTGGATGGAGGAACTCCACCGCCTCCACCCGCCCCTGCACACCTGGCGCCTGGTCGCCGACACCCGCGAACAGGCCTACGCCAACCCACCCCTGACCAAGGACACACTCACCCAAGGACTCCTCAACGAGCAAGAGCTCAACGCCCTCACCGGCAAACCATCCACCATGCTCTACTTCTTCTGCGACACGCCCGGCGGCGAATCACAACTCTCCATCGCCCTCGACCTGCTCGAGGAGGGACGGGGCATTGCCAGCTGGCAGATCGATCAAGGCCTAGGAACCTACTTCGACCAGGACGAGGGCCTCGTCGAAACCCTCTTCGCATCGGCCATCGAGGCCATGGGCCCCTGCCACGTCGGCAAAGTCTCCAGAGTCGGCCACCCCCTGCGCGCCGACCACTACCCCTTCGAGTACTCCCCGGGATGGAAAATGTTCTTCGCCACCACCAACCCCCACCACGACCAAGGACTCGCCCTGGCCACCAAAACCCGCCCCCTGGCCAACGGCACCCTCATGACCTTCGGCACCCCCGACACCTACCCTCACATCCTCGACGCCTGGCCCCGATAACCCCGGACAGCGAGACAGATCAGCACACGCAGTAGCATGAGCGCAATGAATGCTGATCGTCTTGCGGCTGGAGATTCCAGAACGTCGTTGGAGCTCCGCCCCGGTGGACCGGGCGACCTCGACGCCGTCGCCGTCCTGCTCACCGGCGCTTTCGCGGATGATCCGGTGGTGCGGGTCATCATCGCCGCCGCGCCCGACCCCCTGGCAGCCCTCGACCATCTGCACCGCGTCACGCTCGGCAGCGAGTACCTCGTCGCGGACGACGAGGAGTCGGCCAATGGGATCGCGGGGGACGCCGTCGTTGACCTCGCGGTGGACGGAGACGGCCGAGTGCTCGGCGCGGCCCTGTGGGATCGGATCGACCGCGCGCCGAAGACCCCCGCGGACCTGGAGGGTGACGGCGCGGGAGGTGGCATCGACCTGGCCCTGCTCGGTGACGCCTGGGGGCTCCTCACCCGGGACACGGCGGCCTGCCTCGCCGAGCGCCCCGCGCGCCCGCACTGGTACCTGTACCTGCTCGCCGTCGACGCAGGCGCACGCGGCATGGGGATCGGCTCAGCGCTCCTGGACCACGGCCTCGCGAGGGCCGACGCCTCGGGACTGCCCGCCCACCTGGAGGCCACGAGCGAGGGGGCCGCCCGGCTCTACGAGCGCCACGGCTTCCGCACCACCGCGACGATCGCCCCCGGAGCGCCACTGCCCTCCTACCGGGTCATGACGCGCGAGGCCAGCGCCACTTCGTAACCCCGAGCTTCATTGCCGTTTCGGGACCTTAGAGACTGTCTTCCGACCTGCGGTAAGCCATAGGCTCCTCCCATGCCCGACTCACCAGCGGCACCAGCCGCTCCTGACACCACGGCGGACCTCCTGCCCCGGCCCACATGGTCGGACCTGTCAGCTAGGGCCGACCTCACCGTGGCGCGCCGCCGGGTCCTCGAGCTCGTCGAGGCTTCCACTGTCCCATTGACCGCCGCAGAGTTGGCCGACCGCCTCGACCTCCACCACAACACGGTTCGCGAGCACCTCGACGCCCTCGTCGAGGCAGGCTTCGTCACCGCCTCGACGCGGCCCACCGGCAGGAGGGGCCGCCCCGCGCTGCTCTACACAGCGGTCTCCCCGGACCCGATGATCGTCATCGATTCCTACCTCACCCTCCTCGACGCGATCGTCGAGACCTTCGGCAGCGGCCCCGAGGCCCAGGACATCGCCCTGCGCGTCGGGCGCCGCTGGGCCGAGCTGAGCCCGTCACCCGCCAGCGACGATCCCCTCGACCCGCTCCCCGAGGACGCCAGCGCCTCGGACCGCCTCTCCGCGCTGCTCCCCGACCTCGCCCTCATGGGATTCGCCCCCGAGATCGAGGGGGAGAAGGTCGTTCTCAAAGCCTGCCCGCTCGTCACCCGCTCCCGGGCGCCCCACCCGCTGGTCTGCGCGATGCACGAGGGCTTCCTCAACGCCGTCGCCCAGCGCCAGGGCCTCCTGCCGAAGCCGCCCGAGGGAGCGCCCGATCACGAGGACCGCCCCCTGCTCGCGGTCTACCCCCTCCTCGACGACGGCTGCCACGCTCGCTTCGAGGAGTAGCCCGGCGCGGCGCTCCCAGGCCGCGCCCAGAGGCCGGCGACGGGGAGGCGCGCAGCCCCTATTCGCTGGCCTTGAGGATCGCCTTGGCGCCCTTCTCCATGTCGGCGAAGGCGTGCGTCACCGCCGCGTAGCTGCCAGCCGCCGGGACGACGGCCTCCACGAAACCGCCCTGCGCCGGCTGCAGCCCGAGCGCCTGCGAGCCGCCCCGCCAGGAGCGCCCGACGCCGTCGGGACCGCCCAGCTGGTAGGCGCCCTCGAAGAAGACGGTGTCGAACTGGAGCCCCACCACATGGAAGGACGTGGGCAGCGAGGGGCCGGCATCCATCACCCAGAAGCGCACCCGTTCCCCCGCCTTCGCCGCCAAGGGGGCGAGCGCGTACTGGAAGGCCACTCCGTTGAAGCACATGAGGTCCGGTGTCTTGGCCGCCACCTTCGCGGCGTCAGTCTGCCCGCCCTCGGGCCCCAGGTAGAGCTCGGACTGGATGAGGACGTACTCGCGGTCCACGGCGGCGAGCCCATCGGGGTCGATGATGACGGCGCCGTGCATGCCGGAGGCCAGGTGGACGCTCATGGGCGCCGTCGAGCAGTGGTAGAGCCAGATGCCCGCCTGCTCGGCGGTGAACGAGTAGACGAGCGACTCCCCGGGGTTGATGGACCGCATGACCTTGTCCGGGGACACGATCCCGGCGTGGAAGTCGATCGAGTGACTCATCGAGCCGTTGTTGACCAGGGTGATCTCGAAGGTGTCTCCCACCTTGCCACGCAGGACGGGGCCGGGGGCGGTGCCGTTGAAGGTCCAGCGGGTCTGGGTGACGCCCGCGCCCACGTAGGCGCCGGGCACCTCGGTGACGGTGAAGGTGTGCTGGTGGACGGTTCCCGCGGGAGCGGGGGCGAGGGCGGCGTCGAAGGGGGTGAAGCCGTCGGGCAGGGGCACCTCGAGGTTCGGGGTGGCGCTCGGGCCCGACGCCGCCGCGCCGTGCGCCCCGTGGTCATGGCCGGCGGCCGTCTGACTCGGCTGGGCGGCGCCCGCCGCCTGCCCGCTGGCGGTGATGTGCAGGACCATGCCCTGGGCGCGGTGCCCGGCGATGGAGCACCAGCCCTCGACGGGCCCGGAGATGACCCCGGCGTCGAGGCGCGCGCTGGCGCCCGCCGCGACGCGCCCGGTGGTGGCGCCTCCCTCCAGGACGAGGTCGTGGACCTGGTCCCCGGTGTTCTCCAGGGTGATGACGAGCCGGTCCCCGCTGGCCACGTCGATCGTGTCGGGCACGAAGCGCATGCCCTCAACGGTCACCGTCACCTCGGTGGTGGCGCCGGACCCGGTGGCGCCGCCCTGGGAGGCGCCGTTCCAGGAGTGGATCGCCGTTCCGACGACGACGGCGGCGCCCGCGGTGGCCACGCCGAGGATCGCCCCGCGCCGGTCGAGGGTGCGAGCCGGAAGCGCGCCCGCTGCCTTGGGAGCGCCGGGGGCGCTTGGTGCGCTGGACGCGCTGGCAGTGCCGGGAGAGGCGGCAGTGCTGGCGGCAGTCGGCTCGCCTGCGCCGCTGGCGGCGCTGGGCTTGTCAGGGGTGTCAGTCATCGTGGTCTCCAGTGGTGGGAGCGCCCGCGGGCGCGGGCCGGGACGGGGCTTTGCCGGGGCGGTGGGAGCCAGGGGCGCCGCGGGCGGGAGCGCCGGCCCCCGAGCCCCGGCGCCTCAGTTCGAGCGCGCAGCGCGCCATGCCCACGGGCACGAGGGCCGCGAGCGCGCCCGCCAGCAGGGCCCCGGCCAGGCGCACCGGCGTCGTGAGGACGGGGGCGAGGGCGATGAGGAGCCCCGCGTTGGCGGCGGTGACGCGGTAGGAGGCGGCGCGGTCGAGGATCGCGTTGGTGGCGCGCGTGGCCGCGGGTCCGCCGCCGAGCATGACGGGGGTGAGGTAGGACAGCGCGCCGATGAGCACCTGGAGGGCGAAGCCGGTGGCGAGCGGCAGGCGCAGCCCGTGGATCGTCTGGCGGATCGCGGCCGCCTGCGCCGCCGCTCCGTGCCCCGCCCCGGCGGCCGCGCTGGCGCCGCTGCCTGCTGCTCCGCCGTCAGCCAGGGCGCCCACGATCCCGATGCCGAGCAGGACGACGCTGGCGAGGAACCAGCCGACCGCTGCGGCCGTCGAGGCCGTGGCGTAGGAGTTCGGCGGCACGCGGCGCGCGGTGCGCAGCGCGGGGACGAGGACGCTCGCGGCGCCCAGCAGGTAGACGGCCACGCCCAGCGCCCCAAGCGGCAGCCAGGCGCCGGAGGCCGCGGCCAGGACCGTCCCGGCCACGAGGACCGGCAGGCCCCGGGCCGCCCAGCGCGGGGCGACCGGCTCCATGCGGGTGCGCAGCATGGTGGGCCAGAGGACGGTGAGCGTGCCCAGCACGGTGATGCCGACGAAGCCCAGGAGCATCGTCGTCGTGTGGGCGATGTAGAGGGCGTCGACCAGCCGCGCGCTGGCCCCGCCCCCACCGCCCAGCCCGCCGGGCTCCCCCGCCCAGCTGGTGAGCCATCCCAGCAGCGCCCCAGCGGCCAGGGCGGTCAGCGCGACGGCGTAGTGGAGGGCGAGCGCCCCCATCCGCGGGGCGACGGCGCGGCGGCGCTGGACGGCGATCGCGGCCACTCCCAGCAGCGCCTGGGCGAGGACGGCGACGGCGCCAGCCAGGGCGAGCCGGGCCAGGCCAGCGGTGATGCCGGTGAGCACGGCGATGGCGCCGAGGCTGTGGACGGCGAGCCGGGCGTCCAGGAGCACGGCGCCGCCCCAGGCGGGCCGGTGGAGTAGGGTGTCGGCGAAATGCGCTGACCAGGTGGTGATCGCCGAGCCGATGCCGCCGAGCAGGAGCGCGTGCAGGGGGAGCCAGGGCCCCCAGGTGGCCAGGGGCCCGGCGAGCACGCCGACGGTGAGCGCGCCCGCCGCCGCGAGCCAGGCCAGGACGACGGCGTTGCGCCTCACCTGCGTGGCGCGCCGGCTAGCGCGCTTGCCACCGGGAGCGCCAGGCGCTGCGCCAGCGGGCCTGCCCGCGGGACCGGGGCGCTGGGGCGGCTGGCCAGCGGCCCGGGCGGACGGGCCGGGCATGGGGGTCGGCATCATGGGCGGCTCCCGATCCGTCCCGAGGTGGCCACGCGGGTGACGGCGATGAGCATGAAGGCGAGGATGGCGACGATCCCCACCACTCCGCCAGCCTGCCACGGGACCAGCGCCCCGGCGGCCAGCGCCCCCACCCGCAGCGCCAGGCCGCCGTGGAGGAGGGCGAAGGGCAGCCACATGAGCCGGTGGTAGGGCAGGTTCCGGTGGACGACGGCGGGGATGATCGTGGGGGCGTGGGCCAGGATCATGGAGAAGGCGAAGCCCAGGCTGAGGCAGTGGATGATGATCTCGTAGGCGGCGCCGTCGAGGCCCCAGACCGTCCAGGCCGCCCCGGCGATCGCCAGCCAGAGGTAGCCGGCGAGCATGGAGGCGGCGGAGAAGCGGACGGCGCCCGCAGCCCGGCCCCGGGAGCGGATCGTGCGGCGGGCGACGTCGTGGTACGCCATGGTGACGGCGAGGCCGAGGAGCGCGGGGCCGATGATGATCGTCGCCCACCCGCCCGCGGGGTGGAGGCAGGCCCCCAGCAGGGCGACGGCGGACAGTCCCGCCACAGTGGTCTCGACGGCGTCGTCGAGGAAGGCGATGCGGGCGAGCTCGAGGCGCTCGCCGACGATCGTGAGCGTGGGCAGGAGGAGCCAGAGGGGGACGCAGTCCTCGATGGGGACGCCCGCGATCCACAGGAAGACCCCGAGGATGAGGGCGATGGCTCCGAGCGATTCGACGTCGCCGGCCACCGAGGGGGCACGGCGGTGGACGGCGATGTAGATGGCGCCCAGGGCGAGCGCTCCGGCGAGCATGACGAGGCGGCCCACGGTCTGCGGCGCGCCAGCCAGGAGGAGGAGCGATCCGAGGGCGAGGCCGGCGGGGGCGAGGAAGGCCCAGGCGGCCCGCGCCGCCACAGCGCGCTCCAAGGAGATGACCGAGCCGAGGAAGCCCACGAGCATGAGGGGGCCGTGGAGCAAGGCCAGTGAGCCGGGGGCACCCCCAGCGGCGCGCACCGGCGCGGGGAGGCTGAGGCGCAGGAGCGCGGCGTCGAGGCCGGCGAGAAGGCAGGCCCCGGCCATGGCCAGGGCGAGGAGTCGGGGCGCGAGCCGGTGGGACGGAGCGCCCAGCCGAGCGCCCTGAGGAGCCCGCGGCTCGCCCCGGCCCAGCATTTTAATCACAGGGCGTACCGTATTAAAGTCGCTAGCAGGCGGGCAACGCCCGTGGCAGCGGTCCTGCTCACCAGGCACCCGCTCGCCCGCCGCCTCACAGCCATTCGGCAGCCGGATGGCCCCTCGGGCCCATCGGCCCACTCACCCCAAGGAGCACCGCATGAGCGAGAACCCCAACCTCCTGCCGATCGAGGAGAAGAAGTCCGGCGGCTGCGGATGCGGCTGCGGGTGCAGCGACGAGCGCCTCGCCCTCGATGCGCGCGCGATCCCCCACCGCCTGCGCCACGCCGCCGTCCTGGGGGCGGCGTCGAGCCTGACGGTCGGCGAGTCCTTCGACCTCATCGCCCCGCACGTGCCCACCCCGCTGCTGGCGCAGATCGACCAGCTCGACGGAGCCTTCTCCCACGAGCTGCTCGAGGCCGAGGACGGCTACGCGCGCGTCGAGATCCGCCGCACCGCCTGAGTCCCGCGGCGCTCCCGTGGGCGGGGGCCACGGCCGGGCACTGCCCGGCATTGCTCGTCACCGCCGGTCGCGGTCCGTCGTGACCCGCTGTGATTCCCGCCCACGGGGGCGCCCCGTATTCTTTGGTTCCATGACCCCCGCCCCTGCTCGCGCCCCGGGCCCCGGCACCGCCAGGACACTCCTGCCGATGCCGCGGCTGCGCGCGCCCGAAGGACTGGGCGCGCCCGAGGGGCTGGGCGCCCTTCCGACCGGGCTGACCGACCGCTACGGGCGCACCGTGCGGGACCTGCGCCTGTCCATCACCGACCGCTGCAACCTGCGCTGCACCTACTGCATGCCGGCCCAAGGCCTGGACTGGCTCGACTCCGCCTCGCTGCTCACCGCCGATGAGATCGGCCGCCTCGCCCGGATCGCGGTGACCCGGCTGGGGGTGGAGCGCATCCGCATCACCGGCGGGGAGCCGCTCATGCGCCGGGACCTGGAGGAGATCATCAGCGCGATCGCCTCCCTGCGCACCCCCGGCGGCGCGGTGCCAGACATCGGCCTGACCACCAACGGGCTCGGCCTGGACAAGCGCGCCGCCGCGCTGAGGAACGCGGGCCTGGCCCGCGTCAACGTCTCCATCGACGCCCTGGAGCGCGAGGCCTACGCCGCCCTCACCCGCCGCGATCGCCTCGACGACGCTCTGGCCGGCGCCGCCGCAGCGCAGGCCGCGGGCCTGTCCCCCATCAAGGTCAACGCCGTCGCCCTGCCGGGCACGCTCCACGCCCAGGCGCCCCGGCTGCTCGCCGAGTGCCTGAGGCGCGGGTGGCAGCTGCGCTTCATCGAGCACATGCCGCTGGGGCCGCGAGAGTCCTGGAGCGCCGACGACGTCGTCGGCGCCGAGCAGATCCTCGCCGCGCTCAGCGACGCGGGATTCACCCTGGCCGAGGCCGGCCGCCCGGACCGCCGCCCCGCCGCCCTGTGGCGCGTGGCCGCGGGCGAGCACGACGGCGCCGCCCACCCCGCCGGGAGCGTGGGGATCATCGCCTCGGTGACCGCGCCGTTCTGCGCCGACTGCGACCGCGCCCGCATCACCGCGGACGGGCGCCTCATGACCTGCCTGTTCTCCACCACCGAGACCGATCTGCGCGGCCCCCTGCGCTCGGGGGCGACGGACGAGGACCTCATGCGCGTCTGGGCGGCCGCCGCCTGGCGCAAGCCCCTCGCCCATGGATCGGATGATCCGGCAGAACTGCCCTCGGGCTTCGAGCGGCCGGGCCGGACGATGTCCGCCATCGGCGGGTAAGGCCGGCACCTGCCCGCGACGTCGACGAGCGCCTGGCGCGCTCAGCCGCCTCCCCTCCCACTCCCGACTAGCTCTTGGAAGGACCACCATGACCGCATCCGAGCCCGCGCCCGCGGTGTCGCCAACCCCAGCCGCGCTCCCCGTGGTGATCGAGCTGCGCTACTTCGCCGCTGCCGCGCAGGCCGCCGGCCGCACCGAGGAGCGCCTGGAGGCCACCGGCCCCCTCACCCTCGCCGGCCTGCGCGAGCACCTGGCGGGGCGAGGCATCGAGATGGCCCGGGTCATCGGCATCTCGACCTTCCTCGTCAACGGCCTGTCCACCCCCGCGGACTCCCTGGCGCCACTGGTCGACGGCGACCGCGTCGACGTCCTGCCGCCCTTCGCCGGGGGCTGAGGCGCGCCGCTCAGGCGCAGTTGCTCCACTCGGTGGTGCCGTCGGAGAAGCGCTGGTTCTTCCACACGGGCAGGCGGCGCTTGACCTCCTCGACGGCGTCGGCCAGGGCCGCGAAGGCCTCGGCCCGGTGGTCGGCGCTGATCGCCACGCCCAGGGCGGTGTCCCCGATCGCGAGCTCGCCCGTGCGGTGGACGATCGCCAGGGCGCGCAGGCCCGGGCGCGCCGCGATATCGGCGGCGATCCGCTCGATGACCTCCCCAGCGCTCGGGTGGCAGGAGTAGGTGATGGAGTCCACGGAGCGCCCGTCGTCGTGGTCGCGGACCATCCCGTCGAAGGTGACGACGGCGCCCGCCGCGCGATCGGCGACCGCGCGCGCCAGCTCGGCGACGCTCACCGGTGCCTCGGTCATCTCGGCGCGCACGATCCGCGCGCCCGCCGGGGCCGCCGCGCCGGTAGCCTCGTGCGAGTGGTCCGCCTCCCGCGTCATAGCGCCCTCCTCGTATCGCCCATGGACGCGCCAGACCCTACACCGCCCCCATCACCCATGCCGAAGCCGCCTGAGGAGAAGACGATGCCGACAATGCCGACGATGCCGACACTGATCCCGCCGGAGCATTATGTCCGCGAGGCGCTGGGAGCCCTGCGCCCGCTCGACGCCGTCGCCACGCCACTTCAGGCCGCGCACGGGCTCGTCCTGGCCGAGGACGTCACCGCCGCGCTGCCCGTCCCTCCGTGGACGAACTCCGCGATGGACGGCTACGCCCTGCGCGCCGAGGACGCCGCCGGCGCCACCAATCAGGCGCCCGTCGTCCTGCCGGTGGCGGGCGATGTCCCGGCGGGCACCGCCCCCGCGCCACTGGCCCCCGGGACCGCCATGCGCATCATGACCGGCGCGATGCTGCCCGAGGGCGCTGACGCCGTCGTGAGGGTGGAGGACACCGACCAGGCCCCGGGCCCGCGCCCGCTGCCCCAGCGGGTCGCGATCCACGCCGCGCCGAGTACCTGCCTCAATGTCAGGCGCGCCGGGGAGGGCTGCGCCGTCGGGGACCCGGTCATGGAGGCGGGGACCCTGCTGGGCGCCACCGCGATCTCCGCGCTCGCCTCGGTGGGCCGGGCCGAGGTGCTCGCCCGCCCGCGACCGCGCGTGGCGGTCGTGTCCACCGGCGCCGAGCTCGTCGACGCCGGGCAGGGGCTCGCGCCGGGCACGATCCCGGACTCGAACTCCCTGCTGCTGGCCGGGCTCATCCGCGAGTGCGGCGCGGCCTTCGCGGGCGCGCGCCGCAGCGCGGACACCGCGGAGGCCCTGGCTGCGGTCCTCGCCGAGGCGGCTGAGGACGCGGACCTCGTCGTCACCTCGGGGGGCGTGTCCGCGGGGGCCTTCGACCCGCTCACCATGCTCGCCGAGAGCGCCGGCGGCCCCGCCGCCGCCCGCGGCAGCACCCTCAACGCGGCCCCCACCGGCGGCGACGGGCCGGGGGCGCGGGTGCGGATCAGCTTCGCCAAGGTCGCCATGCAGCCGGGCAAGCCCCAGGGCCACGGGGCCATCCGCGCCCGCGACGGGCGCGACGTGCCGCTGCTGTGCCTGCCGGGCAACCCGGTGAGCGTGCTCGTCTCCTTCACCCTCGTCGTCGCCCCCGCCCTGGCGATCCTCGCCGGACACCGGGAGGCCGCGGGCATTGGGGCCACCGGGTCGCGGGCCTCCTACGCGCGGGCCGCCACCGCCTGGAAGGGCCCGGTGGGGCGGCGCCAGTACGTCCCCGTGCGCGTCGTCGACGCGCCGAGCCCCCTGCCCGAGCCGCTGCCCCCGGCGCCCGAGAGCGCTGGCCCGGCCCAATCGGCACTATCGGCACAGCCGGCCACGGCGGCCCCGTCCGCCCTGCCCTGGGTGGAGCCCACGCACCGGCTCGGCTCGGGCTCGCATCTCGTGTCGTCGCTGAGCTCCGCCGAGGCGCTCGCCGTCGTCGATGAGGAGACCGCTGGGGCGCGGCCCGGCGACGTTGTCGGCCTCATCCCCCTGCCCTCCCCCGCCCACACGTGACCAAGGAGCCTGTGATGAGCACTGATCCCATCCGCCTGACCCACCTCGATTCCTCCGGCGCCGCGTACATGGTGGACGTCACCGAGAAGGCGTCGACCGCGCGCTCGGCCAGCGCCGCCGCCATGGTGCGCTGCTCGCCGGCGATCGTGGAGGCGCTGCGGGCCGGCACCGTCCCCAAGGGCGACGTGCTGGCCGTGGCGCGCATCGCGGGGATCGCCGCCGCCAAGCGCGTCCCGGAGCTGCTGCCGCTGGCGCATGTCATCGGCGTGCACGGGGCGAATGTGGACCTGGAGATCGTCGACGACGGCGTTCAGATCCGCGCCACCGTGCGCACCGCGGACCGCACCGGGGTGGAGATGGAGGCGCTGACCGCCGTGACGGTGGCCGGCCTGGCCGTCGTCGACATGGTCAAGGGCGTCGACCGAGGAGTGATGCTCACCGACGCCCGGGTCACCGCGAAGTCCGGCGGGCGCAGCGGGGATTGGACGCGCCCCGAATGACGGGCGCGCTCGACGCCATCACCGGTGTCAGCACTATCAGCGTCACCGGCACGATCGGCGCGCTCGACGCCGTCGTTCTCGCGGGCGGGACGGCCCGACGCCTCGGAGGGGTCTCGAAGCCCGATGTGCTGGTCGCTGGGCGGCGCCTTCTCGACCACGTCCTGGAAGGGCTGGCCGCGCTGCGGGGCAGCGCGGCCCTGCCAGCCGGGCGGACCGTCGTCGTCGCCCCACCCGAGGTGGCGCTGCCCCCGGGGGTGCTCCGGGCCCTGGAGGACCCACCGTTGGGAGGGCCTGTCGCGGGGATCGCCGCCGGGCTCCAGGCCCTGGCCGCCGGACGTGGGCAGGAGGAGACGGGCGGGGGCGCGCCAGCCCCCGTCACGGCGGTCCTCACCTGCGACGCGCCGGGCGCCGCGGCTGCTCTGCCCCCGCTCCTGCGGGCGCTGAACGGGGTCCCAACGGCACCGGGAGTCGATGGCGCCTGCGCCTGGGCCGGGGACCACACGCAGTACCTGCTCGGCGTCTACTGGACCCCCGCTCTGCTCGAGGCGGTGGCCCCGGGGGGCTCACCGCTGCGCGACAGAGCCGTCCACCGGACACTGGGTGCGCTGCGCGTGCTGGAGGTGGCGGGCACGGAGCGCGCCGCCGTCGACCTCGACACCTGGGAGCAGGTGCGCGCCTGGAAGGGATGAGCCGCTGCCAGCGCAGCCGGGCTCCCGGGGCGCCTGGTGCGGCCGGGGCGCGCCTGGGCTCAGCGACCGCCCTCAGTGGTCCCCGCCGCCGAGCTGCTCCAGCACATGCGGGACGAGCGGCCCGACGACGGCGATCGAGTCCTTGACCCCGCCCTTGGAACCGGGCGCGTTGACGACGAGGGCGCCGTCGGCGTCGCGCGAGGTGACACCCACATAGCCCCGCGACAGGCCGGCGAGCGGCGTCTTGCTCAGGCCGTGGGCGCGGATCTGGGCCTCGATGCCCTCCAGGCGCGCGGCCAGGAGCGGCGCTGTCCCCTCCGGGGTGAGGTCCCTGGGGGTGACGCCGGTGCCGCCGGTGGTGAGGATGACGCGGGCGCCGTCGGCGATGGCCTCCTCGATGGCGGCGCGGACCTCCTCAGCGCCGTCGGGGATGAGGCGGACGGCCTCGACGACGACGCCGTGCTCGGCAAGGAGGCGCTGGGCGAGGGGGCCGGACTCGTCGGGGCGGGAGCCGGACGCGCAGCGGTCGGAGACGGTGATGACCGCCCCGGGCACGGTGCCGATCATCGGGGCGAGGCGCTTCTGCGCGATCGGCTCGTCCGCCGGCGACGGGGCGGTCGAGGCTGCGGGGGCGCCGTCGGTGGAGGCAGCGCTTCCGGTGCTGACTGGGCTGGCAGTGGGGGGCGTCGTGGTGCTCATAGCCTCACGGTAGCGGCGCGCGACCCGGTCTCGCCGTGCTGTTCGCCCGGTTTCGGCGTGCTGTTCGCCCGGTCTCGCGGGGAGGGGCGGGGTGATTATGTGATTCGCCTGTGACTTTAAGCGGAGGGCCGCGACCTCGGGCGACGCGCCCCTTCCGGCACGCCGCCAGCGCTTTCCTTTTTACGCCGGTCGACTCCGGCATATTTCGGGCATCATGGTGAGAGCCCCGTTCGCGGGGTTTCTCGCCGTGCGTGGTCGCCGTGAACGATCACGATGCGCGCCGCCCGGCGATGACGCCGCCGTCCACCTCCCAGGAGACCAGGAGACATCTTGCCCACGCTCGACACCACCGGCCGGACCCTCGTCGGATGGAACCCCGAGGAGCCCGAGAGCTGGTCCTCGTCCATCGCCTGGCGCACTCTGGCCATCACGACCTACTCGATGATCCTGGCCTTCTGCGTGTGGTTCCTCCCCAGCGCGATCGCCCCCAAGCTCAACGAGGTCGGCTTCCACCTGAGCAAGGGCCAGCTCTACTGGCTCACCGCCATGCCCGGCCTGTCCTGCGGGCTCATCAGGCTCGTCTACATGTTCCTGCCGCCGATCGTCGGCACGCGCAAGCTCATCGCCTGGTCCTCGCTGCTCTACGCCCTGCCCATGATCGGCTGGTTCTTCGCCGTCCAGGACAGCTCCACGAGCTACGGCGTCCTGCTCGGCCTGGCCTTCGCCTGCGGGATCGGCGGCGGCTCCTTCTCCGGCTACATGCCCTCCACCGGCTACTTCTTCCCCAAGCGCCTGTCCGGCACCGCCCTGGGCCTCCAGGCCGGCGTCGGGAACCTCGGCATGAGCGTCATCCAGCTCCTGGGCCCCTGGCTCATGGGCTTCGGCCTGCTCGGCATCACCTTCATCGCCCCGCAGCGCACCTCGGCGGGCACTGACATGTGGGTCCACAACGCGGCCATCTTCTTCATCCCGTGGACGATCGTCGCGGCGATCCTCGCCTTCGCCATGCTCAAGGACGTGCCGGTCAAGGCCAACATCCGCCAGCAGATCGACATCTTCTCCAACCCGGACACCTGGTACATGACGCTCATGTACGTGGCCACGTTCGGGCTCTTCTCCGGCTTCGCCGCCCAGTTCGCCCTGCTCATCAACAACAACTTCGGCGCGGCCTCCTCCCTCGCGGACGCCGGCTTCACCGGGCTGCCCAAGGGCACCGCCTACGCCTTCCTCGGCCCCCTCATCGGCTCGGTGGTCCGCATGCTCTGGGGCCCCCTGTGCGACCGCTTCGGGGGCGCCATCTGGACCTTCGTGTCAGTCGTCGGCATGGCGGCCACCCTCGGCGCTGCCACCTTCTTCCTCGACCCCACCGACCCCTCGCAGTTCACGGGCTTCCTGTGGCTCATGCTCGCCATGTTCTTCTTCTCGGGCCTGGGCAATGCCGGCACCTTCAAGCAGATGCCGATGATCATGCCCAAGCGCCAGGCCGGCGGCGCGATCGGCTTCACCGCCGCCATCGCCTCGCTGGGCCCGTTCATCGTGGGCGTGGCCATCGCCTCGCTCGGAGCCGTCGCCTGGTTCTGGATCTCCGTCGCCTACTGCCTGGTGTGCGGCGTCATCTGCTGGCTGCGCTACGCCCGCCCGGGCGCCCCGTTCCCGGGCTGATCCCGCCGGGCGCCGCCAGCGCGGCGGCGCCCGCGCCGGGGCCGCCCGCGCGCCTCATCCACCCACTCCACCCACTCTCAGTGAAGGACCCCAGATGACCAGTCCAGCGGACCCGAGGCACCTCGCCGAGCCGAGCGCCCCGATGATCTCCGAGGATGCGGCTGCGGTGGCCGAGCCCGGCGCGTCCCTGTACAACCTCGGCTCCTACCTGCGCCGGGGCAAGGCCTCCAACGACGCCCGCCGGCTCTTCCTCGAGGGTGGTCGCGAGGCCGACGCCTTCTACCGCCACCGGTGGAGCCACGACAAGATGGTCCACTCCACCCACGGCGTCAACTGCACCGGGTCCTGCGCCTGGGAGGTCTACGTGACCGACGGCGTCATCACCTGGGAGAAGCAGATCACCAACTACCCGGAGACCCCGGCGGATATGCCGGACTACGAGCCCCGCGGCTGCCCCCGCGGCGCGGCCTTCTCCTGGTACACCTACTCGCCCACGCGCATCCGCTACCCCTACGTCCGCTCCGTCCTGCTCGACGCCTTCCGCGCCGCCAAGGAGCGCAACGGGGGCGACGCCGTCGCCGCCTGGGCCGAGATCACCGACACCCCCCAGATCTCCCGGGCCTACAAGTCCGCCCGGGGCAAGGGCGGCATGGTGAGGGTCGGCTGGGACGACGCCATGGAGATCATGGCCGCCGCCTACGTCCACACGATCCGCACCTGGGGGCCGGACCGCTGCGCCGGCTTCTCCGTCATCCCCGCCATGTCGATGATCTCCTACGGGGCGGGCGCCCGCTTCCACGAGCTCATCGGCGGCACGATGCTCTCCTTCTACGACTGGTACGCGGACCTGCCGCCCGCCTCCCCCCAGGTCTTCGGGGACCAGACGGACGTGCCCGAGGCCGGCGACTGGTACAACTCCGAGTTCCTCATCATGTGGGGCTCCAACATCCCGCTCACCCGCACCCCGGACGCCCACTTCATGGCGGAGGCCCGGTACCACGGCACGAAGGTCGTGGCGGTCTCCCCCGACTACACGGACAACACGAAGTTCGCCGACCAGTGGCTGCGCGTGGCACCGGGCACCGACGGCGCCGCCGCCATGGCCATGGGCCACGTCATCCTCACGGAGTTCCACGAGGGGGCCCGCACCCCCTACTTCCTGGACTACATGCGCAAGCACACCGACGCCCCCTTCCTCGTCGAATTGCTGCGCGCCCCCGACGGCACCGGCATGATCCCCGGGCGCTTCCTCACCGCGGACCGCGTGCCGGGCGTGGCCGAGGGCATGCCGAAGAACGAGTTCCGCCCCCTGGTGTGGGACCGCGCCTCCGGCCCCGCCGACCCGCGCGGCACCCTGGCCGACCGCTTCACCGATGAGGGCCTGGGCCACTGGAACCTGCGCATGGACGGCGTCGACCCGGTCATGAGCATCGCGGACCTGGCCGGGGGCGAGACCCGCGTGGAGCCCACCGAGATCCTCCTGCCCCGCTTCGACCTGCCCGCCTCGTCCACGCCCACCGGCACCGTCGGCGGCGGCATCGTCCACCGGGGCGTGCCCGCCACGCGCCTGGCCGACGGCACCCTGGTGACCACCGTCTACGACATCCTGCTGGCCAACTACGCCGTCGAGCGAGAGGGCCTTCCGGGCGCCTGGCCCACGGACTACCAGGACGCCACCGTCCCCGGCACCCCGGCCTGGGCCACCGAGCAGTGCGGCGTCTCCGGGCCCGCCCTCATCCGCGCGGCGCGCGACTTCGCCACCAACGCCGCCCAGACCCATGGCCGCTCCCAGATCATCATGGGCGCCGGCATCAACCACTACTACCACGCCGATGAGATCTACCGGACGATCCTCGCGCTGACCTCCATGTGCGGCACGCAAGGCGTCAACGGCGGCGGATGGGCGCACTACGTGGGCCAGGAGAAGGTCCGCCCCATCGGCGGATGGCAGCAGTGGGCCTTCGCCCTGGACTGGGCCCGCCCCCCGCGCCACATGATCTCCACCGGCTTCTGGTACCTGACCACCAGCCAGTGGCGCTACGACGCCACTCCCGCTGACCGTATCGCCTCACCGCTGGGCCCGGGCACCCTGGCCGGCAAGTCCACCACCGACGTCATGGTCGAGGCCATGAAGCGCGGTGGACGCCGTCGTACCCCACCTTCAACCGCTCCCCCCTGCTGCTGGGCCAGCAGGCCAAGGAGGCGGGCATGGATCCCAAGGAGTACGTGGTCTCACAGCTCACCAGCGGGGACCTGCGCTTCGCCTGCGAGGACCCCGACGCCCCGGAGAACTTCCCGCGGATCCTGGCCAACTGGCGCACCAACCTGCTGGGCTCGTCCGCCAAGGGCACCGAGTTCTTCCTGCGCCACATGATCGGCGCCGATAACGACGTCAACGCGGCCGAGATTCCGGAGGCCCTGCGCCCGGCCTCGGTCACCTGGCGCGAGGCCCCCAAGGGCAAGCTCGACCTCATGTGGACGGCGGACTTCCGCAACACCTCCACCACGCTGCACTCCGACATCGTCCTGCCCGCGGCCACCTGGTACGAGAAGTACGACCTGTCCACCACGGACATGCACCCCTTCATCCACTCCTTCAACATGGCGATCGACCCGCCGTGGGAGGCCCGCAGCGACTTCGACATCTACCAGCAGCTCGCGCGCATGGTCTCCGAGTGGGCCCCCGCCTACCTGGGCACGCAGACCGACGTCGTCGCCGCCCCCATCAACCACGACACCCCCGAGGCCCTCACCATGGCCCACGGGGACATCTCGGGGCTGCCGGGTGGATGGGTGCCGGGGGTGACCATGCCCAAGCTCGTGCCCGTGGAGCGCGACTACACCCAGATCCTCAACAAGTTCAACGCGCTGGGGCCGCTGGCGGACAAGGCCGGCATCCCCGCCAAGGGCATCATGCTCATCCCGGACAAGGAGATGGACAAGCTCGCGCTCGCCCACGGCACGGGCTCGGGCGCGGCGGCGGGCCGCCCCCTCGTGGACACCCCCATCCGCGCCTGCGACGGCGTCATGCACATGTCCGGCGCCACCAACGGGCGCCTGGCCACCCAGGGCTGGGCCACGCTCGCCAAGCGCACCGGCACCGAGCTCATCGAGCTGAGCGAGGAGGAAGCCGGCAAGCAGATCACCTTCCGGCAGACCCAGGACGCGCCGGTCGGCGTCATCACGACGCCCGAGTGGTCCGGCTCCGAGCACGGGGGGCGCCGCTACACCGCCTTCTGCGTCAACGTGGAGCATGACAAGCCGTGGCACACGGTCACCGGCCGCATGCACTACTACCTCGATCACGACTGGATGATCGACATGGGCGAGTCCCTCCCCCAGTACCGGCCCCCACTGGACTTCACGGCCCTGTACGGGGAGAAGCCCGTGGGCCACGTGGGCCCCTCCGAGGAGGGCGCCGTCGAGGTGGCGGTGCGCTACATCACCGCGCACAACAAGTGGGCCATCCACTCCCAGTACTACGACAACCTCCACATGCTCACGCTGGGCCGAGGCGGCCAGCAGGTGTGGATGAGCCCCGCCGACGCCGCGAAGATCGGGGTGAGGGACAACGACTGGGTGGAGGCCTACAACCGCAACGGCATCGTGGCTGCCCGGGCGAATGTCTCGCACCGCGTGCCCGAGGGCATGGTCCTCATGCACCACGCGCAGGAGCGCACGATGAACACCCCGCTCACCGAGCGCTCCGGGCGGCGCGGCGGCACGCACAACTCGCTGACCCGCATCGTCCTCAAGCCCAGCCACTTCACCGGCGGCTACGGCCAGTTCACCTACGCGTTCAACTACATCGGCCCCACGGGCAACAACCGCGACGAGGTCACCCTGATCCGCCGTCGGACCAACCAGGAGGTGACGTTCTGATGAAGGTCATGGCCCAGATCGCCATGGTGATGAACCTGGACAAGTGCATCGGCTGCCACACCTGCTCAGTGACCTGCAAGCAGGCCTGGACGAACCGCGAGGGCACCGAGTACATGTGGTTCAACAACGTGGAGACGCGCCCCGGCGTCGGATACCCGCGCACCTGGGAGGACCAGGAGCGCTGGAAGGGCGGATGGGTGCGCACCCCCGGCGGGCGGCTCAAGCCGCGCTCCGGCGGGCGCCTGCGCAAGCTCGCCACGATCTTCTCCAACCCGGACATGCCCGTGGTGGAGGACTACTACGAGCCGTGGACCTACGAGTACGACAAGCTCCTGTCCGCGCCCAAGGACTCCCCCGCCCTGCCGGTGGCCCGCGCGAAGTCCCAGCTGACGGGCGAGTACATGCCCACGATCTCCTGGGGCCCCAACTGGGATGACAACCTGGGCGGCTCCATGGAGACCATGGCCGAGGACCCGGTGCTGGCCAAGATGAACGAGCGCGTCTCCACCGAGATCGACCGCACGTTCATGTTCTACCTGCCGCGCATCTGCGAGCACTGCCTCAACCCCACCTGCGTGTCCGCCTGCCCCAGCGGCGCCATGTACAAGCGCGCCGAGGACGGCATCGTCCTGGTGGACCAGGACGCCTGCCGCGGCTGGCGCATGTGCGTCTCGTCCTGCCCCTACAAGAAGGTCTACTTCAACCACGCCTCCGGCAAGGCCGAGAAGTGCACCCTGTGCTACCCGCGCCTGGAGATCGGCATGCCGACGGTGTGCTCCGAGACCTGCGTGGGCCGCCTGCGCTACCTCGGCGTGCTCCTCTACGACGCCGACCGCGTCTCCGAGGCCGCCGCCGTCGAGGACCCCCGGGACCTCTACAAGGCCCAGCGCGACATCCTCCTCGACCCCCACGACCCGGAGGTCATCAAGGGTGCCCGCGCCGAGGGCGTGCCGGAGACCTGGATCACCGCGGCGCAGCAGTCGCCGGTGTGGGACCTCATCTCCACCTACGAGGTCGCCCTGCCGATCCACCCCGAGTACCGCACCCTGCCGATGGTCTGGTACATCTCGCCGATCGTGGACGAGGCGGTCGCCGCGGGCCTGGACGGTGAGAACCACAAGGTGCTCCTCACCGCCGTGTCCGAGATGCGCATCCCGCTGGAGTACCTGGCGGGCCTGTTCACGGCCGGTGACACCGACGTCGTCGAGCGGGTCCTGCGGCGCCTGGCCGCCATGCGCTCCTACATGCGCGATGTGCGCACCGGTGAGGAGCCCAATGAGGAGATCGCGGCGGCCGTCGGCATGACCGGCGACTCCCTCAAGGCCATGTACGAGCTGCTGGGCATCGCCAAGTACGACGACCGCTACGTCATCCCCACTGCCAAGCCGGAGATCCCCCGCGGCATGGCGGCCATGGGCGAGGACGTGCGCATGCTGCTGGGCGACGGCGCGCCGTCGGCCTGCCACTCGGACGCCTCGGGCTTCCACGGCCAGGCGGGCAACGGCCCCGTGGCCCTGCCCCTGCCGACGATCCGCCGCTCCCCCGTGCCCGCGGCCGGGCCGGACGCCCTCGGCGCGGCGCAGCGCCCCGGCATGCCCGTCCTCGGCATGCCCCTGGAGGACGACGACACGCGCCCGGTCCCGGTGGTCGAGCGCCTCGGGGAGGCGCCTCGATGAGCGCTCCCGGCGCCCTCTTCGTGCGGGCCCCCCTGGCGCTGGAGCCCCTGGGGGCGGTGGAGATGACCGCCTCCCAGCGGGCCGCGGTGCATATGTGCGCCTCGCTCCTCCTGGACTACCCGTCCGAGGGGGAGCTGGCGGCGCGCCTGGACGCCGTCGAGGAGGCGCTGGTGGGCCTGCCCGAGCCCGTGCGGGAGCGCCTGGCCGGTTTCGTGGCCGATGCCCGCGAGCGCGGGGAGCGCGCACTTGCCGAGCACTACGTCGACGTCTTCGACCGGCGCCGCCGCTGCTGCCTCTACCTCACCTACTACGCGGTGGGCGACACCCGCCAGCGCGGTGCTGCCATCGTGGCCTTCAAGCAGGCGCTGGCCGCCTCCGGCTACGAGATGGCCAGCGATGAGCTCCCCGACTACCTGCCGGTGGTCCTCGAGCTCTCCGCGCGCAGCGCCGAGCAGGGCGATGAGATCGCCGGCGCCCTGCTCTCCTCGCACCGCGAGGGCATCGAGGTGCTGCGCAGCGCGCTGACGGATATCGGCTCCCCCTACGCCCGCCTCATCGAGGCGGTCTGCATGACCCTGGAGCCGCTGGACGAGCCGACGGCGGAGCGGATCCGCCGGCTCGTGGCGGCGGGCCCGCCCACGGAGACCGTGGGCGTCACCGAGGTCCTGCCCTTCCCGTCCATGCCCGTCGCGGGCCCCTTCCAGCAGTTCCAGAGCGAGGCCGTCCTCGGCGTCGCCCCAGTCCAGGAGAGAGCATGAGCACCTTCGAGCACTACGTCCTGTGGGTCGGCCTGCCCTACGCCGCCTTCTTCCTCCTGGCCGTGGGCCTGTGGTGGCGGTGGCGCACGGACCAGTACGGCTGGACCTCCCGCTCCTCGCAGTGGAATGAGAACCGGATCCTGCGCTGGTCCTCCCCGCTGTTCCACTTCGGGGTGCTGTTCGTGGCCCTCGGGCACGTCATGGGGCTCGTCATCCCCAAGTCCTTCACCGAGGCGGTGGGCATCCCCGAGCACGTCTACCACCTCATGGCGGTCATCCCCGGCTCGATCGCGGGCGTCATGACCCTCGTGGGCCTGGCGGGGCTGCTCTACCGGCGCATCGTGGTCAAGTCCGTGCGCCTGGCGACCACGCGCAACGACATGATCATGTACGTCATGCTCCTCATCCCGATCTGCCTGGGCGCCGCGGCTACCCTGACCACCCAGCTCTTCGGCGGCGATCACGGCTACGACTACCGCGAGACGATCAGCCCCTGGTTCCGCTCGATCTTCCTGCTGAGCCCCGAGCCCGGCCTCATGGTGGACGTGCCGATGGTCTTCAAGCTGCATATCGTGGCCGGCCTGCTGCTCTTCGCGATCTGGCCCTTCACGCGGCTCGTCCACGTGGTCTCCGCCCCCGTGGGCTACGTGACCCGCCCCTACGTGGTCTACCGCTCCCGCGCGCCGCGCACCTCCGCGGTGGCGCCCCGGCGCGGCTGGACCCCGGTGCGCACCCAGGGCACCGGGAACCAGGGCACCGACGACGTCACCGCCTCCCAGGGGGCGTAGGGACCTCTCATCCGTCTCATGCGGGGGCGGGATGGCGCGACGGCGCTGTCCCGCCCCCGCTTCGCCGCCGGTAGCATGGCGAGTGGAGACCGCGTCCCATGCGCGCCGGCACGCGGATCGGCGGCCTCCCGGGGGGCCGCCGGCACGATGCGCCGTCGGCCTCGCAAACGCACTCTCCTCGAAAGGAACGCCATGCGCACCATGCACCGCGCAGCCCTGCCCGTACTCGCCCTCGCCTCCGCTGCCGCGCTCGTCGCGTGCGGTGGCGGCTCCTCATCATCCACCGCCTCTGCCACAGCCACCGCCTCGGACGCGGCGATGGAGGCCTCTGCTGGGGCCAGCGCGCCGGTGTCCGGCCAGCTCACCGTCTTCGCCGCCGCCTCCCTCAAGGAGGCCTTCGAGGAGATCAAGACCGAGTTCACCAAGAAGAACCCCGACCTGACGATCACCTACGACTTCCAGGGCTCCCAGGACCTCGTCTCGAACCTCGCCAACGGCGCGGCGGCCGACGTCCTGGCCACCGCCGATGAGAAGTCGATGACCTCCGCCACCGAGCAGTCCCTCGTGGCAGAGCCCTCCGAGTTCGCCACCAACCAGCTCACCCTCATCGTCCCGCCGGGCAACCCCGGCGGCATCACCGGCCTGGACTCCTCGCTGGACGGCAAGGACCTCGTCATCTGCGCCGACGCCGTCCCCTGCGGCAACGCCACGAACAAGCTCGAGGAGGCCCTGGGCATCACCCTGAGCCCGGCCTCCGAGGAGCAGAAGGTGACCGACGTGCGTACCAAGGTCGAGTCGGGCGAGGCCGAGGCCGGCATCGTCTACAAGACCGACGCCGCGACCTCGGGCGACAAGTCCGATGAGATCACGATCCCCGACGGAGGCGTCGTCAACCACTACCCGCTGGCGGTGACCTCCTCGGCCTCCAACACAGCGGCCGCGCAGGCCTTCGTCGACTTCGTGCGTGGCAGCGAGGGCCAGGCGATCCTCGCCAAGTACGGCTTCGGCGCTCCCACCAAGTGACGGGCGCCCGGGCGGCCCGCTGGCCGCTGCCGCGCCGCTCCCGGGCCGCCCGGGCCCCGCTGCCGCTCGCGGTGGTGGTGCTCGGGCTGGCCGGGGCGGCGCTCATCATCCTGCCCCTGGCGGGCATGGGGACGAGGGTCGCCTGGGGGCGGCTGCCGGAGCTGCTGTCCTCGTCCTCGGCGCGGGCGGCTCTGGGACTCTCGCTGCGGACGAGCCTCGCCTCGACGGCGGTCTGCGTGGCACTCGGGGTGCCGCTGGCGCTGCTGCTGTCGAGGCAGTGGCGGGGCGTGCGGGTGGCGCGGGTCCTCGCGGTCCTGCCGATGACGATGCCGCCGGTGGTGGCGGGTATCGCACTGCTGTCGACGCTCGGCAAGAAGGGTGTGCTGGGCGGCGTCCTGGACGCCTGGGGGCTGCGCATCGCCTTCTCGACGACGGCGGTGGTCATCGCGCAGGTCTTCGTCGCCATGCCGTTCCTCGTCGTCACACTCGAGGCGGCGCTGCGCTCGCGCGACACGCGAGCAGAGACGATCGCCCGCACGCTCGGCGCCGGGCCCTGGCGACTGCTGGCCCGCATCACCCTGCCGATGGTCGGCCCCGCGCTTGCGCGCGGAACAGCACTGGCACTGGGGCGGGCCCTGGGCGAGTTCGGCGCGACGATCGCCTTCGCGGGCTCCAAGGAGGGGGTCACGCGCACGATGCCGCTGGCCATCTACCTCCAGCGTGAGGAGGACACGGCCACCGCGCTCGCCCTCGCCGTCGTCCTCATCGCCGCCTCCTTCCTCATCGTGGGGGCGACGACGGTGCCGTGGGGGACGCTGGTGCGGCGGTGGTCCGCAGCGGGGTGGGCCCCCCACCCCGCACAGCCCGGCAATACAACGCACGCGCCCAGAAGGCCCTTGCCGCTCGCGCTCTCGTTCACCTCGGCGGAGCGCGACGTGTCGGTCTCCTTGGAGATCGGGGCGGGGCGCGCGCTGGCTCTCATCGGGCCCAATGGCTCGGGCAAGTCCACGGCCTGCCTCGTGGCGGCGGGGCTCCTCGACGCCACGGGCGGCGAGGTCCGTCTCGGCGAGCGCGTGCTCGATGGGGCCGAGGACTTCGTGCCCGCTGGGCGCCGCGACGTCGCCCTGCTCTCCCAGGTCCCGGGGGTGTTCACCCATATGTCGGTGCTGGAGAACGTCGCGTTCGGGCCGCGCTGCCAGGGGCAGGGGCGCCGGGAGGCGCGGGAGCGCGCCTGGGCGGAGCTGGCGGCGGTGGGGGCGGAGCATCTCGCCGGCCGGTCGGGCGCCGAGCTCTCCGGCGGCCAGGCCGCGCGGGTGGCCCTGGCTCGAGCCCTGGCGACCTCGCCCCGCGTGCTCATCCTCGACGAGCCGATGGCCGCCCTCGACGTGGGCGCGCGCCAGGAGATGCGGGACCTCGTGGCGCGCAGATCCGCTGAGGAGGGGCTGACGGTCCTCCTCGTCACCCACGACGTGCTCGACATCGCCTCCCTGGCGGACGACGTCGTCGTCCTGGAGGCCGGGCGGGTCGTCGAGAGCGGAGAGGCGGCGCGGGTCCTGTCCGCCCCGGCGAGCGACTTCACGGCGCGCCTGACCGGCACCTCGATCCTCATGGGCAGCGCCGCGGGCAGTGAGGAGGAGCCACGCG
The DNA here is from genome assembly GCF_000295095.1 of Actinomyces timonensis DSM 23838. Taxonomy (GTDB): domain Bacteria; phylum Actinomycetota; class Actinomycetes; order Actinomycetales; family Actinomycetaceae; genus Actinomyces; species Actinomyces timonensis. The sequence continues at coordinate 343,938 of NZ_JH806634.1, read as the reverse complement.
TGATCCTGGAGGGCGGGCTGGTCATCCATGGGCGCCCGGGCCAGGCCATTCGGGAGGGCGCGCCCGTAGCCGCGCTCGTCCCGCCCGACGCCGTCGCGCTCTACGAGGAGGCGCCCTCGGGCTCTCCGCGCAACGCGCTGCCCGTCGTCGTGCGCTCGATGGAGCGCTCGGGCGCTTTGGTCACAGTGGGTCTGGAGGCGGGCGAGCACCGCCTGACCGCCTCAGTGACCGCGGGCGCCGTCGCTCAGTTGGGCATCGCGCCCGGCCGCGAGCTCATCGCTGTCATCAAGGCCGTCGAGGTCCGCGTCGTCCCGCGCGCCTGACGCTCAGCCCAACCGACGTGGCCAGGTTTGAGGATTGCTCGGGCGATCCGGAGCTCCGGACGAGCCTGCCCACACCATCGCACCTCTCTGACCTGCACCAACACACGATGTAACATCATGTCAGGAAAAGGAATCCTCAAACCTGGCCACATCACTGCTCCTGCCGGCGCAGGCCCACGAACCACAGGAGGTACAGGCCCCCGCAGGCCGCGCTCACCAGGCCCACCGGGATCTGGAACGGGGAGAGGAGCCTGGCCGCGAGGAAATCCGCCAGAGCGAGGAGGAGGGCGCCCATCGCCGCCGAGGCCGCCAAGGCGATCCCCGCGGAGCGGGAGGCCCGGCGCGCCAACTGGGGCGCTGCGAGCGCCAGGAAGGCAATGGGGCCGCTCACCGCCACGCACACAGCGGCCAGCACCACCCCGTAGCCAAGGAGGGTCCCGCGCGCCCGCGCCGCGCCCAGCCCCAGGGAGTTGGCGGCGTCGTCGCCGAGCTCGAGGATCCCGGCGGGACGGCCGAGCCACGCGATGAGCGGCAGGAGGAGGAGCGCGGCGACCATGAGCGGGCGCACCTGCGCCCAGGTGATCGCGTTGAGGGAGCCGAACTGCCAGGCCTTGGCTGTCTCGGCGCTCTCGATGGTGGCGGGGGTGAGGAGGTAGTCGTCGCCCGCGGCGAGCATCTGCGACAGGGCGATGCCGGCGAGGATGAGCGCGTCGCCGCTCGCGCCGCGCCGCAGGGCCACGAGCACCACGAGCGCGGCGGTGGCGAAGCCTCCCAGGATCGTGCCCAGCGCGATCATGGACAGGGATGAGGCCGAGGCCAGGAGGATGACCACCAGGCCACCGGTGGTGGCGCCTCTCGTGAAACCGACGATATCCGGGCTGCCCAGGGGGTTGCGGGATAGGGATTGGAAGACCGCGCCGGACAGCGCGAGCATCGCCCCGACGAGCAGGGCGGCGAGGGCGCGGGGCAGGCGCTGGTCGAGCACGATGAACCTGTCCAGGTCGCTGCCGGAACCGGCGAGGACGGCGAGGGCGTCGGCGGCGGAGAGGCGGTAGGCGCCGGTCAGGAGGGATCCGAGGCTCACGGCCAGCGCCGCGAGGAGAAGGAGGGCTGCGGTCGCCAGGGCCCGCCGGTGGAGGAGGAGTGAGCGGCCCCGCCGCAGCGGGACGACGATCTCCACGCTCGGCGCGCCGAGGAGCGCCCCTGAACGAACGGCGCCGCCTTCTCCCGGCCGCGCCCTCACGCGCGCCCCTTCGGCCGGGCGAGCACGAGGGCCAGGAGGACGGGGCCGCCGAGGAAGGCGGTGACCACGCCCGCCTCCAGCTCGTCGGGCCAGATGAGCCGCCTCCCGACGACGTCGGCGAGCAGGAGCAGCGCGGGCCCGGCGACGAGCGAGGCGGCCAGGATGCGGCACTGGTCGGCCCCGAGGAGGAGGCGCAGGACATGGGGGACGACGAGGCCCACGAAGGAGATCGGGCCGATGGCCGCCGTCGTCGCCCCGCACAGGAGGGTGATGGAGACCAGCGCCAGCGCGCGGACCGCGCCGATGCGGGCCCCGAGCGCGGCGGCCTGCTCCTCCCCCAGGGCCAGCGCGTTGAGGGCGTGGCCGGAGGCGATCGCCAGGACGAGGCCGGCCACGAGGAAGGGCGCGACCCAGGCCAGGACCTCGGCGCCGCGCCCCTCCAGGGAGCCCACCACCCAGAAGCGGTAGGAGTCGAAGACTTTGGTGTTGCGCATGGTGATGGTCCCGGTGATGGCGCCGAGCGAGGCGCCCAGGGCGACGCCGGCGAGGATGAGGCGCGTCGGGCCCGCCCGCCCGGAGCGGCCCGCCATGAGGTGGACGAGCCCGGCAGCCGCCGCGGCCCCGGCGAAGGCGAACCACAAGTAGCCCGTGACATCGGTGAGTCCCAGCAGGGAGATCGACAGGACGACGGCGAGGGCCGCCCCCGCGTTGACGCCCAGGATGCCCGGCTCGGCGAGCGGGTTGCGGGTGAGCGCCTGCATGACGACGCCCGCCACGGCGAGCCCGGCACCGGCGCCTATAGCCAGGAGCGTGCGCGGCATGCGCAGTTGCCACACGATGATGGAAGGAACGCTGCGGTCGTGGGCGAGCAGGCCCCGAACCGTCTCAGCCAGGCCCAGCTGGCGCGAGCCGATGGCGAGGCTCAGCACCACGAGGAGGGCGAGGATCAGTGCTCCCGCGGTGGCCAGGAGCAGGAGGCGCGCGCATCGTCCAGTAACAGCGGCGCCTCCGCCTCGAGCAGCGCCTCCGCCAGCGCCTCCGGCACCCCGGGCGCCTCGAGCGCGCCTACCTCATCCATCCCCACCACGATCCCCGAGGGGATGGGATCAGGTCAGGCCGACGGCGTCTTCCCCCGGACGGTCGCCCACTTCCAGGGCTCGACGACGATCCAGGCGGCCCCCGCCAAGGTCGTCATCATCTCCACCGGCCAGCTCGACGCCGCGCTCACCCTCGGCATCGTCCCGGTGGGCGCCGCCGCCGGAGATGGGGCGGCAGCCGTCCCCGACTACCTGACCAAGGCCTTCCCGGAGCAGGCCAGCGCCCTGGGAGCCATCACCGAGGTCGGCTCGCGCAAGGAGCCGAACGTGGAGGCGATCTCGAACCTCGCCCCGGACCTCATCCTCGTCAACAACACCGGCAAGGATCCGGCGGCCCTGTACGCCACGCTGTCCAACATCGCGCCCACCGTCGTCACGCAGGGCACGGGCCAGTACTGGAAGCAGGACTTCCTCCTCCTGGCCGACGCCCTGGGCAAGGCCGACGCCGCCCGCACCTGGCTGGACCTCTTCCACACCGACGCCGCCAAGGCGGGCGAGGCGATCGACGACGCCACCACTGTCTCCCTGCTGCGCAAGAACGGTGACCGCACGAGGATCTTCGGGACGATCTCCTTCGCCGGCTCCGTCCTGGCGGACATGGGCGTGGCCCGGCCGGGCACCCAGGAGTTCAACGATGACACCTCCCACGACATCTCCGCCGAGCAGCTCGACCAGGCCGACGCCTCCTGGATCCTCTACGGGGTCCAGGGCGACGCCTCCTCCCTGACCTCCGCGGCCCTGTGGCCCACGCTCGGGGCCGTCACCGCCAGCCAGGCCGTCCAGGTCGAGGACGATCCCTTCTACCTCAACGCCGGGCCCACGGCCGCCCGCTTCGTCCTGACCACCGTCTCGACGACGGTCAAGTGAGGCGGGGCACGCGCCGTCGCCGGCCGCCTGTCAAGCTGGGGGCGCCCGGCGACGGCGCGGCGCTCGCCTCGCAGGAGGGCGCCCCCAGCGCCTCCCCGGGCGCGCCTCACCTGGCAGCCAAGGGGGTCACCCTCTCCTACAACCCTCAGAACCCGGTCATCGAAGACCTCTCGGTGGACATCACCCCTGGTGAGGTGACGATGATCGTCGGCCCCAACGCCTGCGGCAAGTCCACTCTCCTGCGGGCGCTCAGCCGGGTCCTCTCACCCGACGCCGGCGCCGTCGTCCTCGATGGCACGCCCGTCGCCCAGATGCGCCCCAAGGCCTTCGCGCGGCGCGTGGGGCTGCTCGCCCAGTCGTCGATCGCCCCGGAGGGCATCACGGTCCATGAGCTCGTGGCGCGAGGGCGCTACCCCCATCAGTCGGTGCTCCACCAGTGGTCGCCCGAGGACGACGAGGCCGTCAGCGAGGCCATGGATCGCACCGACGTGACGGGCCTGGCGGGCCGCCGGGTCTCCTCGCTGTCCGGGGGCCAGCGCCAGCGGGTGTGGATCGCGATGGCACTGGCCCAGCGCACGGACATCCTGCTCCTGGACGAGCCCACGACCTTCCTCGATCTGGCCCACCAGGTGGATGTCCTCGAGCTGTGCCGCGAGCTCAATGAGTCCCTCGGCACGACGATCGTCGCCGTGCTGCACGACCTCAACCAGGCGTGCCGCTACGCGGACCGCGTGATCGCCATGCGCTCGGGGCGGATCCTGGCCCATGGGGCGCCGTCGGAGGTCATCACGGAGGAAGTCGTGGAGGAGGTGTTCGGCCTGCCCGTGCGGGTGGTGGACGATCCGCTCACAGGCACGCCCATGGTCCTGCCCCTCCCCCGCCGGCCCTGAGCCCCTCCCGACTGGCCCGCCTGGCACTGGGAGGGCCTGGCTGCGGGCGCCTCCTCCTCCGTAGGCTGTGACGCATCGACGGATTCTTATCAGAGAGGCACCGCCATGAGCACCACAGCACCGACGTCCCCCACCATTCCCGTCACGATGCGCGCCGTCGTCATGAACGCGCCCGGCGACGTCACGGTGGAGACCATCGAGACCCCGCGCGTCCAGGGACCCGGCGACGTCGTCCTCAAGCTCGCCGCCGCCTGCGTGTGCGGCTCCGACCTGTGGCCCTACCGGGGCGCGCAGCCCGTCGACCACCAGTACATGGGCCACGAGTATGTGGGAACGATCGTCGAGAAGGGCGCGGAGGTGACAACCCTCGAGGTCGGCGACTTCGTCATCGGCTCCTTCATGCTCTCCGACGGCACCTGCGAGATCTGCCAGGCCGGCTACCCCTCGCGCTGCGCCAACGCCGGCCACTACACCGGCAGCCAGGCCGAGTACATGCGCATCGAGCTGGCGGACGGCTCCCTGGTGAAGGTCCCCGGAGGCGAGCCGACCGACCCCGAGCGCCTCGCCGACTACCTCGCCGCCTCCGATGTGCTGGGCACGGGCTGGTACGCGGCCGTCGCCGCGAACGCCGGCCCGGGCAAGACGATCGCCGTCGTGGGCGACGGCGCCGTGGGGCTGTCCGCGGTGCTGGCCGCCAAGGCGCTGGGCGCCGAGCGGGTCATCGCCTTCTCCCGTCATGAGGACCGCGCGGCGCTGGCACGCGACTTCGGGGCCGACGTCGTCATCGCCGAGCGCGGCGAGGAGGGCGCGGCGAAGGTCAAGGAGCTGACGAATGGCTACGGCGCGCACGGCGTGTGCGAGGCCGTCGGCTCCCAACTGTCCATGGACCAGGCGCTGGCCTCGTGCCGTCCCGGCGGCTACATCGGCTTCGTCGGCGTCTCGCACGACCAGACGATCGACGGCCTCAACCTGTTCTTCCGCGAGGTCCACCTCGAGGGCGGCCCCGCCCCCGTGCGCCGCTTCCTGCCCGACCTCATCAAGCGGATCGACGCCGGCGAGATCCACCCCGGCCGGGTCTTCACCAAGCGCGTCCCGCTCGACGAGGCCGCCGAGGCCTACAAGGCCATGGACGAGCGCCGCGAGATCAAGGTCCTCCTGGAGATCTGAGCCCACTGCCGCTGCTTCCCGACGGCGCCCGTCGTCCCCACATGGGGCGGCGGCGCCGCGTTTCCGGCGCGCCAGTGATCGCCTGCCCAGCCTGGCCCTGCCAGGGCCTGGTCGCGCGGGCGGCGCGCCCCTAGCGTGGGGGCATGAGCACATGGGATTCCGCGACGATCGCCGCGATCGCCGCATCTGACGACCTGCACATCTACCCCTACCGCGCCGACGGCGTCACGCTGGGCACGCCCACGTGGATCTGGTCGGTGGTCGTGGACGGCCGACTGTTCGTGCGCGCCTGGAACGGGACGCGCGGCCGCTGGTACCAGGCGGCCATCACCCAGAAGGCGGGGCGCATCGACGCGGCGGGCGCCACCCACGACGTCGACTTCGCCCCGGCCGACCCGTCCCTCGCCGACGCCATCTCAGCGGCCTACGAGGCCAAGTACGCGGGGAGCCCGTACCTGCCGCCCATGCTCGCCGCGGGCCCGCGCGAGGCCGCCGTCGAGATCACGCCGCGCTCGGCCTGAGCCGCCCGGCCGCCCCTCCGCCCTCGCTGAGACGCCCCTTCCTTGGCCGCCACCTATTCGAGGCGGCCGAGGATGGGGCGGTTCGTCGAGGTCAGAACAGTGCGGTACTCGGCGCAGCGCGCCATGAGGTCGGTCTCCATGATGCCGAGGCAGCCCATGACGATGAAGGGCACGAGGTAGGTCATGGAGCAGGTGGCGGCCGAGGCCTGGAAGGGGCGCAGGAGCTCGGTGAGCGAGTAGCCGACCATGCGCTGGCGACCGTACTCGGCGGCGCCTGCCGTGGCGGCGATCATGAGCTCCTTGCCGAGCAGGGCGACGCCGTCGGGCCCGTGCGCCCACCCGAAGGTGAGGACGTCGTCGAGCCACTGCTGGACCAGCGGCGGGGCGGAGAACCAGTGGAGGGGGAACTGGATGACGATGCGGTCCGCGCCGTCCATGGCGGCCTGCTCCGCCGCGACGTTGATGACGCCGGTGGGATAGAGGTCGTACATCCGGCGCACGGTCACACCCTTCACGCCCTCCGCCTCGGCGGCGAGGGCGCGATTGACCACGGAGGAGGTCATATCAGGGTGGAAGACGAGAACCAGGGTGTTCACGACTGCTCCTTCAGTTGTCCATGAACCCGGGCAGGACCAGAGGCCGGGTCGTCCTGGTTCGAGCCTATCGGGCAGCCACCCCGGATGAGACCCCGCCGTTATATAGGTGAGCAGGCCCACCCCGACTCGCCGACCCAGAGCCTTGCCCCGCGACGCTTCCCGACGGCGCGTCCGGCCCTCGCGACGCCCTCTCCCCCGAACCGTCCCCATAGCGCGGCGGGAGGAGGGTCACGCGACAGCGTTCTTCCACTCCTCGATGCCCTCACCCCATGCCGTCGCGGGGACGAAGGCGGTTGTCGTCCAATATCCCCAGGCGCTCAGGCCCGCGAGGCCGACGCCGCCCACGACGGCGATCCGCCCGGCCTCGGCCCCGTCCGCGGGATCCCAGCACACGAGCTCGCCTGCGCCCGAGGCGTCATCCCCCACCGACCGGGGCCACAGGAGCCCGCCGTGCTCGACCAATGCCTCGTAGCCGAGGTCGTCGCCAGGCGCGATGGTCACCCCAGCAGTGGCTCCTGGCGAGTGGGCCTCCCCCAGCACGACGTGGGAGCCCTTCTTCCTCCCGCCCGGAGTCTCCTCGATAATGACGATCCCGTTCTCCAACCGCGCCCCGTTCATGAGGCAGCGCGCCGGGAGCGCGTGATCGACCTGTACCGCGTCATGCGAGCGCAGGTTGACGGCTCTCCAGGGAGCGGAGGCGTCATCGAGCTTCCCGTCCTCGTAGGAGTACAGCCAGTCGCCGAGGACCCGTGCCGGTGTCCAGCCCTGCTCGGCCTCGATGCGCTCGCCCGAGCGCATATCCACAAGGATCCGGGAGGTGGGCTGATTGCGCTCGTCCCAGATGGTGCGGCGGAGCACCCCCTCCCCGAGGTGATCCAGGGTGTAGGAACCCTCAGGGGCATCGACGACGCTTGTCGCGTCGAGTCGGGCGGTCATGGAATCGGGGTCCACCACGACGGCGAGGGCGAAGCGCGGCTGCCCCACAGTGCTGGTCACGAGGATCGCGCCGTCACTCATCCGGGTGAGGCTCCCGCCCAGGCCGGGGACCCTGGCCACCACCACGGCTTTGTCCGCCAGCGCGAGGGATCCCGCGATCTCTCCGTCGGCCAGGTTCATGCGCACCAGTTCCAGACGGCAATCCAGCACGCCCGTTCCAGGCTCCTCAGACTCGGGGGACGGCGCGTACCACCCGAGGAGGGCGAAGAGCGTCTCGTCGTGGACGAGGACATCCACGATCATGAGGCGCTCCCCGGAGGAGTTGAGTGCCAGGGGATCGAGGTCACTGCCGATCGAGCGCACGCGCGCCTGGGCGGTTGAAGAGTCGGCGGTCAGCGCCCAGTCCCGCCACGACGGCGCCCCCTCCCAGGGCGAGCAGGAGGGAGCGCCTGCTCAGCCGGCGGCCGCGCGGCTGGCCCCCTCCTTCCCCAGATGCCGCAGGCCCTGAGGCCACAGCGGGGTCCGCCGTCGACGACGAGGCCGATCGCGGGGACGGAGCGGAAGGAGCGGGGTGATCCGTGGACATGGCACCAGCGTAAGAATGGCCATGAATCCCAGCGATGGTGCGGACTCACCACCCGCCTGCCGGGCCAGGCGGTGCTCGGGCGCTACGGTGGTGCTATGAGCGCCCCCACATCGCCCGAGCGCCGCTGGCGCGACGACCTGCACCTGGCCCACACCATCGCGGACCAGGCGGACGCCCTCACACTCCCTCGCTTCGAGGCCCAGGACTTCAAGGTCGAGACCAAGCCCGACCTCACCCCCGTCACCGAGGTCGACCGCGCCACGGAGAAGCTCGTGCGCGACTACCTCGCGCGCGCCCGCGGCCGCGACTCGGTGCTCGGCGAGGAGTTGCCGCCCACTGGCCACGCCCCCCGCCAGTGGGTCATCGACCCGATCGACGGCACGAAGAGCTTCGTGCGGGGCGTGCCCGTGTGGGCCACGCTCATCGGGCTCGTCGAGGACGGCGAGGTCGTCGTCGGGCTGGTGAGCGCGCCAGCACTGGGCAAGCGCTGGTGGGCCGTGAGCGGCGGCGGCACCTGGACCGGTCGGTCCCTGTCCTCGGCCAAGCGCCTGGAGGTCTCGAGCGTCACCTCGCTCGGGGACGCCTCGCTGTCCTACTCCTCGCTGTCCGGGTGGGCCGAGCGGCGCCGCCTGCGCGGGATGCTCTCCCTCATGCAGTCGTGCTGGCGCACGCGCGCCTACGGCGACTTCTGGTCCTACATGCTCCTGGCCTCCGGGGCGGTGGACCTGGCCGCCGAGCCGGAGCTGGAGCTCTACGACATGGCGGCCCTCGTCCCCATCGTCACCGAGGCCGGCGGCACCTTCACCTCGCTCGACGGCGAGCCCGGCCCCTGGGGAGGCAGCGCCGTCGCCTCCAACGGCCGCCTCCACAAGGCGATCATGAAGCACCTCGGCTCCGAGACCGACTGAGGGCCGTCGAGTCGAGCACCGCCTCGCGCTTGCCATCACCTGCCACGGAAGTTATAAAAGATCTAAAAGATCTAAACCCCGCAAAGGGAGCGCCGATGCCCAACCCTTTCAAGCCGACAGCAGGAGCCACTCCTCCTCTCCTCGTCGGACGCGATCAACTCATCGATGAGTTCCGTGAGAGCCTTGACGATGGTCCCGGAGCTCCAGGACTTCTCACACTGGTGACCGGCGCGCGGGGTACTGGAAAGACGGTCATGCTCACGGAGATGGGCGAGGCTGCCCGGACCCAAGGCTGGGTCGTCATAGACGAGACCGCGCGGGATGGCCTGATGGATCGGCTGAGGAGCCAGATCGACGGCTGTCTGGCGGCCCTCGACAACCCCCAGCGGTCTCGCTGGACATCGCTCAGCGTCACGACACCTCTTGGCGGCGGGGGCATCACGCTCGACCGGCCACCTCGCGAATCACGGTCATGGCGCTCATCCGCATCCGCTCTGACCGCAAGACTCGCCGAGAACGAGACCGGCTTGCTCATCACCGTCGACGAGATCCACGCGATCCCACGCGCCGAGTTGCAGGCGCTTGCGGCGGAGGTCCAGCATCTGATCCGCGACCGCGCTCCGATCGGCCTCATCATGGCGGGCCTTCCGCGAGCGGTAGAGGATCTCCTCAACGACGAGATCACCACCTTCCTGCGACGCGCAGAGCGACTCACCTTGGGCGAGGTCCCACTGGATGAGGTCCAGAGCGCTTTCCAGTCCACCTTCTCCACTGCAGGACGCCCCCTTTCTGAGGAACTCGCCCACGACTGCGCGCTCGCCACCGAAGGCTATCCATTCATGATCCAGTTGGTGGGGTACCACGTGTGGCGCCGCTGTCCTGAGGAGGTCGTCGTTCCCGACGCCGTCTCCGCCGGGATCGCAGCAGCGCGGAGCCGGCTGGGAGACCTCGTTCATGCCCCAGCGCTCCAAGACCTGTCGGATACCGACCGCTCCATGCTTGTGAGCATGGCCGAGGACGACGGTCCGTCCCGGATCGCGGATGTCGCCACTCGCATGGGGCAGACAAGTGGCTACGTCTCCGTGTATCGAGCCAGGCTCATCGCCGCTGGGATGATCAGACCCGCCGGGTATGGGCTCGTGGACTTCGCAGCGCCATATCTGAGGGAGTACCTCCGCACTCATTCGTCATCACTATCCACCGCGCCCCGAGCCTGGTGACCGCGCAGCCCCCCATCGGCGGAGCGCTCCATGGTGAGGGCCGTTCCACACTCGTCAGGATGGCCGCGGGATGCCGCCGGAGGCCTCGCGCCGGTAGCCTTCCGTGAGCATCGCGGAGCCACGGGCCCCGCCGTCGTTCCTTGATGGGAGTCCCATGAACTGGCTGCACGCCATCCTCCTCGGCATCGTCGAGGGCATCACCGAGTTCCTTCCCGTGTCCTCCACAGGGCACCTCAACATCGTCGAGAAGCTCCTGGGTTACAGGATCGACGACGTTGGCATGACGGCCTTCACCGCCGTCATCCAGGTGGGGGCGATCCTGGCCGCCGTCGTCTACTTCTGGCACGACATCGTGCGGATCGTGACCGCCTGGTGCAAGGGGCTGGCCAACAAGAAGGCCCGCCAGGACCCCGACTACACGCTGGGCTGGGGCGTCATCCTCGGCTCCATCCCGGTGGCCGTCATCGGCCTGCTGTTCAAGGACTTCATCGAGGTCACGGCGCGCTCCCTGTGGGTCATCGCGGGCGCCCTCATCATCTGGTCGGCGGTCATGTGGCTCGCTGACACCCGCACCGATCTGGACAAGGACATGAGGGACGTGTCCATCAAGGACGCCCTCGTCATCGGCCTCTTCCAGGCCCTCGCCCCCGTCTTCCCCGGCATCTCCCGCTCGGGCGCCACGATCTCCGCTGGCCTCTTCCTGCGCTTCGACCGCGTGACGGCCACGCGCCTGTCCTTCTTCCTCGGCATCCCGGCGCTCCTGGCCGCAGGCGCGCTTGAGGCGGTCACCGCGGCGGGCGACATCTCCGCCACCGTCGGCTGGGGCCCGACCCTTGTCGCGACCGTCGTCTCCGGCGTCGTCGCCTACGCGACCATCGCCTGGCTGCTGAAGTTCGTCTCCTCCAACAAGTTCACGAGCTTCCTCGTCTACCGCGTGGTGCTGGGCGGGATCATCGTCGCGCTCGTGGCCGCGGGCGTCGTCGCGGCCTGATCGCCCGAGACCCGTCGCAGGGGATCGTTCGGCCTGAGTGCCGGACGGTCCCCTGACCCTTATCCCTCAGCGGTATACCTCGCGGCGGTGCCCCACGGTCACGACGACGACGAGTAGCACGCCGTCATCGATCGTGTAGATGATGCGGTAGTCGCCCACGCGCGCTCGCCACGCCGGTCGGCCCCTCAAGGGCTTCGCGCCAGGAGGCCTGGGGTCGGCGGCCAGGAGGGCGATGGCGCCCTGGATGCGCGCGCGATCCTTGGCGTTGATGCGTCGCAGCGCCTTGAGGACGCTCGGGCGGACCTCGATGCGGTAGGCCATATGAGTTGAACGCTCAGCGCCGGGGTCAGTCCAGGCCGAGATCGGCCTTGACCTCTTCCCAGGGGATGTTCGGGCCCTCCTCGGCCATCGCGGCGTCGAAGGCCGCAGCGTCCGCCTGGTCCTCCAAGGCCTGGAGCATCCGCTCGTAGGCGTCAGGACTGATGAGCACCGCCGCAGCCGTTCCTCGACGGGAGAGGGTAACCGCCTCATCGCGCGCATGGTCGACGAGCGTGGGGAGCGTCGCCCTGGCCTCGGAGATCGTCACAGTCACCATGGAAGGAGTGTACAACGAGCATATTCAAATGTACATATTCTTCGGGCGGGGTCGATCCATCGACGTCGGCCCGCTCGCATCAAGGGCGGCGGATTCATGTCGGTGGGTTGTGAGACAGTGTCGGCATGCGGATCCTCCACACCTCGGACTGGCATCTGGGCCGGACCTTCCACGGCCGCGTCCTCGACGACGCCCATGCCTTCTTCGCCGACCACCTCGTCGAGCTCGTCGCCGAGGAGCGGATCGACGCCGTCGTCATCTCCGGGGACGTCTACGACCGCGCCATCCCGCCGAATGACTCGGTGGCCCTCCTCGATAGCGCCCTGCGCCGCCTGACCGAGCGGACCCGGGTCATCCTCACCCCCGGGAACCACGACTCCGCGCGGCGCCTCGGCTTCGCCGCGGACCTCATGGGCGAGCGCCTCCTCATCCGCGCCCGCACGAGCGGGCTGGACCGCGGCATCGTCCTGCCGGACGCCGACGGCCGGGACGCCCTCATCGTCCACGCCCTGCCCTACCTCGATCCCGACGCCGCCCGCGAGTCCCTGCCCCCACTGCTCGCCGCGCGCCTCGGGGAGCGGGTCGGGGAGGATGACGCTGGCGAGTCTGGCGCTGAGGCCCGGGAGGAGGGCGCCCCAGCGAGCGACGACGACGGCGCCCTGGGCGACGGGCCCGGCGACGCCGCTCCTCCCGCGACCCCCGCCCGCCTGCCGCGCTCCCATGAGGCCGTCGTCTCAGCCGCGCTCAGGCTCGTGGCGCCGGACCTGGCGCGCCTGCGCGCGGGACGCTCCTCCCGCCTGCCGAGCCTGCTCATGGCTCACGCCTTCGTCGTCGGCGGCCAGGCCAGTGAGTCCGAGCGGGATATCCGCGTGGGCGGGGTCGATTCCGTGCCGGCGGGCGTATTCGCCAACCTCGGCGGATCGATGGCGGCGCCGGAGGCGGGCGGGATCGATTACGTGGCACTCGGCCACCTCCACCGCCCCCAGGAGCTCGCCCGCCCCACCGCTCCCGGCGGCGCGCCAGGCCCGCGCCTGGCCTACTCCGGGTCGCCGCTCGCCTTCTCCTTCGATGAGACCGGCGCCAAATCATCGATCATCGTGAGCCTGGGGGCGCAAGGAGTGGAGTCCCTGGAGCGCGTGCCCGCACCGGTCACGCACCGTGTGGCCACCGTGCGCGGAACCATGGAGGAACTCCTCTCCCCCGCCCATGACGACGCCGCGGGCGCGTGGGTGCGCGCCATCCTCGTCGGCGATCGCCCGCCCGGCGCCCTCGCCAGGCTCAAGGAGCGCTTCCCCGACCTCCTCGCCTTCAGCCATGAGGCGCCCGAGCGCGCGAGGCGGGAGCGGATCGCCGTCACCTCCGCGGTCGACCCGATGACCGTGGCCGAGGGCTTCCTCGCCGACGTCACCGGCACCAGCCCCAGCCCCGACGACCTCGCCGTCATGCGCGGCGCCTACGAGGCCGCGCTCAAGACCGGGAGGAGCGCGCGATGAGGATCCACTCGCTCACCATGACCGCGATCGGCCCCTACCCGGGCACCGAGCGGATCGACTTCGACGCCTTCGGCGACTCGGGGCGCTTCCTGCTCACCGGCCCCACCGGCTCGGGCAAGACCACCATCATCGACGCCATCGTCTTCGCGCTCTACGGCGCCGTCGCCGACGCCGACGACTCCTCCAAGGACCGCATCCGCTCCACCCTGGCCAGCCCGGAGGTGGAGAGCGTCGTCGAGCTCGTCTTCTCCACGAGTGCCGGCATCTACCGGGTGCGGCGCACCCCCGCCTACGAGCGCGCCAAGAAGCGCGGCAGCGGGACCACCACCCAGGGCGCCACCATCAAGCTCTGGCGCCTGTCGGAGGTCGGCGGTGAGGCCCTCGACGAGCCCGTCACACGCGCCGAGGACGCCGGCGCGGAGATCACCCGCGCGGTGGGGCTCAGCCGCGAGCAGTTCACCCAGACCGTCGTGCTCCCGCAAGGGAAGTTCGCCCGCTTCCTGCGCTCCACCTCGGCCGACCGCCAGGAGCTCCTGCGCGATGTCTTCGGCACCGGCCTCTACCAGCGCATCGAGGAGCAGCTCAACGCCGACTCCGCGCAGGAGCGCAAGCGGGTCGAGGCGGCTCGCACCAGGCTTGCCTCAGCCGGGGCCGGCCTTGCCGGGCTCCCCCAGGTGGGCGCCGCCGATCTCCCCGAGGAGACCACCGCTCCCCTCGTCGCCAATAGCTCCGTGCCCGAAGCCGCCGCCATGCGCGGCGCAGCGCGGGCTATCAGTGAGGCCTCTGCCGCTCGCGCCGAGGAGGCGGGCCAGCGGCGCGCGGCCGCCGCTGAGGCAGAGCAGCGCTCCCGCGACGCGCTGGAGGCCGCGCGCACCACCCACGAGGCGCTTGAGCGGCGCGCCGAGCTCCTCGCCGAGCAGGCCGCCGTGGAGGCGCGGGCCGAGGAGGACTCATCACGCGCCGAGAGCCTTGCCGCGGCCGAGCGCGCCGCCCGGGCACTGCCCGCCATCGACGCCGCGGCCCGCGCCGCGCGGGCGGCCGGGGAGGCGGTGAGCGCCCTGCGCGCGCTGGTGGAGGCCCCAGCCGAGGACGGCGTCGCCGCCCATGTGGCGCAGCTGCGCGATCAGCTGACGGCTGCCGCCGCTCCCCTGCTCGCCCAGGCCGAGGCCGCTTGGCAAAGCCTGCCCGAGGCCGCTCCGAGCGGCGAGGCCGGGGGCGATGCCGCTGCCGGAGAGCCCAACGTCGGAGAGCCCGCCGCTCTGGAGGAGCTGGCGGCCAGCCTCGCCCAGGAGGAGGGGGCCCTGTCGGCCCTCGTGAGGACCGAGGAGGGCCTGGCGGGAAAACTCGCGGAGGCGGAGGCCCTTGAGGCCGCGCTGGAGCCGATCCGCTCGCGTGTCGCCGCCATCGAGGAGGAACTGACCACCGCCTTGCCCGAGCAGGAGCGCCTCCTGCGCGAGCAGCTCGAGGCCGCGCAGGAGGCAGCGGCCCGCCTCGACGGCCTCATCGCCGAAGAGAAGGCCGCCACCGCCCGCAACACGGCCGCGCAGTCCGTCCCCGCCCTCGCCAGGCGCGTCGAGGAGAGGGCGGCGGCGCTCACCGCCGCCACCGGGCACGCGGGCGAGGCCGCGCGGAGGGTCACTGCCGCCCGCGCGGCCTGGATCTCGTCGACCGCGGGAGCCCTGGCCGGTGAGCTCCACGACGGCGAGCCCTGCCCCGTCTGCGGCGCCGTCGAGCACCCCTCCCCTGCCATCGAGGGCGGCGAGCCCACCACCCGGGCCGATATCGAGGCCGCCGAGGCCGCCGCGAGGCAGGCCGAGGACGCCCTGGAGAACGCGCGCCGCGAGCACGACGCCGCCGAGCACGCCCACGCGCAGGCCCTTAAGGACGCCGAGGAGGCCACGCCCGAGGAGGCCGCCACCGCGCTGGCCGACGCGCGGGCGGCGCTCGCCAGGGCCCGCGAGCGCGCCGCCTCCCAGACGTCCCTTCGCGAGAAGCTGGAGCGGCACGGGCAGCGGGCGCAGGCGCTGCGCGAGGAGCAGACCGGGCTGAAGGCCCGCCAGGTCGAGGACGCTGAGCGCGCGCGTGCCCTGCGCGAGGCCCACGCCGCTGACGTCGCCGCCTGCCAGAGCGCCCGCGGCCCCTGGGAGTCCATCACCGCGCGCCGCCAGGACCTGGGCAGCGCCGCCGCATCGGCCCGCGCCACTGCCACCGCCGTATCGCGCGCCAGCGGCGCCCTCCAGGACGCCGGCCGGGCGCGCCAGGAGGCGCGCGCCGCGCTGGAGGCGGAGGAGTTCACGACTGAGGCCTCGGCGCGCTCGGCCGCCCTGCCCCCGAGTGAGCTCACTTCCCTGAGAACGGCGGTCGCGGCGGCGGTCGCGCAGCGCGACCGCGTCGCGCGGGAACTGGCCGCCCCCAGGATCGCCGGGCTGCCCGAGGACCAGGCCGATCCGCTCCCGGCTGCCCAGGACGTCCACGCCGCTGCGAGCGGGACCCTCCAGGAGGCGGCCGACGCCGCCTCGCGGGCCTCGGAGGCGCACCGCCAGGTGGAGCACGCCGTGGCCGGCGTCGTCACGGCGGCGGATGCCTACGAGGCCGCGCTCGGGAGCGCCGAGGCCCTCCTGCGCGTCGCCGATCTCGCGCGCGGCCACAACCCGGCGGCCACGCCCCTGTCCTCCTGGGTGCTGCTCAGCCGCTTCGAGGAGGTCCTGGTCTTCGCCAATGAGCGCCTGACCGAGATCTCCTCGGGCCGCTACGAGCTCATCCGGGTCGACGATGAGTCCGGGTCCCGCGCCCACCGCAAGGGCCTGGGGCTCGCCGTCGTCGATCACCTCGACGAGCACGACGAGGGGCGCGCCCGCGACCCCAAGACGCTCTCCGGCGGGGAGACCTTCTACGTCTCCCTCGCGCTGGCCCTGGCGCTGGCCGATGTGGTGAGCGCCGAGTCCGGCGGGGTCAGCCTCGACACCCTGTTCATCGACGAGGGCTTCGGCACGCTCGACCCGGCCACGCTCAGCGCCGTCATGGCCCAGATCGATCGCCTGCGGGCCGGTGGGCGGACGGTCGGCATCGTGTCGCATGTGGCAGAGCTGCGCGAGCAGATCCCGGACCGCATCACGGTGCGCCGCCTGGGAGGCGGGGCCTCCTCCCTCACCGTCACCGGCGCCTGAGCCCGCGCGGGACCGCTCGGTCCTCCGCGCTGGCTGCGGCGACGCGGGAGAGGCGGGATCAGAACCCGAGCTCGGAGGCGAGGGCGGGGCGCTCGGAGACGTCGTACCAGAGGAGGTCCGCCTCGGCGGCGCGCTCGAAGGCCTCCTCGTCACCCGTGCGGGCGGAGCGCACATCGGGCTCCGCCTCGGGGCCGTCGATGAGGATCGCGGCGACGTCGTCCCATGAGACATCCGCCTCCAGGCCCACCGTGCCGGGAAGCACGTCCTCTGAGGGCTCGAGCTCGCGCGCCGAATCGGCGTCGACGTCGGCCGCGATGACCACGCGGCGGTCCGCCAGGCCGCTCGCGCCCGGCTCGGCCAGGAGCAGGACGGAGGCGTCGGCGGCGCACAGGCTCGCCGAGACCTCCAGGCCCTCCTCATCCTCATCAGGCAGGGCGGCGGCCAGGGAGGCGGTCGCGGCGTGAGCCCGGCGGGCGGTGATGGGATCGGCGGCGAGGTCGGCGGCCGTGGCGGGCAGGTAGATGCGCATGGGCCTAGTGTGCCCGTCAGCGGCTGTGTCGCCCGCCCCCGGCGACGCGCGTGTTCCCACCGCTTCCACCAGAGGCCTCCTTCCTCCGGCCCCACGATCCTCGCCGCGTGCGGGAGCGGGCGGGCCGCGAGCAGTCGGCGGACGGGTCGAGGGCGTCCACCAACCCGGCCAGTGCCCTGCCCAGCGGGGATCCGGGGCACAGGTCGAGGACGGCGCGGGCCTCCAGGAGGCAGCGGTCGGCCGTCTCAGCATCCTCGGGCAGCAAGATCAGATCGGCGACGCCGCCGAACCTGCCCAGGGACTCGCGCACCGCCCGCGCCGGCGAGGGCCCGGCGGCCGAGGAGCGCACCCGGTTGACGACGACGCGGGGCGCGCGCCCGGCGCCCAGCGCCTCCTCGCAATCGGCGAGCAGCTGGAGGAGGCGGCGAACGCCGATCGGGTCACCCGACCCCACGAGCAGGACCTCGTCGGCCTGGCGCAGGAGCTCGGCGGCCATGGCCCCGCGCCCGGGCTCCAAGGAGTACTCGTCAACGGCGTCGTCGATCGGCCCGCCCGCGAGGTCCACCACCGTCCAGGCGGCGGCGCGGCGGGCCCGCTCCCAGACGGCGCTCATCGCCACCGGTGGCAGCTCCCTCCAGCGCCCCGGCCTGCCGAGCCCGGACAGCAGGCCCGCCCCGGCGCCGATCGGCATGATGAGCCTGGCGAGGGCCTCGTCATCCAGGCGCCCGTGGGCGGCCAGGCGCGCGGCTGTGGCCAGCGAGGAGGAGTCCTCGGGCAGGCCGAGCATCTCTGTCAGGCTCGGGGCTTCGATGTCGGCGTCGACGAGAAGCGCCCCACCGGCGGCTGCCAGGCCGTGCGCGAGGCTGGCGGCGATCGTGCTGCGCCCGGGCGCGCCGTGGGGCCCCCAGACCGCCACGATCCTCCCCCGCCGATCACTCGCGGGAACCGGGGCGGGCGCCTCCGGAGGAGGCGGCTCGGGCTCCCCCGCGAGCCGCGCCGCCGGCTGGCCAGGGGGCGCAGTGCTGACGGTGCTGGCGGCGTTGGCAGTCATCGCCGCGCCGCCCCAGCCCCCGGCGGGAGGCGGGGGGACCGCCTGGCGGGCCAGGGCCAGGAGGGCGCCGCGCACCTCGGCTGGCTGGGCGCCCGCGCCCAGGACCGTCCAGCCGGGCATGGACCACTGGCGCTCCTCGCCGGCGGGCACGAGGAGCACGCCGACGGCGCCGCAGCGCGTGATCCGGTCGATGACGGCCCGATCGACGTCGTCGAAGGCCGTCTCGAGGACGACGAGCGAGGCGAGCCCGGCCATGGCAGCGCCCACGAGGTCGGTGAGGTCCGCGCATCGGCGCACGACTCGGAGCCCGGAGCCGGGTGCGTCGATGGCCCGCAGCGTCTCCGTGTCCGAGCCAGCCAGCCCTAGGAGAACGCCGCTCGCTGGCGCCGCCATATCAGGAGCCCTGCCCGGTGGGCACGATCACGAGGGGCCGCCCCGAGCCGACGGCGGTGAGGACGTCGGCGACGGCCTCCTCGGGCACGAGCACTTCCACCGTGGTGGTCTCGGTGGACACGAGGCTGGCGCGCTCCTGGTTGACGGCGCGGATGACGAGGCCCTGGGCCACCACTCGCGCCTGGCCATCGCCACCCTGGGCGGCGCTGCCCGCGGAGGCGGCGCCGGGCGAGGCCTGGGGCGTCGCCGCGCCGGCCGCGGGGGCCGCTGATCCGGCGGATCGCAGGGAGCCCCCGTCCGGCAGCTGCCACAGGTCGACGCCGTCGCCCGCGCCGGTGCCCTTGGGCAGTCCGAGGGAGGCCTCGATGACGATCGAGCGCTGGGAGGTGCCGGAGGCGGGCGCGACGGCGGCCGAGGGCAGCAGCTCGCCCTTGCCCAGGGATCGGGTGGCGACAGCACCGGCGGGCAGGCTCCCCGCGGACACGTAGGAGCCCGAGCCCGGGTGGGAGTCGACGAGGGTGAGGACGCCGTCGGCGGTGAGGTCCGTGCCGGGGGCGACGTCGCGCGTGAGGACGTAGACCTCCTGGGTGCCCGCGGCGGAGTCGACCGCCCAGGTGCCCAGGGCGACGGCGGCGCCGACGAGAGCGAGCCCGCCGGCGAGGCGCGGGTCGCGCCAGCCGGGGCGCCGCCAGCGCGCGGGGGCCGAGGATGGGGAGGTCGGGGATGGGATGGGGGTGGTGGCCTGGGAGCGCCGGGCGGCTGGCACGAGATCCTCCTTGACGATTCGCAGCCGATCCTGATGATCGTTGATGGCTTTTCGTTATCCACAGGGATGCTCGATGGGTAGCGCGCCCAGGGTGCGCGGTGAGACCATCGTGCCATGCCCAGACGCTTCTTGACTATCGCTGATGTGGCCGACCAGCTCCAGCTCTCAGCGCAGGGCGTGCGCGCGCTCATCCAGTCCGGCGATCTGCCCGCGATCCAGGTGGGTGCGCGCCACCTGTGGCGGATCGAGGAGGCGGCGCTGGATGAGTACATCGACCGCCAGCTCAGCGCGACCCGCGAGATGATCGCCTCGGGCCGCCTGTCGGGCGAGTCCTGAGGGGCCCGAGCCCTGCCTATCGGCTCCGGACGAGGTCGATCTCGGCGAAGGCGACGCTGATCCTGGCCGGCCGCCCGGCGACGGCGGCGTCCAGGAGGTCGACATGGTCGGCGCCGACGCGCACGATCCGCCCGACGACGTCGCCCGCGGGCATCGCCAGGCGGACCCGTGATCCTCTGCGCCCGAGCTCCCGGAGCACGGTGGCCAGGGTCGCGCGCGAGGGGCGCCGCGGATCCGGGGCCGCCGCGGCGAGCCCGGTCACCAGGGCGATCGAGGCGAGGGGGACGACCGCCTGAAGCCCGTCGGGCTCGTCGATGAGCGCGATCCCGTCCCCCATCTGGGCCAGGACGCCGTCGACGTCGTTGCCGCAGCGGGTGCGCAGCCGGATCTGCTGCCCGACGCGCCCCCGGAGCCGATCGACGAGGCGGATGAGCGCGGCGTCGGCGGCGGCGCTCTCGACGCTCTGGGCAGCGATCTGCGCCCGCCGCTCGGCGTCGAAGCGGTTCTCCAGATCGTCCAGCATCCGGCTCCAGCCCGCGGCTCCATCCATGGGCGTAGCCCACCACGGCCGGCGCTCGCCAGCAAGACCGGCGGGTCGGGAAGCGGGAAGGACACAACGCCCAAGCCATCCTCTTGACGCATCTCACACAATCATGCATCCTTAAACATCATCAAACATGATCGTGAGGGGATGGGAGCATGACCGTCACACGTCGCCTTCTTCTCGTGGCCGCCGCGAGCGCCGCCGCCACCATCGCGCTCGTCCTGGCCAGCGCGGACGCACTGAGCGCACTGGCGCGCACGGATCCCACCTGGTGGGGACGCGCCGAGCTGAGCGCGGCACTGGTGGCCGCTCTCGCCGGGATCGGGGCCCTCGGTGCCGCGTGGCACCTGCTCTCCGCGGTTGTCGCGATCGCCGCGACCCGGGAGCCCCGGAACCGCCTCACCCGGACGGCCCTGGATCACTGGGGAGCACCGCTCGTCCGGAGGATCGCCGTGGGCGCGCTCTTGGCGGGCATGGCCGCGGCGCCGGCCGCGGCGGCGGAGAACCCCGGCCCGGAGTCACCGGATCTGGGCTGGCAGCCCACGAGCACTCAGACCGAGCCCGCCGGCATCCCAGCCGGCCCTGGCTCACCAGCCCCAGAGGCGCCCTCCGACTCCTCGACAGGCTCCGGCTCCGCCGCACCGGCGGCCGCCGCCCCGGACGCGTCCGCCCCATCCTCGCCGTCAGGGGCGCCCGGCACTGCCCCGGCCGCCGAGCCCTCCAGCGCGGGCGCCGCCGACGGCAGCGGTGGTCAGCAGGGCGGCGGGCCGGCTGACCAGGCCTTCGGAGCGCCGTCGTCCCAGGAGCGGGCGACTGGTCCCGCCCAGCGCGCTGGGGGCGATGCCTCGTCGGGCGCGGCCGGGCACCAGGACACGCTCGTCGTGGAGCCCGGGCAGAGTCTGTGGTCGATCAGCGCGGCGAGACTCGGGCCCCAGGCCTCCGCTGCGGATATCGCCCGGGCCTGGCCGCGCCTCTACCAGGCCAACAGGGAGGCCATCGGCCCTGAGCCCGGCCTCATCCATCCTGGCCTCAGGCTCGCCGTTCCCGACGGCATCACTGCCTCGGACCAGGGCTCCTAGCGGCGCCCGCACCGCCGTCCGTCTCACCATTCTTCCCGATCTCCCGCGAAGCCCTGACACGCGCATCCACCCATCACCGACGATGAAATGGAGCCCGTCATGAGCGCCCTCCTCGAAGCCCCCGCACCGTCCCTCGAGCTGCGCCAGACCCATGCCCTGGCCTCCCCGCTGGTTCCCGCGAGGCCGGCGCGTCGCGTCGTCATCGGCGCGGCGCGGGTGCCAGCCCCCGCACCAGCCCAGTCGCGGGCCAGTGCTTCGGCGTTCCCCCGGTCGGCGCGCGCCGATCGTGCGGATCCTCCTCAGGGCGCGGATGCCGCCCGCGCTGCGCGCGTCCTCATCACCGCGGCCGTGGAGGTGCTCCTCGGGCTGCGGGCGCCGAGCCAGCTCGACCGCTGGACGGAGCCGGATCTCATGGACGCCCTGCTACGGCGCGCGGGACTCGCCCTGAGGCACTCGGGGGCGGCCCGCAGGCCCGGGCCGATCGTCCGCTCGGTCCACACCCAGCCGACCGCCAACGGGGAGTGCGAGGCCACGGTGCTCCTCGACTGCGGGGGCCGTGTCCGGGCGGCCGCCGCCCGCCTCGTCCCGCGCCGGGAGAAGTGGGTGCTGGCGAGCCTGGAGGTGATCTGAGGTGAGTCCTGGCACATGTGAGTCTCTGGCGCTCTGGCGGCGCCGAGCTCGTTCCATGAGCCACGAACCGCTTGGATGTGAGGCGCCTCACTCGACTTTTCCGCATGACCTGGTCGAAAACCGGGTGACGGGACCTCCCGGGAAGCATCGCTGGCGCTGTGGCGCCGACCTGCGACGATGTGCTCTAATGGTCTCGGTGTCGAAGCGGTCTGAGCGGTGCCCGAGGGCCGCCTGTGCTACCTGTCGCATCGCCCCTGGTCAGCAAGGGCGATTTCCGGGGTGGGTCAGAAGGCACCACGCGCCAGAAGGTGCATTCGCCGCCAACTCGCCGCCCCGTCGCCCCGGCCGAATGACACGCTCAGCGCGGGGCGGCGCCGCCTTTTCCTTGAGATCACGTCGGCTCGCTGCCCGCTCGCAGGCTCCCATGTGCAAACGGCCTGTCAATGCACATACGAGGCTTCGGGTTCCTCACCCCTCCCGCGCCATTCCAACGTTTCGCCTGCCGGACCCCGCCCTGAGCGTGTCATCTCCCGCAGTTCCGCTCCAGCATTCATCGAGAGCAGCACTGGGCCATCCAGGGCAGCGGTCGACCGTTGAAAGCAACGCTCCCCGTGATGCTCCCGAGGGCCTAGGGTCGCTCACGACCGCCCAGCGCCGCCCAGGCCCCTCTCCGCCTCGGCTGTCTGGACGGGGGTTCGAGCAACAGACCGGGGTCTTGCACCTCTGGACGGGGTCCCTACCCCCGTCCAGATGGGGAAGACCCCGGCCAGAGGGCCGAAACCCCGTCCAGAGGGTCACAGCGCGCCTATCGGGGGATGGTTCACCGGGCAGGCCCGCAACCCCAAGGCGCATCCACAACGACGCGACTCCCGCGTGCCGCCGCGGTTCACGCCCGCGCGGCGGGCTGGCGCGTCAGTGGCGCCTGCGCTTCTTCTTCGCGGCGCGGCGCTCGGCGCGGTTGGCGCCCTGGGGCGCCTCGCCGTCGTCGCTCGCGGCGGGGATCGCCTCAGCCGCGGGGATCGGGCCGCCCATGGCGGAGGTGGCCTCACCGTCCTCAGCGGGACCGGAGTAGGAGATCCGCTGGCTCATGGCCTCCTGGCCCATGTCCCCCATGACGGTGCCGCGCAGGCCAGCCGCAGCGCCGGTGGCGTCCGCGGCGGCCACCATGCGCGCGGCGTCGGCGGTGCCGTCGGCCTCGGCGCGCTCGGCGGCGGCCTTGAAGCGGGCGGCGTTGGCGAAGACCTGCTCGACGGTCTCCTCGCGGATGCCCTCCATCATCGCCTTGAACATGTGGGCGCCCTCGTTGGCGTACTCGACGAGCGGGTCCCTCTGGGCCATGGCGCGCAGGCCGATGCCCTCCTTGAGGTAGTCCATCTCGTAGAGGTGCTCGCGCCACCGCTTGTCGACGACGGCCAGCAGCACCCGGCGCTCCAGGGTGCGCATGGGCTCGCCACCGAGCTGGGCGTGGGCCAGGGCGTTGCCCTCCATCTGGGCCTCGGCGTCCTCGTAGGCGACGGCGGCGTCCTCGGTGAGCTCGGTGGCAAGGCGCTCGGGGGTGAGGCGGTCGATGCCGCCCACAGCGTCCTCGAGCTCCTCGGCGGTCAGGCCCACCGGGTAGAGGTGGCCCAGGTCGTTCCACAGGGCGTCGAGGTCCCACTCGTCAGGGCGACCCTCGGCGGTGCGGGCGGCCACGATGGTCTCCACCGCCTGGGAGCGGAAGTTCGCCATCTGGGGCTCGAGGTCCTCGCCGTCGAGCACGCGGCGGCGCTCGTCGTAGACCTTCTCGCGCTGCTCGGTCATGACGTCGTCGTACTTGAGGACGTTCTTGCGGATCTCGTAGTTGCGGGACTCCACCTGGCGCTGCGCCGAGGCGATGGCGCGCGAGACCATCTTGGACTCCAGGGGGACGTCGTCGGGGTAGGCGCCCGAGGACATGATGCGCTGGGCCGCCCCGGAGGCGAACATGCGCATGAGGTCGTCCTCCATGGACAGGTAGAAGCGGGACTCGCCGGGGTCTCCCTGGCGGCCCGAGCGGCCTCGCAGCTGGTTGTCGATGCGGCGGGACTCGTGGCGCTCAGTGCCCAGGACGTAGAGGCCGCCGAGCCCGACGACCTCGTCGTGCTCCTCGGAGCAGGCCTCCTTGGCGGCCGCCAGGGCGGCGGGCCAGGCCTTCTCGTACTCCTCGGAGTCTTCCTCCGGGTCGAGGCCGGCCTCCTTGAGGGCGGCGACGGCGATGTGCTCGGCGTTGCCACCCAGCATGATGTCGGTGCCTCGGCCGGCCATGTTGGTGGCCACCGTGACGGCGCCCTTGCGGCCGGCCAGGGCCACGACGGCGGCCTCGCGGGCGTGCTGCTTGGCGTTGAGGACCTCGTGGGAGATGCCGCGCTCGGTGAGCATGGCGGAGAGCTGCTCGGACTTCTCCACGCTCGTGGTCCCCACGAGGACGGGCTGGCCGGCCTCGTGGCGCTCCTCGATGTCGTCGACGACGGCGATGAGCTTGGCCTTGACGTTGGTGTAGACGAGGTCCGGCTGGTCGACGCGGATCATCGGCTTGTTCGTGGGGATCGGGACGACGCCGATCTTGTAGGTGCCGGCGAACTCGGCGGCCTCGGTCTCCGCGGTGCCGGTCATGCCGCAGCGCGAGCCCTCGGGGTAGAGGCGGAAGTAGTTCTGCAGGGTGATCGTGGCCAGGGTCTGGTTCTCGGCCTTGATCTCCACGCGCTCCTTGGCCTCGATGGCCTGGTGCATGCCCTCGTTGTAGCGGCGCCCGGGCAGGACGCGGCCGGTGTGCTCGTCGACGATGAGGACCTCGCCATCGCGCACGATGTAGTCCTTGTCCCGGTGGAAGAGCTCCTTGGCGCGGATGGAGTTGTTGAGGAAGCCGATGAGCGGGGTGTTCTCGGACTCGTAGAGGTTGTCGATGCCCAGGTAGTCCTCGACGCGCTCGATGCCGCGGGCCAGGACGCCCACGGTGCGCTTCTTCTCGTCGACCTCGTAGTCCTTCTCCGCCCTCAGGCGCTCGGCGATGGTGGCGAACTCCTTGTACCACTTGTTGACGTCCCCGGTGGCGGGCCCGGAGATGATGAGCGGGGTGCGGGCCTCGTCGATGAGGATGGAGTCGACCTCGTCGACGATGACGAAGGCGTGGCCGCGCTGGACGAGGTCCTCAGGGCGCTGGGCCATGTTGTCGCGCAGGTAGTCGAAGCCGAACTCGTTGTTCGTGCCGTAGGTGATGTCGCAGGCGTACTGCTTGCGGCGCTCGGCGGGGGTCTGGCCGGTGAGGATGCAGCCGGTGGTCAGCCCGAGGAAGCGGTGGATGCGGCCCATGAGGTCCGACTGGTACTCGGCGAGGTAGTCGTTGACCGTCACCACGTGGACGCCCTTGCCGGTCAGCGCGCGCAGGTAGGAGGGCAGGGTGGCGACGAGGGTCTTGCCCTCACCGGTCTTCATCTCGGCGATGTTGCCCAGGTGCAGCGCCGCGCCGCCCATGAGCTGGACGTGGTAGGGGCGCATGCCCAGCACGCGCTCGGCCGCCTCGGTGACGGTGGCGAAGGCCTCGGGCAGGAGCTCGTCGAGGGTCTCGCCCTCGTCGTAGCGCTTCTTGAGCTCGTCAGTGGCTTCGCGAAGCTCGTCATCGGTGAACTCGCTGTAGGCGTCGGCGAGGGCCTCCACCTGGGTCGCGAGGGCGTCGAGCCTCTTGAGGGTGCGTCCCTCACCGATGCGAAGGATCCGGTCGACGATCGACACGCTGCTTACTCCCTTGGACGTGGATGGGCCGCCCAGCCCCGAGCCACTGGATGAGTCCAGATGAGCCCAGAGCGCGGGCCTTGCACATGCTAGTGGACCGCCGCCCCGCTCCCCAAGGTGATCGGGACCTCCTCCCCAAACCGAGACCCGGCGCGGCCCCATCGGGCCGCCGCCTCCGACACGGCCGGCACGACGACGCCGGCCCGCCCGCGGCTCCACCGCATCGGGGCGCCGGGAACCACAGGGCGCGCGGCGCGGGCCATCCGACGCCCCTCGTGGGGAGCACCGGCCGCGGCCCGCCCCACGACCCGACACTGGTGGCGTGGCACCACTGGCATCATCGAGATCGCTGGCATCCCTGGCATCACTGGCGCGCCAGGCGCGGAGGGCCTGGCCCGCAGCGCTCCCTGCGGCCCTGGGGCTCGCGCTGCCCACGTCCTGCGCGGGCTGCGGCCGCTGGGAGACGGCGCTGTGCCCCGAGTGCGCGGCGCTCCTCCAGGCGTCCCTCGCCGAGGTCCGCGGCGCGCCAGCGGCGGAGGACCTGCGTGTCCACACGGTCCTGGCCTATGCCGGGCCCAGCCGCGCCCTCATCCTCAGCTGGAAGAACGGGGCCCGCGAGGACCTCGCACCCGCGATGGCCGCCGCGGGCCGGCGCGCCGGCGGCCAGTGGGTGGAGCTCTCCGGCTGGCCGGGCGCCGTGGGCGACGACGAGGCGCCCGGTCCTCCCCGCCTCCTCGTCGTCCCCGCGCCCTCCGGGATCGCGCGCCGGGCTCGCGGCAGGCTCGTGGCCGCCGACCTCGCCGACGCCGTCGCGCTGGGGATCTCCCGCGGCATCGCGCCGCCCCCGCCTCCTCAGCCCGGTGGGCCGGATATCCCCGCCCCGCTCATCGTCAGCGCGGACATCCTCCGGCGGGCGAGCGGGCGAGCCCTCGTAGGGGCGCACCAGGCGGGACTGTCCGCCGCGCAGCGCCGTCGGAACCGCTCCGCGCCTCCCAGGGTCCTGGCCGATGCCCGCGGCTGGGACGCGCTCATCGTCGATGACGTGGTGACCACCGGCGCCACGCTGCACTCCTGCGCGGTGGCGCTGTCCGGGGCGGGCGCGCGCCCACTCGGGGCACTGGTCCTGGCGGCCACGCCTCCCCCGGCCAGCACTGCCACAAGGGTTCCCGGCCCTGCTCCGGCGGGGGTGCCACACGAGCCCGCGCCGATAGGGCGCAGCGGAGCGAGCGCCTTCTGACATGCCCCTTCCGCCCCGGGCGATCGGGGCCCTGGACTGCCCAGGGAGAGCCCCAGAATGGTGTAGATTATGTGTCACAAGACACAAGGAGCGCGAGGGTCCGACGGAGGGTCCCATGGCCGGCGAGGACGCCGCGCAGCGCTCCCCCGCGACGCGCAGGAGGTGAGACCACCGCTCCAGAGCCCGCCGCGAGGCGCGGCGGGTGCCCCACCGCATCGGGTCCCGGTTCCCGGGCAGCCCAGGTTCCAGAAAGGTTCCACCATGGACATCACCGTCGTCGGCCGTAACGCTGAGATCAGCTCCCGCCTGCGCGACTACATCGAGGAGAAGGCCACCAAGGTCGAGCAGTTCGACCCCCGCGTCCAGCGCGTCGAGGTCGAGGTCACCCACGAGCGCAACCCGCGCCAGGCGGACACCGCCGAGCGGGTGGAGATCACCGTCATCTCCAAGGGCCCGGTCATCCGCGCCGAGGCCAGCTCCTCCGACCGCTTCGCCGCCTTCGACATCGCCATGGGGAAGTTGACCGAGCGACTGCGCCGTGCCCGTGATCGCAAGAAGGACCACCACCGCACGGACGCGGTTCCGGCCCCCAAGGACCTCCCCGTGGTGGAGGAGACGGTCGAGGTCGTCGAGGAGGTCGACGAGGCCCCCAAGGTTCCCACCAAGAAGGGCGTCGCCGTCGAGTCCCAGCTCGGGGACTCCCCCGTCGTCGTGCGCCAGAAGCTCCACGACGCCACGCCGATGACGGTTGAGGAGGCCCTCGACCACATGGAGCTCGTCGGCCACCCGTTCTACGTGTTCATCGAGAAGTCCACCAAGCAGCCCTGCGCGGTCTACCACCGCCACGGCTGGACCTACGGCGTCATCCGCCTCGACGCGCAGGTGCTCTGAGCGCTGGGCCGCCCAGCGCGCCAGCATCAGTCGGGCCCGCCCTCCCGTCAGGGGAGGGCGGGCCCGCGCCGTACCGGGCGATCCACCCGGCCGCTACATGATGGGGTAGCCGGCGTCTGTCACGGTGGTGGAGATGACCCGCCAGGTCCCCGAGCCCCTGCTCCACAGCTGGCCGTTGGGGTCGGACAGCAGCATCGTCTGGTCGAGGCGGTTGGCGGCGATCCCGGTGACGCCCGGCGGGCCCGGGGAGCGCGTGGCATCCAGTCCGCCCAGCGCCGCGACGGCGAGGCTGGGAGTGCCCTGATCCTCCTGGGCAGGCTCGAGGGCGATGAGCTCGGTGACGGAGTACCAGGCGAGCTCATGGGCGCCCTGCCCCGTCAGGCCGGTCACGGAGTAGGGGTCGCCCAGGGCGGTGGGGCGCCCGTCGCCGTCGCGGATGATCTCGGCGACGTCGACCCTCTCGCCGGAGGAGTCGGAGGGATGGGCGGCGTCGCGGTGGCGCACGGCGATCCGCGCGGACTCCGCCGAGATATCCATGCTGATGACACTGCGGCCCTCCAGCCAGGGGGCGGCCACCTCCGCCCTCACGCCACGGGCGTCGACGACGATGAGCCCGCCTTGGCTGGCGGTCCAGATCCATCGGTGCCTGTCCTGGCGAGGCGGGAGGAGGACGGCGGCATCGGCCGGGGAGTCGCCGACGGACAGGATCGAGGCGGCCTGCGTCCCACCGGGCGCGACCCGCAGAATGCTGGGCCCGGAGACGACGCAGACGCCCCCATCGACGCCGAGGGAGGGGTAGCGGGCCGCGGGTGTGCCCAGGGTGGAGGGCTGCATGAGGACGGCGCGGGTCGTGCTCGTGCCGCGCACCACCGCGCCGCCGCTCATCCCCACGACGGCGCCGGGCTCGGCGGCGGCGTCGAGCTGGGTGACCTGCGCCGACAGCCGCTGCTCGCCGGCCGTGACGACGACGGTGTCGATCCCGCCGATCCCCTTCATGGTGTCGGTGATCTGGGCGACGGCGAGGGCCTGCGTCTCGGAGTCCCAGGAGGAGGCGTCGGCGTGCAGGCGCACGGTGGCGGCGCGATCGACGATCTTGACGTCCTGGAGCCTGGTGCCGCTGGGGATCGCGCTGGTCGCCACGTCCTCCAGCCAGGCCGCCGGGCCCGCCAGGAGCGCCTCAATGGAGGCCTCCTCCAGGCGCTTGCGCGGCAGCCAGCGGGGGTCGGGGATGGCGCGGTCGCGCGCGGCGTTGAGGAACCAGATGCTCTGCTGGGTGAAGGCCGTGCGCAGCACGGAGCCCTGCACGAGCGCACCGGGCGGCGGCGAGGCGATCCGCCACTGCCCCGCCGAGGTGGTCACGAGGGTCAGGGTCGTCGAGTAGTCGACGCCCTCGGCGCTCAGCACGCCGGTGGAGTCGAGGCGGCCCTCCAGCCTCCCGGAGATGGAGACACCGCCGTCGTCGGCGCGCTGGACGGTGAGCTGCTGGGCGTCGGAGGCGAGCAGCAGCGGAGCGAGGGGCTGCCAGGAGTCGGCGGCGGAGTCGACGAGGAACTCGCGCGCGGTGGCGAATCCGTCGGAGAGCCCAGCGGTGCAGGCCCGTAGGAATCCCTCGACGATCGCCACCGGGTCCGCGCCGTCGACGGGACCGGGAGCCGTCTGCACGAGGACGTCGCCGCCCTCGTCGACGGCGTCGGATTGGAAGACGTCCCCGTCCATGGGGAGGCTGGAGCACGCCGCGAGAGAGCCCGTCCCTCCCAGGGCGAGCAGCGCCATGACCGCGCGCCTGCTCGGCGCGGGGGCCGGCGGCACGGGATCCCGGCTCATGAGGCCCTCCCGCCGGACACCTCCGGGGTGCGGGCGGTGGGAGCCTGGCCAGGAGCGATCACGGTGACATGCCCTGGCGCCGCTGGCGCGTCGGCGGCGGCCAGGGGCGTCTCCTCGTCCCCGTGGGCGCGCGCGGAGCGGCGCGAGACGGGCCCTGGGCCGAGGACCGTCCCGCCGACGGCCTCGGGGGCGCGGCGGGGCTTGACACGCGCGACCGCGGGAGCGTCGTCGGGGACGCACGGCAGGGGGCCGGGCTCGGCGTAACGGCCGGGGGCCCCACCCTCGCCGAGCTCGCGCGGGAGGGTGAGGAGGAAGGAGGCGCCGTCGGCGGGCCAGCCCCATGCCTGGAGCGAGCCGCCGTGGAGGTGGGCGTCCTCCGCGGAGATCGACAGGCCGAGCCCCGTCCCCCCCAGGGTGCGCTTGCGGGAGGGGTCGGCGCGGTAGAAGCGGTCGAAGACGCGACCGACGACGTCGGGGCTCATGCCCACGCCGTGGTCGCGCACGCGCACGGCGACGGCGTCGTCGCTCACGGCCATGGTGATATCGATCGGCTCGGACTCGGCGTGCTCGATCGCGTTGAGGATGAGGTTGCGCAGGATCCTCTGGACGCGCACGGAGTCCACCTCGGCCGTGGCGTCCTCGTCGGGGACCTGGAGGCGGATCTCGCAGCCCGAGGCCTGGATGTGCACCTCGTTGTCCTCCAGGACGCTGGAGAGCAGGTCGCGCAGATCGACCGTGTCGGCGCGCAGGGTGACCCGCCCGGAGTCGATGCGGGAGATCTCCAGCAGGTCGGTGAGCATGGTCTGGAATCGGTCGACCTGGCCGTGCAGGAGCACCGCGGCGCGCCGCACCAGGGGGTCCTCGATCTCCTCGCGGCCCTCGAAGATGTGCTCGGCGGCCATCTTGATCGTGGTCAGCGGGGTTCGCAGCTCATGGGAGACGTCGGAGACGAACAACTGCTGGGAGACGGACATGGCGTTGAGCCGGTCGATCTGGAACTGGATGGACTCCGCCATCATGTTGAAGGACGTGGCCAGAGCGGCCAGCTCGTCCTCCCCGTTGACGGCCAGCGGCTCGTCGAGCCTCCCCTCCGCCAGGCGCTTGGCTGCCAGGGATGTGCGCCGGACGGGGATGAGGACGCGCCAGGTGAAGATCGCGACCGCCAGGATGATGATGAGGAGGAAGCCGACGCCGGTGAGGACCACGGAGCGGGTGACCGTGTCCACCACCTGCTGCTGCGATTCCAGGGAGTAGACGATGTAGAGCTCGTAGTCGCCGGCCAGCGGCAGGGAGACCCGCGAGCCGACGACCATGCCGGGCACGGTCCCGGCCCGCTCACCCGGCACGGTCACGGACTGCCAGTACTGCCTGCCCGTCTGTCCGTTGCGGACCTCCCGCTCCATGCGGTCCGAGATGAGGCTGGTCAAGCGGTCATCGGTGGACAGGGTGTTGATGGACACCGAGGAGGACTCCCCGCTGCCCTGGACGACCGCGCCGATCGCCCCCGCGCCCGACGCCGAGTCGCTGATCCCCGACAACTCGGCCTGCACGGCGGCGGAGACCTCCTCGGAGGTGGAGGCCGTCGTCGTCGCGAGGGCCGCCTGGGCGGCGACGATGCGCTGCTGGGCGTTGGAGAGGATGGCGTCGCGCCGGTCGTTGAAGACGTGCTGCCGGATGGTGACGCTGACGATGCTCAGGAGGATGGCCGTGGCCAGGGCGCCGATGATGACCGCGCCCAGGATCATCCTGGCGACGAGGCTACGGCGGAAGAGGATCGTCGGGCGCCACCGGGCGCGCCGGGAGCGCACGGGTCAGCGGGCGTCGCCAGCGCGGTACCCGACACCGCGGACCGTCAGGACGATGGTCGGATGCTCGGGGTCCTGCTCGATCTTGGCGCGCAGGCGCTGGACGTGCACATTGACGAGGCGGGTGTCCGCGGTGTGGCGGTAGCCCCAGACCTTCTCCAGGAGCTCCTCGCGGGTGAAGACCTTCCAGGGGGTGCGGGCGAGGGCCAGGAGGAGGTCGAACTCCAGAGGGGTGAGCGCGATGCGCTGGTCGCCGCGGCGGACCTCGTGCCCGGCGACGTCGATGTCGAGGTCGCCGGCGCGCACGTGCTCGGCAACCGGGTCGACGCCGCGGCGCAGGCGGGTGCGGATGCGGGCGAGGAGCTCCTTGGAGCGGAAGGGCTTGGTGACGTAGTCATCGGCGCCGGCCTCCAGCCCGGCCACGACATCCATCGTGTCTGTGCGGGCGGTCAGCATGATGATCGGGACATCCGACTCGGCGCGGATGAGGCGGCAGACCTCGACGCCGTCGAGGCCGGGGAGCATGAGGTCGAGAAGCACCAGGTCCGGTGTGTTCTCGCGGAAGGCCTCGAGCGCCCGCGAGCCGTCCGTGCAGAACGACGGCATGCATTCCTCGGCCTCGAGCATGATCCCGATCATCTCGGCCAGGGCGGTGTCGTCGTCCACGACGAGGATACTGGTGCTCATGGGGCGTATCTTGGCACGACCATCCCACCTGGGAACACGCTGACACCCCGACTGATTCCTCCTTGTGATACGCGGGGGCCTCCTGGGCCCTCTGAGCGCCCGGCGCCCGCTTCCCGGCCCGGGGCCGCGCGCGACCGATTCCTCCTCAGGATGGAGGAGAGCGCTCCGCGCCGCGTGACAGCATGGGGCCATGAGCAATGACAGCACTGATTGGCTGCCCCCATCCCAGCCCGAGGTCGAGGGCGACGGGAGCATCGGCGGCGGGGAGCAGGCGGTGCCGTCCGCGCCGTTAGAGGCGGGCGCTCCCGCGCGGCCCGCCTATGGCGCCTATGGGACCCCTCCCGCTGGCCAGGCCGCCCCCGCCGACGGGCTGAACCCCTACAGCGGGCCGAACGACTTCTTCGTGGCCCCCAAGCCGGGCATCATCCCCCTGCGGCCGCTGGGCGTCGGGGACATCATCTCCGGCGCTTTCGAGTCGCTGCGCGCCAATCCGAAGGCGATGTTCATCCCGGCGCTGCTGACCATGACGGTCATTGGCGCGATCAACGCCGCCGCCAGCTATGTCATGTGGGTCTCATCGCTCGACATCCTCCTGACCTCGAGCACAGGCCAGCCGGCCACCCCAGAGGAGCTCAAGGAGCAGATGCCCTCCCTCCTGCTCGGCCTCGCCTCGGAGCTCGGCTCGCTCGTCGTGACCCTGCTGGCCACGACAGTGCTGACAGGGCTGCTCATCATGACAGTCTCCCGCTCCGCACTGGGACGGGTCGTGAGCGCGGGCGAGGTGTGGAGCCGGGTCAAGGGACGGGTATGGGCGCTCATCGGCCAATCGATACTCGTCGGCCTCATCTCCTTCACCACCATCGCGCTCCTCGGGGGCCCGACCGCCGTGGCGCTCGTGGGGATCGTGAACACGACCTCGTCCCTCCCCTCATGGCTGGCAGTGCTCGTCATCCTCTTCGTCATCGCCGTCGCGATCCTCATGATCGCGCTGTCCCTGGTGTTCATGGTCCGTTTCACATGTGCCTCCAGCGCTCTCATCCTCGAGGACATCGGGATCATCGAGTCGCTCAAGCGCTCCTGGGGTCTCAGCCGGGGCTCTTTCTGGCGGGTGCTGGGCACGCTCCTGTTGGCGGGGCTCATCACCGGCACCGCCTTAGGCCTGCTGTCGCTGCCGATCTCCTTCCTGACCTTGACCAGCCCGATCGTCGGGGAGGGGGCGCTCCCGCTCATGGCCGCCATCCAGTCCTTCCTGTCCGCTCTTCTCCAGGCGATCGTCCTCCCGTTCAGCGCCGCGGTCTCCGCCCTGATCTACATCGATCTGCGCATGAGGAACGAGGGCCTCGACGTCGAACTGCGCCGCGCGGCGCAGGCCTGACCCCTGTCAGCGGAGTGATGGCGAAGCTCGCATGATCGCACTGGAGCAGGCGGCCTTCCTCACCGGAGGCCTGTCGGGAGCCGCTGGGGCGAGCGGTCCCCCGGCGACTCCTGACGCCTCGCAGGCGCGCGAGGCGGCCGAGCGCGAGCTCTCGAAGCCCGCCTACGCGGAGAAGACGGACCCGCTGAGCGCCGCCTGGCACTGGATCACGCACCATGTGGATCTTGGCGCCATGATCCCCGGCGTCCCGCCGTGGCTCTCCGCGACGATCGTGCTGCTCGCCCTGACAGTCCTCATCGTCGTCATCGGCGCGATGGCGAGGAGGCTCACGATCGCCAGGATCAGCGGGGATCCCCGCGGCTCGTTGTTCGAGGACGACCGCGACGCCGCGGCCCTGGCGAACGACGCGGACCTCGCCGCCGATCGGGGCGACTTCGCCGCAGCCGTCGTCGACCGCTTCCGGGCGATCATCCGCTCCCTCGACGAGCGGGGCCTCCTCGAGGACTACCCGGGACTGACCGCCCACGAGGCCGCGGGGCTCGCCGCGAGCGCGATACCAGCGCTGGCCACCGACCTTGGTGAGGGCGCTCGTCTGTTCGACGCCCTGCGCTACGGGGACGTGGTGGCGAGCCCCGACGAGGACGCCCGGATGCGCGCCCTGGCCAGAGCTGTCGAATCCCAGGCGGATCACGCGCGGCGCGATGCCCAGGCCCGGCACGCCAAGCGCGCCGCGAACGAGGCGCGCCGATGAGCGTCCCCGGCTCCCGGAACAGGACCGCGGCCCCCATCCCACGCGCCCAGGCCTCGGAAGCGCCTGCGAGCCCCAGCGGCGACCAGGTCGTCGGGGCGACCATCCGCCAGCGCCTGCGCTCCTGGCGGGGAGTGCTCCTCACGCTTCTCGCCCTGCTCGTCCTGGCCATCATCACCCAGTCGCTCAAGCCCACCGAGTCCTCCGTCCCCCTGGCGATCGACAACCCCCACCCCAATGGCGCGCAAGCCCTCGCGACGCTCGTGGAGGACTCGGGCATCGACGTCGATCCGGTCTCCAGCGCGCGCGCCGCCCGCGAGGCCTCGGCCGAGGGGGCGACCGTCGTCCTCATCAACGCGGGCAGGCTCAGCGACGAGGATCGTGAGGCCCTGGCCTCCGGCGGCGGCGACGTCGTCGTGCTCGGCGCCCTCTACAACAGCCTTGACGGGCTCTCGGGCGTGAGCCCCAGCGGCGTCAGCGTGGCCGCCGGAACGTCCCTCAGCGCCCAGTGCGACGACGCCGATGCCCAGGCCGCCCAGACCATCCCGGCCGGGAGGGGATCGGTGAGCCTGAGCGGTGTCGAGGGCGCCACCGGATGCTTCCCGGTCGCCGAGGGCAAGTACGGCTATGCCACCGCCCCGCTTCCCTCGGGCGGCACCCTGCGCGTGCTGGCCTGGCCCGACCCGGCCATGAACTCCCATCTGGCCAGCCAGGGCAACGCGGCCCTGACGATCCGCGCGATCGGCACCACCAAGCGCGTCGTGTGGTACGACGCCGCCAAGGCGTCGAAGCCGAGCATCTGGAACACACCGTCGATGCCCCGCTTCCTGCCGGTCGTCCTGGCGCAGCTGATCATCGCCGCGCTCGCCCTGGCCATTGCGCAGGGGCGCCGCTTCGGGCGCGTCGTCGTCGAGGCCCTGCCCACCGTCGTCCGCTCCACGGAGACCACGATCGGCAGGGGCCGCCTCTACCGGCGGGCCCGCGACCGCGACCGCGCCGCGACCGCCCTGCGGGCCGGGACGGCGCTGCGGCTCGGCAAGCGCCTCGGACTGCCCGAGGGCGCTGGCCGGGGCGAGCTCATCGATGCCCTGTGCCGCGGCGGGCGGCTGCGGCCCGACGACGTCGACCGACTCCTCTACGGCCCCACACCCCCCGACGACCGGTCCCTCGTGGATCTGGCCACCCAACTCGACCGACTCGAGAGCGAGGTCCACTCATCATGAGCACCACTGACGCCGACCAGCCCAGTCAGCCCGACCAGGCAGGCCACTCCCCCACGGCGCCTGCCGCGCCCGGGAGCGCGGCGCGCGCCAGCACCGATCCCCGCTCCCGGCTCGTCGCCCTGCGCTCGGAGATCGGCAAGGCGGTGGTCGGCCAGGACGCCGCGGTCACCGGGCTGGTCATCGCGCTGCTTGCCGATGGGCACGTCCTCCTCGAGGGCGTGCCGGGCGTGGCCAAGACGCTGCTCGTGCGCTCCCTGGCCCAGGCCCTGGAGGTCGACACCAAGCGCGTGCAGTTCACTCCCGATCTCATGCCGGGCGATGTCACCGGCTCCCTCGTCTACGACGCCCGCAGCGCCGAGTTCTCCTTCCGCGCTGGTCCGGTCTTCACCAATCTGCTGCTGGCCGACGAGATCAACCGCACCCCGCCGAAGACCCAGGCCGCCCTCCTGGAGGCGATGGAGGAGCGCCAGGTGAGCGTCGACGGCGAGCCCCGCCCGCTGCCCTCGCCGTTCATGGTCATCGCCACCCAGAACCCCGTCGAGTACGAGGGGACCTATCCCCTGCCCGAGGCGCAGCTCGACCGGTTCCTCCTCAAGCTCGTCCTGCCCCTGCCCGAGCGCGGCCAGGAGGTGGAGGTCCTCAGCCGCCACGCCAGTGGCTTCGATCCCCGTGATCTGGCGAGCGCGGGCCTGGACGCCGTCGCCAGCCCAGCGGATCTCCTCGCCGCCCGCGAGCAGGTACGCACCATCGGCGCCTCCCAGGAGATCCTGGGCTACATCGTCGACCTCGTGCGGGCCACGCGCGACGCCCCCTCGGTCGCCCTGGGTGCGTCCCCTCGTGGCGCGACCGCGCTCCTGGCGGCCGCGCGCGCCTGGGCGTGGTTGTCCGGCAGGGCCTTCATCACGCCTGACGACGTCAAGGCGCTGGCGCTGCCTGTCCTTCGCCATCGCATCGAGCTGCGCGCGGAGGCCGAGCTCGAGGGCGTGACGGCGAAGGCGATCGTCACCGGCGCCCTGCGCTCCGTCGCCGTTCCCCGCTGAGAAACGCCATGCCCGAGCCGGTAACCATTCGCCGATTCCCGCCATCGACAGCACCGTCGAGGGAGGAGCAGCCATGTTCCTAGCGCGGCGCACCGCCGTCGTCCTCGCCCTCGGGGCGCTCCTCGGCCTGCTCTGGCCCAGGCCGGCGACCATCCTGCTCGTCGTCGCGGCGACCGCGCTGGCCGTGGGCGCCGACGTCGCGCTGGCCGCCTCGCCGCGCCGCCTGCGCGTCGCGCGGAGCCTGCCCGGGGCGATCATGCTCGGCGAGACCGCGATCGCCACGCTCACCGTGACCAACACCGGCCCGCGGACCGCGATGGCCGAGGTCCGCGATGCCTGGGCGCCGTCGGCCGGGGCGACCGGGGAGCGCAGCCGGATGACGATCCCGGCAGGGCAGCGGCGCAAGACTCGCACCGCGCTCACGCCCACGCGGCGCGGGGACCGGCAGGCCGACCTCGTCACCGTGCGCCTGCTCGGCCCGCTGGGACTCGCCGGGCGCCAGGCCTCCCTGCTCGCCCCCGCGCGCCTGAGGGTGCTGCCGCCCTTCTCCTCCCGGCGCCATCTGCCCAGCAGGCTGGCGCGCCTGCGCGAATTGGACGGGCGCAGCGCCGTCATGGTGCGCGGCGCGGGAACCGAGTTCGACTCGCTGCGCCAGTACGTCGTCGGCGACGACGTGCGCTCCATCGACTGGCGCTCCACAGCGCGCCGTGGGGAGGTCGTCGTGAGGACCTGGCGGCCCGAGCGGGACCGCCGCGTCCTCATCATCCTGGACACCGGGCGCCGGGCGGCTGCGAGGCTGGGCGACATGCCGCGGCTCGACGCCCAGATGGAGGCCGCGCTGCTCCTGGCGGCACTGGCCTCGCGAGCGGGCGACCGCGTCGACGTCCTCGCGCTCGACAACACCGTGCGCGCCCAGGTGCGGGGCGCGTCCGGCGCCGCGCTCATGAGCTCGCTCGCCGACGCCTTCGCCCCTCTCGAGGCCTCCCTGCTGGAGATGGACTGGTCGCTGCTGGCCTCCACGGTGGCCCAGCAGCTCTCCCAGCGGTCCCTCGTCGTCGTCCTGACCGGGATCGACGGCGCGGGCGCCGATGCGGGCATGCTGCGCGCCACCACCGCGCTGGCCAAGGACCACGCCCTTGTCATCGCCTCCGCCATCGACCCCGGGCTGGGCGAGCTGCGGGCGGAGCGGGGCGACACCGCCTCGGTGTACTCGGCGGCCGCCGCGGAGAGCGATCTTGTGGAGCAGCACGCGGTGCGCGCTCGCCTGGCGCGCGCGGGGGCGGAGGTGGTCCAAGCGGATCCCGCTGGCCTGGCGCCGGCCCTTGCCGACACCTACCTGGCGCTCAAGGCCTGGGGGCGGCTGTGACGGCGGCCATGCCCGTGCGAGTGGCAGGCGTCCCGCCTCGCAGGGCGGGGAGGCCCGGGGAGCGGTCATGCCCTGCGGGCGGCGCGCCCGGCCGCCGCGTCCGCCAGCGCTCAGCCGGCCTCGGGCGCGGTGTAGCCCATCTCGTCCGCGAGCAGGGCGTTGTCGCCGCCGTCTCCGCCGTCGGCGATGACGCGCTCGGCGCGGCGCCCCAGGATGAGGGTGTACGCCCACAGGACCGCCAGGGCGAGAAGCCCCAGGGCCCCTTTGAGCAGCCATGGGATCTCGGCGGCGGTGACGAAGCCCTCGAGGAGGCCCGCGACGGCGAGCGCTCCCGTCAGCCCCACGGCGGCGGTGATGAGCAGCCGCCCATCCTCGGCCAGCGCCCTTCCACGCGAGCGCGGCCCGGGGGCCAGAAGGGTCCAGAAGAGCCTGAGCCCCGCGCCGCCCGCGAAGAACACGCAGGTCAGCTCGAGCAGCCCATGAGGTGTGATGAGCGCGAGGAACTGGCCGAAGCGCTCGTGGTCGGCCATGATGGCGCCGGCCTGGCCGATGCGCATGGCGTTGGCGAGCAGGAAGTAGGCGGGCACGACGCCGGTGATTCCCGCGCCGATGCAGATCGCCACGAGTCGGGCGTTGTTCGTCCATACCAGGGCCGCGAACTCGTGGGAGGCGTAGGTGGAGTAGTAGTCCTCGAAATGCTGGTGGGCGTAGGCGTCCCGTGCGCTGGGCGGCGCGAGGGCGCTCATCGCCTCCGGACTGCGCAGGGTCCACACGCCGACGATGACGGCGATCAGCGTGAACGCCGTCCCCACTGCGATGGTCCACCAGCGCACCCGGTAGAGGGCCAGTGGGATCGTCTCGGTGAGGAAGCGGGTGACATCCCGGCCACGGATCTCCCGGGCACCGGTGATCCGACCCCTCGCATGGGCCACGCGCGCCGACAACTCGGTGAGGAGCTGGGGATCGGGGGCGGACGCCCTCAATCTGGACAGGTGCTGCGCGGTGACCCTGTACAGGATGACGAGCTCATCGGCCTCGGCCCCGCTCAGGCGGCGCCTGTCGACCAGGGCGTCCAGCCTCTCCCACTCATCGCGGTGGGCAGCGGTGAAGGCATCGATATCCACGGTTAGGAGCATGGCATGGCGCAGCAAACAACCGCCTCATCCGAGCGGATGATGGAGGAGGTCCGGATCGTCACGGGCGAGGCGGTGCTCCTCGACGCCGCCCCGGCCTCGGCCGCCGCGCGCATGCTCTCCGGCCTCATCGACTACGGGTTGACGACGATCGGGCTCATCCTGTCGATCATCACGCTCCTGGCCGTCCGACCTGTGAGCACCTCGGGCCCGGACCCACTGGTCATGATCGCGTTCTCCCTCCTCATGCTGGGCTGGATAGTCCTGCTCCCGTTGACGGTGGAGGTGGCCTCGCGCGGCTCTTCCATCGGTCGGTGGGTCATGGGACTGCGGGTGGTGCGGGACGACGGCGGCACTGTGAGTCTGCGGCACTGCCTGGTCCGGGTGCTCGTGGGCGTCGTCGAGATCTACGCCGCCCTGTCGATCCTGGCGATCGCCTCATGCACCGTCACCAGGCGGGGCAAGCGGCTGGGCGATCTGCTCGCTGGGACCTACGTGGTCCGCGATCAGTTGGAGGCGGCGACGGCGCCCCCGATCCTCATGCCGCCCGAGCTGGCGTCCTGGGCCGAGCAGACCGACCTGCGCGCCCTGCCGGGGAACCTGGCACTGGTGGCGCGGACCTTCCTGCAGCGCGCCTCGACGATCGAGCCGCGCTCACGGCAGCGGCTCGGCGCCGAGCTCGCCGAGAGCCTCTCGTCCTGCGTCTCGCCCCCGCCGCCGAAGGGCACGCACCCGGAGAGGTTCCTCGCGGCGGTGCTGGCGGAGCGCCGGGACCGCGAGCTCGCGCTGGCGATGCGCGACCGCCAGGTGGCCGAGGAGACCCGTGCCCAGATGGCGCTCCTGCCCCACGGCGTCGGCGGCCAATCAGGCGCCCCCACCTCCCCATAGCCCCTCCCTATAACCGAGACCGGTCGATATCAGGATCGAGACCGGTGGCGGAACCCGCCTCCGGATATCGACCGGTCTCGGTGGGACGAGGGGTCAGTCCTCTTTCTCGCCGCGCAGGACCCGCAGGTGGCCGCGGCGGGCGATCTCCCCGTCCCCCAGGCCCGTGAGGTGGTCGGGCAGGACGTCGGGATCGTGGGTGAGCGGGGAGGGCATGATGCCTCCCGGCCGCCCCTCGCGCTCAGCCGGACGCGCCGGGGGCCGGGGGGCGCGCGAGGCCTCGCGGACGGCGTCGGCCAGGGCGAGCAGGTCGTCCTCCGACGGCGGCGCGGGGGCGAACTCGGTGGCCAGGCGGATGATCTGCCAGCCCCGGGGGGCGTTGAAGGACTCGACGTGCTTGGCGCACAGGTCGTAGGCCTCGGGCCTCCGCTCCGTGGACAGCGGGCCGATGACGATCGTGGAGTCCGCGTAGACACTGGTCAGCGTCGCGACAGCAGGGTTCTCGCAGCCGGGCCTCCGGCAGCTCCTCACATTCCTCACCAGCGCAGGTTATCGCGCCCGGCCGCCGGGAATCACTCCGGGCGACGGCGGGGCGCGCACGGGAGCCCGTCGGCCCGCCACGTATGGTGGCCGCGTGAGACGCTCCCGCTCCTTCCAGCCCCGAGGCCTCCCGGCGCCGGCCCCACGGTCGGCCAGGCGCCACCGGGACCGCCACGGGCACGGCCTGCGAGGCCCGCTCATGCCCCCCGTGCTGCCGGCCTGGCGGACCCGCGCCGAGCGCTTCGACGCCCTCGTCATCGAGGTCGCCGACGATCTGGCCCGGCGGCATCCCTTCGTCGCGGATGTGCAGTTCGCCGTCGAGGAGGTTCCTCCCTCCGACCCCGCCCCCTGGGAGCCGGGGGTGGTCCTGGGGCGCGGCTTCGCCCCGGAGCCCCGAGCGGGATTGCCTGGGCGGGTGGTGATCTACCGCCGGCCCGTGGTCTCCCGGACCCGCGACATCACCGAGCTGCGCGCTCTCGTGCGCCACGTCGTCGTCGAGCAGGTCTCGACGATGATGGGCCGTCGGCCCGAGGAGATCGATCCGGACTTCTTCTGAGAACCGGCCTCCCGGCCGGGGCGCGCCCCCGACGACGACACGGGGTCGCGGCCCGGGGCGGGTCAGTCGAGGCTGATCCGAGTGGAGGCCCGCGAGGCGGAGTCGGCGATGACCGGTAGGACGGCGATGAGCGGGCCAGCAGCATCCCCGGAGGCCTTGCGGGTGAGCAGCACGGCGGCGCTCAGGCCATCGGGTGCGGCGGCGCTGAGCCGCACGGCGCTCACACCTGCGGGGACCTGAGCCGTCACGCTCGCCCCCGCCGGGATGTCGAGGGTGGTCGACCATGAGCCGTCGGGGCTCGCCAGGGCGACGGTCCTGGCCTCGCCCGCCGTCGAGGAGATGACGAGGCCCGGGGAGACGCCGTCGCGGGGCATGGGGGCGGTCGCCGAGGCCAGCGCCCCGGGCGAGGCGGCCTGGCTCCAGGCGACGTCGTGGACGAGGGAGCCCGAGCCCGCGGGAAACTCGCCGCCGACCCGGACCATCCTGGCGGCCGCGGCCACCGGCGCGTCGGAGGTGACCTGGATGCCGTAGACGCCGGGGTCCACCCCGGTCAGGGTGATGTCGAAGACAGAGCCGGGGTCGATGGTGACGGCCTGCGCGCCGGGCAGCGGGGTCGAGCCATCACTGCCCGAGAGGGCGACGGAGACGGTGGCCGGGGTCTCCCCGGGGTTGACGACGCGCAGGACGGGCTCATCGGAGGAGGACGCCCCGTCGACGGCCTCGGAGCCCTGCTCGGCGGACTTCGCCACGGCGACAGTCGGGATGGTCTGCTCGGTGGCGGGCGCGGCGCCCGGGGTGAGCATCTCGACCCCGGCGGGCGTCTCGCCATCGAGCCCCTCGGTGACGAGGGTGGGGACGACGCTGCCGCCGTCGGACTCGACGGACAGGGCGATCCTGGGGTCGCCCGCCCCGGCCGATTCCAGGAGGACCGAGGAGGTCTTCCCCGGCTCGACGACGACCTCCCCGTTGGAGGGCAGGGAGATCGCCCCGGCCGATCCGTAGAGGCGCACGCGCGCGGTCACGGTGGTGACGCCGGGGTTGGTCAGGCGCAGCTCCGCGGAGGAGCCCAGGGCCGTCGAGCCGCCGACGATCCAGGCCGCGGAACGCGCGGGCGCGCAGGGCGCCGCCGCCAGGCCGCGCAGGTCCCCCGCATCGGTGACCGACGTGACGACGCCCGCTGCCCCGACCATCTGGCCATCACTGGAGGGGGTGGCTGTGAGAATGCCGCCGCCGGAGCCCTGAGCGCCGGTGAGGGTCGTGGGAGAGGACGGCGCCGCATTGAGGGCCTTGCCGCCGTAGGTCAGCGAGGCGGGCGAGCCGACGGGGGTGATGGAGGTCGTCGAGGTGGCCTGCCGCACGTCGATGCCACCGAGGGTGTTGGTGGGGGCGGCGGGGCAGCCGTAGGTCGCGGCCACGGCCGGGGCGTTGATCTCGGCGATGCCGACCGCCTGGGTGGGCGCCGCGGGGGCGGGGCCTGCCCAGGCGGTCAGGGCGACGGCGCCCGCCACGAGGAGAGCCCCGGTTCCCAGGCCGGCGGCGCGTCGAACCGGGTTCGGCCCGAGGCTGGGATGCGGGCTCATGCGAACCTCCTGCGGCGCAGCGGGAGCGCGGCCAGGGCGGTGATGGCCCAGACCGTCATGATGGCGGCGGCGAGGATCCGCGCGTCGAGCGTGGAGTGGGCGAGGGCGAGCTCGCCACCGTGGGCGGGGATGACGAAGGCCTGCTGCCACTGGCCCCGGCCATTGGTCACAGTGGTGGTTTGGAGGCTCTGTCCGTTGAGGGTGGCGCTCCAGCCGGGGTCGGCGCGCTCGGCGAGCACGAGGACGCGATCGCCCCCGGAGGCGGAGTCGGGGATGGTCGTGGTGGTGGCCTGGCCCGCGAAGGGGACGGCGGACGCGCTCGGGCCGTCTCCGCTGGCGGTCTCGGTCAGGACGGCGCGCGCCGACTGGGCAGCGTCGCCGGGGCTGACCCGCCAGGCGACGCCGGCGTCCGTGCGCGCGAGCTGTTCCAGGCCGGGGGTGGAGGCCAGTCCCGCGCGCGCGGTGGCGGTGGTCTCGTCGCCCTGCCTCGTCGTCAGCAGGACAACGCCGATGCCGTGGGCGGCGAGCTCGTCGGCGGCGGTCTCGCCCTGCCCCGCGACGGCGTCGGCGATGGCGGCGGCCAGGGAGGAATCAGCGGCATCCGTGAGGTCCACGGGCTCACCGGCGGTGGGGGCGGCCGAGAGCGCCTGGCCGGAGCGGGACTGAAGGCGCGCGCCGGTGGGCCCGGGCAGCGCGTCGGTGAGCATGAGGCCGTCACCGCGCCAGAGGGACGCGGTGAGGGCTGATCCGTCCCCGGTGCCCGACGAGTCCAGGACGAGGACGCGGCTGGCCTCGGGGGCGCGCTGGAGCTCGCGCGCGATGAGCGGGATCTGCTGCGTCGCGGGCCGCAGCGCCATGAGCGGGGCGCCCGGGTTGGTGGCCCGCGCCTGGCCGGGGACGCGGTCGCCATGCGCGACGGCGAGGGCCCATCCCCCGCCGAGCAGGAGGGGCAGGGCGAGGACGAGGGCGGAGGCCACCGGGGCGGCGAT
Organism: Actinomyces timonensis DSM 23838; assembly: GCF_000295095.1. GTDB lineage: Bacteria > Actinomycetota > Actinomycetes > Actinomycetales > Actinomycetaceae > Actinomyces > Actinomyces timonensis. The sequence continues at coordinate 300,384 of NZ_JH806634.1, read as the reverse complement.
CTGGAACCAGCCGCGAGAGCGCTGGACCAGCGCGGCGCGAGCGGCATCGGCTCCGGCGAGGCCCGCGGCGAGCATCCCGGCCAGGGCGAGGCTCTGCGCGGCGCCGGGCCAGCCGGCCACGGTCATGCGGGCGCCGCTGGGCGCGAGGCCGGTGCCGACGATGGTCCCGGTGGTGACGACGGCGAGGGCGAGGGCGCCGAGCGCCACGAGGACGCCCGCGCGGGCCTTCCCACCCCGTCGCCCGGAGGCCAGAAGGCCTGCGAGGGCGAGGATGGGGACGAGCGCGAGGAGGAGGCGGACGGCCAGGAGCGCGTGCGCGCCGGGGATGAGCGAGGCCAGGTCGATGGGCGAGCCGAGGAGGAGGTCCGTACGGCCGGGCGCCGGGGCGACGACGGGCGCGCCGGGATCGGTGACCAGGAGCCGGAGGGCCGAGGCGCCGTCGCCCGCCTCGCGCAGGCGCCAGGCGCGCCACCACACTGGCGCCGGGGTGATGGCGGCGGGGATGAGGGTGAGCAGGAGGCGGCGCGCGCCGCCGGAGGCCTGGCGGGGGCCGAACGCCCGCTGGAGCGCCTTGACGGCGATGAGCAGGAGGAGCGCCGGGACGATGACGGCCGCTGTCGCGGGCACGGCGGCAGTGATGGCGGCCAGGAGCAGGCCGGCAACGGCGGCGGCCGTCGGCGAGCCGGGGCCGTAGTGCTCGACGGCGGCCGTGGCCCGTGCCGCGGCGGCGGCCCGCCGGATCCTGGCGGCGAGCCGCTCGGACAGGGGCTGCCTCGGCGGGGCGTCGACGGAGGGCTCGTCGCCGGCGCCATCGGCGCCGCCCTCCTCCGGCACGGTCTCGTCTGCACCAGCGCTCTCGGCGTCCTCGGCGCCGTCCGCGCCCTCAGCGGGCTCTCGCTCGCCGTCGACAGCGTCGGCGGGCGCCTCCGCGCGGGAGTCATCCGTCCGCGGGCGGGAAGCGTCGGAGGCCTCGAACTCGTCGGGCTCTCCGGGCTCACCGGATTCTCCATGCTCGCCGAGCTCCCCCAGCTCCTCGATACGGGCGGTGCTGATCCCCTCGGCCTGGGCGAGCTCGTCGTCGGAGATGAGGTGGGCGCCCACAAGGCCGGAGAGCACGCGATCACGGCGGTCGGCGCCGACGGCGCGCGCGAGCGCCACGAGCGCCCAGGGCAGGAGGAGGTGGACGATCAGCGAGGCCAGGCGCCCCTGCCCGACGGCGAGGAGCAGGCTGGGCGCGGCGGCCCAGGTGAGGGCGGCCCAGGCGCGCAGGGCGATGCGGCGGGTGACCGTGCCCGCGGCGAACCAGGCGCCGGCGGCGGCCAGCGGCAGCGAGACGAGCAGGAGGAGGTGGACGAGAACGTCCCCGCTGATCCCCACTGCGCCCGCCAGCGCCATCGGCAGCGAGAGCACGGCGAGGAAGGGCGTCATCGCGGTGGGATAGCCGTCGGCCGAGTCGGCCCAGGTGCTCCACGCCGAGTCCCACAGCGCCCGCCAGCCCTCCCCGAGTGAGGCGAGCGCCCCGCCCATGACGGAGCGGGCGGTGAGCACGTCGCTCAGGGCCGCCAGGCCGCAGACGGCGGACAGGACGAGGACGATGCCCAGGGTCCGACGACGGCGGGTGGCCAGTGCCGCGAGCTCGCGCAGTTCCAGTTCGCTGGGCGCGGCGGCGCGGGCGATGCGCTGGCGCTCCTGGCGGTCCCGGTCCCTCCTGGCCGCGCGGATCTCAGCGGGGTCGAGGTAGAGCTGGGCGAGCACGCTGCGCGGAACGGCGGTGAAGGAGGCCAGGCGCCGCCTGCCGCGGCGGATGCGGGCGGGCCGGGAGGCGACGGTGAGGGCGGCGGCCAGCTCGTCGCTCGCCAGGCCCGGGTCCTTGGTGAGCAGGCGCCAGGCCGCCCGCCCGAGGGCGAGGAGAATGATCCAGGCGAGAAGGGGCGTCAGGGGCCTGGTGGAGATCGTGGCCCAGGCGGCGAGCTGGGCCGTGCGGCGGGCACGGAAGGAGCGGTCGAGATCCGCCAGGTCCTCCGTGGCCGCGGGGCTCGGGGCCCCGGCGGCATCGGGAGCGTCGGCGCCCTCTCCCGGGGCGCTCTCCTCCGGGGCGCCCGCGCCACCAGACACGTCGGCACTGGCGGGGACAGGGGCAGCCCCCTTGGCGCCGCGCAGGCCGAGGTAGGTGGCGCGGCGGTGGCGGATGACCGCGTTGGGGACGACGACGACCCTGTGCCCGGCAAGGCGCAGGGCGTGGGAGAGCTCGAGGCCCTCGGCGAGCATGGGCATATCGGAGGAGGTGCCGCCGACCTCCTCCCAGGCCTGGCGGGAGATGAGCGCGCCCGCGGTGCCGACGGCGAGCACGTCGCTGCGGTCGTCGTGCTGCCCCTGGTCGATCTCGCCGGAGACGATGTCGTTGGCGCGGCGGGCCGAGCCGGTGGCCCGCAGTCCGACCTCGAGGAGGAGGTCGGGATTGTCCCAGTCCACCTGCTTGGGACCGGCCAGGGCGATCGAGCGGGCCGTGGTGACGGCCTGGAGGAGCTCGGCCAGGCAGCCGGGCTCAGGAGCGGAGTCGTCGTGGAGGAGCCAGAACCACTGGGCGTCGGAGGGGTCGAGGTCGAGGCTGAGGAGCGGGCGGCCCTCGTCCTCCTCACTGGTCTCCGGGCGGGGCCGGGCGGCGGCCCGCTCCTGGGCGAGTGCGAGGCCCCGGGCAACGGCGCCGCCGAGGGTGGGAGCGGCGGGCGCCCGCAGGATGCGCACGGCGGTGACGAGGTCGAGGCCAGAGGCCTCCACGGCCTCCTCGACAGGGGTGCCGTCCCCCAGGCCGTTGGCGCGCGAGGCGACGTCGACGATGAGAACGGCGGCAGGGAGGGCGCTCTGCGCCGCGAGCGCGGCAAGGGCGCGGGGCAGGAAGGCAGTGACCCCCGCGGTCACAACGACGGCGAGGGTCTCATCCTGCGCGCGACCAGCACCCGCGCCGAGTGCGCTCTCGGCGCCGGAGGGGGCTGCGGGGGCGGGCGAGGTCATACGGCCCGGCGCTTGAGCTTGCGGCGCTCCCGCTCCGACAGGCCACCCCAGATGCCGAAGCGCTCGTCATTGGCCAGGGCGTACTCGAGGCACTCCTCGCGGACCTCGCAGCTGGCGCACACGCGCTTGGCCTCGCGGGTGGAACCACCCTTCTCCGGGAAGAAGGCCTCGGGATCGGTCTGGGCGCACAGGGCGCGCTCCTGCCACGGCAGCGGGCCAGACTCGTCCCCACCCCCGAAGAGAAGGATGATCGCTGCGTCGTCAGCATCATCGGACAGCGCCAGAGGCCCGTCGCCGAGGATGTTCCACACGATGGCTTCCCTTCGGAGAGGTTCAAGTGGTGAAACCAAACTACACGCCTGTAAGACCAGGGATCAAGCCAAGAAAGGCCACATGATCTGCTGAGACCGAGTTGAGACGCTGCGCTCAGGCCCGCAGATCACCCGCTGTTCTGCGGAAATCTCGTCTCTCACACCCCTTGGGGGATCCTCCGAAGCGGCCCGACTCTGATTGAATCTAACTATGAACGATTCCCTCTCCCCGCTCCTCCCGACCGCCGCCGACGGCGACCGCCCCTGGCTGATCTGGTACGCGCCCGGCGAGCGCATCGAGCTGACGGGGCGCGTGCTGGCGATGTGGGCGTCGAAGACCGCGGCCTTCCTCGACGCCGAGGCGGGCCCCGCGCCCCTCGTCCACTGCGCGCTGACACCCCACTGGCGATCGGTGGCCTGGTGGCTCGGCGCCTGGCAGGCCGGCGGCGGCATTCTCGACGGCGGCGCCCCGGGGGCCGACATCGAGATCGAGCCCGCCGTCAGCGTCGCCTTCAGCCAGGACCAGCTCCGCCCCGACGCCGCCGTCCAGGCGCTCGTGGCCCGGGCCTCGCTCGCCCTGCGCTGGCCGGACGAGCTTCCCCCACTGGTGAGCGACGGCGTGGCCGATCTCATGGCGCACCCCGATTCCTTCCCCGCGCTCCCAGCGGCCCCCGGTGTCCCCGCGCTCATCGAGGCCGCGGACTCACCCGGCGCCGAGCGCTCCCTCGACCGCGACGCGCTGCTCGCCTCCCTGCCGGGCGGAGCGGGCTCGGCGGGCGCCCCCGCCGGGGCTCCCGGCGCGGTCCTCGTCCGCCAGGCGACGACGCCGGCCGCCATGCGCGCGATCCTGGCCGCTTGGCGCGATGGGCGCGCCGCCGTGCTCCTCGCGCCGGGCGCGGACGATTCCCTCGCGGCCTCGGCGGCCCGCCAGGAGGGGGCCGCCTGAGCGCGGGGCTCGTCAGGGGCTCAGGGCACGTCCGCCTGGACGACGCTCCCGCTCCCCTCGACGGTGAGCGCGCGCTCGTCCGCGCCGACGAACAGGGCCTGTCCGCGCCCAAGGCGCTCGCGCCCAGCCGTCGTCGAGACCTCGACCTCGCCGTCGATGGCGAGCAGGATGCGGGGGCCGCGCCCGGGCACGCCCACGGCGCCATCGGCCCGCGACACGTCGGTGACGAGCAGCTCGAAGTCATCGACGGGCGCGTAGTAGGCGCGGGTGGCCCGCGAGAGGTACTCGGGGGCGGGGCGCACCGGAGGCGCGGCCACATAGTCGACGCAGGCGAGCATCTCCGGGATGTCGATGTGCTTGGGGGTGAGCCCAGCCCGCAGGACATTGTCGGAGGAGGCCATGATCTCGACGCCGAGCCCGCCGATGTAGGCGTGGACGGAGCCCGCGGGGACGAAGAGGGCCTCCCCCGCGCGCAGGGTCACCGGGTTGAGCAGGAGGGCGGCGGCGATCCCGGGGTCGCCCGGGAAGGCGCGCGCCATCTCCACCGCGTTGGCGTCGGCACGCCGCGACGGAGAGGCCCCAGAGGCGAGGCGGGCCGCGAGCTCGTCGACGAGCTCGTCGATCTCCTCGCCGCTGGGGCGGCTGTCCACGGAGACGATGTCGGTGAAGACCTGGCGGATGCCGAAGCGGCCGGGGGCCAGGCGCAGGGTCCGGCGCATGCGGCGCGCCAATGGCGAGGAGAGCCCGGCGAGGACCTCGGCCACGCGGCGGGGCGCCCGGAAGCCCGCGACCGCCTCGAAGTCGGTCAGGGCCAGAACCATCTCGGGCTTGTGATTGCGGTCCTTGTAGTTGCGCACGGGGCTGGCCAGGTCGATCCCGGCCCGCTCCTCGGCCTCGTAGCCCTCGACGGCCTGCCCGATGGAGGGGTGGACCTGGAGGGACAGGGCCCGCGCGGGGGCGATGATCTTGAGGAGGAAGGGCAGCTGGGGCCCGAAGCACAGCATGACGTCCTCGCCGAGGAGCCGGGCGGGCTCAGCGGCGATGCGCTCGGCCAGAGTGGCGCCCCCATCGCCGACGGCGGTGGGGCCGAGGGGATGGGCGCCGAGCCACTGCTCGGCCCAGGGCTCCCCGTCGGGACTCTCGCCCAACAGCTCGGGGATCGCGGAGCAGTGCCCCCAGTCGTACCTCTGCCGGAAGCCGTGGAGTCTCTCCATGGGCACACCGTAGCGGCCGCACCGGCGGTTTTCATGCATGAGGATGCGGGATGGTACACACTGGGCCCTATGCGAGGCATCATCCTGGCCGGCGGATCCGGCACACGACTCAACCCGATCACCCTGGGCACCTCCAAGCAGCTGGTGCCGGTCTACGACAAGCCGATGATCTATTACCCGCTGTCCACCCTCATGCTGGCGGGCATCCAGGACGTCCTGGTCATCACCACCCCGCACGACGCCCCCAGCTTCCACCGACTGCTCGGCGACGGCTCGCAGCTCGGCGTCAACCTGTCCTACGCGGTCCAGGAGGTCCCCAACGGCCTGGCGCAGGCCTTCGTGCTCGGCGCGGACTTCATCGGATCCGAGAGCGCCGCCCTCGTCCTGGGCGACAACATCTTCTACGGCCCCGGCATGGGCACCCAGCTGCGCCGCCACACGAGCCCCGACGGCGGCGTCGTCTACGCCTACCAGGTGGCCGACCCCACCGCCTACGGCGTCGTCGAGTTCGACGAGGGCTTCAAGGCCGTCTCCATCGAGGAGAAGCCCGCCCACCCCAAGTCCGACTACGCGGTGCCGGGCCTGTACTTCTACGACAACGACGTCGTGGCGATCGCCCGCGACCTCAAACCCTCGGCCCGCGGCGAGTACGAGATCACTGACGTCAACCGCGCCTACCTGGAGGCCGGGCGCCTGACCGTGGAGGTCCTCCCCCGCGGCACCGCCTGGCTGGACACCGGCACCTTCGACTCCCTCGCGGACGCCACCGCCTTCATCCGCACGATCCAGCACCGCCAGGGCCTCAACATCGGCTGCCCCGAGGAGATCGCCTGGCGCATGGGCTTCATCGACGACGACGGCCTGCGCCAGCGCGCCGAGCCGCTCGTCAAGTCCGGCTACGGCCAGTACCTCCTCGACCTCCTGGCCCGCGAGCGCCGCTGAGGACTGCCGACGAGACGAAGGCAACACGGCCCCCTGTTCATATTCCGACCAAACGAGACTAATCTCGAACGCGAGAACGTCCCGCTCGATCCCGAACAGGAGGCCGCCATGCCCGGCGCGCTCACCCAGCCACAGTTCGATGTCCTCACCGCGCTCCTGCGCGCGGATGCGGCCCTGACCCAGAGACAGATCCAAGAGTCCACGGGAATGTCCCTGGGCAGTGTCAACGCGGCCGTGCGCGAGTGCGAGGCCGCTGGCTACATCGCCGAGCGCGCCCTGACGGAGGCCGGGCGGGCGGCCCTCGAGCCCTACCGGGTCGACAACGCGATCATCCTGGCGGCGGGACTGTCCAGCCGCTTCGCCCCGATCTCCTACGAGCGCCCCAAGGGCATCCTCAGGGTGCGCGGCGAGGTCCTCGTCGAGCGGCAGATCCGCCAGCTCCAGGAGGCCGGGATCACCGACATCACGATCGTCGTCGGCTACAAGAAGGAGTACTTCTTCTCCCTGGCCGAGCGCTACGGGGTGCGGATCGTCGTCAACAAGGAGTACGCGACCCGCAACAACAATGGCTCCCTGTGGGTGGTCAAGGAGGAGCTGGCCAACACCTACATCTGCTCCTCGGACGACTACTTCACGGCCAACCCCTTCGAGTCGCACGTCTACCAGGCCTACTACTCGGCCACCTACGTGGACGGCCCCACGGACGAGTGGTGCCTGACCACCGGCGCGGGCGGGCGGATCACCGGGGCGACTGTCGGAGGGGCGGACGCCTGGACGATGCTCGGCCACGTCTACTTCGACCGTGCCTTCTCCACCGCCTTCCGGGCGATCCTGGAGTCCGTCTACGACCTGCCCGAGACCGCCCCCAAACTGTGGGAGGACATCTACCTCGATCACATCAAGAACCTCGACATGGTGATCCGGAAGTACCCCGACGGCGTCATCCACGAGTTCGACTCCATCGACGAGCTGCGCTCCTTCGACCCCGCCTTCATGGAGAACCTCGACTCGGAGGTCTTCGAGAACATCTCGGCGACGCTCGGCTGCGAGCGCGGCAAGATCGGCGCCTTCTACCCCCTCAAGCAGGGCATCACGAACCTGTCCTGCCACTTCTCGGTGGGCGACGACGAGTACGTCTACCGCCACCCCGGCGCTGGCACGAACAAGCTCATCGACCGCCGCGCGGAGATCGAGGCCCTCCGCCTGGCCGGGGATCTCGGCCTGGACTCCACCTTCCTGGCAGGGGACCCGGAGCAGGGCTGGAAGATCTCGCGCTACATCCCCGACTGCCGCAACCTCGACGTCTCCATTCCCACCGAGCTGGAGCAGGCCATGCGCATGGACCGCGCCCTGCACGATTCGGGCAGCCAGCTCACGCGCAGCTTCGACTTCGTGGCCGAAGGGCTGCGCTACGAGTCCCTCCTGGCGGCCAGGGGCCCCATCGATATCCCGGGCTACGACGAGCTGCGCGCCAAGGTGCTGCGCCTCAAGGAGTTCGCCGATGCCGATGGCTTCGGGCTGGCCCCCAGCCACAACGACTTCTTCCCGCTGAACTTCCTCGTGGACGCCTCCGGGGAGCTCTCCCTCATCGACTGGGAGTACGCCGGCATGTCCGACGTCGCCGCGGACTTCGGCACGATGGTGGTCTGCGCGCAGCTGGGCGCCGAGCGCGCCGAGGACGCCCTGGGCTACTACTTCGGCCGCACGCCCACCCCCGTCGAGCGGCGCCACTTCTGGTCCTACGTCACCTTCGCCGGTTGGTGCTGGTACGTGTGGTCCCTGGTCAAGGAGGCCGAGGGCGACGACGTCGGCGAGTGGTTCCTCATCTACTACCGCCACGCCGTCGACTACGTCGACGCGCTCCTGGCCTCCTACGAGTCCGGCGAGGACCTCATGAGCGCCCCGGCGGCCCTGAGCACGAGGAGGAGCGCCTGATATGCGTTACGGAGTCATCAGCGGGGCCACCTGGGGCCTCGACACCGTCATCCTGGCCATGGCCGTCGCCCTGGCACCCTTCGTCGGAGCCGGGCAGGCCCCCATCGCCAGCGCGCTCATCCACGACGTCATCTCCGCGCTGTTCCTCGTGGTCTACATGGGGGCGCGCGGCCGGCTGGGGCACACGCTCGCGGCGATGCGCACCCGCTCCGGGAGGGTAGTCGTGCTGGCCGCCCTGCTGGGCGGGCCGGTCGGCATGAGCGGCTACCTCATCGCCATCAACAACATCGGGCCCTCCTACACGGCGATCATCTCCACCTTCTACCCGGCCCTGGGCACGCTGCTCGCCTTCCTCATCCTCGGCGAGCGCATGAGGCCGCGCCAGATCGTGGCCCTCCTCGTGGCACTGACGGCGATCATCGCCATCGGCTGGTCCTCCTCGGCCGAATCCGGCGACGGCAACGCGATTTTCGGCATCATCGCGGCTCTGGCCTGCGTCTTCGGATGGGGCTCCGAGGCCGTCATCCTCACCTGGGGGATGCGCGACGACTCCGTGGACAACGAGACCGCGCTGCAGATCCGCCAGACGACCTCGGGCCTGACCTACCTGATCGTGGTGGCGCCGATCGCGGGGGCCCTCGGGTTCTCCGCGCGCGCCGCCCTCACGCCCGCCACCGGCGTCATCGCCCTGGCGGCGATCGCCGGCACCACCTCCTACCTCTTCTACTACAAGGCCCTGGGGACGATCGGCGCCTCGAGGGGCATGGCCCTCAACATCTCCTACTCCGCTTGGGCGGTCATCTTCGCCCTCGTCCTGCAGGGGACCATCCCCACGCCTTTGCAGGTCGTGTGCTGCGTCGTCATCCTCGTGGGGACGGTCCTGGCGGCCACCGCCGAGTGGTCCGACCTGCGGCTGACCCGCCGGCCCGCCAGCGCGCCGGCCAGCCCGGCACAGACGGCCCCGGCCGGGGCCGCGACCGTGAGTACCGAACCACTGCCCTGAGAGGGCAGGATGGGCGCATGAGCACCACCGGCTACGACGACCCCGCCCTCCTCAAGCGCGTCCAGAGGGCCACCGCGCACGCCCTGGCCGAGCTCGACCGCGTCTGCGTCGAGCTCGGCCTGGAGTACGCGGCCTACGGGGGCACCGCGATCGGCGCCGCTCGCCACCAGGGCTTCATCCCCTGGGACGATGACGTCGACGTCGTCATGCCGCGCCCGGACTACGAGCGCCTGCTGGCCGAGGCCGACCGCGTCATCGACCCCGATTTCGTGGTGCTCAGCTCTAAGAACTCCCCGGATTACCCCAAGACCTTCGCCGTGCTGGGCCTTGCCGGGACCGCCTTCGTCCCGGAGATCGCCCGCAACCGCGCCTACCGGGTGCCCATCGGCGTCGATATCTTCCCCCTCGATGTCCTGCCCGACGACGAGCGCGCCTTCAAGCGGATGGCGCGGCGGACCTGGGTGTGGGGGCGGCTCATGTACCTGCGCGGGACGCCCACCGCCGAGGTTCCGCTGCCCGCGCCGGCGAGGCAGGCGGCCGGGCTCGTCCTGCACGCCGTCCACTGGGGGCTGCGGGCCGCCCGGGTCTCCCCGCGGGCCCTGTACAAGCGCTGGGACCGCGCCGCGCGCTCCCACGAGGGCGAGGACTCGGAGTGGCTGGGAGACTTCTCCACCCAGGAGCCCAAGCGCTGGTCCATCCGCCGCGATGAGCTGCTGCCCACGCTCGCCCTGCCCTTCGAGGACATGACGATCCGGATGCCCCACGCCTATGACGCGGTGCTCACCCGCGGCTATGGCGACTACATGGCCGTCCCGCCGCCCGAGCAGCGGGTCAACCACAAGCCCTCACTGGTGGACTTCGGGGATCACGACTTCGCCGACGACGCGGAGGCCTGAGGGGGCGGCCCGCCCCACTGCGAGCCGAGCCGCCGGTAGTCGCGGGCCAGGAAGAGGGACAGCAGCGCGACGGCGAGAGCGTAGGACAGCACGCCGACCCAGCTGACCCCGTTCATCCCGAAGGCGTCCACGAGCGCTTTCATCGACACCAGGGAGCCCACAGCCGCGAGCGCATTGCCCAGGAAGCCCGCTTTGAGGTCGCGCACGGCGATGAGCAGGTCGTTCATGAACCAGGCGAAGGCCGTCATGACAGTGCAGATGATGGCGGGCAGCAGCAGGTCGGTGTGCCCGATGATCTTGTCCCCGAAGATGAGCCGCAGCACCGGATCGCCCAGGAGCAGCAGCAGGGCCGCCGCCACGGCGGTGACCACGAGGATGCCCCCGATGGTCCGCCACAGGAGGGCCAGGGCCGAGCGCTTGTTGGTGGAGTGGAAGCGGTCCGCGAACTCCCCCATGAGGGGGCTGTAGACGTAGACGGCGCCCATCTGCACGATGACGACGGGCGAGGCCACGGAGTTGTAGATCCCCAGTGCCTCGCTCCCGGCGGAGGACTCCAGGTACTGGCGGGGCAGCGTGAGGACGGAGGAGCTGCAGACCTGCGCGATGACGAGGGGGAAGAGCGTGACCAGCAGGGACAGGGCGGGGCGGATGTCGATGACGGGCCGCAGCCGCTCGAACTGGGCCGAGCGCGGGACGTCGTAGACGACCCCCACGAGGATGGTGGCGACCGCCATGGCGACGATGGCCGCCATGAGGGAGTTGGCCAGCCACAGGACGACGCAGAAGGCGGCGAGGGTGGTCACGCCCTGGAGGATGTAGGACTTGCCGATGTAGTCCATCCTGCGGTGACGCTGGTCGATCGCGTGGAGCACCTCGATGAAGTTCGTCGCCAGGGAGTAGACGAGGTACATGGCGATGAGCGGCAATAGGTTGAACGCGGCGGTGGCCAGGGAGTACACGACACCGATGACGAAGGCCAGGGCAGTGGTCAGCACGCGGAGGCCCACGTACTCCCCGGCGCTCCTCTCCCCCTTGGTGTCGGTGACCTGGATCGTGCGCAGGCGGTAGTCGGCGAAGGGGTTGATGAGGTTCGCGATCGCCATGACGAGGGCGAGCCCACCGGCGGCATCGAATCCGTGCGAGAGGCGCACGACGGCGACGCCCACCAGGTAGTTGCAGGCCAGCCGGGTGATCGACCCGGCCGAGCTCCACAGCATGTTCGTCCTGAGGGACAGGGCCTCGGGCTGTGCCATCGTTCTCCTACTTGAACAGCGTGTAGCGCGCCACGAGCGCGGGGAGGTAGCAGGCCAGCGCGACCGGTTTGTTGGGAGCCATGCGCAGCGCGCCGGACTGCCCGGCCAGGCGGCAGCCCACCAGGTACAGAAGGGTCTCGCGCGCCACTCCCTTGAGAGTGGTGGAGCGCTGGGCGCAGTAGCGCTTGTGCTTCCAGTAGCCGATGGGGTTCCGCTTGGCGTTGGCCGCGAAATTGTGGGTCAGCCCATCGGGCAGGTAGTGGCAGATCGTGAGGATCGTGTTGTCGGCCAGCATGACGTAGCGCTCGTCGAGCCGGTAGTAGACGGAGGTCTCGGCGATGAAGATCTCCCCGGGGGCGACGTCGTAGGGGTAGTCCCGCAGGACCTCGGTGCGGTGGATGAGGGAGGTGTCCCCCCGAAAGCCCATCGTCTCGAAGAGGTCCCAGTACTTGACGTCGCGGGCGCCTTCGGGCATCCAGGTGTCCATCGGCGTGTGGTCATCCGTGCCGCGAAGGGCCACGATCCCCGCGTAGCGGTCCTGCCCCTTGATGGTCTCCCACGTTGCCAGCACATGCTCGATGGCGCCGGGAAGCAGCCAGTCATCGGAGTCGACGACGAAGAACAGCGGGTTGGCGGCCCGCTCCACCCCGAGGTTGATCGCCCGCGGCTTGCCGCCATTGGCGGTCTTGACATAGTCGATCTCGATCTCGCCGCACTCGATCCAGGAGGCGACGAGCTCCTCTGTGCCATCGGTCGAGCCGTCGTCGACGATCATCCACACGAAGTCATGGGAGGTCTGGGCCACGAGGCTGTCGTAGAGGACGGGCAGGATATAGGCCCGGTCGTAGGTGGGGGTGAAGACGCAGACGGTCCTGGGGCTGTCCTGGCCCTGGCCGCCGGGCCCCGCGCCCGCCTGGCTCCCAGTGCTCTCAGGCGCCATGGCCGGCCCCCTCCACCCAGGTGACGGCGCGCAGGTGCGCGGGCGGGCGCTCCTCGGCGGGCGGGATGCGCTGCCAGTCGCCGTAGTAGTCGGTGAGCACGTCGCCGGCCTTGGCGGGCACCGGGAACATCTCCCCCTCGAAGACCGCCCGCGCCGGCGGGAAGAGGGCCTGGGGCTCCAGGGTGTTCTTATCCATGTGATCGTCCACGAGAAGGACGTAGCGGATGTCGTCGCCCTGGGAGGAGCCGTCCTTGATATTCGCGCCGCGGGCGAGGGCATCGGCCTTCGCGGCGATCTGATAGGGGTCGAGACGGCGGGTGACAGGGTGGATGACGCGCTTGACGAGTTTGGCCGCGCCGGAGGTGGCGTATCGGGGGTCGGTGGCCGCCAGCGAGCGCCACCAGACGAGCCGGGCGGCCTTGGCGCGCACTCGGCGCATGCGCGGGTCGCTCAGCCTCACTCGCTCCAGGGGGAAGATATCGACCCACAGGCCCAGTGCGCGCTCCTCGTCGATGAAGGTCTCCTCGGCGCGCGTGCGAGTGTCCACGAGTTTGAAGAAGGGGTAGATCGAGGTGCGGTCGCGGTAGGAGACCAGCCTGTAGTGATCCGCGAGGGCGCCCGTGCGGCACAGGCGGAAAAGGGCCTCGTAGTCGTCGCGGGGCATGACGACGTCGATGTCGTCGTCCCAGGGGATGAATCCCTCATGGCGCAGCGCGCCGATGAGGGTGCCGTAGACCAGGAAATAGGTGAGGCCGTGCTCGGCGCACACGCGATCCAGCTCGCGCAGCGCGTCGAGCTCGACCTTCTTGATCTCCTCTTCAGAGAGCGCTTCCATCGCTGGCCTTTCTCATCGTGGCACCGGATCAGGCGAGAATCGAGCGGGACGGGCGCCCCGGTCGCACAGGTACGTGCGCCGTCGATGCTACCCGTTCCCCGCCCCGCTCCCGGCGCCTGCCGCGCGCGGTCCCACGCGCTGCCCCGGCGGGGCCCGGGCGTGTGAGAGCATTCCTCTCACAATCCCCACCGCCGCCCCTGCCCGACCGATAGAAGCACGTATGAGACTCGCCCTGGTCATCAACACCTATCCGCCCCGGCTGGGCGGCCTCGAGAACCATGTCGCCGCACTCGCCCAGGGGCTGCGCGATCTGGGCCACGAGGTCTGGGTCCTCACGCTCTCGGACGCCCCTGACCTCCGAGACGACGACGGCGTGCGGGTCCTCACGGGACGCGGCTACCTCCCCATCGCGGAGGTCATCAGCTTCCCGCGCGTGGGCACCACGCGGCGGATCGCCCGGTTCCTGCGCGAGAAGCGGATCGACATCGTCGGCACGCACACGCGTTTCTTCCCCATGAGCCTCGTCGGGCTGCGGGCGGCCCACATGGTGGGGATCCCGGTGATCCACACCGAGCACGGCTCGGGATTCGTGGCCAACCCCTCCCCCATCATCTTCGCCGGATCGCGGGCGGTCGATCTGACGATGGGCCGCTACGTGCTGCGCCACGCCGATCGCCTGCTGGCGATCTCGGCCCAGTCCGCGGCCTTCGTCAAGCGCCTGGGTGGAGTCGACGCCGAGGTCTTCCACAACGCCATCCCGGCGCCGGAGCCCTCTCCCTCGGCCCCCGAGCGGCCGGGCCACCTCGTGTTCGTCGGCAGGGTCGTGGCGGGCAAGGGCTGGGACGCCTTCCTCGCCTCCGTGGCCGCCCTGCGAGAGCGGGGCATCGACGTCGACGGCGAGCTGCTGGGCGCGGGCGCCCAGCTGGAGGAGGCCCGTGCGATGGCCCGCGAGCTGGGCATCGACGGCGTCGTCAAGATCCCGGGCCGCGTGCCGCCCAGCCAGGTGCGCCAGGCGCTGGCCGGGGCGACCCTTGTCAACCCGACCGTCCTGTCCGAGGGGTTCCAGACCACGCTCCTGGAGGCGATCGCCGAGAACGGGCGCGTGGTGACCTACGAGGTGCCCGGAGCGCAGATCCTGGCCGATGAGGGGGCTCCCGTCGTCATCACGCCCGGGCGCAGCGCCGAGAGCCTCGCCGATTCGCTGGCCGCCATGCTGGCATCGCCACCGGCCCTCGCGCCCAGCGAGCTCATCGAGCAGTGGACCTGGCCGGTGCGCTCGCGCCAGTACGCCGATATCCTCGCCGAGGTCATCCGCGATCATCGCGGCTGACGAGGCTGAGGGCGGCTCGGTCGCGGTCTCGGGCCGCGGACGGGGCGGGCGCGCCCACGCGGCCGCGGGCTTCAGGACTCGTGATCCTCCCGGGGCGCCGGGCCCCGCGAGGATGACCCCGTCTCATCGCCGCTCCTCGCGTCCTCCCCGGGCGAGGACTCGCCGATGCCGGCCCGGTCGATCCGGGACGTGAGCCGGTCGACCTCGGCTCGCAGGATGGCGATCTCCTCGGCGAGCCGGCGCCGGTCCTCGGCGTTGTGCGACAGGTCCACGCTGAAGCGCAGCGACAGCAGGAGCATGATGATGCCCGCGACGAAGAAGCCCAGGTTGAGCGGAACCTCCACGCCCAGCCGGCTGGAGACCGCGCGCAGTCCGCCGGGAATGAGGGCGAAGACGACGCAGCCGAGCGAGATGACGATCCACCACGTCGCGTACGCCTCCTTCATCCCGGAGTTGCGCATGCGCAAGAAGATCGAGACCAAGACGATCATCGCGAAGATGATGCCGAGGATGTAGGTGGGGCTCATCGCTGTCCCTCCTGGTCCGTCGGAGAGGGAGGCTCGCCGGGGACCGCCCGGTTGGGCCGGCTGAGCGCGATCCCCAGGGCGAGGAACGCCCGCATGAGGAAGCGCGCGGCCTTGAGCGGGTTGTGGGAGGGCTCGCCACCAGCGCGGGGGCGCATCCTCGCGGCCACCTGGCGGACTGTCAGACCGGATCGCTTGGCGATGACGAGCGCCTCGATGGTGTCCCCCAGGTACTCGGCCGGGTAGTCCCGGGAGAACACGGCCAGCGCCCGGCTGTTGTAGAGCTTGAAGCCGCTGGTCGTATCCGTCAGCCGGGTGCCACTGACGCGGGAGAGGATCGCTGAGAGCACCTTCATCGCCCACTGCCGGGGACCGTGCACCGAGTAGTCGCCCTTGCCCGCGAAGCGCGCGCCAATGACGAGGTCCGCGCCCGTGGCGCGCGCGCCCTCGAGCATCGCGGGGATCTCCGCGGGATCGTGCTGGCCATCGGCATCGAGCTGCACCGCGTGGGAATAGCCGTAACGCGTGGCGTAGACGAATCCGGCGCGCATGGCGCCGCCGACCCCCAGGTTGACCGGCAGTTCGAGGACGGTCACCCCGGCCTGGCGGGCGAGCGCGGCCGTGCGATCCGTCGAGCCGTCGGAGACGACGACGATATCGGCGATGGCGCCGACCGTCGCCTGGACCTCGGCGATCACTCCGGGCAGCGCGACCTCCTCGTTCCACGCGGGGATGATGATGAGAAGGTCGTGGGCGCGCTCAACACTCATGGGAGTCCTCAGCGGCAGGGGCGCCCATCGGCCGGGTCGGTGCCGGGCGCGCGGCGTCGGCGAGCGGCTCCTGGGGGAGCTGGACGCGCGCGTGCCGCCCGGGCGATGTCCTGCTCACGAAGGCCTCGGTCGGCTCCTGGCGCTCCGGCTCAGCCTGGGGGCGGTCACTCCGGGGAGGAGCGCTCGCAGGAGCTGTCGGCGCGGCGAGGGCACGCGCGGGCCGGCGCCAGAGCACGAGGGACATCGCGACGATGGCGATGGCGTAGATGAGCACGAGGAGGCGCCAGGTGTACTCCGGCGTGAGGGGGACGTCGGACCACCACCATTTGAGGAAGAGGTCGAGGCTGTAGACGGGGTGGTCGAGGTCGAGGCGCCCATGCGTGTAGCGCTCCATGACCCGCCGCAGGGCGTAGGCATCGACGATCACCGAGCTGATCCCGATGAACCAGATCTGCAGGCCGGTGACATGCCGGTCCTTGACGGACATGGCGAGCCAGAGGAAGAGCAGGACCGCCAAGAGCGGCAGCATGTAGCGGGGCTGGTACTGGTAGACCCGCGAGTAGCCCGCCTGCAGGGAGATGACGAGGGGGATCCCGGCGATGGCCCCGAGGACGATGAGGGCGCTCAGCGCCTTGCGCCAGCCCACTCGTCGGGCGCCGAGGAACAGGCAGATGGCGGCCAGTCCGACCGCGATACTGGCAGGGGCGCCGTCGAAGGGGACATCGAACCAGCCCGCGCCCCAGCGCTGCCCGTAGAACCCCGCGAAGTAGTCGGGAAGGGAGGTGATCAAGGAGTTGAGCCGCTTCATCAAGGGGGAGGAGTCCTCGGGTGACGAAGCCGAGGCCAGCGCTGTGGCCTGGCCCGTGGATCGCATGATCCAGAAGCCGATGGCGCTGGCGACCAGGGCGAGGGTGGCCTCCGGGACGATCCTCCTCGTCCACGGGGCGCCGACGAGCACGGCGAGCGAGATGACGAGCACGAAGAAGGCCGAGTCCCCGCGCGCGGAGCATGAGATGAGCGCTCCAAGCGCCGCGAGCCCGAGGAGCGCCCAGCGGCGCCGCCCTTCCGCCCGCAGTGAGCCGAAGAGCGCGGTGGCATAGGCCAGGCCGCCCGACAGGGCCCATGACGTGGGATTGTTCGAGGCGACGAAGTAGGCGCCCATGGGCATCCATGCCACGACGATTGCCAGGGCCAGGCTCTCCCTGTAGCGCGAGGGCAGGAGCCATCCGATGGAGCCGAGCAGCACCATCGCGATGAGGATGTTGACCCCGCGCATGATGAGCACGGAGGCGGTGACATCGTCACTGACGAACAGGTGGTGGAACCAGTAGTACCCGCCCGGGTAATTGCCGGCGTCGTAGCGGCGCGAATAGGTGTACTCGTGGTCGGACAGGGCGCCCTTGCAGAGCATCGTCCCGTCGCCGTCGGGGTAGGCGAAGCAGGAGGTCCGCTGGGAGACGGTCTGCGGCACGTAGACCTGGACCTCGTTGTTGATGACCTTGGTGGCGCAGCCCGAGGACTCCACGGGCGGGGGGCACCAGATACTGCCCAGGTGGTAGTCGTCGTCCGGGGAACCGCCGACCGGGGAGGCCAGCGCCCACCCGAGACCGGTGGCCAGCACGCTGAGTGCCAGGAGGGCGCCGAGGATCCACCGGGTCATGGGCCGGTCCAACCAGGCGAGCCTCCCGGAGGGCGGCGCGGCTGCCGGGGACTCGCCCCCCTCGCGGGTGTCAGCGGAGGGAGTGGGGGCCGCCGAGGCTGTGGGCGGGCGGTCATCCCGGTCCCCCATGCTGCCGTGCCTCATAGGCTCGCGATGTAGGCGTCGAGGCGCTCCATCGAGTCGCCTGGGGTGAAGCCGGTGGCCTCGATCCGGCTGAGGTCGAGGGCGGACTTGAGGGGGCGGGGGGCCACGTCCTGGCCTGCGAAGTACTCCTCAGTGGTGATGGGGGTGACCTCGGCTGGGTCGTGGCCGAGGCGCTCGTAGACGCGCTTGGCCACATCGGCCCAGGAGACCACGGGGCCCTCGCCGGAGAGGTTGTAGGTGCCGTAGGGGGCGGAGGTGGACAGCAGGTGGATGATGCCCGCGGCCAGGTCCGTGGTGAAGGTGAGGCGCCCGGTCTGGTCGGCGACGACCTTGGGGGCGATACCGCGCTCGGCCAGCGAGGCCATGGTGCGCACGAAGTTCTTCCCGTCCCCCACGACCCAGCTGGTGCGCACGAGGTAGTGGCTCGGGGCGGCGACGACGGCGGCGTCCCCGCCGGCCTTCGACTGCCCGTACACGCCCAGGGGGCTGGGGGGCTCGTCCTCCGTGTGGGGCTCGGTGGCGCCGTCGAAGGTGTACTCGCTGGAGATGTGGACGAGGGCGAGGCCGTGCTTGGTGGCGGCGCGGGCGAGGTTGGCCGGGCCGGTGGCGTTGGCGCGCCAGGCCGCGGGCCGGCCCTCGGGGGTCTCGGCGCCGTCGACATTCGTCCAGGCGGCGGCATTGATGATGATGTCGTAGGCGGACCAGTCGAGCGCGTCCATGGCGGCGGCATCGGAGATGTCGAACTCGGGCAGGTCCACGCCGGTGGCCGTGTAGCCGGCGTCGGCGAGCTGGCTCATGAGCTCGCGGCCGAGCTGGCCGTTGGCGCCGGTGACGAGGACCCGGCGGCCCGGGGCGGCGGCATCACTGGCGGCCGGGAACGGGGTGACGTCGGCCAGGCGCGGGTGGGCCTTGTCCTTGTCGGACCGGATCGCGTCGTCGAGGGCGATCGGCCAGGGCACCGCGACGGTCTCATCGGCGAGGTTCAAGAAGGTGTACTGGGCGTCGGGCGACCAGTGGTCGTTGACCAGGTAGGTGTAGGCGGTGCTCGGCTCGAGGGTCTGGTAGGCGTTGCCCACCCCGCGGGGGACGAACACGGCGACGGACGGGTCGATCTCGCAGGTGTAGACCGTCCCGAAGCTCGGGCCCTCGCGCAGGTCGACCCAGGCGCCGAAGACGCGCCCGGTGGCAACGGATACGTACTTGTCCCATGGCTCGGCGTGGATGCCGCGGGTCACCCCGACCTCGTCATTGAAGGAGATGTTGTTCTGCACCGGGCCGAAGTCGGGAAGGCCGAGGGCCACCATCTTCTCGCGCTGCCAGTTCTCCTTGAACCAGCCGCGGTTGTCCCCGTGGACGGTCAAGTCGATGCGCAGGAAGCCAGGGATGGGGGTGGTCTCAACACCGAGGGGCTTCGCAGTGGTGGTCATGGGCGGGTGATCCTCTTCCTCGTTGCGCTCAGCGCGGGCCGTGGGCGGGGTTGGAATGAGTCTAGCCTCCGCTCAGGGCGCCGGGCACCGTGATCGCCGCTACCACCGGGCCGCGCACAGAGGTCCCCCGACCAGGGCGGGCGAGCGGCCGACGGCGCGGGCGCCGGGGCCCGGGCACAGCCGAGCGGAGCGGGACCGCCTGGCGCTAGGCTGGCGCGGCCAGACCCATCCCCCGCATCACGCGCGCAGCCTCGGGAGACGCCCATGACCCGCCCCACGACCACCGCCGTCGTCGTCACCTACGAGCCCGGGCCCCTGGGGGGACTCCTGGAGGCGCTCGCCCCCCAGTGCGACGCCGTCCTCGTGGTTGATAACGGATCGGCCGCTCCTGGGCTCGGCCGCGCCCGCGAGGCCTGCGCGGCCCACGGCGCGAGGCTCATCGAGCTCGGCGAGAACCTCGGGATCGCCGCCGCGCAGAACCGCGGCATCGCCGCCGCCCGGGAGCAGGGCGCCCAGTACGTGCTGCTGTCGGACCAGGACTCGATCCCCTCGCCGACCATGGTTGCCCAGCTGCTCGAGGCCATCGAGGAGGATGGGCGGATCGCCGCCGTCGGGCCACTGCCGGCCGAGGAGCGCGAGGGGGCCGACGAGCTCGTCTACGTGGACCGGGGCTGGAGCCCCAAGCGCGCCACCAAGGCCGAGCTGGCCCGGCCGAGGCTGGAGGTCGCCTTCCTCATCGCCTCGGGCTGCCTCGTGCGCATGAGAGCCCTGGAGGAGATCGGGCCGATGCGCGAGGACCTGTTCATCGATCATGTGGACCTGGAGTGGGGGGTGCGGGCGCGGCGCGCGGGCTGGCGGCTGGTCGCGGTGCCGGCGGCCCGGCTCGCCCACTCGCTGGGCGACGAGGTCGTGCGCCTGCCCGGTCGGGCGCAGCCGATCCACGTGCACGCGCCGATCCGCAACTACTACATCCTGCGCAACACGCTCGCGCTGGTGGGCCGCGGCTCGCCGCTGCCGGCCCGCTGGCGCGTCCGGTACTCCTACTGGGCCACGAAGTACGCGGTCTTCAACGCCGCCCTGCCGGATCGGCGCGGGGAGCGGCATCGGATGCTGCGCCAGGGGCTGGTCGACGGCCTGCGCGGCCGCCTTGGCCCCTACCCCTCCCGCCACCCCCAGCGCTGATCCCTCCCCCTCGCCGAGACCGGGCGATCAGCACGGCGAGACCGGTTCGGCCGCGCTCCTCCGGCCTGCGGCGCCTCAGCTCCAGATGGCCTGGCGCAGGGCGAGGAGGTAGGTGCGCCCGTAGCGCGTGGTGGGCTCCAGGACGGCGGACTCGGCCCACTCGTTCCAGGCGTTGATGAACACGAGGCGGTCGGCCTCCTCGCGCCCGGCGACGGCCCGGATGAGGCCCGCCACCCAGCGGTGGAAGCTGTAGGGGTTCGAGCCGTACCAGGCGTCGGCCTTCCACTGTCGGCGGGCGGTGTTGTCGAAGGTGACCATGGCGCCGGGGTACTCGTGCTCGGTCAGGCGCACCGCGTTGCGCAGGGAGGCCTTGAGCGTTCCCTGGTAGCTCATGAAGTTGCCGCGCCAGCGCTTGTCCAGGCCGACGTCGAGGGCCGGGCCCGCGATCCACGGCAGGTTGTGGGGGGCGAACTCCAGGATGCCGTCGAGCCCATTGGCGTGGTAGTCCTCGCCGACGCCGTCGAACTCCTTGGCCACCGACACGGCGATGACGTGGAGCTCGCCGACGCCCGCGGCACGGGCGCGCTCGCGCCAGGCGGCGACGACCTGCGGGAAGTTGTCCATCTGGGCGGGGCGGTAGACCGCGATGAGCGCCTTGCCGTCCACGCGCATGTAGCGGGGGTCGAGGAGGAACTCCATGACGTCGTCGATGAAGTCCTCGGCGGGGACCTTGTCGTAGTCCTGGCCGATGAGGACGTCCTGGCTGCGCCCGTCCCAGCGGCGGGTCCAGTTCTCGTTTGCCCACATGATGCAGTACGGGAAGTCCAGGTCCGAGGCGTGGAGTTTCTCGATGGGGCGGTTGAGGATCCGCTCGCCGGAGAACCAGTAGTAGTAGTACATGAACCCGGCCAGGCCGTGGGAGCCGGCCAGCTCGGCCTGGGCGGCGCGCACCGAGTCCATCTCCAGGTCGTAGTAGCCCAGCTCCGTGGGCTGCTTGGGCTGGTAGTGGCCGCGCCAGGCGGGCACGGCCCCCACGACGTTGGACCACTCGGTGAAGCCCTTGCCCCACCACACGTTGTTCTGCGGCGAGTCGTGGAACTGGGGCAGGTAGAAGGGGATGACGGTGGCGGCGGGGACGCGCTCGGCGTCGCGGTCGAAGCGGTGCCAGCCCTGCGAGTCGGTGCCGGGGGCGGTGAGGATCTCCTGGATCGTCGCGGGCTCGACGGTGCGCAGCCCGGCCTCCTTGGTGACGATGCCGACGATCCTCTCGACGGCGTGCGCGGTGGTGCCGTCCACCTGGCCCGCCTCGGGGTCGAAGTCGGCGGCCTGGAGGTTGAGGGCTCGCAGGCCCTGGAGGACCAGGCCGCGGCACCAGTACATGGAGCCGGAGGCGAACTCGAGCTCGTCGGGGTCGATCGTCAGCTCGAGGCGGCGCAGGAGCTGCTCGACAATGCGCTGGTCCCCGCCCCAGAACTGCTTGCCGACGATGGAGTCGGTGGCGGTGAGCACGCCGAGGGCCGGGTCGGCGGCGAAGGCGGCGAGGACGCCCTCGATCGTCTCGCGCGAGCCCGCGAGGTCGCCGAGGAACTGCTGCTTCCAGGTCTCGCCGCTGCCGGCGAGCTCGGCGTGCTCCTCGCGCCAGGGGCTGCGCTTGGTGTGCATCTTGAGGATGAGGTCGTAGGGGTCGAGGATCCCGGAGTTGACGAGGTTGACGGTCGGCAGGATGTCGCGGCCGTGGTTGTCGACCTCGACGACGACGCTGGCCCCCAGGCGCTCGATCCCGTCGGGGATCTCGATCCCGGTGCCGGAGGCGTTGGTGATGAACAGGTCGAAGTCGACCGGCATGAAGCGCAGGTGCTCGAAGAGCTCGTCGATGAGCTCGGGGTAGAAGCAGTGGATGACGACGGCGATGCGCGCCGGGGAGTCGACGTGGAAGGCCGGGTCCACGCGCCACTTGTCCGGGAAGCCGGAGTCCTGGCGCCCGCCGAGGCGGTCGACGTAGGCCGCGAAGTCCGCGGGGTGCTTGGGGCGGTAGCCGCGCACCGAGCCGGTGGCGATGAGGTTGGCGGCGGCGTTGCGGCCGCGGGCCGCGAAGTAGGTGGCGCGGCGAGTGGCGCCGTGCTTGGAGATGCGGGTCATGTCTCGTGCCTCTTGCTCACCACTGGTGGATGTCGATGTTGTACAGGCGCTGCAGGTACTCGGCGCTGGCGGCCGCCTCGGCCGTCAGGTCCGGGTGGGTCAGGATCGTGCGCTTGAGGAAGGGGGCGCCCGAGGCGATGATCCCCTGCCAGGCGCGGATCGTGGGATTCTCGTAACCGGCCCCGATATCCGGGCCGGTGACCCACTCGTCGGTGGAGTACGACTCGGAGAAGGCGAGCCGGGACAGGCCCAGCTCATAGGCCATGACGACGTCCTCCTTGGTGGACTGGACGCGGATGCCGTCGAAGAAGCGCCTCCAGACGGGATCGGCGAGGATCCCTCCCCGGAAGGACAGGAAGTAGCTCTGCATATGGCGCCCGAACTGGAAGGAGCTCGTCAGGCAGCGGATGTCGGGACCGGGGGGCTCGGCCGCCCACTCCAGGAGCTCGTCGATGGGGGCGAAGGGCCCGAGCATGGAGTCATTGGTCAGCAGGACGACGGGCTTGGATCGCACGCCCGGGATCCAGCCGAGCCCGGTGGTCCACGAGCCGAAGTCATAGCCGAGGTTGGGGCGCCGAATGACGACGGTCCGATCGGGGACGCCGTGCGGGAACTCCAGGGGCTCGTCGAACTCGGCGGTCGAGACCACGGCGGTGGCGTAGCCGGAGGCGTCCAGGGCGGCCAGGTAGCGGCTCAGCGAGAGCGGCTGGACGGGGGTGGCCGAGTACTGGGCGACGATGGCGACCCGCTCGGCGGCGTCGATGGCGTCCCTCGACCCGCGCTCGAGGCGGATCTGGCCCCGGGTGACGTCGACGACGAGCGGCCCCTCGTTGAGCCTCTGGCCGCGGCGCTGGGCGCGCTGGAGCCGCTCCAGGAGGCGGCTCACCGGGGCAGCCTCATGCGGACGGCCGACTTGGCGAGCCTCACCGGCGCGGTGAGGTGCCAGGACGTGGAGTGGCGGATATCGGCGAGCTGCTCCCAGGCGCCGTCGAGCTTGCGCTGCATGATGCGCTGCTCCTTCTCCAGGCGCTGGATCTCGGCGTGGAGCTCCCCGGCCTCGGCGTGCGCGTGGCGCAGCGCGGCCCGCAGGCGGCGGATCTCGTCATCCTGACTGGCGGTCATCGGTCCTCCTCGTTCCGGGGCTCGGCCTGGGATGCGCCCGTGGCCTCGACGCTCAGGGCGGGGCTCCAGCGCCCCTCGGGCATGGTGATGAGGCCCGGCTCGTCAATGACCCGGCCCTCGTGGATGAGGAGCTCGGTCTGGCGGTCCGAGTAGTCGTAGGTGGCGCCGTCGCGCAGGAAGCAGGTGGTCAGCCACAGGCGGCCGGGGTGGAGGACGACGGGGTCCATCGTGTAGTCGACGAAGCCGTCCTCGCCGGCGGCGAGGTTGTAGAGGTGCCCGGCGTGGCGCGAGTTGGGCCCGGAGATCATGACCCCGCCGTCGGTGATGAAGGCGAGCCCGAGCTCGACGTCGTGCAAGTCCTTGCGGGCGTGGACGTGGATGCGCAGGGTGGCGGGCTTGCCCGTGGTGAGGAAGGGGACCTTCTTGCCCTCGCCGTCGAAGATCTCGACGCCGGTCATGCGGCACTCCCCCGAGCCCTGGTTGAGCCGGAAGTCCTTGTCCGCCTCCCGCTCCTCCTCGGTCTGCTCGGCGGCGCGCTTGGCGGCCTCCTTGGCGTTGACGGCGGCGATGTAGGCCGAGACGCCCTCGTCGGCGGGGCCGATCATCTTGACGCGGCCGTGGTCGAGCCAGACGACCTCGTCGCACATCTCCTTGGCCAGTGACAGGGAGTGGGTGACCAGGGCGATGGTGGTGCCGTGGTCGCGCAGATCGCGCATGTACTCGAAGCACTTGCGCTGGAACTCCTCGTCGCCCACGGCGATGATCTCGTCGACGATGAGGATCTTGGGGCGGATAGCCACGGCGACGGCGAAGCCCAGGCGCACCGTCATGCCCGAGGAGTAGACCTTGACGGGCTGGTCGATGAAGGCGCCGATATCCGCGAAGTCGATGATCCAGTCGATGGTGGACTCGATCTGCTTGCGGCTGCGCCCCAGGATGGCGCCGTTGAGGAAGATGTTCTCCCGTCCCGTGAGCTCGCCGTGGAAGCCGGCGCCGAGCTCCAGGAGGGCATCGACGTTGTCCGAGACGGTGACGGTGCCGCTCGTGGGCCGGTAGACGCCGGCCAGGAGCTTGAGCATCGTGGACTTGCCCGAGCCGTTGTGCCCGACGAGCCCGAAGGTCGTGCCCTTGCGGATCTTGAAGGAGACGTCGTCGAGGGCGTGGAAGACGCGCTGCTCGGAGGTGGCGCGCCCGCGCACGAAGCGCTCCTTGAAGGTGGAGCGGCGGTCGGCCTGCATCTCGAAGCTCTTCGAGACGTGGTCGACGACGATGGCGTAGTCCTCCGGCCCGGCGGCCTCGGTAGCGGTCTGGGAGGCATCGGCGGCAGAGGCCGCGGCCTGGATCATGTCAGCGCTCATCTCAGATCATCTCCCCCAGGTCGGCGCCCCACTTGCGGACCACCAGGCGCGCCCCGGCGTAGGCCAGCAGGGCCCATCCCAGGCAGCCCGCCCATTGCGTCCAGGCGCCCACCTGGCTGGAGTAGGCCAGGGAGCGGAAGAGCTCGATGTACTCGGCGATCGGCATGTGGTTGACGAGGAACCGCAGGGGGATGCCCCACTGCTCCTGCGGGACGATGTTGACGTTGTAGATGATCGGCGTGGCGTAGAACATGAGCTGGAGGATGACGCCGACGAGCTGGGCGAGGTCGCGCATGTAGACGTTGCCGATGGACAGGATGACGGAGATCGCCTGGACGAAGACGACGACGAGCGCGAAGAGCGCCGGGATGAGCAGCCATGACCAGGCGAGGAATCCCAGGAGCCCGAGGACCACGAGGAGGAGCCCCACCTCGATGGCGCTCTGGATGCCGACGGCCAGCCCCGCGCCGAGCACGGGGGCGTAGGCGGGGAAGTAGACCTTCTGCAGCAGCCCGCCGGAGGAGAGGAGCCCGTTGATGCCCGCGTTGATCGAGTTCTGGAAGTAGCCCCAGACGGTGAGGCCCGCGAAGAGCCACAGCGCGAACAGGGCGATCCCACCCGTGCGGTTCTCGACGGTGGGGGCCTGCATCTTGAACAGGCCGCCGAAGATGACGGCGTAGATGCCCAGCGTGGCCAGGGGAACCACGAGGGACCAGACCCAGCCCAGCAGGGTGCCATTGAACTTGGCCTTGAGGTCCCTCTGCCCGAAGGCGTTGATGAGGCTCGCCTGCTGGCCGAGGGTCAGGGGCGCCCTCACATCGATATGCTCCGCCATGGCCTCACTCATCCGGGTCTGGGTGCCAATCCGCCGCCCTGGGAGAAGGCGACTCGAAGGCTCAGTCTAGACCAGGGCGATTGCCGCGCGGGCAACCTGGGCTGTGCGACGGGCTACGGCCCGCGCGATCAGCCGATCCACGCGCCGGAGGGGGCGAAGCGGTAGGTCTTGCCGCCGATGCTCTGCGTGCCGGTGACCATGAACCCGGCGTCGGGGCGCAGGTAGTACCAGGTGCCGCCGATGCGGTGCCAGCCCGTGGCCATACCGCCCCAGTTCTCCGCCAGGTAGTACCAGCCCCCATTGATGAACCGCCAGCCGGTGGCCATGGCCCCGCTGGAGAGGTCGAGGTAGTACCAGTCGGGGCCGACCTTCTGCCATCCGGTGAGCATGGCGCCGCTGGAGTGCAGGTAGTACCAGCGACTGCCGTCCTTCTTCCATCCGGTGGCCATGGCCCCGCTGGAGGGGTTGAGGTAGTACCAGGCCTTGCCGTCCCACAGCCAGCCGGTGGCCATGCGGCCCGAGCCGGGCGAGAGGTAGTACCAGGCGGAGCCCTCCTGGAGCCAGCCGGTGACCAGCTCGAGGTCATCGGTGTAGTAGTACCAGGCGGATCCGGACTGCACCCATCCCGGCTTGGGAGTGGGGGCGCCGCCCATCTGCGTGGCGGCGATGGAGCGGATCTGGTCCATGCGCGAGTAGCCGACATTCCCGGGGCAGGCGGTGTAGCCGACGTCGCGGTGGCCGAGGATGCGGGGAAGGGAGACGACCTGTCCGGCGGCGTACTTCTGCGTGGAGCGGATGGTGAAGCTCGCCCAGCCGCCCGCGTCGGTCACCCCGCCGCGGGCGAGGAACCAGCCGGCGAGCCGCCCGACGCGATCGAGCTGGGCCTGGCTGGGGGCGGCGGCGGAGTAGTCGCCCATCATGGAGATGCCCATGGTCCCGGTGTTGGCGCCGTAGGCGTGGCCGCCCACGGCCATGGTCCCGGGGGCGGAGTCCAGGGTGCCCAGGCGGCCCTCGTAGACGGTGCCGTACTTGTCGACGAGGAAGTTGTAGCCGATGTCCCCCCAGTCCAGGGTGACCGAGTGGTAGTGGTAGATGCCCTGGATGATGCCCATGGACTGGGCGGCGGTGTAGTTGTTGGTCCCCGCGGTGTGGTGGACGATGACGTGCTTCGCGGTCGCGTACTCGACGTCCCAGTCGGAGCTGGAGGAGGCTCCCCAGGCAGAGCGCGGGGTGACCGAGAACGGCAGGCCGGCGACGGCGACCGCGGCGGCCAGGCCCTGGGGCAGGGGGCCCAGCCCGGTGCCGCCGGCGGGCGCTCCCGCGGGGGCGGGGGTCTCAATGGTCCCGGCGGCGGCGGTCTGGCGCGCCGTGGCCGACTGGTCGACGGGCGTTGTGGGCGCGGTGA
The DNA here is from genome assembly GCF_000295095.1 of Actinomyces timonensis DSM 23838. Lineage (GTDB taxonomy): Bacteria > Actinomycetota > Actinomycetes > Actinomycetales > Actinomycetaceae > Actinomyces > Actinomyces timonensis. Next base: position 273,201 of record NZ_JH806634.1, on the reverse strand, counting down.
CGGACGCGAGCTCGGAGGACTCGATGGTCTCCTCGGAGCCGCTGGGGGCATCGGGGACGAGGTGGAGGCGCAGGCCCGCGGGAATGGAGCGGGCGTCGTCGATGATGAGGGCGGCCTGAACGGCGTCGGCGCCGCCGGTGACGAAGGGCTCGGTGCCGGTGGGGCGGGCGGAGCCGGAGTCGCGCCCCTCGGCGCTCTCGACCTCCAGGAGGTGCCAGGTGGACCACTCGCCGCCCTCGCGCACGCGCAGGTAGGCGCTCGCGCCGTCGGGAAGGCCTCCCCCGCTCCAGGTGAAGCCGGCCACCACGAAGCCGTCGACGGCGAGGGGCTCGGTCAGGAGGGTGGCGTCGCGCTCGGGGTCGACGTCGGAGGTCAGGTCCGCCGTGGCCAGCGAGAAGTGGGCCGTTCCCACGCCGGTGCCGGACGCGGCCGCCGGAGCGCTCGCGGCAGGGCTGGCAGTGGCGGACGGAGCGGCGGAGGGCGAGGACTTGAGACCGGCCTGGGCGAGCGAGGTGAGGGCCCCGTCACCACCGGTCAGCTCCAGCACCTTCGCGGGGGCGCCGTCGGCGGACAGGGCGAGGGGGCGGGGGGCGGTCGCCGACGCCGCGGAGGCTGAGGACGCTGAGGACTCACTGGCGAGGCCGAGGGCGATCAGGGGCAGGGTGGACATCATCCCGAAGGAGCGACGGCTGAGCATGGGGTCCTCTCGTTGCGCACGACCAGCACGATGATACCGGTGTGACGAATGGGGTTGATGAGGCTATTGGGGTCAACTCGACACCCTACCCGCCACCACCTCCGCTCTCCACTGTGAGCCTGGCAATGCTCATCGAAATGCAATGTTCCCTGTGACGGCGGTGACCCGCTTCCAGGGGCCTTTCGCCGGCGCACGCCCTTCCGGATCCAGTGCGCGGCGCCGCCTCGCGCCAGCGCCGCCACCGAGGCCTGTGGCATGATGGCGGGCGGAAGAATTCGGCGTTTTCACGGCATCGCATATCCCATGCCTGCTGGCCGAGCAGTGTCGACCACGGAGTCCCTCATGAACGTCCTCATCACCGGCGGCGCCGGCTTCATCGGCGCCAACTTCGTCCACCAGACCCTCTCGCGCTACCCCGACGCGCGCGTCGTCGTGCTCGACAAGCTCACCTACGCGGGCAACAAGGGATCCCTGGCGGATGTGTCGGACCGCGTCGAGCTCGTCGTCGGCGACATCGCCGATATGGACACGGTGGACCCGCTCGTGGCGGACGCGGACGTCGTCGTCCACTTCGCCGCCGAGTCCCACAACGACAACTCCCTCAACGACCCCTCCCCCTTCATCCGCACCAACCTCGTGGGCACCTTCACCCTCCTGGAGGCGGTGCGCCGCCACAAAACGCGCTTCCACCACGTCTCCACCGACGAGGTCTACGGGGACCTGGAGCTCGATGACCCCGCCAAGTTCACCCCGGAGACGCCCTACAACCCGTCCTCGCCGTACTCGTCGTCGAAGGCCGGCTCGGACCTGCTCGTGCGCGCCTGGGTGCGCTCCTTCGGCATCGAGGCCACGATCTCCAACTGCTCGAACAACTACGGGCCGTACCAGCACATCGAGAAGTTCATCCCCCGCCAGATCACCAACCTCATCGACGGCGTGCGCCCCAAGCTCTACGGCGCGGGCGAGAACGTGCGCGACTGGATCCACGTCCTGGACCACAACGACGCCGTGTGGGACATCGTGGAGAAGGGCCGCATCGGCGAGACCTACCTCATCGGCGCCGACGGCGAGAAGAACAACAAGGAGGTCGTCGAGCTCATCCTGGAGCTCATGGGCTTCGACAAGGACGACTACGAGCATGTCAATGACCGTCCCGGCCACGACATGCGCTACGCCATCGACAACACGAAGCTGGTGCAGGAGCTGGGCTGGGCCCCGAAGTTCACGGACTTCCGCTCCGGCCTGGCCGCGACCATCGACTGGTACCGCGAGAACGAGGCCTGGTGGCGCCCGCTCAAGGCGGAGGTCGAGGCGAAGTACGCCGCCCAGGGCCAGTAGCCCCACCCCTCCCTCTCACCGAGACCGGGCGAACAGCACGCCGAGACCGGTTCACTATCCACAAGGATGATGGCTGTCACGAGACAGCGAACCAGCCTGTGGATAACCGCCCGGTTTCGCGGTGCTGATCGCCCGGTCTCGCGTCAGGAGGAGCAGGCGGTGATGCGCCAGAGCGTCGCCGTGGAGCCACTGCCCGACGGCGCGGAGTCGACCTCCTCCAGGTACTCGCGGGGCACCTGGTCCATCCGCCATCCCCACAGGGGCTGGCGTCCGCCCCCGGTGGCGCCGTCGGGGCGGACGTCGTCGGAGTAGTAGTGCGTCACCCCGCGCTCGGTGAGGATCCGGCACACCTCCGGGTCGGAGCCGATCTGGTCGAGGTGCTCCCCCAGCCACTCCAGTTCTGGGCTGATCGGCAACAATCGCGTCGGGTAGACGGTGCGCACGCCAGCCACGCTCCACAGGTAGGCGCTCCCGTTGGAGGGGTTCCCGATGACGAGCGCGCCCGCGGGGAGCTCCTGGGGAGCACGGCGGATCATCGCCAACTCGGCGTCGGAGAGCATCGTGCCGTAGGAGATACGGGCCGGGTCATGGACCGCCTCCATGATCTCCATTCTCAGCCCCCACCTCCATGCCGGAGCGAGGACGAGTGAGACGGCGAGCGCGGCCAGCGCCAGGCGCGCGGGGCGGTCCCCCAGCCACCCGCGCCACCCGGGAAGCGGGCGCCAGGCGCGGATGAGCTCCCGGGCGCCGAGCGTGGCGAGGACGAGGAGGCCGATCGTCACCAGGACGATGATGCGGGCGCGCTGGGTGTACCACGGCCCGGCCAGGACGCGCAGGGGCCATCGGGGCCCGGCAGCGAGGAGGAGGATGAGCGCCGCCACTCCAGTGCCGATCGTCCACAGGCGCGCCTGCTGCGCGCCGCTCCCCCGGGAGCCCCTCCACGCCCCGACGACGGCGACGAGCGCGAGGACGAGCACCAGGATGTTGCCCGGGATGTACGGGGAGAAGCGGGCGAGCAACGGGTGATCGGTGGCCAGGGCGTAGACCGTCTCGGCAAGATTGCTGGGAGGGCGCTGGTAGGTGATGACATCCGCCAGCGAGTCGCGCACCGTCCAAGCGACCCCGGCCACGAGGGCCGCGCCCACAGCGGCAACGCCGATGAGGATGCTCCGTCCTCGCCCGCCCCGGCGCCAGGCGCTGGAGACCGGCCCCCACAGGCCGCGCATCACCAGCGGTCCGGCGAGCACGGCGAGGTTGAAGGCAGCGGCACCGTGCGCGCCGACGACGCCGATCACCCCCAGCCCCGCCAGCACGAGGGCCTGCGCGCGCCGCCAGGCGCCCAGGGCGCCGGGTTCGCAGGCGCGCGTCACCAGGGCCAGGCATCCGGGCAGGAGGCAGACGGACAGCGCGTAGGGCCACACGCTGGTCAGCAGCAGGAGGATGGAGATCACTGAGCCGGACAGCGCGGTCCCCAGGGCCAGGACAGCGCCGTCGCCCCGGTCCCCCTCGGGACTGGCGCGCCTGAGGGTCTCGCGCACGAGCGCGGCCATGCCGAGCGGCCAGACCGCGGATGAGAGCACCACGACAAGGGTGTTGGAGCCCTCGATGACTCCTCTGGGCAGGAGCGCCGCGATGGCGTGCCAGACCATGGGGTAGTAGATGCTCTGGCCGTCGTAGAGCGGCCAGGTTCCGCCGAAGGAGCTCGCATCCCCCGTGAGGCGCACGAAGGCGGTGGCGGCAAGGTGGTAGACGGAGTCCGATGCCTGCATCGGGGAGTCGAGCGCCCCGGTCGAGTGGATCACCGGCACCGCGGTCATGATCGCGGCGAGCCCCAGGGCGGCGCCGAGCGCGAGCCTGCTCCGGAAATCGAGGGGGGTCGGGCCGGCCGGCGGACGAGCGCCGGGCGCCCGGAGCGGGCGGCCCGCGAGCACACCAGCGACGGCGCCCACGACCCACAGCCAGCCGACAGGGCCGATGAGCAGGTGGGCGCGATCCCAGGGGATCCCAAGGAACTGTGCGACGATGCCGCCGACGGCGACGATCCCCGCGGTGATCGCGGGCGCGGCGCCCAGGGCGGTCACGCCGCGCGCTCCCCAGGCATAGGCGATCGACCAGCCGGGGATGATGAGCCCTCCGAGGACCGCCACCGCGATCGGCAGAGCCGCCATCCACGACGAGCCGCCGCCGAGCCAGAGCATGAGGGCAAGCACGGCGAGCGCTGCGATCCCCAGCAGTGGCACGACGACGGCGCGCAGGACGAGACCGTACCAGGCCGCCCGATGTGAGCGCCAGGGTCCGCTCATGGGGTCCTTCCCTTCTCCTCGCAAGCGGTGATGCGCCATAGTGTCGCACCGCCGACGTCGGCGACCCTCACGAAGCCCTTCGAGGTGTCGACGTCCCAGAAGCCCGGGTATCGGTCGAAGGCCTCCGGGGGCAGATCAGGCTGCTCGTAGTACATGGGCACACCGCCCTGGGCCCTGATGATGGCGCATACCCTCGGGTCGGTGCGGATCTTGGAGAAGTTCTGCGCCAGGTACTGCTGCTTCCAGTTGATGGGAGCGCCGTAGTGCCGGTAGAAGGAGGTGCCGTCGGTGAGGACAGCGACGTAGGTCGCGCCCGTTTCCGGCGATCCGTACACCATGGCCCCTGCGAAGGCGTCCCGGTTCTCCCCCTGGAGCTCCTCGGCCTCGTCGGCGTCGAGCCACTTGTAGTGCGTGAACCATTGGTAGGCGTAGTAGGACCAGTACTCCGAGGCTTCGGCGCCCACGCGGCAGGCGGGGATGCTCATCCCCAGCGCGGCGCAGACGGCGAGTGCCCCGGCCACATGCGGCGCGCGCACGCCCCTGCCCCTCCAGGAGAGGGAGGGGCCGATCCTGGCAGGCCATGCCCTGGCGCCGAGGGCTCCCAGCTCCTGGACGCAGCCCGCGGCGATGACGCCGTCGACGAGCACGAGGAGCGCGAGGACGCGTAGGAGGTCACGCCACCACGCGCCAGTGAGGGCTCCGAGCCCGGGGTCGGCCGACGCGGTGGTCAGCGCGAGTGCCACAAGCGTCCCCCATACCGTCACCGGCGCCCAGCGGCCGCGGAGCGCCAGGAGGACCGCACCGGCGACAGCCAGGGCACCGAGGGCCTCGAGCCAGCCGGATGGGGCCTGTCCCTCCAAGGGGGTCAGGAGGAAGCTCATGGAGGCAGTGTCCCCGATCGTGCGGCCATCGCCGGGGAAGCCCGACATGGTCCGCAGCGCGGGGACGAGCGGCATGATCCCAACGGGCAGCAGGCATCCCACCGCGCCGAGGAGGCGCAGGAGGGCGTTCCTCCTTTTGCCGGCCCGGGCCTGCCTCGCGGCGGCGCGCGAGAGCCGGACGGCTCCGAGCACGCACAGAATGACGAGCAGCGCCTGGGCTCCTCCAGGATGGGCCGCGCCGACACCTCCGAGGCCGGCCAGCGCCAGCGCCGCGAGCGCGGCCAGGTGGCGGCGGCCGTGACCCGGCAGGGCCAGGAGGGCGGCGACGACGCCCAGGAGCGTGACCATCGCGAGCGCTGCCGCCATCAGCGCGTTGAAGAAGACCATGTAGGCCGGGACCCACATCGTGGCGGTCCCCAGGAGAGCGGCGAGGCTGGCCGCCCACCAGCGCAGGCCCACGGCCCGCGCGAGCAGCACGACGGTCAGGGGCAGGAGGATCGCGCCGACGGCGATGAGGGAGGCGTTGAGGATCTGCGAGGAGTTCGCCCAGGGGCGCAGGACGACGGCGATGGAGTGGAAGCCATCGGGGTAGATCGCCCCGTTGATGCTTCGTGCGGCGGTGAGGATCGAGGAGTTGCCCGTGCGGTAGATCTCCTCGATGAGGTTCATATGGAGCACGGAGTCCATGTTCTGGTGAACGGTGTCCGGCTCCCCCATCTGGCGGGTCAGGGCAAGCGCGTGGATGAGGCCTGCGGGCAGCGCCGCCAGGATCGCCGCGACAGCGGTCAGTAGAGTCCTGGGCGCGCTGACCGAGTGGAACAGGCGGGAGGCCCTGAGGGCGCGGAGGCCGCGCAGCGCACGGATCAACCAGCCCGCTGCGACGGGGGTGCTCCCAGAGGAGCTCTCCACAGCCAGCTCCGCAGAGGCCTCATCAGGCGAGGCCGCCGCAGGGCAACGGGCGGCGAGCCAGCGGTGCGCGAGCCGGGCGACCAGGGGCGAGGCGAGCACCGCCGCGCCCAGGGCGCTCTGCGATCCAGTCCCCCACCCGATACCGACAGCTTCGAGTCCGATTCCTGCGATCGCGACGATCATGAGGGTGATCGCGGGGCCCGCGCTCAGGGCGGCTAGCGGAGGCGCGCCCAGGGCGCGCAGCAGGATGGCTCCGGGAACCACGATGAGCGCTGCCAGTGCCCAGGCGAGGAGGACCAAGGCGTTCCAGTCCACTGGGCCCTCCCTCACCGCGCTGCCGGGAACTCAACCCCGCCGATCATAGACGGCAGGACCTCCAGGGTCAGGGCGAGGGCGGCGGATGGCGCGTTTCAGGGCGCATCGCCACTCAGCCGCAACCAGTGATGCGCCACAAGGTGGCGTCCCCCTCGGAGTCGACGAGCTCGACGCCTCGCAGGGGCGGGCGGATGAGCGGCGCGTCCCACCACGCCGTGGCGGCACCGTACTCGGCGCCGGCGGCCATCGGATCCTCCTGGGCGAGGAAGTACTCCACACCCAGTCTCTCCAACTGCGCGCAGACCAGCGCCGTCGTCGACTCATCGGCGCCGAAGTCGGACCACAGAAGAGCCACGCTCCCCATGTCGGAGGGGTAGTAGGGCTCACTGCGGGACATGTAGACCCCGTGGAGCCCTGTCATGGGCCACACGTACCCGGCACCTCTGGCTGGCGCGCCCAGGACCACCGCGTCGTCGGGAAGGACGCTCCTCGACCTCTCCAGGAGGACGAGCTCGTCGACAGTGGCCAGCGTGCCATGCTGGATATGGCGTGGGTCCCACACCGAGGCGACCAGGCTGTGCAGCAACGGCACCCGGCATGCCACTGCGGCGAGCACGACGGCGGTGGCGAGCGCGCTGCCTCGCAGTCGAGCCCTGCCTCGGCGCCGCATCGGGCCGCGCTGCTCGAGAGCGGCGAGCAGACCACTGAGACCGCGCGCGGCGAGGAGGATCGCGGGGAGTGTCGCCAGGGGCATGATCCGCGCTTCTTGGAGGTACCAGGGGGCGCCGATCTGGCGGCCGGGCCAGGCGGGGCCGGAGGTGAGCAGGACGATCATCACGGCCATGAGCCACAGCGCGACCCAGGGGCGCAGGGAGGCGTCGTGGTGGGCCTGCCAGGCGCCCATGAAGACGAGGATGGTGAACAGCGCGCCCGCCGGTATCCACGCGATGGGTGGCACGACGCCGTACTGCGGAACGTCGAGGAGGATCCTCTTGACGGTCTCGGCGGCGCCATCCCAGCCGCCAGCGGGCCGCTGGTACGACAGCACCGAGGCCACCTGCTGGCGCATCACCCAGCCCCCGATCAGCGCGCCGGCGGCGAGCAGCGGCAGGACTCGCAGCATGATGCGCCGTCCTCGCCCTCCCAGGCGGAGGACGTGGTGCATCGCCGCCGCCACGAAGGGAAGGCTGATCGCCAGGACGTTGAAGGCGCCCGCGCCATGGGCGAGGACCGCCCCTGCCCCGATGACGATGAGCGCGCCCAGGCTGGTGCCGGGAGTGCAGGTCCGGTCGAGGATGTCGCGCAGCGCGGTACCCAGGACGGCCAGGATGCCCGGCAGGGTGAGGACGGACAGGACGTAGGGCCACACCGTCAGCGAGGTCATGAGCACCGGCACTGCGGCAGTCGTCGAGGCCAGGGCGACGGTGAGCCCGGTCGTCCTGGCCCATCCCTCGCCCAGGGTCCTGCGCAGGGCCGCGAGCATGCCTGTCAGGAGAGCGGGCCAGACGAACAGGGCGCATCCCAGGAGCAGGGCATTGGTGGCCTGGATGGCACTGCCCGGGATGAAGACGGCGATCGCGTGCCACAGCGTGGGGTAGAAGACGCGGTAGCCCTGGTAGATCGGCCACAGCCCGCCGAAGGGGGAGGCATCGCCGACCTCCCGCATGACGGTGATGGCGTTGACGTGGAAGGTGACGTCGTAGGCCTGGGCTGGCCAGGAGGCCTTGGGGGCGGCCGTCGCCGCGGCGACCGCCACCGCCCCGGCCACGACGGCGCCCCCGAGCAGCCAGGCGCGCTGGTCCGCCCGCAGCCTCGTGGACCCCGCCAGGGTAGGGCCGATCCGTATCCATCCCTTGCGCCGCATGACGCGCGCGGGGAAGCCGAGGGCCGCTATGAGGCCGATGACGACGGGCGGCCCCCAGGCCATCCAGTGCAGCGATAGGGCGCTGGTGAGCACTTGCGCCGCCGAGAGGATCACGGCGCTGATCGCCGGGGCGAGGGCGAGCGCCGACAGCCTGCCGACACCTGCGGCACGGGCGACGGTCCAACCGGGCGCCAGGAGGACGATCGCGCCGAAAAGCGCGCCCAGGAGGAGGGTCAGCACGCGCGTTCCCCTCTCCCCCGCCGTTCCTGGACCCAGTCCCTGGCCGATCCCGCGCGAGAGGCACGGGCCTCAGCCGAGGCGCTGGCCACCGCCGATGGTCAGGCGGGGCGTGCCCGCCCACTTCTCGGCGTCGGTGGCGCGCCGCCCGTCGAGCAGGAGTCGGATGCCGGGAAGGTCGGCGGGGGTGAGCCCGGCGTACTCGGCGTGGTCGGCCTGGACGATGGCGGCGTCGACCTCCTCGCCGAGGTGGTAGGGGGTCCAGCCGAAGGCGGCGAGCTCTGAGTCGGTGTACATGGGGTCGTGGACGGCGACGACGGCGCCGCGGCCCCGCAGGGCCTCCACGGTGGGGAAGACGCCGGAGAAGGCGGTCTCCTTGACCCCGCCCCGGTAGGAGGCGCCGAGCACGACGACGCGCAGGCCCGCCAAAGCCCCGAGGACCTCCTCGGCGCGGGTGACGACGTACTCGGGCATGGTGGCGTTGAAGGTCCGGGCCGTGCGCACGACGGAGGCGTCGGGGTCGGTGGACAGGTAGAGGCGCGGGTAGACGGGGATGCAGTGCCCGCCCACCGCGATGCCGGGCCGGTGGATGTGGGAGTAGGGCTGGGAGTTGCAGGCCTCGATGACCCGCTGGACATCGAAGCCGCGCTTGTCGGCGTAGACGGCGAACTGGTTGGCCAGGCCGATGTTGACGTCGCGGTAGGTGGTCTCGGCGAGCTTGGCCATCTCGGCGGCCTCGGCGCTGCCCATGTCCCACACGCCGTTGGGGCGCGGGAGGTCGTCGCGCTCGTCGAAGTCGAGGACCTGCTCGTAGAAGGCGATGCCGGCGCGGGTGCCGGCATCGGTGAGCCCGCCCACGAGCTTGGGATAGCGGCGCAGGTCGGCGAAGACCCGGCCGGTGAGGACCCTCTCGGGGCTGAAGACGAGGTGGAAGCCGCGCTCGCCGTCGCCCTCGGCAAGGCCGGAGATCTTCTCGATCATCGGCTTCCAGCGCCCGCGCAGCGTGCCCACGGGCAGGGTGGTCTCATACGAGATGAGGGTGCCCGGGCTCAGGTGCTCGGCCAGCGAGGCGGTGGCGGCGTCCATCCAGGCGAAGTCGGGCTCCCAGGTGGCGTCGTCCACGAAGAGCGGGACGACGAGGACGATCGCCTGCGCGCCGGGAATTGCCTCGGCGTAGTCGGTGGTGGCCCGAAGCGCGCCGTTGCCGGTGGTGGGGCTCAGGGCGGCGAGCTTCTCCGCGAGGTGGGCCTCGCCGGGGAAGGGCTCTTTCCCGGCGTTGACGGCCTCGACGGTGGCGGCGTTGACGTCGACCCCGATGACCTCGTGGCCCTTCTCGGCGTACTGGACGGCCAGGGGAAGTCCGATCTTTCCCAGGGCGACGACGGCGATGCGCATGATGGTCCTTCCATGCCGGGCGGCGGGTCTCCCCGTATGCTACGGCCTTCCCGCGCCGCTCCTGGCAGGAAGACCCGTGGTGGCGGGCAACAAGCCGGTATCCGGTGCTGAGCGCGCTGATCCCCGCTCCTCTAGAATGACCAGGTGCCCCAGCGCCCATCGTTCTTCCCACGGATCCTCGTCCTGTCGTTCTCCCCGATCCATCGCGACGCCCGCGTCCTGAGGGAGATCCAGGCGCTGGCCGAGGTCGGCGAGGTGACCTCCGTGGGCTACGGGCCCACGCCGCCCCATGTCGCCAGGCATGTGCGCGTGCCCGACTCCGCGCCCTCCCTCCCCCAGACACCCCTGGGCGTGGCGCGCCTGGCACTGCGCCGCCTGCGGGCCAGTGAGACGGCCGCGCCAGCCGCCCGGGCCGCCCTGCGCCTGGTGCGCGAGGCCCGCCTCGGGCGCTTCGACATGGTGGTCGCGAATGACGCCCGCTCGATCCCCACGGCCTTCGCGATCGCCGACGGCGCACCGGTCTGGGCCGACATGCACGAGTGGGCACCGGAGGAGCGCACGCATGTGACGAGCTGGCGGCTCCTGGTGGCCCCGCTCATGGACCACATCTGCCGTTCCTACCTCCCCCGCTGCGCGGCGGTGACCACCGTGGGCGGCGAGATCGCCGACCTGTACCGGCAGCGATACGGCGTCGAGCCGCGCCTGGTGCGCAACGCGGCGGCCTTCGCGGATCTGAGCCCCAGTGAGCCGGCCCCCGGCCGCATCAGGCTCGTCCACTCCGGCGGGGCCGTTCCCGGGCGCACCATCGAGGCGATGATTGACGCCGTCAAGGCCTGCGATGAGCGCTTCACACTCGACCTCTTCCTCGTGCCCGGCGGCGACGGGGGCGCCTACCTCGACCAGCTCAAGGCCCGCGCCGCCGACTGCGAGCGGATCTCCTTCCCCGCCCCGGTGCCCCCGGGCGAGCTGCCGCGCGTGCTCAACGCCTACGACGTCGGCGTCTTCTGGATCCCGCCCTTCAACACGAACGCGCGCCTGACCCTGCCCAACAAGATCTTCGACTACGTCCAGGCGAGACTGGCGGTCGCGGTGGGCCCGACGACGGAGATGGTGCGGCTCGTGGACGAGCACGGATTGGGCGTCCATTCACTGACCAACGAGGCCGCGGATATCACCGCCACCCTCATGGCCCTCACGCCCCAGAGCGTGGCCGACTACAAGCGCGCCTCCCATGCGGCGGCGCGCGAGCTCAGCTTCGAGCATGAGAAGGAGACGATCCACGCGATCGTCTCGCAGTTGACAGGATCACCCGCACCGGGGCCAGGGACCCGGGGCGATGAGGAGGACTCGCAACGATGAGCCAGGCAACCGCCCCCAGGGCATCCCATATCCCCCAGGGATCAGCGGCATCACGCTCCCCGCTCACGGTCATGTCGGTCGTCGGGGCCCGGCCCCAGTTCGTCAAGCTCGCCCCGATCGACCGCGCCTTCCGCGCGGCCGGCATCGAGCACGTCATCGTCCACACGGGCCAGCACTACGATGCGCTCCTGTCCGATGTGTTCTTCTCCGATCTGGGGATCTCGGCCCCGGACGAGCACCTGGGCATCGGCTCGGGGTCGCATGGGGCGCAGACCGGGGCAATGCTCGCGGCGATGGACGAGGTCATCACCGCGCGCGCGCCGCAGTGGGTGCTCGTCTACGGGGACACGAACTCCACGTTGGCCGGGGCCCTGTCCGCCGTCAAGATCCATGTGCCGGTGGCGCACCTGGAGGCGGGTCTGCGCTCCTTCGACCGCCGCATGCCCGAGGAGATCAACAGGGTCCTCACCGATCACGCCGCTGACCTGCTCCTGACGCCCACGGAGGTGGGGGCCCGCCACCTGGCCGATGAGGGGCTGGCGGACAAGACCGTCGTGGTCGGCGACGTCATGACCGATGTGCTCCTGGACGTGCGCGACCGGGTCGCGGGATCGCCCTCGCCCATCGCGGCTGGCATGGGCCTGGAGGCGGGCTCCTACTCCCTGGCCACGATCCACCGCGCGGAGAACACCGACGACGCCGCGCGCCTGTCCGCCATCCTCGACTCGCTCGCGGGAGCGGACCACCCGGTGGTGCTCCTGGCCCATCCCAGGCTCGTGGCCAAGTGCTCCGAGCACGGGATCGCCCTGGCTGATCGCGGAAGCCTGCGGGTCCACCCGCCCCTGCCCTACCCCGAGCTCATCGCCTCGGCGCTGTCGGCCCGGGGCATCATCACCGACTCCGGCGGCCTGCAGAAGGAGGCCTTCCTCCTGCGGGTGCCCTGCACGACGGTCCGCCCGGTCACCGAATGGGTGGAGACCGTGGAGGTGGGCTGGAACGTCCTGGTCGAGCCGGGCCCGGGCCTCGTGACCGCGGCCTGCCGCCCCAGGCCCGCCGAGCCCGCGCCCGAGCAGGCGCATCCGTACGGGGATGGGCGGGCCGCCGAGCGCGTGGCCGTCGAGCTCCTCTCCCGGGCCTGATCGTCGACGCCGGCGCGCCTCTCGCCCTGCCCTGCCCCTCAGCCCGATAGGCGGGCCTCCCAGGCTCGGGAGCCCTCAGGGCTCCGCGTCCTCAGGGCTCCGCGTCCTCAGGGACGAGGGGAGGATTGATGTCGAGGAGCGGCTCCTCGGCTGAGTCCAGGGTCCACGGGTAGCGGTCAGTGCTCACCGGGCCGCACGCGGTGATCCGGTAGATCGTCGCCCCACCGGCGCTGGCGACCTCCTCGAAGCCCTCCGAGACGTCGACATCGTAGAGGCCGGGAGCCCGTTTGACCGGGTCGATGCCGACAACACGGCCAGGGGGACCGGCGTAGTAGTAGCCGATTCCGTAGTGGCGCACGATCTCGCAGACATGGGGGTCGGTGTGGATCTGCGAGAAGTGCTTGGCGAGGTAGAGCGCGTCAGTGTCCAGGCCGCGGAACATCATATGGGGGAACACGGAGCGCTGCCCGCCCAGCGCCTGGACATACGCCGCGCCCGCCGCCGGGTCGCCGAGCACCATGAGATCAGGATCGAGGCGCCCGGGCAGGGAGCGGATCATCTCCGCCTCATCGGCGCCGAGGACCGTGACGAGGGTCGGCACGTCGGCGTCGTACGCCGAGCGGCTGGCGAGGAGGCGCGCGGGCATCGCGCAGAGCCCGCCGATGATGAGCGCGCAGATCACGGAGATCGCCGGGATCGCGGTCATCGTCCTCCTCTGGACGCTGTCGCGCCTGCGCGCGGCGAGCCTGGCCATCAGCGTGTCGAGGGCCGCCGCGCCGAGCAGCGCGATCGCGGGGATGACCAGGGGAATGATCCGGTAGGGGTCGTTATACCACAGGCCGGTGAGGGAGGTGAGGGGGCTCAGGGGGAAGTAGGCGGCCGCCAGGACGAGCATGGGCGCCGCCCAGGCCAGGGCGATCCATCGCCAGTCGCGCCTGCGCGCCGTGATGACGAGGCCGAGGAGGATGAGGAGCGACTGGATGGCGAGGGTGAGGAGGAAGGGGATCCTCCCGCCCCCCATGGGCCACAGGGTGATCATCGCGGCGACCCTCAGCAGGGGTCCGGAGAACCCAGCGTAGGAGGAGCGGCCCAGGCGCCCGAGGACGGCCGGGTCGAGGATGACGATCGCCGCCGACCCCAGCACCCCGAGGACGACGCCCCCGATGAGCCACCTCGTCGCGCGCGCCCCGATCCGGCGTCGGACCCCCCGGCCGAAGGCGATGAGGATCCGGCCCAGCAGGGGCAGGCCGGTCAGGAAGAAGGCGAACAGCGTCGAGGGGTAGACGGCGACGGCGCCCATGAGGGAGACGGTGAAGATGGCCAGGGTGATGACCACGCGGCGCCGTCCCACCTCCTCTTGGTGCTCCAGGAGCCGGACCACCCGGAGGAGCATCGCGAGGATCGCCGGGAGGACGGCGTAGCCCAGGGCGTTGGGCCACAACTGCCGGAAGGCGAGCATGTAGACGGGGTAGGCGGGCAGCAGCGCGGCCACCAGCGGCGCGGTCACCGGGGCCCAGCGGGAGGCGGGGAAGGCCTCGCGGGCCAGGACGGCGATCCCCAGGGTCCAGATGAGCGGGACGAGGATGACGAGCGTGTTGGTGGTGCCCACGATGTCCCCGCGCCCGGCCCCGGCGACGACGGCGTGCCAGATCAGCGGGTAGTAGGCGGGGATGGCGCGCAGGCTGAAGGACCAGGAGGCCCCGGCCAGCAGCGAGGCGTTGCCCGTCTGCTCGATGGTCCAGGCCAGGTTGTAGTGGAAGACGGAGTCGATCTGCTGGGCGGGCAGGGCGGGGTCCCACTGCAGGACGATGGGCGCGGAGATGATGAGCGCCGCGCCCAGGGCCGCGGCCAGGACGGCGTACCCCGATGAGAGGCGGGGCGGGGCGAGCCCGTAGGGCGATTGTGAGGGAAGGGGGCCCAGGGCCTTGCGGGTCAGCAGCACCGTCAGGCCCACGATGACGAGCGCGCCGATCGCCAGGGTCCACTCGTTGTAGCGGACGGAGAAATGCCGGAGCACGACGCCGATGAGAGCCACGACGCCGAGGCTGATCGGTGGCGCGGCGCCCAGCGCGAAGAGCCTGCGGTGGCCGGCGCCGCGCAGGATCGCCATGCCGGGGGCGAAGAGGATGACCAGGAGCAGTGCCGCTCTCCCGGTGTACGGCAGCCATGCCAGGAGCGCGCTCATCGGCTCTCCCCGGCGAGGACCCTGGCGACGGTCCGGGCGCGCTCGGCCCAGGTGTTCTCGGCGGCGGCGCGCCTGGCGGCCTCGGCCCTCTCGGCGATCTCCTCGGGGTTGCCGCGCAGGCGGGCCAGGAGCTCTCCGATGGCGCGAGGGTCGTCGTCGACCACCCAGCCGGCGCCGTTGGCCTCGATGATCCGCCCAGCCTCGGTTCCCCGGGTGGCCAGGACGGGCCGCCCGTAGGAGAGGTACTCGAAGAGCTTGACCGGAACGGCGATATCCCGGTACTCGGTGGGGGTGACGAGCAGGACGCCGACATGCGCCGAGGCGTAGAGCGGGGTGAGCTCGCCTGAGGAGAGGTGGTGGGCCGTGATGGCGGGGGAGCTCAGGCGCTCGTCGCTGGCGCGGGCGGCCTCCCACAGCTGGGGGCGGGTGACGAGGTCGAGGCGCACCGACGGCGTCGTGCTCAGGGCGATGAGGAAGGAGTCGAGGTCGTAGTGCCCGCCGAGGCCGCCGACGTAGACGAGCCGCAGATCCTGCCCGGCTGGCGGCAGGGGCAGCAGATGGCCGGGGTCCCCGGCCGGGGGCAGGGCGGAGAAGGAGTCGCTGGCCCCGAGCCCCACCATGGCGGACATGGGCTCGGAGGGGAGGAAGAAGTGGACCCTGTTGTGCTTGTAGCCGGCCAGGTCGACGCGCTGAAGGGCGTCGGAGCAGCGCCGGTAGGCCCCGCGGCTCCTTAAGGAGGGCACCCTCCAGTAGGCGTCGCGGTAGAAGACGCCCACGGGGATGCGGTGGCGGCGGGCCAGCCGCATGATCGAGTAGTCGAGCAGGGGCGCCACACCCGTGCGGATGGACGTGGCCAGCAGGTTCGGCTGGGTGGAGTTCTCCGAGTAGAGGAAGTCGGGGCGCTGGCCGCCGTCGAGGGCGCGCCGCAGGGAGCGCAGCGCGGCGCGGCGCTGGGCCACGGTCCCGGAGACGTCGATGACCTCGTAGCCGATGTCCTCGAAGGCCTGGCGCATCCGCGCCGGGCGCAGGCGGGAGGCGGCGGTCGGGTTGGGCTCCATCGGGTAGGGGGCGTGGAAGACCATGCTCCTCATGCTCGCCCTGCTCGTCGTGCTCGGGCGCTCGCTCATCGCGCTGCCCCCTCATGGCCTGCCTCGAGCCCGTCGGCCAGGGAGCGCAGGCGCTGGGCCATGGCCGCGTACTGGACGGGGGCGTTGAAGCCCTCCTCCCAGGTCCGCCGGGAGCCCGCGCCCATGGCCGCGTAGTCGACCGCGCTGGCGTCGGCCAGGCTGAGGATCGCCGAGGCGATCTCCTCCCCCGTGGCCTCGGCGCTCACGAGGCGCCCGTTGACGCCGTCGTGCACGATCTCGGCGGTGCCTCCCACATCGGTGGCCACCACGGGCAGCCCGGCGGCCATCGCCTCCATGATCGAGACCGGCACGCCCTCCCCGCTGGAGGTGTTGACGAGCGCCGTGTAGCCCTCGCCGGCCAGCAGCTCGCGGGCCCGAGCGTTGGGGACGTAGCCGGGCAGCTCGATCCGGGCTCCCGGGGCGCGCTCGGCGGCGTAGGCGCTCAGGGCCTCGCGGCGGGCGGCGTCGCTCTCCCCCAGGTGCGTCCAGCGCACGGCGCGGCCCGAGCGCGCGATGACGCCGACGGCGTCGGCGAGGCGGTCCACGCGCTTGTAAGGGGCCAGGTGGGACAGGCTGACGATGTGGAGGGGGTCCTGCCGTCCGCCGTCGCCCTCGATGGGCGGCACCCCGAGGTGGCGGATCTCAATGCGGGCGCTGTCGCTCACCTGCGCGTAGGGCAGCAGGAAGGACTCGGCGTAGCGCGAGATCGGGTAGATCTCGTCGAGCCCGCCCACGAGGCGGCGCCGCCCGGGCACGTGGCCCTGGGGGGCGTCGGCCTCGTCGACGTCGTAGGCGTGGGCGCGGCTGACCGCCGCGACGGGGGCGTCGTGGCGGGCGCGCAGCATCTGGGCGACGCCGCCCGCGTGGTGGAGCCAGTAGCCGTACGCCACGAGCGGCCGGCCCGCCAACTCCTCGCGGTAGGCGCGGGTGCGGGCCAGGGCCTCGAAACGGTCGAGGACGTCGACGGCGTAGTGGAGCTCGCGGATGGCACGGGTCGCGCTGGCGCGGGAGCCTCCCCATTCCACCCGGCCCGGGCCGAGGGCCAGGCGGGCGGCGTGGCGCGGGGCGCGGCGCTTCCAGGTGCCCGTGGGGGGCAGGGGGAGGAGGATGGCGGTCGCGCCGCGGGGCAGGCGGCGGGTCTTGACCGCGCCGCTGGTGGCGCGCATGGGGATGATCCATATCCGCTCGAACTGCTCGGCGAGGTAGTTGATCTCCTGCTCGAAGAACTCCTCACCGGTGTCGAACGGGTACTGATCGGTGAGGACGACGAGAGGAACCTGGGATGGGCTCACAGCGCGACTCCTTGGGAGAGAACAGGCCAGTAGGGCCATTGGTGCATTCTCGCATGTGACGGCCTCCAGCCCTCCCCGATGCCGATGGGGCAGCTCATTCGGGGGCAGGACCCGCATCGAAGCGGCGCGCGACCGCGAGCGCCATGACGATCATCCCCGCCAGGAGGAGCGCCATGAGCGCCCCGAGAATCGTCAGGGTCGTCATGAACGGCAGGGGGCTCAGCCACAGCCAGGCCAGGGGCGCCGCGCAGTAGACGATCGCGAAGGCGAGAAGCCGGGACTGGGTCTCGGTGACCACGAAGATATTGGAGATCGGCGAGGTCAGGACGGTCATGAGGAGCCACGGAGTCAGCGCCCGCGCGCAGTATCCGGCGTCCACCCAGGTCGGTCCGAAGACCAGCGGGAAGAGCCAGGGGGCGAGGATGTAGAGGATCGCGAAGGGGACCGTGGCCGCCAGCAGGGCCCTCCACAGCACGTAGCGGACGAGCGGCACCATCTCGCCCGGCGCGAGGTCGGAGAGCTTCTTCAAGAAGACCTGGGACACCGATCCCGCGATGAGCGCCACCGGTACCTGGAGGATGTTCCAGGCGAGCTGGAACTGGCCTAGCGCCGCCACGGATACCGCTCCGATGAGCAGATTGATGCCGTTGTTGCGAAGGGAGTCGACGACGGCGTTGGGGCCGTTGAGCAGCGGCATCCGCCGGTAGCGCGAGGCCATCTCGACAAGGCTCGGAGCGCCGTCGCCGATGGGCTCGCGCAGGTCGGGAGTGCGCCGCCACAGGCCGGCGTAGGTGAGCAGCTGGCCGGCGATCGTGCCCAGGAGGAGGGCGGAGATGCCGCCGTGCAGGGCGAGGCCGAAGGCGAGTTGCAATCCGGCCACAGCCGTGGATTGGAGCACCCGGTTGCGGGCGATGGCTCCGAATCTCCCCTGCCGGGTGAGCCAGTACTGGAGGTTGGTGACCTGGGCGACGAGGAAGACCGTGGCGCCCGATCCCATGAGCCACCACATGAGGGGCCCGGAGTGGTGGTAGTGGTCGCGCAGGAGGCGCGCCAGGGCGATGCAGGTCAGGGAGGTGAGCAGGGAGGTGAGCACGATGCACCGGGTGGCGAGCCTGGTGAGGACCCGCGCGGCGCGCTCGGAGGTGGGCAGGACGATGGCGAGGTCGAATCGCAGCGCGGCGAAGGTGATGACGAAGCCCGTGACGGAGCCGTACATGCCCAGCAGGCCCTTGTCGACGTCGGAGTAGACGCGCGCGATGAAGATCTGGAGGAGGAGCGTGATGCCCTGGGCGGCGGCGGTGCCCGTCATGAGGGTGAGGATCGCGCCGAGGACCGGGCTGCGCGCGGTCAGGCTCTGCCATCGCCTCGCCACCGCCGCTCTCATGGCGAGTATTGAACCACGGCAGCCTCCGATGAATCGCCGCTCGGGCCCGGTCTCCAGCGGCCCGGGCCCGGGCACACGGATAATGGGCGCGTGAGCGGCACCGACAGCACGACGCCCGAGATCCTCCTCGCCTCCCCCGGGTGGGCCTCGCAGGGCGGCGCCCACCTGTGGCGGCCGCTGCGGGACCAGGGGCCGATCCCGCCGGGACTGGCCGCCAGCGCCCCGGCCACGCGCGCGGGGCAGTGGACCCTCATCGAGCACGATGGCGAGGACCTGGTCCTCACGACCGACCGTCCCCGCTCCCACCACCTGCTCTTCACCCGCCTGGAGGGGCGCTGGGTCGTGAGCGATGACTCCCGCCTCCTGCGCGAGCGCCTGCCCGCGGGGGCCTGGCGCCGCGATCGGGGCGCCGCCGAGTCCTTCCTCCACCTGGGATTCACCCCGGGGACGAGCACTCTCATCAGCGGCGTTCACGCCACGCCGGCGGCCTCCACCACCCTCCTGCGCGCCGATGGCTCCTGGGAGTCCCGCGCGTGGGAGGACTACCGCTTCGCCTCCTCGCCGATCTCCGACGGCGAGGAGTACGCCGAGGCCTTCGCCGGGGCCATGGACGCCGCCGTGTCGAGGCTCCTCGACGCCGTCGGGGAGCGCCAGCTGGTGCTGCCGCTGTCCGGGGGGCTGGACTCGCGCCTCCTGGCGGCCTGGCTCACGCGCCTGGGGGCCGGCAGGATCACCGCCTTCACCTACGGCAAGGCGGGCGCCCGGGAGACGGCCGTCTCCCAGCAGGTGGCGGAGGCGATGGGACTGCCCTGGTTCAGCGTTGAGCTCGACCCCGCCGAGATCGCCGGCGATTGGGCGGGGCGGGGCGGGGCGCGGTTCCGGGCGAGCACCTGGGGGGCGACGTCCCTGCCCCATCCGCAGGACTGGTACGCGCTGGAGCGGATGCGCCGCGAGGGGCTCGTGGACGACGACGCCGTCTTCCTCCCCGGCCACACGATCGTCGGGAACATGCATGATGAGAGCCTGCTCGACGGCTCCCCCGCCCGGGCGCGGGTGCTCTCGACGATCGCCTCGCACCACGCCGTCCTCCAGGGCCGCCCGCGCGCCTACCGACGCCTGGAGGGGCTGCGCGCCGCCGTGCTCGGCGCCGCCCGCGAGCTGGGGGTGGGCGCTGATCTCGCCCCCAGGGACGCCCAGCGGCTCATCGAGTGGTTCAACCTGCGCGAGCGGCAGGCCAAGTACATCAACAACTCGATGAAGGGCTACGAGGCATTCGGCTACGACTGGGCGCTGCCCATGCTCGACCGCGAGCTCTGGGATGTCTGGCTGCGCGGCTCGGAGGGGCTGACCGCCACCCGCCAGTGGTACGCCGGGTTCACGATGAGGACCTACGCCGAGGTCACGGGGCAGGAGACCGCCCTCTTCGCCCCTGCGGCCACGCGGCTGCCGGCGCTGCCCAAGCGCGCGCTCCTGGCGGGCCTGCGGGCCACCCGGGGGGATCGGGCGCTCTCGCGCTACCGCTCGGTGCGGACCATGCTCGACCATCCCATGGCCTTCGAGGCGTTCAGCGAGCCGATCCCCCGCCGTGAGCAGGTGGCGCGCATGGTCCTGGGGACCTCCACGCTCGGGCTGTGGACCCGCCTGTTCCTCGACGGGGGCTGGGCTCCGGGCCTCGTTCCCGCGAATTGATCCCGAGGTGCTCCCGGCACCCTACGCCGCGCTCCCGCCCGGCGGGCTCGGGCGGGGCGATGGGGCCCACTGCGCGGTGGCGGGGTCAGGCGGGGGCGTCCCCGAGGCGGGCGAAGCGCTCGGTGAGGCGGGCCACGGCTCGCCGGGGCGAGTGGTTGGCGTCGACCCAGGCGCGCCCGCCGGTGATCCGCGCGCCGTCCATCGCCCGGCCCACGCCGTCGACGATCGCGTCCACGAAGTCGGCCCGCGCCACCGGGCCGCCGAGGACCGGCACGTCCCGGGTGGTCTCGTGGGAGCCGTCGTACCAGCGCTCGTCGAGGGCCATGATGGTGGTGACGCCGACCCCGATGGCCTCGATCTCGGAGACGCCCATGCAGCCGGTCATCTGCCCGACGGCGGCCGAGGCCCCCGCCAGCCAGCGGATGTAGTCCGCATGGGGCATCCTCGGACGCAGGATGAGGCCGTGCTCGCGCGCGATCCGGGGGGCGTTCTCCCCCCAATCCAGGCCCTCCAGGATGATCCGATCCCCGTAGGCGCGGCGCAGGGCGGCGACGGCCCGCTCCTGCTCCTCCCCTCCCTTGGCGGCGTCCCACCGGGAGGGGAAGACCACGGTGAAGGGCCGGGGCCCGCCGGGGCCAGCGGTATCGGAGGGGGCGTCGGAGGGGAGGGCGGGGAGCTCGGCGGGGTCGATGACGACCGGCTGGAGGGTGGCGCCGGGGCTCAGGTCGAGGGTGTGCTCGGCCAGATCGGGGGTGGTGTAGTAGACGTCGAGGGCCTCCCTCACGGAGCGCTCGACCAGCGCGGCGGACGCCTGCTCGTAGCGCCGGACGCGGATGTCCGTGCCGTGCAGGTGCAGGACGTAGGGGCGGCGGGTCCAGCGGGTGTGCGCGGGCACGGTGCCGCCGTGGACGTCGAGCAGGTCGGCGCGCCGGGCCCGACGGGCCAGGCCCACGGCCCAGAGCCCGCCCCGCAGGGCGCGGCGGGCGGCGCGGGTGGCCGGGTGCCAGGCGGGGTCCGCCCGGGCGGTGTCGTAGAGGTCCCAGTCCATGCCCTCGCTCCGGGCCTGGCGCACGAGGGCGGAGCCGATGCGGGCGACGTCGTTGATGTGGAGAACCTTCACGGCGGGAAGTGTCCCATGGCGCCCGGGGTTACCGGGGTGGGTGGTGGGCGCGGTCCTTGTCTTGCCCGTTGAATCGTGGTGTTTTGTCAATTGTCTTTCGTAGGGGTTAGCGGTGGTGCTTTAGTCGGTCGGGTGCGGGGCGCTTTTCGGGGCGGTCGGCTCTTGACGGGCGGGTGTTGTGTTCTTTTATCATCATTCTGATCCTGTTTGTCCCTGAGTTTTGGTGATAGTGATGCGATGAGCGAGTACGGGTGGGGGCCGTCTCCTGGCCCTGAGGGAGGCCCGTGGGGGCGAGGAGTCCCTATGGCGGGGTATGGGGCGCCCGCGGCGGTCGCGTCGGCGTCGTCCGGTCAGGTTCCCCAGTGGTTCGGGCCGGCGCCCATTGATGAGGGCGGCGGCCTGGAGTGGTGGGAGCGCCTGGGACGGCGCGTCATGGGATGGCGAGGGGTCGTTGTCCTTGTGCGGCTTCGGGCGTTCGCGGTGTGGGCGGCATTCCCGGTTGTCCTGGTGGCGCTGATCGCCAGTGAGGACCTGCGCCTGGCGCTGATGGCGTGGATGGGCGCGATGTGGCTCGCCTTCGCGTGGTTCTGGTTGGCCCGCTTCAAGACGGTGCCCTGGTCCCTGGTGGGCGGGGTGTTCGCCGTTGCGATGCCGTGGGCGGGGGTGATCGCGTGGGTGTCGTCCGGACTCGCGGGCAGCGCCGGCGTCCCCGTCGATGCTTCGGCCGCCCAGGTGGTGATCGCCTCGATTGTCGAGGAGGTGCTCAAGCTGGCGCCCCTGGCGGTGATCGCCCTGGTCGCGCCGGGGCGGGCGCGCCGGTCCCTGATCAGTGATTGGCTGGTGCTCGGGGTGGGCCTGGGGGCGGGCTTCGAGGCGGTCGAGGAGACAATCCGCCGCCTGACCTTCCTGAGCGGCGCGATGAGTGGTGGGCTGTTGGACCGCTTGCTGTGCCCCAGTGAGGGGTCGGCGGCGTTGGAGTGCCTGGGCTTCCCGATGTTCGGCCTGTCGCCGTTGTCCGGGGCGGGCGGCCAGGCGTACGCCTATTGCGGGCACGCGATCCTGACCGGGATCGTGGCCGGCTCGATCGGCCTGGCCCGGCACGCCTGGTGACGCAGCACCGGCCACGGGCCCGCCTCGATCGCTGTCGTCCGGTCTTTGTGCGCGCTGTTGCCGCTGGGGGCGCTGTGGCTGGCGGTGGTGGACCACATGGGCCGCAACGCCTCGGGATACGAGCCGTGGGACCTCATCGGCGGCGAGGCGCCGTGGGGCCTGGTCGGGTTCACGGCCGATCTGGCCGGCAACGGCTCGGGGCGGGGCCGGCTGCTGGTGTGCCTGCTGGTGGTGGGGGCTGTTCTCGATGCGCGCGTGCTGCACCTGGGCGGCTACAGCGACCGGCTGGTGGTGGACGTGGACGTGTGCGAGGGCCGCTTGGGCGGGGGCGTGGCGGGTTCGGCCCGCTGGGAGATCCTGCGCTCCCTTCCCACTGGCGCCGTCGGGCGCGGCGTCGCGGACGTGGTCGACACGCTCGTGCTGCCGTGGTTGGAGTGGCGCATGGCATGGCGGGCGGTCGCCGCCGGGCACGCTCTGCGAGCGCCGCGCCTGATGATCGCGACCGTCATGGGGCTGCGCGAGGAGCGTGAGAGCGCCGCCCGCGCGGTCCTGGACCCCAGGGCCGGGCGCCGCTGGCCCACGAGGATCATCGCCATCGGCGCGGCCCTCCTGGCCGTCCTGCTGCTCGCGCGGGTGCCCGGCCTGACCCAAGACCTGGCACGGCGCACCGGCAGCCCTCTGGACGATGAGTGACTGGCTGGCCTCCTGGAGGCCCTGGGGCTGTGGTGGGAGTCACTGTCTCCAGTGGATCAGGGGCTCTTCATGCTCTTGGCTGGCGCACTCGTCATCCTCTCCGGCGGGGGGCTGGGCCTGGCCTTCAACGTCGGCATGGGTCTGGCGATGCTCGGCAGCGCTCGCGACGCCGCGGACTTCCTGCGCGATCCGAAAGGAACGATCCGCCATTACCTGGCGACACATACTCCCTCCGAGATCCTCGCCTACGGCGCCATGTGGCTCGCGGGCGAGCTCATCGGCGGCGGACTCGGCCATATCGGCGGCCGCCTTGTCAGAGACGCTGGCGAGGAACTCATGGAGTCCGGCCTGTGGCGCAAGGGCATGGGATACCCCGTCCCTGCCCGGCGCCCGGCGTACGCTGGCCCCGATCCCCGCCATCACTCTCGCGCCCACCGGGCGCGCCCGAAGGCGCACGACGGCGTCGCACACCGCACCGGGGCCTCGAAGTCGGGCGCGGCATCCTCCCCCGGCTTCGACCCCCGGGGAGGCAAGCACATTCCCGGCCTGAGAAAGGTCGAGGTCGGCGACTCCGCTGGTGGGCCCGGCGCATGGACCGACAAGGGGAAGAACCACGGCAGCGCCCGCTCCCAGGTCTACGAGGAGGAGATGACAGGCGTCCCCATCGAGAACTCCTACTACGTCGACGGCGTCGAATTCGACGGCGATTAGGACGGCGTCCTCATCGATGCCAAAGGCCCCGGATACGCCCACCTCATCGGCCACGACTGGAACACAGTCGAAGACGAACTCATCGACACCGCCAACAGGCAGGCACGGGCGGCCGCCCGCACACGAACCCCCATCGAATGGAGAATCGCCGAACCAGAACTAGCAGCACACCTCCACAAACTACAAGGACGAGGCAGATTCTCTCCCTCGATCAGGATCATCCAGGTCCCACCCACCTACATGAAATAGACCGCACCACCCCAATCATCACCACTAACCACCCGCTCCGGACAGAAGGAGACCCCATGCGCTGGTCATTGGCACTGACATGGATCAACCGCCCCTACGACCCCATCGCGGAAGCAGCACGCATGTGGGACTGGATGGACGAGCTCCACCGCATCCACCCGCCCCTGCACACCTGGCGACGCACAGCAAAGACGCGCGAGCAGGCCTACGCCAACCCACCCCTGACCAAGACCACCCTCACCCAAGGACTCCTCGACCGCCAGGAGATCAACGGCCTGACCGGAGCTCCCTCCACCAGGCTCTACTTCTTCTGCGCGAACCCCGGCGGCGAATCCCAACTCTCCATCGCCCTGGACCTGCTCGAAGAAGGGAAGGGGAATATCATCTGGCAGATCAACCACGGCCTAGGCGCCTACTTCGACCAGGACGAGACCCTCGTCGAGGCCCTGTTCACCTCCGCCATCGAGGCCATGGGACCCTGCCACGTCGGCGAGGTCTCACGCGATGACCATCCACTCTCCCCGAATCCAGAGCCTTTCGACTACTCCCCTGGCTGGAAGATGTTCTTCGCCACCACCAACCCCCACCACGACCAAGGACTTGCCCTGGCCACCAAAACCCGCCCCCTGGCCAACGGCACCCTCATGACCTTCGGCACCCCCGACACCTACCCCCAAATCCTCAACACCTGGCCACGATAATCACCCACCGGCTCGGTCGGGCTGTTACTCGGACGATCCTCAGGCACAGGGATCACGCCTGTTACCTTGTTGGTGGTCGCCGGCGAAGGAGTGCCGTCGACCATTAGCAAAGTAATGGGGCGCTGGCCGGTGAGACCACCGACCCGGGAGCCGGGATCGAGTAGTAGCCCGTCACGTTCCGGACCGGCGCATCCCCACTGTCAGGAGGAGATCTCAAGGATCTCGTCTGCGGCTCGGCCCATCGCGGCGCGCATGGAGCGGTTCTCGACCACCCATGCCCGCCGCCTGGCGGCCTCGGCCTGGCTCCCGGGAGCCGCGGCGTCCGCGAGCGAGCGGAGCATCGCCTCGGCGACGGCGCCGGCCTCGTGGTCGCAGGCGTGACCGAGGCGGTTCGCGCCCAGGTCCTCGCGGGCCGGGCCGGGGCCGGCGTAGACGACGGGCGTCCCGCAGGCCAGGGCCGCGAGGATCTTCGTGGGATAGGCGAAGTCGTAGCCCAGGCCCGGCCGGATGGAGACGACCGCGGCTGCCGCGCCGCGCAGCCAGGCGGCGGCCTGATCAGGGGGCACGAGCCCGCTGAACCCGATCCGCTCGTCGCCCTGGGCCCGGGCGATGAGACTCTCCCAGTCGCTCCCCTGGCCGAGGAAGACCAGGCGCGCCTCGGGATGGGTGAGGTGGACCTGGTGCAGCGCCTCGATGAACACACCGGCGCCCTGCCACTCCGAGGCGGTTCCCGCGTAGACGAAGTAGGGGGCGGCGGGCGCGCCCGGATGGGGCGCCCCCTCAAGGGTGAAGACGTCCGTGTCGATGCCGTTGGGCACGATCTCCACGTCGCGCGCCCCGAGCTCGCCGACGCGACTGGCGACGCCGTCGCTCACCGCGATGACCCGCCGCGCGCCGCGCAGGGCGAAGCGCTCCACGAGGCGCAGGGAGCTCGCCACCCATGCCGGGGCTCCGATGGACTGCGAGGCATCGGACCAGACGTCCGCCGCGTAGTAGGCGTACGGGATGCCGCGCAGCGCGCAGACCGCGCGCACAACGGCGCCGGTCGTGGGCGGGGGCTCGGCGATGACGACTCGGGGACGGCGCCGCGCCAGGAGCCGGACGGCCAGAGGAGCGTCCACGCTCATGTAGTGCGCGTAGCCGCGCACGTAGCCGGACTCATCGCGCAGCGCGGGCACGGAGCGCACCTCGACACCCGGATCATGGGGGGCCTCCATTCCCGGCGGGGTGGAGGTCAGCACGGTCACCCGCTCGCCGCGCTCCGCCAGGGCCAGTGCCAGGCCGCGCAGGCGCTGGGCCGCGGCGGCGGCCTCGGGGGCGTAGAGGCGGGTGGCGATAACGGCGCCCCGCGCGGGTCTGGTCCGGTCCCAGGCCGCCGCGGCGAGGGCCCCGGCGGCGCCCACCGCGAGCGCGCCTCGCAGCCGCGGCAGTCTCACAACTCGACCGTCCGGTTCTCGGCGGCGGAGGCGAGGACGGCCTCGACGACCTCGAGGGTGGCCACGCCCTCGGCCATGGTGACGATCTCGTTGCCGGGGGCGCCCGCGCCCGCCAGGACGGCGTCGCGGAAGCGCTCCTGCTCCAGGGCCAGGGGCTCGCGCTTCTCGATGGCGTAGCGCACGACGTCGCCCTCGCTCACCCCGCGGAAGGCGGCCACCTGGTCCCAGTCGGTGGCCACGGTGCCGTTGGCGTAGAAGGTGAGGTCCCCGGTGAGGGTGTCGGCCACGTAGGCGCCCTTCTCCCCGGTGACGATCGTGACCCGCTCCTTGGAGGGGGTGAGCCAGTTGACGACGTGGCTGACGATGACGCCGTTGGCGAGCCGCCCGACGGCCACGACCATGTCCTCGTTGTCCCGCCCGGAGCGGTGGGCCACATGCGCACTGATAGAGGTGTAGCGGGAGTCGGCCACCCAGGCGGTCAGGTCGATGTCGTGGGTGGCCAGGTCCTTGACGACGCCGACGTCGCTGATGCGCGCGGGGAAGGGACCCTGGCGGCGGGTGAGGACCTGGTAGACCTCGCCCAGGTCGCCGGCGTCGAGGCGGGCGCGCAGGGCTCGCAGCGCCGGGTTGCAGCGCTCCACGTAGCCGACGGCGCCCACGAGCCCGCGCGAGGCGAAGGCGTCGGCCACCCGGTGGCCGGCCTCGACGCTGTGGGCGATGGGCTTCTCCACCATCGCGGGGACACCGGCCTCGGCCAGGGCGAGGGCGACCTCCTCGTGGTAGACGGTGGGCACGGCGACCATGGCGGCGTCGAGCCCGGCGTCGATGAGGGCGCGGACATCGGGCAGGACCGGCAGGCCGTCGGCCACGCCGAAGCGGTCGCCGCCGGGATCGGCCACGGCCACGAGCCCCATGCCGGGGGTGGCGCGGATGACGCGGGCGTGGTGGCGGCCCATGGAGCCCAGGCCGATGAGGCCCACGCGCAGCGCGCGCTCGGCGCCCTGGGTGGCGGGGGCTCCCTGAGGGGCGGTGGTCGCGCTCATCTCAGGCACCCGCCTTCGCGACGGCGCCGACGGCCTCGATGATCCGGTCGAGGTCCTCGGGGGTGAGCGAGGGGTGGACGGGCAGGGAGAGGCACTCGCGGGCGGCCTTCTCCGTGCCGGGAAGCTCCAGGCCGGGGGCGAAGCGCTCCAGGGAGGCCAGGCGGTGGTTGGGGATCGGGTAGTAGACGCCGGTGCCGATCTGCCACTCCTCGCGCAGGACGCGGGCGATCTCGTCGCGCGCGGCGCCCTCGATGCCCTCGAAGCGGACCGTGTACTGGTGGTAGACGTGGCGGTAGCCGTCCGGCACATGCGGGGTGACGACGCCGTCGACGCCCGCGAGGCCCGCGTCGAGGGTGGCGGCGTTGGAGCGGCGCTGATCGGTCCAGGCGCCCACCTTGCCGAGCTGGACCCGCCCGACGGCGGCGCTGACATCGGTCATGCGGTTGTTGAGCCCGATGACCTCGTTGGCGTACTGCTTCTCCATGCCCTGGTTGCGGATGAGGCGGCAGGTGCGCGCGAGCTCTGCATCGCGAGTGGAGATGAGGCCGCCCTCGAGGGTGGTCATGTTCTTCGTGGGGTAGAAGGAGAAGGAGCCCCAGGCGCCGAAGGTGCCCACGGGAGTGCCGTCGATGGCGGCGCCGTGCGCCTGGGCGCAGTCCTCGTAGACGGCCAGGCCGTGGCGCTCGGCGATCGCCATGATGGCGGGCATGGTGGCCGGCAGGCCGTAGAGGTGGACGACCTCGATGGCGGCGGTGCGCTCGGTGATGGCGGCCTCGACGCTGGCGGGGTCCAGGGTGAAGGTGACCGGGTCGATGTCCGCGAAGACGGGGGTGGCGCCAGCGGCGGCCACGGAGTTCGCGGTGGCGGCGAAGGTGAAGGAGGGGACGATGACCTCCGCGCCCTCGGGAAGGCCGGCCGCGAGCGTGGCCACGTGCTGGGCGGAGGTGCCGGAGTTGACGGCCACGCAGTGGGCGCCGACGACCATGGCGGCGGAGAACTCCTCCTCGAAGGCGGCCACCTGCGGGCCCTGGACGACCATCCCGGAGTCGATGACGGCGCCGGCCGCCTCGCGCTCCTCGGAGCCGATGATCGGCTTGGCGGCGGGGATGAAGCTGCGTTCCATCAGTGGGAGACCTCTCGGATCGTGGTGTCGGACTCTTCGTAGACAGTACCGGTGGCGGG
Source organism: Actinomyces timonensis DSM 23838 (assembly GCF_000295095.1). Classification (GTDB taxonomy): domain Bacteria; phylum Actinomycetota; class Actinomycetes; order Actinomycetales; family Actinomycetaceae; genus Actinomyces; species Actinomyces timonensis. The sequence goes on along the minus strand of NZ_JH806634.1, from coordinate 244,842 downwards.
GCAGCGCCACCTGGGGGCGGGATCGCCGTCGGGCCCGGCAGGACCAGTGGACTCAGCGGACTCGACGGACTCGACGGACGCAGGGACATCAATGGGCTCGAGGGGCTCGCCCGCGCGGCCCACCCAGCCGATGCGGCGAGCGGGCACCCCCGCGACGAGGGCGTGCGGGGGGACGTCCTTGGTGACGACGGCGCCCGCGGCGACGGTCGCCCACGCGCCGATCGTCACCGGTGCCACGCAGACGGCGCGCGCGCCGATGGAGGCGCCCTCCTCGATGGTCACGCCCACGGGCTCCCAGTCGGAGGCGGATTTGAGGCTGCCGTCGGGGTTGACGGCGCGGGGGAAGTGGTCATTGGTCAGCGTGACGGCGGGGCCGATGAAGACGCCGTCGGCGAGGATGGCGGGCTCGTAGACGAGCGCGTAGTTCTGGACCTTGCAGTTGTCCCCCATGCGCACGCCCTCGCCGATGTACGCCCCGCGCCCGATGACGCAGCCCGCGCCGAGCACCGCGCGCTCGCGGACCTGGGCGAGGTGCCAGATGCTGCTCCCCTCGCCGATCACGGCCTCGGGGGACACGTCGGCTGACTCGGCGATCCGGACTGCCATTGCGGCTCCTTGCTGCCCGGCGGAATCATCCCGGCCAGGCGCCGTCGTTGGTATGGGCGGGTCAGAGACCGCAGGGGATCGCGGCGCCAGACCAGGTCGCGCCGCGACCATCGCCCCATGGTACCGCCCCCGGGGCCACGGCCTGCGACGATCGGCTCGCGGGAGGCCCATCCGCGGGGCGGATCGGCGCGCGCGTGCGACAATGCCGTAGTGAGCACCCCCGCACCCGCTAGGCAGGACTCCTCCCCGGTGACCGACGCCTGGCTCGTCATCCCGCTGTACAACGAGGCCCAGGTCGTCGCCGACGTCATCGAGTCGGCCCGCGAGGTGTTCCCCTACGTCGTCGCCGTCGACGACGGCTCGAAGGACGCCTCCGCGCGGCAGGCCGAGCGCGCCGGGGCGATCGTCGTGCGCCACCCGATCAACCGGGGCCAGGGAGCCGCGCTGCAGACCGGCATCGACTACGTCCTGGAGAAGACCAACGCGGACTACATGGTGACCTTCGACGCCGATGGCCAGCACTCCCCCGACGACGCCAGGGCCATGGTGGCGGCGGCCAGGGCCGAGGGTCTCGGCTTCGTCCTCGGCTCCCGCTTCCTTGAGGGCCCCTCCCCCGTGGGCCCGGCCAAGCGCCTCGTGCTGGCGCTGGCAGCCAAGGCCTCCTCCCGCTCCTCGGGGATGCGGATGACGGACGCGCACAACGGGCTGAGGGTGCTGCGGCGCGACGCCGCCGAGCAGATCAGCCTGCAGCAGGACCGCATGGCGCACGCCTCGGAGATCATCCGCCAGCTCGCCGCCACCGGCCTGCCCTGGCGCGAGCACCCCGTGACCATCACCTACACCGACTACTCCAAGGCCAAGGGGCAGTCGCTGTGGAACTCCATCAACATCCTCGTCGACCTGCTCTTCAGCTGAGCGCCCATCGCCATCCCGCACCCGCCGCCCATCCATAGGAGCAGCCAGTGAGCCCCCAGATCATCATCCAGGCGATCCTCGTCATCGCCGTCGTCGCGATCGGCTGGACCATGCTGCGCAGCCCGGGCGGGGCGCGCCACCAGGCCAGCCGGCGCCTCCTGACCCTGACCTTCGTGCTCTTCGCGGTCATCGCGATCAGCCTGCCCCGCCTGACCACCCAGGTGGCCAACGCCGTCGGCGTGGGCCGCGGCGCCGACCTCCTCCTCTACGCCCTCGTCATCGCCTTCCTCCTCAACGTCCACTCCTCCTTCCGCCGCAAGGCCTCCTTGGAGCGGCAGATCACCCGGCTGGCGCGCCGCGTCGCGATCGACGCCGCGCCGGAGCCCCCGGCCGAGGCACGACGGACCCGCCCCTGAGGGCGGGCGCGCCTCTGAGGGCAGGAGGGCGGCAGGCTCAGTGCGCTCAGCCGCGCCGGGCGGCGCGCACCGCGATCTCCTCGCGCGCGCGCAGGCCACCGGACAGGGCCCAGCGCAGCGGCGCCTGCCAGGGCGCCGGGTGGGAGGCGCTCATGTAGCGGCGCGCCGAGGCGTGGTGGGCGCGGATCATCCGCTCGGGGCGGGCCTTCCAGCTCGCGCCCTGCTCGTGGACGACGACAGCCTCGGGCACCTGGAGGTTGACCTTCCCCAGGGCCCCGACCCTCGCGCCGAGGTCGACGTCCTCGAAGAACATGAAGTAGCCGTCGTCGAATCCGCCCAGCTCGCGCCACACGTCGGCGGGCAGGAGGAGGCAGGCGCCTGAGAGCCAGCCGACGGCGTGCGTGACGTCCTCATTGCCGCCGTGGTAGCGGGCGGAGAAGGGGTTGGAGGGCCAGACCCTCCCCAGGAGGGCGTGGCCGGTGCCCGCCGTCAGCGAGGGCAGCGCGCGCCCGGAGGGGTAGACGGTGCCGTCCTCGTTGAGGAGGCGGGGGCCGAGCGCGCCAGCCTCGGGGTGGGCGATCGCGGCGTCGATAAGGACATCGAGGCTGCCCGGGCGCCACACGAGATCGGGATTGGCCACGACGATCCAGTCCTCCGCCAGGCCCTGGGCGGCGAGGTTCGCGCCCCCGCCGTAGCCCCGGTTGACGCCGTCGCCGATGACGCGGGCGCCATGCGCGGCGGCGACGGTCTCGACGACGTCGTGCTCCTCGCCGTTGTCGGCGATGACGACGGCCATCTCGCGGGAAGTGGCGTCCGCGAGGGAGACGAGGAAGCGCTCGAGCTCGTCCCCGGGGTTGTAGGCGACAGTCACCACGCGCACGCGTCCGGGCCGGGCGCCCGGCTGACCGCTGCCGGGCTCGGGCGCGGCCTGGCCGGGCTCGGGCAACACGCCGGGCTGACGGTTCTCATCGGCCGGATCCAGCCGATCGGAGGGCGCGGGGACGAGATCCTTCACGGGGTTGAGCCTAGACGAGACGGGGCCCCGCCGAGGCGGTGTGACGCCAGTCATCCAGACCTGAGGAAGATCATGTCTCGACGGCGTCACGGCGCTAGGCCTCGCTTGGCTGATTCTCTAGACTCGACGCGTGCCCAACATCGAGAAGCCACACGCACGGCATTCGATCAAAGACCTGGGGAGGCGAACAGCCCGCCGGGTCGGCTTGGTGTTCCTGTCGCTCGCCCTGTTCGTCACCTCGGCGGCGGGCTTCGCGTACATGGACCTGCAGGGCCAGATCACGCGCATCAACATCGACCGCTACCTGGACGGCTCCGTCACGCGCACGGACGCCATCGGCGACTCCTACGACGGCCACGCGCTCAACATCCTCGTCCTGGGCACGGACACCCGCAGCGGGGCCAACAACGTCGATGGCTCCGACGGCAGCGACGACACCGCCGTCGCCCGCTCGGACACGGCGATGATCATGCACGTCTCCGCGGACCGCTCCCGCGTGGAGGTCGTCTCCATCCCCCGCGACCTCCTCGTGGACATCCCCAAGTGCAAGACCTATGACGACACCGAGTCCGCGCCCCAGTCGGACACCATGTTCAACAACGCCTTCGCCACCGGCGCCGGCACGGGCACGGACGCGACGGCGCTGGCCATCGGCGCCGCCTGCTCGATCAACACCGTCGAGAAGATGACCGGCGTCAACATCGACGAGTTCATGGTCGTCGACTTCCACGGCCTGGAGACGATGGTCGACGCCCTGGGCGGCGTCAACCTCTACGTCTCCGAGGAGATCGACGATCCGGACTACACCCAGCTGCACCTGAGCGTCGGCTGCCAGCACCTCAACGGCACCGATGGCCTCAAGTACGCGCGCGCCCGCCACGGCTACGGCAACGGCTCGGACATCGGGCGCATCCAGCACCAGCAGAACCTCATGGGCGCGATGATCCGCACGGCCCAGAGCAAGAACATCCTGTCCAACGCCAACGAGCTCTACTCCTTCGCCCGCACCGCCCTGGGGGCGCTGACCACCTCGGAGAAGATCGGCGATCTCAACAACCTCCAGGGACTGGCCAGCTCGATCCAGTCGATCGGGATGGACCACATCACCTTCCTCACCGTCCCCAACGCGCCTGCCGAGTCGGATGCCAACCGCGTCGTGGCCACCGATGACGCCAAGCCGATCTGGAAGGCCCTCAAGAATGACACCGCCGTGCCCACCAACTCGGTGAGCGGCAAGGCGGATGGCTCCACGGCCTCCCCGGCGCCCGACTCCACAGGCGCCGCGGCGACGGACCCCTCCTCGACCGACGCGGCGGAGAAGACCCAGGCCCCCGCCGCCAAGCCCAGCGACGCGCCTGCCTCACAGGCGCCCGCCTCCGAGACTCCCTCCAACGACCCTGCCGCCCAGTGCAAGTGAGGCGCACGCCCTATGACGTCAAGCGACGATCTCCCTCCCAGCGTCACCCCGGGCTCAGGAGGACGGGCGCCACGGCCCCCGAGGCCGCCGCGAGCGGTGAGGCAGGCCCAGCAGCCGGACCCCAGACCCGCCCCTGAGGCCCCCGTGCGCCACAGCGTGCTCGGAGGGGCCGGTGGCGGCCAGGGGCGGTCGGGGCAGCAGGCCCCGCCCCCCGCGCCGACGGCGACCCCGCGCCAGCGCCCGACGCCGCCCCCGCAGCCGGGAGCCGCCAGCGGCGCTGCGGGAGGCTCGGTGGGAGGCAGCCACGCCAGGCCCGGATCGTCGGCCCGTCCCCTCGGCGCAGCGCCGCAGCGCCCCTCCCCCGATGCCACGCAGGCCCTCCCCTCCGGGTACCCGCCCGCTGGCCAGGACTACGGCGCTGGGGCCTCCGGCTTCCCGGGCTCCTTCCCCGCGTCCTACGGCCCCTCCTCAGCCGACTGGCAGGGCCAGCCCCTCCCGGGCGCGGTCCCCACTGGCCCGAGCGGCCCCATGGGACCCGGATACCCCTCAGGGCCCGAGCCCCTCGGCCCGGGGCGCGGCAAGCCTCGCCGCCGCCGCTGGCGCCGGGTCCTGGGCTGGTCGGCCCTCGTCATCATCCTCGTGCTCGGGGTCATCGTGGGCCGGGTGGCCTGGCTCGCCCATGAGGTCGATGACAAGCTCGGACGGGTGGACGCCCTGTCCGGCGCGAAGGACACCGCCGGGGAGACCTGGCTCATCGTGGGCTCGGATGCCCGGGGCGACGGCGGCGTCGCCGAGGACGGCACCGAGGGCGCCCGCGCCGACTCGATCATGCTGCTGCACAAGAACAACGGCCAGTCCTCCCTGACGACCCTGCCGCGCGACACCTATGTGGAGATCCCGGGCTACGGCGGGGACAAGATCAACGCCGCCTACTCCTATGGCGGCGCGAAGCTGCTGGTCAAGACCGTCGAGGATCTCAGCGGCCTGACGATCGACCACTATGTGGAGGTCGGGATGGCCGGCGTCAAGGAGACGGTGGACGCCGTCGACGGCGTCGATGTCTGCCTCGACTACGACGTCGACGACCCCGACTCCGGGCTCGTCTGGGACACCTCGAAGGGCACCTGCCAGCACGTCGACGGCGAGAAGGCCCTGGCGTACTCGCGCATGCGCAAGTCGGACCCCACGGGGGACATCGGCCGGGGCCTGCGCCAGCGCGCGGTCATCAGCGCCGTCGTCGACAAGGCGGTCTCCGCCAAGACCATCATCAGCTGGCCGCGCCAGGACAAGCTGGTGGACGCGGGAACGAAGGTGCTCACCGCCGATAACGACACCGGCCTGACGGATATCGGGCAGATGGTCCTCGGCTTCCGCTCGGCCTCGTCGGACGGCCTCACCGGCGCCCCGCCGATCGACTCCCTCGACTACGAGCCGGGCGGCATCGGGGCGGCCGTGCTGCTCAGGGACACCACCGCGCCGGACTTCTTCTCCAAGCTGCGCGAGGGCAAGCTCTCCTCCTCCGACTTCAACAAGGTCGAGACCTCCACCAACTAACCCGCGAGACCGGGCGAACAGCACGGCGAAACCGGGCGAACAGCACGGCGAGACCGGTTCAGGACGCGCGAGCGGGGCGCGGGCGGTCTGCCACCCGCGCCCCGCCGTCGTCTGTTGGCCCGGGCGTCAGCCGGCCTCGGCGCGGTAGTAGCGCACGGCGATCTGCGTGCGATTGCGCAGCCCCAGCTTGGCCAGGATCGAGCTGATGTGGTTGCGCACGGTGCCCACGCTCATGAAGAGCCGCTCCGCGATCTCCTCGTTGTCCAGCGCCTCAGCCACGCCCTGCACCACCTCGAACTCCCTGTCGGTCAGGGGCGCGAAGGCCTGGGCGCGCACCTGCTCCCCGCGGTCGGCACCCGCCCGCAGCACCGTGGTGCGCTCCAGCACCTGGCCCTCCAGGACGCTCACCCCCGCCATGACGCTGCGCAGCGCGGGGGCGATCTGCGCGATGTCCTGCTTGATGAGGTACCCGCGCGCGCCCATCCGCAGGGCGCGGACGATGTAGTCGTCGTCGGCGAAGGTGGTCAGGAAGACGATCCGCGCGCCGGGGGACTCGGCCAGGATCGTCTCGGCGGCGGCGAGCCCATCCATGCCGGGCATGCGTATGTCCATGAGGAGCGCGTCGGGGGCCAGCTCGCGATGCTGCTCAATCGCCTCGGCGCCGCTGGAGCCGGTGCCGACGACGTCGATGTCGGGCTCCGCGCCGAGGATCGTCGCCAGCGACTGGGCGATGAGGGCGTCGTCGTCGATCACCAGGACCCTCACGGCTCGCTCCTCCCGCTCTTCGTGATCGTCGCCGTGACCGTGAACACCGGGCGCGGCTGCACGTGGAGCGTACCGCCCAGGGCGCGCAGCCGCTCGCGCATCGAGCGCAGCCCCATACCTTCGCCGTCGGAGCCGTCGTCGATCCCCGTGCGATCCGACGCCCCGCCGTCGTTGCTCACGCTCACCCGCCAGAAGCCGGGGAAGTCGGCGACCGCCACGCGGGCACTGGCCGCCTGGCCGTGGCGGGCCGCGTTGGTGAGGGCCTCGCGCACGACGGCGACGATGCAGCGCGACACGGGCGCGGGCGGCGGCGCCTCCACCTCGCAGTCGACGTTGACCCGGGGCACGGGACTGGAGGCGGCCAGGGTGTGGAGGGCGACCGCGAGGTCGACGCCGTCATCGGACAGCGCGTGGACGGAGGCGCGCATGGCGCTGAGGGACTCCTCCAGCCCCGAGCCGAGGCCGTCCAGCGCCCCGGTCATCTGGGGCTCGCCCGCGTGGACTGTCTGCAGGGCGCGCACCTGGAACAGGAGCCGGGTGAGCTGGTGGCCGACCGTGTCATGCATGTCGTGGGCGATGCGCGTGCGCTCGGCGAGTGTGGCGGCGCGCGCCTGGTACTCCTGGGCCTCGACGAGCTCGGCGCGAGAGGCCCGCAGAAAGCGGATCTTGGCGCGCAGGTCGTCGTGCGCGGCGAGCAGGCGGGCGCGCTGCCTCTGCTCATCCGCGCTGCGCACCGCGAGAAGCGACGCCGCGCAGGCGAGGACGCCGGTCAGCGCGAGCTCCTGGCCCGCCCAGCGGAGGGTCGAGGCGGACAAGAGGGCGGCGCCCACGGCGACGACGGCGTCGAGGCTGGCGAGGGGGCTGTCGAGGGGCCCGGCGACGGGGCTCTGCTCGGGAGCGGTTGAGGTGGCGCCCTCGCCGTGGCCGGTGGAGAGGCGGAGGCGGCGCACGACGTCGTACGCGGCCAACGGAGCTCCCGACAGTCCCAGCGGGCTGAGCGCGGCGATCAGCAGGGTGACCAGGGGGATGGGAGCGGCCCACGCGCGCGTCTCCCAGGCGGAGGCGACCGCGCTCAGGACGACGGCGAGCAGCAGGCAGGACACGGCCAGTGGACCCGGGGCAGTGGCACTGACACTGGCACTGGCAGTAGCACCGGTGGCGACGCCGGCCAGCACCAGCGACCCGCCGGCCAGCAGCACCGCTTTGTCCGCCAGAACCTTCACGGGCCCGATGATGGCACAGCCCGGCCGCCAGCGCCGCCGTCGCGCGAGGGATCCCCCGATCGAGCTACCCCTGACAGAAGTCACCCCTGGGGCGGCGATCCGGTGAGTCCAGGCACTGGGCGCGACGCCGCGCTCCCGGGACCATGGAGTCATCGCATCCCCACGCCCCTGGGAGAGGAACCATGAACGCGACTCAGCGCCCCGGCCCGCCGGCTGCCCCTGCATCACCTGCACCGGCACCCCCCGCGCCCACTGCTTCTAGCCCCGAGACCACCGCTCCCGCCGTCGAGGTGACGGGCCTCGTCAAGCGCTACGGCGACCTGACCGCCGTCGACGGGCTCTCCCTGCGCATCCCGCGCGGGCAGATCCTCGGCCTGCTGGGCCCCAACGGCTCGGGCAAGACCACCACCATCTCCTGCCTGCTCCAACTGCTCACCTACGACCGCGGCGAGGTGCGCGTCTTCGGCAAGAAGATGGCCGCCACCGCCTACGGCCTCAAGCGCCGCATCGGCCTCATCCCCCAGGAAGTCGCCGTCATCGACGAGCTGACCGTGCGTGAGAACATCGACGCCTTCTGCGCCCTGTACGTCACCGACCGCGCCCGTCGCCGCGAGCTCGTCGAGGAGGCCATCGCCTTCGTGGGCCTGGAGCGCTTCACGAAGTTCCACCCCAAGAAGCTCTCCGGCGGCCTCCTGCGCCGCCTCAACATCGCCTGCGGGATCGCCCACAAGCCCGAGCTCATCATCCTGGACGAGCCCACGGTCGCCGTCGACCCGCAGAGCCGCGAGTCCATCCTCCAGGGCATCCGCCGCCTCAACGCCGACGGCGCCACCATCATCTACACCTCCCACTACATGGAGGAGGTCGAGGAGCTGTGCGACCGGATCGTCATCATGGACCACGGCCGCGAGGTCGCCTCCGGCACCTCCGCCGAGCTCAAGGCCATGATCGGCACCGGCGAGCGCATCACGGTGGAGGTCGTCGACCCCACGCCGCTTCCCGACGCCGCCCTGGAGTCCGTCCGCTCCCTGCCCTGCGTCCGCTCTGCCACCACCAGTGCCGACGCCGCAGCCTCCACCGAGCTGACCGTCGAGTGCCGCCCCGGCGGGCACAACCTGGCTGACGTGCTTGCCGCGCTGGCGGCCTCCGGCGCGGTGGTGGGTCGCGTGACCTCCGAGCCGCCCACCCTCAACGAGGTCTTCCTGGAGATCACCGGGCGGGCCCTGCGGGACGAGGCCTGACATGCGCACGGCATTCAGTTACCAGCTGCGCGCACTCGTGCGCGACAGGTCCATGCTCGTGTGGACCCTCATGTTCCCCCTCATCCTGGCCACCGTCTTCATGGCGATGTTCCAGCGCATCGACAACGCCGAGCTGACCCCCATGCCGCTCGGCGTGGTGACCGACCAGGCCTACTCCGACGCCCCGGGCCTGAGCGACCTCATGACTGGCATCTCCGCCCCCGACGCTGAGCACCGCCTGGCGATCGTCACCGAGTACTCCAGCCAGGAGGCAGCCCAGGCCGCCGCCGACAAGGGCACGATCCAGGGCTACATCGTCGTCACGGACCGCACACCCGACCTGCGCCTGACCGGTGAGGGCGCGGCAGCGGAGACCTCCGTGGTGCTGCGCTGGGCCATGGACTCCTACGCGCGCACCGCCGCCATGGGCGAGTCAATCGCCATCGACACCGCTAAGGGTGCCACCTCCCCGGAGGACGCCCAGGCCCGCCTGGCCCCGGTGCTGCAGATCCTGGACAAGCCCGGCCACGGCCAGGAGCTGACCAGCGAAGTTCAGGTGACGCCGTCGTCGGGCTCGTCGACGGCCCGCTACTACTTCGCCCTGCTGGCCTTCGCCGCCGCCTCCGGCATGGTGATGGCGATGGTCTCCGTCCGCTCGGTGGTGGCCGGCTCCTCCCCGACCGGTACCCGGCGGACCATGGCCGCAATCCCCAGGTGGAGGATCCTGGCCGGTGTCATGGCCGCCGTGTGGGTCGCGCTCACCGCCTGCCTGACGATCGGCTTCCTCTACATGCGGTGGGTGTGCAAGGTGAACTTCGGGGTCCACTGGCAGTGGTCGTTCCTGGCGGTGGCCATCACCGCGCTGCTGTTCAGCGCCGCTGGCGCGGTCCTGGGGACGGTGCCGCGCCTGAGCACCGGGATCGTCACCGCGCTGAGCACCATCTTGTCCCTGTTCACCGGCCTGTACGGCCGGCCCTCCCAGACCCTGGCGGACAAGGTGGAGACCGCGGTGCCGTGGCTGGCCCACGCGAACCCGCTGTGGCAGTCCACCCGCGCCTTCTACAGCCTGCTCTACTACGACACCCTGTCCGCCTTCGCCACCGCGATCGGGATCATGCTCGCCATGACGGCGGTGCTGGCCACCCTCGCCACCATCCGCATGAGGAGGATGAGTCATGCGCACCTTTAAGACTGCTCTGCGCATTGCCCGAGCCCACAAGGTCTATGCCATCGCCTTCCTGGTGGCGGTCAACATGCTGGGTCTTATCACCGGAATGACCCAGGGCGGGCAGACCAGCGACAAGCTGCTGGACGCCAAGGTCAACCTGGCGGTCGTCGACCGCGACCACTCGCCGGTCTCCCAGGGCCTGGCTGCCTACATGGAGGGCTCCGGCAACGCCGTGGAGGTGGCCGACTCCCGCCGTGCCATGCAGGACGCCCTGGCCCGCGACGAGGTCGAGCTCATCGTCATCATCCCCGAAGGGCTGGGCGACGCCGTCGAGAACGCGGCCACCCAGGTCCGCTCCGGTACCTCCATCTCCGACGCCGAGTCCACCCTCCCGCGTGTGGGGACGGTTCTGGCGCCGAGCTCTGCGGCTGCTCCCCTCATGGCGCAGCAGGTCACCACGTATGTGGGGCAGGTCCTGACCTACCGGTCCACGACAGCGGCCTCAGCGGACCAGGCGGTGGGCTCCACGGGCATCTCCATGAAGGAGACGGCACCTGCCTCCGTCATCAAGGGCGAGGGGATCTCCATGCCCCAGGGACTCCTCGTGTTCTTCGGCATGGCGCTCTACTCGCTGTTCGCCTTCACCACGAACATCGTGTGCCTCATCATGCGGGTGATGGGCAACCGGCCCCTGCGCATCCGGCTGGGTGTCTCCCCGGAACCCGTCATGAAGCGCAACCTGGGGATGGCGGCTGCCTTCGCGGTGGTCGGTGTCGTGGGCTGGGTGCTCACCTACGAGCTGGGCATGCAGGTGCTGGGCGCCGACTCGACGGGCGAGAGCCTGCCCCGGTACGTGGTCGCGGCGACCGCGCTGCTGGCCTACACGATGGTGGGGATCGCCTTCGGCTTCTTCATGGGGCAGCTGAGGATGAGTGAGAACGCGACGAACGCGGTGGCGAACATCGGTGGCCTGGTGTTCTCCTTCCTCAGCGGGGCGTGGATCCCTTTGAGCCTCATGCCCGACGTCGTCAAGCAGATCGGCAAGCTCACCCCCGCGTACTGGGCGAACCAGCCGATCCGCGACGCCTTCGCAGCCTCGTCGACCTCTATGGATACGCTGGCTCCCATGTACGGGCAGATCGGGGTGTGCGCCCTGTTCGCCGTGGCGATCGGTGCAGTGGCACTGGCGATCGGCCGGGCCCGCATGCGCTCCGCCGCCGCCTAACCCGCCGAGACCGGGCGAACAGCACGGCGAAACCGGGCGAACAGCACGGCGAGACCGGTTCAGGACGCGCGAGCGGGGCGCGGGTGGTCTGCCACCCGCGCCCCGCCGTCGTCTGCTGGCCCGGGCGGCTCGCCGAGGCCCGCCGCGCCGTCGGTCAGGCGAAGTGCTGCCGGTTCGGGTCGGCCTGCCAGGCCGAATAGGAGGAGGCGACGATATCGTCGAGGTCGTGCTCGGCCTTCCAGCCCAGGACCGCGCCGATGCGCTCAGCGTTGCCGATGAGCTGGGGCGGGTCGCCGGCGCGGCGGGGCAGCTCCTCGGGAGCGATGCCGAGGCCGGTGGCGGCGATGACCTTGGCGACGACGTCGCGCACGGAGGCGCCCACGCCGGTGCCCACGTTGAAGACGTGCTCGGCCATCTCCTTGCCGCCGGCGAGGTAGTCGAGCGCGGCGATGTGGGCGGTGGCGAGGTCCCGCACGTGGATGTAGTCGCGGATGCAGGTGCCGTCCGGGGTGGGGTAATCGGTGCCGAAGATCTTGGGGGTCTCGCCCTTGGCGAGGCGGTCCATGACCATGGGGATGAGGTTGAGGGTGGCCATGTCGCCCAGGTCGTCCCAGCCGGCGCCGGCGACGTTGAAGTAGCGCAGGCCAGCCCAGCGCAGGCCCCAGGCGGTCTCGGCGTCGGCCATCATCCACTCGCCGATGAGCTTGGTCTCCCCGTAGGGGTTGATGGGGTGGCAGTCGATGTCCTCGGGGACCACCTCGATGGGGGGCATGCCGTAGACGGCGGCGGAGGAGGAGAAGATCATCTGGTCGACGCCCGCGGCCTCCATGGCGAGCATCATGTTGGCCAGGCCGCCGACGTTCTGCTGGTAGTACCAGGCGGGGCGGGCGACGGACTCGCCGACCTGCTTGCGCGCGGCGAAGTGGATGACGGCGGTGACGCCGTGCTCCTTCATGACCTCGGTCAGGCGCTCGGGGGCCTGGCCCGAGGCGACGTCGAGCTCGACGAGAGTGGCGCCCTTGACCCGCTCGGGGGACCCGTAGGAGAGGTCATCGACGACGATCACCTCATCCCCGCGCTCGAGCAGCAGACGGACAACGTGGGCGCCGATGTAGCCAGCGCCACCTGCGACAAGAATGCTCATGCGCCCAGTCTAGGTGTTGTGGGTCATGACGTTGGCGATGCAGGACGAAATGGCCAGGTTTGAGGATTGCTTTTTCTGACCTCTCGTCACGTCATACGTAGGCGCAGGTCACAGGGCCCTGCTGTCCGCCGCCCACACTCCGCGCCGCCTCAATCCCAGGTGCAATCCTCAAACCTCGCCACTGGCCCGCCCGGGCGTCATCGGATCGGAGCCACTGGCCACCAAGCCGATCAGGCGCAGGCGCTTCCCGTCGGGCGCCGCGCAGGCGGCCATCGCGATGACGAGGGATGAACCGCGGATCATGAACACGAACAGGTCATGGCGCGAGGCCGGCCAGGGCAGATGGGCCGTCCGCACCACACGGGAGTGGATGCCATCACCGTCGACGACGACTCGCACCCGCATCGCGACCGCGAGCGCGGCCAGCGACAGCGCGCAGGGCATGAGCACCTCGATGCCCAGGAACACCGTGTCGACGACGTTTCCCCGCTTCAGGACCCGGATAGCCGCGAGCGCCGCGCCCCCGCAGATCAGCGCGGCCAGGGCGAGCACCGCCCAGCGCGGCAGGAGCTCCTGGCGGAACACGAGGCGGTCCGCGGCGGGATCGGGCGGCGCGGCCAGAGGACCGGGGCTGGCAGCGGGCATCACCCCGTATGCGGCGGGTGCGGGGCGGGCGTGGGCGCTGGGGGTCACAGGCGCCGGGCGCTGGGCTGCCAGCGTCCCCTCGGGCGGCTCGGCCCGGGAAACATAGCCGCGAGCGCTGGCCCATTCCCATAGATCCACGATCTCCTGGATCGCGCGCTCCTCACCGCGCGAGCGCCTCCGGAGCGCCCAGATGAGGACCCGCCTCCCACCGTCGGCAGGGCAGTACTGGACCGTGTAGCGGACCATGCCGTTCCCGCTGAGCGCGGCCACGAGGAAGCCGCGCGCCGGCGGCCAGGCGAGGTGGTGGGTGCGAAAGCCGTTGCGCGCATGGAGGCCGGCCGCGTCAGCGACGAGCCGCGACGTCGCCGCCCTCCACCCCAGCCAGGCCACCGCCAGGAGCAGGAGGCTGAGCGGGATCGACGCCGGCCACGCCCCCGGCGGGGTGGAGTCCAGCCGCGCCGAGGCGACGAGGCAGGCAATGCTCAGCGCGGTGGCGAAAACGAGGATCAGGGAGCCTGCGAGCCTGTCGAGGATCGGCAGGCGGCGGACATAGATATCAGGGGCCACACTTGTATCGTGCCACGGGCGGGGCCCGGATCTCCCGGGACCTGGGGCGGTCTCTCAGCTCCCGTCAGTTCCTCCGAGCCCGCTCGCGCAGCGCCGCTCCCTTGGCGTGGGCGACCTCGGAGAGGTCGGCCTGGAAGGCGCGCATGGCCTCCCGCAGGCGCTCGGCCTCCGCTCCCTGCCCCGCGCCGAGGATGCGCGCGGCCAGCAGTCCGGCGTTGCGGGCCCCGCCGATGGAGACGGTGGCCACGGGCACGCCCGCGGGCATCTGCACGATGGACAGCAGGGAGTCCATGCCGTCCAGGTGCTTGAGCGGCACGGGCACACCGATGACCGGCAGCTCGGTGACGGCGGCGAGCATCCCGGGCAGGTGGGCCGCTCCCCCGGCGCCGGCGATGATGACGCGCAGGCCCCGCGCGGCCGCCTCACGCCCGTAGTCGATCATCTCGGTGGGCATGCGGTGGGCGGAGACGACGTCGGCCTCGTAGGGGATGGCGAACTCGTCGAGGGCGTCCGCGGCGGCGCTCATCGTGGGCCAGTCGGAGTCGGAGCCCATGACGAGGCCAACGAGCGGCTGGGGGGCGGCAGCGGAACCGCCGAGGGCGGTGGGGGTCTCGGGCATGGCGGGCCTTTCGCTGGACGGGGTTGTCGGGACGAGGACGAGCGGACGGGGGAAGGACGGCTGCGCGGCGGTTCAGGCGTCCCCGCGCAGGATGGCGACGACGGCGCGGGCCCGCTCGCGCAAGTCCTCCTCGCTGCCAGCGGGGCCGGTGAGGTTGACGTGCCCGAGCTTGCGGCCGGGGCGCCAGGACTTGCCGTAGAGGTGGATGCGCGCCTCGGGGTCGGCGGCCATCGCCCGGGCCAGGGCGCCGTCGTCCGGCTCGCGGATCCCGCCGATGAGGTTGACCATGACGCAGGCGTCGGCGGTGGGCGCGGGCGACCCTAAGGGAAGGTCGAGGACGGCACGCAGGTGCTGCGCGAACTGGCTGGTCACGGAGCCGTCCTGCGTCCAGTGGCCGGAGTTGTGGGGGCGCATGGCGAGCTCGTTGACGAAGAGACGGGTCGGCTCCCCGAAGGCTTCGACGGCGAAGAGCTCGACGGCGAGCACACCGGTGACGTCGAAGCGCTCGGCGATCTCGCGCCCGATGCGGGCGGCCTCGTCGGCGGCGGCAGGGTCGAGCCCGGGGGCGGGGGCCAGCACCTCGGAGCACATGCCGTCGGCCTGGATGGTCTCCACAACGGGCCATGAGGCGATCTGCCCGCTGGGCGAGCGGGCCTGGAGGGCGGCGAGCTCGCGGGTGAAGGGGATGGCCTGCTCGATGAGGAGGCTGGTCACGGCCCCTCCCCCGAGGCTCCCTCCGGCACCGGTGGCGCCCCCGGAGGCGACGGCGTCGATCCACTGGCCGGCGCGGCCGGCCTCGAGCTCGCGGTCCTGGCGCACGAGGAGGACGCCGTGCCCGTCGTAGCCGCCCCGAGGGGTCTTGAGGACGACGGGCCATCCGTGCTCGGCGGCGAATGCTCGCACGGCCGCGCGGATGGCGGCGGCGTCCCCGGTTGCCTCGGCCCAGGCGGGCTGGGGAAGGCCGGCGGCATCCATGGCGCGGCGCATGGCGATCTTGTCGCGGGCCAGGAGCAGGGCGTCAGGGCAGGGCCGCACGCCCACTCCCTCGGCGGCCAGCTCCCGCAGGAGCGCGTCGTCCTGGTGCTCGTGCTCGAAGGTGAGGGCACCGGCGCCCGTCGCGAGCGCGCGGACGGCCGCGGCGTCGTCGGCGGCGCCCACGGGTGAATCGGCGGTGACCTGCGCCGTCGACCCATCGGGGGCCTCGACGAGGGCCCGTAGGCGGATGCCGAGGGCGGAGGCCTCCTCCTGCATCATGCGGGCCAGCTGCCCGCCCCCGATGACGGCGACAATGGGTGCGCTCACAGGCACAGGCTACGGCAGGGTGTCGATGTCCGCATGATCTGCCCGTACCCTGGCCCCCGTGTCTGACAGCCATTCCCCGACGGCGCCGATCCCCCGGCCCGTCCCGGTCGCGCCCGCCGGCCCCGCTCCGCTGCCCGGCCCCGCCGTCGGCGTTTCCCAAGCCCTGCGGCGAGCGCCTCGCGCTCTTCAGGTCCTGGGGGTCTGGGCCGCGGCGAGCCTCCTGACCTTCGTCATGCTCAGGCTCGGGGCGCAGGATGCTCCGGCGACACCGTGGGCGGGGCCCGCGCCGTCGTGGAGCGAGCACATGTCCTTCTGGGACGCGGGCTGGTACGAGCGCATCTTCCGCGAGGGCTACCCGGCCGTCCTGCCGAAGGGCGATGGCGGCGCCGTCGCGCAGAACTCCTGGGCGTTCATGCCCCTGCTCCCACTGCTCGCCACCCCGCTGACCTGGCTGGGCCTGTCCTTCTACCCGGCGGCGGCTCTTGTGTCGATCGCGGCCTCGGGGGCGGGCGCCGTCGTCATGGACCGCTGGCTGGCGCCGCGGGTCGGGAAGACGGCCTCACTGTGGGGAGTGGCGCTGACGTGGACCTCCATGTGCGCCGCCGTCCTCCAGGTCCCCTACGCCGAGTCGCTGGGGCTGCTGCTCGTCGCGGGCGCGCTCATGGCGGCCGAGCGCGGGCGCCTCGCCCTCGCGGCGCTGCTCATCATGGTGGGCTCCGTTGCCCGGCCGATCGGACTGCCCCTGGCGCTCGCCCTGGGCCTGTGGTGGGTGTGGGAGCTGGCCTCCAGGCGCGGGCACGGCGGCGATCGCGACGACGGCGCGCGCGGCGGCAGCCAGCTCGGGCGCGACGACGACGGCAGTGGC
>NZ_JH806634.1:121284-227896 GCF_000295095.1 Actinomyces timonensis DSM 23838 | reverse complement strand
CGACGACGGCAGTGGCCCTCGCGCGCGGGCCTCGCAGGCCTCGTGGGCGCGGCGCCTGGCGCCGGAATGGGCGCCGCTGGGCGGCCGCAGGCGCGCGGGCCTGGGGGCCCTGACCGCGGTGGCGCTGGTCAGCACCCTCGTATGGCCGGTGGCCGCGTGGATGGCGACGGGCCGCATGGACGCCTACACAGCCACCGAGACCTCGTGGCGCGGGGGCGAGCTGGCCCCCTTCGTCCCGTGGCTGGACCGCGGGCAGTGGTGGGTCGGGGAGCACCTGGGCTGGCTGCTCGTCGTCGGCGTCCTGGCCCTGGCCGCGCTGGGCCTGGCCTCCCGGGCGGCGCGCTCCCTCGGCCCTGCCGCCTGGTTCTGGTGCGCGGCCTACGCGCTCTACCTCCTGGCCTTCTTCGACCCGACGACGTCGCTGCTGCGCATCCTGCTGCCGCTGGCCCCGCTGGCGTGGGCCGCCGCCGCGAGCGTGGGGCGCCGTGGCCGCTGGGCGCTGGTGATCGCGGGGGTGATGGCCCAGGTCTTCTGGATCAGCTGGGTGTGGGATCTATCATCCTCAATCACCTGGGTGCCCTGATCAGTGGCCTACCATCGCCCCGTGAGCAATAGCGCGACCATGACCGCCACGGCGGAGCCGATGAGCCTCAGCAGCCGGATCCGCGCCTGGGTTCATGAGTTCTTGCAGTTCGGAATCGTGGGCGCACTCGCGTACGTCATCGACTCCGGCCTGTTCAATCTCGTCCAGCACGGTCCCACCGGTTTCCTGTCGGGGCACCCGAACTCCGCGAACGTCCTGAGCGCGACGATCGCGACGATCTTCTCCTGGGTGGCGAACCGGTACTGGACCTACCGGGGACGCACGAGGGACAACACCTGGCACGAGGGGATCCTCTTCGCCCTGGCGAATATCGGTGGGCTGGTCATCACGCAGTTCTGCCTGCTGTTCACCCACCACGTCCTGGGGCTGACAGGGCCTCTCGCCGACAATATCGCCGCCTACGTCGTCGGATTCGGATTGGGCACCGCGTTCCGATTCCTCTTCTACCACTACATCGTGTTCACCGGCTCCAGCGATGAGGCCGGCGCCGAGGACCCCGGCAGCCCGAGCGTCTCCGATTCCTGAGTCCGGCGTGTCAAGGCTGTGACGCTCCTGCGAGGCGGCTGAGCGCCTGGCCCGGGATCGTGCCAGATGCCACAGCGGGGATGAGGGAAGGCTCACGGCCAGTGGGGCGCTCCTCTCCATAGCCTTGCCGCGTGACTGCTTCCCTCACGGCTATCGCCGCGCTCAATGCCGCCGTCCCTGCGGCCCCTATGCCCGCCCTCGGCCCGAAGTGGCTCGACGCCGGGGAGATGATCACCCAGATCGTCTCCTGGTTCGGCCCCTGGGCGATCGTCGGCGTCATGCTCGTCATTTTCGCTGAGACGGGCCTGCTCATCGGATTCTTCCTCCCCGGGGACTCCCTCCTGTTCACCCTTGGGCTCTTCGTGGCCACAGGCGCGGTGGGTGTGCATATCTGGGTGGCTGCCCCTCTGGTACTGCTGGCGGCCATCGCCGGGAACCAGACCGGTTACCTCATCGGGCGCGAGGCCGGCCCGAAGATCTTCAACCGTCCGAACTCCCGGCTGTTCAAGCAGGAGTACGTCGAGCGCACGAGAGACTTCTTCGAGCGCCACGGCGGCAAGGCCGTCACGCTGGCGCAGTTCGTGCCGATCGTGCGCACCTTCACCCCGGTGATGGCCGGCGTCGGGCGGATGCACTACCGGCATTTCGTCACCTTCAACGTCATCGGCGCCACCTTCTGGGCCTTCGGGATCACATGGCTCGGCTACTTCCTGGGCTCCATCGAGTGGATCCAGAAGAACATCGACGCGATGATCCTCGTCATCGTCTTCGTCTCCGTGGTGCCCATGCTCCTGCACGCCCTATCCGGGCGCCGCAAGAAGACCGGCAAGGAGGCTGCCACGCCGGTTCCCCAGACGACCCCGGGCACCGGCCCGGGGCACTGATCGGGAGCGGATCGGCCCGCCTCGGCGGTCAGATCCCTTCCACCGCACGACCCCGCAGCGCCCGCTGCCCGGTCACGACCACCCGCGAGGTACACATGACCCTGCACCGACCGATCGCCGCGCTCGGCTCCGCGACTCTTCTCGCGGGGCTCGCGCTGACCGCGCCGGCGGCACTCGCCTCTCCGGCCGACGCCGCCCCCGCCACAGCGAGCGCCGCCCAGGCCGCTGCGGCCCCCGCACTGGCCGCCACCGACGGCGATAACGCCGCTGGGAGCATCGGCTGGGTGATGTCCCAGGCCGGGTCCTGGTCCTACATCAACCCCGCCGACGGCCAGGCCATCACGGGCTGGCTGCACACGGGCGGATCCTGGTTCTACCTCGACGGCGACGGCGCGCTCGTCACCGGCTGGGCCACCGTCGGCGGCGCCTGGTACTACTTCGACGCCGATGGCCGGATGGCCACCGACTGGAACTGGATCGACGGTGCCTGGTACTTCCTGGGCGACGAGGGATCCATGGCCGTGGGCTGGAAGCTCATCGGCGGCTCCTGGTACTACCTGGGCAGCAACGGCCAGGCCGCGATGGGCTGGCTCGCCGACGGCGGCTCCTGGTACTTCATGGGCAACAGCGGCCGCATGGCCGTCGGCTGGGCGAACCACCTGGGCGCCTGGTACTACTTCAACGGCTCGGGCCAGATGCTCACCGGCTGGATCGTGGACGGCTCCACCTGGTACTACCTCGACCCGTCATCGGGCCGGATGACCGCCAGCGAGCCCGTGGCGGGAGCCGGCTCGGGCGGCACGTCCGGCACCTCCGCCTCCGACGCGAAGGCCTACGCCAGCAGCCAGATGAGCGCGTGGGGCTGGGACGCCAATGAGTACTCCTGCCTCGTGGGCCTGTGGGACCGCGAGTCCGGCTGGAACTACCAGGCCTCCAACGCCTCAGGTGCCTACGGCATCCCGCAGGCACTGCCCGGCTCGAAGATGACCTCGGCCGGCTCGGATTGGGCGACCAACCCCGCCACGCAGATCGACTGGGGCCTGGGCTACATCAAGGGCCGCTACGGCAGCCCCTGCGCCGCCTGGTCCCACTCCGAGAGCGCCGGCTGGTACTGACCCCCACCCACCTCCCCATCGAGACCGGGCGAACAGCACCGCGAGATCTGGAATTCTCCAGTCAATCGCAATCTCGCGGTGCTGTTCGCCCGGTCTCGTTCATAGGAGGGGGCGATGGATTGACGGCGCGGGGCGGGTCGGGGCGAGCCGGCGGCTAGAAGCGGCGGCGGCGGCCGACGCTGACGATCGCGCCCTTGGGCAGCACCGTGTTCGGATCGAGGGAGCGCGGCACGGCGGCCAGGAGCACGGAGAACACCGGTGGGCGGCGCGCGGTGAGCTCGATGCGGCCGCCGTCGGCCTCCACGAGGTCCTTGGCCAGGGCGAGGCCCACGCCGGTCGAGCCGTGCCCGGACACGGAGCGCTCGAAGATATGGGGCGCCAGCTCGTCGTCGACGCCCTCGCCCTCGTCGGCGATGTCGATGAAGACGCCGTGCCCGCCGTTGGCGCTGCGCACGGAGACGGTCGTCGTGCCCGCGCCGTAGCGCAGGGAGTTCTCGATGATAGTCGCCAGGACCTGGGCGAGCGAGCCGGGGCTGGCCAGGACCGGCTGGCCGATCGCATCGGTCAGGACGAGCTCGCGCCCGGCCTCGGCGAAGGCCGGCCCCCACTCCTCTTGCTGCTGGGCGAAGAGATCGGCGAGGTGCAGGGCCTCAGTGGTGCCGCCCCCGGAGCGCCGGGAGACCTTGAGGAGGTCGTCGACGACGCCGGTGAGCCTCTCCACCTGCTCCAGGCAGGCGTGGGCGCCAGCGCGGACCTCCTCGTCGTCGGCGATGATCTCGATCTCCTCCAGGCGCAGGCTGAGGGAGGTCAGCGGCGTTCGCAACTGGTGGGAGGCGTCGGAGGCGAACTGCCGCTCGGCGGCGAGCCGCCCGGCCACGCGCTCGGCGGAGCGCACGAGCTCGGCCTGGACGAGGTCGATCTCCTCGATCCCGGAGACCCGCACGCGGGGGCGCACCTGCCCACTGCCCAGCTGCTCGGCCTCGGCCGCCAGGTAGATGAGTGGGGCGGAGATGCGCCTCGAGACCTTCGCGGCCACGATGTACGCGGCGGCCAGGGCGATGATCGCCAGGGCGGTGCCCACCGTGACGACGGAGAACACCGTCCTCCAGCGCTCCAGGTCGTCCGGCGCGGAGCGGGCCGCGTAGAAGATCGTCGCCGCGCCCAGGGGGATCCCCAACAGGACGACGGCGACGAGCACCGCCGCCATGGTCATCTGAAGGGCGCGGCGTCGCATCGGGTCCCCTGGGCGGAGGCGGCCTCAGGCGAGGCGGTAGCCGGCGCCCTCGGCGAGGAGGATCGCGGGGGCGTCGACGTCGTCGCCGAGCTTGCGGCGCAGCCAGGTGGCGTGCATGCCAAGGGTCGACTCCGAACCGGTGGGGTCCTCGCCCCAGACCTCGCGCAGGATGTCGTCGCTATCCACCACGGAGCCCGCGCCGCGCACGAGCACGCGCAGGAACTCGAACTCGCGGACGGTCAACTGCAGCTCGCGGCTGCCCACGAAGGCCCGGTGCGCGGCGACGTCCACGCGGATGTCGCCATGGGCGAGCTGGTCGACGGCGGCCTCGCCGGAGGCGCGGCGGACCTGGGCCCGCACGCGGGCGAGGAGCTCGGCGAGGCGGAAGGGCTTGGTGACGTAGTCGTCCGCGCCGGCGTCGAGGCCGACGACGTGGTCGGTGTCCTCGCTGCGAGCGGTGAGCATGAGGATCGGGATGGTCAGGCCCTGCGCGCGCACGGTCCGCGCGACGTCGAGGCCGTCCATGTCGGGCAGGCCGAGGTCGAGCACGAGGATGTCCGCCTCGCCGATCTCCTCCAGCGCGCCCTTGCCGGTGCCATGGGCGCGGACCTCGTAGCCCTCGCGCCCGAAGGCGCGGGCGAGGGGCTCGGAGATGGCGGGGTCGTCCTCGACGAGAAGCACAGTTGTCACGATTCAGATACTAGCCGAGTTGCCCTGGCGCGGCAGCGGCGCTGTCCCCATCGCGGGCGCGCTCCGGCCCTCTCACCCCGTTTCCCGCGGCATCGCGCGGAATGAGAACCTGAACGCGGGCTGAAAGGTCCCTGATCGCCGCCCTCCGCTCCCGCCGGCCCGGACCCTCAGGCGCGCTGAAGCGACCACGGGGTGACGTTGCCCATGCCCTTGGCGACGACGTCGTGGCACTGGCGCACCCGGTACTGCGCGGCGACGGGGCTGGCCATGAGGGCGCGGGCGGTGGCCTGATCCATGCGGATGCCCCCGGGCTCGGCGGTGTCGACGAGGCGGGAGGCGAGGTTGACGGGCGGGCCGAAGACGTCGCCGGAGCGGGACACAACGCGCCCCTCGACGAGGCTGGCCCGCACGAGGATCGCGTCGAGGCCGGACTGGAGCTCGTCGACGAGGGACGTGACGACGTCGGCGGCGATAGTCAGGTCATCGGAGATGTACATGACGGCGTCCCCGATGGTCTTGACGACCCTCGCCCCCCGGGAGGTGATGACGTCGCGGGCCGTGGTCTCGAAATCGTCGAGCATGGTGGACAGCTCCATGCGGCTCATCGTCTGGGCGCGCTGGGTGAAGGAGACGATGTCGACGAAGCCGAGGGACCGCACGAGCGGGTAGTAGTCGGGGCCGACGCGCTCGACGCCCCGCCGGGAGATCTCGGCGTCGGTGCGGTCCAGGAGGGAGGCGAGGTGGCGGCGCCACACGTAGGTGAGCTGGTCGGTCAGGGGACCGGTGAGCTCGTTGATGTGGTCGAGGACGACGAGCCGGGCGGAGGTGTCGTCCAGGCCGAGGCGCTGCCCGACATCAGCCACGAGGGTCTCGAGCTGCCACAGGACGAGGCGGTCCATCGTGTAGGACTGGGCCCGGAGCAGCTCGAGGATCGCCGAGGCGGACAGGCCACCGGGCTCGTCGGGGCCGGGATGGCGCTCCTCCTCGGAGTCGATGAGATCGGCGATGGACCGCAGCGTGTCGGCGTCCTGATGGGTGAAGCGGGGCTCGTCGTCGCTGACATCGGCGAAGCCCATGGCCCGCCAGAAGCCGCGCGCGAAGAGCGGCGAGACGCGCGCCGCACCGGCGAGCTGGGGCAGTGTCAGGGTGGGGTCGCCCCCGAGCAGGACGCGGGCGTGGGCGTGGACCGTCGCGCCGCAGCATGCCGACTCGGCGGCGTCACTGGGCGTGGCCGCACGAGGCCCGGCCCCCTGCCCGGGTATGCAGACGGTGTCCTCTGGCGCCTTGGCAGGGGACTCTCCTCCCTCGTGGGGAGTGGGGAGGCTCTCTCTCGTACCAAGCACTCCTCCTAGCGCGAACGGCGTCACCTCATTCACGCGGATAGGGTAGCGCAGGTCACAGGATTTCGTCAGGGCGATATCAGATGTCCCCCGTTTCTGACATATCCATGAGAAAACGTGCGAGCGGCAGCGCCGCAGCGGGTCAGGCCGAGCCCCGGAGTCGCGCGTCCCCGGCTCTCACGAGGATGTCCTGGTCGCCGTCGTCGGGCCGGACTCGGAGCTCGGGCTCGATGCCGACGGCGGTGCCGACGACGTCGCCGCCCGGGGCGCTCACGCGGACCCGCCTGCCGAGGGTCGCGCAGGCCCCGCGCAGGTCGTCCCCGAGAGATCCCGCGGCGGTCGGGGCGCGCTCCGGGTCCCCACCAGCGGCCTCCCACTGCTCCACGAGCCCGAGCAGGCGCGGGGCCAGGGTCTCCAGCACGATCCCGGGCTCCAACCAGTCGCCCCGAGAACTCCCCGCTCCCAGGCTCCGCAGCGAGGCGGCCCAGGGCACGGGCAGCTCCTGCGGCGACTGGCCGATGTTGACGCCGATGCCCACGATGATGACGGGCGCCGCCTCGCGACTGGCAGGCGGCCGGGCCCCGGGGGCGCCCCCGGGCGCGGGAATGAGCTCGGCGAGGATGCCCGCGATCTTCCGGGAGCGCCCCCATCCGGGCACCTCGGCCTCGCCGCCTCCCGAGCCGCCAGCGCCGTTCGCTCTGCTGTTATCGTCGGTGAGCGGTTCGACGACGACGTCGTTGGGCCATTTCGTGCGGGCGCGCCAGGGCAGGCCCTCCAAGGCGGGGGCGAGGGCGTCGCGCACGGCGAGCCCGGCGAGCAGCGGGAGCCAGCCGAGGGTCTCGGCGGGCACGAGCGGACGGAGGACGAAGGAGACGGTCAGCGCGCTGCCCGGCGGGGTCACCCAGTCGCGCCCGCTCCGGCCGCGCCCGGCGGTCTGGGAGAGGGCGCGCAGCGCGGATCCGTGGGGCCAGCGCTCCGCGGCGGCGGCATCGGGCCTGCCGCCGGGGGCGAGCTGGCGGCGGAGGTCGTCGTTAGTGGAGCCGGTGGCCTCGACGGTCACCAGCCGAGTCGTGGCGCTCATAGGGCGCAGGCTACCCGCGCGCGACCAGCGAGCCCCGCCAGGCCAGTCGGCACTGCCGGACCAGCCGATCCAGGAGGCGACGAGCGCGCCGACGGCGGGCCCTCCCCCGGGCCTGCCCGTCCTGCCGCCTGCCACTGAGTACCCTGAGGCGGTGATCATCCTCGCCTCGAAGTCCACGGGCCGCCTGGCCACCCTCCGCGCCGCGGGTGTCGAGCCCCGGGTCGAGGTCTCCTCGGTCGACGAGGGCGCGATCCTCGCCGCGCTCGCCCAGCGGCGCGCCGAGGCCGGCGAGGAGGCCCCCTCCCCCGCCGAGCAGGTGCTCGCGCTGGCCACGGCCAAGGCGCTCGACGTCGCCAGCGCTCTCGGGGAGGGCGCCAGCGCCGCTGGCGAGGGCGCCGGGCCGAGCGGCACGAGCGGGAGAGCCAGCGCTCCCGTCGTCGTCGGATGCGACTCAATGCTGGAGATCGACGGCGCCGTCGTCGGCAAGCCCCGCACGCCCGAGGCCGCCCGTGAGCGATGGCTGGCGATGCGGGGACGCACGGGCGAGCTGCACACCGGGCATGCGCTCGTACGCCCGGCCGACGGGGCGAGCGCGAGCGGCGTCTCCTCGGCGATCGTCCATTTCGGCGAGCCCACCGAGGAGGAGATCGACGCCTACATCGCCACCGGGGAGCCGCTGTGGTGCGCCGGGGCCTTCACCATTGACGGGCTGGGCGGCGCCTTCATCGAGGCGATCGAGGGCGACCCGCACGGCGTCGTCGGCATCTCGCTGCCGCTGCTGCGCCGGCTCCTGGCGGAACTGGGCGTGAGCTGGACGGACCTATGGGGCTGAGCTGGCGGGACGCGCCGTCCGCCTCAGTCGGCGGGGTTGAGCCGCGACATGATCTCGGCGAGTGCCTCCAGGTCGCTCCGCCCGAGGCGGTCGACGACGTGCCTGCGGACGCCGTCGAGGTGCAGCGGGGCCGCTGAGCGCAGGAAGGCCAGGCCGGCGTCCGTGAGGGCGCAGTTGACGCCGCGCTTGTCGGAGGGGCAGGAGCGCCGCTCCACGAAGCCCTCCTTCTCCAGGCGGGTGACCGTGTGGGTGAGGCGGGAGCGGGAGTGCCCGATCATCTCCGCCAGGCTCGACATCCGCAGCTCCTTGCCGGGGGCCTCGTCGAGGCGCACGAGGATCTCGTACTCGTGCAGGGAGAGCCCGACGCTCGTCTCGAGCTCGTGGTTGAGCACGCCAGTGACGGCGGTCGCGGTGTGGAGGAAGGCGCGCCAGGCGCGCATCTCGAGGGCGTCGAGCCTGGGAGATCCCGCGGCCGCGCAACTGCTCGATGCCAGGAGAGGGGCCTCGGCAGCAGCGGCCTGGCCGCAGGATGGGGTGACCTCCACCGGCGCCTGCCCGCAAGACGGGGCTGCGGGGGCGGAGGCCTGGCCACAGGCGGGCTTGTCCTGCTCCGCGAGAGCCTGTCCGGCCTTCCCTGCCATATCGTTCCTCTCCGCGCTGCCTGACGATTCGGGGCGCCATGGCGCCGCTGATGGTGACGTGGCCTCTCAATGAGCGATCGGGCCACGGGATGTCGTTAAGTATTGAACAATCTCGAGAGGATTGCCAGCGAGCATGACGAGCCCCACGGCCGTGTGAGCCTCATCGGGTGCTCGCGCCCTGCCGCCGCAGCACACGCCGCTTCCCCACAGCCGACCAGCACGAGCCGCGCTCATCAACGATGAGAGCCGCCCCGGGCCGCCCGACGGCGAGTGCCGCGGGGAAGAGCAGGTCGAGGCCCTCATGCCGGGGGTCCGCTGGGACGAGGCCGAGGCTCAGGGCGGCCAGCAGGAGACCGTGGGCGACGACGCCGTCCTCCTCGGCTGCGAGGCCGGCGCGCCGGGCCGCGCCTAGAACGAGGTGGATCGGGTTGTCATCGCCGGTGGCGCTGGCCCAGGCGGCGAGGTCGTCTCCTGTGAGGATGAGCCGACGGCCGGAGGCGGCGTTGTGACTGCCGTGGCTGCCGTGAGCGGGGCGAGTCGCGTCGGTGGGTGCAGCACCCACGGCGCTCGCGGTGCTGAGAGGGTCGGCTCCCTCAGGGGCCGGGAGGGGGCGTCGGGCCAGGTCGTGGCGGATCTGGAGCACGGGCCACGCCTGCGGGGGCGGGGTGGACGGGGCGCCGTCGGCGGCAACCTCAGCGCTCAACTCGACAGTCACCTCGATGAGCTCCCAGCCAGAGCGGGCCGTCCTCCTCAGGCGAGGCGGCCTGGGATGAGCCGAGCTGTGGGGAGCGGGGGCGATGCGGCAGCGCCGGTGGATGAGGCCATCCCAGGGGTCGACGATCTCGCGGGCCAGGGCGAGGGCGGCCAGTGCCGGGGCCATGGCCCGGGCGCCGCGGTGGGCGGACGCCTCGGCGTCGTCGATACCGGAGCGGGTGAGAATGCGCTGAAGCGGCTGCCGGGCATGACGAAGCCCCACCTGCTCGGGGCTGGTGGGGCTCGGCGCGCTCATGCCCGGATCGTATCCGGGCGGCGGGGCTCAGCGGGTCTCGCGGTGCTCCGTGTGCTTGCCGCAACGCGCGCAGAACTTGGAGATCGCGAGGCGATCGGGGGTGTTCCGGCGGTTCTTCTTGGTGATGTAGTTGCGCTCCTTGCACTCCGAGCAAGCCAGAGTGATCTTGGGACGCACGTCAGCGGTCTTGGAAGCCACGTGTCTCTCCTCTCATTGATCCTCGAGCAGCCCGGGGCGGCGATGTGCTCGAACCTTGCGTAGCGGGGGAGGGACTCGAACCCTCGACCTCACGATTATGAGTCGTGCGCTCTAACCAGCTGAGCTACCTCGCCATATGAACACGGAAGGGGCCTGACGGCCCCCGCTGCGAGCGAGCCCCGAAAGGGAATCGAACCCTTGACCTTCTCCTTACCATGGAGACGCTCTGCCGACTGAGCTATCGGGGCAACGAGCGGAATCCTAGGATGATCGCTTCTGCGCTCGCAACTCGACCATCCGTGGCCCTACTCACTGGGCTCCCTCCGAGGAGGGATGGCATCCCACAGCAGGGCCATGGGCACCGTGGCGGGTGAGGGATTCGAACCCCCGTAGCTTGCGCGGCTGATTTACAGTCAGCTCCCATTGGCCGCTCGGGCAACCCGCCATGCTCCACAACCCGAGCCCGAGGACTCATCGCGTGGTGCCGTGGAAGAATAACAAGCCGACGGCGGAGCGCGCCAATCCCGCCCCTAGGACCCTGCTCACACGGCTTCCACGGCCCCGGGGCCGTCCCGGGGAGGGGGCGGCGCGGGGCCGCCGGGCGCTGGGCAGCGGCGCCCGGCAGCGGCGCCCGGCGCTCACGAGCGGCGCTTCTCCCCGCACGCCCAGCACGCAGAACGGCCCAGAAAGGCAACGCCATGGCATCAGACTCCTCCTTCGACGTCGTCTCCAAGCTCGACCGCCAGGAGGTCGACAACGCCGTCAACCAGACCGCCAAGGAGATCGCCCAGCGCTACGACTTCCGCGGCGTCGACGCCTCCGTCTCGCTCGCGGGCGACGTCATCACCATGGAGGCCAACTCCGCCGAGCGCGTGCTGGCGATCCTCGACGTGCTGCAGTCCAAGCTGTTCCGCAGGGGCGTCTCCCTCAAGGCGCTCGACCTGGGGGAGGGCGAGCCCAAGCCCTCGGGGAAGATCTACCGCCTGGCCTGCCCCCTCAAGGAGGGCATCAGCCAGGAGATCGCCAAGCGGATCACCAAGGAGATCCGGGACGAGGGCCCCAAGGGCGTCAAGGCCACGATCCAGGGGGACGAGGTCCGGGTCTCCTCGAAGTCACGCGATGATCTGCAGGCTGTCATCGCCCTGCTCAAGGGACTCGACGTCGACGCCGCCCTGCAGTTCGTCAACTACCGCTGAGCCCGGCGGGCGGTCGCGTCGCCGGAGCGCGCGCCGTTGCTATCGTGATCTCACCGTGACCCTGGATCCCCGAGGAGATCCTATGAGCACCGGGCCTTACGACCCGAATATCCAGTACGGCGCCGCTCCCGCCTCCCCCACTGGCCCTTCGACGCCGATGGGCGCCCCTGCCGGCGGCCCGCCCGCCTACGGCATGGGCGGGCAGTACCCGGCGCCCGGGCAGGCGCCGTCAACGCCCCCATCGACCAAGAGGAAAGGCATCATCGCCCTCATCGCGGGGCTCGCCGTCCTCAGCCTCCTCGTCACCGGTGGGATCCTCGCCGCCTACAAGGACTCCGGCGACTCTTCCGACTCCGCGGCAGGCGGCTCATCGGCGAGCGCGGGGGCTGACTCGTCCGGCGGCAAGCTGGGCGACAAGGCCTCGAAGGCCGCGGTGGGCGACTGCATCGACTCGCTCACCGACCCGAGCGCGACGATCGTCTCCTGCGACAACGCCAGCGCCAAGTTCAAGGTGGTGGCCACGTCGACGACGAAGGAGTCCTGCGCGACCACTCCCGGTGGTGACTACTTCGACGACGCCACGTGCTACAACGACTTGAGCGCGGGGATCCCCGTGGAGGAATCCGTCAACGACGCCAAGGCCGGTGACTGCATCACCGCCGACGAGTCCGACCCCTCGCATCCAGCCGTGCGCAAGGCCGACTGCTCGACGAGTGGGGCGCTGCGCGTGGAGGGCTCCTTGCCGGGGGTCTCCAACGTCCCGGTCATCGCGATCCCCACGATCGATGTGAACAACCCCGGCCCCGCGCCGACACTGGAGGAGACGCGCACCCAGTACATCATCGACCAGTGCGTCGCGTCGGGTGCGACCAACACCAACACGGTCTACTCCTGGAACCTCGGCGGTACGAGCTTTACGAGTGTCCAGACGGACAATCCGACGTCCTATGACGCCGTTCTGTGCCTGAGCGACCAGGGCTCCTGATCCGCGTCGGGCCTCTCGCTGGCAGCCGCTGGGCGGGGCCTTGCGCGCCGAGAGGGCGGGACCGTGACGGTCCCTCCCTCTCGCGTGTGCCCGGGAGTCCGCGGTGGCCCGCCTGGACAGCCCGGGGAGGTCTGTCAGTACCCGGCCATCTGCTCCAGGCGGCGGATGCGGTCGGCCATCGGGGGGTGGGTGGCGAAGAGGTTCTTGACGCGCCCGAAGGGGTTGGCGATCATCATCGAGCTCACGGGCTCCATGCGCGGGTCGCGCGCCATGGGCGCGGCCGCGATGCCGCCGTCGAGCTTGCGCAGGGCGCTGGCCAGGGCGAGCGGGTCGTTGGTGAGGACCGCGCCGTCGTGGTCGGCGTCGTACTCGCGAGTGCGCGAGATCGCGAACTGGGTGACGGTGGCGGCCAGCGGGGCGAGGAGCGCCAGGAGGAGGACGGCCAGGCCGTTGCCCTCGCGGCGGTCGCGGCCAGTGCCGAACCACAGGGCCATCGTGCCCAGCGAGGAGATGACCCCGGCGATGCCTGCGGCGATGGAGCCGGTGAGGATATCGCGGTTGTAGACGTGGGAGAGCTCGTGGCCCAGCACGCCGCGCAGCTCGCGCTCATCGAGGAGCTGGAGGATGCCCCGCGTGCAGCACACGGCGGCGTTGGCGGGGTTGCGGCCGGTGGCGAAGGCGTTCGGGCTCATCGTCGGCGCCATGAAAAGGCGCGGCATGGGCTGGCCCGAGGCCGCCGACAGCTCAGCGACCACCTTGTGCATGACGGGCTCCTGGGCGGCGGTGACCTCGATGGCGCCCATGGAGCGCACGGCGAGCTTGTCCGAGTTCCAGTAGGTGTACGCGGTCTGGGCCACCCCGATGAGCGGCATGATGAACAGGAAGATCGAGGAGCCGGTGCCCCGGGTGAGCAGGTAGCCGATGAGGATGAGCAGGCCCCACATGCCGCCCAGGAGGGCGGTGGTCTTCAGGCCGTTGTGGTGGTTGGTGCCTCGGTAGATCGCCGACATGCCGTCAGAGTAGCGGAGCCACCTGTGCGCGCCCTGTGCAACGGCCGGGCCCGCGCGCGACCGGTGGACATCAGGATCGAGATTGTGGTGTGCCAAGGCATCTGGGACGGTGTTGGCGTCTCAGACGTCCTGGAACGGACTGGGCGGCAGTTGGAGAGGCGGTGACGTCAGGCGCGTCTGGCACCGGCGGCGACATTCTGCACCGGTGGTTGCGCCTGGCACCTTGGGTTGCGTTCTCACCGCACCCGAAGGTGCTCGGCGCAACCACCGGTGCTGGAGGCACCCGACGATGCGACCACGACACGACCGCTTGTCCCAGGACAGCATTCACCGACTGATCGCGCTCTACTTCTCCAGATAATTCTGCCGCGTCCTCCCGATGAGGAGACACACCCCGACCAGAAGCGCCAGGAGCACGCCGTTCGCGCAGACGAGCTGAAGCATCCGATATTCAGGATCCACCACGTACTGCCCCTGAAGCGGGATCATTCCGAGATAGTAGCACGAGAAATCATCACCAGTCACTGCGCCCACGACCCAGTGATCAGCAAAACGCCTGACGAGGGAGAAATACAGCGTCGCGAACGCAAGAATCTGCATGAAGACGAACATGCCCCATGAGACCGAGCGCGCCATACCAGGCCCGGCGACCCGCTTGCCA
This sequence comes from Actinomyces timonensis DSM 23838, assembly GCF_000295095.1. Classification (GTDB taxonomy): domain Bacteria; phylum Actinomycetota; class Actinomycetes; order Actinomycetales; family Actinomycetaceae; genus Actinomyces; species Actinomyces timonensis. The sequence goes on along the minus strand of NZ_JH806634.1, from coordinate 213,891 downwards.
GCAGAAGCGCCTATGAGCATCATCAACATGCCACAGGCTAGAGCGACCCCCTTTGCGATGAGCCCTAGGAGCACCGCACTCCAACTAGTCTCGCCTCGACCAGAATCCGAAAGGCTAACGACGGCGTACAAAACCATCAAATACGACCAGAGAACACAACCGTGCAAACCCGCCATCTTCCATCTCGGCAGTGGAGAGAGGAAGAAGATCCTCTCACTGCAAAGGGCCACATGCCGCACCAAGTAATCTAGCGCATACAATGACGCTCCGAATGAGAGCAGCATGACACCCAGCGCGTGCATCTGTGCCACCATTTGCCCAGATCCCACCCGCCCTGCGACAGCAACGACCAACGCGAGTACCAAGATGGGCAGGAAGAACCGTCCATGACGACGCAGGACCATCCTCAAATCATTCATGTGCGGCCACCAAACGTTTAAATGCCATCTCGAGGGACCCATCACCGATCCGCCGAACATCGGCAACCTTTCCAGAGCGGAGCAGCCGCCCGTCCACCACCATCATGACAGCGTCGAAGACGCGCTCAACCCCCTCGATCAGATGGGTACTCAACAACATTGGAGCCTCCTGACATCGAACTTCGATGATGTTCTCGATCAAGCGATCACGAGTCAGGGGATCGACGCCAGCTAACGGCTCATCCAAGACATATAGTCTTGGCCGCCTCGCCATGATCAGAGCCAGATGCAAGCGCTCCGACATCCCTTTCGAAAGGCTTCCCACAGGCGCCGACCTTTTAATCGCGGACCCAGCGAGAAACTCTTCCACGACATCATCGCGAAAATCCTGGTGCCTCGCGCTGAACAGATCAATCGCCTGCCCAACTGTCATCCAGGAGAACAAGAACGGCTTATCTGGTAGATAGGCGATCTCATCTCGACTGGGGCACCTCAGCGCACCGTCATATCTCCCAATATCGCCACAGACCGTCTTGAACAACGTGGTTTTCCCGGCGCCGTTCGGGCCAAACATGCCGACAACACCATCGTCCGCGTCTACTCTAAAACTCATGTCCGAGACTGCGCGATGCTTGCCGTAAGACACCGAAAGGCGAATCCCTTCAACAACAATATCACCCATATCCAGATCACCTCCGAAGGAACGACACGACAACGAAAATGATAATATAGGCCAATACCCCGAGCGAGACAATCCTCAGAACCAGAATGGGCTTTGGCGCATCCGACCAGCCCTCGACTTCCTCAAGATCGAAGCACGCCAATAGCATACGTTGACCATCCGCATTCCACAAGGGCAACAAGTTGGTGGCGACAAAGATCATCACCAAGGCAGTTCCATATCTCCCCTCCTCACCCAGGCCCAGAACTTCCTGGCACAATACGAGCAGGTTCACGGCGATCAAGTTAGCGAAGAGTCCGGCAGAGTGGCAGAGCAGCCTTTCCCTTCTAGGGAGAAGTGATACCTGATTCATTCTAACGAAGAATGCCGGCATGACCCAATAGTTCATCTTGAATCCCACCTTGTCAGGACGCCTTCCGCACCATCGCAACGCCAGGACATGACCAGCCTCATGGATGAGCAGATTACTGACAACTAACGTCGCCGCCAGGACGAGGCCTCCGCCTCCATTGAGCCTTTCTGAAGCCACGTCTGAAGCGAGATACCCCAGCAGCCATAGCAACCCATTGATCAACATCGCGAGAAACAGCATGACGTAGACGCCCAGCCATAGCGTCGACAGGCGAGAAGCCTTGTCCACCCAGGCAACAGGCCTCTCCCCAATCACCACAAAGGTCGTCTTGAAGTAGGTATCGCTAGCGCGATCATGTATCACAACACGATCTCCGTGCCTGACGATTTCGATGTCGTCCTCGCAGCACGACTGCCACGACGGCCGTTCTTTGAGTCGACTGAGTCGATCAAGTCGGTTTGACAAGACGCTTCCATCCCCTCGGCTCAGCGCTCACTCACATATTGAGCCTTGTACTCCTCGAAATCATTCCGCAGTTCGCTGATTCTACTCTTGTTCTCGAAGATCACGCTGCACAGATGACAGGCATCGACAACGGGAAAAGGCTCAGCGAATCGTTCATCCCCATTCCTCTTGAGCTTTTCCACAAACCACCCCAGGCCTTCTTCTGTCATAATCTTGAATGCAAGGTTGCATTCTATGCGACGCGCCCCCTCCTCGATCGTGAGTTCATTGGCGTCACCAACCGAAAGAGCGCTGTTGATGACACCCAGCGAACAGCATGGGTAGACTTGGCCGTCACCCGAGAACAGCAAAACCTGTCCTGGGCACTTCAGGTTCTCGGTTGAGACATGATCGTACGTTATCTCGCATGATGCGATGCCCTCGGCCTGCCCAACAGGTGTAATATTGAAACTGTTGATATGCACACCTTCTAGGAGGCCTTCTAGTTGGTCCAGCGTCTTACTGGCGGGCTCACTTCGCGACTGGCAGATGTTGACAGCGAATTCGATTTCGGGCGCGACATCCCTCACCTTGAGGATGTTCCTCACTCGCTCGATTGGCACATAAGGCAGATGAAAGGTGTCAGCACTGATCGTGATAGTTCGGACGCCAGCGTCTGCCAATTCTAGAAGAACTCCCCTGGCGCTCGCTTCCGTGATCCCCCAGAATCCATTTGAAACGATCGTGCTTCGTTTGCCAGCTCGTTTCAAACGTCTCATCTGCTCCAGTATGAAGGACTTGCGCAGCAACGCCTCTCCACCAGTGAACGCGACTATCTTGATCGACGGTGAGGCGATGGCTTCGTCGATCAGACGAACAACTGTAGCATCCTCTAAGTGCCTCTCATCCTTTGGATGGGACGACACGCAGCAATGAGCGCATCTTGCATTGCACTTCATATGCGGAGCGATAATCACACGTTGCATTAGAACACCTTGATAGTGGTATCGAATTGGGCGATGGGTGCGGGCGCCTCCAGTGGCGCCCGCACCCACTTCGCAGCCGTCACCAGCCAGCGGCAACCCAGTTGTTGCTGACAAGAAGCCAACCAAGGTCATCACTGTCAGACAACTTGACGACTCGGTCGTCCACGATAAGCGCATCGAGCAGATCCTGCATGATCTCACCTCCCTCAATCGAGGTCAATTGTCGGTCGATTGGCAACGCCAACGTTAGGCAGTTCACACCTTCAGCGCCAGCCATACGATCGATTTCGCTCCGAAGTACCACGGGTAGGGGATCGCGCACCATACGGAAGTTCCCCGCGTGTCGCACATTCGTGCGGACTTAGGTGTACTACATCACCCTTTGGCATCGCCAAACTCATCCGAAAGTATGACGGTCGCGACTCCTTCAAGGAGGCTGTGTCAGCAAGCCGAGGCCCATCTGCGACGCCTCGGCGGCCCCGGGCTCACCTGGAGCAATGATGCGAGCAGCGGATCTGCGCCGGGACGGAGACAGTCGCCGATCGCGGCCCACGAGTGGGCAGCGCGGATATGACTTGGCCGCCCGTCGTGCCCGATCTTGGATGATCGCGGGCGGGGATTGGCCTCCGGCACGCACCCAAGTGGGACGTCCAGAGCGGCGCTGGGCGCTCCTGAGCGACCCTGGACCCTCGAGAGCACCGCCGGAGCGCTGCCCCCAACGTCCCTGCGCGCTGTAGCCGCCCCTTCCCGCGCCGTCGGCCCGCAGAAACCGTCTCGGCCCGCTCCCGCGCCCTCAAACTGCGAGGATGAGGGCGCAACAGCGGGCAGAGGGCGCGGGAGCGGGCTGAGGGCGCAACGACGGGGCGAGGGGCGGTGAACCAGTCCGCCCGGTCTTCCGGGAACTCCCGGCCGCCCCTCCCCCGCTTCCTCAGAGCCGGTGGGCGACGCGCTCGGGGACGCGGGAGGGGTCGGGGGCGCCGATGAGGTCGGCGGGGACCTCGGTGCCGCGTGAGACCGCGGTCATGGCCTCGCGGGAGACCACCTTGACGCGCTCACGGGGCTTGGACTCCCCACTGCTGACCGTCACCTCGCCGAAGTCCTCGCCGAGCCCCCGCTCGTAGGCATCGAGGAGCTCCCAGCCGTCCCAGGTGGTGAAGGGGACTCCGCGCTTGTTGAGCAGGAGCATGACGGCGTCGTGCCCGACCTGGTTCTCGTCAGAGGTGGTGGCGTGGAGCAGACCCGCCTGCGCGTCGGCCACGAGGTTGGAGATGGTCTCCTGGGCGTCGGACTTGGTGGAGCCGATGAGGCCCACTGGGCCGCGTCGGATCCAGCCGGTGGCGTAGATGCCGGTCAGCGGCTCGCCGCCCTCGCCCAGGACTCGGCCGCCGGCGTTGGGCAGCACGTGGCGCTCGGCGTCGAAGGGAAGGCCCTCGATGGGGCTGCCCGCGTAGCCGATGGCGCGGTAGACGGCCTGGACGTCGAAGTCGCGGAACTCGCCGGTGCCCTCGACGTTCCCGTCGCCCGTCAGGCGCGTGCGCTCCACGCGCAGGCCGCGCACATGACCAGCCTCGTCCGTGAGGACCTCGCTGGGGGCGGAGAAGAGGTGGATGTGGATGCGGTGGGAGGCGGTGAGGTCCTCGGGCTCCGCCATGGCGTAGCCCTCGAGGGCCTTGACCACCTGGCGCTGCTGGTTGGAGGCCGCGAGCGCCGCCTGGGAGCCCTCGTCGTACTCGAAGTCCTCCTCATCGACGAGGACGTCGACGTCGGGCTGCTTGCCGAGCTCGCGCAGCTCCAGGGGGGTGAACTTCACCTGGGCGGGGCCGCGGCGGCCGAAGACGTGGACGTCGGTGACCGGGGAGCGGCGCAGCTCCTCGGCGACGTTGGCGGGAACCTCGGTGACCATGAGGTCCTCGGCGTGCTTGGCCAGGACGCGGGCGATGTCGAGCCCCACGTTGCCCACGCCGATGACGGCGACCTCCTTGGCGCTCAGGTCCCAGGTGCGGGGGTGGTCGGGGTGGCCGTCGTACCAGGAGACGAAGTCCGCGCCGCCGTAGCACTCGGAGGCATCGGCCCCGGGGATGCGCAGGGGGGCGTCGGTGTCCGCCCCGGTGGAGAAGATGAGGGCGTCGTAGTGCTCGCGCAGCTCATCGACGGTGATATCGCGGCCGACCTCGACGTTGCCGATGAGGCGGATGTCCCCGCGCTGGAGGATCTTGTACAGCGCGACGATGATCTGCTTGATGCGGGGGTGGTCCGGGGCGACGCCGTAGCGGACCAGGCCGTAGGGGGCGGGGAGCCGTTCGAAGAGGTCGATGTTCACATCGAGTCCCGACTTGGACAGGATGTCCGAGGCGTAGATGCCCGCGGGGCCTGCCCCGATGACGGCGACGGAGAGAGGGCGGGTACTCACTGGATCTGGCTCCTGGGGTGAGGGGGCTGAAGGGGGCGATCCTGGCGCAGCGGGCCACGGCTGGCTGGGAGGACGACGCCCACAGTCTAGATACTCCGGGGCGCCTGACCAGCAATGGCCCAGGTGGCGGACCTCCCATCGACCTCCTGGGACTCCGCTGGGGCGCCTTCCGGCCGCCCTGGATCGCCGCTAGGGTGGTTGGGAACGCGAACGCATCGGCCGTCCCCTGCCCTGAGAGGCCCCGCGATGAAGCGCCGCTCCTTCCTGCTCTCCGCCCTGGGGGCCGCAGCGATGCTGCCGGGCCCCGGGCTGACGGCGTGCGCCCCGCGCCCCGACGGCGAAGTGCCCCCCGGTGGGGCGACGCCCTCCTCCGCCTCCCCCTTCTCGGGGCCGTTCCCGGCCCCGTCGTCGGGCTCCTCCTCCCGGCCCGCCCCGACCGCTTTCTCTTCCACCGCTGGCATCCCGGGGCTCGGCGTCGACATGCTCGCCGACGCTGGAACGGGGTGGTCGATGGATGACCGCTTCGTCTTCCACAGCGATCACCCCACCTGGTGGTACGAGGACCTGTCCACGGGGGTGATCCGCATCCTCACCACCGACGGCGCCGCCCTGGGCTTCGCGGAGGCGACCGCCGACGACCTCGGTCGCGGGGTCGAGCCCCAGGGGGCCACCCAGGCGCTGTCCGACGCCGCGGCCATCGTCGATCCCCGCGGCGCCTGCGCCTACAGCCTCACCACCGCGACCCAGATGGGCCCGCCCCAGGCCGGGTCCTGGTCGGCCACGGTCCTCAAGATCGAGCTGGTCTCGGGGCGGATCCTCGCCTCCCGGGACGTGGAGCTGCCCGCGAGCGCGCCGACGGCGAAGGGGGCTGCCCGCCTGGCCGTCTCCTCGGACGCCACGCGCCTCGCCCTGGCGCTCGGGCCCCCGCCCGACTCCCCGGTCGGCCCCTGCTGGATCGAGGTGCTCGCCACCGCCGACCTCTCCACGCTGCTGACCAATCCGCAGGGGGCTGGAAGCGCGGCGCTGGCCGGCCTGTCCGGCGACGCCGTCATGGTGGGCACCCCATCGTCCAGCGCCTCGTCGCCAGCCGCGCCCCCGTACCGCGTCCTGTCCACCACGGACGGCTCCGTCCTGCAGGAGGCCCCGACGAGCCAGGCCCACCTGCTGGAAGGGTGGCTCTACTGGGCCGCCCAGGACCAGGGCTCCTGGCGGGCCATGGACCTGGGAACCCGGGCGACGGCGGATCTGGGAGCGGGCCCGCCCCGGGCCGGTGATCATCCGGAGGCCTGGTGCTCCGGCGGCTACTCGATCATGCGCACCCCGTCGGCCGCCGATTTCCGCGAGCTCGGCTCCCCCACCCCGACCTTCACCTGGCCGAACACCGACGGCACCGTCCCCACCGGCCTCGCGGTCTATGGCGATGTCCTCTACACGGTCTTCGACTCGCGCCCCGGGGAGGTGGTGCTCACCGATCTGCGCACGGGCGAGGAGCTGGCAACGGCCTTCCTGCCCGGCGACGCGCTCTCGGGCGCGGGGAGGGCGCTGGAGGTGACCCATGAGGGGATCGGGGCGATGGACCCGCGCGGCAAGGCGGTCTTCTACGCCGCGACGGCCTGGCGCTGAGGCTTGCGGGGAGGGCCGGGCGCGAGGCCCGCACCCTCAGCGAGGGCCCTCGCGGGTGTCGCCGACGACGCGGCCGGCGTCGAGGGTGAGGCAGCGGTCGGCGATCCGGCGGGCCTCCTCGTCGTGGCTGACGAGGAGGACGAGCGCGCCATCCCGGGCTGCCCGGGCCGCGGCGTCGTAGATGATCTGGGTGGAGCGGGCGTCGGCGGCGGCGGTCGGCTCGTCCATGAGCAGGATGGCGGGCCTGCTGACGACGGCCTGGGCGACGAGGACCCGCTGGCGCTGACCTCCGGAGACGGCGGAGAGCTGGCGGTCGGCGAGATCGGCGATGCCCAGGAGCTCCATCACCTCCCCCGCGCGCTCCTTCTGGGCGCGCGTGAGCGGGCGCAGGAGGCCGGTGCTGCCCCAGCAGCCCATGGCGACGGCGGCCCTCACCGTCAGCGGCATGCGCTCGGGGATCGGCGGGGCCTGGGGCACGAGGGCCGCTCGCGCGTCGGTGGGGCGGCGCTCGATGCTGCCGCCCGCAAGCGGCAGGATCCCGGCGACGGCGGCCAGGAGGGTGGACTTGCCCGAGCCGTTGGGACCGAAGAGGCAGACGGCCTCGCCCATGGCCAGGTCGAGGCTGACCCCGTCGAGGGCGAGCACCTCGCCCCGGCGCACGACGACGTCGCGCAGAACGAGCCCGCCCATGGCCGCTGCATCGGTGGCGGTCGGAGGGGGCGCGGCGCTGGGGCTCGGCCCCGAGGCGGCGGGGCCGGAGCTGGCGAGGGCGCTCGAGGGGGCCCGTCGGGGGGCGGGGAAACGCATGCGAGGAGCATAGCGTGACAAGTGCGAACGATTATCGTTACCCTGCGCTCGTGCACTACCTCCTCGACCCGCTCTCCCTCGGGTTCTTCACCAACGCCCTCGCCGGCGGCGTCCTCGCGGCGCTCGTCTGCTCGGTCGCGGGCACCTGGGTCGTCATCCGGGGCATGGGGTTCCTCGGGGAGGCTATCGGCCACGGGATGCTCCCGGGCGTCGCGATCAGCGCGCTCATCGGACTGCCGACGCTCGCGGGGGCGGCGCTCAGCGCCACCGCCATGGGCGTCCTCGTCGCCGTCCTGTCCCGGCGCGCCCGCCTCTCCCAGGACACCGCGATCGGCATCACCTTCGTCCTCATGCTCTCCCTGGGTGTCATCATCGTGTCCCGGTCGCGCTCCTTCGCCACGGATATCACCGCGATCCTCTTCGGCGACATCCTGGGGATCGGGAACGACGAGGTCACCGTGCTCATCGGCACGCTCGTCGTCGTCCTCGTCGTGGGGGCGCTCATGATCCGGCCACTGACGGCGCTGTCTCTCGATCCCGGTATCGCGCTCACCCTCGGGATGCGCCCGGCCCTCGCGCAGGCCGGCCTCACGCTCCTCATCATCGCCGCCGTCGTCGCCTCCTACCGGGCCGTGGGAACCCTGCTCGTCGTGGCGCTCCTCGTCGCCCCGCCGGCCACGGCCGCGCTGTGGTCGAGGTCGATCCTCGCGATGACCGCCTGGGCCTCCCTCATCGCCAGCGCCTGCGTCGTCGTGGGCCTCTACATCTCGCTGTACGCCGACACCGCGGGCGGCGCCACCATCACCGCCACCGCCGCGGGCGTCTTCCTGGCGGCCTCCGGGGCCGCCGCGCTCATCGGCGCCCGGCGCCGCTCGGGCCGTCCCACCCCCGTAACCGCGAAGGAGCACGCGTGAGACTCCCCCAGACCTCCCCGCGCATCGGCGCCAGCAGTGCCTGCCCCACCGGGCGCGCCTGCCGGACCAGCCGCGCCAGCCGGATCAGCACGGCCGCCCTCGGCCTCCCCCTGGCCGCCGCCCTCGCCCTGAGCGCCTGCTCGTCGGGCTCGCCCGCTGGCGGCTCTGGCAGCGCCGCGAGCGCCCCCGCGTCCGACGCCACAGCCTCCGCCGACGCCACCGGAGCGGGCCATGGCCACGTCGACGGCGCCACCGAGCTGCAGGAGGCGCCCCTGTCCCTCGTGATGGCCTCCTCCGACGGCCAGGTGAGCCTCCTCGACCTCGGCGCCGACGGCGCCGCCCCCGCCACCATCGCCTCGGCGCCGGGGCTCACCGCCACGACGTCGGACTCCCGCTTCGTGGCCATCACCGGGGCGGACGGGGCGACGAGCCTCGTCGATTCCGGCGTGTGGACCTGGGACCACGGCGACCACCAGCACTACTACCGCGCCGAGGCCCGGGATCTCGGACCCCTGGGAGTCAGCGGGACGACCAGCGTGGCCTCCACCAATGCCCGCACCGTCATCGCCTCGGGCACCACCGCCACGGTCCTGGACCGCCAGGCCCTCGGGCAGGGCACCCAGACCCCCGTGGCCACGGCCACCATCGACTCCGGCTCCTTCGCCGCTCCCCTGGGCGATCGGACGGTGCTGGTGGCCGGGGGCCAGGCGAGCATCGTCGATGACTCCGGCCAGGCCGTCGGCCAGGGCATCGCCTGTCCCTCGGCGTCGGGCGGCGCCCTCACCCGGGCGGGCATCGTCGTCGGCTGCCAGGGCGGGGCCGTCATCGCTCCCGAGCCCTCCTCGACCGCGACCGCCGAGCCCCCCGCTCCGACGTGGGCGCCCCTGCCGGATGAGGCCGCGGGGGCGCGGATCGTCTCGATGTCCAACCGCGCCCGCCGATCCCAGGTGGCGGCCCTCGACGACGCCGGCGGCGCCTGGCTGCTCAGCGTGAGGGACGCGTCCTGGACGCGTGTGGCCTTCGGGGCGCCCGTCGTCGCCGTGTCCGCGATGGATGATACCCACAAGCGCGTCGTCGGCGTCGACGCCGAGGGTCGCGTGCGCGTGTGGGCCGATGGCGCCGAGGCGACGGTCACCGAGCCCATCGCCGATCCCACTCTCGCCGCGGCCACCGGGGTCCAGGTCACCCCCAGGCGCGCCTACCTGCCCGGCGCCGATGGCGCCTCCGTCCTGGAGATCGACGCCGCCGACTCCGCCCGCGTGGCCCGCACGATCCCCGCGGCGGGTCTGGTCGCCTTCGAGGTGGTCGGCGCATGAGGCGCCGGGACCTGCTCGCGCTCCTCGCGCTGACGCCGCTCGGCGCCGTCGCCGCCTGCGAGGACCGCAAGGACGGCGGCGACAAGCCCTCGATCGTCGTCACCACGAACATCCTGGGAGACGTCGTCACCCAGGTGGTCGGCGACCAGGCCAGCGTCACCACCCTCATGGCCCCCAACGCGGACCCGCACTCCTTCGGCGTCTCGGCCAAGCAGACCCTCGCGATGCGTGAGGCCGCCCTCCTCGTCACCAATGGCCTGGGTCTGGAGGAGGGGCTGGCCAGCAATATCGAGAGCGCCAAGAGCGACGGCGTCACCCTGTTCACCGCCGGGGACCAGTTCACGCCCATCGAGTACTCCTCCGATGACGCCTCCGGCCCCGACCCCCACTTCTGGACCGACCCGACAAGAATGATCGACGTCGTCAACGGCCTGGAAAGCGCCCTGGGAGGCGTGGCGGGGATCGACGCCACCGCCCTGGCCGCCTCGGCCACGGCCTACCGGGACAAGCTCACCGCGGCCGATCAGACCATGACCACCCGCTTCGCGACGATCCCCGAGGACAAGCGCGCCCTGGTCACCAACCACCACGTGTTCGGCTACATGGCGGCCCGCTACGGCTTCCGCCTCATCGGCGCCGTCATCCCCGGCGGCTCCACGCTCGCCGCGCCCAGCGCCTCGGACCTGGAGGAGCTCTCGACGGCGGTGCGCGAAGCCGGCGTGAACGCGCTCTTCGCCGACACCTCCCACTCCGACCAGCTCATCACCGCCTTCAAGAACTCCACCGGGCAGGACATCCAGGTGGTCGCCCTGTACACCGAGTCCCTGTCCGTCCCCGACGGCGAGGCCCCCACCTACCTGGACATGCTCTCCGTCAACACAGACCGCATCACCTCGGCCCTCACCGCGTGAGCGCCGTCCCCTGCCGATGACGCGACCCACCCAGAAAGGACCACTCATGTCATCCTCCACCTCGTCACGCCCGCGCCTGGCCGGCGCATCGCGGCGCGCCGCCGTCATCGCCGCCCTGAGCGCCACGGCCCTTGCCCTGGGCGCCTGCGGCTCGGCGTCCACCGACTCCTCGGCCACCACGGCCGCCTCCGCGAGCGCCTCCGGTGAGGCCCACGAGCACAAGCACGGCTCGGACCGCTTCGTCTTCGCCTACGACGGCGGGGTCAAGGTGGTCGACGGCTCCACCCTGGAGGAGGTCGCCGACTTCCCCATGAGCGGCTTCCTGCGCCTCAACCCCTTCGGCGACAACGAGCACGTCCTGGTCACTACCGAGTCCGGATTCCAGGTCCTGTCCACCGGCGCCGGCGGCGGCGAGGCCAAGCTCACCGACCTCGTCTTCCCGGCGAACAAGGGCGGGCACGTCGTCCCCCACGGCGAGTGGACCAGCCTGTTCGCCGACGGCAGCGGCGAGATCACCCTCGTCAAGGCCGACGCCCTCGGCCACGACGCCGATGAGACCGTCACCGCCCTGCCCGACACCGAGAAGATCGCCTCCGAGGAGGCCCACCACGGCGTGGCCGTCAAGCTCTCCGACGGGACTGTCATCCGCACCCTGGGCAACTCCGAGTCCCGCAAGGGCGCCCTGGCGCAGGATGCCTCGGGCACGGAGATCACCCGCAACGAGGAGTGCCCCGGCGTCCACGGAGAGGGCGTCATGAAGGACGAGGCCGCCATGCTCGGCTGCGAGAACGGCGTCCTGCTGTACAAGGGCGGCGCCTTCACGAAGATCGCCAGCCCCGACGCCGACTACGGGCGCGTGGGCAACTCCTACGTCACCGACTCCTCCCCCATCGCCGTCACCGACTACAAGGACGACCGCGACGCCGAGGGCGTCAACCTGCACCGCGTGGGCCTGCTCGACTCGGCCGCGGGCTCCTTCAAGGTCGTCGACATGCCCTCCGGCGTCGAGTACACGTGGCGCGGCATCAAGCGCGACGGCGACGACAACGCCTGGGTGCTCGGCACCGACGGCGCCCTGCACAAGCTCGACGTCGCCTCCGGCTCCTTCACCGACTCGATCCCGGTCATCGCCGCCTGGGAGCCGCCGGCCAAGTGGCAGGACGCCCACCCTGCGCTCCAGATCTCCGGCTCGACCGCCTGGGTGACCGAGCCGAGCACCAACAGCGTCTACAAGGTCGACCTCACCAACGGGGAGAAGACCTCGAAGGCCTACTCGGTGACCCCCAACGAGGTCGCCTTCGCCAAGCACACGCACGCCGACGGCTCCGAGCACCACGACGAGGGCGAGGAGCACGACCACGAGCACACCGCCGAGGCCACGCACTGATCGCCTCTCCGGCGCACGCGCCCAACTGACAGCGGGCCCCGCGGCAACAAGCCGCGGGGCCCGCTTCGTGCGCTTAGGAGGGCGGCGGTGCGCCGCGTCCGCAGGGCTGGCATCGGGTCTATTCGAGGCTTCGCCCCTCCTACGCGCCGCCATCGGCTCGGGCACTCGAGCAAGCTCGGCGCCGCTCGCCTCAGTTGCGCGTGGCGGGGGACCGCCCGAGGACGCGGCGCACCACCGCCCTCCGACCGACGCCTTCTCAGGCCGCGCGGTCGACGAGCTGGTGGGCGAAGTCCTCTAGGAGGCCCCGCACGACGCGGGCGCGCTCGCGGGCGCCGGCGAGGGCGGTCTCCAGGTCCTCCCCGGCGACGCCGTCAACGGCGAGGCGCTCGCGGGTCGCTGCGAGGACCGCCTCCTCCAGGCCCTCCAGGCCGGCGACGGCGTCGTCGGCCCAGGACAGCGCCATCTCGCGGGTGCGCTGCAGGACGGGGTGGGCGCGCAGGCGCTTGACGACCCTGGCGAGCATGGCGGGATCGTGCAGGTCCGCGGAGGACAGGTCGGAGAGGATCGACTGGCCAGCGGCGTCGAGCTCGCCCGCGGCCAGTGCCTTGCGCAGCAGGAGGACGGGCATCGTGTCCACGCCCTCGAGGAGGTCCGTGCCGGGGGTCTTGCCGGTGGTCTGGGAGTCGGAGGCGAGGTCGATGACGTCGTCGGCGAGCTGGAAGGCGATGCCGATGCGCTCGCCGAACTCCTCGACGATGGCCTCGACCCCGGCGCCCGCACCGGTGAGCATGGCGCCGTAGCGGGCGGAGACGGCGATAAGCGAGCCGGTCTTGTCCGCGAGCACCTGGATGTAGTGGTCAACGGGGTCGGTGCCCGCGGGGCGACCGAGGGTCTCGTGGAGCTGGCCGGTGCACAGGCGCTCGAAGGTCCGCGCGTGGGCGAGGGTCGCCTCGGGCCCGAGAGCGGCGATGAGCTGGGAGGAGCGGGCCACGAGGATGTCGCCCGCGAGGATGGCCGCCGAGTTGCCCCAGACGGTCTGGGCGCTGGGGGCGCCGCGCCGCAGCGGGGCGTCGTCCATGACGTCGTCGTGGTAGAGCGTGGCGATATGCGTGAGCTCGACGGCGACGCCCGCGTCTCTCACCGCCTCGCCCGTGGCGCGCTCGGGGTCCCCGAGCTGGGCGGTGAGCAGCACAAGGGTGGGGCGCAGACGCTTGCCGCCGGCCCTGGCCAGGTGGGAGGTGGGAGGGTTGATGGTCTCGTCAGCGTTGCTGACGATCATCATGAGCCGCTCCTCCACGGCGTCAAGGGCGGGGGCCATGCGGCCCTCGAGTTCCGGGGCGCTCAGTGGCAACGGTGTGGTCACGGGATGAGCATAGCCGCGCGGTCGAGCGTCGTGAGCACGGCCTGGGGCAGGACGCCGAGGGCGATCGTGGCCAGGACGGCCATGGTGATCGCGGCGGCCGCCATGCCCTGGGAGTCGACGACGGCGACGCCCTCGCCCTCGGGGTCGCGGAAGTACATGAGCACGACGAGCCTGAGGTAGAAGAAGGCCGTGGCCGCCGAGCTCGCGACCGCGATGACGACGAGCCAGGTCGCCCCGCCACCGACACCGGCGACGAAGAGCCGGAACTTCGCGATGAACCCGCCGGTGAGCGGGATGCCCGCGAAGGACAGCAGGAAGACCGTCATGGCACCGGCCAGCCAGGGGCTGCGCCGGGCGAGGCCCCGGTAGTCGTCGAGGCTCGTGGCCTCCGCGCCCGCGCCCCCGCCGTGGGACTCGCGCACGAGCGACACGATGCCGAAGGCGCCGACCGTGGCGATGCCGTAGGCCAGGGCGTAGAAGAGGATCGCGGGGGCCGCGGCCTTGTTGTAGGCGATGATGCCGATGAGCATGTAGCCGGCGTGGGCGATCGCCGAGTAGGCGAGCATGCGCTTGACGTCGCGCTGGACGATGCCGACGACGGTGCCGACCGCCATCGTGACGATGGCGATGGTCCACAGGACGGGCGCCAGGTCCCAGCTCAGCCGCCCGCCGACGGTGAAGAAGAAACGCAGGAGCGCGAGGAAGGCGGTCGCCTTGACCCCGGCGGCCATGAAGCCGGTGACCGGGGTGGGCGCTCCCTGGTAGACGTCCGGGCTCCAGGCGTGGAAGGGGGCGGCGGCGATCTTGAACAGGAGGCCCACGAGCACGAGCGTGACGCCGGCCAGCACGAGCCAGTCGGCGCCCGGGACGGCGCCGGCCACGGCTGCGGCCAGTTCGCTGTAGAGCACGGAGCCGGAGGCGCCGTAGAGGAGGGCCGAGCCCATGAGGAGGAAGGCGGAGGCGAAGGCCCCCAGGACGAAGTACTTCATGGCGGCCTCCTGGCTGAGCAGGCGGCGGTGGCGGGCCATGGCGGCCATGACGTACAGCGGCAGAGAGACGAGCTCGAGCATGACGAACAGCGAGATGAGGTCGCTGACGACCGGGAAGAGCATCATGCCGGCCAGTGAGAACAGCGTGAGGGGGAAGACCTCGGTGGCGACCCACCCGGCGTGGATGGACTCGCTCTCCTCGGCGCTGCCGGGGCGGTCGGCGGCCTGCGCGGCGAAGGCGGAGTCGCCGAGCTCGGTGCGGTCCGAGATGACGAGGATGGACAGCAGGCCGATGATGAGCAGGACGCCCTGGGCGGCGATGCCGAAGTTGTCCTCGTTGAAGCCGGTGGCGACGTAGTCGGGCTTGGCGCCGTCGACGACGATTCCCCACCGCCACACGAGGGCGACGATCGCGCCGAGGATGGCGGCCACTGAGAGGGCCGTCTGGGTGAGGTGCCTGGCGCGACGCGGGATGAGCGCCTCGACGAGCACGCCGAGGATGGCGGTTCCCAGGATGATGAGGACCGGGACGAGGCCGGCCCAGTGGATGGACGGGGCGGTGAAGCTCACTTGCTGCTCCCTTCCGTGACGGGGGCCGTGGCGGCGGACTGAGAACCCGCCCCGGTCATGGTGGCGGCGGTCTGCGCTCCGACGCCGTCGAGGATGCCGGTCAGGGCGGCGGGCGCCAGGCCGAGGACCAGCATGGCGACGATGATGGGGGCGACGACGACGCGCTCACGGCCGTCGAGGTCCTGGCTGCCGACGCGCTCGGCGGCCGGCGCCCCGGTGAAGACCCTCTGGTAGGGCAGGAGCATGTAGACCGCGGCGATGATGACGCCCAGGAGCGCGAGGATCCCGTAGACGGGCTTGGCGGAGAAGCTGCCGGTGAGGACCATCCACTCGGGGATGAACCCGGACAGGCCCGGCAGGGCGATGGACGCCAGGCCGGAGAAGAGGAAGGTCCCGGCGATGAGCGGCATGACCCGGGCGATACCGCCGAGCTCGCTGATGCGCACCGTCCCCGTGCGCCGGGCCATGAACCCGGTGATGAGGTAGAGGCCGGCGATCGACAGCCCGTGGGCGACCATGTAGACCATGGCGCCGACGGCGGCCACCTGGTTGCCGATGAAGATCCCCAGCACCATGAAGCCGAAGTGGCTGATGGAGGTGTAGGAGATGAGGCGGTAGAGGTGGTCCTGGCCGATGGCGGCCAGCCCGCCGTAGATGATGCCGACGATCGCCAGCGGCAGGATGACCGGCGCCGCCCAGCGGGAGGCCTCGGGGAAGAGCGGCAGGACGATCGCGATCATCCCGTAGGTGCCGATCTTGTCCAGGACGCCGATGAGCAGCACGGAGGTGCCGGGGGTCGCCTGCTCGGCGGTGTCGGGCAGCCAGGTGTGCAGAGGCACCATCGGGGCCTTGATGGCGAAGGCGATGAGGAAGGTGACGAAGATGCCCCGGGTCACGCCCGTGGAGGAGGTGAGCCCCTGGGACAGGTTCTGGATGAGGTAGTTCTCGTCGCCGCCGGGCCCGTACACCGTCAGCGCGACGACGCCGATGAGCATGACGAGCCCGCCGGCCAGGGAGTACAGGAGGAACTTGATGGCGGCGCGGCGCCGGTCGGGCCCCCCGTAGCGGCCGATGAGGAAGTAGACGGGGATGAGCATCGCCTCGAAGACGAGGTAGAAGAGGAGGACGTCGCGCGCGGTGAAGATGACGACGATGAAGGCCTCGAGGGCGAGGATGAGGCTGGCGAAGCCGGCCTGGCGATCGGCTGGGATCTCGCCCCAGGAGGCCAGGAGCACGATGGGCACGAGGAAGACGGCCAGGAGGAGCATCGCCAGGCCGAGGCCGGTGACGCCCAGCGCCCAGGAGACGCCCATGGCGGGGATCCAGTGGCGGGTCTCGGCGAGCTGGTAGACGGTCCCGGCGTGGGGGTCGAAGAGGATGGCGGCCCAGATGCCCAGGCCGAGCTCGGCGATCGCGATGGTGAGGCCGAGGCCGCGCGCCTGGCCCCGCAGGGCGGGAATGGCCAGGAGCAGGGCCCCGATGAGCGGGACGAGCACCATGACGGAGAGCACGGGGTAGGCGCCCGTGGCGACGGTGAGTGTCTGCATGTGGCTGTGTCCTCTCAGAACCTGGTGGCCAGGACGGCGATGAGGGCCAGGACGGTGCCGGCGGCCATGTAGCCGGCGTAGGAGCGCACGTACCCGGACTCGGTGCGGCCGACGAGCCGGCCGAGCGCGGCGGTGCCGGTGGCCAGTCCCTCGACGGCGCCGTCGACGACGTAGCGGTCGGAGGCGTTGGCGGCCAGCACAAGGCCCTGGCCGGGCCGCATGGCGATGGCCTCGTTGATGGCGTCCTGGTGCATGTCCTTGCGCGCCGCCTCGACGAGGGCGCCTCCCGGCTGGACGACGGTGGCCACGGGGCGGGCCGCGTACATGAGCCAGGCGGCGAGCGCGCCGACGATGACGAGGCCGAGGGTGGCCCCCATGATGACCGTGGCGGGCAGGACCGGCTCGCCGTGCTGGGCGTGGCCGGTGACCGGCTCGAGCCAGGTGACGAAGGTGTCGCCCGCGGCCAGGGCGCCGCCCAGGCCCATGGAGAACACGGACAGGATGAGCAGCGGGAGGGTCATCATCCATCCCGACTCGTGCGGATGGACGGGGCCCTCGATGTCTTTCTCCGTGGTCCAGCGGGCCTTGCCGTGGAAGATCATGAAGAAGAGGCGGGACATGTAGAAGGCGGTGATGCCGGCGCCCACGAGGGCGATGGAGCCCAGGATCCAGGGCTTGGCGCCCTCGCCGATGAAGGCGGCCTCGATGATCTTGTCCTTGGACCAGAAGCCGCTGAAGGGCGGGATCCCGAGGATCGCGAGCCAGCCGATCCCCATGGTGGCCCAGGTGATCGTCATGGCGGTGCGCAGCGCCCCGAAGCGGCGCATGTCGACCTGGTCGCCCATGGCATGCATGACGGAGCCGGCCCCGAGGAAGAGCTGGGCCTTGAAGAAGCCGTGGGTGAGGAGGTGGAAGATGGCGAAGGCGTAGCCGATGGGGCCCAGGCCCGCGCCGAGCATCATGTAGCCGATCTGGCTCATGGTGGAGGCGGCGAGCACCTTCTTCATGTCGTCCTTGGCGCAGCCGATGATCGCGCCGAGCAGGAGGGTGATGGCGCCGACGATCGCCACCGCGAGCTGGGCGCTGGGGGCGCCGCCGTAGATGGTGCCCGAGCGCACCATGAGGTAGACGCCGGCCGTGACCATCGTGGCCGCGTGGATGAGGGCGGAGACGGGCGTGGGGCCGGCCATGGCGTCGCCCAGCCAGGCCTGGAGCGGGAACTGGGCGGACTTGCCGCAGGCGGCCACGAGGAGGAAGAAGCCGATGGCGGTCAGCCAGCCGGTGGTCACGCGGCCCGAGGCGGCGGCGGGCAGGACGGCGTCGAAGGCGACGGAGTGGACCTGGGAGACCATCGCCATCATGGCCGCCAGGAGGCCCATGTCCCCCACGCGGTTCATGATGAAGGCCTTCTTGGCCGCGGTGGCGTTCTCCATGGACTTGTCGTGCTCGGCGCGCGGGCCGTCGGCGTCGGCGGTGTTCCAGAAGCCGATGAGGAGGTAGGAGGCCAGGCCCACACCCTCCCAGCCGACGAAGAGGGTGATGTAGGAATCGCCGAGCACGAGGGTGAGCATCGCGGCGATGAAGAGGTTGAGGTAGGCGAAGAAGCGGCGGCGGTCGCGGTCGTGGCTCATGTAGGCCACCGAGTACAGGTGGATGAGGGAGCCGACGAAGGTGACCAGGCCGACAAAGGTCAGCGACAGCGGGTCGATGCGCAGGCCGACGTCGATGCTCAGGCCCCCGGCGCTGAACCAGTGCCACAGCTTGGTGCCCATGATCCGCTTGTCCTCGGTCATGCCCGCGACCTGGGCGATGATCGTCAGGCCCAGGACGGCGGAGAAGACGGCGGCGGCCAGCCCCAGCCAGTGGCCCCAGGAGTTGGAGCGGCGGCCGGCGATCAGCAGGATCGCGGCGCTGACGGCCGGCACCGCGATGAGGAGCCAGGCCAACTCCGCCGCGCCGGTGGCGGCGTGGGTGGCGTGCCCGGCGGAGACGGCGGGTGCCAGTGCGAGGGGAAGTGCGCCCATCATGCTCACGTCAGCCCCTTCAGTTCTTGAGCAGGTTGATGTCGTCGACCGACACTCCCCTGCGGGTTCGGAAGATGGACACGACGATGCTCAGCCCCACGACGACCTCCGCGGCGGCCACGACGATGACGAAGAAGGCGAAGATCTGCCCCGTCAGGTTGCCGTGGACGCGGGAGAAGGTGACGAGCACGAGGTTGACGGCGTTGAGCATGAGCTCAACGCCCATGAGCTCGATGATCGCGTTGCGGCGCAGCAGCACGGTGAGCGCGCCGAGGGCGAACAGGATGATCGCCAGGATGATGTAGAGGCCGATGCTCACTTGTCCTCCTCCTTCGCCTCGGTCAGGCTCGGGTCGGCGGCCGGGGCCTCGGGCAGGGCCGGGGCGGCCATGGGCTGAACCACCGCGGGGGCGGCGGCGCCGGGCATGGAGGCCATGCCGGACTGGGCGATGCGCGCCTCCGTGCGGGAGCGGATCTGGCCGGCCCTCGCGGCGGCCGCGGTCTCGGGAGAGATCTCGGCGAGCTCGTAGCCCAGATCCCGGGCGCGCAGGACGCGCGGGATGGATTCCTCGACGGCGGCGCCGTCGGCGTCCAGGGCGGGGGCGGCCGCGGAGTTGGTGGCGGCGTAGACGCCGGGCATGGGCCGCTGGCCGGGGTGGGTTCCCTTGACGGCGTAGTCGCGCAGCTTGTCCTGGGCGATCCTCGCCTGGGAGCGCTTGGGGCGGATGCGCTGGCGGTGCGTGAGGGTGAGCGCCCCCAGGGCCGCCACGATGAGGAGCATCGCGGTGAGCTCCATGGTGACGACGTGGCGGCTGAACAGGGCGGTGGCGAGCTCGGCGGGTTCGGCGGCCGAGCCGGAGTCGAGCCCGGCGGGGCGCGGCAGGGTGGTCTGCCAGACCGCCAGGCCGAGGGCGCCCGCGAGGGCCGCGCCGGTCAGGGCGATAAGCGGGACCTGCGCCCGGGACGTGGTGGCGCCCACGGGCTCCTCCCCGCCGACTCCGACGAGCATGATGACGAATAGGACGAGGGTCATGATCGCGCCGGTGTAGACCACCACCTGGGTGACGCCCAGGAAGGGGGCCTCGTTGGCGATGTAGAGGATCGCCAGGCCGATCATGATGACGATCATGTTGACCGCGGCCGCGACGGCGCGCTTCGCGGTGAGCAGCCCGACGCCGCAGGCGATGGTCACCAGGGCGACGACGCCGAAGAGGATCGTCTCGCCGAGGGTCACCGTCCCGGTGCTGCTCAGGGCCGCGAGCGCGGGCGCTGTGGGAGCCACGGGCGCCGCTGCCAGCGGGAGGATGATGGGTGAGCTCATCGCACGGCCTCCTTCGGCCTCGCGGGGGCCGCCACGACCTTCGCGGTGGCGAGGGTCGGGTCCTCGGGCCGGTGGGCGCGCACCCAGTCGGCCTGCGCCTGGGTCGGCCCGGTGACGGCGCCGCGGTAGTAGTCGCCGTCCTCGGTGCCCTCGACCATGGGGTGCGGGGCGTCCAGGGCGCCGGCGGGGACGGGGGCGAGGAGGTCGGCCTTCTCGTAGATGAGGCCGGTGCGGGTGGGGCCGACCAGTTCCTCGATCTCGTGGGTCATCGTCAGGGCCCGGGTGGGGCAGGCCTCGATGCACATGCCGCAGAAGATGCAGCGCAGGTAGTTGATCTGGTAGACGCGGCCGTAGCGCTCGCCGGGCGAGTACTGCGCGCCGGGGGCGTTGTCCGCCGCCTCGACGTAGATCGCGTCGGCGGGGCAGGCCCAGGCGCACAGCTCGCAGCCGATGCACTTCTCCAGGCCGTCGTCGTAGCGGTTGAGCTGGTGGCGCCCGTGGTAGCGCGGCATGAGGTTGGCCGGCTCGAAGGGGTACTGCTCGGTGACCGTGGGCCGGAACATCGAGGAGATCGTCACCCCGTACCCGGCCACGGGCGCGAAGGCCCGGGCCAGGGGGCCGGGGGCGTCGCGCAGCCAGCGGTCGTGGGCGGAGGCGCTGGCGCGCGGGGCGGGAGTCTGGTCAGTCATCGGTCCCCTCCTGGGAGGTCGCGGCGGACTGGGGGCGGGCGGCACCCGCTGCGGCGCCCGCCGGGGCGAGGGCGCCGGCGGCCATCGCGGCGGCGCGGCGGGCCCTGGGCGTCACCGGCAGGCTCTGGCCGGGCATCGGCGGGACGGGGTAGCCGCCCGCGTAGGCGTCGAACTCCTCCCCGGGGGCGACGAGGTCGCCGTCGGCACCCCGGCCAGCGCGGGCAGTACCGCCAGCGGCGTCGTCGTCACCGGCGGGCAGGAAGAGCAGGACGAGCATGGCCACGAGGAAGACGGCGGCCAGGACCATGAGCAGGCCCCGCGTGGAGCCGCCGGAGAAGGAGCGGTAGCCCTGGACGACGGCGACCAGCACGAACCATGCCAGGGACACCGGGATGAGGAACTTCCAGCCGAGCTTCATGAAGTGGTCGTAGCGGATGCGCACAAGGGTCCCGCGGGTCCAGATCATGAAGAACATGACGGTCCAGACCTTGCCGATGAACCAGAGCATCGGCCACCAGCCCTCGTTCGAGCCGGCCCACAGCCAGCCGAATCCGGAGTGCCAGCCGCCCAGGAACAGGGTGACGCACACGGCGGAGACGTTGAACATGTTGATGTACTCGCCCAGGAAGTACCAGGCGAACTTCATCGAGGAGTACTCCACCATGTGGCCGGCGACGAGCTCGCCCTCGGCCTCGGGAAGGTCGAAGGGCAGGCGGTTGACCTCGCCGACCATGGAGACGACGTAGATGAGGAAGCTGGGGATCATGGCGATGCCCCACCACATCCTCTCCTGCGCGGCGACGATCCCGGAGGTGGACATCGTCGCCGAGGCGAGGAAGACCGTGAGGATCGACAGGCTCATGCTCAGCTCGTAGGAGATGACCTGCGCGGCGCTGCGCACGGCGCCCAGCAGCGGGTAGGTGGAGTGCGTGGACCATCCGCCCAGGATGATGCCGTAGACGCCGAAGGAGGCGACGGCTAGGACGTAGAGGATCGCCACCGGGAAGTCGGCCATCTGCAGGGGCGTGTGGTGCCCGAAGATGGAGACCTCGGGGCCGAAGGGGATGATCGCGTAGACCATGAAGGCCGTGAAGGCCGTGAGGATCGGGGCCGCCAGGTAGAGGAGCTTCTCAGCGCCGCCGAGCCAGAAGTCCTCCTTGAGGATGAGCTTCGTGGCGTCGGCGATGGCCTGGAAGAGCCCGAAGGGGCCGTTGACGTTGGGCCCGGGGCGGGTCTGCATGCGGGCCAGGCCGCGGCGCTCCACCCACAGGACCATGATGACGGACAGGATGAGGAAGGCCAGCAGGAAGACGGCCTTGAGCAGCGTGAGCCACCAGGTCTCCCCGCTGAAGTCGGCTGTGACGCCCCCGCTCGCGGCGACGGGCAGCGCCGCCGGGGCGAGGATGAGTGACGCGGTGCTCATCGGACCACCTCCGCAGTGGACGTGTTGGGCTGGTCAGTGCCGGTGATGCCGGCGGGCCCGGGGGTCCCGGGTTCAGCGCCGAGGGGAAGGGACACGCGCACGGGCGAGCCGTGGCGGGCGCCGAGGCTCTGGCGCACGGTGGATCCGGCGGAGCACTCGGGGAGCCAGACGACGCCGTCGGCGACTCCCCCGATGACCGCGGGCAGGCGGATCGCGCCTGTGCCGGTGGAGATCTCAACCGTCTGACCGCCGGTGACGCCCAGGCGGGAGGCGAGGTCGGCACCGAGGCGGGCGACGGGGCGCAGGGCCGTGGCGGCGAGGAAGGCCTCGCCGTCCTGGAGGCGCCCGGCGTCGAGCATGGGCTTGTGCGTGGCGAGCACCGCGGCCAGGCCCGAGGGGGCCGACGACGGCGCTGCGGGCTCGGCCGTCTGCGCGGCGGCCTCCTCGCTGAAGGCGACGGCGGGGCGCACGCCCGCCCACAGTCCCAGGCCGGCGAGCTCGGCGTGGAGGGTCTCGAGGCGCTCCACGCCCAGGTCCGAGCCCATCTCGGCTGCGAGCATCCCGAGGACCTGCCGGTCGGTGCGGGTGCGCGAGACGTGGGCCTGCCCGAAGGGGCGCACGCGCCCCTCCCAGTTGACGAAGGTGCCGTTCTTCTCCGCGGGCGGCGCCACGGGGAGGACGACGTCGGCGTGCTCGGAGGCCTCGGAGCGGCGCACCTCCAGCTGGACGGTGAAGGCGGAGGCCGCCAGGGCCGCGCGGGCGAGTCCCGGGTCGGGGAAGTCGCGAAGGTCGACACCGCCGATGACCAGGCCGCCGAGCTCGCCGTCGGTGAGGGCGGTCAGGATCGCGGTGGTGTCGCGGCCGGGCGCCTCGGGAAGCGGACGCGCGTTCTCGCCGGTGGTGGGGATCCCCCAGGCGGCGGCGACCTGCTCGCGGGCGGTGGCGTCGGCCACGGGCCGTCCCCCGGGAAGGAGGAAGGGCAGGGCGCCGGCCTCGATACCGCCGCGCTCGCCAGCGCGGCGCGGCACCCAGGCCAGGCGCGCGCCGGTGGCGGTGGCCAGGGTGTCGATGGTGGTGAGCAGGCCGGGCGTGGCGGCGGCGCGCTCGCCGACGAGGATCGTGGCGCCGTCGGCCTTGAGGGCCTCGACGAGCGCCGGGTGCGTCTGGGTCAGGAGGGCGACGGCGCGGGCCTCGTCGCCGGGGGCGACGAGGATGGACTCGGCGCTCATCTTGGCCTGGCCGGGGGTGAGCACGCTGGTGAGGGAGGCGACCCTCACGCCGCCGGCGCGCACGCCCTTGCGCAGGCGCAGGAAGAGCGAGCCGCACTCGTCCTCGGGCTCCAGGCCGACCAGGAGGACCTGGCCGGCGGTCTCGAGGCTCGTGTAGGTGACAGCGCCCAGGCCCGTGCCGGCCACGCGGGCGGCGAGGAAGGTGTCCTCCTCGGCGCTGTGGTCGCGCACGCGCTGGTCGATGTCGTTGGTGCCCAGGACGGCGCGGGCGAAGCGGGACCAGGCCCAGGCGTCCTCCAGCGTGAGGCGCGCGCCGGGCAGGAGCCCGACCCCGCCGTCGGCGGTGGCGCGGGCCAGGCCCTGGGCGGCCACATCGAGGGCGTCGGACCAGGAGGTGGGCACGAGCTGGCCGGATTCGTCGCGCACGAGCGGCGTGGTCAGGCGGTCGGGAGCGGTGGCCCACTGGAAGGCGAAGCGGTCCTTGTCGGTGATCCACTCCTCGTTGACCTCGGGGTCGTTGCCGGCCAGGCGCCGCAGGACGGTGCCGCGGCGCATGTCGACGCGGATGGCGGAGCCGGAGGCGTCGTGCTCGGTGACCGAGGGGGTGGAGACGAGGTCCACGGGGCGGGCGCGGAAGCGGTAGCGCGCCGAGGTGAGCGCCCCGACCGGGCAGATCTGGATGATGTTGCCCGAGAAGTAGGAGGCGAAGGGGCGCCCGGAGACATCGAGGTCGCCACGGCCCGGGTCGATCGGCCCGGGGGCGAGGCCGTCGGCGGCGCCGGGGTCGCCGGAGGGGCCGGCAAGGCCCTCGGCCGGGGTGAGGCCGTGCGCGCCGCGGATGGACTGGGCGCCAGGGGCGGGCGCCTCGGGGTCGAGGAAGTCGAGGACGGTGGAGTCGAAGCGGCCGATCTGCTCGGAGTAGAGGCCGCCGGAGTGCCCGTCGGTGGCGGGGTGCCCGCCGCCGCGCCCCTGGAGGGCGATGAAGGGGTCGCCGGCGATCTGGTCGGCGAAGCGCACGCAGCGCTGGCACAGGATGCAGCGGTCGCGGTCGAGCAGGACGTTGCTGGTCAGGCGCAGGGGCTTGGGAAAGGTGCGCTTGACGTCGGTGAAGCGGGTGACGGACTGGCCGCCGGTCGCCATGAGCTCCAGCGCCTGGTTCTGCAGGGGGCACTCTCCGGCCTTGTCGCAGATGGGGCAGTCCAGGGGGTGGTTGATGAGGAGGAACTCCATGGTGCCGGCCTGGGCCTTGGCGGCGACGGCGCTCGTGGCCTGGGTGGAGATCTCCATGCCCTCGGTGGCGGTCATCGCGCAGGAGGGCTGCGGCTTGGGCATGGGCCGCACATTGCCCTCGCGGTCCGGCATGGCGACCTCGACGAGGCACTGGCGGCAGTTGGCCGAGGGGCCGAGCAGGGGGTGGTCGCAGAAGCGCGGGATGCGCACGCCGATCTGCTCCGCGGCGCGGATGAGCAGCGTTCCCTTGGCGACCTCGACGGGCACGCCGTCGATCGTGATGTTGACCATCTCAGTCATGACTCACCTGGCGCTTTCGAGGATGGAGGAGGCGCGGTAGGGGAAGAGCTCGCGGGCGGGCGTGGTGTAGCCGGCCTCGAACTCGCCCCGGAACCGCTTGATGCCGGACAGGACCGGGGTGGCGGCGGCGTCGCCGAGGGCGCAGAAGGAGCGCCCGGCGATGTTGGAGGCGATGTCCTCGAGCTTCTCGACGTCGCCGGGCAGGCCCTTGCCGGCCTCGAGGCGCAGCATGATCTGGCGCATCCAGTACGTGCCCTCGCGGCAGGGAGTGCACTTGCCGCAGGACTCGTGCTGGTAGAACTCCGTCCACCGGGCGATGACGCGCACCACGGAGACGGTGTCGTCGAAGACCTGGAGGGCGCGGGTCCCGAGCATCGAGCCCGCCCCGGCCACGGATTCGTAGTCGAGGGGGACGTCGAGCTCGTCGGGGGTGAAGATCGGGGTGGACGAGCCGCCTGGCACCCAGAACTTGAGGCTGTGGCCGGGGCGGATGCCGCCGGCGAGCTCGATGAGCTTGCGCATGGTGATGCCGAAGGGGGCCTCGAACTGGCCGGGGTTCACCACGTGCCCGGACACGGAGAAGATGCCGTGGCCCTTGGAGCGCTCGGTGCCCATGGCGTTGTACCAGTCGGGGCCCTTGGCGAGGATCGCGGGCACGGAGGCGATGGTCTCCACGTTGTTGATCACCGTGGGCCGCCCGTACAGGCCGGCGACGGCGGGGAAGGGCGGCTTGAGGCGGGGGTGGCCGCGGCGGCCCTCGAGGGAGTCGAGCAGCGCCGTCTCCTCACCGCAGATGTAGGCGCCGGCGCCCGCGTGGGCGACGATCCTCAGGGGCTGCTTGCCGTCGAGGCCGAAGCCGGTGGCGAGCAGGCCCGCCTCAGTGGCCTCGCGCACGGCGGCGAGCAGTCGCCGGTAGACGTGGGCGACCTCGCCACGCAGGTAGACGAAGGCGAGGTCCCCGCCGATGGCGCGCGAGGTGATGGCGATCCCCTCGATGAGCGCCTGGGGGTTGGCCAGGATGGTGGGGATGTCCTTGCAGGTGCCGGGCTCGGACTCGTCGGCGTTGACGACGAGGTAGCGGGGGCCCCCGTCCATCGGGGGCAGGAAGGACCACTTGAGGCCCGTGGGGAATCCGGCGCCGCCGCGGCCGCGCAGGTTGGATCCCTTGACGAGGGTGACGAGCTCCTCGGCGCTCATGGTCTTGGCGCGGGCGAGGCCCTTGTAGCCGCCCACGGAGCGGTAGTGCTCCAGGGTCCAGGAGCGGTCCTCGCCCCAGTGCTCGGTGAGGACGGGCGTGAGGGTTCCCGGCGCGGTGAACGCGGGGCCGGTGGGGGCGGCGTCGGCGGTGGTGCTCACTTCGTGTCCTCCTTCGGGCTGGTCCAGCCGTTGGCCGCGGCGATGCGCTGGCCGAGGAGGCTGGGCTCGCCGGCCGAGGGGCCCTCGTCGGCGTGGCCGTCCTCGAAGCCGGCCAGGACGCGCTCGTTGGCGCGGAAGGTCGGCAGGGTGTCCGGCCCGCGGGTGGGGCGGGCGCCCTCGCCGGCGTCGAGCGCGTCGATGAGGGCGACGGCGCTCTCCGGCGTCTGGTTGTCGAAGAACTCCCAGTTGACCATGACGATGGGGGCGTAGTCGCAGCCGGCGTTGCACTCGATGCGCTCGAGGCTGATGCGGCCGTTCTCGCTCGTCTCATCGGAGCCGAGCCCCGTGTGGGCGGAGACGGCCTCCCAGATCTCGTCGCCTCCCATGACGGCGCACAGGGCATTGGTGCACACGCCCACGTGGTACTCGCCCGAGGGGTGGCGGCGGAACTGGCTGTAGAAGGTGGCCACGGCGCTCACCTCGGAGCGGGTGAGCCCGAGCTCCTCGGCGCACAGGGCGATGCCCGCGGGCGAGACGTAGCCGTCGACGCTCTGGATGAGGTGGAGCATGGGGATGAGGGCGCTGCGCTGGTGCTCGGCGGGGTAGCGGCCCTTGATGGCCTCGATGTCGGCGAGGAGCTGGGCGGCGGTGGCCTCGTCCCAGGCGGCGGTGAGGGCCGCGGGGATGACGGGGATGGCGGGGGCGGCGGCCTGGCCGGCCGTGGGCGCCGCGGTGGTCGGGTTCGTGCTCATCAGCGGTCCACGCCTCCCAGGACGGGGTCGATCGAGGCCAGGGTCGGCACGAGGTCGGCGATCATGCCACCCTCGGCCATGAGGGCCAGGGACTGCAGGTTGGAGTAGGAGGGGTCGCGGAAGTGGACCCGGTAGGGGCGGGTGCCACCGTCGGAGACGGCGTGGATGCCCAGGAAGCCCTTGGCGTGCTCCACCTGCTGGAAGACCTGGCCCGCGGGGACGCGGAAGCCCTGGGTGACCAGCTTGAAGTGGTGGATGAGGGACTCCATGGAGCTGCCCATGATCTCGCGGACGTGCTCGAAGGACTGGCCCTGGCCGTCAGTGGCGATGGCCATGCGGGCGGGCCAGGCGATGGTGGGGTCGGCCACCATGGTCGTGTTCGAGGGGTGGTTGCCGCGCGCGGCGATCTCGTCGAGGCGGTCGAGGCACTGCGAGACGATCTTGAGCGACTGGTAGCACTCGTCGACGCGCAGGCGCAGGCGGTTGTAGCAGTCGGAGCGCTCGTAGGTGGGGACCTCGAAGTCGTAGGTCTCGTAGCCGCAGTAGGGGTTGGTCTTGCGCAGGTCGAGCGGGTACCCGGTGGCGCGCAGGCAGGGGCCGGTCAGCCCCATGGCCATCGCGCCGGCCAGCGAGATCTCGCCGACCCCGATGAACCGGGACTTCAGGATCGGGTTCTCCATGAGGAGGAGCTCGAGCTCGTGGATGTCCTTCTTCATGTCCGGCATGACGGAGCGCACGAAGTCGGTCAGGCCCTCGGGCAGGTCCTGGGCGAGCCCGCCGGGGCGGACGTAGGCGTGGTTCATGCGCAGGCCGGAGACCATCTCGAAGACCCGCAGGATGTTCTCGCGGCAGCGGAAGGCGATCGTCATGAGCGTCGTGCCGCCCATCTCGTTGCCGCCGGTGCCCACGGCCACGACATGCGAGGCGATGCGGTTGAGCTCCATGAGGAGGACCCGGGTGACGGTGGCCTTCTCGGGGATGTCGTCGGTGATGCCCAGGAGCTTCTCGACGGCGAGGGCGTATCCGACCTCCTGGAAGAAGGGGGCCACGTAGTCCATGCGTGTCACGAAGGTCTCGCCCTGCACCCAGGTGCGGTACTCCATGTTCTTCTCGATGCCCGTGTGGAGGTAGCCGGTGCCGACGCGGACCTCGGTGACGGTCTCGCCGTCGATCTCCAGGACGAGGCGGAGCACGCCGTGGGTGGAGGGGTGGACGGGGCCCATGTTGACGACGATCCGGTCGTGCTTGAGGCGGTCGGCCTCGTCGCGGGCGGCGATCTGGGCGACGACGTCGTCCCAGTCGCCCCCGGACAGCGTGTACTGGGGGGCGCCGTCGACAAGGTCGTCGGTGGCGGGGCCGGCGGCGGCGAAAGCTGCGGTGGTGCTCATCAGCGGTACGACCTCCGGGTGTCGGCGGGCGGGGTGGTGGCGCCCTTGTACTCGACGGGGATGCCGCCGAGCGGGTAGTCCTTGCGCTGCGGGTGGCCGACCCAGTCGTCGGGCATGGCCGATCGGGTGAGGTGGGGGTGCCCGTCGAAGATGATGCCCATGAGGTCCCAGGTCTCGCGCTCGTGCCAGTCGTCCCCGGGGTAGAGGGAGACGATGGAGGGCACGTGCGGGTCGGACTCGGGGCAGGTGACCTCCAGGCGGATCATCCGCGCGCCGTGGGTGAGGCTCATGAACTGGAAGCAGGCGTGGAGCTCGCGCCCGGCCATGAGGGGGTAGTGGACGCCGTTGACGCCCAGGCACAGCTCGAAGCGCAGGTCCTGGTCGTCCCGCAGGGGGGCGACGACGTCGAGCAGGTGCTCGCGGACGATGAACAGGGTGAGCTCGTCGTGCTCGATGACGACCTTCTCGATGGCAGCGGCCGGGTCGACGCCGGCCTCACGCAGGTCCTCGATGAGGGCGTCGACGGCGCCGTCGAACCAGCCGCCGTAGGGGCGGGTGGCGGCGGGGGCCAGGGTGACGGCGGACTGGGTGAGGCCGTAGCCGGTGGTGTCGCCGGAGTCGGCGGCGCCGAACTGCCCGGCGTGGCGCGAGACGACCTCGACGCGCAGCTCGGGGCGCACGGGGGTGCCGGCGATCTCGGGCACGGCCGGCCCCGCGGGGACGGGGGCCTGGAGCTCCTCGGAGAGGGCGCCGTCGGTGGGCGCGGTGGTGTCACTCATGCGAGCTGGCCCTTCATCTCGGACACGGGTGTGGCGGCGAGGGCGGCGGCCTCGACGGCGCGCGCGATCTCCTCGCGGTGCTTGAGCATGGGCTTGGACTCGATCTGGCGGGTGAGCTCGAGCATGGCGTTGATGAGCATCTCGGGGCGGGGCGGGCAGCCGGGCAGGTAGATGTCCACCGGAACCACGTGGTCGCAGCCCTGGACGATGGCGTAGTTGTTGAAGATGCCGCCGGAGGAGGCGCAGGCGCCCATGGAGATGACCCACTTGGGCTCGGGCATCGAGTCGTAGACGTTGCGGATGATGGGGGCCATCTTGTGGGAGAGGCGGCCCGAGACGATCATGACGTCCGCATGGCGGGGCGAGGCGCGGAAGACCTCCCAGCCGAAGCGGGCCATGTCGAAGCGGGGGGTGCCGGTGGCCATCATCTCGATGGCGCAGCAGGCAAGGCCCATGGTGACGGGCCACAGGGAGCGGGCCTGCCCCAGGTCGGCGAGCTTCTCGACACTGGTGAGCAGGAAGCCGGGACCCTCGACGGACTCGATGGCCTGGGCGGTCAGGTCATCCCGCTTGGAGGGGATGGACCTCATCTTGTCGCGGTAGCGGTTCATGTTCATCGCTGCGTGCCTCTCTTCCGTCGTGTCCCGCTCAGTCCCAGTCCAGACCGCCGCGGCGCCACTCCAGGATGTAGGGCACCGTGATGAGGGCGATGAAGACGAGGGCGGCGGACAGCCCGAAGAACCCGAGCCGGGCGAAGGCGGTGGCCCAGGGGTAGAGGAAGACGACCTCGACGTCGAAGATGATGAAGGTCATGCCCACGAGGTAGAAGGAGACGGGGAAGCGCCCGGTCTCGGTGTTGACGGGGGTGGGGTCGATCCCGCACTCGTAGTTGGCGACCTTGACCTTGTTGGTCTTGTTCGGGCTGATGATCGCGGACAGGGCGAGCCCGCCCAGCGCGACGACGAGCGCCACCCCGGCCATGATGAGCAGTGAGACGTACGGATTCATGCTGCTGGCACCATCCTTGTGAGGAGCTGGATGAAGTGGTCGATGGCGTCGCCGCCGCGGCGCTCCCAGCCGTCGGACAGGAGCTTGGTGACGAGTTTCATGAGGTTCTTGCGGGGCAGCCCGTAGCGGGTGCAGATCCGCATGACCTCGGGGTGCTCGATAAGGGCGACGAAGAGGCGCCCGAGCGTGTAGTAGCCGCCCATCTCCGCGCTCAGGGCCGCCGGGTACTGCGCGAGGGCCTGCTCGCGGCCGGCCCGGGTGGAGCGCACGGCCGCCTGGGCGGCGGCCTGGGCGGCCAGGCGCCCGGACATGAGGGCCTGGGCGATGCCCTCGCCGTTGAAGGGGGAGACCATGCCGCCGGCGTCGCCCAGGAGCATGAGCCCGTCAGCGTAGTGGGGCTTGCGGTTGAAGGCCATGGGCAGCGCGGCGGAGGCGAGACGCCCGACCTGGTTGTCCCGGGTGAAGCCCCACTCGGCCGGGCAGTTGGCCGTCCAGCGGGCGAAGGCGGCGCGGTAGTCGATGCGCGTGGTGGCCGCGCGAGAGGAGACGGAGCCGAGGCCGACGTTGACGACGCCGTCGCCCACGGGCCAGATCCAGCCGTAACCGGGCAGGAGGTCGGACTCGCCGGGCTTGCCGTCCCACAGCTCCAGCTGGGACTCCATCCACTCGTCGTCGGAGCGCGGGGAGCGGAAGTAGGCGCGCACGGCCACGCCCAGGGGCTTGCGCTCGTTCTTGGCCCGTCCCACGGCCGTGGCCAGGCGGGCGGAGACGCCGCCGGCGTCGATGACGAGGGGGGCGCTCAGGCGCGAGGGGGCCTCGATGCCGGGGGCCTCGACGCGGGCGGTGGGCTTGGCGTCGACCCCGACGACGCGCCCCGAGGGGGTCAGGGCCGGACCGGTGACGGTCACGCCGGTCAGCAGCCGGGCGCCGGCGCGCTGGGCGTGGACGGCGAGGTCGGCGTCGAGCTGGGCGCGGGGGCGGGCCATCCCGTAGGAGGGGAAGGAGGCCTGCTCGGGCCAGGGGAAGGTGAGGCGGTGCCCGCCGCCGATGACGCGCAGGCCGACGTTGCGCTGCCAGCCGGTGGTGTCCACGGCCATGGAGGCGAGCTCGCGCACTGCCGAGGGGGTGAGGCCGTCGCCGCAGACCTTGTCCCGGCCGAGCTCGTTCTTCTCCACGAGGAGCACGTCGAGGCCGAGGGTGGCCAGATGGTAGGCGGCCGATGAGCCGGCGGGGCCCGCGCCGACGACGACGGCGTCGGCGGTCAGATCGCTCCCGCGCGCGGGCTGCTGCGCCAGCGGGGCGCTGCGGCTCGTGGGGGCGATCCTCATCGGCCAGTCTCCTTCGGGAATCTCATGCCATGGCCCTGGCGGGGAGCCCACAGCAGTGTCGGCGCGCGGGCAGCGGGCCATGTGACCCATCCGGCATGGCGGGCCAGGGAAGACTCTACCGAGATGACAGCTCGGTCTCGGTCCTTGACCACCCCGAGCGCCCCACCTGCGCGATCGCAACGATTCAAGCACTTCCTTGTGACGGGGGACAAGTTGTCAGACAAGTGATTTACGCCTGGGAACCGTATCTAAATAACGCCTCCCCCTAGGACCTGGGTCCCCCATGGCGGTAGTGCCCGAGCCGGCCAGCGCGGCGAGGTCGGCGACGAGTTCCTGGAATGATGGGGCCATGAGCCGAGCTTCCCTCTCCAAGGACCCCCGCGAGGTCGCGGGCATGTTCGACGCGGTCGCGCACCGCTACGACCTCACCAATGACGTCATGAGCCTGTGGCAGGTGCGCATGTGGCGCAGGGTCACCCGCGCCGCCGTCGCCGCCGCTCCCGGGATGCGGGTCCTCGACCTCGCCGCCGGCACGGGCACCTCGGCCGTCGACTACGCGGCCGACGGGGCCGACGTCGTCGCCTGCGACTTCTCCCCCGGGATGGTCGCCGAGGGGAGGCGCCGCCACCCGGGCATCGAGTTCGTCGAGGGCGACGCGATGGACCTGCCCCTCGAGGGCGACTCCTTCGACGTCGTCACGATCTCCTACGGGCTGCGCAACGTGCAGGACACTTCGAAGGCCCTGCGCGAGATGGCACGGGTGACGCGGCCGGGCGGGCGGATCGTCATCGCCGAGTTCTCCTCCCCTGAGAGGTCCGCGCTGCGCCGCGTCTACCGCTATTACCTGGGGACCGCCCTGCCCGCGATGGCGCGTCTGCTCTCCTCGAACACCGAGGCCTACGACTACCTGGGCGAGTCGATCCTCGCCTGGCCCGACCAGCGCGCCCTGGCCGCCCTCATGCAGGAGGCCGGCTGGCGCGGCGTGGGCTACAAGAACCTGTCGGGCGGGATCGTCGCCGTCCACCGCGCCACCAAGCCGCGCCCGTGAGCGGCGCTGCGCCGGGCGGGAGCGCCGAGCCGCTGCTCCTGCCCGCGGACGAGGCGGCCGCGCGCCCCGCGCGCCTGTCCTTCCTCACCACCGCCCTGCCGCCCGGCGCCCTCGATGGCACGCCGCTGCTCGACCTGCTCACCGGGCGCGACGACGTCGTCTCCTGGGTGCGCCACGGCCGCGGGCTCGTGGGGCTCGGCCGGGCGCTCGTCCTGAGCGCGCGCGGTCCCGGCCGCATCGAGGAGCTGCGCCGCGCCTGGCGGGCGACCGTCTACGCCTCCTGGTGGCGCGATCCGCTCGTGCGGCCCGGCACCGGGCCAGTGGCGCTGGGGACGATCGCCTTCTCGGATCGCTCGGAGGCCCACTCGGTGCTGCTCGTGCCCGAGGTGATCGTGGGCCTCGATGAGGCCGGGGCGTGGATGACGACGGCCGTCCCCACCCCCGGGGACGGCGGCCCCGGGAGCCCTGACGACTCGGGGCCGTCAGCCGAGGAGGCCGTGGAGCACCCCGATCACGGCGCGATCCTCGCCGGGCTGCTGGAGGCGGCGTCGCCGGCCCCCGCGGCGATCGGCAGCGCGGG
Organism: Actinomyces timonensis DSM 23838; assembly: GCF_000295095.1. GTDB lineage: Bacteria > Actinomycetota > Actinomycetes > Actinomycetales > Actinomycetaceae > Actinomyces > Actinomyces timonensis. The sequence goes on along the minus strand of NZ_JH806634.1, from coordinate 180,717 downwards.
AGGGAGCGGGGCGCTCGTGGAGACCGGCTCCCTCGATGATGCGAGCTGGTGCGCGGCCGTGGCCTCCACCTGCGAGCGGATGCGCGCCGGCGAGGCCCGCAAGGTCGTCCTGGCCAGGGACGTCCTGGTCACCCCCGGCCAGCCGCTGCCCGCGGGCACGATCCTGGGGCGCCTGGGACGCGCCTATCCGTCGTGCTGGACCTTCGCCGTCGACGGGATGGTCGGCGCCTCGCCGGAGATGCTGCTGCGCCTGGCCGGCCGGAGGCTGGCGAGCCGGGTGCTGGCGGGGACGGCCCGGCGCCATCCCGGGGACACTCCTCGGCGGACGGCCGAGTTGGCGGCGTGGCTGGAGGGCTCGGAGAAGAACAACCGCGAGCACGCCCTGGCGCGCGCCTCCGCCATCGAGGCGCTCACCCCGCTGTGCTCGGTGGTCGAGGCGCCCGAGCGATTCCTCCTGGAACTGCCCAATGTCCTGCATCTGGCCAGCGATATCACCGGCGTGGTGGCCGGGGACACCGGCGCCCTGTCCCTCGTGGGAGCCCTGCATCCGACGGCGGCGGTCTGCGGGACCCCGCGCGAGGCGGCGGGGCGGATCATCGAGGAGGTCGAGGGCATGGACCGCGGGCGCTACGCGGGGCCCGTGGGCTGGGTCGATTGGCACGGCGAGGGCGAGTGGTGCATCGCGCTTCGCAGCGGGAGCATCACCGCCCCCGGCGGGCCTGTGAGGGTCTTCGGTGGCGGCGGGATCATGCCGGATTCCGATCCCGACGACGAGCTCGCCGAGACCCGGGCGAAGATGCGCCCCATGCTCGGCGCTCTCGGCGCCCTCCCCTGATCGAGACCGGTCCGGGAACCCGCCTCCTAACTTCGACCGGTCTCGGCGGAGGGGTCAGGAGGTCTTCTCGGCGAGGGTGACCTCGATCTCCTGGGACTTGCCGTCGCGGATGACGGTGAGCTTGACCTGGTCGCCCGCCGAGTACTGGCGCACGAAGCCGGTGAGCGCCGCCGCCTGGCTGGTGGTCTTGCCGTTGATCGCGGTGATGACGTCGCCCTGCTTGAGGCCGGCGTTGGCGGCGGGCGATCCCTGCTCCACGCTTCCGACCTCCGCGCCGGCGCGCAGGGTGCCATCGGCCTCCGCGCCGCCGTCGCCGATGCTCACCCCCAGGTAGGCGTGCGAGGCGCTGCCGCTGGCGATGAGCTGGTCGGCGACCTTCTGGGCGAGCTTGGCGGGGATGGCGAAGCCGATGCCGATGGACCCGGACTGCTCGCCCGAGGAGCTGGAGCCGCCCGTCGAGGCGATCGAGCTGGTGATGCCGATGACCTTGCCGCTGCCGTCGAAAAGCGGCCCGCCGGAGTTCCCGGGGTTGATGGCGGCGTCGATCTGAATGGCGTTCGTGTAGACCTGCGTGCTCGGCTTCCGGTTCTTGTTGAGGAGACCGTTGAGCAGGCCCCCCAGCCCGCCCTGCTGCGGGGTCTGCTGGGGCTGGGGCTGGTCGGAGCCCCCGGAGGAGCCGTCCGTGCTCTCCTGGGTGGTGACCACGGGGCGGTCGAGCGCGGAGACGATGCCGGTGGTCACCGTGGAGGACAGGCCGAGCGGGTTGCCGATCGCCATGACGCCCTGCCCGGTCGCGACGGAGTCGGAGTCGCCGATCTGCGCCACGGTGAGGTCGCTCGGGGCGTCCTTGAGCTTGATGACAGCCAGGTCCGTACTGGCGTCCGTGCCCGCGACGTCGGCGCCGTAGATGCGCCCATCGGCGAGGGTCACCATGATCTTCGTGGCGCCCGCGACGACGTGCTGGTTGGTGAGGATGTGCCCCTGCGAGTCGTAGACGACGCCCGAGCCGACGGCGCCGCTGTCCCCCACCTGGACCGTGATCGAGACGACCGAGTTGGACACGGCGGCGGTGACGGCCTGCCAGTCCGGGGTGGTGCCCTGGGAGGTGACGGTCTGCGTGGTGGAGCCCGTGGCGACGGCGGTGGGCGCGGAGGCGGAGCCCTGCGACGGGGAGGCGCCGTCACCGCCGTAGTGAACGGCGGCGAAGGTGCCCCCGGAGGCGAGGAGCGCGGCAGCCGCGGTCATGGAGATCATGGCGCCCCAGCCGGGTCCGCGCTTCTCCTTCGGGGGGGCGGCAGCCGGGGAGGCCGCGGGGAAGGCCCCGTCGACGCCGCCCGCGCCGCCCGTGGCAACGGGCCCGCCGAACGTGTCCGTGGGGGCGTAGGGACCGGCCTGGGCGCCGTGATCGAAGTTGTAGCCAGCGGGGGCGGCGGGAGCGGAGGCGTAGGTCTCGGTCGGCGCCGTCGGCGCGGTCGGGCCCGTGGCGCCGTCCTGGCCGATGGGCTGGCCGTTCGACTCGTCGTAGGTGCTCATGTTCTCCTCCTCGGGGCTCGCCCCTTCATCCTGTGCGGAAGCCAGACAAGCCAACAAGGCCGTGCCGTCCCTTCTCGCTACCTGTGACCAGCCTGTGCGAGGGGATCCTCGTGCGGGGCCGTGGACGGGGCAGGCGACCACCGACTAGCGAGCCGTCGCATCATATGGCATCGCGCCAGGTCGACCAGTGAGCGAGGCACAGGTCGCTCGGGCGTCCACTCGCCCGGCTCCTCGCCCCAGCGCCGCCCTCAGGAGAGTAAGGGGACCCTGACCACGCTCGTTCCGCGCACGGGCTGGGCGAGGAGGCGCAGGAGGGTGTCCCGATCAGGGGCGTCGACCGCTTCGATGCCCATCCCCCGCGCGATATTGGCCACATCCGCGTGCTGCGGGGTGGAGAACAGGCGGCGGAATCTCCCAGCCCCCGGCACGCGCGCGTACTCCAGGCCGTTGAAGATGGCCCCGCCGGCGTCGTCGAGGACGATGACCTGGAGGTCGGGCTCGCGCTCAAGCCGGCCGCGCCCGAGCGACATGGCGTCGTGGATGAAGGCCAGGTCCCCCATGATCGCTCGCACCGGCCGCCCGGAGGCGAGCGCGAGCCCGGTGGCGGTGGCGATCGTCCCGTCGATCCCGGCCAGGCCCCGATTGGCGACGGCGGCGGGCGCGGGCGCGCCCCCGGGCGCCAGCCGGTCGAGTCGTCGGATCGTCATGGACGAGCCGACGACGAGCAGGGGCGCCTCGCCATCCTGGCCAGTGGGGGCGCAGGACTCCCAGACGGCGACGGCGGCGTCGTCAGCGTCGAGGGCGGCATCGCTCCCTGCCACCGAGGGTGGTTCGAGGGCGGCGACGGCGCTCCTCCACTCGGCGCCCCAGGACGGCACCGCGGCCCCGAGGAGGCCCGCGATCCGCTCCGCCTGGTCGGCGCGGCCAGTGGTCGTGGGGGCGGGATCGACGGCGATGACGCGCCCGGCGGTCCCGGCGACGTCGGTGATCCTGGCCCGATCGGCCAGGACGCTGATCCGCGCGTCCTCGCGCGCCAGGAGGGCGCTGATGGGCCTGCTGAGGCTGGGGTGGCCGGCGACGAGAATGTGGCTCGCCCGCGCCGCGAGGTCCCGCCCCGCGCTGGTGGCGAGCAGTTCGGCATAGCGGGGCTGGGCGGTGGCTCCGTGGCGGGCCCCGGAGGTCGGCTCGGCCAGGAGGGGCCATCCGAGGCGCTCAGCCACCCTCGCGGCGATGTCGCCGAGGGCCGGGTCCGGGCAGTCGCCCGCGACGACGAGCCCGCGGGCCCGGCCCGGCTCATCCGCGGCGCCTGAGGGCGGGGCGGGAGCCTCCCAGATGATCCGTGGCGCGGGGACCTGGGCCTCGGCGTCGTCGGGCACGCCCCAGGCGCCCCAGGCGCCCTGGAAGCCTTGGGCGCTCGGGGACATCAGGGCGCTCGGGGCGCTCGCGCCCTGCCCCGGCGAGTCGCCCAGGATCGGCCCGTCCACTGGCGCGAGCGGCGGGCGGAATCGGGCGTTGATATGGGCGGGGCCCGGGTCCCGGGTCAGTGTCCCGGCGGCGGCGAGCACGGCCCTGCGCACCTGCCCGGCGATGGAGGCCCGCCCGGCCTCCTCCCCCAGACCGGCGGGGGCGGTGAGATCCGCGGGGATGTCGGCGGTCGCGCGCGGGGCGAGGGCGAAGATGCCCGCCTGCTCGGTGGTCTGGTTCGCGCCGGTGCCCACGAGCTCGTGGGGGCGGTCGGTGGAGACGACGAGGAGGGGGATGCCAGCGGCGTCGGCCTCGGCGAGCGCCGGGTGGAGGTTCGCCACGGCGGTGCCCGAGGTGGTGACGACGGCGGCGGGGGCGCGCTGGCCGGCCAGGAGCGCCGCGCGGCTCATGCCCAGGGCGGTGAAGCCCGCGCTGCGCTCGTCCAGCACGACCCGCAGCCCCAGGAGCCCGGCGTCCTCGGCCTCGGCCAGGGCGTAGGCCATGGGGGCGGATCGCGATCCGGGGCTGAGAACCACCCAGTTCACGCCCGCGGCCACGAGGGCCTCCACGATGGCAGCGGCAGCGGTCAGTGAGGGGGGCTGCATCAGTCCTCGTTCGTTACGGGCGCGGGTGGCGCGGATCAGATCGGCAGGCCTCCGACGGCGCTCGAGGCGTCGCGCGCCTCCCGCTCCCGTCGGGCGGCCAGCGCCCCGAGCATATGGGTGAATCGGGGCTGCCACCGGGAGACGGTCTCCTCGCCGGCGAGCACTGCGCCGAGGATCGCCTTGGACAGGTGGGGCTTGCGCACCGCGAGGGAGCCGTTGACGGGGACGGCCGAGGGCACGGCGACGTCGCGCGCGAGCAGTCGGATCGTGCCCAGCCCGCAGGCGCGCCCGAGCACCGGCAGCGCTGCCGCGAGGCGGGCCCCTTCGGACAGGCCGATGGTGGTGTCCAGGGAGGAGGAGACGACGGTGGGAAGCCCGAGCCGCTCGGCCATCGCGAGGGCGCGGGTCACCCCTCCCAGGGGGGCGGCCTTGAGGATCGCCAGGTCCGCCGCCCGCAGGCGGGTGACGGCGAGGGGGTCGTCCGACAGGCGGATGGACTCGTCCGCCGCGATCGGCACACTGAGGCGCTTGCGCAGCGCGGCGAGGTCGTGGACATCGGAGCAGGGCTGCTCCACGTACTCCAGGCCGCCCGCGGCGCGGTCGAGGATGGGGATGTGGCGCGCGGCGGCGTCGAGGTCCCAGCACCCATTGGCGTCGATGCGGACGCGCCCCTCGGGGCCGAGGGCGTCCCGGACGGCCTCCAGCCGCTTGATGTCCTTGCGCATGGAATCGCGCCGCCCCGCGACCTTGACCTTGGCCGTGCGGCAGCCCGAGGAGACCACCATCTCGCGGGCCTGCTGCTCCCCCACCTCGGGGATGGTCACGTTGACAGGGATGTGGGCCCGCACGACGGGGTGCTGCGGCGCGGGGGCTCCCCCGGGGCCGATGCCGGTGGCCGTCTCGAGGGCCGCGGCGAGCCACGGCGCGGAGACGTCGGCGTCGTAGTCCCAGAAGGGGGCGACTTCACCCCAGCCCGCGGGGCCGTGGAGGAGGATACCGTCGCGGCGTGTCAAACCGCGGAAGCGGCTGGTCAGGGCGATATCCCAGACGACAATCCTGTCAATATCAGCCAGGAGGCCGGTGCGGTCCTTCTCCCGGAGAGCCCCCAGGTCGAGCTCTCCGCGGATCCGCGCATGGGAAATGGGAGTCACGCCCCCAGGATAGCCAGAGGTCGGCGTATCCATGGCTCGCCGTCGCAATGGTCGCGCAGAGCCGCAGGTCATGGTGAGCCCCGAGGTGTTGCGCATCAGGGGCGGAGACGGGCGCTGGCGGGTCGACCGGCCCATGCCCCGCGGCCGAGATCCGTGGCATCCTCGGTGTCATGGCCGCAGATCCGTCCCCTTCCCCAGATCCTCAGCGGCGGTCCGCCGCCGGGGCTCCGCCCGGGAGCGCCCACGCCAGGAGGCGCGCGCTCATGTCGATCGTCCTGGCCGTCAGCCTGCTCCTGGCGGGCGGGGCGTCGGCGTACGCGCTGCTGGGCGCGTCATCCCCTCAGGCGCCGGAGGATCTCACCCTGCGCGCGATCAGCCCTTGGAGCACGAACTGGCTCAACGGCGCCGAGCAGGCATGGACCTACGACGCTCCCGGCAAAGGCGAGCGGACCGAGGTCCGGCCAGCGGGCGACAAGTTCGTCCGCATCGTCGTCCAGAGTGACTCCACTGTCATCACGGTGCTGCGGCAGACCGGCGACGGCGTCGAGGCCGTCTGGGAGCAGACCCTGGACCACGCCCTGAGCAGCATCGGGGTGTGGAAGAACTGGGTGATCGACCGAGACCAGCTCATCGACATCGACACCCAGGAGCGCGTTCGCGCCCCGTGGTCGGCGGACGCGGTGGTCAGTGTCTCGCCGAGCGCCGCCGTGGCCTGCGAGGGCCATGACTGCGCTCTGTGGACCTCCCGCTACGACGAGCGCTGGAGGACGACGATCGACTCGACGAACACTGATCTCCGCGTGAGGCTGGGTTTCTCGTCCGGCGGCAGGTACGCCGCGGTGACGAGTGGGATCAAACCCGGGAACGGGGCGAGTGATGGGGAGCTGCTCGCATTGGACCTTGATGATGGATCAGCCCAGTCCATGGGCTCGATCACATCGGATGACACCTGGGTGAACCTGTCTGATGGCTGGCTGGTCACCTCGACGGACAAGAGCTCCGGGAGCACGCGGATCACCCTTTACTCCTCTGATGGCTCGTCATTGGGCGATATCTCCCAGAGCCTTTCCAAGAACTACGCCACATTCCCGTACTCGCCCACGCAAGTGAGCGTCGCCCAGGCGCGCGCCTGGATCGAGAACGCCGACACCTCCTGGGCGCCGTCGACGATGTCGATCTCGCTGACGGGCGCGGATTGCCTCAACAAACTCGAGCACGGAGGCTCCACTCTCTCGCTGGCTGATGTCAACTCCGTTGTCCGCAAGGCCGGCAGCAAAAGCGACAAAGACTGCACACCGGCGACGATCAATTACATCGGACTCAGCGGGTTCGGGCCTCTTGCCGAGGTCCGCGAGGTGCGCGATCACAACCTTTATCTGCGCCTCGTCGACCCCGGCTCGAGCGGGGAATCGGGCGCGATCCTGATCGGGGACATCGATTCGTGGAGGTACTTCCATGACGGCGACCTGCTGATCGGCTACGACAACACGGGGAAGCTGACGGCCTACCGGCCCAAGCCCGCCGCCTGACCCCCGGGCGGAGCGCTCCACCTCATTCTTGTCGCCGTCGACGCCGAGAGGCCTCCGCGATTCCTCTCATCTTCCTTGCGACATCGGGGTCGACACTGGCACCAATGAGATGCCCGTGAGGAACAGGATAGATCGGTCGGAAACGGGCAAGTATCTCCGAGTTGTTAATATCCTCGACAGTGCGCTCATGGAGATGCAGCTTTGATTCGTAAGTGAACACCCCTTTGAGATCATTGAGCGGTTCGGCATCGACCACCCATCGATGCCTCGAGTCCCGCACAAGCTGGTAGTCGATCGCCCGAGTCACCCATGCGGCAACCCAGTCGGCGAATTGAACGGATGCGCTCAGCTTGGAATCAATGTGCATCGGCGGCTCAACCAGCCTTCGTATCTCCGGATAATCCTTCACACGATTGAAGACATGGCCATACATGCGGGCGACACGCTCGACTCGCGTCTTCTCGTTGATCTGATCGATCATCACAAGAATGTTCTCGCCACGGTGATCGGCGTATCTAGCGAGGCGATTGAGAGCCTCCCTCATCGCGTTGGCTTCTCTCTCCTCGGGATCCAAGAGCGTCTGCTTCGGAGTACCCAAAGGCTTCTCATCAGCGTAATAGAACAGACTCCCGTCTCTCCTGCGAAGCTCTTTGACGAGCCCAGAGAAGACGCGGAACTGTTGCGGATGGCTCAGCAACGTCTTCTGGCGGAAGATACTCGCGCCCTTGCGCTCCCATCGACCCGGATTCTCGACGCCCTCGACCTCCGAGGCGAAGACTTCCCTCTTCTTGCGCTGGAAACTCGAAGCGAAGTCCCACACTGAGGTCTCCGGAATAACGAATCCGGCATAGCCGAAGGCTGGGCTCGTCTTGTACCGATCATGATGAGGAGAGACGTAGGCGCCAGGCTCGCCAGTCTCATCGATGTACGCCAGAAGCATGAGTCCCCTCGTTCACGCGAAGAGGCCCTGCACTCAGGTGCAGGGCCTCGACGGATCAGTGCTCGGGGAACTATTTCATCCCTAGCTGCTAGTCCGATGCTAGACCGGGCGCATCGTGACTGTCAAAGGATCGGCGATCAACCCCGGTCACAGATCGCTCACACGGCGTCGCGGGTAATGGGGCAGGTCATGCAGTGGCCGCCGCCGCGGCCGCGGACGAGCTCGACACCGGGGGTCTCGATCACCTCGACGCCCGCGGCGCGCAGCGCCTCATTGGCCCGCCGGTTGTGGGCGTAGCCGATGACGAGGTTCGGGGCGAGGGCGACGACGTTGCAGGAGTCCCGCGCCAGCTCCCGCAGGGCCTCGGCCTCGTCGGTCATATCGGGGCTGATGATGCGGAAGGAGTCGATGCCGGCCGCCCGGGCCAGGACCTGGTCCATCTCGGCGCCGTCATGGATCGTGACGCTCAGCCCTGGGGCTTGGGAGCCGTGGGCGGGGCCGGGCTCGATCTCCACGGTGGTGACGTCGTCGAAGCCGGCGAAGCGCAGGTAGGTGTCCGGGGCGACCATCGACATGAGGGTGTCCAGGTGCATGACGGCGTCGAGCTCGGTGTAGAAGGCGCGGTCGGGCATGTGGACGCCGATGACGCGGTCCGCCGCCCCGTCGGCGAAGAGGCGGGAGGCCAGGCGCTCGACGCCCGCGGCGGTGGAGCGGTGCGAGAGCCCCACGACGAGCGTCCGGTTGCCCATCACCTGGATGTCGCCGCCCTCGACGGTGGCGCGCGTGGCGTGGTGCGGGGCCGCCCAGAGGGCCGCCCGGTCGGCGAAGGCCGGGTGGTAGCGGTACACCGCCTCGTAGTTGGCGGTCTCGCGGCGACGGGGGGCCAGCGCCATCGGGTTGAGATGGCAGGCGCCGTACATCCACGACGAGGCGTCGCGCGTGAACAGGTGGTTGGGAAGGGGGGTGATGACGAACTGCCCTTCGAGGGTGGACAGGAAGGTCGTGGCGAACAGGGTCTTGGAGTCGGAGGCGTCGAGGCGGTCGTGCAGCTCGGCGCGGGTGAGGCCCGCCAGGAGGATGTCGGCGAGCTCGGCGTCGGGCAGGCCGGACAGGTAGGCGGTGAGCACCTCGGAGGTGGACAGGCCGACCGCCTCGGGGCCCACCGCCTGCTCCAGGACGAGCGCCCGGGCCTCGGGCACGGCGAGGGACTCGGCGAGCAGGTCGCGGAAGTCGTGGACGATGACGCCGTGCTCCCGCAGGATCGCGGTGAGGGTGTCGTGCTCGGCCTGGGCGAGGGAGATGTCGAGGGCGTCGTCGAACAGGAGTCTATTGGCGTTGATCGGGGTCAGGCGGGCGACCTCCGCGCCGGGGCGGTGGACGACGACCTCGCGCAGGCGGCCGACCTCGGAGTCGATCCGCCCCCCGCCCTGGGCGGCGGGGATGGTCTCGCGCTGGTGGGCGGGGCTCGCCGTCGGCGCGCTGGTGACGGTGGGCACAGTGTTCGGCGCTGCGTTCAGAGCTGTGCGGGGCGCGGCGCCGGCCTGGGACTCGTTCATGCCTCCCAGCGTAGCGGCGCTGCGTCCCACGCCACTCGCTTACCCTGATGTCCATGGCCGCATCACCCTCATCAGCCCCTGCCCCGTCCGGGCCGCCCACGCCCGCGTCCGGGTGGTACTCCGCCGCTCCCGGCGCGGCGCATCCCCTGCCCCGCCGCGTCTCGGAGATCTTCGATCCCCTGCGCTGGCGGGAGGTCGAGGGCTTCGGCGAGGGCGAACTCACCGATGTCACCTACCACCGCGGCTGCGAGCGGGACGCCGACGGCGCCTGGCTGCGCGACCTCCCGGTGGTCCGCGTGGCGATCGACCGCCCCGAGGTGCGCAACGCCTTCCGGCCCCGCACCGTGGACGAGCTCGCCGCCGTGCTCGACCACGCGCGGATGAGCGGCGACGTCGGCGCCGTCATCCTCACCGGCAACGGTCCCTCGCCGCGCGATGGAGGCTGGGCCTTCTCCTCGGGTGGCGACCAGCGGATCCGGGGCCGGGACGGCTATCTCTACGAGACCGACGACGACGCTAGCGGCGCTGGCGGCCCCACATCCAGCGGCGCCAGCGCGGAGGGCGGGTCGGGCGCAGCGCCATCGGAGCCCTACTCCCATGAGGCGGATGTCGCGGCGGCCAGGGCCCGCACAGACGCGGCCCGCGCCGGGCGCCTGCACATCCTGGAGGTCCAGAGGCTCATCCGCATGATGCCCAAGGTCGTCATCGCCGCCGTGAGCGGGTGGGCCGCTGGCGGTGGGCACTCCCTCAACGTCATCTGCGACCTGTCGCTGGCCTCCATCGAACACGCGCTCTTCAAGCAGACCGATGCGAATGTGGGCTCTTTCGACGCCGGTTATGGCTCGGCGCTGCTGGCCCGCCAGTGCGGGGACAAGCGCGCCCGCGAGATCTTCTTCCTGGCCCGCCCCTATGACGCCGCCACCGCCGAGCGCTGGGGCGTGGTCAACGAGGCAGTGCCCCACGCCGAGCTGGAGGAGCGCGCCCTGGAGTACGCGGCCATCGTGGCCTCGAAGTCCCCGCAGGCGATCCGCATGCTCAAATACGCCTTCAACCTGGCCGATGATGGGCTGGCGGGCCAGCAGGTCTTCGCCGGGGAGGCCACGCGCCTGGCCTACATGACCGATGAGGCCGTCGAGGGACGCGACGCCTTCCTGGCGCGCCGCGAGCCGGACTGGTCGCCGTTCCCCTACTACTTCTGAGCCGGCCTCTGCGCGCGGCCACGCACAAAGGTCATCCCAGAACCGTGGACACCCGCGAGCGCGCCGTGCCAGGCTGACCGGCACCAGGCGCGATCAGCGTCGAGGTCCACGACCCGGCGGCACGCTGTCGCCGTCCAAGGAGGTCTCCTCGTGTCCGCATTGCTCACCAAGACAGATCCGGCCCGGCGCCGCATCGGCCCCGCGATCATCGTCGGCCTCATCGGCGGCTTCTTCTCCGCGATCGTGAAGTTCGGCTGGGAGGTCCCCTTCCCGCCCCGCACCCCGGGCATCCGCTCGGAGACCAATCCCCCGCAGTCGATGCTGGAGTGGTTCGGGATGTCCCACGACACCTCGCACACCATGGTCACCTTCAACAACAACCCGGCGCCGATCATGTCCTTCTGCGTGCACTTCACCTTCGCGATCGTGTTCGCCCTCATCTACTGCGTCATCGCCGAGTACTACCCCGCCATCAAGCTGTGGCAGGGCGCCGCCTTCGGTGTCTTCGTGTACGTCGGCGCTCACGTCGTCGTCATGCCGCTGCTTGGCTGGGCGCCGAATCCCTTCCCGTGGGTGGCTGGCGCGCAGACCTGGTCCGAGCACTTCTCGGAGTTCTTCGGGCACATCATCTGGCTGTGGAGCATCGAGGTGGTGCGCCGCGATATCCGCAACCGGATCACGCATGAGCCCGACGCCGAGGTGCCCCTCTCCGAGGGCGCCCGCTGACGCCCCCTCTCACCGCATAGTGCGGCCCCGGTACCGATCGCTCGGTGCCGGGGCCGCCCTGTATGCCGCGCCGGTGGCCTCAAGCGTGGCTGGTGCCCGCGGGAGCGGACGACGGCGTGGAGGCCGGCCCAGCGACGGGGCCGCTCGGGGGCGCCGGCGCGCTCGCCCCTGCCCCCTGCCCGCCGACGGCGAGGACGACGAGTGGCGCCGTCGTCGGCTGGGAGGAACCCCCGGTGGGCTCAGCGGTGATGAGGACGCGCTGGCCGGGGCGCGGCATCGCGGGCAGGAAGGCGAAGGTCGCGTCCCCGTCGGGCGAGTAGACGCCGAGCGAGGTGATGCCCGAGGCCGGGTCCTCCAGCCACACCTGCAGGCTGGCCCCGCTGGCGGAGGAGCGCATCTCCTGGGGCAGGGACAGGGCCGTCATGGACATGCCCTCGCTCCAGGTCAGCGTGGCGACGTGCCCGTCGGGCATCGTGTCCGTCACCCGGCGCACGTCCTGGGCCTCGTTGAGGTGGGCGTAGTCGACCATCGGGGTCATGTGCTCCACGGCGGTGTCGTGCCCGCCGCCGTAGCCCGAGCCGTAGCCGGAGTGGAATCCGGCGCCGAAGCCAGCGGCGATGAGCACGACGGCGGCCGCCGCCTGGGCGGTGTAGCGCCAGGCGCGACGGCGCCGCAGCGGGATGACGGGGGCGAGGCCGTCATCCGCGGGCATAGCCTTGCCAGCCTTCCCGCCCTCGCCGGCCTGCCCGGGCTCTGGGGCCGCGCCGACCTCAGCCGCCTGCGCGGGCCGCTCCTGCTCGATCCCCCTGATCTGCTCCAGGAGGGCGGCGCGCATCGGCGCGGGCGGATCGACGGGGCGCAGGGAGGCTCCGAGGAGCGCTCCGGTCTCGCCGTCGAGGAGCGAGTCCAGCTCCTCGCCGTCGGCGCGCGTCGCGTCAGTCATGTCGTCTCCTTCCCTGCTCATCGCTGTCCTCCTAGATGTGTTCTCATCTTGGCCATGCCGTCCCGGATGCGGCTCTTGACGGTGCCCAGCGGCACTCCCATGCGCTGGGCGATCTCGGTGTGGGTGAGGCCGGTGAAGTAGGCCAGGGCGATCGTGGTCCGATGGGGCTCCCCGACGGCGTCGAGGGCCTGGCGGACCCTGCTGGCCTCCATGCGATCCTCCACCTCGGCGACGGTGACGTCGGTGTCGGGCAGGTAGCCCTGCCAGGCGTCCTCGCGGTCGCGCGCGGCCTGGGCCGCGCGGACCCTGTCGATGGCCCGATGGCGGGCCATGGTGACGAGCCAGGCCCGCCCCGTCCCCCGCGCGGGGTCGAAGGAGGGAGCCCTGCGCCAGGCTTCGAGCATGACCTCCTGGAGGACCTCCTCGCTCTGGGCGCGATCGACGACGATGCGGATGATGAGGGCGAGGAGGCGCCCCGCCCAGGCGTCGTACAACTCGGCGAAGGCCTGCTCGTCCCCCTGGGCAACGCGCTCCAGGAGAGCATCAGCCTGATCGCCGCGCTCGGTGTACCGCTGCTTATCCACACCGCGCATGGTACGGGCCCGACGGGGCGCCTCCTCATTCGACTCCTCCTCTCTTCTCATTCGCAGCCGGGGACTGCCTCTCTCACCCGAAGGTGAAGGAGTACAGGGAGACCCCCGGGTCGACCGTGAGCTCAAGCTGCCCTGAGGAGGGCTCGGCGAGGCTCACAAGCTCATTGGTGTTGGGCGTGCCGGAGATGTGGATGCTCTTCTCCTGGCCACCGTCCTTCCAGGTGACGTTCCCCTCCCCTGAGGCGACGAGGTAGACATGCTTGCCCTTCCAGGACAGGCGCAGCTTGCCTGGGGCGCCGTCGGGGTTGATCTTCTGGCCCTCGACGTTCCAAGCGCCGTCGAGGGAGAAGCCGCTCTCCTTCTGCTCGGCGGGGAAGCTGAACGTGCCGGATCCTGGCTTGAGGACACCTCCTGCGAAGTACTGGGCGCGGTCGGAGCCGAGGTAGGTCTCAGGGCTGCGCGCGGCGGAGACGTCAGGGGCGTTGTCCGCCTCGGTGAAGACCGGCTCGGGGAGGGCAACGGAGGGGTTGGCCTGCGTGAGGAGCTCGCGGACGAGCTTCTCAGTGGTCTCCTCGCCGCCCTCGCCGAACTTCACCTGGCGCAGCTGCCCGGTGGCGTCGACGAGGTAGTGGGCGGGCCAGTAGTGGTTGTCGAAGGCGGTCCATGTGGCCAGGTCGGAGTCCACGGCGACGGGGTAGGTGATCCCGAGCTTCTCGGCGCCGGCGCGGACGTTGTCGACCTCCTTCTCGAAGGCGTACTCCGGGGAGTGGATGCCGACGACCTGCAGGCCGGAGTCACGGTAGGTCTCGTGGAGCTTCTCGATGCCGGGGATGGAGCGCTGGCAGTTGATGCAGGAGTAGGCCCAGAAGTCGTAAAGGTGGACCTTGCCCTCGCGGTCGGCGGCGGTGAGCGGCTGCTCGCCGGGAGTGTTGAACCAGGCCTTGATACCGGTCAGCTCGGGGACGGTGCCGCAGTCGGCCAGGTGGTCGGCGCCGTCGACGCAGGCCCCGCGGCCCTCGGGGACCCTGCGGGTGGCGGCCAGGGCCTCATCGGTCTTGGCCTGGAGGGAGGCGGTGTAGTCCGGCAGGGCGCGCTGGACGGCGGCGGGCAGGTCGGTGACCAGGGCGACGGACAGCAGGATCATCATGGCACCGGCGGCGATCCGGATGCCCTTCTGGCGGGTGCGGAAGGCCTTGAGGCGCTCGGTGATGCCGCGGCCCGCGAGCGCGAAGGCGAGCAAGGGGATAGCGGTGCCCAGTCCGAAGGAGACGGCCAGGGCCACGGTGTCCGCCCCGATCTTGCCGGTGGAGCCCGCAACGGAGACGGCAGCGAGGACGGGACCGGCGCAGGGGACGTAGGCGGTTCCGAGCACGAGGCCGAGGAGGAAGCCGTTGCTCGGCGTCTTGCCGCCGCCAGCGCTCTGGAAGCGCGCGAAGGGGCGCTCGATGATCTCCATGACCTTCGGGATGATCATCGCGATGCCGATGAGGGCCAGGAGGATGACACCGGCCCAGCGGATCGCGTCCTGCGCGAGGTTGAGCAGGTTGAGCAGCGTGGAGCCGATGAGCGTGAAGGTGGTGAAGCTCAGGACGAGGCCGCCGACGACGAGGTAGGGGTGCAGGCGCGAGGGCGCCTTCTCCCCCTCCCCCTTGGCGCCCTGGGCGCCCCCGGACAGGAGGATGACGGGCAGGACCGGCAGGATGCATGGCGATATGCCGGTGATGAGGCCTCCGAAGAAGCCGATGAGGACAAGACTGATGAGCATCTGGGCTCCTCGTGTGTCGGTGGGATGGATTCACCCGTGGTTCGGCGCCGGGCGGTGGGCGGATCGGTGGAAACGGGATCAAGAAGCTATGGCGAGCGTCACAGGAATGGATCCGATCCGGCGGGGCCCCGGCCCCGAACGAGGGGTGATGGCTCGCCACGAGGCGGGCCCGACCACGACACCTCGTACAGGAGAGATCCCATGCGCATTCGCACCGCTCGCACCGCCCTGGCCGCCGGCCTCATCGCCGTCTCCGCCGTCGGCATCGCCGCCTGCGGCTCGTCCAGCGACTCGAAGGACATGAAGGACACGAAGCCCGCCGCGACCGCCACCGCCGACAAGATGGATGACGGCAAGATGAGTGACGACAAGATGTCCGACGGGAAGATGACCGACGGCAAGGACGACAAGATGTCCGACGGGAAGATGACCGACGGCGCGAAGTGACCCCCGCGATCATCGCGGAGTAGAAGCTCCCTCGGCGCGGCCTCTGAGTTGGGGAGAGGGCCGCGCCGAGGGCTCGTCGTGCTCGCGCACGCTCCGTGAGACGGGCGCCAAGAGATCCCCACGGATACGAGAGGGCGCCAGCGGAATGGATCGCCGCGCGATTCCGCGCCGAGCGGCGGTCGGGCAAGCATGAGCAGCCACCAACGATCACCAGCGATTATGAGGTACACCACAGAATCTGCCGTGATCTATTCGTTATGGTGCCGCGAACCGACCGCGACGACGCACGTCTCGTGTGCGCTCGCATCACCCCATCACTAGGAGAAGCACATGCGCATCCGCACCACTATGGCCGCCGCACTCATCGCCGTCGCCGCTCTCGGCGTCGCCGCCTGCGGATCCTCGGACTCCGGGGACTCCAAGAACACGACCCCCGCCGCCACTACAGCGCCGGCGACCACCAAGGGCGCTGACTCCTCCTCCGAGCCCACCGACTCGATGAAGGATGGCCCCACCATGGGTGACGACAACAAGATGGGCGGGGACTCCACCGAGCCGGCCGACTCCATGAACGGCGGATCCACCATGGGCAGCGACGACGACACCATGGGCGGGGGCGCGTCCGAGGCGCCCACCGACTCCATGAGCGGTGACTCCATGGACTCGGACAGCGACGGCAACTGAGCCCCACGAGCAGCGCCCCGACGCCCCGCCCCGTTCCTCGAGGCAGGCGCCGGGGCGCTGTCGCGCCTGCGAGTCCTCAGGTCCCCACGATGAGGAAGGCCAGGCCGACGACGACGCCGTAGACGAGCTCGTAAAGGCCCGCGTTGCGCAGGGAGGCGATGAGCTCGCGTCCCGTGGCACCGGCGCTGACAGCGGCTGCGGCGCGCCATGCGAAGGTGGAGATGAGGATGACGGGGGCCAGGAGGTCGATGAGGACCACGACCCCCTGGTCACCGCCGGAGGCGGTGTGGGCCCACAGGAGCGATCCCGCGGCGATGAGGATCGGCAGGAAGACCATGATCGTGTAGGCGGTCCGGGCGCGGGAATCCCCGAGGCGCACGGCCAGCGTCATCTTCCCGTGGGCTGGATCGGTGGCGATGTCGCGCAGGTTGTTGACCATGAGCAGGGAGCAGGCGATGAGGCCGATCCCACTGGCGGCGAGCCAGAGCCAGCCTGGCACGGCCCCGCCCTGGACATAGGCGGTGCCGCAGGTGGCGACGAGCCCGAAGAACACGAAGACGAAGACCTCCCCCAGGCCCGCGTAGCCGTAGGGGCGCGAGCCGCCGGTGTAGAACCAGGCGGCGGCCACCGCCGCGGCGCCGACGCCGATGAGCCACCACTGGCCGGTCAGCACCACGAGCACGAGTCCGAGCGCGGAGGCGATCCCGAAGCAGGCGAAGGCGGCGAGCTTGACGCTGCGGGGCGCCACCTGCCCCGAGGCGGTCAGGCGCGGGGGGCCGGAGCGCTCATCGTCCGTGCCGCGCACGCCATCGGAGTAGTCATTGGCGAGGTTGCAGCCGATCTGGAGCGCCAGGGCGACGCCCGCCGCGAGCAGGGTGCGCAGCAGGGATCCGGTGCCGAGCGAGGTGGCGGCGCCGGCCCCCAGGAGGACGGGGGCGACGGCGGCCGGCAGGGTGCGCAGGCGCACGACCTCCGCCCAGTTGGTGGCGCCGGGGGACGGCGCCGCGGCAGGACCGGGATGGGCGGTGGCGGTCATGGGGTCCTCTCAAGCGGAGCGCGGGCAGCGCATACGCGCGCGGCACGGCGGTGAGCCTACCCGACGCCCCTGGGCTCCAGGCACGAACGCATGCGCTCCAGGCCGGGAGGGGGAGAGAGGCCTCCCTCTCGGCGAGGGGGGGAGGGCCCGGGGAGGGAGCGCCAGCGGGGCTATGGGCGCGGCGGGTGGTCGCCGGCAGTCAGGCCATGGCGCCTCTCCTGCCTGTTGCGCAGGGACTGCTCCAGGTCGTAGATGGAGTTCTTGAGGTAGGTGTACTCGCCGCTCTCGATGGTGTAACCGCGGGCGCAGGCCCAGGCCCAGATGCGGTCGGCCTGCTCGACGGCACCGCGCTCGGCCGCCTCATAACCGAGCTCCCCGTCATGGACGTCGGTGCCGGGCAGGGGCTTGGGATCGCCATCGGAGCGCACCAGGACGAGCCGGGAGCCCGCGACCGACGGCCGGGGCATGGTGTCCTGGTCGGCGTACAGCCCGGTGCGCGAACGCGGCCACGGCCAGCGCCGTGAGGAGATGAGGGTGCGCACGGCGATGCCGCGGGAGTCCAGGACGGTGCGGCCGGTGGCCCTCACACAGGTCCGGGCCAGGAGGAGCGATCCCGCGCCAACCAGGAGGATCGCTCCCCAGGAGGAGCCGGACGCGCTCCACAAGCGCACGCCCCACCACATGGCCGGGAGAGTGAGCCCGGCCATCACCGCGATCCTGCGCAGGGCGATCGGGGGCGACCATCGGGGCAGGACGATCCGGTCCTTGTCCAGGGGCAGGGGGTCCACCACCCTGCGCGGGGCGGGGCGCCACGGGTGCGGCGCAGTCGCCCGAGGAGCAGTCGCGGCGCTGCCGCCACCGGGGGCCGGGCCTGCCTGGGCACCGGCCGCGGCCCCACGCTCGGAGGCCTTCTCGCGGCGCTCCCGCTCGGCTTGAACGGCCCTGCTCTCCTCCAAGGCGGCGCCGTACTCGTCCGCGAAGCGGAGGGGGGCACGCGCGGCGCCGCCCTCGGCGCCGACGGGCCAGGATGGGCCCCGGATCGCACCTCGAGGCTCCGGCGCCCGGGCGGGGCGCGCGCTCTGGATGTATCCGCGCGCCCAGGCCCAGGCCCAGATGCGGTCCCCCTCCGCGTGGGCGCGCCGCGTGAGGGGAGGAACGCTGGGGCCCATCCACTCCAGGCCCGTCAGGCGCACGGGCTTCCCGTGCGGGGTGATCACGTTCAACCAGGCGGAGCATCGCACAAGACCGGCCTTGCCCCTCGCCCGGGTGCCGACGGTCAGCCCCTCGCGGGCGCTCGGCCACGGCACCGTTCTGGAGCCGAACAAGGTGCGCAGCTCAATGCCCTCGGGGCCCAGGATCGAGCGCATGGAGAGCAGAACGCACCCCACGAGCACGAGCAGGCCCCCGATGACGAAGAAGTAGATCGACTGGGCCTGGCCTCCCCCATCCGCGATGAGGGCGACGACGCCGCCCCAGATAGCGAGGAGGCCCACGAGCGAGGGGACGACGAGGATGACGAGGCCCGAGGGCGTGGACCACTGGCGCAGGACGATCCGCTCCTTGTCGACGGGAAGAGGCGGCTTGCCCTGGAATGGGGCGGGCGGCGCGGTCCCCGGGCCGAAGGATGGCGCCGCCGGCAGTGCCCGTCCGGGCGGGGCCTGCGGCGGGTAGCCCCGCGGGGCCGGCCAAGGCACGCCGCCGGGGGCCGTGCGGCCAGAAGCCGCGGCGTTGTCCTGCGGAACATAGCCGTACCCCGTCATCGCGCGCCTCTCTCGCTCCACCGGGGCCCAGCGTAACGGCGAGGCGGCGCGCGCTCCATGGAGGGCGTCCCGGGGCGCCAGGGGGAGGCCGGCCCGCCGGCTAGAGCGGCTCCCCCCTGAGAAGATCCCGCACGGCCCTGCGGTCGGGTTTGCCGGGGCCGCGCAGGGGCAGCTCGGGCACGACCACGACGCGCTTAGGGGCCTTGGCCCCCGGGAGAGCGGCGCGGGCGGCCGCGCGCAGGGCCTCGGCGTCCAGCCCGGCGCCCTCGGTGGGCGCGGGGACGACGGCAGCCGCCACGGCGCTCCCCCACTGGGCGTCGGGAACGCCGACGACGCAGGCCTCCCCGACTCCCGGCAGGGCGGCGAGAGCCGCCTCGACCTCGCGGGGGTCCACTTTGATGCCGCCAGTGATGATGACGTCGTCGAGCCGGCCGAGGACCATGAGGCGGCCGTCCGCGCCAAGGCGCCCGCGATCGGAGGTGAGCAGGAGGGGTGATCCGTCGCGGGTGATGAAGCGCGACGAGGCGGGCGCGCCGGGCTCGGGCGGGGCGGGGGCGGCGCGGTGGGCGTATCCGAGGGCGAGGACCGGCCCGGCCAGGGCGATGCGGCCGGCGCCGTCGGCGTCCGGGTCCTCGATAGTGGCGGTGACGCCGTCGAGGGGGACGCCGTCGTAGACGCAGCCGCCGCCGGTCTCGCTCATCCCG
This sequence comes from Actinomyces timonensis DSM 23838, assembly GCF_000295095.1. GTDB lineage: Bacteria > Actinomycetota > Actinomycetes > Actinomycetales > Actinomycetaceae > Actinomyces > Actinomyces timonensis. Next base: position 161,247 of record NZ_JH806634.1, on the reverse strand, counting down.
TAGGTGGTGATGACCGGGATGCCGGCGCTGCGGGCGCGGTCGAGCAGGGAGGGGACGGCGGCGGCCCCGCCGAGAAGGACGGCGCTGGTGCGGGCCAGGAGGTGGACGCAGGCGGGGTCGGCCAGCGCCCGCAGGAGCTGGGTGGGCACGAGCGAGAGGTAGACGGGGCCGCTGCTGGCGGCGAGCGCGCGGGTGAGGCCGGCGGTGAGGGCGGCGGTGGTGAATCCGCTGGTGGTATCGACGACGACGGGCTCGGTCCCCGCCACGAGGGAGCGCACGAGGATCTGGAGCCCGGCGACGTGGTGCGCGGGGAGCGCGAGGACCCAGGTGCCGGGGCCGGACAGCCGGTCGTGGGTGGCGCGGGCGGAGGCGGCGAGCGCGGTGGCGCGCATGGCGATGAGGCTGCCGGTGCCGGTGGTGGAGCCGGAGGTGCGCAGGAGGAGGTCGGCCAGCGACGCGGGGCCGTCGGGGTCGAGGCGGCGCTCGAGGTCGGCGAGGACGCGGGATTCGTCCTCCTGGGGGGAGATGGGGACGAGCGGCGGGTGGGGAGCGCTGGTCGTGGCGCCGCCCAGGTGGAGCAGGGGGGCGAGGGCGGCGCGGAGGACGGCGACGTCGTCGGGACTGGTTCCGCCGCGCAGGAGGAGGGGGGCGGGGCGCGTGCTCACGGGGGCATCCTCGCACCGCCTGTGCTGTGGGACGGCCCGGGTCTGCCCTCCGTCGGCGACTCGGATAGGGTTAGAGCCGTGCGCGCCGTCTTCATCGTCCTCCTCATCGCCCTGGCGATCTACTCGGTGCTCGATTGCGCCCGCACCCCGGGCGAAGACCTGCCCGCGCGGCTCCCGAAGCCCATGTGGATCCTCATCATCCTCGCGCTCACCGGCGTGGGGCCGATCGCGTGGATCATCACCTCGCGGGTGAAGGTGGCCGAGGAGCGCGGGGGCGTCGTGGAGCCGAACCTGTGGTCCTCGCGCGAGGGCGTCGAGTTCCGCCGCCCGGAGAAGCAGCGGCCGCTGGGCCCGGATGACGACCCGGAGTTCCTGCGGAACCTGGAGCGCGATATCCGCCGTCGCCGCAATGAGGGCCCCGACGGGGACTCCCCCTCCCCCGACGCCCCCTGACACCCCATAGCCCCTCCCTATATGCGAGACCGGGCGATCAGCACGGCGAAACCGGGCGATCAGCACGGCGAGATTCTGTTCTTGTGGGCGGTTAGGCGTGATCGGGGCGCGCGGTTCGAATAGGGTGCGTCTTCATGACAAGACCGGTCGAAATGAGAAGCGAGGCCGGTTCGGTGTGGTGTGTGGTGGGGGTTAGTGGCCTTGGTGTTCTTCTGCGTCGTCGGACAGGTAGGGGATGAGTCGGCGGATGTTGAAGGGTGGGGCGGATTGGGTGGTGGTGACGTAGCCGTCGACGGGTTGCCAGTCGGCGGCGCCGGAAGGCTTGAAGCGTGCGGTCCAGGTGGTGGTCAGTGAGACGACGACGTTGTCGGCTGTGGCGGCGTACAGGTGGGTGACGCTCTGGTTGGGGTAGGGCTGGCCGGCATCGGTGGTGGAGAAGGTGGTTCCATCTCCCCAGTTCCAGGTGTAGGTGGCGGGGGTGACCTCGACGTCAACACTCGTGCCGCCGACGCTGGTGGTCAGTGTTCTGGTGGTGGGGTTGGTGTAGGCGATCAGCGGCATGTGGAGCAGGACGGTGCCGCCGGGCGGCTGGATGAAGACGCCGGAGCCGTCGACGATGAGGGTGGCCACGTCGTGGGAGGTGAGCACGATGGGCGCGGGGGCCGGGGCGGCGGGAGCTGGGTCCGCTGGGGTGTCGTCGCTCTGCAGGGTGCAGTGCCCCGTTTTGTTGAGATCGCTGATCTCCTCCACCCAGCAGTTCCAGTGTCCTCCGGTTGGGCTGTCTTGAGGCGATGCCGCTGACACTGCGGGAGCGCCAGATGAGCCGACCGCAGCGTTTCCAGAACCCGCTGGCGGAGCGGAATTTTGAACCGGCACTTCCTCGTATGTCAAGGACTCTGCGGCAACCATGTTGCCGTGGCCGTGGGCTTCGAAATACTGCTGATCATCGGTTCCCACACCTTGGGTGGCTGGCATTGTCTGGGCGACGAGTAGTGCCATTGCGCAATATGCAATCGTCAAAGCGGTCATGACTCCACTCCTGTTTCGCCAATATGCCACGAACCGTCATAGTATCGCAAGGCGACAAATATTGTTTCCTGCTTGGTGTTGTGCCGCACTTGATCCCCCGCCCCGTTAACTGTAATGGAATCACCAACTTGCACTTTTACTCTAACTCCATCATAGTCTTTCCCATTTGCTTTGGGGATATAGTCGATACTTTGAATATCGAGTTCCCAAGGGTTGGCCCATCCGCCTTCCTGGTGGAGCTTGGTGGCATCGTTGGCTGCCGATGAGCAGAACGTGCACCTGTCTTCGCTCATGGCGGCGAGGTCGGTGGTGTCGCCGGTGATGAAGGCGTAGCGGTAGAGTTGGAGGAAGTAAAAGGCGGCGGTGACGGCGCCTTCTTCGGTGTTCTCACTGGCCTCCGGCGGTATGACTGGTTTGGGCTCGGCCAGTGCGCTGGCGCGTTGAGCCTGTAGCTCTGGGCTGAGGGACGGCGATGCGCTTGCGGCGGGGGTTGCTGAAGCATCTGCGCTGGCGTCGGGGGTGGAGAAGAAGCGTGTGGGCAGGGTTCCAGTGACTTCGGTCGGGGGCGCGTCTTTGGCGCAGGCGGTCAGCAGTGTCAGGCTGGCGGCGCAGCAGGCGGTCAGGATGAGGGCGATTGGGTGGGCCCAGCGCCCGCCCGCCGCTGTCGCGAGGTGCCTGCGCGGTCGGCGCCGACGGGGCGGTTGTGTACCGGGGCCAGGGGGTCGTCGAGATCCTGTGGCGCCAAAGGCGCGGGCGGGGGTGCGGGGAAGCGTGGGGGCCATGGGTCTGGGGCCTTCCAAGCAGGAAGCGAGCGGGCGGATATGGACCAGGGGATGGATCCGAGGCCCCAGGTCGGCCCCAGTGACGGCGGCCTCGCCGTCGGCCCCCACCTTAGGGCCCGCCCGGCCCGCGCGCCAGGCCCTCTCGCAGATCTGTGGATAACCCGCCAACACCGCCCCGACCAGCGCCGGCCTGTGGAAAACCGCCCGGTTTCGCCGTGCTGTTCGCCCGGTCTCGCTTCAGGGGAGGGAGGGCGGATCCGGGTTCGGGGTGAATCGGGGCCAAGTGGAGGTGTCCACCGGATAGCCATTCGCCGCCGCGTGATCCAGCCAGCCCTGGGGCAGCCACGTGCGGCCCACCACCTGAGGGTGCTCGGGCATGTACAGGACCGACCACAGCACGAGGACGAGCTCGGCCCACTGGCCGCGCAGCTTCCAGCGCGCGGTGCCCTTGGCGTTGCTCGCCGCCATGACGATCTCTCCCGGGCCCGTGGAGGCCACCTCCTGCACCTCGTGGTACCCCACCGGCATGATGCCCTCGCCCGTGCCGATGTAGATCCCGTGCGTGGACACGGTCAGCCGGGCATTGGCCAGGTGCCGCCATTTCTCGACGGCGTCCGCGGCGGCGGCGCGTCGCCGCTTCTTGTTGACGACGGCCTGCCCGCTGAAGAACGCGGCGGTCAGGGCCAGGCCCACCGGCCCTCCCGCGAGGAAGAATCCCCGGGAGGGGTTGTAGGTGGCGTCGCCGCGCCGCCACATGAGCAGCTCGGCGTCACAGCTGGCCAGCATGCACTCCCCCGAGCCGAAGGAGCTGCGCACGGGATCGATGATCGGCGAGACGGGGTTGGGTCGGCGCCCGGCGCGCGCGGCGGTGAGGACTGCGGCGGTGTTCCACCACACGAAGTCCTGCCCGGTCCAACTCGGCTGGGCAGCGGCCCGCTCCGCCGCGAGGCGCTCGGCCTCGGCCTGCGCCTCGCGGGCGTCGACGATGTCGAAGATCTCCCGGACCTTGATGGTGACGACCTCGTCGTTCTTCGACGACGCCCGGCGGATGAGCCCCTTCTTCGGCTCGGCCACCGGCGCGACGGCGTCGGGGGCCTCCTGCGCGGTGGCGGGGCTGCTCGGACTCGCCGGGCCCGCTGGGCTCCCGGGGGAGACAGGGCTCCCCGCGCTCACCGGCCGGAACGACGGCGGCGCCGCATCCGGGCTGCCAGCGCTTGCGGCACTGACGATGCTTGCGGCGCTGACAGTGCTCGCCCCGCCTGCCGTGCCTTCCGCGCCACCCGCGGCGGTCTCGCTCTCCTCAGCGCCGCCATGCTCCTCGGGGTGCTCTGCGTCCCCGGGGCTCTCGACGTCGTTCGCGTCCTCGGCGCTCTCAGCACTCGCAGCGCTCCCAGGTGCCTCGGGACTCTCGCCGCTCGGCGCGGAGTCGCCACTCGCGGCGCTCCCAGCGCTGGTGGCCCCCGCCTCGGCGGCGGCTTCCCGGCGCGCCTCGGCGCCCTCCTCGAGCGCGCCCTCCGCCCGCTTCTCCGGCTTCTCCTCCTGCTTCTTGTCCGAGGTCACGCTGCTCCCTTCTCACTCGCGGCGGAGGTCCCGGGAACCATGTCCTCGGCCACGCGCAGCAGCTCGCCAGCGGGCTCCCAGTAGTCCACGCCCACGAGCGTCCCGCCGTCGAAGGTGAGGGACGTCAGGGAGGCGAGCGCGCACTGGCGGTGCCGGGGGTCGTGCGCCAGGGGGCGGCCCTCCACCCAGAGCCGCGTGGCCCACACGGGCAACTGGTGGGAGACGAGCAGCGCCTCGCGGCCGCGCGCGACGGGCAGCGCGGAGCGGATGGCGCCGCTCATGCGGGCCACGAGCTCGGTGTAGGGCTCACCCCAGGAGGGGCGCAAGGGATTGGTGTAGTAGGGCCAGTGGCGCGGGTGGGCCAGGACCCAGCGGTTCCGATTGACGGCGACGCCCTCGAAATGGTTGCCAGCCTCGATGAGGCGCTCATCCGTCGTCGCCTCCAGCCCGTAGGCCCGCGCGGTGGGCGCGCCGGTCTCGATGGCGCGCTCCAGGGGGGAGGTGATGACGGCGGCGATGTCGTGATCGGTGGAGCGCAGGACCTCGGCGACGCGCGCCGCCATGCGCTGGCCGAGCTCGGAGAGGTGGTACCCGGGCATGCGCCCATAGAGGACCGCCTCGGGGTTGTGGACCTCGCCGTGGCGCATGAGGTGGATCGTGGTGCGCTCCATGGATGCGATTGTGCCACCCAGGTGGGCCCGGCCCGGATACCGGGAGAGTCGAGCCGTGTCGGCACTCCTCCCGTAGGCTGGGGCCATGACAACGCGAAGCGCCTGGGGCCTCGGCCTGGCCACCGTCACCGACGACGGCTCCACCCTCGACGTCTGGTACCCGCAGCCGATCCTCGGCGAGGAGCCGGCCGACGGCCACGCCGACCTGCTGGCCACGCTCACCGCGATGGAGACGAAGGACGAGGCGCGCGGCGTTCACACCACGGTGGTGCGCACCTGGGCGGATCTCGACGATGCCCCGCAGACGGTCGCCGGCGCGTACCTGCGCCTCCACGTGCTCTCGCATCATCTGGCCAAGCCCAACACGGTGAATCTGGACGGCATCTTCTCCCGCCTGCCCACCGTGGTGTGGACGGGGGCCGGGCCCTGCGCCGCGGAGGGCTTCGAGGAGACGCGCATGCGCCTGCGCCGGGCCCTGGGCCGCCCGGTCCACGTGCATTCGGTGGACAAGTTCCCGCAGATGGCGGACTACGTGGTCCCCAAGGGCGTGAGGATCGCCGACGGCGCCCGCGTGCGCCTGGGCGCCTACCTGTCCGAGGGGACGTCGGTCCTGGCGTCGGGCTTCGTCAACTACAACGCGGGCACCCTGGGCCGCTCGGTGGTGGAGGGGCGCGTCTCGCAGGGCGTCATCATCGGCGACGGCTCCGACATCGGCGGCGGCGCCTCCACGATGGGGATGCTCTCCGACGGCGGCCTGCGGCGCGTGAGCATCGGCGAGCGCTGCCTGCTGGGGGCCAACTCGGGCCTGGGCATCCCCCTGGGCGACGATTGCGTGGTGGAGGCCGGGCTGTACATCACGGCGGGCACGAGGGTGTCGGTCATGCCGTCCGGCGGCGTCGTCCCCGGCGGGCACGGCCTGTTCCAGGAGCCGCGCGTGGTGCCGGCGCATGAGCTCGCAGGCGCCTCGAACGTCCTGTTCCGCCGCAACTCGCAGTCGGGGGCGGTCGAGGCCCTCCCCCGGGGCGGGAAGAGCATCGAGTTCGACGCCGCGCCGCGCCGCGACTGAGCGGGAGCCGAGCTCCCTGCCGGGGACTTGAGCTCAGCCCTGCCTGGTCTCGTGCCACACGAGATGAGATGATGCGGGAATGAGCCCCCTCCTAGCACTGGATCGCGAGGCGATCACACGCGCCTGCGAGCATCACGGCGTCGCTCGCCTGCGTCTCTTCGGCTCGGCTCTGACCGATAGATTCGATCCGTCCCACAGCGACATCGACCTACTGGTCGACTACAAGCCCGACGCCGAGAGGACATTCCATGCATTCTTCTCACTGCGCAGCGACCTTGAAAGCAGTGTAGGAGCGCCCGTCGACTTGGTCGACGCGGAGCAACTGCGCAACCCGTATATCGCCCGCACAGTTCTGAGCACCGCCCAGGAGCTCTATGCTGCCTGACACACCGGCGCACCTCTGGGACGCCTTGCAAGCCGCACGACGAGGAACGTGATCGCGCATGGTTACGACTCGGTCGATCACAGACGCGTCTGGTCGATGCTCGAGCACGATATTCCGCCGCTGATCGAGGTTCTGGAGCACCTTCTACCCGAGTAACGCTATCTCAAGACGGCGCTCTCAAGAAGCCGCTCCCGCCACGTGGGCCCCGCCTCACACCTTGTTGACGTGGTCGAGCGCGCGCTCGCCAACCCGGGTGCCGGGGTAGACGGCGTCGGAGCGCTTGCGTCGGTGGATAGCGACGTAGTGGCGCTCGGTGGCGCCGGTGTAGACCTGGCGGGGGCGCCCGATGCGCTTGGCCGGGTCGGAGATCATCTCCCGGTACTGGGCGATCCACCCGGGCAGGCGCCCCAGGGCGAACAGCGGCGTGAACATCTTCGTGGGGAAACCCATCGCCTGGTAAATGAGGCCCGTGTAGAAGTCCACGTTGGGGTAGAGGCGGCGGGACACGAAGTAGTCGTCGCTCAGCGCCGTCTCCTCCAGCTCCATCGCGATCTGCAGCATCCGGTCCCCTGAGTCGCTGCCCAGGCGGGTGAGCACGTCATGCGCGGTGGCCTTGACGATGGCGGCGCGCGGGTCGTAGTTCTTGTAGACCCGGTGGCCGAAGCCCATGAGCCGCACGCCGTCCTCCTTGTTCTTGACCTTGCGGACGAACTCGGCGGTGGTCATGCCGGAGGCCTGGATCGTGTCGAGCATGCGCAGGACGGCCTCGTTCGCGCCGCCGTGCAGCGGCCCGGACAGGGCGCCCACGCCCGCAGCCACGGAGGCGTACATATTGGCATCCGCCGAGCCGACGAGCCTCACCGTGGAGGTCGAGCAGTTCTGCTCGTGGTCGGCGTGGAGGATGAGGAGCATGTCCAGGGCCTTCACGATCGCGGGGTCGATCTCGTAGGCCTGGTAGGGCATCCCGAAGGTCAGGCGCAGGAAGTCCTCGACGTACCCGCACTTGGGGTCCGGGTAGACCAGGGGAAGGCCGATGGCGCGCCGGGCGATGTAGCTGATCATCGTCGGCATCTTGCTCAGCAGCAGGACGGTGGCGAGCTCGCGCTCGTAGGGGTCGTGCGGGTTGAGGGTGTCCTCGTAGTAGGTGGCCAGACCGGAGATGCCCGCCTGGAGGATCGCCATGGGGTGGCCCGAGGAGGGGAAGGCCGTGAAGAAGCTCCTGAAGTCCTCGTGGAGGAGGCGGTGGCGGGCGATGCGCCGCTCGAAGCGCTCGAAAGTCTCGGCGTCGGGCAGCTCGCCGTTGATGAGGAGGAACGCGACCTCCAGGAAGGAGGAGGACTTGGCGAGCTCCTCGATGGGGTAGCCGCAGTAGCGCAGGATGCCGGCGCCACCGTCGATATAGGTGATCTCGGAGGTGCACGACGCCGTGTTCGTGAAGCCCGGGTCGAGGGTGACCATGCCGGTGGACGCGAGGAGCTTGCCCACGCCCAGCCCATCGGAGCCCTCGGTGGCGTAGGCGCGGGGGAGCTCGAGGCGGCGGTCCTCGATGGTGAGGACGCCGACGGCGTCGCTGTCGTTGAGGGACTGCGGCTCGGCGGCGGCCGGGCCCATGGTGGGGCTGGTGTCGGTCATATCGGTCTCCTCACTGTTCGGCGCTCCGCGCGGGCGGGCGCCTCGAGCCGGTGGGCCTGGGTCCCCAGGGTCCGACTCACTGTAGCGATCGCGCCGTCACCTCCGCGTCACCTCTCAGGAGGCGAAGAGCTCGGCGGCGCGCGGCGAGCGCAGCCGCTCGCAGGCCGCCGCGACGCGCTCGTCGGTGTCGGTCAGGCTCATGCGCACGCGCCCGGCGCCGGCCTCGCCGTAGAAGTCACCGGGGGCGACGACGATCCCGAGCTCGGCGAAGGCGCCGACGAGCTCGTAGGCGCCCCGTGGCGCCGCGCCCTCGGGCAGGCCGAGCCACAGGTAGAGGCCCGCCACGGAGGCGGGGTCGCGCACGAGGCCGGCGGCCGCCGTCGCCCCGACGAGCGCCTCGCGGCGGGCGCGGTAGACATCCCGCTGCGCGGTGACGTGCTCGTCGTCGGCGAGGGCGGCGGTCATGGCGGCCTGGATCGGGGCGGGTGGGAGCATCCCGGTGTGCTTGCGGATCTCGGTGACGGCGCCGACGAGCGCGGGGTCCCCGGCGAGGAGGGCGGCGCGGTAGCCGGCGAGGTTGGACTGCTTGGACAGGGAGTAGAGGGCGAGCAGCCCGCTCAGGTCCCCTCCTGTGGCCCGGGGGTCGAGGAGGCTAGGAATCGGCTCGGTGTCCCAGGGGGCCTCCCAGCCGAGCTCGGCGTAGCACTCGTCGGAGGCGACGACGGCGCCGCGCTCGCGCGCCCAGGCGATGATCCGGGCGAGCTGGGCGACGTCGAGGACGTGGCCATCGGGGTTGCCGGGGCTGTTGAGCCAGATCATGACGATCGGATGCTCGGGGGTGCCCGCGCCGTCGGGGAGCTCCCAGGTAGCGGGGTCGGCGTCGGTGTCGACGGGGACGGGGGTGGCCCCGGCGATGCGGGCGCCGACGTCGTAGGTGGGGTAGGCGGCGCGGGGGTGGAGGACGAGGTCGCCGGGGCGCGCGCCGAGATGGAGGGGCAGGAGGGCGACGGACTCCTTGGAGCCGATCGTGGGGATGACGTGCGCGTCGGTCAGGCCGGTGACGCCGCGGCGGCGGGCGGCCCAGTCGATGATGGCGGCGCGCAGGGCGGGGGTGCCGACGGCGGCGGGGTAGCCGGGGGCGTTGGAGGCCGCTGCCAGGGCCTCGCGGGCGATCGCGGGGGTGTCGTCCACGGGGGTGCCCACGGCGAGGTCGACGACGCCGCCGGGGTGCTCGGCGGCGCGCGCCCGGTAGGGGGCGAGCGTGTCCCAGGGGAAGTCCGGGAGGGCGAGGGGACGCGGGAGGGCAGGCGAGGTGGTCACACGCGCATTGTCCCCCGTGAGGAGATGATCACTCGCATTTACATGTAATACAGATATCTCAGATGCTACAGTTACGACGTCAGCCGCCCTCTCCACGCGCCATCCGCCAGGCACGACACTCGCGCACCCCCTGGAACCACGCGCCCCATCACCAGCGAGGTGAACCCATGGCAGTCAAGACAGCATCCCTCATCACCGTCGAGGCCTCATCGCTCGACTCGCAGAGCCTTGAGGCACTCGCGCGCACCGCGCAGGGGCTCCCCCAGGACGACCCGTTGGCGATCCTGCTTGAGAACCTCATTGTGTCCCTCGAGAACGGTGCCGATGTCGCAGTTCTCCGCCTGGACCAGCCCCTGACGCCCACGCAGGCGGCCAAGGCACTGGGCATGAGCCGCCCGAGCGTCTACAAGCTCATGGACCGGGGACTCCTAGCCTTCCACTACGTTGGCAAGGATCGCCGCATCCCAACCCCCGAGGTCCTCGACTACATCAAGCGCCGCGAGGAGGCGAGCGCGCAGATGGCGTACGACCTCGCCCACAAGGAGGAGATGCTCCAGGCCGCCGTGAACGAGGAGGCTCCGCTTTCCCCGCAGGCCCTCAAGGACCTAGAGGATCTTGAACCATCTTCGTAAGATGATCTAGAACTTCCCGGGCAACAGGCAGGCGGCGTTCGCAGTCGGGGCAGATCGGCAGCCCCGATTCCTCGCCGCATTTCCGCACGAACCACCTACCGCACAACGCCCTGAGCGCAGAGCCCTCGTAGACGCTCTCCGCTATGAGGCCCTTTCTCACGTAGTGCACATGGGTGGGAGCCTTGAGAACCTCCAACCTACCAGCCACATCACAGTCGACCCTCTCCGAGGCCGCGAGTGCCACCAGACGGCTATATGGCACCTCGATGTAAAAAGCGAGGCCTCGACCGTCCGGCGTGACAACCGAATCGACTCTCCCTTCGCCAAGCCACTGGAGGAACTCCTCCAGGGATGTGCGCACAAGAGGATCTTCACGGAACCCGACTGTCATCAAGACCTCGACCAGTGCGTCATGCTCGTGCGCCTGTTCCCACGCGACGTCCGACGCCTCCCCAGGCACGATGATCGCTTCGATCGGTATACGGCGAGGAGACTCAGCAGAGGCCGTCTGAACACTGGAAAGCACGGGTTGATCCGGTGTCCGCGAAGCCTGGACCAACACGTCGACGAACTGCTCCACCATGACTCGCCGGACCTCGCGCAGGCGACGGCGCTCCAGGTCCTGCGCAAGCACGTCGCGGTCGAGTCTCCTGGGCATCCACGCCTCAGCGGTGGACGCCTTGAGAACGCCGGCGACCGTTGAATGGAACTTGTCATGCTGATCGACGTGGACAATCCAGCCCACGTCGCCTTCCAGCACGAGGGCTCCTCGCCAGGCGGCTCCTCCAGACATACGGATCTCCCAGACCCGCCTGCCCGCCGATTGAGTGGCTTGGCGATGAGTCGTCCCACAACCGCCGGAGTCGAGGATCCTCCGCGCGTCATCGAGAAGCGGGTGCTGCAGTCCATCAAGGCCCGTGTTCACCAAAGAACGCAGATCGTGCCGCTCAGCTCTTCAGGAACTCTGCCACTGAACGACCCAAGGTCCAGCGACCTGAGCACGCGGAAGGTGAATCGAACATCCATGGCAGCCCTTCCCTACGCCGCGGTCCCGCCGCTCCGACGAGTGCGCTCAGTCGAGGCCGTGCTCGGCGCGGTACTCCTCGTTCTGCGGGGGCAGAGCGGCGATCATGGGGTCGTCGTAGTCCAGGGCGCCGGTCTTCTGGGCGCCGCCGGGCGAGCCGAGGCCGCGCAACTCGAAGAAGTCGATGTTGGCGCGGGTGTAGTCCGCCCATTCCTCGGGGACGTCGTCCTCGTAGAAGATCGCCTCCGTGGGGCACACGGGCTCGCAGGCGCCGCAGTCCACGCACTCGTCGGCGTTGATGTACAGGCTCCGCTCGCCCTCGTAGATGCAGTCCACCGGACACTCGTCAACGCAGGCGCGATCCTTGACATCCACGCACGGCTGGGCGATGACGTATGTCATGGCAGGGTTCCTCTCGGCTAGGGCCCGGCGCCGATCCTCGGCGGCGTCCGATCAAGGGCAAGTATTCCCCCGCCAGGCCCAAATCCCCAACACGGCCCGACAGTGGCGGCTGGCACGCCCATTCGACCCGGCTAACCGGCGTCGAGCCCACTCGCCAGGCTAGGCTGAGTGGCGCGGACAGTAGCAGCTCCGATCATCAAGGAGGCTGATCGTGATCGAGCCACAGCGGCATGTTCTCGCCGCCATCCTGCGGCAGCGATGCGTTCAGGAGCCCGGAACGGAGTGCCGATGATGCGGCCGGATCGAGTCCGGGGCCCGCAGGCGCTGTTGGCGATCGTCGGCTGCGGCGTCGCGACCCTCGTCATTGTCGCCGCGGCGGTCTATCTCTTCAGGCCCTCGGCCACGGGGCTCACCGCGATCATCGTGGTGGCCTGCGCGCTGTCAGCGGCGGTCGGGGTGCGCATCGCGCGGTCCTCGCGGCGGGGCTGAGGACTCCCCGGAGGCCTGATGCGGTGCCGGGCACTCGCGCCCGCGCGCTCCCGGCCCACATCCACCGCCTCGTCGCGCTGCGGGCGCGGCCTGGCCAGTCCCGGCCAGTCTGGGCTAGTCCTTCTGCCCTAGATCGCCCCCGGCGCCGGGGGCGATCTAGGCCGCCGTCGTCGACTGGGGAGCGGGCGCCGGGGCGGGCGCGGGAGCGGCGTCCTGCGGCTGGGGCGCCGCGGGGGCGGCGTCGGGCGTGGACGCCTGAGGAGAGCCCGCGGAGTCCGGCGCCGAGGATGATCCGCCCGAGGGCGCCTGCTGGCCCTGCGCGCTCGTCTGGGACGACCCGCCCGGGCTCTGGGCCTGCCCTGACTGCGCCGCGGAGGCCTGGGCCTGCCCGCCACCCCCGCCGGAACAGGTCACGGCGTTGTCCGGGCCATAAGTGGTGTGGAGGACGTCCTCGGTGGCGGTGCCGTCCGGGGCCTTGCGGTTCCGGGTCACCGTGATGGAGAAGCCGCCCTCTCCCCCACCGTAGGGCTCGCAGCCGGGCCCGGAGCGGTTGGTGGTGCCGATGGGCGTGTAGCCCTCCTTCTCACCGGAGACGATCGAGACGTCGTAGTAGTGCGTGGACCACAGGCGCACATGCACCTGGTCGTCAGCCACCCACGCCTGGATAAGCGCGGGATAGGGGGTCGAGTTGGCGAACTTGACGTCCAGCTCCTCACCCTCCCCATTCTCCGGGGACCACAGAGTCGCCTCACGACCGGCCGGGTAGCGCTCGAACCAGTAGGAGTGCGGGTGGTGCTCGACGTCGTCCATCCCCGCCTCATAGCTGGCGTTGAAGACGGTGGTGCCGATCTGGGACAGGCCGCCGCCGAAGGCATTGGTGTGGACCCCGTTGAGGATGACTCCCGAGTAGGTGAAGCCGTGGGCGGCATCCACAGGTTCCAGGGCGTCATTCGTGGAGAAGGTGGCGCCCGGCATGATGATCTCGCCATTGATCGCGGCGGCCCCGGCGGTGAGGTTCTGGGTGCGCGCGGCGTCCTCGTAGAAGGGGGTCGAGTACTCGCCGACGACCTCCTTGATCCCCCAGTCGGCCTGCGCGGTGGTGGACGACGGCGCGGAGGCGGTCATCGGGAGGGTGACCGTGCGCTGGGAGGCGTCCGTCTGGGCACTGCCGGTGGTGATGATCTCCGTGGACAGCGCGGCGGTGTCGATGGTCAGGCCGTCAACGGGGGCCACGTACTGGGGGGTGGCGTCGGCGTGTCCCTCGATGGTCCATCCGGATTCGACGGCGGCCCTCTCGATCTGGGACCCCATCGCCCCGGTGACCGCCTGCCGCAGAGCCTCGGGGTCGACGGTGGCGGACAGCTCACCCGTCTCGGAGCTGATGCGCAGCATCGGCGCGAGCTGCTGGGGGCTCAGAGTGAGGGTGCCGTTGGCCGGCGCGGCCGTCGTCGCCCCATCGGCGGTGATCGTCACGGGGGCGGACAGGACCGGTGTGATGACGGTGTCGGCGTAGGCCTGGGCCTCGTCGTCGGTGACGGCGGGGCGGGTGGTGCCCTCGGCGAGGGTGATGCTGGACGAGTCCAGGGGCCAGTCGGAGGACAGGCCGTCCACGGAGGCCTCGACGTCGACGCCGGCGCCCGCGTGGCTCGGCGAGACGACGGGCTTGGTGCCCTGCAGGGAGATCTCGGCGTTGACAGTGCCCGAGGAGAGCTCGCCCAGGTGGCTGTTGAGGCTCCGGGTGAGGGCGGCCGAGTCCACCGAGGTGGTGGCGGGAACCGAGTCGCCGCCAAAGCGGTCGATGATGGTGAGCGGGTTGAGGGTGAAGCCCGTGAGGCGGCCGACGCTGGCCTTGGCATCCACGCTCACGCCGGAGTCCGCGGGCGTGATCTGAGCGGACTTATCGCCAGCGGTCACCGTGACCGGCTGCGCCAGACTCGTCGCGAAGGACTGCTCGACGGCGCTCCTCGCCTCCGAGGGGCTCATCCCGCCGACGCTCACGCCGCCGACGGTCGAGTCATCGGCGAGGGCCTGGGTGGTCCAGATGGCCGAGCCGAGCCACACGACGGCGACGGCGGCCGCCGCGGCGATCATGAGGTGGCGGGGGTTGTGGAGGGAGCCCTTGGCCAGGGCGAGGAGAGCGGCGGCGCGGCTGGTCCCCTCAGCCGCGTCAGCGCGATCGGCGGCCTCCGCCCCGTCATCCGCGCCAGCCTCGGAGCCGGGCTCCTCGGAGGCGATCTCCGGGGTGGCGGTCTCGGGGAGCGTGAGGCTCGGAGCCGCGGCGGCTGCGGCGGCCGCGGCGGCGCCAGCGGCCACTGCCACAGCGGCCCCGACAGCGGCAGGGCCGACAGCGGCGGGCTCGGTAGCGTCAGAGTCCGCGGCGGTCTCGTCGGCGGGCTCCTCATCTGCGGCCTCGGCCTCGGCCTCAGCTGGCTGCTCCGCGGCAGGAGCGTGAGAGGGCTCGGCGCTGGTAGGCGCGGCCTCCTCCTCGGCGGGCTCGGTGTCAGCGACAGCCTCATCCTCGGAGGTCGCAGCGGCGTCCTCCGCACCATGGGCAGAGGCCTCTGCGTCGTCGGCGTCCCCTGTCGGCTCCTCCGGCTCATCCGCGCCGTCGGCATCGGCGGATTCAGGCTCGGCAGCGACGACGTCATCGAGGGTGTCGGCCTCGTCGTCGGCGGACTCGGCCTCATCCTCGGCGGCGCCGTCCTCCTCGGCCTCGTCAGGCGCGTCCTCCGGGGTGTCGGCGGAGGCGTACGCGCGGAAGGCCCGCTCGGCGGCGGTGATGACGCCCAGGGCGGCGGCCGCGACGGCGGCGTTGGAGACCACGGGCAGGACCACAGCATCATCGCTCTGACCAGCAGGAGTCTCCTCAACCTGCTCAGCCGCGTCATCGCCGCCCTCGGCCGGCGCGCCCTCGGGCTCGCGCTCCGCGCCGTCGGCGGACTCGGCGCCATCAGCGTCCTCAGCCCCGCCGTCGTCGGCTGCCTCGGGCTCGGCGCTCTCCACCGCGGTCTCGGGAGCGGCCTCCGGGAGGGGGACGCCGATCCGGTCGGCCGCGGTGGCGATGGCAAGGGCTCTCGCCGCGATGGCGGCGTCCTCGGGCAACTCGAAGTCGGGGATCGTGTCCTCGACCTCGTCGTGATCGTCGTCGGCGGGCTCGGCCTCGGCGGCGCGATCGGCTCCGTCAGCCCCAGCCTCGTCCGTATCGACGGCGTCGGGCGCCCCGTCCACCTCGGGCGCGCCCTCGGCGGGGCCGGCGCCGTCGGCCATCGTCTCGACCTCGGCCTCCTCCGCGGCGTGGTCGGGGGTGGCGGCGTGCAGGGCCTCCAGCGCGGCAGTGGCCTCGTCAGGGCTGGTCACAGCATCATTCATTGGGGAACCTCCAGGGAAGGGCGGCTTCAGGACTGGGAACGACGGCGGCGGGCCGCCTCCTTGAACCGCTCCTGGGAATCAAGAATCACCTTGCGGATGCGCACGGCCTCAGGGGTGACCTCCACGCACTCGTCGTCGGCTGCGAACTCGAGGGCCTCCTCGAGCGTGAGCTTGCGGGGCGGAACGAGCCCCTCGAAGGAGTCGGCGGTCGAGGAGCGCATGTTGGTCTGCTGCTTCTCGCGCACGACGTTGACGTCCATGTCCTCGTTGCGGGGGTTCTCCCCGACGACCTGGCCCTCGTAGGTCTCCTGGGTCGGCTCGACGAAGAAGGTGCCGCGGTCCTGCAGGCGGATGAGGGCGTAGGCGGTCACCGCGCCCGCGCGGTCCGAGACGAGGGAGCCCGTGGTGCGCGAGACGATCGTGCCGGCCCAGGGCTCGTAGCCCTCGGCGATGGAGGAGGCGATGCCCGTGCCGCGGGTGTCGGTGAGGAACTGGCTGCGGAAGCCGATGAGGCCGCGCGCGGGCACGAGGAACTCCATGCGGATCCAGCCCGTGCCGTGGTTGGTCATCGTCTCCATGCGGCCCTTGCGTGCGGCCATGAGCTGGGTGACGGCGCCCAGGTGCTCCTCGGGGACGTCGATCGTCATGCGCTCCACCGGCTCGTGGCGCTTGCCATCGATGGTGCGGGTGACCACCTGGGGCTTGCCGACGGTGAGCTCGAAGCCCTCGCGGCGCATCTGCTCGACGAGGATCGCCAGGGCGAGCTCGCCGCGCCCCTGGACCTCCCAGGCGTCGGGGCGAGTGGTGGGAAGGACGCGCAGGGAGACGTTGCCGATGAGCTCGCGGTCGAGGCGGTCCTTGACCTGGCGGGCGGTCACCTTCGCGCCCTTGGTCCGCCCGGCCATCGGGGAGGTGTTGATCCCGATGGTCATGGAGATGGCGGGGTCGTCCACGGTGATGAGGGGCAGCGGGCGGGGATCCTCGGGATCGACGAGGGACTCGCCGATGGTGATGTCCTCGATGCCCGCGATGGCGACGATGTCGCCCGCGTGGGCCTCTTCGGCGGGCTTGCGGTCCAGCCCCTCGGTGACCAGCAACTCGGAGATGCGGGCGTTGGCCACGGTGCCGTCATGGCGGGCCCAGGCAACGGCCTGGCCCTTGCGCAGGGTGCCGTTGTGGATGCGCAGGAGCGCCAGGCGGCCCAGGAACGGGGAGGCGTCCAGGTTGGTGACGTGGGCCTGGAGCGGGGCGCCCTCGTCGTAGGACGGGCCGGGGATCCGCTCGATGATGGTGCGGAAGAGGGGCTCGAGGTCCTCGTTGGCCGGCAGCTCGCCGTCGGCCGGCTGGACGGTGTCCGCGCGGCGGGCCTTCGCGGAGGCGTAGATGACGGGGACGTCGAGGACGGCGTCGAGGTCGATGTCCGGGTGCTCGTCCGCCAAGTCCGAGGCCAGCGAGAGCAGCAGGTCGGTGGACTCCGAGACGACCTCGTCGAGGCGCGAGTCGGGGCGGTCCACCTTGTTGACCACGAGGATGACCGGAAGGCTCGCGGCCAGGGCCTTGCGCAGCACGAAGCGGGTCTGCGGCAGGGGCCCCTCGGAGGCGTCCACGAGGAGGACGACGCCGTCGACCATCGACAGGCCGCGCTCCACCTCGCCGCCGAAATCGGCGTGGCCGGGGGTGTCGATGACGTTGATGGTGATGCCGTCCTCGAGGCCGGCGTCGATCGCGGCGGGGCCCGCGTAGTGGACGGCCGTGTTCTTCGCGAGGATCGTGATGCCCTTCTCGCGCTCGAGCTCCCCGGAGTCCATGACCCGCTCAGCGGTGTTCTCCTGCGTGGCACGGGCGCCGAACGCGCCCGCCTCCCAGAGCATGCCGTCGACGAGGGTGGTCTTGCCATGGTCGACGTGGGCGACGATGGCGACGTTGCGCAAGTCCTGGCGCACGGTCATAGGTGGGTTCTTCTTCCGTCTGGGGAGCGCCCGGGGAGGACGCGGCATCCGATCCGACGCCGCGCGAGGCGCACAGCGGGCCAAGGCTAGTCGCGAGCCCGCCCAGCGCGCCATGGCGAGGGTGACACCGTTCCTGTGCTACCGCTCACGGCCCTAGAGCAGGACCAGCGTCCCAGCCACGACGACGGCGAGAGCAGCGACAGATATCACAGCGACCGCCCCGGGATTGCGCTGGGCGCTGCGCTCGCGCGAGAGGGCAGCGGCGGTTGGAGGGGTCTCAGCGCCGGGCGCAGTGCCAGGCTCAGTGCCGGTGCCGGTGCGGGTGCCGGTGGTCAGCGTGGCGCCCCCGAGCCGGGCGCGGTAGGCCTCGATGAGAGCGGCGGCGCGCTCGGCGGGCAGGGCGACCACGATGGGGCGGCCCTCCTCGCCCGATCTGGCGCGCGCCCCGATGCCCGGGAGGAGCTCCTCGGGCGCGCCAGTCGTTCCCCTTCCCCCCTTCGGGCCTTCCTCCAGGCCATCCCCGACGGCGGCGCGCGAGCGCTCGATCTGCCGGTTGATGCCGATGGAGAGGCCACCCTGGCGGGGCGCTGCGGAGACGGGGACGCGGGCGCCGTCGTCAGTGATGATCTCCAGGCCCCAGCGGCCACCGCAGCGCTGGTAGGCGCCCCAGCCGACGCGGTGGGTGACCAGGAGGTTGCGCGCGGTCAGGCCGCGGACGTCGAGGCGCAGCTCGGGCTGCCACCACAGGGCGTACGCGGCCGCCGTCGCGGCGAGCGCGCAGGCCAGGGCGATGAGGAAGTGCCGGGCGCCGTCGTGGACGCCGATCGTCACCGCGAGCGCGGCCCCGAGCCCGGCAACGAGGAGGGTGAGGACGCGCCCGAATCGGGAGCGGACGATGACCGTGGGCATGCCCTCATCCTGCCCCATAGTGCCCACCCCCTCACCCCTCGCCGAGACCGGGCGATCAGCACGGCGAGACCGGGCGAACAGCACCGCGAGATCCGAAACCACGCGGCAATTCCGAATCTCGCGGTGCTGTTCGCCCGGTCTCGTTCATAGGGGAGGGGGATGAGTGGGTCAGGAGTGCCAGGCGGAGGCGAGGAGCTCGTAGGAGCGGTGGCGGGCGGCGGCGTCGTGGATATCCGACAGGACGAGGATCTCCTCCAGGCCCCAGCGCTCCTCGAGCTCGCGCAGATCGGCTGCCACGGCGTCGGGCTCCCCCACGGAGGACAGGCGCATCACTTCCTCGACGACACCGTCCCTCCCAGCCGCCAGCGCCCGCCAGCCCTCCGGGTCCTCCAGCGGCGGCTCCAGCGGGCCCGCCGCCCCGGAGACGACCCGCGCCGCGGAGGCCATCGCCGTCGAGAAGAGGCGGCGCGCCTCCTCCTCGCTGGGCGCGACGGCGGCGTTCACCGCCGCTGCCACGCGCGGCGCCTCGATGGTGGCCGTGGGGGCGGAGGCGTCGAAGACCGATCGGTAGGTGGCCACGGCCGCCTCGGCCTGCGAGGGCGCGAAATGCGAGGCGACGACGAAGGGCAGGCCGAGCGCGCCCGCGACCCTCGCGCCATTGACGGACGAGCCGAGCACCCAGACCGGGGGCCGGGTCCCCTCCCCCGGGACCGCCCGAACCCCGCGCTCGGGCCCGCCCGGCTCGCAGTGCCCCAGGTACTCCAGGGTCTCGGTGATGCTCGATGTGAACGCGGCGGGGTCCGCCGAGCCCCTGCGCAGGGCCGCCGCCGTCCTCGTATCCGTTCCGGGCGCGCGCCCCAGCCCGATCCCGACCCGGCCGGGGTAGAGCGTGGCCAGGGTCCCGAACTGCTCGGCGACGACGAGGGGCGGGTGGTTGGGGAGCATCGAGCAGCTGGCCGCGCCGATCCGCCGCGTGGCGGCGAGGACCTGGCCCAGGAGGATCGGGGTCGCCGAGGACAGGTAGAGGGGCGAGGCGTGGTACTCGGTGATCCAGTAGCGGGCGTATCCGGCGCTATCGGCCACGCGCGCGAGCTCGACCATCTCGGCGACGGCGGCGCCCCGGTCGCGTCCACGGGACAGGGGGACAGGGTCGAGGACGGACAGGTCGGCGCTCATGCCGAAACGATAGGGCCCCCGCCGGGAGGAATCGTGGGCCGGAAGGCACAGCGCGTCACCTCGCGCGCGATCCGCCCTCGCCAGCCCTCGCCACCCCGCGCCCCGGCCCTCCCCGGCGCGACGCGAGCCCGGCCTCCCAACGCGACGCGCGCGGCCGGCCCGGGCGATCGCCCGGGCCGGCCGCGAAAGCGATAGCGCGCGCTCAGCGGCGCTTGGTGGTCACCACCGTCATGAAGGCGGTCTTGAGGACATCGCCGATGAGGAAGGGGGTCAGGCCCAGGGCGATGGCCTTGCTCCAGCCGACCCCGAGGGCGATCTTGAGCCAGATGACGCCGGGGACGAACACAGAGCTCGAGGCGAGGAGCATGAGGGCGAAGCGAACGGGCAGGCTGGCGCCCGAGCGGGCGACGCGGCCGGCGAGCCCCGCGGCCAGGGCGTAGCCGAGGACGTAGCCGAAGGAGGCGGTCACACCGCTGCTCCAGCCGGCGAGGACGGGGGCGCCGACGGCGGCCAGCGCGGCGAGCAGGAGGGAGGAGGCGATGCCCCGGCGGCTGCCGAGAACCGCGCCGACGCCGAGGGCGGCGAGGGACCCCAGGGTCACCGGGACCGGGGTGAAGGGCAGCGGGAGCGAGATCTGGCCGATGAGGGCGAGGGCCACAGTACCGAGGCCGATGAGGGCGGTCTCGCGCGCGGCCAGGGCCAGGCGAGAGGTGGGCGCGGCGGTCGTGGCGCGAGCCGTGGACGTCGCTGACGGGGTCTTCTGGATCATGGGACCACGGTATGCGGGCTCTCCCCGCGCGGGATACCCCGGACCCACGCAGGCTCGCCCCACGCGCTCTTGTACGGATCCCACAAAACGACGCCGAGCAAGGAGGGCAGCGCGCGGGCCTGGGCGGCGCCGCGCCGTGGCGCCCGTGGCCGGGCGCTCCTGGGAGGCGGCCGGGCGCCGTCGACCCCCTCCGGGCACGGCCAAGCAGGGCTCAGACGAGGCGCGCGATCCACTCCAGGACGTCGCCGATGACCTCATCGCGGTTGGTCTCGTTGAGCGCCTCATGGCGCGCGCCCGGGTAGAGGCGCAGGCCGAGGGGGTTCACCCCGGCCCTGGCGTAGCGCTGCTTCACCCAGCGCGGCCCCTTGCCCATCGCGCCGACCGGGTCCTGCCCCCCGGAGAGAAGGAGGATCGGCAGCCCCACCGGGGTGGAGGCGAAGACGGCTCGGCTGGAGGCCTTGCGCACGAGGTCGACGAGGTCGCGGTAGAAGGCGTTGGTGTAGTCGAATCCGCACAGAGGGTCGGCCACGAAGGCGTCGACGATCGCCTCGTCCCGGCTGAGCCAGTCGTAGCGGGTACGGGTCGGGGCGAAGGGCTTGCTGTAGGGGCCCTGCACGAGGGTGTCGAGCAGCTTCTGGCGCCGGCGCGGCCCGCGGGCGCGGCACAGGGCGCGGGTGAGGGCCGGGCCGATGACCGCGAGGATCCCGGCGCTTCCGGCGGTGCCCACGAGGATGAGACCGGTGATGGCGGTGGCGGGATCCGCCCCGGGGCCCGCGCCGAGGCGGGGGGCGAGGACCCGCGCCAGGATGGAGCCCCAGGAGTGGCCCATGAGGATGACGGGGAGGCCGGGGAAGGCGTGAGCGATCCAGCCCCGGACCTGGGCGAGGTCGGCGAGGATCCTCTCGGCGCCGTCGGCGTCGGCGGTGTGGCCGCTCTCCTCCGGTGAGGCGATGGTCAGGCCGTGCCCGCGGTGGTCGTCGGCCACGACGGCGTAGCCAGCGGCGACGGCGCGGCGGGCGAAGGCGTCGTAGCGCGCGGTGTGCTCGCCCATGCCGTGGACGAGCTGGATGACGGCGCGAGGCCGGGGCGACGGCGAGCCTCCCTCGGCGGGTGGCTCGCCTCCCGCACTGGCCCGCGATCCGTCCGCGGGCGCCCAGACGCGCAGGGCGAGGCGGCGTCCGTCGTCGGCGACGATCCATTCCTGGTCCGCGCGCACTCCCCCGGGCTCAGGGGGGACCTGACCCGAACCCGCATCGGGCGTTTCGTTTATGGTCATTCCATGACTGTACCCCCGCCCGCCTCGCCTGTTCAGCCCTTCGCCCTCATCCCCGCGGCCTATCTCCTCCTCATGCGGGAGGAGGCCGGCGAGGCGGCGCCGTCGCGCCGGACGCGGGTGCTCCTGCAGTTGCGGCAGAGCACCGGTTACATGGACGGGTACTGGGCCTGCGGCGTCGCCGGGCATGTGGACGACGGCGAGCCCGTCACTGCCACGGCCGCGCGCGAGGCGGCCGAGGAGGTCGGCATCGTCGTCGACCCGGACCGGATCGAGCCGCTGACGACGCTGCACCGCTCGAACGACGTCGGCGGGGCGGCGCTGGAGCAGCGCGTCGACTTCTTCTTCACCGCGCGCGCCTGGGCCGGCGAGCCGCGGATCATGGAGAGCGCGAAGTGCGCGGGCCTGGAGTGGTTCTCCCTGGCCGACCTGCCCGAGCGGGTCCCGCCGCATGAGCGAACGATCCTGGCGCGCCTCGCCGCGGCTCTCGACGGAGGCGCGCCCGTCCCCGCGATCCTGCCCTTCGGGTTCGACGGCGAGCGGATCGAGCGCTACAGGGTCGCTCGCCCGCACTGAGACGCGCACGATGCGTGACGTACCCGAGGCAACTGAGGCGCAGCCCGGAGGAGGCCTCCGCGCGGGCCCGCGCGGGAACGGCTCAGAGCCCGAGGAACGCCTTGATCGCGGGCATCTCCCGCTTCGCCTGCGCTAGACCGGCCTCGAAGGCGGTGGTGAGGCGGTCGTAGCGCAGCTCGCCGTTGGCGATGTCCATGCGGTCGGGGCAGTAGAGGTAGGCGCTGCCCTCGGCGCAGCGCCGCTCCAGGTCCTCCAGGGTGGTGTTGTAGTGGCGGGGGCGCTCGATGAGCGCCTCGGCGGCCGCCGGGTACTGGCGCAGGAGTCGGCGGTAGACCTCCGGGCGCTTCTCCTCGGGCTTGCGGTAGCCGGCGGGGCGGGTGGAGATGACGAGGAGGCGCTCATACCCGTCGGCGAGCGCGGCGTCGACGGCGAAGCCTCCACCGGGGCCGAGGGCGCCGTCGAGGTAGGGGGCGCCGTCGATCTCCACCACGGGCATGAGAAGCGGCATCGAGGCCGAGGCCTGGGCGCGCAGGAGGAGCTCGGCGGGGGTCGGCATGTCGGAGCGGTGGAAGTAGACCTGCTCGCCGGTGTCGCAGCGGAAGGCGCCCAGGACGAGCTCGACGTCGGAGGCCTCGAGGGCGGGCCAGTCGACGGGCATCTCCTCATCCTCGGCGGAGGTGTGGTGGTAGATGCGGTCGGAGTTGAAGTAGCCGCGGCCGCGGGCGAAGCTGCCCCAGCCGCCGGCGTCGCCGAGCAGTGGCATGCCGAGGTAGGCCTCGCGGGCGCGCCAGGTGTCGCGGGTGACCATGTTGACGGCGTTGGTGCCGCCGGCGCTGATGCCGCCGACCCAGCCGAACTCCAGGCCCTCCTCCAGCAGGGCGCGCACGAGGGCCCCGGTGTAGGCGCCGCGCATGCCGCCCCCCTCGAAGACGAGGGCGACGTCGTCGATCCGCGCGGCCACGGGCGCGGGAGCGTGCAGGGGGTGCCCGTAGGGGTAGTAGCCGGGCTGCTGGTTGCGCGAGGTCACGGCGCCACGCTACCCCTCCCGCCCTCCCCCATCGAGACCGGGCGAACAACACGGCGAAACCGGGCGAACAGCACGGCGAGACCGGTCCGCCTCGGCCCCGGGCGGCGATCCGCCCCGCCGTTCCTGGTCCCCGCCCACGAGACCGTGAGCACCCCCCGGCCTACCCCTGTGCATCGGCCTCGGATGGTCGTAGCGTCGTCCCATGACTGCTCCAGCGCTCCTCACGCCCCTCCAGATCGGCCCGCTGACCGCCCGCAACCGCCTGTGGCTGCCGCCCATGTGCATGTACAGCGTCGAGGCGCGCGACGGCGTCGCCACCGACTGGCACGTGCTGCACTACGGCACGCGCGCCGTCGGCGGGTTCGGCACGGTCATCGTCGAGGCCACGGCCGTGAGCCCCGAGGGGCGCCTGTCCGAGTTCGACCTGGGCCTCTGGGATGACGCGCAGGTCGAGGGGCATCGCCGCATCGTCAAGGCGATTCACGACGGCGGGGCGCTGGCCGGGGTGCAGCTCGGGCACGGTGGCCGCAAGGCGGGCACGCTCCCGTGGCGGCCGGATGTGAAGGGCGCCCGCGCGGGGACGCTCGAGGGCTGGGATCTCGTGGCCCCCAGCGCGATCCCCTACCCGAGCGAGGGCCACGCGGTGCCGCGAGAGCTCGACGAGGCCGGGATCGCGCGCCTTGTGGAGGCGTTCGGGCAGGCCGCTCGGCGGGCGATCCACGCCGGGTACGACCTCATCGAGATCCATGGCGCGCACGGCTACCTCATCCACCAGTTCCTCTCGCCGCTGTCCAACACGCGCGCCGACGCCTTCGGGGGCGATGAGGAGGGGCGCCGCCGCTTCCCGCTGCAGGTGGTCGCCGCCGTGCGCCGCGCCATCGACGACGCCGAGCGGGGCAGTGCCGGAAGGGGCAGTGCGGGGCGGGACGGCGCTGGCTCTGCCCCGCGGGCGCTCGGCATCCGCCTGTCGGCCACCGACTGGGCCGACGGGGGCCTCACCGGGGAGGAGACCGCGGCCTTCGCGCTCGAGCTCGCGGCGGCCGGCGTCGACGCCATCCACGTCTCGACCGGTGGGAACGTCCCGGCCAAAGTCCCGGTGGGCCCGGGCTACCAGGTGCCCTGCGCTGCCCAGGCGCGCGCCGCTCTCGCCGCTTCGGCGGCCGACGGCGGGCCGGGCGCGGGCGTCGTCGTCGCCACCGTGGGGGTCATCGAGTCAGCGGAGCAGGCCGAGGCGATCCTGACCGCGGGCGATGCCGACGCGATCGCCGTGGGGCGCCCGGCCCTGCGGGACCCCTATCTGCCGGTGCGCTGGGCCCATGAGCTCGGCGTCAACGGCTGGCGCGAGGCGGGGCTGCCGATCCAATACTGGCGGGGCGCCTGGCGCTGAGGCTCCCTGCCCCGCTGGCGGGGCTGGCCTCTACCGGTCTCGACCGCCCTGCTGCGACACCGCAGAACCGGTCTCGCCGTGCTGTTCGCCCGGTTTCGCCGTGCTGTTCGCCCGGTCTCGGCGAGGGACGCGGGTCAGAGGGCGGTCTCAGAGGGCGGTCTCGTAGAGCCAGCGGCCGGCGCGGCGGATGAAGCGGCTGCGCTCGGCCAGCTCGTCCTCCACGACCCCGCCGCGCCCGTCCCAGGCCCGGTAGCGGGCCACGAACTCCACGATGCCGGTCTCGTCGTCCTCTCCCCCGCCGACCGTCTCCACGATCCGCAGGCCCAGCCAGGCCGTGCCGAGATGGCAGTACGGCCCGGGCGGGCGGGTGCGCGGGTGCCAGGTGCGGAAGAGGTGGTCCTCATCACCGACGACGAAGGCCGAGTACCGCGAGCGCATAAGCGCCTCGGCGGTGGGGGCGGGGGCGCCGTCATGGATGGGCTCACAGCACGCGCCAAACAGCGCGCCGCTCGCGCAGGGGCAGGGATCGCCGGACCGGACCCCGGCGGTGCGCACGGGAGAACCGGAGGAGGCGCCGCTCATGCCCCGGCCCAGTAGGCGGCGAGCGCCTGGGCGAGCCAGGGGCCGTCGGCCACGGCGCACATCTCCCGCTGGGAGTGCATGGACAGGATCGGCTGGCCGACGTCCACGGTGGTGATCCCGAGCCGCTGGGCGGTGATGGGCCCGATGGTCGTCCCGCAGGGCACGGCGTTGTTGGACACGAAGACCTGGTGGGGCGCGCCCGCGGCCGCGCAGGCCCTCTCCCACAGCGCCTCGCCGACCGCGTCGGTGGCGTAGCGCTGCTGGGCGTTGATCTTGAGGACGGGGCCGTCACCGAGGACGGGTCGCACGACGGGGTCGTGGAGCTGCCCGTAGTTGGGGTGGAGCGAGTGGGCGGCGTCGGCGCTGATGCAGGTGGAGCGAGCGAGCATCGCCTCGTAGGCGTCACCGGTGATGGTCAGCGCCCCGGCCAGGCGCCGCAGGACCTGCTCGAGGAAGGGCCCGGCGGCGCCGGAGCGGGTGCCGGAGCCGACCTCCTCATGGTCGTTGGCGATGAGGACGACGACGTCGCCCGTCGCCGCCCCCGCGCTGGTGGCCGCGCGCTTCCCGCTGCCTCCGCACAGGGACTCCAGTGCGGCGAGCGAGGCGGCCACGGAGCTGAGGTTGTCGAGCCGGGAGGAGGCGATGAACTCCGCGTGGCGCCCGAATCGGGCGGGGGCCTCGGTGGGGTAGGTGAGGATGTCGTGCCCGGCGAGCTCGCCGACGTCGATCCCGGCGGTCTCGCACAGGTAGGCCTCGACGTCGGCCGGGGCAGCGGGCGCCCCTGCTTCCCCCGTCTCCCCGGCCTGGCCGGTCAGCCCCCAGATGGGGGCGAGATGGGCCTGGCGGTCGAGGTGGAGGGAGTCGTTGACGCTGCGGTCGAGGTGCGGAGCGACCTGCGCGACACGGGCGATGGGGCCGGTGCGCACGAGGTGGCTGGCGCCGTCGCGCGTGACGAGGCGGCCGGCCAGGCCGAGCTCGCGGTCGAGGAAGGAGTTGAGCAGGGGCCCGCCGTAGACCTCGGCGCCGATGAGGGCGAAGCCGTCGCGGGTGGCCTGGGCGGAGGGCTTGAGCTTGAGGGCCGGGGAGTCGGTGTGGGATCCGACGATCCGGAAGGCGCTGCCGTCGCGGGCCGCCTCGGGAAGGACCCAGGCGGCGATGGCGCCGTCGCGGATGGTGTAGCCGCGCTGGGGCGTGGCGATCCCCCAGGGGGAGATCTCGTCGACGGCGGTGAATCCGACGGCGTCCAGTCGTCGCGCGGCCTCGGCGGCGGCGTGGTAGGAGCTCGGGGAGGCGACCACGTAGTCCATGAGCGCGCGGGCGTAGGCGTCGGCGTCGTGGAGGACATCGCGCGCGCTGGCGGGGCGGGCGGCGCGCGGCTCGCCGGCGGGGCGCGGGGCTGCTGGTGTCGAGGGTGTCGCTGCTGTCTCGGCCATGCCCGCATCCTCCCACCGATGGCGGCCAGCGCCCAGGCGCCTCATCCCTCAGGGGGAGGGGGTGGGACCGGCTATCCGCCTTGAGGACTTGGCCGGCGGCCCGGGACTGGGCAAGACTTGGGCCGCATGACGGGTGGTGCGAGCCATGGCTGGCCCGCCGTGGACGAGAGCGAGGAAGGACCGGGATGTCGAGCACGAGGCCCGAGACCGCTGTACTGACCGATGAGCGGGGCGCCGCGCCTGGGGCGACCGGTGCCCTCAGCGGCACAGCGGCCGACGAGGCCGTCGCGGCACCCGCGTCTCGCGCCTCCAGCGCGCCCGAGCGCTTCGCCGCCTTCACCGGCGCCGTCCACCGCGCCCTCCCGGCGCGCCTGCGCCGCTTCATCCCGGAGACCTTCATCGGCTACGCGGTCATCAACGGCTCCGCCTTCGTGCTCGACATGATCTGCCTGACGATCTTCTACGACCACCTCCACTGGTTCTACCCGGTGGCCGTGACCGTCGGGTACGCCGTCGCGGGCCTGTACTCACTGCTGCTCAACCGCTGGCTCAACTTCCAGTCCCATGAGCACCTGGCGCTGCAGGGCAGCCGCTACTTCCTGGGGCTGGCCAGCCAGTACGTCATCTTCATCCTGGGGCTGTCCAGCCTCCTGCACTGGTTCGGGGTCAACGCCCAGGTCGCCCGGGTGATCTCCGCGTGCTGCGAGGGCCTGTACCTGTACGTGTTCGTGCGCCTGTGGGTGTTCCGCGACTCCGCCAGGGACAAGGCCCCTACGGCGGCCTGAGGCACAGGGCTGGTGGGAGGCCAGCCCCGCGCCGCCGGACAGGGCCCTACCGCCCGGCCCGCCTCACCCATCGTCCGCGCGCCCGCTGCTCACCAGCGGGCGCGCGTGGTCTCCGTGGGGCCGTCGAGCTCGGTGAATCCGGCGTCGACGACGCTCACCGGCCTACTCGCCACCTGCCAAGCCTCGCGATCGGGGTACTCGATGCGCACCCGGTAGTCGTCGGCCGCCCACGCCGCGCGGAGCCCCTCGGGCATGGCCGGGCTCTCCCAGGCGAGCTGTGCCGCGTGGGCGGCCTGGGCGCAGAGCTTCCCAGAGGTCATCTCGTGCAGCGGCGTCACCTCGACGGTCACGAGCGCACCGCTCGACGACGATCGGGCGCCGAGCGCGATCCTGTCCGCCGCGCTGGCGGGGTCCTTCTCGATGGCGGCGGTGATGGCGGCGGGCGGGGGCGGGAGCGCGGCGCCGTCGGGGAAATGTGTGCCCTCCACCTGGGTCTTGGCCAGGGGCGCCGGCAGGGGGCGCACGGGTCCGGGAACGAAGGCCCGCGCGGCGGCGCGCCCCCAGCCCAGCGGCCCCTCCTGCTCCACCGTGAGGCCGGGGAGCTCCTGGACCTCCTCCCAGCGCTTGCCGCGGGCGCGGCGCACGAGTTTGCGGATGCGCCCGTCGCGCCAGTAGTCGACGTCGTGCGCCCAGGGCCCGCCGGGGGCGCTGCGGGGGTCGGCCAGGAGGTGGACGACGGCGCGGGCAGCGGCCTCGGCGACGTCGATGGCGCGCGGCGGGTCGACCTTGTCATAGCGCACGGCGATCTGCATCGCCCATGGGATGTCGTGGTCCGGGTGCCCGGTGATGGAGTGGCGCCCGTCCGGGGCCTCGGCACTCACCAGCGGCCCCCGGCCTGCGCGTAGGCGGCGGCCTGGGCCTGGCCGCGCTCGCCCGCGGAGACGATGGCGCCGCGGATCCGCCCCAGGATCCACACCACGAGCGCCAGGACGAAGAACCCGCCGACGAGCGAGCCCATCCAGGTCAGCCAGTCGTCCTTCTCAGGGTCGAGGAACTCGTACATGGCGCGGCCGGCCTGGCGCGCGTCCCACATGTACAGGAGGATGTAGGGAAGGAGAGTCATCGTCCAGGTCACCGGCGTGGAGAAACGCAGGAGGTTCTGGTTGCGGCCCACGAGGATCCAGTCGATCCCCATGGCCGCGGGAAGCGCCACATGGGGGATCCAGCTGATGGGCTTCTCGAGGCTCCCCTCCATGAGGAAGCCGAAGACGAGCCCGGTGAACACCGACATGACGACCGCCAGCCCGCGCACCCACTGGCCGAGCGCGCGCAGCCCCAGGCTGAAGGCGCCCGTGCGGCCCACGAGCGGCTCGAGGAGGGCGCCCGCCACGGCCACGAGCACGACGGCGTTGCTCAGAGTGGTGAAGAAGCGGAGCTGCTGGAGGACGAGGGCGTGACCGCCGACGACGTCATCCGCTCGGATGGCGGGCTCGAGCTGGAGCCAGAGCCCGTACCCGGCGAGCCCCGCGATGGCGGCCCGCCAGATCCAGGCGAGCATGACCGCGTACCAGGCGGGCCCGGGGCGGGGAGGGAGGGGCTGGGGGCGCTGCGGGGCGGGGGCCCCCATGGGCGGCCCCGCGGGCGCCATCCGCGGCATGGGCTGGAAGGGCATCGCGGGCGCCTGGGGCTGGGAGTAGGGGGTGGGAGTCGGCTGGGCCTGGTAGGCCGGGGCCAGGGGGGCGACGGGTGGCAGGTAGGCGGTCTCGGTGGGGGCCTGGGACGCCGGGGACATTGGCGCCGCAGGGGCGGGATAGCCGACCATCTCGGCCAGGACGGCGTCGCGGGGCAGGGCCATCGTCTGGGCGAGCGGCGCCTCAGCGGGCGTGGCAGCGGCGCCCGGAGCGGCATCGGCCCCACTGGTGCCCTGGGCGCCGAAGCTGCCATAGCCCTCGATCCCCTCGTAGCCGGAGAAGACATCGGTGGCGACGGCGTCGGCGGCCTCATCGCCTACCGCTTCGCTCACGGCGGCGTTCGGGAAGACATCCGTGACGCCGTCGGACCGCGGGCTCAGGGGCTCGGCTCGGTAGTCGTTCATGGGCAGGATTCTCGCGCGCCGCCGTCGACACCGCTACGGCGGGAGCATGGTGGCGGAGAGCACAACTCCTTCTTTGCGCTGCGACTGCGCCATTCCTCGTCCTCCTCCCTCCCCCAGCCGGAAGTGCGCCATCGGCGTATCCGCCGCCAGGACGACCGCCCCGCATAGGGGCGCCCATTACGGTGCTGCGTATGACAGACCAGTTCTTCCCCGGGGCGGCCTCCGGCGCGCCCCTTGATGGGCAGCCTTCCCAGAGCCCCATGCCGGGCGCGGCGCCGGCCAGCGCCCCCGAGGGCACGGCGACGAGCGCCCCGACCGGCATGATCGCCGCCGCCCAGGCCCCCCAGGTGGCCCAGCCGCCGGTGGAGCCGCCCACCCTGTTCAACGGGGCGACCATCCACGGATGGTTCGGGATCCGCGCGCTGCGCCACCCCAAGGAGCTCCCGCTCATGGCGGTCTGCGGCTTGCTGACCCTGGGCGCCTACGCCTCGTGGTTCGGCCTCATCGCATGGCTGATCGCGGTCCCCAACCCCTCCGGCGCCGAGGCGGGATTCCGCTCGCTCGTCATGAGCACCATCGGCCAGTACCTCCTCCTCGTGCCCATCATCCCGATCGTCCTGTGGGTGGTGCGCGCCGTCCTGTACGCGCAGCAGCGCGCGCAGGGGGTGCAGATGAGCTTCACCCAGTTCCCCGAGGGGTACCGGATGGTGGTCGAGGCCGCGCACAACTTCGGGCTGCGGCGCGTGCCGGACGCCTATGTCGTGCTCGGCAACGGGAAGATCAACGCCTTCGCCGCTGGTCACGGGTTCCGCCGCTACGTCGTCGTCTACTCCGACCTGTTCGAGGTGGGAGGCTCGGCGCGGGACCCGGAGGCGCTGCGCTTCGTCATCAATCACGAGGTGGGGCACCTGGCCGCCGGCCATGTCTCCTTCCTGCGCCTGGCCATCACGACGCTCGGCATGCAGTTCCCTCTCATCGGCTCGGCGCTCAGCCGCGCCCAGGAGTACACGGCGGATAACCACGGCTACGCGGGCGCTCCGCAGGGGGCGCCCGGCACCATGGGGCTGCTCGCCGCCGGGAAGTACCTCGGGGCGCAGGTGAACTTCCACGCCATGGCGGACCGCGCCGTGACGGAGCGGGGCTTCTGGCTCCACATCGCCGCCTGGCGGACGAGCCACCCGGTGCTGACCTGGCGCTCCCATGCCCTGCGGGACCGCAGCCGGCCGGGCAGGCTCATGGTCCGCCCGAAACAGGGGATCCTCGCCGGGCCGATCAGCCCTGTGGGCCGCGAGGGCAGTGGGGCGTGGCCGACGCCGGGGCAGGTCCTCGCCTTCATGGACGCCACCCGGCCGCAGGCGGCCGCCGAGGAGCAGTTCGGGCGCTACCCGGGAGTGGAGTACACCGTCCCGCGCGATGCCGTGCGCCTGTCCGACCCTCGGCCGGTCAGCCGCTGACCAAGAGCGCCGACGGCGCAGCAGAGCCCGGTGGGTCAGGGCCCGGTGGGGTGGCTCAGGCCGCGCCGCCGGGCCCCTTCGCCTCTGCCCCCGCCTCCGCCGCAGAGGGGTCCGCGGCCTCGTGGAGGAGCAGGACGCCGTCGCCGGTGGGGAAGGTGATGCCGGCGTAATGGGGGAGCTGCCCCACCCTCGTGAAGCCCGCGGCGAGGTGACTGGCGACGACGGCGTGCTCGCTCGCCTCGACGAAGGCCCACAGAGGGGCGCCGGGGTCGATGGCGTCGACCGCCTCAGCCAGGCCCATGAGGAGGTCGCGGCCGATGGGGCGGGTCTTGGCAGCGGGGTCGATGATGAGGCCGGTGACCATCCAGGCGGCCTCCCGCCCCTCCTCAGTGTCCGCGGGCAGCATGAACGCGCCCGCGAGCGCCACGGACAGCGCGGCGTCGACGTCATCGGGATGGTCGGGGTCCTCCAGGGAGGCCAGGACGAGCAGGGGAATCGTGTCGATCATCCCGGGGGCCGCCTCAAGGGCCTCCTGGGCCGTGATGCCGCGCAGCGCCAGGAGCTGGGCGACACGGTGGGTGTCACGGGGGTCGGCCTGCCAGAGCACGAGGCGCCCATGGGCCAGGGCCGCGGCAAGAGCGGGGTCGGCGGAGGCAGCGCCCAGGGCGGCATCCGCTGGGGGCTCCGCGGCGGCGGCTGCGAGGATCCCATCGATGGGCCCGGAGGGCGTCGAGTTCGTCATAGCGCCAGCCTAAGCGGAGTCCCCTGAGCACCTGGAATGGATCCCAGCGGCGCGGTGAGCATCGCGAGCGGCATGGGGCGGCGCCTTGGAGGCGCAGGACGGCGGTATTCTGGACCTCCCCCCTCTTCCCTCCTCCCCTCATCGGAGATTCTCATGAGCGTTCCCAGACCATCCCCCGACCTCCCGCAGGACTCCGGGGCCTACACCCCCGCGCAGGCGCCCTACACCGCCAGCGCCTATCCCGGTGGCGCGCCCGCCGCGAGCCCCTCCCCAGCCTCATGGCACCAGATCGTGCTCTACGCGGTCCCGGTCCTCGCCCTCCTCGGGCTCATCTCGACGTTCCTGCCCGTCGCCACCGTCACCATCGGCGACGAGTCCCACTCCGCCAACTACTGGAGCGACTCGGTGGACGCGAAGGGCGAGGCCATCCTCCTACTCATCCTCTTCCTCGTCGCGACGGGCCTCGGCGTCGCCGCTGCCGTCCGGCGGCTGCGCCCGCTGCTCATCACCACGGGCGCCATCAGCGCGATCGCCGGGATCTTCGGAACGATCGACGGCTTCGGGAACCTGGGGAATTACAGCGATGACGATCTTGACCTCCGCGGTTTCATCGAGACGGATCCCGGAATCGGCACCTACCTGCTGGCCTTCGCCGGGTTGTTCCTCATCATCGGGGGAATCCTGCAGATCATCATCGGCGCCGTGACGAAGCCGACGGCGACCGCGCCCGTCATGCTGGCCGGCGGCTACGGGATGCCCGACGCCAGCGCCCCGGGCCAGCCGGGCCAGTACGGCGCGCAGCCAGCGCCCTACCAGCAGCCCGGTTACGGCACACAGCCGCCGTACCAGGGCTGAGCGGCGCGGCTCCGGCGCCAACCTCCCACACGCCGAATACGTCGAGTTCGTCCTTTCCACGTCGACTTCGTACCCTTACCCACCAGTTCGACGACAAAGGTACGAACTCGACGCGCGGCGCCGCCGCCACACCCGCCGTCGCGGGCGCCACACGCCGAGCCGGGCCTCGCTCCCCTTGTCGCATTTCGGCGTCATTGCTGGCCTATCTCTCGGTCAGGTCGAGCCCACGCGGTACTCTCACTCGGCATAGCGCCCCCCAGATCAGGGTCCTAGGCGCTTCACCGCTCGTGCTCAACAGCCCTTCCCCAGGCAGGGCAGAGCCTCCCGAGAGACTGATACACCCCCATGCCCCTTTCCCCCACGAGGGAGGGCTGGCATCGCGCGCGCCACGAGCGCGTCTCGCGACCGGCCCTCCGCGTCCTCGCACCGATCCTGACCGCGGCCACCACCGCGCTGGCCGCACTCGGCGCAGCCGCCGCCCCCGCGCTCGCCGCCCCCACTCCTCCCACGCCCACCGCCGACGCCTCCACCGCCCCTGCTAGCGCCACCGCCGCCGACGAGTCGATCCACATCATGGCCTTCACGGACTCCGACGTCATCGTGCTGGAGAGCAATGGGCGCTTCGCCCTCGTGGACTCCGGCGAGGACAAGGACTACCCGGATGGGAGCGACCCCCGCTACCCACTGCGCCCGGGGGTGATCCAGGGAGCCCCGAACGAGGACGCCATGTGGGCCTACCTCGATCAGCTCGGCGTCAACGACACCAACCTCGAGTTCTACGTCGGGACCCACGCGCATTCGGACCACATCGGCACCGCCGACACCGTCATCGAGAGGTACCACCCGAAGCGCATCTACACCCCCGAGTACTCCGACGCCTGGATCACGAGCGCGCGCAACCTGTGGGACAACCAATACGTCTACGACCAGATGATCGCGGCGGCCAACAAGGCCACGGCCGAGCACGGCTCCGCGCTCATCCAGCACCTGGTCCCCGGCGCCCCCGTGACCCCCGCGCCCGAGGCCCCCACCACTGCCTCCCCCACCTTCGATTTCGGGGATATGCGCATTGAGATCGTCAACTACGACGAGTCCTACAAGCAGCCGCCCTATATCTACGACGCCAACGAGAGCGCCTGGGGTGTCAAAGTCACGGCTCACGACCACTCGGCGTTCCTGGCCTCGGACATCGAGAACTTCTACGGCGACGAGGACCGCCTGGCACCGCAGATCGGCGACGTCGACGTCCTCAAGCTCGGCCACCATGGGTCCATCTCCTCCAACAGCGAGGGCTACCTGACCACGCTGCGCCCCGAGATCGCCTTCCAGACCGGGCGCTTCTCGACGCTGGCGCCCGCCACCCAGCGCATCCTGGACCGACTCGGCACCCGGTGGTACCCGGCCGATGAGGTCCGCGTCTCCGGGCACAACAGCATCGTCGTCACCCTCGCCGACGACGGCGTCCACCTGGCCGACGTCGACCCCACGAGCGATGGGCTCGTGTACCGCGTCCGCCCATCCGCCAGCCCCCGCGTGGCCGCCTACAAGCATGGCGTCGCCGTCCCGCAGAGCGGCTGGCGCTGGATCGGCGAGAACTACTACTGGTTCGACAACAGCCCCTACGCCACTGAAGGCGGCTGGGTGAAGTGGCGTGGGGCCTGGTACTACCTCGGCCCCGACGGCGCGATGCTGGCGGGTCGCTGGCTCAACGACGCGGGCGCGTGGTACTACCTCGGCGCGGATGGCGCGATGCTGACCGAGTGGGTCCGCGACGGCGCCACCTGGTACTACCTCGAGCCCGGCTCGGGGAGGATGGCCGCCCATCGCTGGGTCGCCAGCGGCGGCTCGTGGTACTACATCGGGAGTTCCGGGGCGATGTCCGCCAGCGCCTGGATCCGCTCGGGCGGCGCTTGGTACTACGTGGGCCTCTCCGGCGCCATGGCCACCGGATGGCTGAAGGATGGGAGCACCTGGTACTACCTCGATGGCTCGGGCGCGATGCTGGCGGGTCGCTGGCTCAACCTCTCAGGAACCTGGTACTACCTCACCGACTCCGGGGCCATGGCCACCGGCAGGGTGACGATCAACGGGACCACGCACACGTTCTCGTCCAGCGGTGCTTGGCTCGGTTGAGGGCCAGGATGGGGCCCGCCCGGGGCCGGGCGCGCGGGCCGACGGACCCCTGGCATCCGCGCGATAGGGCCTTCTTGGGCATACGTGGCCTGTGAGAGGCGGAACTGTTATCAGCGGCAGGGGACACGGTACCGTGGCCTCAGTGGAGGACCCCTACAGGAGATCTCATGACCGTCCTTGATCCGATGTCGTGCACCCCTGCCGACCTCGCGAACCCTGCGATCACCCAGATGGACCTCGCCCGGATCGCCCAGTTCCGCCCGGACATGCACCCGCTGGTGCGCAAGCACCCCGCCTGCTACCCGGAACTCGCTGTGTGGATCGAGCAGCGCGCCGCGCTCCAGGAGTCGGATGCGCCCGAGCGGTCGGGCGCGCGCCGAGCCGCATCGGACGACGGCGCCGCATCCGAGTCCGCGAGCCCCTCCACCGCATCGGCCTCAGGCCCGGGATCGCGGTCGGCGTCGGGCCCCGGATCCGTGTCGGCGTCGGCGACCACGGCGTCCATCACACCGATCAACGACGCCATCACGACCACCGCCTCGCCAGCGCCGGCCAGCGACTTCGAGCCCACCGAGCTGCCCTCTCGGGGCAGGCCCGCAGCCCTGGCCTCCCCCGTCTCGGCGGATGACACAGCAACGCCCGTCGGCAATGTCGCCTCGCCAGCGGCCGCCGTCGTCCCAGCTCGTTCCACTCGCTCGGCGCGCTCCGCCCCCGAGATCATCCCGCCCTCCTCCGCCCCTGAGGTCATCACCGTGGTTCCCGGCATGACCGCCCCCACGGGCCTCGCCCCGTCTCAGCCAGCGTCCCCCGCGGCGCAGGCGGCCCCTGCGACCGCGATGCCGAGTGCCCCCGCCCACGACGGTGCGCCGTCGAGCCACAGCGCCGGTCCCATCGGGGGCAGCACCGCCCGCCCATCCCCCGAGCCCCTCATCCCCGCATCCGCTGTTCCCTCGGCGATGGAACAGCCCGCGGACGCCACCCTCCTCGCGCGCGCCGACGACGGGACCGCCGCTCTCTGGCGCCGACTCCTGCTCTACGCCGTGCCGCTCCTCACCGTCCTGTGCCTCGTCTCGACCTTCCTGCCGATCGTCACGATCACCTTCGATACCGGCACCTGGTCCTTCAACTACTGGAATGGCGACGGCCTCCAGGAAGCGCTCATGCTCCTGGCGGTCTTCGTCATCGCCACCGGCATCGGCCTCGCCGCGATCATCACCCCGGGGCGGTCGCGCCTCATCCTCACGGGGATCGCGGGAGCGGCGTCCGCCCTCCTGGCGATCAGCGACGGATTCCGGAACATCATCCGTTTCAGCGGGAGCGCGCCGGATCTTCAGGGCGCCACAGGAGCCTCTGTCGGCGCTGGCGCGATCCTCCTGGCGATCTGCGGCGTCGTCCTCCTGCTCATCTCAGTCCTCCACCTCGCCTTCACCATGCGGGAGGAGGAACCGGACACGCGGACGGGCCTGGTCACCCAGCCCTCGCCCGCCCCCGGCGGCTACGAGGAGTAGTTTTCACCCCGCGCCTCGCACCCCATGCGGGTAGCCCGGCCCATGCGCCGCGCTTGCATCCCCGCTACGGTGTTCCTACCTCGACCACTTCCCAGGAGCTCGCATGACGGCCATCGACCCCTTGTCCTGCACACCTGCACATCTCGCAAATCCCGCCATCGATCCGGGGACGCTGACGCAGATCGCGCAGCATCGCCCTGACCTGCGGGCCTACGTCCGGCAGCATCCCGCCTGCCCACCCGACCTCGCCGCGTGGATCGACCAGCAGGCCTACCAGCAGCCGCAGTTCCCGGGCGCGGCCGCCCAGTACGGCATGGCGCGCCCCCAGGCGGGGCCCGGCGGCGCCGCGACAGGGTCCTCCCCGACCTGGCACACGATCGTGCTCATCGCCGCTCCGGTGATCGGGCTGCTCGCCATCATCGCGACCTTCCTGCCCGCGATCTCCGCGACGATCGGATCCCACAGCGAGACCTCCAACTTCTGGGATGTCGATGACAAGAGTTATGACGTGCAGATCCTCATCGCCAGCCTTCTGGTGATCGCGGCGGGCATCGGCGCGCTGGTCGTGAGGAAGTTCCCCGTCGTCATCGGCGCTGGGGCGGTCACGATCCTGGGCGGAATCTGGAACGGCATCACCTGGCTCAACGCCAATTCGGACATCTCCGACGCCCAGAAGCAGATCAAGCAGTCCAAGAGGGCCTACGGCGGCCTCGGCGGCTCGATCGAGGTCAGCAGCGGCGTGGGCATGTACATCCTGCTCATCGCGGCCCTCCTGCTCCTCGCGTGCGGAGCGGCGCTCATCGTCGCTGGACTGCAGCTCCGGCCCGCCGCCGGGGTCGCAGCGGGCGGCGGCGCAGGCGGCTACGGCGGCTACCCGGGCGCGGTCCAGCCCGGTGGCTACACGGCCGCTGGCCCGCAGATGCAGCCGGGCGCAGGGCCCTCGCCGTACCAGCAGCAGGGCCCCTACTACCAGTAGGCCCTTCCACGCGACCGATATCGGCCCCCGTCTCGTCCAAGCGAGGCGGGGGCCGACGCCGTCGAGGGCACGGGCCGCCCGAGAGCGCCGGGAATCCATTGACATAATGGGTCTCACCCATCCCTGGAGTCACATCTGTCCCATGCTCGTGCTCCCAGACCTGAAAGGCGCTTCATGCCGTCCCGCACGCTCTCATCTGCCGCGTCATTCGCCCTCGCCGTCACGGCGCTCGGCGGAGTCGCCGTCCCCGCTGCCGCGGCCATCGCCGCGCCTCCCGCCGCCGCGGCCCCCACAGGGGCCACCGGATGGGTCGCGAGCAGCGGTCGGTGGTACCACTTCGGTCTCAATGGGACGCGGACGGTCGGCTGGCTGCTCGACGGCGCCACCTGGTACTACCTCACCGACTCCGGCGCGATGGCCACCGGCTGGGCTACGCGGACCTGACCCCGGTGCTGGCGGCGCCGTCGTCGAGCCGGGAGGCGCTCATCTCCTCGATGGCGAGCGCCTACCGCTCCTCCGGCCGGACCTATCCGTCATCGGCGCTCAGCACTGGGGGCGCGCCCACGATCGAGGCCTTCGCGGGGATCATCTACGACGAGGCGACGGCCGAGGGCGTGAGCCCCGAGCTGCTGTTCTGCCAGGTGATGAAGGAGACCGCCTGGCTGCGCTTCGGCGGGGATGTGCGGATCGGCCAGTTCAACTTCGGGGGACTGGGGGCGACGGGCGGCGGCGCGGGTGGCGCCTCCTTCGCGGATGTGAGGACGGGCCTGCGCG
Organism: Actinomyces timonensis DSM 23838; assembly: GCF_000295095.1. Lineage (GTDB taxonomy): Bacteria > Actinomycetota > Actinomycetes > Actinomycetales > Actinomycetaceae > Actinomyces > Actinomyces timonensis. The sequence continues at coordinate 123,365 of NZ_JH806634.1, read as the reverse complement.
CCCAGGTGCAGCACCTGCGCGCCTACGCCGACCCCTCGGCCTCCGCCCCCTCCCTCGCCTACCCGGTGGTGGACCCGCGCTTCTCCTACGTGCGCAAGGGCGCCGCTCCGTACGTGCAGCACCTGGGGATCCAGGAGAACCCGGCCCGCGTCGGCTGGGCGACCGACCCCGGCTACGGCACCAACCTGGCGGAGATGATGCGCGACTACTTCGGCTGAGGGCCTGGGTGGCGCCGGGGGCGGCGGCCAGCCAGGGCGCCCGCGGCGTCCAGCTCAGTAGCGATAGCGGGCCTGGAGGATGACGAGGTCATCGCCGTCGACGAGGTAGACAAGTCTGTGCTCGTCCGTGATGCGGCGCGACCAGGCCCCTGGAGCGCCGTACTTCAACTGCTCAGGCTTGCCGATCCCGGTGAAGGGCTCGCGAAGACAGGCCTGAATCAGTGTGTTGATCCGCTTCAGGACGCGCCGATCCGCCTTCTGCCAGGCGCAGTAGTCCTCCCAGGCCGAGGGGTCCCAGACGAGCCTCATCGCAGCGCCTCAGTCAGAGAAGTCGAGCTGGTGCTCTTCGACCCGCCCCGCGCGGGCTCGCACGTAGGAGTCCAGGAGCCGGCGGGCGTTCTCAGGCGAGCGGAAGAGATAGGCGGTCTCCTGCCAGGCGGAGTACTCCTCGGCGGGCATGAGCACCGCGTTGCCGTGCCGGGAGACGATCTCGACGGCGTCGCGGTCGGCGTTGATCCGCTCGATGAGCGGGAACAGGGTCCGACGGGCCTCGCTAGCACTGATCGACATCACACACTCCTGAGTAGTGGTACGGAACAACGGTACCATTCATCCTGATCTCTCATCATCGCGGGAAGGAAGGGGATCAGCCGTGAGCGCCCAACTGCCCGAGGATGCGAGGAAGCCTGCACCTGATGAGAACGGCGGGGACGCCTCCGCCCTCATCGGCGCGTTGCGCGATGCGACGACGGCTGGCCGCCCGCGGGAAGCGACGGCGCTCGCGGGCGCCGTCGCTGATCTGGCCGGCGCCCTGGGCCCGGAGGATCACCGGGTGTTGGGCGCGCGTTTCCACTTGGCGCGGGCCTACCGCGCGGCGGGTGATCCGGCGTCGGCCGTGGCGCTGCTCGAGCAGGTGGTCGCGGGCGCGGAGCGGCTGCTCGGCCCCGACGCGCTCCAGGCGCTCACAGCGCGCGGCGCCCTGGCGAGCGCTTGCGCGGACGCGGGCGAGGCCCGTCGCGCGGTGGGGCTCTACGAGCGGATTGTCGACGACGCCGCGAGGCTGCTGGGCCGCGCGCACCCGGATGCGCTGTCGGCCCGCAACAACCTCGCTCGGGCCTGTGAGGCGGCCGGGGATGAGGCGCGGGCACTGTCCTTGTACGACGCACTGGTGCGCGACGCCGAGGCTGTGCTCGACGCCGCGCACCCGCACCTGGCGCTCTTCCGCCGCAACCTGGAGCGGATCAGGCCACCTGAAGAGGGGCGATAGCGTCCAACTGCCCCGCCATCCGATCCTCGGCGAGGTCGAGTTCGTACTTTGACTGAAGGTTGAGCCAGAACTCCGCCGAGGTGCCGAAGTATCGGCTCAGGCGGAGCGCGGTGTCCGCCGTGACGGCCCGTTTCCCGTGCACGATCTCATTGATACGACGAGGCGGGACTCCGATCGACACAGCCAGCCTGTGCTGGGTGACCCCAAGCCCCTCGAGGAAGTCCTCAGCGAGCACCTCCCCCGGGTGGATGGGAGGCATCACGTCCTGCGGATCAGTGATAGTCAACGATCTCAACCTCCTCGGCGCCACCAGCGGTCCAAACGAAGCAGATGCGCCACTGGTCATTGATCCTGATACTGTGCTGGCCCGCGCGGTCCCCACGGAGAGCCTCCAAGCGATTACCCGGAGGGATCCGCAGGTCGTCAAGGCTGACAGCAGCCTCCAACTGCCGCAGTTTGCGCAAGGCCACTCGATGAATCCGAGGATCGATTCCCCGCACGCGCTGACGCCGCCAGAGCCTCTCGGTGTCGCGACTCGCGAAGGAGTCGATCATGACACCAGCCTCCCATGCATAAACGCGATACGTCAATAACGT
>NZ_JH806634.1:69041-120969 GCF_000295095.1 Actinomyces timonensis DSM 23838 | reverse complement strand
TCAATAACGTATCGCGTTATGCATGGGAGGCTGGGTTTTGTCCTGGGGAAAGCGCTCAGAGGTAGTGGGCGCGGAGCTCGGCGGGGTCCTTCGGGGACAGGTCGGCGAGGGTGACGTCGAAGACGGTGCGGGCGCCGGTCTCGCCGCGGGCGGCCATTCGGGCGGCGGCGCGGCCCATGGCGGTCACGACGGAGCCGGTGAACTCGGGGTTGGAGTCCAGGGCGAGCTCGAAGGTGATGCGCTCGGCCACGCCGTCGGAGGTTGTGCCGCGGCGGATGACGGTGCCGCCGTGCGGGATGCCGGCGTGCTTGGCGGCCATCTCCTCGGCGGAGATGAAGGTGACGGTGGTGTCGTAGTCGGCGAAGTAGTTGGGCATCTCCACGATCTCCTTCTCGATGCGAGCGAGATCGGCGCCCTCGGCGGCCACGACGTAGCAGTCGCGGCGGTGCATGGAGCGGGTGGTGAGCTCAACGTCCTCGCCGTTCTTGACGGCGTCGACGGTCTCGGGCACGGGGAGCGTGTACTGGCGGGCGTCGAGCACGCCGTCGATGCGGCGCACGGCGTCGGAGTGGCCCTGGGAGACGCCGGGGCCCCAGAAGGTGGTGGTGGTGCCGTCGGGGAGGACGGAGTCGCCCAGGACGCGCAGCATGGAGAACAGGCCCGGGTCCCATCCGGTGGAGATGATGGCGAGGTGGCCCGCGCCCTTCGCGGCGGCGTCGACGGCGGCGAAGTAGGTGGGGATCTCGGCGTGGGTGTCGAAGGAGTCGACGGTGGTGAAGTGCGCGGCCGCGGCGGGGCCCTGCTCGGCGAGGTCGGTGGCGGATCCGCCGCAGTTGAGGCAGACGTCGACCTTGTCGGCCCAGGCGGGCATGTCGTCGATGTGGGCGACGGGGGCGCCCTGGGTGGCGATCGAGGCGGGGTCGCGCCGGGTGAAGACGACGAAGAGCTCCATGTCCTCGCTCTTGGAGATTGCCTGCTCGGCGCCTCGTCCGAGGTTGCCGTATCCGTTGATCGCGACCCTGATCATGAGTCCTCCTAGGAGTTCGTCGTGCCGTCCCTTGGCGTTTGGGCCACGGCGCGGGCAGGGGCCTGGCCGGGGACCGCAGAAGCGTAGGCACCGCCCATATGTCCAGCGCGTGACGACCGCTCTGCGGACGCCGCGGGGAGGAGGCGGGCGGCCCGACGGCGCTGGCAGGCCGGGCGGAGGCCGGGAGGCAGTTGGACAGCACCCTTGGCCCGGCGTTGCGCCCTCAGCCCGCCGTTGCGCCCTCACCCCGCTCCCGCCGTCTCATCCTCGCAGTTCGAGGGCGCAAGGGCGGGCCGAGACGGCGGGAGCGGGGTGAGGGCGCGTTTGAGGCCACGAACCGGAGCCACATGGCCCCGGCGCGTCTCACGCCTCTCAGTGCCGCGCCTTGCCCCCGGGCAGGAGGCCGGCGTCCTGGAGGAGCTCGGCGATCCAGGTGCCACGCAGGCGCTTGAGGGCCTTCGTCTGGACCACTTTCGGCAGGCGCATGGGCAGGGGCTCCTCGAGGATGGTCTTGCGGTCGCGCAGGTAGTAGGTGGCTTTGAGCAGCTCGCGCAGGTCGTAGGCGGAGGAGAAGACCTCGGGCACGCCGCGGTCGACGTCCATGAGGGCGTAGACGGCCTCCATGGCGGTGCGCACGGAGTACTCGGTGGTGAAGACCGTGTCTCGGGTGGGTGATTCGGCGAAGTTGCCGATGAAGGCGAGGTTGCGCGAGCCGGCGGGGACGACGTCGGGGCGGTCGCCGGGGCGGCGAGGCATGAAGTAGGAGGTGATGAAGGGCATGTAGCAGGGAACCGTGTTGACGGATTCCTGCCTGGCGAGCTCATCGATGCGGTTGGGCTCGACGCCGAGGTGGTAGAGCCACTCGCGGGTGATCTCCTCGCCGGTGCAGTCGACGATGCGCTTGTGGACGTAGTCGCCCTCGGTGTCGGAGTAGAGCCCGTAGATCCACACGACGGTCTGGTTAGGGGCCTGCTCTTTGAAGTGGGGCTGGCGGTGGATGGCGAAGCTGAGCATCCAGCTTGAGTCGGTGATGGTGATGATGCCGCCGGTGTTGACCTTGCCGTCGTGGAGGTCGCGCTGGGTGAGCCGCTCGATGTAGGAGTCGATCTGCGTGTTCTCGATGGTGGCGGTGGCGGAGATGAACCAGGAGCGCTCGGGCAGGTCCTTGTAGAAGACACTGGGGCGGCCGAAGTCGGGGCTCTGGGCGGCCAGCTTCTCCCACAGGGTCCAGGAGCCGCCGGGCTCGCTCGTGGCGGGGGCCGGGGTGTGGTGATCGCCGTAGGTGGTGGACTCGGTGATGGAGCCGTTGGTGATGAGGACGAGGTCGTCCTCGCCCAGGGCGATCTCCTTCTCCTCGCCGTCAACGGTGACGAGGAGCGCGGTGGCGGTCTTCTTCCCGCCGTCGGCGCTCACGCGCACGTCGCGGGCGGCGGTCCCGTAGCGGATGTCGACACCGTGGTCCTTGAGGTAGGCCAGGAGGGGTTTCACCATCGACTCGTACTGGTTGTACTTGTTGAATTTCAGGGCGGTGAAGTCGGGCAGGCCGTTGATGTGGTGGACGAAGCGCAGGAGGTAGCGGCGCATCTCGGCCAGGGAGTGCCAGCGCTCGAAGGCGAACATCGTGGCCCAGTAGGCCCAGAAGTTGGACTCGAAGAACTCCTCGGAGAAGTAGTCGTCGATGGTGCGGGCGCCGACGCTCTCCTCGCTCATGAGGAACAGGCCGACGATCTCCTTCTGCGAGGCCTCGGAGAGGGTGAAGTCGCCGTCATCGGCCACGCGCTCGCCGCGGTTGTGGATGAGGCGGCAGTTGGAGGAGTTGGGGTCGTCCTTGTCGAGCCAGTAGTACTCGTCGAGGTAGGAGGCGCCCTCGACCTCGAGGGACGGGATCGAGCGGTACATGTCCCACAGGCACTCGAAGTGGTTCTCCATCTCGCGCCCGCCCCGGGTGATGAAGCCGACGTCGGGGCGCTTGACGCCGTCGAGGGAGCCTCCGGCCAGGGGGAGCTCTTCGAGGAGGTGGATGCGATCGCCGGGGACCTGGGCGTCGCGGATGAGGAAGACGGCGGCGGATAGGCCGGCCAGTCCGGTGCCGATGATCCAGGCGGAGGCTCGCTCCGCGCGCTCGGGCTTGCGAGGGCGGGCGAAGGCCTCGTAGTTGCCGCTGGAGTAGTACATGGCGCATCTCCTTCGGTGCGGGTGACGTTCCGGGGTCGTGTCCAGGGCGGCCTCGGGCTCGCACAGCATTGTGCTCCCATGGGGCGCCCGGCGGTGGGCGCCCTCGGCCCGGCGTTGCGCCCTCGGCCCGCTCCCGCCGTCTCATCCTCGCAGTTCGAGGGCGCAAGAGCGGGCCGAGACGGCTTCTGCGGGGTGAGGGCGCAAAGAAACGACGACGCCTGCTTGATAAACTTATCAAGGCCCCCCAGTCTTGATAAACTTATCATCGTGCGCACGCCACTCGACTCCCCCTTCAGCCCGGGCTCGGACACCGTCCCCCAGGTCTGGGCGGGCCGCACACCTCAGCTCAGTGACTGGAGGGATGTGCTCAGGCCGCGCAGGATCGCCGGGATCCCAGAGCGGGGCAGAACGATCCTGGGCGAGGCCGGCACCGGCAAGTCGTCTCTCGTGAGGAGGATCGCCACCCAGGCCGCCGCTCAGGGCGACTGGGTGACGCCGCAACTCCGCATCCCCTCGGGCAGCGACCCGATCAAGCGCGTCGCCTCGGCACTCCTCGACCTCGCGGGCACAGCCGGCCTAGCCACAAGGCGCGAGCGGCGCATCGCGGAGCTCCTGAACCGGGTTCAGACGGTCGCCGCCTCGGGGGTTTCTCTCTCGCTACGCCCCGGCGAGGGCCCGGAGCCGTACATGGCGCTGACTGATCTTCTCGTGGAGATTGGCCTGGCGGCAGAGCGGCGCGGCGATGTCATGGTGCTTGTCCACATCGACGAGGCTCAGAACATCCATGACAGCAATGCTCTCTCGCAGCTGCTCATCGCCCTGGGCGATTCGCTCACCTTTGAGCACGAGGCGCGTGCCCCGGGCGGACTGAGCGTCAGCAGGGGCCTGCCAATCGCCGTCTATCTCACGGGACTACCTGAGTTCGCGGAGATCGCGGGAGCCAGAGAGGGCGCGACGTTCGCTCGCCGCTTCCAGACGTCGATCCTGGGCGCAATCGACGACGACGCCCTCATGACCGCGCTTCAGCCCCTGGTCACTCAGGGTTGGGAGATCCCGAGCGATCACGGAGCTCAGCGCGTTTTCATGGAGCCAGCCGCCCAGCGCAGGATCGTGGATCTTGCTTGCGGGGAGCCGTTTCTCTTCCAACTCGCGGGCGAGCGGGCCTGGTACGCGGGCACTGGTGACATCATCACGGATGATGAGGTGACGCGGGGCTGGCGCGATGCGGCATTGGAAGCGGAGGCCCATGTCCTGCGCATCCTGGATCGCCTGCCCGCTCGCGAGCGCGAGTTCGTCGAGGCGATGGCCTCGCTTGAACCGGAGGACCGAACGTTGACGAATATTTCCCGGCAGCTGGGGCACAAGGCAGTGACCGCCGCCGGGCCGACCTCCCAGCGCCTGGACGTTGTGCGCGGGATTATCCAGCGAGGGAAGCCATATCGTTTCCAGCGTCGCGCGGTGGAGACCTATCTGACGAGCGACTGGCCGAGGGCTGCGCGGTAGGTCGACGTACACTTCTTGGCGAGAGTCCCCGCCCTCGCTTCCCCGCTCCCTTGGTTTTCGCAGCCTGGCCGAGGTGCAGGCTCTTGCCCGCATGTCCCACCACTGGCGGTGGGGCACGGGCCGGAACATGGAGGAATCCCATAATGAACCTTCGTCGATCCGCGATCGGGACGATTGCGGCGTTCTCGCTCCTCGGAGCAGTTATCCCCGCCGCGGCCGCGGATGAGCCGCCGTCTCCCGACGCGCCTCTCGCGACGGCAGCGGCGCCGTCGCCCACCGCGATCTGGACGACGGCGCCCCAGCCCGCGCCTGCGCCGCAGGCAGGGTGGGTGTGGAGCAACGGCGGCTGGTACTTCTACAAGGCAGGCGAGCCCAGGACTGGGTGGATTCCCGACGGCGGCGCCTGGTATTTCCTGAAGTCCGACGGCGCGATGGCGACGGGCTGGGCTCATGACGGCAAGGCCTGGTATTACCTCAATGGTTCCGGAGTGATGCAGTCCGGCAGGTGGCTGGACTCGAGCGGGACCTGGTACTACCTGCTCCCGTCCGGGGCGATGGCCGCGAATCAGTGGATCGCCGACGGCGGCGCCTGGTATTTCCTGAAGTCCGACGGCGCGATGGCGACGGGGTGGGCGAAGGCGGGAGCCTCCTGGTACCACTTCACGCCGACCGGAGTGATGGAGAGTGGGATGTGGATCGGCTCGGGGAGCAGTTGGTACTACCTGACGGCGTCGGGCGCGATGGCGACGAGCATGTGGGTGGGTGACTACTACCTCAAGGCCGATGGCTCGATGGCTATTGGTTGGGCGCAAGATGGCGCCACGTGGTACCGGTTCAGCGGGAGTGGGCGTGTGGCGAGTCGCTACAACCCGGGGACGTACACGTGCCCGAGCTGGGCGCAGGTCAAGGGCAACGGGGAATCGAAGATCTACCACCGTCCCGGCCAGCGCTTCTACAACCAGACGAAGGCTGAGGAGTGCTTTGTGAGCGGCGCGGACGCTGAGAACGCTGGGTACCGCGCCGCGAAGGTGTGAGTTCGGCGGGCGCCTTCCCGAGGCGCTACTGAACGGGCGAGGGGGTGCGCGGAGCGGTTGCTCCGCGCACCCCTGCGCGTTGCGTTCGACTGGCCGCCGATGGTTGGCGCCGGTTCAGTCCTCGGTGAGGTCCTTGATCGCGGCGTCGGCGGCGGCGCGCTGGACGGCCTTGGTTCCCTTGACCGCAGCGGCCTTGGTCTCGTAGGCCTGGCCGGTGGCGACGACCTCGCCGTTGCCGGCCTTGAGGCGGAAGCGGAACTTGCCGGAGCTGTCTTCGTAGACCTCGAACTTGCCTGCCATCGTCTTCTCCTCTGTGTCAGGGACAACTTAAAACGAGTATGACACGGCGAGCCCGGCCCGCAAAGAGGCTCGAAGGCCGAAGCAAGTTCGCCCCATGGCAGCGACAGCAGTATCGCCCCGCCTGCCACTCATGTCCGAACAACCGCGCCTTGACGCCACGCCATGCTGAGCAAGGAGCCCCCAGAGACACCCCTGGCCCATCTGCAGCACCATGGCCGACGGAGCCCGACAGTGTTACCTTGGACGCCATGGAGGATCCGATCATCGCTCGGTCCGCGCTCAAGTATGGACTCGATGAGGCCGCGATCCTTCACGCCTACCGGAACCCAATCCGAGCATGGGATCTTGGTGACGGGTTTACGATGATCATCGGCGCAAATGAGGCCGCGCTGATCCTTGAGGTCGGCTACATACGAGCAACGACTACCGTCGTTATCGTTCACGCCATGCAAGCTCGCAAGAAGTTCCTGAGGTGACCATCATGCCGCGCACAGTTGAAGAAATCCTCGCCAGCTCGGACAAACTTGTCGCCCGCTTCGAGGAATACACTCCGTCACCCGAAGATGAACTCGACGTAACCGCAGTGAACGCGCTTCGCGCAGCAGTCGCGGAGCGGTCAAACGCCGAACGTCACCTGAAAGACGTCGTACAAGCAGCCCGGAGAACCGGCATGTCTTGGGATTCGATTAGCACCTTCGTTGGAAGCTCAGCCCAGCGGATTCAGCAAGATTACGGCGATTTTGTCGCCTGACATATGAGCCAATTCGCGGCCGCCAGCCTTACCGCCGCGACCGCTTGCCACCACTAGTGGCGAAGACGCTGGCACAGAGCTTGTCCGTCTGCCGGAGGCCTTTTGGGGCTCTTCCGGTTTGAGGGTGCGGGCGGGATGCTGTGCACGCGGGGCCGAGGGACGGCCTCCTCCTGCCCGAGGCCACCCGACCACGTCCGGAGAACGACGACATCTGCGTCGCTCAGGAGTCGGGTTCTAGAGCCACCAACCACTCGCGCGCTTCCCGGGAGACCGCCCGCAACTGTGAGTTCTCTTGCACGATTTGGCTCTGCCGCTCTGCTGGCAACCCGAGCTCGTGCAGAACATTGAGGATAACGACTGCTCTCGTGGTCTCGACGATCGCCACCAGCTCATCGATAGAATGCTTAGGCGTCCGGCCCTCGTGTGCGAGATAATTACGGGCTTGCGTCGTCCGCTTCGCCCATTGATCGACGTTCGGCACAAGCTGCGCAATTGCTTCCGGGTCCGGGCGAGCGGCGAGGGAACGAAGTCTGTCTCGGAGTGTCGGATCGTTTCTGATCATCCCCTTGAATCTGCTGCGGTGTTCTTCGGGCACCTGGCGGAGCACGGCGTCGCGCATCGCCGCGAAGTCCACCTCGGGGAATGGCTTCTCATCGATGCGGAGGCCACGGTGCAGGACCTCGGCAGCACCTACCGCCATCAGGAGGCTGTTCTCGATGAAGCGGTCCGGCGCGTAGCGCAGACCCAGGATCATGTTGATCGCTGCCTGCAGTCGACCATGCGCCTCGCACCAACGGGGCACGATTTCCTCGAACGGGATTTCGTCACAAGTGAAAAAGACGCGGCGAGGATCCGCAGCCTTCGCGTCATGCTTACCAAGCGCCAGGGGAGAATAGAGGACATCGGCCTTCCTGCGCGGAACCCGCTGACCGTTCCGGCGGACCGACTCGGTCCCAGCAACCTCCAGCTGGAGCCAGATCACGCCAGCGGCGCGGTGCGTTGCCAGCGCGATCAGATCCTGTATGAGGTTCGCCGCCTCCAGCGCCGCCCTCAGGGCGAACGGCTCCGCCCGGCACACACGGACGGAGACCGTCTCGCGCATGCGTCCGACGGTTTCACCCTTGCGCCAGTTGAAGTACGGCAGGGTGTGAGTGTGCACGAGGCGGTATTCTGTGCCATCGACCGTCACCGCCTGGGGCTCGACCGGTTTCACCGAGATGGTCCCACTCCCGTCAATCTTGTCTCCGGAAGTACCGACCGTGGTCTCGAACACAGACGATGCAGCCCAGTACGTCAAGTCTTCAACCGAGACCTCGGCCGCCGCGAACGCCGCGCCCTCTTCTCCGCTGACGTGCGCACCGATGATCGCTATCGTCGCGGTCACGGTCTGCGTATCTGGGCTCTTCCCCTGCACCAACACGGCCCGTTTCGAACGGATAGGGATGCAGCCCAGGAGCGTGACCTCACGTTGCCCGGCCATACCGTAGATGACCTCCCACGTCCTGGCGCCCTCATGAACGACCATTACCCCCGGTTCCGGGTTAGAGGTGATGCGGTCCTCGAATGCGCCGATCAATGAGAGTGAAGGGTTGCCTTCTCCGTCGTACCGCATGACGCCTGGGAGCTGATTCTCAGGGTCGTCCGGCAGCCACCACAAGCCAGCCCACTCGGCAGCCTCATCGAGATTCAGAGGATCTCTGGCCATCGCTCTCCCATGGCGACTACTTTTCCCACTAGATGTAAGCCCAACTCACACATTGAACCGGAACTCCACTCGATAGCCGCCACCTTCAGGTTCGTTCAGGACCGTCCGCCGACACGGATCGAACCTCGACGACGACTCGCGCTCTGCAAACGGGAGTCCTGCTCTTCCGGCTCTCCGTCGACAGCAGCGTGCAGCCAAGCGGAGAGGAAGTCCGTGCCACGAACTTCAGCGTCTGCCTCAGACTCGGTGGCCATTGCAATGACAAGTTCCGAGAACTGATATCCGGTCTCTTCCGAAGCAGTACGAAACGCCCGCTGATACACGCGGAGCAGCAGTTCGGCACCAACCGCAGACTGCGTCAGTTCATTCAGCGCAGTGGCACCGACCATTACCGCCGTGTTCGGCGAACAACGTTCGACTGCCCCACGGGAACGGTGACCGCGAAGTGTGTTCCCGACGATCGCGACGTAGAAGGTGTCAGCGCCGTACAGCCCCTCTAGAGCACGCAGCTGCTCACCCAACCTCTTGCCATCCCCGCCTTTAGCCGAGCCGGTCTTGCTCTTGACCTGGAACAGCCGAAGCGCGTCGGGCCTCTCAGGAACGGGCACCTGACCGACATCAGCTCCAGGGAACGGATTGAAGATTGGATGAAGGGCCTCTTTGCCCTCGGCCCCCTGAGGCTCAGGCACTCGAAAATTACCCCGGATATGACCAATGACCCCCTCATGAAGGTGTCCAAGGAGGTCTTCGATCTTCATGAGTACCTTATGGGAGGCCGTGTGGTTGATGGTGCGTTGGAGACTCCTCTCGCTGAGAAGCTCGTAGTTGGCAGCGAGAATGAAGGGATCCAATACGTCCCCGGGGTTCGATCCCACACGCAGGTCTGCCGCCGATGTAGGGAAGCGCTTGACGCTGCCTTCCACAAGGTTGGCGACCTTTCGGGTGACCTCGGCAGGGTCAGCGAACGCCCGACACAGTTGGATCTGGTCAGCCAAGTCGCTCGCAGTGGACGTGCCAGAGGGGTAGTGCGGTTCGAGCAGCGCGAGAAGCTCCGCTCGAGACAGGTTTCCCACTTCTACGGCACTCAGATCCGCGACGACCCCGTCGAGCGGCCTCAACCCGAGCTGGTCCGCCGCCAGATTCAGGAGATCCTGCCCGCTCGCCCCTCGAATCCACTCGATATCCCGATGGGTCTGCTCGATTCGTGCCAGCAAGTCGGGGTTGATTTCACTGAGTCCATCTAGGTAGCTCAAGGCGCGTCATCTCCTCGCGGAGCGTGGGCGACCTTGTTCCGAGCCGAGGCACGCAGCCGCGACACGGCCTGCTGGAGCATGACCTCGGTGCTGACGTTGTCAGCATTGCTTGGCTCGTGGAGGGTGACCCCGATAGCCTTCCCCAGCGCAACCGGAACAGCGTTCCCGATCTGGGTGTACCGATCGGCGATAGAACCCTCAATCACCCAATCATCGGGGAACCCCTGGAGCCGTGCGCATTCGCGCACAGAGAGAGGGCGACTTGCGCTCGGGTGACACATCGCGGAACCCTTGCGGTTTGGCTTCCCGGTGATCGTGGGTGACTGCCCGTCCCAATCGAGCCTCCGGAAGAATCCGGTCTTGCCTCCCCCGGCAAGGAGGCTCTTCTCCCCCATGGCCTTGACTGCTATGTCGGGGGGCAGGTCACGCCAGTTACCCCCTGGCGGAACCAAGTCGAAGAAGGCCTTGGTCTCGGGGGTGTAAAGGGAGCCTGGCCCAGGGTCGTCGAGCAAGTCACCAATCGCGTCCCGAACGGTGACGCGCCGCTGTTCCGGAGTTCCATGAGTAGGCTCGATGAAACGTGGCGGCGCGGTGTCACGGAAGCCAAGCATGACAAACCGAAGGCGGTTCTGAGGCGCTCCATAGTCCGCTGCGTTGAGGATGGCGAACCTCACTTGATAGCCAAGATCAGCGATAACGGTCGACAGCAGATAGCGAATGGCACTGCCGGATTGCTCGTCCTCCGCAAGGGGAGCAGGCTCCCCCGCGACCTCGAAGAGGGTGGGTGCGAGCGAGCTCGAATACGAGGATAGGTTCCAGGACTTTCCAGGACGTTCTGAGATGGGCCGGTGGCGCACTGCCGCTGTGACGAGGTTAGCCACATTCTCGAAGACAAACATTCGGGGGCGAACCTCTGCGATGAGTCGCAGGTACTCAAAAATGGCGTTCCCACGCGGGTCGTTGAGTGCCGCCCGGTTACCGCCGGTCGAGAAGCTCTGGCACGGCGGCCCCCCAACCATGAGGTCAACGTCCCTGACGCCGGTCATGCGGTAGAGCTCATGGGCATTGAGGTCGGCGACGTCTGATTCGAGGACCATGGTAGACGGCCGATTACGGCGAATCGTTGAGCAGAACTTCGGCTCAATCTCAACCGCTAACGACGGATGCCACCCCGCCGCCTCCAAGCCGAGGTCGAGCCCCATGGCGCCCGAGAAGAAGGACCAGACGATTGGCGCGTCGCCGTGGCTCCGTGCGGCGCTCATTTCTTGCCACCAGACGTTAGTCCAGAGCGGAACTCCACCACGTCGCCGTCGGCCATGATGTAGTCCTTGCCCTCCATGCGGACCTTGCCAGCGGCGCGGGCGTCGGCCACGGAACCATATTCCATCAAATCATCGAAGGAGACGATCTCCGCCTTGATGAAGCCCCACTCAAAATCCGTGTGGATGACGCCAGCAGCCTGAGGCGCCGTCGCGCCCTTGCGGATCGTCCACGCGCGAGCCTCCTTCGGGCCCGCCGTCAAGTACGTCTGCAGGCCCAGAGTGTCGAAGCCGACCCGCGCGAGCTTGTCCAGGCCAGACTCCTCCTGCCCATTCTCATGCAGCATCTCCGCAGCCTCCTCCGGCTCCAGCTCCACGAGCTCGGCCTCGAACTGCGCGTCCAGGAAGATCGCCTCAGCGGGCGCCACCATCTCGCGCAGCTCCGCCTGTCGAGCCTCATCAGCCAGCCCCGCGTCATCCGTGTTGAACACGTAGATGACCGGCTTCGTCGTCATGAGCTGGAAGGAGCGCAGCGCCTCCGCGTCCACCCCCGCCTTCTCCGCGGCGCCCGAGGCCACAGCGGCGGACAGCATCGTCCCCTCCTCCAGGATGGCCAGCGCCGCCCTCGCCGTCTCCAGCACCACCGGATCCGTCTTCTTGCCGCGCACCTCCTTCTCCAGACGCGGGATCGCCTTCTCCAGCGTCTGAATATCCGCCAGCACGAGCTCGGTGGCGATCGTCTCGATATCCGAGGCCGGGTCCACCTTGCCGTCCACATGCACGACGTCAGGGTCATCGAAAGCCCGCGTCACCATGCAGATCGCGTCCGCCTCGCGGATATTCGCCAGGAACTGGTTGCCCAGGCCCTCGCCCTCGCTCGCGCCGCGCACGATCCCCGCGATATCCACGAAGGAGACCATCGCTGGGACCTCCCGCTCGCTGTGGAACAGCTCCGCCAGGCGGCCCAGCCGCTCATCGGGCAGGGGGACGACGCCGACATTCGGCTCGATCGTCGCGAACGGGTAGTTGGCGGCCAGGACGGTCGCGCGGGTCAGAGCGTTGAACAGGGTGGACTTGCCGACGTTGGGCAGTCCGACGATTCCAATAGTGAGTGCCACGAGGCGAGTCTAAACGCGCCCACTGACCTGCTCGTACCGCGCGCGCACCACATGCGCGCCCGGCCGCCCCGCTCAGGCGAGCGCGAGAGCGAGGTCCTGGATGGCGATGGACCAGGTCGGGAAGAAATCACCGATCCGGTTGCCCACCAGGGCGATCGCGAGAGTCCCAGCCAGGCAGGCCAGGGCCAGCACCGCCAGGCGCGCCCCCACCGGACGAGCCCCCCGAGCCCACGCCCCAAGTGCGCCCAAACGCACTGGCTTCGGCGCATTCTCGGCACCCCCAGCGCGCCCCTCCGACTCCTCCGCTTCCTCCGGCGTCTCCAGCGAGTCCTTCGCTCCCCGGGCACCGTCGGCTTCGTCCATCGCCGTCGACTCCGTCTCCGCGGACTCCCCCACGCCCTGGGCCTCAGCGGCGCCGCTGCGGCTGACCATGCTTCGTATCCGGCGCCACAGCGCCCGGAGGCCGCCCCGGCGCCACGGGACGATCGCCGCCACGCTCAGCACCAGCGCCGCGATCCACATGAGGATGATCGTTCCGGTCCCCTGGATGCCGGTGAAGACCTCCCGGATGACCTCCCAGGTGCCCGGATCGGCCTCATTCCCGGCGCCCGCCGCCGACTCCCCACCGGACAAGCCGTGGATCTGCTGCGCTGAGGACGGCTCCTCGGCGCTCGGGGTCGACAGCGGCGCATCAGCCGCCACCGGGGACGTCAACTGCGTGCCCCACCATGTCAGCGCCGTCGGGAAGGTCTGGCGCCACAAGGTGGCCGAGTGCCCACCGGACTGCGGGGTGACCATCTCAAGGGTGTCTGTGGGCGGTACCGCCGCCGGGAAACTGGCGCGCAGATCAGCGGTGCCTGTGTCGTCCTTCGCGGCCATCTGCCAGATCCGCAGGCTCTGGTGGACGCGGGTGCGCAGGAGGGTGCTCAGGGTGTTGGAGCTCTTGAGCTCGTTGCTCGTGGACATCGACCCGGTGAAGGGAACGTCATAACCGGACAGGGAGATCACATAGCCGTAGACGTCTGAGCGCATGATCGCCGTCCAGGTCGAGCAGAAGCCTCCGGAGGACACACCCCCGATCGCCCAGCCCGAGCGGTTCGGGCTCACGTTCGGGAAGGAGGCCCGCACGATCGCCGGGATATCGTCCTGCACCCAGGTCCCCACCTGGGCGTGCCCGACGACGTCCGCGCAGTCCGGCATGGCCGTCTGCCTCTTGTCCGCCTTGAGGCTCGGCAGCACGAGGATCGCCGGGGGCATCTCCCCCGAGTCGATCGCCGCCTGCATGGCCGAAGCCGCCTTGAGCGCGCCGACGACTCCGTCGGGGCTGCCGGGATCGCCGTGGAGCATGACGAGCACGGGGTACGTCTTCCCATCGGTCGGCGAGTAGCCGCGCGGGGTCCACGCCCACACCTCCTGGGTGACCCCGCTGCGCTGGCCCGTCACGGTGGCCTTCGAGAAGCCCGTGTACTCCGCGCCGCCCTTGATCGGCGCGAAAGTGGCAGCATCGGCAGAGGTGGGCGCCGCCGGGGAGGCCGGCACCGACGTCGGCTCCTCAGGGACGGAGAGCACCACGGGCCCATCGTCGGAGAAGGCGCCCGAGCCCCGGATCTGGGCGACGACGTCCCCCACAGTCCGCACGAAGCCGAGGTGCGCGTTCGCCCGCGCGCTCACCGCGCCCACCACGAGGATCTGAGTGAGGACGACGGCGAGCAGCGCCCCGAGCAGCGAGGCGCGCGGGAAGCGGCGCCGCCCCGGGCGGATCCGCGCCCACAGCAGCACGGCCGTGGCGAGCACGGCGACGACGGCGGCGATGCCGAGTCCCCTCACGAACCAGGGCGAGACGACACTGACCTCGGAGATACCCGCAGGTGCCAGGCCCGCGGCAGTGGGGCCGTTGAGGGAGGCGAGCGGTGCGGACGCGGCGAGGGGAAGGGAAAGCACGGAGCACATGATGCAACACAAGCGCGGCGCATCTGAAGTGAGCCTTAACGCCTCCGCATTGGTGTCAGATCCCTATGGTGCTATCAGTCCATGACCGATATCTTCCCCCTCCTCGCAGCCCTCCTCATCGGCCTCGTCCTGGGCCTCCTCACCGGGGCAGCGCTCGGCAACGCCCGGGCGATTGCCCGCTCCACCACCGCGCTCACCAGCGGCGATGACGCCACGTCGCGGTTGCGCGCGGAGGCCGCCGGGTGGCGCGCCCGCGCCGAGGAGCTGGAGTCACGCGCGCAGATCGCCGAGGAGCGCTCCGATCGGGACGGCTCCGTCCTACGGGCCCTGGCACCCGTGCGCGCGCAGCTGGAGCAGGTTGGGGCGCGCGTGGAGGAGATGGAGCGCCAGCGCGCCGCGCAGCACGCCACACTCACCGAGCAGTTGCGCGCCGGCGCGGCCTCTGAGAAAGAGCTGCGCCGAGCCACCACCGCTCTGGAAGCGGCGTTGCGCTCCCGCAGCGCCCGGGGACTGTGGGGAGAGGTGGAGCTCGCGCGAGTCCTGGAAGCCTCCGGGATGATGCGGCATATCGACTTCTCCGAGCAGCGCGGATTGGCCGGCCTGGCCCCGGCCGGGGCTCGCGCCACCGGAGGCAGTTTCACTGGTCGTCCCGACGTCGTCGTCCACCTGCCGGGGCAGGCGCACCTGGCGGTGGACGCGAAGGTCCCGCTCGATTCCTACCTGCGGGCCTGTGGCCTGGACAGCTCGCCAACGGCGGGCGCCGCCCACGAGCCCACGGAAGCGTCGCACGCCGAGGCGGGCGGGGCGCGCGCCGTCCCGCCCTCCGAACGCGACCGGCTTCTCAAGGCCCATGCCAAGGCGCTGCGCTCGCATATCGATGCCCTGGCGGAGCGCCACTACGACCGCTCGCTTGAGGGCTCGCCCGAGATGGTCGTGCTCTTCGTCCCCGCTGAGCCGATCCTGTCCGCCGCGCTCGACGCCGATCCGACCCTCATGGAGCACGCCCTGGATCGCGGCGTCGCGCTGACCACGCCCGCCTCGCTCCTCGCGTTGCTGCGCACCTGCGCCCTGGCGTGGGCGCGCACAGCCGTCAACGAGGAGGCCGCCGAGCTCCTGGCCCTGGGTCGGACTCTCTACCAGCGGCTGGACACGGTGGCTGAGCACCTCACCGCCCTCGGCAAGGCGCTCACCCGCTCCGTGTCCGCCTACAACAAGGCGGTGGGCTCGGTGGAATCCCGCCTGCTCGTCACCGCCCGCGGATTCGAGTCCCTGGGCGAGGGCCTGTCCCGCCCCTCCCCCATCGGCCTCGAGGACGCCCAGGTGCGCGCCTTCAGCGCCCCCGAGCTCACATCCAGCGAAGCGGAGTAGGCAGAACGGGAGGTGAGGGGGATGCGGCCCACAGGGGCGTCAGCAGGTGTGGTCGGCGACGGGCTCGCGGCGGCCGTGCTCGGAGGCGGAGTCCCCGGCGGCCGCCTTGAGGTCGGCGCGCAGGTTCTTGGGCAGGGAGAAGGTGATCTTCTCCGTGGCCGTGCGCACCTCCTCCACATCCGTGAAGCCCAGGCCCCCCAGGTACTCGATGACCTCGCGCACGAGGATCTCCGGCACCGAGGCGCCACTGGTCAGCCCCACAGTGCGGGCGCCGTCGAACCAGGCGTCGTCGATCTCGCGGGCGTAGTCCACGCGGTAGGCCGCCGGGGCCCCGGCCTCCAGGGCCACCTCCTTGAGGCGCACCGAGTTCGAGGAGTTCCCCGAGCCCACCACGAGCATGACGTCGGCATGCGGCGCGATCGCCTTGACCGCCGCCTGGCGGTTCTGGGTGGCGTAGCAGATGTTGTCCGTGGGCGGGTCGATGAGCCCGGGGAAGCGCTCGCGCAGGAGGCGGACCGTCTCCAGGGTCTCATCCACCGAAAGCGTGGTCTGGCTGATCCAGGCCACCTTCGAGGGGTCGCGCACGACGACGCGCTCCACCTCCTCGGGGCCATTGACCACCTGGATGCGCTCCGGCGCCTCGCCCTGCGTGCCCTCGACCTCCTCATGGCCCGTATGGCCGACGAGGATGATGTCGTAGTCATCCCCCGCGAAGCGCACCGCCTGCTTGTGGACCTTGGTCACCAGGGGGCAGGTCGCGTCGATCGTCTGGAGGTGGCGGGCCGCGGCCTGCTCATGCACCTCCGGGGCCACGCCGTGGGCGGAGAAGACGACGCGCGCGCCCTCGGGCACCTCATCGGTCTCGGAGACGAAGATCGCGCCGCGCCTGGTGAGGGCCTCCACGACGTACTTGTTGTGAACGATCTCCTTGCGCACGTAGATCGGCGTCCCGTAGTGGGCCAGGGCCTGCTCGACGGCGTCCACCGCCCGGTCCACCCCGGCGCAGTAGCCGCGCGGCGAGGCGACGAGGATCCTCTTGGCCCCGTCCGCGGGCGGGATCACGGGGGCAGTGGAGGGCGCGGGGGAATCTGTCACGGTCTCACTGTGCCACAGCGCCGCCCAGGCCCCCAGGCGGGAGCATGGCACAGTGGTGCATGTGACACAGCCCCCCGCCCCGGGCCAGGCCCGGCCGCTCGCCCGCCTCGCCCGCGAGACCACCGCGGAGAACCCGTGGCCCCTGCGCCTGCTGGCGACGAAGATCGAGGAGTACGTCTCCAAGATGACGCAGGTGTGGGTGGAGGGCCAGGTGGTCCAGCTCAGCCGCCGCCCCGGCGCCGGCATGCAGTTCCTCACCCTGCGGGACACCGACGCCGATGTCTCCATCTCCGTCTCCCTCTACACGCGCACCCTGGCCGCCATCGACCGCGTCCTGCCCGAGCCCCTCGACTCCGGCGCCCGCGTGGTCGTCCAGGCCCGCCCCACGTACTGGACCAAGCGCGGCACCCTCCAGCTGCTGGCCGAGGACATCAGGCTCGTCGGCGTCGGGGACCTCCTGGCGCGCATCGAGCAGCTGCGCCGGATCCTCGCCGCCGAGGGCCTGTTCGACGCCGAGCGCAAGCGCCCCCTGCCCTTCCTGCCCCGGAAGGTCGGCCTCGTGTGCGGGCGCGGCGCCAAGGCCGAGGACGACGTCATCGTCAACGCGCGCCTGCGCTGGCCGGGGCTCCCCTTCGAGATCCGCGAGGTCGCCGTGCAGGGCGCGAGCGCCGTGCGGGAGGTGACCGCCGCGATCCGCGAGCTCGACGCGATGGACGATATCGACGTCATCGTCGTGGCCCGCGGCGGCGGCGCCGTCGAGGACCTGCTGCCCTTCTCCGACGAGGGGCTCGTGCGCGCGGCGGCCGCGGCCCGCACCCCGCTGGTCTCGGCCATCGGCCATGAGACGGACTGCCCCCTGCTCGACCTCGTGGCCGACTACCGCGCCTCCACCCCCACCGACGCCGCCCGCAGGATCGTGCCCGACCTCGCCCAGGAGACCGTCGGGCTCGACAACGCCCGCGCCCGCCTGCGCGAGATCCTCACCCAGCGCCTCGACACCGAGCAGCGGGGCCTCGATCAGGTGCGCGCCCGCCCGATCATGAACGACCCCTCCGTCATCATCCGCGACCGCGTCACCGAGCTCGACGCCGCCCGCGAGCGCATCCGCCGCGGCCTCGACCATGCGCTCACCCTGGCGGCCTCGGACCTGAGGGCGGAGCGGGCACGGCTGACGGCCCTGTCCCCCCAAGGGGTGCTCGACCGCGGCTACACGATCCTGCGCAAAGCCGGGGGCGCCGTCATCACGAGCGCGGAGGACGTCAAGAAGGGCGACCTCATCGAGGGGATCCTCGGCTCGGGGCGGCTCGTCGCCCAGGTGGTGGGCGCCACGAAGCCCGCCTCGCAGATCCCGCCGAGCGATTGAGCCCCCACGCCCGCATGACCCCGTCCCCGCCCGGCTTGGCGGCACGATGCCACCCCACGGGGCCGATGGCGTGCGACAATCGCGCCATGAGCCTGAGCCCCGACTCCCCCGCGACCGCCTCCGGCGACAACGACGACGTCGCCACCCTGTCCTATGAGCAGGCCCGCGAGGAGCTCGTCGGCGTCGTGCAGCGCCTGGAGGCCGGTCAGGTCCCCCTGGAGGACGCGCTGTCCCTGTGGGAGCGGGGCGAGGCGCTGGCCGCCCGCTGCCAGGCCTGGCTCGACGACGCCCGCTCGCGCCTGGCCGCCGTCGCCTCCCCGGATCAGGACCAGGACTGATCGCCCGACCAACCGCCGTCATTGGAGCGAAGGAGCCCATCATGACCACTGCGACCACCGAGAACGCCGTCCCCACTCCCGCCGCTCCCGGCCCCGCCGGGACCGCGCTCGTCATCGGGGAGGCCCTGGTCGACGTCGTCATCCACCCCGGCGCCGAGCCGGTGGACATCCCCGGGGGCTCGCCGGCGAATGTGGCGCTCGGCCTGGCCAGGCTGGGACGCGACGCCGAGCTCGACTGCTGGATCGCCGACGATGCGCGCGGCCGCGCGGTCCGCTCCCACCTGGTGGCCGACGGCGTGCGCATCACCCCGGGCTCCGACGGCGCTGAGCGCACCTCCACCGCGCAGGCGACCATCGGCGAGGACCGGGCCGCAACCTACGTCTTCGACCTCGACTGGAACCCGCCCTACCCGGCCCCCGCCGAGCCCCCGATCCTCGTCCACACGGGCTCGATCGCGGCGATCCTGGAGCCGGGCGCGCGGACGGTCGAGCAGGTGCTGCGCGACTTCCGCGCCTCGGCGACCGTCTGCTACGACCCCAATGCCCGCCCCCAGCTCATGGGCTCGCCCGAGGAGGCGCGCGAGATCGTCGAGCGCCTCGTCGCCCTGTCCGACCTGGTCAAGTGCTCCGATGAGGACGTAGCCTGGTTCTACGGCATCGATGAGGACGACGACGCCGCCCTCGAGGGCGTCCTGCGGGGATGGCTTGAGATGGGCCCGGCGATCGTCGTCGTCACCCGCGGCAAGCGGGGGGCGCTGGCCCTGACGTCCTCGGGACTCCGCCTGGAGGTGCCAGCGGACCCGAGCGTCATCGTGGCGGACACCGTCGCCGCGGGCGACTCCTTCATGGGCGGCCTGGAGGACGGCCTGTGGTCCGAGGGGCTCGTGGGCGCCCAGCAGCGCGAGGCCCTGCGCGCGATCGACGCCGCCGCCCTGGAGCGGGTGGTCCGCCACGCCTCGCGTATCGCGGACATCACCGTCTCCCGGGCCGGCGCCAACCCGCCCACCCGCGCCGAGCTCGCCTGAGCGCGATCGCGCAGCGCGTCTCAGCGGCCCATTCGGCGCTCGCGCCCGGCGTAGTCGCGCAGGGCGCGCAGGAAGTCGACGCGGCGGAAGGCCGGCCAGTTGACCTCGCAGAAGTAGAACTCGGAGTGGACCGACTGCCACAGGAGGAAGCCTGAGAGGCGCTGCTCGCCAGAGGTGCGGATGAGCAGATCGGGGTCGGGCTGGCCCTTGGTGTAGAGGTGGTCGGTGATGTCCTCCTCGCTGAGGGAGGCGGCGACCTCCTCCAGGCTCGCCCCGGCGGCGGCGCGCTCGCGCAGGATCTCGCGGACGGCGTCGGCGATCTCCTGGCGACCCCCGTAGCCGACGGCGATATTGACCTCCATCCGCTTATCCGGCTCCCCCGCCTCCCCGGAGTCGGCGCCCGGAGCGGTGGCGGACACCGCGTCGCGCAGGCGCGCGGCGACCTCGGCGGGCAGGAGGCCGGTGGCGCCCATGAGGCGCAGCCGCCACCGGCCGGTGCCCGCGAGGTCCTCCACGGCCTGGGCGATGATGTCGAGCAGGGGGGCGAGCTCGGAGGGATCACGGGAGAGGTTGTCCGTGCTCAGCAGCCAGAGCGTGACGACGGTGACGCCCGCGTCATCCGCCCAGCCGAGGAACTCCTCGATCTTGTCCGCCCCGCGCTTGTGCCCTTGGGAGGCGCCGATCCCCAGGGCCTTGGCCCAGCGGCGGTTGCCGTCGAGGATGACGCCGACGTGGCGGGGCGCGCGGGAGGAGTCGAGGCGCGCGGACAGGCGGCGCTCATAGAGCCCGTAGAGGAAGCCGTCCGCCATGTCTCTCCTTCGCACGCGCGCGTGGGCCCGGCTGGGTGATGGCCCGGGCTTCGCCTTAGAAGCAACGGTATCGTGCGCGCCGCCCGAAAGTGGCGGTCCTTCCTCCCCATCCGAACCTACGGTACCGTAGGTTCGGGTCGCCGCCCCTGAGCCCATCGTCGGCGCCCTCCAGGAGGTTCGATGCGCACTGACGCTGACCCGCGCCGCGACGCGGGCGAGACCGCCCTCTCCCGCGAGCGGGGCGCGGGCCGCCAGCCCGCGCGGGCGCTGGCCAGGATGAAGCCCGTCAAGCCCCGGCTGCGCGGGTGGATCCACGCCATCACGGCGCCCTTGGCACTGGCGGCCTGCATCGTCCTGACCGCCCTGGCCAGCGGCGCGGCACTGAGGTGGGCCAGCGCCGTGTACCTGGCGTGCTCACTGCTGCTGTTCGCCAACTCGGGCCTCTACCACCTGGGCAACGGCCATTTCCCGCGAGCCGTCTCCGGTGCGCTGCAGCGCATCGACCACGCCAATATCTACCTGCTCATCGCCGGCACCTACACGCCCCTGTCCGTGGCCCTGCTCGATTCCGCGACGGAGCGCCTCGTGCTCGGCATCGTCTGGGGCGGCGCGGCGGCGGGGATCGCCATGTCCCTGGTGTGGCCAGGGGCGCCGCGCTGGCTGAGGACGGCCCTGTACATCGTGCTGGGCTGGGTGGCGGTCTGGTTCCTGCCCTCGTTCTGGCGCTCAGGCGGTCCCGCGATCGTGTGGCTGCTCGTGGCCGGGGGCCTGACATACACGGTCGGCGCGATCGTGTACGCGCGCAAGCGGCCCGACCCGCTCCCCCGCTGGTTCGGCTTCCACGAGGTGTTCCACACCTGCACGGTGGCGGCCTGGGCTTGCCACGCCGTGGCCTGCTACATCGCGGTGCTCGGCTGATCCCGGCCGCCCCGGCTCAGCCCTGCGACCGGAATCCTGCGGGCAGGCGCGATTCCCAGGCCGGTCTCAGGTCGACCGATGTAGACTCGCCCCTCATACGACCAACCCCGAGCGCCGCCGGTGCGCGTCGGGGTTGTTGCCGCGACACCGTCGTCGGCGCATCACTGACCACCACATCGAGGAGTACCCCCATGGCAGCGGACACCGAGAAGCAGGGAACCTGGCTGACCCAGGAGGCCTTCGACCGCCTGACCGCCGAGCTCGAGCACCGCAAGGGCGAGGAGCGCAAGGAGATCGCCCAGCGCGTCGAGGCGGCCCGCCAGGAGGGAGACCTGCGCGAGAACGCCGGCTACCACGCCGCCCGCGAGGAGGCCGCCCTCAACGAGGCCCGCATCATCGCGCTGACCGAGACACTGGAGAACGCCCAGATCGGCGAGGCCGCCGCTGACGGCACCGTCTCCGCGGGCACGATCGTCACCGCGAAGGTGGCGGGCAAGGAGCAGCGCTTCGCCCTGGGCGGCCAGGAGATCGCCGAGGACGTCCCCGAGGGCGTCAAGGTCTTCTCCCCCGACGCCCCGCTGGGCAAGGCCCTCATGGGGCACGCCGCGGGCGAGAAGGTCTCCTACGACGCCCCGAACGGCAAGAAGATCACCGCGGAGATCCTCAAGGTCAGCCGCGTCTGAGCAGGCTGCGAGCTGGGGCGGGGGATTCCCGCGCCTCGCCTTGAGCGAAGGGCGCCGGACCGACGGGGCTCACCGCACTGCGGGACGGTAGCGTTCTCATATGACCGCTCCGTCCCGCAATCACGTTATCCCCGGCCACGAGACCCCTGTGCTCCCCGAGCCCGGCAGCCACGTCGTCCTCGGCACTCCTCTGACCGGCCCCTGGCCCAAGGGCACCGAGGTCATCTACCTCGCTGGCGGCTGCTTCTGGGGCGTGGAGCGGATCATGTGGCGCCAGCCGGGCGTCGTCGTCACCTCGGTGGGCTACATGGGCGGGACCACGCCCAACCCCACCTACCAGGAGGTCTGCACCGCCCAGACCGGCCACGCGGAGACGGTGCTCGTCGCCTACAACCCCGTGGTCGCGGGGCGCGGCGGCGAGGCGCTGCTGCGCGCCTTCTGGGAGAACCACGACTCCACCCAGCTCAACCGCCACGGCAATGACATCGGCCCCCAGTACCGCTCCGCCGTCTGGACAACGACGCCCGAGCAGTACGCGGTGGCCACCGCCACGCTCAAGGCCTTCCAGAGCGAGTTGAGCCGGCTCGGGCTGGGCAGGAGCACGACGACGATCGATCCGGCGTCGGTGCAGTACGCGGAGTTCGGCGGCCCCTACTACCTGGCGGAGGACTACCACCAGGGCTACCTGGAGAAGAACCCGGGCGGCTACTGCAACCACGGGCCCAACGGCGTCACCTGCCCCGTGGGCGTCGCCAACCTGCCCGCGCAGACGGATGTACTGCCCCCTCAGTAGCCCGCGATCACGGAATGTGGCCAGGTTTGAGGATCCCTTTTCCTGACACCGCGTCACGTCGCACGTCGCCGCAGGTCAGAGAGGGTTGATCGCGAACCCCCTCTCGGCCCAGGCGGTTTCCGCCCCGAGCAATCCTCAAAGCTGGCCATTCTCACGCGCCGGTGGCGAGGTGCCAGGCCACGAGGAGCATGATGACGCCGACGAGCGCGTCGATCACCCTCCAGGTGCGGGGGCTCGCGAGCAGTCCGGACAGCGCCCGCGCCCCGAGGCCGAGCCCAGCGAACCAGATGACGGACGCGGCGGTGGCTCCCAGCGCCGCCCACCAGCGATCGGGGCCGAAGTGGTTGGTGACCGTGCCGAGCATGAGCACGGTGTCGAGGTAGACGTGGGGGTTGAGCCAGGTCAGGGCGAGCGTCGTGAGCGCGACCGAGCCCGCTCCTCCAGCGCCCCCGGCCGCAGCGCCGAGCGGAAGGAGTTGATCGCGAAGAACACGAGGTAGGCGACGCCGCCCCAGCGCAGCGCCTCCAGTACCCAGGGGGCGAGGGAGGAGACAACGCTGATCGCGCCCGTGCCCACGGCGATGAGGACGGCGTCGGAGATCGCGCAGATGAGCATGACCAGCCCAATGTGCTCGCGGCGCACGCCCTGGCGCAGCACCCAGGCGTTCTGCGCGCCGATGGCCACGATGAGCCCCAAACCCGTGCCGAGTCCGGTGAGCGCGGCGGCCAGGGAGGCGGGCAGTCCAGTCATGACCCGGGATCGTAGATGACGCGCCCACCCTCGCCCGGCGCCCAGTCGGATAACGGTCAGCCCGTCACTCACGACGGCGCGGCGCTCAGGCCGCCGCTTTCCAGGCCAGGCGCAGGAGTGGGAGAAGCGAGCTCGCGGCAGCGGCGGGCTCGACGGCGGCGCCCTCGGGGCCCAGCGGGGCGAGGTGGACGACATGCGTGGCCTGGGCGAAGCCCTTGGCATCCTCAAGGCGCGGGTCGTCGGGGACCTCGCCTCGGAAGCGCAACCCCACGCGGAGCCGGCCCTTCGTACCCGGCCCGACTGCGGCGAACTGGGTGCGGCGGACGACGGGGATGTAGGTGGCCCGTCCCTGCGCCTGCGCGCCGTCGAGCGAGAGCGCGGCGGCCAGCACGGCGTCGTGGAGCGGGCGCAGCGGCGCCTTCTTCCCGGAGTACATGGCCAGCACGTAGTCCTCGATCGTGGGCGGGACCCAGCCGGCACGGCGGGCGACGGCGTCGGCCACGGCCCATTGCGAGTTCTGGGGCAGGCCGTGGGCCTCTTTGAGCCAGGCCCGCACGCCTTTCTGGTCGAGGGGGTCGAGATCGCCCGCGCCGGCTCGCGCCTCGACGAGGGCGCACCAGGCCTCCAGGTCTCGTCCCGTGCGGGCCTCCATGGAAGCGGCGACGGCGCTCATCATGTCCTTCGGCTCATTCATGGCCTCAGTGTGGGGGCCGGGGACGCCGGATGGCGAACCCGCGCGCGCCGTGTGCCAGGATCTGCCCATGAGCGATGACAGGTACTCGGGCAGGGACGGCGGCTACGGCAGGCGCGACGATCAGCGCGGGGGCGATCGCGGATACCGGGGCCACCGTGACTACCGTGACTCCCGTGGCGATCGCGGTGGGTACCGCGACGGCGGTTACGGGGGCCGGGGCGGCTCCGGCTATCGCGACGGCGGGCGCCGCCGCTACGACGACGAGCCGCGCGATGGCGCGCTGAACGAGCTCGTCGGCCACCTCCACGCCCTCGATGGCCGCGCCTACCCGGCCTACCGCGCGATCGTCGGGCGCTACCTGGCCCCGGAGGGCTGGACGCTCCACATCGACCGCGTCCAGTCCGATCCCTACGCCCCGCCGACGCGCATCCGGGTCACCGCGCCCACCAACCTTCCCTCGCTGGCGCTCCTGGCCGAGGAAGGGCTACTGGCGACGGCGGACCGCCGCCTCGCGCTCGCCGACTTCCTCACCCGCGAGATCCACGCGGGCTTCAAGGGCACGGCCCTGTCCATCGCGGTGCCGGGCCAGGAGATCCTGGAGCGCTCCGCCGTCGTCCTCCTCCCGGCTGCCAACAGCCCCGACGGCCCAGACGACTCCGACGGCCGTGCCGACGCCGATAACCCCAGCAGCACGAGCGCCGCCGACTGGACCATCGAGGTGCGCGCCCGCATGTCCCTGCCCGCCCAGGGCCGCTCCATCCAGGGCCATGAGGCCGCCCGGATCGTCGGCCGGGACCTCACCCGCGAGATCGAGGAGGCCCTCGACCTCACCGGGGCGCGCGCCGAGCGGCTCCTCGCCCATGTGGAGGCCCTGGAGGACCACCGGGCGCTCACCGCCGCCGTCCGTGAGGCGGGATGGGTCTCCTTCCTCGCCGACGGCTCCCTCCTGCCGCGCCGCTCGGGCGTGAGCGATGAGCCGCTGCGCTCGGGCGCCGTGGCCTTGCGGGCCCCGGACTCCCTGGCGGCCACCGTCGAGCTCCCCCATGCCGGCGCGGTGCGCGGCACGGCGGTTCCCGCTGGCGTGACGGTGATCGTGGGCGGCGGCTACCACGGAAAGTCCACGCTCCTGGCGGCGATCGAGCGGGGCGTCTACCCGCATGTTCCGGGCGACGGCCGCGAGCTCGTCGCCACCGTCCCCGACGCCGTCAAGGTGCGGGCCGCCGATGGCCGGGCCGTCACGGGCGTCGACCTCACGCCCTTCATCTCCCACCTGCCCGCGGGCAGGGACACCGCCGCCTTCACCACCCGCAACGCCTCGGGCTCGACCTCCCAGGCGGCGGCGATCATCGAGGCCGTCGAGGCGGGGGCCACAGCGCTGCTCCTCGATGAGGACACCTCGGCGACGAACCTGCTCATCCGCGACGCGCGCATGCGCTCCCTCGTGGCCGCCGAGCGAGAGCCGATCACCCCGCTGGTGGACCGGGTCGGAGCGCTGTCCTCGCGCCTGGGCGTCTCCACGGTCATGGTCATGGGCGGCTCCGGGGACTACCTGGACGTGGCCGACCACGTCCTCCTCCTGGACTCCTACGAGCTGCGCGACGCCACCGAGCAGGCGCGCGCCGTCGTCGCCGATCAGCCCAGGGAGACGACGGCGCTGGACGACTTCCCCCTCGGGCCCGGGCGCGTCCCGGCCCCCTCGCCCGCGCGCACGCGGCGCGGCCCGATCCGCACCCGGGCGCGGGGCACCGACTCCCTGACCCTGGACCGCGAGGAGGTCGACATCTCGGATGTGGCAGGGATCGTCGACCCGGGCCAGGCCGAGGCGACGGCCCACGCCCTGCGCGCCCTGCTGGAGCAGCGCTTCGATGCGGCCTCCACGCTGCGCGAGTGCCTGGAGGACTTGGAGGCCCTGCTCGACGACGAGGGGCTGGACGCGCTCGACGAGGGCGGGGCGTTCCTCGTGCGGCCACGGATGGTGGATGTGGCGGCGGCGGTCAACCGCTACCGGCCGCTCGAGGTCGACTGAGCCCACGGGGCAACGGCCCACCGGACGCTCACAGCCCTCACGGCCCTCACGGTGAGAGAAGCGGGCCCGGTGACCATGTGGTCACCGGGCCCGCTCGCGATGCGGAGTTCCCGCTGGGCCCAGTGGCCCAGCGGCAGCCCCCAGACTCTCGGGCGCTCAGCGCAGGGTTGCGAGGGCCTTGTCCTGGGCGACGAGGGCCTGGACGAGACCGGCGACCTCGCCGTCGTGGAAGGCGGCGGGGGCGAAGGCGCCGCCCGCGAAGTCGGTGGCGAGGTGCAGGTTGACCTGGGCGCCGACAACGCCGGTGGTGAAGTTGGCCAGGATGGCGCGCAGGTGCTCGATCTGGCGGTGGCCGGCGGAGTAGGAGTAGCCGACGAGGCCGACGGCGCGGTTGGCGAGCACGGAGGGGGTGATGAAGTCGATGGCGTTCTTCAGGCCGCCGGGCACCGAGTGGTTGTACTCGGGGCTGACGATGATGAAGGCGTCGAATCCGGCGAGGGCCTCGTTCCACGCGACGGCGGCCGGATCCTTGGCCGGGGCCATCATGGGGGGCAGCTCCTCGGTGAAGATGGGCAGGTTGAAGGCGGCGAGGTCGAGGATCTCGGCCTGGACTCCCTCGACCTCGTTCGCCTTGGAGGCGACCCACTCGGCGACGGAGGCGCCAGCGCGGTTGGGGCGGACGGATCCGAGGATGACGGCGATCGTGGTCATGACAACTCCTTGATGTCTCGGGGTACCGCGTCTGCAGTACTTGAATCATCAAACAGTCTAGGCCTTTCTTCCCACCGCGAGGGCGCCGGGGGCCATGACTCGCGACACAGTCGTGAGGCCGGGAGGGCGCCGTCGAACCGCGCGACGGGGAGGCCCGGCCGTCTACGACGACCAGCGACAGATAGGCCCGAAGGACACCGGAGCACGGAAAACGCCTCTCGCGCGGGCCAACAGGTTGGTCCGCGCGAGAGGCGTGGCGCCCCGGGTGGCGCCGTCGCGGCGCTTCACCCCCGTGTCAGGTCACCGGGGTCAGCGCTGCGGTGCGTCAGGGACGGGCAGAGAGCATCAGTGGGTGGCGGCGACGATCGCCTTGACCATCGCCGGGACCTCGCCCTCGTGGAAAGCCGCGGGGGTGAACTCGCCGTCGGTCCAGTCGGTCGCGACGTGCAGGGCGACGTGCGGGCCGACGACGAAGGAGTTGAAGGAGCCCAGGACCTGGCGCAGGTGCTCGATGGCGCGCAGGCCGAGCTGGTAGGAGTAGCCGACCATGCCGATGGCCTTGCTCTCCAGGACGGAGGGGACGAGGTAGTCGATGGCGTTCTTCAGGGAACCGGGGATCGAGTGGTCGTACTCGGGGGTCACGAAGATGACGGCGTCGTAGGAGCCGAGTTTCTCATTCCAGGCCACCCCGGCGGGGTCCTTGGGCATGGCGATGGCCGGCGGGAGCTCCTCGACGAAGAAGGGGAGATTGAAGTCGGTCAGGTGAAGGACCTCAGCCTCGACGCCCTCGACCAGGCCGGCCTGGGCGGCGACCCAGTCGGAGACGGCGGCACCGGCGGAGGTGGGGCGGACGGAGCCGTGAACGACGGCGATACGGGTGGTCATGAGGGACTCCTTGCAGGAATTGCGAACGTTTAAAGCATTAGCCAATAAGACCAATGCCTTCTAGTCGATACGCGAATCAGTTTAGTGGCCGGGCCCCACTTGTCAAAGCCTCCTCACATGGCCCTGAGACCACATATAGGCTTGTCATGACCCACATATCTCGAGATGCTCCGGTTCGGCGCCCTGTTGAGGAGGGTTCCTCTCGGGGCGCGCGCTCTCAGCCTAGCGTCGTCGGCATGAGCACAGTGAGACCAGCACGACACCATTCCCGCCAGCACCACTCCAGTTCCCGATCAGCGCGCTCCCGCCGTGCGGCGGGCATCGCCGCCCGAGCCGCCTCCCGCCAAGCACTCCCCTCCTCTTCCCCGCCCGATCCCTTCCTGCCCGACCTCTCGGTTCGCGACGCCGACTGGCTGCGCGCGGAGATGCTGCGCCAGGTGGGCCTGCGCTTCCCCGGGAGCCGGCTCGATTCCCCCGTCTCCCTCCGCACGCCCCAGGGGGCGAGGCTCGTCCTGCACCGCATCGCGGCGTGCCTGGCCCGCACGGAGCGGGACCTGTGGGAGGAGGCGGTCGGCCACCACATCAGCGGGCTCATGGCGGCCGTGCGCCCCGATGGCACGCCGCGCGAGCTCGAGGACTACTCGGACGAGGAGATCCTGGGCGCCCTGCGGCTGCGATTGGTGCCGCCGAGCAGGAACATCCCCGCGGAGGCCGATGAGCCGGAGATCGCCCCAGGCCTGCGCCTGACCCGCGTCATGGATATCGGCGGGCTCCTGCTGTCCCAGCCCTCGGCCCGCCTCAACGAGCGCCTGGGTGAGGAGCGCGTGGATGCCGCCGCCGTCGCCAACGCGCGCATCGTCCTGGACATGGCGGAGCATGTGGACACGGGCGAGGGAATCCACCTCATCGGCTCGGAGTCGATGCTGACCGCGGCGCTGGCGATGAGCCTGACCGAGGTCTGCGAGCAGCGGCGCATTCCGCATCCGCCCGACGGCTTCGTCCTGGCGCTGCCGGAGCAGGAGACACTCGGGATCCTCCCCCTGTCCGAGGGAGTTGATGAGGCGCATCTCGACGCGCTGCTGACGTGGTCGCTCACCCGGTGGGGGCACGCGGAGCACCCGCTGTCACTCCTGCTCTACCACGTGAGCGCCGACGGCGTCTGGTCCCCGCTCATGGCGCCGGGGCCCTCCATCGAGCGGCCGCTCATCACCCTGCGAGATCTGCCCGAGTCGATCTGGCGCCACTTCGCCTGGTTCTTCACGCCCTATGACGACTACCCGCCGGACGCGCTGCCCGGCATGGCCTTCGGGCAATGAGAGCGCGTCTCCCGGCCCGGGGGCGCTGGCGCGGCAGGCGGCGGCGCGGGTGGGCCTCAGCGCGCCAGGAAGAATCCGGCGGCGGGATCCTCCGTCTCCTCGTGGTAGGCGTAGCCGAGGCGATCCATGTGCTCGCGCAGCTCGCGGGCCTCCGCCTCTGGGCTGAGGCCCCGCTGGCCCACCTGGAAGGCGCACAGGATGCGGCCGTAGTCGGCGCCGTCGGTGCGGTAGTGGAAGAGGGTGACGTTCCAGCGGGTGCCGAGCACCTCGAGGAAGTGGACGAGGGCGCCGGGCGACTCGGGGAACTCGAAGCTGAAGAGCCGCTCGGCCACTCCCGCCGGGGCCCGCCCGCCGATCATGGATCGCACGTGGACCTTGGCGAGCTCGTCGTCGGTGAGGTCGACGACGCCGTACCCGGCCTTCTCCAGGTCGGCGACGATCTCGGCGCGCTCCTCGCGCCCGCGGCTGAGCCCCACGCCCACGAAGATGCGGGCGGGGCCGGACTCGAGGGAGCCGTCGGAGCCCGCCGCGACCCGGTAGTTGAACTCGGTGACGCTGCGGCCGCCGAGGATCCGCGCGAAGCG
The DNA here is from genome assembly GCF_000295095.1 of Actinomyces timonensis DSM 23838. Taxonomy (GTDB): domain Bacteria; phylum Actinomycetota; class Actinomycetes; order Actinomycetales; family Actinomycetaceae; genus Actinomyces; species Actinomyces timonensis. The sequence continues at coordinate 91,536 of NZ_JH806634.1, read as the reverse complement.
GAGGAAGGAGCCGCGCTCCTCGGGGATGGTCACGCCCAGGATCGCCTCGCGCTGCTCGCCGATCTCGGCGCGCTCGGAGATGTAGCGCATCTGGTGGAAGTTGAGGTTGGCTCCCGACACGACGCAGGCCAGGCGCTCCCCCGTCAGGCGGTGCTCCAAGGCGTAGCGCTTGAGGCCCGCCAGGGCGACGGCGCCGGAGGGCTCGGAGATGGCGCGCAGGTCCTCGAAGAGGTCCTTGACGGCGGCGGAGACCTCGTCGGAGGAGACGGTGATGACGTCGTCGAGCAGCTCGGAGCACAGGCGGTAGGTCTCGTCCCCGATGCGGCGCACGGCCACGCCCTCGGCGAAGAGCCCCACGCGGCCGAGGGTGACGGGCTCCCCCTCGGCGATGGCCGCGCTCAGGCAGGCCGACTCCTCGTGCTCGACGCCGATGACGCGCACGTTCGGCAGGAGCTGCTTGATGAGCACGGCGATGCCGGAGGCCAGACCGCCCCCGCCCACGGGCACGAAGACGCGGTCGAGCCCGGCGTCCTGCTGGATGATCTCCAGGCCGATGGTTCCCTGGCCGGCGATGACGCGGGGGTCGTCGAAGGGCGCCACATACGTCAGGCCATCCTCGTCGGACAGGCGCTGGGCCTCGGCCTTGGCAGCGTCGAAGTTCTCACCATGGAGCAGCACCTCGCCCCCCAGGGCGGCGACGGCGTCGACCTTGATGCGCGGGGTGACGGTCGGCATGACGATGAGGGCGCGGCAGCCGAGCAGGGCCGCGGAGCGGGCGACGCCCTGGGCGTGGTTCCCAGCGGAGGCGGTGACGACGCCGCGGGCGCGCTCGTCGTCGGAGAGCATGCGCATGCAGGTGTAGGCACCGCGGATCTTGAAGGAGTGGACGGACTGCAGGTCCTCGCGCTTGGCGGCCACCTCGCAGCCCAGGCGCGCGGACAGGGAGTCCATGCGCTGCAGGGGCGTGTGCTCGGCGGCCTCGTAGACGGGGGCGCGAAGGATCGCGCGCAGGTACTGGGAGGAGTCCCAGGGAGTGTCGGTGCCGGCGGGTTCGTTCACGCCGTCAGCCTAGAGGAGTCCGCTCGCCTCCCCGCTGGCGGCGCCAGTCCGTGGGCGCCGCGCGCCCTGGCGGACGGGGCGGAGGGCGTCAGACGGCGGCGAGGCGGTACCCAATGCCCCGCAGGGTCTCCAGGCTGTGGCGCTCGAAGGGGATGTCGATCTTGCGGCGCAGGTTGCGCATGTACGCCTCGACGATGTTCTCGCTGCCCTCGAAGTCGGAGCCCCACACGTTGTCGAGGATCTCCGCCTTGGAGACGGGCTCGCCCACGTGCCGGGCGAGGTAGTGCAGGAGCGCGTACTGCTTGGCGGTGAGCGCCACCTCCTGGCCGGCCACGCGCACGGTCTTGGCCACTGGGTCGAGCGCGAGGGCGCCGGCCTCGATGACGACCGGCCTCTCGGGGGCGCCCCGGCGCACGAGGGCGCGCAGGCGGGCCATGAGGACCACGAAGTGGAAGGGCTTGGTGAGGTAGTCGTCGGCACCCAGGTCGAAGGCGTCGGCCTCGTCGTACTCGCCGTCCTTGGCGGTGAGCATGAGGACGGGGGTCCACACGCCCGCGGCCCGCATCCTCTCCAGGATCGTGTACCCGGAGTGGCCCGGCAGCATGATGTCCAGGACGACGACGTCGTACGGGTTCTCTGTGGCCAGCCATAGGCCGTCGACGCCGTTGTGGCAGATGTCGACCACCATGCCCTCCTGGGCGAGGCCGCGCTGGATGGCCTGGGCGAGGGGGACCTCGTCCTCGACGAGCAGGATTCTCATGGCATTGCTCCTGTGGGGTGGGTGGGGACGGCAGGGGGCGCCTGCTCGCCGTCGATGCGGGGCAGGGTGAGGGTCATGCGGAAGCAGCCCTCGGGGGACTCGCCGGCGACGAGGGTCCCCCCGTGGGCTCCCGCGAGCATGCGGGCGATGGCCAGGCCGAGGCCGGAGCCGCCGCGGTCGCGCGACCGCGACTCGTCGAGGCGGGCGAAGCGCTCGAAGACGCGCTCGCGCAGCTCGGGGGGCAGGGCGGGGCCCTCGTTGTCGACGTGGACGCGCACGATGTCCGCGCCGCCCTGACTGGTGGGCTCGACGGTGACGGCGATCCAGCCGCGCGAGTGGCGGTTGGCGTTGTCCAGGAGGTTGCGCAGGACCTGGGCGAGGCGGCCGGCGTCGCCGCGCACCTGGGCAGCGTCGAGGCGCAGGCGCACCTCGTGGTGGGTGACGGCGCGCAGGCGGCGGACCTCGGCCAGGACGACGTCGTCGAGGTCGCAGTCGGCCATGCGCAGCTCGAGGCCGCCAGCGTCGCCCTTGGCGGCGGTGAGCAGGTCCTCGACGAGTCCGGCCAGGCGGCGGACCTCCCCGGAGACGACCTCCCTGTCGATGAGCGCCGTGGCCCCGGGGGCGGCTGGGGCGCCCGGCGAGCCGGGGGCGCCCTGGGGGCCGGCGGGCCCGGGCGGGGCGGTCTCAACGTGGATCTGGAGCGTGGCGACGGGGCTGCGCAGCTCGTGGGAGGCGTCGGCGATGAAGCGCTTCCGGGCGGCATCGGAGCGGGCCAGGCGCTCCAGGGTGCCGTTCATCGTGCGCGCGAGGTGGGCGATCTCGTCGTCGGCGGCGGGCACGCGCACGCGCCGGTCCTCCCCCGCGTCGGTGATGGCGGCGACGTCGTCGCTGATGCGCACGACGGGCCGCAGCGCGCGGTGGACGGCCAGGCGCACGAGAACGGCGACGATGGCGGTCATGCGCCCGGCGGGGGTGCGGGTCGCCTGGGCGGCGACGACGCGGGGAACGGCGCCGTCGGCATCACCGGGCTCCCCGCCGTCCCTGCCGTCAGCCCTGCCGCCGGTGCCGTCGAGAACGGCGGTGGCGGGCTCGTCGTCGGCGGGTGGGGCGATGAGGGGGGGTGGCGGGCAGGCCGGAGTCCTCGGGGGCGCTCACCGACCCGTCGGCGGCGATGATCTGGAGCTCGCAGCCAGCGGCGATCTCATCGGGGGCGAGGATCTCGGAGGCGGGGGTTCCAGCGGCGAGGCGGTCGGCGGCCTGGGCGGCGCAGTCGAGGGCGGCCGCGCGGGCGTCGTCGATGAGGGAGGAGCGCAGGGCATGGGCGACCACGGCCGAGCCCCCTCCCAGCGCCGCCGCGGTGCAGAGCGTCGCGACGGCGGTGACGCGCGTGGCGATGCCCCAGCGGCGCCATCCGCGCGGGCGCCCGGCGCGGGGGCTCCCGTTGGCGCGTGGTGGCTCATTCGCCGTCTCCTCTCTTCTGCTCTGCCAATTGTCCCCGAGCGGTGCGATACCGCGAAGAAGCCTGCTTCAGGCTGCGTTCAGCGGCCCTCGGGCAATCTCGTATCACCGCAAGGCGCCGGACGAACCGGCCACCACCACACCGCGCAGCAAGGAGAGCATCATGCGTATCAACCTCAAGAAGACCGCCATCGGAACCGCCATCGCCAGCGCCGTCGTCGCCGGGGGCATTGGCCTCGGAAGCCTGACGGCGCAGGCCGCCCCCACTGACACGGAGCCTTCCGCGGTGAGCGTCGAGCAGGCCGAGGCCGAGATCCAGGCCGACCTGAAGGCCGAGACGACGATCAGCCAGGAGCAGGCCGAGCAGGCCTCCCTGGCGGCCAACCCCGGCGCGAAGCTCGCCGGCGAGACCGCGCTCGCCTCCTGGGATGAGGAGACCGGCCCCGCCGTCGTGTGGGAGGTCCTGGTCACCGACGCCAACGGCCAGGAGGTCGCCGTCATCGTCAACGCCGCCGACGGCAGCGTCATCGAGTCCGAGGCGCAGGCCTGCCCCGGTGAGGGCGAGACCGAGAGCGTCGACGCCGCCGAGGCGTCCAACGCCCCCGCCGCCCCGGAGGGGGAGGGCGCCCAGGGCTGATCCACTCACTGACCTGACTCCCGCAGGCGGGCCCGGGCATGGGCCTCGCGCCTCGGGTCCGGGCATTGTCACTCACGGGTCCCGCCCCGCTCCTCATCGTCACCGAGGAGCGGGGCGGGATCCGTTGCGACTGAGAACCGCGGAGATCAGCAGGCCCATCGTCGCGCGCCACTGACCCCAGGGCGGATCACCCACGATCGCGCCGCTGATAGAGTCGATGGGTGGTGCTGTTCGAGATGGCGCGGATCCAGGGCGGCGAGTTCGTGATGCGCGACGCCCGGACCTCCTCGACGCGGGCCGTCGCGGTGGAATCGTTCAGGCTCTCAGCAACACCTGTGACAGTGGCGCAGTTCTCCGAGGTCCAGATCGGTCATGCCACCGATGATTCAGTCAGCGCCCCGGTGCGCGGGGTGTCGTGGATCGAGGCGGTCCGCTGGTGCAACACCGCATCCATCGCCGAGAACCTCGACCCCGCGTACCGGATCGGCTGCGCAACCGTGTTCTGGGATGTTGGTTCCGACGGGTACCGGCTCCCCACTGAGGCCGAGTGGGAGTGGGCCTGCCGCGCAGGCACGGAGGGGCCTCGCTACGGGGAGGTCGGGGATATCGCATGGACGGAGAAGGACGGGCTCGACGGCCCCGCACCTGTCGCGACCAAGCAGCCCAACGCGTTCGGACTGTACGACATGCTGGGGAACGTTTGGGAGTGGTGCTGGGACTACGCCGATCCCGCGCGGTACGCGGACTACTGCTCCCTCCGAGGAGGCGGATGGGCGGACAAGACGTGGAGTTGCCGCGCTTCCGTGCGACGCGGGAGCATGCCCACAGCCCGGTTGGACGACGTCGGATTCCGTGTCGCCCGGGGCGCCATGGAGCCGTCAGGTGATGACGAGGTCCAGGGCTGGTCCCACCAGCGCGACGTCGCGCGAGCGAGCATCACTGGGCCTATCCCCTACGGTTGGACACCGCTCCGCGAGATCACCTAGAGCGGGGATCTCATGATCATCGGCATCATCCCAGCACGATGAGCCCCGGGCGCGTCCGCAAACGAGACCAGTCCCGCACAGCGGTGCGGCACGGCGCCATCGCAATGAAAAGCGGAAGAGCCCGCCAAGGGCCAACCGCTCCAAGCCGGGGCGAGGTGGGTGGTCGAGCGCACGAACTCGTGGCATAACCGGGGCTTCAAGAAGCTCCTCATCTGCACCGAGAGGCGAACCGTCGCGATCGAGGCGTTCATCGCGCTGGCCAACGCCATCATCATCACCCGCAGGCTCATCGGCGAGGCCTGGACTCGCTACCGCTGGACGAACCGACCAAACCGGAAGCCCTGACCTACCGGCGCGACCTCTAAGCCGGAGTTCCACCGAGCCCAGTACCCGGTTCCAGTGTGAGCAGGCCCTTCCTTCGGAGGTCGGAAGAGATCAGGCGACCATCTCACCTGTAGACGGATTCATCTACACCGTCTACGCTTGACGACATGAGCGAGACCACCACCATTCGCGTGAGGCGGCAGACGCACCACCGCATCACGCGGCTAGCCAAGCAGAACAATGAAAGCGTTGACCAGACCGTGGATCGCGCCCTCCGCGCCTTGCGCCAGCTGTCGATAGGCCGCGATCTGAACGCCGACCTGGACCCGGATGAGAAAGCGTGGCTCAATGCTGAGCTCGGGTGACATCGTCGAGGTCGATCTTGGCACGCCCATCGGGAGCGAAGCGGGTCTTCGCCGCCCCGGTGTCGTCGTCACCGCGGACGGCGTCCTGCAAGGCGATCCCAACGTGGTGCAGGTGGTCCCGCTGACCCGGACCATCCGGCCCAGCGGGGCGGAGGTCTACATCGAACCCGATGGGCAGAACCAGCTCACGGCCCCCTCAGCGGCGCAGTGTCAGCATGTGCGGTCTGTCTCCGTCGCGCGGCTGTCTGATAACCGAGGAGTCGTAGGGCCAGTTCTCCTCAGCGAGATCCGTGAGGTGCTCGGGCTGCTCCTGGATCTGTGAAAGCCTCGACACCCCTCGTACCCCCGCGCCCACCACTACGTCCACACTTTCAAACCGGAAGAGCCCGTTTTCTGTTGGCTCTGGTGTCTGCTGGCGCTGGGGTCGATGGCCCGGTCGGCGGTCTCGGCGGGTGCGCGGAGCACCGGCGGCTGCGCGGAGCACCTTCGGCTGCGTTCCCACCGCGCCCCACGGTGCAGGAGGCACCCCGCGGCGGACTCCAGGCGCTGGCCGACGACGCCCACGCCCCGCTCCGTGCGGACTGTCTGTACGCGGGTTCGGGGCACAGGACGGGGGTTCGGGGCACAGGACGGGGTCGCTACCCCCGTTCAGTGGGGGAAGACCCCGGACAGAGCGCCGAACCCCCGTCCAGAGGGCCACGACGGCCGCCTATCGGAGGAGGCTTCACCTGGGCTCACTCATGGGCTCACACGGTTGACGCCCCGCCCCCGCACTTGCGGATGCGCGCCGGGGTTGTGGACGTTCCCCCGGGGCGCGTCGGCAACCCTGAGGCGCGTCGGCAACCCCCGGGCGCGTCCGCAAACGAGGCCAGTCCCGCACAGCGGTGCGGCACGGCGCCATCGCCACGAAAACCCACCGTCCGCCCAGCACAAAGCGCCCCATACGCCCGCAATTCCATGTCGGTGCGCCGCCCTGAATTGGAACGCCTTTTTCCGGCACCTCCTCCCGGAACACTTCCGTGTCCTTGCCGGGGAAGGAGGGAGCCAGGGAGGAGGTGAGGGCCGTGAACCGTCCGAAAGGCCGGCACGCCAAAGTCCGCAAGGACAAGGAAACGGCCCGGCAGGTGAGCGACGTCATTAGCAGTATCGCTCGCCTGGTCCGGGCCGTCGGTGTCCTTGTGGATGCCCTCGGTCGATGGTTCACATGAGTCACCGGCCTCGGGGACCCATCCGGGGATGCATCCGGGTGGGTCCCCACCATTGTGGCCCACACGCGGCTGGAGTGTCCACGTGAGGAACAGCGGGTCCGGCGCCCTGACAGGCGCGCTGCCCCGCCCGCGCCTCACATGCCGAGTCTGGACAGGTCCCGGACGGCGCCGAGGTCGGCGCTGGTGGCAAGCATGGCGTAGGCGCGCAGGGCGGCGCTCACGTGGCGCTGGCGCTCCTCGTGCGGTGTCCAGGCCTCGCTGCCCCGGGCCTCCTCTGCGGCGCGGCGGGAGGCGATCTCGTCGTCGGACAGGCGCACGGAGATCGAGCGGGCCGGGATGTCGATGTCGATGATGTCCCCCGTGCGAACGAGCCCGATGAGCCCGCCCGCCGCCGCCTCCGGGGAGACGTGCCCGATGCTCAGCCCCGAGGTGCCGCCGGAGAAGCGGCCGTCGGTGAGCAGCGCGCACTCCTTGCCCAGGTGCATGGACTTGATGTACGTCGTCGGGTAGAGCATCTCCTGCATGCCGGGGCCGCCGCGCGGGCCCTCGTGGCTGATGATGACGACGTCGCCGGCCTTCACCCTCCCACCGAGGATCCCCTCGACCGCCGCGTCCTGGGACTCGAAGACCACGGCCGGCCCGGAGAAGGTGAGGATGGAGGCGTCCACGCCCGCGGTCTTGACGATGCAGCCCTTGGCCGCCACGTTGCCGAAGAGGACCGCCAGGCCGCCGTCGCGCGAGTAGGCGTGCTCCAGGTCGCGGATGCAGCCGGATGCGCGGTCGACGTCGTGGGCCTCCCAGCGCGAGGCCTGGGAGAACATCTCTGTGGTGCGCACGCCCGCGGGCGCCGCGAGGTAGCGCAGTCGGTCCGCCTCGCTGACGCCGGAGCCGGGCGCGCCGTCGTCGCCGGGGCGGGCCAGGTCGAAGGCGGCGAGCTCGTCGTCGAGGGTGCCGCGGAGGACCGTGCGCGTGGAGGTGTCCAGCAGGCCGGCGCGGCCCAGCTCGCCGAGGATGCCCATGATGCCGCCGGCGCGGTGGACGTCCTCGATGTGGTAGACGCTCGTCGACGGCGCGACCTTGCACAGGTGCGGGACCTTGCGGGAGAGGCGGTCGATGTCGGCCATGTGGAAGTCGACCTCCGCCTCCCGGGCGGCGGCCAGCAGGTGCAGGACGGTGTTCGTGGAGCCGCCCATGGCGATGTCCAGGCTCATGGCGTTCTCGAAGGCCGCCTTGGTGGCGATGGAGCGCGGGAGGACGGAGGCGTCGTCGTCCTCGTAGTAGGCGCGGGTGATCTCCACGATCTGGCGGCCGACGGCGTCGAAGAGCTCGCCGCGATCGGAGTGCGTGGCCAGCAGCGTGCCGTTCATGGGCAGGGCCAGGCCCAGGGCCTCGGTGAGGCAGTTCATGGAGTTGGCGGTGAACATGCCCGAGCAGGAGCCGCAGGTGGGGCAGGCCAGGCGCTCGATGGCGGAGATCGTCTCGTCGGACACGGTGGGGTCGGCGGCGTCCATCATGGCGTCGATGAGGTCGAGCTTGCGGGTGGTGCCGTCCGCAGCCGTCATCTTGCCGGACTCCATGGGGCCGCCGGAGACGAAGATCGTGGGGATGTTGAGGCGCAAAGAGGCCATGAGCATGCCGGGGGTGATCTTGTCGCAGTTGGAGATGCACACGAGGGCGTCGGCGCAGTGGGCGCCCACCATGTACTCCACCGAGTCGGCGATGAGGTCGCGGCTGGGCAGGGAGTAGAGCATGCCGTCGTGGCCCATGGCGATGCCGTCGTCGACGGCGATCGTGTTGAACTCCTTGGCGATGCCGCCCGCGGCCTCGATCTGGCGGGCGACGCGGCGGCCGACGTCGCGCAGGCCCACGTGCCCGGGGACGAACTCGGTGAAGGAGTTGGCGATGGCGATGATGGGCTTGCCGAAGTCGGAGTCCTTGACGCCGGTGGCCCGCCACAGGGCGCGGGCGCCGGCCATATTGCGGCCGGAGGTGGAGGTGGCGCTGCGGTAGACGGGCATGAGGGCTCCTGTTCTCGGATCAGCAGGGCTGACGGCGATGAGATCGCCCCCAGGTTAGCGGGCACGGTGTCGTCTCAGCGCGGGCGGTCACTCTCCGGAAGGGTGGGGGATCGCGGGGATCGAGGCGGCGGGCGGGGCCGGGCCCGGCTTCGCCCGCCGCCCTCAGGCGTAGTCGGCGCGGATACGACGGGCGGCGGCGTCGACCGTCATGGTCCCGCCGTGCGGCAGGATCCACTGGGGCCGCGTGTGCCCGAAAGGCACACCGACGCACACGACCGCCCCCGGGTTGTAGGCGCCCACCATCTCGATGACCGCGTCCCTCTGCTCGGTTCGGCGGCGCTCCCGGGTGGCGGCGTCAGGGCGCTCCCCTGGCGAGGAGACGGGCGGTCTGGCGACGACGACGGCGCGGGCGGCAGCGAGCAGGCCCCTCTCCCCCAGCGCGCGCAGCATCATCCTGACCTCGCTCGCCGAGGGAAGCAGCTCGGAGGTCTCCAGCAGCATGACTGCGCCGTCCAGGACGTGGGGATCCGCCGGGAAGCGGCCGGCGGCGAGCACAGCTTGGAGGACTTCCAAGCAGCCGCCCCAGGTCGGGCCGGTGACAGCGCGCTGCGGGCCCGCCCAGGCCCAGGGGCCGGTGGCCTCCCGCTCGCCGTTCTCTCTCAGCGCTCGCGGGTCCAGCCAGTCGACGCCGTAGTCCTCCGACTCCCCCGGCTCTGTGATCTCAAGGGTCTCGCCAGTCAGGAGCGCTGCGCGCAGGGAGGCCAAGTGGATGGGATCGACCCGTGAGCCGGGTCCCAGGTGGACCTGGGAGGAGCCGCCGTAGAAGCTGGCAATGCCGTTGTCCCACAGCCACTGGTGCAGGTTCGTGTTGTCGGAGTAGCCGAGGAAGGGCTTGGGGTCGCGGCGCGCCGCCTTGGCGTCGAGGTGGCGGATGACGGTGATCTGGTCCTCCCCGCCGATGGTGGCCAGGACGGCCCGGATGCTCGGGTCGGCGAAAGCGGCGTTGAGGTCGCGGGCGCGCTCAGCGGGCGAGGCGCCCAGTTGGCGGGTGGTCGGGTACTCGACGGGCACCAGGCCGGTCAGCTCAGTCAGGCGCTCCATGGCCTGCTCGTGGACCTCCGGGGCGAATCCCGGCGCCGCCAAGGACGGGGAGAGGACAGCGATCCGGTCTCCGGGGCGCGCTTTGGGCGGGTGCAGCAGGTCCATGCCCCATTGGATCATGAAGCACCTGTGCCCCGCCGGAAGGGCGCTCCTGTGGGAGGATCGTCGCCGCCGCTCGCGCCCAGAGCTGCCGGACAAGGAGGACCAGTCATGCGCATCGTCGTCGGAGCCCCGGGGAACGGGACCATTCTCAAGGACGCGCTCAAGGAGCGCCTGGAGGCTGATGGGAGGGTGGACGCCGTCGTCGACCTCTCCGCCCCGGAGATCACCTACCCGCAGGTTTCCTTCGCCGCGGCCCGCGAGGTCGTCGAGGGGCGTGCGGACCGCGCGATCCTCATCTGCGGGACCGGTGTGGGCACCGCGATCGCCGCGAACAAGGTGGCGGGCGCGAGGGCCGCCACGGCGCACGACCTGCTGACGGCGCGCGGCGCGGTGGAGAACTACGACGCCCAGATCCTGTGCATGGGGCAGAACGTCATCGCGGCCCCCGCGGCGTGGGCGCTGGTGGACGTGTGGCTGGACGCGCGCCACGACCCGTCGGGCTTCTACGGCCCGAAGGTCGAGGAGATCCGCGCCTTCGAGCGCGAGGGTTGAGGTCTGGGCTCGCTGGCCGACGGCGTCGCCGCAGCGGCGCCGGGTGCCTCCCGCACCGGTGGTTGCGCCCAGCACCGACGGCGACATTCTCCCCCGGTGGTTGCGCCCAGCACCCTGGGGTGCGTTCTCACCGCAACCGAAGGTGCTGGAGGCAACCACCGGTGCTAACGGCAACCACGGGTGCTCGGCGCAACCAGCGCGACGCCCTCCAGCCCCCTCCCACACCGCCGGACAACGAATCAGGGCATCTGGGACGTTCGCGCGCATCCCAGATGCCCTGATGCTGTGGCTCTCCTGCCGACGCGAACCGGTCTCGTTCCTGATTTCGCCCGGTTTCGCCGTGCTGTTCGCCCGGTCTCGGCGGAGGGGGGCGCGGCTCACATGACGCCGAGGATCTCCGTGACGAAGACGAGAGTGGCGCCGCCCTTGATGCCGGCCTGCGGGACGCCGCGGTCGCCGTAGCCGAGCTCGGAGGGGATGGACAGCAGGACGCGCGAGCCGACCTTCTGGCCGACCAGGCCGTCGTCCCAGCCGCGGATGACCATGCCGACGCCGATCTGGAAGCTCAGCGGCTGGCCGCGGTCGTAGGAGTTGTCGAAGACGTCGCCGTTCCAGGACTGGCCCAGGTAGTGGGCGACGATCGTGTCGCCGGCCTCGACGACCTGGCCGTCGCCGGCGTCGAGCACCTGGACCTGCAGGCCCTCGGGGGCGTCCGGGCCGGGGAAGGTGAGAACCGGTTTGGTGCCCTTGGCACCCTCAACAGTGGGCATGTTCGTGTTGATCATGGTCGCCAGCCTACGCGACGGCCCACGACCCGCGGAGGAGGAGCGTCACCGCTGCGCTGGTAGCGCAGAGGCTGGTAGCGCAGAGAACGGGGCCGGCCAGGCGCTCGCCCGGCCGGCCCCGCGCCCCCATGAGGGGCGAGCGACGCTGGCAGGATCAGTCGTCGTAGAAGATCGCGAGGATCCGCAGGATCTCGACGTACAGCCACACGAGGGTGACGACGAGCCCGAAGGCGCCGGCCCAGGCGTAGCGGGTGGGCAGGCCGGCCTCGACGCCGTGCTGGATGGACTCGAAGTCCATCGCCAGGCTGAAGGCCGCCATGACGACGGCGAGCAGGCCGATGATGATGCCGATCGGGATGCCAGCGATCTCCATGGAGCGCAGGCCGAAGGGGCCGCCAGCATTGGAGAACAGCATGACGCCGAAGTTGAGCAGGCAGAACACGAAGTAGCCGCCCATGGCGAGCAGGAGGATCCGCTGCGCCTTGCCCGACACGCGGAAGCCGCCGATCTTGTAGGCGCCGAGCATGACGGCGAACACCGCCACGGAGGCCAGGACGGCCTGGATGACGATGCCGGGGAACCGCGCCTCCATGACGCCGGAGAAGGCGCCGAGCATGGCGCCCTCGCAGGCCGAGTAGGCCAGGATGAGCGCGGGCGAGGGCACCTTCTTGAAGGAGTTGACCAGCCCGAGGACGAGGGCGCCGATCGCCCCGCCGATCATGAGGAGGAAGCCGATGGGGGCGGTGGAGGAGGAGGTCGCCATGACCCAGGAGACGGCGCCGACGGCGAGGATGACCGCGAACATCGCGGCCGTGCGCATGATGACGTCGTCATAGGTCATGCGGCCGCGGTCCACGTTGGTGGCGGCCGGGGCCCCGTACTGGGCCTCCATCTGGCCCAGCTGGGCCGGTGTCACCTGGCCGTAGCCCGCCTGCTGGGGGGCGCCGTAGCCCGGGTACTGCTGCGCCACGGGCTGGCCGTACTGCTGCGGGGCGCCGTAGCCCGAGTACTGCTGTGGCTGCCCGTACTGGCCGGGCTGGTACCCGGGCATAGCGGGGTAGCCAGCAGGGGTGGTGGCAGGCGCGACGGCCGTGCGCGACTGGCCGTTGAAGGCGGGGTTTCGATCGAAGAAGGGGTTGCTCAAGGTGTGTCCTCTCTGGACGGGGACTGCCGACGGCGCGGCCCGACTCGGGCCCGCTATCTCAACGCCTCAATCCTGCCGCACATTCCCCTGCGCAGTCGACCTCGCCGGTCGGGCTCCCCACCGTCCCAGCGCCGTCCAGTCCCATCCTCCTTGAGGAGGAGGCCCTCCATCGCGAGTCCTAGTCCCGCGCGCTCGCAGGATCATCCCGGGCGCCGATGGATCCGCGAGGGGCGCTCACTAGCCTGGTATCACTCCGTCGGGGCCAGCACCGTCACCTCTCTGGCCCCGATGGCGTCCACAGATTCCTCTCCGGCTGGCACTGGCCCGCGCGGGACAGCAGCAGCCCCCTCACCCCTTAGGAGCCAGGACCATGATCGAAGCGCGTGGATTGACGAAGCGCTACGGCGACAAGCTCGCCGTGGACAACATCTCCTTCACCGTCGAGCCCGGCACCGTCACCGGATTCCTTGGCCCCAACGGCGCGGGCAAGTCCACCACCATGCGCATGATCATGGGACTGGACAAGCCCACCGCCGGCACCGTGACCGTCGCCGGCAAGAAGTACAAGGACTTGAGCGCTCCCCTGTGCTCTGTTGGCGCCCTCCTGGACGCCAAGGGCCTGCACGGCTCGCGCTCGGCCCGCGCCCACCTCACGCAGCTGGCCGTCTCCAACGGCATCCCCGTCAGCCGCGTGGACAAGGTCCTGGAGATCACGGGCCTGACCCAGGTGGCCAAGAAGCGGGTCAAGGGGTTCAGCCTCGGGATGGGCCAGCGGCTGGGCATGGCCGCTGCCCTCCTGGGCGACCCCGACATCCTCCTCTTCGACGAGCCCGTCAACGGCCTCGACCCCGAGGGCGTCATCTGGGTGCGCGAGACATGCCGAGCCCTGGCCGCGGAGGGACGCACCGTCTTCATCTCCTCCCACCTCATGAGCGAGATGTCCCAGACCGCCGACCACCTGATCGTCATCGGCCGCGGCCGCATCATCACCGCCGGACCGCTCAAGGAGGTCATCACCTCCGCGACCAGCGACACCGTGCGCGTCGCCTCGCCCCGGGCCACCGACCTCGCCGGCCTGCTGGCCAGCCAGAACATCGCCGTCGAGAGCCCCGAGCCCGGCGTCCTGACGCTCACCGCCGCCCCCGCCTCCCTCGTCGGGGAGCTCGCCGCAGCCCATGGCATCGCCCTGCACGAGCTGACCACCATGAAGGCCAGCCTCGAGGACGCCTACCTCGAGCTCACCGGGGGCGCCGTCGAGTACTCGACCGGCCCCGCCGGCCAGAACGGCCGAGGCGCCCAGCCCGCGCCCCAGCAGCACTCATCCCACCGCGCCTGAGCCGCCCCACATTCTGAGGAGAATCCCATGACCGCCATGACAGCCCCCGGCGCGGCGCCCCGCGCCTCCCGCGCTCCCCGCATCAACGGCAAGCAGACCTTCGGCCGCGCGCTGCGCTCAGAATGGATCAAGCTCCGCTCGCTGCGCTCCACCTGGATCACCTCCGCCATCGCCATGGCCATCACTGTCCTCTTCGGAGCGGGCATAGCCATCGCCGAGAGCAGGTCGTCGGAATACTCCGCCCAGGCAGCGGACGCCATCGTCCAGGGAACATCCTTCGGGCAGATCGCCATCGCGGTGCTCGCCGCCCTCATCATCACTGGGGAGTTCAGCTCGGGCCAGATCCGCTCCACCCTCGCAGCGACCCCCCACCGATCCCGTGTTTTCGCGGCCAAGGCCGTGATCATGGCGCTCTTCTCCTTCCTCCTCGGATCGCTGTCCGTCTTCCTCGCCTGGGCGTTTTCCGCCCCGTTCATGGGGGACCACGCGGTCTCACTGACCGACGGCGAGTACGCGGGATACATCTGGGGCGCAGGCCTCGGCTTCGTCGCCATCGCGCTCTTGAGCATGGCGCTGGGATTCATCTTCCGATCCACTGCGGGGGCCATCTCCTTGGTCGTCGTCCTGCTCTTCGTCGTCACGATCCCCCTCAGCATCATGGCCACGCAGTGGGACTGGGCGGGCAAGCTCATGGCTTTCATGCCGCTCCAAGCCGTCGTGGCCATCACCGACCCGTTCTCCCGGGGAACCTCGTGGGGATCGCTGGAGGCAGCCTCATTCCTCCAGCACTGGCAGGGCGTCGTCGTTGCCTGCGCCTGGTTCGTCATCCCGATGGCGATCGCCTATGTGGTCTTCTCCCGACGTGATGCCTGATGATCTCCTCATGAGCACAGCGCGCAGCAGCGAGCCCGTCGCAGCCCTCCCCGGGGCCGCGGCGGGCTCCGCCGTCCCCTCCGACGATGCCCCCGACCACGGCGGTCCTCTGAGCCGCCTCCGGTTATCACGCCACACCTCGTTCGACCTGTGCCTCGCCCTGGCAGTCGGCGCGTTCGGCTTGATCGTATGCGGCATCGTCCTCGCCCTCGTTCCGAAAGCAATCCCGCCCTGGCTGCCCATGTCGCTCGTGGCAGCGATCCTCATCTGCCTGGGGCTCTTCCTGCGCCGCAAGCGCCCCTTGGCCGCGTGGCTGCTCGTCACCTTCGTCCCCGCCGCCCATTACCCCCTCATACGCATGTGGTGGGCCGATTACCCAATGAATGAGGCCGGGCCTTTCCTCCTCCAGCCATTCTCGCTGGCCGCGGTCCCGATCATCCTGGGCACTCTCGCCGCCAGAGAGCCGCTGAGCCTGACGTGGACAGCCGCGCCGACCACCGTGCTGAGCCTCTCCCTGCTCGAGGCATGGATGGAGTCCTACGTCCCCGACGCGGATAAGCAGATCGTCCCCGTATTCATCACCGCGCTGTTCCCCTACACCATTCTCAGTCTCGTGGGCATCACGGTGGGGCTCACTATCCGCGCGCAGCGCACCCGCCTCACCCAGGAGATCGAGAACGCCAGGAGACTCGCCCTGGAGCACGAGCAGGCGAGCCTCCTGGCCGTTTCCGCGGAGCGCTCCCGCATCGCGCGGGAGATGCACGACATCGTCGCCCACTCCTTGGCCGTTATGGTGACCATGGCGGACGGCGCTTCTGCCGCCCTCGACCACAGACCCGAGACCGCCCGTCAGGCGCTGACCGCCCTGGCCGAGACCGGCCGCAGCGCTCTTGCCGATACCCGGCGCCTCGTGGGCGTGCTGCGCGAGGATCCTCAGGTCAGCACTCTCACCATCTCCTCCGTCTCCCACTCCGACGGTCCGCTGACCGACGCCCAGGGCCGTCATATCAAGGATCTCCCAGTCCCCGAGTTCGCTCCCCCTGGCGCGGTCACGTCGCACCAGCCCACGGCTGCCGTCGCCGACCTGCGCCAGACCGCCACCGCGCAGACGGACAGCGGCTCCACCGACAGCGCCCCGATGAGGCCGGCCCCCGAGCAGTCGGACCTCCAGATCCTCGTCGACCGCTTCGCCGCCGCAGGTGTGCCCATCACCTACAACTGGCGCGGCCGCGACCTGCCGGAGGACCGCGGTCTGCAGATGACCGTTTTCCGGATCGCCCAGGAGGCCCTCACCAACGTACTGCGCTACGCGCCGACCACCGCGAGGGTGAGCGTCGACGTCGAGAGGCATATCGGAACGGTGATCCTCACGGTTGAGAACGACGCCGCCCCCGGCGCCTCGCCCATGCATGGCTCGGGGAAGGGACTGATCGGTATGAAGGAGCGCGCCGCGGTCTATGGTGGATCTGTCCAAGCGGGGCCCCATGCCGGCGGGTGGCGCGTGCGCACCGTTCTGCGATGGGACGAGGAGGATCAGGAGGGATCAGCGCCATGGCAGATGCCCATGTGACTGGCGCCGATGCGGCCAGTCAAGCCAAGGCCGCGACGATCGGGGGGCCGGTGGTGTCAACGGCGTCCCCAGAGGGCTCCGGCGCCCCGGTGCGCGTGATCCTGGCCGACGACCAGTCGCTCATGCGCATGGGTTTCCGCATGGTCCTCGACGCCGAGGACGGCATCGAGGTCGTCGGCGAGGCCTCTGATGGCACGGCCGCCGTCGCCCAGGCCCGGGCGCTCAAGCCGGACGTCATCCTCATGGATGTGCGCATGCCCGGCATGGACGGCATCGAGGCCACCGCGCGGATCACCGCCGGGTGCCCCCACACGCGCGTCCTCATCCTGACCACCTTCGACCTCGACGAGTACGCCTTCGCGGGCCTGCGCGCCGGGGCCTCGGGCTTCCTGCTCAAGGACACCCGGCCCACCGAGCTCGCCGAGGCGATCCGCACCGTGGCCAGCGGGGAGGCGGTGGTCTCGCCGCGGATCACGCGCCGGATGCTGGAGATGTTCGCCGGTAACCTGCCCAACGCGCTCAGCGCCCCCGACTCCGAGGATCCGCGCCTGGCATCGTTGACCCCGCGTGAGAGGGAGATCCTCACCCTCATGGCCCAGGGCATGAGCAACCAGGAGATCGCGGACGACCTCGTCGTCTCCGCGACCACCGTCAAGACCCACGTCGGCAACGTCCTGGCCAAACTGGACGTGCGGGACCGGGTGCAGGCCGTCGTCGTCGCCTACGAGACGGGGCTCATGGCGCCCTGAGGGGGCAGGTGGGCGAGTGGGGCTCGGGGCGCTGACCGCGTCGCTGGGCCCGCCTCTCCCCCGCCCCTCCCCCTCAGGCGGAGTGGAGCCTGAGCTGCGCGGCGTCGAATCCGAGGAGCGCCACGGACTCGACGGCGTCGGCCGCCTCCTCGCAGGTGACCGCCCAGTCAGCGCGCTCGCGCGCCGGGAAGTCGGACAGCACGAAGTCGGCCGGGTCCTGACGGCCGGGCGGCCGGCCGATACCCACGCGCAGGCGGGCGTAGTCGCGCGTCCTCAGCGCCTGGGAGATGGAGCGCAGTCCGTTGTGCCCGCCCTCGCCGCCACCGCGCTTGAGGCGCAGCTCGTGGGGGTCGATGTCGAGCTCGTCGTGGATGACGAGCAGACGGGCGGTGGGGTCGATCCCGTAGAACCGCACGAGGGCCTTGACCGGGCCGCCGGAGACGTTCATGAAGGCGTCCGGGCGGGCGAGGATGACGCGCGGCCCGGGAGCGCCGCCGGGCAGGACGCCCAGGCGCGCGTCGGCGACGCGGGCGCGGGACTTGTGGCGGGAGAGCCGAGACCCGGCGCGCCCTGCCAGAGCGTCGATCACCATGTGACCGACGTTGTGGCGGTTGTGGGCGTACCGGGCCTCGGGGTTCCCCAGCCCGACGATGAGCCAGGGGTCGCTCATGAGGGATCAGCCTCGCGACGGCGTCACTCGGCGGCCGGGGCGGCCTCGCCCTCGGCGGTGGCCTCGACCTCCGCGGGCTCGCCCGCGTCGCGGGTCGTCGGGATCGTCACGTTGACGACGGCGAGCTCGGCGCCGGAGATCGCCTCGACGTCCTTGGGCAGCGCCAGGTCCGCCACGGTGATGATGGTGCCGCCCTCGACGCCGGTGATGTCGACGTCGATGGCCTCGGGGATGGCGATGGCCGGCACCGTGACCTCGACGTGGTCGAGCTCGATCATGTGGATGGTGCCGGGGGCGGAGGTGCCGATGACGTTGACCGGGACCTCGATGTCGACGCGCTCGTTGCGGTTGACCAGGAGGAAGTCGACGTGCTGCACGCCGGGACGGATGGGGTGGCGCTGGATGTCCTTGACGATGGCGAGCAGGTCCTCGCCCTCCAGATCGATGTTGATGAGGGCGTTCTCGTTGCCGCGCAGGGCGAGGCGGGTGGCGTGCTCCTCGAGGAGGATGTGGCGCGGCTCGGAGCCGTGGCCGTAGACGACGGCGGGGCACTTGCCGTCGCGGCGGGCCTGGCGGGCAGCGCCCTTGCCGGAGCCGGTGCGGGCGGTGGCCTTGAGGGTGATGGCGTTGGACATCTGGGTCTCCTCGGGAGGGGCGGGGCGGGCCCCGCGCGTCGGTGGTCCGGCGTGGCGCGACGACGCGCAGCACTCTCCGGTGCCACCACGTCGATCACGGATGCACGCGCTCGCGCGTGTCCCTCGCCGGGGTATCGGGGCAACAGTACGGCACAGCGCCGCGCCCGGGCCAGGCGGGAGCCGGTGAGCCGGGCCACCCCAGGCGGCAGCCGAGCGGCCGCCCGGACCTGAACACACCCAATGCCGCCAACGTAGCAACAAGTGCTACGCTGTCGACATGACAGCGGTCATCGGTCAGCGCGAGCTGCGCAACAACAGCGGTGCCATCATGCGCGAGCTGTCGGGGGGCAAGACCTTCATCGTGACTCGCAACCAGGCCCCGGTCGGCGAATTGCGGCCGCTGCGGCGTAGTCGGACAGTCCGGCGAGAGGTCCTTCTCGCCGCGCTCGCAGGCGCTCCCGACGTCGATCGCGAGCGATTGATCGCGGATCTTGATACGTCCATTGACCAGGACCCCCAGCCCCGTGCCTGAGTTCGACGTCGCGCTCCTGGACACCTCCGTCGTCATCGACCTCCCGCGCGTCGATCAGTCGCGGTTGCCCGCGGAACTCGCGATCAGCGCCGTCACCCTGGCCGAGTTGAGCGCTGGCCCGGCATTCACTCCCGACCCACTCGAACGGGCGCGCCGTCAGGCGCGTCTCCAGCTCGTCGAGTCGCTTGTCGATCCCATTCCGTTCGGAGCGGAGGCCGCCCGGGCCTACGGAGTGATCGCTGGCGCTGTCATCGCGGCAGGGAGACAGCCCCGTCGCCGGGTCGCCGACCTCATGATCGCCGCGACCGCCCTCGCCGAGGACATGCCACTCCTGACGCGCAATCCGGAGGACCTCCGGGGGCTCGAAGAATTGATCACCGTCGTCGAGCTGTAGCGGGGCACGGCGAGGCTCTTTGTCTCCCCATCCAGCGCGGATGAGTCGAGGATCAGCCGGCCTGTGGAGAACCGCCCGGTTTCGCCGTGCTGTTCGCCCGGTCTCGGTGGGAGAGGAGGGTGGCGATGGTGGACTGGCCGGGGGCGGAGGCGGCAGCGGGGTCCGCGCTGACGGTGGCGAAGGTGAGGGCGGAGCCGTAGCGCCAGCCCTCCAGGCGGCTGCGCTGCCCCCGCTCCCCCATGGAGATGACCGCCACGGGGATGCTGAGCGAGGCCCGTGCCCGCGCCGCGACGTCGAGCGCGCGGGCGACGTCCTCCTCGCAGCGCGGCATGACGGCGATCTTCGCGCAGTCGGCGCCGCCGGCCTCCATCCGGGCCAGCCGCGCCAGCATCTCCCCCTCCGGCGGGGTGGCGGTGAAGTCGTGGCTCGAGGCGACGACGGCGATCCCCGCCTCGTGGGCCCGCCGCGCGAGGGCGGGCAGGGCCTCGGCGGACAGCTCGACGTCGAGCGCGTCGGCGATGGGGCGCTCACCGCGGCAGTCGGCCTGCAGGGCGATGAGCTCGCCGAGGGCCTCGGCGTGCTCGCGGGGCCCCAGGGCCGCGTCGCCGCCCTCGCGCTGGGAGCGCGCGGTGGCGAGTAGGGGCGTGCCCGTGGGGGCGAGGTGGGCGGCGAGGGAGAGGATCGCCTCGTGCCAGAAGGCGGCAAGCGCCGCAGGGGCAGCGGGAGCCGCGGAGTCTGTGGGGGCCGGCCCCTCCGCGGGCGGAGCGAGCAGGTCGAGTCGGAGCTCCACGAGGTCCGCGCCAGCAGCCGCCGCCGCGAGCGCCTGGGCGAGCGCGCCGTCGGAGGCCCCCGAGCCCTCGACGGCGTCGGCGGTCGTCGCCACGGCGATGACCGCGTCCTCCCCGCCGAGCTCGGCAGTCCCGATCCTCGCGGGGCGCGGGCAGCGCGGGGAGCCGGGCAGTGGGGCAGGCTCCGCGCCCGCTGCGGCGTCAACCATCGTGCTGCGCCCCGCCGTCTGCCAGGGACAGCGCGATGCCGTCGAGGATGTCGGTGAGAGAGGTGACCGTGGAGCCCAGGGGGCGCCCGGCCTCAGCCGTGCGCTCGGCGACCCTGCCGATGACCTCGGACCACACGAGGGCTCCGGCGGCGATGACGTCGCGCCGCCCCGGGCGCAGGTAGTCCCAGGACTCGCGCTCGGCCGCCGTCGAGCGCAGGATCGCGTCGCAGGAGGCCAGGACGGTGCCGAGCGGCAGGCGGGAGCCGTGGATCGAGTCGGGCTCGAAGTCCGCCAGGCTGAGGGCGTGGGCGGTGATCGTGGTGATCGTGCCCGCCAGGCCCACGAGCTCCTCGGTGGCGCCCAGGTCCATGACCCCCTCGGCGCGGTCGAGGAGATCGCGCACATGGGCCCGGGCGGCGGCCTCGGCGTCGGGGGTGACGCCGTCGGCGAGGTAGCGCTCCGTGACGCGCACGGAGCCGGTGTCCAGGGAGATCGCCGCCTCGGGCGCGCGCGTGCCGAGGACCAGCTCGGTGGAGCCGCCGCCGAGGTCGACGACGAGGCGCCGCCCCTGGCCCTGCGCGCCCAGGAGCGAGCCCGCGAAGGACAGGCGGGCCTCCTCGTCCCCGGAGACGACCTCGGGCTCGATGCCGAGGCGCTGGCGGACGCCGTCGACGAAGACGTCCCGGTTGCTCGCGTCGCGGGTGGCGGAGGTGGCGACGAAGCGCACGCGCTCGGCCCCGATGGCCTGGATCCGCTCGGCGTAGTCGGCGACGACCTCCAGGGTGCGCTGAAGCGCCTCGTCATCGAGGCGCCCAGTCTTGTCCACACCCTGGCCGAGGCGCACGATCTTTGAGCGCCGCGCGACCTTCTTCAGGCGCCAGCCGGTGGGCCCTGAGTCGGGGTCGGGGTGGGCGTCCGCGATGAGCAGGCGGATCGTGTTCGTGCCGCAGTCGATCGCGGCGACGCGGGTGGGCGCCATGGGTCCTCCGAATGGGGTGGCGGTGTCAGCAGCTGCAGCGGCGATCGTCCCACAGGCCGCGCTCGCGCAGTGCCTCCAGGGTGAGGTCGCCGATCGGGTTGATGCCCGGGCCCGCGGCCAGGGCGTGCCCGAGGAGAGCGTGGAGGCATTTGACGCGGGTGGGCATGCCTCCCGCGCTCACGCCCTCGATCTCATGAGGGGAGCCGAGCTCGGCGCGGGCCGCGAGGTAGTGCTCGTGGGCGCGCCGGTAGGCCTCGGCGAGGGATTCGTCCTGGCCGAGTCGGGCGTTGAAGTCCTCCATGAGGTGCTCGGCCTCGAGGGTGGAGCAGCCGCGCACGGCGGCGGGGTGGGTGAGGTAGTAGCTGGTGGGGAAGGGTGACCCGTCGGGCAGGCGGGGAGCCGTGCGCACGACGGTGGGGCGGCCGCAGACGCAGCGGGCCGCGATGGAGACGACGCCGCGGGGCACGCGCCCGAGTTGGGCGGCCAGGGCGTCGAGGTCGGCCTGGGAGACCTCCGGATGCGGATCGGGCGCGGCGGTCCCACTCATCGCGGGGGTCGTCGCCTGCTGGTCCTGCGCGCTCGGCGGGGTCTGGTCAGCGCTCATTTGGTGGCCTCGGGGGTGGCGGGCGCCGCCGGGGAGGCGGTCGGGGTCGCGGAGGGGGTGGCGGCGGGAGTCGCGGCGCCACCGGCGACAGCGGCGGACTCGGTGAGCGCGTCATACCAGGGGGCGCGGGTCTCCTCCTTGGCAGCGGCCTGGGCGTCGGCGTCGGCCTGCGCCTGCACGTCATCTGCCCCGACGACGACGTAGCTCTTCTCCCCCGGCATGACGTAGGAGAGGCGCTCGCGCGCCTGGGAGCGCACATAGGTCTCGTCCTGCCATTGGGCCGCCTCCTGCTCGAGGGCGGTGGCGGTGGCCCTGGCGGCGTCGATCTGCTGGGTGACTGCGTCGTATCGGGCGCGCTGCGACAGGTAGTTGTTGAGAGTCGGCAGCACGACGACGAGGGCGAGGATGAGCACGGCCGCGAGCACGAGCAGGCGGATGGGAAGGGCGGGCCCCTCGGGGCCGCCGAGGCGCAGGACCATGGGGGTGGGCGCCTGTTCGGCGGCGGCCTGGGTGGAGGCGCGCTCGGGGGTGGCGCCGGGCCGCTCGTCGCGGTCAGTGCGCCCAGTGCGCTCGGATCGCTCAGTGCGGCGGGGTCGGGCGGCGTCGCCAGCCTCAGCGGGGCGCCCGGGCCCGGTGCTGCGGGCGGTCGCGCGCGGG
>NZ_JH806634.1:32081-68580 GCF_000295095.1 Actinomyces timonensis DSM 23838 | reverse complement strand
CGGGCGGTCGCGCGCGGGGCGGGGCGCGCCTCGGAGCGGGCCCTGTGTCGGGCGGGGGTCGGGCGGCGCGGGCTCATGGGGCGATCCTGCCGCAGGGACGGGCCCCCTCCAAGCAGGCGCACCCGGAAGTGGTACGGACCATGGGTGAGGGGGATCGCGGATGGATGTGGCGGCGTCGAATGGGCTGGGAACGACCAACGTGGAGAGGAACGGCCTCGGGCGGACCAGCGACCGCTGGTCCGCCCGAGGCGGAGGGCTTCAGATCGCCCTGATCCGGGGGCGGGCGCGGTGCCCGGCCCTGGGATCAGGCCTTGAAGCGCGGGAAGGCGGAGGCGCCGGCGTAGACGGCGGCCTCGCCGAGGGACTCCTCGATGCGCAGGAGCTGGTTGTACTTGTTGATGCGCTCGCCGCGGGCGGGGGCGCCGGTCTTGATCTGGCCGGAGTTGGTGGCCACGGCGAGGTCGGCGATGGTGACGTCCTCGGTCTCACCGGAGCGGTGGGAGGTCATCGACTTGTAGCCAGCGCGGTGCGCCATCTCGACGGCCTCGAGGGTCTCGGTGAGCGAGCCGATCTGGTTGACCTTGACCAGGAGGGCGTTGGCGGCGCCGAGCTCGATGCCCTTGGCGAGGCGCTCGGGGTTGGTGACGAAGAAGTCGTCGCCGACGATCTGGACGCGGTCGCCGATGCGCTCGGTGAGGGCCTTCCAGTCGTCCCACTCGTCCTCGCTCAGCGGGTCCTCGATGGAGACGATCGGGAAGTCGGCGATGAGCTTCTCGTAATAGTCGACCATGAAGGCGTTGTCGCGGGCCTCGCCCTCGAACTTGTAGGTCTTGGTCTTCTCGTCGAAGAACTCGGAGGAGGCGACGTCCATGGCGAGGGCGACGTCGGCGCCGGGCTTGTAGCCGGCCTTCTCGATGGCCTCGACGATGAGCTCGAGGGCCTCGCGGTTGGAGTCGAGGTTGGGGGCGAAGCCGCCCTCGTCGCCCAGGCCGGTGGACAGGCCGCGGCCCTTCACGACGGCCTTGAGGGAGTGGTAGACCTCGGCGCCCATGCGCAGGGCCTCGCGGAAGGTCTTCGCGCCGATGGGGGCGATCATGAACTCCTGGATGTCCACGTTGGAGTCGGCGTGGGAGCCGCCGTTCATGATGTTCATCATCGGGACGGGCAGGACGTGGGCGTTCGGGCCGCCGACGTACTGGAAGAGCTCAAGGCCGGCGGAGTCGGCGGACGCGGCAGCGGCGGCGAGGGACACGCCGAGGATGGCGTTGGCGCCGAGCTTGCCCTTGTTGGGGGTGCCGTCGAGGTCGATCATGAGCTGGTCGAGGCCGCGCTGGTCAGCGGCGTCGTAGCCGATGATCTCGGGGGCGATGGTCTCGTTGACGTTGGCGACGGCCTTCTCGACGCCCTTGCCGAGGTAACGGCCCTTGTCGCCGTCGCGCAACTCGACGGCCTCGAAGGCGCCGGTGGAGGCGCCCGAGGGGACGGCGGCGCGGGCGAAGGAGCCGTCCTCCAGGAGGATCTCGACCTCGAGGGTCGGGTTGCCACGGGAGTCGAGGATCTCGCGTGCGTGAACGTTCTCGATGAGGGCCACTTGGTGCTCCTTTGTCGTGTGAACCGATCGGGGTGATCCGGATGCGTGCCCAAGCCTACCGGGAGGCGCAGGTCCGCACGAGGGCCATGGTCCTCAGATTCGTGGCGTTCACGCCGGGCGAGAATGCTGGAGCCAGCCTCCGGGCCGCCCAGCGGTGCTGCCCGGGGCTGTGAGGAGCCGCCAGGCCCCGGCAGGGGCGGCGCGGCGTCAGCGCATGGCGGGCCGCTGCCCGGCGGTGCCCATCTGCGAGGCAGCGGAGGCCGGGAGGACGAGCCAGGTCCGGGTCTCCTTGTCGTCATAACGGGGTGAGGCCTTGACATCCGCAGTGCCCATGATCGACTCGTACTCGGCCTGCACCTGCGCGGCCGGGGTGGCACCGCCGCCGCCCTGGGCGGAGTTATTGACGACGTCCAAGAGGTACTTGGTGCGCATCGCCTGCCGCGCCGCCTCGGAGTGCTCAGACTTCCCCACCTGGTCATCCAGCATGCGGTCGACCTCCTCATCACCCACGCTGAGACCGTGGGCCGCGCAGGCCTCCTCGAAGGGGCCGGCGGAGACGAGGAGTTCGAGGACGCTGGAGGTGGTCATGTTCAACGGCGCGAGCTCGTCAGCGGCGCTCTGCAGCTCCTTCTCCGCGATCGTCGTCGAGTGCCTGGCGCCGTCGAGCCCGGTGTAGGAGGCGGTGGCGGCGACGCCGGGCTGGGCCGAGCAGGCACCCAGGGCGGAGGCGCCGAGCAGGAGGGCGGCGGTGGCGGCGAGCAGTCGGGGCGCGCGGATGGCGGTCCAGGGCGTGGTCACGGTGCTTCTCCTGTTCTCACGGCGAGTCACCAAGCCATCGTATCCCCGCCCGGCTCAGGCGCGCTGGCGGAGCCTCTCATAGACCCGTCGCACGGGCGCGGGGGCCCACCAGTTCCAGCGGCCGAGCACGGTCATCGTGGCGGGCACGAGCAGCAGGCGCACGAGGGTGGCGTCGGCGGCGACCATGATCGCCAGGCCCACCCCGATCTCCTTGATGGAGATCATGTCCCCTGAGACGAAGCCGAGGAACACCGCGATGATGATCGCGGCCGCTGAGGTGATGATGCGCCCCGAGCGCTGCAGCCCGCGGGCGACGGCGTCGTCGTTGTCATGACCGGCCTCCCAGTACTCGCAGATGCGTGCCAGGAGGAAGACCTCGTAGTCCATGGCGAGACCGAACCCGAAGGCGACGAGGCAGGCGACGATGAAGGTCTGCATGCCCGGCGTCTTTGGGAGGCCGAGGTAGCCGTGCTCGAAGAGCCATGACGTCGCGCCCAAGGAGGCGATGAGGGAGAAGGTGTTGATGATGAGGGCTTTGAGGGGCACCACGAGGGAGCCGGTCATGCCCAGCAGGAGGACGAAGACCGCGAGGACGACGATCGCGATGGCCCAGGGGGCGCGCTCCGCCATCGAGTCGATGAAGTCGATCTGCCTGGCGGCCGTCCCGCCGACCCACCGCTCATAGCCGACGGGCGTGGCGCGGATCTGCTCGACGGCGTCGGTCACCCGCGGCCCGACAGGGTCCTCGACATCCATGAGGACCCGGATGAGGACCATGTCGTCGTGCCCCTCGAGGGCTGAGGCGCGCGCGCTCGAGACGTCCTCCATCTGCGCGATGCCGTTGACGAGCGGGGCGACCCCCTCCGCGTCCGTGCGAGCGACGACGGAGATCGTCGGCGTGGCCAGAGCGGGGTAGTCGGCCTGGAGGGTGTCGTAGGCGGTTCTCACCGAGGAACCCTGCGGGATGTACTCGGCGACGTTGGTGCGCATGCGCATCGAGCCGATGGGCGCCGCCATGGCGGCGAGAATCGCGACGATGGCCAGGATGACGAGCCAGGGGTGGGCGACGACGCGGTGGGACAGGCGGGAGAAGAAGCCGTGGTCGGCCGAGGCGTCGCCGACGGCGGCCAGGGCCCGGCGCGCGCCGGGGACCCGGGAGAGCAGGCTGGGGCGCACGAGGTGGCCGCCCAGGAGCGTGATGATCGCGGGCACGAGCGTGATCGCGCAGGCGACGGCGAGCAGGGCGACGGCGACGGCCCCTCCGGCGATGGTGCGCAGCATGGGCGAGCGCATGACGAGCAGCCCGGCGATCGAGCAGGCGATGGTCAGGGCGGAGAAGGAGACGGTGCGCCCCGCCGTCGCCACGGTGCGCGTGACGCAGTCGCGCACGAGGGAGCGCATGTCCTCACCGGTGGGCATGCCGATGTAGTCCCCGTCCTCGTACTCGCGCGCCGCGATGGCGATCGCGACCTCCTCGCGGTATCGGCTGACGACGAGCAGCCCGTAGTCGATGGAGAGGGACAGGCCGATCAGCGAGATGACGTTGAGGATGAAGGAGTGGACCTCGAGCGCGAAGGTCATTCCCCACAGCACCCCCATGCCGGTGATGATCGCGACGATCGCGCCCGCCAGCGGCAGTCCTGCGGCGAGCAGGCCCCCGAAGACGAGGACGAGGAGCACGAGGGCGATGGGCAGGCTCACGGATTCCCCGGAGGCGAGGTCGTTTCGGACGACCTCGCCGATGGAGTCGCCGATGAGTTCTGCCGAGACCGCGTCGACCGCTGCCTCCGGCGCGGCGGCGCGCAGGGCCTCGAGGTAGGGACCGCCCGCGGCGTCCGTGACGCGCTGGGTGGCGGCGTCGACGTCGGTGTCGGACAGGCCTGGGGCGAGGGTGACCACCTCGGCGAAGCCGTCCCCGCGGGCGGAGAGCATCGCCTTGGCCTCTGGCGAGCGGGGATCGGCCACGGAGAAGGCATCGGTGACGGAGGCGACGCCGTCGACGCCCTCCAGCTGGGGCCGGGCGGCGGCGACGGCGCTGGCCAGGGCGGCGGGGTTGGCGCTCATGTCGACGCCGCGCACGACGATGCTGATCCGCTCCCCCTCATCGGCGCTGGGGCCGGTGAGGTCGGCGACGAGGGAGGACTCCGTGTGCGGAGTGGCGACGTCGCCGGTGGAGAGGCGATCGAAGAGCCCGCCCTTCCCCCATCCCTGGAGGATCGCGCTCATGGCGACGACGGCGATGAGCGCCCATGCGATGACGACGGCGAGGGGGTGACGGGTGACAGTGCGGCCGATGCTGCGGAACATCTGAGTCTCCTTGAGGCGAGGAGCCGACTCGAGCGCGATGGAACAGCGTTGTCCAAAAGAAACTGTTCGCTTTTCTTTGTCTCCAGGCTACGCACCCCCGCCCCCACGGTCAAGGCCCCACCGCCGAGACCGGTCTCGATGAAGTGGGAAGGAGCGGTCAGCGGCGACGGCGGTAGGCGGTGGCCTCGGCCTCGTAGTCGGCGTCTCCGGCGACGACGGCGCGCAGCAGCACCTCCGCCCAGCGCAGGAGGGCCTCGCCCTCGATCGGCCCGCCGCCCATGCGCGCCGCCCCGGGCGCGGGCACGACGATGGTGCGGGTGGCCGGCTTGATCGTCGTGCCCGGGTAGAGGCGGGTGAGCCGCATCCGGCCGGACTCGGGCAGCTCGACGGGCGCGAAGCGGATCGACTTGCCCTGGGCGACGATCTCGCGCACGCCGAGGCGGGCCGCGAGCGCGCGCAGCCGGGCCAGCGCGGCCAGGCGCGCCACCGGGTCGGGCACGGGCCCGTAGCGGTCGGCGAGCTCGTCGAGCACGTCGGCCACCTGCTCGTCACTGCGGGCGGCGGCGAACTTCGTGTAGGCCTCCAGGCGCAGGCGCTCGTGGGGCACATAGTCCTCGGGGATGGTGGCGTCCACGGGCAGCTCGATGCGCAGCTCAGCCTCGTCCTCGCCGTCGTCGGCGCCCCCGGAGCCCTCCCCCAGTTTGAGGGAGCGCTTGTAGGCGGCCACGGCGTCGGAGACCATGCGCACGTAGAGGTCGAAGCCGACCCCGGCGATATGCCCGGACTGCTCGCCTCCCAGCAGGTTCCCGGCGCCCCGGATCTCCAGGTCCTTCATGGCCACCTGCATCCCGGCGCCGAGGTCGGTGTTGGTGGCGATGGTGCGCAGCCGCTCCAGCGCGGTCTCGGTGAGCGGCTTGTCCGCGGGGTAGAGGAAGTAGGCGTAGGCGCGCTCGCGCCCGCGCCCCACGCGCCCGCGCAGCTGGTGGAGCTGGGACAGGCCGAAGCGGTCGGCGCGGTCGACGATGAGGGTGTTGGCGTTGGAGACGTCGAGGCCGGTCTCGACGATCGTCGTGCACACGAGGACGTCGATCTCCTTGTGCCAGAAGTCGTCGATGACGGCCTCGAGCCGGGCCTCGCTCATCTGGCCGTGGGCGGTGGCCACGCGCGCCTCGGGGACGAGCTCGGTGATCTGGGCGGCGACGCGGTCGATGTCGGAGACGCGGTTGTGGACGAGGAAGACCTGCCCGTCGCGCAGGAGCTCGCGGCGGATGGCGGCGCCGACCTGCTTGGTCTCCCAGGCGCCCACGTAGGTGAGGATGGGGTGGCGGTCCTCGGGCGGGGTGGCCAGGGTGGACATCTCGCGGATGCCGGTCACGGCCATCTCGAGGGTGCGGGGGATCGGGGTGGCGGACATGGCCAGGACGTCGACGTCGGTGCGCAGGGCCTTGAGGGCCTCCTTGTGCTCGACGCCGAAGCGCTGCTCCTCGTCGATGATGAGCAGGCCGAGGTCCTTGAAGCGCACCTGCCCGGTGATGAGGCGGTGGGTTCCGACGACGACGTCGATACTGCCGTCGGCGAGCCCGGCCAGGACCTCGGCGGACTCGGCCTCGGACTGGAAGCGGGAGAGCTGGGCGACGCGCACGGGGAACCCGGCGTAGCGCTCGGTGAAGGTCTCGGCGTGCTGGCTGACCAGCAGGGTCGTGGGGGCGAGGACGGCGACCTGCTTGCCGTCGGCAACGGCCTTGAAGGCGGCGCGCACGGCGACCTCGGTCTTGCCGTAGCCGACGTCGCCCATGATGAGGCGGTCCATGGGCTGGGGCTTCTCCATATCGGCCTTGACGTCGTCGATGGTGGAGAGCTGGTCGGGGGTCTCGGTGTAGGGGAAGGCCTCCTCGAGCTCGGCCTGCCAGGGGGTGTCGGGCCCGAAGGCGTGGCCCGCGGCGGCCGCGCGGGCGGCGTAGAGGCGCACGAGCTCGCCGGCGATCTCGCGGACGGCCTTGCGCGCCTTGGACTTCGTCTTGGCCCAGTCGGCGCCGCCCATCTTGTTCAGGGCGGGCGCGTCCCCGCCGACGTACTTGGTGACCTGGTCGAGGGAGTCGGTGGGGACCATGAGGCGGTCGCCGGGCTGGCCGCGCTTGGAGGGGGCGTACTCGATGACGAGGTACTCGCGGGTGGCGGCGCTCTTGCCCGTGCCGACGGCGCGGCGCCGCAGCTCGATGAAGCGCCCGACGCCGTGCTGGGCGTGGACGACGAGGTCGCCGGGGTGGAGGGAGAGGGGGTCGACGGACTTCCGGGAGCGGCGGGCGGGCAGGGCCTTGGCGCCGCGCGGGCCGGTGGAGGCGCGGCCGGTGAGGTCGGACTCGGCGATGAGGGCGAGGCGCTGCCCCTCGGCGATGAAGCCGTGGCCGGCGGAGGCCTGGGTGATGCGCACGACGCCGTCGCCCTGGGGGGCGCCGCCGGTGTCCGACCAGCCGAGGTCGGCGGGCTCGTCGAGCTGGGTGACGATGCGGGCGGGGACGTCGCCGTCGGCGAGGAGCTGGGCCATGCGGCGGCCGGGCCCGGGCCCGTCGGTGGCGACGACGACGCTCCAGCCCTCGCGGGCCATGCGGCCGAGGTCCCCCACGGCCTCGTCGAGGCGCCCCCGGTAGCCGGCGGGGTCGCGCAGCGCCAGCGCGGTGACGTCCGGGGAGGCGGCGAGAGAGGTGAGGGACCACCAGCCGAGGTTGGTGGTGAGGGCCAGCGCCCGCGCCTCGCCGAGGCTCGCGAAGGCGGCGGCGGACAGGTCCACGGGGACGGTGCCCCCGGAGGCGGCGGAGGTCCAGGCGGCGGCGAGGAACTCGGCGGTGGTGGCCACGAGGTCCTCGGCGCGCTTGCGGATGCGCTCGGGCTCCAGGGCGACGACGAGCCTGTCCCCCACGAGGTCGAGCAGCGGCACCATGCGGGGGACGAGGACGGGGGCGAGGGACTCCATGCCCTCGACGGGGATGCCCTCGGCGATCTTGCCGAGCATGTCGGCCGCGCCGGGGATCGCGCCGGCCAGGGCCGCGGCGCGCTCGCGCACGGCGTCGGTGAGGAGCAGCTCGCGGCAGGGGTGGAGGGTGGCGCCGTCCAGCTCCTCCACGGTGCGCTGGTCGGCGACGGCGAAGGAGGAGACGGACTCGATGTCGTCGCCGAAGAAGTCGACTCGCACGGGGCGCGACGCGGTGGGAGGGAAGACATCGAGGATGCCGCCGCGCACGGCGAACTCGCCGCGCGACTCCACCATGTCCACCCGCGTGTAGGCGGCGTCGGCCAGGCGGGCGGCGATGGCCTCCAGCCCCTCGCTGGGGCCGGGGGCGAGTCGGATGGGCTCGATCTCGCCCAGACCGTCGATGACCGGCGCCAGCAAGGCGCGGATGGGGACGATGAGGACGCGGATGGGGCCGCGCGCGTCGTCGTCGGCCTCGGGGTGGGCGAGGCGGCGCATGACCGAGAGCCTGGTGGCGACGGTGTCGGCCCGCGGGGAGAGGCGCTCGTGGGGAAGGGTCTCCCAGGCGGGGAAGACCGCGATATCGCTGGGTGGCAGGTAGCAGGTCAGGGCCGCGGCGAGCTCCTCGGCCTGGCGCCCGGTGGCAGTGACGGCGAGCAGTGGCGCGCCTCCGCCCGCGGCAGCGCCAGCATCGCCCGCGGCAGCGTCGGCGCCGGAAGCCGCCCCCACGGCACGGGCGACGCCGCGCTCCCCCATGGCCATGGCCGCGAGGATCGCGGGGCGCGCCCCGGGGGCGACGACGGCGCTGCTCTCACCCCGCCTGCTCGACGCCGCAGAGCGGACGAGCTCGGCAATCGTGGGGTCGGCCAGGAGCGGGGGGAGGACAGCGGTGAGACGCACGCGCCGAGTCTAGAGGCGCTGGGGATGAGGACCGAGCTCGCTGGCGAAGGATGCGGGGACGTTCTCGCTGGCTACGAGCGCGGCGGGAGGCGGAAGCGGGCGAGGTCGGCCGACGAGATGACCGGGAGGGCGGCCGGGTCGGGAGAGGGCAGGGCGGCGACGGGCTCCAGCTCCTCATCGGATGCGTCAGGAGCCCCCGCCGGTCCCCCACCGTCAGCGAGGAGCGCGCCAGGCTCGGCGCCATCGTCCTCAGCCTGCTCGCCGTCGTCCCTCAGCCCAGGGTCCCAGCGCTCCCGCGGCAGCCCGGCGTCGTCGGGCCTGCCCTCGCGCTCGGCGGCGCTGGCGGCGACGCTCGCCCCGACGACCACCCACACGACGGTGGAGAGCTGGGTGATGAAGGCGACGGACACGAAGGCCGGGATCATGGCGGCGATAGCCACCTGGGGGGCGTTGGCGCGCCCGCCCAGCACCCGCAGCGCGATGTAGAGCGCGCCGATGATGAAGGGGATGACGGGCGCCCAGCCGTAGCGGAGCGCGGCGAGGAGGACCTGGTCGTCGATGGAGCGGAAGCCCTCCCAGTACACCGTGCCGTTGCGGACGGTGCGCGCTGGCGAGGCGCCGATGAGGACGAGGCGCTTGAGGAGGATGAGCAGCTGGCCCCGGTAGGCGGCGCTGCCGGACTGCTCGTCGCCAGCCTTGGCGAAGACGCGCAGCAGCACGGGGGCGACGACGAATATCCCAGCGCCCAATGTGATGAGGGTGGCGGAGCGCCAGGACGGGGTGATGTCGGTGCGCAGGATCGTCAGGGACAGGATGAGGGCGATGACGGCGCCGATGATGCCCGCGCGGGACAGGGACGGCAGGGTGACGCCGACGATCGCGACCATCCCGGCGATCCTCGCCCACGAGGGCCAGCGCGCGATGGCGACCATCGGGATGCCCGCCGCCATGGACACGCCGAAGGCGATCGAGTGGCCGAAGGCCCCCTCGATACGGGGCAGGCCCGCGCGGATCTGGATGTCCGCCCAGTCGGCGTAGGCGCGGGTGGGGAACTCGATGAGCACGAAGGGGTTGATGCGGGTGATCGCCTCGACGTAGCCGAGCGCGGCCGCGATGAGCCACATCGTTGCCATGGCCGTGGCGAAGTCCCTCAGGCCGATCCTCTCCACGAGCATGCGCGCGGCGAGGTAGGCGGGGACGGCGTCGAAGACGAGCTCGCCCAGGACCGTGTTGGTCGAGGCGCCGGCGACCAGGGAGAGGGCTACGAGGGCGAAGCCCGCGCCAACGAGGATGTCGCCGCTGCTCAGTCGCCAGGAGAAGTCGGAGGCGAGGGCCAGGCAGACGAGGATGCAGACGCCGGCTGCTGGCGGGATGGGGATGCCGACGTTGACGGTCATCCAGATGCCCATGAGGGCGAGCGAGCCCGCGACGAGGTACGCGCCGACGATCGGCTTGCGCCGCACCATCCACAGGGTCATCGCGATGACCGGGTAGGACAGGAGGACGATGGCAGCGAGCAGGAGCATCTGCATGATCGTGCCCTCCTCTTTCCTCGCGACTCCGCCCCGACAGGGGCGTCATGAGGCTACTACGCGCCACCCCCGCCCGCGCAGGGGCGCGGGTCAGGCGGGGTGGGCGCTCAGGAGGCCGAGCCCTGGAAGACGACGGCGGGCTGCCCCGGGACGACGGTGACGGACACGGTCACCTGGTCGCGGGCGTCGGCGGGCACGGAGAAGCGGAAGGATCCGGTGGTGGTCTGACCGGCGGAGACGCTGGCGGGCAACTCGGTCCCCTCGGCCGCGCTGAGCGGGGCGGCCGGGGTGGCGTCCGGGCCGTAGGTGAGCGTGGCGAGCGCGCCGGACAGGTCGACGTCCTGGCCGCCAGCGGTGACGGAGAGGTTGACCTGGAGGGCGGCACCGCCGATCTCCCCGGGGGCGAGGGCGTCGCCGGAGACGTCGACGGCGTCGAGCGAGGTGATGGCGACCGTCGCGTCGCCCGAGGTGGAGGACTCGTTGAGGGCGACGGCGGGGGCAGATGCCCCGGTGTAGCCGGCCTGGCCGGGCTGGAGGCCCTGGGGGTCGGCGGACTGCCCATCGGGTGAGGAGCCGTCGGAGGCCTGCCCGGTTGAGGCGGGGGCCACCGGCGTCGGCTCCGCGGTGGCGCCGGCCGTCTCGGTGGTGGTGACCGGCGGCACGGACTCAGTGGCCGCGGCACTGCTCGAGGAGGAGTCGTTCGAGCAGCCGGTGAGGATCGCCGCCGACAGGAGGAGGGCCGAGGCCCGCAGGATCCGGGTTCTTCCCTGAGGTGACATGGTGCCTTCCGTGGGATCGATGGGGTGTCTGGGAGCGCCTGGGCCGGCGGCGGCTGGGGGATCAGCCGCCGCCGGCCAGGGCGTCACTGGTGGTGGGGTGGGCGAGAGCTCGGGCGGCTCATCACTGCTCGATCGAGCGGGCCTGGAACTCCGAGACCAGGAGCTTGTTGTTCAGGGAGGTCGCCGAGCCGGAGAGGTAGGCCGACATGAGCACTGAGCCGGCCCCCTGGATCTGCTCGGTGGCATCCGTGGCGGTCAGGGTGGGCGCGGCGGGCTCCTGCTCGCCGTCGAGCCACACGGTGGCGTCCAGCGATGTGGTCCCGTTGCCGATGGCCGAGGTCCTCACGTTGATCTTCGTGCCCGCGGCCCAGCGGCCCGGGAGCGCGGTCTGGGCGAGGATCTTCTCGGTCCCGCCGACCTGCGAGGTGAGGAACACGAACACCTCACCGGTCGACTTGACCTGGATCTTCGCTCCGTAGGAGCCCGAGGCGGTGGACCGGGGGAAGAAGGAGGCGTAGACGCCGCCGCCGGTGGGGGCCTCGGTGAGGGTGAAGCTGGAGGACACCCTGGTGGACTCGGAGGAGACCTTGGGCAGCATGGCCGTGGAGGTCCAGGCCGCCTTGTTCAGCGCGATGGCGCCGACGCCGTCGGCCGCGGAGAAGCGCGAGGGCGAGGAGAGCTTCCAGGCGCCGCCGACGCTCGCGTCGGGCCAGCCCTTCTCCTGGGACTTCTTGAAGGAGGCCTGGGCGATGATGCCCTCGCCCTGCGGGACGTCGGAGACGGTGATCGGCTGGCTGACGGACTTGCGGGCGCCGGCGTTGTCGGTGACCGTGAGGGTCAGCGTGTAGTCGCGGGCCTCGGCGTAGGTGTGGGTGGTGGTGGCGCCGGTGCCGGTCGCGCCGTCACCGAAGTCCCACTCGTAGGACTCGATCGTGCCGTCGGGGTCCACCGAGCCGGTGGCGTCGACACTCACGGTCATGCCGGCGACCTGCTGGCGCAGGACGGGCTGGGGCGCCACGTTGGCGGCCTGGCCCAGGCGCTGGCGCACCTGATCGGCGGAGAGCTGGGTGTGGTAGATCGCGGTGGAGTCGACGGTGGCGTCGAGCACGCCGGGCGTGTCCCCGGTCGCGCCCGGCCAGCCGTTCAGGCGGCTCACGCCCAGACGCCAGGTCCCTGAGAAGGACTGGGCGGAGGTGACCGAGGGGTCGGTGGCCACGGCCTTGCCATCGATGTACAGCACCTGGCCGGCGGGGCCGAGCGTGGCGACGACGTGGTGCCACTGCCCGTCGTTGAGCCCGGGCTGGGATTCGACGACCTTCGTGGGGCGGGGGTAGACGCCGAAGCGGAGGACGCCGTCAGAGTCCATGTAGATCATGCGGTCGCGGTTGGCGTTGCTGTCCTCGTAGCCGAGGATGGCTCCACCCTTGGTGGAGGTGGTGCGGAACCAGGTCTCCATGCTGAAGGTCTGGACGGGGCCGTCGGAGGCCGAGGAGACGGCGGTGGCGCTGCCCCCGATCCCCACGGCCTTGGACCCGGCGCGGGAGCCGTCCTGACCGGGCGTCACACCGGAGGTTCCGGTCATGTCGCCGCCACCGAGGACATCCTTGAAGGTGGTGCCGGTCGGCTCGTTGAAGGTCCACAGGTGCTTGGCGCCCAGGTCGGCGGCGCCGGCGTCGAGGTCGTCGAGGTCGGGGCCCTTGGCCACGGTGATGCTCATCGGGTCGCTGGCCAGGGTGTTGCCGCCGGCGTCGGAGACGACGAGTGTGTAGGTGTGCTCACCCGCGGGGGCGCGGTTGTCGCGCAGTGTCTTGCGGGACTCGCGGCTCCAGAAGCGGTCCGAGGCCGTGAGCGTGCTCGTGGGCGTCGCAGCGCCGTCGCGGTAGAGGGAGTAGGTCAGGGCGGAGTCGTCGCGGTCCCAGGTGGGGGCGAAGGCGACGTCGACGGCGCCGTCGGCGGGAGTGCTGATGCTCGCGGCGAGGTCGGCCGCCTTGCCCTCGGGCGCGTGGCTCTTGGTGGCGCCGCGCTTGGGGAAGCGGGTGAGGCCCTGCTGGGGCTTGCCATCGACGAAGATGAACTCGCCCCCGGCGACGATGTACTGGTCGTTGCCGGTCACGTCCCAGGCGCCCTGGCCCATGCCGGTGTAGGTGCCCGCGGACAGGTCCGGGAACCAGTCGACGATGGCGGGGGAGGTGAAGCCGGACCAGTCCTTGTAGCCGTTGGTGCCCTTCTTGGACACTGTCACGTCGCCGGAGTTGGTGAAGGAGGTGAGGCGGTACTGGCGCAGCTGCGTGGCGCCATTGTCGTCCTTGTACCTGGTGTCGGCGAAGCCTCCGATGGTCTCGCACGAGTGCGTGTGGCTGGCGATGTAGACCTGGTCGGACGTGGGGTAGATGGCGTAGGAGTCGCCGTGGCAGGGCTCCACCCAGGTCATGTTGCCGTCCCAGTCCGCCTTGAAGGAGCCCTCCAGGTTGGCGTTGCGCACGGAGTAGGAGTAGCCCGTGCCGTAGAGGCTGGTGCCGTCGGTCTTGAGGTCGGTGATGGCGCCGTAGACACCGCCGTTGCGGACCTCGGAGTTGACGGGGGTGGAGAGCACGGTGCCGTCGGAGGCGGAGACGAGGGCCAGGCCGTAGCCAGGGTTGCTCGATCCGCCCAGCGTGGTGAAGGAGCCGCCGAGAGCCACCTTGGATCCGTCGGGCGAGACCTGCAGGGACCAGACCTGGGAGTTGGGGCCGTCGGCCTGCGGGTCCCAGGAGAGGGTCTCGCCGGTCGAGGCGCTCACCGCGGCGGCCTTGAGGCGCTTGACGCCGTTGACGTGCTTGAAGGCGCCTCCGGCGTAGACCGTGTTCCCGCGCACGCCGATGGCCCGCACGGTGGTCTGGAACTGGGGGTGGAAGGAGGAGATGAGGGTGCCAGTCGAGGCGGAGATGTCGAAGGCGGCCATGCCGCTGTGCCACTCGCCATTGACCTTGTTGAAGTCACCACCGACGTAGAGGGTGCGCCCGTCCTCGGACAGGGCGAGCGTGCGGCCGGCGTTGTTGAGCTCCGGGGCGAAGCCATCGATGAGCTCACCAGTGCTCAGCCGGTAGGCAAGCATGTTGGCGCGGGGCGTCTCCTGGGACCCGGCTGGGGCGCCATAGGGGCGGGCCTGGGAGAACGAGCCGACGACGTACACGACGTCGCCGACGATGAGCTGGTCCCACACGACGCCGTTGATCTGGACCGTCGGCAGCGGATCGGCCGTGTAGTTGGCCTGGGGACGGCCCGAGGCATCCGCCTCAGCAGCGGCAGCGGGAGCAGCGGCGGCGGGGAGGAATGCCAGGGTAAGGGGGACGCAGGCGGCCAAGGTGGCCAGGACGCGCAAAGAACGGTGAGCGCTCACAGTGATACTCCGGGACTTTGGTGGGGAAACCAAGGGAACACAGCGGTTCGCCGTTGATCAGGGGCGAGCGCTGGCGATCGGGGAACCGCTAGCGCACAAGGCGAGTGTAGGGCACTATCTCGCGGAATCGCAGCCTCCCTGGCGAGCGCGCGCGTCCCCCTCAGCCAGCGATCCTCAGCACACTCACAGCGATCCGCCCGCGCTCCTACCGCGCTCCGACCGCGCTGATCCGCGCGCCACGATCGACCAGGAGGGACAGAGCGCCGGTTCCGCTCCGCGCCCGTTGGACGCACCGGTCCCCGAGCTCGAGATCCTCGAGCCCGGGGACCGGGTGAGCGAGCAGCGTCCGCTGCCGGTCAGGCCTTGATCAGGCCTTGCGGCGGCGCAGCACGACGACGCCTCCGATCAGCGTGCCACCGGCGAGCACCAGGGGCAGCAGGATCTCAGCACCGGTGCGGGCGAGGTTGCTCTTGGGGGCCGGGGTGGCCGGGGCCGACGGGGCCGGGGTGGCCGGCGTCGAGGGGGCCGAGGCCGACGGGGCCGGGGCCGACGGGGCCGGCGTAGTCGGCTCCTCCGGGCGGATGTAGCCGAAGTCCAGCGTCAGATCCGAGTCACCATCGTTGACCAGATCACCAGACTCCGCCTTGCCCGCCTGGGCCGAGGAGTCCTTGCCAGCATCGCCAGCGCCGTCCTTCGTCGCCACGAACCCCTCAGGGGCCTTGACCGACACCACGTAGTGCGTGCCAGCCGGCAGCACCTGCAGACCCGAGAACGAGTACGCCCCCTTGTCATCCGTGGTCGTCGTCGCATCCAGCACCGAACCATCAGCCTTGTTCACCGGCTGACCGTCCGACCGCGAGATCGTCAGCTCAACACCCTTGATCGGCTTGTCGGTCTCATCCTGCAGGCCGTCCTTGTTGACGTCCTCCCACACATAATCACCAACAGACACCTCCGCCAGTTTGTCCGCAGTGTTGGTGAGCTTGACGGGAGTCGCCTGCTGATCCTTGATCGTGAAGCTCGTCTGGTCGAACGTCGGCGCCTGCCAGGTCACGCGCGCCTTGGGGGCCGCCGTGTTCGGGTCCTCCGAGAGGGTCACCTTCGTATCCTTCGGCAGGGTGACCACCGGGTCGAAGTAGGTCGTCTGGCCAGGGTAGATCTTGATCGTCCCATGCCCATGGATCCCGTCGGCATCGATGGCGAAGCCGTCCGGGGCCTTCCACGAGGGGTTGTACTCGTTATAGGACTTCGGCAGTTCGAAGTCGACCTTCAGATCGAAGGCCGTGTCGTTTGCCATCTCCGAGGCGCCGCTACCGCCGACAAGCTTCTCCACCTTGAAGGTGCCGAAGCCCGGCTTCATCTCGACCTCGATCTCGACGGACTTCACGTAGTAGGCCGAGGCATCGGCCTTGAGGTCCAGACCCTCGATCTCAGCGTGATTGGTGTAGATCACGCCTGGCTTGACCGGCTCGGTGTACTTGATCGGCAGGCGGAGGCTCATGTTGGTGTGAGCGGGGAAGACGCCCGTCACCGTGGCGTCAACATTGTTGCTCGCCTTCTTCGTGATCTCGAGACTCCAGTCATTCCCAGCAGGGTCAACCACGCCGTTCAGGGTCCGCAGGGTCTTGTACTGCTTGGGGTCGTCAGCAGACTTCTCGAAAACGATGCTGGCGTCCTGTGGCCGGCTCCAGTCGAACTCCTGACCGGGGCCGAGCAGGTCCGTGAACTTCAGCGTGGACTCCGTCTTCCCGTCGGCGACGACGCTGCCCTCCGGCTTGACGCTCTCAGCAACGTAGTCGGTCCCGAAGGCGAGAACCCAGATATTCGTGGTCTGCTCAGCGCTGAGCTTGAGGGCCCACTTGCCGAACTTCCAGGGGTTGTAGGCGATCTTTCCGATCCCACTGTCGCCGGGGAGGGGCACCTCGATGACATTGCCGTTGAGGTTGAACGGCAGCGTCTTCTTGTCAGTCGACTGCTCAGCGGCGAGCCGCATGGTGAGGGAGCCCTTGAAGTCCTTGAAGGTCTTGGAGAGTTCTTCAGCGGTCTTGTCGAAGGTGCAGGTCATCTTCGACTGAGTGGTTTCGCAGACGCCGATGTTGTGGGACTTGCCGCCGGCATCGACCACAGTCATCGTTTCCCGGAGCGGGAACTCCCGGGCGTGGAACTGCTCAGGCAGGCCCACGCTTAAGGAGGTGCCAGCGGTGATCGAGGTGAGGGCGCTCGCGTCCCACTTCACGGAGAGCTTGGCGACATCCCACTGGCGGAGCGGCCCCGGCTCCTCATCGGCGCTGGCAGGGTTTACTTTGACGAGCGAAACAGCGGTGACGACGATCTTGGGGTCGTCAGCCGCGTGAGCGGTGGTGGACAGGCCCGGGAGCACCAGCCCCCAGGACGGCGAGGAGCGCGATGAGCGCGATGCCCACCCTCCTCTGCAGTGGGACAGGCCGCGCCTGCCCTGCGATTGGTACGACGGCGTGCATCGCTACTCCTTGTCACGGTCCGGGCAGCGCGCGCAGGGAACAAGGCGCATTGCCCGGCTAGGGATTGTCAGGACACGAGGTCAGTGACTTCGTGAGCCGTCACCGATATGTGACCATTTGGGATCGCGATGAACGACGCCCGCGGATAGCAGTGCCGGCACGACTTAACCAGAGTCTAGACAAAGAATTGCGATAACGTTTATATAACGCCTCAACATGAGGGCTCCCACCTGCGCGAAATAGCAGGGAAGGAGATTCCTCACGCCCCCCACGACTCGAAAAGACTCGTGACCGAACCGTCATCGAAGACCGCCTTGATGGCGCGCGCCAGGAGCGGGGCGATGGGCAGGACGGTGAGCTGCTCGAAGCGCTTCTCCGCGGGGATCGGGAGGGTGTCGGTGATGACGACCTCGCGGGCCCCGCACGTGGCCAGGCGCTCGATGGCCGGGCCGGAGAGCACCCCGTGGGTGGCGGCGACGATGACGTCCTTCGCACCGGCGTCGAGGACGACCTTGACGGCCTTGGCGATCGTGCCGCCGGTGTCGATCATGTCATCGACGAGCACGCAGGAGCGGCCCTCGACATCGCCGACGACGCGGTTGGCGACAGCTTCGTTGGGGCGGGTGATGTCGCGGGTCTTGTGGACGAAGGCGAGGGGGGAGCCGCCCAGGGCGTTGGCCCAGCGCTCGGCGACGCGGATGCGCCCGGCGTCCGGGGAGACGACGGCGGCGTTGGCCACGTCGAGACGGCCCTTGATGTAGTCCACGAGGACGGGCTGGGCCCACAGGTGGTCCCAGGGGCCGTCGAAGAATCCCTGTTCCTGGGACGTGTGCAGGTCGACGCTCATGAGGCGGTCCGCGCCCGCGGTCTTGTAGAGGTCGGCCACGAGGCGCGCGCTGATGGGCTCGCGGCCCAGGTGCTTCTTGTCCTGGCGCGCGTAGGGGAAGAAGGGGGCGACCACGGTGATGCGCTTGGCCGAGGCGCGCTTGAGGGCGTCCACCATGATGAGCTGCTCCATGAGCCAGTCGTTGACGCGGTCCCCATGGGACTGCAGGACGAAGACGTCGCAGCCGCGCACCGACTCGTTGAAGCGGACGTAGGTCTCCCCGTTGGCGAAGTCGTAGGCGGAGGAGGACAGCACCTCGGTGCCCAGCTCGCGCGTCACGTCCAAGGCCAGCTGCGGATGGGCACGGCCGGAGACGACGACCAGTCGCTTCTCACCGCTGGTGATGATGCCCGTCATGGAGTGTTTCCCTTCGTTCGGGCCCATCGGGCCCGGTCGGTGCGCGGGGCCGGGGCGGTCACGCGCCTGTGGTGCCGGAGCCCTGGGCGGGAACCGGCGTCTCGGCGTCGTACTGGGCGAAGGGCGCCACGACGGCCCCTGCCGGGATATCGACGTCGGTGAGGATGGCGTAGGCGCCGATACGGGCGCCAGCGCCGATACGGGTGGCGCCCCTCAGGAGGACGCCGGGCTCCAGGGACGCATCCGCTCCGAGTTCGACAGTGACGTCGACCCAGGTGGAGGAGGGGTCGACGACGCCGACGCCCTCGGCCATCGCGCGGGCGAGGACGCGGAGGTTGAGCTCGGCGCCCAGGGCGGCGAGCTGGGCGCGGTCGTTGCAGCCCTCGACGAGCCAGTGGTCGGTGACGACGAGCGCGGAGGTGGGGCGGCCCGCGGCGCGCGCGTGGGCGACGACGTCGGTGAGGTAGACCTCGCCCTGGTCGTTGTCCGTGCCCAGGGTGGCCAGGGCCTCGCGCAGATGGGCCAGGTCGAAGACGTAGACGCCCGCGTTGATCTCGGTGATGGCTCGCTGGGCCTCGGTGGCGTCGCGCTGCTCGACGATCGCCGAGACTGTCCCATCGGCCTCGCGGACAACGCGGCCGTAGCCGTGGGGGTCGTCGACGACGGCGGTCAGCAGGGTCACGGCATCGCCGCGCTCGTGGTGCTGGGCCACGAGGGCGGACAGGGTGGCGGTGTCGAGGAGGGGGACGTCCCCACTGGTGACGACGACGGCGCCGCTGGCATCGGTGGGCAGGGCGGCCAGGCCGCAGGCCACAGCGCGGCCGGTGCCAGGGATCTCGTCCTGATCGGCGGGGACCGCGTCAGGGGCGACCTGCGCCAGGTGGGCGACGACGGCGTCGCGCTCATGGCGGACCACGACGACGAGGCGCTCGGGGCCCAGGCCCCGGGCCGCTGTGACCGCGTGGTCGAGGAGGCTGCGCCCGCCGATGCGGTGCAGGACCTTGGGGGTGGCGGAGCGCATGCGCGTGCCCTTGCCAGCGGCCATGACGATGACGGCGGCGGGAGTGGTGGGAGCCACGAGTCCTCTTCTCGCTCAAGGTCGGCGTCCCGCGAGCCAGCCGGTGAGATGACGCCCCGTGCTGGCCGAGCGGGTCGGTACGGGCACATCCTACGACGCCGCGCACCGGTTCCGCCCCCAGGATTCGAACCCGGGCCTCAAGGCTCCAAAGGCCTGCGTGCTGCCACTACACCAGGGCGGAATGCGCAGGCCGCGCCCGATTCCAGGAGGAACGGGTAGTGTGCCGCGCGGGGCACAGTCTCTCATCTTTTCGGCACGACTTGATCAAGAGGTGGCATCATCGGCCTTCCGGACCCGGCGAGCAGGGGATCATGGTGCCCTGCGCGCACCGGT
Organism: Actinomyces timonensis DSM 23838; assembly: GCF_000295095.1. Classification (GTDB taxonomy): domain Bacteria; phylum Actinomycetota; class Actinomycetes; order Actinomycetales; family Actinomycetaceae; genus Actinomyces; species Actinomyces timonensis. The sequence goes on along the minus strand of NZ_JH806634.1, from coordinate 49,192 downwards.
CCAGGCCGATCCGGAACGCCGTCCCCGCCCCGCCGCTCCCCGCGCGGCACGATCCCGTCCCTGGAAGCTCCCATGACCCCCATCCACCGCCGCTCCTCGTCCGAGGACGCCGCCACCCCCGCCGCGTCCACCGCTCCCCGGGGCGCGGGCCGCCTGCGGGAGCTGGACGGGCTGCGCGGCCTGGCCGCCGTCGTCGTCCTCATCCATCACTGCCTCCTCACCGTCCCCGCGCTGGCCGAGGTCGGCGCCCGACCGGGAACGGTGCCCGGCGGCGCCCTGGAGCGCCTGCTCGCGCTCACACCGGCGCACCTCCTGTGGGGCGGCTACGAGGCGGTGCTCGTCTTCTTCATCCTGTCCGGGGTGGCGCTCAGCTACCCGATCGCCCGGCGGCGCGCCGCTGGCCGCTCCTTCGACTGGGCGGACTACGCGCCCCGCCGCCTCATCCGCCTGTGGGTGCCCGCTGGCGCGTCCACGCTGATGGCGATCGCCCTCATCCTCCTCGTGCCGCGCTCGAACGACGCCTCCCTGGGGGCATGGGTGCGGGCCCACTACGTGTCGGATATCTCGATCAAGCAGACGGTGCGGGAGCTCGCCCTGCTGCCGACCTACGCCTACCGCAACTCCGTGCTGTGGTCCCTGCACGCCGAGGCGGCCTTCTCCATCCTCCTGCCGCTGGTCATCCTCGCGGTGGCGCTGGCGTCCCGGGCGCGCCTGAGCGGGGCGCTGGGCGCGGCGGCGCTGGCGGTGGTCCTGGTCAGCGGGGACCCCGGGTCCGGCCTCTTCCTACCGGTCTTCGCGATCGGGGCCGTGCTCGGCTGGCGCTGGGGGCGCGTGGACGATCCCCTGCCGGCCATGCCGGCCCGCTGGGCCAGCCCGGCCGCAGTGGCCTGCCTCATCGCCATGACCGCCCCCTGGTGGGCGGCGCCGACGGCCTGGCCGCATCTGCTCTCGGGCGCGCCATCCGAGGCGCTGGCCTCCTTGGGCTCCCCCGCCTCGCCCTGGGGGCACCGAGTGGGATCGGCAGTCGCCGTCGCCAGCGCCGCGGCCGCCATCGCGCTCATCGTGCGGGCCGGCGCGCTGCGTCCCCTGCTGCGCTCAAGGGCGGCGCAGCTGAGCGGCGAGCTGTCCTTCTCCCTCTACCTCGTCCACACCCCGGTGGTCCTCCTCGTGCGCACGCTGGCGCCGTCGATGTCCCCGTGGTGGATGCTCCTGGCGGGACCGGCGGCGGCCCTGCCCGTGGCCTGGTTGTTCCACCGGCTCGTCGAGAGGCCGAGCCACCGGTGCTCCCGCGCGGCGGGACGCTGGGCGAGCGGCGCCCTCACCACCCTCCTGAGCGCCGCGTCCCCGGGGAACCGGGGCAGGCACGTGGTCTGAAACCGCGCCCACCAGCACGGCAGGAGCCAGGCCTGGACCTTGGTTTACCGTGTACCTATGACGGCTCGCTCGCGGGCCACCACTGACCAATCCTGAAGGAACCACACGCATATGGAGCCGGCCGAGATCCTCCGCTTGCTGCGCAGGCACGCCCCCGTCCTCATCTTGCATATCGTGCTCGGCGCCCTGGCCGGGTTCCTTATCGCGATCCTGAGCACCCCCATCTACTCCTCGCACGCCAGCGTCGTCGTCTCGACGTCGAGCCGCGATGGCGGCGGGCAGGACCTCGGCACGGCCTCCGGCCAGAACTCGCTCCTCATGCCCACGCTCGTCGAGCTGGGCACCACCCAGGACGTCCTCAACGAGGTCGCCGCGACCACGGGCCTCGATCCCGCCGCGGTCAAGGGGATGCTCACCCTGAGCGCCCGCGAGAACACCCTCTTCATCGACATCACCGCCAAGGCGCCCTCCGCGGATCAGGCCCATGCCGTGGCCGACGCCGAGGCCGACGCCTTCAAGAAAGCCGTGAGCAAGTGGGGCTACAAGGACGGGCAGTCCCTCAGCCTGGAGGAGCAGGACCCGGCAACGCTGCCCACCGCGCCCGTCTCCCCCATCCCCGAGCGCTACGCCCTCAACGGGGCGCTCGTCGGCACCGCGATCGGCGCCGCGATCGTCATCCTCCTGCGGCGCGCGGGCTTCTCGGGGCGCCGCGCGGACGCCTCGGGCCGCGGCGCTGCCGGCCGCAGGGCGGCCAGCAGCGCCAGCTCCCCGGCCGGCTCCACCGCGGGCCCTGGGCGGGCCGCGCGCGCTGAGCGGGCTGGGCGAACCATGAGCCCGGCCACGACGGCATCCTCTCCCGCGGAGGAGTACACACCCCCGCCCGACTCCTCCGAGCTGTTCCCGCATTCGATGCGCCACCGCCGCTGAGCGGCCGCTGACCACGGCCAGCCGCATCGCGCGACCAGCCACGGCCAGCACGGCGCTGCTGGCGTCGGAAGCGCCGTCAGCGCTGGTCAGCGTTGTCCGCGCCGCCAGCGCTCGCTGGCGGCGCTCGCGACCCCCTCAGGAGCGGCCGTACTCGGCATGGCCGGCGCGACCCAGCGCGGCAGAGGCCAGGCCCGCGCCCCGGGCCATGAGACGGGCTCCCCTGGCGCGGTGGGAGGTGGAGCGCAGCAGCACTCCAGCGCCCGATCGCCCCGCGCCCGCGACGACGCGCGCAGCGCCCCCGATGAGGGCCCTCCCCCGGATGCGCGCGCGGGCGGCGCGGGCCTCCTCTCCCACCAGTGCGAGCTCGACCCGGACGGAGGTGGCGGCGTGGCTGCGCTGGCGCCGCAGGATCCAGGACCTCTCCAGGCGCTGCGCGGGCACGTGGTCGACCACCCGGGCCTCGGCGCACCACAGGAGCGTCCCGCCGGCGTCCACGAGGGAACGGGTGAGGAGGGTGTCCTCCCCGCCAGTGGCCCCGAAGCGCTCATCGAAGCGCAGGCCCCGCGCACGCAGGAAGTCGAGGTCCAGCAGCAGGCAGTTCGAGGCGGCGGCGGGCCGGATCGTCCCCGTGGGCCATGTGGCGCGCACGAAGAAGCCTCCCTCGCGCACCCACGGCTCGGGCTCGACGTCGTAGGCGGGCAGCACATGGCCGGCGACCGCCTGGGAGCCCCGGCTCGCCCAGAGGCCCACGAGCGAGGCGAGCCAGTTCTCGCGGGCCTCCTCGTCGTCGTCGATGAACACGAGGAGGCGCGCGCCGGCGGACTCATCGAGGGCGCGGTTGCGCACGGCGGCCACACCGGGCCGCTCCTCGACGACGTAGCGCAGCGCTCCCCCGCCGGGCCCCGCGGCGAGGCGCTCGGCGGTGGCGCGCGCGCTGGCAGCGGGATCGTTGTCGATGACGAGCAGCTCGGCCCGCGCGATGGGGCTGGCGGCGTCCGACACGATGGCGCCGATCTGCGGCAGGACGGTGCCCACCGCCCGCTCGAGGCCGTCAGGGCGCCGGTAGGTGGGAATGGCGACGACGAGGCTGACCCCGCCCGCGGCCTGCCGGCCGCTGGCGCCGCTGCCGGAGTCGTCGGCCGGGATATCCGCGCTCATGCCCCCGGCCCTCACTTCCTCCTCCAGGGAAGTCGGGGTCCGCGGCTGTACTCCTGGACCCGACCGCCGACGGCGCCCAGGACCATGCCCAGCGCACCAGCGCAAGAGGCCTCGTGGCGCCCCCGGGCCGCCTCGTCCCGTCGGACGGCGCTGGCCAGCGCCAGGGCGCCATCGCGTCCGGCGCGCAGCACCCCCTTGGCGGCGTAGCGCGCGCGCAGACCCAGGCCCGCCGCGCCCGAGGCCGCCTCGACGCGCACGGCCGCCCAGGTGGCCCCCGAGCGCAGGGAGCGGCGCAGGATCCAGGGGCGCGTAACCCTCGAGGCCGGGACCCTCTCATCGAGGGCGGCGCCAGCGGCGAAGCGGATGACGCCGCCGCCCTGCCGCAGGGCCCCCAGGAACGCGGAGTCCTCGCCGCCGCTGAGCCCGTAGCGCGTGTCGAAGCGCAGGCCGAGGCCCCGCACGACGTCGAGGTCGAGCAGGAGGTTGCCCGTCCCGGCCTTGGTCATCACCGCGCCGTCGGCAGCCGTGACCGCCTCGAAAACGCCCGAGCCGCGCACCCACGCGCTCGGCTCGCCCTCGAAGCGCGGGAACCAGGGACCGGACACGGCCGCGCAGCCATGGGCGCGCCAGGCGCGGACGAGAGAGGTCAGCCAGCCGGGGCGGGTGAGCTCGTCGTCGTCGATGAAAGCCAGGAGGCGGGCACCGCTGGCCTCGTCGAGAGCGCGGTTGCGGGCGGCGGTGATCCCGGGAACGGGCTCATGCGCGTAATGGGGGCCGATCTCGTCGGCCCCAGGCTCCTCGGCGATAGCGGCGCGGACTGCCCGGGCGGTCTCTCGCGCGCCCGCGTCCGGGTCGTTGTCGACGACGACGACGCGCGCCCGCGCGACGCCGGCCTCCTCATCGGCGAGGACGGCGCGGGCCTGGTCGACGAGCTGGGGCAGGAGCTCGGCGAGCCACTCATCGCGCCGGAAGGTCGTCACGGCGACGACCAGTGAGACCGGCGGTGTCGGCAACGGGCTCATGCGTCCTCCTAGGCGGCGGGTCGACGGGCAGGAGCGTCGATGGGAAGGGAAGCAGGGTCGGGTCAACGCTACTATGCAGGCGCGCTGTCGCCCCGCCCGCGGGCGCCCGGGGCAACAGCGCGCCCCGTCAGGACGGCGCGGCGCCCATCGATGCGGACCTGAGAGGATCCCATGCCCGACTTCCCCGCCGATCTCTTCTCCCCCGGCGAGCCCGGCGAGCCCCCTACCGGCGCCGAGGCCGCCGAGCTGCTCGCGCGCACCGCGATCATCGTCGTCAACTACGACTCCGCCGAGCTCCTGGCGCGCAACCTCGCCAAGGTGGCTGAGCAGTCCCCCGAGGCGCGCGTCGTCGTCGTCGACAACCACTCCTCCCCCGCGGCCCGCGAGCGCATCCAGGACCTGGCCCGCGAGCGCGGCTGGGCCCTGGAATGCCCGGAGGCGAACACGGGCTTCGGCGGCGGCATGAACCTGGGGGCGGCCCGTGCGATGGCCGACGGCGCCGAGATCCTCCTCCTGCTCAACCCAGACGCCATCATCGAGCGGGACTCCCTGGTCGCCCTCGCGAGAGACGCCGAGGCGGACCCACTCGCCCTCGTCGGGCCGGTCATCCAGGACTCGGCCGGGGCGACCGTCTCCGACGGGCACCTCGTGTGCCTGGCGGACGGCTCGATGCGCTCGCGCCGATCAAAGCTGCCGGTCCCACCCGGTGGCGCCTCGCCCTGGCTGAGCGGCGCCTGCCTGGCGCTGTCGGCCTCGCTCTACCGCCGGATCGGGGGCTTCGACGCGCGCTACTTCCTGTACTGGGAGGATGTGGACTTCTCCGCGCGGGTCCTGGAGGCCGCCGGGAGCCTGGTGCTGGAGCGCCGGGCCATCGCCGTCCATGATGAGGGCGGCACCCACACCTCAGTCGGGCAGGCGAAGTCGGACACCTACTACTACTACAACGCGCGCAACCGGCTCCTGTACGCGGGCCAGCACCTGGATTCGGCGGGCCGTCGCCGGTGGCGGGCGACGGCGCCGCGCGCGGCCCGCGAGATCGTCCTGCGCGGGGGGCGGCGCCAGTTGCTGCGCTCGCCGAGGCCGGTGGTGACAGTGCTGCGCGCCACGCTCGACGGACTGCGACTCGCGCGCCGGGCGGGCCGGGGCGACTTGCCGCCCCAGGACACCCCGATCCTCCGGTAGCGGGCCAGGGGCCGATATGCGATCCCGCCCGCCGGGCCAGATGGGCTCGGCGGGCGGGATTCCGTGAAGAGGCGCTGGCGCGCGTCAGGCTCAGCTGGGCGCGGCGCCGTCGAAGGTCGCGGCCGCGTGGTCGGGACCGAGGTCGACGACGATATGCACCTGGCCGCGGCCAGAGGCGGGGATCGTGAAGGCCTTCTCCACTGTCTGCGTCTGCCCGGGGGCGACCGAGGCCGGGACGGCGCCGGAGGCGCTGGCCAGCTCCGCGGCCGGAGCCTTGTCCGCGCCGTAGGCGACGGTGACGACGAGCCCGGACAGGGACAGGTCCGATCCCGTGTTATTTGTGATCGTCACCGGGATGACCACGCCGGCTCCACCCGTCTCCCCAGGGCCGGCCTGGAGGGTCTCGGAGCGCATCGTCCCCAGCGCGATGTCGGCGCCGTCGACGGAGCTCGTCTGGCCAGGGGCCACAGGAGGCAGCTCGTCGGCGGAGATGTCGCCCTTGGCCAGGGCCGAGGCGTCCGGGGTGGCCTGCTGCGGGGCGGCGGACTGCTCGGCCGGCGTCGTCTCGGAGGCCGTCGGCAGAGGCTCGCCCGTCGTCGAGGGCGTGGCGGAGGCCGTCGGAGTGGCGCTGGCGGATGCCGCCTCGGCCGTGGGCGTCGCGCTGGGCGTGGTGTCCTGGGGCTTGTCGCTGGAGCAGGCTCCCAGTGCCAGGATCAGGGCCACCGGGAGCGCCAGGGCGGTACGGGCGGCACCGCGCGGTGCCGCGCCCGTCCCGAGGAGGCTCAGCGGGCGGCGCATCAGCGCCATCCCCAGTTGCCGTTCCATCCCCAGTTGTTCCACCAGTCGTCGTCGCCGTTGTTGTTCCACCAGTCGTCGCCGCCGTTGTTGTCCTTGTCCTTGCCGTCGCCGCCGTTGTTGTCCTTGTCCTTGCCGTCGCCGCCGTTGTTGTCCTTGTCCTTGCCGTCGCCGCCGTTGTTGTCCTTGTCCTTGTCGCCGTTGCCGTCCTGCTGGCCCTGGCCGGGGTTCTCCTTGGAGTCGATGGCGAAGCGGACGAGGCCCTGCTGGCCCTTGTTGTTGACGCCGATGAACTCGCCGCCGTAGACGACGTACTTGTCATTGCCCTCGACGGTCCAGGTGGCCTGGTTCATGCCGGTGTAGGAGCCCACGATGAAGTTGGGGCGGAAGGTCTGCAGAGCCGTGGTGGCGGGCTGACCGGAGAAGTCGCTGTAGTCCGAGGCGTTGTTCGGCTGCACCGTGCCGGTGGCGCTGTTCACGTAGGCGAGCGCGTTGTAGTAGGTCGTGGGCGTGGTGTCGCCGAAGCCGCCGATGTTGGAGCAGTCGTGCGGGTGGCCCGCGATGTAGACGACGCCGCCAGCGGGGTGGATGTCGTAGGTGTCGCCGTGGCAGTCGGCCATGTAATCGAGGTCGCCGGTGGACCAGTTGGCTCGGAACATGCCCTCGAAGGTGCCCTCCTGGGAGTAGGCCGAGCCGTAGAGGCCCTGGCCGTCCGACTTCAGGGACATGATCGCGGCGTAGGTGCCGGAGTTGTGGATGACCGAGTTGATGTTGGTCGGCTTGAGGACCCCATCGGAGCCGAGGATCGCCATACCGGGGTTGGAAGCGCCGTCGACCTCGCTGAAGGAGCCGCCGATGGCCACCTGGGTGCCGTCGGGCGAGACGGTGACGGAGCGGCCCAGGCCCCGGCCCACCCGGGGCGCGAAGTTGGTCAGGGCGAGGGTGGGCAGGCTGACGGCGGCCGCGCGGTAGCGGGCCTCGTTGTTGACCTGGGTGAAGGCACCGGTGAAGTAGAGGGTGGCGCCGTCGGGGGAGACCTCGACGTCGCGCACCTCGGTGTTGGGGGAGATGCCGAGGCTCACGCGCTTGCCATCGGAGGCGGTCACGGCGCCGAGGCGGTAGGTGTCCTCGCCGTTGACGCTGGTGAAGTTGCCGCCGAGGTAGAGGGTGCTGCCGTCCTTCGAGGCGTCGATGGAGTAGACGACGCCGTTGGTGGTGGGCGCCCAGTCGAGGAGCGCGCCGGTGGTGATGTCGTAGGCCATCGCGTTGGACCGCGGGGTCTCGCTCTCGCCCTCCGCGGCGCCCGCCGGGCGGGCGCTGGAGAACTCGCCGACGGCGTAGACGGTGTTGCCGACAATCGCCTGGTCCCACACGACGCCGTTGATCTGCGCCGTCGGGAGGGCGGTCGGGGAGGCGATCGCGACCTCTCCCGCCGCGCCCTGGGCATCAGCCGCGTGAGCAGCGGGGCTCGCGAAGGGGAGGACAGGCATGACCGCCAAGGCGATGGGGAGCGCGGCGGCCAGGGCGAGCCTGCGGGCATGAGTACGTAGACGCATCAAGGTTTTCCGTTCAAGGCTTGGGGGAGACAGGGACAGCATCTGGCTAGGGCGCCGAGCGTCGCCGTGGGAGCTCGGATGGGCCAGGCACCGCCCCAGACACTAACACTCAGATAACTTTCAGGTAACGAAGGATCTCTCAGGGATTCCCCCAAGATCACTACCTTCGTCTATCCGGTTCCACCGAGAGTACTCCGGATATCACACCACGTCAGGTACGTCTTGCCATCCATTGAGACAGCGATCCTGCCCCTGGCGTGCCCGAACCCCGCATCCCGTTCCGAGCGCGGCGCATGAGGACCGAGCAGGCCTACCGCGCGAGGAGATCCGTCCGCTAGCTTAGTGATACACAACACACTCGACCTGAGTCAGCCGAGGAGGCATCATGTCCCGATCATCCGCCTTGGCGCCGCTCGGTGCCCTCCTGCTCGCTCTTGGCATGTCCGCCTGCGGAGGCGACGCCGCCGTCTCCCCCACGACCCCATCCGCCTCCGACGCGCAAACCACCGCCAGCGCAGGCACCACGGACAGCGCCTCCACTGCCCCCGCCGCCCCCGCGTCGCAGGGCGCCAAGGCCTCGGACGCCGCTGGTACGAGTGGGGCCACTGCGGCTCCGTCCGCGGCGCCGGGCGGCCGGACGGCATCGCGCCCAATTCGTTCCCCGCGCACTGAGGCCGCCAGGCCCCCGCGGCCAGGCGGGCTCGGTATCATGGCCGGGTTCCCACGCGACGGCCCCGCGCCGTCGTCGTCCGTGGGCCGCGCCGCCGGCTCGCCCAGGACTCCCTGAACCCAGCGCCCGGCGCCCTGGCCGCGCGCCCCGCTCGAAAGGCCCGGATGTGACCACAGCCTCCCCCGACCGACTGCGCATCGCGATGATCGGAACCCGCGGCGTGCCCGCCAGGTACGGGGGCTTCGAGACGGCCGTCGAGGAGGTGGGCAGGCGCCTGGCCGCCAAGGGCCACAAGGTGCTCGTCTACTGCCGCAACCCCGAGCCGGGCACGCCCCTGCCGCGGACCTACCTCGGTATGAGGCTCGTCGAGCTGCCCGCCATGCGCAAGCGCAGCCTCGAGACCCTCTCCCACACGGCGCTGAGCGCCGCGCACCTCCTGCGCCGCGTCCACCCCGACGCCGCCATCGTCTTCAACGCCGCCAACTCCCCCTTCCTGCCCGCCCTGCGCGCCGCCCGCATCCCCGTGGCCACGCACGTCGACGGCCTGGAGTGGCAGCGAGGCAAGTGGGGGCCCACCGGCAAGCGCTACTACCGGGCCGCCGAGGCCCTGGCCGTGCGCTACTCCGACGCGCTCATCGCCGACGCCCAGGGCATCGCCGACTACTACGACACCGAGTTCAACGCCCCCACCGACCTCATCGCCTACGGCGCCCCGCGCATCCACGCCGGCACCGACCGGCTGGCCGAGCTGGGCCTTGAGGCGGGCCGTTTCCACCTCGTGGTGGCCCGCTTCGAGGTGGAGAACCACGTGGACGTCGCCGTCGAGGGCTACGCGGCCTCCAGCGCCGACTACCCGCTCGTCGTCGTCGGCTCGGCGCCCTACGCCAACGAGTACACCGAGCGGATCCGCTCCCTGGCCGACGACCGGGTGCGCCTCCTCGGGGGGCTGTGGGACCAGGAGCTCCTCGACCAGCTCTACGGCGGGGCAGCCGTCTACCTCCACGGCCACTCCGTGGGAGGGACCAACCCCTCGCTGCTGCGCGCGATCGGGGCGGGGGCCGCCGTCGACGCCTTCGACGTCTCCTTCAACCGGGAGGTCCTCGGCGAGGCCGGTCGGTACTGGACCACCGCCGACGACGTCCGCGCCCTCATCGAGGCCGCCGAGGCCGACCCCGCCGGCACGGCCGCGCGCGGCGAGCTCTCCCGGGAGCAGGCCGAGCGCTACGACTGGGACGCCGTCGCCGATTCCTATGAGGCGCTGTGCCGCCGCCTGGCCCTCACAGGCCCGGTGAGACACCGCCCCTCCGGACGCAGGACGGGGGCGTTCCCCGCATGAGCACGATCCTCGTCGCGCACCCCTCGCCCGATCTGTACGGCTCCGACCTGCAGCTGGTCGAGACCATCCACGCGCTTGTCGGCGCGGGCCACACGGTCAGGGTGGCCCTGCCCTCGCATGGGCCGCTCGTCGCGGTGCTGCGCGAGGCCGGGGCCAGAGTCGCCCTCATCCCCTTCACGGTGCTGCGCAAGGCGCTTCTCAACCCGCGCGGGCTCGCAGGGCTCGGCGCGGGGGCGGGGCCGGAGGCTCTGCGGCTGGCGAGGATCATCCGCGCCTCCGGCGCCCAGGCGGTCCTGACGAACACCGTCACGATCCCGACCTGGCCGCTGGCCGCGCGCCTGGCCGGGGTGCCCGTCATCGCCCATGTCCATGAGGCGGAGGACTCCCAGCCCCTCGTCATCCGCGCCGGCCTCAACGCGCCGCTCGTCGCCGCGCGCTTGGTCGTCGCCAACTCGGGGGCGGCCCGGGACGTCCTCCTATCCGCCCAACCCCTGCTCAAGAACCGCACGAGGGTCATCCACAATGGGGTACCGGGGCCTGTGGTGCCGCTCCCCCCGCTGCGGGATCGGGCGGCGGGCGATCCCTTCCGGGTGGCCCTCATCGCGAGGCTCTCCCCCCGCAAGGGGATCGACGTCGCCTTGGACGCGATCGGCCTGCTGCGCTCCATGGGTGTCAACGCGAGCCTCTCGGTGGCCGGCTCGATCTTCCCCGGATACGAGTGGTACGAGGAGCAGTTGAGGGAACGGATCAGCCAGCCGGACCTGAGCGGCGCCGTCGAGCTGCTGGGATATGTCAACCCGACGTGGCCGATCCTGGCCGATGCTGATGCGGTCATCGTCCCCTCGAGGGCCGAGCCCTTCGGCAACACGGCGGTCGAGGCGCTGCACGCTGGGCGTCCGCTCGTGGCCTCACGCGTACAGGGCCTCATTGAGGTGGTGAGGGATGGGAGCACGGGGTTGCTTGTCGAGCCCGAGTCGCCGGAGGCCCTAGCGGCGGCGCTGGCCGAGATCGAGCGCGACCCCGCCCGGGCCCGCGAGCTCGCGGCGGCGGGGAGGGAGGACGCCGCCGAGCGATTCTCCGTCGAGCGCTACCGCGACCAGATCGCCGACGCCGTCGAATCCCTCCTCTAACAACCCCCACTTATCACCGAGACCGGGCGAACAGCACCGCGAGACCGGTTCCCTGTCCACAGGGGCGGTGAAGGACACGCCCCCTCAATCAGCCTGTGGATATCCACCCGGTCTCGGCGTGCTGATCGCCCGGTCTCGGCGTGCTGATCGCCCGGTCTCGCGGGTTAGAGGACGCGCATGTCCCGGTACCACTTGGGCAGGGCCAGGGCCAGGTAGCCGGCCGAGCCCAGGAGCATGAGCGCGTAGAGCACGAGGAAGGGCACCGGCGCCCACCGCAGCGCGAGCACGATGCACAGCAGCCCGTAGTCCGTGGGCGCGGACAGGATCGACTTGAGCAACCCCGCGCGCCCCTCATCCTTGGCCAGCGGCGTTCCCCCGTTGTAGCGCAGCTGGTAGGTGAGGATGTACGTGAAGAAGTGGACGTTCTGCACAGCGCTGTAGGCCAGCGGCAGCAGCAGCAGGGCCGGGCGCTCCTCGACGACGCCGGCGAAGCGGAACAGCGAGATCGCGATCGCCAGGTGGAGGCTGGAGAGCTTGATCGCGTCGGCGACGTGGTCGAGCCACTCCCCCGCCTTCGATCCGCCGTGGCGGAGCCTGGCCAGCTGGCCGTCGGCGGAGTCGAGCGCGTAGCCCAGCACGAGCAGGCCCGCCGTCGCCAGCGCCGCCCACACAGTCAGCGGCAGGGCCGCGATGAGGACGACGCCGGTCATCGTGCAGGCCGCGGACAGGATGGTCACCTGGTCCGGGGTGGCGCCCAGGCGATGGGCGATCGCGGCGAGCACCCGCCCCAGCGGGCGGTTGACGAGCCGCGAGTACAGGGGCGCGCCGGCCTTGGCCTTCTGCGCGCTCGACAGCGCCCGGATCGACTCGGCGATGCTGGGGCGCGCGGCACTGGCGGGGTCGGCGGGAGTGGCGGGGCGAGCGGGGCCCGCGGGCTTCGAGGGGTTCATGAGGTCTCCAACTATGCGGGGTTGAGGATCAGGCAGGGGCGGACTGGGGGTCGGCGGCGGGCGCCGCCCCCTCCTCGGCGGCCAGGCGACGACGGCGCTCCAGGTCCCGGCGCACCCACCAGACGTAGGGGATGAACTGGCAGACAACCACGGAGATGACGGAGCCGAGGACGGGCCCGGCCGGCCCGAAGGGCGCGATGAGCGCCCAGGACAGGGCGAAATTGACAGGGACGAGCACGAGGACCGGCACCACCTGGAAGCGCAGGCCTCGCGGGTCCGTCATGTACATGCCCAGCGGGTACTTGGCCGCCTCGACGATGACCGACGCGGCGAACGAGACGATGAGCAGCAGCGGCAGGTGGATGGCACCATCGGACAGGATGCCCGCGGCCCAGGGGGCGAGCAGGCCCATGGCCAGCGCCATCGCGGTGCCCGCGGATGCGAAGATCCCTGCGGGCCTGAAGGGGCTGGTGATCTGCCCGGCCGAGCGCGCTCGCGCGAAGACCGGCCACATGGCCACGCCGGCGGCGACGACGGTCTGCGTGAGCAGGTTGAACAGGGTGCTGGCGAGGTTGTATTGCGCCAGCGCGTCGGAGGCCCCCAGGTGGCTGAGGAGGATGCGGTCGGTCTGAAAGGCGATGGGCAGGACGAGCGACTGCAGGAGCTGGGGCCCCGCGGTGTTGATGACCTTGACGCCGGGGGCCTCGCGCAGCCGGGGGACGTCGCGGGCGGCCTCGCGCAGGAGGGGGCCGGTGGCCCGCCAGGCCACGACGATGCAGATGAGCGAGACCAGGGTGTTCGCCAGGTAGGAGTAGATGGAGACGGCGTTGCCCGAGTCCAGGCGGGCCAGGATCGCCAGCAGGAGGAGGGTGGTCATCGCCGGGGAGACGACGCCGGAGCTGATGACCTGGGTGGCCGAGCGGCCCAGTCCGACGACGATGCGCTGCCCCACGCTCAGCGGCAGGGCGAGGGAGTAGATGATGAGGCAGATGGTGGCGGTGGCGCCGCCGCCGTCCATGAGGCGGGCACCGAGCAGCGTGGGCCAGGCCCCCAGGAGCTGGATGACGACGCCAGTGGTGCAGATGACCACGGTGGAGGCGAGCAGGACGCGGATGGCGGTGGTCAGGGTGCGGCGCAGCGTGGAGTCGTGCGCGGGGTCGGTGGAGCCAGCGACAACGTTGAGGATGACGGCCCCGATGCCCAGATCGGTGAAGGGCATGAGCGTGGGGAAGGTGGCCAGCAGGCCGTACTGGGCGTAGGCGTCGGCGCCGAAGTGGCTGAGGATGAGCCGGGTGTTGATGAGGCCGAAGACGCCCGCGACGACCATGACGATCATCTTCGCGCCGGCCGTGCGGCCGACCGAGGCCCAGGGCCCGGATCTCCGGGAGGCAGGCTGGGCAGGCATAGCGGCACCTCGCTTAGCAGGGCAGGGACCAGCGTCAGGGACGCCGCGGGAACGGCCAGACTCTAGCAGCCGACCCTTCCACGCCCCTGGGGGCGCAGGGCATTTGGCGCCATTCCGTGACCGAGGGGACGTCCTCACGGGTCCCGAGCGCCGCTCCGCCGCACGGCGGCGCATCTCACACTGGGACGCCCAACCGCGAAACCACAGGCCAGAGGTCTGGACCTCTTGGCGCCCGTCTCCAAGGATGTCCACAGAGCAAGACGATCCGCGCAGGTCAGAGGTGGTTTTCCGCCAGAGGGCGCGGCTTGGCGCCACCGGGAGCGCCCACCCGCGCTTTAACCATTGCCGAAGCCGCATACCCGGGAGATAGAATCTGCTTAGCACTCTGAAACACGACGACTGACGACGAATCTGATCCGTCGTTCCCATGAAACGTCCGATCTCCAGGCTCCCAGCGGGTCGCTCCCTGCGGCTCTGACCCGCATTACGTAGTCTGACCAGGATATTTCTCGTTCCGGGTCCCCTCCCCGACCATCCCTCGCATACTTCAACAGGAGCCCTGATGTACCTGAATGATGTTGCGGCCACTATTCGGCCAGAGACAGGCATGCCCTTGGCGCGCCTGCCCCTCGCCCAGCCCACCCATGGCCGTCTCGCATGGTCCTCCATGCGCCGAGACCTCCTGGCCTGGATCGTGCTCAGTGACCTCGTCGCGATCACCGCCCCCGCCTGGATCGCGCTTCCCTTCGGCGGCGCGGGCGCCACCCTCGCCGCCACGACCGTGGGCCTGCTGATCGTCGTCGGCACCTGGGGCCTGGGCGGTCTGGGCGCCGCCGTCGTCGACCACGGCTCGGTCCCGCTGCCCACCCTCCTCGGCCTGAACCTGCTGGCCCTGCCAGTCAGCCTCCTGGCCCACCGCGCCCTGGGCTCCTCCCTCGGCCCGATCGCCGTGGGCTGCCTGCTCACCGCCCAGTTCCTCCTCATCCTCATCGGCCGGGTGATCGAGTCCGGGCACCTGCGCCGCCGCCGCATGGACGGCCACGCCCTGCGCCGCACCCTCATCGTCATGGGCCCCGGCGCCGAGCCGATGCTCCACGAGATGCGCCGCCACCCCGCCGACGGCTTCCTCGTCATCGGCTACCTCTCCTCCGGCGTTCCCGGCAGCCTCCGCAACGCGATGGCGGTGCCCGACGCCGAGGGCCTGGCCCAGATGGTCAGCGAGGAGATGATCGACGTCGTCATGACGCTCGGCGCTGTCGCCCCCGATGACCTGCGCTCCCTCATGCGCGGCCTCGAGGGCACCCACGTGCGCCTCATCGTCGCCCCCGGGCTGCAGGACGTCGTTCCCGGGCGCCTGATGGGCCTTCCGGTCACGCACGGCTGGACGGCGCTCATCGGCGTCAAGACCCGCCGCACCCGCGAGGCCGGCAAGAAGGCCGTCGACCGCGTCGTCGGGCTGGCGCTCCTGCTGGCGGCCTCCCCGATCATCGGGATCGCCGCTCTGGCCGTGCGCCTGGAGTCGCCCGGCAGCCCCTTCTACTCCCAGACCCGCGTGGGCCTGAACGGCACGCACTTCACGATGTGGAAGCTGCGCTCCATGTACGCCGACGCCGACGCCCGCAGAGCGGCGCTCATCGCCCGCGGCGGCGACTCGGGCAACCAGGTCCTGTTCAAGGACTCCCGGGACCCCCGGATCACCCGCGTGGGCCGGATTCTGCGCCGCACCTCCCTGGACGAGCTCCCCCAGCTCATCAACGTCGTGCGCGGCGAGATGAGCCTGGTGGGGCCGCGCCCGGCACTGCCCAGCGAGGTCGCCCAGTACGACGACGAGGCGCGCCGCCGCCTCCTCGTGCGCCCCGGCATGACGGGCCTGTGGCAGGTTTCGGGCCGCTCGGACCTGTCCTGGAGCTCCACCGTGGCCCTCGACCGCCACTACGTGGAGAACCGCGGCGCGCTCATCGACGCCAAGATCCTGGCCGCCACCGCGCGCGCCGTCACCGGCGGGAAGGGGGCCTACTGATGATCGTCGGCTACGTCCCCGGTGGCTTCGACATGCTCCACGTCGGCCATCTCAATATCCTCACAACCGCGGCGGCGCACTGCGACCGCCTCATCGCCGGAGTCGCCACGGACGCGTCCCTGGAGCGGATGAAAGGCCGGGGTCCGATCGTGCCCCAGCACGAGCGGATGGCCCTCGTCCAGGCCCTGCGGATGGTCGACCACGTCGTGCTCGATCACGATCAGGACAAGCGCCTGGCCTGGCGAACCGCGCCATTCGATGTACTCTTCAAGGGAACGGACTGGCGCGGCACCGACAAGGGCCGTCTGCTCGAGGAGCAGATGGCGGAGATCGGGGCCCGCGTCGTCTACCTGCCGTACACGCCGACGACCTCGTCGACGATGCTGCGCAGAGCCCTCCTCCAAGAGGTCGCTTCGCCCGAGCCCGAGGCGGTGAAGGCCACTGCATGAGGGGCGGTTCCATGATCACCAACGCGAAGGGAATGCGCGCGTGACCGCCACCACGACCCAGGCGCCGAAGCGGAATCAGCGACGGGCGCTCCTCGCGCCCACGCCGTCGGCGTCCCCGGGGGCCCGCCTCCTCGCCGTCGTCATCGACATCCTCGTGGGACTCGTCATCGGCGCGATCATCACGCTGGTCGCCAAGAGCTCCCTGGGACTCCTCCTCGCCGCGGGCGCTGCTGCGGTGGGGCTCATCCTCGTCCGCTTCGTGCTCATCGCGACGACGGGCTGGACGCCCGGCGGCAGGATCGTCGGCGTGCGGATGGTGGACGCCTCGAACGACGAGCCCTCCTTCGTGGGCGCGTTCGTCCACGCCGACCTCATCCTCATCACCGCTGGCATCGGCGGGCTGTTCATGCTGCGCAGCGCGGCGAAGGACCCCGAGGGCATGGGCTGGCACGACCGCCTCAGCCGCATGCGCCTCATCTCCACGAAGGCCTCCAGCGCGGCCCGGCTGCCGCGCGGCGCACAGGAGCCGTCCTCCGGCCGCCCCACCCCCTCCGCGTCCAGAGCCCGGTCCACCACCTGGTCCGATGAGCCGACGGCGATGATGACTCCCTCGGCCGTGCCCTCCGTCGAGCGTCTCATGGGGGCCGACGGCGCCAGCGCCGCCCTGGCCGAGCCCGCGCCGACCACGCCCTCGGCGGTGCCGTCCGTGCCGCCGTCCTCGATGTCCAAGACGCTCCCAGCGTCCTCAGTCTCCTCGGCCCCCGCGGCGGGCTCTGGCGCGGCAGCCGGGGCGGGCTCCGACTCCGCGCCCCGCACGCGTCGCTCGATCCGCCGCGCCCAGGAGCGCCTCTCCTCCCGCGCCGACGAGCCCGGCGCGGTCGCGATCCTGGGATCGATCCCCTGGTCGGGAGAGGCGCCCGAGCTCGACAGCCCCACGATCGGCGGGAGCACGCTGGACGAGCTCAACGCCAGCCTCCTCCTCGGCTCGGTGGACCTGGCCCCCGACGGCGGCTCGGCCGGCCACGTCATCGACGCCGCGACGCCGGAGTCGGACTCGGCGCCCTCGCAGGCCTCGGCGGCCAGCGCGGGCGCCCCCAGCGCGCCCAGCACGAGCGCCGCCTCCGTCCCCAGCGCCGT
>NZ_JH806634.1:0-32006 GCF_000295095.1 Actinomyces timonensis DSM 23838 | reverse complement strand
CCCAGCGCGCCCAGCACGAGCGCCGCCTCCGTCCCCAGCGCCACAAGCGCTCCCGCCGCCAGCGCCGCCAGCGCCCCTGGCGCGCGGACCGGCTCCCCCGCCGCGCCCTCGACGCCTCGCTCGACCGATACCCCTGGCCGGGCCAGCGCCAGCAGCGCGAGCAGCACCCCCCGCACGAGCAGCGCTACCAGCGCTAGCAGCACAGGCAGCGCCGTGACCACCGCCAGCGCCGCGAGCGCGCCCGCCTCCAGCGCCCCCAGCGCGAGCGCCGCCTCCGTCCCCAGCGCCGTGAGCGCGCCGATCGCGCCGCGCGACGAGGAGGATCGCGAGCTCCCTCCCCCAACCGAGCCGGTTGATCTGCGCAACGTGGACCTGGGCCAGCATTCCGACGACGAGGACTCCCTGGACTCCACCGTGCAGTCGATCCGCATGCCCTCCTCCGTCGAGGACACCAGCGCCAGCGCCGTCCTCGTCCCCGAGCGCGACGGCGGGGAGATCGCGCTGGCCGGCGTCGTCGTGCTGGGCCGCGACCCCGTTGCCTCCTCGGAGCACCCCGAGGCGAGCCTCCTCGTGCTGCGCGGGACCTCGCTGTCCATCTCCAAGACGCATGCCCTGCTCATCCCCGTGGTCGACGGCCTGTGGGTGACCGACCTGCACTCGACCAACGGCACCACCATCATCCACGGGGGCGCCTCGCGCCGCGCGGTCCCGGGAATCCCGGAGCCGGTGTTCCCCGGCGACCGCGTTCTCTTCGGCAAGGTGGGGTACCGTGTCAAGGAGTAGCGCCCGGCGGTCCGCCACCCAGCCGCGGCGACGTGGGCACTAGGCGCCGCCCGGGGAGGAAAGGGCGCCTGCGCGCAGAGGCGACAACGAGGAAGCAGGACAACGATGGAGATCGCCGTTCGGCCCGATCCGGGCGACTGGATCGTCATCCCCACCTACCCGGCACCGGGATGGGCGCGGATCGAGGCCCGGCGCAGGGCCGCAGGGGCACTGGACCCGTCGGCTGAGCCCTTCCTGCTCCAGGTCCTGGAGGGCCTCTCGCGCGCTGATCGGCTCGGATCGGAGGCCCGCGTCGTCAGGTGCCAGGCCGGCCGTCCCGAGTTCGTCGTCGACCTGGCGATCGTGCCAGCCACCGATGACTCCTCTAAGGCCGGGCGCCACAGCGCCCAGAAGGCCGTGCTGGGCTCCCTCGTCCCGGACGCCGAGCCCCAGCGCCTGCGCCCCGCCCCCGATATGGCCGGCTTCTGGGCCATGAGCACCGACGCGCACGCCCACCCGCAGGCGGCGATCATCCTGAGGATGGCGGGCCTGCCCACGATCCCCGCCGACCTCATCATGCGGGTGTGGGGATCGATCCCCGAGCAGTTGCGCCAGGCCGTCGATGAGGCGATCTCGCTGGCCAGCCGCGTCGTGCCCGCTGAGGCCTGATCCCCTCCCCGTCTTAAGGCGCACTGATCCCCATGGCCCCCAAGCGCACCCGGATGAGCGCCAGCCAGCGGCGCGAGCAGCTCATCACCGTCGCGCGCGCCCTGTTCGCCGAGAAGGGCTTCGATGGGACGAGCATCGAGGAGATCGCCCATCGGGCGAAGGTCTCCAAACCGGTGGTCTACGAGCACTTCGGGGGCAAGGAGGGGCTCTACGCCGTCATCGTGGACCGCGAGCTGACGACGATCTCCTCCACGATCACCGCCGCGCTCAGCTCCTCCCACAGCCCCTCGGTCATCGTCGAGCGCGCGGCACTGGCGCTGCTGACCTATATCGAGAACTCGCCCGACGGCTTCCGCCTGCTGTCGGCGGGCAGCGACCGCGCCGCGGGCACGTACTCCACGCTGCTGGCCGACGTCGCCATCCAGGTCTCCGGCATCCTCGCCGCGCAGTTCCGCGCGCACGGCCTTGAGGCCTCGACCGCGCCGCTGTACGCCCAGATGCTCGTCGGCATCGTCGCCATGCCGGCGCAGTGGTGGCTGGAGGACCGCTCCATGAGCAAGGAGTCGGTGGCGGCCCACATGGTCAACCTCGCCTGGAACGGCCTGCGGGGCCTGAGGACGGAGCCAGCGCTGCGCCACCCGACGGCGGGCGCAGCGGACGAGCGGCCCGGAGCCTTCTCCTCCGGATCCCACCAGCCCCAACCGCCTCAGGAGTGATCGCCCTCCGCCCGCCCAGGAGCGCTGCGGAGCGGGGTTTGGAGCAGGCTTTGTGCGCCCCGCCACGAGGAAGATCACGAGGTGGCGGCTAAGTCTTCGGGGGAGGACACCGGCGAGGGCGCGCCCGTAGAATGGATGGCGAACCCTGGTCGTGGGCTCGGCCCTGTTACTCCGAGCGCGCGATCCCGTCCCGATTGGAGCCATCCCCGTGCCCTCCTCCATCGTCCGCACCCTGGGCGGCCGGATCCGACGCCGCGGCGCCGGCGCCCTGGCCGTCCTGTGCGCTGCGGCCCTGGGCCTGGCCGCCGTGCAGCACCAGGGCATCGCCCAGCAGGACCTCGACCTCCACGATGACGGCGTCTGGGTGACCTCGACGTCGAAGCACCTCGTGGCCCGCATCAACGCCTCCTCCCATGAGGCCGATGGTGTCATCCGCACGGCGTCGTCGGACTTCGACGTCAGCCAGCACGGCGAGGACGTTCTCGTCTCCGACGTCTCCGCGAGCTCGGTGGACAAGGTCGACCCCGCTCTCGTCTCCAGCGCCTCAGTGGGCACCCTGCCCACGGGGACCACGATCGCCCAGGGCTCCGACCGCGTCATCGCGATCAACTCGACCGCCGGCACTGTCAGCGGCGCGCTTGCCAGCGAGGCAGGCATGGTCACCAGCGGCGCTGGCACGCCGGTCATCTCCGACTCCCCCGGGCTGCTCGCGACCATCGGTACCGATGGCGCCATCCACGCGCTCTCCCCCTCCACCGGCACCCTCACCACGGCCACCGCCACGGCCACCGCCTGGGCCACCCCCAACTCCACGGCGCTGACGCTCTCCGCCGGCGCGGACGCCGACCTCACCGCCGTCGGCTCCAAGCCGATCGTCCTGGAGCGCGGCACCGGCACCATCCATCTTCCCGGCGGCACCACCGTCGACCTCGGCGAGACGGGCCTGGCCCTCCAGCAGCCCGGCCCGGACGCCTCCAGCGTGCTCGTGGCCTCGCGCACCGAGCTCATCAGCGTGCCGCTCGACGGCTCTACCCCCACGCGCACGCCCTCCTCGGAGAAGGGCGACGCCGCGGCTGGGGTGGCCGCCCGGCCCGTCCGCCTGGGCACCTGCTCCTACGCGGCCTGGTCCTCCTCCGGGCAGTTCCTGCGGATGTGCGGCTCCTCGGCCCCCGAGTACATCCACGACGACGCGCTGGCCTCCTCGACCACCCCGACCTTCCGCACCAACCGCGACGCGATCGTCCTCAACGACACGACGATCGGCACCGTGTGGCTGCCCGACCAGAACCTCGCCCAGGCCGACCAGTGGACCGAGAACTCCGGGCACTCCAGCGACAACGCCACCCCGGACGAGAACGCCAAGGACACCACCGAGGACCCGGCCCAGACGCCCAACCGCGATGAGGAGAACCCCCCGAAGGCCGTCGACGACTCCTTCGGCGTGCGCGCCGGGCGCACCACGATCCTGCCCGTCCTGGCCAATGACTCCGACCCCGACGGCGACGTCCTGACCACCATCCCGGGCGACGCCGGCGCGACGGCGAAGGTCACCCAGGTCCAGGGCGGCCTCGCCCTGGCGATCAACGTCCCCGCCGACGCCACCGGGACGATCACCGTGCCCTACACGGCCGACGACGGCCGCGGCATGTCCGACTCCGCCGTCGCCACGGTGACGATCCGCCCCGAGTCCGAGAACTCCGCCCCCGAGCAGGAGGCCGCTCAGACCCTCAAGCTCGGCGAGGGCGGCACGGACTCGATGTCCATCCTGTCCAGCTGGCGCGATCCCGACGGCGACGACCTGCACCTCGTCTCCGCCACCGGCGTCGGCCTGGACGCCCGCACCACCCCCGAGGGGCTGCTCACCGTCACCGAGTTGACCGGCGGCACGGGCCCGCGCGAGGTGACGCTCGTCGTCTCCGACGGCCGCACGACCGCCGAGGGCAAGCTGACGGTCGAGGTCGTCCCGGCCGCCGACGCCGTTCCCGCCACGCACGCGGACCACGCCAGCGGCGTCGTCGGGCAGCAGGTGACGATCTCGCCGCTGGCCAACGACTCCTCGCCGACCTCCGCGCCCCTGCGCCTCGGGTCGGTCAGCGAGGCGCCCACGGGCACGACCGTCACGAAGGACCAGGCCGCGGGCACGGTCACCTTCACCGCGCAGAGCGCGGGCACCTACTACCTCGATTACGAGGCCTCCGACGGCACCTCCCTGGCCAAGGGGCTCATCCGCGTGGATATCGCCGAGGCCTCGGACCCCTCGGCGGCGCCCGTCGTGGAGGACGACACCGTCTTCCTCGCCCCCGGCGGCTCCATCACCGTCAACCCCCTGGCCAATGACAAGGACCCCTCCGGTGGTGTGCTCGTGGCGGTCTCGGCCGCCACTCCGCCCGCCTCCGGGGTGAGCGCGACCGTCGTCGACCACTCCCTCATGCAGATCTCCGCCGTCGGCGAGCTCCAGGGCCAGACGACGGCCGAGTACACGGTCTCCAACGGCACGGCCACGGCCACCGGCAGGATCACCATCGTGCCCCTGCCCGACTCCGCCTCCCAGGCGCCGGTCAGCGTCAACGACACGGCCGTCGTGCGCGCGGGGGACATCGTGACCGTGCCGGTTCTCGAGAACGACTCCTCCCCCTCGGGCCTGTCCCTGACGACCACCGGGGAGCTCAACGTCCCGGACTCCTCACTGGGCACCGCCTGGATCAACCAGGACAAGCTGCGCTTCAAGGCCGGAGAGACCCCTGGCACCACGGAGATGTCCTACACGGTCCAGGACTCCGCCGGGCAGACCTCCACCGCGACGGCGACCATCGAGGTCCGTGAGCGCAACGACGCCGCGAACGCCGCCCCGGAGCCGCGCCCGGTCACGGCGGCGACCATCGCCGGCAAGAAGGTCTCGGTGACGGTTCCCCTGGACCAGATCGACCCCAACGGCGACTCGGTGACCCTCACCGGACTGGCGAGCCAGCCCACGAAGGGCAGCGTCGAGGTCAAGGGCAACGTGCTCACCTACACCGCCTTCGAGGGCGCCAGCGGCACGGACTCCTTCACCTACACGGTCACCGACCACCTGGGCGCCACCGCCACGGGCACGGCTCGGGTCGGCATCGCCGCGCCCGCCGCCGTCAACACGCCGCCCAAGACCACCGATGACCTCGTGACCGCCAAGCCGGGCCGCAAGGTGCGGGTGGACGTGACCGCCAACGACTGGGACTCCGACGACGACCCGGTCACCCTGTCCGGCGATCCCACGAGCGAGGACCCGGCGTTGACGGCGAGTGCCGTCAACGGCCAGGTGGCCCTCGAGCTGCCCGAGGCCGAGGGCAACTACACCATCCACTACACGGCCACGGACTCGCGCGGCGGCACGGCCCTGGGCACGCTCACGGCGCAGGTGCGCTCCGACGCCCCGCCGCAGGCGCCCGTCGCCGTCGACGACGCGGTCACCCTGTCCGATATCGACGCCTCGGGCACGGCCCTGGTGGACGTGCTCAAGAACGACTCCGATCCCGATGGGAGCCCGGAGACGCTCACGCTGTCCACCTCGGGCCCGAACGCCGTGGTGGAGGGCAACGCCCTGCGGGTGACGGTCACCGACACCGCCCAGCTCATCCTCTACACGGTCACCGACCCCGATGGCCTCACGGCCCAGGCCGTGGTCTGGGTGCCCGCGTCCTCGGGGCTCGTCCCCCAGGTCAACCCCTCAACCACCCCGGTCAAGGTCCCCGCGGACAAAACGACCTCCATCCCCCTGGCGAGCTATGTCCTCACCCGCTCGGGGACCTCGCCGATCATCGGGGACGAGTCCTCGATCGCGCCCGGCACAGGGCTGTCCTCGGCCAGTGCCGATGGGAGCGGCTCGGTCTCCGTGACTCCTTCCTCCGGCTTCTCCGGGGCGACCTCGGTGTCGCTGACCGTGGCGGATGGGACGGGCGCGGGCGCGCTCAGCACGACGCTGAGCCTGCCGATCCTCGTGGAGTCGTCGACGAACCGCGCCCCCACCTTCACCCCGACGGCGGTGACGGTGGCGCCCAACGAGGATCCCGTCACCGTGGACCTGTCCGCCATGGCCACCGATCCCGACGGTGATGCCCTCACCTTCACGATCGGCTCGGCGCCGGCCGGCTTCACGGCCTCCCAGTCGGGCTCGAGCGTGACTGTGGGCGCGGACGCCGCGACGACGGCGGGCACCACCGGCTCCCTGCCGGTGACCATCTCCGACGGCAAGAACCCGGATGTCTCGGCGAGCCTGCCGCTGTCCGCGAGCGCCTCGACGCGCCCGCGCATGACGACGACCCCGGCGACGCTGAGTTCCAAGGGCGAGGCGGTGACGGTGGACGTGTCCTCCTATGTCTCCAACCCGTTCCCGGACAAGCCGATCACCCTGTCCGGCACGCCCACGATCACCTCGGGGCAGGGCTCGGTGACGGCGTCGGGGACCTCTCTGACGATCACGCCGTCGGCCGGGGCCACGGGCGATATCGTCGCCCGCTACCAGGTGCTCGACGCTACGGGCGCCGCGGACCGCGCCGCCACCGGGACGGTGACGGTGACCGTGGCCTCCGCGCCCTCCGCGCCCACGCAGGTGGTCGCCGACGTGCGCGACTACAACTCCGCGAAGGTGACGTGGTCCCCGGGCAGCGCCAATGGCAGCCCCATCACGGGCTACACGCTCACCGAGGTGGGCGGCGCGGGCTCCTGGAGCTGCACGGGCAGCCCCTGCTACGCCACGGGCCTGACAGCGGGCAAGTCGTACACCTTCGAGGTGACGGCCACGAACGCCAACGGGACCTCCTCGGCCGGACGCTCCAACACCATCACCCTGGGGCCGTCCTCGCCGGGCGCCCCCACCGGCGTGCGCATCTCGGCGGGAGAGGGCAGCCTCACCGCCTCGTGGACCCCGGGCGCGGCCGTTCCGGGCACCCAGACCGTCTACCGCGTGGTCTTCCACTCCGACAATGGCGATATCACCCGCACGACGACCGGTACCTCCCTCTCCATCGGCGCGGCCGACGGCGTCCATGCCGGCGGCTCGTACTCCGTGACGGTCACGGCCGTCGCCCGTTCGGGAGACTCCGAGGTCGGCTCCTCCAAGGGGGTCAGCTCCGGCTCCTCCGCGACGCCCTACGGCAAGCCGGGGGACTTCGAGGTCACCAACGTCGTCCAGACGTCGTCGGGGGTGACGGTCTACTGGCAGGGGGCCAGCGCGAACCACGCGGGCCCGGTCTCCTACACGGTGAACGTCTCGGGGCCGGAGTCCCACACGGTCAACGCGGGCTCGGGGCTGTCGTCCTCGATCAAGCTCTCGGCGTCGGGCACTTACACCTTCACGGTGACGGCGACGACGAAAGCCGGCTCGACGGCCTCCCGGAACTCCAAGAGCCTCAATGTCGATCTGCGCTCCAAGCCGCCGGCCCCCTCGGGCCTGCGGGCGACGGCCTCCACCACTGTGCCCAACCAGGTGACCGCCTCGGCCAGCACCCAGAGTGGCAATGGCTGGAGCGCGGGCGACCTCACCATCGAGTACAAGGTGGGTGACCGGGGCTGGACATCCAGCGCCACCTTCGACGGCCTCCGCACCGGCCAGAACGTCACCGTGAGCGCCCGCGCCTACGGGACCCGCGGGGACGGGCAGACGGTCTACTCCGACGTCGCGACATCCTCCGTCACAGTGGTCGGCCACCCCGCCGACCCCGATGTGAGATGCGATGACGTGGCGAGCGACGGCACCCTGTGGTGCTCGTGGACTGATTCGCCGTCGTCGGGCAGCCCCAACCCGGACATCACCTACTCGGCCTTCGAGACGGCGGCCTCCGAGGCGCCGCTCCCCGGTGGGCAGTGGCAGGACCCGGCGGGTAGGACCCTGACGACGAGCGTTCCAGAGGGCCAGTCCCGCGGGTGGTGCGTCGTCGCCACCAACAACTACGGGTTCTCCAGCCAGGACTGCGAATGGGAGAAGAACTCCCATCAGCACCACCACCAGCCCCAGGCGAAGCAGGCGGGGTAGGCATGGACCCTGCCGCTCCTCACCACGAATCCCAACGCGGCCTGCTCCCCTCAGGATCTGGCCAAGACCGGGTTCTCCGCGAACGCCTGCTGGCGCGTCGTCGTCCACCTCACGGTCTTCCCCATGGGGACGCCGCTTGTCTGCAAGTTCAATGACACCAGCGTCTGGCCGTCCTCCGACCCCTACTCGGCTTTGACATCCCAGGGCACTCAACGCTGGCTCAACCCAACGATCACCAACAAGTCCGACCTGACGGTCACCTGCTACAACCTGACCGGGTGACCACACGAACCAATGACCTCCCTGAATACTCTGAACACCCTGAGCACGAGCCCCTCCCCGGGGGCCCCCACCACATCCCCTGACCTTCCCAGCACCAGCGCGCCCGGGAGCACCGGCGCCCAGGTCCTCACCCGCACCGGCTGGACGGCCGCCGGCCTCGCCGTCGTCGCGCTCCTGGCCGGGGCCAGCCTCGGATGGCAGGAGGCCTGGGCCGGCGCCGCCGCGCTCATCGCCTGCCTCCTGACCGCCCTGGGCTGGATCCTCCACAGGGGCGGCCACACCGTCACCCACGGGCTGATCGCCCCGCGCATCGCCGTCGGCGACCACGCCCTCGTGCGGGTCACCGCCTCCAACGAGGGCACCCGCGCCCTCCTGCCCGCCCGCATGGAGATGCCCATGGGCGAGAGCCTCGCCGAGATCAACGTGCCCCTCCTCCACGCCGGGGACTCGCACGAGGAGGGCTTCGCCCTGCCCACCGAGCGCCGCGGCATCCTGTCCATCGGCCCCGTCATGCAGGTCGTCGGCGACCCCCTGGGCCTGGCCCGGCGGACGCGCGCCATGAGCACGGCGCAGACGGTCCACGTCCACCCGCGCACGGTGCGCATCGGCCAGGCCATCCACGGCGTCATGCGGGACATCGAAGGCGCCGTCACCCAGGACCTGTCCATGTCCGACGCCTCCTTCCACGCGCTGCGCCCCTACGTCCCCGGCGACGACCGCCGCCACATCCACTGGAAGTCCACGGCGCGCGTGGGCACCCTCATGGTCCGCCAGTTCGAGGCCACCCAGCGCGCCAGCCTCCTCACCCTGCTGTCCGAGCGCGAGGACGACTACCTCGACCCGGACCACTTCGAGACGGCAGTGTCCGCCGCCTGCTCGCTGGCCCTGTCCTCGATGATGGAGAGTCGCGAGGTGGCCGTGCTCACCCAGCGCGACACCCTGCCCACCACCGGCCCCACGCGATTGCTCGACGCGTCCTGCACACTTGACCTCACGGGCGCCGAGGAACTCGACGCCCTCGTCAACCACGGCACCGGGCTCCACCCCGGCGCCTCCATCGTCGCGCTCATCACCGGCACGGGCTGCTCCGAGGCCACCCTCGCCAAGGCGCGCCTGCGCATCCCCGCCGGCATGAGCTCGATCATCATCTCCTGTGGCGCTGCCGAGCCCGGCATCTCCATGCTCGCCTCCACCCCCGTGCTCAACCTCGACACGGTCGACAGCCTCCCCCAGCTCCTGAGGAGGGCCCTATGACCCCATTCCGACGTCGCACGGCGGGCTCCCCCAAGCCCGCCGCCCAGACGCGCTCCCAGCGGGCGCGCCTGACCGCGATTCCCTACCTCCTCCTGATCGCCCTGCTCGCGGTCGGGACGGTCCCGATCTACTCTCCCTTCGCCGGGCCCCGCGGCGTCATCGCCGCCGCCGAGGGCATCGCCGTCGGCGCCCTCGTCGCCCTGGCCGCCGCGCGCCTGCGCCTGGGCCCCCTGCTCACCCTCGCCCTGGCCGCCATCGCGCACGTGGGCCTGGCCCCCCTGCTCCTGCGGGACGTCGGCTCGGGGATGACCGCCGTGCGGGCGGTCCTGGCCGGCACAGTCACCGTCTGGAAGGACTCCCTCACCCTGCCGCTCCCGCTCAGCGGCTACGCGGGCATGTCCATCCTGCCGTGGCTCGTGGGACTGGCGATCACCACCCTGTCCGCCCGCCTGCTGCTGGCCGGCTGGGCGCGCACCGCGGGGCTCGCCGCCCTGGCGCTGCCCACGGTCCTCATCGCCTGGGGCGGGCGCAGCGCCCCCGCCGCCCGCCTCATCGGGCCCGCGCTCGTCGTCCTCCTGCTCCTCATGTGGGCCGCCGCCGCCCGCGGCCAGCGCGCGAGCCGCCTGGTGACCGGCACGGCGGAGTCCCAGCAGGCCCGCCGCCTCGTCACCCTGCGCCACCTCGTGGGCGCCACCGTCATCCTGTCCATCGGGGCGAGCATCGGCCTGGCCCTTCCCGCCGCCCAGGGCGAGCGCCACCTCCTGCGCGAGGCCTTCGAGCCCCCACTGGACCTGCGCGAGTACGCCACCCCCCTGGGACTCACCCGCTCCCTGGAGACCGACCAGGCCTCCGCCCGCCTCTTCGGCATCGAGGGCCTGCCCGACGGGAACCGCATCGCCATCGCCACCCTCGACTCCTACGACGGCCTGGCCGCCCGGATCAGCGGCGGCACGGGCACCGACTCGGGCTTCCGCCCACTGGGCACCGGCGTCGCCCTGGCGCCCACCGCCTCCGAGCCCACCACCGTCCAGCTGACCATGGACGGCTACGCCCTGCCCTGGGTCCCCACGGTCCCCACCACCGCCTCCATCGAGGTCGGCGGCGAGCGCGCGCCCCTGCTGCGCGAGACCCTCTACCGCGACGCCGCCTCCCCCACCCTCATCACGACCGCGGGCCTGACCAGCGGCGACGTCGTCACCGTGCGCACGAGCCCCCAAGCGGCACCCAGCGCCGAGGAGCTCACCAGCGACACCGTGGTGCCCACCCAGCTCGGCACCGTGGAGAACGTGCCCCCGGGGATCGCCTCGATGGCCAGCCGGATCGTCGGCGACCAGTCCGACCCGGTCACCCAGATCGTGGCGCTGCAGAACGCGCTGCGCGCGGGGGCCTACTCCGACGGCACCAACTACGCCTCGCCCCCCGGCCACGGCGCCGCCCGCCTGGCCTCCATGATCAGCCACGAGCAGCTCATCGGCGACGACGAGCAGTACTCCGTGCTCATGATGCTCCTGTGCCGCTCGCTCAACATCCCGGCGCGCGTCGTCATGGGATTCCGCCCCTCCACCGACGGCGACGCCTCGAACGTCACCGGGG
Organism: Actinomyces timonensis DSM 23838; assembly: GCF_000295095.1. Classification (GTDB taxonomy): domain Bacteria; phylum Actinomycetota; class Actinomycetes; order Actinomycetales; family Actinomycetaceae; genus Actinomyces; species Actinomyces timonensis. The sequence continues at coordinate 20,723 of NZ_JH806634.1, read as the reverse complement.
AGGACGTCTACGCCTGGGTGGAGATCCCCTTCAAGAACCACGGCTGGGTGCCTGTCGACGTCACCCCCGACCGCGACCAGGTCCCCCAGCAGCAGGCCGCGCAGGACACGATCAACCCGCAGCCCCAGGCCCTCCAGCCGCCCCTGCCACTGCCCAAGCCCGAGGAGCTGCCGCCCTCCTACGACGACCCGGACCAGGACCACAACCAGCCCGAGCCCGCCCCGCAGTCGGCCTCGCGCCTCGTTCTGCTCATCGGCGGATCCATCCTGGCCCTCCTGGCGCCCTTCCTCCTCATCCTGGGGCTCAAGGCCCTGCGGCGGCGACGCCGTCGCCGCCGACCTGGGGCCGACGGGGCCCTGGGCGCCTGGGACGAGCTGATCGACCTCGCCCGCGACCTCCGGGCGCCGATCACCTCCGGCGCGACCCGCCAGGAGACCGCGCAGAGCCTCGATGACCGCTTCCCCTCTGCGGATCTCATTCCCGTCGCAAATGACGTCGATGAGGCTGTTTTCGGCGCTGGCGAGCCGGCCTCCGATACTCTGAACTCGCTGTGGTCCTCCGCGGACACGGCGGCGAGTCAGATGAGGTCCTCCCTCTCCCTGCCGAGGCGCCTGCGCGGTCGCCTGTCGCCGCGATCCCTGGCCTCCCGCCGTCACACCACAGCGAGCAACCGAGCCAGAAGGAATCGCACCTCATGACCACCGACCCCCAGGAGTCGGCCACTGCGCCAGGGCGCGGCGGCCGCCACGTGGGCCCACCGGGGGCCGCCCGCCATGTCCTGCCCGATCTGCCGATCAGCCAGTCCGCGGCCAGCGCGTCCAGGGGCGCGGGTTCTGCTGGGGCCGCCAGGTCTGGTGCCGCCGTGCCCAGCCTGCCCTCGTCGAGCCCTCTGAGCGCCACCGCCCCCTCCGACGCCGCGCGGGCGGGCCGGCGGGTCCGACGCCGCCCGGTGCAGACCTTCAAAACGGTCAGGCCGATCCGCGTCATCGATATGTCCGCCCCGTCCGCTGACGCGGCCGCGGCCCTCCCCGCGCTGCATGACCTGGGCAGCGCGGCTCCCGCCCCCTCTGCGACCTCCAGCGCGACGGGCATCATCCAGGAGGTTCCCCCGGCGCGCCCCGTCATCGAGGAGACCCCCTGGACGGGATCGGGCGCCTCGAGTGCCTCAGCCACCTCGAGCTCGTCCGCCGTCTCCGGGGCGTCGGCGATCTCAAAGGCCTCAGCGCCGTCAGGGGCCTCAGCGCCGTCGGCGGCCGCGGCCACGTCGGCGCGCGTCGCCTCGCCTCCCCGGCGCAGAAGGTCCTCGCTCTCCGCAGCAGTGGCCTCGGTCTTCTCCGCCCGCTCCTCGGCCTCCGCGGCCACGCCGCACTCGGCGGGCTCGGCCGTCACCACCGCCTCCGCGGCCTCGGCCGCCTCCAGCCTCTCAGCGCCCTCGGCGCTGAGCGCGGCCTCGGCACCAGCGGCACCGACACGTCGCTCGCGCCGCCGCAAGGGGCGCCACGCGGCCGAGGCGGTCACCCGGCCCGTCCCCCTCGCCTCGCTCGGCATCCCCGACGACGCCTTCTCCTCCGTGCGCTCCCCGGGCACCCCCTCACCCTCCCCGCAGTCCCTCACGCGCTCCCCCTTCTCCCCCGAGCCGCCGGCGACGCCGTCGTCCCCCGAGGCCCCGATCATCACCTCGACCCCGCTGGACACCCCCGAGTCCGGCCGCCATGCCGCGGATCCTGAGGATTCCATCGAGGACTGGTCCGAGGGCAGCGACGCCACCGTCCACGCGCTCACCGGGTCGATGGCGCGCAGCGTGTCCACCCAGGCCGCGCCGCCGCATCTGCGGCTCGTGCCGCTCACCGGCGGGCAGGCCATCGCGCTGAGCGCCATCGCCCTGGTGGGGCGGGCCCCGGAGAACATCTCGCGCTACAACGCGGCTGAGGCGATCCGCCTGTCCGACTCCTCGCGGACGGTGTCCAAGACCCATGCCTGCATCGTGCCCATGTCCGACGGCGCTTGGATCTCGGACCTGCACTCGACCAACGGCACGCGGGTCATCATGGACGGCGTTCTCACGCGCCTCCTGCCGGATGTCCCGGTGCCCGTGCTCCCCGGCACGACGATCTACTTCGGCTCGATCGGCTTCGTCCTCGACTCCTGATCCCCCTTCCCCTCCCCTCCACCGAGACCGGGCGAACAGCACCGCGAAACCGGGCGGTTTTCCACAGATCGCAATCTCGCGGTGCTGTTCGCCCGGTCTCGGATATAGGGAAGAGCTATGAGTGGAACGGGTGGGGCGCGGAGCGCGGAGGCTCAGGGGGTGGGGGCGGGGGTGGCGGCGCAGACGTGGACGGGGTCGGAGGCCTGGCGGTCGTCGCGCACGGCCACGACCTCGATGCAGGTCTGGCCCGCGGGCAGCACGGCGGCGGTGTCGGTGGTCGTCTCCCACGTGGGGCTCGCCCCCCTCCACTGGCGGTACTGGTACTCGCCCGCCCAGTCGGCGGCGGGCGCCGACCACGTGAAGTGGACGGTCCCGTCCTCAGCGCTCTCGCCAGCGAGTCCCTGCGGCCCGGGGGCGGTCTCCTTCAGCGGCGCCGCCTGGTCGGCCTGGATCGTCGCGAAGCTGCCCGGCGGCCTCTCCTCACCGGGGGTGCTCCACACGAGGTAGCCGCCCGCGACCGCCGCGGCGATCGCGGCCGCCCCGATGAGGCTGGGGACTATGAGGGACCTCTTGGGGGCCTCCTCGTCGGTCTCCTCGACGTCGTCGTCCTCGTCGGCGGCGGCGGGGGAGGCCTGGGTCGGCGTCGTCACGCGGGAGAAGACGGCGATGCGAGTGCCCGAATCGTCGTCGTCCCCGGCATCATCAGGACCGTCGAGGGAGTCCTGGAGGAGGTCGATGGTGGTGGGCGGGAGGTTGAGCGAGGACTCGATCTCCTGCAGGGCGCGACCAAACGCCAGGGCGCTGGGGTAGCGCTGCATCGGGCTCTTGTCCATGGCGACCTCGAGGACGCGCTTGAGGGCCTCGGGGGCGTCGGGGCGCTGGAGCGGCGGGACGGGGTCGGAGATGATCTTGCGGGAGAGCTGGAAGATGTCGTCCTTCTGACCGACGGCTCCGAAAGGACTGCGCCCGGTCAGGAGGGAGTAGCAGGTGGCGGCCAGGGAGTAGACGTCCGCCGAGGGGTGAGGGTTGGCGACATCGATGAGCTGCTCGGGCGGCGCCCAGGGCACGGAGAGCCCCCGGGTGGCCTGGTTGGCGTCCCCGGCAACCGACGAGATGCCGAAGTCGGCCAGGACGGGCCGGCGGTAGGCGGTGAGCAGGATGTTCGCGGGCTTGATATCGCGGTGGATGATGCCGGCCCGGTGGGCGGTCTCGACGGCGCCCGAGATCTGGATGATGGTGCGCAGGGCATCGGCGATGCTCAGGGGCTTGCGGCGCGCCACGGTCCACAGCTGGGGCGGCGGGCAGTACTCCATGACGATGTAGGCGAACCCATCCTCGGTAACCCCCGCGCCGAAGAGCGACAGGATCGCGGGATGGCTGGAGACGCGGGCCATGAGCTCGGCCTCGGACTGGAAGAGATCCGAGGAGGGGCCGCGCATGACCTTGACCGCGATCTCGCGGCGGGGCACCTGCTGCTCGTAGAGGTGGACGGTGGAGTAGCCTCCCGAGCCCAGCACCCGCAGGTGCTTGAGCCCGGTGATATGCGGGGGCGGGTCGGTCTGGGAGCCCATCAGGCGGCCTCGAAGCGCGCGGTCACGCCCTCGCCGAGCTCGAGCACGTCCCCGCTGCGCAGGATGGTGGTCTCCACGCGGGACAGGTGGACGGGCGCGGAGCCCTCGCGAAGCAGGACGGTGCCGTTCGTGTTCGACAGGTCCCGAGCGAGGACCGACCACTCGTCGATGTCGATGAGGAGGTGGTTGCGGGAGATCTGCCGGTCAGGGCTGGAGACCTTGATGCAGGTGGGGAAGCCGGCGTCGAAGGTGGCGACCCTCTCAGCGGAGGGGCGCCGCCCAAGCACGATCGGCCCGCCGAGGGAGAGGACGCGCCCGTCGGACAGGATGAGGCTGCCGAGCACGGGGCGCGGCGCGAGCCGGACAGGTCCCTCCAGGGGCGCCCCGCAGACGCGGCAGGCCACGAGGTGGGTCGGATTGGGGTGCGAGTTCGCGCAGAACGCGGACAGGACGCGCGCGCCGTGGGAGGGGACGACACCGCTGCGATCCGGCGTCGGGAGCTCGGCCAGCTCGGTGCGCGCCGCGTGGATCTCCTCGAGGAGGTCGCCGGGGAGCTCGGCGACAGTCGAGCCGTCATGGTTCCCGCGCTTGAGGGGGCCGGGGCTGGTGAGGGAGGCCTCGCCCGTGGACTCGGGGGCGACGGCGAGGCTGGGCACCGCCCCGAGGCCCGGGCCGGTCTGGGCGGACATGTCCGCGGAGGGGACCACGGGGGCGGAGGGGACCACGGGGGCGGAGGGGACCACGGGGGCGGAGGCGGCGATTGGGGCCGACGATGCCGCCTGGCCAGACAGGGCCGCGGGCGCCGATGCCGTTGATGCGGCTGAGGCGATTGAGGCCGAGTACAGCGGCGCTGAGGCGACCGAGGGAACCGACGGGGCCGAGCGGATGGAGGATGCTGGAGTGCCCACGGCGCCCTCCGGCACGAGGGGCGCGGAGGCTGTCCAGCCCCCCATGGCCTCGGCGGGGGTTGATCCCTGGTTCATGCCAGCGAGGATCGCCGCGGGGTCGAAGGGGACCGCCAGCGTTGACTCGGCCGCGGGCTCGGGCTCGGTCTCCGGCTGTCCCGCCTCAGGCGCCAGCGCCGCGGGGGCGACCGGCACCGACGGCGATGCGAACGGCGAGGCCGCTGGGGAAGCGGACGGAGCGTCGGCAGGAGCGCCGGTGAGGACATCGCCGGAGGGGCGGCTGGCGGCGGGAGAGGAACCGGAGGCCCCGGCGCGGCGCGGGAGGCTGGCCGCGTCGTGGACGGTGGACACGCCCTCGGGCCGTTCCTCCTCCGCGAGCGCGGGCAGGGCGACGACGCTGACCGGCACGATGCCGTCGGCCAGGGGGCGCATGATGCCGTCGCCCGTGTCAGGGGTGAGCAGGACGAGGGTGTCGGAGGGCTGGACGATGGTCTCGGTCCAGGTGGAGGTGGGGCCGGAGGCGACGTCCCCGTGGGAGGTGCGCACGATCCCGCGGCCGCGCACGGCCACGTGCCGGTTGCCGTCGGGCTCGAGGAGGACGAAGGCGAAGTCGGGCCGGTCACCCGTGCGCGCGACAACACTGGAGATGACGTCCCACAGGACGGCCGCCGTCGTCAGCCCGTCCCCGTGGAGGTCGTCCCAGAGCCGCTCGACGATCGGCATGGGGATGACGGGGGGCAGGATGAGGGCAGCGCGCGGCGTGATGATGCCGTGCCAGTCGCCAGCGCCCCAGCGGGCGTCGCCGATCGTGCCTGCAGCCTCGCGCACAGGACCTCCTCTTGGGCCAGCCGGCCTGACCCTCAGGCTCGGCACCAGATCGTTGCGTCCCGACCATCGTAAGGGCAAGTCGGGCGAGGAGCCGAGTCAGGACTCCAACGATTCGGCAGCAGCTATCCACTCCTCCTCCAGCGAGACATGCTCGGCCTCGGCCTGGGCGAGCTCGCGCCCCAGCTCGGCAAGCTCGCCGAGGCGCGCCGGGTCGGCTGAGACCGCCTCGAGGCGGGCGTGGAGATCCTCGATGCGGGAGGCGGCCCGCTCCATCTTCCGCTCGATCCGCCCGAGGGCCTTGGTGGCCTCACGGCGCTGGGCGCCGGTGAGGGAGGGCTGGCCGGGCTGTGCCGACGCGCCGGGCTGCCCGTCGTCGTCGGGGCCCTGGGAGCCGGAGCGGTCGCGGGCGCCGACGACGACGCCCCGCCCACCGCCGTCGGCCGCCTCACGGCGCAGCTCAAGGTACTCCTCGACGCCGCCGGGCAGGTCACGCACCTGCCCGTCCCCGAGGACGGCGACCTGGTGGTCGGTGACGCGCTCGAGGAGGTAGCGGTCGTGGGAGACGACGACGAGCGTGCCGGGGAAGGAGTCGAGGATGTCCTCGACGGCGGCGAGGGTGTCGGTATCGAGGTCGTTCGTGGGCTCGTCGAGGAGGAGGACGTTGGGCTCGGTCATGAGCAGGCGCAGCAGTTGGAGGCGGCGCCGCTCCCCGCCGGAGATCTCGCCCACGCGGGTCCAGGCGCGCTGGCGGGTGAAGCCGAGGCGCTCGACGAGCTGGGAGGCGGTGAGCTCCTTGCCGCCGACCATGACCCGCTCCCCCACCTGGGCAACGGCCTCGACGACGCGCAGGTCGGCCAGGGCGTCGAGCTCGTGGGTGGACTGGGACAGGGTGGCCACGGCCACGGTCTTGCCGCGCGCGACCCGCCCGGAGGTCGGCTCGAGGACGCCCTCGAGGAGGCGCAGGAGGGTGGTCTTGCCGGCGCCGTTGACGCCGACGATGCCGACGCGCTCGCCGGGCGCGAGGCGCCAGGTGACGTGGCGCAGGACGTCCTTGGCAGCGGATTCTGCGCCGCCGGCGGGGCTCGCGGAGCCGCCCGCGGCCGGGGCGCCCGCCGGGTCGGCCACCCCTCCGCCCGCCGGGTAGCTGAGGCTCACGTCCTCCAAGTCGATGACCTTCTTGCCCAGGCGGGCGGTGGCCATGGCGGCGAGCTGGACGGTGTCGCGCGGCGGTGGGACGTCGACGATGAGGGCCTCGGCGGCCTCGATGCGGAAGCGGGGCTTGGAGGTGCGGGCGGGGGCGCCCCGGCGCAGCCAGGCGAGCTCCTTGCGCAGGAGGTTGTCGCGCTTGGCGGCGGCGACGGCGGCCTGCCGGGCGCGCTCGGCGCGGGCCAGGACGTAGGCCGCGTAGCCGCCGTCGTAGGTCTCGATGCGCCCGGGGATCTGGGGGCGGTCGCCGCCGGGGTCGATGCCGGGGACGACCTCCCAGACGTTGGTGCAGATGGCGTCGAGGAACCAGCGGTCGTGGGTGACGACGACGAGCGCCCCCGCCCCGGCGCGCCGCCCGGAGAAGCGGGTGCTCAGGTGCCGGGCGAGCCAGTCGACACCCTCGACGTCGAGGTGGTTGGTGGGCTCGTCGAGGAGGACGATCTGGGCGTCTGCGGTGAGGACCGCGGCCAGGGCGACGCGCCGCCGCTGCCCGCCGGACAGGGTGGTGACGTCCGCGGCGGGGTCGACGTCGGCGAGCAGGCCGGCGTGGATGTCGCGCACGGCGGGGTCGGAGGCCCACTCGTGCTCGGGGGCGTCGCCGTGGATGGCGCGGGTGACGGTGGTGCCGGGGGCGAAGTCGTCGGACTGGGTGAGCAGGGCGAGCCGCACGTCCCCGGCGCGGGTGATGCGGCCGCCGTCGGGCTCGCGGGCCCCCGCCAGGGCGGCGAGGAGGGTGGACTTCCCAGCGCCGTTGGGGCCGAGGACGCCCACGCGGGTGCCGTCCTCGATGCCGAGGCGGACGTCGTCGAGGAGGGTGCGGGACCCGACGATGATGCGCAGGTCCTCGATGCCCAGCAGGTGCGCCATCAGCCCACCACCCGGGCGCCGGCCACGGGGGCGTCGGCGCGCAGGACGCCGGCGCAGGCGCCGGAGGCGGTCAGGGCGCGGGCGACGCGCTGGGCGGTGGCCGAGTCGGGGGCCAGCGCGGCAATGGTGGGCCCGGAGCCGGAGACGATGGCGCGCAGGGCCCCGGCGCTCTCGGCGGTGTCGATGATGTCGGCGAGCTCGGGGCGCAGGTCGAGGGCGGCCTCCTGGAGGTCGTTGGCCAGGCAGGCGGCCAGGGCCTCGGCGTCGCCGGCGCGCAGGGCGGCGGTGAGGGCCTCCGGGCACTCGGCGGGGGCGGCCTGGCCCGCGGCGCTTGGCGCGGCGGCGGCCTGCCCTGCCTGCCCTGCCTGCCCCGCCCTGGCTGCGGCGAGCTCGTCGAAGCGGGCGAAGACGGCGGGCGTGGACAGGCCCTCACGGGCCAGTGCGAAGACCCACTGGTAGGAGCCGCGCCCCATGAGGGGGGTGAGGCGGTCGCCGACGCCGTGGCCGAGCGCCGTGGCGCCCATGAGCGGGAAGGGGACGTCGGCGCCGAGCTGGGCCGCCAGCTCGAGCAGGTCGCCCAGGCCCAGGCCCGTGCCCCACAGGTGGTTGCAGGCCAGCAGCGTCGCGGCGGCGTCGGCGCTGCCCCCGGCCATGCCCCCGGCCACGGGGACGCGCTTGCGCAGGAGGAGGTCGACGCCCTCCGTGACTCCCTCGGTCTCGGCGAGGAGGCGGGCAGCGCGCACGGCGAGGTTGCGCTCGTCGGTGGGGACGGCGTCGTCGGGCTCGGCGAGGGTGAGCGTGATCTGACCCCGGGCGTCGAGGGCCTGGCGGCGCGCGGTGACGGTCTCGATGAGGCGCACGGCCTGGAAAACAGTGGTCAGGGGGTGGTAGCCATCGGGGCGGGGGGCTCCGACGGACAGGAAGAGGTTGACCTTGCCGGGGGCCTCGACGCGCACCGAGGTGGCCGAGCCCGCACGGGGGCCGGTGGCATCCGGGTCGGGGACGGCGCGCAAGTGGCTCATCGGGTCTCCTCGGTGGCGTGCGGGGCGGGGCTGGCAGGGCTTTCAGAGCTGGCAGTGCTGCCGGGGGCGGCGCTGGTGGCAGGCCCGGCATCGGGGGCGAGCGCCTCTGCGAGGGCGGCGAAGGCGGCGATGTCGAGCCGCTCGCCGCGCAGCGCGGGGTCGATGCCGGCGCGGCGGCAGGCGGCCGTCGGCGGCGGCGGGGCTGCCGGCGAGGGGCGCGAGGGCCTGGCGCAGCGTCTTGCGGCGCTGGGCGAAGGCGGCGTCGACGACGGCGAAGACCTCCTCCCGGCCGGCGGCGGTGGCGGGCGGCTCGCGCCGGGTGAGCTCGACGAGCGCGGAGTCGACGCCGGGGACGGGCCAGAAGACGGTGCGCCCGATGGTGATCGTGCGGCGGGCGGCGGCGTACCAGGCGGCTTTGGCCGAGGGGACGCCGTAGGTGCGGGTGCCGGGGGCGGCGGCGAGGCGGTCGGCGACCTCGGCCTGGACCATGACGGTGGCCGAGCGGATCGTCGGCAGCGCGGCGAGCACGGTGAGCAGCACCGGCACGGCGACGTTGTAGGGGAGGTTGGCGACGAGGCGGGTGGGGGCGGGGTCGGGCGCGGCGGCGCCGTCGGGCGCGGGGTGGCCCGGCGAGGCGAGGCCCAGCGATGCGGGGCCGGTGATGGTCAGGGCGTCGGCGTTGATGACGCTCAGGCGCTCGGCGGCGCCCGGCATCCGGTCGGCGATGGTCACCGGCAGGGCGCGGGCGAGCGGGGGGTCGATCTCGACGGCGATGACGCGCGCCCCGGCCTCCAGGAGCGCGAGCGTGAGAGAGCCAAGGCCGGGCCCGATCTCGAGGACGGTCTCGCCCGGCTCGACGCCGGCGGAGCGGACGATGCGCCGCACGGTCCCGGCATCGTGGACGAAGTTCTGCCCGAGGGTCTTGGTGGGGCGGATGCCGAGGGCAGTGGCCAGCCCCCGGATCTCGGCGGGGCCGAGCAGGCCGCTGGCCTGGGGTGTCGTTTCGGGCATGGGCCCCAGCCTACCGGCGCCCCGCCACCCCTCTCGCCGAGACCGGGCGAACAGCACGGCGAAACCGGGCGAACAGCACGGCGAGATTGGTCCGAAGCGCCCTGGGCAGCGCCGCCGCGTCCCTGAGAGCGCGCAGCACGAGCGCCGCGCGCCTCAGTGCCCGCAGCCCCACTGGCCCCAGCCGGAGCGCTGCTGCAGAATCTTGGCGCGCATGGTCTGCTCCTCGGGGCTGGCGTCGATGGGGTTGCCGGTGCCGCCCACGGAGGCCCAGGTGTCCAGCGAGAACTGGTAGAGGCCGTAGTAGCCGGCGGGGTTGACGGCGCGCGGGTTGCCGCCGGACTCGCACTGGGCGAGGCGCTGGAAGTCGTCGTCGAGGCTGCCGTCGTCGGCGGGCGCGGCGGCGCTGGACGATGAGCCCGCGCTGCTGGCCGTCGTCGGCGCGGCGCTCGGGGTGGCCGCGGCGTCCTTGGTCCCCACGAGGACAACCTCATCCACCTTCGCGGTCACCACCACGGAGGAAACGGCCTCGCGGGAGATCTCGACGCCGTCGGCGCTGGTGACGCGGTAGGTGACGCGGGTAACGCCGTCGGCGCCAGCGGTCTTGACCTTCTTCTCGCCCTTGGCGAGTTGGTCGCTCTCCTCCTCGGTGGAGCCGTGCGCCTCGGTGACATCCTCAACCACAAGCGCCTCCTCGGTCGAGGACGAGGGGGTGCTGGCGGCCTCGTAGGCGCTGCCGAGCGAGGCGATGCCGGAGCCGTCCGTGGCGGCGGTGGCCTGGCCGGCCTTCTGCGATGAGGCATTCGTCGTGGTGACAGCGGCATAGGCGCCGCCGGGGACGAGCAGGCCGACGGCGACGGCGATGGCGCCGGCTCTCAGGGCGGAGGCTCGGCTGCCGGGGATTCGCGGAGTCATGGGATTCGCTCCTCGGGGTGGGACGTGGTGGTCACGCTACCCGAGGAGGCGCGCCCCGCGCTATTGAGCCGGTCACGCCCGAGCGGCGTCGCCGCGGGGAGAGGGGAGCCGCGGAACCACAAGCCGGCTCGCGACAGGCCGATGGCGCCACCTGTGGATACCCGCCCGGTTTCGCCGTGCTGATCGCCCGGTCTCGGCGGGGAGGGGCGGGATCAGTACCAGCCGGTGCTCTCGGAGTGGGACCACGCGGAGCAGGGGCTGCCGTAGCGGCCCTTGATGTAGCCCAGGCCCCACTTGATCTGGGTGGCCGGGTTGGTGGCCCAGTCGGTACCCTCCGAGGCCATCTTGGAGCCGGGCAGGGCCTGCGGGATGCCGTAGGCGCCCGAGGAGGCGTTCTGGGCCTGGTAGTTCCAGCCGGACTCGCGGTTCCACAGGCTCACGAGGCAGGAGAACTCGCTGTCGCCCCAGCCGTAGGCGCCCATCATGGAGCGGGCGGTGGCCTGCGCGCTGGCCGCGTCGGTCCCGGAGACCGCCTGGGGCGCCGACGCCGCTGCGGCGCTCCCGCTATCGCCGCTCCCGGCGCTGTCCTTCGAGGCGGCCTGGGCGGCCTCCTCCTTGGTGCCCACGAGGACGACCTCGTCGACCTTCGCGGTCACGGCGACGGTGGAGACGACCTCGCGGGAGAGCTCGTTGCCGTCGGCGTCGGTGGTGACGCGCGAGATGGTGCGCGTGACGCCGTCGACGCCAGCGGTCTTGACCTTCTTCTCGCCCTTGGGGAGCTGGTCGGTCTCCTCCTCGGTGGAGCCGTGCGCCTCGGTGACGTCCTCGACGACGACGTTCTCCGCGTTGGCAGTGGCGGTCTCGGCCTCGGGGACGTCGTTGCCGATCGCGGGGGTCGAGTCGGGCTCGGCGGTGGGGGCCTCGGCGGCCTGCGCGAGATCACCGCCGGTGAGGGACGGCAGCGGCAGCGCCTCATCGCCGGTGGCCTCGACGGCGGCGTAGGCGCCACCGGAGACGCTCGCGGCGACGGCGGCGGCGAGCGCGCCGGAGCGGACGAGGATGTGCTTGCGGGGGGCGGGAGTCACGCGACTCCTCCTTCCATGGGCTTGACTGCCCTCACGCTAACCGACGCGCGCTGGCCGTTTCTATTGAGGCCAGTCACATGCAGGGCGCCACGACGGCGGAGCGCCAGGTCAGAGGCCCTTCAGCCACGAGCGGTCGCGGCGATCCACACTCAATCGCAACATCGCGGGCCAGACGCTGGCCAGGCACGGGGCCCCCACGGGCAACGCGCGAGCTACCCGCGGGCCACGCGCGCAGCGCGCCACCGCGCAGCGCGACGCGGCGCCGACCCGCAGGGTCCGGCGCCGCGCAATTTCCAGGCAACTGCCTGGCAGTTGGCAGTCGGCTCAGTACCAGTTGGTGGCCTCGGAGTGGGCCCAGGCGGCGCAGGGGTTGCCGTAGCGCTCCTTGATGTAGCCCAGGCCCCACTTGATCTGGGTGGTGGGGTTGGTCTGCCAGTCGGCGCCCGTGGAGGCCATCTTGTCCCCGGGCAGGGCCTGCGCGATGCCGTAGGCGCCCGAGGAGGGGTTGACCGCACTGAAGTCCCACTGGGACTCGCGGGTCCACAGGCTGTCCAGGCAGCTGTACTGGTCCTCGCCCCAGCCGTAGGAGGACAGCATGGCCTTGCCGATCGCCTGGGCGGAGGCCTTCGTCTTGCCGTCGCCGGCCTGGGCGATGGCGACGTCCTGGGGCGTGCCCTTGCCGACGACGACGACCTCGTCGACGCGCTTGGTGACGACGACGCTGGAGACGACCTCGCGGGAGACCTCGGCGCCGTCGACGCTGACAACCCGGTAGGTGACGCGGGTGACGCCGTCGACGCCAGCGGTCTCGAGCTTCTTCTCACCGGCGGCGAGGCTGGTGCTCTCCTTCTCCGAGGAGGTGTGCGGGTCGGCGACGTCCTCGGTGAGGGTGGAGATGGTCTCGGCGCCCGTCGCGGTGACGGTGCCACTCGCCTCGCTTGTGGAGGCGCTGGCGGAGGAGTCCTGGGAGGAGGCCTCGTCGCTGACAGTGGAGCCGAGGGCGGCCATCGCGGGCGAGCCGGAGTCATCCCCCGCGCCCTCGTGGGCGTTGACGGCGGCCCAGGCGCTTCCGGAGACGGCGATGGACAGCGCGGTGGCGACGCCACCGGCCCTCATCATGACGGGCGCCACCGAGGTGCGCGCAGGGCCCTCGGCGCGACGGCGGCCGTGGCCCGCGCTGCGATCCGCGGTCAGGGAACGGGCGGCGAGCGCCCCGAGCTCGGTGAAAGTGGTGCTCAGGGAACTGCTGTCGGAGTGACGACCCACGGTATTGACTTCCTATCACTCGGGAGTGAGCCTCACGCTAGCCGACACCCCGTCTCATAGGCAATGCCGCGCATCACATCGCCCTCACCGCGACCTGATCGTTCAATCACGGGCCTCGTATTTTGCACGCATGCGCCTTGACACGCCCTGGCCTGGGGTTCGCCTCAGCGCGGGGCGTCGGCGGCGGGCCAGTCCCCGTAGACCTCCGTGGTCGTGGCCTCGAGGCGCTCGCACATGGCGCGCTCGTCCAGGCCCCGCTGCTCGGCGAGGAAGCGGACGGTGTCCCCCATGAGGTAGCTCGCGTTGGGGCGCCCGCGCCAGGCCTTGGGCGGCAGGTAGGGGGCGTCGGTCTCCACGAGCAGGAGCTCTTCGGGAATGGTGGCGACGGCGTCGCGCAGCGCCCCGTTGGAGGGGTAGGTGAGGGGGCCCGCGATGGAGGCGTACCAGTGGTGCTCGGCGCAGGCCTGGGCGAGGGCCTGCCCGCCGCTGAAGCAATGGAGCACCGTGCGCTCGGGGGCGCCGTCGGCCAGGAGGACCTCGGCGCAGGCCTCGTGGGCCTCGCGGTCATGGATCTGCAGTGGCAGGCCGAGCTCCTTGGCCAGGGCGATATGGGCGCGGAAGGCCTCGCGCTGGACGGCGGCCCCGCGCTCGCCGGTGCGGAAGAGGTCCATGCCGGTCTCCCCCACGGCGACGACGGCGTCTCCCGCCCCTCGGATAAGCGCCTCGAGGCGGCTCATGGCCTCGTCGAGGGGCTCGTCATGGTGCTCCTCGGCGCGCGGCTCCAGGCCATCGGGGCCCATCTCTCGCACCCCGGCGTGGAGGACGGCCTCGTTGGGGTGGATGGCCAGCGCCACGCGCACCCCCGGCAGCTCGCGGGCCAGGGCCAGCGATCCCTCCCATGTGGGGGCCTCGCAGGCCGACGTGATGATGCGGCGGATCCCGCGCGCCGCGGCCCGCTCCACGAGCTCGGCCGCGCCGAGCGGCGCCTCGGCCCCGGGCCCGCTCGGCGGCAGCCCGGGCACCGGCAGGTGCGTGTGGTTGTCGGTGACGGGCGCGGCCAGGGGCACGACGGCGTCGGCGGGCGGCCAGGACCGCTCTCCGGGGGCGCGGCGCCTGCGGCTCATGCCCCGGTGACGTCGTCGGGGGCGGCGTCGGCGTAGCGGGCCAGTTCCTCCTCGACGATCGACTCATCGAGCTTGGTGAACACGGGGGCGGGCTTGGCGATGGGGGTGCCGACGACGACCTCGCGCCTCCCCCAGGCCGGCGCGCCGGTGTAGTCGCCGGTGATGATGGGGTAGCTGTCGCGCCCGTCGAAGGCGTCGGGAAGGACCTCGGGGTCGAGCTCGCCGACCTCCTCGATGCGCGGCATGGGGGCGATCCGCCCGGCCCCGCCGAGGACGCGGTCGATGTCGTTGGCGGCGTGGGGCAGGAAGGGCGAGAGCATGAGGTTGAGGTCGGCCACGGCCTGGGCGAGGGTGTGCAGGATGGTGGCGAGCCGCGCCTGGGTGGCCTCGTCCTCGCCCTTGAGCTTGAAGGGCTGGGTGTCGGCGATGTACTTGTTCGCCTCCCCCACGAGGCGCATGGCCTCGGCCAGGGCGGCCTTCTGCCGGTGGGCGCTGAGGAGGGCGCCGACGGCGTCGAATCCGGCCTCGATGGCATCCAGGAGGGCGGTGTCCTCCTCGGCGCGCTCGGCGGGGGCGGGGATGGCGCCGAAGCGCTTGTGGATCATGGTGGCTGTGCGGTTGACGAGGTTGCCCCAGCCGGCGACGAGCTCGGAGTTGGTGCGGCGCACGAACTCGGCCCAGGTGAAGTCGGCGTCGGCGGTCTCGGGACCGGCGGCGCAGATGAAGTAGCGCAGGGCGTCGGCCTGGTAGCGCTCCAGGAAGTCGCGCACGTAGATGACGATGCCGTGGGAGGAGGAGAACTTCTTGCCCTCCATGGTGAGGAACTCGCTGGAGACGACCTCGGTGGGCAGGTTGAGCGTTCCCAGCCCCCCGGGGCCGACGCCGGGCTCGCCGGCGCGACTGCCCTGGCCGTTGTAGCCGAGCAGCTCGGCGGGCCAGATCTGGGAGTGGAAGACGATGTTGTCCTTGCCCATGAAGTAGTAGGACAGGGCCTCGGGGTCGGTCCACCACTGCTTCCAGGCCTCGGGGTCTCCGCTGCGGCGCGCCCATTCGATGGAGGCGGACAGGTACCCGATGACGGCGTCGAACCAGACGTAGAGGCGCTTGGAGGGCTGGTCCTCCCAGCCGGGCACGGGGATGCCCCAGTCGATGTCGCGCGTCATGGCGCGGGGGCGGATCTCGGCGAGGATGTTCTTGGAGAAGCGGATGACGTTGGGACGCCAGGTGCCCGAGGCCTCGCGCTCGTCGAGCCAGGCGCCCAGGGCCTCGGCCAGGGCGGGCAGGTCGAGGAAGTAGTGGGTGGAGTCGATGAACTCGGGGGTCTCGCCGTTGATCCGCGAGTGCGGGTTGATGAGGTCGGTGGGGTCGAGCTGGTTGCCGCAGGTGTCGCACTGGTCGCCGCGGGCGCCGTCGGTGCCGCAGATCGGGCAGGTGCCCTCGATGTAGCGGTCGGGCAGGGTGCGGCCGGTCGACGGCGAGATGGCGGAGCGGGTGACCTGCTCGACCATGTAGCCGTTGTCCCGCACGGTGCGGAACATCTCCTGGACCACCCGGTAGTGGTTGCCGGCCGTCGTGCGGGTGAAGAGGTCGTAGGACAGGCCGAGAGCCACGAGGTCCTCGACGATGAGCCGATTGTTGCGGTCGGCGAGCTCGCGGGCGCTGACGCCCTCGGCATCGGCGGCCACGAGGATGGGGGTGCCGTGCTCGTCGGTGCCCGAGACCATGAGGACGTCATGCCCGGCCATGCGCATGTAGCGGGAGAAGACGTCGGAGGGGACACCGAAACCGGCGACGTGGCCGATGTGGCGGGGGCCGTTGGCGTAGGGCCAGGCGACGGCGGACAGGATGTGGCTCATGGGCCCAAGCCTATCCGCTCGCGGGCGGGGCGCCGTATGGTGGGCGCAGGGCCCAGCGCGCCCGGCCCATGCTGTTCCCGCTGGCGATGGCATCCAATCATCCGGTGGGGACCCGCAGGGCGATCTTGCGACGGATGAGAGGCAGCCATGTCCCAGTCCCCCTCGAGCGGCCCCTCTGGGACCTCCGATCCCTTCTCCGCGCCCTCGAGCCCGGCGGAACAGCCCTTGGAGGCCGGGGTGGGAGCGCCTTATGGCGCGTACCAGGCCGGTTACCAGGCCGGCTACCCGGGCGCGGCGCCCAGGTACGGGATGCCGGGGCTCCCCCCGGTGGTCAAGAGCATGAAAGCGCCCTGGATCCTCCTGGCCTCCGGAGTGACCATGATGGTCCTGGCCATCGTCGGCATCGCCCTCACCATCGGCGCCTTCCTCAACGCGACATCCCTGCAGCCCCTGGACTCCAATGGGACCACCACCGTCACTCTGGAGGGCGGCAAGGAGTACGGGCTGTTCGGCGACGGCTACGCGAATTGCGACTACACCGGCCCCGGCACGATCGAGGAGGGCTCGGTCACGGGCGATGTGACCGTCAATGACAAGTCCGAACTGCTCACCCTGACCCCCAGCGCCTCAGGCGAGTACACCTTCGACTGCCACAGCAGCGCGAGAGCCCTCGCCCTGGGCGATGCGGCGTCGGTCTCCGGCATCGTCACGGGGGCGGGCGCGTTCCTCGGCTCCCTGTTCCTCGGCGGCGCGGGAACGATCGTGCTCATCATCGGGATCGTCTGGGCGGTCAAGCGCAGGTCGTCGAACCGGAAGGCCCAGGCCTTCCTCGACTCGCAGGCGCCGGGCGGTATGACCGCCTGAGAGGCGCCCGGGCGGGCTCTCCCCTCAGCCTTGGGCAAGGCATCGCGCCGTCACCCGCCTCGGGCGATGACTCCATCGACTGCAGGTGGACCGGCATGAGGGAGCGACTCGATGGCGTGGCTATCGCCGGAGGTCCAGGGCTCGTCGGTAGACCTCGTTGGGCCGCAGCCCGCTCTCGCGCGCCGCCTGGGCCGCGGCCTCCTTGAGGCGCATGCCGCCGTCGGCCAGGGCCAGTGCCGCTGCGGCCGCCTCATCCGGGTCGGCGGCGCGCCGCGGGGCCCCGGCGACGACGAGCACGATCTCCCCGAGCACCTCACCAGCTGTGGAGGCGGCGAGCTCGGCGAGCGTGCCCCGGCGCACCTCCTCATGGGTCTTGGTGAGCTCCCTGCACAGGGCGGCGGGACGCTCGGGGCCGAGGGCCTCGACCATCGCCTGGAGGGTCGCGTGGACGCGGCGCGGGGACTCGAAGAGGACCATGGTGCGCCGCTCGTCGGCGAGCTCGGTCAGGGCCCGGCCCCGCTCCCCCGGTTTGCGGGGCAGGAATCCCTCGAAGCAGAAGCGGTCGGAGGCCAGGCCTGAGACGGCCAGTGCGGTGAGGACCGCCGAGGGCCCGGGGGCCGCGCTCACGGGCACGCCCGCCTCGGCGGCGGCCACGACGAGCCGATAGCCGGGGTCGGAGACGGACGGCATCCCGGCGTCGGAGACCATGACGACGCTCTGACCGGACTGGGCGGCCTCGATGAGCTCGCTGGTGCGCTGGGCCTCGTTGTGCTCGTGGTAGGCGAGCGTCCTGCCGCCGATGCGCAGGCCGAGCCGCTGGGCGAGGGCCCGCGCGCGCCGGGTGTCCTCCGCCGCGACGATGTCCGCTCTCTCCAGCGCGAGGCGCAGCCGTGCGGAGGCATCGCCGACATTCCCGATGGGCGTGGCGGCAAGGAGGATCTCACCGGGCCGAGGGCCGGCAGAGCCCGGAAGAGCGGGATCGGGCGCGCTGTCCTCTCCGGGGCCACCGCCCATGCCATGCGCGTCGGGCTCGTGCTCGGTCTCGTGGGCGCCCGGGGGCGCGGTGACGTCGCTCATGGGCCCAGTATGGCGCTCCCCCTTAGACTCGCCCGGTGACTGATAACAGGCATGACAATCCCGACGCCCCTGAGGTCGCAGTCCCGTCGTCGCCGAGAGGCGCTGACGCGACGGCTCCCTCGATGAGCGCTCCTAGCGGGAGGGACGCCTCGCCCCAGGAGGAACTGGCGCACTGGATGGCCGGCGACCGGGCTGTCCCCATGCCTGCCGAGCAGCCGACCCCCGCAGCAGTACCTGCGGCGGCGGCCCCGGCGGCGGCCCCGCTCATGGAGGATCGCTCTCAGGACGGTCTGCGGGCCCGCCTCGGGCTTCGCCCCACCGCATGGGCGCTCGCCGCGTCCCTGCGGATCAACGGCTGGATCGTTACCGCGATCGTCACCGTGCTGGCGGCGATCACGCGCTTCGTCGGGTTGTCCCACCCGCGGGGCCTCATGTTCGACGAGATCTACTACGTCAAGGAGGGCTACGCCCTCTGGCACGTGGGCTACGAGGCCGAGTGGAAAGAGGGCGCCGATTCGCTCTTCGCCACGGGCGACGTCGCTCATGCGCTGACGACGAAGCCCGAGTACGTCGTCCATCCCGAGCTGGGGAAGTGGCTCATCGGCTCCGGCATGGAGATCTTCGGCGTCAATTCCTTCGGCTGGCGGTTCATGCCGGCGTTGGCCGGTGTTCTCACGGTCCTCCTGGTCACGCGGATCATGATGCGCCTCGTGCACTCACCGCTCCTGGCCGGTCTGGCGGGCTTCTTCCTGGCCATCGACGGCATTGGGATCACCGAGTCCCGGATCGCCCTCCTCGACAACTTCATCGGCCTGTTCGCGAGTTGCGCCCTGTACTGCCTCGTCCGGGACCGGCAGTGGATGCGCGAGCGCCTGGCCAGGGGCCTCGCCGATCGGCCCGCGGGCAGCGCCGCTCCCCTGCTGCTGTGGCGGCCGTGGCTCCTGGCGACGGCGATCAGCCTGGGCCTGACCTGCTCGATCAAGTGGTCCGGCCTCTACCTGCTGGCGGCGGTCGGGGTCATGGTCGTGGTGTGGGATGTCTGCGCGCTGCGCGCGGTGGGGGCGCGCTCGTGGCACACCGCTGGATTCCTCGGCAGGGGACTGCAGGACTTCCTCTACCTGGTGCCGACCGCGCTCGTCGTGTACGTGGCCGGCTGGTTCTCCTGGTTCGCCCATTCGAAGGCCTTCAACCACGAGTGGGCCGCGCAGCGGCGCGCGACCGGCCAGACGCTTCCCCGGTCCTGGATGCCGGATTCCCTCAACAGCCTCCTCGACTACCACATCCAGATGTACCGCTTCCACGTGGGGCTGGACAGCACGCACCCGTACATGTCGAAGCCGATCTCCTGGCTGGCGCAGACCCGCCCGACCCTCTTCTACTACCCCGCCAAGGAGGACCTTGGCTCCTCCTGCGGCTCGAGCCACTGCGTGGAGGCGATCTCCGCGATCGGGAACATCCCGGTGTGGTGGTTCGGCATCGGCGCCCTCGCCGTCGTCATCACGGTGGCGGTGGCGCGCCGCGACTGGAGGATGTGGGTGCCGCTCATCGGCTACGTGGGCCTCTACCTGCCGTGGTTCCAGTACCCGGATCGAACGATCTTCTCCTTCTACACCGTGGCCTTCGTGCCCTGCGTCGTCATGGTGCTCGCTCTCGCGCTCGGCTCGCTGTCAGGGATGATCCCGCCCCTGCCGGGGTCCGCGGCGGCGAGGGACGAGGAGCGCGCCGTCATCGCTGGGGCGACGGGTCCCGGCCTGCCGGCGCCCCGGGGCGTCGTGGCCCGCTTCCTGGGCTTCGGCAGATGGCGGGGCCTCGTCAGCCCGCGCTTCCTCACACGGGAATGGATCGGCGTCGCCGGGTGGCGGTTGAGGTATGAGGGGCTGGTGGCGACGGGCGTCGTCGTCGCCCTCGCGGTGATCTTCGGGCTGCTGTGGTGGCCGCTGTGGACCGGCCAGCGGATCAGCTACGACTTCTGGTACTGGCACATGTGGTTCCAGAGCTGGATCTGAGCCGGCGAGCCGCGCGGGGGCGCGCAGGACTGTTCCGAGGGGAAGTCTTGCCGGCGCGGCCGCCACGTGTGGCGTCGCCGTCAGCACGTGTGGCCCGACGGCGCTGCGAGGCCCTCGGCGCTGGGTACCTCCCAGGCTCCGAACCAGCGGATCGCCTGGGCGCGCATGTCGTCGCGCAGAACGGTGAAGCCCGGGACAGGGGTTCCCGTCGCGTCGGCGACGGCGGTCAGGAAGTCCCGCAGCCGCCATACCTCGGCTGGGTGGACGCGCGGGTCGACGGCGAGGATCGCATCGAACTGAACGGGATCGAGGCCCAGGCGCGCAGCGAGGATGGCTCGGTCGATGGTGAGGGATTCAGCGAGTGCGGTGAGCTCCAGGGAGGTCTGCTCCCGCTGCGCGGCGTCGATCGACATGCGCGGAGCATAGCGAGCCAGCCGCTGGGATCGTCGGCGGCCACGGCAAAAGTGGGCGCGCGGCGGGTTTGTGGACGCGCGTGAGGGTTGCGGACGCGCGGCGGGGTTGTGGACGTGCGTTGGGGTTGTGGACGTGCCCCCGGGGCGCGTCGGCAACCCTGAGGCACGTTCGCAACCCCCGGGCACGTCCACAACGGCGCGAATCCCGCGCAGGGGTGTCGCGCGCGGCGCCGGCGGGCCCCGTCCCACGGGCAGCGCAAGTGGGATCGACAGGCTCGGGTTGGGCTCGTAGCCCCTGACTCCGCCGCGGCGATTCCGGCGCCATCGCCACGAAAACCCGCCGCCCGGGCAACACGATATGTCCGGGGTCCCCACCAGGAGATCAGTGACTCGGGAAGCGGGTTTACCGCGCTATTGCAACGGAAACCCTGTGTCCGACCAGCACAGAATGCCTGGGAATGAACCGGGGGCGAACTGACTCGAACCCCGAGGAAACCCAGCGATACCAACGAAAACCAGGCCTCAACAAACCAACACAAAGCGTCCAATAGGCCCGCCCGT
>NZ_JH806633.1:809535-923796 GCF_000295095.1 Actinomyces timonensis DSM 23838 | reverse complement strand
AACGCGCGCCCACTTTCGCCGTCACCGCCGACGATCCCAGCGGCAGCCCCACAACCCAGGCCCGCCGTTATACTCGCAGTCGCGCAACGGTCTCCGGAACCCGGGGCTTGACACACTGTCATCGTGATGCTCATGGCCTTCGGATCGCCTGTCATCGCCGCGACCACTGTCGTGCTCAACCTGCTCTCCTCAGCCGCGAGCTTCGGCTTCCTCACAGTGGTGTTCCAGGGACGCTGGGCGGAGGGCCTCCTCGGGTTCGACTCCACCGAGCACGTCGTCTCATGGGTGCCATTGATGCTCTTCGTCGTCCTCTCCGGGTTGTCGCTCGATTACCACGTCTTCGTCTTCAGCCGTATCAAGGAGGCGAGAGAGTCCGGCCTGCCCACTCGGGATGCCATCGAGAGGGGGACGGTCCGCACCGCTGGCGTCATCACGAGCGCCGCGCTGGTCATGGTGGGTGTCTTCTCTGTGTTCGGCGCCCTGAGCTTCATCGAGCTCAAGCAGATCGGGGTCGGACTGGGCATGGCGATCCTGCTCGACGCCACGGTGCTGCGCGTCCTGGTGCTCCCCTCGCTGATGAACCTCCTGGGCGAGGCGAACTGGTGGGCTCCCTTCCGGTCGGCGCGGGCGCCGCGGGGGAGGAGGGCCTCGCGGCGCCGTTGCCTGACCGCGGCGCTCACTCCGTCATGAGCGAATAGGCGGTGATCCCGCGAATGGGGCGTGTCGCCAGCCTCGCCGCCACCATGGCGGTGACCATGATGCCTGCCGTCATCAGGAGCGGGGGCGACACGGGGATCGCGGTGCTGATCCGCATGATCCCTATCCCGCTGAGCATTCCGACGAGCATCGGCTTGACGAGGGGGATCCCTATCGCGAATCCAAGTGCCGTGCCGATCAGCAGCGGCGGCAGGATGCTCCAGCGGATCCTTGCCGCCGCTTGGGCCGAGGTCAGCCCCAGGGCCTTGAGGAGCCCCGAGGTCTCGCGCGACCGCGCCACCTGCGATGCCGTGACGAGCGCGATCACGAGCACGATGACCAGCGCGGTGAACGCTATGAGCGTCCTGGACAGGATAGGGACGACGGAGACGGCGCTGTCTATCTGGATGGCGATGTTCTTCCCGTAGTTGCTCACCCGGTACCCACTGCCGAGCTCGTCCTGCAGCGCTCGTGTGACGCTGTCGGCATCGGCGGCGCTATCGAGGTAGACCACCGCTCCGGCGAGCTCGGTCGTCGGGCTGAGCTGGTGGAACGCCTTCTGGCTGAGCATGATGAAGTTCCCTCCGTTGCTCGTCCCACTGGCCAGGCCGGTGACGAGGAGCTCCGCGCTGGCCTCTTTCGTCGTCACCGTCCACGTGTCATTGGGCTCCAAGCCGTAGCGCTTGGCGATCGCCGGTCCGATGACGATCTCATTGGCATGCGTGGCCGGCCGGCCCTCGTAGATGGCGCTCTGCGGCGCGCTCTCAGGATCGTCCACCACCTCGGCGCTCACGTCGCTCCCGTTGATGACGAGCGACTCGTAGGACAGCGGCAGCGCCTCCTCAACCCCGGCGATCGAGGACGCCTTCTGAACAGCGGTCGGCACGTCGGCACTCGTCCGCCCCCTGATCTCTATATCGGCGATAGTGGCGCCGAGCAGCGTGTCCTTGGCGCGGTCCTTATCCGCGAGCGCGCCCAGACCCGCCACCGAGAACACCGCGGCCATCGTGCAGGCCATCGCCACCACCATGATCAGCGTCGTGCGCCCTGGCGCGGATAGCATCGATTTCAGGCCGAGGCGTGTGGCGAGCCGCCCTGGCAGGAGGTCGAGCCTGAGACCCGCGTGGCGGAACGAGTGGGCCGACGCGCCGCCATGGAGCGCCTCAACGGCCCCCATCCTCCTGACCCGTCGGGCGACGACGGCCCCGGTCACCCACACGAGGAGCGCCAGCGCGCAGGCAGTGCCCGTCAGAAGGAGAGGGTCGATGCTCGGCCTCCATGTGATGCCCGTCTGCGAGCTCAGGATCTCGGCCATGTGGGGCAGGACGCCGTGGCTCCCCGCGGCGCCGAGAGCGGCGCCCAGCAGGGCGATCAGGGCGAAGCAGAGCACCATCGGGCGCAAGACCCCGCGGGTCGTGTACCCCATCGCGCGCAGCGCCCCGAGCGTCGTCAGATCGTCCCGGATAGCGGCGCGCTGGAGGAACGCCTGGATGACGATCGAGATCGTGGTGATCATCGTCGAGAACAGGAGCATGATGACGGCGATCAGCCCGACGGTGGTGCTCTGCGCGATGGCCAGCATGTCCCTGTCATAGGTCCTCGCCCCGGGGACGTCCAGATCTGAGACGACCCGGATGATGGCGCTCGTGTCCTCCTGCGGATCCACCAGACGCGCCTTGATCATCGATGAGGGCACCCAGCCGGGCACCGAGTCCGGCGATATCCGCGACTCGCCGCCCGCCGCCTGCTGCGCGGCCAGGTCCGTGTAGTACTCGCGCGCCTGGTCGCGGAGGGCATGGAAGGCGTCACTCGGCAGGCCGAGCCACAGCATCCCCAGCAGTGGCGTCCCGCCAGCGCTGGACTCCACGAATCCCTGGATGTGGAAGCGGCGCTCGCCCAGGGGCGAGGAGAAGACCAGCTCATCCCCAAGGGAGTAGCCGCCCGCCGTCTTCAACGCGCTTGGGGCCCACACCGGATCCGCTACGGGTGAGCCGAGCTCTTCGACGACGTCCCATGACCCGATCCTGGGTGCCGCTCCGGCGTCGTAGAAGAGATAGGTGGTGGGAAGCGTGGAATCGCCGTAGGGGATCGAGCCCTGGGAGAGCACCGTCTCGTCGGTCTCCAGGTCGGCGACACGCTCGTCGGCCCCAAGCGTGGATGTGATGGTGTCGGCGCCCTCCCCGCTCGGGGCAATGGCGGTGACATCGGGGAAGTTCCATTCGCGGGTCTTGGCGCTCAGGTAGGAGCCGTGCTGGGTGAGCATCATCAGAGCGGCGTAGACCAGAAGACCGGTGATCAGTGAGAGCGCGCCGATGGTGCCCACCAGGCCGGGGTGCTTGCGCAGGGCTCGGCGGGCGAGAAGGCGGGAGGAGGGGGCGAGCACGTCACCACCCCATGTCATCGAGGAAGCGGGCGAGGGACTCGGTGCGCTCACGCTCCGAACCGCTCAGCGCGCATTCATCGAAGACGCGCCCGTCGCGCAGGTAGAGCACGCGCTCCGCGCGCGCGGCCGAGTTCAGATCATGGGTGACCATGACAACGGTCTGGCCGTCCTCATGAACCTCTCCGAGCAGGTCGAGGACTGCCCTGGAGTGCTCTGAGTTGAGCTGGCCGGTCGGCTCGTCGGCGAAGACCACTGCGGGGCGGTTCATGAGGGCGCGGGCGATGGCGACGCGCTGGGCCTCGCCCCCGGAGAGCGTCGACGGCGACTTCCCCCAGTCGCGCTCGGGCAACTGGACGCGCTGAAGGAGCTCGGCGGCGCGATCGACGACGGCGCGGCGATTCCTGCTCACCAGGAGGCCCACCGCCAGGAGGTTCTCCAGCACCGTCAGCGAGTCCACGAGATGCATCTGCTGGAAGACGAAGCCGCAATGGCGCCGCCTGAAGAGGGCCAGGCCGTCCTCACCCAGGTCGGTGAGGACCGTGCCATCCAGCGCCACCGATCCCAGGGTGGGGCGGTCGAGGCCGGAGAGCGCGTAGAGGAGCGTCGATTTCCCCGCCCCCGAGGGACCCATGACAACGGTGAAGGAGCCCTTCTGGATCCTCATATCCAGGTTGCGCAGGACATGCTGCTGGGCGCCGCCGACCGAGAAGGATCTGGAGAGCTTGCTCGTGGTGATGATGGGAACGTTCTGTGATGACATGCGCTCTCCTCCTCGCGGGGGACCCTCCCGCCGCTCCCTCGACCCTAGGCGCGTTGGGGCGGGCGAATCCTTACGATTCCCTGACGCCTCGCCTCTGATCCCGCGTCGGGGAGGCGCGCGAGGAGCAGGGGCGCGCAGGGGGAGGGCTAGGACAGCGGGAGCGTGAGAGTGATCCGCAGCCCTCCCCGCGCTGGAAGGCTGGCCTCGATATGCCCGCCCATCTTGTCCATGAGCTGCGCGCTGGTGAACAGGCCCAGGCCCTGCCCGGGCTTGCCCGTGGCGCCCCGGCCGCGCTGACCCCGGGCGAAGATGATGCCGGTCTCGTCCGGGTCCACGCCGGGCCCCGAGTCAGTCAGGCTCAGGCGCAGGCAGTCCGCCTCGATCTCCGCGCGCACGGCGAGGGGTGTGCCAGCGTACTTGTAGGAGTTCTGCAGGACGTTGTCGATGACCTGGGCCAGGCGCAGTCGATCCGCGCGCACCAGCGCATCGGGGCCGGGATGGATGCGCGCTAGGCCCCGATGATCCGCCTCGCGCAGCATCCTGGTCACCTCTGCGCAGCTCATATCCTCCAGGTCGATGGGGAGATCGGCCACCCGCGCGCGGTGGGCCCGGACCAGATCCGTGATGAGGGCGTCGATCTGCGCGCTCTTGGACTGGATGATCGCGAGCCTCTCGGCATTCCTGCCGCCCCCATCATCCCGCCCGGGCCCGCTCTCGAGGGCGAGGAGCTCCGCCGTCGCCGAGATCGTGGCCACCGGGGTTCGCAGATCATGACCGATCTGGGCGATGAGCGCCTCCTTGGACGCGCGCTCCGCCGCCTCTCGCAGCCGTGAGGCCTCCAACTCGGCGCGCATGAGGTCGAAGCTCTCGGTCCAGGCGCCGAAGGCGTGCTCGCGGTCCATCTCGAGCGGGGCGGACAGGTCCCAGGCCGCCACCCGCGCAGCGAAGCGCTCCATGCGGTGGAAGGGCATGAGCACGCGCGATCTCAACCAGAGGATGGCCGTCGCCGCGACGAGGACCGCGGCGAGGACGGTGCCCGCGCTCGCCCAGGCCATCGCGCGTCGCCCGGCCCCCGCCCCGGCGGGATACCCGTCGTCGAGGGACAGCCAGGCGACGACGCTACCGTCCACGACGACAGGCGTGGTCAAGGGGCGGTGCTCCGCGCTCCACACGAGGGTCCCGAGGCCCGCGGCGCCACCGGCCTGGCCGACGGGCGCGCCGTCGAGGGGGATCTCCCTGCCCGAGGCGTCGACGAGCCGCAGGTCCTCGCGGAGCGCGCCCAGATCGGCCTGCTCGGGATGGGGCCAGGCGGACGCGATGCGCGCGGCGGCGTCGTTGAGGGAGCTGGTCGCGGGCGCGGGCGGTTCCTGGCGGGACAGGACCGCGATGGCGGCGAGCCCCGCCACCATCGTGGCGATCAGCAGGAGGGCCAGCCAGCGCAGCCCGCGCATCAGGGAGCCTCGAAGAGATAGCCCCGGCCCCACACCGTGCGGATGTAGTCGGGGGACTCCGGGCTCGGCTCGATGCGGGTGCGCAGGCGCCTGATATGGACGCTCAGCGTGCCCTCGGAGGTGTACTCGTCTCCCCAGACCGCCTTGATGATCTCGGACTTGGCGCACACCGATCCCCGGTGGGTGACCAGGTGCCTCAGGATCCGGTCCTCGAGAGCGGTCAGGCGCAGTTCCCTGCCGGCGATGAAGACGCGGCCGGTGGACAGCTCGACGCGCAGGCGCCCGTCGTCGAAGTCCGGGGGCGGGGGCTGGGCCCCGGCGGCCCCCGCCGAGCGCTGCAGCGCCCGGCGCACTTTCGCGAGCAGCACGGCCAGGGAGAACGGCTTGGTGATGAAGTCATCCGCGCCCAGTGACAGCCCGTGTACCTGGTCGACGTCGGTGGCGCGCGCGGAGATGAAGATGATCGGCGCGTCCGTGACCGCGCGCAGCTCCCGGCACAGGTCGAAACCGCTTATCCCGGGAAGGTTGATGTCGAGCAGGATGACGCCCGGGGGCGCATGGCGCACGGCGTCCCGCGCTGCCTCGGCATCGACGTGGTGCTCGACGCCCAATCCGAAAGCGCTCAGGTAGTCGCGGGTCGCCGCCGCGAGGTCGGCATCGTCCTCGACGAGGAGGACGTCAGGGGCTGCGCTCATGCGAGCAGTCTCGCATCCGAGCCCTGGTTGAGCAGATCACCCGGCCGGCTGGCGCGGCTGAGCGCCTGGCCTGAGTAGGCTTGCGCCAGAAAGACTGCGGGAACCCCCGAGGCAGTCGGCCACAGGAAGAAGGACCATGGCTCACGACAGGGCTTATGACAGGAATGACGGCGCTCGCCGATCCGGCGGCGCGCGCGGCGACCGCCACGGCTTCGGCGCTCGGGGCGCCAATCGCTCTGGCGGTGAGCACGGGCAGCACCGCTCCTACCGGTCCGACGAGCGCCGGGGTGGCGGCCGTGACGGTGGCGGCCGGAATGGCGGCTACCGCGATCGCGGCTACGGGGAGAGCTCCGAGCGCCGCTCCTATCGCTCGGGTGACGACCGCCGCGGCGGCCAGCGGGGCACATACCGCTCTGGCGACAGCCGTGACGGTGGCTACCGGGACAACGGGCGCCGTGAGGACCGTGACGGCGAGCGCGGTGATCGCGGCTACGGGGACCGCTCGGAGCGCCGCCCTCACCGGTCGGGCGATGACCGCCGCGGCGGTTCCGGCGGCCCCCGGGGCGGGCGCTTCGGCGGTGACCGCCGCAAGGGCCGCCCCGGCGCGCGCGACACCCGTCCGCCCCAGCGCAACCGCGTCCCCGAGCCCCGCGTCCCCGACGACGTCGAGCCCGCGCAGCTCGAGGCCTCCGCGCGGCGCGAGCTGCGGGCCCTCGGGCGCTCGAACGCGGAGAATGTCGCCAGGCACCTCGTGATGGTGCAGCGCCTCCTCGACACCGACCCGGAACTGGCCCACGAGCACGCCCGCTACGCCGCCTCCCACGCCGGGCGCATCGCCGTCGTCCGTGAGGCGGCGGGCATCGCCGCCTACCTCTCCGAGCACTACGCCGATGCCCTGCGGGACATCCGCGCCGCGCGCCGCCTGTCCGGCCTCGACCTCCACCGCGCCATCGAGGCCGACTGCGAGCGCGCCCTCGGCCGCTACAACCAGGCCCTCAAGGCGGCCGCGGAGGCCGACCCCAGCCAGCTCGACGACGTCGAGGAGGCCGAGATCGCGATGGTCCTCTCCGGCGTCCGCCATGAGATGGGCCAGGACGAGCTCGGGCTCGTCGTCGTCGAGGACGCCATCCGCCTCTTCCGCGGGGACCGAGAGACCCTGCGCCGGCTCCACTCCGTGCGCGCCGACCGCCTCGAGGACCTCGGGCGCGGGAAGGAGGCCGACGCCATCCGTGAGCGCATCGGCGAGGCCCCCGAGCCCGCCGAGCCGGACGTCGAGGTCTACGACGTCGAGGAGGAGTCGGAGGAGGAGCGCGCTGCCGAGGCCGCTGAGACCGCCGGCGCCACTGCCGCCGACGAGGCGGAGCCGGCTGATCTCCCCGAGCAGGACGAGGAGCCCGAGGGGGCCCCCGCCAGTGACCCCGACGCCCCGGCGCCCAGCGCCGACTCCATCGAGGACGAGCTCGTCGAGCACCTCCAGGCGCACGGCATCCCCGCCGACGCCGGCACGGGCGCCGCCGACGACGCGGACGACACCCACACCGAGGAGGACAAGGCATGAGCCCCACGCCCCTGCCCCCGGGCCTGCTGGGAAGCCAGGCCCCCCTGTCGACCGCCTACGACGGCGCCCTTCTCGACCTCGACGGCGTCTGCTTCGCAGGCGCGGCCCGCGTCCCGCACGCCGCCGACTCCGTCAACGCCGCCCGGGCCGCCGGCATGCGCCTCAGCTTCGTCACCAACAACGCCTCGCGCGCCCCGCGCACCGTCGTCGACAAGCTGCGCGCCAACGACATCCAGGCCGAGCCAGGCGAGGTCTTCAGCGCCGCCATGGACGCGGCCGTCATGCTCACCGAGCACCTCGCACCGGGCTCGCTCTGCCTCGTCGTCGGCGGTGACGGCGTGCGCCAGGCCCTCCTCGACGAGGGCTTCACACTCACCGACACCGCCGCCGACCGCCCCGCCGCCGTCGTCCAGGGCTGGGACCCCGCCGTCGACTGGGCCATGCTCTCCGAGGGCCTCTACGCGATCACCGCCGGCGCTTTGCACGTGGCCACCAACCTCGACGCCACCCTGCCCACCGAGCGCGGCTTCGCCCTGGGCAACGGCAGCCTCGTCGCCGCCATCGCCCACGCCTCCGGCAAGGAGCCCCTGGCCGGAGGCAAGCCCTTCCCCGGCATCTACGAGCGCGCCCTTGCCCGCAGCGGCGCCACGAGCCCCATCGCCGTCGGCGACCGCCTCAACACCGACCACGTCGGCGCCCGCGCCGCCTCCATCCCCGGCCTCCACGTGCTCACCGGCGTGAGCACCGCCCGCGACGTCATCCTCGCCGACCCCGCCGAGCGCCCCGCCTTCCTCCACACGGACCTGCGCGGCCTCATCGAGGCCCACCCCGAGCCCGTCAGCGACGGGGACTGGTGGCGCGTCGGCCAGGAGAGCGCGCGCGTGAGCGGTGATCGCCTCGAGCTCGCGGGGACCGGCGCCCTCGAGCAGCCCGCCACCGTCACCCTCGACGCCTACCGGGCGCTCGCCGCGGCCGCCTGGGCCAGCGCCGACGCCGCCAGCGGGACTCAGGCCGGCGCCCCCGCGCTGAGCGTCCCCGAGATCACCGTCGCGGCCTGAGCGGACAGCCCATGAGCACCGAGAGCGAGCCGGGCCCCGCCCCGGGCCCCAGCACGGCGGCCCCCGCCGTGCCGCGTCCCTCCCCGCCCCGTGAGCAGCGCCTCGCCGAGGCCTCCGAGGCAGGCGCCGGCGCCTCCGAGCGCCTCAGCGCCCTGGCCGGGGAGCCGCTGGAGACGCGGGCCGAGGGACTGGCCGAGCTCGCCGAGGATCTCCGCTCCGCCCTGCGGCTGGCCGAGGGCTGAGGCGGGCCGCATGGCACGACTCATCCGCATCGACTCCGAGCTCGTCCGGCGCGGCGTGGCGCGCTCCCGCGCCCACGCCGCCCAGCTCATCACCGATGGCCACGTCACCCTCGACGGCGCGCCTGTCACCAAGCCCGCCAGGCAGGTCAACCCCGCGCAGGCCATCGAGATCGTCGCGCCCAGCGGCGACGACTACGTCTCGCGGGGCGCCCACAAGCTCGCCGGCGCCCTCGACGCCCTCCAGGCCCGGGGGCTCGCCCCGGTGGTCGAGGGGCGCCGCTGCCTGGACGCCGGAGCCTCCACCGGCGGCTTCACCGATGTGCTCCTGCGCCGCGGCGCGGCCAGCGTCGTCGCCGTCGACGTCGGCTACGGCCAGCTCGCCTGGTCCCTCCAGTCCGACCCCCGCGTGCGGGTCCTCGACCGCACGAACGTGCGCACCCTCGACCCCGCCGCCGTCGCCCCGGCGCCCGGGCTCATCGTGGGCGACATGTCCTTCATCTCCCTGACCCTCGTCCTGGAGCCGCTCCTGCGGGCCGCGGCCGACGACGCCGACCTCCTCCTCATGGTCAAGCCCCAGTTCGAGATCGGCAAGGAGAGGCTTGGGCACGGGGGAGTGGTCCGCGATCCCGAGCTGCGCCTCGAGACCATCCTGACGGTGGCCGAGAGCGCGCACGGACTGGGCCTGGGCATCGACGCCATCACCGCATCGCCGCTGCCGGGCCCCTCGGGCAACGTCGAGTACTTTCTGTCCATGCATGCTGGCGGTGCCGGGAGCGGCGCCGACCTGACCGGCGATGCCCTCATCGCCGAGGCCAGGCGCGCCGTCGCCGAGGGCCCCGACGGCAAGGGCGCCAGACGAGGGAGGACGAGCAGCCGATGACCGCATCGACAGACCCCGGGCGGCGCAGCGACCACAGCGACCACAGTGACCACGGCGATGACAGGATCACGCGCGTCATGGTGGTCCGGCGCGACGTCAACGACCAGCCCGTGCCGCCGGGGCAGCGCCGCTCCGCCTCCACGGCCTCGGCCGGGGCGCGCGCCGAGGCGGCCCTGCGCGAGCACGGCGTCGAATGCGTCGACCACCGCTTCGGCGGGGATATCGACCTCGTCCTCGTCCTGGGCGGGGACGGCACCATCCTGCGCGCCAGCCAGATCGCCCGCGACAAGGACGTGCCCCTCATGGGCATCAACACCGGCCACGTCGGCTTCCTCGCCGAGGCGGACCCCGACGCCGTCGAGCACGTCGTCGCCGAGCTCGTCGCCGGGCACTACACCGTCGAGGAGCGCATGACCCTGGGGGTGACCGTCGAGAGCCCCGAGGGCACGCTCCAGCACGGCTGGGCCCTCAACGAGGCGGCCCTGGAGAAGCGCGACCGCGCGCGCATGCTCGAGCTGGCCATCGGCGTCGACGGCCAGGCGGTCTCCTCCTTCGGCTGTGACGGCCTGGTCATCTCCACCCCCACCGGCTCGACCGCCTACGCCTTCTCACTGGGCGGCCCCATCATCTGGCCCGAGGTCGAGGCCCTGCTCCTGACCCCCATGGCCGCCCACGCCCTGTTCACCCGCCCCCTTGTCGTGGCGCCGAGCTCCTGCCTGGAGGTCGTCATCGACCGCACCGGCTTCGACGGCGCCGAGATCTGGTGCGACGGGCGCCGCAGCCTCGACGTCGTCGAGGGCAGCCGCATCCGCGTCACCCGCGGGGAGCGCCCCGTGCGCCTGGCGCGCCTCAACGACGCCCCGTTCTCGCGCCGCCTCGTGCGCAAGTTCGACCTGCCCGTGCAGGGATGGAGGGCGGCCAGCGAGAACGGGCTGGGCCATTGATCGAGTCCCTGAGCATCGAGGACCTGGGCATCATCGAGTCCGCCGAGCTGCGCTTCGGCCCGGGCCTGACCGCCCTGACCGGGGAGACCGGCGCGGGCAAGACCATGGTGCTCACCTCCCTCGGCCTGCTGCTCGGCCAGAGGGCCGAGGCCTCGGTCGTGCGCGCGGGCGCCCAGCGCGCCCTCGTCGAGGGGGCCTTCCTCACCGACCCCGACTCGCCGGCCGGGCGCCGCGCCGCCGAGGCCGGAGCCGAGCTCGACGACGACCTCCTCATCGCCACCCGCTCCGTGCCCGCCGAGGGCCGCTCACGGGCCCACCTCGGGGGCCGCTCCGTGCCCTCGACGGTGCTCGCCGAGGTCGGGTCCCGTCTCGTGGCCGTCCACGGGCAGGCCGACCAGCTCCGCCTGCGCTCCGCGGCCGCCCAGCGCGCCGCCCTCGACTCCCTCGGCGGGCCCGAGCACGCCGCCCTGTGTCGCCGCTACGCCCAGGCCTATCGGCGCCGGGCCAGCGCCGCCGAGGAACTGGCGCAGTGGCAGGCCGGCTCCCAGGCGCGCGCCGAGGAGGCCGCCCGCCTGCGCGCCTGGCTGGAGGCCATCGAGGCCGTCGACCCCGCGCCCGCGGAGGATACCGATCTTGAGGCCGAGGCGAGCCGCCTGGAGCACGCCGAGGACCTGCGCCTGGCAGCGACAGCCGCCGCCGCTGCCCTGACCGCCGACGCCGACCCCGCCGCGGCCTCCGTGGGCGCTGACACGGTGGATGTCTCCTCCCTCATCGCCGCCGCCGCCCGCGCCCTGGCCGCCGTCGACGGCGTCGACCCCGCCCTGACCGAGCTCGCCGGGCGCGTGCGCCAGCTCGGCATCCTCAGCGCCGATATCGGGGCGGACCTCGGCGCCTACCTCTCCGGCCTCGACGCCGACCCCGCGCGCCTGGCCTGGGTCAACCAGCGCCGCGCCGAGCTGACCCGCCTGTGCCGAGAGACCGGGGGAGCCACCGAGCCAATCGACGGCGTCGACGCCCTCCTGGACTGGGGGCAGCGCGCCGCCGACCGCCTCGCCCGGATCGACGGGCCCGCCGACGGCGCGGAGGCCCTCGGCCAGACCCTCGCCGAGGCCCAGGCCGAGCTCGACGCCACCGCCAGCGAGCTCAGCGCCGCCCGGGCCCGACTGGCCGAGCGCCTCCAGGAGGCCGTCACCGCCGAGCTCGCGGGCCTGCGGATGAGCGGCGCCCGGCTCGTCGTCGGCCTCGAGGCGCTCGACGAGCCCGGCCCCACCGGCGCGGAGGCGGTCTCGCTGCTGCTGTCCCCGCACCCCGGCGCGACCCCGATGCCCCTGGGCAAGGGGGCCTCCGGCGGCGAGCTGTCCCGGATCATGCTCGCCCTGGAGGTCGTGCTCGCCGACGCCACCATGGCCGGGCCCACCCCCGACGCGGAGGACGGCGGCGCGGCGCCGGACCGCCAGCACGCCCGCACCTTCGTCTTCGATGAGATCGACGCCGGCGTCGGTGGCAAGGCCGCGCGGGAGATCGGGCGGCGCCTGGCGCGGCTGGCCCGCAGCCACCAGGTCATCGTCGTCACCCACCTGGCGCAGGTGGCCGCCTGGGCGGACACCCACCTCGTGGTCCACAAGGAGACCCCGGGGGAGGGCGGCGCTCTGGAGGGTGCTGAAGGCACTGACGTCGCTGACGGCACTGCCGGCGCCAGCACCGGGACGAGGATCACGCGCACGCGGGTCACCCATGTCACGGGGGCCGAGCGGGAGCGCGAACTGGCGCGGATGCTCTCCGGCCACGACGATTCCGAGGCCGCCCTCCGGCACGCCGCGGAACTCCTGGCCGAGGCCGGCATGGCAGAATCAAGCGCGTGAGGTTCCCGTTCCACAAGCACTCTTCCCCGGACGACCACCCTGTTGGCGTCATCCGGGTCGATGCCCGTACCAAGGACCTGGTCAAGCGCCTCAACCCGGGCGATATCGCCGTCATCGACCACTCCGACCTCGACCGCGTCGCCGCCGAGTCCCTCGTGGAGAAGCGCCCCGCGGCGGTCCTCAACGCCTCCCCGTCGGTCTCCGGGCGCTACCCGAACCTCGGCCCCGGCATCCTCCTCGACGCCGGCATCCCCCTCATCGACGACCTCGGCGCGGACGTCATGCGCCTGCACGAGGGCGATCGGATCACCGTCACCGACGGCGCCGTGCGCCTCGAGGGCGAGGAGGCGATCGTCGCCGAGGGCACCGTGCAGACCCCAGCAACCGTCGAGGCCTCCATGGAGTCGGCCAAGGAAGGGCTGGCCGTCCAGCTCGAGGCCTTCGCCGCCAACACCATGGAGTACATGAAGCGGGAGCGCGATCTGCTGCTCAACGGGATCGGCATGCCCGAGATCCGCACCTCCATGGCGGGCAAGCACGTGCTCGTCGTCGTGCGCGGCTACTCCTACAAGGAGGACCTGCGGGCTCTGCGCGCCTACATCCGCGACTGCAAGCCCGTCATCATCGGCGTCGACGGCGGGGCCGACGCCGTCATCGAGGCCGGCTTCAAGCCCACGATGATCGTGGGGGACATGGACTCGGTCTCGGACAAGGCCCTGCGCTGCGGGGCGGAGATCGTCGTCCACGCCTACCGCGATGGGCGCGCGCCCGGCCTTGCCCGCGTGGAGGCCCTCGGCGTCGACCATGTGGTCTTCTCCGCGACCGGCACCAGCGAGGACATCGCCATGCTCATGGCCGATGAGGCCGACGCCGAGCTCATCGTGGCGCTTGGCACGCACGCCACGCTCCTGGAGTTCCTCGACAAGGGCCGGGCGGGAATGTCGTCGACCTTCCTGACCCGCCTCAAGGTCGGTGGGCGCCTCATCGACGCCAAGGGCGTCTCGCGGCTCTACCGCACCCGCATCTCCAGCTGGCACCTGTTCTTCCTGGCCATGGCGGGACTGCTCGCCCTGTTGGCGGCGCTCCAGTCCACGCCCGCCGGCCAGACCTTCCTCGGCCTGTTCGGCGCCGCCTGGGATGATTTCATCAACTTCCTGAGGTCGCTCGTGGGCCTGTCCCCGAAGACCCCGTCCCTGTGACGATCCGCATCCGCGCCATTCGCTGAAGCAGCAAGGAACGCATCATGATCGACTTCCGCTACCACCTGGTCTCCCTCATCTCGGTCTTCCTCGCCCTGGCCGTGGGGATCGTCCTGGGGGCGGGCCCCCTGCAGAACTCCCTGGGGGACGCCCTGCACAACCAGGTGGAGTCCCTGCGCGAGGATCGCAACGCGGCGCACGCCCAGCTGGAGACGGCCTCCGCCGCGCTCAACGACCGTGACGCCTACATCACCGCCGCCGCATCCTCCTACCTGCCCGGAACGCTGAGCGGGCGGTCGATCGCGATCGTCTCCCTGCCCGACGCCCAGGATGAGGACGTCGAGCTCGTCATCTCCCAGATCGAGGCCGCCGGCGGCAAGACCGTGGGCCGCGTGACGCTGACCTCGGTGTGGACCGACCCCGACCGCGAGTCCTTCCGCTCCACCTACTCCGGCCAGTTCGCCGGCAACATCGGTCAGCCCGTCTCCAGCGACGCCAACGGCATCCTGGGCGAGGGCCTGGCCAAGACGCTGACGACGGAGGGCCCGTCCGCCACCGCGCTGCGCGACCTGCTCACCGCCTCGGACACGCCCCTCATGACGGTCGACTCCCAGTTGACGGCGAAGGCCGACGCCGTGGTGGTCGTGGGGCCCCGCTCGGCCCAGTCCAATGCCGCGGGCGCCACCCCGACTCCTGGCGCGGACGCCACCGGGAAGGCCTGGGCCTCTGCGCTCAACGGCGTGGCCGCGGGCGGCTCGGCCGTCATCGTCGGCGGGGCCGACGACGAGCTCGACATCATCTCCGTCATGCGCGAGGCCAAGACCAAGGCGACGACGATCGACTCCGTGGGCCAGGCCAGCGCCGCCGTTTCCGTCCCCCTCGCCCTCGCCGCGGTCCTGGCGGGGACGCAGGGCGCTTATGGCTTCGACGACGGCGCCACCGCCGTCATGCCCCCCATCCCCTCGAAGGGCTGACCTCATGACACGCGTAACCTCACCCGTCCGGCACGCGATCACCGCCGCCGCCAGCGGCCTTGCCTGGACGGCCGCTGCCTCCCTCGCCCTGCGCGCGCTCCCGGGGCAGGCGCGCCTGGAGCGCACTAATTTCCACGGGCGCACCGTCTCCCTGCGAGGCGGCATCGCCACCGCCATCGGCGCCACCGCGGCGGCCGGGCGCACGGGAGCCCTCGCCCGGCGCCTCCCGGCCAACCCCGCCCCGCGGCCAGTCCTCGCCGCCGTCATCGCCGCCTCCGCCGGAGGCACCGCCGGCCTCATCGACGACCTCGACGCCGGTGCCCACGACGGCGACGCCCCCGCCAAGGGCCTCTCAGGCCACCTCGGCGCCCTCGCCAAGGGACGCGTCACCACCGGCGCGCTCAAGATCGCCATCATCGGCTCCGGTGCCCTCGTCAGCGGCGTCCTCCTCGCCAGGCACCGGGCCCTGACAGCACCCGCCCCCCGCCCCGCGCGGCTGCCCGCGTTCGCCGCCGACGCCGTCGTCAGCACCGTCGCCATCGGCGCCTGGGCCAACGTCCACAACCTCCTCGACCTGCGCCCCGGCCGCGCCCTCAAGGCCAGCGCCCTCATCAGCGCCCCCCTGGCGCTCTGGCCCGGCCACGCCGCCGCCCCCACCCGGCTCCTCGCCACAGGCGCCCTCGGCGTCGCCGCTGCCTCCGCGCCCGAGGACCTCGCCGAGCGCACCATGCTCGGCGACACCGGCGCCAACTCCCTCGGCGCCCTCGTCGGCACAGCCCTGGCCGCCGCCCCCTCGCGCGCGATCCGCCAGGCGGCCGCCGCCACCGGCGTCGCCCTCATTCTCGCCAGCGAGCGCGTCTCCTTCTCACGCGTCATCGACTCCACCCCGGCCCTCGCCGCGCTGGACGCCCTGGGGCGCCGGGACCGATGACGAGCAAGGCCACCGCCGCCGCGCGCGCCGAGGAGGGAACCGCTCCGGCGCAGCGCGGCCTCGCGGGCGTCGTCGGCGGCGTCGCGGGACTCACCCTCATCTCCCGCGCGCTCGGCTTCCTGCGCTGGATCGTCCAGGCCGCGACCGTCGGCACGGGCGCCGTCGCCGGGGCCTATGCCACCGCCAACCAGATCCCCAACGTCCTGTACGAGGTCGTCGTCGGCGGGGCCCTGGCCGCCACCATCGTCCCCCTCCTGGCCAGCGCCATCATGGCCGGCGACCGCGAGACCGTCTCCCGGACCGCCTCCGCCATGCTCAGCCTGGTCCTCACCATCCTCGTGCCCCTGGGCATCCTCCTCGCCGTTTTCGCCGACCCCATCGCCGCCCTCTTCCCCACCTCCGCCGATGCCGACCCCGCCTTCCAGACGCGCCTCGTCGCCAGCTTCCTGCGCATGTTCGCCCTCCAAGTGCCCCTCTACGGCATCGGCGTCGTCCTCACCGGCGTCCTGCAGGCCCACCGGCGCTTCGCCTGGCCCGCCATCACCCCGATCCTGTCCAGCGTCGTCGTCATGGCCTCCTACGGCCTCTACGGCGCCCTCACCCCCGCAGGCGCCGAGAACTGGACCAGCGCGGCGGACTCCATGGGACTGCTCGTCCTCGGCTGGGGCACCACCCTCGGCGTGGCCGCCCTCAGCCTGCCCCTCCTCATCCCCGCCTCCCGCCTCGACATCGACCTGCGCCCCACCCTCCGCCTCGACGCCGCCACCCGCCGGCGCGCCTGGAGCCTGGCCACCGCCGGCATCACCGCCCTCATCGCCCAGCAGGCCTTCATGCTCGTCGTCCCCGTGCTGGCGCGCTCGGGCGGCGTCAGCGGCACCATCGCCGTCTACCAGTACACGCAGGCCATCTGGGTGCTGCCCTACGCCGTCCTCGCCGTGCCCGTCGCGACCGTCCTCTACCCGAGGATCGCCGCCCTGCTCGGCGACGACGCCGACCGCGCCGCCCCCACCGGGAGCGGCAGGGTTGAGAAGAGCGCCATCGCCCCGGGACGGCACGCGCGCAGCCCGCGCGAGGAGGCCCTCGAGCTGTGCGGGGCCTCCACCGCCCTCGTCACCGGCGTCTGCTTGGCGGGAATGGCGATGCTCCTGGCGGCGAGCACCGGGGCCGAGGCCTTCTTCGCACTCCTGACCAACAACGTCCGGGGGATGTCCACCGCCCTGGTCGCCTTCGCCCCCGGCATCGTCGGCTTCGGCCTCATCCACCAGGTCACCCGCGTCCTGTTCGCCGCCGACCGGGCGCGCTGGGCCGCCCACGCCACCGCCCTGGGCTGGGCCGGAGCGGCCATCCTCTCCGCCGCCGCCGTGCGATGGCTGGCCCCTGGGGGAGCCGACGGCCCCGCCACCCTCAAAGCGCTCGGCCTGGGCACATCCGTCGGCATGACGATCGCCGGCATCGGCCTCCTGGCCGCACTCGCCCGCTGCCTGGGCGCCCCCGTGCTGCGCCCCATCATCCGGGTCATCCTCGTGGGAGGACCGGCCGCGGCCGCCGCCGGATGGGCCGGGCGGGCACTCAGCCAGATGACCAGCGCGCCCTGGTCCCAGATCCTGCTCTCCTGCGTCTGGGCGCTCCTGGCCGCCCTCGCCACGATCACCGCCATGCACGTCGCCTGCCCCCAGGCCCTGGGAGCGCTGCGCCGGGGGAGGAGATGACCGGTATGACCGGGACGACGGGATCAACTGGGCCCGCTGGGGCCACGGGCGCGACGGGGGAAGCCATTCGCGTCATCGAGGTCAGCGGCAGCGCCGCCGGGGGAGTGCGCGCCCACCTCGGGCAATGCGCCCGCACGCTCACCGCCGCCGGGCACGGGGTGGTCGTCGCCGCCCCGACGGCGGTCCTCGACGGCCTCGACACCGGCGCCGCCCGCCGCGCCCCCCTCGAGATCGGCCCCCGCCCCTCGCCCTCCGACCGCTCCGTGGTGCGCCGCCTGGCCACCCTCGCCCGGGGGGCCGACGTTGTCCACGCCCACGGTCTGCGGGCGGGCTCAGTGGCCGCCCTCGCGCTCGGCCGGCGCCGGAGCGGGCGGGCGCGCCTGGTCGTCACCCTCCACAACCTCCCCGTCGGTGGGCGCCTCACCCGGCTCATCGGGAATGGGCTCGAATCCCTCGTGGCCAGGAGGGCCGACGTCGTCCTCGGCGTCAGCCCCGACCTCGTCGAGCGTGCCCGCGCCCGTGGGGCGGCCAGCGCCCGGCTCGCCGTCATCCCCGCGCCGCAGACGGCGCCGGGGCGGGGAGAGGGCGCCGCGGGTGGCGCAGGCCCGGACAGCGCCCCAGACAGTGACTCGGGCAGCCGCGCTTTGAGCGTCCCCGGAGCGGCCGAGGCCCTTCCGGGCGCGAGCGGCGACGGCCCCGTCATCCTCACCGTCGCCCGCCTGGCCCCCCAGAAGGGCCTCGACCTCCTGCTCGACGCCGCCTCGATCCTCACCCGCCGCGCTGAGGGCGGCGGCCCCGCCCCGACCTGGCTCATCGCGGGGGAGGGTCCGCTGCGGGGCACCCTCCAGGCCCGTATCGACGCCGAGGGCCTGCCGGTCGCCCTGCTCGGGCGGCGCGACGACGCCCCGGCGCTCATGGCCAGCGCTGACGCCGTCGTCCAGACCAGCCTGTGGGAGGGGCAGCCGCTCACCATCCAGGAGGCGCTGCGCGCGGGCGCCGCCATCGTCGCCACCGATGTCGGGGGCACGGGCGTCACCGCGCGCGGGGGCGCCATCCTCGTGGCGCCCGAGGCCCAGTCCATCGCTGACGCCGTCGGCCGCCTCCTCGCCGACCCCGACGCCCGGGATGCCTGGCGAGAGCGGGCGAGGGCTGCCGCCGCGCGGCTCCCCACCGTCGCGGACCTCCTCGCGCAGCTGGGCGCCGTCCTGGCCCCCGGCCGCTAATCGCGAGGCCCCGGCTCGCCCGCCGCCTCGGCGCGGCCGCGGGCGCCGGCGAGGATCTCCAGGACCTGGGCGTGCGCAGTGGGCGTGGCCGCCAGCACGGAGCCGGCGCGGCGCACGTCGAGAGGGGATCCATCGGCGCGCGTGACGAGCGCGCCCGCCTCACGGGCCAGGAGGACCGCCGCCGCCATGTCCCAGGGCTTGAGCCCGCCGTGCAGGAAGGCCACCGCTGTGCCCCTTGCCACCTCAGCGATCTCCAGGGCCGCAGAGCCGTAGGCGCGGGCCGCCAGCGCGGCGCCCGCGACGCCGTCGGCACCGGGCACGCCCCCAAGCGCGCTGAAGGGGACGATCGCCGCGCCGCGCTCCAGCGGCAGATCGGGCGCCGGGGGGATCGGCTCGTCGGCGTCGCTGGCCGCCCGCAGCGGCCCCACCCAGGCCCCGCGCTCGGCGACAGCCGTCATGAGGCGGCCCGCCACAGGGTCGGCGAGTGCCGCGACCACGGGGGCGCCGCCGTCGACGAGGGCGAGGGACACCGCCCAGTCGCGGTGCGTGGCCACGTAGTTCGTCGTGCCGTCGATCGGGTCGACCACCCAGGCCGGGCCGGAATGGGCCTCGAATCCCTCGACGCGGTGCTCCTCCTCGCCGTGCAGCGGAATGCCGGTGGGCGTGATGCGCTCGGCGACGATCCGCTCCGCGCCCCGATCGACCTGGGTGACCAGGTCCTTGTCGTTCTGCTTGGTCTCCACGCGCAGCTCGCCGCCCGGGTCGAGGGCGAGCGCCGCCGCGGCGAGGACGGCCTCGCGCGCCGCGCCCAGCAGTGAGTCCAGGTCCAGTCCTGTCGTGCTCATCGCTCCTCCTCGCCGGCTCCGCCGTCGCCGACACCGCCGCCAGCCGCCCCCGATTCTATCCGCGTCGAGACCGGGCGATCAGCACGCCGAGACCGGGCGATCAGCACGCCGAGATGCGAGACTGCCTGAGAATTCAGAATCTCGCGGTGCTGTTCGCCCGGTCTCGCGCATGGGGAGGGCGGGGTGAGGGAGCGGACGGGGGCACAATGGGGGCGATCGCTGACCCGAGGGAGACCCCCATGACCCACGAGAACCCCGCCGACGAGCGCGACACCCGGGAGGTGCTCAGCACCCAGCGCGTGTGGACCGGCCCCATCTGCGCCGTCGACGACGAGATGATCCGCCTGTCCTCGGCCCCGGGCGCCTCCGAGCCCATCCGCCGCCAGACGATCGCCCATCACGACGCCGTCAGCATCATCGCCCTGCGCGAGGGCGACGACTCCTCCCAGCCCGACGGGGCGGCCGAGATCCTCATGGTCCGCCAGTAC
The DNA here is from genome assembly GCF_000295095.1 of Actinomyces timonensis DSM 23838. Classification (GTDB taxonomy): domain Bacteria; phylum Actinomycetota; class Actinomycetes; order Actinomycetales; family Actinomycetaceae; genus Actinomyces; species Actinomyces timonensis. The sequence goes on along the minus strand of NZ_JH806633.1, from coordinate 903,898 downwards.
CGCCACCCCGTGCGGGCCGCCCTGTGGGAGATCCCCGCGGGCCTGCTCGACATCCCCGGCGAGGACCCGGCCATCGCCGCCGCCCGCGAGCTCGCCGAGGAGACCGATCACGCCGCGCAGCGGTGGGACACGCTCGTCGACTTCTACGCCTCGCCCGGCTTCACCACCGAGGGCGTGCGCTGCTTCCTCGCCCGGGACCTCGCCCCGATCCCCGTCGAGGAGCGCACCGCGCGCGAGGCCGAGGAGGCTGAGTTCGAGCCCACCTGGTTCCGCTTCGACGACGTCCTCGACGCCGTCATGGGCGGGCGCCTCCACAACCCCTCCACCGTCGCCGGGGTCCTCGCCGCCGAGCGCGCGCGGACTCGCGGCTACGAGGGGCTGCGCCCCGCCGGCGCCCCCTGGCTGCGCAGCCCCGAGAGCATGTGAGGCGCGCGTAGGACTTCCGGCCCTCGCGCGTCGCCACCGATCCCTCCCTCCCACCCGGCCATCCGTGCGCCACGCCACGTGAAGACACGGCGCCGTCAAGTTGCATCACACCAATTTGGGCACAAAAATGATGCTTAAAATGGGTGCCAGGCCGACGGCGCCCCGGGCGCCCCGGCGGCGCCCGCGCGCAGAGCGAGGGACAGGAGAGGGGGAAGCATGAGTCCGATGAGTTCGACCACGGGTCCTGCCAGTCCAGGCGCTCCCGCCGACGACGAGTCCACCCGCGCCAAGGTCCTCGACCTCATCGTGGAGAAGGGCCCGGTCTCCGCCGCGCAGCTCGCCAGCATCCTCCACCTCACGCCGGCCGCCGTGCGCCGCCACATCACCGCCCTGGAGGACAACGGCCAGATCGCCGTCCACACCCCCACCGGTGTGGGCAAGCGCGGCCGCGGGCGCCCAGCGCGCCACTACGTCGCCACGGCGTCGGCGCGCACGAACCTCGGCGAGGGCTACTCCGACCTCGCCGCCCGGGCGCTCAGCTACCTCTCCCAGGTCGCGGGGGACAAGGCCGTTGGCTCCTTCGCCGCCTCGCGCGGGCGGGACCTCGAGCGCCGCTACATGCGCGTCGTCGAGGCTGCCGGCAAGGATCCCGCGGACCGCGCCCTCGCCCTGGCCGATGCCCTGTCCATGGACGGCTACGCCGCCACGATCCGCGATGTCGGCGACGGCACCTTCGCCGTCCAGCTCTGTCAGGGCCACTGCCCGGTGCGCGATGTCGCCGGGCAGTTCCACGAGTTGTGCGACGCCGAGACCCAGGCCTTCTCCCGCCTGCTCGGCGTGCCCGTCCAGCGCCTGGCCACCCTGGCCGGGGGAGACCACGTGTGCACCACGCACGTGCCCATCGTCATGCCCGCGCTGCGCAAGCGCGCCGCGCGGACCATCGCCCACACGCGGGGCAACCGGCCCCAGCGAACGGAAGGAACCCGATGACGTCAACCACGACCGAGCCCGCCATGCGCAGCGACGACGAGATCATCGACTCGATCTCGGCGTCCTACGACTTCGGCTGGCATGACTCCGACGAGGCCGGCGCCAACGCCAAGCGCGGCCTCGACGAGCAGGTGGTCCGGGAGATCTCCGCGATCAAGGGCGAGCCGGAGTGGATGCTCGCCAAGCGCCTCAAGGCCTATGAGACCTTCGAGCGCAAGCCCATGCCCACCTGGGGCGTGGACCTGTCCCAGCTCGACATGGACTCCGTGAAGTACTACGTGCGCTCCACGGACCGGCCCGCCAGCTCCTGGGACGACCTGCCCGAGGACATCAAGGCCACCTACGACCGCATCGGGATTCCCGAGGCCGAGCGCGAGAGGCTCGTGGCCGGCGTCGCCGCCCAGTACGAGTCCGAGGTCGTCTACCACCAGATCCGCGGCGACCTGGAGGAGCAGGGCGTCATCTTCGTCGACACCGACACCGCCGTGCGCGAGTACCCCGAGCTGGTCCGCGAGTACTTCGGCACCGTCGTCCCCGCGGGCGACAACAAGTTCGCCGCCCTCAACACGGCCGTGTGGTCCGGGGGCTCGTTCATCTACGTCCCCAAGGGCGTGCACGTCGAGATCCCGCTCCAGGCCTACTTCCGCATCAACACCGAGAACATGGGCCAGTTCGAGCGCACGCTCATCATCGCCGACGAGGACTCCTACGTCCATTACGTCGAGGGCTGCACCGCCCCGATCTACTCCACCGACTCCCTGCACTCGGCGATCGTGGAGATCATCGTCAAGAAGAACGCCCGCGTGCGCTACACGACCATCCAGAACTGGTCGAACAACGTCTACAACCTCGTCACCCAGCGCGCCACCTGCGCCGAGGGCGCCACCATGGAGTGGGTCGACGGCAACATCGGCTCCAAGCGCAACATGAAGTACCCCGCCGTCTTCCTCATGGGCCCCCACGCCCGCGGCGAGGCCCTGTCCATCGCCTTCGCCGGCGCTGGCCAGCACCAGGACACCGGCGCCAAGATGGTCCACATGGCGCCGCGCACCTCGAGCCACATCGTCTCGAAGTCCATCGCCCGCCACGGCGGCCGCTCCGCCTACCGGGGCCTGGTGCAGATCATGAAGAACGCGCGCCACTCCAAGTCCAACGTGCTGTGCGACGCCCTGCTGGTCGACGAGATCTCCCGCTCGGACACCTACCCCTACGTGGACGTGCGCACCGACGACGTCGAGATGGGCCACGAGGCGACCGTCTCCAAGGTCAGCGCGGACCAGCTCTTCTACCTCATGCAGCGGGGGCTGACCGAGACCGAGGCGATGGCCACCATCGTGCGCGGCTTCGTCGAGCCCATCGCCCGCGAGCTGCCCATGGAGTACGCCCTCGAGCTCAACCGCCTCATCGAGCTCCAGATGGAGAACTCGGTCGGCTGACGGCCCCGCCGCGCCGAGACCATCACCCCACCCCGATCAGGAGCACGACATGACCGACCTGCGCACCGACCACTCGCGCGCCACCGCCCAGGGCGCCCACAGCCACGGCGCCGCCCAGCAGCCGCGCTACGTGGCCTCCCGGGCCGACCGCCCCACCTCCTTCGACCCCGCGGACATCCCCGTGCCCGGCGGGCGCGAGGAGGAATGGCGCTTCACCCCGATCAAGCGCTTCGCCCCCCTGTTCGATCTCGACGCCGTCGCCGCGGGCACTCGCGCCGGCGGAGTGACGATGAGCGTCGACGCCCCCGCGGGCGCCGTCGTCGAGGAGATCGCCCGGGACGACGCCCGCCTCGGCGCGGTCGGCGCGCCCGTGGACCGCACCGGCGTCGTCGCCTGGGCGGCCTTCCAGAGCGCCACCGCCATCACGCTCGGCGCCGGGGCCCGCCTCGACCGCGCCGTGCGCGTGGCCATCCAGGGCGACGACGCCGGGCTGGCGCGCCCCACCTCCCAGCACCTGCTCATCACCGCCGAGCCCGGCTCGGCCGGCACCGTCATCCTCGACCACACCGGGACCGCGGCCCTCACCCAGGGCGTGGAGATCGTCGTCGGCGACGGCGCGGACCTCACCGTCGTCACCGTCCAGGGATGGGACGACGCCGCCGTCCACGCCTCCAACCACCGTGCCCGCGTCGAGGGGGGCGGCGCGCTCAAGCACGTCGTCGTCTCCCTGGGCGGGGACACGCGCATCGCCCCGGACCTCGGCTTCTCCGGCGAGGGCGGGCGCATCGACGCCTACGGCGTCTACTTCACCGACGCCGGCCAGCACCAGGAGCACCGTCCCTACGTGGCGCACACCGAGCCGCACTGCTACTCCCGCGTCACCTACAAGGGGGCCCTCCAGGGCGACGCCGCCCACGCCGTGTGGGTGGGGGACTGCCTCATCGGGGCAGGAGCGCGCGGCACCGACACCTACGAGCTCAACCGCAACCTCGTGCTCACCCCGGGCGCCAAGGCGGACTCGATCCCCAACCTGGAGATCGAGAACGGCAACATCGAGGGCGCCGGGCACGCCTCGGCCACCGGCCGCTTCGACGACGCCCAGCTGTTCTACCTGCGAGCCCGCGGCATCCCCGAGCGCGAGGCCCGCCGGCTCGTCGTCCTGGGCTTCTTCAACGAGATCGTCTCCGAGATCGGCGTGCCCGAGGTCGAGGAGCGCCTCATGACCGCCATCGAGCACGAGCTCGAGCTCACCGGCCTCATCCAGGCGGGGCCGGGCGCCCCAGCCGACGAGCGGCCCTGAGCCCCGACCCCCGACACCCCGCGCAAGCCGCACCTCCACCAGGCACCAGAAGGCAGCAGAAGAAACTCATGAGCACTCTCCAGATCACGAACCTCCACGTCCAGGTCGCCACCAACGACGGCCCCAAGCCCATCCTCAAGGGCGTCGACCTGACCATCGCCTCCGATGAGATCCACGCGATCATGGGCCCCAACGGCTCGGGCAAGTCCACCCTGGCCTACTCCATCGCCGGCCACCCCGACTACGAGGTCACCGACGGCCAGGTCCTCCTCGACGGCGAGGACCTGCTCTCCCTCAGCGTCGACGAGCGCGCCCGCGCCGGCCTCTTCCTGGCCATGCAGTACCCCGTGGAGGTCCCGGGCGTGTCCGTGGCCAACTTCCTGCGCACCGCCAAGACCTCCATCGACGGCCAGGCCCCCAAGGTACGCCAGTGGGTCGGCGAGGTCTCCTCGGCCATGGAGCGCCTGCGCATGGACCCCTCATTCAACCAACGCGACGTCAACGCCGGCTTCTCCGGCGGTGAGAAGAAGCGCTTCGAGATCCTCCAGATGGAGCTGCTGAAGCCCCGCTTCGCCGTCCTCGACGAGACCGACTCCGGTCTCGACGTCGACGCGCTGCGCATCGTCTCCGAAGGCGTCAACCGCCTGCACGAGGCCTCCGACGCCGGATTCCTCCTCATCACGCACTACACGCGGATCCTGCGCTACATCAAGCCCGACTTCGTCCACGTGTTCGTCGACGGCCGCGTGGCCGAGCAGGGCGGCCCCGACCTGGCCGACCGGCTCGAGGAAGAGGGCTACGACCGCTACCTCAAGTGAGCAGAATGAGCCGATCATGAGCGCCCCCATTCCGACCCAGGTACCCGCCGCCGAGCCGCTGAGCCCGGCGGAGGTGGCCCGCGCCCGCAAGGACTTCCCCTACCTGGCGCGCCCCGCGCGCAACGGGCAGGAGCTCGCCTACCTCGACTGGGCCGCCACCGCGCAGAAGCCGCAGTGCGTGCTCGACGCCGAGTTTCGGTTCTACCGGATGAGCAACGGCGCGGCCGGGCGCTCCACCTACCAGCTCGCCGATGAGGCCACCGCCTCACTGGAGGACGCCCGCGAGGCCGTCGCCGCCTTCGTGGGCGCCCGGGCCTCCCAGCTCGTCTTCACGAAGAACGCCACCGAGGCGATCAACCTCGTGGCCCTGGCCATCGGGCACGCCAGCCTCGGCCGCCCCGCTGCCGGGGGGCCCGGGGCCGCGCCCGCCTCCGATCCCGCCCGCCGGCTCGCCCTCGGGCCGGGGGACGAGGTCGTCGTCACCCGCGCCGAGCACCATGCCAACCTCGTGCCCTGGCAGGAGCTGTGCGCGCGCACCGGCGCCACCCTGCGCTGGCTCGACCTCGACGGCGCGGGCCGCATCGACCTGGCGGGCCTCGACGTCCTCACCGCCCGAACCCGGGTCCTCGCCCTCGGCCACGCCTCCAACGTCACCGGCGCCATCGCGCCGCTGGCCCCCGTCCTCGACGCCGCGCGGGCCGCGGGAAGCGCCGCGGGGCGCGAGCCGATCGTCGTGCTGGACACCTGCCAGACCGCGCCGCACATGCCCCTCGACTTCACGGCCCTGGCGGCGGCCGGCGTCGACGCGATCGCCCTGTCCAGCCACAAGATGTGCGGGCCCACCGGCGTGGGCGCGCTCGTGGCCACCGAGGAGCTCCTCGACGCGATGCCGCCGGTCCTCACCGGTGGTTCCATGATCGAGGTCGTCACCATGGAGTCCTCCACCTACATGCCGCCCCCGGCGCGCTTCGAGGCCGGCAGCCAGCCCCTCGCCCAGGCCGCCGGCTGGCGCGCCGCCGTCGACTACCTCGGGATCCTCGGGATGGACCGGCTGCGCGCCCGCGAGGAGGGGCTCACCGCCCATGCCCTCGACGGCATGAGGCGCGTCCCCGGCCTGCGCATCATCGGACCCGACTCCGCCGCCGACCGCCTCGGCGTCATCGCCTTCACCATCGAGGGCGTCCACCCGCACGACGTCGGCCAGGTCCTCGACGCCGCTGGCGTGGCCGTGCGCACCGGCCACCACTGCGCCCAGCCGATCCACGCCCATTTCGGGATCCACGCCTCCTCGCGCGTGTCCTTCGGCCCGACGACCACCATCGAGGAGATCGACCGCTTCCTCGAGGCCGCGGCCGGTGTCCAGTCCTACTTCCGGAGGTGAGCACCATGAACGACCTCGACCAACTCTACCAGCAGGTCATCCTCGACCACTCCCGCGAGCGCCACGGCGAGGGCCTGCCCGCCGAGCCGGCCAGCCTCAGCCACCAGGTGAACCCCACCTGTGGGGACGAGGTGGACCTGGGGCTCACCGTTGAGGACGGGCGCCTCGTGGCCCTGGGCTGGAAGGGCGAGGGCTGCTCGATCTCCCAGGCCTCCATCTCGATCATGCACGACCTCGTCGACGGCGCGGATCTGGCAACCGTGGCCCGCCTGTCCCGCGACTTCGATGAGCTCATGCACTCGCGCGGGCGGGGTGTCGACGACGCCGTCCTCGACGACCTCGAGGACGCCGCCGCCCTGGAGGGCGTCTCGAAGTACCCCAACCGCGTCAAATGCGCGCTCCTGGGCTGGATGGCCCTCAAGGACGCGCTCGCCCAGGCGGGTATCGCCCTGCCCGCCGTCGAGGACTGATCCAGCCGGCTCCTCACCGCCCCAACGACCTCTCACACGCCCCAGGAGGGACCATGACCGACAACCCGACCGCCGCCCCGGCCGAGCCCGGCACCGCGAACCCGATGGCCGCCCAGCACGCGCCCGCCCCAGCGGCGCCCGTGGACGTCGCCGCCGTCGAGGAGGCGCTGCGCGACGTCATCGACCCGGAGCTCGGGATCAACGTGGTGGACCTGGGTCTCCTCTACGGCGTCTCCTTCGACCCCGATGGCACGGTGGTCCTCGATATGACGCTGACGACCGCCGCCTGCCCGCTCACCGACGTCATCGAGGAGCAGGCCCAGCAGGCCCTGTCCCTCATCGCCGACAAGGTGCGCATCCAGTGGGTGTGGCTGCCGCCGTGGGGCCCGGACAAGATCACCCCCGAGGGCCGCGAGCAGCTGCGCGCCCTCGGCTTCAACGTCTGACCCTTTCCTCCGCCTCCCCTTTGCCCACCGAGACCGGGCGATCAGCACCGCGAGACCGGGCGAACAGCACGGCGAGATTCTGAGGACCACTGCGCCCGTGGGCGCAGGGCTCAACCGCGCGCCAGCTCGGCTCCCCAGGCCCGGGCCAGTGCGGCCTGGCCATCGGCGAGGCCCTTGTGGCTGCCCGTCCTCACGAGAAAACTGCGGACGACGGCGTCCCGGCGGCGCGCGAGCCTCACGGCCTGCTTGGCCGCTGAGCCGTTGATCCAGCCGCGCCCCGTCACCGTGTCGAAGGCCGCGACGCGCGCGCCGGTCGGCAGGCTCGTCGTCGCGAGCCATTCCCGCATCCCCGTGCTCTCCGCCGTCCCGCCGCGGTCGACGGCGCTGCCGCGGGACTTCGGGGTGGGCAGTCCCCGGTTGTGCGTCGGCGCGCCGAGCACGATGAGCCCGGCGCCGGCGATCGCCTCGGCGCTGGCCTGGCGCGGTGCCAGGACGACGGCGCCCACGCCCTCCTCGCGCAGCCCCCGCGCGATTTCCTCGGCGGCGGCGCGGGTGGAGCCGAAGCAGGACTCGACGACGATCAGTGCGTCCATGGTTGTTCTTCCTCTCGATGAAGCGGGATTGGCGCCTGGGGCTCATGCCGATGGCGGGGGCGCCTATGGGAGGAGACCGCCAGCGCGAGGTCACGGCGCCTCGCGCGGGCGACGGCGATGACGATCGCCACGACGGAGGCGGCGAGCAGCCACCACGAGCCGGTGCGGCCGGCCTGCGCCAACGGGTTGGCATCGCGCAGGCGCTCCGGCACATCGAGCGTGCCCTGGAACTGGATGAGACCGACGCAGATCAACGGCGGCAGCCATGACGCCCCGCGCCATCGGGGCCCGAGCGCGCAGATCAAGGAGGCCACCGAGGCAACTGCGATCGCGGAGGGCCACTGCCCGGCCACCAGCCGGATCGCATCGCCCTTGCTGAGCCCCAGCGCGTCGTGCCCGATGAGCGCCGCCGCCCCGGCGGCGCAGCACAGGGCAAGACCCGAGGCCGCCACCGCCGCGAGCCACCAGGCGAGCAGGAGCCGCACTGGCCGGATACCGGTCGCAACCAGCGCCTCCGCCAGCCCTGCCAGCTCCTCTGCCCCCGCTCGGCTGGCCAGTCCCACCGCCTGCAGCGCGGCCAGCGCGCCGATGAGGGAGCCTGCATAGCCCACGTAGGCCTCGGCGGGACCATCGCCACGGCTGAGAATCGCCCCCATGGCGCTGTTGGCCGAGAACGCGCCCTCCTGGGCCCGCTTGACAAGCGGGCTGCCCATATCGATGAGGAGCCACCCCGCTGCCGCCTGCGCGAGGGCCCACACGATGATGCTGCCCAGGCAGAGCCGCAGCGCCAGGGGCACGGGGCCGCTCACCTCCAGGGGGCGCCCCGCCCAGGGCGCGCGGATCGTCATGAGGCCCTGCCCCAGGTCCCTGCGGCCGGCCGCCAGGGCGGTGAGGGTAACGAGGAGGACCCACGCGCACCCCGCCCACAGCGCGGGCAACCAGTGATCGCCCCCGCCTGGCGCGAGGGCCTCGCGAAGCGCGAAGGGGGACGCCCCGCCAGCCAGCTCCGCCCATTCCCAGTCCCTGGAGCAGGACAGCCCGTAGGCGAGGAACGCCGTTGCCAGGATCGCCAGCCCCAGCCCCCGCGCCGCGGTGCGGTCGGAGGCCAACTGCGCCGCGAGATGCGTGAGCGCGGCGAGCACGAGGCAGGTCAGGCCCACCGCTGCCCCGTAGGCACGCGCGTCGGCGGGGCTGGCGCCGTCGAGCGCGAGCAGGCCCGTGCCCGCGCCGATCCCGATGAGCGCGCTGAGAAGGGCGAGTACGAGCGCCTGCCCCAGGACGCGGCGCGCCGGCGCCACGGAGACGGAGTGCAGGATCTCGGCACGCCCCTGGTCCTCCTCGCCCCGCGCGATGGCCGCCGTGTGGAGCACGACGACGACGCCGAGCCCCAGGCAGGTCATCGCCCCCAGCTCCCAGACGGCGATCTGGACGGGATCGGCGCCGCTGGCCAGGCGCCCGTAGAGGAGGAGCACGGTGTCATTGGCGCGCGCCGACGCCACCGCCCGGGCCATCGCGGCCTGGCTGGAGTAGGTGGTGGCGTAGGAGGGGCACAGGATCGCGGTGAGCACGAGGACAGCCGCGGGCAGTACGAGGAGCCAGGCGCGCTCCGAGCGCAGGCGCAGCCCGGCATGGGCGGCCCACCCGCGCGTCTGACGGCGGCGCTGGCTCATCGCGCTTCCCCCTGGTAGTGCTCGAGGAAGACCTCGTCGAGCGACGCTGGCGCGCAGGTGATCTCGTGGGCGCCGGCCTCGATGAGGGCACGCAGAATCTCGGGCGCCTCATCGGTGGGCACGGAGGTGGTGACGACGCCGTCCGCGTCGGGCTCGGGCCAGGGGCGCTCCTCGCCGCTGGGGGAGGGGTCGCTGCGGAGCCGGGCAGGAGGAGATCCCCCGAGCGGCTGGCCTGCCCGGGCATGTCGGGGTAGGCGGCAGGTGATGCGGGAGGCCCGCAGGTGCTTCAGCTCGGACATGGACCCGGTTTCGACGGCGCGGCCGTCCTTGATGATCGTCACCGAGTCGCACAGCCGATCGACCTCGGCCATGATGTGGCTCGACATGAGGACACTCCGGCCGCGCCCCGCCGCGTCGCGCACGGCCCCGACGAAGACCTCTGATTGGAGGGGATCGAGCCCCGAGGTCGGCTCGTCGAGGATGAGCAGGTCGCAGGGCGCCGCGAGGGCCGCCACGAGCATGACCTTCTGCCTGTTCCCCTTGGAGTAGGAGCGCACGGGCTTGGAGGGGTCGAGGCGGAAGGCCTCGATGAGCTCGGCCTCCCGGCGGGCGTCCCGGGCGCCGCGCATGCCCGCGAGGGCGTCGAGCGTCTGGCCGCCGGTGAGCGAGGGCCACAGGGCGACGTCGCCGGGCACATAGGCGCATCTCCTTGTGATCGCCGCTGCGTCGCGCGCGGGATCGAGGCCGAGCACCCGCGCGCTGCCCGCGTCGCGCCGGTACATGCCGAGCAGCACGCGGATGGTCGTGGATTTGCCCGCTCCGTTGGGCCCGAGGAAGCCATGGATCCTGCCGGCCGGCACGCGCAGGTCGAGGCCGTCGAGGGCCCTCAGGCGGCCGAAGGCCTTCACCAGGCCGGTGGCCTCGACAGCGGGGGAGTCTGAATCGCTCATGCCCTTTAGGGTCGGGTGCGACGCCGCGTCGCACGCAAGCGCCATCCCGAGGTGGCGGGCCCAGGAGGCGAGCCGCGCGCGTGACGCCGCGGCCCGCTCGGCCGGCCTCGGCCTCAGTCCTGCGACCAGTCGTCGATCGCCTGGAGGAGCTGGCGCTCCATGGCGAGGGCGTACTCGGTGCCCAGCTGCTCGAAGGAGGCGAACAGCTCGAAGACCATGTGGATGGCCTCCCGATCCGCGGACCTGGCCAGGACCCGGAGGCGCTCGGGCTCCACGCGCCGGATGAGGCGGCGGACCATCTCGGCGGCCGTCGCCTCGACCTCCTCCTGGCTCATCCCCTCGCCCGCCCTCCCATAGGCGGCCAGGGTGGCGGCGTCGTCCTCGGCGTCGGGATCGGGGAAGAGGAGCTCGGCCTCCGGGGGCATCTGGCCCCGGTAGCAGGCGAGGTCGACGGCGTCGCGATCCGCCCTCACCGCCGACCGGGTCCGCTCGTCCGGGGCCGCCGCCTCCATCCGGTCGAAGAAGGCGGCCATCCGCTGGGGCATGGGGCTCACCGACATGCCCTCCTTGGACCGCTCCAGGAGCGAGGCGAGCATGTCGCGCTGGGCGATGGCCTCCTCCAGGTGGGCCTCGGCCGAGGCCAGCGCGGCGGCGAGGTCGCGGGTCACCTGGTCGCCCTCGGCGTCGGCATCGGTGGCGGGCCCTTGGGGCGACGTCGTCGCCTCAGCGCCGTCGAGCACGCGGGCGACCGCGCCGAGCGGCACCCCCGCCCGCACCAGCCAGCGGATGCGCGACAGGCGCGCCACATGGCTCAGGTCGTAGTCCCGCCAGCCCCCGCGCTCGGCCGGCACGGGAAGCAGCCCGAGGGAGTGGTAGTAGCGCACCGCGCGCACGGTGGTGCCCGTCAGTCGGGCGATCTCCGCGACTCGCATGGGCACAGTCTGGCAGGGGGCGGGCCGGGCCGGGCCACGGACGCGCGATCCGCGCCCCGAAACAGCCGCGCTGGGCCAGGGCCGACGGCGCCGCCGCGCCCGGCTACGGCAAGTCGGGGTCGGGCGCGCCGAGGATCGCCTCGCGCAGGACGCGCGCGTGGGTCCGCTCGTGGTCGTGCCCGGCGAAGAGCAGCGTCAGCCGCCGCCGCAGGGCCAGCTCGCGCAGATGCGCCACAGCGTCCCGCGCCGGCGCCTCATCGGCGAGCTCGGCCCGGTAGGCCTCCACGAACTCCGGCCACGGCAGGTCCCCGGAGTGGAAGGCCCTGCGAAGGGCGGTCGACGGCGTCGCGTCCTTGGCCCACTCGTCCAGCGCCGCGCGCTCCTTGGAGACGCCCCGCGGCCACAGGCGGTCCACGAGGACGCGCGCCCCATCATCCGCGCTGGGCTCCTCACGGATCCCCTTGAGCACCACATGGGCGGGATCGGGCAGGCCAGCGGGGGAGGAATCACTCATGGCGCCACCCTAGGAGCCCGGAGCGCCCCTGGCGAGAGCACCAGTGTGCAGTGCTCCCCATCGGTGGCCAGGCGTTTTCCACCAGCCTCGGCCCCCGTCTTGCTAGCCTCGGGATATGCCCTCCCTCTACGGCCTCAAGCACTGGTACACCCGTCGGCTGACCTTCCTCATCAACGCCTCCGTCCGGCGCGGCATCAGCCCGGACGTGTGGACGATCGCAGGAGTGGTCGCTGGCGCCCTCGGCGCCGGGGCCGTCGCCATGGGGTGGTGACCGCTCGCCTTCCTCCTGCTGGCCGCCCGGCTGGGAGGCGCCAACCTCGACGGCGCCGTCGCCCGCGCCCGCGGCGTCTCCCGCCCCTTCGGCTTCGTCCTCAACGAGATCGGCGACCGCGCCTCCGACCTTCTCATGATGGCAGGGCTCGTCGGGCTGGGGCTGCGGACCGGCGCCTCGCACGCCACCGTCTGCCTGGTGCTCGTGGCCGCGCTCGCGGCCACCCTGCCGACCTTCATCAGCCTCTCCGCCGCCGGGGCGGGCGCGCCGAGGCTCAACGGCGGCCCCCTGGGGAAGACCGAGCGGTGCCTCATCGCCGTCGTCGCCTCCGCCGTGCCGTCCTGGCTGGCACCCATCGCATGGCTGCTCATCGCCGACTCACTCCTCACCGCCGGCGTGCGGCTGGCTCGCGCGAACCGCCTGCTGCCCACGCCCGGCGGCCAGGCAAGCGCTGAGGCCTCGCGGGCCGCTGGCCCCAGGGCATGAGGCGCCCGCCATGCTCAGCCCCCTGACTCTCCCCGCGGTCACGGCTGCCACCGCCCAGGGCGCGACGACTGGGCTCTTCGCCGCTGACCGCGCCTGGTCCTTCACCGTCCCCGGCATCGGGCTCACGCTCACCGGCCGGGCGGTGCTCCTGGCCGGCACCACCCTCGCGGTGCTGGCGATCAGTGGTGTGGCGGTGGCGCTGTCCCACAAGGACGAGCTTCGCAAGAGGTGGATGACCTGGGCGATCATCGTGCCCGTCGTCGGGCTGCCGATCTGGGCGGGTCGGGCGACGACGGCGCTGCTCGCCGCCGCCCTGGCCGCGCAGGCCACCCGCGAGCTCGCCCGTCTGACCCGGCTCCCCAGGGCCGAGACCCTGCTGCTGCTCGTCCTCGCGGCGGTCTACCCGCTGGCGGCGTGGCTGAGGCCAGGCCTCCTCGCGCTCGCCCCGGTGATGGTGCTCGTATGCGCCCTGCCCGCCGTGCTCCAGGGGGACGTCGCCGACGGGCTGCGCCGGGCGAGCATCACCGGCTTCGCCTCGGTGTGGATCTGCTGGTCACTGGCCCACCTGGTGGTCCTGTGGCATGACGCCTTCCTCATCGCCTTCGCCGCCGCGGCCGCCGACGTCGCCGCCTGGTGCGGGGGAATGGGCCTGCGCCGCTTCGGCTGGGCCCGCCGCCCCCTCTCACCGCTGTCCCCGAACAAGACGGTCGGCGGCCTGGCGGGCGCGCTCACCGGCACCGTCATCGTCCTGGGCCTGCTCGACTCGCTGAGCCTGGGGGGCGGTCGTGGCCATCGGCGTGGGCGGCGTACTCGGCGACCTCCTGGAATCCCTTATCAAGCGCACCGCCGGCGTCAAGGACGCGGGCGCCTGGCTCCCGGGCTTCGGGGGCCTGCTCGACCGCGTCGACTCCCTCCTCCTCGTCCTCCCACTCGCCGCCGTCCTCGCCTGACAGGCACCTGACCGACGTCGCCAGCACCCCAACAGACCGACCACCCGAAGGAGATCCCATGCCGCTGCCATCCTCCCTGACAACACTGCCGGGCGCCGTCGAGATCGGCCGGGCCGGGACCCGCCTGCGCTCGGTGGTGCGCACCCCCGCCAAGGTGACGTGGCGGGCCGTTGCCCGCCAGAAGTTCTGGTCCGCCGTCATCGCGCCCTTCGGCGGCGTGCGCGTCGAGGGCGAGTTCGACTCGAGCGGGCCCTACGTCGTCGTCGCCAATCACGGCTCCCACGCGGACACGATCGCCCTCATGAGCGCTTCGCCGACCATGATGCGGGTCGTCACGGTGGCGGCGCAGGACTACTGGTTCGTCAAGCGCTCGCGCCGCCTCGTCGCCCGCGGGCTGCTCGGCGCCCACCCCGTCAGCCGCGACGGCGAGGGGGCCTACGAGGAGCTGCGGGGCGTCCTCCAGGACCGCGTCGCCGAGTCCATGAGCGTCCTCATCTTCCCCGAGGGCACGCGCAGCGTCGACGGCGAACTCGGCCGCTTCCACTCCGGCGCGGCCCGCCTGGCCCGGGACTTCGGCATCCCGGTGCTCCCCGTGGCGCTCGTCGGATCACGCGAGCTCATGCCGAAGAAGGGCGGGCGCCCCCGCTACTCGCCGGTCGAGGTGCGCGTCGGCGAGCCGATCGAGCCCAGTGACGACGTCGCCGCCGTGAGCGAGGAGGCCAGGGCGCAGATCATCGCCCTCCTGGAGGAACCGCGCCGCCCCTACCCGGTCTCGGATATCCACAGTATCGCCTCGCAGGCGATGAACGGGGCGCGCGGGGACGCCATCATGTTCGTCTGGGGGATGGCCGAGGCCCTGTCCTTCCCCGTCATGGCGGAAATGAGCCAGGTCTGGCTCGGCATCACCCAGCCCGGCCTGCTGTGGAGGCGCGGCGCCGCCGTCGTCGCCGGATCGGCCAGCGGAGTGCTGCTGGGCCACATCCTCGCCTCGCATGGCGCGCGCCTCCCCGCCCCGTGGACGAGGCCGGCGATGCGCGAGGCCGCCTCCCGGTACCTCGAGCGCGGCCCGAGGGGCTACTGGATGCAGGCCCTCACTGGCATCCCCGTCAAGCTCTTCGCCGCCGAGTCCGGCAAGAGGCACCTGCCGCTGGGCAGGGTCGCCCTCCACGCCACGGGCGAACGGGCTGCGCGGATGGCCGCCTCGACGGCGTTCATCGTCATCGCGGAGAAGCCGCTGGGAAACCTCGTCCGCCAGCACTACGGCCCCTACCTGGCCGCCACGGGCGTGACCTTCGGGGTGCTGCTGCGCCGCGTCATCCGGCACTGGGAGCGCTGAGCCCGTCCCGCGGCCCCAAGGAGTGAGGGGCCTCTGAGGTGGCTGAGCGTCCTCAGAGCTGGGAGCCGTCGACGGCGAAGGTGTTGCAGGCCTTGAGATCGCCCTGCTCCAGGCCGGTCTTGAACCAGCGCACGCGGGACTCCGACGAGCCGTGCGTCCAGGAGTCGGAGTCGACGCCCGCGCCGGAGCGCTGCTGGATGTGGTCATCGCCCACGGCCGACGCGGCGTTGAGGGCCGTCTGGATCTCCTCATCGGACGGCTTGTTGAGGAAGGGCTTGCCGGTCTCGGGGTCGTTGGTCGTGGCGGCGTAGTGGACCCACGTGCCCGCGTAGCAGTCCGCCTGGAGCTCGGTGCGCACGGAGTCGGAGTCGGCGCCCGTGCCGGAGCGATCGGTTGTGCCCATCGTCCCCTGGAGGTTCTGGATGTGGTGGCCGAACTCGTGGGCGACGATGTACTCCTCGGCCAGGGGCGTGTCATTGGCGCCGAGCTGGGACTCCATCTCGGAGAAGAACGACATGTCGAGGTAGACGGTGGAGTCGCCGGGGCAGTAGAAGGGGCCGACGGCGCTGCTGGCGGACCCGCAGGCGGTGGAGACCTGGCTGCCGTCCCACAGGACGAAGGCGGGCTTGGTGTAGGCGCGCCCGTCCTGCGCGGGCAGCTGCTCGCCCCACACGGCGTCCAGGGACTCGGCCGTGGCGACCATGCGGCACTGCGTGTAGGTGTTCGCGGCCTCTCCCGTGGTGCACATCGAGGTGTCGATCGAGGACGATCCCGTCTGGGAGGCCTGCCCGCTGTCCTGGCTCACCAGGCCGGTCAGGTCCACGCCTGTGAGCTGGGAGAGCAGCAGGACAGCGATGACCGCCACCACCGATCCACCGCCGATGACGGCGCCGCGGCGCCCCGTCGATCGCGTTGAGACCCGGTCAGGGTCGAGCTCAATGCCAGAGTTGAAGGACACGGTTCCTCCGATGCGGTGCGATAACTGGAAGACAGCGTCTCCCGGCGCGAAACAGCACCAGAGTACCGGTTGAGCGCGGGTAGGCTGGTTGCGTGCTCTACGACCTGCTCTACAAGACCGTGCTGACGCGCATCGACCCCGAGGTCATCCACGACGTGTGCCTGGACGCCATCGAGCTGACCGGGCGCGTCCCCGTCGTGCGCGACGTCGTGCGCCAGATGTGGGGGCGCCGCCCGAGCCTGCCCGTGCCCAGCGCCTCCCAGGGAGGTCCCTTCGCCCGTCCGGTGCCCGGGATCATGGGCCTGGCGGCGGGCATGGACAAGGAGGGCAAGGCCGTCGAGGGACTGGACATGCTCGGCTTCGGCTTCATCGAGGTCGGCACCTTCACCGCCCACGCCCAGCCCGGCAACGACAAGCCCCGCATGTGGCGCTACCCCGAGATGCGCGCCATCCGCAACCGCATGGGCTTCAACAACGACGGCGCCGACGAGGCCGCCCGCCGGCTCAAGGCCCTGCGATCGACGCAGCGGGGCCGCTCGATCATCGTGGGCGCCAATATTGGCAAGACGAAGGCGACGGCCCTGGAGGACGCCGTCGAGGACTACCGCTACTCGGCGTCCCGCGTGGCGCGCTGGGCCGACTACCTCGTCGTCAACGTCTCCAGCCCCAACACGCCCGGACTGCGCAGCCTGCAGAGCGTCGAGTCGCTGAGGCCCATCCTTTCCGCCGTGCGGGAGGCCGGGGACGCCGCGGCGCGCAGGCGCATCCCGCTCCTGGTCAAGATCGCCCCGGACCTGGCCGATGAGGATATCGACGCCGTCGCCGACCTCGTCCTGGAGCTGGGCCTCGACGGCGTCGTGGCCACGAACACGACGATCGCCCACGACCTGGGCGAGGGCGGCCTGTCCGGCTCGCCGCTGCTGCCGCGCGCCCTGGAGGTCGTGCGCCGCCTGCGCGCCCGCCTGGGGGAGGAGCCCACGATCATCGGTGTCGGCGGCATCTCCTCGATCATGGACGCCGAGCTCATGCTCGAGGCCGGCGCGGACCTCCTGCAGGCCTACTCCGCCTTCATCTACAACGGCCCGGCCTGGCCCGGCCGCATCAACCGCGCCCTGGCCGTCTCCCACGCCCGCCGCCCCGTGCGCTGAGGCACCGCTTGCCGGGAGGGCGCGGGAATCGGTTCGCGGGCCGGTCCCCCGCACCATCGGGCGCTGGGGCGCTCTCAGGCGCTCCCGCCAGACCCGATGCCAGCCCCGCGAACCGACCCCCGCATCCCTCCCGCTGGTCCCGCGTCCCGCCGATCAGGCCGGGCGCGGGTTGGGGGAGACGGTGTAGGTCCGTGCGGGGTCGCGCATGACGACGTCGCCGAGCGCGGCGTCGATCGCCGTCATGATCGACTCATCCAGGGTGACGCCGGAGGCGGCCACCGTGTCCCGCAGTTGCTCGGGGCGCGAGGCCCCCACGATGGCAGCCGAGATCGCGGGGTTCTGCAGGACCCAGGCGATGGCGAGCTGCGGCATGGTCAGCCCCGCCTCCTCGGCGACGGGACGCAGGCCCTGGACGGCGGTGAGGACCTCGGGGCGCATCCACCGCGAGATCATGTCCTTGCCGCCCTTGCCATCCGTGGCGCGCGAGCCTGCGGGCGGCTCCGCCCCGGGCAGGTACTTGCCGGACAGGACCCCCTGCGCCATGGGGGAGAAGACGATCTGCCCGAGGCCCAGCTCGGTGGAGGCGGGGATGACCTCGTCCTCGATGACCCGCCATAGGGCGGAGTACTGGGGCTGGTTGGACACCAGGCGGAAGCCCATCTGGGTGGCGAGCTCCTGGCCGGCGCGGATCTGCTCCGCCGTCCACTCCGAGACCCCGATGTAGAGGGCCTTGCCCGCGCGGACCACGTCCGCGAAGGCCTGCATGGTCTCCTCCAGCGGGGTCTCGTAGTCGTAGCGGTGCGCCTGGTAGAGGTCGACGTAGTCCACGCCGAGGCGCTTCAGCGAGCCGTTGATGCCCTCCATGATGTGCTTGCGGGACAGTCCCACGTCATTGGGGCCCTTGGGGCCGATGGGCCAGTAGACCTTCGTGAAGATCTCCAGGGACTCGCGTCTCTGGCCCGCCAGGGCCCGCCCGAGGACCTCCTCGGCGGCGGTGTTGGCGTAGACGTCGGCGGTGTCGAAGCTCGTGATCCCGAGGTCCAGCGCGGTGCGCACGCATTCGATCGCGGTGTCGGCCTCGACCTGCGAGCCGTGCGTGATCCAGTTGCCGTAGGTGATCTCGGTGATCTTCAGTCCGGAGGAGCCCAGGTGGCGGTAGGTGACCATGGCCTGACGCTAACCCCGCGCTCCGGGCGCGGGAAGGGGGCTGGTGCCGGTAGCGAACAGGACCCCGCCCGTCACTTCGGGTACTGGCGGCGGGCCACCTGCGGCTTGGGCTGGCGCATCCGGCGCATGGAGACGCAGCGGGACATGATGTACCAGAAGATCCGTCCCTGCCCCGACCACTTCTCCCGGCCGAACTTGGCGTCGAGGCGCCGGCGCAGGATGAGCCAGCAGGCGACGACGTCGAGGATCATGAGGAGGGTCAGCGCGTAGAGCCCGATCATGAGCCACAGCATGGTCTGCGGCATGGACTGCCCGAACATGCCCAGGATGACGACGATGAAGGCCACCGGCAGGAAGTACTCGCCCACGGAGAACCGGGCGTCGATGTAGTCGCGGATGTAGCGCTTGACCGGGCCCTTGTCCCGGGCGGGCAGGTAGCGCTCGTCGCCCGTCTCCATCGCCACGCGCTGGCGCTCCCAGGCCTCGTCGCGCCTGGCGCGGGCCTCTCGCTTGGCGGCCTGGCGGTCCGTGGGCACCACCGGGTGCAGGCCCTTGGCCTCGGCATCACGGCGCTTGGGGGTGGGGCGGCCCTTGCCCACGGCCTTGGACAGCGTCGTCTCGGGCTCGGGAGCGGGGGCGGGAGCCTCGTTCTTCTTGAAGAGCTTCACCGGCTCAGGGTAGCGGCTCATCCGCGCTACCCTGCAAACCATGATCACCGTCGACTCCATCCGCGCCGCGGTGCGCGACGCCTTCCCGACCATCGTCTCCGACCTCACCGACCTCGTTGCCATCCCCGCGGTCTCCGCCTCCAGCCACGACCAGGCCGAGGTGCTCCGCTCAGCCGAGCACGTGGCCGCCCTCCTTCGCGACGCCGGGCTGGAGGCGGAGGTCACCAGCGTCGACTGCCCTGACGGCACACCCGGCCGCCCCGCGGTCCTCGCCCACGCCGAGGGGCCCGCGGGCTCCCCGCACGTGCTCATCTACTCCCACCACGACGTCCAGCCCGTGGGCGACCCCTCCGCCTGGCAGCAGGCCGACCCCTTCGTCGCCGAGCAGCGCGGCGAGCGGCTCTTCGGGCGGGGCACCTCCGACGACGGCGCCGGCGTCGTCACGCACCCCCACGCCCTGCGGATCCTGCGCGAGCTCGGCGGCGGGCAGCTGCCCTGCTCGGTGACGGTCTACATCGAGGGGGAGGAGGAGGTCGGCTCTCCCTCCTTCGAGGCCTTCCTCGCCGCCCACCGCGACCGCCTCGACGCCGACGTCATCATCGTGGCCGACTCCTCGAACTGGAGGGTCGGCGTCCCCGCGCTCACCACCTCGCTGCGCGGCGTCGTCCAGGTCGACGCCCGCATCGACGTGCTTGACCACGCCCTGCACTCGGGCCAGTACGGCGGCCCGGTCCTCGACGCCGTGACCACCATGTGCCGCCTCGTGTCCACGCTCCACGACGACGCGGGCGACGTCGCCGTCCCCGGGCTCGTGAGCGAGCCGACCGCCGCGCCCGACTTCCCCGAGTACTCCGAGGAGGACTTCCGCGCCGACGCCGGCGTCCTGCCCGGCGTCGAGCTCATCGGCACGGGGGACCTCACCGCCCGGCTGTGGACCAAGCCGACCATCACCGTCATCGGCATGGACGTCACGCCCCTGGAGCGCTCCGGCAACGTGCTCGCCCCCTCCTGCACCGCCCGCATCTCCATGCGCATCGCCCCCGGGCAGGACCCCGAGTCGGCGATCGAGGCGCTCACCGCCCACCTGTCCTCGCACGTGCCCTTCGGCGCGCGCCTGACCGTCACCGGGCGCGAGGCGGGCCCCGCGTTCCACGGCTCCTCGGACACGCCCGCCGGCCGCGCCGCCCACTGGGCGCTCAGCACTGGCTTCGGCGCTGAGGCCGTCGACATCGGCCAGGGCGGCTCCATCCCCTTCATCGCCACTCTCCAGTCCACGTTCCCGGACGCGCAGGTCCTCGTCACCGGCATCGAGGACCCGGACACCCGCGCCCACAGCGAGGACGAGTCGATGCACCTGGGGGACCTGGAGCGCATCGTCGTCTCCGAGGCCTTGCTCCTCGCGCGCCTGGGCGGGTCCATCGAGGAATGAGGGTCCTCATCGCCCCGGGGGCGATGAGCCCCGAGCCCGGGGGCGCGCCCATCGCCGCGCTCGGTCTGGGCGCTCGCGAGGCCGCCGAGGCGCTGGCCCGCGGCTGGGTACGCGCCCGCCCGGACGACTCCCTCGCGCTCCTGCCAATCCCCGACGGCGGCCCCGGCCTCGCCGAGGCGATCCCCCCGAGCGTCGTCGAGAGCCGGATCGTCCTCCAGGCCCCCGGGCCCCTGGGCCAGGAGCGGCGGGCAGGCCTCCTCCGGCTCGCCCCGGCCAGCGCTGCGGGCCCACGAGCCAGCGCCGCCCCGGGCGCCACATGGATTCTCGACGCCGCGAGCACGGCCCCCGTCCCCGCCGATCGCCATGAGGCGGGCATCGAGGCCGAGCGCGGCAGCACGCGGGGCCTCGGCGAGGCCCTGCGCCAAGCGCTGGAGAGCACCGGCGAGGGAGACGTGCTCGTCGTCGGGCTCGCCCGCACCGCCGCGCACGACGGCGGCGCCGGACTGCTCGACGCCCTCGGAGGAGCCGAGCGGGCCCGCGGCCTGCTGGCCGGTCGCGGCATCGTCCTCGCCCTGGCCGACACCCTGCCGCTGGGCGGGATGAGCGGCGCGGGGCAGGCCCTGACCGCCCTCACCGACCTCGCCCCGGAGGTGATCCAGGAGCTCGACCGCCAGGCCTGCTCCCAGGCCTCCGCCCTCGCCTCAGGCGCGAGCCGGGGAGCCCCCGGCCCGGGAGCGCTCCCGCTCATCCAGGCGGCGAGCGGCGGCGCGGGCGCGGAGGCTGGCCGTGATGGGCAGCCGCGCCCCTCGGCCTGGGGGACGGGCGCCGGGGGAGGGGCGGCGATGGTCCTGCTAGCGCTCGGGGCCCGCGCCCTGCCCGGGGCCCGAGTCGCGGCGGGGCTCCTGGGTCTCGACGCGGCCGTGGAGGAGGTGGATGCGGTCGTCACCGCCGTCGGGGAGGCCTACGACATCCTGGCCGACTCGGTGCCCGAGGTGGTGGGCACTGCGGCATCGCGCCTGGCCCTGCCCGCGATCCTCGTGGCGGGGCTGTCGGCCGTTCCCAGGGGCGAGCTCGCCGGGGCGGGCATTGTCTCCCAGTACGCGCTCACCGACCCGGGGGCGCCGGGCGGCCAGTGGTCCGACGGCGGCGCGGCCGGCATCGTCCAGCGCCTGGAGGCCATGGGGGAGCGCCTGGCGCGCACCTGGTCCCGCTGAGGCCCCGGCGGCGTGGCGGCGCTTCCGCGCAGGGCGGCGATACCCGGCGCCATGGCGGTCGAGCCCCGCACGATGAGGTCGGGGATGAAGGTCATCTCCGCATCCACGGGCTTCTCGCCGTTGATCGCCGCGAGCAGCGTGGAGATGGCCGCGCGGCAGATCGCCTCCACGGGCTGGCGGACCGTCGTCAGCGGCGGGTGCGTCATCGCCAGGAGGGGGGAGTCGTCGTAGCCGATGACGGAGATATCGGTGGGGACCGCGCGGCCGGTGGACTGGATGCCCTTGATGGCGCCCAGCGCCATGAGGTCCGACCCGCAGATGATCCCGGTGCATCCCTGCTCGGCCAGGGCGGCGCCCGCCGTCGCCCCGCCCTCGTAGGTGTAGAGGCTCTCCACGATCCGCAGGTCCTCGCCCGGGCAGCAGGCCCTCATGGCGTCCTCGTAGCCCGCCCGCTTGCGCACGGCCGGGACCATGCGGGTGGGGCCGGTGGCGAAGCCGATCCGGCGGTGCCCGAGGTTGGCCAGGTGCTCGACGGCCATTCGAGCCGCGGCCCGATCATCGGTGGTGAATCCTGGCGCCTTGATCATGGGGGCGTTGCCGTTGATCGTCACCAGGGGGACGCCCCGGGAGCGCAGCTTCAGGTAGCGGGTGACATTGCCGGTCGTGTCCGCGTGCCGCCCGGAGACGAAGACGATGCCGGACACGCCCCGCTCGACGAGCATCTCGATGTACTCGTCCTCGCTCACCCCGCCGGGGGTCTGGGTGCACAGCACCGGCGTGTGCCCACTGGGTGTGAGCAGCTGCTCGATCTCCTGGGCGAAGAGCGGGAAGATCGGATTGCTCAGCTCGGGGACGATGAGGCCCACCAGGCCGCGGGAGCGGTTGTCGACGGACTCGGGGCGCTCGTAGCCCAGGACGTCGAGGGCCGCCAGCACCTGGCGCCGGGTCTCGTCGGCCACGTTCGACTTGCCATTGAGCACGCGGGAGACGGTCGCCGTCGAGACACCGGCCTGCTCGGCGATGTCCGTCAGGGTGATGCGCTGCGCCACTGGTCCCCCTTCGAGGATGGATGATCGGCCAGAGCCGATGCTCGGTTTCTAGGATGACTCTACGTCCCGTTGGACCCGGGATGCCCACAATCCCACGCGCCCGCGACGATGACGGCTCCTCGTGGCCCCGGCGGGCGGGGCCACGAGCAGTCAGGGGGTGTCGGGGCTCAGCCCTTGACCGCGCCGGCGGTGGCACCGCCGACGATGTACTTCTGCAAGTACTGGAAGAGCGCGACCACGGGCAGCATTGTCAGCACCGCGCCGGCGGCGAACATGCCGAGGTTGTTGGAGCGGTCTCCGGAGAGCAAGCCGTACAGGCCCACCGCCAGCGTCTTCTTGGAATCATCGGTCAGGAAGATCGTTCCGAGGAGGAAGTCGGAGATGATCCCCACGAAGGCCAGCAGGAAGGTGGTGGCCAGGATCGGCTTGAGAGTGGGCAGCAGGATGATCCGGAAGACCTGCCAGTGCGTGCAGCCGTCGAGGAGGGCCGCCTCGTCGAGCTCCCGGGGGATCGTGTCGAAGGTTCCCTTGATGAGCCAGACCTGGCCGAGCGCCCCGCCCATGAGGGCCAGCGAGTAGCCGGTGAGGGTGTTGAGCCCGATGGCCGGGACGACCCCGCCGATATCGCTGATCATGTTGTAGATGGCGATCATGGCGAGGATCGCCGGGAACATCATGATGAGGAGGAGGGCGAGGAGGCCGCCGCGGCGGCCCCTGAAGCGGAAGCGGGAGAAGGCGTAGGCGGCCAGCACCGAGAAGAAGATCTGGAAGGCGGCCACGACGGCGCACACGATGATCGTGTTGGCGTACCAGCGCAGGAAGGGGCCCTTCTCATTGCTGAGCAGGCGCGAGTAGTTGGTCAGGCTGATCTCGGTGGGGATGAGCTTGGTCGAGGAGACCGTGCCCAGGGGATTGAATGAGGCCGAGATGACGTACAGCACCGGGAAGACGGCGAAGATGAGGGCGAGGATGCCGACGACGTGCCGCCATCCGATCTCGGCGAACCAGCGCCCGAAGGACATCTTGTTCTCAATGGGCGCGGCAGGCGGCTCATCGTCGGGGAAGGCCACCTGCGCGGCGATCTGATCGGCGTCGAGCGCCTTGGCACCGTGGGGGTTCTGAGTCATGGTGATCGTGTCCTTCCGCGCTCAGTTGATGTCTTCGAGCGCCTTGGTGGCGCGGAACTGGATGGCCGCGAGCAGTCCTGTGATGATGAACAGGATGACGGAGACCGCGGAGGCGAATCCGTAGTCGGCGCCAGAGCCGCCGAAGGCGATGCGGTAGATCATGGAGATGAGGATGTCCGTGCCGCCGCGTGTGTACTCATCGGCTCCGAAGGGGCCGCCACCGGTGAGCAGCTGGATGGCGTTGAAGTTGTTGAAGTTGAAGGCGAAGGAGCTCACGAGCAGCGGGGCGACGGCGACCAGCAGGAGCGGCGCGGTCACGCGCGTGGTGGTCTGCCATCCGTTGGCGCCATCCATCTTCGCGGCCTCCTTGACGTCGCCGGCGATGGACTGGAGCGCCCCGGTGCACACGATGAACATGTAGGGGAAGCCCATCCAGGTGTTGGTCAGCAGGATGGCGATCTTGGCCATCGTGGGATCGGAGAGCCACGGGATGGACAGATGCAGGGTCTGGTTGATGAGGCCGAAGTCCTTGTTGTAGAAGTTCGACCACACCAGCAGCGAGATGAAACCGGGCACGGCGTAGGGGAGCAGGAGGAAGGAGCGGTAGAGCTTCTTGCCCCGCACGCGGTCGTCGTTGAGGGTGAGGGCCAGGAAGAAGCCGACGAGGAAGCTCAGCAGCACCGAGCCGAAGGCGAACACCACCGTCCACAGGAAGGCCTTGAAGAACTGCTTGCCGATAGAGCCGTCCGTGAACAGGCGCTTGTAGTTCTCCAGTCCCACGTTCTGCTTCCAGGACTGGGCGAGCTTGGTGCCGTCGTCCGCGACGAAGTAGTCGGACTTGCCGACCTTCTGCACCGAGTAGACCACGCTCGTCGGGGCGCCGGTGTTCGGATCGGGAACGGTGGCGGTGATCGTGTCGGAGGCCTTGTCGTAGACCATGGAGCGGGTGCCCTCGAAGGCGGCGCGCACGCCCTGGGGCTTGATGACCGTGTCACCGCTCGCCGTCACGTTGAGGGCCTCGATCTTCTTGTAGGCATCGTTGACCTGCTGCGCGCTCAGGATCGTGTAGCCGTCGGCCTTGGTGACGAAGCCGTCCTCGACGGTGACATCCGAGCCGGCCTCCGACACGGTCTCGCCGTCGGCGCCGCGCAGCGCCTTCCCGGTGGCCGGGTCGACGAGGAACAGGGTGAAGGGGCCCTCCGCGGCGCTCTCCTTCGTCCCGACGGACAGGTTGTAGAGCGGGGAGTCCTTGGTCTGCTGGATGGAGTTGTTGGTGATCGTGCTGATCGCCTCCTCCTTCGTGCCGCGGAATCCATCGCCGAAGTTCGTGAAGGACGTCTGGATCGTCAGGATGATCGGCACGATGAGGAAGATCACGAGGAAGAAGGTGCCGGGGAAGAGGTACTTGCCCGGGATGAAGCGCTTGGTGGAGTAGAGCAGGAACGCCGCCAGCACGCTCACGACGACGATGGCCAGCCACAGCCACATCTTGAAGGTGATGAGCAGGGGGATGAGGTAGACGGCGGCGGCGGCGATGAGCGCCAGGGCGGTGATGCGACCGATGAGTCCGGTCAGGGTTGTTGTTCTCTCCCGGGGTGTGGCGGGCTTGGGGGTTGACGGCATTGTCGAGGCCTTTCGGGTTCTGACGGCAAAGGGGCTGGGAGGGAGGCGGGCGTCAGCCCTGGATGGACCTCTTGATCTCCTCGCCAGCGCTGGTCATCGTCGACGTGGGGTCGGCGCCGTTGATGATGTTGGCCTGCGCCTTGCCCAAGGGGCCCCAGACCGCGGCCATCGCGGGGATCGAGGGGAGTGGATCGGCTGAGGCCGCGAAGTCGTTGAACGCGGCCATCTCCGGGCTGGTGGACTTGAGCTTCTCGATGAGGTCCTTCTGAGCCGGGGGCAGCTCGTTGGAGGCCATCATCGCCTCGGCGAAGGAGGAGTCCTTGGCGACGTCGATGACGAATGACTCGGCGAAGCCCTTGTTCGCGCCGTTGGAGGCGACGTAGAAGCAGTTGACACCGGCGAAGGGTCGCGCCTGCGATCCCGGGATGCTCTCGAACCCGGGCACTTTGACGACGGCGTAGTCCATGCCCGCCTTCTTGACATCCGCCAGTGCCCAGGGGCCGGTGAGGAGATAGGGGGCGTTGCCATCGGTGAAGGTCGAGATGGCGTTGTTCTTGTCGATCGAGGTGGTGAGCGCGCCCTGCTGGCCCATCCAGGCGATCTTCTCCGCCGCCTTGATCGAGCCCTCGCCACCCACCCCGAGGTCGTCGGCGTTGTAGGAGCCGTCGGCGTTCTTGCCGAACATGTAGCCGCCTCCGGCGGTGAAGATCGGCTCCAGGTGGTAGGCGTCGCCGGCCTCGCCGACCTGGATGGCCAGGACCGCCTTGGTCCCGGCGGCCTTGCCGGCCTCGACGATCTCCTCGATGGATTGGGGCGCCGTGTGGGAGGTCAGCGCCTTGTTGATGTACAGCGCGACGCATTCAACGGCATAGGGCACCGCGTAGGTCTGGCTGTCGTAGGTGACCGCGGCCAGAGCGACGTCGGAGAAGTTCTCCTTGGCCTTCGCGCTGATGCTGACCGGGACGATCGAGCCGTTCTGGATGAGGTTGCCGATCCAGTCATGCGCTCCGATGACGATGTCAGGGCCGTTGCCGGCCTGGTTCGCGGTGACGAAATTGGGCTGGAGGTCGTTGGCCACGATCTGCACGGCGACGGTGATGCCCTGGGCCTGGCCCCAGGCGGCGGCCTTGTCCCGAATGGACTCGGCCTTCTTCTGATCCGCCCAGATGACGAGATCAGCCTTGGCCCCGCCCGCGGCGGGAGCCGCGGGATCGACGGTGGCGTCCGCCGCCGGGGCGCCCGAGCTGCTCGAGGGGGATGGGGAGGAACTGCTGCACGCGGCGGCGGCGGACAGCGATGCGGTGATAGCCGTTACATGAAGGAACGACCTGCGATTGATCGGCACCTGTGATTCTCCTTCGAATCTGTGAAGGGCGATGAAACCCCTTGCGCAAAAATGTAACGAAGGTGCAAGTCAGGCGCAATGACATTGATCGTGGACGCGGGAGGTTTGCAGGTTTCCTCAAGTCGGGGCGGTGCGCGGTGGTGGGAGTCGCGCTCCGCTCAGGCGACGGTGTCGGCCACGCACCACACCGTGGTGGTGGGCGGCACGATGAGGTGCCCATCGGCATGGGCGAGCTCATGTGAGGCAAGGAGCACCTCCGTGTGCTCCGGGAGGCTGATCGGGGCGTCGGTGGTGTTGGCCAGGACAAGAACGTCCCGCACCAGGATCGTCAGGGCCTCATCGGGGCACCAGTCCATCCCGGAGACGAAGGCCATGGGGGCGCAGGGGAGCTTCCGCTCTCGCCGCAGGTGGGAGGCGTGGCGGACCGTCGCCACCGGGGAGCCGAACAGGCTGCCCTGCTCGCCCGCGAGACGGTTGACCTCCTCCACGAGCGCCAGGGGGCTCTCGTCCTTATCCTCGTCGAGGATCCCGACCTCGTCCCCCTGGCGGAGGTAGATCGCGCCCGGGAGGGCCAGCATGAGCGTCTGAAGCGCGGTCCCGCGGCGCAGGCGCGTGGCGCGGTCCGTGACGAACCAGCGCCGATCATCGCTCGGCTCGAGCTCGGGGCGGTAGCGGTACGGGGGCATGACTCGCCAGGCGGGCGGGGCGCCGAAGCGCTCGTACTCCTCCAGGGAGGCGGTCAGGTGCCGGGCGATCGAGTCGGCGTTCCACCGGGTCAGGAAGAGCCTGTCATTGCGCAGGTGGTGGAACCAGTCCCTCTGCAGGTGGTGGTGCAGGCTGTCCCCGTACTCAGCGGTGACGTCGGCGCCGAGGATGCCATCGGGGGTGGCCGAGCTGACAAGCATGAGCAGCTCCGCGCAGGTCCGACTCAGTAGGTCGAGATCGGTGGTCTGGCTCGCCTCCGGCGGGATGATCGCTCCCAGGTCGATCCCGTCGACGCCGGCGTCGACGAAGCCCTCCGCGCGCTCCAGGAGCCCGGGGCCCAGGGCCTCCTGACCGGTTGTCAGGGGGTTGTCGTCGTGCGCGTGCAGTCCGGTCACCGGCCCCATGGCCCCCGTGAGACGCGCGATCACCCGCAGGCCGAGACTGTGGGCGGCCTCGGAGAAACGGCGGAGGTCGGCCAGTCCGGGGTCGGCCTGGCCGAAGAGGCTGGGGCGCACGAGGATGCCGTCGAAGCCGAGGGACTGGACATGGTCGATCAGGCCCAGCGCCCTGCCGTGATCGACCTCGCCGATCACCGGGGCGTTGATCTCATAGATCTGAGCGCCCCTCCACCAGTCGCAATCGCCGCTCGAAGGACGATGGACCAGGGTTGTCGTCGTCATGACAGCCGGCTCCCTTCCGCCGAGCGCGAGCGCGGCGTCGACCCGGCAGCGCGCCAAGGATAAAGAGGACCCGTCGGGGATCGGGGGCGGCTCGGGTGCCCCTGACCATACCAATGCCACGCGCTCCGCGCAGGCCGTCTCAGGAGCGCATTCCTTCCTGATCCCTCACCTGCCGGGAGCAGGGCCTCCGCCACTCCAGAGCTCCGTCGTCATCCTGCCCTTCCCGCCGCGCCCCGCGCCCCCGGCGCCGAGGGTGCGCTACCTTGGGCGCGTGACCCCGCCACACCACAGCGATGCCAGTGATACAGGCGCCATCGAGCCCGTGGGCCCGGAGGGATACAGCCAGGCCGACGCCGAGCGCTTCTCGCCCGAGCGGGCCAAGAACCCCCAGCGCACACCCTTCGAGAGGGACCGCGCCCGCGTACTGCACTCCTCCGCCCTGCGCCGCCTGGGGGCCAAGACGCAGGTGCTCGGCCCCGCCTCCGATGACTTCGTGCGCACCCGCCTCACCCACTCCCTCGAGGTCGCGCAGGTGGGCCGGGCGCTCGGCAAGGAGCTCGGCTGCGATCCCGACGTCGTCGACGCCGCCTGCCTCTCGCACGATCTGGGCCACCCCCCGTACGGCCACAACGGGGAGAAGGCCCTCGACGAGATCGCCCGCTCCATCGGAGGGTTCGAGGGCAACGCCCAGACCTTCCGCATCCTGACCCGCCTGGAGCCCAAGACCATCGATGCCTCCGGGCGCAGCCTGGGGGTCAACCTCACCCGCGCCAGTCTCGACGCCGTCGCCAAGTACCCCTGGGCCAAGGGGGAGGGGCCCGGGGGGCCGGAGGGGAAGAGCTCCCGGAAGTACTCGGTCTACGCCCCCGACCGGGAGGTCTTCGAGTGGATGCGCACCGGGGCGCCCGCCGGGCGGCGCTGCATCGAGGCCCAGATCATGGACCTCTCGGACGACATCGGCTACTCCGTCCACGACGTCGAGGACGCCGTGGCACTGGGGCGCATGGACCCGGGCGCCCTGGACCGTCCCGGTGAGATCGACGGGATCATCGGGGCAACGCGGGCATGGTACGGCCCCGTCTTCAGCGCCGACGAGCTCGGCGCCGCATGGGAGCGCCTGGCCAGCACCCCCTATTGGATCGAGTCCTACGACCACGGCATCGCCGACGCCGCGGCCCTGAAGAACCTCACCAGCCAGCTCATCGGGCGCTTCGTCGGCGCCGTGGCCACCGCGACCAGGCGGGTTGCCGGCGATGGCCCCCTGACCCGCCACGCCGCCGACCTCGTCATCCCGGCGGACACCGCGGCAGAGATCCTCGTTCTCAAGGGGGCCGCCGTCCGCTACGTCATGGCCCCCAGGGAGCACGAGCGCGTCTACCTCATCCAGCGCACCGAGATCTTCGACCTCGCCGACGCCCTCCTGGAGTCGGGGGATACCCATCTGGACCCGATCTTCGCCGAGCTCTGGCGCGAGGCGGACGACGACGCCGGGCGCACCCGGGCGGTCGTCGACCAGATCGCCTCCCTGACCGACACCTCCGCCCGCGCCTGGCACGCCCGCATCTGCGGGATGCTCTCCGAGATCCCCGACGGGCTGTGAGCGCCAGGGGCTGTGAGCGCGCGGGCGGCACGGGAGCGGCGGCCGGTCGCGCGCCCCTCCTCCCGCCCTCCCAGCGGCCTGGTCAAGCGCTGGCCATTCCTGTCACAGCCCGGCCGTAGGATGGCGCCATGGCGGGACTGATCAAGCGCGAGGACATCGACGCGGTGCGCGAGCGCGCCCGGATCGACGAGGTCGTCGCCGAGCACGTCACCCTCAAGCCCGCCGGCGTCGGCTCGCTCAAGGGCCTGTGCCCCTTCCACGATGAGCGCACCCCCTCCTTCCACGTCCGCCCGCAGGTGGGCATGTACCACTGCTTCGGCTGCGGCGAGGGCGGGGACGTCATCTCCTTCGTCCAGAGGATCAACCACCTGCCGTTCGCCGAGGCCGTCGAGTACCTCGCGGGCAGGGTCGG
This sequence comes from Actinomyces timonensis DSM 23838, assembly GCF_000295095.1. Taxonomy (GTDB): domain Bacteria; phylum Actinomycetota; class Actinomycetes; order Actinomycetales; family Actinomycetaceae; genus Actinomyces; species Actinomyces timonensis. The sequence continues at coordinate 873,804 of NZ_JH806633.1, read as the reverse complement.
CGTCCAACTGCGCTACGAGGACGGTGGCGGGCAGGTCCACCGCGGCGTCGAGCCCGGCACCCGCCAGCGCCTCCTGGACGCCAACCGCCTCGCCGAGGCCTGGTTCATCGAGCAGCTCGCCACCCCCGCCGCCCAGCATGGGAGGGACTTCCTGACCTCGCGGGGCTTCGACCGCCTCGCCGCCGAGCGCTTCGGCGTCGGCTACGCCCCCGCCGGGTGGGACAACCTCGCCCGCCGCCTGCGCGACGCCGGGTACACCGAGGCCGAGCTCGTCTCCTCCGGTCTGTGCTCCCAGGGCGGCCAGGACGGCCGCCGTGTCTACGACCGCTTCCGCGACCGCCTCATCTGGCCCATCCGCGACGTCACCGGCGCCACGCTCGGCTTCGGCGCCCGCCGCCTGTCCGATGAGGACTCCGGCCCCAAGTACCTCAACACCCCGGAGACGCCGATCTACCACAAGGCCCAGGTCCTCTACGGCCTCGACCTGGCCAAGCGGGACATCGCCCGCGAGCACTCGATCGTCGTCGTCGAGGGGTACACGGACGTCATGGCCGCCCACCTGTCCGGCGTTCCCACGGCCGTGGCCACCTGCGGCACCGCCTTCGGCAGCGAGCACGTGCGGATCGTGCGCCGCCTCCTGGGAGACATCGCCGACCCCTCGGCGGGCGTCATCTCCGGCAACCGCGCGCGCGGCGGGGAGGTCGTCTTCACCTTCGACGGGGACGCGGCCGGCCAGAAGGCCGCGATGCGCGCCTACGCTGAGGACCAGCACTTCGCGGCCCAGACCTTCGTGGCCGTCGACCCCCACGGCTACGACCCCTGCGATCTGCGCATGGCTGAGGGCGATGAGGCGATCCCGAGCCTGCTGGCCCGGCGCATCCCCCTGTTCGAGTTCGTCATCCGTACCTGTCTGGGCAGCGTCAACCTGGACACCGCCGAGGGGCGCGTCGCCGGGCTGCGGGCCGCCGCGCCAGTGGTCGCCGGGATCCGCGACCGGGCGCTGCGCCGCGAGTACACGCGGCGCTTGGCAGGCTGGGTCGGCATGCCCAATGACGAGGCGCGCGCCGCGGTGCGTGCTTACGAGGGCCGCGCCCGCCACCTCCAGGAGCCGCCCCCGGACGACGCCGGGGAGCCGGCCTCCGCGGCTCGCCCGGGGCTGCCCCCGGCGGACGACCCCGTTGTCGCCCTGGAGCGCCAGGCGCTGGAGGTCATCCTGCAGATGCCGCTCGTCGCCGAGCGGGCTGGCGCGGATGACATCGCCCCGTCCTCCTTCACCCTGCCCATCCACCGCGCCGTCTTCGAGGCTGTGCAGGCCGCCGGCGGGAGCAGCGCGGTGCCCGGCCTCGTCGAGCGGGCCAGCGCGGCAGGCATGGAGGCGCGCGAGGCCCAGTCCCGGGCTATCCGCCACTGGATCGATCTCGTGCGCGGCGGGGCCATCCCCTCGGTCGACTCGGCCATCACCGAGCTCGTCGTCGCCGCGCTGCCCCTCCCGGCGCCGCGCGGCAAGGACGCCGAGCCCGACGCCGACTCCGTGCGCCGCTACGCCGAGGGCGTCCTCGCAGCCCAGGTGCGCCTCGACGTCAACCGTCGCTTGGCCGAGCTGCGGGCCCGCCACCGGCGCATGAGCCCGGAGGACGAGGGCTACCGGGAGCTCTTCGAGGAGATCACGGGGCTGGAGCGCCGCCGCCTGCGGATCGGGCAGCGCGCATGAGCCCGGCGCGCTGGCCCCGGTCCCGTGGGCGCGATGTGGCGGAGGGGCGGCGCTGGCGCCGTGGGCGCCCCGGGCTCGCCAGCCTGCCCGCGCCGTGCCGGACCCATCTTCCCGTGGGCAAGGTGCTGGGGGCTGTGCCGATCGATGAGGCGGGGGAGTCCTGGGCCGTCGCCATGGCGGATGGGCTGCGCATCGTCTCGGCCAGCGCTTTGACGGCCGACCACCCCTGGGACCGCGTCGACAAGGGCTCCTGGGACGCGGAGGGCCGCGCCTTCACCCTCGCTTTCTCCGGCGGCCCCGAGCAGGGCCTGACCCTCGTGGTCCCAGAGCAGATCGAGCAGGATGGCGGCGCGCGTCCCGTCGCCGTCGATGCTTTCGCGCGGGCGCTGCGCCAGCGCGTGGAGGCCTCGCTCGTCCACCTCGTCAGCAGGGCCCTTCCCAGCGGCGCCCAGGCGAGGATCGCCATCCGGCGGGACGCGGGCGGGGCCCTCTACGCCGTCGCCTCCCCGGAACCGGGGAGCGCCGCCACCGAGGAGGACCGCGCCGAGGTCGAGGCCCTCCTGCGCTCGGCCCGGGACAGTGTGGGTCTGGACACACGCTGACTTTTCCTCGTTTTGGCGCGCGATTCCGGGCGTGGCGCGATTCGACGCCCCGGCCGGAGGTTGCTAGAGTTCTATCCGCGCTCAGCGCCTTTCCCGCGTAGCTCAATGGCAGAGCATCCGACTGTTAATCGGACGGTTGCTGGTTCGAGTCCAGCCGCGGGAGCAGATGGAGCCCCGGCCCGGATGGGTCGGGGCTCTTCTCGTTCCTCATCCGCCGGCGGCCGAGGCTCCGATAGGTCGCCGAACCTGCGCGAGGGACTCGTCTCGTTGTGGACGTGCCTGAGGGGTGTGGACGTGCCCCGGGGTTGCCGACGCGCCCCGGGGGAACGTCCGCAACCCTGGCGCACGTCCGCAACCCCGCCCCGCGTCCGCGAGTGCGGGGGCGGGGTGTCACCCGTGTGAGCCCATGAGTGAGCCCAGGAGACAGGAGAGGCCTCCTCCGATAGGTGGCCGTCGTGGTCCTCTGGACGGGGGTTCGCCCCTCTGGACGGGGTCTTCCCCCACTGGACGGGGGTAGCGACCCCGTCCTGTGCCCCGAACCCCCGGCATGATCCCCGAACCCGCGTCGTGTCGCCCGAACCCGCGTACAGACAGTCCGGACGGAGCGCGGCGTGGGCGTCGCTGGCGACGCTGCGTCGTCGGCCAGCGCCTGGAGTCCGCCGCGGGGTGCCTCCTGCACCGGTGGTCGCCTCCAGCGCCGTGGGGTGCGGTGGGGACGCAGCCGAAGGTGCTCCGCGCAACCAGCAGTGCTCAGCGCAGCCGCCGGTGCTCCGCGCACCCGTCGAGGCTGCCGACCGGGCCATCGACCCCGGCCAGCAGTGGCGCGGCCAACAGAGAATCTTATGAGGCCAGGCCAGACCATGAGAGCGAAGGACGCGCGGTTCACATCACTGTGAGTGATCCCCCGCTGCGCGGACGGGCTCCCAGGTTCGCCGGAGCGCAGGAGCGCAGGTGAGGGCGCCAGGGCGTGCGCGACACCACGTCCTACCTGGTGGTTTGGTTCATGGAACCTGAAAACTCCCTGATCAAAGGCCTAGTGGGGGTGGTCTAGCATGGGGAGCACGACCCAGCGGTGCTCGCACGGTGGAGAGGGAAGAGGGTCTCCACCGCGCACCTGCCCACGACAACACAGGAGGAAACTCGTGCCACGAGCCGAAAGCCCGGGCGAGAATCCAATGAGCGATGGCCTCGCTCCTGTCGGCCCCCGCCACGCGGGAGGCAGCACTGCCAGTCTTCTCGGATCGCGGCGCGCCGCGCTCGCAGCGCTGAGCACGGCGGCTGTTGGCGCCGCCGGTGGGCTCGGCGCATGGCTGTGGGACAGCGGCACGGGGGGAGAGACCTCCTCAACGCCCACGGGCGGGCCCGCTCCGGGAGAGGGCGGCCCCCTGTCCCTGCCGGACTCCCTCAAGCGGACCGTGGCCGGGGGCAACGAGGGCGACGCCGGCGACACCAGCCCAGACCCGTCGGCCGTGGGCGGCGGTGCGAGTGGCGCCAACGGCGCGGACGGCGCCGGTGGGGCCAACGGCGCGAATGGCGCGCAAGCCGACGGCTCGGGCACCTCCGGCGACGCCGGTCAGGCCGCCGCTGATCAGGGAGGCGCTGGCGGCTCGGGCCAAGGCGCCGCGAGCGGCGCCAACAGCGGTGAGGCCCCCGCCTCCTCGGGCAGCGGGAGCGCCCCGGAAACTGCTACAACCGACGCCCTGGACGTCTACCGCAAGGCCCCGGGAACAGCGGACCTGGAGGCCGCCTCCGAGCTCGCCCCCGGGCTCCAGCTGCGCACCTCCTCGGCATGGCACCTGGCCAGGCGCGCCTCCATCGCGGCCACAGCCGAGATCGCCGCCGATATCGAGTCGATGGGCGCCACGGCCTGGATCGATAAGCAGCTCGCCCCCGAGAGCATCGACGACACCTACGCCGAGAGCCTGGTGTCCCGCCATTACGGCTGGTCGCAGCTCTCCGCCCTTGAGATCAAGCAGGTTACCGGCGACCACTCCGCCAAGGCCTCGCCCTCGGTCATCAACGCGGCCCTCACCCGCATGCGCTTCGGCAACAGGGTCCTGGCCGAGTCCGTCGTCGAACTCATGGCCGACCACGTCTACGTCCCGATCCACGGCAAGGGCGAGCCCTTCATCACGGAGTTCGACGTCCTCCTGCGCAAGCACGCCCTCGGCCGCTACGCGGACTTCCTCTACGCCGCGGTGACCAGCGCCGCCCTCCTGCGCGAGCTGGACAACACCGCCTCCACCAAGGACAACCCCAACGAGAACCTGGGGCGCGAGCTCCTGGAGCTCTACACCGTGGGGCGCGACTCCTACTCGGAGGATGACGTCAAGGTCTCCACCCGCATCCTGACGGGCAATGGCAACGACTGGTCCACCATGGGCTACGTCTACCGGCCGGAGGACCACGCCGTCGGCAGCGTCGACGTCCTGGGCTTCTCCGACGCCAACGCTGATGCCTCATCCGGCCAGGACATGCTCAAGCGCTACGTCGAGCACCTGTGCCACCTCAGGCCCACCGCCCTCAGGCTGGCCAAGAGGATCGGCCGCCGCTACATCGCCGACGAGCCCTCCGACGCCGCCGTCGAGGCGATCGCCAAGGCCTACCTGGACAACGACACATCCATCGCCGCGGCCGTCAAGGCCGCCCTCACCCACCCCGACTTCGCCGCCTCGGTGGGCAAGAAGTGGCGCCGCCCCACGGAGTTCTACATGACGATCGCCCGCGCCGCGCACGCGCAGGTCGCTGTCGCGCACGGCGACGTCAACGCGGGCGATTACTTCAACCTGGGCTCCTACGGCTGGCTCATCAAGGAGGCCGGCCACGAGCCGCGGATGTACGGGACCGTGGACGGCTACCCGGACACCGCCGAGTACTGGATGTCGGCCGGGACCACCATGGCGATGTGGAACGGCGCCCAGAACGCCGTCGACGGCGATAAGAAGGAATCGGGTGGGACCGACTGGCCCACCGCGCTGTCCATCTCCGCCGGCCAGCCCGCGCTGGAGACAGCGCGGCGCATCAGCTGGCACCTCACCGGCTACGCCTGGACCGACGCCGAGCTGTCCGGCGTCGCCGAGGTGCTCGCCGGCCTGCCCGTCTCCGGCTCCGCGGCCACGTGGACCGTCACCGACAAGAACCTGATCGCCTTCGCCGAGCACGCGGTCCGCCTGTGCTTCTGCAGCCCCTACGCCTTCCTGCGCTGAGAGGAGACGAGACAACCATGGCGCACTCCAAGCCCAGGAACCGCAAGACCCGCTTCACCCAGGGCGCCGCCCTCATGAGGGAGGACATCGTCACCCCCATGCACCACCACGACGAGGCCCAGGACGCCCTCCTGGTCGACGTCGACGGTCAGACCAAGCACATGACCGGGTGCCAGGCGGACGGCTACGTCACCGAGAAGTACGACCTGCCCGAGCTCACCGACGTCGACCACGTCGACGGCGGCCCCACGAACGTCAAGCGCCGCCACATCCTGGCTGGCGCGGCCGCCGGCTTCGGCGCGCTGCTGACGACCACCTCGATGCCCCGCTACTCCTTCGCGGCCCCCTCGGCCGACGGCGGCAACGAGCTGCTCGTCTGCGTGTTCATGCGCGGCGGCTTCGACGGCCTCTCCGCCGTCGTCCCCCTCAACGACCCCGCCTACTACGCGGCCCGCTCGACGATCGCCGTGCGCGCCGAGCAGACGATGTCGCTGGACTCCACCTGGGGCCTCAACAACCACATGAAGGCCCTCAAGCCCATCTGGGACGCCGGGGAGATGGCCATCATCCAGGGCTCGGGCTCGCCGGATGTCTCCCGCTCCCACTTCACCGACCAGGTCACGGTGGAGCGGGCCGCGCCGGCCTCCGTCCGCTCGGGCTGGCTCGGCCGCCACCTCCAGACCAAGTCCTCGGACACGGGGACCTTCCGGGGCGTGACCATCGGGACCTCGACCGTCTTCTCCCTGACCACCAACAACCTCGACACCCTGGCGGTGTCCTCGATCGACGAGTTCGACCTGCAGGTCTGGGGCGGCGATGACATGAAGTCCCGTATCCGGCGGGCCCTGGACGAGATGTACGGGGGCGCCGGGGGAGAGGTCCAGCGCTGCGCGCAGTCGGCCTTCGACGCCGCCAGCACCCTCCAGCAGGTCCGCTCCTCCTACCCCCAGAGCTCCTCGGCCGGCTACCCGGACTCCGACTGGGGCAAGGGCCTGGCGGAGATCGCCCGCATGGCCAAGGCCGGGGTGGGCATGGAGGTCGCCTGCATCGACATCGGCGACTGGGATATGCACTCGGGCCTGGGCCAGGCCTCCGATGAGCAGGCCTGGTTCTCCCGCCGCGCCCGCGACTTCGCCGACGGCCTGGCGGCATTCCGCAAGGACCTGGGGGACAAGTGGGCGACGACGACGATCGTCACCATGAGCGAGTTCGGCAGGCGCGTCGCGGAGAACGGCTCCGGCGGGGTCGACCACGGCCAGGGGAACACGATGTTCGTCATGGGCGGGGGAGTCAAGGGCGGGCGCGTCCTGGGCAAGGTCCCCAGCCTGGTGGACTCCAACCTCTCCCTGGGCGACGTCCCGATCACCCTGGACTACCGACAGGCCCTGTCCGAGATCGTGTCGAACAAGCTCGGCAACAAGGCCTCCGTGTCCGAGGTGTTCCCCGGCTTCACCCCGGGGACCCCGCTGGGCATCGTCTGAGCGCGCCCACCGGCCGTGAGAGGATGGGCGCATGGCATACCGCGACATCCGCATCATCGGCGACCCGGTCCTGCGCACGGAGTGCGCGTGGATCACTGATATCGACGACTCAGTGAAGTCGCTCGTGGAGGACCTCCTCGAGACGGTGGATGAGGATGGCCGCGCGGGCCTGGCGGCGAACCAGATCGGCGTCGGCCTGCGCGCTTTCTCCTGGAACATCGACGGCGAGATCGGCTACATCCTCAACCCCCGCCTCGACGAGCTCGTCTGGGACGAGTACCAGGATGGTGAGGAGGGCTGCCTGTCCGTGCCGGGCCTCTGGTTCCCCACCAAGCGCGCGTGGTACGCGCGCGCCACGGGCATCGACCTCGATGGCAAGGAGATCGTCGTCGAGGGGGAGGAGCTCATGGGCCGCTGCCTGCAGCACGAGTGCGACCACCTCGAGGGCCACCTCTACCTGGACCGCCTGGATCGCAAGAACCGCGCCAAGGCGATGAAGGAGCTGCGCGAGCAGGGGCTGTGAGGCCCGCCGCGGCCGCGCCGGCTGCGGCGACCGCGGGCGAGCCGCCTTGAGCGGCGGCCCGCATCCTGGCATGATTCAAGGGCACGCCGCGTGCATCATGATGACCGCCCTGGAGTCACTTGGCGAGATCGTTGGGGAAGACGACCCTCGACCAATCCAGGAGGCTGTTGATCGTGAACGGTGGTTACACCCGCGGTGTACTTTTCGTGCACTCCGCCCCCCGGGCGCTGTGCCCGCATATCGTCTGGGCGGCGCAGAACGCCCTGGGCACCGAGCTCCACCTCGACTGGACCGAGCAGCCTGCCGCTCCCGGCATGATGCGCGCCGAGACCAGTTGGGTGGGGCGGGTCGGCATGGGCGCGGTCCTCGCCTCCGCCCTGCGGGGATGGGCCAACCTGCGCTATGAGGTGACGGAGGAGGCCAGCCCCGGCTGCGATGGCGGGCGCTGGTCGCACACCCCTGACCTTGGGATCTTCCACGCCCAGACCGATGTCCACGGCAACGTCGTCGTCCCCGAGGACCGCATCCGAGCCGCCCTCCAGTACGCCTCCCAGCCCGATGCCATGCGCCGCCACCTCGACCTGGCCCTGGGCCAGGCCTGGGACGACGAGCTCGAGCCCTTCCGCTACGCAGGCTCCGGCGCCCCCGTGCGCTGGCTCCACAGGGTCGGCTGACGGGCCCCGCGGAGCGCGGGCGGGCTCAGGGCCGGCGCAGCACGAGCGCCGCGTTGTGCCCGCCGAATCCGAAGGAGGTCGACGCGGCGCTCGCCAGGCCCGGCGCCTCGCGCCCATCGGGGCCGACGACGTCGAGCCCCAGATCCGCGATCTCCGGGTCGATCCCGCCGGGCAGGAGGGTCGGGGGGAGGAACTCCTCCACGATCGCCATGGCGGCCAGGACCGCCTCCAGGCCACCGGCGCCTCCGAGCAGGTGCCCGGTGGCCGATTTCGTGGCGCTGAGCGCCGCGCCGGGGACAGTCCGCGCGATGGCCCGCGCCTCGACGATGTCGCCGGCGGGCGTGGACGTGGCGTGGGCGTTGATATGGCCGAGCTCGCCCGGGGCGAGGCCGGCCTGGTCGAGGGCCTGGCGCAGGGCGCGCTCCTGCTGGGTCCCCGTGGGATCGGGGCGGGCGACATCCATGGCGTCGGCGGTGATCGCCCAGCCTGCCAGGCGCGCGAGCGGGTGGGCGCCCCGGGCTCGCGCGTGCCCGGCGGACTCCAGGACGACGACGCCGGCCCCCTCGCCCAGGACGAAGCCGTCGCGGTCGGCCGCCAGGGGCCGCGAGGCCCCCGCGGGATCGTCATTGCGCGTGGACAGTGCCCGCATGGCGGCGAAGGCGGCCACGGTCATCGGGTGCAGCGCGGCGTCGGTCCCGCCGGCCAGGACCATGTCCGCGCGCCCCAGGGAGATGAGGTCGGCGCCGTGGGCGATCGCCTCGGCCCCGGAGGCGCAGGCGGCCACGGGGGAGTGGATGCCTGCCCGCGCCCCCAGCTCGATGCCGACGGCGACCGCCGGGGCGTTGGGCATGAGGGCGGGCACCGCAGTGGGCGCCACCCTGCGCGGGCCCCGCTCGCGCAGCGCGTCCCAGGCCTCCATGACGGAGAGCACCGGCCCCATGCCGGGCGCGATGGACACAGCCAGCCTCTCGCCGTCGACCTCCGGGGAGCCGGCCTGGGCCCAGGCCTCGCGTGAGGCGATGAGCGCGAGCTGGCTGGACCTATCGAGCCGCCGCAGCTCCTTGCGGGTGAGGACGTCAGCGGGCTCGACGGCGAGGGGTGCGGCGATGCGCACCGGCAGGCCCATCTCCTCGGCCCACTCCTGGCCGATCGGGCGGACGGCGCACTCGCCGGAGCGCAGCGCCTCCCAGGTGCTCGCCACGTTGCCGCCGAGCGGCGTGGTGGCGCCCAGGCCGGTGATGACGACCTCGCTCTCGGCCTCCTGGTCAGGCAGCTGGCCGGCGCGGCGGCGGGGCTCCTCGCCGGGCACGGGGGTCAGGCCCTGCGGGCCGCGACGAGGTCGGCGAGGGCGCCCACGGTCGGAAGGGTGGGGATGAGGGCGTCCTCGAGGGTGACGCCGAAGCGCTCCTCGACCTGCGTGGCGATGGTGAGCAGCCCGAGGGAGTCGACGTCGAGGTCCTCGGCGAAGCGCGAGTCGGCGGTGATCGACTCGGGCGCCACCCCGGCCTCCTCGGCGGCGAGCTCGATGATGACGTCCAGGACGTCGGTGGTCTCCTCGGCCGTGTCAGCCATGGTGGACTCCTTGGTGGGTCGGGGCGGCGCGCGCCGCCGGATGGGTGTGATTGTCAGGGAGGTCAGGGGGAGGGAGACGGGCCGCGGGCCCGAGCGGGGCCGGGGGCTAGAGGCGCGAGGCCGCGGCGAGCCGGCCGACGAGCACCGCCATGTGGAGCATGAGCCCATCGCGGGGATTCGTCGCGTCCCAGCCCACCTGCTCGCTCACCCGCCCCAGGCGGTAGCGGACGGTGTTCGCGTGGACGAACAGGGCCCTCGCGGTGGCCTCCAGGCTCCCGCCGAGGGCCAGGTAGGTGGCGACGGTCTCCTCGAAGGGGTCGCCCATGGCGTGGAGGGGCTCGTGGACGAGGGCGAGGATCTGCTCATGGGCGAGCTCGTCGCCGGACAGGAGGCGCTCGGGGAGGAGGTCGTCGGCGCGCACGGGGTTGGGGGCCTCGGCCCAGCCCGGCAGTGCCCTCAGGCCCGCCAGCGCCGAGCGCAGGGAGAGTCCCGCGTGATCCACCTCGGCCACCACGGGGCCCACCACGGTGGGGCCGTCGAGGGAGGCGGCGATCTCCAGGGCGATCTCATCGACGCCGCGCTCGGCGCGGCTGTCCCGGCTGGGCTGGCTGTGCTGGCCCGCTGGTCCGCTGGGCGCCTCGGGGGAGGGGCCGCCCAGGATGATGATGACCGAGTCCCCGCGCACCGAGACGAGGCAGTCCTCGGCCTCCGCCCGGCAGGCGTGGCGCAGGCGGGAGGTGGCGATCGCGTCGAGCGCCGTTCGCGAGGCGATGGCGACGACGGGGCCGCGGTGGCTCCAGCCCGCCGAGCCGGCGCGCGTGGCCGCCTCCGTGGGGGTGCCGTGGAGCATGGAGTCGACGGCCACCGACTCCAGGCGCGCGTCCCAGGCGCCGCGGGCCTCGGCGGCGCGGGCGTAGACCTCCGCGGCGGCGAAGCCGACATCGCGGCCGAAGGTGAGCACGAGGATGCGGACGGCGTCGTGGTCCTCGGCGGGAACCGCCTGGGGGGCCTCCTCGACGACGACGTCGAGAACGGTGCGCACGAGGTCGAGGGTCTGGCCCAGGGTGATCGTGCCGGTGAGGGTCGCGGGGGCGACGGAGAAGATCTGGGAGGGCTTCGCCGCGCTCTCGGGCTCCTCGACGGAGTCGACGAACATGGTCACACCCAGGTGGGAGACCTTCTCGATCTGCCTGCGCGAGGCCTCGGGAAGCGTGCGGTACCAGGGGTGGGCGGCGCTGATGCGGTCGAGGGAGTGCTCGATGATCGTGTTCTGCGCCCGCCGGAGGGCCGCGACCGACGCCTCGCTCAACTCGTCCATGGTCAGATGCTACCCAGTGCGCGCGTGCCGGGGATAATGTAGAGCACCCGATTGAGGCGCGATGGGGCGGGGAATGGGGCCCGCTCCGTCGGCCCTGAGATCCTAGCGAAGGAGACAGACATGCGACCGGCGACTCGTACCGAGGTGGATCTCCTGGGATCGCGCGAGGTGCCCCTCGACGCCTACTGGGGCATCCACACGCTGCGGGCCATTGAGAACTTCCAGATCTCGGGCACGACCATCGGCGACGTCCCGGAGCTGGTCCGGGGCATGGTCCAGGTCAAGAAGGCCTCCGCCCTGGCCAACCTCGAGCTGGGGACGCTGGACCCCGAGCTCGCCGACGCTGTGCTGTGGGCATGCGACGAGATCCTCGTCGAGGGGCGGTGCATGGACCAGTTCCCCGTCGACGTCTTCCAGGGCGGGGCGGGCACGAGCCTCAACATGAACACCAACGAGGTCGTCGCCAACCTCGCCCTGGAGCACCTGGGCTACGCCAAGGGCCGCTACGACGTCGTCAACCCCAACGACCACATCAACAAGTCGCAGTCGACGAACGACGCCTACCCCACCGGATTCCGCCTGGGCCTCTACCAGGCGGTGGCCGGGATGGAGGCGGACCTGTGCGACCTCATCGACGCCTTCCTCGACAAGTCCCGCCAGTTCCACGACGTCCTCAAGATGGGGCGCACCCAGCTCCAGGACGCGGTCCCGATGAGCCTGGGCCAGGAGTTCAAGGCCTTCGCCGTCCTGCTCGATGAGGAGATCACGCGCCTCATGCACAACAGCGCGCTCCTGCTGGAGGTCAACCTGGGCGCCACCGCCATCGGCACCGGCCTCAACACGCCCCCCGGCTACCCCGAGACGGCCGTGCGCCACCTCAAGGAGGTCACCGGCCTGCCGGTCTCCGGGGCCCAGAACCTCCTGGAGGCCACGAGCGACACCGGCGCATATGTGTCCATGCACGCCACGATCAAGCGCCTGGCGGTCAAGCTCTCCAAGATCTGCAACGACCTGCGGCTGCTGTCCTCCGGGCCGCGCGCGGGCCTGGCGGAGATCCGCCTGCCCGAGCGCCAGGCGGGCTCCTCGATCATGCCCGCGAAGGTCAACCCCGTCATCCCCGAGGTCGTCAACCAGATCTGCTTCAAGGTCATCGGCAACGACCTCACGGTCACCATGGCGGCCGAGGCCGGCCAGCTCCAGCTCAACGTCATGGAGCCCGTCATCGGGCAGGCGGCCTTCGAGTCGATCCACCTGCTGCGCCGGGCCATGCGCGTCCTGCGCGACCTGTGCGTCTCGGGCATCGAGGCCAACGAGGAGGTCTGCCGGCGCAACGTGCTCGACTCGATCGGCATCGTCACCTATCTCAATGAGGTCATCGGCCACCACAACGGGGACCTCGTGGGCCGCGAGTGCGCGCGCTCCGGGCGCTCGGTGCGCGAGGTCGTCCTGGAGATGGGCCTGCTGGAGGAATCCGTCCTCGACGAGCTCCTCAGCGCGGAGAACCTCCTGCGCCCCCGGTACCGGGACGCCCACCACTACTCGGGCGCCGACCCCTCCGTCACCCCCGTCGAGGTCGCCGAGGGCGAGTAGGCCGGGCCGGCCCGCGGCGACCCGCGGGCCGGGGGGAGCGGGCCCTGCCAGCCTCTCCGGCCCGTCAGCCCTCGCGGAAGGAGACCCCGTAGCCCCCTCGGGGGTAGTGCCATGTCAGCGCCCCGGGCGCGGCCACGGCCAGGCATGTGCCGCACTCGAGGCAGGCGGCGTACTCGACGGAGATGGTCCCGTCCGGCTCCTCGCTGTACACGTGCGCGGGGCAGACCCGGACGAGGAGCCTCCCGGTGCCGGTGGCCCGGGCGATCTCCTGGTTGACGTGGATGTGGCTCTGCTCCTCGTCGGTCGTGAAGGCGAGGAAGTGGTCGTGGACCTCGGAGCTGCGCAGGCCCTTGGCGACCAGGTCGTCGAGCCTGAGCACCACGCCGACGGAGACGGACTCGGTGTTCGTGTAGAGGAACCCACCTCCCGCGCAGCCCTGGGTGGCGTCCCCCACGATGGCGTAGGCGACGCCGTCGTCCTCGGTGAGCCGGAAGCGGTCCTCGATGGTGGCGCGCGGCAGCCGTATGACGGACTTGACCCCGACGGCGAGGTTCTTCATGGGCTCCTTGTCCCGCACCCCCGCCTGGCGGGCCAGGAAGGAGTTGACGCCGTCGGCGCAGACGACCACCCGGGCGCGCAGCACGGAGACCGCGTTGGCCGGCTCGTGCAGGCGCTGGTCCCAGTAGTCGATGTCGACGGACGAGGCCTCGTTGAGGAAGGAGACGATGTTGCGGGTGATCCGCCGCTCCACCGGGGCCTTCTCGACGAAGCCCGGGAAGACCTCCTCCATGACGCGGCAGTAGAACACGCCGCCGGAGAGGTTCTTCGCCCCGGGCTCGTCGCCGCGCTCGATGAGGACCACCTCGTGCCCCTGGGAGGCCAGCTGGTAGGCGCAGACCGTGCCCGCCACGCCGCCGCCGACGACGAAGGCGTCGAAGACCTCGTCGTCCTCCTGCGCGGCGGCGGAGGTCATTGGAGCGCCTTCCCGAGCGCGGGCAGCACGGTGGTCAGGTCGCCGACGACCCCGTAGTCGGCCTGGGCGAAGATGGGCGCCTCGGCGTCGGAGTTGATCACCACGATCGTCTTCGAGTCCCTCGCCCCGGCCATGTGCTGCATCTGGCCGGAGATGCCCACGGCGATGTACAGGTCGGGGTGGACCTTCTGGCCGGAGACCCCGATGCAGCGGGACTTGGGCATCCAGTCGACGGTCTCGGCCAGGGGCCGTGAGCAGGCCGTCTCCGCCCCCAGGGCGGCGGCGACGTCCTCGAGGAGGCCGAGCTCCTCCTTGGCCTTGAAGCCGCGCCCGCCGGCGACGATGGTCTTGGCGGTCGACAGGTCCGCCTGGGCCGCCTCGGCGCCGGACTGGGCGGTGATGGAGGCGGGGTAGGGGCTCTCCTCGGTGCTGGCCGCCTCGGGCGCCACCGGCTCGCCCGCGACGGGTGAGCCGCCGGGGGCGATGATGACGATGGGCCGCGAGGAGCGGACGGTCTCGAGCGTGAGCCCGCCGTACCTCGCGCGCGTGACGGCGCCGTCGCTGATCGAGGTGACCCCGGTGAGGACGGGCGCGTCGAGCCGGGCGGCGACGGCGCCGGCGATGACGCGCTCGGCAGCGCGGTCCGCCGCGAGGATGAGGTCCCCGGGACCGGCGTCGATGAGCTCTTCGGCGTTGGGCAGGATGCTGTTCTTGCGGCTGCGCGGCTCGGGGCGGCTGAGGGAGACGACCTCGAGGGTGGCCGTGGGCGCCTCGGGGCTGACGACGTCGACCTTCTTCTTGCCCGCTGCCAGGATGTCCTTCATGCCGGGGGCCTTGACGACCGCGGCGTCTTGCGGATTTGCTGCCCACTTGTAGGCCACGGCGATAGTCATCGGCGCCTCTCCTTGTATGACGTGTGCGTGTGCTCTCGTGCTTGCGGTGCGGTGGCGCGACGTCGCGTCCCTGGTCAGGTGGTGTTCGCGTGATTCCCACGCCCCACAATTAACTGATGGGTACAATCGTGGCATGGTGAGATCGGGGTTACAAGGTCCAAGGTCCCGTCATGGTGGCAGTGGCGCCGCCTCCGACGGGCTCATGCGGCCCGCGCCCTGTGAGGACCGCTGCCGCTCCGAGGAGCCGGTGCGCCAGTGGCTGAGCGCGCTCCAGTGGGGCGCCGCCCGCCGCGCCTGGGAGCTGATGGTCGGCGCCAACCCCTGCCCGCCTGCATGGGGCGCATCTGCTACGCGCCGTGCGAGTCGGGCTGCGTCCTGGCCACCAGGCGGATGAACGGGGGAGCGGTGGGCATCAAGGGGCTCGAGGCCGCGGTGGGCGAGCTGGCCCTGCACGACGGCTGGGCGCTGGGGGAGCCGGGGGCGCCCACCGGTAAGCGCGTCGCCGTGGTCGGCTCGGGGCCGTGCGGGCTGTCCGCCTCCCACCAGCTCGTGCTCGCCGGTCATGAGGTCGTGCTCCTCGAGGCGCACCACGCGCTGGGCGGGATGCTGCGGCGCGGCATATCCGAGCGCCGGCTGCCCCGGTGGATCCTCGACGGCGAGATCTCGCGCCTGGTCGACGGGCGGATGGAGGTGGCGCTGTCCTCCCCGGTGCGCAGGATCGAGCGCGCGATGGAGGGGCGCGACGGCATGATCTGGGCAGCGGGGGCCTCGAGGTGCATGGCGGTCGTCGAGAGGGCGACGATCTGGCGCCAGCCGATCCATATGGATCGCGCCGATCGGCGCACGGCCACTGTGTCGATCGGCCGTGGCGCCCGGGCGGCGAGGGCCCTGAGCGACTATCTGATCGGGGAATCCCGCGCCGCTGATATCGCGGGCGGCCCTCGCGGATCGGGGCCCGATTCCGTGGGCGCCGGCTCGGTTCTTCCCCCGAATACGCGGATGATGGCCGATGTGGCCGATGTGGCCGATGAGGTCGGAATGGCCGGGCGTTGTATCCTTTGCGGGTCGCGCGGGGCCCTTCAGCGCCCTCGGTGATCTGAGAACGGCTCGGGCTCGCGCGGAAGGACGATGAGGGAATGACGCATGGGAGCCGCAGGATTGAGTGACCAGGACGATGCCAACGGACGGGCGAGGAACTCCCGGAGGGATCCCGAGCTCACCCGGTCGGAGATCCTCGAGGCCGCCGTCCACGAGTTCGCCGCTCATGGCCCCAACGGCGCCCGCACCGAGGACATCGCCCGCCGGACCAATACCTCCAAGCGGATGATCTTCTACTACTTCGAGTCCAAGAGCGGCCTTTACCGAGCCGTCCTGGAGGAGAACTACCTGCGGATCCGCGCTCTTGAGTCCGCGCTCTTCCTCGATGATCTCGAGCCCCCGGCCGCTCTTCGGGAACTCGTCCGGGCCTCCCTCGCGCACTACGAGCGCCATCCGGATCTGGCGCGCATTGTCGCCATGGAGAACCTCATCATGCACGGCGCCGTCGCCGAGGGCATTGAGGAGTTCAAGAGGATCAATGGTTCCGCCGTCGAGACCATCTCCAGGATCCTGGAGCGCGGCCGCCTCAGCGGGGACTTCGCGACAGGACCGGATGCCCCCAGCGCCCTCGATGTGCACCAGGTCCTGTCCGCCCTCATTTTCAACCGGATCGAGCACCGCTCGACATTCCGGCTCGCATTCGGGCGCGACATGCTCGGCGACGACGCGCCCCATGTCCGCTCGCTCATCGAGCGGACGGTGCTCGGCATGGTCCTCACCTGCCCGCATCGGGAGAACTGCCGCTGCCTCGCCGAGGGCTCCGCCGCCGATCCGGAGGAGCCAGCCCGGCGAAGCGGCGCTTGAGGGAGACCCGATCGATCTTGCCCGAGCCGGTCATCGGCAGGCCATCCAGGTGCTCCACGAGCTCGGGCGTCTTGAACTTGGCGACCCCCTTGCCGACGAACCACTGCCTGAGCGCCGGGATGTCGAGCCGCGGCTCACCCGGGCGCGTCACCAGGCACGCCAGGGAGCATTCCCCCATGACGGGGTCTGGAACCGGGACCACTGCGGCCTGCTCGATCGAGGGGTGGTCCATGAGCACGCGCTCGACCTCGCAGGGGCTGGCGCGTGTCCGGGTCGACGATCCTCACCTCTGCGGCAGGGCAGGCGCTCCCGTCGGTGGTCAGCACCCGCTCGTCGGAGTCCTGGAAGGTGGTGAGCGTGTGAGGGGCGTGCTCGGTCGAGCCGTACACCGAGTACAGGCGCACCCCCAGGGCGCGGGCCCGCTCGAGGAGGCGCCTGGGCACCGGTGACCCGCCGCAGCACAGGAACCGGAGCCGATCGAGGCGTGCCCCGTGGCCCTCGCACTGGCACAGGATGATGTCGATGACGGCGGGCACAGACATCCCGCAGGTCGCCCCGTGCTCCTGGAGGAGCCGCGCCATCTCGGCGCCATCGGTCGAGTCGCACAGGACGGAGGCGCCGCGGGTGAGGACCGGCATGATGACGCCGTGGAGGAAGCCCGTGGCATGGCCCAGGGGGCGAGGGCATGAAGATGGCGTCGTCGCATCCCAGGCGCAGGGCGTAGGCGAAGGCCTCCTCGGAGGCGATCATGTTGTTGTGCGAGAGCATCACCCCCTTGGGGGCCGCCTCGGAGCCGGAGGTGAACAGGATCGCGGCGATGTCGTCGCCCGCCGAGCGCCTCCAGTCCTCGCGGGCCAGAGGAGCCGTGTCGCGCACGACATCCTCGAAGCGGCGCGCCCCGGCAGCCAGGGGCTCGTCCTCGGGCGCTCCCACGAGCAGGACGTCGCGCACCGGCCCCGGCGAGGCGAGGAGCTCGCGGGCCATGGCCGCGTAGTCGGCGCGGCGGAACCGGTCGGGCAGGATCGCCACCCTCGGCTCGCACTGCTCGACCACGTCGGCCCACTCGGCAAGGCACGCCATGGGGGACAGGGGGACGATCGTTGCCCCGCTCTTGGCCACCGCGATGAGCACCGGTAGGAACTGCGACCAGTTGGGCAGTTGGACGGGGACGAGGTCGCCGGGCCCGACGCCGCGCTCGACGAGCCACGACGCGAGCCTCGACGACGCTGCGTCCGCCTCGGCATAGGTGTAGGAGCGCCCCGCCCGGTCGACGACCGCCAGCGCCTCGGGGCTGGCGCGCACCGCCAGGTCCCACCAGTCGATGAGGCCGTGGTCCCCCCCCACCAGCCGCTGCGCCGCCAGGCCGATGCCCGGGCGGCTGGCGCGGGCCTACGGCCCCGCCGCTCCCATACCGAGGTGCCCATCATGCTTCCCTCCCGATCAACGATGCCCTGGAGTGCCCGGCCGCCCGCCCTGGGCGGGCCCGGACGTCACAGTCGGGCCGCGTACTCCTTCTTGAGGCGGCGCGCAATGACGATGGACTGGATCTGGTTGGTCCCCTCCATGATCTGGAAGACCTTGGCGTCGCGCATGATCTTCTCCACCGGGTACTCCTTGGTGTACCCGTTGCCCCCCCCCATGACCTGGACGGCGTCGGAGACGACCTCCTGGAGGACGTCGGTGACGAACTGCTTGGTGATCGCCCCGTCCTTCTGCACGTCCTGCTCCTCGTCGACGAGCCGCATCGTGTGCTCCACCAGCGCGCGCGAGGCGACGATCTTGGCCGACATGCGCGCGAGCATGTCCTGGACCATCTGGAACTCGAAGATCGGCTTGCCGAACTGCTCGCGCTGGAGGGCGTAGACGGCGGCCTCGTCGAGGGCGCGCTGCATCATCCCCACCGCGATCGTCGCCATGAAGGGCCGTGAGATGTCGAGCCCGGATATGGCGATGCGGAAGCCCTCGCCCTCGGCGCCCACGAGGTGATCCGCGGGCACCCGGACGTCGTTGAGCGTGAGGTCCAGGTGTTCGAGGTGCGCAGGCCCATCTTGTCCTCGTGGCGGCCGTGGGAGAGGCCCTCGCGGTCGGCCTCGACGAGGAAAGTCGAGATGCCGTGCGCCCCGGCGCTCGGATCGGTCTTGGCGGAGATGAGGTAGATGTCCGCGATCCCGCCATTGGTGATCCAGCACTTCTGCCCGTTGAGGACGTAGTCGTCGCCGTCGCGCACGGCGGTGGTGCGGATCGCCGCGGCGTCGGAGCCGGCGCCCGGCTCGGAGATGGCGAAGCAGCCCAGGCCGCCGTCGGCGATGGTGTCGGCGAAGAGGCGGGCCTGCTCGGGGGTGCCCGCGATGAGGACGTTGCGGAAGGCCACGAACGTCGACACGAGCGTGATGGCGTAGCCCGCGTCCACCTTGCCGAGATCCTCGAAGAGCATAGCGCCGGTGCGGTAGTCGATGCCCGCCCCGCCGTACTCCTCGGGCAGTTCCAGGAGGTGGAGCCCGAGCTCGAAGGCGGGGGCGAAGTCGGAGCGCTCGCACTGGCTGTCTCGATCGCGCTGGGCGACGTGCGGGGCGACCTCGCTCCACACGAACTCCTTGACCGAGTCGAGGAGGAGCTGCTGCTCGTCGGTGAGGGTGGTTGTCATGGCTGCCGGCCTTTCTCTGTGATCGGGTGGGCTGGGGCGCTGGCGCGCCCGGGGCGCGCCGAGGCTCGTGAATGCGCGGCGTCGAGATCCTCGGCGCGTGAGAGATGGGTCTCGGGGCTCGCCCACGCGGCGAGCGCCACCGAGAGTGTGAGGAGGAGAGTGAGGCCCCCGACGATGAGGACGATGGATCCCGCGCCGCTGCCCGGAGGGCACAGCCCGGCGAAGACCATCGCCATGAGGGAGGAGGCCGCGGTGCCGATGTTCTGCCCGATGGCCATGCCCGTCACCCTCGTGGCGGTGGGGAAGAGCTCGGGGAAGAACGACGGGAAGACGGCGTTGTACCCCTGGTAGAGGACGCCCCACATGGCCAGGCCGATCACGAGCGTCAGCCAGAGCCGCCCATGGGTGATGGCCCACAGGTAGGCGAAGGAGAGGGCGCCCATGAGCGCCATCGTCAGGATGAGCGTGCGACGGCGCCCGACGCGGTCGCCCATCGCCTCGAGTGTGAAGGCGCCGACTGGACGGGCCAGGTAGCCCACCCCGAAGGTCCCCAGGGAGGCGATGATCGCAAGACTGGGATCATCGGAGGGGAGGAACACCGATGGGAAGACGAGGGCGGCGGCCTGCGTGTAGATGAAGAAGTCGTAGAACTCCAGCATGGAGCCGACGGCCCCGCTCGTGGGTCGGAGGTGCGGCATCGCGCTGCTCCTCGGCTACGCCGCTGGCACTGAGGCGAGCCGGCGCTTCTCGACGCGGTCGACCATGACGGCGACCCCGACGCCCACCAGCGTGATGATGGCGTTGAGCAGGACGACGTTGCCCGGCGCGCTGGCGACCCATGGCTTGGCGAGTTGCTGGAATCCGAAGGCCCCCACGGCGGAGGCGATCATCACCAGGGAGGTCATGAGCCCGCGGGACTGGGGGGAACAGCGAGTTCGCCAGCGAGGTCACCAGCTGGAGCACCCCGCCCGCGGCGGTCCACCCGATAATGAACCCACCGGCGGGCACGATCCAGGCCGCGTGGATGAAGTACACGGCGAGCAGCGTGATGGCGGAGATGAGCGGGTAGACGACGATGATCTGGGTGACGCGCACCCGCGTCAGCAGAACGGTCGAGACGAGGATCGCCACCATCGCGCCCGCCGCGTACCAGCTCTGGGTGCTCCCGGGATCGGCCATGCCGTAGGCCTTGCCGAGCTCCTGGTTGGAATTGCCCCAGAGGGTGAAGGTGGTGATCGTGGTGGCGCCCAGGACCATGATCATGAGGACCGTCGTGTCGAAGCGGAAGCCCGCGGCGCTCTCGGCGCTGGCGCTCGCCGCGGCGTCGCCATGGGAGGCGTTGGGCGGGAAGGGCGAGAGCGCGAGCCCCACGATGACGACGGCGATGATGACGGCGTAGGCGATGTAGATCGTCCGGAACCCGCCGTCGTGGCCCGACCCGCCCGTGTGGGAGATGAGGAAGGGCAGGAGGAACTGGGCGACGAGGATCGCGAACTTGAGGAAGAGGTTGGCGATATGCGCCTTCGACTCGAAGACCTCCGACAGCGCCGGGTAGACGGCGGGGTCGAGGAAGCCGTTGCCCATGCCGGCAACGACGCACATGACCACGCCCATGGTGGACGAGCCCACCATGATGATGCCGATGAAGGACAGGGCGAGCAGGGCGGCGCCGATGATGGCGCCCAGGCGCCGGGAGACGCGGTCGGCCACCGGCCCGGCGAGGGGATAGGCGATGAGCCGCCCGACCATCATCCAGGCGATGGCCGAGAAGACGCCCTCGACGCTCGTCGACCACTGGATGGCCAGGGCGGGCTTGTACTGGGCCTGGGCGAAGAGGGAGAAGCCCAGCACGAAGTAGGACAGGTAGAGGAACGCGGCGGTGATCCAGTACTTGCGACTGGAGGCGCCTGAGGCGGGAGTCGTAGTCGTGGTCATGGGGGGTCCTTCCCAGGTCGGTCGGGTGCTCTCAGGGGTGTGACCCGGGGATGGATGGAGAGTTCCTCATACGCGCGGCGTGGTGCCGATGACGGCGCCAGAGGCGAGGCGGTCCGCGATCTGCTCGGGGGAGTAGCCGAGCTCGGCCATGACATCCGCGGTGTCCGATCCCTGGGCACGCGTCAGCCGGAGCTCCGGGTCCCCCTGGGAGCTGAAGCGCACAGGGTTGGTCGGGATCATCCGCTGCGCCCCCGAGGCGCAGGTGACGGTGCGCAGGACATCATTGGCCCACGCCTGCTCATCCTCCTAGACATCCGTGGGGAGCTGGCAGGCCTCGATGGGGATGTCATTGCTGAGGAACAGATCGAGCCAGTACTGGCGGTCCCTCGTGGCGAAGGCCGCGTCGAGGATGTCGACCACCTCGCCGTTGAGGCCCTGGTCATTGATCGTGTCGCAGATGTTGTACCGGGTGTCGCCGGTGAGGTCCTCGCGCCCGAGCAGCGTCATGACCTTGTCGAAGTCGTGGTCGTACTCGGGCGCGCACAGCGTCATGATGAGCCCATCGCGGGCGACATAGGTGTTGTTGAAGGGGTTGATGACCTCGCGGCGGTCCTTGGGGTAGGCGCTGCCGTACTGCGCCGCCACCATGGCCGTGTTGAGCATGAACACCCCGGAGTGGAACAGGGAGGTCGTCACGTAGTCCCCCTGCCCGCTGCGCTCGCGGCCCAGGAGGGCGGCGAGGATTCCCGAGGCGAGCACGAAGGAGACCTGGAAGTCCCCGTAGCCGTTGGGCGGGATCATGGGGCTGGAGCCCCGGTTGACCGTGGTGCCCAGGACCCCGCCGCGGGACATGCACGCGGTCATGTCGAATCCGGCGGCGTCCTTGAGGGGGCCCTTGGCGCCGAATCCCAGGACCTGGGCCATGACGAGCCTGGGGAAGCGCTCGTGGAGGGTCTCGAAGTCGTAGCCGAGTTTGACCAGGGACTTCACACGTGTGGAGGTCAGGAAGACGTCGGCGTCGGCGAGAAGTCGGTCCATGACCTCGCGCCCGGCCTCCTGGCGGAGGTCCAGGGTGACGAAGCGCTTGTTCATGTTCGACATGTCGAAGCCGAGGTTCTCGTCGTCGGTGTAGGGCGTGCCGAAGACGGCGCCCTGGGTGCGGCCGGGATCGCCCTTGGGCGCCTCGACCTTGATCACATCGGCGCCCCACTCCCCGAGGATCCGAGCCACGGTGGGAGCTGCCAGGAATGCCGTCATGTCGACGACCTTGATTCCGCTGAGGAAGTTCATGTCTTCCTCGGTTCTCGTGAAGGTTCTGACAGGTGCGCCCGGGGGCGGCGTCGCCGCGCGCCCCCGGGCGGGAGGGCGCCACTGGTGGCCGGGTCGGGCTCGTGCCATCCGGTCGCCGGTGGCGCTCAAGGGGCCTGGTTCAGGAGTTCCAGAGATCGCCGCCGCTGGTGATCAGGCCCCTGGCGGCGGTCGTGCGCTGGACGGAGGGCGGCCCCTCCTCGAGCCACATGGCGCGGCAGTCGCGGTAGAGCCGCTCGGCGGGGCCGTACTCGCACTCCTCGAAGTAGCCGATGCCACCGAGGATCTCGAGTATGTTGTCCGAGACGATCTTGACGGCGTCGATCGAGGCGAGCTTGCACAGCGAGGCCTGGGTCATCGGGTCCTCTCCGGCGTCGTAGCGACGGGCGGCGTCGTGGATGGCGGAGCGCAGCAGGTAGATCCACTTGCCGGACTCGGCGATCATCGTCTGGATGGCCTGCCGCTTGATGAGCGGCTTGCCGAAGGTGATCCGCTCCTTGGCCCGCGCGATCGACATCTCCAGCATGCGCTGGGCCATGCCGAGGTTGGAGTCGGCGATGTGCAGGCGGGACAGGCCCAGGGAGTACATGGCGACGTGGAGGCCCTCGCCGACCTCGCCGAGGCGGTACTTGTCCGGGACCCGGCAGTCGGTGAAGCGCAGGCCGGCGTGCCCGGCGCCACGGCAGCCCATCATGTGGGGCATGTCGACGATCTCGTAGCCGGGGGTGTCGGTGGGCACGAAGAAGGCAGTCAGGCGCTTGTCCTTGTCCGCCTCGGGGTTGGTCAGGGTGATGAGGTAGGTGCCGTCCGAGCAGTCGGTGTGGGAGATGAGGGTCTTCTCCCCGTTGATGACCCACTCGTCGCCGTCGCGCACTGCGGTTGTCTTGATGTCGGCGCCGGAGCCCGCCTCCTTCTCCGTCAGGGCGAAGTTGACGAAGAGGGTCTTGTTCTGGAAGCGGGGCATCGCCCACTCCTTGAGCTCCGGCTGGGCGAAGTCGTCCATGATGCGCCAGTTGAGACCGGCCGCGTGGTGCAGGTGCATGCGCATGCCGCCGGGTCCGCGCGAGAACTCCTCCTGCACCTTCATGATCTCCAGGGTGCTCAGGCCCCAGCCCCCGTACTGCTCGGGCATGTAGAAGCGGTAGAGGTTGTGCTCCTTGGCGAGCTCGTAGAACTCGTCCGGGAACTTGTTGGTCACCTCGATCTCGGTCTGGAGCTCATCGAAGGGGCCCTGGGCGAGCTCCCGGATCTCCATGAGGTATTGCTGGAACTCCTCGTCGTTCTTCGGCTTCGATGTGATCATCGGCGTCTCCTTCGACGGCGTCTGTCTGATCGGTGCGTGCCCGCGGGCCCGGTGAGGGGCGCATGGGCCTCGGCCGCCCGTGATATGAACTAACCGGGTAGTACAAACGCTGGATGTGAATGGTGGCACAGTCGAGGGATCGAAGTCCCCGGCCAGCGATCACGTCCATCGGAGGGGCGAGCGCGCCGCCGGGGAGGCGCGGAACTGGCGCGGGAGCCAGGGCGCCCCCGGCGGGGTGCGGGGGAGTCTCCCACTGGGAGCGGCGCGCGAGGCGGTGAGCGTTGACGCGACGGGGCCCGGCTGGTGATCGACACCAGCCGGGCCCCGTCGCTATGGATGAGCGCCGGGCTCAGGCCTCCCCACCGTCGGAGCCGGAGGTGCCGGCGTTGACGTTGGTCAGGTCGTAGCGGGCGATCGCCTGGGCGACGACGTCGCGCCCGAGCTTGCCCTCATCGGCCAGCGCCTGCAGCGCCTTGACGACCACGGAGGCCGAGTCGATGAGGAAGAAGCGGCGCGCGGCCGGACGCGTCTCGGAGAAGCCGAAGCCATCAGCGCCCAGCGTGTGGTAGCTGCCGGGCACCCACTTGCGGATCTGGTCGGCGACGAGGTGGTCGTAGTCGGACGTCGCGATGAACGGGCCCTGCGTCTCCTGGAGCCGGGAGGTCACGAAGGGCACCCGCTGCTCGCCGGTGGGGTTGAGGAAGTTCTCCCTCTCCGCGGCCAGCGCGTCGCGGCGCAGCTCGTTCCAGGAGGTCACGGACCAGGTGGAGGCGCGCACGCCCCAGTCCTCGGCGAGCACCCGGCGGGCCTCCTCGATCCAGGGCAGGCCCACGCCGGAGGCGAGGAGCTGGACCTCGGGGCCGTCGCCGTCGGCCGGGCCGGACAGGCGGTGGATGCCCTTGATGATCCCCTCGACGTCGACGTCCTCGGGCTCGGCCGGCTGGTGGATCGGCTCGTTGTACACGGTGAGGTAGTACATGACGTCGCGGTTGCGCCCGGACTCCGGCCCGTACCAGCGCTCGAGGGCGTCGCGCACGATATGCCGGATCTCGTAGGCGTAGCCGGGGTCGTAGGTGACGACGGCCTCGTTCGTGGCGGAGATGAGCGGGGAGTGCCCGTCCATGTGCTGGGTGCCCTCGCCCGCCAGCGTCGTCCGGCCGGCGGTGGCGCCCATGATGAATCCGCGCGTGAGCTGGTCGCCGGCGGCCCAGAACTGGTCCGCGGTGCGCTGGAAGCCGAACATCGAGTAGAAGATGTACACGGGGATCATCGGCTCGCCGTGGGTGGCGTAGCTCGTGCCGACCACCTGGAAGAGCGCGGCGGAGCCTGCCTCGTTGATGCCGGTGTGCATGATCTGGCCGTCCGTGGACTCGCGGTAGGACAGCATCATCTCCGCGTCCACGGGCGTGTAGTTCTGGCCCTGGGTGTTGAAGATCTTCTTCGTGGGGAAGAGCGACTCCAGGCCGAAAGTGCGCGACTCGTCGGGGACGATCGGCACGATGCGCCGGCCGATGCCATCCTCCTTGATGAGCTCCTTGAGGAGCTGGACGAAGGCCATGGTGCTGGCCACCTCGCGCTTGCCCGAGCCGCCCTTGAGGGTGTCGTAGGGGCGGTCCCCGGGCAGCTGGACCTGCGTGGGGGCGTCGCGGCGCTCGGGCAGGAATCCGCCGAGCTGGCGGCGGCGGTCCATCATGTAGAGCAGGGCGGGGTCATCCGCGGCCGGCCGGTAGTAGGGGGGCATCTTCGGGTTGGCCTCGAGCTGCTCGTCCGTGATCGGGATGTGCAGCCGGTCGCGCAGGCCCTTGAGGTCCTCCAGGGTCAGCTTCTTCATCTGGTGGGTGGCGTTGCGCCCGGCGAAGTGGGAGCCGAGCAGGTAGCCCTTGACCGTGTGGGCCAGGATGACCGTGGGCTGGCCCTTGTGCTCGGTGGCGGCCTTGTAGGCGGCGTACATCTTGCGGTAGTCGTTGCCGCCGCGCTGGAGGGCCCAGATCTCCTCGTCCGTCCAGTCCTTGACCAGGGCGGCGGTGCGGGGGTCGCGGCCGAAGAAGTGCTCGCGGACGTAGGCGCCGTCGTTGGCCTTGAAGGTCTGGTAGTCGCCGTCGAGCGTCTCCATCATGACGTGCTCCAGGGCGTGGTCCTTGTCCGCGGCCAGGAGCTGGTCCCAGCCGCGGCCCCACAGGACCTTGATGACGTTCCAGCCGGCGCCCTTGAAGGAGGCCTCGAGCTCCTGGACGATCTTGCCGTTGCCTCGCACGGGGCCATCGAGCCGCTGGAGGTTGCAGTTGATGACGAAGGTGAGGTTGTCGAGCTGCTGGCTGGCCGCGAGCTGGAGCATGCCGCGCGACTCGGGCTCGTCCATCTCGCCGTCGCCCAGGAAGGCCCAGGTGTGCTGCTGGCTCGTGTCCTTGATGCCGGCTCCGGCGAGGTAGCGGTCGAACCACGCCTGGTAGATCGCCTCGGCCGGGCCCAGGCCCATGGAGACCGTGGGGTACTCCCAGAAGTCGTCCATGCGGCGCGGGTGCGGGTAGGAGGGCAGGCCGCGGCCCTTGCCGCGCGCGGGGTGGGAGACCTCCTGGCGGAAGCCGTCCAGGTCGTCCTCGCTCAGGCGGCCCTCGATGTAGGCGCGGGCGTAGTTGCCGGGGGAGGCGTGGCCCTGGAAGAAGACGTGGTCCCCGCCGCCGGGGTGGTCCTTGCCGCGGAAGAAGTGGTTGAAGCCGACCTCGTAGAGGGTGGCGGTGGAGGCGTAGGAGGAGATGTGCCCGCCGACGCCGACGCCCGGGCGCTGGGCGCGCGTCACCATGACGGCGGCGTTCCAGCGCAGCCAGCGGCGGTAGGCGCGCTCCATCGTCTCGTCGCCGGGGAAGTAGGGCTCGTCCTCCACCGGGATGGTGTTGATGTAGGGCGTGGTGGTCTGCCCGGGCACCGTGACGTTCTTCTTACGGGCCTCGGCGAGCATCGACAGCAGGATGAAGCGCGCGCGGGGGCCGCCCTTCTCCGCGATGAGGGCGTCGAGGGACTCGCGCCACTCCTGGGTCTCCTCGGGATCGTTGTCGGCGACCTTCGTCAGGAGGCCATCGATGAGGGGTGTGGCATCGCTGGTGGGGCTCACGGAATCCTCTTCCTTGCGTCGTTCCGATGGATTGGAGGGCGCTGGCGGGCTGGTCGGCCGGGCTTCGCTGCCGCGAGTCCGGTGGTCCGGTCCACCGCGAGCCCAGGGTCGGCCCGCGTCCTGTTGGGACCTAATCTACGGTGTCTGAGGGCTGTTCAGGACGGTCGAGGGGGAAAGAAGTCCTAAGCGGCTTGTGAGGTCGGGCACGTGGTGGCGCGCCGTCCGGAGGCTCCGCGGCGCGCCGAGGATCGGACAGGCGCTTGCGCGGGAGGCCCTCATGCGGTGGGCTATGCACAGGTCCCACAGGGGGCCAAGCGGGGGCGCTGAGCCCGGAAGGACGGTAGCGGGATAGTGGCGAGCGCAGCGGGCGGGGCTTTCGGCTTCGCCTCCGGTCTCATCATCCAGGAGTTCGGGTACGACGACGATGCCGACCCAGCCCTGAGGCAGGCCGCCGAGGCCCAGACCGGCACGGAGCTGGTGGATGAGGACTACGAGGATGTGGTCGACTCCGCCATCGTGTGGTGGCGCGCCGACGACGGCGATATCGACGATCTGACGGACCTGCTCGTGGACGCGCAGGCCAACCTCGACGGCGATGGGATCATCTGGGTCCTCACCCCCAAGGCGCGCACGGCTGGTGCTGTGGCGTCGGCGGATGTCGAGGAGGCGGCGACGACGGCGGGCATGCACGCCACGTCGACGGCCTCGATGGGCGATTCCTGGAGCGGCACCCGCGTCTCCAGCCGGCGCCGCTGAGGCGCCGGGGCTGGACGCCCATTCGAGGGGCGCCCTGAGGGACCTGTAGCTCAGCTGGTAGAGCAACGCGTTTACACCGCGTCGGTCGTCGGTTCGAGTCCGGCCGGGTCCACTGCGTCGTCCGCGCGCACGATGGTTGTGGACGCGCGTGAGGGTTGCGGACGTGCCCCGGGGGAGCGTCCACAACCCCAAGGCACGTCCGCGAACCTGCGGGACGGCGTCAATCGCTTCCAGTGATGGCTCCGCGCCGCTGACGATCTCCGGGCAGCGCGTTCAACAAGGGGGTGGAGGAGCTGAGCAGGAGGATCGTCGTCGTCCTCGGGTACGCCGATGCCGGGCCGAGCGCGGGACCCGTCAACCGGCGCCGCGCCAGGGCCGCCGTCGCCGCCCTGCGAACGGGCGACCTGCTCATCTGCTCCGGTGGCGCCGTCGTCGGCGCGCGGCCCGAGGCGGAGATGCTGGCCGAGTGCGCCCGCGGCCTTGGCTGGCGGGGCACCACCTGGACCGAGACCGTCTCCCGCTCCACCTGGGAGAATATCGGAGCCCTGGGGCCCCTCATCGAGGCCGAGGGCGGCGGGGGCCCCATCATCCTCGTCTCCGATCCCCTCCACGCCGCCAAGGCGCGCCTCATCGCCAAACGCCGCTTC
Organism: Actinomyces timonensis DSM 23838; assembly: GCF_000295095.1. Classification (GTDB taxonomy): domain Bacteria; phylum Actinomycetota; class Actinomycetes; order Actinomycetales; family Actinomycetaceae; genus Actinomyces; species Actinomyces timonensis. Next base: position 845,657 of record NZ_JH806633.1, on the reverse strand, counting down.
CCGTCCCTCGCGCGCCGTCTGGCCCCCATGCCCCCGCGCGCAGTCGACATCGCGAGGCCGGGCCCCGCGCGAACGGCACTGGCGGCGGCCGATCTCGCGCTGACCGCCGTGCTGCCCGCCTGGGCGCCCCGGTCGGCCACGGGGACGGCTGGAATACGCGCCCTCGCCGGCGCTGTGGCGGGACAATGGCGGCGTCGGCGGTGAGGGTCAGCGCGCGGGGGAGGGGCGGGCCCCGCCCGATGAAGGGCTCAGCGCTGCTGCAATGGGGGCGCCGTCGTCTGCTCGCTCGGGCGACGGGCCGCCCGAAGCCTGGGGTGCGATAGCGCCAGGGCGCAGGTGGCCGCGATGAGGCCGACGGCGAGGATGATCGGAGCCCCCTGGCTGAGGCCGTACAGGGAGGTGGAGGCGACCGGGGCGAGGGCGTAGGCCGCCCCGTTGGTCGCATTGATGAGGCCGGCAAGACTGCCCTGCTCATCCGCCGACAGCTCCAGGGTCGGGCCGGCGTTGTATCCAGGCGCGACCAGCCCCATCCCGAGTCCGAGCAGGGCGCACGCCACGGCGAGGACCGCGTAGGAGCTCGGCCACAGGCATGCCGTGCCGATGAGCACGAGGAGCAGGCCACGGCGCACGAGGGAGGTCGCGGTCCATCCCAGGCGCGGGACGATGACCGCCTGGCCGAGGATCATCATGACCGCGACACCGACCATGTAGGCGGCGGTGACACTTGCCGTGGTGGCGGCCTCCAGGTGGAAGCGGTCCTGGATGAGGAAGCCGAACAGCGTTTGAATGGAGGAGAAGACGAGGTAGGTGAGGAAGCCGATAACCAGGAAGGGGACGATCCTCGGGTCCAACGGGGACACGCGCTGGGGGCTGGCGATGAGCTCGTCGCTGCCCTGGGGGCGGAATCGGGCCACCAGGACCACCAGGCCCGCTCCCATGAGGATCGGCATGGCGATGAGCGGAAGGACCATGCCACCGAGGCCGGCGAGCGCCCCGCCCAGGACCGCACCGGCGACGGCCGACAGCCCCTGCGCGGCGCCGATGGCGCCCACCACCTTGATCCGCTGGGGCTCGGTGGAGGTGTGGTTGACCAGGTAGGCCTGGGCGGTGGGCGTGACGGCCGCGATGGACGAGCCGTAGATGAGGCCTCGGGTGGCGATCACGCCGATGACGAGCGCGGTGCCGGTGAGCGCTCCGCGCATCCCGAGCACGGCGATGAGCGCGAAGACGGTGAGCGTCGTCGTGGCCACGAGCAAGGAGACGACGAGCACCCGTTTGACTCCCAGGCGCTGGGAGGCCTTGCCCCACAGGGGGCTGCAGACCATGAGGGCCACCGCGGCCAGGGAGATGGTCGCGCCGATCTGCCACTCCTGCATTCCCATGGCGCGCGACAGCGGCGCGATGGCGGGGTTGAGGAGCATCTGGCCGGTGAAGGCGAGGAGGACCGTCGACAGCAGGAGGCCCATCTGGGGTGGCGCGGAGACGGTCGTGGGCTCGGCCTCGAGGGCGGTGGGGGAGGGCGATGAGGCGGTCGAGGGCACGGATTCGGCTTTCTAGGACGGAGGGATGGGAGCGCCACGGACATTAGAACGCCGTTCGAGTGTTGTCAACGCGAACTAGCATGAGTCCATGGCGACGAGTAAGGGACCAACAGCGAGGCGCGCCGGTCTGAGCCGGGCCACAGTGCTCGACCAGGCCCTGGAACTGTCTCGGGCCCAGGGCGTGGAGGGATGGAGCATGCGCGAGCTCGCGCGGGCGCTCGGGGTCGTGCCCTCGGTCGTCTACCACTACTTCCCCCAGAAGGAGGACCTGTGCGACGCGGTGGTGGACGCCGTGTGCGCCGAGGTTCCGCTGCCCGATCCGTCCCTGGCGTGGAAGGAGTGGTTCACCGCCCTGCTGGGGGCCTGCCGGCCGGTGCTCCTGCGCTATCCCGGCGTCGCCGACAGACTCGTGGTCGGCAGGGTCACCCGCAGCCTCCTGCCTGTTGTCGACACAGCGGTCGGCAAGCTGAGGGACGCCGGATTCGGGCGGCTGACCCCGCTCGCCTACTCCATGGTCCTCAGCGTGGCCCTGTCCGCGATCTCGGCGCGGAACCTGCGCACGCACACGATGCACGGCGTCCACCACGACCTGCCCGCCATGGTGGCTCGTCTGACGACGATGCGGGGGGCATCCCCGGGTCTCGACTTCTTGCTGACCGAGCTCTTCGAGCCGGTGTCCCGCCCGGAGGAATCGGAGAGGATCGGGCAGGACTACTTCGATCTCGTCGTGGCCTCGATGCTCGACGGCATCGAGCATGTCCTGCTGCCCAAGGCCGCGGGGGAGCCCGGGCCGGGCCCCGCGCCCGCCGGCGAGCCGCCCTCCCGGTAGCCTGAGGCCATGAGCGCGAGCACCACCAACGGGCCTGGCCGGAACGGATCGCAGGACGAAGCCACCGGGCAGGGAGCCCAGGAGGCGCAGGCCGCGCGGGCGGCTGAGGCGATCGCCGAGATCGTCGAGGGGCGGCGCACTCTCATCGTCTCCGGCGCGGGCATGTCCACCGATTCCGGGCTCCCCGACTACCGGGGCGTGGGCACGACCCCCATCGAGCCCGTCGACCTCCCCGCCTTCGCCACCGACCCCGTGTGGTACCGCTGGCTCTGGTTCCGCAATGAGGCCACGTGGCGCTCCCTGGAAGCGCTTGAGCCCAACGCCGGGCACCTGGCCCTCGCCCGCCTCGAGGCGGCCGGAGCCATCATGGGCGTGGCCACCCAGAACGTCGACCGCCTCGATGCCCGCGCGGGTGTGCGCCAGCTCTGGGAGCTCCACGGCTCCTACGACACCGTCGTCTGCCTGCGCTGCGGGGCGCGGAGCACGCGGGCAGAGGTCTCCGAGCGCCTGCGCGCCCTCAACCCGGACCTGGTCGAGGACCTCGACCCCATGCGCCTGGAGATCACCCCTGAGGCCCGCCGCGCCGAGGCCGAGGCCTGCGATTTCCGCACCGTCGACTGCGAGGAGTGCGGCGGCCTGCTCAAACCCGGCATCGTCATGTTCGGCGAGGGCCTGCCCGAGGAGGCGATGGATGGAGCACTGGCCGCGGCGCGCGAGAGCGAGGCGGTCATCGTGGCCGGCACGAGTCTGGCGGTCTCGACCGGCATGTGGGTCGTCCAGTCGGCTCTGGCCAGCGGCGCGAGCCTCGTCGTCATCAACCGCGGGCCCACGCAGGCCGATCCTTTCGCCGAGATCATCGTCGACGGCGGATGCTCACCCGTGCTGGCTGCCCTCGCCGACCGGCTCGCCTGAGGGGGATGCCGGGAGCCGTCCGCTGACAGGCGCCTGCTGGCGGGCGCCTGCTGGCAGCCCTCAGCCGAGGCCGCGGAGGAAGGCTCCGAGCCTCTCCAGTCCCGTGGCCAGCTCCTCGCGCGAGGCGGCGTAGGACAGGCGCACATGCGTGCTGCCCGTGGCGGTCGCGAAGTCGAGCCCGGGGGTGAGGGCCACGTGGGCCTCCTCCAGCGCCCTCATGCAGAAGTCCCAGGAGGACAGGCCCGTGCCCGAGACATCGAAGTAGACGTAGAAGGCGCCGTCGGGCGCCACGGGAACCGGCAGGCCCAGGCGCTCCAGGCCCTCGGTGACGATCCGCCGGCGCGCCAGCAGCTCGGCGCGCCGCTCCTCGCACACGGCCAGCGACTCGGGGGTGAAGGCGGCGAGCGCGGCGATCTGGATGGGCGTGGAGGCGCACAGGAAGAAGTTGACGGCGAGGTTCTCGGCGGCCTGGGCGAGTCCTTCCGGCAGGACCGCCCAGCCGAGGCGCCAGCCGGTCATCCCGAAGTACTTCGAGAAGCTGGAGACGACGATCGCCTCGGGGTCGTGCTCGAGGACGGTGCGGGCGGGGAGGCCGTCGGCCTCGTCGTCGGCCAGGCCCAGGTAGATCTCGTCGACGATCCGCCAGGCGCCGCGCGCGGCGGCGAGGTCGCAGATCGCGGCGAGCTCGCTGAAGGGGATGGAGGTGCCCGTGGGGTTCGACGGCGTGGCGATCATGACGGCGCTCGTCGCCGGGGTCCAGGCGGCCTCCACCCCGGCCGGGTCGAGTTGGAAACGGCTGGACGGCGTCGTCGGCACGAGGACGCAGCGGCCCCCGGCGGCGTCGACGAGCTCCCGGTTGCAGGGGTAGGACGGGTCGGCGATGAGGACGTCATCCCCGTGATCGACGGTGGCCAGGGTGGTGAGGAGGAGCGCGGAGGAGGCGCCGTTGGTGATGATGATGCGCGCGGGGTCGACGTCGACGCCGTGGCGGTCCTTGTAGAAGCCGGCGATGGCCTCGCGCAGGGCGGGCAGTCCCATGGCGGGGGTGTAGGGGAGCGGCCGACCGTCCATGGTCCCGCGCATCGCCTCGCGGACGGGTGGGGGAGCGCCGAAGGAGGGCTCGCCCAGGCTGAGCTTGGCGATCCGGTGCCCGGCGGCCTCGAGCTCCTGGGCGCGGGCGCCGATCGACATGGCGTGGAAGGGCGGGGCGTCGACGGCGCGCCGGGCGAGCTTCATCGTTCTCTCCAACGATCGGGATGGGAATCGGGGCGCGATGGCGCCGGTGAGGGGCGCGCTGCCGCGCCTCCGCCCAGGGTAGGCCGAGATCCCTGGGCAACTGGCCCGGTCATCCGCATGTGGACAAGGCGTCATGACTGGTAGCCTCGCTCAGGCGCGGGTCCCGCCCGCACCAGCCCCCATAGCTCAGCGGTTAGAGCAGCGAGCTTATACCTCGTCCGTGCCTGATAAGCACAAGGTCCCGGGTTCGAATCCCGGTGGGGGTACCGCGCCCGGGCCCCGCTGGCCCGGGGCAGTGGCTCGCCCCCGTGGTGGAATCGGTAGACACAGCGGCCTTAAAAGCCGATGCCGCGAGGCGTGCGGGTTCGAGTCCCGCCGGGGGCACTCCGGCGTGCTCGCGGGGCAGCCCGCCATAAGGAGGCGGGGTTGCGGCCTCCTCAAACGGACCACGTCCGCCAGCCAAGGCGGGTGTGGTCCGTAGTGAAAGGACAGAGTCTTGAGGAAGCCGTGGTGGCGGGAGTCTGCGGAATGCGGGCGGTCAGGCGCATGCGTTCAGAGGCACTGCCTTCGCTAACATGTTGAGCCTTGGGCTCTCCATCCATGCTTCTGTGCGAGTTTTGACAATTGTCTGCCCGAACTCATCGCCAACGACCGTTCGAAATCGGGCGGAATCGAAGTTCGTTGACCAGGAAACTAAGGAGATCTATGCAAAATTTCGGCTTTCACTTCCGCCTCAAGTTCACTCGGTATTGATTCTTCTTGTCATCGTGCTGCCAAGACGACACGCCGCCGCACCTCTTCAATCGGTCAAGAACCCTGTCGAATCGCAGCGATGCCGGCAGGTCCACACGCTGCCGTCCGCCGGGCTGACTCAGCCGCAAATACGGCTCTCCTAAGTTGTCGATAAGATTCAAAACGTCATTGTCGTCGAGCGCGTCTAGCGTGACCGCAATACATCTAAGGATAATGTCTGCCTCAACTTCTGCTGACACAAGCCATCTCAGACTTACAAGATCTACCGCGACGTCAGCGTCGACCGCATACTCGGCAACGCGGCTCAAGTCCTCAGAGCTGAGATTCGAACAGTAGTTCTGTATATTGCCGGCGATCGTTCTCTTGATCTCATCGGAAATAATTTTGCTGCCAACGATCCGCGCGGCGTCAGCGTCAACGACTGACGCATTCATGTACTCGCTAAACGCAGTGGACTTCGCAATCGCGAACTCGCGATGCTTCCATCTAGCATTCTGAGTAAGCTCAAACGTCGCTGCCGTATCTTCAATAAGCCCAGCATCGAGTAGGAGCCCCACCAGCAGGCTATCCTCAGTTTCAACCTGCTCCGCCGTCAATGGGAACCTGAAGTGGCTAGAACCGAACTGCTCCTCTTCTGTGCGCAAATGTTGCACTAGCGCCACGCGTCGCTCGGCGGTAAGAACATCCCTGGCCTCCAATAGGCTCTTCGCGATTGGCGTGTAGTCCGATTGTGGATCATTTGCAGTTATGTGCGGCTCCCGTTCCTTGAGGAGAGAGGCTAAGGATCTATCCACGCCATAGCGTTCGATGTACTGTTGAATGTTTTCCATCGACAAGTCCAGATTACCTTGGTCGGCGACGATCGGCCACAGGGCCGGAGGGACAAACTCAAGCGTGAACTCCGTTCTCGTATTATCGAGGATTCGTTTGATGGCGGGGACCTGCGAGTCGCTGACCTTTTCCGAATCCAGGCTCACTGTGCTCGTATCGAGACTGATCCCATCTAGTCCGGCCAGATCATGAAATACCTTGTTTATCCGCGGTGTGTTATGTAATGCCGAAAGATAGTTAACCGGATAGTGCAACGCATCGAGATAGTCATCGAGGTTGTCTAGCATGTACGCATACATCGCAGGTTGCCTGGTTGCAAGATCGTCCAGATTTAACCGTTTGTCCCCTGCAAGAAGCTCAAGGTTCTGACGAGTGATTGTGTAGCTAGAACTCTGGTTGACGTAATCGTATAGATCACCCCGCAGTGGGCTGACATCCTGAAGCTTGGCTCCAGACAGTGCGAGAACACGCGCAACAGACGCAGAAGAATCGGATTCTTCTCCCGTAAATCCTTCGAATTCTCGATAATGCTGCTCGATCATATCGCGCACGTCTTCGGCCCGGTATTCAGCATTGGGAGCACAGTTCATCATCGCGACATCGACGAGTTGACGCTGAATCCGATCGTTGACTCCAGTAAGATTCGCGAGGACTTCAAACAGGCCGAAATGTTTCGGAGCAAGAAGAGTGACAAGCCGAATGCTCTTCCCGTCAGCGACTTCCGTCTCAGTATTCGCCGCATGTTCAAAGTAGGCCTGCAATAATGACCGCTCGTCGTCGCCATCATTCACGATTGCAGCGAGCAATTGGTTGAGGTAGCCCTCATTGGACGGATCGGGAGTCAGCAGGTATGCGAGAATGTTTGCGTTATAGCAGCCTGACTGAGCGACTCCGTTTGCCGGGAGATCACGAAGCAGTTGTTCGATATCCTTCTCATCCAGCGGGTAGCCGACATTTGGGCTATTTGGCTCGACATGACGAAGTAAGAATGTCATAGCATTTGCGCTAAGAGCAGTCTCATCATACGTCGAGCAGTACAGCGCAAAGTTGCGATCAATGTAGCCATGCTGCACGAGCGCTGCGGCCATGTCTGAGCCAAGACGCGCACGAACATAGCCGGAAAACGAGACCTTTGCCTCCTCAAGTGTGACATGAACGTCCCCATCCTCCATGAGGTCCTTCATATCATAGTGTCGCAACCGCTGTCGACGTTCGGACAACGATCTGGAGCACTCGGAGAGTTGCTCGCGCCGTTCCTTTTCCCAGACCAATGTGTCGAGATCCATCTTCATGAGTTCAGACAACTGCTGGCGGTTCAATGAATGAGACGCCAGAAATGAACGGGTGATGCAGTGCGGGTCCCGTACATTTACATTATAACTAAACGTAACTGTACTGCCGTCAGTCTCTGCGAGCAATCTCCAGGGTTCGACGTTGCTCATTTCCTTCTGATCATAATGAGTCCCATTGATATCCACAGAGCAGTCAGGATTGCCGCTGTATCCAGAGGTCGAGGATAGAATCTGGGTGAGTTCAATGAATACCTTACCCAGTTCTTGGGCGCGCTCACTGAGTAAGACCCCTCCGCCCAACTTTCGTTCAATCTCGTCGAGCTCGCCATTAATCTTGACAATTTCATGCTCGATGAGTTCTCGACTCTTCAGATAGACTGCGTCCAGATTGCTTTGACCGAGACGAATGTCTTCAAAGTCTTTGAGATGCACTGCTTTGTAGAGCATCATGGCGAACAGGGAGTCGGGACGAAGGTCAGGCGAACCGGTACAAAGGATCTTGTTAGCGTAGATCTCGTACTCGCCGCGTACGCTGACCAGCGTGCGATAGTCGGGAATGTGGCGCGCAGCAAGATCGATGAGTTCGCTACTTATAGCATGGGATACGGTTCGCATTTGTTTGCGGAGCGCATCCCGCGCATTACGATGCGTGATGAACGGGACAACCGGGATGACGAGATCAAAGAACTTGGTGCGATTCGACCGTTCTATCTCATGCACGGCCTTGTCGTCCGTCGGCGCAGAAGATTGGAGTTCATCGTCCTTGGCGTTCTGGAAGCTGGTTGCGGCAGATTCCGGTTGCTCAAAAATGCTGTCTCGCGTTGCGTATATGAATACGATGGGCGCGCGGTGACGACGTCCCCATCGAGGGCGTCGAAGCTGCTGCGCGTTATTGAGCACGGTATTGAGCGCGCGAAGTTGTTCGAAAATCTCTGGATTGTCGAATCGGTCTAGGTCCTCGAAAATGACGATCCGGTGCTTTGTCTCTTCGAAATAGTAGATGATCTCGTCTAGATACTTGTCGAAATAGGTTTCTGGTCGGTCATCGAACGCGATCGACGCAGGACCCGCCGTTAGCTTATCAAATCGGACCCTGCCGGAGACAAGGTAAACGGGGCGCCACAAGACGATGGTTCCGATAAGCCAAACGAGAATTGACTTGCCGACGAAATTGATCCAATTCTTGATGAGATTGTCTGCATTCCAACCGTCGAGAGGGAAATCGGGAACCTGTCGGAGTGTGTTCGTCGTTAAGAGTAGGACCACGAGAATTAGGCTGATGAATGATGGAGTTCTTAGCGATCGCCGGAGTCCGGCCTTGTGCAGTCGGTTGAATCGAGAGCGTGGCAGTTCCCGGGGGTCTGCCATGTACAGGAGCTGCTTGATGATCTCCTTCTGTATACTGCTTGCTTCTTCCGACAGTTCCCTCGACGAGGGCGTTCGCGATGATCGCTGATTCCCGAGCGTTGATAGCGATATAGAGACCGCCTCACTGCCGTGCATTTCGACTACCTTTGAGAGAATCGAGCTCTTGCCTGACCCATACGGTCCGCTCAATGCGAGGTTGCGGCAGGATTCGCTGCGCAGTGCCTTTTCTATTTCGTCAACGTAGACTTTATGCTCCTGCTCGATATACTTTGGCGAGAGTAATTCGATCGTTGTGTCGCAATGACTACTGCTTCGAGATTTGCGCTTGAGGTGTGCGGCCATGGTGTCGAGCAATTTTCTGACCTATTCTTCTTAATTCTTGTCGGTTTGAATTGTTCTCTTGTTCGACGAGATTTCGATCGATGGCAGGCGTTCGACTCTGCTGCAATTGTTTGTCTTGGCTCTTGTTGGCGCGCCCGGGTGTGCGGCCAGTAGTTGGCTACGTGTTCGAGCAACTGGGCTGGTTGTGGGTGCCAACATTGCAATGCAATGACATATAGCTCGGACTACTCCTACGACTGGTGCGTCGTAGCCTTAGTGACGCTCGTCGTGACCTTCCCTTTCAACCAGAGTCAGCTCCTCCCGACTTATCAAACTGGCGAGGTTCGCCAGGCTCTCATCCTGGAGGAGTGCAGGGTTGCAGACGAAGTGTTCGAGGATGGCGGTGAACTGTTCGTGCGGGACGGCGGCTAGCTTTTGGCGGATGTCGTTCACGCCGCCTGTGTCGACGATGCGAGTCTGCTCGACGAGACGAAGCTGCTCCTGGCTGTAATTGTGGGCGGCCATGGCGGCAAGGAATCGAGCCCGGGCTTCGGCATTGGGTATGGCCCGGGCAGTGGTTGGTAGCCGGGAGCTCCAGGTTGGGCCAGGCTAGGTTATCGCTGGTCTTGTGCGACCGGTCTTCGGTGTCCGTGTGGCGGCGGAAGAGGCCGGCGACGTTCTCTGCCTGGGCCACGAAGAACGGTTGAGCTGACTGATCCGACCAGCACCTGACATGCGGTACGGCGTAGCTGGCACCTTTGTCGATGAGATAGGCAGTTACCAGTCCGGCTATGAAGGCGGTGAGGTCAAACGCCTCGTCTGACTCTGAGCGCTGGTCGGTTTGGATGTAAGAAGTTGGCGGCACATCGTCGTCGAGATCAGGACGTTCATCGGTGGGAACGAAACGACCGTGACCCTGGAGGGCACCGTCGGCATCGTAGAGGTTCTGGTGCCAGCCGCCTTCCCGCTTCTGTCCAGGCGTAAGTTCGGCGTTGTCCCATTCGAAGTACCCTGCTTGGCGCGGCATGACGCGAGTCTAGAGCGACTGGTGAGAAGCCAAATGCTGGCGGAACGGCGCCGTCGGTCACGGTTCGGCCACGAGCGTCAGGGCGACAGTGCTCTCCTACCTCTGCGCTCTCACCAGCCTGTCCGTTTCAACGCCGATGGTCTCGGCGATGCGTTCGGGGCTCTGCGGGGGCTCGGGATGAGGAGCGGTCAGGAAGGGCCTACCTGCGTTACCCGGTCCGGACGGGCCATCGGGTGTTCGGGTCGAGTTCTCCGGAGCGGTGGGGCAGGACCGTCAATTCTGCGGCCGTCGAGACGCCTGATGCCAGCGGGCTACGGCGGGATCGGCGGAATACCAACGATCGCCGTCGGCCGTTCATCGCCGGCCGTGCTCGACGGCAGCAGAATTGACGCCCGGTGGGCGGCGTCTGTCCCTGGCTCTACGCCGCGGTGAGCTCGGCGGCGCCGAAGGAGACGCCGAAGTCCTCGCACCACAGGACCACGCTCGTCCACGCGGCGGGGTCCGTGCCAGCGGGTAGGTCGTAGACCTGGTTGCCCAGGTTGCCCTTGATCGGCGCGACCTCCAGGTGGGCGTGGTCAGCAGCCGTGAACCAGCCGTCCTTGCCCTCGATCACCGGACCGGCGCTCAGCCACACCCGCACATCCGGGCCGTTCGACGTCGCCAGGTCCTCCAGCACCAACTGGTGCGAGCCATCCGGGTTGCGCAGGACCCGCGCGGTCCCAGTCGTGGTGTGCTCATGCGAGATGAAGGAGCCGCTGGCCACCTGGACCGGGCCCAGCGGCTGCGCGGCCTCGGCGGGCTGCTCCGCGCCAGCAGGCTCTGTCCCTCCCGTGCTGCTACTCGCCTCGGCGCCCGCCGTGGAGGAGGCATCCGCAGACGGCGCCATTGACGCCGTCGCCACCGAGAAGGCGGGGATCTCATCGTCCACCGTCTCATCGATGAACAGCAGCCACGGCTTGAAGACGGCAAGTCCGACTCCAGCCGTGGCCAGGACGATCACGGCGAGCGAGGTCACCAGGCGCTTGTGGCGGGAAACGAATCGGGTCATGTCAGGGCTCATTGGAATGACTCGGGGGAGGCGCGGCACGGGTCATCGCGCGCCAGCAAGGTTCGCCTTATAAACGCACCTGTTCTCTAAATCATTGCCACTGAACCTATGGCACTCCTCACTCCCCGTCGCGCTCCTCCGCGCGCCTGGGCACGCCCCTCCCCGGCTCAGTCCTCCCCGCTGAGCGCGCCCTCCTCACCCAGGCGGTGGGAGGCGTAGACGCTGCGCTGGCGGTCCAGCCCGGCGGCCACGAGCCCCACGAACAGCGGGTGGGCGCGCGTCGGCCTCGACTTGAACTCGGGATGCGCCTGCGTGGCCACGTAGTAGGGGTGGAGCTCGCGATCCAGCTCGACGAACTCTGTCAGGTGCCCGTCCGGCGAGGTGCCCGAGATATGAAGCCCCGCGGCCTCCAGGCGATGCCGGTAGGCGTTGTTCACCTCGAAGCGGTGGCGGTGGCGCTCCGAGACCTCGCGGGTGCCGTAGACCTGCGCCACGAGCGACCCCTCGGCCAGCACGGCTGGGTAGGCGCCGAGCCTCATCGTCCCGCCCAGGTCGCCGCCCCCGGTGACGAACTCGCGCTGCGCGTCCATCGTCGTGACCACCGGGTCCGGCGTCTCCGGCTCCATCTCCGTCGACGAGGCCCCCTCCAGGCCCAGCAGGTCGCGCGCGGCCTCGATGACCATGCACTGCAGCCCCAGGCACAGCCCGAGCGTGGGGACCCGGTGCTCCCGGGCCCAGCGCAGCGCCCCGAGCTTGCCCTCGATCCCGCGCACGCCGAAGCCGCCCGGCACCACGACGGCGTCGACCCCGGCCAGCGCCCGCTGCGCCCCCTCCGCCGTCTCGCAGGTATCGGAGGCGATCCAGCGGATATCCACCCGCGCGTCACAGGCGAAGCCCCCGTGGCGGATCGCCTCGGAGACGGACAGGTAGGCGTCATGGAGGTCGACGTACTTGCCGACCAGCGCCACCTCCAGGCGTCGGGAGGGGTTGTGGACCCGCTCGAGCAGCCCGTTCCACTCCGTCCAGTCGACGTCGCGGAAGGTCAGGCCCAGGCGCTGGACGAGGAAGGCGTCCAGGCCCTCGCGGTGCAGTGTGGGCGGGACCTCGTAGATGCTGGAGGCGTCCGCGCACTCGACGACCGCCTCGCGGTCCACGTCGCACATGAGCGCCACCTTGCCCTTGATGCCCTCGGGCAGCGGGCGGTCCGTGCGCAGGACGAGCGCGTCGGGCGCGATGCCGATCGAGCGCAGGGCCGCCACCGAGTGCTGCGTCGGCTTGGTCTTGAGCTCGCCGGCCGCCGGCAGGAAGGGGATGAGCGCCACATGCACGAAGGCGACGTTATCCCGGCCCAGGTCGGCGCGCACCTGCCGCGCCGCCTCGAGGAAGGGCTGGGACTCGATGTCGCCCACGGTCCCGCCGATCTCCGTGATGATGACATCAGGCGTGTTCCCCTCCGCGTCCGGCTGCGCCTGGGCGCGCATGACCCGCTTGATCTCATCGGTGAGATGGGGGATGACCTGGACGGTGTCGCCCAGGTACTCTCCGCGGCGCTCCTTGGCGATGACGCGGGAGTAGACCTGGCCCGTGGTCGCGTTCGCGGCGCCGGTCAGACTGACGTCGAGGAAGCGCTCGTAGTGGCCGATGTCGAGATCCGTCTCAGCCCCATCCTCAGTGACGAAGACCTCGCCGTGCTGGAAGGGGTTCATCGTCCCGGGATCGACGTTGATATACGGGTCGAGCTTCTGCATCGCCACGCTGATGCCCCGCGCCCGCAGGAGCCGGCCGAGGCTCGACGCCGTCAGGCCCTTCCCGAGCGAGGAGACGACTCCGCCCGTGACGAAGATGTGGGCCGGACTGGAGGGCTGATTCGCGCCAGAGCGCGTGCTGCTGCTCATCACGGGGCTCCAGCATACGACGGCGCCGTCCCACCCCCCAGGCGCGGCCGCAGGCCAGGACACTCCAGGCGCTGGGGCCTGTGAGGCCGGAAGCCGGGCTCGGTGCCGTTAGCCTTGCTGCATGAACAAATCCCCGCTCAGCCAGCCAGCCACTGCCGAGGAAGGGTCCTCGGCCGCCGAGGCGCTGACCGTCGCCGACGTCGTCGCCCTCGTCGAGGCCGCCGCACCGACCAGGCTCGCCGAGTCCTGGGACTCCAATGGGCTCATCTGCGGGGACCCCGAGGCCCCCGTGGCCTCGATCCTGCTGGCCGTCGACCCCGTCGCGGCCGTCGTCGACGAGGCCATCGAGCGCGGCGCCGACATGATCATCACCCACCACCCCCTCTACCTGCGCGGAACCGACCACGTGGCCGCCACCGATCCCAAGGGCCGCGTCATCCACCGCCTCATCCGCTCCGGCATCGCCCTGCTCAACGCCCACACCAGCCTCGACGCCGCCCACGGGGGAGTGGCCGCGGCCCTGGCCGCCTCCATCGGGCTGCTCGGCGCCGTGCCCCTGGAGCCCAGCCCCGCCGACCCCGCCCAGGGCATCGGGCGCATCGGCTCCCTGCCGGCGCCCACCCGCCTGCGCGACCTCGCCGACGCCGTCGCCGCCGCCCTGCCCGACTCGCCCCCAGGCATCCTCGTGGGAGGGGACCTGGACGCCACCGTCGAGACCATCGCCGTCTCGGGAGGGGCGGGAGACTCCCTGCTGGCCCGCGCCCGCGAGGCCGGCGCGGACGTCTTCCTCACCGCGGACCTGCGCCACCACCCGGCCAGCGAGCACCTGGAGGCCGGGCGCCCCTACCTCATCTGCGGAACCCACTGGGCCACCGAGTGGGTAGGCCTGCCCCCGCTCGCCCAGCGGCTGGCCAGCGCCGCCGAGCGCGGCGGACGTAGACTCTCCACGCATGTCTCCACGATCTGCACCGACCCCTGGGCCCTGCGCCTGAGCACAGCGGCCTCGCCAGCGAAGCAGTAGCGCCCAGCCGCCCATCCCCACCCTCGACGACCGGAAGGACCTCCCGTGACCAGCGCCCCCATCGCCGAGCAGCGACTCCTCATCGACCTGCAGGACATCGACGCCGCACTCGCCAGGCTCGCGCACGAGCGCCGCGCCCTGCCCGTTTTGGCCCGCATCGAGACGACCATCACCCGCCTCAAGGACAACAAGCGCGCCGCCCTGCTCGCCACCGCCGCCCTGTCCGAGGCCAAGCAGGGCGCCACCCACGCCGAGGACGAGGTCGGGCAGGTCGTCCGCCGAGCCGCCGCCCTGCGCGAGCGCCTGGCCGCCGGGGGCGACGCCGCCCGGGACCTCACCGCCATCCAGGGGGAGATCGACCAGCTCGGACGGCGCCAGGCCGTCCTCGAGGACGCCCAGATCGCCGCCATGGAGGTTCTGGAGGCGGCCCAGGCCGAATCCGACCGGCTCGCCGCCGAGGAGCAGACCATCCGAGCCGCGGGCAGGGAGCTGACCGCCGAGCGCGATGCCGAGTTCACGCGGATCGACGAGGAGACCGAGCGCCTGCGGGCCCGGCGCGACGAGCTCGCCGGCACCATCTCCGCCGCCCTGCTCGCCGACTACGACGCCGTGCGCGCCGCCACCGGGGGACTCGGCGTCCTCGCCCTCCGCGGGCACCGCCTCGAGGGCGGCTCGGTCGAGCTCAGTCCCGCCGAGCTCGCCCGCATTGACGCTGCTCCCGCTGACGCCATCATCCACGCCGAGGAGAACGACGTCATCCTCGTGCGCATGGACATCTGAGCGTTCCGGCTCCCGCCGGCCCCCCCTCGCGGCCCGGGCGCGAGCGGCGGACCGAGGCGCCAGGGGGCGCTTCGAGCGGCCCGGGTAGGATCTCAGCCCAGGACGAGGGTGAGATCGCGGCGCCCTGAGCGGTCCGGGACGGACAGCTCGGCGTCGGCCACGCCCTCCACTCCAGCGCCCGCCTCAGCGATGCCTTCCGCCGTCGACGGCGCGCTGCCCGCGGCGGCGAGTGAGACGAGCTTCCCGGCCAGCAGGCCCCGCGTGTGCTTGGCGTGGTGGGAGACCACCGCGCGCTTCCCGCCACGGACCTGCACCGCGCGCACCCGCAGCAGCTCGCCGCCCCAGGCGCGATCCGGCTGCCAGGCCGCCGCGTAGGCCGAGGAACGGGCGTCGACGACGAGCCCAGCGTCCTCGGCGATCGGCCCGAGGACCGCGGCGAGCTCCCGCTTCCACAACGCGCTGAGCCGCCCGCAGCCGGGCAGGACGGCTCCCATCGCCAGGCGGTGGTCCGGCAGCGGGTCCGTGGCCCGCACAGCGCCCCACAGGCCCGAGAGGATGACGACATGGCGCGACAGCGCCTCCGCCATTCCCGCCGCAGCCCCGCCGAAGCCCGCGGCCTCGTAGAGGACGCCCGTGTACAGCTCATGGGCCGGCGCGCACGGCGCCTCGGCCAGAACGAGGTTGAGAGCGGCGTCGGCAGCGGAGCGCGGGCCCAGGCCGAGGATCGCGGCGGCCTCCGGGGCGGCGCTCACCTGGGCGAGCTCGTCCATCACCTCCCGGCGGGCGGCCGTGAGGCGCTCCGCCGCGAGCAGTGCGGTGAGATCGAGGCGGGGCCCGGAGGGGGGAGGGGTCTTCCCCTCGCTGGGAGGCAGGAGGATGAGCACAGGCACATGCTAGACAACCGGGGTGCTCTGGAGGCTTCCTCCGGCGGCTATGCTGGGCGGGCGGACGAGCCGACCGGGCGGCCGCGGTACCCCGTGGGAGACCATGTGGGATCGAGGAACGTCCGGGCTCCACAGAGCAGGGCGGTTGCCAACAGCAACCCGGGGCGACCCGCGGGACAGTGCCACAGAGAGAAGACCGCCGCCAGGCGACTGGAGGTCAGGGTGAAAGGGTGGGGTAAGAGCCCACCAGCGCGCCGGGTGACCGGCGCGGCTCGGCAAACCCCGCCCGGAGCAAGACCGCGCAGCAGGCGCCCGAGGGCTGCTCGCCCGAGCCTGCGGGTAGGTCGCGTGAGGCCGTCGGCGACGGCGGTCCAAGATGGATGGTCGCCACCGCCCAGTCCGGCAACGGCGGGCGGCAACAGAACCCGGCGTACAGGTCGGCTCGTCCGCCCTTCATCGTTCCCGCCCGGCGGAAGCCGATGATGGGAGAGACGTGGTGGGCCCCTCCGAATCAGGAGGGGCCCACCACGCCTCATCGTGCTCATGTGGCCGTCAGGTGATCCTTCGGCCGCAGGGGCGGGGTCACTTCGCCTTGATGTAGCCCTCGTCGACGCTGGTGAACGCGGTGATCGCGAAGACACCCTGGTTGACGGCGCTCTGGTCGATGAGGAAGGTGACGTAGCCGGTGGCCTTGCCGCCATCGCGGGGCATGGCCTGCTGCGTCAGCTCTCCCTTGTCGCTGTAGCTCTCCACGGCGGAGGTGGTCGTCCCGTTGTTGACGAAGTCCATCTTGAAGGTGTACTTCTCGTATTGGCCCTTGCCGTGGTATGTGATCTCGACCGGGACCCGGATGTATACCTGGTTGGCGCCGGGCTCCTTGTAGCTGTAGCTGCTCATCGTGCTCTTGACGTCGTCATTCGCGTTCCACTTGACGTCGCCGACACTCACATCGAGGCTCGCGTTCGGGTCGTTGTAGTCGTTCTTGGAGGCGTGGAAGGTCAACTGGCCCTCGGCCGGATTGGTCATAGAGGATCCGGCGCCGCCAGAGGAGGTGCTCGCCGAGCTCGAAGGCGTGGAAGGAGAGGTCGTCTTGGGCGAGTCGGTCCCGCCGCCCCCGCCCCCGCCCTGGGTGGGCTCCTCCGTGGGGCCGGGAGCCGCGGAGGTCTCCGTGCCGCCGCCGCCAGCCTTCTTCTCATCATCTCCACCGGAGAAGGCCAGTACGAGGCCCACGACGAGCGCGACGACCAGCACGGCGATGATGGTGTAGAACCACCACTGCTTGTAGACGGGCTTGGCCGCGCTAGCGTCGGCGCCACCGGGCACGTCCACCGGCTGCCAGCCGCCTGGAGCGGCGGGGCCAGGCTGCCCCTGGCTGTGGAAGGGCGTGGGGGCCTGGGCATAGTTCATCTCCGCCGCGTACGGGCTGCCCGGTGCCGAGGAGCCCGACGGGGCGGGCAGCCCGGTGGAGGCGTAGTCGGCCGACGGCGCCGAGGCCGACTGGCCGGTCGGGTCCGCCACCGGACCGGTCTGCGCGGTCTGGACGGCCTGGGTCGGGGCCCAGGCGGGGTCAGAGGTCCCGGGGGCGGAGGCCGAGACGGGGGAGGCGCCGGACGCGTCCTCGACCCAGAGCTGCCAGCCCTCGGGGGCGGGGCCCCACGCGGGGTCCGGCTGCCACCCGGCGGGCGGGACGAAGCCCTCGGGCGGGGCGGGCCAGTTCGGCGGCGGGTTGAAGCGAAGAGCCATTGGGACCTCCGGGAGAAGTGGGAATGCTTGCTGAAGGACTCGTCGTGGGGCGCATGTCTGGCGGCGAGCGCTCGCCCTGTCCGCGCCTCAACTGATAGATCGAATCTACACCGAACAGCCGTCGCAGCGGGGATCGGATCAGCACTGGGCGCCGGGCACCCGTCCCCGGGCACTGCTCCCCATGCGCGATCCAGGGCGCGCGGACCCCGCCAAGGCGCTGTTCAGAGCGGTTCGGGCGGGGCGCGCTCAGGGCAGTGTGAGGATGTCCGCGCCGTCCTCTGTGACCACGAGCGTGTGCTCGAACTGGGCGGTGCGCGAGCGGTCCCGGGTGACCACGGTCCAGCCATCATCCCACTGGTCCCACTCGATACCGCCCAGGGTGAGCATCGGCTCGATGGTGAACACCATGCCCGGCTCCATGACGGTGTCGTAGCGGGGAGCGGAGTCGTAGTGCGGGATGATGAGGCCCGAGTGGAAGGCCTCTCCGACGCCGTGGCCCGTGTAGTCGCGCACAACGCCGTAGTCGAAGCGCTTGGCGTAGGCCTCGATGACCCGCCCGATGACGTTGACCTCGCGGCCCGGCCGCACCGCCTTGATGCCCCGCTCCATGGAGGTCCGGGTGCGCTCGATGAGCAGGCGCGTCTCCTCATCGACCTCGCCCACGGCGTAGGTGGCGTTCGTGTCGCCATGGACGCCGTCGACGTACGCGGTGACGTCCAGGTTGATGAGGTCGCCCTCGGCCAGGACGGTGGAATCGGGGATGCCGTGGCAGATGACCTCGTTGATCGAGGTGCAGATGGACTTCGGGAAGCCCATGTAGCCCAGGCAGGACGGGTAGGCGCCGTGGTCGCACAGGTACTCGTGGGCGATGCGGTCCAGCTCATCGGTGGTGACTCCTGGCGCGATCGCCGCGGCGGCGGCCTCCATGGCGCGCGCCGCGATCCTGCCCGCCGCCCGGATGCGCTCAACGGTCTCAGGGGACTTGATATCCGAGGCCGTCACCCTCTCCGGCCCATCGTGGAACAAGTACTCGGGGCGGGCGATGGACTCGGGCACATCGCGCCGGGGCCCGACGATTCCGGGTACGAGGGTCCCGCGCGGCGCCCGATCGGCGCCAAGGCGATGAGGGGATCCAGGAGACGTCAGAGCAGTCATGCCCCCCAGCATAGGAGCCGGTGCACTGGTGCACAGCCGCCATACCTCAACGTCTTGTCCCCGTCCTGCCCCGCCTGGGCCAGGACCGGGCGCGTGTCCCCTGCCCACCCCGTGCCCCGCAAGCGGCCCTCCTGGGGAGGCGGTGTGACCTACGATGCGCATATGGCAAAAATCCACTTCGTGCGCCACGGCCGCACGGTCCTCAACGAGCAGCACCGCACCCAGGGCTCAGCGGACTCGCCCCTGACGCCCTCGGGGCGCGAGGGCGCCGCGCTGGCCCGAGACTTCCTGGCCGACTACCCCCTCACCCGGGTCTACCTCAGCCCCCTGGGACGGGTGATCGAGACCACCGACATCCTCACCGAGGGCCGCGAGCTCCCGCGCACGATCCTCACCGGTCTGCGCGAGTACGACTACGGGATCTACGACGGCGGCCCCGACCCCGAGATGCTCGCCGCCCTGCCCACCGAGAAGCTCCTGCCCGGTGTCCTGTCCGGCCGCTTCGAGGGCGCCCCCGAGGGCATCAGCGCCACCGACTACCTGCGCGACATCGACGGCGCCCTCGCGCGCATCCTGGCCGACCTGCGCGACGACGCCGAGGCCGGCAAGACCGACGCCGAGGCCCTGGCCGTCTCCCACGGCATGACGATCATGACGATCATGGCGCGCTGGATCGGCCTGGAGGTCTACTCCAAGGCGCCCATGGCCAACTGCGCCATCACCACCGTCGAGATCGACCCGACCGCCCCCGGGGGCGCCCCCCGCCTCATCGACTGGGCGCTCGACCCCGGCAACCAGGGCGTCACCTTCCCGGCGACTGACATGAGCGGCGTCTTCGACGGCGTCGACATCATCCCCATCGACTTCACCCGCCCCGAAGGGCTGTAGACGCGCGATCGGGCCCGGCCGGCGCACTGGCGCGCCAGCCGGGCCCGATCCGAGTCGTCGGGCGAGCGGCCCAGGGGCGTCGGGACCCTCAGGAGGCGAAGCTCTCCTCGGCGGAGGGGAAGGAGCCGTCGCGCACGGCGGCGTTGAAGTCCTCGGCGGCCTGCCGAAGGGCAACGCCCACCTGGCCGAACTGGCGGGCGAAGCGCGGCTTCCACTCCGTCATGCCCGCCATATCGGTCCACACGAGCACCTGCGCGTCGCAGCCCGCGCCCGCGCCGATCCCAATCGTCGGCACGGCGAGCGCCTGGGTGACCGAGGCGGCGAGGTCCTGGGGGACCATCTCCAGGACGAGCGCGATGACGCCCGCCTCGGCCAAGGCTGTCGCGTCGGCCAGCAGGCCCGCGGCGGCCTCCTCGCTCCGGCCCTGGACCCGGAAGCCCCCGAGCATGTTGACCGACTGCGGGGTGAAGCCCAGGTGGCCGACGACGGGGATCCCCGCCTCGCTGAGCGCGCGGACCGTGGTCACACGGGGCGCCCCGCCCTCGAGCTTGATGGCGTTGGCCCCGGCCTTGACCAGGCGGACCGAGGAGGCCAGCGCCTGGGCGGGCCCGGACTCGTAGGCGCCGAAGGGCAGATCGGCGACGACGAGCGCGCGCGTGGTCGCCGAGGCCACGGCCCGCGTCGCCACAACCATCTCGTCGAGGCTCACCGGCAGCGTGGAGCCGTGCCCCAGCATGACATTGCCGATGGAGTCGCCGATGAGGAGCATGTCAGTGCCCGCCGCGTCGAGGATCGAGGCCGTCACGGCGTCGTAAGCGGTGAGCATGGTGAGGCGCTCGCCCCGCGCCTTCGCTGCGGCGAGGTGGTGGACGCGCACTGGCTTGCCCGCTGGCGGCAGGGCGCTCGGGGGACCGTAGGGGGAGTCCGTGGTTGCCATGGCGCCAGCGTAGCCGGTGCGGCGCGGCCGCCCGCCCCGTTGGCCCAGCTACCGGCAGGCAAGCCGCCCACCTACCCCGCCCAGCCCACCCCCGCCGTCCACGACACGCGCGGCGAAACCCGGCCGACTCCCGGTCCCGATAGAGTCGGGCCATCCCGGCACCGCCGTCGGGTTCCGAGCTGATCAGAGATGGGGAGCAGGCATGGACAAGCAGCAGGAGTACGTGCTCCGCGCGATCGAGGAGCGCGACGTCCGCTTCGTGCGGCTGTGGTTCACCGACGTGCTCGGCCAGCTCAAGTCCGTGGCCATCGCCCCGGCCGAGGTCGAGGCCGCCTTCGAGGAGGGCATCGGCTTCGACGGCTCCACCATCGAGGGCCTCACCCGCGTCTACGAGTCCGACATGCTCCTGAGCCCGGACCCCTCCACCTTCCAGATGCTCCCCTGGCGCAACGACCGCGACCGCGTCGCGCGCATGTTCTGCTCCGTGCTCACCCCCGACGGCGAGCCCGCCCGCACCGACCCGCGCGCCGTCCTGGAGCGCCAGCTCGCGCGCGTGGCCGATGCCGGATTCACCTGCTACATCCACCCCGAGATCGAGTTCTACCTCGTCAACCGCGACGAGCAGGGCCGCATCACCCCCACCGACGACGCCGGCTACTTCGACCACGTCCCCGGCGGCACCGCCCACGACTTCCGCCGCCGCGCCATCCTCATGCTCGAGCAGATGGGCATCTCCGTGGAGTTCTCCCACCATGAGGGCGGCCTGGGCCAGAACGAGATCGACCTGCGCTTCGCCGACGCCCTGTCCATGGCGGACAACATCATGACCTTCCGCGCCGTCATCGAGGAGGTCGCCATCCAGGAGGGCTGCATCGCGACCTTCATGCCCAAGCCCTTCGTCGGCCAGCCCGGCAGCGGGATGCACACGCACTTCTCCCTGTTCGAGGGGGACCACAACGCCTTCTACGACCCCGCGGGCCAGTACCAGCTCTCCGCCACGGGGCGCGCCTTCATCGCCGGCATCCTGCGCCACGCCAAGGAGATCACCGCGATCACCAACCAGTACGTCAACTCTTTCAAGCGCCTGTGGGGCGGCGACGAGGCCCCGAGCTACGTGTGCTGGGGCCACAACAACCGCTCGGCCCTCGTGCGCGTCCCCATGCACAAGCCCGGCAAGGCGCAGGCCGTGCGCGTCGAGTACCGCTCCCTCGATCCGGCCGCCAACCCCTACCTCGCCTTCGCCACCATCCTCGCCGCGGGCATGAAGGGCATCGAGGAGGGCTACGACCTTCCCGCCGAGACCGAGGACGACGTGTGGGCCCTGACCGACGGCGAGCGCGAGGCCCTGGGCATCGAGGCGCTGCCCACCTCCCTCAAGCGGGCGGTGGCCGCCATGAGCGGCTCCGACCTCGTGGCCGACACCCTGGGGGAGGACACCTTTGAGTACTTCCGGCGCAACAAGAAGCACGAGTACCAGGCCTACGACGCCCAGGTCACCGACTTCGAGATCGGCCAGTTCTTCCGCCGCGCCTGAGGCGCGCCGCCACTCGGGAACCGCTGACGGCCAAGGAGGGACGAGCCGATGGCCAGTGAGAGCCAGCGCGCCAGCGCCATGACCCCGCTTATGGGCGTGCCCTCGCCCAGCCCGCGCCGAAGGCTCCTGGCCGCCGGCTTCGCCGAGCCCGACCGGGCCCTGCGCGCTCTGGAGGACCGCGCCCTCGCGGACCTTCTCGCCCACGCGGGTGGGGGATCCGATGAGGCGGGGGACCTCCTCGTCACCGCCCTGGGCGCCACCGCCGACCCCGACCTGGCCCTCCTCTCCCTCCTGCGCCTCGCGGGGGCCTGCGCCCAGGAGGATGACCCGACGGCGGCCAACGGCCTCGTCGAGGTGCTGCGCGCCGTCGTCGGCGAGCCCGGGCCCGGCGGGGCTGGCACCAGCAGACGGGCCCACGCCGAGCGGCTGCTCGCGGTCCTCGGATCGTCCCAGGCGCTCGGGGACTTCCTTGTCTCCCACCCCGACCACCTCGACGCCCTCAGCCTTGAGCGCGCCTGGAACGCGCCCGGCCAGCCCGACGCCTCGCTCCTCCTCGTCGACGCCGCGAGGGAGGCGCTCGCCGCGCGCGCGGCGGCCGAGCCCCAGGCTCCGGCGGGCCCCGCCGATCCAGCGGCCCTGGAGGAGGCGACGGCCGCCATGCGCCGCGCCTACTACGACCGCCTCCTGGCGATCGCCGCCGATGACCTCGTCTCCACCGCCCCGGCCGCCCATGTGGGCGTCGTCGGGGCGGCCATGGCGGACCTGGCCGACGCCGCCCTCGAGGCGGCCCTCCTCATCGCCCGCGCTGGTGTGGGGCCCCAGGCCCGCAGGCTCGCTTTCGCCGTCATCGCCATGGGCAAGGCCGGCGCGCGCGAGCTCAACTACATCTCCGACGTCGACGTCATCCACGTCGTCGGGCCCGCGGCCGCGGTGGCCGGGACCCCCGAGGAGCCCAGCGAGGCCGAGCTCGTCCGCCTGGGCACCGAGATCGCCGGCCACCTCCACCGCGCCACCTCCGCCTCCGGCTCGGAGCCCGCCCTGTGGCCGCTGGACACAGGGCTGCGACCGGAGGGCAAGGACGGCGCGCTCGTGCGCACCCTCGCCTCGCATGTGGCCTACTACGAGCGCTGGGCCTCCTCCTGGGAGTTCCAGGCCCTGCTCAAGGCACGGGCCGCCGCGGGCGATCCGGTGCTCGGCCGCGCCTACGAGGAGGCGATCACCCCCTTCGTCTGGTCGGCGAGCTCGCGGCCCCATTTCGTCGACGACGCGCGCGCCATGCGCCGCCGGGTGGAGCGCGAGTCCCAGCGCGTGGGGGAGGACCAGCGCATCAAGCTCGGCCCCGGGGGCCTGCGGGACGTGGAGTTCACTGTCCAGCTCCTCCAGCTCGTCCACGGGAGGGCCGACGCCGAGCTGAGGGTGCGCTCCACCCTCGACGCCCTGGCGGCCCTGTCCGTGGGCGGCTACGTGGGCCGCGACGACGCCCTCGCCCTTGACGAGGGCTATCGGGCGTTGCGCCTCCTGGAGCACCGCGCGCAGCTCCACCGCCTGCGCCGCACCCACGACCTGCCCGATCGCGACGCTGACCTGCGCCGGATCGGGCGGGGGATCGGCATCCCCGAGCCCGCCGACCTGCGCGCCGCCTTCCGCGCCCGGCGCCGGCAGGTGCGCGCCCTCCACGAGGAGATCTACTACCGGCCCCTTCTGGGCGCGGCCGCCGCCCTGTCCGCCGACGAGATGCGGCTGAGCCCGCAGGCCGCCCGGGACCGATTGGCCGCCGTCGGCTACCTCGATCCCGACGGCGCCCTGCGGCACATCCAGGTCCTCACCGAGGGCATCAGCCGCCGCGCCGCCATCCAGCGCCAGCTCCTGCCCGTCATCATCGGCTGGATCGGCGAGGGCCCGGACCCGGACAACGGGCTGCTCGGCTTCCGGCGCCTGTCCGACGACATCGGCACCTCCCACTGGTACCTGGGGCTGCTGCGCGACTCTCCCGTGGCCGCCCAGCGCCTGTGCCAGGTGGTGTCCGGGGCCCGGTGGACGACGGACCGCCTCGCCGAGCGCCCGGAGGCCGTCGCCTGGCTCGACGACGACGATGAGCTCGCCCCGCGCAGCGGCGAGCAGGTGCGCGAGGAGGTGGCGAGCATCCTGGCCCGTCGCAGCCTCGAGAGCGCCACCCCTGCCCAGGCGGAGGCGCGCAGCGCCGAGGCCGTGCGCAGGATCCTGGGCGTGCGCACCCGCGAGCTGCTGCGGGCGGCCCTGGCCGATTCCCTCGACGGCATCAACCCCGCGCGCACCGCCCGCATCCTCACCGACACAACGGACGCCGTCATCGACGGTGCCCTGCGCGCCGCGATCAGGCTCGTCGTCGCCCAGCGGGGGTCACAGGAGGGCGATGACGGGCCGAGCGGGACCGCCGAGAGCGGCGGGATCGGCGGGAGCACGGGCCCGCTTGCCCGGCACGCCGTCATCGCCATGGGGAGGCTCGGCGGAGGGGAGACCACCTACGCCTCGGACGCCGACGTCATCTTCATCCACACCCCGCGCCCCGGGGCGGATGAGCGCGCTGCCGCCCGCGAGGCGGACGAGGTCGCCCGCGCCACGATGCGCCTGCTCGGCTCCGGCCCGCACCCGCTCGCTATCGACGCGGACCTGAGGCCCGAGGGGCGCCAGGGGGCGCTCAGCCGGTCGCTCGCCTCGGCCGCCGAGTACTACGGGTTATGGTCGGCGGTGTGGGAGCGCCAGGCGCTGCTGCGGGCGCGGGCCTGCGCCGGGGACACCGCGCTGGGGGAGGAGTTCCTGGCCCTCATCGCGCCGCTGCGATGGTCCGCCGGTGGCCTGGGGGAGGACGAGCTGCGCCAGATCCGCAGGCTCAAGGCCCGCATGGAGGCCGAGCGCCTGCCGCGGGGCGCCGATCCCGCTCGGCACCTCAAGCTCGGGCCCGGGGGACTATCCGATGTGGAGTGGGTGGCGCAGGTCCTGCAGCTCGCCCATGCCCATGAGGTGAGCGGGCTGCGCACCACCTCGACTCTTGAGGCGCTCATGGCGGCCGCCGAGGCCGGGCTGCTGAGCGTCGACGACGCCGGCGTGCTCATGAGCGCCTGGATCCTGGCCACCCGCATCCGCGCGGCCACGGTGCTCGGCGTGGGTCGGGACTCGGGCGCGAGGGTGGATATCCTGCCCTCCGACGAGCGGGGGATCCGGCTGGTCGGCAGGCTCCTGGGACTGGCCAGTGGGAGCGAGCGGGACCTGGAGGACCTCTACAGGCGCAGCGCCCGGCACGCGCGCGCCGTGGTCGAGCGGGTGCTGCGCTCGGCCGGTGGGGGACTGGGGCAGGTGGAGCCTGGGAGCCCCGCGCGGGAGACGAGGCCGGTGCCGCCTGCTGCGCCCGCGACGACGGCGAAGCTGTCCGCGAAGCCCACCCCGGCCCGCCCGTCGTCGCCGCAGCGCCGGACGGGGCGCCGAGGCGCGGGTCCGTACCCCTGGTCCTGAGAGGGGCGCGGGCGCTGGCAGGATAGGGGCGTGAAGCTCATCCTCGTGCGCCACGGGCGCACTATCGCCAATGTCATGAGCGCCCTCGACACGGCGTTCCCCGGCCAGCCCCTCGACGAGATCGGGCGCGAGCAGGCCGCCACCATTCCGGGACGGCTGGAGGACGCGGGGCACCTGGCGGGTATTTCCTCGCTGTGGGTCTCGCCGATCCTGCGGGCCCGCCAGACCATGGAGCCGGTCGAGCAGGCCACGGGGCTGCGGGCGACGATCCTTCCGGGGCTGCGCGAGGTGCTCGCGGGGGACCTGGAGATGGCGACGGATGAGCGGTCGGTCGCCTGCTACGTGGACACCACCCGGGCGTGGATGGCGGGGCGGCCCGCCGCGCGCATCCCCGGCTCCCTGGAGGACGGCCACGACTCGCTCGATCGCTTCGACGCCGCCGTGCGCGCCATCGCTGAGCACGCGGCCGACGAGGCGCCGGAGGGCGCGTCGGGCACGGGCGGGGGAGCGGCGCTCCTCGTCTCCCATGGCACGGTGCTGCGCCTGTGGACGTCGCTGCGCGCCGCCGCGGGCGCGGGCGTCGATCCGCTGTGGGTAGCGGAGCACCCCCTGCGCAATACCGGCATCGCGGTGGTCGAGGGCGACCCCGACGCCGGCTGGCGCCTCCTCGACTGGAATGACGGGGCGTGGCGGGCCAGCACCGCTTCCGCGTGACGCGGGGGAGCGCCAGCGCGAGACGACCGAGACCGCCGTCGCCGTCGTCGATCCTTTACAGGACCGAGGACAGGAAGGCGCGGGTGCGCTCGTTGGCGGGGCGGTCGAGGACCTCGGAGGGGACGCCCCGCTCCACGACGACGCCGCCGTCCATGAAGAGGAGCTGGTCGCCCACCTCGCGGGCGAAGCCCATCTCGTGGGTGACGACCACCATCGTCATGCCGTCCCGGGCCAGGTCCTTCATGACGGACAGGACCTCGCCGACGAGCTCGGGGTCGAGGGCGGAGGTCGGCTCGTCGAAGAGCATGAGCTCGGGGTCCATCGCCAGCGCCCGGGCGATCGCCACGCGCTGCTGCTGGCCGCCGGAGAGCTGGGAGGGGTAGTGGTCCATCCGATCGGCGAGGCCCACGCGCTCCAGCAGCTCGGCGGCGCGCTTGCGGGCCTGCTCCTTCGGCATCCTCTTCACGTGGACGGGCGCCTCCATGACGTTCTGGAGCGCCGTCATATGCGGGAAGAGGTTGAAGCGCTGGAAGACCATGCCGATCTTCGCGCGCTGCGCGGCCCGGTCCTTGTCCGACAGGGCGTGCAGCACCGGTGTGCCATCGCGGCCGGGGACCTCCCGCATGCCGATGAGCTCGCCGTCCACCCACACGCGCCCGGCGTCGATGGACTCCAGCTCGTTGATGCAGCGCAGCAGCGTGGACTTGCCCGAGCCCGAGGGGCCTACGAGCACCGTGACGGTGCCCGCCGGGACAGTGAGGTCGACGCCGCGCAGAACGTGGAGCTCGTCGAAGAACTTGTGGAGGCCGGCGATCCGGACCTTGGGCTCCGCCGCCTGGGCGGCCTGCTGAGGGGATGACTGGCTCACGGGGTGACCTCCATGAAGGGATCGGCCTTGATCGTATGGGCGTCGAGGATGGCCTGCTGGCGCGCCGACAGGCGCCGCCGCTTGCCCCCGGCGCTCGGGCGCGAGGAGTCGAATCCGCGCCCGTAGTAGCGCTCCAGGTAGTGCTGGCCCACCATGAGGATCGAGGTGATGATGATGTACCACAGCGCCGCCACGATGAGCAGCGGGATCGTCTGGTAGGTGCGCGAGGCGTAGGAGTTCGTCACGAAGGTCAGGTCCAGGGTGAAGGGCACCGCGAGGACGAGGGACGTCGTCTTGAGCATGGAGATCGTCTCATTGCCCGTCGGCGGGACGATCACGCGCATGGCCTGCGGCAGGACGATCCGGCGCAGGATCTGCCCCTTGCTCATCCCCAGGGCGCCCGCCGCCTCGGCCTGGCCCGGGTCCACGCTGCCCAGGCCCGAGCGGACGATCTCGGACAGGTACGCGCCCTCGTTGATGCCCAGTCCCAGGACCGCGGCCACGAAGGGCGTGAACACGGAGTTCGTCTGGAAGGTGAGCAGTTCGGGGCCGAAGGGCACGCCGAGGCTCAGGTGCTGGTAGAGGGCGGACAGCGCGCCCCAGAAGACCAGCTGGGTGTAGATCGGCGTCCCGCGGAAGAACCACAGGTAGGCCACGGCGACGCCGCGCAGCACCGGGTTGGTGGACTGGCGCATGATCGCCGTCGTCACCGCGAGGAGGATGCCGATGAGCATGGCGAGGAAGGTGAGGAGGATCGTCCACCCGACGGCACGGACGACGTGCACCTCCCGGAAGAAGAACCACACGCGGTCCCAGTGGAAGGCCTCATTGGTGACCAGCGAGTGCGCGAGCATCGCGCCGAGCACGACGACGATGGCGGCGCTGATCCACGTCCCGGGCCTGGGCACGGGGCGCGGGTGGTTGAGGACGACGGCGTCGCTCTCGGAACTGGTCAGGGCGCTGTTCTCTGCGGCCGTCATATGGCTCACTCCGATACGGCAGGGTTGATGGTGGCTTCCTTGAGGGCCGCGCCCTCGACGCCCCAGCTCTGAAGGATCTCGTCGAGGATCCCCTTGTCCATGAGGTACTGGAGCGCTGCCTTGATAGCGGCAGCCGTCTCGGCGTTCTTCTTGAGGACCACGCCCTGGGGCGCGGCGTCCTCCACCTCGCCGAGGGTCTCGACGGCGCCGTCCGTGGTCTCCACGGCGTAGCCGGCGACGGTGGAGTCCGAGTAGGTGGCGTCCACGGTGCTGCCGACGAGCGCGGAGGTGGCCTCGGCCTGCTTGTCGTAGGAGCGCACGTCGATGGGGGCCTGGCCGGCGGCGGCGCAGGCCTGGGAATCGGCGTCCATGGCGTCGGCCTGGGCAGTGCCCGTCTGGACGCCCACGACCTTGCCGCACAGGTTGAGGTGGTCGGAGGAGTCGATGCCCTTGGGGTTGCCCTTGGCCACGTTGAACTGGCTTCCGACCTCGACGTACTGGACCATATCGACGTTCTGCATGCGCTCATTGGTGATGGAGAACGAGGAGATGCCCGCGTCGTACTCGGTGCCGACCTTGGCGATGATCGAGTCGAAGGAGGCGGTGTGCATCTGGGCGTCCACACCGAGGACCTTGCCGAGGGCCTGGGTGAGGTCGGCGTCGTATCCGATCGGCTTGCCGTTGGCGTCGAGGAACTCGGCGGGGGCGTAGTCGGTGGAGGCGCCGATGTCGAGCACGCCGTCAGAGCCGAGCGCGCCCTCGGGCAGGAGGGCGGCGATGTCGTCCTGCTTGGTGATGCTCGAGACGTCGTAGCCCTGGCTCTTGGCCTTGGCCGATCCGGTGGTGAGGTCGTTGGCGTTCGTGCAGGCCGACAGGCCGGCGGCCAGGCCGACCACGGCGATGACCGCGAAGGCCCGGGTGGGGGTGGTGCGCATGGGACGGCTCCTCGGGGTAGATGACCGTGACCCACTCTATCCACTCCAATGCATATCTATTGCATGAGTGGAGTATTGCGCGCGTCACGGCGAGGGGCGGGCGCCCACGCGCCCGCCCCTTGATCTCACATGTTGTAGTACAGCTCGAACTCGTAGGGGTTCGGGCGGGCGCGCAGCGGATCGATCTCGTTGGCGCGCTTGTAGTCGATCCAGGTCTCGATGAGATCCGGCGTGAAGACGTCGCCCTCGGTGAGGTAGTCGTGGTCCGCCTCCAGGGCCTCCAGCGCGGCGTCGAGGGTGCAGGGCAGCTTCTCGATGTCGAAGTACTCCTCGGGCGCGAGCTCGTAGAGGTCCTTGTCGATGGGCTCGCGCGGCTCGATCCGGTTGCGGATGCCGTCGATGCCCGCCATGAGGACGGCGGAGAAGCACAGGTAGGGGTTCGCCGACGGGTCCGGCACCCGGTACTCCACGCGCTTGGCCTTCGGCGAGGAGCCGGTGACGGGGATGCGGATGCACGCCGAGCGGTTGCGCGCCGAGTAGACGAGGTTGACCGGGGCCTCGAAGCCGGGGACGAGCCGGTGGTAGGAGTTGACCGACGGGTTGGTGAAGGCGAGCAGGCTCGGGGCGTGGGCGAGGATGCCGCCGATGTACCAGCGGGCGACGTCGGAGAGCTGGCCGTAGCCCCGCTCGTCGAAGAACAGGGGCTTGCCGTCCTTCCACAGGGAGTGGTGGCAGTGCATGCCCGAGCCCGCGGCGCCGAAGAGCGGCTTGGGCATGAAGGTGGCGGACTTGCCCGCCTCCCAGGCGACGTTCTTGATGACGTACTTGAACTTCATCATGTCGTCGCCCGCGGCGAGCAGGGAGGCGAAGCGGTAGTTGATCTCCTGCTGGCCGCCGGTGCCCACCTCGTGGTGGGCCCGCTCGATGGCCAGCCCGGTCTCCTGGCAGACCCGCACCATCTCGTCGCGCAGGTCCGCCATCTGGTCGGTGGGGGAGACCGGGAAGTAGCCGCCCTGGAAGGCGACCTTGTAGCCCTGGTTGCCGCCGGGCTCCTCGCGCCCGGAGTTCCACGAGGCCTCGTCGGAGTCGACGGCGTAGAACGCGCCCTGGGGGGTGGAGTCGAAGCGCACGGAGTCGAAGAGGTAGAACTCGGCCTCCGCGCCGATGTAGCAGGTGTCGGCGATGCCGGTGGAGCGCAGGTAGTCCTCCGCCTTGGTGGCGATGGAGCGGGGGTCGCGCGAGAAGACCTCATCGGTGAACGGGTCGACGATCGAGAAGTTGATGATGAGCGTCTTGCGCGCGCGGAAAGGATCGAGGAACGCCGTCGTGACATCCGGGATGAGCTTCATATCCGACTCGTGGATGGCGGTGAAGCCGCGGATCGAGGAGCCGTCGAACATGAGGCCGTCGGTGAGGGCGTCGGACTTGAACGCCCCCGCCGGGATCGTGAAGTGCTGCATGACGCCTGGAAGATCGCAGAAGCGCACATCGACGAGCTCGACCCCCTCCCGCTCGATGTACTCCAGTGCCTCGGTGGCGTCCTTGAACATGCGATTGCTCCTCGACGGTTGGTGGTTCCGCTGCGGGTGCGGCCGGTATTAAGCCTAGTCGGGCGACGATGACGCGGTGGTGCCGCGCGTGTGTCCCCGGTGTTTCGGGCGGGCCGCCGTCGACGGTCCCGCCGCGATGATCGGCCGCCTCGCCTGGACGCGCGGCGGCCGGGCGAGTCTCAGCGGCCGCGCAGGGCCCGGCGGTCCGGGCGGACCTTGGAGGGGTCGATCCCCTTGGGGATCGGCAGGCCCTTGGCCCCAAGGGAGGATAGGCGCTTGGAGACCTGGGAGATCTCGGAGTCCGTCAGGCGGGTCGGCTTGGTGGGCAGCTTGCGCAGCGCGCCCGACAGCTCGCCGAGGCGCACCTGGCCCTCATCCGTGCCGACGTTGATGACGTGGAGCGGGACGGTGGACAGGATGCGGTTGATCTTCTTCCGCTCATCGGCGACGAGGCGCTGCGTGCGGCCCTTGGGGCCCTCGACGACGAGCACGATGCCGGGACGGCCCACCAGGCGCCAGATGACGTCCTGGGTCTTGGGGTTGATGGCGGCCGGCTGCTCCTCCAGGTACCAGCCCTTGCCGATCTGGTCCAGGACGGCCTTGGCGGCCCCGGGCACGCCCTCGATCTGGGAGTAGGAGGCCCGCCGCACCGTCCACGACAGCAGGACCATGTCGAGGAGGAAGGCGAGCATGAGCCCCAGGATCACCCAGTACCAGATCGCCATGCCGGTGGCCAGCGCGAGGGCGATGGCCAGGAGGATCGAGGCGGCGGTCGTGCCGATGAGCACCCACCCGATCCACGGGTAGGTGCGCCGCGAGATCGTGTACGCGTCCTTGAGGTTCTGGGCGTAGGTGGCCAGGCGGCGCTTCTTCTTGGGCTGAGGGCTTCGGGCTGTGCTCACGGTGGACAGGATAGACGACGACGCAGGCGCGGGCCGGTGCCCGCGCGCCAGGTGAGGCGTTAGGAGGCGGCGACGAGCGCGCTGGCCTCCTGGCGCGCCGTCGTCGGCTCGGTGAGGGAGCGCAGGCGCTCGGGCACCTCCCAGCCGCGCTTGATGACGGCCCGGCCCCACAGCATCCCGGCGCGGTAGGAGGAGCGGACCATCGGCCCGCTCATGACGGCGGCGAAGCCCATCTCCTCGGCAAGGGCGGACAGCTCGATGAACTCCTGCGGCTTGACCCAGCGGTCGATGGGGTGGTGGAGCTTGGAGGGGCGCAGGTACTGCGTGATCGTGAGGATGTCGCAGCGCGCCTCGACGAGCGCCGCCATCGACTCCTCGATCTCCTCGCGGGTCTCGCCCATGCCCAGGATGAGGTTGGACTTGGTGACCAGCCCCGCCTCGGAGGCGGAGCGGATGACCTCCAGGCTGCGCTCGTAGGAGAAGGCGGGCCGGATGCGCTTGTGGATGCGCGGCACGGTCTCCACGTTGTGGCCCAAGACCTCCGGGCGCGAGGAGTAGACCTTGGCGAGGGCCTCGGGATCGCCCTTGAAATCGGGGATGAGCAGCTCGACCCCGGTGCCCGGCGAGAGCTCATGGATCTGGCGGCAGGTCTCCGCGTAGAGCCAGGCCCCGCCGTCGGGGCGGTCATCGCGGGCCACCCCGGTGACCGTGGCGTAGCGCAGTTCCATCTCCTTGATGGAGGCCGCCACGCGCCGGGGCTCGTCGACGTCGTACTCCGTGGGGCGGCCCGTGGCGATATCGCAGAAATCGCAGCGCCGGGTGCAGATCTCCCCGCCCACGAGGAATGTGGCCTCGCGGTCGTTCCAGCACTCGTAGATATTCGGGCAGTTCGCCTCCGCGCACACGGTGTGCAGGTTCTTCTCGCGCACGAGGCCGCGCACGTCCTGGTAGGTCTCGGAGACGACCGCCTTGGTGCGCAGCCACGAGGGCTTGGACTCGATGGGCGTCTCGGCGTTGCGCGCCTCGACGCGCAGCAGCCTGCGGCCCTCGGGCTCGACAGCCGTGTCCGTCCTGGGAGCGGCCTTGGGGGCGATCGTGTCAGCCACGTGCTCTCCTTCTGAGTGCGTTCGCGCGGGCCTCCACAGTTTATGGCGCCGCGAGGCTCCATGGGACTGAAGGCCTATGTGATTCTCCAGCCAGCGCTCAATCCGCCCGCAGAGGGGTGAGATGCTCATCGAGGGCGCGGGCGACGTCGTCTGCCAGAGCGGCCGCCTCCAGCGCGCCCGGCGGCATCCCGAGCTCGGCGGCGATGGAGGTGACCCCGGCGTCATCGATCCCGCAGGGGATGATCCGATCCAGGGCGAAGGCCTCGAGATTCGGGCTGACGTTGAGCCCGATCCCGTGCTTCGTGGTGCCCCGCGCCACCCGGACCCCAAGGGCGCAGATCTTCCGCTCAGCCTGGAAGAAGGGACCGCGGGTGTCGTCCGGGCGGCCCGGCACCCACACGCCCGAGCGCCCCTCGACGCGCGCGGTGAGGATGCCCAGGCCCGCGCAGACCTCCATGACCGCGGCCTCCAGCGCCCGCACGTACTTGATGACGTCGATGGGCTCGGCCAGCCGCACGATCGGGTAGACGGTCAGCTGGCCGGGCCCGTGCCAGGTGACCTTGCCCCCGCGATCGACGTCCACCACGGGCACTCGCTCCGGGCCCGCGGCGTCCCCCTCGGGGCGCTCCCAGGAGTGCGTGCGGCGCCCCACCGTGTAGACGGGCTCGTGCTCCAGCGCGACGATCGTCGAGCGCCGGGCCCCAGAGGCGACGGCGGAGTGGATCTCGTTCTGGAGGCGCGCCCCCTCCTCATAGGGCACGAGGCGCTCACCCAGGCCGAGGTCGAGGCGGTCCATGTGATCCGACGGACCGGCGGGTGTCATGCGCTGCACGGGCCCACAGTAGGCCACGGGCTCGCGGGCCAGCGCGCGGAAGCGCCCGTCGCGCGCGGCGATCCCCGCGGACGTCCGATGAGTTATCCACAGATTCTCCAGGGTACTTCCGCGCCGCTCCGTGGCCGCTGACCATGGGGCCATGAGGACGCCATCACCCACCACCGCGCCGACGGGCCGATTCGCCGCGCGCCTCGCGCCACGGCGACGGGCCCAGCGAACCGGCAGCCGCCCCGCGGGCCGAGGGCCGGGAGGCATCACCGAGGCTGAGAGGAGCGCGCTGGCCAAGCGCGGGATCGCCCTCGGTGAGGCCCTGGGCAGGTCCGGCGACGCCGACGGCTGCCCCCTCCGGGGCGTCGACGGCGAGGACCGCGACGTCGTCGTGCGGGTCATCGACCTCCCGGAGAGGGGATCGCGCGCGATGCGGCGCCTGGCCGCCCTCAGGGAGCTGCGCCACCGCGGCATCGTCCGCGTCCGCGCGCTCCTGCCGCTGGGTGGCGGGCGCCTGGCGGTGGTCACCGATCTCATCGACGGAGCGGATCTCGCCGTCGTGCTGGGGGCCCGGGGGAGCCTGGAGAGCGGCGAGAGCGCCGCGCTCCTCGATGGCGTCGGCTCCGCCCTGGCCGCCCTCCACGACGAGGGGCTGGTCCACGGCGACGTGTCCGCGGCGAACGTCATGATCACCTCCTCCGGGGCGCCCGTGCTCATCGACCTGCTCGGCGGCATCATGGAGATGGGAACCCAGGGCACCGCCGCCCCGGAGAGACTCGCGGGGGCGGCGGCGACGCCGGCCTCCGACGTGTACTCGCTGGCCGCCCTCGTCATGGAGTGCCAGGGCCCCGATCCCGAGTCGCGCGAGGAGACAGCCTTCCTGCTCGCCGACGCCCTCCAGGAGGACGCGAGGATGCGCCCGGCCGCCCGGGACCTGGCCGCCCGCGCGCCCCAGCTTGGCCGGCCGGAGGATATCGAGCTGCCCGAGGGCGCCCGCCTGGCCTCGGGGGCCCTGCGCTCGGCCGCGCGCACGCCCACGCGGGTCGTCCCCTCGCGGCGGTCCTCGGGCCCAGGAGGGCGTGGGAGGCTCCCACGGGCTCGGCTCGGCGCCGCCCTCCTGGCCAGCGGTGCTCTCCTCGCGCTGGGCGCCGCCGGGGTGATGGCATGGGCTATCACCGGGGAGCGGCCCCTCGGCGCGGCCGCCCCTGAGTCCTCCGAGGCCTCCGCCGCCCCAGGCGCCCCTGCCGCCGTGGGGGAGGTGGCCCCTGCGGGCGCGGGGGAGGAGACCCTGGAAGGGATCGTCACGGGGCTGGTGAGGCAGCGGGATGCCGCGCTTGTCTCCGGCGACCCCGCGGCGCTGGCCCTGACCTCCGTGGAGGGCTCGCCCGCCGCCCGCGCGGACGCCGCCCTGCTGTCCGCCCTCAAGGACAGCGGCGAGCAGGTGGCGGGTTTGACGACCTCAGTCGTCGGCGTGAGCGAGGTAACGGGCGAGGCCTGCCCGGCCGAGCAATGGGCGGGCGCCCGTTGCGCCCGGGTGTCGCTGCGCCAAGGACCCACCACGTGGACGGGCGGCGACGGCGCGCATGAGGCGCCCGCCCCACAGGCGCGCGGGGTGGTTCTCGTCCTCGTGCCGGGACCATGGCGCGTCGCCGAGGTCCTTGAGGCCGGGTGACCGGGCGGCGCAGGTCCAGCAATGCGACGGGGGCGGGCCCGCATCACTCGTGCGGACCCGCCCCCGTCGCCGATGAGGCGATCGAAGCGCTCTCAGCGGCTCACAGGCCGAGCTCGCCGGCGAAGTCGCCGTCCTCGAGGCGCTTCTTGACGGTCATGAGGTAGCGCGCGGCGTCGGCCCCGTCCACCAGGCGGTGGTCGTAGGACAGCGCCAGGTAGCACATCGAGCGGATCGCGATGACCTCGTTGCCGTCGGCGTCCTTGATGACGCGGGGCTTCTTGACGATCGTGCCCAGGCCGAGGATCGCGACCTCGGGCTGGTTGATGATCGGGGTGTCGAACAGAGCGCCGCCGGAGCCCGTGTTCGTGATCGTGAACGTGGAGCCGGAGAGCTCATCGGGGTTGACCTTGTTGTCCCGGGTACGGGCGGCCAGGTCGTTGATGCGCTTGGCCAGGCCCGGGATGTTGAGGTCGCCCGCGTTCTTGACCACGGGGACGAGCAGGCCGCGCGGGGTGTCCACGGCGATGCCGACGTGCTCGACGTCGTGGTAGGTGACCTCCTTGCCGTTGATGGAGGCGTTCACCTTCGGGTGGGCCTTGAGGGCCTCGGTGGCGGCCTGCACGAAGAAGGGCAGGAAGGTGAGCTTCGTGCCATTTGCGGCGAGGAACGCGTCCTTCGCCTTGGCGCGCAACGCGGCAACGCGGGTGACGTCCACCTCGACGACGGTGGTCAGCTGGGCGGAGGTCTGCAGCGAGTCGATCATGCGCTCGGAGATGACCTGGCGCAGGCGGCTCATCTTCTCGGTCTTGCCGCGCAGCGTCGTGTCAACGGCGGGCTTGGCCGACGGCGCCGCGGCCGGGGCGGCGACCGCGGGCGCGGCGGCGGGCTGCGCCTGGGCGGCAGCAGCGGCAGCGGCCTCCTCGGCGGCCTTGGCGGCGGCGAGGACGTCCTCCTTGCGGATGCGGCCACCCACACCGGTGCCGGTGACCTGGGCGAGGTCGATGCCCTTGTCGCGCGCGAGCTTGCGCACGATCGGGGTGACGTAGCCAGCGGCGGCCACGGCGGCGGTCGACGGGGCCGGTGCCGCG
>NZ_JH806633.1:743624-809081 GCF_000295095.1 Actinomyces timonensis DSM 23838 | reverse complement strand
GGGCGGCGGGAGCGGCGGCCTCAGGCGCGGGGGCCGCGGGCGCTGCCGCGGGAGCCGCGGCGCCGGGCTCACC
Source organism: Actinomyces timonensis DSM 23838 (assembly GCF_000295095.1). GTDB lineage: Bacteria > Actinomycetota > Actinomycetes > Actinomycetales > Actinomycetaceae > Actinomyces > Actinomyces timonensis. The sequence continues at coordinate 809,008 of NZ_JH806633.1, read as the reverse complement.
GATGATGGCCAGGACGGTGCCGACGTCGACGGTCTCGTCCTCGGGGACGCGGATCTCGAGCAGGACGCCGGAGGCGGGGGAGGGGACCTCGGTGTCGACCTTGTCGGTGGCGACCTCGACCAGGGGCTCGTCGGCGGTGACGGTGTCGCCCACGGCCTTGAGCCAGGAGGAGACGGTGCCCTCGGTGACGGACTCGCCCAGAGCGGGCATCTTCACGGATTCAGACATGAGTGGACTCTTTCCTTGGGATTCTCGGCAAGACCTTCATGGGGCGCGGGCCCCGATGGATCAGCCGTGGTTGTGCAGCGGCTTCCCGGCCAGGGCCATGGCGGCCTCGCCGAGGGTCTCGTTCTGGGTGGGGTGGGCGTGGACGAGGGAGGCGACGTCGTCGGCGTCGGCCTCCCAGGAGACCATGAGCTGTCCCTCGCCGACCTGCTCGCCCATGCGGGCGCCGATGGCGTGGAAGCCGAGGATGGGGCCGTCCTTGAGGGAGACGAGCTTGACGAAGCCCTGCGTGCCCAGGATCTGGCTCTTCGCGTTGCCGGCGACGTTGAACTCCGCGGTGGTGATCGCGTCCTCCCCATGGAGCTCCTTGGCCGCGGCCTCGGACAGCCCCACGGAGGCGATCTCGGGCTCGCAGAAGGTCACCTTGGGGACGAGGACGTCGTCGACCGGGGTGGGGTCGAGGCCGGCGATCTTCTCGGCCACCACGATGCCCTGGGCGAAGCCGCGGTGGGCGAGCTGGACGCCAGGGACGATGTCGCCCACGGCCCACACGCCGGGGACGCTGGTGCGGCCGTACTCGTCGGCGAGCACGAAGCCGCGGTCCATCGACACCCCGACCTCCTCGTAGCCGAGGTTCGCGGTGGCCGGGCCACGGCCCACGGCGATGAGCAGGACCTCGGCGTAGTAGGTGGTGCCGTCGGCGGCGCGCACGGTGACGGAGTCCTCGTGGCGCTCGACGGACTCGAACATCGTGGAGGTGCGGAAGGCGATCTTGCGCTTGCGGAAGGCGCGCTCCAACTGCTTGGAGATGGCCTCGTCCTCGTTGGGGACCAGGCGGGGAAGTCCCTCGATGATCGTGACCTGGCAGCCGAGCGAGGCCCAGGCGGAGGCGAACTCGACGCCGATGACGCCGCCGCCCAGGATGACCGCGGAGGCGGGGACGTGGTCGAGCTCGAGGGCCTGCTCGCTGGTCATGACCGGGCCGGAGATCTCCTGGCCGATGTCCTTGGAGTAGGAGCCCGAGGCGAGGATGACGTTCTTGCCCGTGATGCGCCGGCCGTCGACCTCGACGGCGTCGGGGGCCACGAGGCGGCCCCATCCCTGGATGAGGTCGATGCCCCGGGAGGCGACGAGGCCCTGGAGGCCCTTGTGCATGCGCGAGATGATGCCGTCCTTGTAGGCCTTCACAGCGGGCATGTCAATGCCCTCCAGCGCGGCGCGGATGCCGAGGGCGGAGGCCTCCCGGACAGTGTCCGCGGTCTCGGCGGCGTGGAGGATGGCCTTGGTCGGCACGCAGCCGCGGTGGAGACATGTGCCGCCCACCTTGTCGGCCTCGATGAGCGCGACCTTCAATCCGAGCTGCGCCCCGCGGAGCGCGGCCGCGTACCCGCCAGAACCGGCGCCCAGGATGACCATGTCGTAGACGGTGTCTGTCACAGAATCTCTCCTCGATGGTGAGTTGTCGACCGCCCAGGTAGGCGGTTGGTCCCGCATGACATTGTGTCACCCATGGGCGGGTGCGAGGCATCGGAATGAGCCGCCGATTGGGGACAGGAGTCCCATGTGGCCTGTGAATCCAGTCACTCTCAGTGCTCGGTGAGCGCGTGGAGGTACTCCAGGAGGGTGGCCACGCCATGACCGGTCCCACCTGTGGGAGTGCCTCCCCAGGGGGCGCGCTCGTTGAAGGCGGGGCCGGCGATATCCAGGTGGGCCCAGGGCGTGGCGCCGACGAACTCGCGCAGGAAGAGCCCCGCCGTGAGCATGCCGCCGGCCCGGTTGCCGACCACCGCGTTGCGCAGCGCCGCGTACGGGCTGTCCAGGCTCGGCCGCAGCTGCTCGGGCAGGGGCATGGCCCAGAACGACTCGCCGGCGCTCGCCGCCGCGCGGGCGACGCCGTCGCGGACGGCGGGCGTGCCCATGACGCCGGAGACGTGGTCGCCCAGGGCCACGATCTGCGCGCCGGTGAGCGTGGCGACGTCGAGCACGGCACCGGGGCCGTCCTCGACGGCGCGGGCCAGGGCATCGGCCATGACGAGCCGGCCCTCGGCATCGGTGTTGGTGACCTCGACGGTGGTGCCGCCGCGCATGGTGATGATGTCGCTGGGGCGCTGCGCCGCAGGGCCCGGCATGTTCTCCGCCAGGGCGAGCCAGGCGGTGACGCGCACGGGCAGGAACAGCCTCGCGGCGGCGAGGACCGCGCCGAGAACGGTGGCGGCGCCGGCCATATCCGACTTCATCTCCGGCATCGAGGCGGGGGGCTTGAGGGACAGGCCGCCGGAGTCGAAGGTGATGCCCTTGCCGACGAGCGCCACATGGGCGCGCGCGTCTCCCGGCGCCCAGTCGAGGCGGACGAGGCGGGGAGCGTTGACGGCTCCCTGGCCGACGGCGAGGATCCCCCCGAAGCCCTGCTCCGCGAGGTCCTCCTCGTCCAGGACCTCGACCCCGATGCCCGCGGCGCGGGCCGCCTGGGCGGCGCGCTCGGCCAGGGCCTGGGGCACGAGGCGGTTCGGGGGCTCGTTGACGAGGTCCCGCGTCAGGGCGACCGCCTCGCCCAGGGCGACCGCCCTGGCCCGGGCCTCCTCGGCTGGGGCCGAGCCGGCCAGGGGCGAGGAGATCGTGATCGCCGCCAGGGGCTTGGTGGGCGCGGGGACCCTGCCGCCCCAGGCGTAGGCGCCCGTCATCGCCCCCTCGGCGACGGCCCTCAGATCGGAGGCCTCGGCACTGGGCAGCGCGAGAACGGCGCGCTCCACGCCCGCCAGCTCCCGGGCCGCGCGCCCCGCGGCGCGCGACAGGACGCCGGCGCGCGTCTGGCCCAGGGCCGCGGCGTCGTGATCGGCGCTCTCGGCGAGGGCGAGGCCGCGCCCGATGCCGACCACCAGGATCGTCGGCGCGCTGATCGCCGCACCGGCGGGCGCGGCGACAGAGGAGGGAACCCTCGCCACAGCGTCGAGCGCGCCGGAGAAGCCCAGGGACGGCAGGACGGCCTCCAGGGCGCCGATATCGACCCCCTCCAGGCAGGCCCCCGCGGGGACGAGGCTGGTGGCGCCCCCATCGGTCGGCGAGGCCGCCGCGAGGACGAGGACATCGGCGTCGATCCGCGCCGCGGGGGACTGGTCGATGTGAAGTGCGCTCATGGATGGAGATGGTATGCCCGGTGGTACCGTCGTGCTGCCGGAGGAGCCCTGACCGGCGCGACGCGGATGAGCCGGAAGGAGCACGATGGAGGAGCGCCCCGAGGTCCGATCGACGGAGGACCGTCGTCGGCCCGCGCGCGGCCTGAGCCGCATTCTCGTGGGCGTCATCGCCGTCTTCGGCCTGGTGGTGATCTCGCCCGCCGTCGTCTCCCTCATCCGCCGCCCCGAGGAGGCGCCCGTCCTGGACTCCATCGACGCGGTGGCCGGCGCGCTCTACCTCGTGCTCGCGGTCTGCATGGCCCACAACGGCCGCCGGATGCGGATGATCGGGTGGGTCTGCCTGGGCGGCCTGTTCACGGGCGCGCTCCTGCTGGGCCTGCTGACGATCACCGGCACCGCGCCCGAGCTGGAGGGCTCCTTCCTCTCCCACGGCGGGCGCGGGCACTCCTACCTGCCCCTCATCCTGCCGGTGATGGCCGCGATCTGGATGTGGATGAGCGACCCCCGCCGCATCGTCGTCCACGCCGAGATGATGACCGACCTGGCCTCTGCCCGCTCCGAGAAGTCCAGCAAGGAGGCCTCCGGCGGCGAGGCGCAGGAGCGGTGAGGAACGGCGCAGGCGCGGCCACGCGGTGACCACAGCGCCGGCCCGCTGGCACCCTGGCTCACCGATGGCGGTCCGCCCACCAGACCTGGGTGCGCGATCCCAGGGATGTCCGCAGCTGCGAGGCCTCGAGGGCGGCGTGCTGGTGGCGGTAGAGGCGCCGCACCATCTCATCCTGGTCCACCCAGCCCAGCAGCGCCGCTCCCTCGCCCGCGGTGCCCGGCTCGACCACCGGCAGTCCCGAGGCCCGGGAGTCGACGAGCGCCCGGAGGACCGCCGTCGTGCCCAGGGAGGCGCTGATGACCTCCTGATCGAGCGGCAGCTCGCCAACCGTCCTGGGGGCCTTGCCCTGGCGCTCCTCCAGCGCGGCCTGGGCCAGTGCCACGGCGCTCACGCAGCCGAGCAGGCGCTGGCGGCCGGCGGCCCCTGAACCGCCCCCGGCGCTGGCGCCCGAGGCGCCTGGGGCATCGTCGACGGCGCCCCCCAGAGGGTCCGCATCGGCCGAGGGCGCGGGGTCGGCCACGACCGGCAGGCTCGTGCTCCCCGAGGCCCGCACGATCCTGGCGGCCTGGGCAAGGGAGGCCGAGGCGACCAGCACCGCGGGCGGCTCGTGCATGAGGTCGCGGGCCGTGGCCCGGCCGACGATCGTCGCGCCGACGGGATCGTCGATGTCCTCGCCCCGGCGCCGCAGCTCCTCGGTGTAGATCGTCGTGCGGGTGAGGAACCTGCTGGTCACCGTCGCCAGCGCCACTGCGAGCATGAGCGGGGTGAGCAGGCCGTACTGGCCGGTCATCTCGATGATGAGGATGACCGCCGTCATCGGCGCCCGGGCCGAGCCGGTGAACACAGCCCCCATCCCGACGACCCCGAACACGGCGACGCCCGTGGGCGTGGGCGCGACGAGGGAGCCGAGCCAGGCGCCCAGCGTCCCGCCGATGAGGAGCGAGGGGGCGAACACCCCTCCCACGAAGCCCACGCCCATCGTGAGCGAGGTTGCGGCGATCTTCGCGGCGGTGAGGGCGAGGAGCGCCGTCGTCGTGTACTCGTTGCCCAGGGCCCGGCCCAGGACGGCGGAGGACTCCCCGTACATCTCCGGCACCGCTAGGAGCAGCGCGCCGAGGGCGAGCCCCCCGACGGCGGGGCGCGCCCACTGCGGCAGGCGAATCGCGTCGAGGAGGTCGCGGCAGCCATCGGCCGCCAGGAAGCGGCAACGGGAGAAGGCGATCCCCACCAGGCCGCCGAGCACGCCGAGGATCGCGACCCAGCCGAGCTGGGCGTCACCGCCGAGGGACAGCGAGGGAAGGGAGAGGGACAGCGTCGTGCCCAGGAGGTGGTGGGACAGGACGGAGGAGGAGACCGAGGCGAGCACGACGAAGGCGAAGGCGTCCACCGTGAAGTCCACGAGGATGACCTCCATGGCGAAGAAGGCGCCGGCCAGGGGCGCGTTGAACGCCGAGGCGATGCCCGCCGCCGTGCCCGCGGCGGTGAGCATCCGCGCCGACCTCACCGGCAGGCCCAGCGCGCGCCCGACGACGCTGCCCGCCGAGGCGCCGAGCTCGGCGATCGGCCCCTCGGGGCCCACCGCCCCGCCGCCCCCGATGGTGAGGATCGCCGCCCCGGTCGAGGCGAGCGCCGGGACGGGGGCGACGGTGCCGTCGCCGCGCCTGGCCGACCAGATGACCCCGCCGACGCCGTGGCCCGTCGTCGTGCGCCCGAGGGCCGCCATGAGCGGGCCGACGAGCGCGCCGGAGATCACCGGGGCCAGGAGCACGAACCATCGCCCGGCGAAGGAGAGGACGCCCTGGGAGGGGCCCAGCGCCTCGGTGTAGTCCTCGGCGCCGGTGAGCAGGCGGGTCCAGGAGTCGATGCCGATGCGGAACAGGACGGCACCGCCGCCTGAGACGAGGCCGACGACGACCGCAAGGACGAACAGCCCGGAGCGGTGGTAGCGCGCCAGGCGCAGAAGAGCCCGCCGGGCGCGCGCGGCGGCGCCGGCGCGCCCGGGCCCGGGCGGCGTCATTCCCCGCGGGGCGCGAGGTTCTCCACCGCGATCGGCGTGGCCTCGTCGTCCCGGGCGATGCCCCACACCTGGCTGTAGAAGGAGAGCTCGTTGGCCAGGGCCTTGCGAATGTTCGCGCCCAGGCGGAAGCCGTGGCCCTCGCCCTGGAAGACCTCCAGGGCCACCGGCAGGCCCTTGGCGCGCGCCGCCTCGAACATGGAGGTGGCCTGATCGGCGGGGACGATGGGGTCGTTGGAGCCCTGCAGCAGCAGGAGGGGCGCGTGGATGGACTCCACGTGGTTGATGGGGGAGCGCTCGGCGAGCAGGGGGTCATCGATGCTGTCCACCCCGATGAGCTCCTGGACGTAGCACGCCTCGAACTTGTGGGTCTCCTGGATGAGCATGCGCAGGTCGGCGACGCCGTAGAGCGACGTCGCCGCCGAGAACACGTCGGAGCGCGTGATGGCCGAGAGCACCGTGAACCCACCGGCTGACGAGCCGCGCACCGCGACCCTGGAGGGGTCGACCCGGCCCGCGTCGATGAGGTGGCGGGCGCCGGCGATGACGTCCTCGACCTCGCCCACGCCCCAGGCGCCGTTGAGGCCGCGGCGGAAGGCCCGCCCGTAGCCGGTCGAGCCGCGGTAGTTGACCTCAAGGTAGGCGAAGCCGCGAGACGTCCAGTACTGCACCTTGAGGTCGTAGACCGAGCGGGACATGGCGGACGGGCCGCCGTGCACCTGGACGATGAGCGGGGGGAGCTCGCCCTCGGGCCCCTCGTGCTCCACGGAGGCCGGGGGGTAGAAGAAGCCGTGGGCGGTGACGCCGTCGGCCGAGGGCCAGGAGATCGTCTCCGGGAGGGACGCACCGCGCTCGGCGGGGCCGAAGTCGCCCGATCCGCGCAGCACGGTCACCTCCCCGCCGGAGATCTGGATGATCCCCGGCAGCTCGCGCTCATTGCCCGCCAGCATGACGACCCGCCCGTCCGTGGCCGCCACGTTGCCCAGGGGCTGCCAGCCGGTCGCCCACTCCTCGAGCTCGCCGTTGGCCAGCTTGATGGTCCCCAGGTGCCAGACCGAGTCCCTCGTCCACGAGGCGATGAGGTGCTCCCCGTCGAGGATGTCGAAGGAGTGGGGCCCCAGCTGCCAGGCCGGCTGGGTGAAGGTCGCGTCCGTGGGGTGCAGCGGCCGGGTCCGCAGCCGCTCGCTCCAGCCGGTCTCGGCGGTGCCGCGCCGGGGGAAGCCCTCCGTGCGGTACAGGTTCCAGAACCCGGAGGCGTCCGAGACGTGGATGAGCTCGCACTCCTCCGTCCAGCGGGGCTCGGCGGCCCCGTGCCCGTCGCCGCCGCCGACGACCGCCTGCTCGCCGATGGTCCCGTCGGGCAGCAGATCGCCCACGTGCAGGGCGGCGTTGTCCCAGGGCATCGATGGGTGGTCCCAGGTCAGCCAGGCGAGGTGGCGCCCATCGGGGGAGAGCGTGGGGGAGGAGGCGAAGTCGGTGCCGGACACGATCGTGCGCACGGGGGCGTCGTCGCGCGCCGCCGAGCCGTCCAGGGGGATGGCCACGAGCGTGTTGACGGCCTCGCCCTCGCCCCGGTGGTCCTCGCGCACGGCGTAGACGAGGCCGCGCTCGGTGTCGATCTCCAGGTCCCCGTGGCGCACGTCGCCGTAGATCGTCAGGGGGACGAGGCCGCGCAGCTTGTGCGCGACGTCGAAGCGGTAGAGGCGCCCGTCGCCGGCGTGGGAGACCACGATGATCCCGGAGTCGACGGCGTAGGCGCGCCCCCCGTACTCGTGGACCCGGGTGCGCGCGTCGACCAGCTCATCGCCCGGCGTCAGGGGCAGGACCTCCCCGATGCGGCCGGCGCCGTCGCGGCGCAGGAGCACCTGGCGCCCGGAGTCGGTGGCGCGCCGCTCCACCCAGTAGGTGTCGGGGCCGTCGACGCGCACCTGCGAGAGGTTGATCGTGCGGCTGGTGATCGTTCCGGGCGAGATGGGCGAGGGCCAGCTGCCGTAGGGCGCGATCGTGGTCATGCTTCCTCCTTGAGGACGGCGATGGTCGGCGTGCGGGCGCGTGCCGGCGCGTGCCGGCGCGCTCCGGGCGCAGTATGGGGAACGCTGCGGGAGCGGGGCCCTGGGGGCCTGCGCCGGTCCCGGGGCAAGACTACGTGCTCGTCAGCACTGCGCGCGATGGCGCGCAGGCGCATCGACGGCGCCTATGCTTGCCACGCCACCGCGCCGGGCCTCGCCCGCCACCGGCCACTGACCCATCATCCATCCGCCGTCGAGTTCCTGGAGGCCCGCGACAATGACACCTCCGTCGTCCCCGCGCGATCAGGCGCGCGAGGCTGGCGGCGGCGACAAGGCCCGCATCCTCGCCCCGGCCCCGCTGCTCGCCTCCATCCACGGGCCCGAGGACCTGCGCAGGCTGACCTCCGACCAGCTCATCGAGCTCGCCGCCCAGATCCGCTCCTACCTCGTCGCCAGTGTCTCGCGGACAGGCGGTCACCTCGGCCCCAACCTCGGCGTCGTCGAGCTGACGATCGCCCTGCACCGCACCTTCCGCTCCCCGAATGACTCCCTCGTCTTCGACACCGGACACCAGGCCTATGTCCACAAGCTGCTCACGGGGCGCCAGGACTTCTCGGCCCTGCGCTCGCGCCAGGGCCTGTCGGGCTACCCGGACCGGGGCGAGTCCGCCCACGACGTCGTGGAGAACTCGCACGCCTCCACCGCGCTGTCCTGGGCCGACGGCATCGCCCGCGCCAACCGGCTGCGGGGCCGCGAGGACCGGCACGTCGTCGCCGTCATCGGCGACGGCGCGATGACCGGGGGCATGGCCTGGGAGGCCCTCGACAACATCGCCGACTCGGGGGACAAGCACCTCGTCATCGTCGTCAACGACAACGGCCGCTCCTACGCGCCGACCATCGGCGGCCTCGCCCACCACCTCGACGCCCTGCGCACCAACCCCGGCTACGAGCGCATGCTCTCCGGGATCAAGCGTGGCCTGCTGGCGCAGGGCGCGCCGGGCCGCGCCGCCTTCGACGCCCTCCACGGCCTCAAGACCGGCATCAAGGACGTCCTCGTCCCCTCGGCCTTCTTCGAGGACCTGGGCATCAAGTACACCGGGCCGGTGGACGGCCATGACATCACGGCCCTGGAGTTCGCGCTGACCCGCGCCCGGGAGTACTCCGAGCCAGTCATCGTCCACGTCATCACCGAGAAGGGCCGCGGCTACACGCCCGCCGAGGAGGACGTGGCCGACCGCTTCCACGCCGTGGGGCGCATCCACCCCGAGACCGGCCTGCCCGTGGTCCCCTCCGCCTTCGGCTGGACCGCCGTCTTCGCCGAGGAGATCCTTCAGCTGGCGCGCGCCAATGAGCGGATCGTGGGGATCACCGCGGCCATGCAGCAGCCCGTCGGCCTCCAGCCGATGGCCGACGCCATGCCCGACCGCGTCATGGACGTGGGCATCGCCGAGCAGCACGCGCTCACCGCGTCCGCCGGCATGGCCTTCGCGGGGCTGCACCCCGTCGTGGCGCTCTACGCGACCTTCCTCAACCGGGCCTTCGACCAGGTCCTCATGGACGTCGGCCTGCACCGCGCCGGGGTGACGATCATGCTCGACCGCGCGGGACTGACCGGCAACGACGGCGCCAGCCACAACGGCATGTGGGACATGGCGCTGCTGGGCCACGTGCCCGGGCTGCGCCTGGCCGCCCCCCGTGACGAGGCCTCCCTGCGCTCCTGCGTGCGCGAGGCGGTCGAAGTCGACGACGCCCCGACGGTCGTGCGCTACCCCAAGGGCGCGCTGCCCGAGCCCCTGCCCGCCGTCCGCGCCCTCGGCGGGGACGACGGCGTCTTCGGCGAGGTCGACCTGCTCCTGGAGCACCGTGCCGGGCCCGACCCGGCTGGCGATGATGAGAGCGATGGGGGCGCGGCGCCCGGCGCGCCGATCCTCATCGTCGGCATCGGCTCCATGGCGCCCGCCGCGCTCGTCGCCGGGCGGGCCCTCGCCGCCGACGGGCGCGACGTCATCGTCGCCTCACCCCGGTGGGTGATCCCCGTCCCACGTGCCCTCACCGACCTCGCCCTGGCGGCGGGCCGCGTCGTCGTGGTCGAGGACGGGCTGGTCGACGGCGGCATCGGCTCGCAGCTGCGCGACGCGATGGATGACGCGCTCGATGCCCGCGACGACAAGGCCGCCGGGGAAGGGGTGGGCGCCCGCCGCCCGCGGCGCGCCGCGCCCCCGACCACGCGGATCGGGGTGCCGAGGCGCTTCGTGCGGACCTGCGACCGGGCCACCCTCCTGGAGGAGTTCTCCATGACCGCCGAGGGCATCGCCGATGCCGCCCGCGGGAGCGCCCCGGCCCGCTGAGCCGGCGGGGCCCAGGAGCTCTCGGGCGCCGCGAGGCGCTCCTGGGCGATCTGGGGCCGGACCGCCTGATGGAGACCGCTGGCGCATGGGACAGGTGTCCTATTGCGCCCATGCGTCTGTGTTATCCGCACCTGTGGGGGCACGTGAAGACCACAGGCTATCCGATGTCTGACGGCTCGGGCCGGAGAAATCCGAACGTGGGACCAAAGGCCTAAATCTTGGTGACTCGGAACACTCTGTGAGTCATCGCACCGATGAGCCTCCGATCGGCATGGTCGCACTGGGGTCGAAGGGCCTAGGCTTGGGGGGACGGCGCAACGATGTACCGCCACGCCTCACAAGGGCGACGAAACAGCCGGGCGGGACCGCCGCCCACATACAGGAGGACACGGATGACAACTGAGGTCACTTCATCCACCACCGCGGAGGGCACCCCGACCGACGCGTGGGAGGGATTCGTCACCGGCCCGTGGACCGAGGACATCGACGTCCGCGACTTCATCCAGCGCAACTACACCCCCTACGACGGCGACTCCTCGTTCCTCGCCGGCGCCACGGACAAGACCCTTCGCCTGTGGGAGACCCTGGAGGAGAAGTACCTCAAGGAGGAGCGCAAGGTCCGCATCCTCGACGTCGACACCCACACCCCCTCTGACATCGACGCCTTCGCCCCCGGCTACATCAGCGAGGACGACGACGTCATCGTCGGCCTCCAGACGGACTCCCCGCTCAAGCGCGCCATGATGCCCAACGGCGGCTGGCGCATGGTCGCCCAGGCCATCAAGGAGGCGGGCAAGGAGGTCGACCCGGAGGTCGCCAAGATCTTCACCCGCTACCGCAAGACCCACAACGACGCGGTCTTCGACATCTACACCCCGCGCATCCGCGCCGCCCGCTCCAGCCACATCATCACCGGCCTGCCCGACGCCTACGGCCGCGGCCGCATCATCGGCGACTACCGCCGCGTGGCCCTCTACGGCGTGGACCGCCTCATCGAGCTCAAGCAGATCGCCAAGGACAAGGTCGCCGACCAGCCCTTCTCCGAGCACTGGGCCCGCTACCGCGAGGAGCACTCCGAGCAGATCAAGGCCCTCAAGAAGCTCAAGAAGATGGCGGCCGACTACGGCTTCGACATCTCCGGCCCGGCCAAGAACGCCCACGAGGCAGTGCAGTGGACCTACTTCGCCTACCTCGCCTCGGTGAAGTCCCAGGACGGTGCTGCCATGAGCATCGGCCGCCTGTCCGCCTTCCTCGACTGCTTCTTCGAGCGGGACCTCAAGGCCGGCATCATCGATGAGAGCCGCGCCCAGGAGCTCATCGACAACATCGTCATGAAGCTGCGCATCACGCGCTTCCTGCGGACCACCGACTACGACCAGATCTTCTCCGGCGACCCCTACTGGGCGACCTGGTCCGACGCCGGTTTCTCCGACGACAACCGCCACATGGTCACCAAGACCTCCTTCCGCCTCCTCCAGACGCTGGTGAACCTCGGCCCCGCCCCGGAGCCCAACATCACCATCTTCTGGGACGAGAAGCTGCCCAAGGGCTACAAGGACTTCTGCGCCTTCATCTCCATCACGACCTCCTCCATCCAGTACGAGGCCGATGAACAGATCCGGGAGCACTGGGGCGACGACGCCGCCATCGCCTGCTGCGTGTCCCCGATGCGCGTGGGCAAGCAGATGCAGTTCTTCGGTGCCCGCGTCAACTCCGCGAAGGCCCTCCTGTACGCCATCAACGGCGGCCGCGACGAGATGACCGGAAAGCAGGTCGTCACCGGCCTGCCCGGCGTCGAGGGCGACGGCCCCCTGGACTTCGACGAGGTCTGGGACAAGTACGAGAAGATGCTCGACTGGGTCGTCGCCACCTACGTGGAGGCCCTCAACATCATCCACATGTGCCACGACCGCTACGCCTACGAGGCCATCGAGATGGCGCTGCACGACTCCGACATCGTGCGGACCATGGGCTGCGGCATCGCGGGCCTGTCGATCGTCGCCGACTCCCTGAGCGCCATCAAGTACGCCAAGGTCACCCCGGTGCGCGATGAGACCGGCCTCGTCGTCGACTACGTCACCGAGGGCGACTTCCCGATCTACGGCAACGACGACGACCGCGCCGATGACATCGCTGCCACCGTCGTCCACACGATCATGTCGAAGATCAAGGCGCAGCCCATGTACCGCGACGCGATCCCGACCCAGTCCGTGCTGACGATCACCTCGAACGTCGTCTACGGCAAGGCCACGGGCTCCTTCCCGTCCGGCCACCAGAAGGGCACCCCCTTCTCCCCGGGCGCGAACCCGGAGAACGGCATGGACACGCACGGCATGGTCGCCTCCATGCTCTCCGTCGGCAAGCTCGACTACAACGACGCGCTCGACGGCATCTCACTGACCAACACCATCACCCCGCAGGGCCTGGGCCGCACGCTCGATGAGCGCGTCTCCAACCTCGTGGGAATCCTCGACGCGGGCTTCGTCCCGGACGATTGCGCCGAGGTCTGATCGCCCACGGGCGATCCCCTGGACCATCACGGCTCAGAACACAACTCACCACACAGAAAGGGGCAGACATGCCCACCTACGAAGAGCGCCTCGAGTCCATGAAGGCGCAGCGCCAGGACAATGGCGGCGTCAAGGGTCTCTACCACGCCAACATCAATGTCCTGGACCGCAACACCCTTGAGGACGCGATGGAGCACCCGGAGAACTACCCGAACCTCACGGTCCGCGTCTCCGGCTACGCCGTCAACTTCGTCAAGCTGACGCGCGAGCAGCAGCTGGACGTCCTCAACCGCACCTTCCACGCCGGCGCCTGATCCGGCACGGGGCAGGGCTCAGATGACTGAGACCATGACCCCCGCGACCCAGGGCGGTCGGGACCAGGATTTTCTGGCCCCGGCCGCCCGTCTGCGCGGGGCGGGCATTGGCGGGCTCGAGGAGCTCACCGACATCCAGCGCTCAGAGCGACTGGCGCGTATGCGCGAGGGCACGATGGGGTCCATCCACTCCTGGGAGCTCGTGACCGCTGTCGATGGACCTGGCACGCGCATGACGGTCTTCCTCAACGGCTGCCCACTGCGCTGCCTCTACTGCCACAACCCGGACACCTTCCTCATGAAGGACGGCGAGCCGGTCGAGGCCGACGAGCTCCTGCGGCGCATGAAGCGCTATCGGAATGTCTTCCGCGCCTCGGGCGGCGGAATCACCCTCTCCGGCGGCGAGGTCCTCATGCAGCCCGCGTTCGCGGCGCGCCTCCTCGCGGGTGCGAAGGCGATGGGGATCCATACCTGCATCGACACTTCCGGGTACCTCGGGCGCAATGCCACCGACGAGATGCTCGACAATGTCGACCTCGTGCTCCTCGACGTCAAGAGCGGGGATGAGGAGACCTACAAGAAGGTCACCGGCCGGGAGCTCGCCCCGACGATCGCCTTCGGCGACCGCCTGGCCGCCAAGGGCATCGAGATCTGGGCCCGCTTCGTCCTTGTTCCGGGACTCACGGACAGCCCTGAGAATGTGGAGAACGTCGCACGGATCATCGAGCGCTGGGGCTCCGTGGTCAGCCGTGTCGAGGTGCTCCCCTTCCACCAAATGGGCACCGACAAATGGGACGCCCTGAAGCTGGAGTACAAGCTGCGCGACACGCGCCCCCCTGAGCCCGAGCTCGTGGAATCCACGCGCGCGATCTTCCGCTCCCACGGTTTCACAGTGCACTGAGATTCCGCGCGGAGAAGCACCACTGAGGATGAGCCTCTCAGAGGTGGGGAGGGCGCTCACAGGATCGGCCAAGGTATGGCACAGGACGTCATCATGTGGTGCTCTTACCGTTCTTCCCGGCGGCCGGAGGCCGTCCACGCGCGTATCGCGTGAGGACGGCATATCCCTTCTCGGATCATCGGCTGCCCCGACTCGTTCCGATCCCGATCCCCTGCTGGGGTGAGAAGAGGCCTCGCCATGCTCCCATCGTCCGCGAATCCGCCCGCGCTTGCCGGATCACTGGAGCGGATCGACTGGGAGGCCTTCCGCCTTGCCGCCAGCGAGGCGGGGCAGACACTCCCCATCGAGCAGACCGAGGCCTGGGACCGCTTCGACCTCGCGCAGGAGGGCAGGCAGCCCTGGGGCCGGCTCGTCTACCGCGACGCCGATGGGAGGGACCGGGCGCTCATCTCCCTGACACGAACGCAGGTGCGCGGCTTCCCCTACCTCTGGGCCCGTCACGCGCCCGTCTGGCTGGGCGCCGCCCCCACCGCGGCCGAGGAGGCCGACCTGCGCGCGCGGCTCGTGGAGCATATCCACCACGCGGATCCCACCGCCGTGTTCGTGCGACTCCACGCCCGCGTCGCGGGCGAGGACTGCCACGAGCTCCTTCAGACCATGACCTATGACCGCACCGTCGTCCTCGACCTCGATCACCCGAGCGATGAGGGTCTGTTGGCCAGCTTCAAGCCGCGTGGGCGCAGGGATGTGCGCAAGGCGCTGCGCAACGAGTCGATGCGCTTCGACGATGAGACACCCCGCGCGCAGGAGGTCTTCGCCGAGCTCTACGCGGTCCTCCTCGAGACCGGGGATCGCGACGGCTTCCGCCCGGCGACCGAGCAGACCTACCGGACGATGCTCGCCGCGCTCGGCCCCGAGCACGCCCGGCTCTATGTGGGCCGCGACGAGGAGGGGAGAGTGCTCGCATGGTCGATCGTCACGGTCTACGGCGACGCCGCCATGCGGTACTACGCCGCCTCGTCCTCGCAGGGCCGCCGCTTGAGGGCCGCGGACGCGCTTCTCTACCACGAGGCCTGCTGGTTGCGAGCCGAGGGCGTCGCCCGCTACGACCTCATGGGCGTCGACTCCGAGCGCGTGCCCGAGCTCTCCGGCGTGCGGGAGTTCAAGAACAAGTTCACCCAGAGCGGCCCCATCGAGGTGCCGGGGGCGTGGGATGTGCCGGTCAAGCCCGGCGTCTACAAGACCCTCACGGTGGCGCTGGGCGCCAAGAGGGCCGTCCGGTCGGCCATGGCGCCCGTGCGCCGTCGGATCACATCGGCGTCCATGCGGGGACTCCGGCGGCCCTCAGCCCGGCCAGGGCAGAGCCCGGCCGGGCGCGCCCTCGGCACTCGGCCCGTCCCGGCGCTCACGCGCGGCCGCGGCTGACAGGAGCGGCGAGCGGTCCTCCGCAGGCCGGCGACAACCACATGCTCAGTGGCGCCGATCCGTGGGCCTAGACAGCCCGGCGCAGCGCGCGGGCCAGGGGAGCGGCGCACTGCTCGACCTGCCAGGGCCGGGCATCGAGATCCTCCAGCCGGGCGGCCACGGCCTCCGCGTCGATCGCCGGGCGCCGCCCACGGGCTATCTCGTGGCCGAGGTCCCAGGCGAGATGGCGCTGCGACTCTGGCGCGAGGAGGAGCTCCTGGGGCACGCGAATGCCCTCCCCATGCGCTCGCACGCACGCGCGGACGACGTCGAGCAGCTGCGCGGCCTCGGGGTGGCGGCGCGCCCAGGACCGGGGCTGGGGGAGCTCGCCCGGGGCGAGTGGGGCGCGCAACGGCGGGAGCTCGTCGTCGGGAAGGCTGAGGGCACG
The DNA here is from genome assembly GCF_000295095.1 of Actinomyces timonensis DSM 23838. Taxonomy (GTDB): domain Bacteria; phylum Actinomycetota; class Actinomycetes; order Actinomycetales; family Actinomycetaceae; genus Actinomyces; species Actinomyces timonensis. The sequence goes on along the minus strand of NZ_JH806633.1, from coordinate 793,092 downwards.
TTCCACCGCGCGCCACCAGACCTCGGAGTGCTGGCGCGCCTGGCGGGAGGAGAAGTCCTTGAGCGCGAAGAGCTTGCGGCGGGAGGTCGGGCAGGCGATCGCCGCGGCGACGACGGCGCGGTGGGGAAGGATCTTCGACGGCGTCCTGTCGAGCTCGGCGGCCAGATCCTCGCGGGCGGTCCAGAGCTCCCGCAGCACGGCCAGCGAGCGCTGCGAGCGGACGGCGGTGCCCGCGCGCGGCGTCTTGCGCCAGGGGTCGACCTTCGCCGGCCTCGGGCCGCGGGTGCGCACGGCCTCGAACTCCTGCAGGGCCCACTCGAGCTTCCCCGCATCGGTGAGCTCGGCGGACAGGGCGTCCCTCAGCTCGGCGAGGAACTCGACGTCGAGGGCGGCGTAGACGAGCCAGGAGTCCGGCAGGGGGCGGGTCGACCAGTCCGCGGCCGCGTGGTCCTTGGCCAGCCGCAGGCCCAGTGTCTCCTCGATGACAGCCCCGAGGCCCACATGCTCGCGGCCGAGCAGCCTGGCGGCGAGCTCGGTGTCGAAGACCTCCCGGGGGGCCAGGCCCACGTCCGCCAGGCAGGGCAGGTCCTGGTCGGCCGCGTGGAGGATCCACTCCGGTCCGTCGAGGGCCGCCGCGAGGGCGTCGAGGGGGCCGGCCGAGACAGGGTCGACCAGGAAGGTCCCGGCGCCGGCGCGCCGGAGCTGGATGAGGTAGGCGTCCTGGCCGTAGCGGAAGCCCGAGGCCCGCTCGGCGTCCACGGCGATGGGCCCGGTGCCCGCCGCGATCTCGGAGGCGGCCTGCGCGAGCGCCGCGGGGGAGTCGGTGAGCGGGGGGAGGCCATCGGCTGGCCGGGAGTAGCGGACGACCTCGTCAGCGGGCACTGGCTCCTCGGTCGTGCCGAATCGGCTGACCGGTACGGCCCGCCTCACCGTGCCCATCCCGCCAGGGCGAGCATGGGGAAGGCCATCTCCGGCTCATGCCCGGCAGCGGCGTGCAGCGCCTGGTACCAGGCTGCCAGGTGCGGGGCGAGATCCGGGGTCGAGGGCGACCACGAGGCGCGGATCTCCGCGTGCGCGCAGGAGTCGGTGAGCTCCAGCCCGCCGAAGGTCTCGGAGACCACCCTCGTGACGGTGCCCACGAGGGCGCGGTGGCCGGCGCCCGCCTCATCGAGGGCCTCGGACAGCCAGGTCCAGGCGGCATGGCCGAGAAGGGGATCGGAGCTCACCTCGTCGTCGATCCGGGAGCGCACCATGACGACGACGCGCAGGTCGCCGTCCCACGCGGGCTGTCCCGCGGGATCGTGCAGGACGATGAAGCGGCCGGAGGCCACGGGCGTGCCTGAGTCGGTCTCCTCCGTCTCAGCGGACAGGGCGGCGGCGTACGGGGCGAGGCGTCGGGGCGCGGGGACCTCCTCGAGGATGAGTCCGCGGGGCCGATCGGCCCCCCTCATCGACAGGAGCACCTCTTCGAATCGCTCAGGGATCTGGGCGGCCGCCTCCGGGGACGAGGCAGTGCCGTTCATAGCGTTCACAGCCTCAGGCTACCGGGACTGGGGCGCTGGGCCAGCACCCACGCCGCAGGCGGGCGCGGGTTGAGGGATCAGCGCCGGGCGATGAGCGTCTGGCCCGCCGCCAGGACGCCGGGGCGGGGCGCTGCGCCGCCCGGCTCGCCGGGCTCCCACTGGGCGAGCGGCTCGTCATGATCCGGCGCGGGGTGCTCCTTGCCGGACAGGTTGACCGCGATGACGACATCGTCGTAAAGCACCGTGATGAGGCCGTCGGAGTCCTCCACCCGGGGCCACTGGCGGCGCTGCGACCACCCCAGCTCGCGGCGCAGCGCGATGAGGCGCGCGAACCAGTCCAGCATCCGGGTGTGCTCCGCCTCGCCGGGCTCCTGCCAGTCGAGGCGCGAGGCATCCACCGTTGACGGCGCCTGCGGGTCCGGGATGTCGTCCGCCGACCAGCCGAAGTCGGCGAACTCCCGCTTGCGGCCCTGGCTGACGCCTGCCGCCAGGGCGGGGTCGTCGTGATCGGTGAAGAACTGGAAGGGGCGCCGCGTGCCCCACTCCTCGCCCATGAACAGCATCGGGGTGTACGGGCCGAGCAGGATGAGGGCCGCCTCGCCCGCCAGCGCGTCATCGCCCAGGGACGCGGCGGGCCGGTCCCCGACGGCCCGATTGCCGACCTGGTCATGGTTGGAGGAGAAGACCACGAAGCGCCGGGGGTCGGTGCCCTCCGGGACCGGGGCCCCCCACTCGCGCCCCCGGAAGCTCGACCACGACCCATCGTGGAGGAAGGCCCGGGAGTAGGCCTTCAGCCAGGCGCCCGGGGCGGCGAAGTCGGCGTAGTAGCCCTGGGACTCGCCGGTGAGGCGGGCGTGCAGGGCGTGGTGGACGTCATCGGCCCACTGGGCGGTCATGCCCAGCGAGGGCACGCGCGCGGGCGGCGCCTCATCGGTGGGCGTGATGACGCCGACGTCGTTGAGATCGGACTCGGCGATGAGGCCAAGGGGCCGGCCAAGCTCATGGGCCAGGGCGGCGACGGCGTCGGACAGCTCGGCCAGGACGTGGCGGGGGGAGTCGTCGACGATCGCGTGGATCGCGTCGAGGCGCAGGGCGTCGATATGGAAGTCCCTCAGCCAGCGCAGGGCCGCGTCGATGACGTAGGCCCGCACCTGCTCGCTGCCCTCCTGGTCGAAGTTGACCGCCTCGCCCCAGGGCGTGTGGTGCGCGCTGGTGAAATAGGGGCCGAAGGCGCTCAGGTAGTTCCCCGAGGGGCCCAGGTGGTTGTAGACGACGTCGAGGCAGACGGCGATCCCCTCGCGGTGCGCGGCGTCGACGAAGCGCGCCAGGGCCTCGGGGCCCCCATAGGGCTCGTGGACCGCCCACAGGCTCACGCCGTCGTAGCCCCACCCCGCCTCGCCGGGGAACGGCGCCAGCGGCATGAGCTCGACCATGTCGACCCCGAGCCGGGCCAGGTGCGCCAGGCGCTGCGCGGCCGCGTCGAGCGTCCCGTCGGGCGTGAAGGTGCCCACGTGCAGCTCGTAGATGACCGAGCCGCGCGCGTCCCTTCCGGCCCACTTATCGTCCGTCCACAGGCCCTCCCAGGCCGAGACGGGCGCGTAGCGGGACGGGCCGTGGACGCCGTGGGGCTGGCGGGCGCTGCGCGGGTCGGGGCGGTCGGGGGAGCCATCGACCCTGAAGGCGTAGTCCGTGCCGGGCTCGAGCGCGCGGGGGCTCACCCACCAGCCGTCGTCGGCGCGGTCCATGGCGAGTGCCTCGCCGGTGGCGGGCAGGCTCAGCTCGACGCGGGTGGCCCCTGGCGCCCACACGGGCACCCGCTCGCCGATGGGCGGGGCGGGACTCACCCAGGGGCGCGGCGCGGGGGCGGTCATGACCGGGCCCCCTGCCCCTCGTGGGCCGGCGCCCCCGGCGCGGGCCCGTCGGCCCCAGTCGCCTCGGCATCGCCGGGCCCGCCGGGCTCATCAGCCTCGTTCTGGGCGGCCGCGGGGGAGGCCTGGCGGGCGAGGACGACGACGGGCGCGTCCCCCATGAGATCGGCCAGGGGGAGCGTGCCCCCATCGGTCTCGGCGCCGGTGGTCACCGAGCGCCACGACCCCTCGGGCAGGACGATCGAGTGCTCGCGCCAGCCCCCGAGGGTCGCCAGCCGCCGGCCCAGGCGCCGCACAACGACGATGACGTCCTCCTCGCCGTCGAGCGTGCGGGCGAAGGCGAAGGCATGCGAGGTGGTCACGGGGATCGCCCGGTAGCCCGAGCGCGATCCGACGAAGGTCTCGGGGCGGCTCCTGCGCAGCCGCAGCAGCGCGGCGGTCAGGGCGAGTTTCTCCTCGTCGATGCCGCGCGCGGGAGCGCCGGAGCCCAGGTGGGCGAGCATCGGCTCCAGCCCGGCCTCGCCGTGGTAGTCCACCGGGCGGCGGTTGTCCGGGTCGACGAGACTCGTCCGGGTGGTCTCCGAGCCCTGGTAGACGTCGGCCACGCCGAGCCAGGTGAGGGCCAGGGCCTTATTCGCCAGGATGATCGCGTGGGTCTCGCGGGCGGTGAGCGCGGCGAAGGCCTCGATCTGCTCGGCGACGGCGGCATCGGTGAGCAGATGGGCGGCGTAGGCGGTCAGCGCCTCCTCGCGGGGCCCGTCCGGGCCGGTCCAACTCGTCCAGGTCTTCTGCTCCCGGGAGGCCTTGATGAGGTAGGCCGTCAGGCGCTCGGGGGTCATCGGGTCCGCGCTGCCGGGGGCCCAGGTGCCCCACAGCGCCTGCCACAGGAGGATCTCGCTGCGCCCATCGAGGTCCATGGGACGGGCCTGGGCGGTGAGGCCGCGCAGGCGGTGGACGAGATCGGTCCACTCATCGGCGTAAGAGGCAAGCACGTCGAGTCGCGCGCGCACGTCCTCGCCGCGCTTGGTGTCATGGGTGGTGGAGGTGACCATGGTGGCGGGCCAGGTGGCCTGGACGCGCTCGGCCCAGGCGTGCGCCTCGTCCGGGTCGAGGGCGAAGCCGGAGGGGTTCCCGCCGACCTCGGTGAGGCTGGTCAGGTGCATCCAGCGGTAGAAGGCCGTGTCCTCGACTCCCTTGGCGGTGACGGCCCCGCAGACCTGCTGGAAGCGGACGATCGCCTCGGAGCGCAGCGGGGAGTCGGACATGCCCTCGCTGCCCACGGGCTCGCCGAGCAGGAGCGCGACGACGAGGTCGAGGGTCTCGGCCTGGTCCTCCTCCAGTCGCTCGCGGGCGCGCTCGGCCGAGGCGCGCAGGACGGCCGCCTGCTCGGGGTCGGCCGGGTGCCCGGGGACGATGTAGGCGCGGTAGCGGTCGGCGGCCACGAGCAGCTCGACGAGGCAGGCGTGCAGGTCGCGCAGGGTGTGGTCGCGCAGGCGCACGTCCAGGGAGGTGAGGCGGTCGAGGATGCCGGCCAGCCGGTAGACCTCGGCGGCCAGGGAGCCGCCGATGACCTCCCGCTTGGCGGTCTCGACGACGCGCAAGTAGTCGATGGGGCCCTCCCCGGCGAGCTCGTGCATGAGCATGCCCAGGGGAGCTGAGCCCGCGGGGTCGACCTGCAGCTGGTCGATGCGCCAGGCGGCGTCGTAGCCCGTCGTGCCGGCCACTGGCCAGGACGCCGGGAGGGACTCGTCGGGCGCGAGAATCTTCTCCGCGGCGATCCAGGCCTGGCCGGTCGCCTCGCTCAGGCGCGCCAGGTATCCGCCCGGGTCGGCCAGCCCGTCAGGGTGGTCGACCCGCAGCGCGTCGATCGTGCCGGCCTCGATGAGCTCGGTGATGAGCGCGTGCGAGCCCTCGAAGACGGCGGGGTCCTCCACCCGGATGGCCGCGAGGGTCCCGACGTCGAAGAAGCGCCGGTAGTTCGTCTCCTCGTTGCCGACCTTCCAGTAGGCCAGGCGGTAGAACTGCTGCTCGACGAGGACGGCCATGGGCAGCGACTCGGTGCCCTCGGCGACGGGGAAGACGTGGTCGAAGTAGCGCAGGACCCACTGCTCGCCCCGCTCGGGCTCGGTGGGGACGACGATCCGCTCCAGGCTCAGCTCGTCGTCGGCCAGGACGCGCCCGATGCGCGCCCCCAGGATCGGCATGAGGATCGGCTCATCGACCGACACGTCGAACCAGTGCGCGTAGGGGGACTTGGGGCCGTCGCGCAGCACTGACCACAGCGGCAGGTTGGACCATCCCGGGGTGGGCACCGCCATGTGGTTGGGGACGATATCGACGACGACGCCGAGACCGGCCTCATGGGCGGCCCCCGCCAGGCGCTCCAGGCCCTCGCGCCCTCCCATGGGCTCGGAGACGCGGGTGTGGTCGACGACGTCGTAGCCGTGGGTGGAGCCGGGGGCCGCCTGGAGGATGGGGGAGAGGTAGAGATCCGTGACCCCGAGGTCGACCAGGTAGGGCAGGAGCGCCCGGGCGGCGTCGAAGTCGAGGTCTGCGCCCAGCTGGAGGCGGTAGGTGCTCACGGGCTGGCGCCGCCCCTGGCCCGGGAGGTGGCCGGACCAGGGGGCGTAGGCGGCCGGGGCCGCCTGGGCGGGGGAGGCGGCGCCGACCGGCGCGGTGCCCGCCGAGGGCTCGCGCGGCCCGGCGTGATCCGGGGAGGCGGTCGAGGTGCGGTGATCGGTCATGCTCTCGGGTCTCCTGGGGCAGGGCTGCGTCGTGGGGCTGTCAGGGCGTTTGCTCGGACCGTATCAGGAACGCCTCAGGGCCGCGCGGGCAGTACTGCCCCGGCTGCCCCGACGGCCCCTGTCTGACGGCTGGCCGATGGGCGCGAGTCCTGGGTGGACACGAGGAAGAGCATCGAGTGCGCCTCGACGACGACCTGCTGCCCGGCGCGCAGGGCGCTGAGGTGGACCTCGTCCGTGGCGGGCGCCGTGTCGAGGGCGATCCGCCAGGCGGGGGCGTGGTCGGAGTCGGGGATCGTGAAGGTGATGTCCTCCCCGGCGGCGTTGATGAGGATGAGGACCGAGTCGTCGATGATCCTCTGACCGCGCTCATCGGGCTCGGCGATGGCGTCGCCGTTGAGGAAGACGGCCATGGCCCGGGCGTACCAGGTCGCCCAGTCCTCGTCGGTCATGCGCGCCCCGGAGGGGCCGAGCCACTCGATCTCGCCCATGTCGGACTCGCCGCCGTGGCCCGCCGCCCCGGAGAAGAAGCGGCGGCGGCGCAGCACGGGGTGCTCCTTGCGCAGCCGGATCATGTCCGAGGTGAAGCGCAGGAGCTCTCGGGCCTCGCCGTCGAGGTCCCAGTGGACCCAGGCGAGCTCGTTGTCCTGGCAGTAGGCGTTGTTGTTGCCGTTCTGGGTGCGGCCCATCTCATCGCCGTGGCAGATCATCGGCACGCCCTGGCTGAAGAGGATCGTGGCCAGGAAGTTGCGGGCCTGCCGGCTGCGCAGCTCCAGGACCACCGGGTCATCCGTGGGGCCCTCGGCGCCGCAGTTCCAGGAGCGGTTGGCGTTGTCGCCGTCTGCGCCGCCCTCGCCGTTGGCCTCGTTGTGCTTCTCGTTGTAGGAGACGAGGTCGCGCAGGGTGAAGCCGTCATGCGCGGTGACGAAGTTGACGCTCGCCACGGGCGTGCGGCCCGAGTTCTGGTAGAGGTCGGAGGAGCCAGTGATCCGGGAGGCGAAGTTGCCCAGGGTCGAGGGCTCGCCCCGCCAGAAGTCGCGCACCGTGTCCCGGTAGCGGCCGTTCCACTCGGACCACAGCGCCGGGAAGCCGCCGACGTTGTAGCCGCCGTCGCCCACGTCCCAGGGCTCGGCGATGAGCTTGACCTGGGAGAGCACGGGGTCCTGGTGGATGATGTCGAAGAAGGCGCTGAGCTTGTCGACCTCGTGGAACTGGCGGGCCAGGGTGGAGGCCAGGTCGAAGCGGAAGCCGTCGACGTGCATCTCGGTGACCCAGTAGCGCAGGGAGTCCATGATCATCTGCAGGACCGCCGGGGAGCGCATGAGCAGGGAGTTGCCGGTGCCCGTGGTGTCGAAGTAGTGCTCCTGGTCGCCGTCGACGAGCCGGTAGTAGGCGGCGTTGTCGATGCCCTTGAAGGACAGGGTCGGGCCCATGTGGTTGCCCTCGGCCGTGTGGTTGTACACGACGTCGAGGATCACCTCGATATCGGCCTCGTGGAAGGCCTTGACCATGGACTTGAACTCCTGGACCTGCTGGCCGGCCTCGCCATAGGCGGCGTAGGCGTTGTGCGGGGCGAAGAAGCCGATGGTGTTGTACCCCCAGTAGTTCGACAGCCCCTTCTCCTGCAGGTGGGTGTCGTTGACGAACTGGTGGACGGGCATGAGCTCGATCGCGGTGATGCCCAGGGCCTTGAGGTGGTCGATGACGGGGCGCTGGGCGAGGCCGGCGTAGGTGCCGCGCAGCTCGGCGGGGATCTCCGGGTGCAGCGCGGTCATGCCCTTGACGTGGGCCTCGTAGATGATCGTCTCGTGGTAGGGGTGGGCAGGCGGGCGGTCGTGGCCCCAGTCGAAGAACGGGGAGATGACGATCGAGCGCATCGTGGCGCCAGCCGAGTCGGACTCGTTGCGGGTGCTGGGGTCATCGAAGTTGTAGGAGTACAGGCTGGGGGAGGGGGAGACCTGACCGGAGATCGCCTTCGCGTAGGGGTCCAGGAGGAGCTTGGAGGGGTCGCAGCGGTGCCCCGATCCGGGGTCGTAGGGGCCGTGGACGCGGTAGCCGTAGACCTGGCCGGGGTAGACCGAGGGCAGGTAGCCGTGCCAGACGCCCGCGTCCACCTCGGTGAGCGGGACGCGGGTCTCGGCGCCGGCGTCGTCGAAGAGGCACAGGTCGACGCCGGAGGCGACGGAGGAGAAGAGCGCGAAGTTGGTTCCCGAGCCGTCGAAGGTGGCGCCCAGGGGCGCGGGCCTGCCCGGCCAGACGACGGGCGTGTCGACTGCGGGCGCGGGTGCCGGCGCCGGGGACGCGGCGGGCTCCGCGGGCGCCCCGGGCTCCACGGGCGCGGTGACGGGCGAGGGAGGAGCGGGCTCCGCGGGAGCAGGGGGCGTTGAGGATTCTGGGGCGTCAGGGATCTCGGGGGACGACGGCTCGGCCGCCGTCGACGCCGCCGTCGACAACGGCGCGCGAGACGGTAGGGGGGTGCCCATGCTGGTGTCCATATCCGATACCTTGCCATGGCGGAGCGCCCAGGAGCGGGACCTTGTGGCTTGACCGCGCGCGTGACGCGGCGTGACGGAGGTCATGGGGCGGTGGGCGGGGCGGATTTGGCAAGGCCGCGCGGCCCCTGCTACGTTTCTGCCCGCGCCGCGATGCGGCGCGAGCATGCGGATGTGGCTCAGTTGGTAGAGCATCACCTTGCCAAGGTGAGGGTCGCGGGTTCGAGTCCCGTCATCCGCTCGGGCGATTGGCGCAGCGGTAGCGCGCTTCCCTGACACGGAAGAGGTCACTGGTTCGAACCCAGTATCGCCCACTCTCCCCACGAGGCCCGGGCCGCGATCATCGCTCCCCGGGCCTTCGTCGTGCCTGAGGCCGGGCCCCATCCTGTGCCCCGAGCCCCCGGCGTGGGCATATAGGACGCTTTGCGTTGGTTCGAGGCCTGGTGTTCGTTGGAATCGCGGGGTTTTCTCGGGGCTCGAGTCGGCTCGTCCCCAGTTCATCCCCGGACATTCCGTGTTGGTCGGACACTGGGTTTCCGTTGCAATGGCAGGCAAACCCGCGTCTTGACTCACTGATCGGGCAGTGGGGCCCTGGACATCTCGTGTTGGCCGGACGGCGGGTTTCCGTTGCGATAACGCCAGTATCGGCGTGATGAAGTCAGGGGCCATGAGCCCTGCCCACGCCTCCCGATCCCACCCGCGCCGCCCTCGGGGCGAGGCTCCCCGGCGTCGCGATCGTCGGCGCGCGGGACTGGCCTCGTTGTGGACGCGCCCCGGGGGCACGTCCACAACCCTGGCGCACGTCCGTAACCCCGCCGCGCATCCGCACGTGCGGGGGCGGGGTATCAACCGTGTGAGCCCATGAGTGAGCCCAGGTGAGGCCTCCTCCGATAGGTGGCCGTCGTGGCCCTCTGGACGGGGTCTTCCCCCACTGGACGGGGGTAGCGACCCCGTCCTGTGCCCCGAACCCCCGGCATGATCCCCGAACCCGCGTCGTGTCGCCCGAACCCGCGTACAGACAGCCCGCACGGAGCGCGGCGTGGGCGTCGTCGGCGACGCTGTGCCGTCGGCCAGCGCCTGGAGCCCGCCGCGGGGTGCCTCCTGCACCGGTGGTTGCCCCCAGCACCGTGGGGTGCGGTGGGAACGCAGCCGAAGGTGCTCGGCGCAACCACCGGGGCTCAGCGCAGCCGCCGGTGCTCCGCGCACCCGTCGAGACCGCAGACCGGGCCATCGACCCCAGCGCCAGCAGAAACCAGAACCAACAGAAAACGTCCTATAAGCCCCGGCATGACATCCGAACACCCGTCCAGCCAAGCGGGCGGAGCTCGCCCAGGGCGACGGCGCGCCGCCCGGGAGGGGCTCGGAGATAGACTGTTCTTATGTCAGCAGATCAGAAGACCTCGTCGTTGATGGTGGACGACGCGGGGCGCGCGTTCGCCTGGCTCATCGCCTGCCTCGGCCTCACCGCGGCGATCACTGTGTTGTCGGTCCCCTACGGGATCGGCCAGCACGGACTGGCGGGCCTGTGGATCCCCGCGGTGCTGTTCGCCCCGATGCTCCTGCTGGCGGCGGGACTGCGGGCGCTTCGGCGCTGCCTCGCCCTTCCTGGCGACCCACCGCGTTGAGGACGCGCCCTGGGGGTTGTGGACGTGCCCGGGGGTTGCCGACGTGCCCCGGGGGAACGTCCGCAACCCCAACGCACGTCCGCAACCCGGGGGCACGTCCACAACCCTGGCGCACGTCGGCAAGCGGGACGAGGAGTGCCCCGTCGGCTCGCGCTTCGCCTCCCGCAGCCCGCTCCTCGTGCCCGCGCGGCCCGGGTGCGGCTAGGCTGAGGGCTGGTGGGCCGCTGCCCGGCGCCTGCCAGTCAGCCCTGAACCACCGGCGCCAACCACGGGCGCGCCCGCCGTCACTTACCACAACCCACCACCATCCCAGGAGGACCCCGGATGACCGCACGGCACGAGCAGATCCTGCCCGTCGTCATCGGCGGCGACATCGGCGTCTACGCCATCGCCCGCCAGCTGCACGAGGCCACCGGCCAGCGGATCACCGTCCTGGCCAACGCGCCCATCGACGTCATCCGCCGCTCCACCTACATCGACACCGTGCCCCTTCCGGCGCACGCCACCCCGGATCAGATCCGCGACGCCCTCCTTGACCTCGCGGCTGGTCGCGAGCCGAGCAGCGCCGTCGTCATGGCCAACACCGACGCCATGGCCTCCATCCTCGCCTCCCTGCGCGGCGACCTCGAGCCCGTCTACGCCGTCCCCTTCCCGGACACCGACGTCATCGACCGGGTCTCCGACAAGGCCGCCTTCGGTCGCATCTGCGACGAGGCGGGCGTGCGCAGCCCCAGGCAGGTCGTCGTCGACTTCTCCGACGCTGACAGTCCCGACTGGGCCGCCCCCGCCATCGACATCCCCTTCCCGCTCGTGGCCAAGGCCGCCGTCGGCGCCGCCTACGACGCCGTCGAGTTCCCCGGCAAGCGCAAGATCTGGTTCATGGACAGCGCCGCCGAGCTCGACTCCCTGTGGGTGAGCCTCCGCGAGGCCGGCTTCCGATCCACTTTCGTCGTCCAGGAGCTCATCGCCGGCGACAACACCGCCATGCGCTCCATCACGGCCTACGTCGGCTCCGACGGCGCCGTGCGGCTCATCGGCTCGGCCCGCGTCCTCCTGGAGGACCACGCCCCCACGATGATCGGCAACCCCGTTGCCATGATCACCGAGCCCTTCCCCGAGCTGTGGGCCGGCGCCGAGCGCATCCTCACCGCCGCCGGGTACCGCGGCTTCGTCAACTTCGACGTCAAGATCGACCCCGCCACCGGCACGCCCGTCTTCTTCGAGATCAACCCGCGGATCGGGCGCAACTCCTTCTACATGACCGCCGCGGGCGCCAACCCCATGGTCCCCATGCTCGCCGACCTCATCGACGGCGCGCCCCTGCCCCGCAAGGAGGTCACCAGGGAGATCCTCTACTCCCTCGTGCCCACCCGCCTCCTCCTGCGCTACATCCGCGACGACGCCCTGGCCGCCCGCGTCCGCTCGCTCGCCCCCGGCGCCGACCCGCTGCGCGACCCCGCGGACCGCTCGCTCGTGCGCGCAGCGCTCGTCGAGGCCCAGCGCCTCAACCACTACCGCAAGTTCAAGCGCTACTACCCCAAGCCCACCGACCTGTCCTATTGACGCCCACCGCCAGCAGGGCCCGCGCCATCGCGCGCCCGGCCCGCTGCCACGACCACCGCAGACCCCACCCCGATCCCTGACAACCCGCGCGAGGAGCACGACGATGACCAGCAACGATCACCCCGCCACCGGCCGCCCCGAGACCCTCAAGCGCGTCGGCGGGCGCGAGATGCGCCTGGCCATCGGCAACACGCCAGTGGGCATCGAGCAGACCGAGGCCTGGGAGCGCTACGAGGCCTCCCAGGGCCACGCGCTGTGGGGCCGCTACCTCTACGTGGGCGAGGACTCCAAGCCCGTGGCCGCCATCGCCATCTACACCGACACCATCGGCGGGCGCCCCTTCCTGTGGGCCAAGCACGGGCCCACCTGGCTCAAGGAGCAGTCGCCGGAGCGCGAGGCCCACCTGCGCGAGCTCCTGCGCGCCGAGATCCGCCGCCGCGACCGCTCGATCCCCTTCCTGCGCATGCACGCCCGCTACAGCGCGCCGGACCTCCACGAGCTGCTCAACACCATCACCTACGACCGCACCTTCATCATCGACCTCACGCCGCGCACCCCCGACGCCATCGCCGCCGCCATGCCCAAGGACGGGCGCCGCGCCGTCAAGCGCGCCCAGCGCGTGGCCGACGAGGCCGGCTGCACCATCAGCGACGAGACCGGGCTGGACCGCGGCGAGTTCGCGGCCGTCTACGAGATCCTCGCCGAGACCGCCCGCCGCGACGGCTTCCGCCCCCACCCCGCCGATGTCTACTGGTCGATGCTCACCTCGCTCGGCCCCGAGCACGCCCGCCTCTTCGTGCTGCGCCGCGACGGCGTCCCGCACTGCTGGGACCTCATCACCACCTCCGGCAAGGACGCCACCGCCTACTACGGGGCCTCCTCCACCGAGTCCCGCGGCTTCCGTGGCGCCGAGGCCCTCGACTGGTGGGCCGCCCGGACCCTCGCCGAGGAGGGCTACCGCGGTCTGGACCTCATGGGCGCCGACTCGCCGCGCGTGCCCGAGCTCTACCAGGTCGGCATGTACAAGAAGCGCTACGCCAAGCACCCCACCGAGGTCGACGGCGCCTGGGACGTCCCCGTCAACCAGGCCATGTACGCCGCGCTGCGCGCCGCCAAGAGCGGCAAGGGCGCCTACAAGGCCCTGCGCGAGCGCCTCGGCCGCGGCTGATCGGCACCGATCAGCACTGATCAGCGCTGGTCAGCGCTGCGCGGCGCCGGGTAGCACCGGGCAGCCACTGATCAGTGTTGGGCCGCGCCGAGCTGGACTGAGCAACGCCTTGCGGGCTGAGTAGACTGCACCGCGTGCGCCCGCGGCGCGCCCCGCACTCACCAACCCAAGGAGACCGCAGTGCCCTCCCAGATCCCGCAGACCATCGACGTGACCATCGACGGCGCCACCCGCGCCATCGAGGCGGGGACGACGGGCACGGAGCTCTTCGCCGAGGAGGCCCGCCGCGGCGTCGTCGCCATGCGCGTGGACGGCGAGCCCTGGGACCTCGCGCGCGAGATCCCCGCGGGCGCCGCCGTCGAACCCATCACCCTCGATTCCGAGGACGGCCTGGCCATCCTGCGCCACAGCGCCACCCACGTCATGGCCCAGGCCGTCCAGGAGATCTTCCCCGATGTCAACCTCGGCATCGGCCCCTTCATCACCGACGGCTTCTACTACGACTTCGGGGGCATCGACGCCGTCACCCCCGAGCTCATGCGCGACATCGAGAAGCGCATGAAGCGCATCGTCAAGGAGGGCCAGCGCTTCGTGCGCCGCGACATCTCCGAGGAGCAGGGCCGAGTCGAGCTCGCCGACCAGCCCTACAAGCTCGAGCTCATCACCACCAAGGGCGCCGGCGCCGAGTCCGCCTCCGTCGAGGTCGGCGCCGGCGGTCTGACCATGTACGACAACGTCCGCCGAGACGGCACCGTCGCCTGGAAGGACCTGTGCCGCGGCCCCCACCTGCCCTCCACCAAGCTCATCGGCAACGGCTTCGCCCTGGCCAAGTCCTCCTCCGCCTACTGGAAGGGCGACCAGTCCGGCGACTCGCTCCAGCGCATCTACGGCACCGCCTGGGCCTCCAAGGAGGACCTGGTGGCCTACCAGGAGCGCATCAAGGAGGCCGAGCGCCGCGACCACCGCAAGCTCGGCGCCGAGCTCGACCTGTTCTCCTTCCCCGAGGAGATCGGCCCCGGCCTCGTCGTCTTCCACCCCAAGGGGGCGATGCTGCGCCACGAGATCGAGAGCCACGTCATCGAGCGGCACCGCCAGTACGGTTTCGACTTCGTCCACACCCCCGAGATCTCCAAGGGCGGGCTCTTCCACACCTCGGGCCACCTGCCCTACTACGCGGACACCATGTTCCCGCCCATGCTCGCCGATGAGGAGCGCGACGCCGAGGGCACCATCACCAAGGCCGGCCAGGAGTACTACCTCAAGGCCATGAACTGCCCCATGCACAACCTCGTCTTCCGCTCCCGCGGGCGCTCCTACCGCGAGCTCCCGCTGCGCTTCTTCGAGATGGGGCACGACTACCGCTACGAGAAGTCCGGCGTCGTCCACGGGCTGACCCGCATGCGCGGCTTCACCCAGGACGACTCCCACACCTACTGCACCACCGAGCAGGCCTCCGAGGAGATCAAGGCCCAGATCGCTTTCTTCATCTCCATCCTCAAGGACTTCGGGCTCACCGACTTCTACCTCGAGCTGTCCACCCGCGACGAGGACGGCGCCAAGAAGGACAAGTTCATCGGCTCCGACGAGGACTGGGCCACCGCCACCCGCGCCCTGGCCGAGGCCTGCGAGGCCTCCGGGCTGGAGGTCGTCCCCGACCCGGGCGGCGCCGCCTTCTACGGCCCCAAGGTCTCCGTGCAGGTCAAGGACGCCATCGGCCGCACCTGGCAGATGTCCACCGTCCAGTACGACTTCAACCAGCCCGAGCGCTTCGACCTGGAGTACACCGCCGCCGACGGCACCCACCAGCGCCCCATCATGCTGCACTCGGCCAAGCTCGGCTCCGTCGAGCGCTTCATCGGCGTGCTCACCGAGCACTACGCCGGCGCCTTCCCCGCCTGGCTGTCCCCGGTCCAGGCGCGCCTCATCCCGGTGGCCGAGGCCTTCGACGAGTACGTCGACGGCGTCGCCGCCACGCTGCGCGCCGCCGGGGTGCGCGTCGAGGTCGACCACTCCGACGACCGCTTCGGCAAGAAGATCCGCAACGCCGCCAAGGACAAGATCCCCTTCACGCTCATCGCGGGCGGCGAGGACGCCGAGGCCGGCGCGGTGTCCTTCCGCTTCCGGGGCGGCGACCAGGTCAACGGGGTCCCCGTCGACGACGCCGTCGCCCACATCCGCCGCGTCATCGCCGAGCGCCTCAACGACCCGGCCGACGAGAGGCTCATCGCCCATGAGTGACGACGCCGTGCCCGCCGCCGGGGAGTCGACCGTGCCCTCGGAGCCCACTGAACCCGCAGGCTCCGCCGCGCTCCCCGGGCGCGCCTCGATCGAGGACCCGCCCTACCACGAGGGGGCGCCGGAGGCCTTCCAGCGCCTGTGGACGCCCCACCGGATGGTGTACATCGGTGGGGCCGACAAGCCCAAGGACTCCACGCCCGGCCAGTGCCCCTTCTGCGCCGCCCCGGGGCGCGGCGACGAGGACGCGCTCATCGTCCACCGCGGCGAGCACGCCTACGTCATCATGAACCTCTACCCCTACAACACGGGGCACCTCCTCATCTGCCCCTACCGGCACATCTCGGAGCTGACAGAGGCCACGGACGCCGAGCGCGTGGAGATCATCCAGCTCTCCGCCCGCTCCATGGAGGTCCTGCGCGACGTGTGCCACCCGCAGGGGTTCAACCTCGGCATGAACGCCGGCGAGACCGGGGGAGCGGGCATCGCCGCGCACCTCCACCAGCACGTCGTGCCCCGCTGGACCGGCGACGCCAACTTCATGCCGATCATCGGGCGAACCAAGCCCGTCCCGCAGCTGCTGGGGGACCAGCGCGACATGATCGCGGCCGCCTGGGACACCGCGCCCGCCACGCCCCGCGAGCCCTGACCAGCGCGCGCCCCCGCCCCCTACCCGACAGACACGAGACACGAGGCAGCCCATGCTCGGAAACCACGGCCGCGGCCTGACCAAGGCCCTGTTCACCAACCCGGCCCTGCTCCTGGCCAAGGCCGGGGTCACCCCCAACATGCTCACCGTCGCCGGGACCGCCGCCTCCATCGCCGCGGCCGTCCTCACGATCCCCCAGGGCCACTTCATCCTCGCCCCCATCCTGCTCACCTGCCTCCTCGTGGCCGATTCCTTCGACGGGATCCTCGCCCGAGCCACGGGCAGCTCCTCGGCCTTCGGGGCCTTCCTCGACTCCACCATGGACCGCCTCGCCGACGGCGCCGTCTTCGCCTCGATCGCCATGTGGGCCGCCACCCACCTGGCCCCCGGCCCCCTGCGGACCTGGACGATCGCCCTGGCCCTGACGGCGGTCGTGCTGGGGGCGGCCGTCCCCTACGCGCGCGCCCGCGCCGAGTCCGTGGGCGCGAAGGCCTCCGTGGGCATCGCCGAGCGCACCGACCGCCTCGTCGCCATCGGCCTCGCCGCGCTCGCCGTGGGCCTCGGCGCCCCGACCTGGGTCATCACCGCCGGGCTCGCGCTCGTCGCCGCCGCCTCCCTCATCACCGTCATCCAGCGAGTCCTCACCGTGCGGACCCAGCTCGCCGGAGTGCCCGTGGGCGGCAGGGTGGGAGCCGCCGGGTGAGGCGGCCCCGCGTCGAGGACGCCTACCGCCTCGCCTGGCGGGGCGCCAGGCGCCTGCCCACCGGCCTCGGCTACGCGCTGGCCCACACCGCGGGCACCGCGCTGTGGGCCCGCCAGCGCCTGCTCCCGGCCAGAGGCGGCGTCGGCCAGCTCGAGCGCAACCTCGCCAGGATCGCGCCCGCCGGCACCCCGCGGCGCCGCATCCGCGCCCTGTCACGCGCCGGCATGCGCTCCTACATGCGCTACTTCTACGAGGCCTTCGCGCTCCCCGGGGCCAGCGCTGAGCAGATCCGCGCCCGCGTGAGGGCCGACCTGCCGCCGACGCTGCGCGAGGACCTCCAGCGTGGCAGCGTCGTCCTGGCCCTCGCCCATATGGGCAACTGGGACCTCGCCGGTGCGTGGGCCTCGGCCGAGCTCGCCAGCGTCCTCACCGTCGCCGAGCGCCTCGAGCCCGCCGACCTCTTCGACCAGTTCGTCGACTTCCGCACCTCGCTCGGCATGCGCGTCATCGGTCAGGGCCACGGCGAGAAGGTCTTCGAGCCCCTCGTCGCCGCGGCCGCCGAGCGCCGCCACCTCGTCGCCCTGCTGGCGGACAGGGACCTGTCATCGGCGGGCATCGAGGCCGATCTCCTCGGCCACACCATCCGCGCCGCCGCCGGGCCCGCCGCGCTGGCGCACCGCCTCGGCGCGCCCCTGTACGCCACCGCCATCCACTACGAGCGCCTCACCGGCGAGCGCCGCCGCCGGGCCGGGGCTCGGTGGGGGATCGTCCTCACCCTCGTCAAGGTGCCCGTCCCCGAGGCGACCCCGCCCGGCGAGGGCCGTGATAGCGGAGACAGGGGTGACGGCAGTAGCAGCGGCGACAACAGCGACCACAGTGATTCCGCCGCCCGCGCGCTCATCGCCGCCTGGACACGGGCCTGGGTGGCGGCCCTGGCCCCCAGCCTTGCCGAGCATCCGGAGGACTGGCATATGCTCCAACCCGTCTACGACGCCGACCTCGACCACGAGCGCCTGGCCAGGCGCCACGCCCGGGAGCAGGAGGAATCCGCATGAGGATCGGACTCGTCTGCCCCTACTCCATGGACGCCCACGGCGGGGTACAGGCCCACGTCATGGACCTTGCCACCGAGCTCATCAGCCGCGGCTACGACGTCGGCGCGCTCGCCCCCGCCTCGGAGGACGTCGAGCTGCCCGAATGGATGACCTCGGCCGGGGACTCCGTGGCGATCCCCTACAACGGCTCCGTGGCGCGCCTCAGCTTCGGGGCGCGCGTGGCCCGCAGGGTGCGGCGCTGGCTGGCCGACGGCCAGTACGACCTCCTCCACATCCACGAGCCGATCACCCCGAGCATCGGGATGCTCGCCCTCCAGTCGGCCACCTGCCCCGTCGTCGGCACTTTCCACGCCGCCATGGACCGCTCCCTCGCCCGGGGCCTCCTCTCGCCGATGGCCACCCCCCTCATGGAGCGCATCACCGCGCGCATCGCCGTGTCCGAGGAGGCCAGGCGCACCCTCATCCAGTACCACGGCGGTGACGCCGTCGTCATTCCCAACGGCGTCAACGTCGCCCCCTTCGCCTCCGCGCCCAAGGACGATCCCCGATTCGCTGGCACCCCCGAGGCCCCCACCATCTCCTTCCTCGGCAGGCTCGACGAGCCCCGCAAGGGACTGGCCGTCCTCGCCGGCGCCATCCCGACCGTCCTCGACGCCGTCCCCGGAGCGCGCTTCCTCATCGCCGGGCGGGGCCAGGCCGAGGACGAGCGGCGCGAGCTCGCCCGCTTCGGTGACGCCATCGCCTTCCTCGGCGGGGTGAGCGACGAGGACAAGGCCGCCATGCTCGCCTCCGCGACCTGCTACGTCGCCCCGCAGACCGGCGGGGAGTCCTTCGGCATCGTGCTCGTCGAGGCGATGGCGGCGGGCACGCGGGTCATCGCCTCCGACCTCACCGCCTTCTCCGACGTCCTCCAGGGAGGGCGGCTCGGCGCCCTGTTCACCACCGGCGACAGCGCCGACCTCGCCCGCGCCATCATCGACACCGTCACCCGCCACGAGGCCGCCGAGGCCCGCCGCCGCGCCGCCACCGAGGCCGTCGGCCACTACGACTGGGCGCGGGTGACCGACGCCGTCCTCGACGTCTACGACATGGCGCTGTCCACCGCCCACACCCGCGTCACCGTCGCCCCCGGCCAGCGCACCGCGCTCGGGCGCCTGCGGGGCGCCCTCGACGATTGAGAGAGGACCCCGGACCCCTATGAACGGACTCCAGTCCCTCTTCCTGCCGGTCATCGCCATCCTGCTCCTCCTGCTGATCCTCGGCTGGAGGCTCTACGCGATCGCCGTGAGGGTCGACCGCCTCCACAGGCAGGTCCTCGGCGCCCGCGCCACCCTTGAGAAGCACCTGGCCTACCGGGCCCAGGCCGCCATCGACCTCGGCTCGACGGGCCTGCTCGACGCCGCCTCGGCGATGATCCTCCAGCGCGCCGCCCACGAGGCGCTCCACTGCGAGCGGCCGATCGTCGCCGACGGCCTCGACCCGCTCGACACCGCGGGGCGGAGGGCCGCTCCCGCCGCCTCCCCGCGGGGCGCCGAGGCGCGCTCCCGGGGCACCATCGAGTCCGACCTCTCCCGGGTCATCCGCACCGCCGTCGACGCCGAGGCCAGGGACGAGCTGCGCGCCACCGAGCTGGGGACCGAGGCCCTCGACCGCCTCGAGCGCGCCAGCGCGCGCGTCGTCCTGGCCCGCCGCTTCCACAACACGCACGTCGCCGAGGCCCGCAGGCTGCGCTCCACCCCCGCGGTGCGGCTCCTGCGCCTGGCCGGGCACGCCCCGATGCCCAGCACCTTCGATATCGACGACGACGCCGAGCCGGCCCTGGACCAGGAGGCATCATGACCGCACCCGGAAGCTCGGGATGGGCGCCGCGCGCCGGCTACCGGCGCTCGGCCTGGGCGCCCCGCCCCACCCACAAGGACATCTTCTCCACTGCCTCCGCGCCGGAGTGGGCCGACCCCGTCGCCATGCGCCGCACGCGTCGGCGCCGCGTGGTCGTTGGCCTGCTCGTGGCCGCCGGCGTCATCGGCGCGGGCGTCATGCTCTACGTGCTGGCCTCCATCGCCTCCAACGGCTCCAGCCTTCTGCAGATGACCCTCCTGGCCCTCGTCCCGCTGACCATCGTCCTGACCACCGTGTGGTGGATCGACCGCTGGGAGCCTGAGCCCCTCGGGATGCTCCTGCTGGCCTTCCTCTGGGGCGTCGGTGTGTCCACGGCGGTCTCCCTGGTGGCCAACACCAGCGCCACCATCCTGCTCGCAGGCGCCACCAACGACTTCCAGTACGTGAGCGCCGTCATCACCGCGCCCCTCGTCGAGGAGAGCACGAAGGGCCTCGGGGTGCTCCTCATCTTCCTGCTCTCGCGGCGCTCCTTCAACGGGGCCGTCGACGGGATCGTCTACGCGGCCGTCGTGGCCGCCGGGTTCGCCTTCTCGGAGAACATCCTCTACTTCCTGCAGAACCAGGACAACCTCGCCCGCACCTTCGTGGTGCGGGGCATCATGTCCCCCTTCGCGCACATCATGTTCACCTCCTGCACCGGCGTGGCGATCGGCGCCTCGGCCCGGATGCGCTCGCGCCTGGCCTGGCTGTGGACCACCCCGATGGGCCTGGCCGGGGCGATCTGCCTGCACGCCTTCTGGAACGGGGCGCTGTCGGGCAACCTCATGCTCTACTTCATCGTCGAGGTGCCCCTGTTCATCGCCGCCATCGGCCTCGTGCTCGGACTGCGCTGGCGCGAGCGGCTCCGGATGCGCGCGCGGCTCGCCGAGTACGGGAAGGCCGGCTGGTACCACGAGGCCGAGGTCACGATGCTCACCACCTCCGCCGGGCGCAGGGCCGCCCGCCGCTGGGCCAGGAGGCGCGGCCCGGGCGTCAAGAGGGCAATGCGCGACTTCCAGGCCTCCTCCGTGCAACTGGCCAACCTCCGGCAGGGCGCCATGGAGGGGCACTCCACGGGGGACTTCGCCGCTACCGAGAAGGCGCTCCTCGACCGCGTCATGGACTCACGAGCCGTCTACATGGGCCAGCGCTGAGATGGTGGGCGAGGGGGCTGTGGCAGTCCCACGGGACCAGCGGAGGGCGCTCGCCCCGGACGGGCGCGACCCCGCCCGGGTGCCGGCCGACTGGCGGGACCTGCTCGACGCCGAGGAGTGGCGGCTAGGGGCCGAGGGTCTGCCCTTCCGGCGCGCCGCCCGCGTCATCGCCCTGCGCGAGGACCCCGAGCCGGGGATCCTGCTCGTCCTGGGTCACGACTTCGCCGACACCGCGCATTCCTGGGCCTTCACCCCCGGCGGCGGCATCGCCGACGGCGAGGAGCCGGGGGAGGCGGCCCTCAGGGAGCTGGAGGAGGAGACCGGTATCGCCCTGGCGCCCGGCCGTCTCATCGGGCCCGTCGCCGAGCGCTCGAGCCTCTTCCGCTTCAACCTCGTCACCTGCCGCCAGGACGAGGTGATCTTCCTCGCCCGACTGGAGCGGGCCGACACCGACCCCCTCGAAGGAGCCGGCGGCGAGCTCGACCGCGCCGGATGGACCGACCAGGAGCGCGAGGTCCTCGACTCCCTGCGCTGGTGGGGGCTCGACGAGCTCGACCGCGCCGTCGCGGGCGGCATGACGGTCTATCCGGAGTCCCTGCCCCACCTGGCCCGCGAGCTCATGGCCGGATGGGACGGCGCCGTCCGCGACCTCGGCGACGCCGGCGAGGGCCGCCGATAGCGGGGCAGGGGGAGGCCGTCCCGCTCCCGCCGCCCACCTTCCGTCCCACCCGCGGCGAGCGCGCCGAGGACGGCCCCGCGCCCGCGCTAGGATGTGCCCGGTTCGCCGCGCCCGCTCGCGGCGCGTCAGAGACATCGAGCGACATCGAGCCTGGACGTTGAGCCTGTCCGCTACTGCCGAGGAGAACACATGTCGGGTCACTCCAAGTGGGCCACCACCAAGCACAAGAAGGCCGCCATCGACGCCAAGCGCGGCAAGCTGTTCGCGCGCCTCATCAAGAACATCGAGGTCGCCGCCCGCACCGGCGGCGGTGACCCCGCCGGCAACCCCACCCTCTTCGACGCCATCCAGAAGGCCAAGAAGAACTCGGTCCCCGCCGACAACATCACTCGCGCCGTCAAGCGCGGCAGCGGCGAGGAGGCCGGCGGCGCCGACTGGCAGACGATCATGTACGAGGGCTACGGCCCCGCCGGCGTCGCCTTCCTCGTCGAGTGCCTCACCGACAACCGCAACCGCGCCGCCTCCGACGTGCGCGTCGCCTTCACCCGCACCGGCGGGTCGCTGGCGGACCCCGGCTCGGTGGCCTACAACTTCACCCGCAAGGGCGTCGTCGAGATCGCCAAGGCCGACGGCATCGACGAGGACACCATCCTCATGGCCGTCCTCGACGCCGGCGCCGAGGAGGTCGTCGAGGGGGCCGAGTCCTTCGAGGTCATCTCCGAGCCCCAGGACCTCATCGCCGTGCGCAACGCGGTCACCGAGGCCGGCATGGAGTACGACTCCGCCGAGTCCCAGTTCGTCGCCGGGACGAGGATCGAGGTCGACGCCGATGGCGCCCGCAAGGTCCTGCGCCTCGTCGACGCCCTCGAGGACCTCGACGACGTTCAGAACGTCTACACCTCCGTGGACATCTCCGCCGAGGTCGCCGCCGAGCTCGAGGCGGACGAGGACTGAGCGCCACGGCGGGCTTCGCTCCCGGCGCCCGGCCGCGCGCCTCCAGCCGCGCCGTCGTCGCCCAGCAGCGCGTCCTGGGCATCGACCCCGGGCTGACGCGCTGCGGGCTCGGCTGCGTGGACATCGACCCGCGCCGCCGCGCCAGGCTCGTCGAGGTCGGCGTCGTGCGCACCCCGCCCGCGCAGAGCCCCGAGCTGCGGATCCTCGCCATCGCGGAGGCCCTCGACGACTGGATCGCCCGGCTGGGGCCAACCGCGCTCAGCGTCGAGAGGGTCTTCGCCCAGGACAACCTGCGCTCCGTCATCGGCGTCGCCCAGGTCATGGGCGTCGTCATGCTCGCCGGCGCCCGCGCGGGCATCGAGGTCGCCCAGCACACGCCGAGCGAGGCCAAGGCCGCCGTCACCGGATCGGGGGTGGCGGACAAGGCCCAGGTCCAGGCCATGGTCGCCCGCATCCTCGGGCTGGACGAGCCGCCCAGGCCCGCTGACGCCGCCGACGCCCTCGCCCAGGCGATCTGCCACGGCTGGCGGGGCGGGGGCACCGGCGCGGACGGCGCGACCGAGATGGTCTCCGCCGGGGGAGCGGTGCGCGCCAGCGCCCGGACCCCCGCCCAGCGCCAGTGGGCGGCCGCCCAGGCGGCGGCCCGCCGCACCGGCGCCGTCGACCCGCGCCACGCCAGATGAGAGCGCGGACGCGGCGCCGCGCCGCCCTGCTACTATCCGAACAACTGTTCGAAGGGAGTCCCCGCCTATGATCGCCTCGCTGCGCGGCACCGTCACCGCGGTCTCGCTGACCTCGGCGGTCATCGAGACCGGGGGAGTGGGGATCTCGGTCCTCGCCACGCCCACGACCCTGTCCTCGCTGCGCGTGGGCGCGGAGGCGCTCCTGCACACCGAGCTCATCGTGCGGGAGGACTCCCTCACCCTCTACGGCTTCGCCGACGCCGACGAGCGCGACTGCTTCCGCGTCCTGCTCGGGGCCAAGGGCGTGGGCGCCAAGCTCGCCCTGGCCATGCTCGCCGTCCACACCCCCGACGCCCTGCGCCGCGCCATCGCCGCCGAGGACGTCGCCGCCCTCAAGCGCGTCCCCGGCCTGGGGCCCAAGGGCGCCCAGAGGGTCATCATCGACGTCGGGGACAAGCTCGGGCCCCCCCACGGCGAGTCCCCCTCCGCCAGCGGGGCCGCGGTCGAGGCCGCTGCTGGAGGGGACGGCGAGCCGAACCCCGACGTCGTCGCGGCCCTCGTCCAGCTCGGCTGGAACGAGGCGAGCGCCCGCGAGGCCGTGACCGCCGTCGAGCCGGGCCTGGCTTCCTCGGGCAAGGCTCCCGCCGTCCCCGAGATCCTGCGCGCGGCGCTGAGATGGCTGGGCGGTGGCCGCCGTGGCTGAGGACATCCCCGGCCGGTTCATGGACGGCCAGGCCGATGAGGCCGAGCGCGCCGCCGAGGCCGCCCTGCGCCCCAAGCGCCTGGAGGACTTCACCGGACAGGAGGTCGTGCGCGGCCAGCTCTCCGTGGTGCTGCGCGCGGCCCTCGCCCGCGGCGCCGCCCCGGACCATGTCCTGCTCTCCGGCCCTCCCGGGCTGGGCAAGACCACGCTCGCCATGATCATCGCCGCCGAGGTGGGCGGCTCGCTGCGCCTGACGAGCGGCCCGGCCATCCAGCACGCGGGGGACCTCGCGGCGATCCTGTCCTCCCTGGAGGAGGGCGATGTCCTCTTCATCGACGAGATCCACCGCCTGGCCCGAACCGCCGAGGAGATGCTCTACCTGGCGATGGAGGACTACCGGGTGGACGTCGTCGTCGGCAAGGGCCCGGGCGCCACCTCCATCCCCCTGGCGCTGCCGCCCTTCACGGTGGTCGGCGCGACCACCCGCGCGGGTCTCCTGCCCGCCCCCTTGCGCGACCGCTTCGGATTCACCGGCCACCTCGACTACTACGCCCCGGGGGACCTGGCCCGCATCCTCAACCGCTCCGCCGGCCTGCTCGGCGTGGGCCTGGAGCCCGAGGCCGCCTCCGAGCTGGCGAGCCGGTCCCGGGGCACGCCGCGCATCGCCAACCGGCTCCTGCGACGCGTCCAGGACTGGGCGCAGGTCCACGGCACCCCGGGGCGCCTCGACCTGGCCGCCGCCCGCGCCGCCCTGGAGGTCTTCGAGGTCGACGCCCTGGGCCTCGACCGGCTCGACAGGCAGGTCCTGGCGGCCCTGTGCTCCCGGTTCGGGGGAGGCCCGGTGGGCCTGACAACGCTCGCGGTGAGCGTGGGGGAGGAGCCGGAGACAGTGGAGACCGTGGCCGAGCCCTACCTCGTCCGCGAGGGCCTTGTCGTGCGCACGCCCCGCGGGCGCGCCGCCACGCCCGCCGCCTACGCGCATCTCGGCCTGGAGCCGCCCGCGGAGGGCGCCCTCTTCGTCTGAGCCGGGGGCTCGCCCCGCCGTGAGCGCTGCCGAGGGGGCCCCGCCCTCTCCTCCGGGGGCGCGCTCGGGGCGCAAGGACACAGGAGCGCCACGGAGCGGTCACACCCGCGTCTCGACTCCCGCCGCATGGGCCCGAACGGGGCATGTGTCACAGCCCGGTCCGGGTTTCGACCTCCCCGTCGGCCCTAGCAGTGCCCTAGACTCGGTGCGGTTTGCCCCACGCCGGGGCGTCGTCGCCGCAGGACCTGCGGACCACTCTCGGAACTGGAGTCCCTATGTCTCTCATGATCGTGTTCGCCGCGTTCCTCATCCTCATGTGGCTGTTCAGCGGCTTCGCGCGCCGCCAGCAGCAGAAGATGATCGCCGAGCAGGACCGGCGCCGCGAGGAGGCCCTCGTGGCCGGCACCTGGGTGCGCACCACTGGCGGCTTCTACGGCCAGGTCGTCGATATCGACGGCGACGTCGTCGTGCTCGCCACCCAGCTGGGCGACGAGTCCCTGTGGAACAAGAAGTCCATCGTCTGCGCCGAGGAGCCCCCCTTCGCCTCCGTCGGCGACAACGGTGACGCCAGCGACGCCGGTAGCACTGCGGACGCCCCTGCGGAGCAGGGCGCCGCCTCCTCGGAGACCACCGAGTCCTGAACCCGCCTCCGCCCGCCGCCGCCCGCTCCCCAGGGCCCGCCGGGCGCTCTCCCTCACGCCCACGCATCCTGCCGCCCCCGGGCGGCGACCTGATGAAAGGGACCCCGTGCCCACCAAGAAGACCAAGCGTCCCGGCAGCAGGATCCTCCTCCTGCTGCTCATCCTCGCCGTCGGCTTCGGCGCCCTCGCCTTCGGATCGGTGACGAACCGCACCGCCATGACACCGGGCCTCGCCCTCGACCTCGAGGGCGGCACCCAGATCATCCTCACGCCGACGACGACCGACGGCTCGGAGATCACCGACGAGGACGTCAACCAGGCCATCGAGGTCATCCGCCAGCGCGTCGACGCCTCCGGCGTGGCAGAGGCCCAGATCTCCCGCCAGGGCGGGCAGAACATCGTCGTGGCGCTCCCCGGCACGCCGAGCGAGGCGACCCTCGACCTCGTGCGCAAGGCCGCGGTCCTCTACTTCCGCCCCGTCATCCGCATCATCCAGGGCAGCGCCACGCAGATCGCCGAGCAGCAGAACCAGATGGCGGCCCAGCAGAACCAGGCCGCCGCCACCGCCGCGCCCACGGACGCGGCGGCCGACCCGAGCGCCGCATCCACTGACGCCGCGGCTCAGCCGAGCGCCGACCCGAGCGCCGCGGCCACCATCCCGACGACCACCCCCGAGCAGGTGGCCACCCGGGCCGCCGACGCGAACGGCGACGGCACCATCAGCGAGGAGCCGCTCGCCTCCACCAGTGACGACAACTCCTCGGACTCGTGGATCACCGAGAAGATGATCTACGACGCCTACATGCTCGACTGCACCGCGCCGGAGAACCTCACCGGCGAGGCCCAGGATCCGGCCAAGGCTGTCATCTCCTGCGACAAGAAGGGCAACGGCACCGCCTACATCCTCGGCCCGGCGGATATCGCCGGCACCGACATCGACAGCGCCGTCTCCGGCACCGAGACCACTGAGCAGGGCGGCTCCACCAACAACTGGGGCGTGTCCGTCGAGTTCAACTCCACGGGCACCGAGGAGTTCGCCGCCGTCTCCAAGCGCCTCCTCGCCTTCCGCGACGCCGCCAAGACCGCGCAGGCGGCCGGTGGCGCGAACGGCCAGGCGGCCCCGACGACCACCGACTCCCAGAAGGCGCAGTTCGCCATCGTCCTGGACGGCTTGACGATCATGTCCTCGGGCTTCCGCGACTCGGTGACCTCGCCGATCAGCGACGGCCGCGTGCGCATCGACATCGGCCAGGGAAGCGACTCGCGAGCCCAGTCCAACACCCTGGCGAACCAGCTCTCCTTCGGCGCGCTGCCGATCAACTTCACCGTCCAGTCCGAGCAGCAGATCTCCGCGACGCTGGGAACCGAGCAGCTGCGCAACGGCCTCATCGCCGGCCTCGTCGGCTTCCTGCTCATCATCGTCTACCTGGCCTGGCAGTACCGCGGCCTGTCGATCGTCGCCGTGGCCTCCCTCATCATCGCGGCGGTGGGCACCTACCTCGTCATCGCGCTGCTGAGCTGGTTCATGGGCTACCGCCTGTCGCTGGCCGGCGTGGCCGGGCTCATCATCGCCATCGGCATCACGATGGACTCCTTCATCATCTACTTCGAGAGGGTCCGCGACGAGGTCCGCAATGGCAGGACCCTCATCGCCGCCGTCGACGAGGGATGGAGGCACGCGCGCCAGACCATCGTCGTCTCCGACGCCGTCAACCTCGTCGCCTCGGTCGTCCTCTACGTGCTGGCGGTCGGCGGCGTGCAGGGATTCGCCTTCACCCTGGGCGTGACGACCGTCGTGGACCTCGTCATCATCTTCGGCTTCACGCACCCCCTCATGGTGTGGATCCTGCGCTTCCGCTTCTTCGGCGAGGGGCACCGGCTCTCCGGCCTCGACCCCGAGCACCTCGGCGCCCGCTCGCTCGCCGCCTACGGCAAGGCCCGCGACGCGCTCATCGAGGGCGCGGCCGGCTCCCTGGCCCGCCGCAAGGCCCGGGCCCGGCGCGGCGAGGCCGAGGACGCCGACGGCGCCACCACGACGGAGGGGGACGACGCCGTCGACTCCCAGGCCCACGATGGGAAGGACGGTGAGTCGAAGTGAAGAACCTCGCCACCCTCGGCAACGAGCTCTACTCCGGCACGACCTCCATCCCCTTCATCGCCAAGCGCCGCATCTGGTACACGATCGCCGCGATCATCGTCATCAGCTCGGCGGCGCTGCTCGGCACCGTCGGCCTCAACCCGGGCATCGACTTCAAGGGCGGCTCCGAGGTGACCATCACCGGCCTCGCCTCGCCCTCGGAGTCCCCGGCGAACACCGTCCTGTCCGATGAGGGCCGCGCCGCGGGCTCGTCGGTCACCAAGCTCGGCTCCTCCTCGGTGCGCGTCCAGACCACCGCGCTGGACAAGGCCGACCTCGACACCCTGTCGTCCGACCTGGCCAGCGCCTACGGGGTCGACGCCAGCAGCGTCTCCTCGACCACCATCGGCCCGACCTGGTCCTCCGATGTGACGAACAAGGCGATCCGGGGCCTGCTCCTGTTCTTCCTCCTCGTGGGCGGCCTCATCTGGATCTACTTCCGGACGTGGAAGATGGCGGCCGCGGCCCTGCTCGCCCTGGCCCACGACATCATCATCACCGTCGGCATCTACGCCCTCACCGGATTCGAGGTCACCCCGGCCACCATCATCGGAGTGCTCACCATCCTGGGCTACTCCCTCTACGACACGGTGGTCGTCTTCGACAAGATCCGCGAGAACACGGCCTCGTTCACAGCGCAGACCCGCTCCACCTACGCCGAGCTGGCCAACCTCGCGGTCAACCAGACCTTCATCCGCTCGGTCAACACCTCCATCGTCGGCGTGCTCCCCGTGGCCTCGCTGCTCTTCGTCGGCGCCTTCATCCTGGGCGCCGGCACGCTGCGCGATATCGCCCTCACCCTCTTCATCGGCATGATCGCCGGAACGCTGTCCTCGATCTTCCTGGCCACCCCCCTCCTGGTGGACCTGCGCAGCCGGGAGAAGAGTGTGCGCGAGCAGGCCGGGCGCGTCGAGAAGGCCCGCAGGGCCCGCATCGATGCCGCCGGCGACGACGAGGACGCCATCGAGGCGATCCTCGCGGCCCCCAAGGCCTCGCCCCTGACCCCCGGCCACCACCTCGGCCATGCCGCCCAGCCCAAGAGGAGGAAGAAGCGCTCATGAGCGTCCCCCCATCCCTGCCCGCCACGCTCACCCGGCTCGTGGAGGACAACCTCCGGGAGATCCCCGACTTCCCCGAGCCCGGGGTCCTCTTCCGGGACATCACCCCGCTCCTGGCCAACGGCCCGGCATTCGGCGAGCTCATCAACGGTCTCGCCGAGCACTACCGGGGCCGGATCGACGCCGTCGCCGGCCTGGAGTCGCGAGGCTTCATCCTCGCCGCGCCCCTGGCGGTGCGGCTGGGCATCGGGATGCTCACCGTCCGCAAGGGCGGCAAGCTCCCCGGACCCGTCATCGGCGTCGACTACGCCCTGGAGTACGGCACCGCCCGGATGGAGCTGCGCCCCGAGACCGTGCGCGCGGGGGACCGGGTCCTCATCATCGACGACGTCCTGGCCACCGGCGGGACTGCCGCGGCCTCCATCGAGCTCGTCGAGCGCGCCGGGGGCAGCGTGGAGGCGATCTGCATGCTCCTTGAGCTCGCCGACCTGGGCGGGCGAGCCCACCTGGGCGGCCGGGACGTCGACGCCGTCGTCGTGTACTGAGGGCCCCTGAGGCATCGGATGTCCGATGCGCGGGGGACCACGCGGCTATGATGCTGCAATGACCGAGACCAAGGGCGCCACGGAGACTGGGCATGACGCGATCGTGCCCGGATCGCGCGTCCGCAGCCGCCTCGCCTGGTTCGGCTCCCGGGGCCACTCGACGCCTCCCGCGATCGACCCGCTGCTGCGCGCCCTGCGGGCCAACCACCCCAAGGCCGACACCGGCCTCATCGTGCGCGCCTACGAGGTCGCCGAGAAGGCCCACGAGGGCCAGATGCGCAAGTCCGGGGAGCCCTACATCACCCACCCCGTGGCGGTGGCGACCATCCTCGCCGAGCTCGGGATGACGCCCCAGACGCTCGCCGCGGCCCTCCTCCATGACACGGTGGAGGACACCGACTACACCCTCGACAAGCTGCGCGCCGACTTCGGCGATGAGATCGCCCTGCTCGTCGACGGCGTCACCAAGCTCGACAAGCTCCAGTACGGGGAGGCCGCCCAGGCCGAGACCGTGCGCAAGATGATCATCGCGATGTCCCATGACATCCGCGTGCTCCTCATCAAGCTGGGGGACCGCCTCCACAACGCCCGGACCTGGAAGTACGTCCCCGCCGCCAGCGCCGCCCGCAAGGCCAAGGAGACGTTGGAGATCTACGCGCCCCTGGCCCACCGGCTCGGGATGAACACCATCAAATGGGAGCTCGAGGACCGCTCCTTCAAGGCCCTCTACCCCGGTGTCTACGACGAGATCGAGCGGATGGTCGGTGAGCGCGCGCCGGCCCGCGAGGAGTACCTGCGCCAGGTCCGCCTGCAGATCGAGGAGGACCTGCGGGTCAACAAGATCAAGGGGACCGTCACCGGCCGGCCGAAGCACTTCTACTCGATCTACCAGAAGATGATCGTGCGGGGGAAGGACTTCGACGACATCTACGACCTCGTGGCCGTTCGCGTCATCGTCGACTCGGTGCGGGACTGCTACGCCGTCCTCGGCGCCCTCCACTCGCGATGGACCCCGATGAGCGGGCGCTTCAAGGACTACATCGCCGTCCCCAAGTTCAACCTCTACCAGTCGCTGCACACCACGGTGCTCGGCCCCGGGGGCAAGCCCGTCGAGATCCAGATCCGTACCGCGGAGATGCACCGCATGGCGGAGTACGGCGTCGCCGCCCACTGGAAGTACAAGGAGGACCCCAACGCCTCCGGCCCCGCCCCCGGCGGCACCGGCGTCGATGACGGCGGGGAGATGGGCTGGCTGCGCCAGCTCGTCGACTGGCAGAAGGAGACCCAGGACCCCGCCGAGTTCCTCGACTCCCTGCGCTTCGAGATGGCCGGCTCCCAGGTCTACGTCTTCACCCCCAAGGGGGACGTCCTGTCCCTGCCCAGCGGCTCCACGGCGGTCGACTTCGCCTACGCCGTCCACACCGAGGTCGGCCACCGCACCGTCGGGGCCCGGGTCAACGGGCGCCTCGTGCCCCTGGACACCCGCCTGGACAACGGCGACACCGTCGAGGTCTTCACCTCCAAGGCGCAGGGCGCCGGCCCGTCGCGGGACTGGCTCAGTTTCGTGGGCTCCACGCGGGCCCGCAACAAGATCCGCGCCTGGTTCTCCAAGGAGCGCCGCGAGGAGGCCATCGAGGAGGGCAAGACCGCGATCGCGCGGGCCATGCGCAAGAAGGACCTCCCGATCCAGCGGCTCATGAGCCACGACTCCCTCACGGACGTCGCCAAGAGCCTCGACAAGGTCGATATCGATGGCCTCTACGCGGCCGTGGGCGAGGGGCATATCTCCGCCCAGCACGTCGTGGACACGCTTGTGACCGCCATGGGCGGTGAGGCGGGCACCGAGGAGACCCTTTCCGAGGGAGTCCTTCCCACTCGCGCTCAGCCCTCCTCCAGCCACCGCCGCGGCGGGGACTCCGGGGTCATCGTCGAGGGCATGGACGCCGACGACGTCTACGTCAAGCTCGCCCGCTGCTGCACTCCCATGCCGGGCGATCCGATCGTCGGCTTCATCACCCGGGGCTCGGGTCTGTCCGTGCACCGGGCGGACTGCCTCAACGTCGCCCAGCTGCAGAACCAGCCCGAGCGGATGCTTCCCGTCTCCTGGGCCGAGCACGCGCACTCGGTCTACCTCGTCCAGCTGGAGGTCGAAGCGCTCGACCGCGGCGGCCTCCTGGCCGACGTCACCCGCGTCCTGGCGGACAACCACGTCAACATGATCTCGGCGACCATCTCCACCTCCCGGGACCGCGTGGTCACGGGCCGATTCGTCGTCGAGCTCGCCGCGGCGAGCCACCTCGACCACACGCTCGCCTCCCTGCGCAAGATCGACGGCGTCTACGAGGCGCGCCGCACCACCTCAGGCGCCCGGAACCACACCGCCTGAACCGCGATACGCGGCCAGTGGGACGACCACCCGCTGGCGCAGCAGGCTCGCGCGCTCGGGGAACGCCCGCTCCACGGCCAGGATGATCCGCTGGGCCCGGGGGCGCCCGCGCGCCGCCCCGCCGCGGCAGTGCCCCAGCGCGAGGAGCAGCCCGCGGCGGGTCGCCCCGGCGTCGTAGGCGGTCAGGATGGCCTCGACCGCCAGAGCCGGTGGCGCGGTCCTGGCCACGTCGACGGCGGCCCGCTCCAGAGTGGAGCACTCCACCCCGGCCAGGACCACCCGGTCCTCGGAGGGAAGCGACATCCGGTGGGAGTCGAGGCCCCGCCATGTGGAGGGCCGCTCCAGGCCGGCGACGGACAGTACCTCGGGCGGCCTGCGCCCCGTGTGGACCCAGAGGGCGCTGGGCCCGCAGACGAGGTGCCCCCGCGGCACATGGGGCCCCAGGGCGCGGGCGCGCAGCGCGGGGGAGGTGAGCAGGTCGGTCGGGTAGTGCTCGCCGAGGAGCGGGGTGAGGAGTTCGTCGTCGAGCCCGTGGCAGCGCAGCACGCGCATGTCCTGCTCCGGGAGGGCGCCGAGCGCCGGCTCGATGGGGCGGGGGCGCAGCCATGCGAGCGCTGCTCGGGCGGGGACGCGGGGGTGTCTGGCCATAGGACCATGCTGGGCCGGGCGCGGGCGCCGCGGAAGGGGGCCCGGTGGATCTGTGGATAACCCGGGCGGTGGACGGCGCCAGAAGCCGTCTGCGCCATCGGTGGCACCCGGCGGGGACGGGTGATGCCCGGCACCAGTGGTGGTGCCGGGCATCAACCGGTGATGAGGCGTGGCGCGCGGATCAGGCCTGGGCGGAACGCAGGACCTGGTCGAGCCAGGCGCGGCGGGCGGTGAGCGCCGCCTCGGCCTCGGCGACCTTCTTGGCGTTGCCCGCGGCCTGGGCGGCGGCGAGCTCCTTCTCGAGCTCGGCGATGGAGTCCTGGAGCTGGCCGGCCAGGCCCTCGGCGCGGGCCTTGGTCTCCGGGTCGGTCCGGCGCCACTCGGCGTTCTCCGCCTCGCGGATCGCGTCCTCGACCGCGCGCATGCGGCCCTCGATCCGGCGCACTGCCGAGCGCGGCACGCGGCCCGCCTCCTCCCAGGCGTCCTGGATGGGGCGCAGGGCCTTCTTGGCGGCCTTGACGTCCTTGATCGGCAGGAGCGCCTCGGCCTTGGTCACGAGGGACTCCTTGACCTTGAGGTTCTCGGCGAACTCGGCGTCGACGGCCTCGTCCTTCGCCTTGCGGGCGTCGAAGAAGACCTGCTGGGCGGCGCGGAAGCGGGCCCACAGGGCGTCGTCCTCCTTGCGCGAGGCGCGCCCTGCCTTCTTCCACTCGTCCATGAGGCCGCGGTACTTGGCGGAGGTGCCCGCCCAGTCGGTGGAGCCCGAGAGCTCCTCGGCCCGCTTGATGAGGGCCTCCTTGGCGGCCTTGACCTGCGACTGCTTGGCGTCGAGCTCGGAGAAGAACTGGCGGCGGTGCCGGTCGAAGGCGGTGCGGGCGTGGCTGAAGCGCTTCCACAGGGCGTCCTCAGTGGGGCGGTCGAGGCGCGGCCCGCGGCGCTGGGCCTCCTTCCACTTCTCCAGCAGAGCGCGCAGCTCGGCGCCAGAGTTCTTCCACTGGGTGCGCGCCGGGTCCTGCGCGCTGATCTCCTCGGCGCGCTCGACGATGGCGGTGCGGTCCTTGAGGGCCTGCTCCTTGGCGGCGGCGCGCTCGGCGGCCACCGCCTCGCGGCGCTCCGTGGCGACCCCGCGCAGGGCGGAGAAGCGGGCGCGCAGCCCCTCGAGGTCGCCGACGGCGGCCGGCTCGACGAGCGAGGCCTCGATCGAGGAGATCGTCGTGTCGATGTCGTGGACGGAGAGCTGGGGCAGGCGCGTGGCGAAGAGGTCGATCGTGGCCTTGAGGTCGAGGTAGCGGCGCACGTAGAAGGCCATGGCCTCGGCGATCGGGGCGTCCGGGAACTGGCCGACCTCGCGCTCGACGCCGCCGTCCTGGACGTAGACCTTGCCCTCGCCGTCGACGCGGCCCCACTTGGCGGCGTCCATGGCCTCCTCGGGGTCGATCGGCGCCTCGTTCGCCATGGTGGGCGAGGGCTGGTCGGCCGGGGTGGGGGTGGCGTCCTGCGCGCCGTCGGCGGCGCTGGCGGGCTCGGCGCCCGAGGCGGGGGCCGTCTCCTCGGCGGCAGGCTCGGCGGTTTCCTGGGCGGCGGGCTGCTCGGCGGCCTCCTCAGGCGCTGCCTCCTCGGCGGGAACCGCCTCCGTGGGGGTCTCCTGCTCAGCGGCGGGCTCGGTGGGCTCTGCGGCCTGAGTGGCCTCCGCCGCCTTGGCCGCCTTAGCCGGCTCCGCGGGGGTGGTCTCGGTGGTGGCGGAGGCGGGCTCCGACTCTGACGTGGCGGTGGGCTCCAGCTCGGTGGCGGGCTGCGTCTGCTCAGTCACGTTGTGCTCCTTCGTGGTTGACGGGGCGAGGGAGGATCCTGATCCCTGTTCCGTTCGCGCCCGGCCTGGCCGGCCGGGTGGTGGTGCGCTGGTCCGGGAGGCACCAGCGCACCGAGCCTACCCGCAAGCCCCTTGAACTCCGAGCCCTTGCCGGGATCGATACGCCTCCCGGCCCCACTCAGTAGGCTGGTGGCGACGGCATCCGTTGAGCGCCCGCACCGGGCAGCCGAGAAGGCCACGACCGAAGGAGCGCATATGGCATCCCAGGACCGCCCTCTGCACGATCCCTACGACGACGATATCGAGGCCGAGATCCGCGCCCGCCGTCTCGAGCTGGGACTGAGCGTGGCCGAGGCCGCCAGCCGCTCGGGAGTCTCCGAGCAGACGTGGCGCAACTACGAGGCGGGTCGGACAACGGTGCGGGGCGACAAGCAGCCCGGCGTCTGGGACACCCTGGAATGGGAGATCCCCGAGTTCCCCGCCGGATACGGCCCCGACTTCCTCCGCCTCCTGCCCGGTCTGCTCGCGCAGGGGGACTTGGGGGACATGGGATTCGCCGACGACGGCGGCGGCGACGCGGGGCAGGACGACCTTCCGGCCTGGGATGAGATCCCCGAGGCCCTTGCCAGCCGGTACAGCCCGCTCGTATCCCGATTCCTGGGGGAGCCCGCCGCCCGCTGCCTCGCGCTCGGCTCCGACCTGCTCGTCGGGGCGCTGGGCGAGAACCTCGACGAGCTGTCCGCGATGCCCCGGGGCGCGCATGTGGGCGAGCTGTCCGACTCCGCCGTCATCGACTGCCTCCCACGGCTGTGGCTGACCCGCTACGACTACGAGTTCATCTTCCAGCTGCGCTCCCTGTGCGAGGTCCTCACGGCCCGCCTCGTGCTCGGGGACATCGGCCCAGGCGTCCCCCTCGCCCGCACCTGTGCCGAGACACTGGCGGTGCAGGCGATGCTCCAGATCGGCTGCATGGTGGCCGACGGCGAGGGGCCGGTGGCGATCAGCCCCGAGCAGTGCGGCGAGTGGGTCCGCGCCCTGTGCGACGGCGAGCTCGCCACGGCGCTGGTCCTCGCCCCAATCGCCTGCGGGAGGGAGGAGTTCGAGCACTTCGAGAACTGGTTCGTCCCGCTGCCCGAGCCCTTCGTCCCGGCGTGGCCCGACGCGGATGATCTGCCGCGCCCGGGCTCGCCGTCGTGACGGTGGCGCAGGCGCGCCGTCGGGACCTGACTCCAACGCGGGGAGGCCGTCGCCGGCGGGGGCTGGCGCATAATTGCGCAACTGAGTAAAATCAGTTGCGCAGCCATGGGAGCCACTGGGGAGAAGGAGGAGCCCGATGACCCTCACCGTCGCGGATGTCTACGCCGAGCAGGGCCTCGACTACGACGAAGAGGCCTACGCCCGCCAGCTCCAGGCCATGCTGCGCCGCTCGCCGCGCGGGATGGCCGTGGACCAGGCCATGGTCGCCGACCTCATGGAGCACGGCGGCCTGGCAGAGCCCGGCCGCCTGCGGTCCTGGACGGGCAAGGACGCCGCGCGGCTGGCCACCGGGCACGCCGAGATGGTCATCAACCGGTCCCTCGAGCTCACCCTGTCGGCGGCGCAGACCGCGCAGGAGCTCGGCATCAGCCCCTCCAGGCTCTCCCACCGCGCCGCCTCCACGCCACTGGCCTCCACGATGATCGGCGGGCGCAAGCGCTACTGGCGCTGGCAGTTCGCCTCCGGCCGGGCCCTGCCCCGCCTGGGCGAGATCACCCCCCGGATCCCCGGGGACCTGGCGGGGATCGACGTCGCCACGATCATGACCTCGCCGGACGAGTCGCTGGGGGGCCGCAGCCCCGTGGACCACCTCCTCCTCGGGGGAGGCGCCGAGCCCGTTGTCGCCCTGCTCGACGCCGCCGCCCGCGCCGCCTGACACCTGGCCCGCGCCGCTGACCATGCCCCTCGACGCGCCGAAGAACCCCAGCCGCCCAGAGCTCCCGCTCTCGATCGGGCCGGAGGACATCCACCACCACCCCGGTCCACTCTGGCGGATCCACCGCACGGCGGGGGAGTACCCGTCCGCCTGGAACGCCTTCCGGACCTACGGGCCGCTGCCCACCATGCGCTGGGACCCGCACCCCGGGCCCGTCGGCGAGCACCCCGGCAGCGGGGTCCTCTACACGGCAACCGACCTGCGCACGGCGGTGGCCGAGGTCTTCCAGACCCAGCGCCGGATCGACCCCATGGGCGCCGGGATCTCCGCGACCACCTTCGTACCCACCCGCCCACTGCGCCTCCTCGCCCTGCTCGCCGAGGACTCGCCGTGGCTCCTGCGCCACGGCGCCAGCCACTCCCTCATGGCGGCGCCCCGGGACACCTGCCGCGCCTGGGCGCGGGAGATCGCCCGGGCCGAGCCCAGCGACGGCCAAGGGCCGGTGGACGGGCTGTGGACGGAGTCGACGATGACGGGACGGCCCATGGTCGTGCTCTTCGAGAGGGCCGCCACCGTCCTGCCCGAGGCGCCACGGGCCAGCGCCCTCCTCGCCGCCCCCCTCATGATGGCGGCGCTGGCCGACATCTCCGCCTCGCTGGGCTGGGAGTTCGCCTGGCCCACGCCCTAAGTGGCCGGGGCAACGGGCTGCCTATGCTCGCGTGAGCCGCCGCCTCAGCGCTCTGACTGGCCGAGCGTGGCCACGCAGCGCAGCCAGCCGCGACGGGGGTGGATGTCGATCCTGACCTCGTCGAAACCGGCGCCCTCGGCCACGCGGGTGAGCTCGTCGCCGTCCGGCACCCGCATGCCGAGCCGGTCGGACCAGGAACCAGCGGCGCGGGCGTCGGCGAACCCGTTGATGATGAGCAGGCGCCCTCCTGGGCGCAGGACGCGGCGCGCCTCACCCAGCCCCGCCGCGAGGTCCGGCCAGAAGTACACGGTCTCCGAGGCTGTGACGACATCGAAGAACGCGTCGGGGAAGGGCAGCGCCTCCGCGCCCGCCTCGAGCACCCGCAGGCGGCCGGAGGCGACGGCGGCGCGGTTGAGCCGGCGGGTCGCCTCGATCGCTGCGGGCGCGTGGTCGACAGCGCCGACCTCCGCCCGGGTCAGGCGCAGGAGTCTGCGCACGAGTGCCCCTCCACCGCAGCCGATGTCGAGGACGCGGTCGCTCGCGCCGACTTCCGCGGCGCGCAGGCCCCAGGCATACACCTGGCGATGGCCGAGGTTCATCGAGCGCAGGAGGAGACGGCCAGCCAGCGTCCGCGTGGGGCGCTCGAAGACGGAGGGGGAGCGGGGCGTGTCGTTGCTCATGGCCTCATCGTCGTCGATGGCGTTGGACCTTGTCAGAGGTGTCAGCAAACAGTTCCTCCTGGCCGCACAGCCCGGGGCGCACCCGGCGTGAGCCGTCGCACGGCGCTCTCGTTGCCGCAGCGCGCCGCCCGCGTGCCACGATGCCCTCCGTGCGCGACTCCCGCCTTGGCCTCCTCGTCAACCCCGACCCCGCCGACGAGCCCCGGCCCCTCCCCGTCCCTCCCGCCGGGCCCATCTGGTACCCGGCCGTCATGGGGACGGGCATCCTGGCCAACACCCTCCACCAGTGCGCCGAGCGCCTGCCCGGCGCCGCCGCGCTCGCCGTCGTCGTCCTCCTCATCTCCTGGGCGCTGCTCATCGGGCTCACCGCCGGCTACGGCCTGCGCCTGGCGCGCGACCCCGGCCTGCTCGGACGCGACCTCCACTCGCCCTTCTGGGGGCCCGTCGCCATGGGCGCCATGAGCGCCGGCTCCGCGGCCGCCACGATCGTGCCCGCGCATCTGCCGGGTCTGAGCGCTGCGGCCTGGGCGGTCGACGGCGTCCTGTGGGTCCTGGCCACCGCCATCGGCCTCGCCGCGGAATGGCTCCACCTCCTGCGCCGCCGCCGCGGCACAGAGCCGGAGCCGAGCTTCGTCTCCTGCCTCGCCGTGCTCGCCCCCATGGTCTCCTCGACCGTCGGCGCCGGCGTCGCCGCCCACTGCCCGCACATCCTGGGCGGAATCGTCCTGGCGATCTCCGCCTTCTCCTGGATCGCCTCCCTCGTCCTCGGCTGGGCCATCTTCATCCCGGCCTACCGCTCCACCCTGCGCCGCGCGCCCCTTCCCCTCGCCGCCTCCGCCTCCGCGATCATCCCGCTCGGCATCGTCGGCCAGTCGGTCGCGGGCGCCGTCGCCATCGCCGCCCAGAGCCGCGCCTGGCTGGGCGACGGCGCGGCCAAAGTCCTCGACGCCGCCGCCAACGGATGGGGCTGGGCGATGCTCGTCCTCGGCGCGCCCATGATCGCCTGGGGCCTGCTCGTCTACGCGCGCGGCCTCGCCCGCAGCATGCCGTTCACCCCGGGCTGGTTCGGAGCCACCTTCCCCATCGGCACTCTCGCGCTCGGGGGCATTCTGCTCGGCGGCTCGACCGGCGTCGCCGCCGTCACCTGGATGGGGACCGCCGCCTGCGTCGTCCTGACGGCGACGGTGAGTATCGGCCTGGCCGGGGCGGCAACGGCACTCCTGCGCGAGCCAGCCTGAGCGGGGGAGAGGCGCGGTGCGCGGGGTCCCGCCGGGTGCCTCCTGCACTGACAGGTGCCTCCAGCACCGTGGGGTGCGGTGAGAACGCACCCCACGGTGCTGCGCGCACCCGTCGGTGTTGCTCGCATCCCTCGGTGCTGCGCGCACCTGTCGGTGCGAATGGCACCCCGCGCGCTCGACCACGTCCGCGCTAGCCTGGACCCATGATCCTTGAGCGCACGATCGCACCCGTCTTCGCCGCCAACTGCTACGTGCTCGCCCCCGCGCCCGGGGGACCGGCACTCGTCGTCGACCCCGGGGCCGGCTCCGTGCGCGGCGCCATGGCGCTGCTGCGCTCCAACAAGCTGAGCCTCGGCGCGATCCTCCTCACCCACGGGCACGCCGACCACGTCTGGGACACCGCCGCCCTCATCGAGGCCGCCCGCGCCGAGGACATGCTCGCCATCACCGACCCGCTCGCCCCCGAGGCCTCCGTCCCCGTCTACGTCCCCCAGCCCGACCTCTACCGCCTCGACGACCCCGACGCCGCCACCGCCATCAGCGCCAACGGCATGGGCTTCGCCGACATGGCCGGCACCCCCTGGCGGCGCCCCGCCGACGTCCGCGCCTTCCCCGCCGAGGGATTCGGCGCCGCCTTCGAGATCATCCCCGGCCTCGGCCTCCAGGCCATCCCCGCCCCCGGCCACACCGAGGGCTCCACTCTCTTCTTCTTCAACGCCCCCCTGGCCGACAACTACCTCCTCACCGAGGCCGAGGTCCTCGACGACGACCCCAGCCACGCCGATGAGGAGCACGACTACCTCATGGCCCTGGCGGGCGACGTCATCTTCAAGGGCTCCGTGGGGCGCACCGACCTGCCCGGCGGCGACCAGGTCCAGATGTGGGCCACCCTGCGCCTCCTGGCCAGTGCCGTTTCCCCGCAGACCGTCCTGCTGCCCGGGCACGGGGCCGTCACCACCATGGAGCACGAGCACCACGGCAACCCCTACCTCGCCGAGGCCAAGATCCGTGGTGGGGATCGCAACGCCTGATACGCCCTCCATCTGGCGAGCGCGCCGTGACACAATGCCCGCCATGGCATCGAGCGTTCAGGCGCGTCAGGCGCAATCATCCCTGTCCGGATTCCCCGAGTGGCTGCCCGCGGGCCGCATCGTCGAGCAGTCCTTCCTGGACGTCCTGCGCACCACCTTCGAGCTGCACGGCTTCTCCGGCATCGAGACCCGCGCCGTCGAGCCCCTGGCCGAGCTCGCC
This sequence comes from Actinomyces timonensis DSM 23838, assembly GCF_000295095.1. GTDB lineage: Bacteria > Actinomycetota > Actinomycetes > Actinomycetales > Actinomycetaceae > Actinomyces > Actinomyces timonensis. The sequence goes on along the minus strand of NZ_JH806633.1, from coordinate 753,401 downwards.
CGCAAGGGGGAGACCTCCAAGGAGGTCTACCTCCTCAGCCGCCTCCAGGCCGACCCCGCCGACTCCGAGGAGGCCGACCCCGCCAAGCGCCTCGCCCTCCACTTCGACCTCACCGTCCCCTTCGCCCGCTACGTCCTCGACAACGCCGGCACCCTCACTTTCCCCTTCAAGCGCTACCAGATCCAGAAGGTCTGGCGCGGCGAGCGCCCCCAGGACGGCCGCTTCCGCGAGTTCATCCAGGCCGATATCGACATCGTCGGCGACGGCGCCCTCCCGCTGCACAACGACGTCGAGATCCCGCTCATCATGCACGAGGCCCTCGCCGCCCTGCCCATCCCGCCAGTGACCATCCACGTGTCCAACCGGAAGGTCGCCCAGGGCTTCTACCAGTCCATCGGCGTGGGCGACGACGAGCTCATCGAGGTCCTGCGCATCGTCGACAAGCTCGACAAGATCGGCCGCGACGCCGTGGCCGCAGAGCTCACCAGCGCCGCGGGCCTCACCGCGGACCAGGCCGAGCGCGCCCTCGACCTCGCCACCATCACCGGCACCAGCCCCAGGGCCATCGACGCCGCCGTGCGCACCGCCCTGGGCGAGGCCGCCCCCTCCGAGATGCTCCTCGAGGGCCTGGCCGAGCTCGGGGGCCTCCTCGACACCGCCAACCTGCGGCGCCCCGGCGCGATCATCGCCGACCTCAAGATCGCCCGCGGCCTCGACTACTACACCGGCACCGTCTACGAGTCCTTCATGGCCGGCCACGAGGACCTCGGCTCGGTGTGCTCCGGCGGGCGCTACGACTCCCTCGCCTCCAACGGCAAGCGCACCTTCCCGGGCGTGGGCATCTCGATCGGCGTGTCCCGCCTCCTCGCCCGCGTCATCAGCGCTGGTCTCATCGAGGTCTCCCGCGCCGTGCCCACCGCCGTCCTCGTGGCAGTCACCGACGAGGCCCACCGCGCCGACTCCGACGCCATCGCCGACGCCCTGCGTAAGCGGGGGATCGCTGCCGACGTCGCGCCCAACGCCGCGAAGTTCGGCAAGCAGATCCGCTTCGCGGACAAGCGCGGCATCCCCTTCGTCTGGTTCCCCGGCGCCCCCGGGGAGGGCGACTCCGTCAAGGACATCCGCTCCGGTGAGCAGGTGCCCGCCGACGCCGCCACCTGGGAGTGCCCCGAGGAGGACCTCGCCCCCCGCCTCGTGGCCCCCGGGGCCGAGGCCTGAGCGCGGAGATGGCCCCGACTCCCACGCCGTCCACCGGCCCGGCCGCCCCCAGCGGCCCAGGAGCCCCTGGCGCGCCCGGCGCCACCGGCGTCGGTGCCGCCACGGCCGCCCTGGAAGGCCTGGAGGCGCGACTGGGCGCCATCGACCTGCCCTACGCGCTGCCCGGCGCCGAGCAGGCCGCCAAGCGCGCCGCCCTCGTAGCCGACCAGCTCGGCGACTACATCCTTCCCCGCCTGGCCAGCATCGACGCCCCGCTCCTCGCGGTCGTCGGAGGATCGACCGGGGCGGGCAAGTCCACGCTCGTGTCCTCCCTCATCCGCCGGCGCGTCGCCACCGCCTCCGCCATCCGCCCCACCACGCGGCGCCCCCTGCTCCTCCACGCCCCCGACGACGAGCCCTGGTTCGCCTCCGACCGCGTCCTGGGCTCCCTGGCCCGCGTGCGCGTGGCCGAGGACGCCCCGGCCAGTGCGCCGCTTCCCCCCGACGCCGAGAACCCCGCGGCCTGGAGGGAGCTGGAGGTCCGCTCCTGCCGCGAGCTACCCCCGGGGCTCGCCCTCCTGGACGCCCCCGACGTCGACTCCGTCGTCGATGAGAACCGCGAGCTCGCCGCCACGCTCCTCGCCTCCGCGGACCTCTGGGTCTTCGTCACCACCGCGGCCCGCTACGCCGACGCCGTCCCCTGGCAGCACCTGCGCGCGGCGGCCGAGCGGGACATCGTCGTCGCCGTCGTCCTCGACCGGGTCCCCGACGGCGCCGCCCCCGATGTCGAGGCGGACCTGCGCCGCCGCCTCGCCTCCGCCGGGCTCGCCGACGCCCCCGTCATCACCATCCCCGAGACGCCCCTGGACGCCGAGGGACTCCTTCCCGTCCCCCTCATCGCCCCGCTGCGGGACTGGCTCACCGCCCTGGCCGCCGACGCCGAGGCCCGCCGCGACGTCGCCCGCCGCACCCTCACCGGGGCGCTCGGCAGCGCCCTGGAGCGGATCGACCTGCTGGCCGCCGACCTCGACGCCCAGGCCCAGGAGCGCGACGAGCTCGCCGAGGCCGCCGAGGCCGCCCACACCGAGGCCGCGCGGAGGATCAGCGCCGCCTGTGGCGACGGGTCCATGCTGCGCGGCGAGGTCCTGGCCCGCTGGCAGGAGTACGTCGGCACCTCCGGGCTGCTCAAGGGCCTGGAGAGCCAGGTCGGGCGCCTCCGCGATCGGCTCGGCGCCGCCCTGCGCGGACGGCCCGCCCCGGCCCAGCGGGTCGAGGACGCCATCGAGTCCTCCCTGGCGACCCTCATCGTCGCCGAGGTCCAGCGCGCCTCCATCGCGACCGAGCGGGCCTGGCAGCGCGCCGCCACCGCGGCCGGCGCCCTCGATGCCGCCCGCGCGATCCTCCCCGACCAGGAGGCCCTCACCGAGCGGGCCACCGCCCTCGTCCACGACTGGCAGGGCGAGCTGCTCGGCCTCGTGCGGGCCGAGGGAGCCGACAAGCGCCTCACCGCCCGCCTCATCTCGCTGGGAGTCAACGGGGTCGGCGTCGCCCTCATGATCGTCGTCTTCGCCCACACCGGGGGCCTGACCGGGGGAGAGGTCGGCATCGCCGGGGGCACCGCCCTCGTCGCCCAGAGGCTCCTCGAGGCCGTCTTCGGCGACCAGGCCATGCGCTCCATGGCCGAGCGGGCGCGCACGGACCTCACCACCCGGGTCCAGGCGCTCGTCGACGAGCAATCCGCGCTCCTCGCCTCCGTCCTTCGCCAGCCCTCGCCCACGGGCGCCGAGTTGCGCCAGGCCGCGCGCGCCGCCGCCACCGCGCTGGAAGCCACCGGCGCCGCGGGCAAGGAGCGCTCATGAGCCGGGCAGTGACCGGGCGCCACGGCAGCGCCGCGCGCGAGACCCCCGCCGCCCAGGGCCTCGCGGAGGACCTCAGGGCGCTGGGCCGGATCGTCGAGCTCGGCCAGTCCCTCGGATTGGGGACGGAGCTCGACGAGGCCCAGGAGATCCTCACGCGGGCGGGCGCGCGGACCTCGCTCGCCCCGGGCCGCACCGTCATCGCCCTGGCCGGCGCGACCGGCTCGGGCAAGTCCTCGCTTCTCAATGCGCTCGCCGGTGCGCCCATCGCCCGCACCGCCGTCACCCGGCCCACCACCACGCGCCCCCTCGCCCTCCTCCCGGGCGGCCAGGCCGGCGGGGCGCCCGACGGCGAGGCAGCGGCGCTCCTGGACTGGCTCGGTGTCGACGAGCGGGTCGTCGCGCCAGGCGGCGGCGTTCCCACGGACGCGATCATCCTCGACCTGCCCGACGTCGATTCTGACGCCCCCGAGCACAGGCTCATCGCCGAGCGCATGGCCGCGCAGGTCGACGCCCTCGTGTGGGTCCTCGATCCCGAGAAGTACGCCGACGCCGTCGTCCACAAGGACTTCATCGTGCCCATGGCCGCGCACGCCGAGGTCACGCTCGTCGTCCTCAACCAGGCCGACCGGCTCGACGCCGCCTCGCGCGAGCAGGTTCTCGCCGACCTGCGCCGTCTCTTGGCCCGCGAGGGAGTGGGCGGCGCCGATCCACTCCTGGCCTCCGCCCGCACCGGCGAGGGGATCGATGCCCTGCGCGGCGCCCTGGAGCGCATCGCCCAGGCGCGCACCGCGTCGGCTCTCCGGCTGCGCGCCGACGCGCGCCGCGCCGCCAGCAGGCTGCGCGAGCGCGTCGGCGGGGGCAGCGCCGGGGCCCCGATCGACGGGCAGCGCCTCGCCGAGGCGGCCTTCCGCGCCTCGGGCGCCGAGGTCGTCGCCAGCGCCGTCCGAGAGGCCACGATCCACCGCGGGGCCCTGAGGGCCGGATGGCCGCCCGTGCGGTGGGTCCGCCGCTTCCGCTCCGACCCGCTCGCCGCGCTCCACCTGCGGGGCGCCCCGGCCTCCCGCGCTTCCGGGGCGGGGGAGGACCCGATGCTCGTCGACGCCGTCGCGCGCACCTCCCTGCCCGAGCCGAGCCCGGTGGCGGCGGGGGTCCTGCGCACCGAGGCGCACCGTCTCGCCGGGGCCGCGTCCGACCACCTGCCGGCTGCGGCCCAGGACGCCATGCTCCAGCGCATGGACGAGCGCGCGGGCGCGCTCAGCCGCGAGCTCGACGCCGCCATCGCCCGCGCCGACCTGGGGATACGCGCCCCGCGCTGGTGGTCGGCCGCCTCCACCATCCAGTGGCTCGCCCTCGTCATCGCCATCGCCGGGGGAGTCTGGCTGGCGGCGATCTGGGGCATGCGCGACCTTCTGCTCATCACCGTCGACCCGCCCCGCTGGGGCCTCGTCCCCTGGCCGGTCATCCTCCTCGCGTCAGGCCTGGCGCTCGGCGCCCTGCTCGGGATCATCGGCGTGGCCGCCGTGCGCGCGGGTGCCAGCCAGCGCGCGGCGCGGGCCAGGAGGAGGCTGCGCCAGGCGACGGACGCCGTCGTCGCCTCACGGCTCATCGAGCCCCTGCGCGCCGAGCGCGAGCGCTGGGACGAGCTGGGCGCGATGGCCGCGAGCCTCGCCCAGCGCTAGCCGCCACGGTTCGGACGGGCGCAGACGCGCTCTGACGGACGTTGTTGACGGGCGCGCTCCTCCCCGTGGCCCGCAAGACGTGGATCGCCCCCGGCCGGTTGTCCCGGCCGGGAGCGATCACGCGTCATCACTCAGCGCAGGGGCTCTCAGGAGTCGTCGCGCCGCGAGCCCCAGGAGCCGCGGTTGTCCCGGTTGCCGCGGTAGCCGCCGCCGCGGTTCCCGCCGAAGCGGTTGCCGCCGCGGTCATCGCGCCCCGAGTGGTAGCCGCGCTCGTCCCCGCGCCCGCCCCGGAAGCCCGAGTCGCGCCCGCCCCGGAAGCCCGAGTCGCGCCCTCCGCGGTCGCCCCGGTCCTCCCAGCGGCGCCCGCCACGATCGTCCCGGTACCCGCCGCGGCGGTCCTCGAAGCGCCCGCCGCGGTAGCCGCTGTCGCGGTCCCCGCGATCCTCCCAACGGCGTCCACCGCGACCGCCACGGTCTCCATGGTCACCGCGGTCGCCCCGGTCCTCCCAGCGGCGCCCGCCGCGGTCACCGCGGAAGCCGCGATCGTCCCGGTCACCGCGCCGGCCGCGGTCGTTCGGACCGGACCAGCCGTGGCCCGGGCCCTCGTCGGGGCGGATGCGCAGCTCGCGGCCGGAGAAGGTCGCGTGCCGCATGGCCTCAAGCTGGTCCTCGCTCAGCGGGGTGTGGATGGTGACGAGGGAGAAGGACTGCAGGATGTCGATCTTGCCGATGTCCGAGCCGGAGATCCCGCCCTCGTTGGCCAGGGCGCCCACGATCGCGCCGGGCATGACCCGGTCGCGGTGGCCCACCTCGACCCGGTAGACGGTGCCCGGGCCCTCGTGCTCCCGGCGGCCGCCGCGCGCGGCGCCCGGCTTGCCCTCGGGGCGCTCACGACGGCCCTTGTCACGGCCGCCCTCGAAGCTGGCAGAGACGAAGGCGCCCTCGTCGTCGACGCTCACCTCGCGGCGCTCACGGCCCCGGCGGGGGCGGTCGTCGTCCTGGCGGCGCTGCGGGCCCTCATCGCCCACGGCGAGGGCGAGCAGCGTGGCGGCGAGCTCCTCGGCGTCGATCTCGAGATCGGCGGCGGCGTCGGTGATGAGCGGGGTGTACATGCCCAGGCGACCGCGCTCGTGACGGGCCGCGGCCTTGGCCAGCAGCTTGCGGGCGCGGTGCGCGGAGACATCGGCGGGAGAGGGAAGGGTGATCTCCTCCAGGCGCGTGCCGGTGAGGCGCTCGATCTGGCGGAGCTTGCTCTTCTCCTTGGGGGTGAGGAAGGTGACGGCCTCGCCGTGGCGGCCGGCGCGGCCGGTGCGCCCGATGCGGTGGACGTAGGCCTCGGCCTCACGGGGGACGTCGAAGTTGACGACGAGCCCGATGCGGTCGACGTCCAGGCCGCGGGCAGCGACGTCGGTGGCCACGAGGACGTCGAGGGTGCCGGCGCGCAGGCGCTCGACGAGCCGCTCGCGCTCGCGCTGGGGCACGTCGCCGGAGATCGCGGCGGCCTGGATGCCCCGGCCGGCCAGCTCGATGGCGACGTCCTCGGCCGTGGACTTGGTGCGCACGAAGACGATGGCGGCCTCGGCCTCGGTGACGGCCAGGACGCGGGAGACCGCGCCGATCTTGTGGCGGAAGGGGACCACCGCGTAGGTCTGGTGGACGGTGTCGACCGTGGAGGACTGGCGGGATACCTCGATGCGCGCGGGGTCGACGAGGTGCTCGGCGGCCACCCGCTCGATGGCGGGCGGCATGGTCGCGGAGAAGAGGGCGGTGCGGCGCTCGGAGGGAAGGGAGGCGGCGATGGTCTCCACGTCCTCGGCGAAGCCCATGCGCAGCATCTCGTCGGCCTCGTCCAGGACGAAGTACTTCACCGCGTCAAGGACGAGCGCGCCCTTGTCGATGAGGTCGATGATGCGGCCGGGCGTGCCGACGACGACCTGCGCGCCGGACTTGAGCGCGCCGATCTGGGGGCCGTAGGGGGCGCCGCCGTAGACGGCGACGACGTCGAGGCCGCGCGACCGGGACGCCATGTCCGTGATCGCGTCGGCGGACTGGAGGGCGAGCTCGCGGGTGGGGGCGAGGACGAGGGCCTGCACCTGGCCATCGCGGGCGTCGACGGCGTCGAGGAGGGGCAGGCCGAAGGCGGCGGTCTTGCCGGTGCCGGTCTGGGCCACGCCGACGACGTCGCGCCCGTCCAGGAGGACCGGGATGGCCTCGCGCTGGATGGGGGTGGGGACCTCGTAGCCCATGTCGGTGACGGCCTTGAGCAGGTCGGCGGGCAGGCCGAGGTCGGAGAAGGCCGGCTCGGCGGGAGCGCCCCCGCCCGCGGGCGAGGCGCCGTCGTGCTCGTCGTCGTCATCGTCCGAGGGCTCGAACGGGGCGTGGCCGTCGACCTCCTCCTCGTCGATGTCGGCGCCGTCATCGGCCTGATTGGCCTCCTCGGGGGCGTCGTCCTCGGGGTCGGACTCGGGCAGGGCGCGGTCGACGTCGTCCTCCTCGTCCTCGTGCTCGACGTCCTCGGGGTCCTCGGGGGTGTCGGAGGAGGCCGGGGTGTCGAAGGAGGGCGCGGAGGCGGACGAGCCGGCGGAGACGGCCGAGCCGCTGGCACTGGCCCTGGCCGCGGCGGGGGAGGCGATGCCCTCCTCGGAGGCGCTGAAGAGGGCGTCGAGGCTGAGCGGCCCGTGCTCGTCGGAGGCGGACGGGTTCTGAGTGGTCATTGAGTTCTTCCCAGGTTCTGGCCGTGAGGCCTTCGCGGAGTGTGGGGGAGTGCCGATCGGCCTCCGCTCTTGCCGCACCTGGCCCACCACACTCGCCCGCCAGCGCTCGCCGCGCGGATGGCACGGATGCGCTGGGGGCTTGACGCACAGACTCACGGGATCACTCATCCGCGCTGATCGCCACGCGCTGCCAGCCGTGGATAGCGCAAAGGCCATCTGTGCCGGGCCCCGGGACAGCCGGGAAGCGTGGGGATAGGCGCGCGAGTCCCGAACGGGGTTCTCAGGACGCGGATCGCTCCTGGGCACAGCCTAGATGAGGCAGAAGAACGCCTGAGACTCGCCGCAATAGGTCACAAGTGATATAGGTCTCAGAGCGGTGCTGTCGATCCGATCGCGCCAAGCCTCACCAGCGACTATCTGCGGAGCGCCTGGCCGGAGAAGTGCCTGGCCGATGACGATTCGCTGACGATTCGTCCTCGTTTGGGACTCGATCTGCCGCAGGATCATGCGCCTGGTACGGCGCGGACGATAGTATGTGGCCGTATCCACATGACCGCAGCCCCGAGCGGTCTTGACGTTCCCGGGCCCGTCGGAGACGGCGGTCCCGCCTAAGACAGGAAGCGCACCCGCCGAGATGTCCCGATCCCTGTGCCGTCCGGGCCTTGAGCCCCCCCGCGCCGCGATGGTCCTACCCGCGGCGCTGGGCATCGTCCTCACCGCGGGCCTTGGCCTCGGCTCCATCGCCGTGCCCCCCACCGCCGGTGCCGATGAGCTCAACCCGAGTACAACTCAGACCAGCGAGGCGGTCCCTGCCGCCCCGAATGAGGCTGAGGCTTCTCACCCCCAGGCCGACCGCGTCATCGACAAGATCGTCGGGGGGTCCGAGCGGGGCGATGAGAAGGGGCTCCCCGGAGTCTCTGACGCCCCCGGAGCCGACGCGGCCGCCGACGACGCCTCCGACGCTCAGCGCCGCGATGGGGATGTGGCCGATCGGCGTGTGGAGGAGAAGCCCGAGCCCGCCCAGCCGGAGGCGCCTGCCTCCGCCGCCCCCGCGGTGACGCAGGAGGCTCCCACCCCCGCGGTGACGGAGGAGCCCGCGCTCTCCGGCGCGACCACTGCGCCCGAGCCGCCCGCCGCGCAGCCCTCGGCCTCGCCCGAGGCCCCCGCTGCCACTCCCACGCCGGTAGAGCCCAGCGCGTCGCCGATCGTTCCCGTGCCCACTGCGGCTCCTTCGGCCGATCCGAGCCCGGTTCCCACTCCGAGCGCCACAGCCTCGGCCGCGCCATCCGCGCCTGCGACTCCGACCGCCTCCCCGTCCGGCACCGCTCCGACGGCCACCGCCTCGGCCTCGCCCACTGCCTCTCCGTCCGCCACGCCCACGGCCTCCCCGTCGGCCACGGCTGGGGGCCCCGAGGCCTCGCCCACTGCCTCTCCGTCCGCCACGGCCGGTAGCCCCGAGGCCTCGCCGTCGGCGGCCCCGAGCGCGTCCCCCTCCGCCTCGGCCACCGCGCCGACGAGCGCTGCCGCCGCCCCGACGTCCAGCCCGAGCGAGACGACGTCGCCCGCGCCGATCACCGGTCGTCCCCAGGTCGAGCTCGCCGGCAAGGACACGTCGCCCAGCACAACGGCGATGACCTTCAAGAGCGCGAACTGGACGGATGCCAAGGGCAATGCCCTCAACGGCACCGTTGAGATGACCCTGACCCTCTACCGCATCGGCGGTGGGGATGAGCGCAAGGCGACGATCCCGGTCAAGATGGAGAACGGCTCGTTCTCCACCATGGTCGACGCCGAGTCGCTCTTCGGCCTCACGACGACGGAGCTCGCCGGCAGCGGCAAGCTGTACATCCTGAGGGTCTCCTCGCCCGACGGCGGCGAGGCCAAGACCAGCTTCTTCACCTTCGTCGCGGGGACAAAGCCCACCCCGGCCCCGACGACCGAGCCGACCACGCCCGCGCCCACGACGAAGCCGAGCACCGAACCGACCACGCCCGCGCCGTCGACCAAGCCGAGCGCCGAGCCGACGAGCAAGCCGACCACGCCCGCGCCGTCGACCAAGCCGAGCGCCGAGCCGACCACGCCCGCGCCGTCGACCAAGCCGAGCGCCAAGCCGACGAGCAAGCCGACCACGCCCTCTCCGAGTGCCGACCCCAGCCCGGCACCCACGACCCAGCCGGCTCCCCAGCCCGCGCCCCCGGCCCCGGCTCCGAGCGCCGACCCCAACCCGGCGCCAACCACCCAGCCGGCTCCCCAGCCCGCGCCCCCGGCCCCGGCTCCGAGCGCCGACCCCAACCCGGCGCCAACCACCCAGCCGGCTCCCCAGCCCGC
>NZ_JH806633.1:700186-743450 GCF_000295095.1 Actinomyces timonensis DSM 23838 | reverse complement strand
CCCCGGCTCCGAGCGCCGACCCCAACCCGGCGCCAACCACCCAGCCGGCTCCCCAGCCCGCGCCCCCGGCCCCGGACGCGCCGGCTCCTTCCCCGGAGGTGCCCGCGCCCGAGGTCCCCGCCCCGCAGGCCCCGGCTCCTGAGGCTCCTCCGGCCGACGCCGGGGCGCCCGCCGCCCCCGGCTCCTCTCCGGAGGCCCCGGCGGCCGAGCCCGTGGCTCCGCCCACGATCATCGCCACCCTGCCGGCGACCCCTGAGGAAGAGCCCGCCCCGGCGCAGCCCGAGGCCTCGCCGAGCGCGAGCCCGTCGGCGAAGTCCACGGAGCCCAAGCCCACGGATCCGCCCCGCAGCCCTGTGACCGACGGGAGCCAGCTCACCGCGGACAACGCCGGTTCCCTCTCCGGCGGCCGCCAGGGCGACCGCGTCAGCCTTGTCCTGCCGAAGGACAAGGCGAAGGAGGGCGACTGGGTCGCGGTCTTCCTCTACCCGAGCGGCGAGAGCGCCGGATGGGTCCAGGTCGACCACTCGAACTCCGTCCAGGTCGACATCTCCAACATCGACGCCGGATCCCACAAGCTCGCGATCGCCAGCCGCGACTCCGAGCTCCTGGGCTGGGTCCAGCTGGAGATCGCGCGCACCGACACGGTCAACACCGACCTCATGGACAAGGCGAACTCCACGCCCGTCAAGGAGGCCGTCCTCGGCGGCGATGATTGGATGCTCATCAGCGCCGCCGGAATTCTCACCGCGGGCGCGGCCGCCTACATGTTCCTGGCCCGTCCGCGCGCGAGGCGCCCGATCCAGTGAGGGCTGGGCGAATGCGGCGGCTTCGCCGGGGGAGCGCCGTCGCGATGGCGGCAATGCTCTCTCTCGGCGCGGCCACGGGTGTCGGTGTCACCACCACCCCGCCTGCGGCGGCCGCTGACGCTGCCGACGGGGAATCCACGACCGGGACTGCCTCGACCGTCAGCCCCTCGACGATCGCCTCGGGTGGCTCGCTGAGCTACACGCTCTCAGGCTTCCCGCCCGGGGCCACCGTCCAGGTGCTCATCGACGACGGCGCAGTCGGGCCCGAGCAGAGCCCGGCGGCGAGGACCGCCTCGCCGTCGGGCGGCGCGGTCGCCCAGTTCACCGTGCAGGCCGACGGCACCTACTCCGGCGCCTTCGAGCTCCCCGGATACGTCCCGTCGGGCACGCACTGGCTGCGATTCCGCGCTACCGGGGGGCCGGATGTGCCGACCTCCACGGTGCGCACCGCCGACTACACGAACAAGAGCCCGTTCTTCACCGTCGGCGCCGTCACTGTCATCGGCGGCGAGGCGCCCACAGCACCTGCCGCGACCGCCTCCCCTGGCGCGACCGACGGCCCGCAGGCGACGAGCAGCGCCACAGCGGCCCCGGAGACGACCGGGCCGGCCATCGCCGAGGCGGGCAGTGATCCTGGCGACTCCGGCGACACCTCCCCGGTGGAGGTCAAGGACGATTCCTTCCCCGTCGTGGGGGCCTGCGTCCTCGGCCTGTCCGTCCTCCTGGTCATCCTGGCCGCCACCGTGGGCACCAACCGCTGGATCCTGGCCAAGCAGCGCCGCCGCGGCGACTCGGCCACCCCTGAGTACTGAGGCCCCGCGCTCTGGGTAGGCTTGCGCCCGGCGCCCGCCCGTCTCGCGGTGCGCTCCGCCGGGCACCGGTCTCAGTGCCCCGAATGGGAAGGAACCCAGCTCCATGCTGCGAACCCACACCGCGGGCTCACTGCGCGCCTCCGACATCGGCACCACCGTCACCCTCACCGGATGGGTGGATCGCCGCCGGGACCACGGGGGCGTCGCCTTCATCGACCTGCGAGACGCCTCGGGCATCTCCCAGGTCGTCATCCGCGAGGAGATCGCCCACGACCTGCGCGCCGAGTACGTCCTCGCCGTCACCGGCGAGGTGAGCGCCCGCCCCGAGGGCAACGCCAACCCCAACCTGCCCACCGGCGAGATCGAGGTCGTCGTGACCGACGTCGAGGTCCTCAACGCCGCGGCGCCCCTGCCCTTCCAGGTCTCCGACCACGCGGAGGACGCGGGCCAGGTCGGCGAGGAGGCGCGCCTGAAGCACCGCTACCTCGACCTGCGGCGCACGCCCATGCAGCACGCCATCCGCCTGCGCGCCAAGGTCTCGGCCGCGGCGCGCCGCGTCCTGGACTCCCACGACTTCGTCGAGATCGAGACCCCCACCCTCACCCGCTCGACGCCCGAGGGCGCGCGCGACTTCCTCGTCCCCGCGCGCCTGGCCCCCGGCTCCTGGTACGCCCTGCCGCAGTCACCCCAGCTGTTCAAGCAGCTCCTCATGGTGGCCGGCATGGAGCGCTACTACCAGATCGCCCGCTGCTACCGCGATGAGGACTTCCGGGCGGACCGCCAGCCCGAGTTCACCCAGCTCGACGTCGAGATGAGCTTCGTGACGCAGGAGGACGTCATCGCCGTCGCCGAGGACGTCCTGCGGGAGGTCTGGGCCCTCATCGGCCACGACCTGGCCACCCCGATCCCGCACATGACCTATGCCGACGCCATGGAGAAGTACGGCACCGACAAGCCCGACCTGCGCTTCGGCTGCGAGCTCGTCGACCTGACCGAGTTTTTCAAGGACACCACCTTCCGCGTCTTCCAGAGCCCCTACGTGGGCGCCGTCGTCATGCCCGGGGGCGCCTCGCAGTCCCGCCGCACCTTCGACGCCTGGCAGGAGTGGGCCAAGCAGCGCGGCGCCAAGGGCCTCGCCTACGTCACCGTGGGCGAGGACGGCGAGCTCGGCGGCCCGGTCGCCAAGAACATCACCGACGCCGAGCGCGCGGGCCTCGCCCGGGCCGTGGGCGCCGCCCCCGGCGACTGCGTCTTCTTCGCCGCCGGCCCCATCGACTCCTCGCGCGCGCTCCTGGGCGCCGCCCGCCTCGAGATCGGCAAGCGCTGCGGGCTCATCGACGAGGACGCCTGGTCCTTCGTGTGGGTCGTCGACGCCCCGCTGTTCAAGCCGAGCGCGGAGGCCCGCGCCGAGGGCGACGTCGCGCTGGGGGCCTCGGCCTGGACGGCCGTCCACCACGCCTTCACCTCGCCCAAGCCCGAGTGCCTCGACACCTTCGACACCGACCCGGGCAGCGCCCTGGCCTACGCCTACGACATCGTGTGCAACGGCAACGAGATCGGTGGCGGCTCCATCCGTATCCACCGCCCCGACGTCCAGGAGCGCGTCTTCAAGGTCATGGGCATCGGTGAGGCCGAGGCCCACGAGAAGTTCGGCTTCCTCCTCGACGCCTTCAAGTTCGGCGCCCCGCCGCACGGCGGCATCGCCTTCGGCTGGGACCGCATTGTCTCCCTGCTGACCAAGGCGGAGTCGATCCGCGACGTCATCGCCTTCCCGAAGTCCGGCGGCGGCTACGACCCCCTGACCGAGGCCCCCGCCCCGATCACGGCCGAGCAGCGCAAGGAGGCCGGCGTCGACGCCGTCCCCGAGGACAAGGCCTGACGCGGATCCTCACGCGGGCATGAGTCTGGCGGGCAGCGCGAGAAGCGCTGCCCGCCAGACTCGTCTTGTCGCGCAGGGCTGTGCCTGCCACCGCTCAGGCGCCGTCGCCCCGATGGGTCCTGCCAGCATCACCTGCTGCGTCGCGAATGAGCGATCACTCGCCACGGCTACCCAGCCGCCCGATAGGGTGGTGAGTGACACGGGCAAACCCGGGAGGGGCGGCGAGCAGCCATGTACGACGTCATCGTCATCGGATCGGGAATCGGGGGACTGACCGCCGCCGGGATGCTCGCGCGCGTGGCGGGCAAGCGCGTGCTGGTCCTGGAGAAGCACACCGAGCCGGGCGGGCAGACCCATGGCTTCCGGCGCGACGGCGCCTCCTGGGATGTCGGCCTCCACTACGTCGGCGAGATGGGCCCAGGCGGGTCACTACGCCTCTACCTGGACTACCTCTCCGGCGGGAAGCTGGAATGGAACCCGCTCCCCGATCACTACGACCGCTTCGTCTATCCCGGCCTCGATTTCTCCGTCCCGTCAGGGGAGCGTCGCTACGAGAGCGCCCTCATCCGGGCCTTCTCCGATGAGGCCCGCGCCATCCACCGCTACTTCCGCGACATCCGGCGCGTGGGCCGATGGGTGGAACTTGGATTCGCCCGAGGGATGGTGCCCCGGCCCGCGGCCCCGCTGCTGCGAGCCGCCCAGAGGCTCACCGGGCGCCTGGCCACGCGCACCACCGGGGACTACCTCCGGCGGCGCTTCACCGACCCGCGCCTGCGCGCCCTCCTCGCCAGCCAGTGGGGCGACTACGGCCTGCCGCCATCGCGCAGCGCCTTCGCCATCCATGCCCTCATCGTCGGCCACTACCTCGAGGGCGCGTGGTTCCCGCGGGGAGGCAGCCCGCGCGTCGCCCGCACGATCGAGGAGGGTATCGAGCGGGCCGGCGGCGCGATCCGCGTCGCCCAGGAGGTCGTCGAGATCCTCGCCGAGGAGGGCTCCGCCGTCGGCGTGAGGGTCCGCGACCACAGGCGCCCCGGGGCGCCGGAGATCATCCACCGCGCGCCCGTCATCATCTCCGACGCCGGCGCGGAAGCGACGTTCAACCGCCTCCTGCCCACCGATGGCCCGATCGGCGAGGCCACGGCGCCCGCGCGCGAGCGCATCGGACGGATCGGGGAGGGGTGCTCCGCCGTCGCCACCTACCTGCGACTGCGCGAGGACCCCCGGGCCCTGGGCATCGACGGCGGGAACGTATGGGTCTTCCAGGACTTCGACCACGAGGCGATGGTGGACGAGGACGGCCTGCCGCGCTCCGCCTATCTCTCCTTCCCCTCGATCAAATCAGGCGAGGGGGCGCCGACCGCCGAGATCATCTCCTTCCTGCCGCCGTCGTTGTTCGCCGACTGGCGGGGCAGTGAGAAGGGCTCGCGCGGGCCGCGGTACGCCGGCCTCAAGCGGCGCATCGCCGAGCGCCAGCTCCTTCTGGCCGAATCCGCCGTCCCCGGTCTGAGCGGGCTCGTCGAGTCCTCGGAGTCCGGCACCCCGCTGACCTTCGAGCACTACACCGCGCACGCCGACGGCGTCTTCTACGGGCTTCCCGCCACGCCGGGGCGCTATCGATCCGCGCCACTGGGCCCGACCACCCCGATCCAAGGGCTCTACCTCAGCGGCCAGGACGCAGGGAGCCTCGGCATCGTCGGCGCGATGATGGGCGGGGTGGCGGCGGCCAGCCAGGTCCTGGGCCCCCGGGGATACCCCGCGATCCGCCAGGCCGTGGGAAGGGGCCCTGAGCCCGCCGACGGCGACTTCCCCCTGCCGCCCGGCAAGCATCATGCCGTGCTGGCCTCCAAGCGGCGGCTGGGCGAGAGCACCTGGGACGTGGTCCTGCGGATCGACGGCGATGCGGGGCCATGGGTCCCGGGACAGCACGCCCGCCTCCTCGTGGGCGATCACACCTGGCGGGACTATTCGATCGTCGGGATCGAAGACGGCCTCCTCCGGCTGCTCATCAGCACCCGCACGGGCGGGAGAGGATCCCGCTTCGTCGAGGAGGCGCCCCTCGGGGCGCGCACCCAGGTCGAGCTGCCCCTGGGCGGGTTCCGCCTGGCAGCGGGGGAGCGGCGCCGGGTCTTCGTCGCCACGGGGACCGGGCTTGCGCCGCTCGTGCCGATGATCCACCAGGCCGCGGGCGAGGGCTGCGAGTCCACCCTGCTCTTCGGCTGCCGCACCCGGGCGGAGGACCTCACCTCGTTGCTCGACGAGCCACTGCCAGCGCGCGTGACCCTCTGCCTCAGCCGGGAGGCGGCTGAGTTGGTCGAGGGGGCCGTGCATGGGCGGGTCACCGATGCGCTGGAGGCGATGCCTCGGGAGCCTGACGCCGGCTACTACCTCTGCGGCTCGGCGGCAATGGTGGGGCAGGCCCGGAGCCTGTTGGAGTCACAGGGGATCAGCCGCATCCACGTCGAGGAGTACTGAGCGCGCGGGAGGGGCAGCCGCAGGGAAAGCGTCTGGAATGAGTCGGGAATGAGCTGGCGGGCAGCGCGAGAAGCGCTGCCCGCCAGATCCATATGTGGTGCGGAGCCGGTCCCTCAGGCCGCGTGGGCGCAGGTGGGGCAGGAGCAGTCCTCGCAGGAGCACGAGGAGCAGGAGTCCGAGCAGTGCTCGCACTGGCAGGTGTTGTGGTTGCAGGTGGGGCAGGAGCAGTCCTCGCACTCGCACACGGCGCAGGCCTCCGAGCAGTGCTCGCACTGGCAGGTGGCGCACTCGTCGTAGTGGCCGCCGTCCTCGCGGTGGGCGTGGCCGTCATGGATGTAGTCGACGTGGTCCCCGTGGATGACGGCGAGGTGGCCGCAGTCGGGGCCGTGGGTGTGGTTGTGGGCCTCGGCCGGGCGGTGCTCAGTGGTGGCAGTCATGGTCATGCTCCTTGGTGTGCTTGATGGCGTCGAGAACGATGTGGGCGACATGCTCATCGATGATCGAGTAGCTCTGCCGCCGGCCGTCGCGCCGCGCCTCGACAAGATGCGCCTCGCGAAGGACTCGCAGGTGGTGGGAGACAAGGGGCTGGGACACCCCGGTGAGCTCGACGAGCTCGGTGACATCCGCGCTCCCCTGGGTGAGGCGGTGGATGATCGTTGCCCGGACGGGGTTGGCCAGTGCCTTGAACAGGCGGATGACCGGTGAGTCCTCTCCGAGCGCCACTACCTGCTGCATGAGTATGACTTTATATCAGTGGGCACGCATATGCAAGCCCACTTATGTGACGGCTGTTCAACTCCGTCTTCCCAGATCGGCCCCGGAGCGAGCGGGGGAGGAGCACAATGGTCCCCATGTCGCGCTACATCGAGTTGCACCCGGTCAACCCCCAGGCCCGTCTCGTCACCAAGGTCGTCGAGCGGCTCCGCTCCGGCGCCCTCGTCGCCTATCCGACCGACTCCGGCTACGCCCTTGCCTGCGCGCCCGGCAACAAGGAGGGCCTGGACCGGATCCGCGCCATCCGCCAGCTCGACGACAAGCACAACTTCACCTTCGTGTGCGCCGGCTTCGCCCAGGTCGGCCCTCTGGCGATCGTCGGGAACAATGCCTTCCGCCTCATCAAGCGCCTCACCCCGGGCCCCTGGACCTTCATCCTCAAGGGCACCAAGGAGGTGCCCCGGATGACCCTCAACGCCAAGAAGCACACCCTGGGCGTGCGCATCCCCGAGCACCCCGTGGCCCAGGCTCTCGTCGCGGAGTTCGGGGCCCCGATCCTCTCCTCCACCCTCATCCGCCCGGGAAGGACCGCCCCCGAGGCGCATGGCTGGGAGATCGAGGAGGACCTCGGGCACCTCATCGACGTCGTCATCGAGGGAGAGGTCGCCTCCATCGAGCCGACGACGGTCGTCGACCTCACCTCGGACGTCCCCGAGGTGGTGCGCCAGGGGTCAGGCGACCCCGACCTCATCTGACCCGGGCTCGGACTTCTCGTCCGGGCCCCGCCCGGCGGCGGCCTCGGCGGGAGTCCCCTGGGAGGGGGCCACGTCGGCGCTCGTTGCCCCGATCGTGGACTCGTCGGCGCTGCTGGGCCCGTCAGAACCGGTGGGCTCTCCGGCTCCAGCGGCGCCGCTGATGCCGTCGGCGGCGGGTTCCTCGGCCTCCGCCGCGCCGTCGACCTCCTCAGCCTCTTCGGAGCTGGCGGCATCCTCGACGTCGGCAGTCTGATCGGGCTTCTCGGTGCCCTCGGCCTCAGCAGGCTTATCGGCCTCTCCGGCCTCGCCAGCGCTGTCAGCCACGTCGGCATCCTCCGCCTGCTCGGCCTGCCCGACCGCGCTGACTCCAGCCCACCGCCGCAGGAATGACGGCGCCCACCAGCCGCGCGCTCCGAGCAGGCTCATCGCCGCGGGGAACAGGAGCAGGCGCACGATCGCCGCGTCGATGACGACCATGACCGCCAGGATGATGCTCACCTCCTTGATGACGATGAGCCTGCTGGTGGAGAAGCTCGCGAGGACCACCAGGAGGACCACTCCCGCCACGGTGAGGATCCTCCCCGTGCCCTGGAGACCCGCGGCGATGGCGGCGTCCCCGGCCTCGCCCCGCGCCCTGCGATCCCGTATCTGGGCCAGGACGATGCACTCACGGCTCATGGCCAGGCCGGCGCCCAGGGCGAGCGCCGTCGCGATCGCGTAGCCCTCCAGGCCGCCGATGGGCGTGACCCCGAGGGCTCCGGCCAGGTAGCCGTCCTGGAGGACGAGAGTCGCCGCCCCCAGGGAGGCCGCGAGTGAGAGGGCGGTCGTGATCAGCGTAAGCAGCGGGATCATGAGTGATCCAGTCATGATGAGCACGAGGGCCAGGGCGGTGCCCATGCCGATGACGATCATGCCGGGCAGCGCGCCGACGAGGGCCGAGCGGAAGTCCAGTTGCGTCGCCGCCTGTCCCGTCACCCAGGTGTCCGCCGGCGGGTTGAGCGCGCGGACCGCCGCGACGGCCCTCTCGGCGGAGGCTGACGACGCCGAGCCCTCCAGGCTGAGGTAGGCCACCGTGTATTGGCCCGCCTTGGTCTGCGTCACGCTGGACACACCGGGCGCGTGCGCCACCTGGTTGTCGATGAACGACGTCGCGGAGTCGCCGGTCGCCTGCATGATGAGGATGGCATCGGTCGCCGCGAGGTTCGGGTACTGCTCCTCCAGGACGCGCTGGTACACGCGCTGGTCCGCGTCCGGTGGGAGGAGGTCGCGATCGGAGACCAGCAGGCGCAGATGCGCGAGCGGCCACGCGAGCAGGGCCAGGAGGAGCAGGCAGGCCGCCAGCACCGGCCAGGGGCGCGCCTGGGCGCCGCGCGCGATCGCCGCGAAGGCCCCCTGGTCGCGGGTGGAGGCATCGGCGGGGTGGACGAGGGCGCGCAGCACCGGGACCCTGCCGAGCAGCGGCGGCCTGACCATGAAGCCGTTGAGCAGGACGAGCGTGGCGGGGATGAGGGTCATCGCGGACAGCGCGGCGAGCGCCACGACGACCGTCCCCGCGATCGCCGTCACCTTCAGGGAGGAGGTGCCCACCGCGGCCAGCGCCGCCAGCGGCAGCGCCACCGCGACGGTGGACAGGATCACCGTGCGCCCGGCGGTCAGCATCGTGCGCGCCATCGCATCGGCGATGATGGGATCGCGGCGACCGGTGCGGCGCCTCCGGCCGCGGACGGCGGGGGCGGCCGCGCGGGGATCAGCGCGCCCCAGGCCCAGTTCCTCGCGGAACCTGATGGTCATGAGCAGGGCGTCGTTGATCGACAGGCCCAGCCCGATCATCGCGACGATGGTGACCTCGAGCCCCTGCAGATCCGTCATGAGGCTCGCCACCCAGAGCACGCCCAGGCTCGAGACGATCGAGGCCAGGCCCCCGAGCAGCGGCATCCCGGCGACGAGGAACCCCCCGAAGACCACGACCATGGCGATGAGCGCCGCGAGCAGGGCCAGTGCCTCCCCGCGCGCGAGATCGGCCCCGGCCTGGTCATTGACCGCCGTCGAGACGAGGTCATCCGTGATGACGATGCCGCTGGCCCCCGGGGCGATCTGGCGCAGGTCGTTGGGCACGCGCTCCAGGCGGTCCGTGACCCGCTGGACGTCGCGCTGGAGCTGGCGGGCATAGGCGGTGTCGTCGGGCGAGGCGACCTCGCGACCGTTGGGGTTGACGGTGACGAACATGAGGAAGCCGCTGTGGTCCCGGGCGATGAACGCCTGGACCCCCTTGTTCGCCAGCGGGTCCGGGACGACGAAGGGATCTGCCACATTGACCTCGCCGACAAGGTCGTTGAGATCGGCGTGCGCGGGCGCCAGCGCCGAGGCGATCTCGCTGGCCTGGGTGTCGAGGTCGACGCCCGTCACCTGCAGGGTGACCGCCACGCCATCGCCCTGGAGCGCCGAGTAGACGGCCTGGCCGCGAGCGCTCTGCGAATCGCCGATGGAGGTCTTGGCGGAGCCGAGGCGGTCGAAGAGCCCGTTGATGCCGACACCGCCGAGCGCGGGAGTCAGAAAGACGAAGGCGATGACGACCCAGGTTCCGACGACGAACCAGGCGTCCTTGACGATGCGGCGGGCGAGCCAGGTGAGCATGGCGGTATTGTTCCATTGATAGAACCCCCTCGCGGGCCCGGCAGCGGGCGGTGGGATGAGGATAGGGTCACCCCGTGGACCTGTTCGACGTTGCCGGCACCGATGAGTCGGGGCTTCCCGACGACGCGCGCGCGCCCCTCGCCGTGCGCAT
The DNA here is from genome assembly GCF_000295095.1 of Actinomyces timonensis DSM 23838. Classification (GTDB taxonomy): domain Bacteria; phylum Actinomycetota; class Actinomycetes; order Actinomycetales; family Actinomycetaceae; genus Actinomyces; species Actinomyces timonensis. The sequence continues at coordinate 733,227 of NZ_JH806633.1, read as the reverse complement.
GAGGCCGCGGGATCTGGGGGAGGTCCTGGGCCAGGGGCATCTGCTCGGTTCCGGCTCGCCGCTGCGCCGGCTCGTCGAGCCCGCGGGCCGCGCGGGCGGCGCGGGAGTGTCCAGCGTCATTCTCTGGGGGCCTCCCGGGACCGGGAAGACCACGCTGGCCTACCTCGTGGCGCGCGGCTCGGGCCGCCGCTTCGTCGAGCTCTCCGCCGTCACTGCGGGCGTCAAGGACGTGCGCGCCGTTGTCGCCGACGCCAGGAGGCGCCTGACGGCCTCGGGCGAGGAGACGGTCCTGTTCATCGACGAGGTCCACCGCTTCTCCAAGTCCCAGCAGGACGCCCTCCTGCCCAGCGTGGAGAACCGGTGGGTGACCCTTGTGGCCGCCACCACCGAGAACCCCTCATTCTCCGTGGTCTCGCCGCTGCTGTCCCGCTCCTTGCTGCTGACCCTCCACCCGCTGGGAGCCGACGACATCCGCGCCCTGGTGTCCAGGGCGGTCGCCGACGATCGGGGATTGGCGGGGGCGGTCGCGCTCGACGACGACGCCCGGGAGCAGATCGTGCGCATGGCGGGCTCGGACGCGCGCAAGTCCCTCACCGTCCTCGAGGCCGCGGCCGGGGCCGTCCTCGCCGCGGCGCCCACTGGCGCCAGCGCGCCCGCGGAGGGCGGGCCGCCCGTGGTGGGCCTGGCCGACGTCGAGCGCGCCGCCGATGTGGCCGCCGTGCGCTACGACCGCGCCGGGGACCAGCACTACGACGTCACCAGCGCGTTCATCAAGTCCATGCGCGGGTCGGACCCCGATGCCACCCTCCACTACCTGGCCCGCATGATCGCGGCGGGGGAGGACCCGCGCTTCATCGCCCGGCGCATCGCCATCCACGCCGCGGAGGACGTCGGCCTGGCCGACCCCGGGGTCCTGGCCACCGCCGCGGCCGCGCAGCAGGCGGTCGCCATGATCGGGATGCCCGAGGCGCGCATCATCCTGGCCGAGGCGGCGCTGGCCGTGGCCACGGCCCCGAAGTCCAACGCGGTCATCACCGCCATCGACGCCGCCATCGCGGACGTGCGCGCGGGCAAGGGCGGCGCAGTGCCCGCCCACCTGCGCGACGCGCACTACGCGGGGGCCAGCGGGCTCGGGCACGGCGAGGGCTACCGCTACCCCCACGACTTCCCGCACGGCGTCGTCGCCCAGGACTACCTGCCCGCCGACCTCGCCGGCGCCTCCTACTACCGCCCCACGCCCCACGGCTTCGAGGCCGAGATCGCCCGGCGCCTGGAGTCGATCCGATCCCTGACGCGCGGGAGCCGGTGATGGCCGCGCGCGCGGCCAGGAGCCGCCTCGTGCTCGCGGCCTCGGTGGGGCTCGGGGCCGGGGTGCTCTCGGGACTGTTCGGCGTCGGCGGGGGGATCATCCTCGTTCCCGCGTTGGTGGCGATCCTCGGCATGGATCAGCGCCACGCCGCGGCGACATCCCTCATGGCGATCATCCCGACCTCCATCGCGGGCGCCGCCACCTACTCGCTGCGGGGCGACGTGTCGGTCGCCGGGGCGGCGATCATCGTGATCGGCTCGCTCGTGGGGACGCAGATCGGCAGCAGGGTCCTCGCGGTCCTCCCGGCGCGGGCGCTGCCATGGGTGTTCGTGGCCTTCGCCGCCTGCGTGCTGGCGATGGAGCGCCTTCATGAGCCCATGAGGGACGCCGCACTGAGCATCGACCCCGCCCGCGATCCCGCCGCGGTGGCGTCCCTGGCGGGCATCGGGCTCGTCGCGGGGCTCCTCGCGGGCCTGGTCGGCGTCGGCGGGGGAGTGGTGGTCGTCCCGGGCCTCGAGATCGTCGCCGGCGCCGGGGACCTGCTCGCCCGCGGGACCTCCCTGCTCACCATGGTGCCCACCGCGCTGTCCGGCACCGCCGCCAACCGGCGCCGTGGGCTGGGCGATCCCCGGACGGGGGCGGTGGTGGGGCTCGCCTCCGTCGTCGGATCGCCGGTGGGGGCGGTGATCGCCCGCGCGCTCAGCCCGGAGACGGCATCGTGGCTCTTCTCGGCCTTCATCGTGGTCGCGGTCGTCTCCGTGCTGCGCAAAGCGGCGAGGCGCTGAGGATCTCATCACACGCGGGCAGCCTGGGCGGTGATCGCGCCCGGGCCTGCGCTAGAGTACCCGGGCTGCCCCGCGCGAGCCCGTGGATCATCCGATCCCCGAGCCGTGGCGAGCACCTGGGGTCCTGGCCCGATCACCTCGATCAGAGGCTGACCCCGCGCCGCGAGCACCCGCCCGCGGCGTGCGATCACTCCGACAGGAAGAACCTACAGATGAGCTCTTCGCGCTCCCGCCGCCAGGTGCGCCTCTCTCGCGCCCTCGGCATCCCGCTGACCCCCAAGGCCGTCCGCTACTTCGAGAAGCGCCCCTACGGCCCCGGCGAGCACGGCCGCGCCCGCCGCCGCACCGAGTCCGACTACGCCGTCCGCCTCAAGGAGAAGCAGCGCCTGCGCGCCCAGTACGGCATCCGCGAGGCCCAGCTCCAGCGCGTCTTCGAGGAGGCCCGCCGCGAGAAGGGCCTGACCGGTGAGTCGCTCGTCGAGCTGCTCGAGATGCGCCTGGACGCCCTCGTCCTGCGCTCCGGCATCGCCCGCACGATCGCCCAGGCCCGCCAGGCCGTCGTGCACCGCCACATCGTCGTCGACGGCAAGGTCGTCGACCGCCCCTCCTTCCGCGTGCGCCCCGGCCAGACCATCCAGGTCCGCAGCCGCTCCCAGGTTATGGTCCCCTTCCAGGCCGCCGCCGCCGGCATCCACCGCGATGTCCTCCCGGCCGTCCCGGACTACCTCAAGGTGGACCTCGAGAAGCTCTCCGCCACCCTGGTGCGCCGCCCCAAGCGCGACGAGGTCCCGGTGACCTGCGACGTGCAGATGGTCGTCGAGTACTACTCCCGCTGAGCCGATCGGGCCCCAGGGCCCGCCCAGTTCGGGATGCCCCGCGCCGGACTGCCGGTGCGGGGCATCCCGCGTTCCAGGGGTAGGCTCCCCCTGGGCCGAGCCCGGTCCTCCGAGCGTCCCATGGACATGGGGCCCAGGCCCTGGTCAGGCCGGGGCCACCGGAATCACCAGACCCACCCTTGTCCCCGCGGCCACCCGGCCGCGGGCGCCACCGATCACCACCGAGCACGAGGACACCCATGCGCACCTCCGAGATCCGCTCCCGCTGGCTCGACTTCTTCGCCTCCAAGGACCACGAGATCCGGCCGTCGGTGCCCCTCATCTCGCCCGACCCGTCCATCCTGTTCACCGTGGCGGGCATGGTCCCCTTCATCCCCTACATCCTGGGCACCGAGCCGGCGCCGTGGCCCCGGGCCGCCAGCGTGCAGAAGTGCATCCGCACCAACGACATCGACAACGTCGGCCGCACCACCCGTCACGGCACGTTCTTCCAGATGAACGGCAACTTCTCCTTCGGCGACTACTTCAAGGAGGGGGCGATCCAGTACGCCTGGGAGCTGCTGACCACGCCCACGAGCGCCGGCGGCTACGGGCTGGACGGCGACCGCCTGTGGATGACCATCTGGGAGAAGGACGAGGTCTCCTGGGACTACCTCACCAAGACCATCGGGGTCGACCCCGTCCACGTGCAGAAGCTGCCCTTCGCCGAGATCTCCTGGTCCACCGGCCAGCCCGGCCCCGCCGGCGCCTGCTGCGAGATCCACTACGACCGCGGCCCCGCCTACGGCCCCGACGGCGGCCCCGAGGCGGACACCGCCGGCGACCGCTTCCTGGAGATCTGGAACCTCGTCTTCGACGAGTTCGTGCGCGGCGAGGGCGAGGGCCACGACTTCGAGCTCATCGGCAAGCTCGACTCCACCGCCATCGACACCGGCGCCGGCCTGGAGCGCATCGCCTTCCTCCTCCAGGACAAGCCGAACATGTACGAGATCGACGAGGTCTACCCCGTCATCGCCGCCGCCGAGGCCATGAGCGGGCGCACCTACGGCCTGGGCGCCGCCGGGCCCCAGGCCGGCGCCGCCTACATGGACGACGTGCGCATGCGCGTCGTCGCCGACCACGTCCGCAGCGCCCTCATGCTCATCGGCGACGGCGTGCGCCCCGGCAATGACGGCCGCGGCTACGTCCTGCGCCGCCTCATCCGCCGCGCCGTGCGCTCCATGCGCCTGCTCGGCGTCGACGAGGCCTCCCTGCCCACCCTCCTGACGGCCTCCAAGGACGTCATGAAGCTGTCCTACCCCGAGCTCGAGGAGCGCTGGGGCACGATCGCCGACGTCGCCTACGGCGAGGAGGAGGCCTTCCGCCGCACCCTCAGCGCCGGCACCACCATTCTCGACACCGCCGTCGGGCGGGCCCGCGAGCAGGCCTCCACCGCCGGCGCGCGCCCCCTGGTGAGCGGGCAGGACGCCTTCGAGCTGCACGACACCTACGGCTTCCCCATCGACCTCACCCTGGAGATGGCCGCCGAGCAGGGCGTCGACGTCGACGAGGCCGCCTTCCGCTCCCTCATGGACGAGCAGAAGGAGCGCGCCCGCGCCGACGCCCGCGCCAAGAAGACCGGGCACATCGACGTCCGCCTCTTCCAGGACATCGAGCGCTCCATGGGCGGGGGATCGGAGTTCCTCGGCTACACCGAGGCCGCCGCCGAGGCCACCGTCACCGGGCTCCTCCTCGACGGGAGGCCCGAGCCCGTGGCCACCGCGCCCGCCCAGGTCGAGGTCGTCCTCGACCGCACCCCCTTCTACGCCGAGATGGGCGGTCAGCTCGCCGACCACGGCGTCATCCGCCTGGCCGGCGGCGGCATCGTCGAGGTCGGCGATGTCCAGGCCCCCATCCGCGGCCTGTCCGTCCACCGGGGCACCCTGACCGAGGGCACCATCGCCGTGGGGGAGCGGGCCTACGCCGAGATCGACACCGAGCGCCGCCTGGCCATCGCCCGCGCCCACACCTCCACCCACATGGTCTACGCCGGGCTGCGCCACACCGTGGCCCCGGACTCCGAGCAGGCCGGCTCGGAGAACTCGCCCTCGCGCCTGCGCTTCGACTTCTCCCACAACACGGCGCTGAGCACCGGCCAGGTCAACGACATCGAGGCCCTCGTCAACGAGAAGCTCGCCGAGGACCTGCCTGTGCGCACCGAGACCATGAGCCTTGAAGACGCCAAGGCCTCCGGCGCCATCGCCCTGTTCGGCGAGAAGTACGGCTCCGAGGTCCGGGTGGTCACCATCGGCGACAACTTCGACCGCGAGCTCTGCGGCGGCACCCACGTGCCCTCCACCGGGCACATCGGGCGCATCGCCATCGTGGGGGAGTCCTCCATCGGCTCGGGCGTGCGGCGCATCGACGCCCTCGTGGGGGACGGCGCATACGGCTTCCAGGCCAAGGAGCACGCCCTCGTCTCCCAGCTGTCCACCATGATCGGCGGGCGCCCCGAGGAGCTGCCCGAGCGCGTCGAGGCCCTCATGGGCCGCCTCAAGGACGCCGAGAAGCGCCTGGCCGCCGCCGAGCAGGCCGCCATGTCCGCCCGGGCCGCCGAGGTCATCTCCGCGGCGCGGCGCGTGGGCGCCTACCGCCTGGCCGCCGCCGACCTCGGCGCCGTGTCGAACGCGGACCTCCTGCGCTCCCTCGTCCTCGACGCGCGCGAGCGCCTCGGCGAGGCCGAGCCCACGGTGGTCGTGGCCGCAGGGGTGTCGGGCGAGCGCCCCGTCATCGTTGTGGCCACTAACGCCGCCGCCCGCGAGGCTGGCGCCCGGGCGGGCGACCTCGTCAAGGCGGCCGCCAAGGCTCTCGGCGGCGGAGGCGGCGGCAAGCCGGACCTCGCCCAGGGCGGTGGCCAGAACCCCGGGGCGATCCCCGAGGCGTTGACCGCCATCACCCAGGCCCTGGGCGCCTGAGCCCGGGGGAGCCATGCGCAGCGGTGTCCGCCTGGCGTTCGACGTCGGCAAGGCCAGGGTCGGGGTCGCCAGATGCGACGCCGAGGCGATCCTCGCTGTGCCGGTCGTCACGCTCACCCGGGATCGTTACGGAGGTGACATCGATGAGGCGGCCGATCTGGTCGCCGAGTATGGGGCTATTGAGGCTATTGTGGGACTGCCCGTCTCCCTGGGGGGCAAGCGGACCCCGTCCACGCGTGACGCGCGGGACTGGGCACGTGCTCTCGCGCGGGCCATCACCCCTGTGATGGTCCGGCTCGTCGACGAGCGGCTCTCCACGGTGTCGGCGCACCAGGCGCTCCACGCCAGTGGCCGCCATGAGAAGGATTTCCGGGGCGTCGTCGACCAGGCGGCCGCGGTGGTCATCCTCAACCAGGCCCTCGAGGCCGAGCGTTCCACGGGCTCGCCGATCGGTGAGCCCGTCACCCCGACCAGGAGAGACTCCAGATGAGCCAGGACGACCTCTTCGAGCAGATCGGCATCACCTCCGATGATCCGCTGCCTGCCGAGCCGCCGTCCCGCCGCAGCAAGGCCCGGCGCGAGAGGGCGCGCAAGAAGCGCCGCTTCCGCCGCCATGTGCTCACCGTTGTCATCCTCAGCCTCGTCGTCGCGGGCGCATTCGCGGGAGTGTACTGGGGCTACGGGGTGCTCCACGGTGTCCAGGAGCAGCAGGCCGCCGCGAGTGACTACTCGGGCGAGGGCGAGGGGTCAGTGACCGTCGAGATCCCCCAGGGCGCCACCGGCCAGATCATCGCCGACCTCTTGTACAAGAACGACGTCGTCGCCTCGCCGAAGGCCTTCATCGACGCCTTCAAGGCCAATGCCGAGTCCGGCAATATCCAGCCCGGCACCTACACGCTCAAGCAGAAGATGTCCGGCGCCTCCGCCGTCGCCGCCCTGCTCGACCCCGCCTCCCGCGCCGACCACTCCCTGACCATCCCCGAGGGATTCACCAAGGACCAGGTCAAGGACAAGATCGTGAGCGTCATGGGCGTCTCGGCCGCCGATGTCGAGGCCGCCTACAACGACCTGGCCGGAATCGGCCTGCCCGAGGCCGCGAACAAGAACGTCGAGGGCTGGCTCGCCCCGGGCACCTACGACCTCAAGGACGGCGAGACCGTCACCCAGGTGGTGGCCAGGATGGTCAGCGCCACGACGACCCGCCTGCAGAAGCTGAACTTCGCCCCCGCGGACTACGAGGCGGCGCTCATCAAGGCCTCGATCGTCGAGAGGGAGGCCGGCAGCCAGAAGAACTTCGGGAAGGTCGCCCGCGTTGTCGAGAACCGCCTGACCAAGGAGGACGCCGAGACCGGCGGCCGCCTCGAGATGGACTCCACCGTCCTCTATGGCCTCGGGCGCACCGGGGGCATCCCCTCCAAGGAGGAGCTCGCCGACGCCTCCAACGCGTACAACACCTACCAGAACAAGGGGCTGCCCCCCTCGCCGATCGGCAGCCCCGGCGAGGCCGCCCTCAAGGCCGTCGCGAACCCGGAGGCCGGTGACTGGCTCTACTTCGTCACAGTCGACCTCAACACGGGGGAGACGCTCTTCGCGACGACGAAGGCCGAGCAGGACGAGAACACGAAGAAGCTCACCGCCTTCTGCCAGGCCAACCCCAGCGTGTGCAACGGCAGCTCTGCAACCGCCGCCCCGACGCCGTCCTCGGCCGGCTGAGCGACCACGCGGGGAGAAGAACCGATGGCACGCGCCAGCACCGCCGCAGAGGGGCGGCCCGCGCCCGCTCACCGGGCGGCGGTCATCGGCGATCCCATCGCCCACTCGCTGTCCCCCCTGCTCCACCGCGCCGCCTATGAGGGCCTCGGCCTGGCCGACTGGTCCTACGAGGCGCTCCAGGTGGCGCCCGGGGAGCTCGCCGCCCTCGTCGGCTCCCTGCGCGCCGGCGCGCAGGAGGGGCCCGTCTGGGCGGGGCTGTCGGTCACCATGCCGCATAAGCAGGCGATCATGCCGATGCTCGACGTCATCGACCCGCTCGCCCAGGCCGTCGGCGTGGTCAACACCGTCGTCGCCCAGCGCTCCGGCACGGGGCCCGCGCTCCTGGCGGGCTTCAACACCGACGTCGCCGGGATCTCCGCCGCGCTGAGCGAGGCTCGCGGCTCCTCGGCCTCCAGCGCCCCCGGTGGCCCCGCTGCGGCACTGGCGGCCGACGGCGAGGCCCCCGCGCCCAGCGCGCTCGTCCTCGGCTCCGGAGCCACGGCCTGCTCGGCCCTCGCCGCCCTCCCCGAGCTCGGCGCCCGCAGCATCACGGTGGCTGCCCGCCGCCACGCGGGCCCCGGCCGCGCGCTCGTCGCCGCGCACCGCATGGGCCTGGAGATCCAGGCGCTCACCTGGAGGCCCGGCGATCCCGCCTCCGACTCCGCCGTCGCCGAGGCCGCCGCCAGCGCCGACCTCGTCGTGTCCACCCTTCCCGCCGGCGCGGCCGACACCCTCGCCGCCCCGATCACCCAGGCCCTCGCCCACCGTGGGGGCGCGCGGGACGGGGCCGTCCTCCTCGACGTCGTCTACGTGCCCTGGCCCACGGCCCTCGCCAGCGCCTGGAGCGCGGCGGGGGGCGCGATCGCGCCGGGCTGGCTCATGCTCCTGCACCAGGCCGTCGCCCAGGTCCGCCTCATGACCGGCCGCTCGCCGGAGGCCGGCGCCATGCGCGAGGCGCTCATCGGAGCGCTCGCCACTCGGTGAGAGGGCACTGGGCGCGGGCCCGGCCTGTGCGATGATCCCCCCATGCTGCGATGGATGACAGCCGGGGAGTCCCACGGCGAGGCGCTGACCGCGCTCATGGAAGGCGCGCCCGCGGGCGTCGCCATCACGAGTGAGCGGATCGGCTCCGCCCTGGCCCGGCGCCGGCTCGGCCACGGCCGCGGCGCCCGCCAGCGCTTCGAGCGCGACGAGCTCGCCATCATCGGCGGCATTCGCCACGGCCTGACCATCGGCAGCCCCATCGCCCTGCGGATCGGAAACTCCGAGTGGCCCAAATGGCGCACCGTCATGAGCGCCGACCCCGTCCCCGCCGAGGACCTGCTCGTCGACGCCGGCACGGGCGACGAGCGCGAGATCGCCCGCAACCGCCCCCTGACACGCCCGCGCCCCGGCCACGCCGACCTCCCCGGCGCCCTCAAGTACGACCTGCCCGACGCCCGCCCCGTCCTTGAGCGCGCCTCCGCGCGGGAGACCGCCGCCAGGGTGGCGCTGGGCGCCGTCGCCGAGGCCATCCTCGAGCAGGTCGCCAGCATCCGGCTCGTCAGCCACGTCGTGCGCATCGGCGAGGTCTCCCTGCCCGACGGCGCGCCGGCCCCCACGCCCGAGGACACCGAGCGCCTCGACGCCGATCCCGTGCGCTGCCTCGATGCCGCCACGAGCGCCGCTATGGTCGAGCGCATCGACGCCGCCCACAAGGACGGCGACACCCTCGGGGGAGTGGTCGAGGTGATCGCCACCGGCGTCCCGATCGGCCTGGGCACGCACACCGTTGCCCGCTCCCGCCTCGACGCCCGGCTCGCCGGGGAGCTCATGGGTATCCAGGCCGTCAAGGGCGTGGAGATCGGCGACGGCTTCGAGGTCGCGGGCCTGCGCGGCAGCCAGGCCCATGACGAGATCCTGGCCCTGGCCGACGGCGCCGTCACCCGCGCCTCCAACCGCGCCGGCGGCATCGAGGGCGGCATGAGCAACGGATCCCCGATCCGCGTGCGCGCCGCCTATAAGCCGATCTCCACCGTCCCTCGGGGGCTGCGCAGCGTGGACCTGGCCACCGGGGAGCCCGCCACCGGGCTCCACCAGCGCTCGGACACCACAGCTGTCGTCCCCGGCGCCGTTATCGCCCAGGCCGCCACCGCCCTCGTCCTCGCCCAGGCGCTCCTGGAGAAGACCGGCGGGGACTCCGTGGCCGAGTGCGCCCGGAACCTGCGCGCCTACACCGAGCGCGTCGCCGAGCGGACCCACTGGACCGCCTGAGTCCCGACCGAGCCACTGCGGGGCGCCTGGCGGCGCCACCGGACGACCACCCATGAGGAGACGCGCATGAGCCACCACGGCACGGAACAGGGCGCCACAAGGATCATCAGCACCGAGCACCTGCCGCTCGTCCTCGTCGGCCTGCCAGGAGCGGGCAAGACGACGGTGGCCCGCCTGCTCGCCGCCGCGCTGGGCATCCAGGTGACGGACACCGACGCCGAGATCCGGCGCCGGGCGCGCATGACGATCCCGGAGATCTTCGCCGCCGAGGGGGAGGAGCGCTTCCGCGATCGCGAGACCCGCACCCTCCAGGCGGTTCTCGACAGCGTCGGCGCGGCCCACGGGATCGTCGCCCTCGGGGGTGGCGCCGTCGTGCGGCCGAAGAACCGGGAGATCCTGAGCCGCCACACGGTCGTCTACCTGTCCGCCACTCCCGAGACCGCCGCCGCCCACGTGGGCAACGGCGCGGGCCGCCCCCTCTTCCACCCCGATGCCGACCCCAATTCGCCCCCCGGCGACGTCGATGAGGCCGTCCACGCGGAGGTCCTGGCCCGGGTCGAGGCCCTGGACGCGGCGCGCCGCTCCCTCTACGAGGAGGTCGCCACCATCACCGTGCCGACCGACGGCCTCAACCCCGCCCAGGTGACGGCCCTCGTCCTGGTCTCCCTCGGCGCCGACCCCGCCGACACGGCCCGCAGCCTGTCCCGCGTGGGCATCCGCTCGGCCCCGGGCGCCGGCCGCCCCTCCCAGGCGGGGGAGGACGGCGCCGAGCACGCCCATCGGGCGCCGAGCGTCGTCGAGGAGTCCGACGGAACGACGCGCGTCCACGTCGCGAGCGGCGACGGGTACGACGTCGTCATCGGCCGGGGGCTGCCCTCCCGCGTCACCCAGGCGGTCCTCACCGCCCCGGGGCGCGGCGCGGGCGGCGTCGGGATCATCCACCCCCGCGTCCTCTCCCAGGCGGCCGAGGACATCGCCGCCGGCCTCACCGCCGCGGGACTGCGCGTGGTCCCCATCGAGGTGCCCGACGGCGAGGCCTCCAAGCGCGCCGAGGTGCTCTCGCGCGTCTGGGAGGCCCTCGGCGAGGCGCGCATCGGCCGCGACGGCTGCCTCATCGGCGTCGGCGGGGGAGCGACCACCGATCTCGCGGGCTTCGCCGCGGCCACCTGGCTGCGCGGCATCCCCGTCGTCCAGATGCCGACCACGCTGCTGGCCATGGTCGACGCTGCCGTGGGCGGCAAGACCGGCATCGACACCGCCGCCGGGAAGAATCTCGTGGGCGCCTTCCACGCGCCCAGCGCCGTCATCGCCGACCTCGACACCCTGGCCAGCCTGCCGCTGGACGAGCTGCGGGCCGGGCTCGGCGAGGTCGTCAAATGCGGGTTCATCGCCGATGAGCAGATCCTCAGGCTCGTCGAGGCCGACCCCGCCGCCTGCCTGCGCGCGGACTCCCCGGTCCTGGCCGAGCTCGTTCGCCGGGCGGTCGTCGTCAAGGCCGCCGTTGTCGCCGAGGACCTCACCGAGGCCGGGCTGCGCGAGATCCTCAATTACGGGCACACCTACGCCCACGCCATCGAGAGGACCACCGACTACACATGGCGGCACGGCGAGGCCGTGGCCGCGGGATGCGTCTTCGCCGCGGAGATCGCCCACCAGCGTGGGCTGCTGAGCGCCAAGGGGCTGGCCCGCCACCGCGAGGCCCTGGCGGCGGTCGGCCTGCCGACCTCCTTCCCCGACGGCGCCGGGCGATGGGAGGACCTGCGCGCCGCGATGCGCTCGGACAAGAAGAACCGCGCCGGGAGGCTGCGCATGGTGCTCGTCGAGGACCGCTTCGGCCGCTCCCGGCCCGTCAGGGGCGTCGAGCCCACACCCGCAGAGCTCGACGCCGCCCACCGCGCGCTCACCGGAGCCCCGGAGGGAGTCGCATGAGCGGCGCCCCGGCCATTGTCCTCATCGGCCCGCCCGGCGCCGGCTGCACAAGTGTCGCCCAGGCGCTGGCAGGCAAGCGGGGCGCGCCCTGCGCCGACCTCGCCGCCGAGATCGCCGCCCGGCTCGGCACGCCGGAGGAGCTCGCCCTCGTGGCCACCCCGGAGGCGGACTACCGCCGTGCCGAGGAGGCCACCGCCCTCGAGCTCATCGAGGCCTCCCGCGCCAGCAGCAGCGTCCTCGCCCTGGGCTCGGGCTGCCTCGGATCGAAGCGGGTCCGCCACGCCCTCGCCTCGCTGCGCGAGCAGGGGGGCGCCGTCGTCGCCCTGACCGCCTCGGTGCGCCGACTGGCCACCCGCAACGGCCTCGACGCCCCGCGCTCGGTGGCCCTGGGCACCATCCACCACGAGTTCACCCAGATGCTGCGTGCGCGCGAGGCGCAGTGCCGTGGGGCGGCCAGCATCGTTGTCGACACCTCAGAGGCGGAGCCCGCCGGCGCCGCGGACGAGATCCTGACACTCCTCGACACGCCCACGGCGCGTCCCTAGCCTGAGCCGCATGTACGTCGCCCAGCACTTCGAGCTGCCCGAGGACTACACCCGCCGGCTCCTCGCCTCGCCGCGCAGGGGCAACCTCGTCACCGTCCACGACCACGGCCCCGAGGCCAGCCTCGTCCCCTTCTACTACGACGAGGCCGCCGGAGCCCTCATCACCCACCTGGTGAGGAACAACCCACAGGCCCGGCAGCCCCTGGCCCATCCCACAGGGCTCGTCATCCTCGACGAGGCGGACGCCTATGTCTCCCCGGGCATGTACGCCACCAACGACGTCTTGCCGAACGTCCCCACCTGGGACTACATCACACTCCACGTCAGCGGCCGGGTCCGGATCGACCCCAGCCCGGCCGCCGCCCTGGAGGCCTCCATCCGCCTCACCGAGGCCATGGGCGACGGCACCACGCTCGACGCCGTCGGCCAGGAGAAGCTCGAGCGGATGTCGAGGGCGATCGTCGCCGTGAGCGTTGAGGCGACGACGGTGCGCGGCAAGGCGAAGATGAGCCAGAACCGCCACCCCGACGACGTGAGCGGCCTCATCGCCGCCATGGAGGAGGCGGGGGAGGAGGTCCTCGCCCGCTACCTGCGGGAGGTCTCCCTGCCCTACGCCGAGGAGCGCTTCGCGACGATCTCACGCCTGCGCGGCGCGCGCCGGGCTGTCGCAGCCCGTGGCCTGGCACGGTAGACTCGCCGCGTCCTAGACGTGCCGGACCCCGCGGGCGAGCGGCCCAGAGAGCCCGGTCCCCGACTTGAAGTAGAGGAAACCACTCGTGGCAACGACGAACGACCTGAAGAACGGCCTGGTGCTCAACCTGGAGGGCCAGCTGTGGCAGGTGGTGGAGTTCCAGCACGTCAAGCCCGGCAAGGGCCCGGCCTTCGTGCGCACCAAGATCAAGAACGTCCTGTCCGGCAAGACCGTGGACAAGACCTTCAACGCCGGCCTCAAGATCGAGACCGCCACCGTCGACCGCCGTGACATGCAGTACCTGTACAAGGACGGCGACGACTACGTCTTCATGGACGTCAAGTCCTACGAGCAGACCAACGTGCCCTCCGACATCGTCGGCGACGCCGCCACCTTCCTCCTGGAGAACCAGGAGGTCATCGTCGCCTTCCACGACTCCGCCGTCCTCTTCGTCGAGATGCCGCCGTCCGTGGTGCTCACCATCTCCCACACCGAGCCGGGCCTCCAGGGCGACCGCTCCAACGCCGGCACCAAGCCCGCCACCGTGGAGACAGGCGCCGAGATCCAGGTCCCGCTGTTCCTCAACACCGGTGACAAGGTGAAGGTGGACACGCGCTCGGGCTCCTACATCTCCCGCGTCAACGACTGAGTCCGGCCGTGCCCGCTGACGACGCCGCCCAGGCGGCCGACCCGCTCCAGGAGGCGCCCGAGCCGAGCGCCGAGGCCCCCCAGGCCCCCCGCTCGTCGGGCGCCGCCTCGAAGCACGCCGTCACCGCCCGCACGAAGGCGCGGCGGCGCGCGATCGAGATCCTCTTCGAGGCCGACCAGAAGGGTCTCCTGCGGCCCTCGCGCGACGGGGACCACTTCCGCGCGGCCGACCGCCTGCGCGACCTCGCGCTCGAGCGGGCCGTCCACTCCGCCAACCACACCGAGGCGCCCGCCTACGCCCGCGAGATCCTCGCGGGCCTGGCGGAGCACCTCGCCGAGGTGGACGACGCCATCGAGGACTACGCCCAGGAGTGGACCCTCTCCCGCATGCCCGCCGTGGACCGCGCCATCGCGCGCGTCGCTGTGTGGGAGATCGTCTACAACGACGACGTCGACGCCCCCGTCGCCGTCGACGAGGCCATGACCCTGGCCCGCATCCTGTCCACCGACGACTCCCCGCGCTACCTCGGCGGCCTGCTCGGCCGCGTCGCCGACCTCGCCGACACCCTGCGCTGAGGCGTCAGACCGGATTAGGCGGTGTGGGGAGGCGAGCCGCAGGGCTGGCACCGGGTCTGGCGGGAGCACCGGAGGGCGCCCAGCGCCCGATGGTGCGAGGGACTGGCCTGCGGCTCGCCTCCCCACACCGCCCTGCTTCTCTTGCCACGCTGTTTCAGGCAGACGGCATGAGCGCCCGCACGGTCTTCCGCCTCACTCGCCAACCTTCTCCAGCGACCGCGGCGTACTGGGCAGGGCGAGGACCACCTCGAACATGTCCTCGACCAGGTCCGCGCTGACGCTACCGCCCATGCGCTCAGCCAGGGCTCTCACGATACCCATCCCGAGCCCGGTCCCAGCCGGGTCGCTTGACCAGCGCCGCTCGAAGACCTGTGTGACATCCAGATCCTCAGGGCGCAGCACCTCGTTACGCATCCGCAGCCACACCTGGCCGGCCATTGCCTGCTGTCCTGTGCCACCCTGCCCAGCCTCGACAAGCAGCTCGTGGCGCCCGTGCTGGATGACATTGCGCACCAGGTTGGTAAGGATCCGTCGCAGGGCCTCCGGATCGGTGTGGACGATCAGGGTGCCTGGCACACGGACCTCCACCGCGATCCCCGCGGCCTGCAGGCCGGCGACCGCACCCACAAGGCACTCTCCGACTTCCTCGGCGAGGTCCACGGGGACGCGGTGGACTGACGAGGCAGGCTGCTCGCCACTCAGCCAGGCGTAGTCGAAGAACTCGTCAACCAGCACCGCCAGCCTGTCCGCGTGGCGGCGCGCGGTGAGTAGCTGACCGCGCTGGACGTCATCGAGCTGGGTGCTTGCCAACAGCTGTTGGTAGCCCCGCACCGCCGTCAGGGGCGTGCGCAGGTCGTGGGAGAGGTCGGCGACGAAATCACGGTAGCGCTGCTCGTGACGCTCCACGGTTGCCATAGCCCGCTCGTTCTGCGCTATAACGTCGTTGACGTGGGCAACCAGCGTCTCCAGGGCCCGGTCCACCAGCTCCAGGTGGATCGGGGTGTGCGTGTCACCCTCACGACGCTGACGCAACTGCCTCGCGACAGCGCGTAACTGCCGATGAAGTAGCAGGCACCGCAGCACCGCGACTGCGGTGACGAGACTCAGCCCCACGGTGACTATGTCCACGCGCGCCTCCCGGAGTCCGCGTCCAAACCCGTTCTGAGCAAACCGCCGCGCGCCCTCCCCGGCTGCGCCCGCTCACACTAGCAGAGACGCACTCGAGAAGGGCGCGCGGCTCAGAGGGTCAGTTGATGTCCGCCTTCCGGAAGATCAGCCAGCTGACGACGACCCACAGCGCGATAAAGGCGAGGGCAATGCCTGTGGCCGCCATGATCTCTCCACTAGAGCTGTCCAGGGTCAGCGGCAGATCCGGGGACCAGGGCGTCGCCTTGAGCACCGACGTGCCGAAGTCGTTCTGCGTCGCCAGCCTCGCCAGCGAGTCCATGAGAAACCCACCCACAAATCCTGCGGCGGTTGTCACCAGGGGACGTCTGGTGGCGAAGGCGACAGGGAGGCAGAACCCCAGACGGGCGAATGACACGACTGTCGACACCACTAACAGGCCGATACTCGAAGTCACGTCGCCCACTGACCCCCCGTTGGAGGCCGCCACCTCCAGGGGAGTCGTGGCGATGAAGACGCTCACATCCCACCCCGCAACCAGACACATGAGTGATCCGACAACATAGGGGAGCAGGACTGCGCAGACGGCAATCAGCGCCATTACGGCCTTGACGCTGACCAGCACGGAACGGGACGCCGCCAGCAGCCGGTCGTGGACCGTGCGGTTCTCCAGGTCGGAGGCCACCACGACACCGACAAGCAGGCTTCCCAGCAGCGATAGCGCCATAGGGTCGGCGAAGCCGCTGACCGACCCTGAGACCGACGTATCGTAGGTGCCGTTGGCAATAAGATGCGCGGAGAGGTAGAAACCGGCGGCCATAGCGGCCGAGACCGCCAAGCATATCCACAGTACGCGCGACCGCAACAGAACGTAGATATCGGCACGCAGCAGGTTAGACACGGTCATTCTCCTTCTTCTCACTCACGTCCGCGGGCTGTGCCGTGTGGTCGACGACCGACAGGAAGTACTCCTCAAGGCTCTGTCCCTCCTCGACCACGGTGGTCGGAACAAGGTCCTGGGCGACGAGACCGCGCACCAGCTCCTCCCGGTTGTCGGGCGGGTCAAGAAGGCGGACGCTGCCGTCCGACATGACACGCATCCGCTCGACACCCATGGTCTCCAGGGCGCGAACCATCCCGGGCACGTTCGAGCCGCGCAGTGTCAGATACCGGGAGCAATGCTCCTCGAGCTCAGCGTGGCTGAGCGACTCACACAGACGCCCGTTGTCGACGATGAGGTAGTCGGTGGCGGTCTGGTACATCTCGGGCAAGTTGTGGCTGGAGACAAGGATAGTCGTCCCCCGCTCACGGCAGAGGTTGACCAGGAGGTTTCTCACCTCCACCACGCCAACCGGGTCAAGTCCATTCACCGGCTCGTCAAGAATAAGCAACTCGGGACTAGCGACCAGGGCCACAGCGATACCCAGTCGCTGGCGCATCCCCAGGGAGAACTCGCCGACCTGCTTCGTCCCCACGTCGGCCAGCCCGACAAGCTCCAGCAACTGACCTTCCACATCCGCGGACGGAACACCTCGTATAATACGGTGCAGCCGCAGGTTGGCCCGGGCGCTCATACCGTACTGGAGGCCAGGGGCCTCAATGAGGCAGCCCAAACGCCGCAGTTGCTCCTGGCGCACTCCCTGGCCGCGTCGTGGGGAGCGGCCGAAGAGCTCAATATCACCAGATGTCGGAGTGACAAGCCCACAGATCATGCGCATCACGGTGGTCTTTCCCGCCCCGTTGCGACCGATGAGCCCGTAGATGCGGCCGCGCTCCAGGGAAAGGTCGAGAGCGTCAACAGCCACCTTGTCACCATACCTCTTGGTCAACGACCGGGAGCGTACGACAAAATCACCCTTTCTCCGCGGCGCCACCGCTGGGGACGAGAGCCTCATAATCCTCCTTCACCGCAAGCTTCTGTTCAGCAGCATCCCGGGGTGCGGAATGCGGCGCCAGCATATGAGGGAAAAGTTGAGAAACGGTCGAGGCGGACCAGGCCAACGGTTGAGATATGGTCGAGGCTGACATCCCTGGCCCACGCGCGGGCCCGTCAGGCGGCGCTCATGCGGTACCCCAGCCCCCACACGGTCTCGATGTAGTCGGTCCCAGGGTCAAGCGCGCGGATCTTGGCCCGCAACCGGCTCACATGGGTCTTCAGAGAGCTCGAGGCCGCGCCGGCGCCCTCGAGCAGGCGGACAAGGGACACCGTGGACACCACCCGGCGCTCGGCTGACATCAGCGCCTCAAGGACGGTGAACTCCGCAGGCGTCAGAGCCAGCTCCTGATCACCGACCAGGACACGATGGGCGGGCACGTCAAGGACCAGGGCACCGCTGCGCAGCGCGGGGACCTCTTGCGCCGGGCGGGCCCGGCGCAGTAGCGCGGTCACCCGCGCGGTCAGCTCATCGAGATCGAACGGCTTGGTGAGGTAGTCATCGGCGCCCAGGCGCAACAAATCGACCTTGGCCCACACCGCGTCCTTGGCCGAGACCACGATGACGGGGATGTCACGGGTGTCGGGACGCTCGCGCAGACGCGCCAGCAGACCGTCGCCCGAGAGGCGCGGCAGCATCAGGTCAAGGAGCACGACGTCTACTCCACCAGCACCGATCCGCTCCAGCGCGGAGGCCGCCTCGCCAGTCCGCTCGACAGCGAACCCCTGCGAGGAGAGGTGGTCGGACATCAGCCGGGCCAGGTCGACGTCGTCCTCGACGACAAGCACGCGCGCCCCGCCAAACCTGCCCCAGGAAGACGCCCCCACATAAATGACCGTAGCACACCGGCGAGGTGCATGAGGCCATGACATTGGTGACGCGGGCGTGGACTCCGGCGGCGGGTGGTTGGTCATAACAGGCGGTGTGGATGTGAGTGCGGTCCACGCGCCTGCCGGCGCCGCGCTTGGAGTCCTTCGCCTGGGCGGCGACGTGGGCGATGGGGCGGCCGGCCTCGATGCGCATCACGAGCCTGTGGCTGCCCTCGGGGTCAGCGGCGCGTGACGGTGTGTCATGGGCGGCGGGTCCTCTCCTGGACGGACTGGGCGACTTGAGCATCACCGATCCTGACGGCCAGGCCCCGCCCCCTCTACGCCCTCTTGGCGTCGGCGCATCACGACCCACAACCATTAGCCGGAACCAGATAAACAAGCCTCCACAAACCCGGGGATTGACAGACTTCTGCGAAAAGCGCCGATCTGGCCGATTCCCAGGCATCGCGGGACCGCCCTATCGATGAATCTTGGTCGATAAGCTCACGTTTCCGCGATAGCCGTCCTCATTCCCTGACCGCAACTGCCTCCGCGAGCGCGAACCCCGCGGGAATTGCCGCCAAACTACGGATCCCACCCCCCTTGACGTGCGATGTTGGGGCTGTTAACGTTGCTCGGGTCTTGCACTAGGGCGATCGAGCATGGTCGCCTCGGTGCTGGCGCGTTCCCTGTACACCTCTCAAGGAGTAAGGGCTATGACGTCCACCCGTGAGGTTTGTTCCTCCCTGTCTGCTGTCCATTTGCTCAAGATTCAAGAAGGCTTAAATATAAGCGTCTGCCACGTGGCTGCCACCCAGGCGGCAGACTGCCTTGATTCTGCTAGCGCTCATCCTGTTCGGGGTCAGGGGCCGAATGCTCGGGCTGTCACGGACGCCGCCTTCCAAAGCGGTGCTTCCCTCCTTGCCCGTTGTCGTGCCGACCACGTTGACCTTCCTGACCGCATGGCATGTGACTATGGCTGCGCCGTTGGTGGAGGGGGGACGGGTATCCGGAGCCTGGTGCCACGCGTCGCATCTGCGCTGGTGCGCTCAGACTGGCCTGCTCGACTCCCGGTGGGCGCGCCATGTCGGTGACCTTCCTTGTAGGCGGACAGGGCGGTCAGTACTTCGGGATGGGGACTCGGCTGTATGACAGCTCCCCGGACTTCGCTGCCAGGTGCGACCTGGCTGACTCGGTGACCCGCTCTCAGTACGGCTTGAGTGTGCTCGACTACATCTACGACCCATCCAGGCGCGTCGAGGACCCGTGCGACGATCTCCTGCTCTCCTCTGCGGCCCTGCTGGCGACGCAGACGGGGCTTGCCGCGGCGCTGGGGCGGCATGGCGTCGTTCCGTCCGCTGTTGTGGGCAGCTCGTTGGGGGAGTTCATCGCCCTCGTGGTCGCGGGAAGACTGACGTTCGACTCGGCGCTGGCCTATGTGCTCGAGTTCGCTGCTGACGCGACTCGTCGGATGCCTCTGGGCTGGATGGCCGCGCTCCTGGGCGACGGGCAGAAGTCTCTGCCCGCCTTCGCGCGCAGCCTTCGGGTCGATCTGGTGTCGTTCACCTGCGATCGCCACGTGGTCATTGCCGGACGCAACGGGCAGTGGCGCGAAGTGCGAGACCGCGCGGTGGAGGAGGAGCTGACCCTTACGGTGCTGCCGGTGCCGCACGCCTTCCACACTCCAGATGTCGCGTGCCTGGCGCCTCGTCTCCAGCCGGTGAGGCTGGAGCCTCCTGGTGACGTCAGCGTGCTGCGCTGCGCTACCGCCCAGAAGGTCGAGGCCCACCTGCCGGATCCTTATGCGACGCTGCGCCTGCCGATGCGTCTCGTCGACACGGTCATGTCGCTACCGAGCCGGGAGCGCCGTCTCGTGATCGACCTCTCTCCGGGCGGTGGGTTGGCCGCAGCGCTGCGCCTGGCGGACCGCAGTCTGACGACGCGCGCGGTCATGACCCCGTTTCACCAAGAGATCGAGGAGGTGGAACGTGTCGCGCAGCTGGCGGCCCGGGCGCACCATGCCTGAACGGCTCGTGCCCGTTGTGGTGACGGGGGTGGGCGTGCAGGCCGCGCAGGCCTGTGGCGCTGCCGAGTTCGAGGCACTGCTGTGGCGTGGACAGGCCATTCCCGTTCCGGGGGACGGCTCCTCATGCGTCGCGCGGATCGAGCAGGAACCGGCTGACCGGCTCGCAGTGCTGCAGGCGCGTGGCGCGGTGCCTGAAGGTACCGTCCTGCCCCGTCGGGCCGGAGCGGCGCTGCACTGGGCGGTCCTTGCGGCCTGGGAGGCGCTGGCGGCTGCTGGTGGTCGCCAGGTGCGCCCTGACCGCCTCGGAGTGTTCCTGGCGGGGGAAAGGACCACGGCCGAGGTCGTCGAGGAGATGCGCAGCGCCTTCGCGCGGAGGCCGGAGGCGGTGCGCCCCAGCGTGGTGCAGAGGCTGTGGGCCACGGATGTCATGGCCGGAGTGGCCGAGGCGTGCGATGCCCGGGGGGAGTGCCTTGTTGTCGGAGGAGCATCGGCTGCGGGCAACTGCGCTCTTGTCGCGGCGGCGCGTGCGATCACTGCCGGCGCGTGCGACATGGCTGTGGTCGTGGGGACGCTCGACGGCCTCCTCCCGGCCCTTGTCCAAGGTTTCGCCAATGTCGGGGTGCTGAGTGGCCCGGACCGACCGGGCCTGCCGCTGGATCGTTCACGTCACGGATTCGTGCTGGCAGAGGCCAGCGCGGCCGTGGTCCTGGAGTCCGCGGACCACGCGACTCGACGTGGCCAGCCCGTCCACGCACGGCTGGCTGGTCTCGGGATCCGTAACGATGCGCGGAGAGGCACCCTCCCAGCCCTCGATGGGGAGGTCGGCGCGATGCGGAGCGCTCTGGCCGCAGCGGGTGTGGCGCCGCAAGAGGTCGACGTCGTCAACATGCACGCGACGGGTACTTCTCAGGGCGACGAGGTCGAGTGGGCGGCGGTGCAGCAGGTCTTCGGCGAGGGGCCGTGGTTGCAGGCCACCAAGGCCCTTGTCGGACACTCGCTCGGCACCGCGTCCCTGGTGGAGGCTGTCGCCTCGGTGCTGCAGATCTCCGCTCAGCGGGTGCACGCCTCTCCCGTTGAGGATCCCCTGGGGCCGCGCGTCGCGACGCTGCCGCAGCCCGGACCAGTGCGTCACATCGTCTCCAACGCCTTCGCCTTCGGGGGACTCAGCACCTCGTTGGTCTTCAGTCGTGTCTAGCCGTTCTGATAGCTCTGATAATGAGGAGTCTTCTTCTATGATCGCCTACTTGTTCCCGGGTCAGGGTTCCCAGCATGTCGGGATGGGGGCTGACCTGTTCCGTCGGTACCCGGAGCAGGTCGCTGCTGCTGACGACATCCTGGGATACTCCTTGGAGAGGCTGTGCGTCGAGGATCCTGAAGGGCAGCTCTCCAGCACCGAGTTCACCCAGCCCGCCCTTTACACGGTCGACGCGCTGTCGTGGCTGCGGTGTCGCGATGAGGGCAAGACCGTCCCTGACTTCGTCGCCGGTCATAGCCTCGGCGAGTTCGCGGCGCTTTTCGCCGCTGAGGTGTTCGACTTCGAGACTGGTCTGCGCATGGTGCAGCGACGTGGAGCGCTTATGGCCCAGGCTCGTGGCGGTGGTATGGCCGCAGTGCTTGGCCTTGACGAGACCGCTGTGCGGGAGGTGATGAAGGAGGAGGCTCTTGACACTATCGACCTGGCGAACATCAACTCGCCCAGGCAGTGCGTGGTGGCGGGCATGGCGGACGATGTCGAGCGCGCCCGCGAGGTGTTTGAGCGGCACGGTGCCCGCTACGTTCCGCTCAATGTGAGTGGCGCCTTCCACTCCCGATACATGGAGGCCGCCCGGGCGGATTTCGCTGATTACATCTCAGGAATGACGTTCAACCCGCCGAGGTTTTCCGTGGTGGCCAATGTGACAGCCCGTCCGCACGTGCCCGGTGAAATCGCGGAAACGCTTGCGCGCCAGATCTCCAGCCCCGTGCGGTGGAGCGAGTCGATGCGCTACCTGATGGGCCGCGGTGTGACGACATTCACTGAGGTGGGGCCAGGATCTGTTCTGACCGGACTGCAGCGCTCCATCGAGCGTGACGCGGTGCCGCTGGTGGAGAAGGGTGACTCGGCTCCGGGCTCGCAGCCTGGGGAACCGGGGCAGGATGGAGCGGCGTCGTCGGAGCCATCCGAGTCCCTGCCAATGGTGTGCGGCAGTATGCACCGCGGAGTCAGCGGTCCGGAGCTTGTCGCCGCGGCTGCGGCCGAGGGTGTCCTGGCCGTGCTCGGGACAGAGGGTCTCAGCCTCCAGGAGGTTGAGGAGCGTGTTGTGAGGACGGCCGCTCTGGCGGGGCAGCGGGACTGGGCGCTCGCTGTCTCCCATTCCTGGCGTGACCCGGACCGCGAAGCCGCGCTGGTCGACGTCGCGCTCCGTCACCGAGTGCCCTGGCTGGAGGCCTCGGGCTACGTGAGCGTGTCCCCCTCCCTCGTCCGTTTCCGCCTGAGCGGCGCGACCCGGGGCAAGGATGGGGTGGTGCTACCGCACCAGATCCTGTGCAAGACCTCGCGTCCGGAAGTGGCCAGGAGCTTCTGCGCGCCTGCTCCTGCTGACATGGTCTCCCGGCTGGTGGGCAGTGGTCGGCTGACTGAGACGGAGGGCCGGCTCGCGGCCGACGTCGCGACAGCGAGCTGGCTGTGCGCGGAGTCGCAGGGCGGCTGGGTGACTGACCACGCTCCCGCGATGGCGGTCCTCCCCACTTTCATCAGGCTTCGTGACGAGGCCCTTGCCCGGGGGCTGGCGCACCCTTTGCCGGTGGGGCTGTCAGGAGGGCTGGGCGCCCCCGAGGCAGTGGCGGCGGCGCTGGTCATGGGCGCGGAGTTCGTCATGACTGGCTCTATCAACCAGTGCACGGTTGAGGCTGCCACCAGTGACCATGTCAAGGACATGCTTGCCGCCTGTGAGATCCAGGACACCACTGACGCGCCGTCGGCTGTTGCCTTCGAACTGGGCACGCGGATGCAGGTGATGCGTCGAGGTGTGCTGTTCGCGGCACGTGCCCAGCGCCTGCGCGACATCTACGAGCGCTTCACGTCCTGGGACGAGGTGGACGAGCGGACGCGCGACCAGGTCGAGCGACGTGTTCTGGGTGAGAGCTTCGCCGACGCCCGGGCCCGCGCCGAGTCCGCCGGAGCGCTCGAGGCTGGTGAGAAGGACGGACGGATGGTGATGGCCGCAGTCTTCCGGGCGCACCTCGACCGTTGCGCTGTCCTGGCGATTGAGGGTGACCCCGATCGTCAGGTGGACTACCTCGTCCCATCCGGGCCGGCCATGGGCGCCTTCAACTCGTGGGTCAAGGGCACCGATCTCGAAGACTGGCGCCGGCGCCAGGTGGGGCGGATCAACCGGGATCTGTACGAAGCGGCCGCAGCGCTGGTCGCGGAGCGTCGCGCATGACGTCGGCAACCAGTCTTGAGGATCGTGACGGAGTGACCTGGCTCACTCTTCACCGGCCTGAGCGCGACAACACGCTGGATGGCGTGATGCTCGACGGCATCGAGGAGGGCCTCGCTCAAGCGAGGAGGGAGACCGGTGTCCTGGTGCTGCGCGGTCTTCCGGAGGTCTTCTGCACCGGTGCCGACCTCTCGCTGGTCGCTGGCCCGAACAGCGAGTATGACCATGCCCCTGAGAGGGTGTATCAGCTCTGGACCGAAATGATCGAGAGTGACGTGATCATTGTCTGTCACGTCCGCGGTCGTGCGAGCGCGGGAGGCGTTGGCCTCGCTGCGGCAGCGGACATCGTCGTGGCCGACATGACTGCGGCATTCGCGCTCCCGGAGATGCTCTTCGGCCTCATGCCAGCAATGGTGCTGCCGTTTCTCGCCCGCCGGGTGGGGTGGCACCGTGCCCACTTCATGACTCTCTCGACGCGTGCTATCGATGTGGAAACAGCTGCCGCCTGGGGCCTGGTGGACGTGTATGACGCGCGCAGTGAGGTTGCCCTGGGACGGCTTCTCGCGAGGCTTCGTCGCGTCCCGCGTGACGCGGTGACCGCCTATAAGACCTATGCCGCCCAGGCCGCCGAGGTGGAGTCCTACCGGGAGCTGGCTGTCGCTGCGAACAGGTCCCGGTTCGCCGACTCTCGGGTACGGGCGCGTATCAGCGCGTTCACCTCCCGCGGCCTCATGCCGTGGGAGGTGGAGGATGCGGGAGCAGGTCCTTGCTCGCGCACGGAGAGGGAGCGTGACCTGGCGGACAGGCCGGGTTCCGGCGCGATGGGGACGATCGGGGGCCAGGCATGACCCATAACCCCAAAACGGCGGGGGCTGTGCGCGCCGCGCTCGGGGAGGTGCTGAGGCCGTGGCTGCACGGGCGCGAGCAGATCGGCTCCCTCGGCGAGCTCGCGCTCAGCTCCGTCGACTACATCCAGGTCGCGCGCAGTATCAGTGATCGTCTCGGTCTCGAGGTCTCCGCGGGAAAGCTTTTCATGCACCCGGTGCTTGACGATCTCTCAGAAGTCCTTGCCGGGCTGCTGGGGGAGCCTCCTGCCGAGCGCGCCGACGCCGCCGGCGGCGTAGACGAGCAGCGCGGGGCAGACGACGCTCGTGAGGTCGCGGTGATGGGCATGGCCTGCCAGCTACCGCCAGACATGCAGAGCCCTGAGGAGTTCTGGCAGGCTCTGGTGGAGCAGCGCGACTGCGTCTCGACAATCGAGGCTGTCAGGCCCTGGCTCGTCGAGCAGCATCTTCGTGACCACGACGACGTCGCCGACCTGCCAATGAGAGCCGGGATCACCCAGCGCATGGATGAGTTCGATGCGGCCTTCTTCGGTATAGCCCCGTTTGAAGCCCAGTCGATGGATCCGCAGCAGCGCCGCCTGATCGAGGTGGTCTGGCACGCTCTGGAGGACGCCGGGCTGCGGCCGTCGTCATTGCGCGGCAGCAGTGTCGGCGTCTATGTCGGGGCGCACCTCGTCGACTACAACGATGTCTCCTCCCATGTTCCGGGCTCGGCCGACACCTACGCTGGCCATCTTGACTCGGGCCTGCACCCGGCAATGCTGGCTAACCGTATCTCGCGCCTCTACGACTTCCACGGACCTAGCATGGTTGTCAACACAGCCTGCTCGGGATCGAGCGTCGCCCTGCACCTCGCTGTCCGCGCGCTGCGCGCGAGGGAGGTGGACACCGCCGTCGTGGCGGGAGTCAACTACATAGGCTCGGCCAAGGAGCTCATGTGCAACAACCTGGCGGGCATGCAGTCCAAGGGCGGTCAGTGCAGGACCTTCGATGCTGCCGCCGACGGCTACGTTCGCTCGGAGGGCGTGACAGCCCTGGTGCTGCGACGCCTGTCTGACACCAACGGCTCGCGTGTGCGCGCCGTCATCCTGGGGACTTCATCGAACCACGACGGCAGGACCGGATCGCTGCGGGCGCCGGACCCGAGGGCGCAGGCAGCCCTTGTGCGTCGTGCCCTTGCTGATGCTGGCGTCACCCCCGACGAGGTGGGGATGGTCGAGTGCCACGGCACTGGCACACCCCTGGGCGACCCGATCGAGGTTGAGGCGCTGGTGGACGCCTTGCGTCACTCTGGGCGCAGGGACGAGCCCGTCCTGCTGACCTCGGCCAAGACGGTGGTGGGCCACCTGGAGTCAGCAGCTGGCCTGGTGGGAGTGATGAAAGCGGTGATGTGCCTGGAGCATGAGACGGTCACTGGGCTGGGGCACTTTCGGGCCATCAACCCCCAGCTGGACCTGGGCGGGGGAGTCGTAGGCCTCGCGGAGAGGAACTCGCCTTGGCCGCAGGCTCCAGGCCGCCGGCGCGTCGCCTGCGTCAGCTCCTTCGGTTTCGGCGGCACCAACGCCCATACCGTTGTCACCACGGCGCCCAGGCCTGATCAACCGCGTACCACGATCGTCGGGGAGGTGCCGCTTCTCCTGTCAGCGCGCTCCAGGAGGGCGCTTGAGGAGCGGGCCAGGCAGCTGTACGGGCTGCTTGAGGGCATGGACCGCTCCGAGCTGGAGCGCCAGGCCTTGGCCCTCATGGCCGCCGAGCCGATGGAGCACCGCCTGGCACTCGGCGCGGGTGGCGCGGCGGGCGCCCGAGAGCGCATCGGCGCCTTTCTGCGGGGAGCCAGTGACGGCATCTTCGTCGGAAGGGCCCCTCGCTCAGATTCCGTCATCCGCCCCTCCGAGGAAGAGGAGGCGCATACGGCGCTGGCCCGTCTTCCCGGCGCGACGGACGACCTTCTGCGGGACTGGGTCGAGGGCCGGACCACGCCGTGGTCAGCGGTGGACTCTGCCAGTTCGCCGTTGCCCGCCTACCCGTTCGAGCGCCAGCGTCACCGGCTTGAGGCATCAGCCGTGAGAGCGACGGCTCCTCAACGCCTGCACGCGCTCGTGCTGCGCAACTCCAGTGACCTCACTGAGCAGAGCTTTGAGTCCGCGTGGGACGCGCGGATGCCTGTGGTGCGTTGGCACACGCTGCGTCGCGCGGCCTGCGTGCCTGCCGCGGCGTGGTTGGAGGTCGCCCGTTTCTGCTACGCCGCCTCTGTGCGTGGCGCGGGCTCCGGTCTGATGCTCGAGGACGTCGCCTGGGGCGAGCCGATGATGCTGTCCCGTGACGCGATCAGGAGCACTCGCACTGTCCTGAGCAGCGCGGACCAGGAACGCGTGGATCTTGACGTGCTCGATGGCCAGGATGGCGGAGTGCTGTTCCAGGCCTCAGCGAGGCCCCTGCGGGACGATCGGCCTCCCGTGCTCGGAGCGCCGATAAGCGCGGAGGGGAGCGCAACGGCTCTGGACAAGGAGCTCGATGCGCTCGGCGCGGTCCGCGGTGGGGGCTACGACTGCGTTACTGGCCTTGGGGAGATGCCCGAGCACCGCACGGCTCGGTTCGTGACGCAGCCGGACTTCTACGGGCGCGGCCGCAACGTCTCCTGCGACGTCTATGTGTCTACCCGGGCCATCGACCTCGCGTGGCTGGCCCTGCCGCACCACGCGGACCTGGAGCCCCTTCCCACTGCCGCGCGCCGTATCGGTGTCCGGGGCCCTGTTCCCGCTGAAGGCGTCATCCGTGCCCGGGTATCTGAAGATGGGGTGGATGTGGTGCTGAGCGGTGTCTCGGGGCAGGTGGCGGTCTGGTTTCAGGGGATCGTGTTCCGCTTGGCGCGAGGAAAGGAGAAGTGATGTCCCGTCCGATTCTTGAGGTCAGGGGACTGACCAAGAGGTATCCAGGTTTTGCGCTGGAGGATGTCAGCCTGTCGGTGGGTGCTGGCCGTGTGATGGGCTTTATTGGCCGTAACGGGGCCGGTAAGACCACGACGCTGAAGGCTGTTCTGCGCTTTATCCGCCCTGATGGCGGTGAGGTGCGCTTCTTCGGCGAGGACTTCCGGGGACGTGAGCACGAGGTCATGAGGCGCGTGTCGTTCTCGATGGGCGAGGTGGCCTTCTACCCCCGAAGGCGGCTGAGAACGATCACCGACGTCTACAGGCGGTTCTTTCCCCTCTGGGACGAGCGGGTCTACCGGGACTGCCTGGAGCGCTTCGAGTTGGTGGAGGACAAGAAGATCGAGGCGCTGTCGGCTGGTATGAGGGTCAAGTACGGGATCGCGCTGGCGCTGTCGCGTCGTGCTGAGTTGCTGCTGCTCGACGAGCCGACCAGCGGGCTGGACCCGCTCTCGCGTGACGACCTGCTGCGCGAACTGCGCGAGCTTGTCGACGACACGGGTGTCGGCCTGCTGTTCTCCACCCACCAGATGGGTGACCTGGAGCAGATCGCTGACGATGTCACCTACCTGTCCCGGGGGCGGGTACGCGCCAGCGGGACTCTGGAGGATTTCGCGGCTCACTACCGCATGGTCTCAGGTCCTGCTGAGACGGTGCCATCTGGGCTGGGATCCGTGCTGATCGGTGCCAGCCGGAGCCAGGGGCGCGTGACGGGTCTGGTCGAGGCCTCGCGGCTGGGTGAGGCCGCGGTGGCTGGGATCCGTGGGCTGGAGGTCACGCCGGCCAGCCTCAACGACATCATTGTCCATCTTGAGCGTCAGGAGAAGCAGTCATGACCCCGATGGTGCGCAAGAGCCTGCGGCTGGTGAATATTCCGGTGACATGGTTTTTCCTGGCGCTGGTGCTGCTGCTCATGGTTCCGCAGTACCCCTATGTGATGGTGTTCCTGTACCAGGTGCTGGGACTGTACTTCGTGTTCCAGGGCGTGCGGGAGAACCATGACGTGTATTTCTCCCTGCTGCTGCCTGTGCGCAAGCGTGATATCGCCCGCAGCTACATGGAGTTGGCCTGGATAGTCGAGATCGCCCAGGTGGTGGCCTGTATACCGGTCATCCTTGTCCGCTACCAGATCTCGCCAGAGCGCAACCCGGTGGGGGTGCAGGCCAATATCGCGCTGCTGGGCGTGGGGCTGGTGGTGTTCGGGGTGTTCAATTCGGTGTTCTTCCCCATGTTCCTCAGGACGGGCTCGCGCCTGGGCGTGCCGGTGGCACTGGCGTCCCTGGCCGCCTCGCTGGTCGGGACCGCTGCCGAGGTCGGCGCGCACCTGGGAGGCGCGCCTGGTGAGGCCCTCAACGCCACCGGGAGCCAGCACCTGGGCCACCAGCTGGTGGTCCTGGGGGCGGGTGCCGTCTTCTTCGTCCTGGTCAACGCCGTCGCCCTGCGCGTATCCGCCACACGCTTCGAGCGCGCCGACCTGTGAGGCAGCCGTGGCACAGCGGCCATGTGTCTATTCACTCAGAGAGGGCAATAGTCATGAACGATTCTGCAGACACCACTGCGCAGCAGCCGTGGGCCACGATGTGCAGGGACCACGGAGACCGCTTGACCTGGTCGTTCAGCGACGGAGACTCTGTGCTGGAGACGCTGACCGGCTCCGAGGCGGCTCGCTGGGCGACGGCGCTCGCCGGCTGGTTCCAGGAGCGCACATCGCCGGGTGACCGCGTGCTTATCGGCCTGCCCTATGGCAGCACTTTCATCGCTGCCCTGCTCGCCGCCGAGTACGCGGGTCTGGTCGCGGTGCCCCTCTCGCCTGAGATGCTCGACCACTCCGAGGCGCTCTCGCCAGCCGCTGCCTACATCGTGTCTGACGCCGAACCAACCGTGGTACTGACCAGTTCCGCCTACGTCAGCCGGTTCCAGGGCATGGCCGAGCACATTGTGGATGCCGCTGCGCTTCCCCGGCAGGACGATGCCCAGGAGACACCTCCCCGGGAAGTTGGCTGGGACGAGGTCGCGATCCTGCTGTACACCTCAGGGTCGACCGGGGCTCCCAAAGGTGTCCAGCACACCCGGCGCAGCATCCTCTCCGAGATGCGTGTCTGCACCTCTCTGTGGCAGGTGGACGAGGGGTCGAGCGTGGTGAGCTGGCTTCCGCTGTCTCACAGTTTCGGCATGAGCGTGGGCTTCCTCGGCCCCCTGCTGGCAGGGTGCCCGGTGCTCCTCATGCCCAGCGCGGCCTTCATCGAGGCCCCGGACAGGTGGTTGCGCCTGCTCGCCACCAGGCACGCCACTCACACGGCAGCGCCCAACTTCGCGCTTGACCACGCCATCCGCCACGGTGCTGCGCAGTTGGACGACGATGTCTCCCTGGCCTCGGTGCGGACTGTCCTGACTGCTGGGGAGTGCGTCCGGCGTGACACGGTAGAGCAGTTCCACGCCACCTTCGCGCCCTGGGGGCTGCGACGCGACGTGCTGAGCGTGCACTACGGGTCAACCGAGATGTGCGGCGTCACGTGCTCCAGGCTTGAGGCCCCTGTCGAGTTCATCAGCCTGGATCGTGCGTCGCTGCGACGTGGGTGCGCTGAGTTCCGGGAGCCGGGGGCGGAGGGCACGCGTGACGTGCCCTCGTGCGGCGCCCCGCGAGGGCACGTCCGCCTCGAGGTCCGCGATGCCCAGGGACACGATCTCGGTGAGGATCGTGTGGGTGAGCTCCACGTCCTGTCCGGGAGCGCCTCCTCCGGCTACTGGCGCAACCCGGAGTTGACCGGACGCCAGTTCACCAGCTCTGAGGAGGGGCGCTGGTACCGCACTGGCGACCTCGCTGTCATTCATGATCAGCAGCTTTTCATCGTCGGTCGCGAGAGCGACGTCATCATCATCAACGCCATGAACTATGATCCGGCGGACTTGGAGCTGTCGCTGCGTGAGGGTGCCGACCTGCCACAGGGGCTGGATACCTGCGTCATCTCCTGTGATATCGACGATCGTGAGCGCGTCGTCGTCGTCCAGGAGATCCCCGACAGCATGGGCAAGAGACAGCGAGCCGGGCTGAGGGAGCGCAGCGTCGTCGCCCTCTCACAGTCGCACGGACTGTCTGTCCACGAGGTCGTCCTCGTCCCGCCCGGGACGCTGCGCGGCGATGGCATTGGCAAGCTCAGCCGCAAGGCCGTGGCCAGGCGCTACCTGGAAGGGGAGCTGGGCAGCGACCGGGCCCGTGGCGCCTCCTCTGGCGTGGAGTCCCACGCACAGGCCCCCTCCTTCACCTGGCCGCAGGATCTTGGGCTCGTCCAGGAACGGTGGGTCGTCGATTCCGGGCGCCGCAGCCCTCGGCTCGGCGACGTGCTGCTCGTCGGGGCGGAGCCGGAGACGGTGCCCGCGTGGCGTGAGGCTTGCGCCCCGTTCGCGGGTCGTGTCATCGTCGCCTCCGACGACCAGGCCGATGTGGTGTCTCGCGAGGCGACCTCCCAGCACGTGAGCACTGTGCTTGACCTGCGCGGGACACACGGGCCGTGGGACGCCGAGACAATGGCGGCGTCGTGGCGGATGCTGGCCGCGCTGGCCCAGCAGGCAGGGGACCCGCCAGCGGTGTTCCTGGTCTCCTCGGCGGTGACGCCGCAGGCGCGCGCGTACTGTGAGGCCCTGGTCGGCTTCGAGCGCTCTGTGGGCAGGGTGGTGCCGGACTGGCAGGTTCACCCAGTTGTCATCGATGAAGAGGTCCTGGCCGGCTCGGCGTGGCGCTCTCAGGTGGCAGCGGCGCTCGACCCCGCCGCTGGAGCCACGATGCTCAGCGGCGAAGGGCTGATGACGCTCGCCGGGGAGCGCATGAGTCCTGATAGCGCCGAGCCTCTGCCATCTCCTGAGGGCTCCTGGCTTGTCCTCGGGGTCACGGGTGGGATCGGCTCCTCGATCGCCAGGTGGCTGCAGCAGGCTGGCGCCAGTATCGTCGGCGCTGGCCGCCGCAGCCTGGATGATGCTGAGGAGTCCCTCCACGCGGCTGGTCTTGAGGGGATCGACTACCGCGGCGTGGATCTGGGCGTGCCGACCGACCTCTCTGCTCTGGTCGCCTCGGTAGCGGCCGAGAGGAGCCTGCAGGGTGTTGTGTGGGCTGCCGGCCCCGGTCCACTGCCCTCAATGCCCGAGGCTGACCCGCGTGAGGTCGACATGTCGCTGCGCCTGCGGCTCGACTCCGCAGCGGCCCTGGCCCGTGCGGCCGCCGAGGCTGGTGCCAACCACGTCCTGTGGTGCTCCTCCACCGCCGCCCACCTGGGTGACTTCGGCAGTTGCGAGTACGCGGTCGGCAACCGCTACTTGGCCGCGCTGGCGGCCAACGGGCTCGGCACAAGCATCGCCTGGCCGCTGTGGGCCGAGATCGGTGTCGGGCAGGAAGACACGGATAAATCATCCTTCATGCTGGCAGCGACGGGGCAGTCCCCGCTGCCTCCCCACGAGGCTGTGGGCGTGCTGGGCCAGGTGGCTGGTTCCTCCGGCCGGAGCATGGCGGTGGTCAAGGGGGACGTCGACCGGGTCCTGGCCGCCCTGCCCACGCCCCGTCAGGGGAGCGGGGGCGCGAGGAAGACTTCTGGGAACGGGCCCGCCTCGCCAGAGGAGGGGAGCCGCCAGCGCGGGGTGGGGGAGATCGAGCGCGCCCTGGCGGACATGCTCCACGAGCTCCTGCGCCTGCCGGTAGCGGAGGTGGCGCTGGACGTGTCCATGCATGACATGGGGCTTGACTCCATCTCACTCGTCGAGCTGTCCGGCATGATCACCGAGCAGCTGGGTGCCACCGTGGCTCCCGACGTGTTCTTCAGCCACCCGACCGTCAAGGCGCTTGCTGAGCACCTGGTGCAGCGCGTAGTCAGCTCTGGCCCTGGCACGGACGAGAGCCCCGGTGGTCCTGTCGCCGCACCAGCCCTGAGGCGGCGCAGCACCGGGCGTGCCGCGGGCGCGCCTCTGCCGCCAGTGACGAGCGCTCCTGGCGCTGACAGCGACGAGGCTGAGCCGTCGCCCCAGCAGTTCGGGCCCGAGGCTCCAGCCTCCTCCGCGCCGCGCTCGCAGCAGCCCAGTGTGGATCGGCGTGTGGTTGGTGCTGGTGTGGTTGTGTCGGGGATGGCGGGTGTGTTCCCGGGTGCGGCTGGTGTGGATGAGCTGTGGTCGTTGGTGCGGGAGGGGCGTGTTGCGCTGGGTCCGGTGCCTGTGGAGCGTGGTCCGTGGTGGGGGCGTGCTCGTGGTGCTGTGGGTGGGTGGCTGGAGTCGGTGGGTCGTTTTGACCCGTTGTTCTTCGAGATCGCTCCGCGTGAGGCTGAGGTGATGGATCCGCGTCAGCGGCTGCTGCTGCAGGAGATGTGGCACGCGATGGAGGACGCGGGGGTGGGGCCTTCGGTTGTCTCGGGGGAGCGGGTCGGGGTCTTCGTGGGCGCCGAGTCCGGCGAGTTCGCCGATGTCGTCGGGGAGAACGACAACGTGACATCGAACCACAGCGCCATGCTCGCGGGGCGGCTGTCCTATTTCCTGAACCTGAAAGGGCCAGCGCTGGTTGTCGACACGGCGTGCTCGTCGGGTCTGGTCGCCTTCCACCAGGCGGTGGGCAGTATTGAGCGTGGGGAGTGCGACGTCGCCGTCGTCGCGAGCGCCAATGTGATGACCACTGGCAAGGGGCTCAACGGACTCAACCGCGC
>NZ_JH806633.1:697237-699454 GCF_000295095.1 Actinomyces timonensis DSM 23838 | reverse complement strand
ACCGGTGTTTGTCAGTCGTGAGCTGGGCGCGTGGCCGGGCGCTGGTGGGCTGCGTCGTGGTGGGGTGAGTGCGTTCGGGTTCTCTGGGACCAATGCTCACGTGGTGCTGGAGCGTGAGGTGGGGTGGGACGAGCCGGTTCCGGCTGGTGGTGGTCAGGGGCCGGTTGTGCTGATGGTGTCGGCCAAGACCGAGACCGCGTTGGTGGACAGCTGCAGGAACCTGGCTGACTGGCTGGAGCGTGAGGGCGAGGATGTCCGGCTGGACCACCTTGCTGTGACGCTGGCGCTGCACCGCTTCCACTTCGCCCACCGAGCAGGCATCGTGGCCCGGACACGGCAAGAGGCGGTCGAGGGGCTGGAGGCTGTGGCTCAAGGACGGAAGACCAGCTCTGTGGTACGGGGACGCGTCACCCAGGGGCACCAGCCGAACGAGGCGCTGGACCTGACGATCCGCGATCTGGTCACCCGGGCGACCCACCCTGAGGACTGGGAGGCCCTGGCGCGGCTTTTCTGCGCCGGCTGCGACCCGACCCTGTGGTGGGAACCGCGCACAGCGCCTGTCCCGCTGCCTGGATATCCCTTCGAGGAGGTCGAGTGCTGGCCGTCAGTGATGACGGCGGGCGCTCAGCGCCCCGGAGCGGGCGCCCTGGTCGGAACGTTGCTCTCCGAGAACCTGTCGTCCCTGTCATCCGTGCGTTACGGGGTGCGTGGCCTCATCCCCACACAGGTGGGCCATGTCGTGTTCGCCGCCGCCGACGCCACCAGGCTCGCCCTGGACGCGGCGACGCCCCCCGTCCTCAGCAATGTGGTGTGGAGGGACGAGGACGCTGCTGACAGCAGCACGATGATCACGTGCGAGCCGAGCGCCGCTGCTGGCACCGTGTGGACTCTGTTCAACGAGTCTGCTGCCCTCGTCGATGGTGAGGCCTTCCTCAGGACCGACAGGGACGAGGTCGCGTCCCCGCAGGCCCTTGAGGCTCTGGAGAGCCACGGCATGAGCGTGCACGAGACGACCGGCGCCGACCTGGCTGGTTCCGTCGACGCCCTGCTGGCTCGGGCGGCACAGGGCTGGTCGCTCGGGGGAGTGCGCGCTGTCGCCCGAGCGGAGGTTCCCGCGGACGCCAGCCAGGTGCGCTCGGTCCGGGTCGACCGGCTCACTGACGGGCTGCTTGACATCGTCCTTGCTGACAGCGACGGCGAGCCGGTGGGCGCGCTGCGGGGGATCGAGCTGGAGCCTGCCGAGCGGCCAGAGGCCGCCGGTAGGACAACGGCGGACGATGCTGCGGTCCGCTCGTGGCTGGTCGAGCAGCTGGGCGCCGCTGTGACGGAGGTGCTTGGGGTGAGCCGTGGGGAGCAGGAGCGCGACCGTGTCCTCAGCGCCTACGGCGCGGACTCCCTGAACCTGTCCGAGCTGAGTCGCGACCTCACCCGTCGGCTGGGCGTCCAGGTAGCGCCAGACATGTTCTTCAGTCATCCCACGCTTGAGCGCCTCGAGGCCGCCCTGGTCAGGCGCTATGGCGAGCAGATGCGTTCCCTGGCGCCGGGGGACGAGCCGGGGCGGTCGGCACCGGTGCCACGCTCACCCCGCCAGCGGGCTGCTCGACGTCTCGATCGGCGTGTGGTTGGTGCTGGTGTGGTTGTGTCGGGGATGGCGGGTGTGTTCCCGGGTGCGGCTGGTGTGGATGAGCTGTGGTCGTTGGTGCGGGAGGGGCGTGTTGCGCTGGGTCCGGTGCCTGTGGAGCGTGGTCCGTGGTGGGGGCGTGCTCGTGGTGCTGTGGGTGGGTGGCTGGAGTCGGTGGGTCGTTTTGACCCGTTGTTCTTCGAGATCGCTCCGCGTGAGGCTGAGGTGATGGATCCGCGTCAGCGGCTGCTGCTGCAGGAGATGTGGCACGCGATGGAGGACGCGGGGGTGGGGCCTTCGGTTGTCTCGGGGGAGCGGGTCGGGGTCTTCGTGGGCGCCGAGTCCGGCGACTTCGAGGCGGTTGCCACGGGCACGCGCTCCATGACGGCCAACAATGACTCGCTGCTGGCATCTCGTCTCGCCTATCACATGGACCTGCGCGGACCGGTCGTCTCGGTGAACACGGCGTGCTCGTCGGGTCTGGTCGCCTTCCACCAGGCGGTGGGCAGTATTGAGCGTGGGGAGTGCGACGTCGCCGTCGTCGCGAGCGCCGCCGTCATCTCCAGCGATGAGAGGTACTTGGCGATGGCTGAGGC
>NZ_JH806633.1:622368-696125 GCF_000295095.1 Actinomyces timonensis DSM 23838 | reverse complement strand
GCCGGTGTTTGTCAGTCGTGAGCTGGGCGCGTGGCCGGGCGCTGGTGGGCTGCGTCGTGGTGGGGTGAGTGCGTTCGGGTTCTCTGGGACCAATGCTCACGTGGTGCTGGAGCGTGAGGTGGGGTGGGACGAGCCGGTTCCGGCTGGTGGTGGTCAGGGGCCGGTTGTGCTGATGGTGTCGGCCAAGACCGAGACCGCGTTGGTGGACAGCTGCAGGAACCTGGCTGACTGGCTGGAGCGTGAGGGCGAGGATGTCCGGCTGGACCACCTTGCTGTGACGCTGGCGCTGCACCGCTTCCACTTCGCCCACCGAGCAGGCATCGTCATACCGCCGGGCAGCGGCGCCGTGGGGTGTCTGCGCCGCGCCGCCGCCGGAGAGCGGTCGCCTGACATCCTCCGCGGAGTCGTTCCCGCTCAGCAGCGTCCCAACCCCGTCCTCGCCGAGGCGGCGCAGCGCCTGTGGGACGAGTTGCGCGCGCAGACGCGAGTTCCCGGCGCCGACACCGTGCAAGCCGTTGCCGAGCTCTACTGCCGCGGCTACGAGCCGACACGAGGGGCAGGGGATGCTCCATGCCTTGGCGGTGTGCCCCGCTACCCGTTCGCGAGCGACAGCTACTGGCCCCAGCCGCCGGCTGCCAGGGAGGAGCTCCCACTCGGCGCGTCGGACGACGTCGAGGTGCCCGACCTGCGCTGGATCGATGTGGCGACCAACGTCTCAGACAAGGAGATCGCGCGATGACGCACGAGACCGACCCGACTGTCTCCCTGGACGCGCTGGCCCAGCTCGAGCTTGTGCGCTCCACCCTGTGCCACGACGCCTCCCGTCCCTGTCAGCTGCTCGACGTCGAGTGGGGCGTGGCCGACGCCGTGGTGCGCGGTGGTGACGCTGTCCGCGTGGCGCTGGACGCGAAGGGGGCCCGGCGTAGGTGGACGCTGGTGCGCAGCGGCAGTACGGGGGACACCGCTCTGTGCAGCGGCCTCCTCGTAGTGCCTCCCGGAGAGGCCACGGACGAGGACGTGATGACGCTTGAGCGCGCTGCGCTCTTCTCCCGTGACGCTGTCGCCACTGCTGAGCTGCCCGCACCAGCGCGGTGGCAGCGTGTTGCCCGGTACGAGGCGGTCGAGGCGCATGCCGAGGCCGCGGACCTCGACAGCAATGGTGTGCTGCTGCGGCACGAGGGATCCGGGTCGCCCGCTCGCCGACTGGTGGTGCTGGAGGCGCACGGCGCCGGCTCAGGCCATGCCCAGGCTCAACCGGGCTGGGCTGCTGAGGAGCGCCTGGTCGAGGAACTGCGGGAAGTGATCTCTGCCCTCCAGCACATCCCGCGCGACATGGTCGGGGAGGAGGAGCCCTTCTCCCACTTCGGTCTTGACTCGATCACACTGGGCGAGCTCTCGGAGCTCCTCTCGGAGAGGCTGGGGCTCAGCCTGACTCCCGATATCTTCTTCCGCTACGGGTCGTGCGTGGAGCTGGCCAGTGGGCTTGTCGCCGGCCATGCCGCGTGGGCGGCGCAGCGCTACGAGACCGCGGACGCGCCTCGCCAGACCCGTGTGCTCCCTGTGCCCGCGCCCTCTGCCGTCTCGGCGCGGGAGAGGCCTGCTGGCACGACCTCCCACACGGGCGGCTTCGTATCGATCATCGGCCTCAGTGGCCGTTTCCCCGGTGCCCGTGACGTCGGCCAGTTGTGGAAGAACCTGCGCGCTGGTGACTGCGCGATCACTCAGCTGCCCGTTGACCGCCCTGGCTACCCCTCCAACTGGAGCGCCTCCGTGGCTGGGTGGCTGCCCGGTGTCGCTGAGTTCGACCCGCGCTTCTTCGCCATCTCACCCAAAGAGGCGGAGCAGATGGATCCGCGCCAGCGCCTTCTGATGCAGGAGATGTGGCGAGCCCTGGAGGACGCGGGAGTCGGGGAGAGGACACTGCGCAGCCACCGCGTGGGCCTGTTCGTGGGGGTCGAGAACGGTGACTACGCCCACCACCTCGGTCACGACGAGGACCTCACGGGTGCCAACGACTCGGTGCTGGCCGCGCGCCTGGCCTATTTCCTGGATCTGCACGGGCCTGTCCTGGCGATCAACACAGCTTGTTCGTCAGGGCTCGTGGCGCTGCACGAGGCGCGTGCCAGCCTGGAGCGGGGGGAGTGCGACATCGCCGTGGTGGCAGCGGCGAACATCCTCACGCACCCGCGCACCATCGAAGCCATGAGTGCCGCGGGCATGCTGTCCACCACCGGCAGCTGCCGGGCTTTTGACAGGCGTGCCGACGGCATGGTCCCGGGCGAGGCCGTGGTCGCCCTCGTGCTGGAGGACGGGGACAAGGCACGTGGCGAGGGAAGGCGGGTGCGCGCCGACGTCCTGGGCTCCGGCGTCAACCACGACGGGCGCACCCAGGGGATCACTGCTCCTAACGGCGCCGCCCAGGCGGACCTGATCTCGTCGGTGATGGCGCAGTCGGGCATCTCGCCCGCGCAGGTCGGGCTCGTCGTCGCCCACGGGACAGGCACGCCGCTGGGGGACCCGGTCGAGGTCAAGGCGCTCGCCGCGGTGATGGGCTCAGTCGAGCGCGACGCGCCTGCTCTGCTCATGTCGACCAAGCCCAGCATCGGTCACTGCCAGGCGGCCTCAGGCCTGGTCAGCACCGTCGTGGCGACGTGCGCCCTCACCAGCGGTGAGGTGCCTGTCAGCATCTGCTGCGAGGAGCCCAGCGACTACGTCGACTGGGACGCGACAGGCCTGAGGGTCTGCGCCCAGACCCAGCCGTGGCCACAGGCCGCGGAGCATCCGGTGGCCGCTGTCAGCGCCTTCGGCGTGAGTGGCACCAACGCGCACGTCCTGCTGCGCGCGCCTTCACCGGCCGACTCCACGAGCTGGCCGGAGGACTCGCAGATCCTGCTGGTCTCCGGTGCCACCGAGGAGTCGTTGCGGCGCCAGTGCGCTGACCTGGCGGTGGCGCTGCGCGACAGGCGGCTGTCCCTGGCCCCGGTCGCGCGCACGCTCGCCGAGGGACGTCACCACCTCGCCTGTCGCGCAGCGGTCGTCGCCGCGACCAGTGGCGAGGCTGTCCACGCCCTTGAGGAGTTGGCGCAGGGCCAGTCGGCCGTCTCCCGGGTGCCTCGAGGATTTCGCCCTAATCGGGCTCAGGAGACCGCCCTGGAGGAGATGCTGCGTGGCGCGCACGGCGCCGACAAGGCGACCAGGGGCGAGGTGCTGCGCGCGGTTGCGGACAGCTACTCGCAGGGCTATGTCTCCGACCTGTCGCCCCTGTGGGGAGCGAGCCAGCCACCACTCGTCTCGCTGCCTGGCA
Organism: Actinomyces timonensis DSM 23838; assembly: GCF_000295095.1. GTDB lineage: Bacteria > Actinomycetota > Actinomycetes > Actinomycetales > Actinomycetaceae > Actinomyces > Actinomyces timonensis. Next base: position 692,821 of record NZ_JH806633.1, on the reverse strand, counting down.
CGGTTTTTGCCACGGACACCTACTGGGTGGGGGAGCAGCCGCGCGCCCAGTCGCCTGAGAGCGCCGGTGGCCTGGCCGGCAGGAACGCCTCAACGGTTGGCGAGGGCCTGCGCACGCGGACCCGCCTGCGCCCCGCGGATCCGCTGGTTGCTGATCATCGTCTTGACGGCGTGCCCACGCTGCCAGCGGCAGGGCATCTCGCCGTGCTGTGCGACGCGGCCCGGATCCTGGACGGGCGCGTACCCGGGCCGGGCGCGGGGTTGCGCTTGACCGGGCTCAGCATTCAGCGCCCCGTCGTCGTGACCGGTGAGACCGACGTCGTGGTACGTGCTGAGGAGATGGAGGACGGCTCGGTCCTGCTCACCCTCGGCTATGGTCCGAGCGGTGCCCCGCCGCAGGACGCCAGCAGCGTCGTGCTGGAAGCACTGGCCGCACCGACGGCCGCGGATCCTGTGGAACCAGGCTCCGCCGGGATGCGGCCTGTCGACAGCGAGCAGCTGTACCGCATGCTGGGCCGGGTGGGGCTGGACTACGGTGCTGCGTATCGCACGGTCACCGGCGTGCTCACCGCCGGTGAGGAGGCCAGTGTGACCGCTGGCGCCGCGGTGGCCACGTGGGACGCGGCAGTGGTGCGCCCTGATGTGCTGGACGGCGTCCTCCAGGCCATCGGGGTGGCCCAGCCCGGCTCCAGCGAGCCAGGCCTGCCGGTCGGCGCCGAGAGCATCACCGTGCACCGGGCGATGCCCGCGCGGGTCGTTGCCCGCGTTCGCCACCTGGGACGCAGGGGGCGCCTCACACGGTTCGACATCGACGTCGCCGACACCGACGGCGCGCTGGTGCTGGAGATCAACGGTCTCACCACGGCACCGGCCGCCGACAGCCCGGTCGAGTCGGAGGTGAGCCTGCTCGCCCCCGGCTGGGCGCCCCTGGCGTCCCAGGATTCCGGAGCCTCTGAGGCGTCCGCGGCCGAGTCGCGGGACCGGCACGTGGCTGTTGTCGGGGCTTGCGCCGACCCGCGGGCTCTTGGCGCTGACACGGTGGTGCACCACATCCCCCTGACGGGGGCGGCCTCGTCTGATGACTATGAGGAGGCGGCGCAGGGACTGCTGCGGCTGAGCCAGGAGCTGGTCGGCTTGAGACCGGCCCGCCCCGTCCTGCTGCAGGTGCTCGTCCCGGAGGGCCTTGCTGGCGGCCTCGTCGGCATGGTCGCCACTATCAGCAAGGAGAGCCGACGGGTCATGGCCCAGCTCGTCGAGGTGACGCCGCGGGCTGATGCCGAGGCGCTGGGGACGCTGTTACGGGATCAGGCCTCCGCGACCCTTCCCGCTGCCCACCTGCACGTCGCCGGGGCGTTGGCCAGGCGCAGGACGTGGAGTCCCATGACGTGGCGGGAGCACGCCTGGTCGCCTGGCTCCTATCTGGTCACTGGAGGCCTTGGCGGCCTCGGTCTCCTGGTGGCGCGGGATCTGCTGAAGCAGGAGGGAGTGCGCGTGATGCTGTCCGGGCGCTCGGTTCCGGACGAGCGCGCCCGCGCGCGACTCGCCGAGCTGGACGCTGGGGACCGTGCTCGTTACGTCCAGCTGGACCTAGCAGATCCCGCCGACGTGCGTCGTGTCGTCGATGAAGTGGAGAGCCTGACCGGTGTCATCCACTGCGCGGGTGCCACTCGAGACGGCTCGCTGCGCACCAAGACTCCAGAGGATCTCGCGTCGGTGCTGGTGCCGAAGGTGCGGGGGACGGTGAACCTCGACGCGGCCACCGCGCGCCTCCCGCTCGAGGTCTTCGCGCTCTTCGCCTCGACCACAGGCGTGCTGGGCAACGCTGGCCAGATAGACTACGCCGCGGCCAACGGCTTCATGGATCGCTGGGCGCACGAGCGCAACCTACTGGTGCAGCAGGGTGAGCGCCACGGTCGCACGGTGAGTATCGACTGGTCGCTGTGGGCTGAGGGCGGCATGGCCATTCCTGAGACGCTGCTGGAGAGGATGGCTCGGGAGCAGGGCTTCGCGCCCATCTCGTCCACGGCTGGCCTCACGGCGCTCCACGCGAGCATCGCCTCCGGCGAGTCCCAGACGCTGTGCCTCGCCTCCACGCCGGGACGTACCCCAGAAGTGCTGCGCGACCTGCTGGACGTTACGGAGGAGCCCGAGGAGACCGGGGGAGCGCCGGTTCCGTCGCGCCCGCAGCCGGGCACCACGGTGGTGGCCGCTACTCAGCCCCACCCTGTCACCCCCAGCGAGGCCGTGCTGGGACGAGTCGTGGAGTTGCTCCATGAGAGCCTCGAGATACCCCTTGACTGGCTGGACCCTGACGTGAATCTCGACCAGCTGGGGCTGGACTCCATCAGAATGATCGGCGTCATTGAGGATCTCGAGCGCGAGCTGGGCGAGTTGCCCAAGACGCTCTTCTTCGAGTACGAGACCCTGAAGGAGCTGGCCGACGATCTTGCCTCCGAGCGCCCCGAGGCGGCTGCCGCCCTTGTATCCACTGCTCTCGCTGGTACGCAGGCTCACGCACCGGTCCAGCAGAAGGCTGCCGTGAGGAGCGCGGTCAAAGACACAGCCGGCGCGGGCACCGCTGCCAGTAGGAGGGCTCCTTCCCCGCGCCGCAGCAGGCGTCAGCAGACATCGGAGAGGGGGGCTCACGCGGCTCCTGGACCGCTGGACTTCGCCATCGTCGGTCTGGCAGGGCGCTACCCCGACGCCCAGGACGTGGACCAGCTGTGGCAGAACCTGCGATCCGGCCATGACGCGGTGAGCTCGGTCCCGGTCTCGCGCTGGGACACCGACACCCTGGCGTGGCGCGACCAGAGGGGGCCGGTTCCGGGCGCGGGCGGCTTCCTCGACGGCGTCGATCACTTCGACCCGTACTTCTTCGGAATCTCGCCGCGCGAGGCCGAGCACATGGATCCGCAGGAGCGGCTGTTCCTGCGCTGCGCCTACGAGACCATCCAGGACGCGGGCTACCGGCCGTCGGACCTCAAGGCCGAGGGCAGGCAGTCCACCGGCGTGTTCGTCGGGCTGATGACCACCGAGTACCACCTCTTCGGCGTGGAGGCGCAGATGGCGGGGATGCCGCTGGCTGTACCGGGCAACCTGTCCTCGGTCCCCAACCGTGTCTCCTATCAACTAGGCCTCAAGGGGCCAAGCCTCGCGGTTGACACCATGTGCTCATCGACGTTGTCCGCGCTGGACACCGCCTGCCGAGCGATCCTCAGCGGCCAGTGCGCCCAGGCCATCGTGGGCGGGATCAACCTCACGCTGCATCCCAGCAAGCTCCTGCTGCTGGACAGCACCGGCTTCATGTCGAAGACGGGCCACTGCCACGCGTTCGGCGCTGACGCTGACGGCTACGTTCCCAGCGAGGGCGTGGGCGCCGTCCTGATCAAGCCGCTGCGCCAGGCTGAGCGGGACCGTGACCACATATACGCCGTCATCAAGGGGTCCTGTCTGAACCATGCCGGCAGGACCACTGGTTTCACCGTCCCCAGCCCCGTGGCGCAGGCCGATGTCATCAGCCGCGCGCTGGAGGAGAGCGGCGTCGACCCCGCGACGGTGACGTACGTCGAGGCTCACGGAACGGGTACCAAGCTGGGTGACCCGATTGAGATCCGTGGCCTGGCGCAGGCACTGGGCGACGGGGCCGCCTGCGCCATCGGGTCGGTGAAGGCGAGCCTGGGGCACGGCGAGGGAGCCGCTGGCATGGCGTCGCTGACCAAGGTCCTGCTTCAGATGAGGCACCGCACCCTGGTGCCATCGCTGCACAGCGAGCAGCTCAACCCCCTGCTGGGCATTGAGCGGACCCGCATGGCGGTGCAGCATGACGTCGCGCCGTGGGAGCCTGCCTACCCCGGTGGGCCGCTGCGAGCCTGCGTATCGTCCTTCGGGGCGGGCGGGTCCAATGCCCATGTGGTGCTTGAGGACTACCAGGACGACGCCGCCCTTCAGGCCGCCCGCCCTGGTCCAGTGCTCGTTGTTCTGTCAGCGCGTAGCGAGGACGCCCTGCGCCGCAGTGCCGAGCGGCTGGTCGCCGCGATTGATGCCGAGAAGGTGGATGAGAACGACCTGGGGGCCATCGCCTACACCTTGCAGGTCGGTCGCGAGGCCTTCGCCTGGCGCGCGGGGGCTGTCGTGACTGACCTGACTGCCATGCGTGGCTTCGCGACCCGTGTGCGCGATGGCCAGGGCCTGCGGCATGTCAACCTGCGTGCGGCGCAGCCGGTGCCCGTGGAGTCTCTCGTGACGTTGGACCATCAGCTTGAGGCCTGGCTTGCTGGCGGCCTATCCGACTGGGCGGGTGTCGCAGGATCAGGGCGTCGGGTGAGCCTGCCCTCATACCCGTTCGAGGAGGAGCGGTACTGGCTGTTCCCCAAGGCGGGTCCGGGAGCCAGCGCTGACGACGTCGGAGAGGAGCGCGCCGCCGAGCCGGAGCAGGCCGTGGCTGGGACGCCAGTGCCCGATCTCGTCATGGAGGCCTGCGCGACAGCCGTCCAGCAGGTCCTTAAGATCCCCCGAGACCGTCAGGATCCCGACGACTCCTTCCAGGACATCGGCTTTGACTCGGTGACCATCGTCGAGATAGCTGAGGCGCTTGGCGACGCGCTGGGGATCGACCTGGGACCGGACGTGCTGTTCAGCCATCCCACGCCTCGCCTCCTGGCCGAGCATCTGGCGAGCGCCTATGCCGATGCCCTGGCCGGTGGGCACGGGACGGATCCCGAGCCGTCAGGGACCACCCGCCCGGCGCCGGCTCCTCTTGTTCCCGCTGCGGCCCCCAGGACGGTGGAGCACGACCCGGCGGTCGTCGTCGGCCGCTCAGTCCGGGCGGCGCAGTGCGACGACGTGAGGCAGCTGTGGGAGGCAGTGCGCAGCGGCGAGAGCCAGATCCTCGACCTCGCGGAGCGACGGCCAGGCTGGGAGGGCGCGTCGCGCCGGGTTGCCGCGCTGAGCGACATCGACGTCTTCGACCCGCTTTTCTTCGAGATCTCGCCACGTGAGGCTGTTGGCCTGGATCCGCGAGCGCGTCTGCTGCTGGAGGAGATGTGGCACGCGCTTGAGGACGCCGCGCTGGGGCGACGCGCGCTGGAGCGCTCGACAGTGGCCGTCTTCGTCGGTGTGGAGGACGGCGACTACCAGTTCCTCGACAACCCCGACAGACAGGTCGTCTCCAACCACACGGGCGCGCTGGCCGCGCGCCTGAGCTACATGCTGGACTTGCACGGGCCTGCTATGGCGATCAACACCGCCTGCTCCTCTGGCCTGGTCGCCATGCACCAGGCGGTGCGCTGCCTGGAGTCGGGCGAGTGCGACGTGGCCGTCGTCGCGGCTGTCAACCTGCTGACCGACCCAGGCACCTTCGACACCATGGCCGAGGCCGGCATGCTCTCGCCCGGTGGTGTCTGCGCGGCGTTCAGCGAGGCCGCGGATGGCATGGTGCCAGGCGAGGCGGTTGCCGCCATTGTCCTGATGCGCGAGTCGGACGCGGTTCGTGACGGCCGTCAGCTCCATGGCGTCGTGCGCGGCAGCGGCGTCAACTACGACGGCAGGACGAACGGCCTGACCGCTCCTAACGGGGACGCCCAGAGGAGCCTGGAGGCAGCGGTCTACGCCGAGGCCGGCGTCCAGGCTGACGAGATCGGTCATGTCATCGCCCACGGCACCGGTACGGGTCTGGGCGACCCTATCGAGCTCAACGCGCTCGCAGCAGCCCACGAGTCCCTGGGCTCGGCGCCCGGAACCTGTGCCGTGACCTCCGTCAAGCCGGTCGTGGGACACAGTCAGGCCGCGTCAGGGCTGGTGAGCCTCATTGTTCTGCTGGAGTCCCTGCGCAGTGGAGTCATCCCGGCCAATCCTGCCTGCGCGCCCCTCAACCCACACATCCGCCTGGAGGGCCGCCCTGTGTCGATCCTGCAGCGGGAGCGCCCGTGGCCGGTTCGTCAGGGTCAGCCGCGTGTTGGCGCCGTGAGCGCCTTCGGTGTCAGCGGCACGAACGCCCACGTTGTGGTCAGCGAAGTCACGTCCCCGTCACCTAGCATTCTGGAGCCCGCGATGAGTGTAGTTCTTCCCCTACTGGTCTCTGCGAAGTCGCCTGAGGCGCTCGACTCCATGCTGCTGGAGCTGTCGCGCTGGTGCGCCTCTCCGGAGGCTCCCGACCTGCGATCGGTGGCGCGCACACTGGCCGAGGGGCGGTACCACCATGAGTACCGGTGCGCGGTGCTCGCTGCCTCCGTGATGGAGGCAGCGAGAGCGCTGCGCGGCGCCGTTGCCGATCCCGATGCCGATGGTGTGCGCTCGGTGGTGGCACGCGGCCAGGTGGCTCAGGAGCCGTCCGCTCAGATGCGTGAACTGACGAGGCGCCTGGCCGACGACCCTGGTGGCGAGAGCGCCGCGCAGATCGCGGCGCTCTACCTCGCCGGCGATCTTCCCGCGGATCTGCTGGGAGAGTCGGGCGCCTCGCTGGTCTCGGCCCCCGGGTACGTGTTCTCCCGGGAGCGCTTCTGGCCCCAGGCGCCCCGGACCGGCCAGGTCCCGGCATCGGTCCCTGATGCGCCGGCCGTTGCCGAGGATCCTGAGGACAGGGCTGGGGCGGCGTGGGAGCCGCGCATGGTCGGGTGGCCTGTTGAGGAGCGCCTTCGTGCCGTGGTGAGTGATGAGGTCGGAGCGGTGCTGCGACTGGACCACTCACGCATCGACCCCACTGCGCGTCTGCAGAGCTACGGCTTCGACTCGATCACGTTCGTCGAGCTGGCAGGCGCCCTGACCGAGAAGCTGGGGGTGACCGTCCAGCCCTCGGACTTCTATCAGGAGTCCACGGTCAACGACGTCGTTGCCAGCCTGGTGTCGCGTCACGAGCAGCAGATCTCCGCGCTGCTGAGGGCGCCGGGGGCCGGTGCGGATGCCGATCGCGCTGGGAAGGCGCCCGCTCCCGCCCCGGCGGGCGAGCACCCCCACGGTCCTGGTGCCCGGCCGGGCAGTGACCAGGCGCCAGCGAGGGACAGCCAGCCAGGCGAGGTGGTCGTTGTCGGAGCCAGCGGCCAGTTCCCGCAGGCCCGTGGAGTGGAGGAGCTGTGGGACCTGGTGGCCTCGGGTCGCTGCGCGATCGGTTCGGTGCCGCAGGAACGACGGGAGTGGCACGTCGACGACGTCGTCCGTCGCATGGGCTGCCTGGAGAGGGTCGCGGAGTTCGATGCCAGGTTCTTCGACATCGCTCCCCGCGAGGCCTACCAGATGGATCCGCGACAGCGTCTGCTGCTGCAGGAGATGTGGCACGCGGTAGAGGATGCCGCGCTGACGGATGAGGAGCTGCACGGCGAGCGCGTGGGCGTCTACGTCGGTATCGAGGAAGGCGACTACTCGCGTCTCCTGGACCAGGCAAGCGTCACGTCCAACACCAACTCAGTGCTTGCGGCGCGGCTGAGCTACTTCCTTGACCTGTCCGGTCCCTGCATGGCCATCAATACCTCGTGCTCCTCTGGCCTGGTCGCGCTGCACCAGGCTCGGCTCGCGCTGCAGCAGGGCGACTGCGACACCGCGATCGTCGCGGCCGCCAACGTGCTGAGCGCCCCTCCCACCTTCGACGCGATGGCTGACGCTGAGATGCTCTCGCCCACTGGGAGGTGTCGTGCCTACGACTCCGGGGCCGACGGCATGGTGCCTGGTGAGGCGGTTGTCGCGCTGGTGCTTCAGCGCGAGGGCTCGGCGCGTCGGCGGGGTCGTCGGGTCAGCGCTCGGGTTCTTGCGACGGCCGTGAACTATGACGGTCGCAGCAACGGCATCACAGCTCCGAGCGGGTCCGCGCAGGAGGACGTCATCGCGCGTGCCCTGGAGGCCGCTGGTGTCCAGCCGGCTACGTTGGGGCTGGTGGTTGGGCATGGGACGGGCACCCGTCTTGGGGACCCCGTCGAGGTGCGCGCCCTGGCGAGCGCCTACTCCTCCGCGCCCCCGCACAGCTGCGCGCTGATGTCGGTCAAGCCATCCATAGGTCACACGCAGGCGGCCGCCGGCCTGGTCAACGCGCTCGTCGCGATCGGGGCCATGGAGCACGAGGCCCTTCCACCGACAGCCTGCTGCGATCAGCCCAGCGATTACGTCGACTGGGACGAGGCAGCCCTGTATCTCAACCGTGAGGCCCGCGCCTGGCCCGAGGCCTCCCACCCTCGCCGTGCTGCGACCAGCGCCTTCGGGTTCAGCGGCACCAACGCGCACCTCATCCTGGAGCAGGGCGACCCCCTGCCTGACATGCGGCCATCAGCGGCTCCCGTCCTGCTCGCGGTGTCGGCGGTGGACGAGGAGGCTCTGGGACGCCAGGTACGCGCGTTGCGCACGTGGCTGGAGGCGCACCCCCGCGTACCGCTGGACGCTGTCGCGCGCACGCTCGCTGTGGGCCGCCGCCACCTGTCGCACCGGGTCGCCGTGGTCTGCGCGGACTGGGCCCAGGCGTGCGCCTCACTCGCCGAGGCTGCCGGGTCCCACACCGGGGCGCGTGTCTTCTCCGGTGCCTCGGGACATGACACCGCCTCCGTGGCTGGGCTGGCGGCCTTCATGGACCATCAGGCGGCCGTGGTGGCGGACGCGGTCGATCCCGTCGCCGTCGACGAGGCGCTTCGCGCCGTCGCGCAGCTGTACTGCCAGGGCTACTCGCTGCCCACCCGCCTGTTCGAGGACGCTCCGCTGATCAGTCTTCCTGGTTATGAGTTCGAGCGCAGCGCTTACTGGGTGCGTCCGGACTCGACTCGTGCCACGGCCCCGGCACCAGGAAGGCTGTCACCAGCGACCTCGCAGGATCCGCTGGCACGCGAGTCTCTTCCCAGCCGCGCGCATGTGCCCAGCAGCCCGGCCGAGCCTCCTGAGCCGGAGGGGCTGGTCCACCTGATGCCGCTGGATGAGCCCGTGCCCGCAGAGACGCCATGCGCGTCGTCGCAGCAGGTCACCCTTGATGAGCCTTCCTCTGAGCCGCCCGCCTCGCCCGAGGGGCAAGCCGTGGGCGCGGTGCGGGAGCAGCCAGCGGGTGAGGAGGCACCGCCCGCTCCCGACATGTCGGAGGTGAGGGACCGCCTGGTGGCGAGCCTGGCGCGGGAGCTGTTCGTGGAACCCGAGGACGTGGATCTCGACCTGACATTCTCTGAGCAGGGGCTGGACTCGGTCGTCGGGGTGGAGTGGATTCGTGCGGTGAACAAGGAGTTCGGGCTGGCGTTGGGGACGGCCAGGCTGTACGAGTTCCCGACGGTGGAGAGATTCGCGACGATGGTGGCCGCAGAGGTGGCTGCCAGCGCGCCTCCGCAGGAGACCCGCATGCTTGACGCGCCGGCTGGTGCCCAGGACGACCTCGACGCCCTGCTGCACCAGGTCTACGACGGCGCGGTGCCTCCCACCCAGGCCGCAGAGCTGATGGCGCAGGAGGTGCCGGAATGAGCCAGGTGGATCGTGCCGCGGTCCTCGAGGCGCTTCGCACGCACCGCATCACTCCGGCGGAGGCGAAGCGGCTGCTCACGGTCGGCGCTGACCAGGTAGCCGCCACCAGAGCCGAGGCGGAGCCCCCCGGCACCGGGCCCATCGCCATCGTGGGCATGTCCGGTCGTTATGCGGCGGCCGGGGACCTGGACGCCTACTGGCGCATGCTCGCCGACGGCGCAGACGGGGTGCGCCCGCTACCGCCGCGGTTCGGCGGGGCCGACATGAGGGACATCGTCTCGCCGCGCATCGGCTACCTCGACGGTGTTGAGATGTTCGACCCGACCTACTTCCAGATCCCCCACGCCGAGGCGCGGGCCATGGATCCGCAGCATCGGATGTTCCTGGAGGAGTGCGCCGCTGCGTTCCAGAGCGCGGGCTACGCCCGGGCCCGGCTGGCCGGCACTCGGTGCGGCGTCTACCTCGGCCTTGCCAACGGTGACTATCTGCTCCTGGGCGACCGCGCGGGGTCGCCCAGGGCCTCCGTGACCAGCTCCAGCAACGCGATCGCAGCTGGCCGTGTGTCCTACTTCTATGACCTGGCGGGTCCGGCGCTGACTATCGACACGGCATGCTCGTCGTCCCTCGTGGCGGTGCACCTGGCGGTGACCGCGCTGCGCAGCGGCGAGATCGACATGGCGGTGGCTGGGGGAGCGGCCACTTACCTCTCGCCAGACGGTCTGGCGCAGATGGCCGACGCCGGGATGCTGTCCCCGACGGGTGCCTGTCACGCGCTGTCCGATGACGCCGATGGCTTCGTGCCGGGTGAGGGCGCGGGCGCGGTGGTGCTCAAGCGGCTTGCTGACGCACTGCGCGACGGTGATCCTGTCCGCGCACTGATCATCGGCTCCGGCATCAACCAGGACGGGCGGACCAACGGCATCACCGCCCCCAGCCTGGCATCACAGCGCGCCCTGGCCGAGGAGGTGTACGAGCGGGAGTCGATCGATCCTCGGACGATCTCCTACGCTGAGTTGCACGGCACGGGCACGATCCTCGGCGACCCGGTCGAGCTGACTGCCCTTGCTGGCGCGTTCCGGCGCTGGACCTCCGACACCGGTTTCTGCTCCGTGGGCTCGGTGAAGTCCAACCTGGGCCACACCTCCGCCGCGGCCGGGGTCGCTGGGCTGCAGAAGATAGTGATGTGCCTGGAGCACCGGGAGCTGGTCCCGACCCTGCATTTCTCCGCCCCCAACCGGCACTTCGATCTCGCCGGCTCCCCGTTCACGGTCGGGACCGAGCACCGTCAGTGGAGGAGCGAGTCCGCGCGCCGCGCAGTGCTGAGCTCCTTCGGCTTCTCCGGCACCAACGCTCACCTGGTGGTGCAGGAGCACGTGGAGCAGCCGCGGCGACCGGACGCGGGCGATACTCCCGTGGTGCTGGTCGTGTCGGCTCACTCGCCGGAGCAGTTGCGCTTGTGCGCCCAGCGGCTGGCCGCTGCTCTTGAGCGGGAGCCGGAACTGGCGGCGACTGATGTCGCGCTGACACTTCAACGCGGCCGTGACGCGTTGCCCGAGCGGGCAGCCGCCGTGGCTCGGGACAGGTCGGAGGCGCTCTCGTTGCTGCATCAGCTGGCCGCCTCCGGGCAGGGCTGGTACCGCGGCCGTGCCCGGCCCACCCGTGATGCGGCTGTCACTGCGGCAGACGGCCTGGATGCCGTGGCGCAGGCGTGGGTCGGCGGGAACGAGGTCGACTGGGCGACGTTGCCACAGACGTCATCCGGCAGGTCCGTCGTCCTGCCGACGTACCCCTTCGAGCGTGTGCCGCTGTGGTTCGAGGGCTCTGGGCAGGCTCGTGGCGCGCGTCGGGGTGAGGAGCGCTCCCGCGTGTCGATCGACTCCAGGGACTGGCGGGTGGACCAGCACCGCATTGAGGGAGTACCGGTGCTGCCTGCCACAGCGTCCGCCGAGATCCTCCTGCGCCAGGCTGATGAGCGTCACGGCGACAGCGCCCCGGCCCTGGTCGACCTGCGCTGGGAGCACCCGCTGGAGGCGCGTGAGGAGCACCTGGAGCTGGACGTCCAGCGAGGTGATGACGGTCAGCTCAGCATTCTTTCCCATTCCCGGGTCTGCGTCGTCGCCCGGGAGGCGACGGCGGGCCCCTCGCGCTCGGTGGACCTGGCGTCCGTGTCAGCCCTGCCCGAGGTGACGGCGAGGACCGCTCCCGCGGCCATCACCTACGGTCCCCGCTACCAGGCACTGCGAGACCCTCGCGCCGAGGGCGGTCAGGCCACCGGCCTGCTGGTTCCTCCGGAGGACTCGGAGGACTCCGCCTGGGCGGGCGTCATGGACTCGGCGTGGCAGTGCGTCGGACCGCTCTTGCCCGCGGGCGGCACCTATCTTCCGCTCGCGGCGGAGCGCTTCGAGATCTGGGGAGAGGCCCAGCAGGCGCGCCACGTCGTCGCGACCCGGCGCGCAGGTGAGTCCTTGTGCTTCGATGTCGACATCACCGCTGCCGACGGCACCGTCCTGGCCTCGACGAGCGGACTGGTCCTCGCCCCCGTGGGCGGAACCGGTGTCGTTGCCGTGGCGCGCAGGTGGACGCCTGGCGCAGAGACCGGACCGCGGCCCGCCGCTCGCCCACGGGTGTGCCTCGCTGGTGACGCCGGGCGCCTCCAGCCCGCGCTGGAGGGCGTGGCCGACCTCGTCTCTCGGGCGCAGGACAGCGACGCCGTCATCATCGTGCTGCCCACGACCTCCGCGGACGCGCAGGGGGTCCAGGATCTGTTCGAGTGCTGCCAGGAGGTGGTCAGGCCACTCCTGACCGACGGCGTCCGAGGGACGCGTGTGCTGCTAGTGGACCTTGCTGGCGGATCCAGCCCGGCGGCAGCCGCCATGGCCGGGTATGCGGCCACACTGCGGCTGGAGTCCTCCCTCGTCGTCTCGCTGCTGCAGATCCGGGCGACGGAGGACCTGGCGCGTCATGTCCTGGAGGAGACTGCCCAGGCCGACCTGCTGGTCCGGGTCGCCAATGACCAGCGGCGCGTCGCTGTCATGGCCGAAGTGGAGCTCCCGGAGCACGTCGAGCCGCGAGCCGAGACGGCTCTCGTCGTCGGCGGCTCCTCGGGAGTCGGCGCGCTCGTCGCGCGGGCGGTGGTCGCAGCCGGTGGTCGTGCCGCTGTGCTGTCTCGTTCCGGGGCTCCCGACCCGCTTCCGAACTGGGCCGAGGCGGCAGGGGACAACTTGTTGTACCTGGTTGCCGATGCCGCCGTCGAGTCTGACGTCGCTCGGGCCGTGGACCGCGTGCACCAGGTATGGGGAACCGTCGACGCGCTCTATCACGTCGCGGGCGTGCTTGACGACGCGCTGGTGCGCAGCACCACTGCCGACCAGGTGTCACGTGTTCTGGCTCCCAAGGCAGGCGGTTTTGACGTGGTCGACCAGGTGCTGCGCGAGGAGCCTCTTGAGCGTGTGGTGCTGTTCTCCTCGCTGTCGGCCTGGTTGGGCAACCCGGGGCAGGCGGCCTACTGCGTCGCCAACGCCTACCTCGACGAGGCCGCGGCCAGGCGCGAGCGCCAGCGGGAGGCGGGGGAGCGCCAGGGCCGGACAGTGAGCATTGGATGGCCCTACTGGGCCGAGGGCGGTATGACCATCAGCGACGACGCTGTCGAGGCCGCGCGTCGAGATCTGGGAATGGTGCCGCTGGACACGGCGGTGGCGCTGTCGCTGATCGACCGAGCAGTGGCCTCCTCCGAATCCGCGATCGCCTGCGGACAAGGATCTGTCCCGGCGATGCGTCGCGCCCTGCTCCAGCCACAGGAAGAGGCCGGGTCGCCGGAGCGCGCGGGCGCGGGATCTCGTGAGTTGGCGCTTGCTGCCGCTGGCCGAGTGCGGCAGGCCGTTTGCGAGGCGACTGGTACGCCGCCGGAGCGTGTTCGCTTGGACGACACCTTCGAGGACCTCGGCATGGACTCCATCGTGATGATGACGGCGACCCGGGCGCTGGAGCGGGACTTCGGGTCGCTGCCCAAGACACTGTTCCTTGAGCACCGTTCCATCGACGAGGTGGCGCTCACGCTGGCCGGGACCCACGCGGACACATGCGCGGCCCTTGCCCGGGCGCAGGAGCCCGCTCCGACCCCCGAGGCCTCGGTGGACCACCCCGCGCGGCCTGGGACGGAGGGTGGGCCGGGCGTGGCGTCTCCCAGCGGAAGGACGAGCGCCCAGCATCACGGTGCCAGCTCCGGGAATCGAGACCTGGCGGTCATCGGTATGAGCGGGCGCTTCCCCGGGGCGCGCGACCTGCCCGAGCTCTGGACGCTGCTGCGCGAGGGGCGCGACTGCATCACTGAGGTGCCCTTGGACCGCTGGGACCACGCGGCCTACGTCAGTGACGACGGCACTCCTGGCACCACCTATGCCCGCTGGGGCGGTTTCCTCGAGGACGTCGACGCCTTTGACCCGCTCTTCTTCGGCATCTCGCCGGCCGAGGCCTCCTTCCTCGACCCCCAGGCCCGTCTGTTCCTGCAGGAGTGCTGGCACGCCGTGGAGGACGCGGGCTACAGCCGCGCTCAGCTGGCTGGCCGTGCGATCGGCGTCTTCGTCGGGATCATGTACGGCCACTACGGCATGCTGCGTGGTGACATCGAGGGTCGCAGTGTCCCTGTCCCGTCGTCTTTCGCCGCCGTGGCGAACCGGGTGTCGCACTTCATGGATCTGCGCGGGCCCAGCATCGCGTTCGACACCATGTGCTCCTCCTCGCTCACGGCGCTGCATGCCGCAGCGGCCAGTATCCGCTCGGGAGAGGCCGAGATGGCGTTGGTCGGGGGAGTCAACCTCACCATCCACCCGGACAAGCTGGTCCTGCTGTCCCAAGGCAAGTTCGCCGCGAGGGACGGGCGGTGCCGCGCGTTCGGTCAGGGAGGCACCGGCTACGTGCCGGGTGAGGCTGTCGCCGCCCTGCTGCTCAAGCCTGTCGACCGGGCGGTCGCCGACGGTGACCACATCTGGGGAGTGATCCGTGGCACGGCTGTGAACTCTGGTGGTCACGCTGGCGGCTTCACCGTGCCGAGCTCCCAGGCCCAGGCCGAGGTGATCACGGCGGCCCTGCACGACGCCGAGGTCGACCCGGACTCGATCTCCTACATCGAGGCGCACGGCACCGGGACTGAGCTAGGAGACCCTATTGAGGTGCGGGCACTGGCCACGGTCCTGGGCGGCGGGCACCGCGACCAGCCGTGTCTTATCGGGTCGGTCAAGTCCAATATCGGGCACTGTGAGTCGGCGGCTGGTGTGGCGGGTCTGGCGAAGATTCTGCTACAGCTCCAGCACGGCCAAGTCGCGCCGTCGCTGCACGCTGACCCGCCCAATCCGCATATCGACTTCGCCGGGGCCGGTGTCGCCGTCGCGAAAAGCCTGGTCCCGTGGACGGCGGACCCGCCGCGCCGGGCAGGACTGAGCGCGTTCGGGGCCGGTGGCGCCAACGCTCACGTCGTCGTGGAAGAGGCGCCTGCCGTGGCTCGGTGTCCCGAGTCCCAGGGCCGTCACGTGCTGGTGTTCTCGGCGCGCGACGAGGACCGCCTACGCGCGGTCCTGCAGGAGTTCATCGCCTATGTCACCCGCACGCCATTGCTGCGGCTCGATGACGTGGCACTGACCCTGCAGACCGGGCGAGAGGAGATGGCCCAGCGGGCTGCGGTGGTCGTGGGCTCGCTCGATGAGGCGGTTGAACAGATCCAGCATGTGCTCGATGGCCAGGGCTCCTCCGTGCTGCTGGGCCGAGCGCAGCACCACGGCTCCGTGCTGGAGCAGGATCCCGATGACGAGCAGCGGGTCATGGGGCTCCTGCGAGCCGCACGGCTCGACGAGCTGGCTCGTGCCTGGGTGGCCGGACGCGCTGTGCCCTGGCAGGCTGGCTGGCAGGGGCGCGCAGCGCGCCGGGTCAGCCTGCCCGGCTACCCCTTCGCCAGGGAGCGTTGCTGGGCAGAGCCACCCGCGGATGCCGAGGAGCGGGCTGGGCGGTATCCGCACCCGCTGCTGCACGCCAACCGCTCGACCATGGACCAGGTGGTCTTCACGACGTCGTTCACCGGTGCGGAGTCATGGATCCGTGATCATCACGTTGACGGCGGTCCTGTCCTACCGGCCGCGGCTATGGTGGAGATGCTTCGCGCGGCTGCCCAGATGGCGCTCAGGGCACCAGTGGTCCTCTCCCAGGTCACCTTTGTCCGAGCCTGCCGTGAACCGGCCAGCGCGCCCCTGGAGGTGCATGCTGAGCGGGAGGGCGACGGCGTTCACGTTCGGCTCGTGGGCACCGATGAGGGCGCTGAGGTGGAGTACTGCGACGCCCTTGCCCAGATGGCGACCACTCCCGCGTCACAGGAGCGGGTGGCGCTCGCGGAGCTGCGGGCGGCCGCCCGCACCCGGGTTGAGGGGGCCGAGGTGTACTCGGCCCTCGCGGGTTCCGGTTTGGACTACGGCCCTACGCACCGGGTGGTCCGAGACGTCATAGTCGGCACGGATGCGGCGGTCGCCATGCTGCGGCGCTCGGGGGCCGCGGTGACGGGCGCGCTTCTCGACCCCGCGCTGCTCGACGGCGCGTTCCAGAGCACGTGGGCCTTCCTCAACCAGGGTGATGATGCGGCTGCGGGCCAGATGCTTCCGTTCTCGATCGGGCGTGTCGAGGTTGGCAGTGGCGGCTGGCAGTCATGGGACGAGGCAGCTGTAGTGACCACGCCTGCTGACACGGATCACGGCGACGAGCGGTGCGTGCACGTGCGGATCTGCTCGCCCACTGGCGACGTGCTGGCCCGTATCAGCGACCTGCGCTTCCGCGCGTCCTCGACCGGGCGCATGATCCAGGTTCCTGAGTGGCGTCCGGCACCGCTCGCCAGGGAGCGGCAGGACCTGCCCACGACCTGGCGAGTCCTCACCGCTTTCGAGCGCCTGGGGACGTACATGCCGGCCCTGGCCGAGACGACACTCCTGCCCTCGGATGCTTCTTTCGAGCAGGACTACATCCGGGCGGCGGAGACGACGCTGTCGATGCTGCAGCGCCTCCCGTCGGATCGCTGTGGCCGCACCGTGGTGCAACTGGTCCTCCCTGACGGCTCCCTGCTGGCGGGGCTGCTCGCGATGCTGCGCAGCGTCAGGGCGGAGGAGGAGGACATCGAGGTCCAGGCCCTGCTCTGCCCGGATGCCAGCGATCCTGCCTCGGTAGCGAGATGGGCGGGTGAGGAGGCAGGAGCGGCGGTCCTCCACGAGGCGGTCCGGCGAAGCCAGCACGAGCGTGAGACCGAGACCCTGCGGGAGGAGCCGTGGCCCGTTACCGCGCCCCGGCATGCCGATGGTGTCTGGCTGATCAGCGGGGGCGCGGGTGGAGTTGGCCGCCTCGTCGCCGAGGACCTCGCGGACCGGGCGCGGCGGAACGGTGACCCGCTCACGTTGGTGCTGCTTGGCCGCACGGAGCCTCAGGAGGAGATCCGCGCACTGACAGCGCGTCTTGGCGGGGACGGTGTCAGCTGCCGGTACATCCAGGTCGACATCTGTGACGAACCTGCCCTGCGACGTGCTGTCGCAGAGGTCGTCGCCGAGGCGGGTCCGGTCACCGACGTGATCCACGCCGCTGGCGTGCTGCGCGACGGGCTTGTGGCGACCAAGTCGGCTGAGGCCGTGCGCGAGGTCCTGAGGCCGAAGGTGACTGGCACGATGGCGCTGCACCGCGCGACCGCGGATCAGCCGCTGCGCAGCTTTGTGCTGTGCTCCTCGCTGGCAGGCACGGTTGGCAACGCGGGACAGAGCGATTACGCGGCTGCGAACGGTTTCCAGGACGAGTTCGCCGCCTGGCGCCGTGACCTGGTCCGTCGCGGCAAGGTCAGTGGCGCCACGGTGTCAATCGCCTGGCCACTGTGGCAGGACGGTGGTATGACGCTCAGCAGGCATGCGCTCGAGCGTATGGACGTCAGCACGGGGATGGTCCCGCTGCCGACACGCGACGCGCTGGAAGTCCTCCACGCCGCTCGCCATGGGGACGAGACCCGCTTGGTCCCACTGGTGGGCAGCCTGCCCGCTGTCCGCGGCTATCTGTCGCGCTGCCGCCGCAACGACTCACGTGAGCGGGGCGGTCCTCTGACCCGAGAAGCAGAGGCCGTGCCGCAGAGGCGATCGCGGAGACAACCACAGGCGCCGGGGATCGGCGGCGGCTCGGACACCGAGAAGGTGGCGGACCGGTTGCGCGAGATCCTGGCGTCCCTGACCAGGATCGACCGGGCGCGCCTGGACCTGGACGAGGAGATGGAGAGCTATGGCGTCGACTCCATCATCGTCATGAGCTTCGCCGAGCGGCTGCGCCCGACGATGGGCCGGGTGCCCAAGAGCCTCTTCTTCGACAACCGCACGCTGCGGGAGCTGGCTGGCAGCCTGCTGGAGACGCGGCCGCAGGAGTGCGCCGTCCTGCTGGGCGCCGGAGAGGGGGGAGAGTCCGGGCGACAGGACGCGTCAGCGCGTGAGGCCGCCGCGCACGAGCGCCAGGCCGAGGATGACCCGCCGGCCCACGAGCAGATCGCGGTCATCGGGCTGGCGGGTCGCTACCCGCACGCTGAGGGGCTGGCAGAGTTCTGGCAGAACCTGGTCGCCGGGCGCGACTGTGTCGACAGGCTCGACCGCGCGCGTTGGGAGGCGCTCGGCGCCCCCGTGTGGGACCAGGACCCGGCTACGGGCTGGGCGGGGCTGCTCAAGGATGCCGACTGCTTCGACGACAGGTACTTCTCGATCGCGCCCGTCGAGGCCGAGGTGATGGATCCCCAGGAGCGGATTCTGCTGGAGTGCGCCCACCACGCCCTTGAGGACTCCGGGTACGTTCCCCAGGATCTCGGAATGCCGCAGGAGGACCGCTCGATGAGCGTCGGCGTCTATGTCGGTGCGATGTACTCGGAGTACCAGCTCTACGCGGCGCAGTCCCAGATGACGGGGACGGGCTACACGCTCAACGGCGCGCCAGCGTCCCTGGCCAACCGTATCTCCTACACATACGGCTTCGGCGGACCGAGCCTCACCATCGACAGCATGTGCTCGTCCTCGCTGACGGCGCTGCACCTGGCGTGCGAGTCGTTGGGAAGGGGCGAGTGCGAGGCCGCGCTGGTCGGCGGGGTGAACCTGTCGCCGCACCCGAACAAGTTCCGCCTCCTCCACTCCTCCGGCTTCGCTGCCTCCCACGGGCGGTGCAAGGCCTTTGGGGCGGACGCAGACGGCTACGTCCCCTCCGAGGGGGTCGGTGTGGCTGTGCTGAAGCCGCTCTCCCGGGCGCTGGCCGACGGCGACCACGTGTACGGCGTGATCGCGGCGACGGCGGTGGGCCACGGCGGGCGCAGCAACGGGTTCACGGTGCCCCGGCCAGCGGCGCAGGCGAGGGTCGTCTCGCTCGCCTTGGACCGGGCGGGGGTGAAGGGATCCGATGTGGCCTACGTCGAGGCGCACGGGACTGGGACCAGGCTGGGCGACCCGCTCGAGATCGAGGCGCTGGGCATGGCGCTGGGCCCAGGCCGGCAGCGGGCCTGCCTTGTCGGGTCTGTCAAGTCCAACATCGGCCACTGCGAGAGCGCTGCTGGCATCGTGTCGCTGACCAAGGTCCTGCTCCAGATGCAGCACGGCACGCTGGTCCCCAGCATCCATGCCGACGAGCTCAACCCTGAGGTCGACTGGGACGGTGCTGGCCTGGAGCTGGTGACCAGTACCCGTCCGTGGCCCGATCCCGCGCACTGCACGGCCGGGATCTCGACCTTCGGCGCGGGTGGTACCAACGCCCATGTCATCGTGACTTCTGCGCCTGAGCCAGAGCGGGAGCGCCCCGCCCCCGCCATGCCGGTGACGGTGGAGATCCCGCTCTCCGCGTGCCGTCAGGGTGACCTGGGCGTGCTGGCGAGCCAGCTCCTCGAGTGGTCGCGGTCGCGCTCGCTGCAGCCCGAGGACCTCGTCGACATCGCTTTCACCCTCCAGGCGGGGCGCCTGGCTCAGGATCACCGCGCCCTTGTCGTGGCCGGCAGCCAGGAGGAGCTGGAACGGGAGCTTGACGCGCTGGTGTCCGGGAAGACCGGGCGTCCTGCGCTCACGGACACCGGACGCGCCTGGCTGGCCGGGGAGAAGGTCGCGTGGCCACGTCCCCAGGGCAGCCGACGGATCTCGCTGCCGGGCTACCCCTTTGCCCGCCGTCGCCACTGGAGACCAACGGCTGTCACCGTCCCACCCGTTCCCCCCACCCACGGCGCCTCGCTCCCGGGCGCGAGGGAGACACTGCACCCACTGCTGCACCGCAACGAGTCAACCCTGTTCACCCAGCAGTTCGTGAGCAGCCTGGGCCCGGGGGTACCGCAGGCGGCTGACCACCGCGTCGCCGGTCAGCCGGTGCTGGCTGGCGCGGCATCGCTCGAGATGATGCGGACCGCCGCCTCCGCCAGCCTTGAGCATCCTGCGCACACCTTGACTGACATCGTGTGGCCCGCCATGGTTCCTCTCGATTCGCCCATTGACGTGCGCACTGTACTGACTCCAACGGCTGAGTCCCTGCGCGCCGAGGTCGTGGCGCAGGACCGCGCGGTGCCAGCGGCCAGCGCGACGGTGAGCCTGGAGCCGACTGCCCCGGTCGTGCCGGGGCTTGACCTTGACGCCCTGCGTGGGATCTGCGGCGAGCCCAGTGACGCCGCGCCTGTGCGCCGGCTGCTGGCCTCCTGCGGTCTCGATCATCTCGGCTGCTACCGCCAGCTGCGGGCGTGCAGCTCTCGCGGCGACCAGGTGCTTGCGCGCCTGGGTGCCCTGGAGAGCGAGAGCCCCTCCTTGCTGGCTCCCATGCTGAACGCGGCGTTCGAGTGCGCGGTCCTGCTCGGCTCCGAGCAAGGGCTGTACCTCCCATACGCGGCGGAGTCGGCGAGGTTCAGTGATGGCCCCCTGCCCATGCGGGCGTGGGCGCACCTCATCCGACGCCGTGGGCCAGCAGACCGGTTCGTCCTGGACCTGTCTGTGGCAGACGAGGCGGGACGCGTGATTGTCGAGATCGACGGCCTTGTCCTGCGTGAGCTGAAGGAGCCATATCATGCCTGAACAGGAGCTCAGCTACTTACGTGTTGCAGCGACGCGGGCGTCGACGGGGCCTCGGGCGGTGGACGGCGATATCCGCGACGTCATCGCCGTCGATCCACCTGGTGGCCAGTGGCCTGGGACCGGGATCCGCGACTGCCTCGCTCAGGCGGGCGTGGCTGTCAACAGGGTCGGGGAGTGGAGCGCTGTGGCACCTGCGCTCAGGGACATGGACCGGCAGGGCCGTCCTCCTGCCGCCGTCCTGGTTCCCGGATCGTGCGCCGATCCTGTCGCGTGGCTCGAGGTGCTGCTGGAGCTGGTTCACAGCGTGATGGCTCTCCGGCGTGACAGGGCTGTGGACGTGATCGTCGTGCACGACGCGGCATCCGGTCCCGCCCAGGCGCTGCCGTGGGCCGAGGCGGCAATGGGCCGGGTGGTCACGCTGGAGGATCCGCTGGTGCGGCTGCGTTCAATGGTTGTGGCCGGCCCTGTGACGGCTGACCTGGCTCAGCGCCTATGCGCTGAGCTGCGCGGGCACGACGACTGGGTGCGTGTCTCCACGCAGGGCCGGGAGGTGCTCCAGGTCGTGCCTGCTCCAGCAGTTGGCCACGAGCCAGTGCCCCAGTGGCCGGCGATGTCGACTGAGGAGATCGTGCTGGTTACTGGCGGCACCGGTGACGTCGGCAGAGTCCTGGCACGCAGCATCGGTGCCGAGAGCGGTTGCACCCTTGCTCTGGTGGGCCGCAGCCCGCAGGATGCCCCTGGACCGGCCCGGGTGCTCGCGGACCTGAGGGCGGCTGGTTTCGCCGTGCGTTACGAGCGGTGCGACGTGACCGACCGCGTCGCGGTTGCGGACATGACCGCGCGCCTGCGCGCCGATGGCGTCTTGCGGGGTGTTGTCCACGCCGCTGGCGCGGTTGACGACGCCTTTGTCAGGATGAAGACCGCCGCGTCCGCGCGGGCGGTGGCCGCTCCCAAGGTCCTTGGGGCCACCTGCATCGACGAGATGACGCGCGATGACCCGCTCGCGTTCTTCCTGCTCTGCTCCTCCCTCGCGGGGACCTTGGCCAATGTGGGCCAGGCCGACTACGCCTTTGCCAACGGTTTTCTCGACGGTTTCGCTGTACGGCGGGAGGCTCAGCGGCTCCGGGGCGAGCGGCATGGCGCGACGTGCTCAGTGGTCCTGCCCGCCGTGCGCGGCACCGCGATGGTGGACAGCGTGCCGGAGACGGCAAGTACCGCGGTGAGCCTGTCCACTGAGCAGGCTGTCAGCGCCTGCCAGCACGCGGTGTCGGCGGGGGTGCCGGTCCTGGTGCCAGTGAGCGAGGGCGCCCAGTCCGTGATGACCGCCTTGGCGCGGGGCGGCGAGTCAGCGGCTCCGGACGCGCGCATCGCTGGGGACCGTGTTGAGGAGATCGTGCTACAGGTTGTTCGGGAGGTCACCGGACTGGACGCTGAGGAGGTGACGCCTGTCACCAGTTTTCGGAGGATGGGCGTGGAGTCCATCCTGGCGCTGTCCCTGACTGCGGCCCTGGAGAAGCACTTCGGCCAGCTCCCCAAGACCTTGTTCTTCGAGCACGACAACCCTCGTGAGCTCGCCGCGCGTCTGGCTGCCCAGCACCAGGCCGCTCCGGATACCGGTCCCGGTGCCAGCGAGCCCTCCGAGCGCCCCAGCGGCGGGCCCGCTGGCGTCGCGGTGCCGCCTCCGCCGACGAGCCCGCTGCCTGGCAAGTGGGACCTGCTCGCGGCCCGGGCACGTGCTGGGGCGGGCGTGAGCGCCTCAGGACCAGCAGGCAGCGCTGAGTCGTCCGGATCGCTTTGTCGTGATATCGCGATCATCGGTATCGCCGGACGCTACCCGCAGGCTCCCGACCTTGACAGCTTCTGGCACAACCTGCGCGAAGGTGTGGACGCGGTGACGGAGGTGCCGGGCTCGCGCTGGGACCACGAGAGGATCTTCGACCCAGAGGGGCGCCGCCCCGGCAGCACGGTCAGTCGCTGGGGAGGCTTCCTCGACGGTATCGAATGCTTTGACCCGCTCTTCTTCGGCATCTCGCCGGCCGAGGCCGCCTATATCGACCCGCAGGAACGGCTGTTCCTGCAGACAGCCTGGCACGCGCTGGAGGAGGCGGGGTATGCGCCTGACCAGCTGGACGGGCGCGAGATCGGCGTCTTCGCTGGAGCCATGTTCAGCCACTACCAGCTGCTTGCTGATGCGGCCGGCGTGCGCGGAGGGGGCTCCTTCTCCTCCATCGTCAACCGAGTGAGCTGGACCCTTGGGCTGCGTGGCCCCAGCGTCGCGGTCGACACCATGTGCTCGTCATCCCTGACAGCCCTCCACCTGGCGTGCAGGAGCCTGGCGACGGGTGAGTGCGAGGCCGCGATCGTCGGTGGTGTCAACATCATGCCCCACCCGGCGAAGTATGTGACCCTGTCGCAGGCGGGGTTCCTCTCCACCGACGGACGCTGCCGCTCCTTCGGTGCCGGTGGTGACGGTTACGTCCCGGCAGAGGGCGTGGGCGCGGTCGTGCTCAAACCGCTGCGGAGGGCACTGGCTGACGGGGATCACGTCCATGCTGTCCTGCGGGGCAGCGCGCTCAACGCCGCCGGCAGGACCAACGGGTACACGGTGCCCAGCCCCGTCGCCGAGGGCGATGTGATCGGCGCGGCCCTGAGCGCTGCTGGTGTCGACCCGGCGACGGTGAGCTGCGTCGAGGCGCATGGCACTGGGACTGCGCTGGGGGATCCCATCGAGCTGGTCGGCCTGACCCACGCGCTTGGTGACGCCAGTGACCACCCCCAGGTCTGGCTAGGCTCGGTGAAGTCCTCCATCGGCCACGCGGAGTCTGCTGCGGGTGTGGCGGCGCTGACCAAGGTGGTCCTCCAGCTGCGGCACCGTACGGTCGTCCCGTCGCTGCACTCAGCGCCGCCCAACCCGAACCTGGACCTCGCGTCGGCAGGCTTCCGGGTTCCCCAGCGCGCCGCCACCTGGGCCCCGCTACGTGCTGATGAGCCCCTGCGAGCCGTTGTGAGCGCGTTCGGAGCAGGAGGGGCCAACGCGAACATCGTGGTGGAGGAGGCTCCTGCCCAGCCAGATCCGCACGCTGGTGACGACGGTCCGCAGCTGGTGGTGCTGTCCGCTCCCGACGCTGAGCGCCTTGATGCCGTGGTGGACTCCTGGCGTCGTTGGCTGCGCCCGCGGCCTGTGGGCTCCGGCGCGCCCCTGACCGCGGCGCTGGAGGAGGTTCTTGCCCTGCCCGCCGGCAGCGTGGATGAGGACGACTGCCTTGAGGATCTGGGACTGGACGCTGTCACCTGGGGCCGGGTGCTGGAGCGGGTTGGACTTGACGTGATGTCGCCGGGAGCGCGGCGCGTGAGCGAGATCCAGGCCCTCGACGCTCCGGCAGGTCCTGCGGCCGCGCCACTACCGACCCTTGCCCAGATCGCCGCCACGTCCCAGCTGGGCCGTGTCGCGCACCCCCACCGGGTGGCGGTGCTGGCCAGCTCCACTCAGGAGCTGAGCGAGGCCCTGGAGGCACTGGTGCGGGGGAGGGAGCATGACGCCCTGCTGACCGCGCCATCCAGCCAGCCTGCCGGTCTGACTGACGTGCTGGGCACGCAGTTCACGCAGGGGTTCGTCGCCGACGCCGTTCGGCAGCGCCGTTGGGCCGACGCCGCGCGTATGTGGGTCCTGGGGGTGCCCGTCGACTGGGCCCCGGCGTGGCAGGGGCGCCGACCACGTCGTGTGTCTCTGCCGCTGTACCCCTTCCGTGAGGACGTGTGCTGGCTGACACCGACTGGCGCGGGCCGGCCCCTGGCACCCGCGACCGCCGCGGGCGAGCCAGCGCCAGAGCTGCCGGACCATGCCCCGCACAGGACCGGCTCCGTCGAGGACTTCGTCCTGAGCACCTTCTCTCGGGTCCTGGGTATCCCGCGGGACCGACTGGACGTCGGCAGCCCGCTGGAGGCGTACGGGACGGACTCCATCCGCATCCGTCAGCTCCTCTCCGCGCTCGAGACGCGGTTGCCGAAGCTGCCAGCCTCCCTGATGTTCCAGGCGAGGACGGTGGGTGACGTTGTCGACGCCATTGTCACCCGTTGCGCTGACAGCAGGGATGCCGATGACCTGGCCGAGGCGGTGCCGGTGCCGGTGGTGTCTCAAGCGAGTCCAGCGGATCACGCGGGTACCGGGGAGGATGACGATATCGCCATTGTCGGTGTCGCTGGGCGCTTCCCGGGCGCTCCGGACACCGGTGCGCTGGCCGCACGGCTGCGGGCGGGCGAGGACTTGGTGAGCGAGGCGCCGCCGCACCGGTGGGACTGGCGCCGCTACGAAGAGCTCCGGCTGCGCTGGGGCGGCTTCATTGACGAGGAGCGGTGCTTCGACGCCGAGTTCTTCGGCATCGCTCCTGCCACGGCTGCCTATATGGATCCGCAGGAGCGGATCCTCCTGGAGTGCGTCTGGCAGTGCGTGGCCGACGCCGGATACGTGCCGCCCTCCCACGCTGCTACCGGTCAGCGGGTCCTGACCACACGCACCGGCGTCTACGCCGGTGTGTCATTCAAGGATTACGCCCTGCTCGGCGCGCAGGAGCTGGCACGCGGACGACTGGTGCCGGTGGACTCCCAGCACTATTCCGCGGCCAATCGTGTCTCTTACCACCTGGACCTGCAGGGCCCCAGTATCGCCGTGGACACCGCGTGCTCCTCCTCGCTCACCGCGCTGCACACGGCGTGCGCCGACCTGCGCGCCGGTCGCGCGGATGCCGCAGTGGCCGGGGGCGTCAACCTTCTCCTCCATCCCGCCAAGATGGCGACTCTGTCCATGCTCGGGTTCGTCGCGCAGGACGGCCGCTGCCACAGCTTTGGCGACGGAGGCAGCGGATACGTCCCATCCGACGGAGTCGGTGCGGTCCTCCTCAAGCGTCTGAGCGACGCTCGTGCGGATGGAGACCACGTCTACGCTGTGGTCAGGGGATCCGCGGTGAACCATGGTGGTCGAGTGCACGGCTACACCGTCCCCAGCCCGGCTGCCCAGACGGCGCTGGTGCGTGAGGCCTTGGCCTCAGCACGGGTCGATGCCCGCACAGTGACGCGTCTGGAGGCGCACGGAACGGGTACCGACCTCGGTGACCCTATCGAGGTTGAGGCGCTGACGGCGGCCTACGAGGGCGCGGAGCAGGGCAGCGTGGTGATCTCCTCGGTCAAGGCGAACATGGGTCATGCCGAGGCCGCTGCCGGGATCGCGCAGGTGATCAAGGTAGTGCTTGAGATGAGCAGGGGCGAGTGCTTTCCTCATCGCACCAACTCGGCGACGGTCAATCCCCGCCTTGCGCTGGAGCGCACGCCGTTCCGGCTGCCGACTAAGGGCGAGCCGTGGCAGCGCAAAGTCGTTGACGGCGCCGAGGTCCCGCTACGAGCGGGCATCAGTTCCTTCGGCGCAGGAGGGGCCAACGCGCACCTTGTTCTTGAAGAGGCGCCTGCTCGGGTCCAGCTCGCAGAGGGTCGTGAGCCGGAGCTCGTCGTCGTCTCCGGCACGGACGGGGACTCGCTTGGTCGTCAGGTCCGGGCTCTCCTCACCGCGCTTGATGGCGGCGACGCTGGCCAGCCGTCGCTGGCAGCGGTGGCCACGACAATGCGGCTCGCACGGCCCGCGCTGTCCCACCGGCTCGCGCTGGTTGCCTCCACCGTGGGCGAAGTGCGCTCCGCGCTGCGCTCCTATCTTGACGGCGACGAAGGACCCGTCGTCCTGGGCACGGCCGAGCCAGACGCGGATGCTGAGCCGGCGCGCGTGACAGCGCGCCCCGGTCCTGGGCAGCTTCTTGACGCTGGCCGGGCCTGGACCCGGGGGCGGCTGCTGTGGGGCGAGGGATGGCGAACGGGCTCGGTCGTGCCCCTGCCGGGCTACTCCTTTGCCCGAACGGAGCACTGGCTCTACAACGATGCGCCCGTGCTACCGGCCCAGGAGGGGGCCGGTGAGGGTGAGAGCGAGGCCGCTGCGGCCGCCGAGGACAGCACTGTCGAGCCATCGCTTGCCGTGGTTCTGAGCGGTGCGACGCCCGCCGAACGCGAGGCCGCTGTTGAGGCCGAGGTAAGACGGCTCGTGGCGGCCACTCTCGGGTACAAGGATCCTGGGGCGCTGGAGGCGTCCAGAGGCTTCTTTGACATGGGCATGGACTCCATCAGCTCCACTGATCTGTCGAACGCGATCGAGGAGCGTGTGGGCAGGGCGCTGGACATGCAGATGGTCTTCACCTATCCGACGATCGAGAAGCTGACCGGCTACCTGCTGGAAGAGCTGGAACAGGACTATGGGCAGGACCATGAGGCACTGGCTGCGCCGCCCGCGGCACCGGACTACCCGGTCACCCTGCTGGCACCGACCTGGATCCCTGTTCCGTCCGAGGACGGCGACGAGAAGGCTCCGGATGTCCTGCTTCTGCTGGCTGACACTCCTGACCTGTATGACGCGCTGGTGGCGCTGCCGCCCGGAGCTCGTCCGCGTCGCATCGTCCTTGTTCGCCCGGGCGCGTCTCGGCAGCGCGTCGGCGCGGACAGCTTCTGCGTCCGCACGAGCAGCAGACCTGACCTGGACTGGCTTCTCGAACAGGTAGGCGAGACCATCTCCCACGTCCTGGTGTGGTGGAGCAGAGACGATGAGGCGCTGTCCGAGCAGTTGGATGCCGGCTACTACACGGTGATGGCTCTGTGCCAGGCCCTGCGAGCGTCTACCGAGGAACCCACCAGGGTGCTGGTGGGATACGGCCGCGCCGATGACGGGTTCGCGCCATCGGCCGCGGCTGGTATCGGCGGCTTCGCCCGTGCGGTCCGGATAGAGGTGCCGGGCCTGGATGTGCGTACCCTTGAGGTGGCGGCGCCTTCGCTGCCGTGCGCGAAGGTGGCCGAGAGCGCGCTCCGGGTACTGAGCGCCGATAGCGCGGCGGTTGAGTCCCGTCTTGCCCCGGACCTGGAGAGACGTGGTTTCACCGGATTACCCGGCGTCTCGGCGCCTTTGCCCTTCCGGGAGCGCGGTGTCTACCTGGTGACCGGCGGGCGCGGCGGGCTCGGTTCCCTGTTCGCCCGTGAGCTTGCGAGCCGGTACGGGGCGACTGTGGTGCTCGCGGGACGCCGTCGGCCAGACGAGGAGTCCGACAAGGTGGTTGCCGAGATTCGCGCCGCTGGTGGCAGTGCTGAGTACATCAGCATGGACCTTGGCGACGGCGGTGCGGTCCGTGAGCGCGTTGACGACATCCTCGCTCGTCACGGGAGCCTGAACGGCGTGATCCACGCGGCTGGTCTCGTCCGTGACGGAGCCATGCTGGGCAAGTCCCCTGAGGACGCGGCGGCCGTCCTGGCCCCCAAGGTCGCTGGTACCGCAGCTCTTGAGGAGGCTGTTGCCGGTCTCGACCTGGACGTCTTCGTCGCCTTTAGCTCGGTGGCGGGCGTGCTTGGAAACTACGGCCAGAGCGACTACTGCTTCGCCAACGCGTCGCTGGACCAGTCCATGGTCCGACGCGAAGCCTTGTGCCCTGGGCGCTCCGTGTCGATCAGCTGGTCGTTCTGGGGAGGGGTGGGCGGCATGCCCGCCACTGAG
Source organism: Actinomyces timonensis DSM 23838 (assembly GCF_000295095.1). GTDB lineage: Bacteria > Actinomycetota > Actinomycetes > Actinomycetales > Actinomycetaceae > Actinomyces > Actinomyces timonensis. Next base: position 664,772 of record NZ_JH806633.1, on the reverse strand, counting down.
GCGGTCCGTAAGCAGATGCGCAGGCACATGGGTGTCGAGCCGCTGGAGGCAGAGGACGCGTGGAGATGCCTCACCTGGGCCTTGGCCAGCGGCAGGCCTCACGTCATTGTGACCAAGGGCGATCTGGAGAGGCTGTCCACGGTATTTGATACCGAGGTGGTGGCTGCTGGTGAGATGGACGGCTTCGGCGCGGGCCAGGACGCGGTCGCATTCTCAACGTCGCCCCTGCCGGACGATCTGGACAACTTGGACGAGGAAGCGCTGGCCGAGCTGCTCAGGACAGAGATCGAGATGTCAACTACGGAATTGGGAAACCATGGCAACTAGTACCGTCGGCTTACTGAAGCAGTCAATCTCCACCATCCGCGAGTTGCGGGCGGACCTTGAGGCGGTGCGACGACGCAGCCACCCGGAGCCGATCGCCATCGTCGGCATGGCCTGTCGGTTTCCGGGTGCTGCAAGGAGCCCCGAGGACTACTGGCGCGTTGTGCGGGACGGTGTCACGACCGTCGTACCGGTCCCGGAGCAGCGGTGGGACGCGGACGCCTTCTACAGTCCCGCCCCGGCCAGGCCTGGCCGGTCCTACGTGCGCAGTGCCCACTTCTTGGAGGACGACGTCGCGGGCTTCGACGCCAGGTTCTTCAAGATGGCGCCGGTCGAGTGCCGCTCGGTGGATCCGCAGCAGCGGCTGCTGCTCGAGATCGTGTGGGAGTCCCTTGAGGACGCTGGAATCGACCCTCTGAGTCTGGCTGGCAGCCAGACCGGGGTGTACCTGGGTATCTCGGGCAACTCCGAGTACGGCAACCTGATCGGCTCGGTGTCAGATGTAGATCAGTACGTGTCCACGGGAGTCGTCTCCAGCGTGGCCGCTGGGCGCGTCTGCTACACCCTTGGCCTCAACGGTCCTGCGGTGTCCGTCGACACGGCTTGTTCGTCGTCGCTGGTCGCCGTCAAGCTCGCGATGGACGCGCTGCGCCAGGAGGACTGCGACGTCGCCCTGGCGGCGGGCTGCAGCCTGATGCTGGCACCGTCTGTGATGTCCAGTCTGTGCGCCATGAACGCTCTTGCTCCGGACGGCCGCAGTAAGCCCTTCTCCGCCGACGCTGACGGCTACGGCCGCGGCGAGGGGTGCGGTGTCGTCGTGCTCAAGCGGCTTGGAGCCGCGATAGACGCTGGTGACCGTGTCTGGGCGGTGCTGCGCGGCGCCGCCATCAACAACGACGGCGAGAGCAGCGGACTCACGGTGCCCAGCGCGCATGCCCAGCGTGATGTCCTCGCCCGGGCGCTCAAGGTCGCCGAGGTCAGCCCTGATGAGATCGACATGCTTGAGACCCACGGCACTGGAACCCTGCTCGGGGACCCGATCGAGACCGACGCGATTCGCAGCGTCTACGGGGACCGGCAGGAGCCGCTGCGGCTAGGGGCGGCGAAGGGCAACATCGGCCACCTGGAGTGCGCCTCCGGCATGGCCGGGCTGATCAAGGCTGTGCTCCAGGTGTACCACGGTGAGTTCGTCCCGGTCGCTGGCCTCACCGAGGTGAATCCCCGCGTCGGCGAGGGCCGTGGTATCGCTTTCCCGCGAGAACGCGAGCAGTGGCCGCGTCCGGAGGGGCGACCGCGTCGTGCCGCGGTGAGCGCGTTCGGCTTCAGCGGGACCAACGCCCACGTCGTGCTCGAGGAGGCTCCGACTCCGCCGGCGGCCGCGCCCTCTGCTAGTGATCCGGTGCTGACGTTGTCAGCGAGGACCTCGGAGTCCCTGCTCGAGCAGGTACGGCGGTACGCGGACTTCTTCCGTGCCCACCCCGACGTCGACCTGGACGCGGTGTGCCAGCAGACCAACCTGGGCCGGGCGCTGTTCGAGCACCGGCTGCTGGTTCTTCCGCGCTCGGTCTCCGAGGCCGTCCAGGTGCTTGACGAGATGAGTCGATGGGCGGAGGGCAGAAAGGATCTTTACGCTGACGCCGTTGAGATTCTCGGAACCAGCCACGGCCGGGACCGCTACGCTGCCCGTCGGCGTCTGTTCCTGACCTTGAGCGACGGTCGTGCGCTGCTGGCGCACACCGATGACCAGATCCCACCCAAGTTCGTTCTCGCTCTTGGGTCGGACAAGACTGACGCTGACCAGCAGGAGCTGTGGGCGAGGTGGCCGGGCTACGCCGAGGCCCGCGCGGTCGCGGCTGCCGCCGCACAGGGCGCTGGCGACCTGGCAGATGTCTTCTCCCATGCCTACGCGCTGGGAACGATGCTTCGACAGCTGGGCGTGGAGCCGAGCCTGGTCACTGGCTGTGGAGGCGGGGCGATGGCTGCCGCCGTGCTGGCTGGCCTGGTCGACCTGGACTCTGCGGCCGGGGCCTTGTGCCGGATAGCGCGGGGGGAGAGGCCCGGGGCTCCCCGGCTGCGCAGTCCCCGTGTGCGCTACTGCTCCTGGGAGGCGGGCGCCGTGGAGCGGGACACTCGTGCTGCCTGGGAGATGGCCTGCGCTGATGCGGCCTCTGGGGCGTCCTCGTCGTCCCCGCTGCCCGGCATCGAGAGGATGGGCTACCGCTTCGTGCTCCTGGGAGGGGTCGGACACCTGCAGAGCGCGCGCGACGACGTTGTCCTGCTGCGCACCGGCGACGGTGACGGCAAACCCGAGATCTCGAGGGTTCTGGCTCAGACAACTGCTCTGGGAGGGTCAGTGCGGTGGCCCAGGGGAGGGCCTCTCTTGGAGCGAGGAGTACAGCTTCCCACCTACCCGTTCCAGCATGGGCGCTACTGGCTGGAGGCGGATGAGCCAGGACCGCGCACGCTGCTCGACGCTCACAGGTTCGCCCTCGACGGGGCGCGACTGGACCTTCCCGGGACTGACCCCAACATCCTGCATGTCTTCTCCGCTGAGAGCTTCAGTGAGGCGGCGGACAACTCTGGAATCGTCCATATCGGCTACTACATGGAGCTCCTTTCGCGCGCGGCCAGCCCCGTCCTGGACGAGGGGCACCTCGTTGTCGAGTGGATGGAGCTGCTGCAGGCTCTGGTCGTCCCGCCGGATACTCCGGTCGAGGTGCTGCTGAGCTTCAGCGAGGACTTTCCTGCCGGGACGTTCAAGATCTACACCCGGGAGGCTGGGGGCGCGTCGTGGGCGTCAATCGCGCGTGGCGCGTTGTCGGTGACGCACGACCCGTGCCCCGATGCGCCGTTCGCTGACGACGAGGAGGCTGTCCCATTCTCGCAGGAGGAGTTCTATGGTCCGCTGGAGAACGACAAGGGCTTCTACTTCGGCCCCTCCGTGCGGGCCGTCGTCTCTGGCCGTCGACATGGCACCTGCGGGATCGTGGAGCTGAGCAGAGCCGATGGCACCCCCCGTCGGGGCCAGTACGCGCTTGGCTTCCACCCTGGTTTCGTCGATGCCTGCGCGCAGGCGTTCAACCGGTTCTCTCACGAGCGGACACCGGCTGGCCAGAAGTACATGGTGCAGAGGGTGGAGCGGGTGCGGCTGTGGGGCTCCACCGCGCCCGACGACGTGGAAGGTCCGCGGTGGGGTCGTGTGACCGTTGACGATATCGACGTCGACTCGGGCACCCTCAGTGGTTCCTTGTCTGTGTCCAGCGATGCTGGTGCTGTACAGCTTGACATGGGTCGTGTTGTCCTCAAGGCCTTTGATGAGGAGAGGATCGTTCTGATGACGGCCGCTCAGTCCTCCCAGCGGGGCGTCGACGAGGCTCTGCTCGCGCGCTTCCAGCGTTCTTCGCAGGAGGGGAAGGTCGCTCTTGTGCTCGAGATGCTCCAGGATCTGGTCAGTGAGGTCCTTGGGATGGAGCGGGCAGAGGTATCAGCGGCGCTAGCGATGCAGGACCTCGGGCTGGACTCGATGACGGGTGTGGAGCTCTACACCAAGGTGTCTGAGCGCACTGGCACGACGCTCACCCTCACCGACCTTCTGGACGCGGACGACCTGGCCGGGCTCGCGCAGGACATCGCCGCGGCGATGCAGCGGCACCGGCAGGACCGGCGTGGGGATGATGCCGTGGACACCTCCCTGTCGCACTGGCTGCGCGGCACTGAGAAACTCTCGAGGCCCGCGAGGGTGAGGCTGCTGTGCTTCCCGAACGGGTACCGAAGCGCGGACATGTTCGACGGGTGGCAAGAGGTCCTGGGGCCCGAGATCCAGGTCCTGGCAGTCCAGCTACCGGGAATGGACGCGTCACGCCTGCGCGAGGCGCCCCCGGTCTACGTCGACAGGTTCTGCGAAACGCTGGAGAGCATTGTCGGAGAGGCCCTCTCAGATCTGCCCGTCGCCACCTTCGGGCACAGTTGGGGATCGCTTTTCTCTTTCCGTCTGGCTCACCGCCTGCGCACCAGCGGGGCGCTTAACGTGGTCCGCGCCTTTGTCTCGGGGTTCACCGCCCCTAATCGTCCCAACGGAGGCACCGAGAAAGTGCTGCGTGAGTTGCAGCGCGAGGGATTCGACCGGATTCCCCAGTTCGATGAAATCGAGGGAGACGAGCATCGCCTCAATGCGGTAGTGGCTGCCTACGTGAAGGCGTGGAAGTACTCTGAGGCGGAGACACGCGCTACTCTTCCGCAACTGCTTGCGGCCTGCTGCCTGATCGACCGATACAAACACGCGGAAGGTGAGAAGCTGGACGTGCCTATGACGGTGCTCCACGGCGTTGACGACTACGGGGTCTCTCTGGCAGAATCGCGTGCGTGGGAGGACCTGGGAGCGCGAGAGGTCAACCTTCACGTCCTCGCGGGGGATCATCAGTTCATCAACGTAGAGCAGTCAGAGGCGCAAGTACTGGAAATTGTGCGCGCCGAGCTTCTTGCCAGCCTGCCTGAGGCGCGCCCCTCGAGCGAAAGCCGGGACGAAGACGAAAGGGTCCAGAGATGAGCCGGCTGTCAGGAATTGAGGCCATCAACTTCTATGGAGGAAGCGCGTACCTGGATGTCGAGGAGCTGGCGCGCCACCGCCAGTTGGATAATAGCCGCTTTGAGAACCTGCTGATGTCGCAGCGCTCTGTCCCGCTTCCCTATGAGGATCCGGTGTCCTATGGCGTCAACGCGGCCGAGCCGATCGTCTCCGCCATGTCCCCGCGAGAGCGCGACAGCATCGAGATGGTTATCACCTGCACCGAGTCCGGCATTGACTTCGGGAAGTCAATGAGTACCTACATCCACGAGATGCTGGGGCTGTCACGCCGGTGCCGGCTGTTCGAGGTCAAGAACGCCTGCTTCTCGGGTACCGCTGGTCTGATGATGGCAGCCTCCTACGCGCTCTCCTCGGGAGCCAAGGCGCTCGTCGTCGCCACCGATCTGGCCCGTTTCACTGCCGCTGACGCCGGTGAGGCCCTGCAGTCGGACTGGTCCTTCGCTGAGCCAAGTGGGGGAGCGGGGGCGATTGCCATGCTCGTGAGTCAGCAGCCGCATGTGCTCCGACTGGATCCGGGGGCCTACGGGCTCTACAGCTACGAGGTGATGGACACCTGCCGACCGGTCCCGGACAGCGAGGCAGGTGACGCGGACCTGTCACTGCTGTCCTACCTGGACTGCTGCGAGAACGCCTACCGCGACTACGCCTCGCGCGTGGCCGGTGTGGACTACCAGGGGACCTTTGACTACTTGAGCTTCCACACGCCTTTCGGGGGAATGGTCAAGGGGGCGCACCGCACGATGATGCGTCGCGTCGCCAAGGTGCGCAAGCAGGAGGAGATTGACCGCGACTTTGATTCCCGTGTGCGTCCCGGTATCGAGTTCTGTCGCAGAGTCGGAAACGTCATGGGGGCGACGGTGTACCTTAATATCCTCAGTACCATCCACCACGCCGAGGTGTCGCGTTCCTGCAGACTGGGAGTATTCTCCTACGGCTCGGGCTGTTCCTCGGAGTTCTACAGCGGCGTCTTCGACCGGGACAGCCAGGAGCTGGTGGCTAAACGCCGCATCGCCGACCACCTGGACAGCCGGTACCGGCTCAGCATCCCCGAGTACGAGATGCTGCTGCGCACGAACGGGGCCGTGGCCTTCGGCACCCGTAACGTGGACCTTGACCTGGATCTTATTCCGGGTGCTCGCGCGCGGGGTGGGCGACGGCTGGTCCTGTCACGTATACGTGAGTACCACCGCGAGTACGAGTGGGTGTGAGATGAGCGGGGACGTCGTCACACTGAATCACCCATATGACGGGATCGCCCTCATCCAGATGTGCGACCAGGAGGGCGGGAACACATTCACTGCCAGTCTGCTGCGACAGCTGCAGGAGCGTTTCGCGGCCGTGGAGGAGGATGAGTCGGTGCGCGCGGTCGTGCTGACGGGGGTGGGCCCCTACTTCTGCTGCGGAGGAACCCGGGAATCGCTGATTGACCTGCATGCCGGTCGTTCCACTTTTTTGGGTGAGAACTCCGGGGCGGCGGTGTACTCGCTCCCGTTGTCCTGCCCGGTGCCTGTGATCGCGGCGATGCAGGGCCACGCTATCGGCGGGGGACTGTCGCTGGGACTGTTCGCGGACTCTGCCGTCCTGGCGGCCGAGGGCGTCTATGGGGCGACTTTCATGAAGTACGGCTTCACCCCAGGGTTCGGCTCCACGTTGGTCTTTCCAGCCCGGCTGGGGCAGGTGCTGGGCAATGAGATGCTGCTCAGCGCCAAGACCTACCGTGGTGTCGAGCTCGGGCGGCGCGGTGTTCCGTACCCTGTGGTGACACGGAGCGACGTGGTGGATGAGGCGCTGCAACTGGCGCGTGTGTACGCCGAGCGCCCCCGTCACTCGCTGATCATCCTGAAGGATGCCCTCGTCGCCGACCTGCGGGCGCGGCTCGCCTCGCAGATTGAGATCGAGCTCGTTATGCACGAGCGCACCATTCACCGGCCTGAGGTCGCTGAGCGCCTAGCGACCCTGTATGACGGCTGATCCCCAGGAACACTTCTCGAGAGAAAGGAAGAACAATGACCACGGATACCGCCTTCGAGGCTCTCGTCGCCTCTGCCCGGGAGATTCTCGGGCTGCCTGAGGACCAGGTTGTGACTCGGGCCGATAGCCTCAGAGACCTGGGAGCCAACTCTGTTGATCGTGCCGACATCATCACCGATGCCATGGAGGAGCTGGGTGTGTGGACCGCGTTGGTCAGCTTTGCTGACGCCCAGAACCTCGGGGAGCTGGCTGACGTCCTCGAGCAGAAGGCGGGCCAGGAATGAGGCCGGTGGCTGTTGTGACCGGAGGCTCGCGCGGTATCGGTCGCGCCGTGGTCGAGCGCCTGGGGCGGGACGGCCACGATGTCGCGGTGCTGTGCTCCTCGGCAGTGTCGACCACCGATGACGCCTGTGCCGCGGTCCGGGCGGCTGGCGGCCGGGCAGTCGGCTATCAGTGCGATGTGAGTGACTCCTCCCAGGTCCGCACCACGGTCAAGGAGATTATCGACGAGCTGGGCTACCCCCAGGTCCTGGTGAACAACGCTGGTGTCATCCGGGACAACGTAACTGCCATGATCAGCGATGAGGACTTCGACCGGGTCGTGGCTGTCAGCCTCCGTGGAGCCTTCCTCCTGACGCGCGAGTGCTACTTCGGCTTCCTGCGCCAGCGTCACGGCTCCATTATCAACGTGGCGTCTGTGTCAGGGCTGACTGGTACGGTGGGCCAGTCCAACTACGCTGCGGCCAAGTCCGGGATGATCGGCCTGACCAAGTCGGTGGCCAGGGAGCTCGCAGAGCGAGGCGTGCGCTGCAACGCTGTTGCGCCTGGCCTGGTCCGCACGGAGATGGCGCACGACTCGATCTCTGACGACGCTCTGTCTCAGATCCCCATGCGCAGGGCGGCGCTGCCTGAAGAGGTTGCCAGCGTCGTCGCGTTTCTGGCTGGTCCTGACAGTACTTACGTCACTGGGACGGTGATTCGTGTGGATGGTGGGCTGGCGGCCTGAGGCTGTGATGGGCGGACGATCCTATGTTCCTGTGTGGGTGGGCGTTCTGGGTTAGGAGTTGTTTATGTCGTGCGTCTCGTGTCTGCATCCTCATGTGCTTGCGTTGAGTGACCTGCATGTGCATTATGAGGCTAATCAGGAGGTTGTGGCGTCATTGGTGCCGGAGCATCCGGAGGACTGGCTCGTGGTGCCTGGGGATGTTGGTCAACGTGTTGACGAGGTCGTCTCGGTGCTGGAGGCGCTGGCGGCCAGGTTCGCGCGGGTGGTGTGGGTGCCCGGCAACCATGAGCTGTGGACTCTTCCGAGGGATCGGGGCGGTCTGCGGGGGCAGGCCAAGTATGAGGAGCTGGTCAGGTGCTGTCGGGAGATTGGTGTCGTGACGCCGGAGGATCCGTTTCCTGTCTGGAGGGGTCCGTGGGGGCGTGTGAGTCATGTGGTGCCTACTTTTCTGTTGTATGACTACTCGTTCCACCCGTCGTGGTTGTCCTCCCAGGAGGCCTATGAGCGTGCTGTCGCGGCTGGGCACATGCTGACTGACGAGGTGGTGCTGCATCCTGACCCTTATGCGAGTCGGGCTGAGTGGTGCCGGGAGCGGGTGCGGGTGACTGAGGGTCGTCTGGCGGCGCTGCCGCGTGGTGAGCCGGTTATGGTGGTCAACCACTATCCTCTGAGGGCCGAGCCGACCGCTCGTATGTTCTCGCCCCATCTCCCGTTGTGGTGCGGTACGCGCCTGACTGAGCGATGGCACCTGCGCTACCCGATTGACACTGTGGTCTATGGGCACCTGCACATGCCGAGTTCCAGTGTGGTCGACGGGGTGCGTTATGAGGAGGTCTCGTTGGGCTACCCCCGGGAGTGGAGTGGGCGTTCCCGGAGGCCGGGGCTGCGGCGCGTCAGGTGCGGCTCATGAGTGGTGCGTCCTTGAGGGAGTTGGTGCCGCGGTGTGTCCGGGTTAGCGAGCGTCGTCATGATCATGATCCTGAGCCGTTGTATCCCGAGGAGGCTGCTCACATCTCTCGGGCGGTGGTGAAACGGCGGCGTGAGTTCACCACGGTTCGGCGCTGCGCGCGCGAGGCGCTGGGAGAACTGGGGCTCGGCCGGCCCCCCATGGTCCCGGGCGAGGCGGGCTCACCGACCTGGCCAGATGGGGTGGTGGGAAGCATGACCCACTGCGCCGGCTACCGGGCCGCGGCTGTCGCGCTGGCCAGTGACGTGTGCGCGGTAGGGATCGACGCCGAGCCCAACGAGAGGATGCCCGCGGGGGTGCTGGGGGCTGTCGCCTCGGAGGCTGAGGCCGAGCGGCTCCGGCTGCTCCTGGCTAGCCGTCCTGGCACCGCCTGGGACAGGCTCCTGTTCAGTGCCAAAGAGAGTGTGTACAAGGCGTGGTTCCCCCTGGCGCGCCAGTGGCTCGGCTTCGAGGAGGCCGACGTCGTCATCGACCCCTCGGGAGGCTTCCGCGCGGCCCTGGCCAGGCCCCTCGTTCTGGGCTCGGGGAGGGAGACCTGGGAGCTGGCAGGCAGGTGGAGCTGCGATGCCAATCACCTGATGACCTCGATCGTGCTCCTCGCGGCTGAGGGCACTGAGGCATCTCATAGCTCTGGGACCGCCTAGATTCTGGGGCACGAGGAGGAGGCGCCCTCGGCCGCCCGCTCGGCCACGTCGTCGACCTCACCGGACTCCCCGCGCTCACCGCACCACCCCGCCCCGGTCCCGTTGACGGGCTCGTTTAGGCTGATCGCATGAGCACCCGCATCGCTGTCACCGGCGCGACCGGCCACGTCGGCGGCATGGCCGCCGGCATCCTCCACACCGAGGGCGTCCCCGCCCGCCTCCTCGTGCGGGACCCCTCCCGCGCCCCCTCGTGGGCGGGCGACGTCGCCGTCGCGCCCTATGGCGATCGGGAGGCCTGCCGGGCGGCGCTGGAGGGGATCGACGTCGTCCTCATGGTCTCGGCGCACGAGTCCTGGGACCGGCTCGAGCAGCACCTGTCGTTCATCGAGGCCGCGCGCGAGGCCGGGGTGAAGCACGTCGTCTACACCTCGTTCCTGTCGGCCGCGCCCGACGCCGTCTTCACCTACGCGCGCACCCACTGGGCCACCGAGCAGGCCCTGGCCGCCTCCGGCATGGGCTGGACCTTCCTGCAGGACTCCTTCTACGCCGACGACTTCCCTGAGTTCGCCGTCGACGGCGTCATCGCGGGGCCGGCGGGGCAGGGGCGCGTGGGCGCCGTCGCCAGGGCGGATGTGGGCCGGAGCGCCGGCGCGGTGCTCCTCGACCTCGCGGGCGCCGGAAGCCGCCCGGGATCGTCGCACGAGGGCGCCACCTACCGGCTCACCGGCCCGGCCAGCCTCTCCATGGCCGAGATCGCGCAGATCCTCACCGAGCACGGCAGCCCCACCGTCTACCGCGCGGAGACCATCGAGGAGGCCTACGCCAGCCGCGAGTCCTACGGCGCTCCGAATTGGGAGGTCGACGGCTGGGTGAGCACGTACACCTCCATCGCCTCCGGCGCGCTCGACGTCGTCACCGACGATGTGCGCGCCCTCATCGGCCGGGCCCCGGTGTCCCTGGCCGACCTGCTGGCCGCCCGCGCCCAGCGCGATTGACCGCCGGAACTGGCACGGGGGAGCGCTGCCCAGTCCTGCGGCGATAGCCGAGCGCCCCGCAAGGCATAGGCTCCACACATGACCGCCAGCACCAATCCCTCCGCCCGCGGTCCCCAGGCGACAGCCTCAGTTCGTCCAGCGCGCCCGCCCAAGGAGCCGCGCAGGATGCGGGTCGCGACCGCGTGGCTGATCGTCCTCACAGGCATCCTCTGCGGGTCGGCACCCATCGCGTTGATGATGGCGCTGCAAACCGGAAGAGCCCCTTATGCGCCTGGGGCGCTGGCAGTGTTCTCAAGGCAGGAGTGCGCGGGGCCGCCGAACCTGCCGTGTGGACCACGGCATTCGGGATCGCGTGGTTCGGCGGCATCGCGCTCACCGTCGCCACGCTCGCCACCCGTCCCTGGCAGCGCCTGCCCACGGACCCGCCCCCACCGGCGCGGTTCCCGCCAGTCATGCTTCCACGTGACCAGCACCACGCTCCCATGATGCGGTCAGGGCCAGCCCCGCCGCCGACGGCGCGCTAACCTCTGAGGCGCCAGACATCCTTTAAGTCCGTCCAGTGAGGCGGGGAAGGGGGCCTTCATGGCCACGAATCTGTCAGGCGCCACTGCTGGCGCACCCACGAGCGGGAAGAAGATCCTCGGCGATGCCGAGATCGCGCGCTCCCTCCTGCGCATCGCGCACGAGGTGATCGAGCGCAACCGCGGATTGGAGGACGTGGTCCTCCTGGGCATTCCCAGTGGGGGAGTGCCCCTCGCGCACCGGCTGGCCGAGGCCCTCGCCGTCGCCGCCTCCACGAGCACCGCGATCGACTCAGCCGCCAACGGCGACCCCATGATCGAGGTCGGCACCCTCGACATCACGATGTACCGCGATGACCTGGGCCGCCACCCCATCCGCGTCCCAAGGCCCACCACCATCCCCGCCGGGGGCATCGATGGGCGCACCGTCATCCTCGTCGACGACGTCCTCTACTCGGGCCGCACCATCCGCGCCGCCCTGGACGCCATCGGCGCCATCGGCCGCCCCTCCTCCGTGCAGCTGGCCGTCCTCGTGGACCGGGGCCACCGCGAGCTGCCCATCCGCGCCGACTACGTCGGGAAGAACCTGCCCACCTCCCGGTCCGAGAAGGTCGTCGTCGCGCTCACCGAGCTGGGCGCCACTGCGGACGCCGTCACGATCGAGACCATCCCGGCCAGCGAGGAGGCCACCCGATGAAGCACCTTTTGAGCGCCAAGGACCTGGACCACGACGACACCGTCATGGTCCTCGACACCGCCGAGGCGATGGCCGCCACCCAGAAGCACGCCGTCAAGAAGCTGCCCACCCTGCGCGGCAAGACCGTCGTCAACCTCTTCTTCGAGGACTCCACGCGCACGCGCCTCTCCTTCGAGGCGGCTGCCAAGCGCCTGAGCGCCGACGTCATCAACTTCTCCGCCAAGGGCTCCTCCCTGTCCAAGGGCGAGTCCCTCAAGGACACCGCCCAGACGATCATGGCCATGGGCGCGGACGCCGTCGTGGTGCGCCACAGCGCCTCGGGCGCCGCCCACCTCCTGGCCCACGCCGGCTGGATCAACGTCCCCGTCCTCAACGCGGGCGACGGCACCCACCAGCACCCCACCCAGTCGCTCCTCGACGCCATGACCCTGCGCCGCTGGTACGCCCCCGGCGGGCCCGCCAGCGGCGCCGAGCGCGCCGCCGACGGCTCGCCGGCCCCCCAGGGCCGCGACCTGGACGGCGCCCGCGTCATCATCGTCGGCGACGTCCTGCACTCGCGCGTGGCCCGCTCCAACGTGGACATGCTCACGCACCTGGGCGCCTCCGTCACCCTCGTCGCCCCGCCGACCCTCCTGCCCGTGGGCATGGAGGACTGGCGCTGCGAGGTCTCCTACGACTTCGACGACGCCATCGCCTCCGTCGAGCCCGACGCCGTCATGATGCTGCGCGTCCAGCGCGAGCGCATGAGCGCCGCCGGCGGCGGCTACTTCCCGAGCCCCGCCGAGTACTCGCGCGCCTACGGGCTGGACGCCATCCGCCGGGCCGCCATGCCCGAGCACGCCATTGTCATGCACCCCGGGCCCATGAACCGCGGCCTGGAGATCACCGCCGAGGCCGCGGACGACCCGCGCTCGCGCGTCATCGAGCAGGTCGGCAACGGGGTCTCCGTGCGCATGGCCGCCCTCTACCTCCTCCTCGCCGACGAAGGGAACCAGCTGTGACCGCCCACCTCATCACCGGTGCCCGCCCCTATGGCGAGGACACCGCCGACATCCTCATCATCGACGGCGCCATCGCCGCGATCGGCCCCGACGCCGCCGCCCAGGCGCCCGCCGGCGCCACCCGCCACGACGCCACCGGCCTCGTCGCCCTGCCGGGCCTGGTCGACATCCACACGCACCTGCGCGAGCCCGGCGGCGAGGACGCCGAGACCGTCTTCACCGGAACCCGCGCCGCCGCCGTCGGCGGGTACACGGCCGTGTTCGCCATGGCCAACACCAACCCCGTGCAGGACAACGCCGGAGTCGTCGAGCAGGTCCTGCGCCTCGGCCGCGAGGCCGGCTGGGTCGACGTCCACCCCGTGGGCGCCGTCTCCGAGGGCCTCCAGGGCAAGCACCTGTCCGAGATGGGCGCCATGGCGGCCTCCGAGGCCCGGGTGCGCGTCTTCTCCGACGACGGCAAGTGCGTGTCCGATCCCGTCCTCATGCGCCGCGCCCTGGAGTACGTCAAGGCCTTCGACGGCGTCATCGCCCAGCACTCCCAGGACCCCCGCCTCACCGAGGGCTCCCAGATGCACGAGGGCGCCCTGTCCGCCGAGCTCGGCCTGCGCGGCTGGCCCGCCGTCGCCGAGGAGTCGATCATCGCCCGCGACGTGCTCCTGGCCGAGCACGTCGGCTCGCGCCTGCACGTGTGCCACCTGTCCACCGCGGGCAGCGTCGACATCATCCGCTGGGCCAAGGCCCGGGGAATCAACGTCACCGCCGAGGTCACGCCGCACCACCTCATGCTCACCGATGAGAAGGCGCGCACCTACTCGCCGTTGTACAAGGTCAACCCGCCGCTGCGCACCGCCGAGGACGTCGAGGCCGTGCGCGAGGCGCTGGCCGACGGCACCATCGACGTCGTCGGCACCGACCACGCCCCCCACCCGGTGGAGGACAAGGACTGCGAGTGGGCCGCCGGCGCCTTCGGCATGACGGGCCTGGAGACGGCCCTGCCGATCATCATCGCCACGATGGTCGAGCCCGGCCGCATGACCTGGCGCGACGTCGCCCGCGTCCTGTCCACCACGCCGGCCCTCATCGGCCGCGCCGAGGACCAGGGCCAGGGCCTCGAGGCCGGCGCTCCCGCCAACCTGTGCCTCGTCGATCCGGCGGTCAAGCGCGTCGTCGACCCCGCCGCCCAGTGGACCCGCTCCTCCAACAGCCCCTACGCGGGCATGGAGCTGCCCGGCCAGGTCATGGCCACCTTCCTCCACGGCCGCCCCACGGTCCTGGACGGGAAGCCCGTCGAGGCCGCCTGAGCCATCGGCCCTCCTGGCGGGCGGCGCCCCTTGGCGCTGCCCGCCGGCTCGGCGCGCCCACCCGCCCGCCGAGCCCATCCATCCCCGTACCCCGGACGCTCCCTGGGCCCTGCGCCCCTCCCACCCGCTCCACCACTCACTCCTCAGGAGCCGCATATGCCAACCAACGGAAGCGCCGGGCCTGTCACAGCCCCCGGCCACACGCCCACCACTGCCAGGCCACCCGCGATCCTCGTCCTGGAGGACGGCTACGTCCTGCGCGGGCGCGCCTACGGCGCCCAAGGCCGCGCCCTCGGCGAGATCGTCTTCAACACCGGCATGACCGGCTACCAGGAGACCCTCACCGACCCCTCCTACCACCGCCAGATCATCACGATGACCGCGCCGCATATCGGCAACACGGGCATCAACGGCGCCGACGCCGAGTCCTCACGCATCTGGGCCGCTGGCTTCATCGTCCGCGACCCCGCCAGGCGGGCCTCGAGCTGGCGCTCCACCGGCGAGTTGGAGGACGCGCTCATCGACGCGGGCGTCGTGGGGCTGTGCCACGTCGACACGCGGGCGCTCACCCGCCATCTGCGTGAGCGCGGCGCCATGCGCGCCGGCATCTTCTCCGGCGAGGCCCTCCCAGTCGGCGCCGCCCACGAGGGGCCCGGCTCGGCCGCCGCCATCGAGATCTGCCTCGACATCGTCCGCTCCAGCCCCGCCATGGCCGGCCAGGCCCTCGCCGGGGAGGTGACCACTGCCAGCGGCTACGTCGTCGAGCCCAGCGGGGCCTTCGCCGGGCGCGAGCCCGTCGCGGTCGTCGCCGCCATCGACCTGGGGATCAAGAGCCGCACGCCGGCCCAGCTCGCCGAGCGCGGCGCCCGCGTCCACGTCCTGCCGCAGAGCACCACCCTGGCCGAGGTCCTCGCCCTGGGCCCCGACGGCGTCTTCTTCTCCAACGGCCCCGGCGACCCCGCGACCGCCACCGCCGAGATCGACCTCCTGCGAGGCGTTCTGGACGCCGGCATCCCCTTCTTCGGGATCTGCCTGGGCAACCAACTGCTCGGCCGCGCCCTGGGCTACGGCACCTACAAGCTCGACTACGGGCACCGCGGCATCAACCAGCCCGTCCTCGACCGTGCCACCGAACGAGTCGAGATCACCTCCCACAACCACGGCTTCGCCGTCGACGCCCCCACGGGCGCCCCGACCACCGCGCCCTTCGACTCCGGGCGCTACGGGCGCGTCGAGGTCAGCCACGTGGGGCTCAACGACGGCGTCGTCGAGGGCCTGCGAGCCCTCGACATCCCCGCCTTCTCCGTCCAGTACCACCCCGAGGCGGCCGCCGGCCCCCACGACGGCGAGCACCTCTTCGACCGCTTCATCCGCCTCATGCGTGACCGGCGCGGCGCCCAGAGCGCGCCCGGCGCCCCGCAGACCGGAGCCGGCGCCCCCGCCCATCCCGACACCACTGCCAAGGAGGCCTGAGATGCCACTGCGCGACGACATCCGCTCCGTGCTCGTCATCGGATCCGGCCCCATCGTCATCGGCCAGGCCTGCGAGTTCGACTACTCCGGAACCCAGGCCTGCCGGGTCCTGCGCGCCGAGGGGATCAGGGTCATCCTGGTCAACTCCAACCCGGCCACCATCATGACCGACCCGGAGATGGCCGACGCCACCTACATCGAGCCCATCACCACCGAGGCCCTGACCACCATCATCGCCCGGGAGCGCCCCGACGCCCTGCTGCCCACGCTCGGCGGGCAGACCGCCCTCAACGCCGCCATGGCGCTCGTCGAGGCCGGCGTCCTGGCCGAGTACGGCGTCGAGCTCATCGGCGCCAGCGCCGAGGCCATCAACGCCGGTGAGGACCGAGACGCCTTCAAGAGCGTCGTCGAGCGCTGCGGGGCCGAGGTCGCGCGCAGCGTCATCGCCCACACGATCCAGGAGTGCCACGCCGGGGTGGAGGCCCTGGGCGGGTACCCCGTCGTCGTGCGCCCCTCCTTCACCATGGGCGGGCTCGGCTCGGGCTTCGCCCACAACGCCGAGGACCTCGAGCGCATCGCCGGCGCCGGCCTTGCCGCCTCGCGCACCACCGAGGTGCTCCTGGAGGAGTCCATCCTGGGCTGGAAGGAGTACGAGCTCGAGCTCATGCGCGACACGGCGGACAACGTCGTCGTCGTGTGCTCCATCGAGAACGTCGACCCCGTGGGCGTCCACACCGGCGACTCCATCACCGTCGCCCCGGCCCTCACCCTCACCGACCGCGAGCTCCAGCGCCTGCGCGACATCGGCATCGCCGTCATCCGGGAGGTCGGCGTGGACACCGGCGGGTGCAACATCCAGTTCGCCGTCGACCCCGCCACCGGCCGCGTCATCGTCATCGAGATGAACCCCCGCGTCTCGCGGTCCTCCGCCCTGGCCTCCAAGGCCACCGGCTTCCCGATCGCCAAGATCGCCGCCCGCCTCGCCGTCGGCTACACCCTCGACGAGATCCCCAACGACATCACCGGCTCGACGCCCGCCTCCTTCGAGCCGGCCATCGACTACGTCGTCGTCAAGGTGCCGCGCTTCGCCTTCGAGAAGTTCCGGGGCGCCGACCCGACCCTCACCACCACCATGAAGTCGGTCGGCGAGGCCATGGCGATCGGGCGCTGCTTCACCGAGGCACTGCTCAAGGCCATGCGCTCGATCGACAAGCGCGGATCCGTCTTCCACTGGGACGGCCCCGTCCCCGACGCCGAGGCCACCGCCGCGCTCCTGGAGGCGATCCGCACCCCCACCGAGGGCCGGCTCATCCAGCTCCAGCAGGCCATCCGCGGCGGCGCCACCATCGAGGCCCTCCACGAGGCCACCGGCATCGACCCCTGGTTCCTCGACCAGATGATGCTGCTGGAGGAGATCGCCGTATCGGTCCGCCAGGCCTCGGCCCTCACCCCCGAGCTGCTGGGCGAGGCCAAGCGCCACGGACTGTCCGACCACCAGATCGCCGTGCTACGGGGCCTGGGCGAGGAGACGGTGCGCGAGATCCGCCACGCCTACGGCCTGCGGCCCGTCTACAAGACCGTGGACACCTGCGCCGCCGAGTTCGCCGCCAACACCCCCTACCTCTACTCCAGCTACGAGGCGTCCACGGAGGTGGCGCCGCGCGAGCGCGAGGCCGTCATCATTTTGGGCTCGGGGCCCAACCGCATCGGGCAGGGCATCGAGTTCGACTACTCCTGCGTCCACGCCACCATGGCGCTCGCAGAGCGCTACGAGACCATCATGGTCAACTGCAACCCCGAGACGGTCTCCACCGACTACGACATCTCCGACCGCCTCTACTTCGAGCCGCTCACCTTCGAGGACGTGATCGAGGTCTACGAGGCCGAGCTCGCCGCGGGCCCCGTGGCCGGCGTCATCGTCCAGCTCGGCGGGCAGACGCCCCTGGCGCTGGCCGCCCGGCTCAAGGCCGCGGGAGTCCCAATCCTGGGCACGAGCCCCGAGGCGATCGACGCCGCGGAGGACCGCCAGGTCTTCGGCGGGGTGCTCGAGCGCGCCGGCCTGGCCGCCCCCGCCCACGGCACCGCCCGCTCGGGGGAGCGCGCGCTGGCGGTGGCCGAGGAGATCGGCTACCCGGTGCTCGTGCGCCCCAGCTACGTGCTCGGCGGGCGCGGCATGGAGATCATCTACGAGCGCTCCGGACTGGTCGACTACCTCGCCCGCGCCGCCGCGGAGGCCGGGGGAGCCGAGGCCGTCTTCGCCGCCGGGCCCCTGCTCGTGGACCGCTTCCTCGACGACGCCATCGAGATCGACGTCGACGCCCTCTACGACGGCGAGGAGCTGTTCCTCGGCGGCGTCATGGAGCACATCGAGGAGGCCGGCATCCACTCCGGCGACTCCTCCTGCGTGCTGCCCCCGATGACCCTGTCCGACGCTGAGATCGCCCGCATCCGCGCCGCCACCGAGGCCATCGCCGACGGCGTGGGCGTGCGCGGGCTCATCAACATCCAGTTCGCCCTCATGAGCGGCACGCTCTACGTCATCGAGGCCAACCCGAGGGCCTCGCGCACCGTGCCCTTCGTCTCCAAGGCCACCGGCGTCGCCCTGGCCAAGGCCGCCGCCCTGCTCATGGCGGGGGAGTCGATCGCCCAACTGCGCGAGCGCGGGGCGCTGCCCGCGAAGGACGCCTCCACGCCCGGCATCCCCAGCGTCATCGCCGTCAAGGAGGCCGTGCTGCCCTTCAAGCGCTTCCGCACGCGCTCGGGGCGCGTCGTCGACCCGATCCTCGGCCCCGAGATGCGCTCGACCGGCGAGGTCATGGGCTGCGACGTCGACTTCCCCAAGGCCTTCGCCAAGTCCCAGACGGCCGCCTACGGGGGCCTGCCCAGTCAGGGCGCGCTGTTCGTCTCCGTGGCCGACCGGGACAAGAGGGCCATGATCCTGCCCGTGGCCAGGCTCGCCGAGCTCGGCTTCCAGGTCTACGCCACGAGCGGCACCGCCCAGGTGCTGCGCCGCAACGGGATCAGCGCCACGCCCGTGCGCAAGCTCAGCGAGGGCGTCGGCGAGCACGGGGAGGACACGATCGTCGGCCTCATCGAGTCCGGCGCCATCGACATGGTCGTCAACGTCCCCCAGGGGCAGGGCGCCCGCGCCGACGGCTACGCGATCCGCGAGGCCACCACCAGCGCGGACAAGCCGATCATCACCACCGTCCACCAGCTGCAGGCCGCCGTCCAGGCGCTCGAGGCGCAGCTTCGCGGCGCCTTCTGGGTGCGCAGCCTCCAGGAGATGCACGCCCCGATCCCCGCCGGCGCCCCTGCCCCGCACGATGAGTACTGAGGAGTCACGATGAGCAGCGTCCACACCACCAGCGCCGAGGGCGGCCCCGGCCCCACGACCCCCGCGCCCGAGAGCGGCAGCCCGCAGGCCGAGGAGACCGGTTTCCCGGGCACCCTGCCCTTCGGCGCCCGACTGGCCGCGGCGATGGATGACCACGGCCCCCTGTGCGTGGGCATCGACCCGCACGCCGCCCTCCTGGCCGCGTGGGGCCTGCCCGACGACGCCGCCGGGCTGCGGGAGTTCAGCCTGCGCGTCGTCGAGGCCCTCGGCGGGCGGGTGGCCGCCGTCAAGCCGCAGTCCGCCTTCTTCGAGCGGCACGGCAGCGCCGGCATCGCTGTCCTGGAGGAGACCCTCCAGGCGCTGAGGGCCGCGGGAACGCTGTCGATCCTCGACGTCAAGCGCGGGGACATCGGCTCGACCATGGGCGGCTACGCCCAGGCCTACCTCGCCGACGGCGCCCCCCTGGCCGCCGACGCGATCACCGTGTCCCCCTACCTCGGCTACGGCTCCCTGGCCCCGGCCCTCGAGGCCGCCAGCGCCACCGGGCGCGGCCTGTTCGTCCTCGGGCTCACCTCCAACCCCGAGGGCGCCACCGTGCAGCACGCCGTCACCGCCTCGGGGCGGGCCGTCGCCGCGGCGATCGCCGACGGCGCCGCCGCCTCCAACGCCGCCGCGCGGGCCGCGGGCACCCTGGGAAGCGTCGGCCTCGTCGTCGGCGCGACCGTCGGCGACGCGGTCCGCGAGACAGGGATCGACCTCGCCGCGACCAACGCGCCCCTGCTCGCCCCGGGGGTCGGCGCCCAGGGCGCCGGGGAGGCGGAGCTGGCCCATGTCTTCGGGGCGGCGCGCGCCCAGGTCCTCGCCTCGACGTCGAGAGGCGTGCTCAGCGCCGGCCCGGATCCTGACGCCCTGTGCGGGGCGGCCGGACGTGCGGCATCGGAGGCCGGAAGGGCTCTGAGGAGGCAAAACGACACGCCCTCGAACTGTGGCCCTCATCACTTGCGGGAGGGTGTTGCTCGGCTGTAATGCCCCTGACCTGCGCGGGTAGCCGGAGCGTTACGGTGTCCGGAACGATACCTCGTAACGTCTTCGCAAAACTGCCCGTAGGCGGCGGTTTCGAGTCATAACCTTTCATCACCGCACAAAGTGACCGATATGAAGGAGATTACAGGTCATGGCGCTTCCCACCCTCACCCCCGAGCAGCGGGCCGAGGCCCTCGCTAAGGCCGCCGTCGCGCGCACCCGCCGCGCGGAGGTGAAGATTGCACTCAAGCGTGGTGCGATGAGCCTGTCAGAGCTCTTCGACCTCGCTGCGACCGACGAGGCGATCGGCAAGATGAAGGTCCTCGACCTTCTCCAGTCGCTCCCTCGTGTTGGCTCGACGACGGCTCACGCCCTCATCGAGGAGATCGGGATCTCCGAGTCCCGTCGTGTCCGCGGCCTGGGAGCGCAGCAGCGCGCTGCCCTCCTGCGCCGCTTCCACTGAGCTTCCCCGGGTTCCCATCCCTGACAAACTCAGTACCCTGAAAGGCTCCCCGCGATCGCCCTCGGCATCGCGGGGAGCCCTCTTCTGCCGCAGTGCCCCCGCCGCTCCCGATGCGCGCGGCGCGCCCAATGGCCCCGCTGCCCTGATCGGTTTTCCGGCGACGGCGCCGGATGCCCCATGATGGGGCAGTGACCTTTCCGACCTCAGCGACCTCCCCGACCCCCGCGTCCCCTGAGACCCCACTGACCCCCGCGCCCTCCCCGGCGGCGCCACCGGCCCGACTCACCGTGGTCGCCGGGCCCACCGCCGTCGGCAAGGGGACGATCGTCGCCGCGCTGCGCGACAGCCACCCCGAGCTCTTCGTCTCGGTGTCCTGCACGACCCGCGCGCCGCGCCCGGGGGAGATCGACGGCGTCCACTACCGCTTCGTCGACGACGCCGAGTTCGACGCGCTGGTCGAGCGCGGCGACATGCTCGAATGGGCCCTCGTCCACGGCGCCCACCGCTACGGCACCCCCCGGGGCCCGGTCGCCGAGGCCCTCGCCCAGGGGCGTCCCGCCCTCCTCGAGATCGACCTCGCCGGGGCCCGGCAGGTGCGCGAGTCCATGCCGGACGCGCTCTTCGTGTTCATCGCCCCTCCCAGCTGGGACGCGCTCGTCGAGCGGCTCGTCGGCCGCGGCACCGAGGGCGCCGCTGAACGCGAGCGCCGCCTGGCCACCGCCCGCACCGAGATGGCGGCGGCCGACGAGTTCGACGTCGTTGTCGTCAACGACACGGTGGAGCGCGCCGCGGCCGAGCTCGAGCGCCTCCTCTCCCTCGCACCCGCGGCCTCCTAGGATGAGGCGCATGGCTCTCCCCACCTCGCCCTCCCGGCGCCACGTCCTCACGATCCTGCCCCTCGCCGCCACGGGCGGCCTGCTCGCCGCATGCTCCTCCGACGATGCCTCCTCGCAGGCCTCCGCGACGTCCGGCCAGCCCCACGCCCCCAAGCCCTCAGTGAGCTTCCCGGCGGACGGCACGATCATCGACGTGCGCACCCCCGAGGAGTACGCGCAGGGCCATCTCGAGGGAGCGATCAACATCGACGTGTCCTCCGCCGGCTTCGATACCGCCATCGACGCCCTCGACCACGGCGCCAGCTACGCCGTCTACTGCCAGTCGGGCAACCGCTCGGCCAAGGCCGCCCAGGCGATGACGGCCAAGGGCTTCACCTCAGTGCTGGACCTCGGCGGCTACTAGGAGGCCTCGCTGGCGCTCGGCGTTCCCGTCATCGCAGGCTGAGACGGGGACCACGGCGCCCGTGGGCGGGGCGGGTGATGATTCGCCGCGCCCTGAGCGCTAGGATGTCCTGGCTCGGCCCATCGGCCAGCGCACGGACATATCGAGGCCCTCGCCGCCCCTCGCCCGCCGCGGCGGCGCCCGGCCAGGCCCATCGACACCCGATCGATCCGAAAGAGGAGCTCATGCTCGGAACCTCCCCCCAGCCCGAGGGCATCACGAACCCGCCGATCGACGATCTCCTGGAGAAGGTCGACTCGAAGTACGGGCTCGTGGTGGAGGCCGCCAAGCGCGCCCGTCAGATCAACACCTACACCCAGCAGCTGGAGTCCAACCAGTTCGAGTACTTCGGCCCGCTCGTCGAGGTCGCCCCGGAGGAGAAGCCCCTGGGCATCGCCCTGCGCGAGATCGCCGAGGACAAGCTCCAGGTCATCAGCGGCGAGGAGGCCCGCGCCCGCCGCGCCGAGGCCGACGCCGCCCGCCGCGCCGCCGAGGAGGACATGTTCTCCGACATCTCGCTCGACACCGCCATCTCCTTCGACGAGACGGACGCCTCCGGGACCACCAGCCCCGGCGTCGACAGCATCGAGTTCTGACGCGAGCCCGCTCGTGCCACCGCGCAACGAGGGCGCCCACCGCGCCGCGACCCCCACGGGGCCGCGGCGCGTCGTCGTCGGCGTCGCCGGCTCCATCGCCGCCTACAAGGCGCCCACCGTCATCCGGCTCCTGCGCGCGCGGGGCCACGAGGTGCGCGCCGTGGCGACCGAGGCCGCCCTGCGCTTCATCGGCGCCCCCGCCCTGGCCGCCGTCAGCGGCGGGCCCGTGCGCACCGGTGTCTTCGATGAC
This sequence comes from Actinomyces timonensis DSM 23838, assembly GCF_000295095.1. Lineage (GTDB taxonomy): Bacteria > Actinomycetota > Actinomycetes > Actinomycetales > Actinomycetaceae > Actinomyces > Actinomyces timonensis. Next base: position 642,340 of record NZ_JH806633.1, on the reverse strand, counting down.
CCGGCCGCCGTCGAGCACGTCGGCACGGGGGAGTGGGCCGAGCTCGTCCTCGTCGCCCCCGCCTCGGCCGACCTGCTCGCCCGCATCGCCGCCGGCCGCGCGGACGACATGCTCACCGCGACGATCCTGACCACCACGGCGCCCGTCGTCCTCGCCCCCGCCATGCACACGCAGATGTGGGCCAACCCCGCGACGGTCGAGAACGTCGCCACCCTGCGGCGCCGCGGGCTGACCATCATCGAGCCCGACGTCGGCTCCCTCACGAGCGGGGACTCCGGCGCGGGCCGCCTGCCCGCCCCCGAGCGGATCGTCGCCGAGGCCCTCGCGGCGCTGGAGGGCCCTGCCGGGACTGCCGGCGCACCGCGCCCCGCGGCGCAGGCCTCGCCGGGGCCGCTGGCCGGCAGGCGCCTCGTCGTCTCCGCGGGCGGCACCCACGAGCCCATCGACCCCGTCCGCTTCATCGGCAACCGCTCCTCGGGCCGCCAGGGGGTGGCCATCGCGAGCGCCGCCGCCGCGCGGGGAGCCGATGTCGCCCTCATCGCCGCCAATATCTCGCCCGAGGTCCTCGCCCCGCTCGGCGAGTCGACGGCGGCACCGGGCGCTGGGACCGTGCGGATCGTCGAGGCGCCCACCGCCCTCGACATGGAGACCGCCGTCCGCTCCGAGGCATCGACCGCCGACGCCGTCGTCATGGCGGCCGCCGTCGCCGACTTCCGGCCCGCCCGCCCCGGGAGCGCCAAGATCAAGAAGCACCGCCTGGCCGAGCCCTTGGGGGAGACCGGGGCGGGGGAGCCCGGGGGCGCGGGCGGGGAGAGCCCGGCGCCCATCGAGCTCGTGACCAACCCCGACATCCTCGCCGGGCTCGTCGCCGAGCCTCCCCAGCCCGGCCAGCTCATCGTCGGCTTCGCCGCGGAGACCGGGGACGAGGAGGGCGACGCCCTCGCGCACGGCGCGGCCAAGGCCCGCCGCAAGGGCGCGCACCTGCTCGCCGTCAACGCCGTCGGCGATGGCAAGGGATTCGGGGACGTGCCCAACGCCGTCGTCGTCCTGGACGCCCAGGGCGCGGAGGTGGCCCGGGGCGAGGGGACGAAGGCGGAGGTCGCCGAGCTGCTCCTCGATCTCATCGCCGAGCGCCTGCCCCGCTGAGCCCTGCCCGGCGCGCGACGCGCTGATCGCCACGCGGCGGGGCGGTGAGCCAGCGGTCAAACATGTCGGTGGCCGTGGTTAAGATGCGGCCGTGACATCCCAACTGCGCCTCTTCACCTCCGAGTCCGTCACCGAGGGCCACCCGGACAAGGTCTGCGACCGCATCTCGGACTCCATCCTCGACGCCATCCTCGCCCAGGACCCCGATGCGCATGTGGCCGTCGAGACCATGGTGACCACGGGACTGGTGCATGTCGCGGGGGAGGTCACCACCTCGGCCTACGTCGAGATTCCCCAGATCGTGCGCGACGAGATCGTGCGCATCGGCTACGACTCCTCCGACGTCTGCTTCGACGGCCGCTCCTGCGGCGTGTCCATCTCCATCGGCCAGCAGTCGCCGGATATCAACGCCGGCGTCACCAAGGCCCTCGAGGCGCGGGACGACTCCTCGGGCCTCGACCCCCTCGACTTCCAGGGCGCGGGGGACCAGGGCCTCATGTTCGGCTACGCCTGCACCGACACCGCCGCCCTCATGCCCCTGCCCATCCACCTCGCGCACCGCCTCGCCGAGCGCCTGGCCGCCGTGCGCAAGCAGGGGATCCTCCCCGGCCTGCGCCCCGACGGCAAGACGCAGGTGACCATCGGCTACGACGGCGATCGCGCCGTGAGCATCGAGAGCATCGTCATCTCCAGCCAGCACGATGAGGACCGCAGCCGCGCCTGGCTCACAGACGCCCTGGCCGCCGAGGTCATCGACCCCGTCATCGCCGCCGAGCAGGCCGCCGGGATGGACATCGCGGTCGACGGCATCGAGCTCCTCATCAACCCCTCCGGCCAGTTCGTCATCGGCGGGCCCACCGGGGACGCGGGCCTGACCGGCCGCAAGATCATCGTCGACACCTACGGCGGCATGGCCCGTCACGGCGGTGGCGCCTTCTCCGGCAAGGATCCGTCCAAGGTGGACCGCTCCGCCGCCTACGCCATGCGCTGGGTCGCTAAGAACGTCGTCGCCGCGGGGCTCGCCACCCGCTGCGAGATCCAGGTGGCCTACGCCATCGGCGCCGCCCATTCCGTGGGTCTCTACGTGGAGACCTTCGGCACCCACACCGTCCCCGTCGAGCGCATCCAGGCCGCCATCGACGAGGTCTTCGACCTGCGCCCCGCCGCCATCATCCGCGACCTCGACCTCCTGCGCCCCATCTACGCGGCCACGAGCGCCTACGGCCACTTCGGCCGCCCGGGCTTCAGCTGGGAGGGGACCGATCGCGCTGAGGCGCTGCGCGCAGCGGTCTGAGACGGCGGGCGCGACGCGATGGGCGAGCCGATGACGGGCGCGGCCCAGCAGGGCGAGCTCATCGCCGCGCCCGCGCGCCCCGAGCGCCGCGTCACCTCGCCCGACGGCGTCGTCGACCCCGTTGCCCGCGTGCTCCTCGACACGCCCGTCGCGCACCTCGACCGGCTCTTCGACTACCTCGTCCCCGCCGCGCTCGACGCCAGCGCCCAGGTGGGCACGCGCGTGGCCGTGCGCTTCGGCGGCCAGGAGACGCGCGGCTGGATCTGGGAGCGCGGCTCGACCACCACCCACCCGGGCACGCTCACACCGGTGCGAAGGGTCGTCTCCGACCTTCCCGTCGTCACTCCCGCCACGATGCGCCTGGCCGAGGCCGTGGCCGAGCGGAGCGCGGGGTCTCGCCCCGACGTCCTGCGCGTGGCCATCCCACCGCGCCACGCCCGGGCCGCGGCCTCCGTTCGGGAGAGCCCCGCGCCGGTACTGCCGCAGTGGCGATTCCCCGAGGCGATCGGGTGGGGGGCCTACGAGGGCGGCGAGGAGATGCTGCGCGCCCTCGCCGACGGCGGCGCCCCCCGCAGCGTGGTCACCGTCCTCCCCGGGAGGGCGGGTTTCACCCGGCCGTGGCCCGAGCTGCTGGCCGACGCCGCCCGAGCGGCGCTGAGCGCCGGGCGGGGCGTGCTCGTGCTCGTCGCCACCGCCGAGATGGCCGAGGACCTCGCGAGCGCCCTCACGGAGCTCCTGCCGGACGAGCCCGTGGTGGCACTCGCCGCGGATCACGGGCCCGCGCGGCGCTACCGGGCCTTCACCCGGCTGCTGCTCGGGCAAGCCCGCGTCGTCGTGGGCACACGCGGCGCCGCCTTCGCGCCGGTGCCGGACCTCGGCCTGGCCGTCATCTGGGACGACGGCGACGACCGCCTCGACGAGCGTCACGCCCCCTACACGCACGCCCGCACCGTGCTTGCCCTGCGCTCGAGCCTGGAGCACTGCGGCCTGCTCATCGCCTCCCATGCGCGCAGCGTCGAGGCCCAGGCCTATGTGGAGCGCGGATGGGCGAGGAGCCTGGTCGCGCCCAGGAGCGTCGTGCGCGCGGCCGCCCCGCGCGTGGAGGTCCCGGGCGTCGAGCTGGAGGCGGAGGGGGCCTCGGGCGCCGCGCGCTTCCCGTCCTTCGCCCACAGGGCGGTGCGGGCCGCCGTCGACGACGGGCCCGTCCTCATCCAGGTGCCGCGCGGGGGCTACGCGCCGCTCGTGGCCTGCGCCACCTGCCGGGCGCCCGCGGCCTGCGCCACCTGCGGCGGGCCGATGACCATGGAGCGCGGGGGAGCGGTGGCCTGCCGATGGTGCGGCCGGGCGCCGCACGGCTGGCACTGCGCCAGCTGCGGGTCCGACCGCCTGCGGATGCGCAGTGTCGGCTCGGCCCGCACGGGGGAGGAGCTGGGGCGGGCCTTTCCCGGCGTCGGCGTCGTCGTCTCGGGGGCCAGGGAGGACCACGGCGTCATCGCCGAGGTGGACGACTCGCCGAGGCTCGTCGTCGCCACGCCCGGGGCCGAGCCCGTCGCCCAGGGCGGCTACCGGGCGGTCATCCTCATGGACGCTGGCGCGCTGTCCTCCCGGGTGGATATGGGCGCGACCGTGGAGGCGGCGCGCCGCTGGACGAACGCGGCCGTCCTGGCGGGCCCGGGGGCGCGGATCATCGTGCTCGGGGGCCCGGAGCCCGTGGCCGCCCAGCACTTCCTGCGCTGGGACCACGAGGGCTTCGCCCGGCGCGAGCTGGCCGAGCGCGAGGAGCTGCACCTGCCGCCGGCCTGGAGGACCGCCCGCCTGGATGGCCCTCGCCGGGCCATCGAGGACCTGCTCATGGCCGGCCAGGCCGAGGGCTATGAGGCGCTGGGGCCCGTTGAGGCGCCGCGCGTGGGTGCCGGGCGGGTCAAGGCCTCCCAGGAGGCCGTCCAGGGCGCCCACCGCGGGGTGCTGCGCGCGCCGGTGTCCCGGGGCCGCGAGCTCGCGCTCTGGCTGCGCCACCGCCTGCGGGACCGCTCCGCCCACCGGGAGGACCCCGTCCGGGTCGAGCTCGATCCCACGCACCTGTGGTGACGATTCGGTGACACCGGCGGATCGGCCGGATTCTGGTGCTACGATGCCGATATCAGGTCCTCGTCGATCCCCACGACGGTCTCCTGAGGCTCGCTGGCGACGTCACCGCGCGAGCCCCTCCCGTCCCTCTCCCTAGGAGCCAACCGTGCTACCCCTGCGCCGTTCCCTCGCTTGTGCTGCCTGCGCAGCGCTCGCCCTTCCCCTGCTCGCCGGCTGCGACACCGATGCCGCTGCCTCCTCGACGAAGCCGACTCCGAAGGCCGTTGTGACGACCGACGCCAGCGCCGCGGAGGCTGAGGCCTCCCGCCAGGCGGAGGCGACCAAGCAGGCTGAGGTGAAGGCGTCCCAGGAAGCTGCCGCGACTAAGAAGGCGGAGGCCGAGGCGAGCCAGGCGGCCGCTGCCGAGGCGAGTCGCGCGGCCAAGGAGGAGGCCGACCGCGTGGCGGCCGAGGCTGAGGCTGAGGCCTCCCGCCAGGCGGAGGCCGCTCAGCAGGCGGAGCAGGACACTTCCTCCAGCCAGGACTACCAGCAGATCGCCCCGTTCGCGGGTGGCGGCGGCTCCTCATCCTCCAACCAGGGCGGGTCCGTCTACTACTCGAGTTGCAAGGAGGCCAAGGCGGCTGGCGCTGCGCCGCTCTACCGGGGCGAGCCCGGATATAGGCGAGGTCTTGATTGGGATCGGGACGGCATCGCCTGCGAGAGGTGACGAGCGAGATCCTCGTGCCTTCGACCCGCTCCCGCCGTCTCATCCCGCTCCCGCGCCCTCAGCCCGCAGAAACCGTCTCATCCCGCTCTCGCCCTCTCATCCTCGCAGTTTGAGGGCGCGAAAGCGGGCCGAGGGCGCGGGACCGGGGTGAGGTCGCAAAGGCGGGCTGAGGGCGCGGGAGCGCGGAACGGGAGGCGTGACTGGCGCTACAGTCGGACGATGAGCACGACGAGCACAGGTCCCTCTTCCTCGCGGCCCCAAGCCACCCAGCCGTCCCCGGGCCAGGCCCGTCCCAGCAGCATCGACGCCGGGGCGCCAATCGACACGATCATCCTCGACCTGGGCAATGTGCTCTACGTCTGGGAGGCCATCGCCGCCGTCGCCGGGCGCGTGAGCCTCCCCGCCTGGCAGGAGTTCTGCGAGGGCGCCGACTTCGCCGCCCTCAACCGCCGCTCCGACCTCGGCGAGGACTTCGAGTCCGTCGTCGCCAGCCTCGCCACAGCCCACCCCGAGCGGCCCGACTGGGTGGAGATCCTGCGCACCTACCGCGCCTGCTTCCGCGATGCCCTCACCGGGCCGGTGCCCGGCATGAGGGACCTCGTCGACGAGCTCCTCGCCACCGGCATCCCGCTCTACTGCCTGACCAACTACGACGGCCCCACCTTCGACGACACCCGCGACCTCATCCCGCAGCTCGACCGCTTCGCCGGGATCGTCGTCTCCGGCAAGGAGCACCTCATCAAGCCCGACCCCACGATCTACCGCGTCACCCTCGAGCGCTTCGGCCTCGATCCCGCCCGCACCCTCTTCATCGACGACTCCCCGGCCAACACCGCCAGCGCCGCGGGCCTCGGCATCCTCACCCACACCTTCACCGGCGCGGGGGCCCTGCGCGCCGAGCTCATCGAGCGCGGCATCCTCCCAGCCCGAGCGGCCCGCTCCTAGACTGGCGCCCATGCGCATCCTCTTCGCCGGGACCCCGGAGCCGGCGCTCCCCGTGCTGCGGGCACTCATGGACTCACCCGAGCACGAGATCGTCGGAGTCCTCACCCGCGCCGACGCCCGCTCCGGCCGCGGCCGCGCCCTGCGCCCCTCGCCCGTGGCAGCGCTCGCCCGCGAGGCAGGCATCGACACGCGCACCCCAGCCACCCTCAAGGACCCCGGGACCCAGGACTGGGTGCGCGCCCTGGGAGCCGACGCGGCCGTCGTCGTCGCCTACGGGAGGATCGTCCCCCCGGCCCTCCTCGACGTCCCCGCGCACGGATGGCTCAACCTCCATTTCTCCCTCCTGCCCGCCTGGCGCGGCGCCGCCCCCGTCCAGCACGCCCTCATGGCGGGCGACGACGTCACCGGCGCCTGCGTCTTCCGCCTCGAGGAGGGCCTGGACACCGGCCCCATCCACGCGCGCCTCACCGAGCCCATCGGCCCCACCGACACCGCCGGGGACCTCCTGGCACGCCTCGCCGACGCCGGAGCGCCCCTCGTCCTGGACGTCCTGGCCGCCCTGGACGCCGGAACCGCCAGCCCCACACCCCAGCCGAGCGACGGCGTGAGCCTGGCTCCCATGCTCATGCCCGACGACGGGCGCATCGACTGGACCCGACCCGCGGCCGACATCGACCGCCAGATCCGCGGCGTCACCCCCGCGCCCGGCGCGCACACCACTTATGGGGGCGCCCGCTTCCGCCTCGGGCCCGCAACCCCCATCGAACCGGTCGCCGACGCCGACGATGCGGGCAGTCTCGCTCCCGGCGAGCTGCGCGCCACCAAGCGGGAGGTCCTCGTGGGCACCGGCTCCGGCGCGCTGCGCCTGGGCCAGGTGGCGCCCGCGGGGAAGAACTGGATGGACGCGGCCGCCTGGGCCCGCGGCGCCAGGCCGGAGCCCGGCGCCCGCCTCGGTGAGCAGACCGCTGCCACCTCCGCGACGACCGCCTCGACGACGGGTGGGAAGCGCTGATGGCCGGGCGCGCGGGCGGTCACCAGGACCGCCGGGGGAGCGGCCAGAACCGACGTGGGGGCGACCACCGCGGTCAGCAGCGCGGACACGCCGCCTCCCAGCGCCGGGGCCAGGGCCGCGAGCGCGGTTACGGCAACGAGGGCGGCCGCCACAACCCGGCGCGCACCGGTGACCAGCGGGGGCGCGGCCCGCGCGACGACTCCGGCCCCCGCCGCGCGCGCCCGAATCCCGACGCCGCGCGCCTGGCCGCCCTCGAGGCGCTCACGAGGGTCCGCGAGGACGGCGCATACGCCAACCTCGTGCTCCCGCCGATACTCGACGCAGCCCGCCTCGACCGCCGCGACGCCGGCTTCGCCACTGCCCTGGCCTACGGCGCCCTGCGCCTGTCCGGCCGCTATGACGCGATCCTCGCCCGCTGCATCGACCGGCCCCTGGAGCGGGTCGACGGCGTCGTCCTCGACGCGCTGCGCCTGGGCGCCCACCAGCTCCTCGGCATGCGCGTGCCCTCCCACGCCGCCGTCTCGGCGACGGTGGAGCTCGCCGCCCACGCCGCGGGACGCGGCGCCTCCAGCTTCGTCAACGCCGTCCTGCGGAAGGTCGCCGCCAAGGACCTCGACGCCTGGCTGGCCGAGGCGCGCGAGGCCGCCCCGGACGACCTGACCGCCCTGGCCGCCGTCGAGTCCCACCCCGTGTGGATCGCCAAGGCGCTGCGCCAGGCACTCGTCGTCAACGGGCGCGACCCCGGTGAGCTCGCGAGCCTCCTCGCCGCGGACAACGCCGACCCCGAGGTGGTGCTCTGCGCGCGTCCCGGCCTTATCGAGACCGAGCGCCTGGCCGTGGAGGCCCGCCGCGCCGTCGGCGACGAGCCCCGCCTGGGAGACACGAGCCCCTACGCGGTGGTCCTGCCCGGGGGCGATCCCGGCCGGATCCCCGCCGTGCGGAGCAGCCGCGCGGGCGTGGAGGACGAGGGCTCCCAGCTCGTCGCCCTCATGGCCAGTGAGCCCGCCATCAGCGGCCGTGATGAGCGCTGGCTCGACATGTGCGCCGGCCCCGGCGGCAAGGCGGCCCTCCTCGCCGCCCGGGCCGCGCAGCGGGGCGCGCGCCTGACCGCCAACGAGGTCGCGCCGCACCGCGCCCGGCTCGTCGAGGCCGCCCTGCGCGCCATCCCCGACGGCGTCGTCGACATCCGCTGCGGGGACGGCCGCCAGATCGGGCGCGACGAGCCCGGGAGATACGACCGCGTCCTCGTCGACGCCCCCTGCACGGGGCTCGGCTCCCTGCGCCGCCGCCCCGAGGCCCGCTGGCGCCGCGACCCCAAGGACGTTACCGAGCTCGCGGCCCTCCAGCGCGAGCTGCTGCTGTCCGCGCTGAGCGCCGTGCGGCGCGGGGGACTGGTGGCCTACGTGACCTGCTCGCCCCACGCCCTGGAGACCGGCCTCGTCGTCAAGGACGCCCTGAGCCGCGCCACCCGCGAGGGCATGAGCATCGAGGCGCTCCACGCCGGCAACGCCGCCACCCGCATCGCGCCGCGCCCCCCTGCTGGGGCGGACCGCGAGCAGCTCCAGCTCTGGCCGCACCTGGACGGCACCGACGCCATGTTCTGCGCGCTCCTGCGCCGGGACCGCTGACGGGGAGCCCAGCGGCCCGCGCCCGCACCACCCGCCCCGACATCTCACCGAGGAGAAGCAACCATGACCGCAGCGCCGACCACCCCCGCGATCCACCCCTCCATCCTCAACGCCGACATCTCGCGCCTGGCCGATGAGATCGCCCGCATCTCCGGGCCCGGTGGCGCCGACGGCGTCCACGTCGATGTCATGGACAACCACTTCGTGCCCAACCTGTCCTGGGGCCTGCCCGTGGCCGAGGCCGTCCTGGGCTGCACCGATCTGCCCATCGACGCCCACCTCATGATCGAGGACGCCGACCGCTGGGCCCCCGCCTACGCCGAGGCCGGCTGCGCCACCGTCACCGCCCACGCCGAGGCCACCATGGCGCCCGTGCGCCTGGCCGCCGAGCTCCACCGCCTCGGGGCGCGCGCCGGTATCGCGCTGCGCCCGGCCACGCCCCTGGAGGCGGTGGCCGATGTGCTAAGCGACTTCGAGATGCTCCTCATCATGACCGTGGAGCCCGGTTTCGGGGGCCAGTCCTTCATCGAGAGGATGCTGCCCAAGATCCAGCGCGCCCGCCGGCTCGTGGGCGAGCGCGGCCTGGAGCTGAGCATCCAGATCGACGGCGGTGTCTCGGCCGCGACGATCGAGCGAGCGGCCGAGGCCGGCGCGAACGTCTTCGTCGCGGGATCGGCCGTCTACCGGGCCGACGACGCGCTGGCGGCCATCGGCGAGCTCCGATCCCTGGCCGCGGCCCACAGCCACTGAAGGAGCGCCGGGCCCACGACGCTGCGACGTCTCGGGCCCGACGCACGTTGGACGTTTTCTGTTGGTTGTGGTGCGCCTGGTCGGGGTTGGTGGGCTGATCGGTGAGGCTCGCCAGGTTGGGGAGGTCAGACGATTGCCTCGCCGCAACAGCGCTGGCCGCCTGGCCCACTTCGTTGAGAGCATCTCCAAGCCGTCCAGAGCATCCTCAGACTTCCTTGAGCACCCCGCTACAGGATGCTCACGATGGTCTGGGGGGCTTCAGCTGGTCTGCAGGTGCTTTCGACGGCGCGGCGTCGTTGACGACTCCCACGTCGTGCTCCTCGCCGCCTGTCTGTACGGGGGTTCGGGGAACATGCCGGGGGTTCAGTGCGCAGAACGGGGTCTCTACCCCCGTCCCGATGGCGAAGACCCCGGTCAGATGGTCGAAACCCCGTCCAGAGAGCCACGACAGCGACCTATCAGGGGGATGGTCCACCTGGGCTCGTGTCGGCACCGCGCCTCCCCAGCGATTATCCGGGGCCAGGCACAACGGGCAGCGTGGGACGGGGCGGGCGGCATAGGAGAGGTTCATGGGGCCATGGCGGAAGGAGGCTCGTCAGTCGGCGATGCCGAGGCGTTTGGTCAAGTTCCTGCGCCTGCGATGGAGGCGCCACCAACTCGCGGTGTGCTTGGCCTGGATCTTTCCCACATCATCGAGCGAGGGCAGTCCCAGTCTCTCCAGTTCCGCCGCGATCGCGTCATTGTCCCCAGGACGATGCCCCTCGATGATCTCATGGGCGCGCTTGACTGATGGATCGGACAGCGGGTGCGCCGCAATCTGCTCCTCGACTGCGGCCAACTCGCTCCGGAGGCTCTGTGCGGACTTTCCCCAGAACATCGTCCCCACCTTCCGAAGACACGTGCCCACCTTCCGAAGACACGTGCCCCCATGTTACCGGACGTACCCGGGGCAGGAGGGCTGCTGCCGCGCTGCTCTGCCCGGCTCCTCATAGGGGATTTCCCTCAGTCGGGGCCGCCGTGCGCGCCTGGCGACACGCCGTGGCGGGCGCGCCGCCAGGCGGGGTGAGGCGCTTGTCTCATAACGCCTTTCCCCTGTTCTGGCGCGGGATATCTCGGAAGGGTCACGCAGGTTCAAGGCCCCAGAGTGCGTTTGTGAGGATTCCACAATCGGTAAAACACGGGCCTGGGACGTAGCGTGGGACATGACCGCAACGGCTGTCTGTTTCGACAGGCGCCCCGCGCGGCCCGCGCCCGGCACCCGTCGGGATGCGACGTCGACACCGCCGGCAGCCCCGGCCCGAACCCGCCGCCTCCCACGCCCGCCGCTGGGCCAGGGGCAGCGGCGATCGGCCCGGTCTCGCGCAGACGGCCCCAAGGAGCTATTGGTGACTTTCGGTCAGTACCCCTCCCGCGTCCTCATCGCCAACCGCGGCGAGATCGCCCTGCGAGTCATCCGCACCGTCAGGGACCTGGGAGGGACCTCGATCCTGCCGTACACCCCCGAGGACCTCATGAGCCCGGCCGCCGAGCTCGCCGACGAGGCCCACGCCCTGCCCGAGGGCTCCTCCTACACCCACGCCGACGCCATCCTCGACCTTGCCCGGGCCACTGGCGCCGACGCCATCCACCCCGGCTACGGCTTCCTCTCCGAGAACGCCGACTTCGCCCGCGCCATCGCTGCCGCCGGCATCACCTGGGTGGGCCCCAGCCCCGAGGCCATGGACGCCCTGGGGGACAAGATGAGCGCCCGCGCCACCGCCGAGCGCGCCGGCGTCGCCCCCGTCCCGGGGATCACCGAGTCCATCACGTCGGCCTCCACCGTCATCGACTTCGCCGCCGAGCACGGCTACCCCGTGGCCCTCAAGCGCACCGACGGCGGGGGCGGCCGCGGCATCACCGTCCTGGCCAGCGACGACGAGGTCCGCTCCACCCCGGCCTTCGACTCGGCCACCGCCGGGGGCGGCACCCTCATCCTCGAGCGCTTCGTCACCGCCGCCCGCCACATCGAGACCCAGTGCGCGCGCGACTCCCACGGCGCCTTCGCCGTCGTCTCCACCCGCGACTGCACCCTCCAGCGCCGCAACCAGAAGCTCCTCGAGGAGGCTCCCGCCCCCTTCCTTCCCGAGGGCGCCCACGAGGCCCTCATCGAGTCCTCCCGGCGCCTCCTGGAGACCGTCGGCTACGTGGGCGTGGCCACCTGCGAATTCCTCCTCACCCCTGAGGGCGATCTGTGGTTCCTAGAGGTCAACCCCCGCCTGCAGGTCGAGCACTGCGTGAGCGAGGAGGTCACCGGCCTCGACCTCGTCGCCCTCCAGTTGCGCGTGGCCGCCGGCGGGCACCTCGGCGAGATCCCCGAGCCCCGCGGGCACTCCGTCGAGCTGCGCATCACCTGCGAGGACCCCTCGGCCGGGCTCGCCCCCTCCACCGGCACGATCACCCGCCTGCGCTGGCCCGCCGGCCCGGGCATCCGCATCGAGTCCGGGGTCGTCGAGGGCGACGTCGTCACCCCCATGTTCGACCCCATGCTCGCCAAGATCGTCGTCACCGGCGCCACCCGGGAGCAGGCCCTCGCCCGCGCGCGCCGCGCCCTGGCCGAGACGGTCGTCGAGGGCGTCACCGTGTGCACCGCCCTGCACGAGGCCGTCCTGGGCATGCCCGCCTTCACGCGGCCCAGCGCCTCCGGCCTGCTCGGCGTGACCACCCGCTGGATCGAGAACGACGTCCTGCCGGTGCTGGCCGCCGGCGCCGGCTCCGCGGGGGAGGCGACCGCGACGGCCGGGCCGGTCGCCGCGGGCAGCCGCGCCCCCGCACCGGCCGCCGCCTCGACCCGGACCCGCTCCACCTACATCATCGAGGTCAACGGCCAGCGGGTCTCCCTGACCATCCCCGACGGCATCCTCGGCGGGCACGGCCACCGCGGCTCCCTCGCGGGCGCGGGCGGCGGCTCCCACCGCGCCAGACGCGGCCAGCCCCTGCGCGGCCGCGGCGCCGCGCGCTCGGCCCGCCCCGGATCCGAGGGAGCGGAGAGCGCCGAGGGCGTCATCGCCGCCCCCATGCAGGCCATCATCACCCGCATCTGCGTCGAGCCCGGCGCCCGGGTCACCGAGGGCGACCTCCTCATCGTCCTGGAGTCCATGAAGATGGAGAACTACGTCCACGCCCCCTATGACGGCGTCGTCGAGGAGATCGCCGTGAGCGCCGGGACGACCGTGAGCGCCGGGGACGTCCTCATCCGCTTCGCCGACGAGACCACCACCAGCGAGAAGGAGGCCTGAGCCATGACAGACACCGCCAGCACGGGAGGCTCCACCATGGCCGACTCGGCGGCCACCCAGGCCTTCCGCGAGCGCATCGCCCGCGTCGACGCCCAGGCCGAGGAGACCGCCGCCGCCCGCCAGCACGCCAAGGGCAAGCAGACCGCCCGCGAGCGCATCGACGCCCTGCTCGACGAGGGCACCTTCCTCGAGATCGGCCGCTACACCGGCTCCGGCGCGGGCGCGGGGGCCCGCCCCTCCGGCGTCGTCACCGGCTTCGGGCAGGTCGACGGCCGCCAGATCGCCGTCTACTCCCAGGACTTCTCCGTCTCCGGCGGCGCCCTGGGGAGTGTCGAGGGGGACAAGATCGTCAGCCTCCTCGACGACGCCCTGCGCCTGCGCGTCCCCGTCGTCGGCCTCATCGACTCCGGCGGCGCGAAGATCCAGGAGGGAGTGGGGGCGCTGCGCCAGTACGGGCGCATCTTCAACCGCACCTGCGCCGCCTCCGGCCTCGTCCCCCAGATCAGCGTCATCCTCGGCCCCTGCGCCGGCGGCGCCGTCTACAGCCCGGCCCTGACCGACTTCGTCATCGCCACCCGCGAGGCCTCCCATATGTTCGTCACCGGCCCCGACGTCGTTCGCGCCGTCACCGGGGAGTCCATCAGCGCCGAGGACCTGGGCGGGGCCCGCGTCCACGGCAGCGTCTCCGGCGTCGTCCACTACGTCGCCGAGGACGAGGCCGATGCCCTCGACCAGGTGCGCACCCTGCTCGCCTACCTGCCCTCCTCCGCCGAGCTCGAGGCCCCCCTGTACGACTACACCCCGGCCGACCGCGAGGAGGACGAGGCCTCCGCCGCAGGGGTCGGCGCCCTCGTGCCGGCCTCCACCCGCCAGGCCTACGACGTCGTCGAGGTCGTCTCGGCGATCGTCGACCACGGCGAGCTCGTCCAGGTCCAGGAGGAGTACGCGCCCAACGTCGTCGTCGGCTTCGCCTGCTTCGAGGGCCACCCCGTGGGCATCGTCGCCAACCAGCCGCTCGTCGACGCCGGCACCCTCGACACCGCCGCCTCCGAGAAGCTCGCCCGCTTCGTGCGCTTCTGCGACGCCTTCGGCCTGCCCGTGGTCACGCTCGTCGACGTCCCCGGCTACCGGCCCGGCGCCGAGCAGGAGCACGCCGGCATCATCCGGCGCGGCGCGAAGGTCATCAACGCCTACGCCACCGCCACCGTCCCCCTGGTGACCATCATCCTGCGCAAGGCCTACGGCGGCGCCTACATCGTCATGGGCTCCAAGGCCATCGGCGCCGACCTCAACTTCTGCTGGCCCGGCGCCGAGATCGCCGTCCTGGGCGCCGCGGGGGCCGTGGGCATCATCCACCGCCGCGAGCTCGCCGCCGTGCGCGCCGAGTCCGGCGAGGAGGCCGCCGCCGCCGAGCAGGAGCGATTGACCGCCGCCTACACCGAGACCGTCATCAACCCGGACAAGGCCGTGGCCATCGGTGAGATCGACGCCGTCATCGCCCCCGAGGAGACCCGCGGCGTCATCGCCGAGTCCCTGGCGGCCCTCCGCGCCAAGCGCGGGGCCCGCGCCGTGGGCCACAAGAAGCACGACAACGTCCCCCTATGACGCCCCGCCACCCCGGCGCGGGCCCCGCATTCTGCGGCGCCCGCGCCAGCCAGCCCCCTCAGACCATCACGACCGCCCATTCCCGCCACTACGAGGAAAACATGAGCCAGCCCATCTCCACCACGCCGACCGCCCGCACCACCGCCGCCCGACTGAGCGCCGGCGAGCCCTACATCCTCGCCTTCGGCGGCCAGGCCACCCCCTGGCGCGCCGTCCTGTCCGAGCTCGTCGGGCTCGACCGCGAGCTCTCGGCCCGCCTGGCCTCCATCGACGTCGCCGTCGCGCAGCGTCTCGCGCCGGTGGCCACCGAGCTGCTCACCATCTCCCCGCGCGGGTCCCGCCTCCTCGACGATGCCGCCGCGCCGGTTGTCCCCATGCCGTCGGGCAGGGGAGCCGCCGCCGCTGACACCGCCGACGTCTCCGTGCCCGGCATCCTCCTGGCCCAGCACGCCGCCCTGGACACCATGCGCTCCTGCGGCCTCGACGCCACCGGCGAGGCCTCCTCCCGCCCCGCGGGCGCCATCGGGCACTCCCAGGGCGTCCTCGGCGTCGCGCTGCTCGGCGCCCTCCAGGGCCCGGCCGACCAGCGCGAGGCCCGCGCCGTCGAGATCCACGCCATCGCCCGGCTCATCGGCGCCGCCGCCGCCCGCACCACCCGCCGCCTCGACCTGGGCACCGTGGGGGAGTCCACCCCCATGCTGTCCGTGCGCGGCGTGACCCGCAAGGTCCTCGACGCCGTGCTCGCCCGCGTCCCCGCCGCCGAGGGCATCTCGGTGGGCGTCATCAACGGCCGCCAGGCCCACATCCTCTCCGGGCGCCCCGCCGACCTCGAGCAGGTCGTCACCGCGCTGGAGGCAGCCGCCGCCCGCAGCGCCAAGGCCCGCAAGGAGCGCCGCCTGGGCGGGGCGGTGCTCGCCCCCGTCACCGAGTTCCTGGCGACCTCCGTGCCCTTCCACACCCCGCTGCTGGCCCCCGCCGTCGAGGACGTCGTCGACTGGGCCGGCCGCTGCGGCCTCGACCAGACCGCCGCCCGCCAGCTCGCCGTCGCCGTCCTCATCGACGTCGTCGACTGGCCCGCCCAGGTCACCGGCGCCCTGGCCGGCGCCAGCACCCACGGCGCCCCGGCCCGCACCATCGTCGACCTCGGCCCCGGCACGGTGCTCGCCCGCCTCACCGACGCCGTCCTGGCCGGCACGGGCTCCACCATCGTCGCGGCCGGCACCGCCTCCGCCCTCGACGAGCTCGACCGCGAGGGCGCCGAGCCCACCCGCACCGTCGACCGCTCCCGCTTCGCCCCGCGCCTGACCCGCCTGCCCGACGGGCGCGTCACCGTCGACACCGCCTTCACCCGCCTGACCGGCCGCAGCGCCGTCATGCTCGCCGGGATGACCCCCACCACCGTGGACCCGGCCATCGTCGCGGCGGCCGCCAACGCCGGCTACTGGGCCGAGCTCGCCGGCGGCGGGCAGACCACCGGCCCCGTGCTCACCGAGAACATCGCCGGGCTCACCAGGCTCCTCGACCCCGGCCGCACCGCCGCGTTCAACGCCATGTTCATGGACCGCTACCTGTGGAACCTCCACCTGGGCACCCAGCGGCTCCTGTCCAAGGCCCGCACCGGCGGCGCCCCCGTGGACGGCATCACCATCTCCGCGGGCATCCCCGAGCTGGAGGAGGCCACCGCCCTGCTGGCGCGCTTCCGCGCCGAGGGCTTCCCCTACATCGCCTTCAAGCCCGGCACCGTCGACCAGATCCGCCAGGTCCTGGCCATCGCCCGCGCCAACGAGGACACCCCCGTCATCATGCAGATCGAGGACGGGCACGCCGGGGGCCACCACTCGTGGGAGGACCTGGACACGATGCTCCTGGCCACCTACGACGCCATCCGCGCCGTCGACAACGTCGTGCTGTGCGTGGGCGGCGGCATCGGCACCCCCGAGCGCGCCGCCGACTACCTCACCGGCCGCTGGGCCCTGGCCTACGGCACCGCCGCCGCCCCCGTCGACGGCGTCATGGTCGGCACCGCCGCCATGACCTGCCTGGAGGCCAAGACCAACGACGACGTCAAGCAGCTGCTCGTCGACACCCCCGGGATCGACCCGTCCGACGAGGGCGGCTGGGTCGCCTCCGGCGCCTCGCGCGGCGGCATGACCTCCGGCCTGTCCCACCTGCGCGCCGACCTCTACGAGATCGACAACTCGTCGGCCCGCGCCTCCCGCCTCATCCAGGAGCTCGCCGGCGACGAGGCCGCCATGAGCGAGCGCCGCGACGAGATGATCGAGGCGCTCTCGCGCACCGCCAAGCCCTACTTCGGCGATGTCGAGACCATGACCTACCTCGAGTGGGCCACCCGCTACGCCGAGCTGTGCGTCGCCCCGCACGAGGGGCGCGCCGCTGTCGAGGCCGACTGGGCCGACGAGGGCTGGTACGACCGCTTCCTCGACCTCCTCCACCGCATCGAGGCCCGCCTGTCGGCCACCGACCGGGGCTCCATCGCCACTCTCTTCGCCGACTACGACGACGTCATCGACTCCGACGCCGCGCTGGCCGCCCTCGCGGGGGCCTACCCGGGCGCCGCCACCACGCGCGTCGAGCCCATCGACGCCGCCTGGTTCGTCGACCTGTGCCGCAAGCACCCCAAGCCGATCCCCTTCGTGCCCGTCGTCGACGCCGACATCCTGCGCTGGTGGGGCACCGACTCCCTGTGGCAGTCCCAGGACCCGCGCTACACCGCCGACCAGGTCCGTATCATCCCCGGCCCCGTCGCGGTGGCCGGCATCACCACCATCAACGAGCCGATCGGCGAGCTCCTCGGCCGCTTCGAGACCGCCGCCGTCGAGGCCCTCCAGGCCGCCGGCGAGCAGCCCGGCGACGCCGCGGGCCGCATCGGCGCCGCCTGGGGCCCCGACGGCGCCCCCGTGGCCGACGCGCTCGCCCTCGTGCGCACCGCCCCCCACGTCCTGTGGAACGGCCACCTGTCCATCAACCCCGCCCGGGTCCTGCCCGACGAGGCCTACACCGTCACCGCCCGCCCCGACGTCGCGGCCGACGCCTACGACCTCGACATCCACCTCGACACGCACTGGGACTCCACGCCCGGCGGGGACGACATCCACGCCGTGCGCCGCCTCGTCATCCCGCTGCGCCTGGCCCGCGCCGCCGACGGCGCCGCCCCCCTGGTGGACCCCGGCCGCATCAGCGAGACCATGAACGACCTCCTGCGGGTCACCGCCGGCGTCGGCGCCACCTCCATCACCGGCGACTTCGTCGAGCAGCTGCCCCAGGTGCGCCCCGCCGCCGACGGCGCCACCGACGCCCTGGGCAGGCCGGTCGACCAGCCCTTCGGCACCGTCCACGCCCAGTTCACCCTGGCGGACACCCTCGGCCACGACCACGCCGCCGTGACCGCCGACGCGCTGCCCACCGACCTGTCCGCCGTGCCCCTCGTGCCGGACGCCCTCCTCGGCCCCGCCTGGCCCGTCGTCTACGCGGCCCTGGGCAGCGTCGTCGAGGACGGCATGCCGCTCATCGAGGGCCTGCTCGGCGCCGTCCACCTCGACCACACCATCGACCTGCGCCGCCCGCTCGACGAGCTCGAGTCCTGGGCCGGCGCGGGCGCCCGCGTGCAGGTCGACGGCTGGGTCGCCGCCCTGGAGGAGTCCAGCGCCGGCCGCATCGTCGACGTGCGCCTGCAGATGACCGACTGCTCCGGCGGCGAGAACGACGGCGAGCTCATCGCCCTCCTGCGCGAGCGCTTCGCCATCCGCGGGCGCGCCACCGGCTCCGCCGTTCCCTCGGCGCCCGAGCCCGCCGGCGGCACCGGCCGCGAGACCGCCCCCGCCGCCCGCCGCCTCCTGCGCCGCGTCACCGTCACCGCGCCCGCGGACATGACGGCCTTCGCCCGCGTCACCGGCGACTTCAACCCCATCCACACCAGCTACCACGCCGCGAAGGTCGCCGGCATGGACGCCCCGCTCGTCCACGGAATGTGGCTGTCGGCGACCGCCCAGCAGGTCGCCGCCTCCGCCGCCGCCGATGGCACCCACCACGAGCTCGCCGGCTGGACCTACGTCATGACCGGCCCCGTGGAGCTGAACGACGACGTCGAGATCAGCGTCGAGCGCACCGAGCTCGTGCGTGGCGGTGGCTACGTCCTGGAGGTCGTGTGCCGTATCAACGGCGAGGTCGTCTCGCGCGGCACCGCCGTCACCCTGCCCGAGCCCACCGCCTACATCTACCCCGGCCAGGGCATCCAGGCCGCCGGCATGGGCCTGGACGAGCGCGCCTCCTCCAAGGCCGCCCGCGAGGTCTGGGAGCGGGCCGACGCCCACACCCGCGCCGAGCTCGGCTTCTCCGTCATCGCCCTCGTGCGCGACAACCCCACGGAGATGACCGCCCGCGGCGTGACCTACCGCCACCCCGAGGGCCTGCTCAACCTCACCCAGTTCACGCAGGTCGCCCTGGCCACCGTCGCCATGGCCTCCACCGCGCGGCTGGCCGAGGCCGGCGCGCTCGTCGAGGGCGCCGTCTTCGCCGGCCACTCCCTGGGCGAGTACACGGCACTGTCCTCCTACGGGCGGGTCATGCCGGTGGAGACGACGATCTCCATCGTCTTCCAGCGCGGCTCCACGATGCATTCCCTCGTCCCGCGTGACGAGACAGGCGCCTCCGACTACCGGATGGGCGCCCTGCGCCCCAACCACGCCGGCATCCGCGCCGAGGACGTCGAGTCCTACGTCGCCTCCATCTCCGAGGCCACCGGCGAGTTCCTGCAGATCGTCAACTACAACCTGGCCGGCGTCCAGTACGCCATCGCCGGGACCATCAAGGGACTGGACGCCCTGGCCGCCGACGCGCGCGCCAAGGCCAAGGCCCGCGGCGGCAAGAACCCCTTCATGCTCGTGCCCGGCATCGACCTGCCTTTCCACTCCGAGGTCCTGCGCCCCGGCGTCGCCGAGTTCCGCGAGCGCCTCGAGCAGCTCATCCCGGCCGACCTCGACGTCGACCGCCTCGAGAACTGCTACGTTCCCAACCTCGTGGCCCGCCCCTTCGCGCTGACCCGCGAGTTCGCCGCCTCGATCCTCGACGTCGTGCCCTCCGAGCAGGTCCGCGCAGCCCTGGAGGACTGGGACAGCTGGTCGGCCCGGCGCACCGAGCTCGGCCGTCTCCTGCTCATCGAGCTCCTCGCCTGGCAGTTCGCCTCCCCGGTGCGCTGGATCGAGACCCAGGACGTGATGTTCCGCTCGCCCGCCGAGGGCGGGCTCGGCATCGAGCACGTCGTCGAGGTGGGCCTCGCGGCCTCCCCGACCCTGGCGAACCTGGCCACCAACACCCTCAAGCTCCCGGCCCACGCCGGGCGCCACGTGACCGTCCACAACGCCCGCCGCGACGAGGCCCGCGTGCTCGCCACCGACACCGACCCCGCCGTCGAGCTCGCCGAGCCGGCCGTCGACGTCGCCGAGGCCCCCGCTCCCGCGCCCGCCGCAGAGGCGGCTCCCGCGGCCAGCGCCCCCGCTGAGGCCG
>NZ_JH806633.1:409423-622052 GCF_000295095.1 Actinomyces timonensis DSM 23838 | reverse complement strand
AGGCCGCCCCCGCCCCGGCCCCCGAGGCGGCGCCCGCCCAGAGCGCCCCGGCGGCCAGCGGCCCGGTGGACGACCTGCCCTTCGGCGCCACCGACGCCCTGACGGTCCTCCTGGCCCACGCCTCGCGGATCCGCCCCGAGCAGATCGGCGCCACCGACACCACCGAGACCCTCACCAACGGCGTCTCCTCCCGGCGCAACCAGCTCCTCATGGACCTGGGCACCGAGCTCCAGCTCGCCAGCATCGACGGCGCCGCTGACGCCGACATGACGGCCCTGGCCGCCACCGTCGCCAAGGGGGCCCCCGGCTACAAGGCCTTCGGGCCGGTCCTGTCCGACGCCATTCGCACGGGCCTGGGCCGCATCCTCGGCCCCTCCGGCGTGCGCGCCACGCGCGTGGGCGAGCGGGTCAAGGGCACGTGGGGCCTCGGCGACGGCTGGGTCTCCCACGTCACCGCCGAGCTCATGCTGGGCACCCGCGAGGGCGCCTCCATGCGCGGCGAGGACCTGGCCAGCCTCGGTTCCTCCGCCCCGCTGACCAGCGCCAGCGCCGTCGACGCCCTCATCGACTCCGCCGTCCAGGCGGTCGCCGGCGCCCACGGCGTGAGCGTGGCCAAGCCCTCGGCCGCCGGCGGCGCCGGGGGAGCGGTGGTCGACTCCGCCGCCCTGGACGCCTTCGCGGCGACCGTCACTGGTGAGTCCGGTGTCCTGGCCTCGACCGCCCGCACCATCCTCGACGCCCTCGGCCTGTCCGAGAAGGTGACGATCCCCGCGGACGCCGACGACGAGGCGGCCGCCACCCGCGCCGCCCTCGCGGCGATCGACGCCGAGCTCGGCTCCGGCTGGGTCAAGTCCGTCACCCCGGCCTTCGAGCCCGCCCGCGCCGTCCTCATCGACGACCGCTGGGCCACCGCCCGCGAGGACCTGGCCCGCCTGGGCAACGGCGAGCTCGACCTCGACACCGCCCGCCGCGTCCTGCGCCCCGAGGCCTTCACTGGCCTGGGCCAGGCGGTCGCCGACCAGGCCGACTGGTGGTCGCGGACCCTGCGCGCCGGCGAGCTCGCCGACCGCGAGGAGCGCGCTGCCCTCGCCGCCTCACTGGCCTCCGCCGCCCGCGCCGCCGCGGCCCCGGGCGACGCCGCCACCCGCTGGGCCGACGACGTCGCCGTGGTCACCGGCGTGGCCCCCGGCTCCATCGCCGCGGCCGTCACCGGCGAGATCCTCGCCGGCGGCGCGACCGTCGTCGCCACCTCGTCGCGCCTGAGCCACGAGCGCCTGGCCTTCGCCACGCGCCTGTACCGCGAGCACGCCTCCGCCGGCGCCCGCCTGTGGATCGTGCCCGCCAATCTCGCCTCCTACCGCGACGTCGACGCCCTGGCCGACTGGATCGGCCACGAGCAGGCCGTCACCGCCGGCGGCAAGACCACCGTCGTCAAGGAGGCCCTCGTCCCGACCCTCCTGTTCCCCTTCGCCGCCCCGCGCGTCATGGGGACGCTGGCCGACGCCGGCCCGGAGGCCGAGTCCCAGACCCGCCTCCTGCTGTGGAGCGTCGAGCGGTCCATCGCGGCGCTGAGCGCCATCGGCACCGACACGCATGTCGACCACCGCCTGCACGTCGTCCTGCCCGGCTCCCCGAACCGCGGCACCTTCGGCGGCGACGGCGCCTACGGCGAGGTCAAGGCCGCGCTCGACGCGATTGTCAACCGCTGGTCCTCGGAGTCGGCCTGGTCCGGGCGGGTCACCCTGGCCCACCCGCGCATCGGATGGGTCCGCGGCACCGGCCTCATGGGCGGCAACGACCCGCTGGTCGACGCCGTCGAGGCCGCCGGGGTGCGCACCTGGTCCACCGAGGAGATGGCCGCCGAGCTCATGGGCCTGTGCGACACCGCCACCCGCGCCCGCGCGGCCGAGCGCCCCGTCGAGGCGGACCTCACCGGGGGCCTCGGCGATGGCATCGACCTCGTGGCCCTGCGCGAGTCCGCCGCCGCCTCCCTGGCCGCCAAGGCGGCCCCGGCCGAGCAGCGCGCCGAGATCCGCGCCCTGCCCTCGCCGGTGGTGCCCACCCAGCCCACCGCCCCCCAGTGGGGCGACGTGGAGGCCGACCTCGACGACATGGTCGTCATCGTCTCCACCGGTGAGATCTCCACCTGGGGCTCGGGGCGCACCCGCCGCGAGGCCGAGCTGGGCATGAGCGGCGGGGAGGACGTCGAGCTCACCGCCGCGGGCGTCCTCGAGCTCGCCTGGGGCATGGGCCTTCTCACCTGGTACGACTCGCCCAAGGCCGGCTGGTACGACACCGACGGCGAGCGCGTCCCCGAGGAGGACATCTGGACCCGCTACCGCGACGAGGTCGTGGCCCGCTGCGGTATCCGCGAGTTCGTCGACGACGGCGTCATCGCCACCATCGCCGACGAGGAGGTCCCCGTCTACCTCGACCACGACATCACGCTGAGCGTGCCCGACGAGGCCACCGCCCGCACCATCGAGGACTCCGACCCCGAGCACACCCTCGTGGCCCCCGACGCCGAGACCGGCGAGTGGACCGTCACCCGCCTGGCTGGCTCGCTGGCCCGCGTCCCGCGCCGCGCGGCCCTGAGCCGCACCGTGGGCGGCCAGTTCCCGGTCGACTTCGACCCCGAGCGCTGGGGCATCCCCGCCGCCATGGTCCAGGGCATGGACACCATCGCCTCCTGGAACCTGGTGACCGCCGTCGAGGCCTTCCTCGCCGCCGGCTTCACCCCCGCCGAGCTCCTCACCGCCGTCCACCCCTCCGACGTGGCCTCCACGCAGGGCACGGGCTTCGGCGGCATGGAGTCGATGCGCAAGATGTTCGTCGGCCGGCTCCTCGGCGAGGAGCGCCCCAGCGACATCCTCCAGGAGGCCCTGCCCAACGTCGTCGCCGCGCACGTCATGCAGTCCTACATCGGCGGCTACGGATCCATGGTCCAGCCCGTGAGCGCCTGCGCCACCGCGGCCGTCTCCATCGAGGAGGGCTGGGACAAGATCGCCCTGGGCAAGGCCGACGTCGTCATCGCCGGCGCCATCGACGACATCTCCATCGAGTCCGTCGTCGGCTTCGGCAACATGAGCGCCACCGCCGAGGCCGCCGCCATGCGCGCCAAGGGCATCTCCGACCGCCACTTCTCCCGGGCCAACGACCGCCGTCGCGGCGGCTTCGTCGAGGCCGAGGGCGGCGGCACGGTCATCCTGGCCCGCGCCTCCGTGGCGGCCCGCATGGGCCTGCCCGTGGCCGGCGTGGTCGGCTTCGTCTCCTCCTACGCCGACGGCGCCCACACCTCCATCCCGGCACCGGGCCTCGGGGCCCTGGGCGCGGGCCGCGGCGGCACGGACTCGCGCCTGGCGCGCGCCCTGCGCGCCCTCGGCGTGGAGGCCGACGACATCGCCCTGGTCTCCAAGCACGACACCTCCACCGGCGCCAACGACCCCAACGAGTCCGAGCTCCACACCCGCCTGGCGCGGGCGCTGGGCCGCTCCGAGGGCAACCCGCTCGTGGCGGTCTCCCAGAAGACCATCACGGGCCACGCCAAGGGCGGCGCTGCGGTCTTCCAGGTCGCCGGGCTCACCGAGATCCTGGCCACCGGCATCGCGCCGGGCAACGCCTCCCTCGACGTCGTCGACGCGCCGCTGGCCAAGGACGCCTTCTGGGTGTGGCCGCGCACGCCGATGCGCCTTGCCGGCCGCGGCGGGGCCTCAGGGCGCGTCCCCGGCGCCGGCCCCGTGCGCGCGGGCCTGCTGACCTCGCTCGGCTTCGGGCACGTCTCGGGCCTCATCGCCCTGGTCCACCCCGGCGCCTTCGAGGCCGCGCTGCGCAAGGCCAGCGGCCAGGAGGCCGTCGACGCCTGGCTCGCCTCGGCCAACGCCCGCCTCGCCGCGGGCACGCGCCGCCGCCGCGCCGGCATGATCGGCCGCGTCGAGCTCTTCGAGCAGGTCCAGGGCCGCCGCCTCGGCGAGGCCGGCAAGAACCGCGACCCGCACGAGGTCGAGGCCGCCATGCTCCTCGACCCCGAGGCGCGCCTGGGCGCCGACGGCGTCTACCACGCGGGGGAGTGACCCCATCCGGCGCGCGGGCCCGGCGATCCCTGGTGGATCGCCGGGCCCGCGCCCGTGCTCGTTCCTAGACACCCAGGGACTTCGGTCCTACGCTTCTCATGAGTCGGGATTCGGCGCCGTCGCCGCCGACGCGCGCACGAGAATCACCCGGTACCCCTCACCGACTGGAGGCACCCGTGAGCGAGACCACCTATCAGGCGATCGCCATGATCATCTACTTCGTCGCGATGATCATGATCGGCCTGTGGGCCTACACCCGCACCGATGACATCGACGACTACATGCTCGGCGGGCGCGACCTCAACCCCTTCGTCGCCGCCCTGTCGGCCGGCGCGGCGGATATGTCCGGCTGGCTCCTCATGGGCCTGCCCGGCGCCCTGTACGCCTCGGGCTTCGTGGAGGCATGGATCGCCGTCGGACTGACCATCGGCGCCTGGGTCAACTGGAAGGTAACCGCCCCCAGGCTGCGCGCCTACACGGAGGTCGCCGGGGACGCGATCACCATCCCGAGCTTCCTCGACAACCGCCTGCACGACCCCAGGCGCCTGCTGCGCTGGGCGTCCGGGCTCATCATCCTCGTGTTCTTCACCCTGTACGTCTCCTCGGGCATGGTGGCCGGCGGCGTCTTCTTCCAGTCCTCCTTCGGCATGGACTACCGGCTCGGCATGACGCTCGTCGCCGCGATCACCGTGCTCTACACGCTCGTGGGCGGCTTCCTCGCCGTGTCCTGGACGGACCTCGTCCAGGGCCTCATGATGGTCGCCGCGCTCATCGCTGTCCCGATCGTTGGGATCATGCGGGCCGGCGGCGTGGGAAGCCTCGTGGACCGGGTCAACGCGATCGACTCGAGCTACTGGGCGCTGTGGGGTCCGTCGGTCTCCACCATCGGCGTCGTCTCGGCGCTGGCCTGGGGCCTGGGCTACTTCGGCCAGCCCCACATCATCGTGCGCTTCATGGCGATCCGCTCGCCGCGCGAGGCCGTCCAGGGCCGGCGGATCGGCATCGGCTGGATGCTCTTCGCCGTGGCCGGCGCGGCCGGCACCGCGGTGGTCGGCGTGGCCGAGTACGGGCGCGATCCCTCGCGCCTGGCGGACCCGGAGGCCGTCTTCATCGAGCTCGGCCAGCTCATGTTCCACCCGCTCGTCGCCGGGTTCATGCTCGCCGCGATCCTGGCGGCCATCATGTCCACGGTCTCCTCCCAGCTGCTCGTCACCTCCTCCGCCCTCGTGGAGGACCTCTACCGGGCGCTGCGCAGGAACCCGCCGTCGGGCGGCCACCTCGTCATCATGTCGCGCTCCGCGGTGCTCGTCGTCGCCCTTGTGGCCGCGGTGATGGCCTGGGAGCAGAACGACACGATCCTCGCCCTCGTCGCCTTCGCCTGGGCGGGCTTCGGCGCCTCCTTCGGCCCGACGGTCCTGCTGAGCCTCTACTGGCGCGGCCTGACCTCCATCGGGGCCGTGGCGGGCATGGCCGCGGGCGCGCTCATGGTCATCATCTGGGGCAACGTCGACGGCGGCCCCGGAGGGATCTTCGACCTGTACGAGATCATCCCCGGCTTCCTGGCGAACCTCGCCGTGGCCTGGGGCGTCTCCCGCCTGGGCTCCCCGCATCCCGACGTCGACGAGGAGTTCTCCCGCGCCGTCGCAGCCTCCCGTGCCTGACGCCCCCGCCCCCCGGCTGCCCGAGACGCCTGGCGCCGGCATGGTGAGCGCGGTCGGCATGGACCTTGTCCACGTGCCGGGCCTGGCCCACCAGCTGACGATCCCCGGGACGGTCTTCGCCGAGCGGGCCTTCACCGCCCGCGAGCTGCGCGAGGCCCAGCGGCGGGCCAATCGCGCCGGCTCCCTGGTCGCGGAGCCCCTGGCCGCCAGGTGGGCCGCCAAGGAGTCCTTCATCAAGGCCTGGAGCCAGGCGCTCGTGGCCAGGGACAGGGGCGGCCGGGGGAGTGGCACCGGCGCCGCGCCGGTCATCGCGCCCGAGTCCGTGGACTGGCGGGAGATCGAGCTCGTCTCCGACCGCTGGGGCCGCCCCTCGCTCAGCCTGACCGGCCGGATCGCCGACGCCGTCGAGGCGGGCCTCGGGGCCGGGGCCGCCGCCCCGGAGCACTGGCCGGTCTCCCTCACCCACGACGGCGACTGGGCCGCCGCCATCGTCCTGTGGGCCAGTGCTTGACCACCTCGCCGCGCGGCGAGAAGGTGTCACCCGCTCGCGGAAATTGATACTTTAGGCCTTAACGTATCG
Organism: Actinomyces timonensis DSM 23838; assembly: GCF_000295095.1. Classification (GTDB taxonomy): domain Bacteria; phylum Actinomycetota; class Actinomycetes; order Actinomycetales; family Actinomycetaceae; genus Actinomyces; species Actinomyces timonensis. Next base: position 615,741 of record NZ_JH806633.1, on the reverse strand, counting down.
CCGGAGAGGAGACCACGATGGCGAACAGGGCCCTCATCATCGTCGACGCGCAGAACACCTTCTGCGAGGGCGGCAGCCTTGCCGTCGCGGGAGGAACCGCCGTCGCCGAGCGCATCGCCGCCTGGCTCACCGGTGGGGCCGCCGCCCGCTACAGAGCGATCGTCACGACCCAGGACTGGCACATCCAGCCCGGTGACCACTTCTCCACCTCCCCGGACTTCGTGGGCACCTGGCCCGTCCACGGCGCCGCGGGCACCGACGACGCCGCCCTGCGTCCCGAGATCGCCGCCGCCGCGCCCGGTGCCACCGCCTTCTACAAGGGCCAGTACTCCGCGGCCTACTCCGGCTTCGAGGGCATCGACGGCGCCACCTCCGGGACCTACCTCGACCCCTGGCTGCGCGAGCGCGGCATCGAGGAGGTCGACGTCGTTGGCCTGGCCCTCGACTACTGCGTGCGCGCCACCGCACTCCAGGCGGCCGCCCTGGGCTACGCCACTCGCGTGCTCACCGACCTCACCGCGCCGGTGAGCGCGGCGGGTGCGCCGACCACCCTCGTCGAGCTCGCCGTCGCCGGGGTCGAGGCGCTGGACTCAGCCAGCGCCCGGCGCTGAGGCCGCCTGCTCCTGGCCGCCCCGGCGGGCCAGGCGCTCGGCGCGGACCACGGGGCCGAGCTCGGAGAGCAGCATCGCCGTCAGGGCCAGGCCGCCGCCCACCAGCAGCCGCCACGTCATCGGCTCCTGACCGGCGAGGATCGCAAACAGGGAGGCGAAGACCGGCTCGAAGGTCATGACCACCACCGCGCGGGTCGCGCTCATCCGCGCCTGCGCCCAGGTCTGGAGCAGCAGGGCCAGCAGGCCCGAGGCCAGCGCCATCCACAGCAGCGGGCCCCACACGCCCCACACCATCGGCACGCGCACCCCGCCCGGCAGCGCCGCAGGCCACAGGACGGCGCAGATCCCGAGCATCTGCAGCGCCGTCAGGCTCAGCGGGTCCTGGCCCTGGACGAGCGAGCCCAGGAGCACGATATGCAGCGCGTAGAGGAAGGCCGAGGCCATGAGCAGGGGGATGCCGGCCCCCAGGGCGAACCCGTCGAGGCTGAGCACGCTCACCCCGCCGAGCGCCAGGACGGCCGCCACCCAGGTCACCCGGGACACGCGCGTGCGCAGCAGGACAAGCGCGAGCATCGGCGTGATGACGACGTACAGGGCGGTGACGAAGCCAGCCGTCGAGGCCGGCGTGTAGCGCAGGCCCACTGTCTGCGCGATCTGAGCCAGCCCGTAGACCGTGCCGACGCCGATCCCGGTGAGCGCCTGCCGGCGGGTGAGCCGCAGCAGCCGCCGCCAGCACAGCGCGCAGGCCGCGGCGCTCTTGCCGCCCTCGCCGCTCCCGCGCCGTCCCAGCGCGCCCGGGTCCCTGGCCGGCCGCTCGAGGGCGCTCCTGCCCGTGTGGTTCGGCGAGCCGGGCCCCGGCGGGGTAGGGTTTCCCCAGCAACGTGCTCCGGGGTCGGTGGAAATCCGAGCCGGCGGTGAGAGTCCGCGACCCGAGCCCTCCGCCCGCCGGGCGCGATGGCCCGGTTGAGCCGGTGGGATTCCGGCACCGACGGTGAGAGTCCGGATGGGAGGAAGCACGGGGCGGCCGCGAGGCCCGGATCGGCCACGCGCAGGCGCTTCCCGCGCCAGCCGCCACGGGAGCCGCGCCCCAGGGCGCCGCTGGCCCACCACCCCGGAGAGCGCCCCGGGGACACCCGGGGGAGAGCCCGGAGGAGAACCGACGTGCCTGGTGCCAGCAGTACCGGCCCCGACGTCGCCGAGCGCCCGGCGCGCCCCACGCGGCGAGCGCGACGGCGCGATGACGAGCGCCGCGGGCCCCTGCCCGCCCTCCTCCTGGGCGCCGTCGTCCTCGGGCTCTGGCTCTACGCCTCCCGCAGCGGAACTATCCCGCAGATCCTCCTGCCGGACCCCCTGCGGGTCCTGGAGCGCCTGTGGCTGGCCAGCACGAGGGCGGGCCTGCTGGACTACGCCTGGGTGACCCTGCGCGAGGCGGTCCTGGGCTGCGCCAGCGCGGCCGCTTTCGCGATCCCCCTGGCCTGGACGCTCCACCACTGGGATCTCTTCCGCCGGGCCGTCCTGCCCTATGTGGCGGCCAGCCAGGCGATCCCCGCGATCGCCATCGCCCCGCTCCTCGTCCTGTGGATCGGCTACGGCACCGTGCCGATCGTCGTCCTGTGCGCCTTCATGGTCTTCTTCCCGATCACCGTGACGGTCCTGCTGGGCCTGCGCGGCCTGGACACCGACATCCTCGACGCGGCCCGGCTCGACGGCGCCCACGGCTGGACGATGGTCGTCCACATGGAGGCGCCCATGGTCCTCCCCGCGATCCTCGCCGGCGTGCGCACCGCCTTCACCCTGTCCATCACCGGCGCCGTCATCGGCGAGATGGTCATGGGCGGCGACGGCATGGGCCAGCTGCTGTCCATCCAGCGCGATGCCGTCGACACCACTGGCCTGTTCGCCACCATCACCCTGCTGTGCGCCATGGCCACCACTGTCCACTGGCTCCTGCTCGCCGCCGAGCACCGCAGCCGGACCGTCGCCGCCCTGCGCGGGCGGCGCGCCACCTGACCACTCAACCTTCTGACCACCGACCATCGTCCGATCCGCGAGCCCACGATCCACCGCCCCGCGGCCCGCCTGCGGACCGCGCCATACAAGGAGAACACCGTGACCAGCCAGCCCTCCCGCCCCCGCCTGAGCCGCAGGGGCCTCCTGACCTCCGCCCTCGCCCTCACCGGCGCTGGCGCCCTCGCCGCCTGCTCGTCGGGCACCGCCTCGCAGGCCCTCAACTCCGGCGGCCCCGGGGCGGGCGGCGCGCTGACCATCGGCCTGACCTACACGCCGAACATCCAGTTTGCCCCCTTCTACATGGCCCTGGCCAACAAGGACTACGAGTCGACCGTGGAACTGCGCCACCACGGCGGCTCCGAAGGACTCTTCGACGCGCTGCTGGCCGGGACCGAGCACATGGTCATCGCCGGGGCCGACGAGGCCGCGGTCGCGGCCTCCAACGGCTCCCCGCTCGTCGTCATCGGCGGCTACTACCAGGGTTACCCGGGCTGCGTCATCGCCCGCGAGGACTCCGCCGTCGCCTCGCTGGCGGACCTCAAGGGACGGGTCGTCGGCCTGCCCGGGCGCATGGGGGAGAACTGGTACGCCCTCCAGGTGGCCATGAGGAACGCCGGCCTGACCGAGTCCGACCTGACGATCCTCGAGATCGGCTTCACCCAGCAGGCCGCGCTGGCCCAGCCCAAGTCCGACGCCTCCGACACCTCGAAGCCCGACGCGATCATCGGCTTCTCCAACAACGACGCCGTGGGGCTCAAGGAGTCCGGGGTGGCCGTGCGCACGATCCCCGTCGGCGACGACATCCCCCTCATCGGCGCCTCGCTCGTGACCACCCAGGCCGTCCTGGAGGCGCGCCGCGCCGAACTCAACGACGCCGTCATGGCCTCCTCGCGCGGCATGGCCGCCTTCGTCGCCGACCCGGACGCCGCCGTGACCGCCACCCGCCAGTACGTGCCCGACCTGGTCGACGACGCCCAGGCCAGGCAGGCCCGCGCCGTCGCCGTGGCCACGGCCGAGCTCATCGCGCCCTCGGGAACCTACACCACCATCGGGGCCCTCGATCCGAGCAAAGCCGCCACCATGATCGAGTTCCTTGGCACTCAGGGCATCCTCGGCGCCACCACGATCACCGCCGACGGCGTCTGCCAGCCGCTCCTTGCCGCCTGACGCCCGCGCGACGACGAGACCGGCCCTCGGGCGCGGGCTGGGGATCCAGCGCGCCCGAGGAACGGGGTGGTTGCCAGCGAGAGGCGGGCTCAGCCCGCCGGGGCCGCCGAGGCCCGTCGAGGCCGTCAGAGCCGGCAGGCGAGGAGCTCGGAGACGAGGATCGCGCGCGCCCCCACCTCGTAGAGCTCGTCCATGAGGCGGTTCATATCAGCGCGCGGCACCATGGAGCGCACCGCCACCCAGTCCGGGTTCTGCAGCGGGGAGACCGTGGGGGACTGGATGCCCGGCGTGATCTCGGTGGCCAGGTGCAGCCGGTTCATGGGCACGTCGTAGTCCATGAGCACGTAGGAGCGCGCCCGCATGACCCCCTCCAGGCGCCGCACGAGCGTGGCCAGGCCAGCCTCGTCGGCGAAGGCCTCGGTGGTGATGAGGACCGCCTCGCTGGTGAGGATCGGATCGCCGAAGACCTCCAGGCCGGCCGCGCGCAGCGTCGTGCCGGTCTCGACGACGTCGGCGATGAGGTCGGCGACGCCCAGCTGCACCGAGGACTCCACGGCGCCGTCGAGGTGGACGGTGGTGGCGTCGATGCCGCGCTCGGCCAGGAAGCGGCGCACGAGCACGTCGTAGGAGGTGGCGATGCGCTTGCCCGCGATATCGGCCAGGCTGGACATGGTGCCGGCGGGGGCGGCGAAGCGGAAGGTCGAGCGGGCGAAGTCCAGCGGCAGGTGCTCGATGGCGTCCACGCCGGAGTCAAGGAGGAGGTCGCGGCCCGTGATGCCCGCGTGGACCGTGCCCTGGCCGACATACACGGCGATGTCGCGGGGGCGCAGGAAGAAGAACTCGACCTCGTTGGCCTCGTCGAGGAGGACCAGCTCGCGACCGGAGCGGCGCGCGCGGTAGCCCGCCTCCCTCAGCAGCGAGATGGCGGGATCGGACAGGGAGCCCTTGTTGGGGACGGCGATGCGCAGCATGGTGGTGGTCCTCCGGCTCACAGGTAGGCGTAGACGTCGTCGAGCGTGTAGCCCTTGGCGATCATCATGACCTGGGCGTGGTAGAGGAGCTGCGAGATCTCCTCGCAGGCGGCCTCATCGGACTCGTGCTCGCAGGCCATCCAGGCCTCGGCGGCCTCCTCCACGAGCTTCTTGCCGATGAAGTGGACGCCGCGGTCGAGCTCGGCCACGGTTCCCGAGCCCTCGGGCCGGGTGGCGGCCCGCTCCTGCAACTGCGCGAAAAGGTCCTCGAAGCGTGTCATGGCGCCAGGCTAGCCCACGCCAGGCGCCCTGCCCGCACCGGTCTCACCGCCGCAGTCATCACGGCGCCGTGCCGCGCCCGCGCGTCTCGGGGAAGTGGGGCGGGCCCTGCTACTGAGAGACGAGCGAGACCGCGTGCCTGCCCGCCGCGGCGGCCGCGATGAAGGCGGCATCGTCGGCGTCCAGGCGCCGCCCCATGGTGGACAGGCGGATGCCGGTTTCGGCCTCCATGGCCTCCAGCGCCGAGCGCAGCCCCTCGGCGCTGGACTCCACGAGCCGGTGGCGCTCAGCGCGCCCCCGCTCCTCGCACAGGGAAGCCGCCTGCTCGCGCGCGCCGGCCCAGAAGCCCTCCATGCCGACGGGGTCGGGAGCGCCCACCGGCAGGACGACGTCGGCGCTGGCCAGGGCGACACGCCCGTAGGCGGTCATGGAGTGGTGGGAGACCCCCAGGTGCCGTGGGCGGGCATCGGCCTGGGAGACGCGCAGGCAGGCCACGGGGCGCCCGCCGAGGGCCGCGGCCGCGTTGATGGCCTCCCCGCAGGCCACCCCGGAGAAGCCCCAGGGAGTGTCCGTTCCCAGGTTCCCCGGGCCCTGGATGACGACGATGACCTCGGCGCCCAGCACGTGGCGCGCCGCGAGCAGGCCGTTGTGGACGGAGACGGCCTCGAGGTCCCCGCCCCAGGCCTGGCCCGCCGTCACGGTGCCGGCCAGCCATCCGGCGTCGATGAGGGCCGAGGCCGCCCGCGAGTAGGGCAGGGGGAGGGCCCCGCCGTCGGTCATGACGTAGGCGACCCGTGGGGCGGCGCCATCGGCGCGAAGACCGGCGAGGATCGCGGGCAGGCTCGAGTGCAGGTCGGCGACGACGACGGGCGCGCCGTCGAGCCAGAGCTCGCCGATGGGCGCGGCTAGGACGCCGTGGTGCTCGGTGTCCTGCTCGTCGACGCCGGTGACCATGATCTGGTCCGGCATGTAGCGGGCCTTGACGAGGTGGCCCCCGGGGGCGGGGTCGGCGGGGAGGGCGTCCAGGCGGGCCGTCACCATGGCGTGCCCGCCGGTGCCGAGCCGCCGCGCCAGCGCGGAGACCTCCAGGCGGACGCGCTCGCCCGGCTCCGGCAGGCCGCCGAGGGACTCGTAGGCGACGGCCCGGCAGGATTCGCCCGCCAGGAGCGCCGCGGCGCCAGCGGGGGCGGCGGTGATCCGCGCCTCGAGCTCGGCGCAGCGCCGGCCCGGCGCGCCCCAGGCCCGCCGCAGGGAGACGATCTCGGCATCGCGCAGCATCATGGCGCCACCATAGAGGACGCGTGGGCGGCCACCGGCGCCCCGGGGCCTACGCTGGGGGCGTGCCCACGACCGCCATCCCCGCCGAGGAGCGGCAGATCAACCTCCTCCTCGCCCTGCGCGCCACCAGGACCGGCCTGAGCGCGGCCCAGATCCTCCGCGACGTCGCCGGATACGACCCTCACGGTGGCGCGTCCGCGGCCCGCATGTTCGAGCGGGACAAGGACGCCCTGCGCGAGCTCGGCATCGCGATCCTCACCGAGGGCCCCGCCGACGCCGTGCGCTACCGGATCGAGGAGTCCGACTACGCCCTCCCCGACCTCCACCTCGACGCCGCCCAGGCCAGCGCCATCGCCCTGGCCGCCTCCTCCTGGTCCGACGGCGCCCTGCCCACCGCGGCACGCCGGGCGCTGACCAAGCTGCGCGCCGTCGCCGAGGATGGTGTCGGGGCCCTGCCGGACCTCACCGTCGACCTCGCCGGGCATGAGATCCCCCTGCCGCTGCTCACCGCCATCGAGGAGCGCCGCGCCGTCGCCTTCGACTACGCCTCCTCCTCGCCCGGCAGCTCCGGGACGACGCGGGCACGCCAGGTCGAGCCCCACAGGGTCACCCGCCTCGAGGGCGCCTGGTACCTCGACGGCGCGGATCAGGCCACCGGCGAGCACCGCCGGTTCCGCCTCGCGCGCATCCTCGGCGACGTCACGCCCATCGGCCCGGTGGGCGCCTTCGAACCGCCGCCCCCTCCCGCCCCTGAGACCAGGACCGCGCGCCTCGCGGTCCTCCCCGGTCGGGCCCTCGGCCTGCGCGCCCGGGCCCGCGGCGCCGAGCCCGGCGAGCAGAACAGCGAGCCCTGGCGGGGCCGCGACGTCATCGGCGTCCCCTACGCCGACCCCTTCAGTTTCGCGGGCGCGCTGGCCGCGCTCGGCGACGCCGTCGTCGTCCTCGAGCCCGCTGACCTGCGCGAGGCCGTCCTCTCCCACCTGCGGGGCGCCGCGCGCCTGGTGCCCGATGCCGGCGCCGCGACGGCGGGGGAGGAGTGACATGGCCCGCACACCCGCCGCCGCCCGCCTCGTCCGCCTCCTCGCGCTTCCCGCGTGGGTCGCGGAGAACGACGGCGCCACCATCGCCGAGGCCGCCGCCCACTTCGAGGTCGACGAGGCCACCATCCGCCGTGACGTGGGCACCCTGTGGCTCTCCGGCCTGCCCGGCGGTCTGCACGACGACCTCATCGACTTCTCCGCCACCGCCTGGGAGTCCGGCCGTCTCAGCCTCAGCCAGGCCCACGGCCTCGACCGGCCCGTGCGCCTGTCCCGCGAGGAGGCCGTCTCCCTCCTGCTCTCCCTGCGCGTCCTGGGCGGCGTGCTGGGCGCCGACGCCGAGGCGGCCAGCGCCCTGCGCGGCGCGGAGGCGGCCCTCGCCTCCCTGCTCGGTCCCGCAGTGGTCCCGGACGCAGCGGACGGCGTCGACGAGTCCGGCGCGCATGAAGCGCCATTCCCGGCCGGCCCCGCTGTTCCATCCATGATCCTCGCCGAGGTCTGCCGCGCGCTCGACGAGGGACGCCGCCTCCATCTCTCCTACGTCTCGGCCACCGACGCCCCCTCCGAGCGCGACGTCGACCCCATCGCCCTGAGCACCGACGGCTCCACCCTCACCCTGACCGCCTGGTGCCTGAGCGCCAAGGCCGAGCGAAGCTTCCGCCTCGACCGCGTCCTGGCCGCCACCGTCCTCGACACCCCGAGCACCGCTCACCGCGCGCGCCGCCGCGCCCAGGGGGACGGCCTCGATCACGATCAGGACGCGATCGAGGCGCCCACAGCCGAGCTCATCCTCGAGTTCACCGGCCGCTGGCTCATCGAGCAGCTTCCCCGCACCAGTGCTGAGATCCTGGACGACGGGGCCATCCGCGCCGTCGTCGAGGGACGGGACTGGGACTGGCTGCGGGGCCTCGTCCTCTCCGCCGGGCGCCACCTGCGCTCCGTCGCCCCCGAGCACCTGGCCCTCTCCGCGAGCCAGGCCGCGCGAGCAGCGCTCGATGCTTACGCCGACGGTGGAAACCCCCCGGCCTGAGCGGAGCCGTGAACGGGGCTCTCATCCGGGCCCGCTACACTCAGGGGCGTTCACACGCGCATCGTCAAGCGGAAGCAGGAATCATCATGGGAGCCCTCAAGCCCTGGCACTGGATTGTGCTGCTCGTCGTCGTCCTCCTCGTCTTCGGGGCTGGCAAGCTGCCCGAGATCGCCTCGAGCCTCGGCCAGTCGATGAAGGTGTTCAAGAAGGAGGTCAAGGAGCTCCGCGAGGACGACGCCCCCGCGCAGATCCAGCAGCCCCAGGAGGGCACCTACTACACCCAGCCCACCCAGCCGGGCCAGGCCGCCCCCCAGCAGAACGCCGAGGGCACCAACCAGCAGTGAGGGCCTGACGCCCCGGAGCGCCCCTCAGATCCGCCCGGATCAACGCCGCAGGAGCGGCCCACCACACCCGCCGTCGCAGGAAGCAGCTCATGGTCACCGTGCCCAAGGCCTCCAAGGCCCGCCGCAAGGACAACCCCGAGGCGCGAATGTCCATCGGGGACCACCTGCGCGAGCTGCGCAACCGCCTCATCATCTCCGCAATCGCGATCGTCATCGGATCAGTCGTGGGCTACTTCCTCTACGATCCCGCGTTCTCGCTCATCACGCGACCGATCGCGCAGGCGAACGCCAAGGGCGCCAACCTGTCGCTCAACTTCGGCACGGTCCTGTCCTCCTTCGACATCCGCCTGCGCGTGTCGATCTGGCTGGGCTTCATCATCTCCTCGCCCATGTGGATGTACCAGTTCTGGGCCTTCGTCGGCCCCGGCATGACGCGCAAGGAGAAGCGCTACGCCTGGCTCTACTGCGGCATCGGCGCCCTGCTCTTCCTCGCGGGCGTGGCCCTGGGCATCTGGATCCTCCCGCACGCCATCGACATCCTCACCGGATTCATCCCGGCGGGGGCGACCACCGGATTCATCGACGCCAGCCCCTACCTCTCCTTCGTCACCCGGATCATCCTGGTCTTCGGCCTCACCTTCCTGCTCCCCGAGGTCCTTGTGGCGATCAACCAGTTGGGGCTCGTCAAGGGCCGCACCCTCCTGCGCGGCTGGCGGTGGGCCGTGGTGGGCATCGTGGCGCTCATGGCCATCGCCAACCCCCTGCCCGACCCCTGGTCCATGATCTTCATGTCCATCCCGATCATCGGCCTGTACTTCGGCGCCTGCGGCATCGCCATCCGCCACGACAAGCGCCTCGCCAAGCGCCGGGCGGCCCTCGACGCCGAGCTCGACGCGGCCCTCGCCCGCCCCTCGAAGAACGCGATCGAGGCCGGGCCCGGATCAGCCTCCTGAGCCGCCGCTCGCGCCGCCGATGACACCGCCCCGCCCCTCAGAGGCCCCTGCCTCGCCCGCCGAGCGCTACGCCGCCGCCCGGCGCCGCCAGGCCGCCTCGCGGACCGAGCTCGCCGCCTTCGCCGCCGGACTCGACTTCGTCCTCGACGACTTCCAGGTGACCGGCTGCCAGGCCCTCGAGCGCGGCGAGGGCGTCCTCGTCGCCGCGCCCACCGGGGCCGGCAAGACCGTCGTCGGGGAGTTCGCCGTCCATCTGGGACTGGCCAAGGGCCTCAAGACCTTCTACACCACCCCCATCAAGGCCCTGTCCAACCAGAAGTACCTGGACCTGTCGCGCCGCCACGGGACGGAGCGGGTGGGCCTGCTCACCGGTGACACCTCGATCAACCCGCATGCCGACGTCATCGTCATGACCACCGAGGTCCTGCGCAACATGCTCTACTCGGGCTCGCGGGACCTCGACCGCCTCGGCTACGTCGTCATGGACGAGGTCCACTACCTCGCCGACCGCTTCCGCGGCCCCGTGTGGGAGGAGGTCATCATCCACCTCGCCCCCGAGGTACGGGTGGTCTCCCTGTCCGCCACCGTCTCCAACGCCGAGGAGTTCGGCCAATGGCTCGGCGAGGTGCGGGGGAGCACCGCCGTCGTCGTCTCCGAGCACCGGCCCGTGCCGCTCACCCAGCACATGATCGTCGGCCGGCGCCTCCTGCCCCTCTACGCCCACAGCGAGGCCGCGGCCGAGGCAGCCCGGGCGGATGCCCAGGGCACCCAGAGCGACGACGGCGCCCCATCCGCCGAGCCAGCCCCGCCCCTCAACCCCGACCTCGTCAAGGCCGTGCGCGCCGCCCAGCGCGCCGCGGCCGCCGAGGGAGCCGCCTCGAAGAACCGGGGAGGGGACGGCCCCCAGCCGTGGAAGCGCGGCGGGCGGGGCTCTGACCGCGCGCCACGGCGCGGCGCGGGAGGCGCCCGGGTGGGCCGGCTGCGCCCGCCCTCGCGCCTCGCCGTCATCAACGCCCTGGAGGCCGCCGACCTCCTGCCCGCCATCGTCTTCGTGTTCTCCCGGGCGGGCTGCGAGGCCGCCGTCGGCCAGGCGATGGCCGGGGGAGTGGACCTCACCACCCGCGAGGAGGCCGAGCGCATCCGCGAGATCATCGACCGCCGCACCGCCGACATCCCCGCCACGGACCGGGGCGTCCTCGGCTTCCACTCCTGGGCCTCCGCGCTGGAGAGGGGCATCGCCGCGCACCATGCGGGCCTGCTCCCGGTGTTCAAGGAGACCGTCGAGGAGCTCTTCAGCGCCGGGCTCGTCAAAGTCGTCTACGCCACCGAGACCCTGGCACTGGGCATCAACATGCCCGCCCGCACGGTCGTCCTGGAGTCGCTGCGCAAGTGGAACGGCTCCGCGCATGTCACCCTCAGCCCCGGCGAGTACACGCAGCTGACCGGCCGCGCGGGGCGGCGCGGCATCGACACCGAGGGCCACGCGATCGTCCTGGCCGCCGACGACGTCGAGCCGGCCCTCGTCTCCTCCCTGGCCTCCCGGCGCACCTACCCGCTCGTCTCCGCCTTCCGCCCCACCTACAACATGGCCGTCAACCTGCTCGGCCGCACGAGCCGCGAGCGGGCCAGGGAGGTCCTGGAGTCCTCCTTCGCCCAGTTCCAGGCCGACCGGGGCATCGTCGAGCTCGCCGCCCAGGCCCGCCGCAAGCGCCACGGCCTGGAGGAGCTGGAGTCCCGGATGGCCTGCCACCTCGGGGACTTCCGCGAGTACGCTGCGCTGCGCCAGGAGATCGCCGAGGCGGAGGCGGACCTGTCCTCCGAGCGCAGCTCGGCCCGCCGGGTCGAGGCAGGCAGGTCCATGGCCTCCCTGCGGCGCGGCGACGTCGTCGTCTACCGCAAGGGGCGGCGCTCCAAGCACGCGGTGGTCCTCTCCGGCGGGGAGGACCGCACCGGCGCGCCCGCGCTCACGGTCCTGGGGGAGGACGGGCGCGTCGTCACCCTCAGCCCGGACACCTCGCCCGACGGCGTCATGCGACTGGGCTCCCTGCGCGTGGCCAGCAGCGTGGACGTGCGCCGCCGTGAGCACCGCGACCGGCTCGTCGGGCGCCTCATCGACGCCATCCGCTCCGGCACGCTCTCCGAGGCGCCCCAGCGCAAGCGCCGCCGCACCAGCCCCGCCCAGCGGCGCGGGGAGGCTGATAGCCGCTCGCAGGCGACCACCGCGGAGCGCCTCGAGGAACTGCGCCGCCAGTTGCGCGCCCACCCCTGCCACGGCTGCCCTGACCGCGAGGAGCACGCCCGCGTGGGCCGCAAGTGGGCGAAGGCCCGCTCCGAGGCCGCCCGCCTCATGTCCCGCATCGAGACCCGCACCGGCACGATCGCCCGCCTCTTCGACGCCGTCTGCGAGGTCCTCCTCCACCTGGGCTACCTGGAGCCCGCCGAGGAGGGGCATCCCGAGGGCGAGCTGCGGGTCACGAGCGCCGGCCGCCTCCTCGCCCGCGTCTACGCCGAGAGGGACCTCCTCATCGCCGAGTGCCTGCGCTCGGGGCTCTGGGACGCCCTGGGCGCGGCGGAGCTCGCCGGGGCCGTCTCGGCCTGCGTGTACGAGCCTCGGCTCAGCGCGCAGTCCCTGGGCCTGCCGGTGTCCCCGGGCAGCAGGCTCGGTCAGGTGCTGCGCGGCGAGCTGCGGATCTCACGGTCCATCAACGACCTGGAGGGCCTGGGCCGCATCGCACACTCGCCGGGGGCCGAGCCCGCCCTGGCGGGCGCCGTCAGCGCCTGGGCCAAGGGCGCCGAGCTCGCCGAGGTCCTCGACGCCACGGATATGACCGCCGGCGACTTCGTGCGCTGGGCCAAGCAGCTCCTCGATGTCCTCGGCCAGCTCGCCGGCCTCGTCCCCGAGCCGGGCGCCCACCCGGAGGAGTCCGCCGCGCTCACGGCCCTGGCGCGCACCGCCGCGGAGGCGAGCCTCGACGTCGGCAGGGGAGTGGTCTCGTGGTCCGGGGTGTGAGCGGATATGACCGGACCCGGCCCGCTGGACCTGGCAGGCGGGCCCGGCTCGGCCGCGCGCTGCGGGGCATGATCCTGCCCACCGGCTGGGCGGCCGCCTCGGGACTGGCCCTCACCTCCGCCTTCTCGCCCCTGGACTTCTGGTGGGCGGCGCCGGTGGGCGTGGCCGGGCTCGGCGCCATCGTGCGCGGGCGGACGTGGGGGAGGAGCGCCTGGCTCGGATTCGTCTGCGGACTCGCCTTCTTCGCGCCCCTGCTCCACTTCACGGTGCCCGCGATGGGCAACGCCCAGGGCTGGATCGCGCTGACCATCACCGAATCGCTCTACCTCGCGCTGCTCGGCGCGGCATGGTCCTGGGCGAGCAGGCTCGGACCGCTGGACGACGGGCGCGACGGGGACGGACGGCGGGGCTGGCGCGGCGCCGCCGCCCGGGTGGCCGCCCTCGCGGTGCTGTGGGCAGCCGTCGAGGAGCTGAGGTCGTCCTGGCCCTGGGGCGGCTTCCCCTTCGGGCGGCTCGCCTTCGCCATGGCCGATTCACCCCTGCTGCCCTTCGCCTCGATCGGCGGGGTCGCCGGGCTCGGCCTGCTCGTCGCGCTCATCGGCGCGCTCGAGGCCGAGGCCGCCCACGCCCTGCGCCACGGCACGGGCCTCGGGGCGCTCACCGCCCTCATCGCTGCGGGAGCCGCCGCCGTCGCCCCCCTCGCGATCCCCATGCCCTCCCAGCCAGAGTCCGGCACCCTGCGCCTGGCCGCCGTCCAGGGCAGTGTCGCCGACGCCCAGGACTCCTACGACCGTGCCATGGAAGTCACCGGCAAGCACGCCGACGAGACCATCCGCCTCGCCGGGGAGGCGGGCCCTGGGGCGGTCGACGCCGTCGTCTGGCCGGAGAACGCCGCCGACCTCGACCCCCGCGACCACCCCGCCTCCGCGGCGCGCGTCGACGAGGCAGCGCAGGCCATCGGCGCCCCGATCCTCGTCGGCGCGGTCAAGTACGAGGACGACGCGCGCTACAACGACCTCCTCCTGTGGGCCCCCGGCAGCGGTGCAGGTCCCTACTACCGCAAGCACCGGCCCGTGCCCTTCGCCGAGTACATCCCCCTGCGCTCCCAGATCAGGCGCGTGACCACGCAGGTCGACCGCATCGGCGTCGATATGCTGCCCGGCACCGGCCCGGCCATCCTCTCCGTCCCCTCGGCCTCCCAGGGCCGCGACGTCCCCCTGGCCATCGGCATCTGCTTCGAGGTCGCCTACGACGACCTCCTGCGCGACGGCGTCGAGCAGGGCGGCGAGGCCATCATCATCCCGACGAACAACGCCAACTTCATCGGCACCTCGGAGACCGGCCAGCAGATCGCCCAGGGCAGGGTCCAGGCGGTCGCCCACGGGCGCGCTGTCCTCCAGGTCTCCACCACCGGCACCACCGCCGTCATCAGCCCGAGGGGAGTCATCGAGCAGGAGCTTCCGGACAACACCCAGTCCTCGCTCGTGGCCGAGCTGCCGCTGCGAACCACGCGGACCATCGCCGACCGGCTTGGTCACGGCCCGGCCACGCTCATCGAGGTTGCTGGGGCGCTCCTGGCCATCGCCGGTATGGTGTCCGCTGGACGACGGCGCTGGGCGGCCCGAGCCCCACGCGGCGGGCACCAGGCGCGCCGTCGCACATCAGGTCCGGCGTCCGGCGCCGGACGATCGTCGAGCACACGGAGGAAGCGGACGTGAAGGCACTCGTCGTCATCCCCACCTACAACGAGATCGAGTCACTTCCCGTGGCCCTGGACCGGGTGCGCGAGCACGCCCCGGCCGCCGACATCCTCGTCGTCGACGACAACTCCCCGGACGGCACGGGCGATCTCGCCGATGGCCGTGCGGCCGCCGACGAGCACATCCACGTCCTGCACCGCACGGAGAAGAACGGGCTCGGCCCCGCCTACCTCGCCGGGTTCTCCTGGGGGCTCGGCGCCGGCTACGAGCTGCTCATCGAGATGGACGCCGACGGCTCCCACCGCGCCGAGGACCTCGCCCTGCTCATCCAGCGCGCCGAGATGGCCGACGCCCCGGACCTCGTCATCGGCTCGCGGTGGGTGGCCGGGGGAGCCACCGAGGGCTGGGACGCCAAGCGCGTGGCGCTGTCGCGCGCCGGGAACCTCTACATCAACGCCATGCTCGGCCTTCGCGTCAAGGACGCCACCGCGGGCTTCCGCGTCTACCGCGCCGACCTCCTGCGCCGCATGGACCTGTCCGCGATCGAGGCCCTCGGCTACGGCTTCCAGGTCAACATGACCAAGCTCGTCGATGAGGCCGGCGGGCGCATCGTCGAGATGCCCATCACCTTCCTCGAGCGCGAGGCCGGCCAGTCCAAGCTCAGCGGCGGCATCTTCACCGAGGAGCTCGCCCTCGTCACCCGCTGGGGCGCCGCCAAGAGGGGCGCCCAGCTCGCCGGCCTCGTCACCGCCGCCGCCCAGCGCCTGCGCGGCAAGTGAGAGCGGCGAGAGCACGGCGCGAGGCGAGCGACGCACAAGGGCGGCCGGGGTGGTTCCTCAAGGGAACCACCCCGGCCGCGCCTTATCTCTTCGGGGCCGTGCTTGGGAAGCGCTCAGAAGCGCTCGCGATAGATCTCGCCTGTGCGCAGCATCTCCAGGCGCTCATCGAGGAGCACCTTGAGCTCGTCCATCTCCCGGCGCTCCAGGAGCATGTCCCAGTGCGTGCGGGGGGCCTTCTTGGGCTCATCGGACTCAGGCTCATCCTCCTCGCCGCGGCGCACCGCGGGAAGACCGCACTCGGGGCACTCCCAGGTCTGGGGGACCTCCGCCTCCATCGCCATCGGGACCACCGTGACATGCGCCTCAGGGCATTCGTAGGTGATCTCCTGGCGCTCGACGAACTCGACGCCCTCCTCGGACTCCATCGACTTCGCGCCGATGGTCATGCCTCGCAGCGCGCGGTCTGCCATGCCTGTGCCTCCTGGGTGCGGTGAATCGAGGCGCCTCCCCGTCCGACCACCGCACGGGTGATGGGCCAAGGGGGACGGTCGGGCGCCGTGGGCCTCAACACGGGGCGGGCCGGGAATGTTCCCGGGCCCCGTCGGGCCAGGCCACATCATAGCGTTCGCGGGCGCAGGGCCCCATCACGTGAGATGCTGCGGTCATACCCTGACCGAATGGCTGGAGGAGGCCCTGATGTCCGACGCCATGACAGCCGTGCAGCCCACCGCGCGCGGATCGCGGGCGCGCCTGCGGCTCTGGCCCGGGCGCCGGGCCGAGCCGCTGGGCCTGTGCCTCGTGGTCCCCGGCCTCGGCTACACGGCGTCCATGCCGCTGCTGTTCTGGCCGGCGACGGCTCTCACCGAGGCGGGATGGGCGGTCGTGGCCCTGGAGTGGGATGAGCCGCCGGGCAGCCTGGAGGAGCTGGAGAGCCAGGCGCACTGGACTCGCTCCGCCTCCAAGCGCATGACCGGCCGGGAGTCCCCGATGATGATCGTCGGCAAGTCCCTGGGCACGCGCCTGGCGCCGTGGGCGGAGCGCGAGGCGATCCCGGCGGCCTGGCTCACCCCCGTGCTCAATGACGAGGCGGTCCTGACGACCCTCGAGCTCGGCAAGGCTCCCGCGCTCGTCGCCGGCGGGACCGCGGACCCGGCGTGGCGGGGCGGGCCCCGGCCCCGGATGGACCTGGAGGTCCTGGAGTTCCCCCAGGCGGATCACTCACTGCTCATCACGGGGGACTGGCAGCGCTCCATGCGCATCCAGAACCGCATCACCTCGCGCATCCTCGACCTGGCCGCCCGCGTCGTCGCCCGGGGATAGCCGCGCGCATCGTCGCCCTCGCGGCCCGGCGTCGAGTTCGTCCCTTTGACACCGAGTTCGTACCTCTACCCACCGAACTCGACACGAAAGTGACGAACTCGCGGTCCGCGGGCCCGTTCAGAGCGCGCGGCTCATGAGGGTGAGGTCGAGGACGCGCCCGTGCTTCTCCCCGGCGGCCGGGATCGTGCCGACGATCTGGAAGCCGTGGTGCTCGTGCAGGCGGATGGACACGGCGTTGCCGGCCTCGATGGCGGCGATCATCATGCGGTCGCCCGCACCCCGGGAGGCCTCGATGAGCGCGGCTAGCAGAGCGCCGCCGACGCCCTGGTCTGCCTCGGAGGGGGTGGGACCGCGAAGAACGCCAAACGCCTTATGGATGCGGGGCTCAACGTCATCCACCTGCCCAAGACCATTGACAACGACATCGTCCACACCGACTCCTCCTTCGGCTTCGCCACGGCCCTGGAGATCGCCACGCAGGCCGTGGACCGGCTGCACTCGACGGCGCACTCCCACCACCGCATCATCCTCACCGAGATCATGGGGCACCGGGCCGGCTGGCTGGCCCTGGGCGCCGGCATCGCAGGTGGGGCCGACGTCATTCTGCTGCCGGAGATTCCGTACTCAGTGGACGCGATCGCGGACAAGATCGAGCGGCGCCGCTCCCACGGGTCCTCCTTCTCCGTGGTGGCCGTGGCCGAGGGGGCACTGTCCGTGACCGATCACGCCGAGCTCGAGCACGCCCGCGCCCTGGTCAAGGACGCCTCCAGCCCTGAGCGCAAGGCCATGGCCAAGCGGGGCGTCAAGCGCCTGGAGGCCTCCCACCGTGCCAACACTTTCACCCTGGCCGAGCAGCTGGAGAACCTGACCGGGCTGGAGGCGCGCGTGTCCATCCTGGGATACGTCCAGCGCGGCGGTTCACCTTGCGGAGCTGATCGTCTCCTGGGCACGCGTCTGGGCGTGGCCGGTGCCGAAGCGATCGCAG
The DNA here is from genome assembly GCF_000295095.1 of Actinomyces timonensis DSM 23838. GTDB lineage: Bacteria > Actinomycetota > Actinomycetes > Actinomycetales > Actinomycetaceae > Actinomyces > Actinomyces timonensis. The sequence goes on along the minus strand of NZ_JH806633.1, from coordinate 598,267 downwards.
CCGGCCATTTCGGAGTTATGGTGGCCGACCGCGGTCACGGCACGGAGCTGGTGCCGCTCAAGGAGGTGGCCGGCCACACCAAGTTCGTTCCGGCCGACCACGAGTGGATCCAGGCCGCACGCGCCGTGGGGACGGCGCTGGGGGACTGAGGACCCCGCCCTACGGGGAGGACGACGGCCGGGCCTCAGCTGGGCTGGAGCGGCCCCGGAGTCCAGGCGATCTCTCCGGGTCCCACGCCGGTGGGGGCGTCACCGGAGACGATGACGTCGGCACGCTGCCAGGGACGGTCCTTGGCGAAGAAGGACCGCTCGCCTGCCATCCACCAGTGCCAGAAACGCACCGACTCCTCGGCGTCACCGTTGACGCCCTCAGCAATGTCCCGCTTGATGCCGCGGCGCTCGGCGACGTCGTCGCCGGTCTGTACCCACACATGCGCGTCAATGAGGCCGCTGACCGCGGCTAGGCCGGCACCGGTGCCCTCAATGAGGACCAGGGGAGAGCCGGCGGGGATCCGGATGGAGCCCTCGCGTCCGTGCTCGCGCCACTTGTCCGGGACGAGGTCGAGGCTGCCGGCCTGCCGCAGCTGAGTCAGGGTGTCGACGTACAGCTGATCCCAGTCGTAGAGCGGCTCGTTCCAGATGAGGTCGTCCAAGTGAAAGGCTTGAGCACCGGGGACGGCCGCGGCCAGCGCCGTGGTGAGCGTGGTCTTGCCCGAACCGCCTCGCCCGTCGATCGCGATGATTGCCGGCCGCCCCTGCGGGGCTCCGACCAGGCTCAGCAGGTGCGCGACGAGCTCATCGGTGGCGCTGACCCGCCACTGAGTGACGGCGGGTTCCTCCGGCTGGAGCTCGATGGACTGGTCGGCGTCAACACATCGGAGGCTGTCGCCGTCGATGGGCTTGTTCTGGCTGCCGCACATGGTGGGTCCTTTCAGGTAACGGCTCATGAGGGTCAGGTCGAGGACCTGACCGTGCTTCTCGCCGGCCTGCGGGATAGTGCCGACAGTGGTGAAACCATAGCGCTCGTGCAGGTGCACCGAGGTCACGTTACCCGCCTCGATGAGGGCGATCATGGTGCGGTCTCCGGCCCTTTGTGAGGCTTCGATCAGGGCGGCAAGGAGCCTGGCACCGAGCCCTTTGCCTTGAGCGGCCGGGCTGAGGTAGATCGAGTCCTCGACTGTGCGGGCGTAGCCCTCGTAGGAGTGCCAGGGTCCGGCCACCGCGAAGCCGACGACGTCCTGCGGCCTCCCGGTGACATGGGCGACAAGAGCCGTTCCGCGCCGCACCATGGGGGCCAGCCAGGCCTCGGCGCCAGTGGGATCCTGCTCGACGCTGGTCCAGATGGCCAGGGACTCCCGCACGGCGGCGTTGCGGATCTGGCGGATCGCGGGGGAGTCCGACATGGTCGCCGGGCGGATCCCGTAGGTCTGTACCGCTTCGGAGCGTCCATGGCCCTTGGTCTCAGGAGAGGGCATGGTCGTCCTCCTGCTTGACGTACCGGGCGAGATTCGGTGTTCCGGTGAACACTGTCAGCCTGCGCATGGGAATGACGTCGTGCTTGTCAGCGGCGGTCTGTGCATCAGTCCTTCCATCAGTCACGCACACGATTGTGCCGGACGGCGTCGCACTGAGGCCGCAACAAGCATCGTGCTGAGAAGCCAAACCCACTCACCTAACGCCGATAATGGACATTATGTCATTTTCGGTGGGAGTGGCGATGCCACACTTGCCCGGGCTTGTCCAGGACTGGCGCCGCTCGCCCGTCCGTCTCAGACGGGCCCCTCCTCCGTGCTCGCCATGGCGAGCACCAGCCGGCGCGCCCGGAAGGTCACCATCATGATCGTCGTTCCCACGACCAGCCCGAAGGCGCCCAGCGGCCACAGCACGAGCGCGGCCGCTCCGCGCCCGAGGATGATCGCGAGCAGCCCGACGCAGGCCAGGATGGCTCCCGCGCAGATGCCGGTGCGCCACACGGGCGCCAGGACGCTGCGGCTCAAGGATCCCGGGACTCCCTCACCGAAGGCGCCCGAGAGCTCGCCGAAGCGGTCGTGCGGCGCCTCGATCGGCGCTCCCGACTCATCGATGTAGATCGTCTCCGACATCCCTGTCCCTGTCTCAGCGGAACTACTTCCGGCCATGATGGGACGCTAGGACCGCGACCTTCGTCGAAGCCCTGAGCAACCTGAGAGGAGGCTGGTAGTCGGGCGCTTTGCCGCGAAATGACATAAGTGTGTTCGCGGCTCGTTTTTCCTTTCCCGTCGCCCGATCCAACCGCCCGGCCCAGCCGTCCAGCCCCGCTCACAAGTGCGCGGTCACGCGCGCGCCCCCATCGACCTGCGCCGTCGTGCTCAGCGGGCCTAGGCTCGCCGTATGGCACCCACAGACCCGCCAGCGGGACCGGATGGCCCAACGGTCCCCCAATTGACACCCCACCCCACCGCCGTCTTCCTCGGCGACTCCATCGTCACGGGGTGGAGATCGGTCAGCCACCCCCGCAACCGCTTCTCGTCACTTGTCTGCGAGCACCTGCGCTGGCGCGAGGCGAGCCTGGCCGCCGACGGCATCGGCTTCTTCTGCCGGCGCGGCGGGAAGCTGCCCGGGGGCGGCCGCTCCCCCTCGTGCCGGGACACCACCTGGCTCGAGACGGTCCTGCGCGCCGAGCCCGACGTGGTCACCGTCTGCCTGGGCCTCAATGACGCCGCCCTCCTGCCCTCCCAGCGCGACCTCGTCGAGCAGGCCATCGAGCATGACCTCTCGTTCCTCGCCGAGCGGCTTCCGGGCGTCCCCACGATCGTCGCCCCCTACTTCCCGGCGCTCGGCGTCGGGCCGCGATTCAGCATCATCCACCGGCTCGTCCATGACCACGCCACCGGCCTCGGCCTGGCCTCTACTGACGCCATGAGCATGGCGATCGACGGCGATGAGAACAAGCTCGCGATCGACGGCATCCACCCCAACGACGCCGGTCACGCGGCGATTGCCCGCGCCATGATCACTGTCTATCGCGAGATGGTCCCAGATCTGGCCCCCTCTCCCCCATCCTCTGCCGCGCCGTCGGACGGCGGCGTCCCGCTGTAGCAGCGCGCCGCGCGCGGGCATAGGCTTGCCCGCGGTTGAGTCCTGACCTCAAGACATAGGAGTTGCTGTGCCTCAGCGCCGAGAGCCGACGCTCGCCGACGTCGCCGAGCTCGCGGGTGTCTCGCTGACCACGGTGTCTCGGGTTCTCAACAACCGCGGGTACCTCAGCGAGACGACGAAGGAGAGGGTCGGCGCCGCCATCGCGGAGCTCAACTACCGGCCGAACCAGATCGCGCGCGCCCTCCACGGCATGGCCACCCAGAGCATCGGCGTCATCGTGCCGACGGTCGCCCTTCCCTTCTTCGGCGAGCTCGCCGCACGGCTCGAGGTCGCCCTCGCGGAGCACGGCTACCGCATCCTCGTCTGCAATTCCCAGGGGCGCGCCGAGCGCGAGCGCGAGTACCTCGACCTGCTCGTCTCCCACAGGGTGGACGGCATCATCTCCTCGGCTCACAACGAGGACCTCGCCGACTACGGCACGGTGAGGATGCCGCTGGTCATGATCGACCGCGACCTCTCCCCCACCATCCCCAATATCCGCTGCGACAACGCCCGGGGAGGCGTCCTCGCCACCGAGCACCTCCTGGCGCGCGGGTCGCGCCGCCCGCTGCTCCTCACCTCGCGCACGGGAAGCCGCAACGGCCGCGAGGCCGGCTACCGCGCCGCGCTGGCCCGCTCCGGCATCGAGCCCCAGATCGTCGCCGTCGTCTTCAACACCCCTGAGCCGGAGCGCACCCAGCGCATCGCCGAGGAGCTGACCAATCGCATCGGCCATTTCGACGCCGTATTCGCCACCGATGACCTCACCGCCGCCGGCGTCGTGGAATGGGCGCGCCTGGCGGGCATGCGCGTTCCCGAGGACCTGCGGGTCATCGGCTTCGACGGCACGCAGGCCGTCCGCCAGGCCATGCCGGGCCTGACCACCATCCGCCAGCCCATCGACCAGATCGCGCGCCGCGCCGTCGCCGAGCTGCTCGCCCAGATCGAGGCGGTTCACGACGGCGTCGAGCTGCGGGAGCGGGAGACCGCACCGATGGAGCTCCCCGTCGAGCTCGTCGTCGGCCGGACGACCTGAGCCGCGCTGCCGCCACGTATTCCCCGGACCGGTCTCGCGGTGCTGTTCGCCCGGTTTCGCGGTGCTGATCGCCCGGTCTCGGCGAAGGAGCCGGGCCCCACCGCGCTCTCGCGATGGGGCCCGGCTCCGTTGAAGTGGATGCGCTGGGCGCGCTCAGTCGTGGTTGACGCTGAACAGCGCGTCACCACGCGAGGCGTCCCGGGTGCCAGCCTCGGAGATCCCGGAGAACTTGTCCCCGTTCGACACGACGATCGGCGTGACGATCTGGTACCCGGCCTTCTTGACCGCGTCCCAGTCGACCTCCACCAGCGGCGTGCCGCGGCGGATGACGTCGCCCTGGTGGACCTTCGGGCTGAAGTGCTTGCCGTCGAGCTGGACGGTGTCCATGCCGACGTGGATGAGGATCTCCACGCCGCTGGCGGCGCGGATGCCGTAGGCGTGGCCGGACGGGAAGGCGACGATGACCTCGCCGTCGACCGGTGAGACCACCGGGCCCGTGGACGGGACCACGGCAAGGCCCGGGCCGAGCAGGCCCTGGGAGAAGACGGCGTCCTCGACCTCGGACAGCGGCACCACGCGCCCCTCGATGGGCGAGGTAACGGAGTAGTCCTCGGCGGCCTCCGCTGGGAGCTCGGCCTTGACGGCCTCGTGGGGAGCGTCCTCGGCGGTGTGCTCGTGGGCGGCCTCCGCCTCGGCCTCGAGCGCGGCCTCATCCTCGACATCGCCGTCGGCGAGGGAGGCGGCCCCCTTGGCCGTGCGCGAGTAGAAGTACGCGCCGCTGAAGGCGATCGCCGCGACGAGGACCTCCAGGGCGAGGTAGGCCGGGATGTGCTTGGGGACCATCGACACGAAGCCGACGAATCCCGCGGCACCGAGAGCCTGGCTGCGCACATTGAACACGGCCACGAGCGCGGCGCCAATGGCGGCCGAGCCCATGCCGATGAAGAACGGCCAGCGCAGGCGCAGGTTGACACCGAAGATGGCGGGCTCGGTGATGCCCAGGAGCGCCGAGACACCTCCGGCGCCGGCCAGGCCCTTCATCTTGGCGTCCCTGGCGCGGAAGAACACCGCGATGGCGACGGCGCCCTGGGCGACATTCGCCATGGAGGCGATCGGGAAGATGAAGGAGCCGCCCGTGTTGGCGATGTCAGAGATCAGCGGGATCTCGACGGCCGGGAAGGACTGGTGGAGACCGGTGACGACGATCGGCGAGTACACGAGGCCGAACAGCGCGCCACCCAGCGGGCCGAGCGTGTTGTAGGTCCAGTCCAGGCCGTCGGTGATCCAGATCGAGAGCTGGCGCGTGATCGGGCCGATGACGACGAAGGTGAGGAAGCCGGTTCCCAGCAGGGTGATGAGCGGAGTGAGGAGGAAGTCAGCCGTGCCGGACAGGCGCTTGTGCAGTCGCTTCTCGATGACCGACATGAGGTAGGCGACGCAGATGATCGGGATGACCATCGCCTGGTAGCCGATCTTCTGGACCTCCAGGCCGAACAGGTGCCAGCTGGAGGCGGCCCCGGTGAACTCCCAGAACTTCGCGGCCGCCTCGGGCTTGGACATGTCGTAGGCGCTCAGCAGGGAGCTGGAGACCATGGCGGCGCCCATGGCCCCGCCGAGGTAGACGTTGCCGCCGAAGCGCTTGGCCGCGGAGAAGCCCACGAGCACGGGCAGGAAGGCGAAGGCCGCCGAGGAGATGAGGTTGATGAGGTCGGCGTAGTCGCCGAGCCAGGTCCAGCGCTCCTTGAGCGACATGTCGCCGAAGAGGCCCTCGGCCGTCAGGACGTTGTTGATCGCCATCATGAGACCGCCGGCGATGAGGGCGGGGAGGATCGGGACGAAGATGTCTGCGATCATCTTGATGAAGCGCGAGACGAGGTTGCCGGACTGCGCGGCGACCTGCTTGGCCTCGTCCTTCGAGACCTCCTTGACCCCGCCGGTCGCGATCATGCGATCGAAGACCTGGTCGACATCGCCGGGGCCGACGATGATCTGGTACATGCCTCCGGCGATGAAGGTCCCCTTGATATCGGGGTCCTTGTCGAGCGCCTTCTGATCGACCTTGTCCAAGTCCGCAAGGACAAGGCGCAGGCGGGTCGCGCAGTGCGCGGCCGCCGTGATGTTCTCCGCGCCGCCGACGTAGGTCAGGACGTCGGTCGCCACCCGGGCGTGATCCATTGCCACCCGGTGCCTCCTCTCAGTGGTCGGCACTGCCAGGCGCCATCCACTCAGTCACCGGGCGCGGCAGACCGCGAGATGGGGATCCTGGGGTGGGATGAGGCGCCACGGGGTCGTCGATGATCCCCCTGGCAGAGCCTGTGTCAAACGTAGGTCACAGTACCGTCGCGACCGTGCCCGGGCAAGGCCCGTCTGTCTGTCGGGCGGGGCCTTCGCCAGTGCCTCCCGCGGTTCCGTCGAGCGGGCGGCACCCTAATTCGCTCATCCTTCGGTGGGGCTCGGCCCGATCCGCCCGCGCCCCGCTAGGCTCTCCACCATGACAGTTGAGCGCCCGCGCACCCCAGGGACCCTGCCCGCCTCCTCTTCCAGCGGCCGCCGCCGAGTCAAGGCCCCTGCCGCCCCCGACAACCAGCCCGGCCCCTCGCTCGGCATCGACCTGGGTACCACGCGCACCGTGGTGGCCCGCGTCGACCGTGGGAACTACCCGGTGGTCACCTTCACCGATGAGCACGGCGATATCCAGGAGTACCTGCCCTCGCTCACCGCCCTGACCCCCGACGGCCTCGTCCACGGCTTCGCCGCCCGGGCCGCGGCCCGTGAGGGCGCTCCCCTGCTGCGCAGCCTCAAGCGTCGCCTGTCGAGCCCGCGCATCACCCCGGCCGCCGAGGTCGACCTCGGCGGCCAGCGCTTCACCGTCCTGGAGATCCTCACCGACTACCTGCGCCACCTGCGCGCTCAGCTCAAGGCGGCCCCCGGCATGGATGGCACGGACCCCGGCGCGCGGGGATCGCGCGTGTCGGTGGCCGTCGCTGTGCCGGCCCACGCCTTCGGCGCCCAGCGCCTCCTGACGTTGGAGGCCTTCGGCGACGCCGGATTCAACGTCATCGCCATGCTCAACGAGCCCAGCGCGGCCGGCTTCGAGTACACCCACCGCAAGGCCCGCACTGTCTCCTCCAAGCGCACCCGTGTGCTGGTCTACGACCTCGGTGGGGGCACGTTCGACACCTCGCTCGTCGACGTGCGCGGCATCGCCCACGAGGTGCTCGCCTCGCGCGGCCTGGGAGACCTCGGCGGCGACGACGTCGACCTCCTCCTGGCCCAGTTCGCGCTCGAGCGCGCGGGCCTGCGCGAGGAGGACCTCGATGACCGCGAGGTCTCCGACCTGCTCGACCAGTGCCGCGACGCCAAGGAGGCCCTGTCCCCCCAGACGCGCCGCATCGCCCTGGATGTGCGCGGCGAGGACATCGTCATCCAGGCCGCTGAGCTCTACGACGCCTGCCGCCCGCTCCTGGAGCGCTCGCTGGATCTCATGGAGCCGCTCGTCGGCAGGCTCGCCGACGGCGACCCGGACCTCACCGAGGTCGCGGGCGTCCACCTCGTCGGCGGGGGCTCCGCGCTCCCCCTCGTGCCCAGGATGCTGCGCGAGCGCTTCGGCGCGCGGGTCCACCGCTCTCCCTACCCCGGCGCCTCCACCGCGATCGGCCTGGCCATCGCCTCGGACCGCGACTCCGGCTACGACCTCATCGACCGCCTCTCGCGCGGCTTCGGCGTGTTCCGCGAGGCCGAGGGCGGCCAGCGCACGATCTTCGACGCGATCCTGGGCGAGGACGCGATCCAAGCCGGCGCCACCCGCGAGGGCACGGTCATCACCCGCGAGTACACGGCGGTACACAACATCGGCTGCTTCCGCTTCGTCGAGTGCGCGGGCGTGGACGCCGACGGCGAGCCCCGCGGCGAACTCGCCCCGTACCAGGAGATCGTCTTCCCCTTCGACCCCGCCCTGCGCGACGAGGACCTGGCCGGGCGCGCCGTCGAGCGCACGGGGGTGGGCCGCCGCATCCAGGAGCGCTACGAGATCGACTCCGCCGGGCTCGTCCAGGTGACGATCACCGACCTGGAGGACGGCTTCTCCCGCCGCTACGTCCTGGGCCGCCAGACCGACTGAGGGCCGGCCCCGAGGCGCGCGAACGCCCCGCTCGCACCCTGGCAACAGGGGCGGCGGGGCGTCGTTGTGAGTGGATGATTCAGCCGGCCTGGCGCTTGGCGGCCCTGCGCTTGGCGAGCTCGTCCTCAACGACGGGGGCCTCGGCGTGGTCGACGGGCAGCTCGGCGAGCGATCCCTCGACCTCGTGCCAGACCCGGCCCACAGCGATCCCGAAGACGCCCTGCCCGCCCTGGACGAGGTCGATGACCTCATCGGCGGAGGTGCACTCGTAGACGGAGGCGCCGTCGCTCATGAGGGTCATGGAGGTGAGGTCCTCGACGCCCCGCTCGTGGAGGGCGTCCACCGCGGTGCGGATCTGCTGGAGGGAGACGCCGGTGTCGAGCAGCCGCTTGACGATCTTGAGCAGGAGGATGTCGCGGAAGGAGTAGAGGCGCTGCGTGCCCGAGCCCTTGGCGCCGCGCACCGTGGGCTCGACCAGCCCGGTGCGGGCCCAGTAGTCCAGCTGGCGGTAGGTGATACCGGCGGCGCGGCAGGCGATCGGCCCGCGGTACCCCGAGGAGGTGTCGAGGTCCGGAAGCGTGTCGCCGAAGAGCATGCCCTGGGCGAGCTGCGGTGCGGGTGCGTGAAGACTCGCTTCGTTCGCGCTCACAGGACTGCTCCTCACAGATCGGGTACCGGCCATGGGATCGCGACGGGGGTTCCGTCGTCGACCGCATGCCCCACGATAGAGGGCCATCCGCCCCCGCTCAACGAAGGGCACGCCGACGGAGGCGCCCCTTCTGGTCCTCAATCTCAACCTCAACTCGATGCGCGACGGCGAGGGGTCGGGTTTCGCCTGGTATCCGGGGATTCCAGGGCCACCCCGTCAACCGTGAACGTGACGGAGATCACCTCAGTAGTCACATCTGTCACATGAGTCCCGCGTGTCGCTCCAGCGAGGTGATCATCCCGCCCTCACCTGCCCGGAGGTTCCTCCGGAATGGCGGTGGCGAGGCTGCGGCGCCAGCGGGCCATCCTCTCGTGCATGGTCTGCTCGCCCAGGTCCACCCCGCGCAGCCTCAGAAGCGCCTCGGAGGCCAGGATCGGCCGGTCCAAGGCGCTCGCCAGGACAAGGGCGTCGCCGGGAGCGCAGGGGATCTCCCCCACCTCCCCGCGGTCGTGGTTGCCGGCGAGGACGAGCCCGCAGACGAGGCGCGCATCGGCGTCGGCACCCAAGCGGATCTGGAGGATGGAGCCGCCCAGCGCCTGAATACTGCGCGCCAGGAGACCCGCCCAGGCGGGCTGCGTGGAGGGATCGGGCTCGGAGAGAACAAGCCCTTCGCGCGCGGTGACCGGCACGGCGATCATGCCGGGTCCACCGGCCTCGACGAGGATGGCGACGAGTCCGGTGGATGCTGCGGTGGATCGGATGCCCACGAGATGCATGGGGCGCACGCCACAAGGCTACGGGTCGGCTGGGCGCCACGTCTGGCGAATGGGCTCACCGACTCACCGGTGATCGCAGGGATGCGGGTGGGGCTGATGACCGGTGGCGCGGCTCAGGACAGGGCGCGCACGGCCAGGTGCAGCAGTTCCCCATGCAACTGGCCGACGATACCCGCGAGCTGGGTCGCGGAGTCCTCGGCCGCTGTGGCCGAGCGGCGCCGGGCCGACTGCGTGGCCTGGTCGATGGAGTCCGCGGCCCTCTCCGCGCTGGTGCGCACGGATCGTAGATTGCGCAGGGGCAGCCCCAGGCGCGCCGCCTCCAGGGCGAGGCGCGTGATGCGCAGGCTCTGGGGGGCGAAGCGCCCGCGCGCGTCGGCGGCGATGAGCCCGGCTGAGATGAGCTCGTTGATATCCGACTCAGAGGCGCCCGTGAGGGCCCGCAGGTCCTCCAGGCTCATGTCGGATCCCTCGACGGCGCGCCCCTGCGAGACGACCACTCGGGCCACCGGCGCGGGATCCGGGGCGGAGGCGGAGGCGTCCATGTCCTCCAGGCGCTCCCGGATGACGCCCAGTGGCAGGTACTCGTCGCGCTGTGCGGTCAAGGCGAAGCGCAGCCGGGCGACGTCGGCCTGCGAGTAGCGCCGGTAGCCGTTGCCGATCCGGTGGGGCGAGATGAGGCCCTCGGTCTCCAGGTAGCGCAGCTTGGAGACCGACAGCGCGGGGAACTCCGCCCTCAGCGCCTCGACGACCTCGCTGATCTTCATCGTGGCCTCGCGGGAGACACCGCGCGGCCACGGCCCCAGAGCCCCCTGGACGGGGGCGGGGCTGTGCTCTCTGGCTCGACTGGGCCGGTTCACAGGGCGGGCGCGGCGGGGCCGGGGTGGTAGGTCATCCGGAACTTGCCGATCTGGACCTCGTCACCGGCGCGCAGGGCGGTCTGCTCCACGCGCTCCCTGTTGACGTACGTGCCGTTGAGCGAGCCGGAGTCGCGCACAGCGTACCCGCCGCCGTCGACGGAGGAGAAGATCGCGTGCTTGCGGGACACGGTCACGTCGTCGAGGAAGATGTCGGCGCGGGGATGGCGGCCGACGGTCGTCTGCTGGGCGTCCAGGAGGAATCGCGCCCCGGTCACCGGGCCGTGCTGGACGATGAGAAGCGCCGTGCCCGCCGGTAGGGCGGCGATCGCAGCCCGGTCCTGAGCCGAGAGGCCGATGACCTGGGCGTCGACGTCGGCGGAGAAATCGATCGCGCCGAGGGTCTGAGTCGACGTGGTGTCCGAATCCGATGGAATGCTCGTCATCGTGGCCCCCTCTGGTAGGGCGGCGCTCGTCGCGCCGCGATGGGCCCCACCATACCGGTCTCCGCGCGCCATCGTCGCGCCGATCGGGCCGTCACTCCCTCATCGAACGTGGGAATACGGCCACAGGCCGCGGATCGGACCGGGCGATGGCGGGCGGTCAGCCCACGACCCTGCGGGCCCGCAGCGCCCGGGCCAGGTCGTCCTCCGACTTGAGCACGAGGCGCCGCAGGGCGGCGGGGGCGCCCGCGTGGTGGACGAGCCAGGACTCCACCTGGGACAGGTCGTCATCGTCCCCCGCGGCGGGGAAGAGCCCCAGTACGATGAGCGTGGCGATCTCCTGCCCGCGCTCGGACCAGATCCGCTCCAGGGCGTCGAGGTAGGTGCCGGTCAGGGGCGCGGTCAGGCGCCGGTGCGCCACGGTCGAGTAGGCCTTGAGGAGCGCGCCGACCTCGTCGTTGGACAGCGCGGGGTCCTCCAGGAGTCTGGTGAGGATCTCCTGCTTGGCCTCGGCTGTGGGCGCGGCCGAGGCCACCTGGAGGGCGTGGACGCGGCCGGAGGCGGAGGGGTCGGCGCGCCGCTGGGCCTCGAGGTCGCCGCCGGTGAGGGCTCCTAGGCGCGCGAGGGCGCCGAGGGCCTGCCAGCGCAGCTCGGCGGTCATCTCCAGGCCCGGCAGGCCGGCGTCGAGGAGCGAGCGCAGGCGCGCCACCGTCGCCTCGACTCCCTCTCCCCCGGCGGGGCCGTCCTCGTCGTCCTCGGCCAGCACTGAGGCGTTTCCCGCCAGCGCGAGCCAGGCTCGCAGCCGGACGAGCTGGGCGCCAGAGCCAGGCCTGCTGCGCTCCAGGCGCTCCCAGGCGTCGGGGGCCCCGGAGTCGGCCATGCCGTCGCCCGAGGGCACGCCGAGGAGGCGCCCCACGAGGGCGCGGCGCTCGTGCCCCTCGGCGTAGGTGAGCGCGGCGCGGGAGGCCTGCGAGAGCAGCGTGGCGAGAGTGCCGAGCTCGGTGGCGTCGTCGGCGTGGGCGAGGACCGCCGTGACGAAGTCCGTCGCGCTCAGGCGGGCGTCGCGCAGCAGGTTGTGCAGGCTCGACCACGCCAGGGCCCGGGCCATCGGGTCGGCCAGCGCGCTGAGCGAGTCGAGCATGACGCGCAGGGATGCCGCCTCCGGGCGCACGACGGCGTAGGTGAGGTCCTCGTCGTTGACGAGCACCAGGTCCGGGGCGTCCAGGCCCACAGCCCCGGGGATCTCGGTGATCTCCTCGGCCAGACGGGCTGGGAGCCGGTCCGTGCGGGTGAGGGCGCCGGAGGAGTCGAAGGAGTAGAGCCCGACGACGAGGCTGTGGGGGCGGATGACGGGCTCGCCGGTGAGCGGGTCGGTGCAGGCCTGCTTGACGGCGAGCCGCGTGATGGCGCCGTCCTCGGTCTCGATCTCGGTGGTGAGGATCGAGGGGCCGCAGGTGCGCAGCCACGCCTGGGCCCATGGGCGCATGTCCCGCCCGGAGGCCCGGCCGAGGGTGTCGAGGAAGTCGTCGAGGGCGCCGTTGGCGAAGGCGCGCGAGTCGAACCATTCGTGCGCGGCGGCGTAGAAGGCCTCCTCCCCCACATAGGCGGCGAGCTGTTTGAGGACCGCCGCGCCCTTGGCGTAGCTGATGCCGTCGAAGACCTGGCGGGCCGCCTCGACGTCGTCGACGGTGGCGACGATCGGGTGGGTCGTGGCGGCGCGCTGGTCCTCCAGGTAGGCCCAGGCCTTGCGGGTCGAGGCGAAGGAGACCCAGGCGCCGTCGTAGCCCAGGGCGCTGGCAGCCCAGGTGCCCTGGTGGTCCGCGAAGGACTCCTTGAGCCAGGTGTCCTCCCACCATCGCGGGGTGACGAGGTCGCCGAACCACATATGGCTCATCTCGTGCAGGATGGTGGTGGCCCTCGACGCCCTTTGGGCCGAGGTGGCAGGGCCCCGGAACAGGTAGCGCTCCTCGCTGAAGGTGACGCAGCCGGGGTTCTCCATGGCCCCGAGGTTGTACTCGGGAACAAGGACGGAGTCGTAGGAGCCCCAGGGGAACGGGTAGCCGTAGGCCCGCTCGAACAGGCCCAGTCCGTCGCGGGTCAGCGCCAGGAGCTCGTCGGCGTCGAGGTGCTCGGCCAAGGAGGCGCGGCAGCACCAGGACAGCGGCACGTGCTTCGTCTCCGGGTACTCGGGGCTGCGCCACTGGCCCGTCGCCCGGTGCCACGGCCCCGCGGCGAGCGCCGTGAGATAGGAGGGCAGCGGCCTGGTGGGCGCGAAGCGGGTGACGACGGCGCCGGCAGGCAAGGCCGCGAGGGGCCAGTCCCCCAGCGCGCCGGGAGCACCACCCGGCTCAGCGGCGGCCTCTGGCAGGCCGTTGGCCAGGACGGTCCAGGACGCGGGGTGGGCCACGGCCAGCGAGACCGGCGCCTTGAGGTCGGGCTGCTCCATGACCGGCCAGGCGCGCCGGGCATCGGAGGGCTCGAAATGCGTGTAGAGGTACGTCGCGCCGTCGACGGGGTCGTGGAAGCGGTGGAGCCCCTGCCCGGAGTTGGAGTAGAGCCCCCGGGCGTTCACGACGACGTCGTGCTCCCCGGCGCCCAGGCGGGGCAGCGCGATCCGGGACCCGTCCCACTCGACGCGCTCCGGGTTTCCGTCGATGACGAGCGAGTCCACGCCCTCGCCCTGGAAGTCCAGCCACAGGCCCCGGGCCGGCCGCCCCAGCTCGAGGCTGAGGCGGCCGCGCACCGGAAAGGCGCGCTGGGCGGGATCCTCAGCGCCCGTGAGATCAATACTGATCCCGAGTGCCTTCAGTTTGACGACGGTCGAGCGCCAGGCGGCCTCATCGCGCCCAATACTCGTGGACGATGCGGGGCGCGATGGCGGCTCCGGCGTGTTGAAATCCGGCATCCTCGTTCCGTCCCGGTCTCAGTCCCACTTCTCCTCGACGCGCTCGGACGCGGACCAGGTGACGTGGTAGGTGCCCTCCGGGTCGTCCACGCGGTGGTAGGTGTGCGAGCCGAAGAAGTCGCGCTGGCCCTGGATGAGGGCGGCGGGCAGGCGCTCGGCGCGCAGCTGGTCCACGTAGGCCAGTGAGGAGGCGAAGGCGGGGGCGGGGACGCCGGCGAGGGCCGCTGTGGCGACGATCTGGCGCCAGGCGGGCAGGGCGGCCTCCAGCGCGGAGGCGAAGACCGGCGCGGTCAGGAGGCTGCCGAGCGCCGGCTCCTCGGCGTAGGCGCGGGTGATGTCGTCGAGGAAGCGGGCGCGGATGATGCAGCCGCCGCGCCAGATGCGGGCCATGGCGCCAAGGTCCACCTCCCAGCCGTAGAGCTCGGAGGCCGTGGCGATCTCGTCGAAGCCCTGGGCGTAGGCGGCGATCTTCGAGCCGTAGAGGGCGTCCTTGACGGCGGCCACGAACTCCTCGCGCGCCTCAGGGGTCTCAAGCGCCGGTGGCTGCGCGGCGGCGTCGAGGGCGGCGTGGCGCACGGCCAGGCGGGCGCCGGCGGAGGAGGAGGCGGCGCGGGCGAAGGTCGCCTCGGCGATGGCGGGCACGGCCACGCCGAGCTCGAGGGCCGTCTGGGTGGTCCACACGCCGGTGCCCTTCTGGCCCGCGGCGTCGACGATGGCGTCGACGAAGGGCCCGCCCGTGGCGGGGTCCGTGCGCGAGAGGACCTCGGTGGTGACGTCGATGAGGTAGGAATCGAGCTCGGAGTCCTTCCAGGCGCGGAAGACCTCGGCGATCTCGGGAACGCTCATGCCTGCCACGCCGCGCAGGAGGTCGTAGGCCTCGGCGATGAGCTGCATGTCGGCGTACTCGATGCCGTTGTGGACCATCTTGACGAAGTGCCCGGCGCCGTCGGGGCCCACATGGGTGCAGCAGGGGGTGCCGTCGACGTGAGCGGAGATGGACTCGAGCATGGGGCCGAGGCGGTCGTAGGACTCGGCAGTGCCGCCTGGCATGATCGAGGGGCCGAGCAGCGCGCCCTCCTCGCCGCCGGAGACCCCCATGCCCACGAAGTGCAGGCCGCGCTCGCGCAGCGCCTCCTCGCGGCGGCGGGTGTCGGTGTAGAGGGTGTTGCCCGCGTCGACGATGATGTCGCCGGGCTCCATGAGCTCGGCGAGGGCGTCGATGACCTGCTCGGTGGCGGCCCCTGCCTGCACCATGATGATGGCCACGCGGGGGCGGCGCAGGGAGGCGACGAAGTCGGCCAGCTCGGCGGCGGGCACGAAGGCCCCCTCGTCGGCGTAGCGATCCATGAGTTTCTCGGTGCGGGCCAGCGTCCGGTTGAAGACGGCGACCTCGTGGCCGTGGCGGGCCAGGTTGCGGGCGAGGTTGGCTCCCATCACCCCCAGGCCGACGACGCCGAGGTCTGCGGTTGAGGGGGCCGGGGTGAAGCTGGTCATCGCGTTGCCTTTCAGTGGATCACGGCACGAGCGGCCGTTGCGGCTGGCGCCATCGGCTCCCCTGGGCGTGGGGATTTCGCGTGGGCCGCCGCCAACACTAGCCCGCGGCGCCACCCGCCCCGACTCCTTACTCTCCACGTGAAACGCGCGAGGGCCCCGCGCGCCGGGCGCCTAGAGTGAGGCCAGCCGCAGGCCCCTGCGGCCACTGCCACCCCAGGAAGGCACCCGTGCCAGCATCCACAGCACCGGCCCAGCCCCACTCCTCCTCGCCGGGCGCGACCTCGGCGACGGCCCTGCTCGACAGCCGCGATCTGCGCCTGCCCAGGATCGCCGACCCCTGCGTCCTCGTCATGTTCGGCATCACGGGCGATCTGGCCCGCAACAAGCTGCTGCCGGCCATCTACGACCTGGCCAACCGCGGCCTCCTCTCCCCCAGTTTCTCCCTGGTGGGCGTGGGCCGCCGCGACTGGGACGACGACGCCATGCGCGACTACGTCGAGAAATGGTCCCGGGCCGGTGCCCGCACCCCGTGGCGCGACGCAACCTGGGAGCAGCTGTCCGCCGGGATGCGATTCGTCACCTTCTCCTCCTTCGAGGACGACGCCGCCTACCAGCGCCTCACCAGCGTGGTCGAGGACCTCGACGGCTCGCGCGGAACAGCGGGCAATCGGGCCTTCTACCTGTCGATTCCCCCGGGCTGGTTCCCCGCCGTCACCGAGCGCATCGCCCGCTCGGGCCTGGTGGAGCGCGACGAGCGCTCCTGGCGGCGCGTCGTCGTCGAGAAGCCCTTCGGCCACGACCGGGCCTCCGCCCGCGAGCTCGACGAGCTCATCGGGCGCATCGTGCGGCCCGACGATGTCTTCCGGGTGGACCACTACCTGGGCAAGGAGACGGTCCAGAACATCCTGGCGCTGCGCTTCGCCAACACGATGTTCGAGCCCCTGTGGAACCAGCGCTACGTCGACCACGTGCAGATCACCATGGCCGAGGACATCGGGATCGGCACGCGCGCCGGCTACTACGACACCATCGGCTCTGCCCGCGACGTCATCCAGAACCACCTCCTGCAGCTCCTGGCCCTCGTGGCCATGGAGGAGCCGACCTCCATGGACGCCGCGGCCGTGCGGGCGGAGAAGGAGAAGGTGCTGGCCTCGGTGCGCCTGGAGCGCGACGGCGTCCTCGACCTTGACGCCACGACCTCCCGGGGCCGCTACAGCTCCGGCTACCAGGGCGGCATCGCCGTCAAGGGCTACCTGGAGGAGGACGGCGTCGCCGCCGACTCCAGCACGGAGACCTTCGCGGCGCTGCGCCTGGAGATCGCCAACCGCCGCTGGGCGGGCGTGCCCTTCTACCTCCGGGCAGGCAAGCGCCTGGCCCGGCGTGTCACCGAGGTCGCCATCGTCTTCCGCCAGCCGCCCTTCCTGCCCTTCGACGCCGCCGCCACCGCCGGGATCGGCGCCAACACCATCGTCCTGCGCATCCAGCCCGACGAGGGCGTGACGCTGCGGGTGGCCTCCAAGGTGCCCGGCACCCAGATGGAGCTGCGCGATGTGACGATGGACTTCGGCTACGGCGCCACCTTCAACGAGGACTCCCCCGAGGCCTACGAGCGCCTCATCCTCGACGCGCTCCTCGGGGACGCCCCGCTCTTCCCGCACCAGCGGGAGGTGGACCTGTCCTGGAGGATCCTCGACCCGGTCATCGAGCACTGGATGGCCGCCGGCTCGCCCAAGGACTACCGCCCCGGCTCCTGGGGTCCCGAGGACGCACACGATCTGCTCGCCCGCGAGGGCCGTGCCTGGAGGCGCTCATGATCACCACGCACACCGCCACCACCACCGCCCGGATCACCTCCACGATCCTGGCCGACGAGGGCGCCCACGGCCGCTCGCACGTGCTGACCCTGCTCATCGCCTGCGACGCCGAGCACCTCGAGGCCTCCCTGGAGGCCGCGCACGGGGCCAGCCGCGACCACCCCAGCCGCATCATCGCCGTCGTCCCCGAGCACGAGGAGGCGCAGGAGCCCGCAGGCCCGCGCAGCCGTGACGGGCACGTCGCCTCCGACGTCGGAGGGCACCTCGATGCCGAGATCCGCACCGGTCACGACGCCGGCGCGGGCGAGACGATCGTCCTGCGCCCCTGGGGCGAGGCCGCCGAGCACATCGACACGCTCGTCGTGCCCTTCCTCCTGCCTGACACACCTGTGGTCGTCTGGTGGCCGCACGACTGCCCGCCCGTCCCCTCCGAGGACCCGCTCGGGCGCCTGGCCACCGCCCGGATCACCAACACCCCCGCCCTCGAGCGGCCTGAGACCGCCCTGCGGGGCCTGGCGCCGAGCTCGCGCCGCGGGGACATCGACCTCGCGTGGACGCGCATCACCCTGTGGCGCGCCATGGTGGCCTCCGCCCTCTCCCCCGCGCTGCGCGGGTCGGGGGTGACCTCCGTGCTCATCGAGGGCGAGCGCTGCAACGCCTCCGTGGCGCTTATGACGTCCTGGCTGAGGCTGCGCCTGGGCGTGCCCGTGGAGCGCCGCGACGTCGAGGACTTCAAGGGCATCGCCTCCGTCCAGGCCCGCACTCCCGAGGGCGACATCACGATCACCCGCGTCGACACCGACCGCGTGCGCATCTGCCGCCCCGATGGGCGCGAGCCCCAGATCGCCACCATGACGCGGCGCAGCGAGGTGACGACCCTCGACGAGGAGCTGCGGCGCCTCTCGCCCGACCCCCTCTACGGGGAGGTCCTCGCGGCCTTCCTCGCCGAGGGCCCCAGGAACCAGGACAGCCAGCCCACCGAGGAGGCCGCGCGATGAGCGAGCCCAGCACAGAGCGTCCCGGCGCGCGCCATGCCGTCGAGGCCATTGAGGCCATCGAGACCATCGAGTCTGTGGCGGAGGGACTGCCTGCCCCCGTCGTCGATATCGCGCCGACGCGAGAGGAGGCCTCCGAGCGGGCGAGCGCCGCGATCGCGGCCGCCCTCGCCGAGGCCCTGTCGGCCAGGGGCGCCGCCCATCTCGCGCTGACCGGGGGCTCCGGCGGCAAGGCCATCGCCAACGCCCTGCCCGTGGCCCTCGCCGAGGCGGGGATCTCGCCCCAGGACCTGCGGGGGGTGCATATCTGGTTCGGCGATGAGCGCTTCGTTCCCGCGGGCGACGCCGAGCGCAATGACCTCTTCGCCACCCCGCTGGCGGCCGCTGGTGTGCCCGAGGAGAACATCCACCGCCTGGCCGGGCCCGAGGCCGCCGCCAGCATCCTTATCGCCGCGGAGGCGCTCGAGCGCGACCTGGCCGCCCGGGGCCCCGCTGGAGGCCGCTTCGACGCCGTCCACCTGGGTATGGGCCCAGACGGGCACGTGTGCTCCCTCTTCCCCGGCCACCCCGTGGCGCTGACCACCGGGAGGGACATGGCCGCCGTCGAGAACTCCCCCAAGCCCCCGCCCCAGCGGACCACCCTCACCTTCCCAGCGCTCCACCGCGCCCGCCTCGTCGTCCTCCTGGCCTTCGGGGGCGACAAGCGCGACGCCGCCCGCGCCGGGCTGGGCTCGCCTGACGCGGTGGGGGCCCCGATCTCCTGCGCTCGGGGCGAGAGGACCGCCTGGTTCCTCGACGAGGGTGCCGCTCCGCGGGACAGGTAGTTCTCCCCGTCCCGCACCGGCCCGCGCCTTCGTAGGCTGGGGGGATGAGAAGCACCAGCCTTGGCACCTCGAAGATCCCCGCCTCCAACATCATCCTCGGATGCATGCGCATCAAGGACCTCGACGACGCTGCGATCCGCCAGCTCGTCTCCACCGCCCTCGACGAGGGGGTGACCATGTTCGACCACGCCGACATCTACGGCGGCGGTCATGCCTGCGAGGAGCGATTCGGCTCCGCCCTGGGATGGTCCTCCTCAGACCGCGAGCAGGTCATCCTCCAGTCCAAGTGCGGGATCCGCGACGGCTACTTCGACTTCTCCGCGGAGCACATCGCGTCCTCAGTGGATGAGACGCTGCGGGCACTGCGCACCGACTACCTCGACGTCCTCCTCCTGCACCGCCCCGACGCCCTCATGGAACCGCAGGAGATCGCGGAGGCCTTCGACTCCCTGGCCGCCTCGGGCAAGGTCCGCGCATTCGGCGTGTCCAACCACAGCCGCGGCCAGCTCGAGCTGCTGCGCTCGGTGGTCGGCCAGCCGCTCGTGGCCAACCAGCTCCAGCTCTCGCTCACGCACGCCCCGATCATCGCCGAGGGCGTGGCCCTCAACATGGCCGATGCCCAGTCCATCGACCGCAGCGGCGGCATCCTCGACTACTGCCGGCTCACCGCCACCACCGTGCAGGCGTGGTCGCCGATGCGCGGTCCGGGCTGGGAGGGGCCCTTCCTCGGCGACCGGGCGCGCTTCCCCGAGCTCAACGACGTCGTCGACCGCCTGGCCGCCGAGTACCAGGTGGCCCCGGAGGCGATCGCCACCGCGTGGATCACCCGCCACCCTGCCGATATCCAGGTGGTGCTGGGGACGACGAGCCCGGACCGCCTGCGCCGCTCCATCCCCGGATCCGACCTGCCCCTGACTCGGCCCCAGTGGTACGAGCTGTTCCGGGCAGCCGGGCATATCGTGCCCTGATCCTGTGGATCGGCGGCGGTGACGCGCGCTATCCACAGGCCTCCACCCGACCCATGGCCCGCCGACGTACGGTCGGCTCATGCGCCGCATCTCCCCCGCCCTGCCGCTGGCCATGACGGCGTGCGCTTTTCTCCTGGCTGCCGCCCCGGCGGGAGCGATGGCCGTGCCCGCGCCGTCGGTTCCCTCCACGGCGCCCAGCGCTCCTACCGCGCCAGCCTGGCTCGACGGCGTCGCCTGGGATGACCGCGCGAGCGCCGTCCTCGATCCCGCCGCAGCGATCGAGGCACTGGACGCCCTCCCGGCGGACCAGCCGGCCGCCGAGTCCTGGGGCGCGGGCGGTAGCCGCACCGGCTGGTTCGGCAAGGCGTGGGAGGACGTCGACGGCGATGGCTGCGACACCCGCAATGAGATCCTCGCGCGGGACCTGTCCGAGGCGGACTTCTCGCGCGCCGACGGGCAGCAGGGCCGCGAGGAGGGCAGGGGCCAGGGGGCGGGGGTCTGCCCCGACGCCACCGTGTGGAGCGGCGTCCTCCACGACCCCTACACAGGCAGCGCGGTGAGCTTCCAGCGCGGGCAGTCGACCTCCGACGCCGTCCAGATCGACCACATCGTCCCCCTCAACTACCTCTACGCCCATGGCGCCTGGGCATGGGACGCCCGTACCCGCCTGCTCGTTGCCAACGACCCGCTCAACCTCGTTGCGGTCGAGGGGCAGGCCAACCAGTCCAAAGGCGCCTGCGGCCCGGCCACCTGCCCGATCGGCTCCACGGAGACCGGCACGTGGGCGACGGCCGAGGGCCCCGGCTGGTGGCCGCCGAACAACGCGTACCGGTGCTCCTACTCGCAGCGCTTCGTGAGCGTGGCCGCTGCCTACCGGCTCGGCCTGCCGGAGGCGGACCGCGAGGCCCTGCGCGCCACACTCACGGACTGCGCCGCGGGCGGGGATGGCGCCCCCAGCATCCTGGAGACCACCAGGGACGCCGTGACCGGGACGCCGGGAGCCCTCTTGGCGGACCGCCGGTACGCGGCCCTGCTCATCGTCGGGATGCTGCTCCTGGGGGCGGGGATCGTGGCGCGGGCGCGCCGGTCTCTGCGCCGGGTGGTCCGTCGACGGCGTCGGGTCTGAGCCCCGCGCGAGGCTAAGATGCCGCTGTGGCAACCGACGACGGCTCGCGGACGCAGGAGTCCCTCGACACCGCCCGCCGCCTCGCGATCGAGGCGGCCGAGGGCATGGCCGGGCCCAGGGGCGCGCGCGTCGACGTGTGGCTGTGGAGCGTGCGCCAGATCAAGTCCCGGTCGGCGGCCACCGCCGCCTGCAAGGCCGGGCACGTGCGCGTCAACGGCGAGCCCGCCAAGCCCGCCCAGCAGGTCAAGGTCGGTGACGAGATCCGTTACAGGGTCGACGGCTTCGACCGGCGGCTGCTGGTGACCCACATCCTCGTCAAACGGGTCGGCGCGCCCATCGCGCGCACCGCCTACAAGGACTTCTCCGCCCCCAGGCCCTCGCCCCTGGACGCGCCTGCGGCGATCATCCGGGATCGTGGCGCCGGCCGCCCCACGAAGCGGGAGCGCCGTCAGCTCGACGCCCTCATGGGAGGCGGGGCGGCGGACCCGGGCGAGCGGGTGATCGTCGATGAGTTGGATGCCAAGCTCGCCAGGGCTTTCGATGACAAGGAATGAGATGCCGGGACTGACTGGGCGCCCCTCCATGGGCGCCGCGGCGTTGGCTGGGATCGCCGCGATCGGCGTCGCCGCGGGCGCTGTGGGCGCGAGGCGCCGGGACCTGGGCCCGGCCTTCCACGACGTCGCCTCGGAGCTGCGCGCGCCCCTGCTGGTCCTCGGCCACGGGCCCACGGGGGCGCCGCAGCCCATCGCGCCCGAGTCCTTCACGGGCATGAT
Organism: Actinomyces timonensis DSM 23838; assembly: GCF_000295095.1. Lineage (GTDB taxonomy): Bacteria > Actinomycetota > Actinomycetes > Actinomycetales > Actinomycetaceae > Actinomyces > Actinomyces timonensis. The sequence goes on along the minus strand of NZ_JH806633.1, from coordinate 576,374 downwards.
GCGGCTGACGAGCCAGGGCAGGGTCTTCCCCCGCCGGCTCGGCCGCGAGCAGGTGATCGACTCGGGCGGCCGGAGCCTGCGGCTGTGGCTCTACGAGACCTCTGCCCGGCGCGATGCTGGGCCGACCGGCGCGCTCATCTGGATGCACGGCGGCGGCCTCGTGGCGGGAAGCGCGGCCCAGGACCATGCCCTGTGCTCGCGCATCGCCAGGGAGGCGGGCATCCTCGTGGTCTCCGTCGAGTACCGCCTCGCCCCCGAGCACCCCTACCCCGCTGCCATCGACGACGTCTGGGCCGCTCTCCAGTGGATCCGCATGAGCGCCCCCGCGCTGGGGGTGGACACCTCGCGCCTGGCCGTGGGCGGCGCGAGCGCCGGGGGCGGCCTGGCGGCGGCCCTCGCCCAGCGCTGCCGTGATGAGGACGTGGACCTGGCCTTCCAGATGCTCGTCTACCCCATGCTCGATGACCGCACGGGGTCTGGCGGCGTGGATGTGCCAGGCCGGGGCGACTTCGTGTGGACGGCCCGGCAGAACGCCGAGTCCTGGCAGGCCTACCTCTCGCATCCCTCTGGTGAGCCGGAGGAGCGCCTCTGGGCGGCGCCGGCCCGACGCGAGGACCTGGCGGGGCTGGCCCCGGCGTGGATCGGCGTGGGAGACCTCGACCTCTTCCTCGACGAGTGCGTCGAGTACGCGCGGCGCTTGGAGACCAGTGGGGTGCCGGTGAGTCTGCGCGTCGAGCCGGGCATGTACCACGGCGCGGATATCTGCCAGTGGGCGCGCTCGATGCGGGACTTCCGCGCGGAGTCCATCGACGCGCTCGGGCGGGCGCTGCGCCGCGACTGACGCGGAGGCTGACGCGGGCCCGCCTCGCCGCTGCCCCGCTGGTGCTCGCGAGGGCGGGCCCCGGGCCTCAGGCGCGGTCGGCCGGGAGGCGCTCCATGAGGGCGGCGACGGCGCGCAGCACGCCGTCCTCGGTGTTGGCGGGCGCCGTGTACCGGGCGACCTCATGGATGCCGGGGTGGGCGTTGGCCATGGCGAAAGAGAGCTCGGAATAGTCGTAGAGCCCGAGGTCGTTGAGGTAGTCGCCGAAGACGGCGGTCTGGGCGGGGGTGATGCCCAGGCGCTCCTGGATGGCGCCGACGGCGCGGCCCTTGTCCGCCCCGTGGGACATGAGGTCCACCCAATGCTTCCCGGAGACGACCGTCTGGACGGTGGGCACGGCCGCGCGCATGGCCTCGGCGGTGCCGTCCTCGACGTTGTCGAAGTCGAAGATGGCGACCTTGAGGACGGTGTCGAGCGGGAGGGCGAGGAGGTCGTCCACCACCTGGTGGGCGGTGTAGTAGATGCCGATCTGGGCGGCGAAGGGGGCGTCGTCCCGCTCGGTGTAGGCGCGCTCCTTGCAGGCGACGACGGCGCCGAGGTCGCGCCCCTCGGCCGCGAGGCGGTGGGCGGCCGTGATGGCGGCGCGCGCCTCGTCGGGGGTGATGGTCGCCGAGTGGATCTCGACGCCGTCGTGGACGACGAAGGAGCCGTTCTCCGCGATGAGCGGCGAGTCCTCGACGGCCGCGCCCAGCACCGAGCGGAGGTTGGCCATCTGCCGCCCGGAGGCGGGCGCGAAGAGGATGCCGTGCTTGCGCATCTCGGTGACGGCGTCGTCGAGTCCCGCGGGCAGCCGGCTCTCTGCGTCGACGAGGGTGCCGTCCATATCGGTGACCACGAGCCTGAGGTCGACGGTCTCGGGCAGGGCGGCGGACAGGCGGGCGTCGAGCGGTTCGCGTTTCACGGGGCTCATCATGTCAGAGCCGCCTCACCACGACAGCAGCCGGAGCCCATGGATCAGCTCCATCGGTCGAGCTCCTCCTCGGGCATGGGCTCGTCGAAGTCGTCGGGGACCTCGAGCTCCATGGCTCCGAAGCGGCGGTGCTGAGGCTCAGCATCGCCGGGCTCGCCGTCGTCGTCGGCCTTCTCCGACTTCTCAGTCTTCTCGGCGTCCTCTGCTGGGGCGCTCTCGGCCTGGGCGACCTGCTCGAGGGCGGACTGGCGCGAGAGCGGGACGTCCTTGTAGAAGAAGCCGATGATCATGGCCAGGCCGAAGACGGGCACCATGAGCAGGAAGATCGGGGTGAGCGCGTCGGCGTAGGCGTTGGTGATCGCCGTGTGGAGGGCGTCCGGGAGCTGGTTGACGATGGCCGGTGTGAGCGAGGAGCTGCCGTCGCCGCTGCCCTGGAACTCCTGGAGCGCCGCCTGGACCTGCGGGTCCTCGCTCGTGGCCAGGGCCATGAGGTTGGCGCCGAGCCGGTCGGTGAGGTTGTTGGAGAAGGCCACGCCGATGAGCGAGGAGCCCAGCGACACGGCGACCTCGCGGAAGAAGTTGTTGCCGCTGGTGGCGGTGCCGAGGTTGCGCGGCTCGACGTCGTTCTGGACGAGCGTCATGAGCAGCTGGAAGAACAGGCCGATACCGGCGCCGAGGACGAGCACGGCTGTGGAGATGATCCACACGGGGGTGTCGGCGCTGAAAGTGCTCATCCACAGCAGGGCCGCGCCGGAGACGATCGGGCCGATGATGAGGTAGACGCGGTAGCGGCCGGTGCGGGTGACGAGGATGCCGGAGCCGATACCGGCGGCGAGCATTCCCACCGTCATGGGCACCAGGAGGAGGCCGGAGACGGTCGCGGAGTAGCCGTAGCTCATCTGGAGGAAGGTCGGCAGGTAGAGGCTGGCGCCGATCATGCCGCCCATGGCGAGCATCCCCTGGACGGTGGTGAGGATGAAGGTGCGGTTCATGAGGACCGACATGGGCAGGATCGGCTCGGCCGCGCGCTTCTCCACCAGGGGCAGTACGAGCCAGGCCAGGGCGCCGACGACGATCATGGCGATGAGCGCGGGGCTGGACCAGTCGAGCTGGTTGCCGCCGAAGGTGGCGACGAGGACGATGAGCACGGCCCCGAGGTTCATGAGGGACAGGCCCGCCCAGTCGATCCTGGCCTCGAGCTTGTGGACGGGCAGCTTGAGGACGGCCCACACGGCGATCCAGGCGATGACGCCGAGCGGCAGGTTCACCCAGAAGACCCAGTGCCAGGAGACGGAGTCGGTCAGCCAGCCGCCGATGATGGGGCCGAGGATGGAGGCGATGCCGAACATGGCGCCCATGGGGGCCATGTAGGTGCCGCGGACGCGCGGTGGGATGAGGTCGCCGGTGATCGCCTGGGAGGAGATCATGAGGCCGCCGCCGCCCAGGCCCTGGAGGGCGCGCCAGGCGATGAGCGCCGTCATGGAGTCGGCGGTGCCGCACAGCGCCGAGCCGATGAGGAACAGGGCGATGGCGATGAGGAAGAGGGTCTTGCGGCCCACGAGGTCCCCGAGCTTGCCGTAGACCGGCATGGCCACGGTGACGGCGAGGGTGTAGGCGGTGATGATCCACGCCATATGGCTGGCGCCGCCGAGGTCGCCGACGATCGTGGGCAGCGCGGTGCCGACGATCGTCTGGTCGAGGGCGGACAGGAACATAACGACGAGCAGGGAGGCGTAGACGGCCCAGAAGCGGCGGTCGGGCTTGAAGACGTCCGCCGCCTTGAGAGTCTCGGGCGCCTCGGCCCGCGCGGCGGGGGCGGTGGTGTCGCGCTGTGTCACGCGTGGTCCTTTCTCGTGGCGGCGGGCGCCGGGGTGCCACTGAAGATGCTGTGGAGGCTGTCGGTGATGAGGGCCAGGGCCTCGGCGAGAGTCTCGGGCGCGCCTGGCGCCCTGGTGCTCGTTGCGGCGCCCTTGGCGGAGGGGACCTCGCCAAGGCCGTCCATGCGGCCGTCGCCGGCCCAGAGCTCGAAGGCCGCCTTGTACATGGTGGTGGCCAGCGCGGCGGCGGCGATGACCTGCGGCGAGCCGAGGTCGGCGCCCATGCGCTGCGCGAGGGCGGCGCGGATGACCGAGTGGACGATCCGCACGCGCGACTGGAGCTCGGGGATGACGCTCGGCGCGTCGCGGAGGACGCGGCGCAGGAGCTGGAACTCCTCGGCGTCGCTGCCCATGGGGGCGACGGCGTGGGTGACCAGGGCGAGGAGATCGGTGAGGAGGTCGCCGTCGGAGTCGACGAAGGCCTTGACCTCCTCCTGGGAGGGCGCCTGGGGGGCGCGGAGGATGAGGTCGGCCTTCGTGGGGAAGTAGTTGAAGACGGTGCGGCGGGAGACTCCCGCGTCCGCGGCGACATCCTCCACGGTGGTGGCCTCATAGCCGTGCTCGGCGGCGAGGCGCAGGGCGCTGGCCTGGATCGCCTCGCGGGTGCGGCGCGCGTTGGTGGCGCGCAGTCCCGCCGAGGAAGCAGCGCTGATCGTGGGCGGACGAGTCATAGGACGATGATTGCACCCAGTGCAGCCTTGCACCAAGTGCAGAATGTGTGCTCATGGGCACATGCCGTCAGATCGTGGGAGGGCCGCGGGAGAAAGCACGAGATGGGCTACCTGACAGGCGGCTCATGAGGGAGGATGGGGCGCCGCGGGCGCTCCTCGCCCGCCGTGCCGTTCGCCATGCCGTCCACCAGCGCTTGCTCACGGGCGCTGCCGCCCCAGTCAAAGGCCGATCATGACCTCACCCCTGTCCTCCGGCTCCAGTGAGCCGCGCATGGCCCCCGCCCGCCCGGACGCCGTCGTCACCGCGGGCACCGCCCGCTTCACCGTGCTCACGGACCGGCTCATCCGCATGGAGCAATCCCCCGACAGCGTCTTCACCGACGCCGCGACCCAGCTGGTCCTGACCCGGGACCTGGGCGCGACGCCTGATTTCCAGGTGGTGCGGGGCGATGACCGCCTGGAGATCCTCACCGAGCACCTCCACCTGAGCTACCAGCCCTCGCGCGGCTTCTCCCGCTCCGGTCTGACGGTCAGCCTGCGCACCGCCGTCCTCAATCTCCACGGCGGCACCTGGCACCACGGCGACGTCTGGGACCCCCACGAGAGCTACCCGACGAACCTTGGCGGCACCTGCCGTACCCTGGATGAGGCCGACGGGCGGGTGGAGCTCGGGCCAGGGCTGCTCGCCACCAACGGGATCGCCGTTGTCGATGATTCCGCCTCCCTGCTACTCCAGGAGGACCAGTGGGTGCGCCCCCGGCCAGGTGCCAGCCCGGTTGATGGGACGCCAGCCGGGGAGGATCTCTACCTCTTCGGCTATGGCCAGGACTACCGCGGCGCCCTGCGCGACTTCTTCGCCCTGACCGGTCCGACGCCGCTCGTGCCCCGCGCACTGCTGGGCAACTGGTGGAGCCGCTACCACTCCTACTCCGGCGAGGAGTACCTGGAGCTCATGGACCGCTTCGCGGCGGAGGAACTGCCCTTCTCCGTGGCGGTGCTCGACATGGATTGGCACTGGGTGGATATCGACCCCGCCATTGGCAATGGCTGGACCGGCTATTCCTGGAACACCGACCTCTTCCCCGACCCCGCGCGCTTCCTCGCCGCCCTCCACGAGCGGGGCATGGAGGTGACCCTCAACCTGCACCCGGCGGCCGGCATCCGGCGCCACGAGGACGCCTACGCCCCGATGATGCGCGACCTCGGCCGGGACCCCGCCTCCGGTGAGGAGATCCCCTTCAACATCGCGGACACGGCGTTCGTGGCCTCCTACCTGGAGCACGCCCACCACACGCTGGAGGAGCAGGGCGTCGACTTCTGGTGGCTCGACTGGCAGCAGGGCGGCGTCACCGATATCCCGGGCCTCGACCCCCTGTGGATGCTCAACCATGTCCACTTCCTGGATTCGGGGCGTGAGCGGGAGGGCGGGCGCCGGCGCCCCATTACTTTCTCCCGTTTCGCGGACGCATCCAGCCATCGCACGCCGATCGGCTTCTCCGGTGACACGGTGACGAGCTGGGATTCCCTGGCCTTCCAGCCGGAGTTCACGGCGAGGGCGGCGAATATCGGCTATTTCTGGTGGTCGAATGACATCGGCGGCCACATGTTCGGCGTCAAGGACTCCGAGATGATGGCGCGCTGGGTCCAGTTGGGCTGCTTCTCCCCCATCAACCGTCTTCACTCGACGGCGTCGGCGTTCAATTCCAAGGAGCCGTGGCGCTACTCGCGCAATGCCCGAGCCGCCATGAACGCCTATCTGCGGCTGCGCCACCGGCTGGTGCCGAGCCTGTACACGTGGGCGAGGCGCGCGGCGGCAGACGGCGTCGCCCCGATCCGCCCGCTCTACCACGACTACCCCCGGCGCATGGGCGCCTATTCCCACCACACGGAGTTCCTGTTCGGGGACCTCGTGGTGGTGCCCATGGTGCACCGCGCCGACGCCACTGGGCTCGCCCAGGAGAGCGCCTGGCTGCCCCAGGGCACGTGGTTCGATCTGCCGACCGGACGCCGCTACACGGTGGCCTCCGACGAGGGCGCCGAGCTCGCGCTCTCGCGGCGCCTGGAGCAGGTGCCGGTGCTGGCGCGCGCGGGCAGCGTCGTCGTGCTGGCCGGCGAACTGTCCGAGGCGGCGGGCGCTAATCCCCGGCGCCTCGATGTTCTCGTGGTTCCTGGGGCCGACGGCTTCTTCGTGCTGGAGGAGGACGACGGCTCCCCCGAGCCCGGCGCGGATGCCGTGGTGCGCACGCGCTTCTCGCTCGCCTGGGACGAGGACGCGGGGAGCGCGCGCCTGGAGATCACCCAGGAGGGTCCGCGCGGCGTTGTGCCGGAGGCGCGGGAGATCACCGTGCGGCTCCTGTCCGTTGGGGGCGATGCGCGCGCGTCCCTGGATGGGCGGCCGGTGGAGGTGGGCGTCCGGCCCGCGGATGGCCTGACGCTTGGCGGCGGGCTTGACGTCGCGCTGGGCGAGGTGAGCCTGGCCGACGGCGGTGCGACGCTATCGCTGGAGGGGGTGCGGACTGAGCCGCCTGGCCTGGCCGATGAGGTGTTCTCCATCCTGGAGCCGGTGGAGATCGACTACATGGTGAAGGACCGCGCCTGGGAGGTCGTGCGCTCGGGCGCGACCGGTGGGGCGCTGCTCGGCGGCCTGCGCGCCGTGGGCGTCCCCGACGCCGTGCTCGCCGCCATCGCCGAGGTCGCCTGACCCGCAGCGTCGAGTTCGTCCTTTTGCCACCGACTTCGTACCCTTACCCTCAGATTTCGGCACAAATAACGGAAGAGCCATGAAAGGTTTCTATCATGTCCTTTTCGGCTGTCTACGATTTGTACGGATTCAGCCCGCTGACTCTTGACGATGTCAGCCGAGCCTTCGCCGACGGCACCGTCACGCTGAACGCGACCGATGCTTTCGATGTTTCATTCCAGAAATTTTCATTCGAGCTCTTCGATGCCACTGATGTCGCGAGCCCACACTTAATGCGCTGGGTTGCCGAGCAAGAAGGCAGCCCCATGTACACGCAGGCTTATCGGATGCACATCGAAGGCTACGACACTGACGAGCCATGGGCCTGCCTGACCGCGTTGGCATCCAGAATGAACGGCGTTGCCGTGACAATGGAGAGCGGGGATGGGGCAGGGTATATGACCGACGATCAAGTCGAGTACACCCCACCCGACCCCGACACCGTGCCCGTGAAGGGGCGAGCACTGGCAATGACCTGGTTCGGGCGCCTCCGCATGTGCGAACACCCGGTAGCCCAGTGGATCCGAACATGCGAAGAGCACTTCCCAGACTTCATGCCCGACCGATTCGATTATTTCGATAAACGCTTGATCACAGACAGCTCAAAAGCCTGGCTCACAAGCCCAGACAGCCGAGAATGGTCCGCCACCCTATGGCACTCCGCGCTACTAGGAAGGATCCAATTCTTCCTTCCCCTTGTTGCGAAACGACGAGAGTCGGCTGAACCGTTAGAAGACTCTCTGTATGACGTCTCATGCTACGCTCTCCTGGATTCCGTCGTCGAACGAGGGCAAATGGATCGGTTGAGCGAATTCTTCACAGGAATGGCTCGCGAACTCCACGCAGAAGTGGCTTCATGCGAAGTCCTCGACGGCTACAAAGCGAAAGACGATCTCGCCGAATTCACAACGGAAGCTCAGCGACGGCAGGAGATCAACCGCTCTCGCGACCACACCCTCCTCGGTTTGTTCCCCGATCCCGTGTGGTGGCTGTGGCTGGGACACGACTACTCACGCCTGTTGAGCCCCTGGCTGCAAACCCCCGCCCCACCCTCGTGGAACATCAACGCCGACGGAGACGCCACTTTAATCCGCACCTCGCCCACACCAGCCCGCCGCGAAGAACTCCGCGACGAATGGCTGCCACACGAATACCGCATACGCAAGAACCTATTCGGCAGACCCCGGCCCGCCAAGACCCTCCCGCCGTGGGCCACCGTATGAACCGCCAACCGAACCCCCCACAGCACCGACGAGGAGCAAGCGCCGTCAGCGTCCAGGCGGGCCGGTCGCGCTGCCACCGACCCGCCACGCGGAGCCCCCCAGAACAACCCGGGATCCTGGCGAGAGGTGTGGCACTACTCGTCCAAGCGCTTCACCCACGACAACGCCGCGCTCACAGCCCAGCGCAACAAGGCGCTGGCCGTCATGGCTGGAGAGGCCTCAGCGCGCAGACCCAGGTTCGTCACGGACTCCAAGGCGGGCCTGGCCGTCGAGGTCACCATCGCTGGCCATACCCTCACCACCCAACCCCAGCTCACCACCCAAGCCACCGACATCCTCACAGCCCTCGACATCAACCCGGCACACTAACGTGTCAGGAGTCAGGTGAGACGGTAGGGGCACGAGTAGGAGCGGTTCCGGCGGGGTGTCGGGGCACTCCGGCAGGCGAAGGATAGTCAGCGACTCCCATCATGCCCGCCAAGACCCCGACGCCCCCTCTACCCCCGCGCGCCACCACCCCAACCACACCCTCAAACCGGAAGAACCGGGTTGAGGTGAGACTCTCATAGCTCCACTTGCGCGTTTAGCGATGCTCGACAGCTCGTGTTCAGGGTTGATAAACTCTGTGGCGTGAAGCGGAACGACTTGCTGAGGCGCCTCGCCGCCATCGCCAGGCAGCGCGGCGAGGCGCTGGCTCTCGTTGAGGGAGGTCACCACACCAAGGCCCGCATCGGCGCCACACTTCTCATCGTCCCGCGACACAAGGACATCAACGAGATCACCGCCAAGAGCATTATCCGCAAGGCCGAGGAGAACCGATGAGTACCGTCACTGCCACTGCCACACGCTCGGGTTCCTGGTGGGCCGTCGAGGTTCCCTGCGCGGGGACCGTCCAGTACACCCAGGGACGCACCCTGGCTGAGGCTTTGGACATGGCCCGTGATGTCGTGTCGATCATGGCCGAGGAGGACTCCGCTCTGGCAGACGCTACCGTCGAACTTGAGGTGACCGGCCCTGTGCGCGACGCGGTCACCTGCGTGCACCAGGCGCAGCGCGACGCCGAGGAGGCCCGCGCACGCGCACGTTCCGAGCAGGCCCGAACGGTCTCAGATCTACTCACACAGGGGCTGAGCGTGCAGGACGTCGCGACCCTGATGGGGATTTCCAAGGGGAGGGTCTCTCAGATCGCCAAGGCAGCGTGAAGGACGCCAGCTGAGCGCCTCGCCGCGCTGGCTCAGGCGGCAAAATGCCCGCGCTACGATGACTCGTCGCGCGGGCTGAGGGTATTCGGTTATCAGTCGGGCTGGCGGGATTTGAACCCACGACCCCTTGACCCCCAGTCAAGTGCGCTACCAAACTGCGCCACAGCCCGTTGCCTCACGTCCCTGCGGCTGGAGTCGCCTCCGCCGCTCGGGTCCGCTCGGAACGTGTAGAACCTTAGCCCACCGTGGCCCCGCAGGCGAAACCGGCACGCGGTGACCCCAGTCACGGGCGCGCCGACGGCCTGCGCCAGCCAGCCAGCCCGCCCGCCCGCGGCTCAGGCCGACTTGTACCAGGCGCGGGCCCCGCCGTCGAGGTTCGTGAGGGCACCGGTGTAGCCGGCCGCCTTCAGGGCCTTGATGGCCTTCTTGGAGCGGATGCCGCCCTGACAGGTCACGATGGTCTCCCGCCCGGCATCGAGCTCCCCGGCGCGCTCGACCACCTCCCCGAGCGGGATGTGGATGGCCCCGGGCACGGGCATGGCGGCGATCTCGTCGGCCTCGCGCACGTCCAGGAGCGTGTAGGCCTCGCCGGGCCTCTCCCCCGCCGCGATGCGGGCGCGCAGGTCCATGGCGGTGATGCTCTTCATGGCGTTGTTCCTCTCCAGTTCTGTGGTGTCGGGGACGGCGCAGGTCTCCTGGACCGTCTCCAGGCTCGTGATGGCGGGGCTCGGCCCGCACAGGGGGCAGTCGGGGCGCTTGGCGACGGGGATCTCCCGCACGCTGGCGCCCCAGGCGTCGAGGAGGAGGAGCCTTCCGATGAGGGGCTCCCCTCCCCCGATGATGAGTTTGAGCGCCTCGGTGGCCTGCATGGTGCCGATGATGCCCGGCAGGACGCCGAGCACGCCGGCCTCCGCGCAGGAGGGCACGGAGCCGGGTGGCGGGGGCTCGGGGTGGAGGCAGCGGTGGCAGGGCCCCCGGGCGGCGTCGAAGACCCCGACTTGGCCGGCGGAGTGGAGGACGGCGCCATGGACGAGGGGGATGCCGAGCATGGCGCAGGCGTCGCCGACGAGGTAGCGGGTGGGGAAGTTGTCGGTGCCGTCGATAACCACGTCCCAGCCCTCCAGCAATCGCAGGGCGTTGCTGGCGTCGAGCCGCTCCTCGTGGAGGATGACCTCCATGTCAGGGTTGAGCGCGGTGATCGCAGCGGCAGCCGACTGGGCCTTCGAGACGCCGACGCCGTCAGTGGTGTGGAGGATCTGGCGTTGGAGGTTGGAGATGTCGACGACGTCGAAGTCGACGATGCCGAGTGCGCCGACTCCGGCGGCGGCGAGGTAGAGGGCGGCGGGCGCGCCGAGCCCCCCGGCGCCGATGAGGAGGACGCGGGCGGCGCGGATGCGCTGCTGGCCGACGACCCCGACCTCGGGGACGAGCATGTTGCGCGAGTACCGGGCGCGCTCGGCGTCGCTGAGGTCCCGCAGGCGCCCGTCATCGACGACGGGCGCCCACGGGGAGGCCGGGCCGTGGCCCTGCGCGGGTGCGGTGCTCAGTGGCGCAGCTCCCGGTAGCGGCGGATGAGGCCCTGTGTGGAGGAGTCCTGCGCGGCGAGCGCCTCGGCGTCGCCCTGGACGGCGGGGGCGATCTCGAGGGCGAGCTTCTTGCCGAGCTCGACGCCCCACTGGTCGAAGGAGTCGATGCCCCACACGATGCCCTGCGTGAAGGTGATGTGCTCGTAGAGGGCGATGAGCTGGCCCACGACGCTCGGGGTGAGGGCGGGGGCGAGGATCGACGTCGTCGGCTTGTTGCCGGCGAAGACGCGGGCGGGGACGATCGCCTCCGGGGTGCCCTCGGCGCGCACCTCCTCGGCGGTCTTGCCGAAGGCGAGGGCGGCGGTCTGGGCGAGGTAGTTGGACAGGAAGAGCTCGTGGACGTCGACGCCGCCGTCCTTGACGGGGTGGGCGGGGTTGGCCACGGCGATGAAGTCGGCGGGGATGAGCTGGGTGCCCTGGTGGATGAGCTGGTAGAAGGCGTGCTGGCCGTTGGTGCCGGCCTCGCCCCAGAAGATCTCGCCGGTGTCGGTGGTGACGGAGGAGCCGTCCCAGCGCACGGACTTGCCGTTGGACTCCATGGTGAGCTGCTGGAGGTAGGCGGGGAAGCGGTGCAGGTACTGGGCGTAGGGCAGCACCGCGTGGGAGGCGGCGTGGAAGAAGTTGACGTACCAGACGTTGAGAAGGCCCATGAGCATGGGGACGTTCTCGGCCGGGTCCTTGGTGGCGAAGTGCTCGTCGACGGCGTGGAAGCCGGCGAGGAAGTCGGCGAAGTTCTCGGGGCCGATGGCGACGGCGAGGACGGTGCCGACGGCGGAGTCGACGGAGTAGCGCCCGCCGACCCAGTTCCAGAAGCCGAAGGCGTTGGCGGGGTCGATGCCGAAGTCGGCGACCTTGTCGAGCGCGGTGGACACGGCCACGAAGTGCTTGGCGATGGCGCCGTCGGCGCTGATGCCGCGCTCGGCGAGGGAGGCGAGGAACCAGTCGCGGGCCATGCGCGCGTTGGTGAGGGTCTCCAGCGTGGTGAAGGTCTTGGAGGCGATGATGAACAGGGTGGTCTCGGGGTTGAGGTCCTTGACCTTCTCCGCGCAGTCGTTGGGGTCGATGTTGGAGATGAAGCGGCACTCCAGACCGTCCTGGACGTAGGGCTTGAGGGCCTCGTAGACCATGACGGGGCCGAGGTCGGAGCCGCCGATGCCAATGTTGACGACGGTCTCGATGCGCTTGCCGGTCACGCCGACCCACTCGCCGGAGCGGACGCGGCGGGCGAAGTCGTAGACGCGCTCGAGGACCTTGTGGACGTCGGTGACGACGTCCTGGTTGTCCACCATGAGGGCGTCGGTGGCGGGGCGGCGCAGGGCGGTGTGGAGGACGGCGCGGTCCTCGGTGATGTTGATGTGCTCGCCGGAGTACATGGCGTCGCGGCGCCCGGGCACGTCCACCTCGACGGCGAGGGAGGCGAGGGCGTCACGGACATCATCGGTGAGGAGGTTCTTGGACAGGTCGATGGTGAGGTCACCGACCTGGTAGGTGAAGCGCTCGGCGCGCTCTGGGTCCTGCGCGAACCAGGCGCGCAGGTCAGGGCGCATGCCGAGGTGCAGTTCGGTCAGGCGGGTCCAGGAGGGCGTTGCGGTGGCATCGATAGGCGTCTGCATGCCCCAAGCGTAGCGGGTAGGTCCGACACGAATGGCGGGACGGAAGGGCGGGGTTCGGCTCGGCGGAGGCGGAGCAGGCCTCCGACGGCGAACGCGCAGGTAGGATCGGTCCGCGGCGCCGCACTCTCCCCCAGCGTCGTCATCCCGATTCCAGAGAGGACCGGCGCAGTGGATGCTCCTGACGATTCGGCTGAGAAGAAGCCCCCTCTGGCACGCCGGTTGCAGACGACGGTGGCAGCATGGCGACGGAATGCATGGCGACGGGTGCGGGATTGGTTCAGCGCCTCGCTCTTCCGGGTCATCCTCGGTTGGGCACTGCTTGCGGTCCTGCTGTTCACCGCGCTTGTCTGGCTCTGGGGCGGTGGATTCCCGTGGTCGCGAGGCTGGTGGATCGGCGGTTCCACTCATGCCCGCGTTGCTCCGATCGAGGTTGTCAAAGTCGCGTTGACGACGATCGGTGGCATTGGCGCTGTCGGCTATCTCGTCATCAAGTATCGGGAACGGGCCAGCGCTGAGCGCGATGAGAAGGCGTCGGTAGGGCGGGATGCAGAAGCACGGCTCCTGGCCGCCGTGGAACAACTGGGGAGCGATTCACCCCAGGTACGGATCGCTGGCGTCTACGCCCTGACGGATGTCGCCGACACCTACAAGGGTTCGTACAAGCAGCGGGTCGTCGACATCCTCTGCGGCTACCTGCGCACCGAGCGCGGCCAGTGGGAGCCCGCCACCGGGGACGAGGACGAGTCGGCCATCGTCGTCAAAGGCCGCAGGTGCGTGAGCACAGACGGGCCAGTGGAGTCGACCGTCCTCGAGGTCTTGGCACGGCATCTGCGGAAGGCACGCCCCACGACCGACCGTTCAGAGGAGGTCATTCAAGAGGTCGACGACGACCAACTCTGGTGCGACTGCTCGATCGACCTCCACAACGCAATCTTCGTTGAACCGCTTACTTTCGACGGTTTAGCATTCAATACACCTGCGACCTTCGAAGGCGCGCTATTCATCGCGAACGCCACTTTCGACTCGTCTACCTTCGTCGGACCCACGAGATTCAAGAATGTGGAATTCGTTGAGAGTTCCAATTTTCGAAACTCCACATTCGGTGATGTAACCACTTTCGAGCGAGCGACATTCAGTGGCAGCACCATTTTTACGGGCGTCGTATCTTCGGACACCATTTCTTTCAATGAGGCCAACTTCGTCATCGCAGATTTCAATAACTCATCCTTCGAGCGAGTCGATTTCGAAAGAGCGTTCTTCACTGTTGTCGACTTTCGAAGAACCTCATTCTCCTTCGCGGTCTTCGCAGGAGCCACATTTTACACAGCTGACTTCTGGAAGGCGTATTTTTCCGCCCGAACCGATTTTCGGTATACAACCTATATTTTCGGAGCCGGCTTTCGTGAGGCGAAATTTATGGACTACACCGACTTTTGCAGTGCGAAGTTTAAGCGCAAGGCAGATTTTGAGGGCGCCGACTTCAGTGGCATCGTCAATTTCGAAGGAGCACTATTCAACTATACTTGGAAAACAGCGAGTAACAGTGCCATCACTTTCCCAGTGAATCTCAAAGTCGATTCTAACGTGCGTCTTCCTCCGGGGGCCCGATGGGCGAAATTCGACGAGGACGGCTACGCCATCGAAGATGACAATCCCGCCATCCGCGACGAAGGCGAGCCGCCCGAGGCGTAGCGTCCCGCGCGCCCCTCACCACCTACTTCCGCCTCGCGCGGCCTACCGGGCAGCGGCCACGGCGACGAACTCGTCGTACTCGACAGCCCTCGCTGCCATGCTCAGCCGTGAAAGACCGCCTCGATGTTGTGTCCGTCCGGGTCCAGGACGAAGGCACCGTAGTAACCCGGATGGTACTGCGGCCGCTCCCCAGGGGAGCCGTTGTCGCTGCCGCCCGCGGCAAGCGCCGCCTCGTAGAAGGCATCAACCTGCTCGGTCGACTCCGCCGTCAACGCCAGATGAACGACAGTCGGCGTGTCGGCGGGAACCAGCCACAACTCCGCATTCGGCCCATCCTCGCGCCTTTCGATACCCAGCCCGATCACCGGGCCGTGCTCCGCGAGCACCCGGTAGCCCAAGGGCGCGAGCGCCCTCGTGTAGAAGGCACTCGATGCAGAGGGGTCGCTGACGCCAAGCGAGAGGTGATCAATCACAACCTCATCCTATCCTTGAGTCGTCACGGGCGGGTTGAACTCGGGAACAGCAAAGCGGGGACTCGCGGGCACGCCAGCGTCCCACCCCACTCACCGCCGCTGGCGCTTCTCCCGCACGCGCACGCCGATCTGGATCGGTGTGCCCGCGAAGCCGAACTCCTCGCGCCCTGTCCCTCGCTAACTCCCCTCTCCTATCCCCGGATAGCCGCCACGGCAGCCAGCTCGTCCCGCTCGGGGGCGCCAGCGCTGCGCGGGGCGAGGGTCTCCCACGCGCACTGCGCGGCGGCCACGGCGGCGAGGGCGCTGACGAGCACGAGCCCGCTCACCCTCATTCCCACGGGAATGAGGAGGAGGCAGATGCCGCTCGCGACCATCCGGGACACATAGACGCGGTGGATATTGCGCAGGCGGACGACTGCGAACATCGCGAGGAAGGCGATCGTCCCCGCGCAGAGCAGCGCCGCCGAGCGGGCATCCGCCGGATGATGGGGATCGGCCACCACATGGTGGAAGCCAGCCGCGATCGCGATAAGCCCCGCCACGAGCACGAGATGCCCATAAGCCAGCAGATTGCGCACCGGGAGGAACGGCACGGCGGCGTTCGCGATGTAATGCTCCATGAGCGCCGCGCCGCGGTGGAAGTACGCCCACCACAGGCCCACCACCAGAACGAAAGCCGCCACGAGCACCGCGAGGTCCGCGGTGGTCAGCTCGCTCAGCTCGGCCTGCGGGGTGCAGATCGACACGATCGTCTCCCCCAGTGCCACGATAATGAGCAG
Organism: Actinomyces timonensis DSM 23838; assembly: GCF_000295095.1. Taxonomy (GTDB): domain Bacteria; phylum Actinomycetota; class Actinomycetes; order Actinomycetales; family Actinomycetaceae; genus Actinomyces; species Actinomyces timonensis. The sequence goes on along the minus strand of NZ_JH806633.1, from coordinate 560,728 downwards.
CCCGAAGCGCTCCACCACATTGCCGACGTCGTACCTCTGGGTCCGCATCGTGCGCGAGTGGATGAGCGGCCCGGAGATCTCATACAGCGCGGCACCCGCCCACAAGACGAGTTGCGCCGTGCCGCCGACGATCGCCCCGGCGATGAGCAGTGGGGCCTGGATGAGCGAGGCCAGGAGGTCCATGCGGAAGGCCCGGCTGTTCTCCGAGCGGGCGAGCAGGCCGGTGATGAGGAACCGGGACGCCGTGCAGGAGACCGCCAGGACCGTCGCCCGGTCGTTGAAGGCCTCGGGCACGGCCGCGGCGCTCACCATGGCGACGAGCATGAGGAGCATGACCGTGAAGCGGTTGGGCGCCGTCGACATGTCCCGCAGGCTCGTCTGCACGGACACGAGCACCCACTGCCAGTAGACGAGCGCGAGGATGACCCCAGCCCGCGCCACGCCGAGCATCCCCGGCTCTCCGCGCAGGACCCCGCTCACCTCGGTGATGAGGAAGACGTAGACGAGGTCGAACAGGAGCATGACCGGGTCCACCGGCCGGTGATCCAGCGCCCGCGGCGCCGAAGCGCGACCGCCGTCGGCCGGCCCTTCGGCGCCGCCGCGAGGAGCCCGCCCCACACTCATCCGCGAGGCACTCATCGCCGCTGGCGCTTCTCCCGCACGCGCACGCCGATCTGGATCGGGGTGCCCACGAAGCCGAACTCCTCGCGCAGGCGGCGCTCGATGAAGCGCCGGTAGCCGGCGTCGAGGAACCCGGTGGTGAAGATGACGATGCGCGGCGGGCGCACCTGCGCCTGCGTGGAGAAAAGGATGCGAGGCTGCTTGCCGCCACGCAGCGGGTGCGGGGTCGCCGCCTGGAGCTCCCCGAGGAAGGAATTGAGGCGGCCGGTCGGGATGCGCGTCCCCCAGCCCTCCAGGGCGGCGTCGAGAGCGCGCACGAGCCGGTTCGTGTGCCAGCCGGTGGCCGCAGCGAGGTTGATATGCGGCGCCCAGGACACATGCGCGAGGTCGTGCTCGATCTCCCACCTGAGCATCTTCTGGCGGTCCTCGTCCACGAGGTCCCACTTGTTGTTGACCAGCACGAGCGCGCGACCAGCGTCGACCGCCTGCTGGATGACCCGCACGTCCTGCTCGGTCAGCGGCTCGGAGGCGTCCAGGAGGACGACGGCGACCTCCGCCTTCTCAATCGCCCCCTGGGTGCGCAGGACCGCGTAGTAGTCGGCTCCGCGCGACTGGCGCACGCGGCGGCGGATGCCGGCCGTGTCCACGAACACCCACTGGCGGTCGTCGAGCTCGATGATCTCGTCCACGGGGTCGCGGGTGGTGCCGGCCAGCTCGTTGACGACCACGCGGTCCTGCCTGGCGATGGAGTTGAGCAGGGAGGACTTGCCAACATTGGGGCGGCCCACCAGGGCGATGCGGTGCATATGCCCCTCGGGGGCGGCCGGGGCGATGGCGGAGACCTCCGGCAGGACCTCCATGCAGGCGTCGAGGACCTCCCCGCTGCCGCGCCCGTGGAGGGCGGAGACGGCGTAGGGCTCGCCCAGCCCCAGGTTCCACAGGGAGGCGGCGTCGCCCTCCTGGGCCGGGGAGTCGACCTTGTTGGCGGCCAGCACCACGGGCTTGCCGCTGCGCCGCAGGAGGCGCACCACCTGGGCGTCGGTCTCGGTGATGCCCACCTGCGCGTCGACGACGAGCAGGACGGCGTCGGCGAGCTCGACGGCGACCTCCGCCTGGGAGGCGACCGAGGCGTCCAGGCCCTCGACGTCGACCTCCCAGCCGCCGGTGTCCACGATGGTGAAGCGGCGCCCCGCCCACTCGGCGGGGTAGGAGACGCGGTCCCGGGTGACTCCCGGGGTGTCCTGGACGACGGCCTCGCGGCGGCCCAGGACCCGGTTGACGAGCGTGGACTTGCCGACGTTCGGGCGCCCGACGACGGCGAGCACGGGCAGCCCGGCCTCGAAGGCGGTCTCGCCGGAGGGGAGCTCCGCCTCGTCGTCAAGCAGGGCCAGGTCCTCGTCCTCCAGCGCGTACTCCCGCAGGCCGGCGCGCAGGGCCTCGGCCCGCTGCTCGTCGGCCTGGTCTCGCTCGACGGCCTCGGCGCGGGCCGCCTCGATGAGGCCGAGGACGTGGTCGACGGTCTCCTCGAGCGTCATGTCGGAGGAGTCGACGAGGGTGACGCCCTCGGGTGCGGTGAGGAACTGGGAGACGGTGGCGTCGTCGTGGTCGCGGCGCACCACCTGGTCGCGCAGGGCGGCGGCGTCGACGCTCTTGCCCGCGGCCTCCAGGTCCCCGGCGCGGCGGGCCAGGCGGGCCTCCTCGCTGGCGGTGACGAGGAGGCGGACGTCGGCGTCGGGGGCGATGACGGTGGTGATGTCGCGGCCCTCGGCGACGATCCCCGCCCCCGTGCTGAAGGAGCGGTGCAGGTCGACGGCGTCGCGGGACTCCTCGGCGATGATCTCGCGCTGGAGGCGGGCGAGCTCGGCGCGCACGTCGAGGTTGGTGGCGACCTTGGAGACGACGGAGGCGATATGCGGGTCGCGGATGGCCTCGGCGATGTCGACGCCGTCGCAGGCCACGCCGGGTGCCGCGGGGTCGAGGCCCATGTCGAGGGGCATGGTGAGGACGGCCCGGGTGACGGCGTCGGCGTCCACCTCATCGGCGGTGAGGTCGATGCCGGTGCGCTCGCACCACCAGGCGGCGGCGCGGTACATGGCACCGGTGTCGAGGTAGGCCAGGCCCAGCGCTGCGGCGACCCGCTTGGCGACGGTGGACTTGCCCGACCCGCTCGGCCCATCGATGGCGACGACGATTCCCATATGCTCCCGGCCTTCCTGCTTTGCGCTGGCGCGCGACTGGCCCAAGCGTCCCACATGTGCCCGCCGCCGTGCCAAAACCACCCCGCCCGCCTGCACCGACAGGTGCGCTGAGCACCGAGAGGTGCGTTCTCACCGCACCTGACGGTGCTGCGCGCACCCGTCAGTGCCAAGCGCACCCGTCAGTGCTGCGCGCACCCACCCTCAGGCGACGACGACCCTCCAGCCGCGTCCGTCCAGCTCAGCCTCCAGCGGCTGGGCCGCGCTCGGCAGGACGGAGACCAAGGCCAGGCCCGCGCGCTGCCCGGCGGAGTGCTCCATAGCGAAGTCCTCGATGTTCACGCCGGCCTCGCCGATGTCCGTGAAGAGGCGGCCCAGGTAGCCGGGCTGGTCGGGCACGAGCACCTGCACCACCGCGTAGCGCCTGGGCGCGCCGCCGTGCTTGCCGGGGATGCGCGCCTGGCCGGTGTTGCCGCGGCTCATGACATCCGTGATCGCGCCGACGGCGCCGGGGGCGATCGCCTCGGCCCGCCCCGGCGCCGTGTACTCCTCGGAGCCGGCGTCGACGGCGGCCGGCTCGATCCCGGCGATCAGCGCGTCGAGGTCCGCGCGCAGGTCCTTCAGCAGCCCTGCCACGGGACCGGCGTTGCCCACGACGATCGCGGACCACAGCCGCGGGTCGGAGGCCGCGATGCGCGTGACATCCCGCAGGCCCTGTCCGGCCAACTCGAGCGCCGTCTCCGGCAGGGCCTCGAGCCGCGCGGCCACGAGCGAGGAGACGAGTTGCGGCATATGGGAGACGGCGGCGACGGCGGCGTCGTGCTCGGCGGCGCCCAGGCGCAGCGGCGCGGCGCCAGCGTCCATCGCGAGGTTGCGCACGGCGATCTCGGCGGCGGGCTCGGCGCCGTCTGCGACGATCACCCAGGGGCGGCCGGCGAAGAGGTCGGAGTCGGCGGCACCGGCGCCCGAGCGCTCCCGGCCGGCCATGGGGTGGGAGCCCACGTAGCGGGAGGCCGCGGCACCAGCGCGGGCGCGGACCTCGGCGCCCACGCGCGCCTTGACGGAGGCGACGTCGGTGACCACCGCCGCGGGGTGGGCCTCGAGCGCGCCGATGACGACCTGCGCTGCCACATCCGGCGGGGTGGCGACGACGACGAGCGCGGGCTCGGGATCGCCCTCTGCCCTCACGGCGCCGGCCCCCATGTCGCGGGCGAGCGCGAGCGAGGTGGGCGAGGTGTCCTGCAGTTGGACGGGCACGCCGGCGGCGGTGAGGACGAGCGCGAGTGAGGTGCCGAGCAGGCCGGTCCCGATGATGAGCACGGGGCCGCGCGTGGCGGCGGGAGCCGCCGCCGCGCTGGTCGGGCTGGCGCTCTCTGCCGCCCCACTCACAGCCCGACCTCCTTCTGGAGGGCGGCGATCTGCTCGCCGGTGAGCGCCCTCATCGCCCCGGGCTTCAAGCCGCCGAGGGCCAGGGGCCCGAGCTTGGTGCGGGACAGGCGGATGACGGGGTGCCCGACGGCGTCGCACATGCGCCGCACGATCCGGTTGCGCCCGGAGTGCAGGGTGATCTCCAGGATCGAGCCGGCGGGCCCGGAGTCCTTGATGACGACGCGGTCGGCGCTGATGGGGCCGTCGTCGAGCTCGATGCCGCGCTTGAGCTTGCGGGGCACCCAGGGCTCGACCTGTCCCTTGACGATCGCCACATAGGTCTTTGAGATCTCATAGCTGGGGTGCATGAGCCGGTGGGAGAGCTCGCCGTCATTGGACAGCAGGAGCAGCCCCTCGGTCTCGGTGTCGAGGCGGCCCACGTGGACGAGCCGGATGCGCCCACCCGCGCCGCCCTCACCGCCCTGCCCGATTTCCTCGGCGTGCTCGGCCACGTACCGCTCCCCCAGCTCGGCGACGGTCGGCCGCCCCTCGGGGTCCTCCATGGTGGTGACCACGCCGGCGGGCTTGTGCAACATGATGGTGAGGACGTCGGGGCTGGTGAGGATGCGCGAGCCGTCCACCCGGATCTCCTGCTCCACGGGATCGACCCGCACCCCGGGCTCCGTGACGACGACGCCGTCGACGCTCACCCGGCCCGCGGCGATGATCGCCTCGCAGGCCCGCCGGGAGGCGACGCCCGCGTGGGCGAGGACCTTCTGGAGGCGCTGCCCGGACTCGACATGCGGGTCGTCCTCCCCGCCGCGCGAGGCCCGGCGGCGCTCATCGGCGAGCCTCGCCTCGTCCTCCTCGGCCAGGGCACCGTCGTCGAAGGCAGCGAGCTCGGCGGGGGTGAGGGCGTTTTCGTCGCCGAGCTCCTCGATGTCGTCCTCGTCGTAGAACTCCTCCGCCCCGAAGTCCCCCAGGGGGACCCCGTCAGCGCCTGTACTGCCGGTGCTGCCGGTGCTGTGGCCGCGGGTGCTCATCGCGTCTCCGTCTCATGCTCGATGTCCTCCAACTGGGAGGCGTCCGGGAGGTGGGGTGCCAGGGGCGGCAGCCCGTCGAGGCTGTCGATCCCGAGGTACTCGAGGAACTCGTTGGTCGTACGGTAGAGGATCGCGCCGGAGGTCTCATTGCCGGCTTCCTCGATGAGCCCGCGGGCGTGGAGCGTGCGCACGACGCCGTCGACGTTGACCCCGCGGATCGCGGCGATCCGCCCGCGGGTGACGGGCTGGCGGTAGGCGATGACGGCGAGGGTCTCCAGGGCGGCTTGGGACAGGCGCGCGGCGGCCCCGCCGACGACGAAGCTCTCCACGATCCCGGCGTGCTCGGGCGCTGAGGCGAGCCGCCATCCCCCGGCGACGCGCCGCAGGATGAACCCCCGACGGCGCCCGGGCGTCCCCGCGCCTGCCCCCGCCGTGGTCCCCGCGGCAGCCTCGCCCCGGTACTCGGCGGCCAGGGCCTCCAGCAGCGCCTCGGCCTCCTTCTCCTCCAAACCGAGGGCGGCGCCGAGCGCGGCGGCGGTCACCGGCTCGTCGGAGACGACGAGCACCGCCTCTGCCGCGGCCAGGAGCTCATCGCTCGCGGCAGCCGAAACGGCACCAACCGCGCCCTCTGCGGCGCGCGCCTCCTCGCCGTCGGCCTCCGGGACGGCCTGCCCCGCCGACGCATCCGCGCTCATGAGAACTCCTCCCCCAGACCCTCCATATCCGGGGCCATGATGCCTGTCAGATCGTCGTCCCCGCCGCACCAGGACACCGTGATCTCCCCCATGGCCTCGCCCTGCTCCAGGTCGACGCTGCCCTGGCGGTGCAGGATGAGCAGCCCCAGGAAGCGGGCGACGACGACGGCCACCCGGTCCGCGTCGCCCGTGAGCTCGGAGAATGTGAGAGTCCCGGCGGAGCGCAGCCGCAGGGCGAGCACCGTGATCTGCTCGCTGACGGGCACGGCCTCGTGGAGGTGGACGGTCTGCACGCCGGGGGCATCGGGCCGGTTGAAGGCCGCCAGGGCGATGCGGGCGAGCTCGGCGGGACCGACGTTGGCGACGAGCTTGGGCAGCAGGGAGGCGAGCTCGGGCGCGAGCGCGACGACGCGCGGGTGGGCGGTGGCCGCGGCGGTGGACATCTCGTGCAGGGCGGCGGCGGCCCGCTTGTAGGCCCGGTACTGGAGGAGCCGGGCGAAGAGGAGGTCGCGGGCCTCCAGGAGCTCCAGGTCCTCATCCTCCTCCCCGTCCACGTGGGGCAGGAGGCGGTGGGCCTTGAGGGCGAGGAGCGTGGAGGCCACGACGACGAACTCGCTGGCGTGCCCGAGGTCCCAGTCGGCGCGCATATGCGCTATGAACTCGTCGGTCACCTCGGCCAGGGCGAGCTCGGTGACGTCGAGACGGCGCCGGGCGATGAGGCTGAGAAGGAGGTCGAAGGGGCCCTCGAACTGGGGCAGGCTGACGGAGAAGCCGGGGAGCCGCGCGGGTCCCTCCTGCTCGGCGCCCTCGTGCTCCCGGACGGCCTCGGGCGCCCCAGCGCTCCCGGGCGTCCCCGCTTTCCGGGGCGCTGCGGCGTCGTCAGGCGACACAGCCGCGAGCGATGATCTCCCGGGCCAGGCGCCGGTAGGCCTCGGTGCCCGCGTGCGTGGGGGCGTAGGTGTTGATGGGCTCGGCGGCCACGGAGGCGTCGGGGAACTTGACGGTGCGGCGGATCCGCGTGTCGAAGAGGCGCTCGCCGAAGGCCTGCTCGAGTCGCTCCAGGACCTCGCGCGAGTGCAGGGTGCGGGAGTCGACCATGGTGGCGAGGATGCCGTCGATGTCGAGGCGCGGGTTGAGGCGGTCCTTGATCCGCTCGACGGTCTCCACGAGGAGGGCCACGCCGCGCAGGGCGAAGTACTCGGTCTCCAGCGGGATGATGACGCCGTGGGAGGCGGTCAGCGCGTTGACCGTGAGCAGGCCGAGAGAGGGCTGGCAGTCCACGATGATGGCGTCGTAGTCGTCGACGACGGGGCGCAGCACCCGGGCGAGCGCCTGCTCGCGGGCGACCTCGTTGACGAGCTGGACCTCCGCGGCGGACAGGTCGATGTTGGCGGGCACGAGGTCGAGCCCCGGCATGGAGGTCTCGTGGATGACCGGCAGGATGTCCGGGCGGGCGGCCACGAGGAGGTCGTAGATCGTCGTGTCGAGCTCGTTGGCGTTGACGCCGAGGCCCGCCGAGGCGGCGCCCTGCGGGTCGAAGTCGACGATGAGCACCTTGCGCCCGTACTCCACGAGGGAGGCCCCCAGGCTGATGGTCGTCGTCGTCTTGCCGACGCCGCCCTTCTGGTTGCACATGGAGATGATCCGTGCCGGCCCGTGGGACTCCAGGGGCGCGGGGACGGGGAACTCCTTCTGCTCAGGGGCGGGAAGGTCGATCAGGCCGGGCTGCTTGGAGTCACTCACAGGGCCAGGGTAGCGGACGGCACTGGAATCATCAGTAGGCATCATCAGTGAGCCCGGGGATGGCTCGTGGCGTAGACCTCCCTGAGGTGGTCGACGGTCACCTTCGTGTAGATCTGGGTGGTGGTCACCGAGGCGTGCCCGAGCATCTCCTGGACGACGCGCACGTCCGCCCCGCCCGCGAGCAGGTGGGTGGCGAAGGAGTGGCGCAGCGTGTGGGGCGAGATATGCCGCTCGCCCCCGTCAGCGCCGTCGCCGGTGAGGCCCGCCCGGGCGGCGGCCTGCTGGAGGATGCTCCACGCCGTCTGGCGGGACAGGGGCCGCCCGAGTGTGTTGAGGAAGACCTCGGGCACTCCCCTGCCCTTGGCGGCAAGGCTCGGCCTCCCCCGCACGAGGTAGGCGTCGAGCGCCGCCCAGGCGTACTGCCCCATGGGGACGATCCGCTCCTTACGGCCCTTGCCGAACAGCCGGAGGACGCCGCTGCCCGCATCGAGGTCGTCGACGACGAGGCCGACGGCCTCGGAGATGCGGGCCCCGGTGGCGTAGAGGATCTCCAGCAGGGCGCGGTCGCGCAGGCTCACGGGCGAGTCGTCGACGGCGGCCGCCTCCAGGAGCGCGCGCACCTCCTCGACGCTGAGGGCCTTGGGCAGGCGGCGCCCGACCTGCGGGGGGCGGACGGCCGCCGAGGGGTCCGTCGGCGTGGTCCCCTCATCGAGGAGGAATCGGTGCCAGCCGCGCACCGCCGTGACCGTGCGCGCGGCTGAGGAGGCCGCCAGGGCCCGCCCGCCGTCCTCGCCGGTGCGGATGGCCTGGGAGAAGGCGGCGACGTCCTCCTCGGCGACGGCGCCGGGCGCGGTGATCCCGCGCTCCCTGAGGAAAGCGGTGTACCGCGAGAGGTCCCGCAGGTAGGCGGCCAGGGTGTTCTCGCTCAGGCCCCGCTCGACCCGCAGATGCGCAAGATACCCGCGCAGGGATCGCTCGAGGGCGTCCCCGCGCGGGTCTGCTGCGCGGCTGGATGAGGCGGTCAGGAGAGCTTCACCAGGAGCCCGAGGCCGATGATCGTCAGGCTCCACATGAGGCCGACGCCCACGGTGATGCGGTCGAGGTTGCGCTCGGCGACGCCGGAGGAGCCGGCCGAGGAGGAGATGCCTCCGCCGAACATGTCGGACAGGCCGCCGCCCTTCCCCTTGTGCAGGAGGATCGACATGATGAGGAAGAAACTCGACATAACGAGGAGCACCTGGAGGATGATGCGGAGGATGTCCACGCCGTCGTCCTTTCAGTGGAGGGATCCGCGCTGGATCCGTCAGGAGCGGATGTGCCGCTGGCGAGCGCTCGCGCGGCGATGACCGTGGCTGACTCTACCCGAATCGCGGGCCGGGGCCAGGGCGCGCCTCCTGTGAGGTGCCCTGGCCCCGGTCGCTGTTGCGTCACGGGCGCCGCCCGCCCGCCCACATGGGTGGCGGCGGGAGGCGCGGCGCCCGGTCCGGCTCAGGCGGCGTAGAAGCGGCACATGGCCGCGAAGGAGTCCGCCTTGAGGGAGGCGCCGCCGATGAGGGCGCCGTCGATGTCGGGCTGCGCCATGAGCTCGACGATGTTGCCGGGCTTGGCGGAGCCGCCGTAGAGCACGCGGGTGGCCTCAGCGGTGGCCTCGCCGAAGTCCTCGCGCAGGGCCGCGCGGATCGCGCCGCAGACCTCCTGGGCGTCGTCGGCGGTGGCGGTCTCGCCGGTGCCGATGGCCCAGATGGGCTCGTAGGCGATGACGATCTTGGCGACGTCCTCGGCACTCCAGCCCTTGAGGGCGGCGCGGATCTGGCCGAGGACGAACTCGACGTGCGTGCCGGCCTTGCGGATCTCGAGGGCCTCGCCGCAGCACAGGATCGGCGTCATGCCGGCGTCGAGGGCCTTGCGGGCCTTGGCGCCGACGAGCTCGTCGGACTCGCTGTGGTACTCGCGGCGCTCGGAGTGGCCCATGACCACGTAGGAGCAGCCGAGCTTGGTGAGCATGGCGGTGGAGATCTCACCGGTGTAGGCGCCGTTGTCGTGGATGGAGACGTCCTGGGCACCGTACTTGATCTCCAGGTTGTCGGCGTCGACGACGGTCTGCACGGTGCGCAGGTCGGTGAACGGCGGGATGACGACGGCCTCGCACTTGGCGAAGTCGTGGCCGGCGTCCTTGAGCTCCATGGCGATGCCCTGGACGAGGTGGTTGGCCTCGAGGTGGTCCAGGTTCATCTTCCAGTTGCCCGCCATGAGGGGGGTGCGGTTCGACATTGCGATGGTGTCCTTCGTGTCAGTTGGGTTGGTCAGGTGGGGCTGGAGCGGCGCGGTCCGCGCTCAGCCCTCGAGGACGGCGATGCCCGGCAGGGTCTTGCCCTCGAGGAGCTCCAGGGAGGCGCCGCCACCGGTGGAGATGTGGGAGAACGTCGTCTCGTCGAAGCCGAGGGTGCGCACGGCCGCGGCGGAGTCGCCGCCACCGATGACGCTGAAGGCGTCAGAGTCGCTGATGGCCTGGGCCACGGCCTTCGTTCCGGCGGCGAAGGCCTCGAACTCGAAGACGCCCATGGGGCCGTTCCACACGACGGTCTTGGACGAGGCGATCGCCTTGCCGAAGAGCTCGGCGGTCTTGGGGCCGATGTCGAGGCCCATCTGGTCGGCCGGGATGGCGTCGGCGGCCACGACGGTCGCGGGGGCGTCGGCCTTGAACTCCGGGGCGACGACGGTGTCGACGGGCAGGAGCAGCTCGACGCCGTTGGCCTTGGCGGTCTCCAGGTAGCCCTTGACGGTCTCGACCTGGTCCTTCTCCAGCAGGGAGGTGCCGACCTCGTAGCCCTGGGCGACGAGGAAGGTGTAGGCCATGCCACCGCCGATGAGGAGGCGGTCCGCCTTGGACAGCAGGTTGGCGATGACGCCGAGCTTGTCGGAGACCTTGGAGCCGCCGAGCACCACGGTGTAGGGGCGCTCGGGGTTGTTGACGGCGCGGCCGAGGGACTCGATCTCCTTGACCACGAGCAGACCCGCGGCGGCCGGGAGGATCTTGGCGATGTCGTAGACGGAGGCCTGCTTGCGGTGGACCACGCCGAAGCCGTCGGAGACGAAGGCGTCGGCGAGCTCGGCGAGCTGGGCGGCGAAGGCCTCGCGCTCGGCGTCGTCCTTGGAGGTCTCGGCGGCGTTGAAGCGCACGTTCTCCAGCAGGACGATCTCGCCGGCGCTCATGGCGGCGACGGCGGCCTTGGCGGACTCGCCGACGGTGTCCTCGGCCAGGACGACCTTGACGCCGGTGACCTCGGCGAGGCGCTTGGCGACGGGGGCCAGCGAGAAGTCGGGGTTGGCCTGGCCCTTGGGGCGGCCCAGGTGGGCGGTGATGATGACCTTGGCGCCAGCCTCGAGGAGCTTGCGCAGGGTGGGCAGGGCGGCCTGGATGCGGCCGTCGTCGGTGATGTTCTTGTCGGCGTCGAGCGGGACGTTGAAGTCGGAGCGGACGAGGACGCGCTTGCCGGCCAGGTCGCCGAGGGACTCGATGGTCTTCATGGAACCTCTCAAGGTGTGTTGTGGCGTTCGGGTGAACGGTGGATGGAGGATGGGTGGCCGACGCCCGCGCACGCTGGGCGTGCGCGGGCGTCGGTTCATCGGGTGCTCACGGTGCTCTTCACGCCGCGCCTCCCGATCGCTGGCTCAGCTCGTGCGCTGGTTCAGGCGAGCTTGGAGCCGACCAGGGCGGTCAGCTGCACGAGGCGGTTGGAGTAGCCCCACTCGTTGTCGTACCAGGACAGGACCTTGACGAGGTTGCCGATGACCTTGGTCTCGGTGGCGTCGAAGATCGAGGAGTGCGGGTCGCCGACGATGTCGGTGGAGACGATCGGGTCCTCGGTGTAGGAGAGGATGCCCTTGAGCTCGCCCTCGGCGGCGGCCTTGACGGCGGCCTTGACGGACTCGACGGAGACCTCCTTCTCGGCCTGGAAGGTCAGGTCGGTCAGGGAACCGGTCGGGGTGGGGACGCGGACGGCGAGGCCGTCGAACTTGCCCTTGAGGTCGGGCAGGACGAGGGCCACGGCCTGGGCGGCACCGGTCTTGGTGGGGATCATGTTGAGGGCGGCGGCGCGGGCGCGACGCAGGTCCTTGTGCGGGGCGTCGAGAACGCGCTGGTCACCCGTGTAGGAGTGGATGGTGGTCATGATGCCCTGGACGATGCCGAAGTTCTCGTGGAGGACCTTGGCCAGCGGCGCGAGGCAGTTGGTGGTGCAGGAGGCGTTCGACACGATGTTCATCGTGGCGTTGTCGTAGTCGGCCTCGTTGACACCCATGACGAAGGTGCCGTCGACGTTCTTCGCCGGGGCGGAGATGACGACCTTCTTGGCGCCGGCGTCGATGTGGGCCTTGGCCTTCTCACCGTCGGTGAAGAAGCCGGTGGACTCCACGACGACCTCAACGCCGAGCTCGCCCCAGGGGAGCTGGGCCGGGTCGCGCTGCTCGAGGACCTTGATGTGCTTGCCGTTGACGGTGATGCCGTCGTCGTCGAAGGAAACCTCGCCGTCGAAGCGACCAAGGATGGAGTCGTACTTGAGGAGGTGGGCGAGGGTCTTGTTGTCGGTCAGGTCGTTGACCGCGACGACCTCGATGTCGGCGCCCTGCTCAAGCGCGGCACGGAAGAAGTTGCGGCCGATGCGGCCGAAGCCGTTGATACCAACGCGGGTGGTCACTTTGTGTCCTCCTAATGCGCCGGTGAGGCGCACGGTTACGTAGTTCTAGCGCATCCATCGATGCGCCCCGGCCCGCCGGATGATCCCGCGAGGGATCCGTGGGCCGGCTCGCCGAGTCTACCGTCACAGCACGGTGAGGCGCGACTCAAATCCACGCCCTCGGCGAACGCCTCCACGCAGCTGGCGTGATCGGCTCGTGATACCCGCGGCAGGGGGACTGACGTCCCAAGCGGCGCCTTTGGTAACGGCCTTCCGAGCGGCCGGCTCCCCGCCCCGGGCGGCTACAGATCGAGCATGTCCGGGGTGAGGACAGACTCCGTGTCGGGGATGCCCAGGTCGTGGGCGCGCTTGTCCGCCATGGCGAGCAGGCGGCGGATGCGCCCGGCGACGGCGTCCTTGGTCAGCTGCGGGTCGGAGAGCTGGCCGAGCTCCTCGAGGCTGGCCTGCTTGTTGGCGATGCGCAGGCGGCCGGCCTCGATGAGATGGGCCGGGACGTCGTCGCCCAGGATTTCGAAGGCCCGCTCCACGCGCGCCCCCGAGGCGACGGCGGCCCGGGCGGAGCGGCGCAGGTTGGCGTCGTCGAAGTTGGCCAGGCGGTTGGCGGTGCCGCGGGACTCGCGGCGGCTGCGCCGCTCGCCCCAGGTCGTGAAGGCCTCCTTGGCGCCCATCCGGTCCAGCAGGACGCCGATGGCCTCGCCGTCGCGCACGACAACGCGGTCGGTGCCGCGCACCTCGCGGGCCTTGGCGGCCACGTCGAACCGGCGGGCGGCGCCCACGAGCGCCAGGGCGGCCTCGGAGCCCGGGCAGGTGACCTCCAGGGAGGAGGAGCGGCCCGGCTCGGTCAGCGAGCCGCGGGCGAGGAAGGCGCCCCGCCAGGCCGCGGCGGCTGAGGTCCGCACGCCGTGGACGACGGCGACGGGCATGCCGCGCACGGGGCGGCCGCGCCCGTCGACGAGCCCGATGAGGCGCGCGAGCTCCTTGCCGCGCTCGTTCACGCGCAGCACGTACCGGGTGCCGCGGTGCAGGGATCCACCCTGGACGACCATGACCTCGGGCTCCATGCCGAAGAGCTCCTTGAGGTCGTGGTGGAGGCGGCGCACCGCCCCGCCGTGGTCGAGCTCGGCCTCGACGACGATGCGCCCCGAGACGATGTGGAGCCCTCCGGCGAATCTCAGCATCGATGCCACCTGGGCGCGGCGCTGCGCGGTGCTCTCCGCGCTCACGCGCGCCAACTCGTCCTTGACGGTGACGGTCAGCGACATACCTTCCGCTCTCCTCGCTCGTGCCTGGCTGAGGGGCTGGGCCGCGCCCCGGGTCACTCCCCCGGCGCGCCGCCGATGCCGACATCGCCCACCACGCCGTCGAAGGCGTCCCGGAAGGCGGCGGCCAGCCGCAAGGGGTCATGGTTGCACATGGAGTCCCCGGTGCGCACCTGCCGGAGGATCACGGTTGCGCCCATAGCGCCCGCGACCTCCTCGAGATCGTCGAGGTCCTCGACGGTGGAGGGGTCGGCGAGGACCACGTCGAGGCGCAGCTCGGGGGCGTGCTCGCGCAGGACCCTCAGGAGATCGGCCGAGGTCATGCCATCGGTCTCCCCGCTCTGCGCGGTCAGGTTGAGGACGACGGCCCGCCGGGCGCGGGTGGTCACCAGCGCCTCGCGCAGGGAGGGAAGGATGACGTGGGGCAGGACGGAGGTGTACCAGGAGCCGGGGCCCAGGACCACCCACTCGGCCTCCTCGATGGCGTGGATGGCCTCGGGGTGGGCCTGCGCGTCCTCGGGGACGACGGCGACGTTCTCGAGCCGGCCGCGCGTCTTGGCCACGGCCACCTGGCCGCTCACACGCGCGCGCTCCTCGCCGTTGACGATGTCCGCCTCGATGACCAGCGGGGAGGCGCTCATCGGGACGACCCGGCCGTGGATGCCCAGCAGGCGCCCCACCCAGCTCAGGCCCTCGACCTCGTCGCCGAGCAGCTGCCACAGCGCCAGGATGAGGAGGTTGCCCAGGGCGTGGTTGTCCAGCTCCCCTTCGCCCGAGAAACGGTGCTGGAGGACGTCGCGCCAGGTGAGGCCCCATTCCGACTCGTCGCAGAGCGAGGCCAGGGCCATGCGCAGGTCGCCCGGGGGCAGGCAGTCGAACTCCTTGCGCAGACGGCCCGAGGAGCCGCCGTCGTCGGCGACGGTGACCACCGCCGTGAGCCGGCTCGTCACATGCCGCAGAGCCCGCAGGGTGGCGGACAGGCCGTGGCCGCCGCCCAGGGCGACGACAGCGGGGCCCTCCTCCCCGCGCCGGGGCCATCCCCCGGAGTCGATGGTGGTCGGCATGGCTCACTCCCGTCCGAGGTCGCGGTGCTGGGTGTTGACGCGGAACCCGCGCGAGCGCAGGCGCGCCGAGATGCGCTCGGCGGAGGCCACGGAGCGGTGCTTGCCGCCAGTGCAGCCCACGGCGATCGTGACGTTCGGCTTGAGCTCGTCGACGTAGTGCGGCAGCGCCGGCGCGAGCAGGTCGGCGTAGCCGTCGACGAAGGCGGCGGCGCCGGGCTGGCGGAAGACGTACTCGGCCACGGGAGCGTCCCGCCCCGTCAGGTGGCGGAGCTCGGAGACCCAGTACGGGTTGGGGATGAAGCGGACGTCGAGGACCTGGTCGGCGTCGACGGGCAGGCCGTACTTGAAGCCGAAGCTCATGACGTTGACGCGCAGGGCGAGGTCGGACTCGGTGGCCACGAGGTCGCGCACGCGGCGGGCGAGGTCGTGGACGGACAGGTCGGTGGTGTCGATGACCATGTCAGCGGTGCCCTTGAGCCCGCCCAGCAGCGTGCGCTCGTGCTCGATGCCGTCGAGGATGGACGAGGTGCCCTGCAGCGGGTGAGGGCGGCGGGACGACTCGAAGCGCCGCACGAGGACGGCGTCGGAGGCGTCGAGGAAGAGGACGCGCACGTTGGTCCCGCTCTCGCGGACCTCGGCGAGGTAGCGCATGAAGTGGGAGAAGAACTCCCGGCTGCGCACATCGACGACGGCGGCCAGCTGATGGACGCCCGCGCCGACGGTGGTCATCATGCCCGCCAGGGCCGGCAGCAGCTGGGGCGGGAGGTTGTCGACGACGTACCAGTCGAGGTCCTCCAGGGCGTTGGCGGCGCGGGAGCGGCCTGCCCCGGACATGCCGGTGACGATGATCATCTGGGGGCTCGTGGCCGGTGCCACGGGCGGCGCCGCCTCGTCGATCCGGGGGATCTCGATGGGCACCGTGTCCTGGCGGAGCCCGGTGGCCCGGTCGTCGGCCTCGTCCTCGCGGCCGGAGGACCGGGGCCGCGTCGTGCGATGGTTCTCCATGGGTCAAGCATCGCATGACGGGCGGGCCTGTAGCCTGCTCCTGCTCACCGGGTTCGGACTCCGGGGAGCCCCGCGACATCTTCTCGGTCTTTCCCCGCACTGCGCCGCCAGGGCGCGCTCGCGGTTCCCGGCCCCACCACACAGGAGTCACGCGCATGAGCACCAGCGCCGCCGCTTCCAGCCGCACCAGTGGTCGTTCCCTCCCCTCCCCCGCCTCCGCGACTCCCGGCGCCTCCGGTGCCTCCGCCGTCGTCGATGCCGGCTCGCGCACGGACGGGGCTGGCCCAACCGTGCCGCTCATGCCGCTCTTGCCGCTCTTGCCGCTCGGCACCCCGTGGACCACCGGGGCGACCCGTGTGGCGCTCCTCGGCTCGGGCGAGCTCGGCAAGGAGGTGGCGATCGCGCTGGCGCGCCTGGGCGTAGAGGTCATCGCCATCGACCGCTACGACGGCGCCCCCGCCCAGCAGGTGGCGCACAGCGCGCTGACCGTCGATATGTCCGACGCGCGCGAGCTGGCCGCGGCGATCCGCTCCTGCGGGGCGCAGGTCGTCGTCCCGGAGATCGAGGCGCTGGCGACGGACGCGCTCGAGGCCGTGGAGGCCGAGGGTGTCCGGGTGGTGCCGACGGCGCGCGCCGCCCGCCTGACGATGGACCGCGAGGGCATCCGGCGCCTGGCCGCGGAGGAGCTGGGCCTGCCCACGAGCCCCTATGTCTTCGCCTCCTCGCCCGCCGAGCTGCGCGCCGGGGCCGAGGAGGTCGGGCTGCCCTGCGTCGTCAAGCCGGTCATGTCCTCCTCGGGGCACGGGCAGTCCGTGGTGCGCTCGTTCGATGAGCTCGACGCCGCCTGGCGGCACGCGGCCGAGGACGGCCGGGTGGATCGGGGCCGGGTGATCGTGGAGGGCCTCGTGCGCTTCGACACCGAGATCACCCTGCTCACGGTGCGCTCGCGTGACGCGCTCACGGGCGCCACCGTCACCTCGTTCTGCGAGCCGATCGGCCACCGCCAGGCGGGCGGCGACTACGTCGACTCCTGGCAGCCGCAGGCGCTGCCAGCAGCGGCGCTCGAGCGCGCCCGCGAGGTGGCCGGGCGGATCACCGAGGCCCTTGGCGGCTGGGGCGTGTTCGGGGTGGAGCTGTTCATCTGCGGCCAGGAGGTGCTGTTCTCAGAGGTCTCGCCGCGCCCGCATGACACGGGCATGGTGACGATGGCGAGCCAGCGGCTGTCCGAGTTCGAGCTGCACGCCCGCGCGCTCCTGGGCCTGCCGGTGGACACGGCCCTGCGCTCGCCGGGCGCCTCGGCGGTCATCAAGTCCCCGGGCGCGTCGGCTCCGGGCCAGGGCGCGCGATTCGACGGCGTCGCCGAGGCGCTGGCCGTTCCGGGCGCGGAGGCGCGGCTCTTCGGCAAGCCGGAGGCGCATGAGGGCCGCCGTCTCGGGGTGGCGGTAGCGGAGGGCGTGAGCGTCGAGGAGGCGAGGCAGCGGGCCGCCCGCGCCGCCCAGTCCATCCGCGTCCTCCTCTAGCCCCAGCCCCCACTCTCCCATCGAGACCGGGCGAAATCAGGAACGAAACCGGCCGGTTTTCCACAGGCCGGGGCGCGCGGACCGCCACGCCCCGGCCTCTGGCAACGGTCAGTCGACGGCCACCATCACCGAGGAGGCCTTGACGACGGCGTATGCCTCCGCGCCGACGGCCAGGCCGAGCTCATCGATCGCCGCATTGGTGATCGACGAGGTGACGACCATGCCCGGGGCGATCTCGATCTTGACGACGCCGTTCACGGCGCCCTTCTCGATTGCGACAACCGTGCCCTTGAGCTGATTGCGTGCGGAGAGCTTCATCATGTGTCCTTCTGTCAGGGTCTACGAGCATGTTGAGCGGGGCGGGCAGCCAGTGGCGCTCGCTCCGGCAGAGCCAGCAGGTTACCGCTTCCCGTCGATACTCGAATCGAGGAGCCGGGCGATGTGGATCGCGAGATAGCTGGTCTCGTCCGCTCGGATCGTGACGCCGATCCGCTCGGCCAGGAGGGAGGCAACGTCCTCGGCGAGCCGGAAGGCCGCGGGATAGCGCCGCCTCAGGGGCTCCGCGATGAGCCCGGCGGTTCCGTCGTCGATCTGCGCGCCGCTGCGGGCGCGGGCGAGGAAGTAGCGCAGATGCGTGGCGAAGCGGGCGGCGTGGATGGAATCACGGTCAATCCCGCCCGGCACGGCGTCGTCGATGAGCTCGATCGCCTGGGCCACGATCCGGGACTGCGCCGAGGCGTCCTGGATGGAGGCCGCCCCGGTGGCCGCGGCGAAGAGGTGGAGGGCCAGGGCGAAGGCCTCCCCCTCAGGCAGCCGGATCGCTTGGGAGGAGTTAAGGTCGGCCACCATCCGCTCGGCCAGGCGCAGCTCCTCGGGGTGGAGGTGGGCGACCTCGGCGCGCAGGGGGTAGTCCATGCGCTCTCCGCGGCGGGCGCGCTCGAGGGCCTGGTGGACGTGATCGACGACGGCGATGAGGCCGGCGGAGGTGATGGTAGCGCCGAGGTCCTTGACCGCCTGGGTGAAGATCTCCTCGATGAGGGCGATGCGGCCCAGTGGGATCTCGGAGAGCATCTGGCCGACGAGGCCCGCGTCCTGCGCGGTGACGTAGCGGCGGGCGATGAGCGATTCGTCGAGGTCCTGCCCGGCCTTGCGCCCGAAGGCGAGGCCGCGGCCCGTGGCGACGACCTCCCGCCCCAGGGCATCACGGGCCAGAACGACGTTGTTGTTGAAGACCCGCAGGATTCTCACTCCCCGAGTGTGCCACACCACACCTCAAGACCCTTCCCCCTCCCTCCCATCGAGACCGGGCGATCAGCACGCCGAGACCGGGCGAACAGCACCGCGAGATGCGAAACCACGCGGGAATTCCGAATCTCGCGGTGCTGTTCGCCCGGTCTCGCTCATAGGAGGGAGCGATGAATAGGCGGGGCGCCGGGGTCAGTCGCTGGTGGCCTGGAGGGTCGCGCCGTTGGAGGCGATGAGCTCCTTGTACCAGCCGAAGGACTTCTTCCGGTAGCGCGCCAGACTCCCCTCGCCGTCGTCGTCGCGATCGACGTAGATGAAGCCGTAGCGCTTCGACATCTGCGCGGTGGAGGCCGAGACGCAGTCGATGCAGCCCCACGAGGTGTAGCCCATGACGTCGACGCCGTCGGCGATCGCCTCGGCCACCTGCACGAGGTGGTCGTTCATGTAGGCGATGCGGTAGTCGTCCTCGACGGTCGGCCCGTCGGGCCCCTCAATGAGCACGTCCTTGGCCCCGAGCCCGTTCTCGACGACGAACAGCGGCTTGCCCCACCGGTCCCAGAACTGGTTGAGGATGATGCGCAGGCCCACCGGGTCGATCTGCCACCCCCACTCGGAGGCGGGCAGGGTCGGGTTGGGCACGCCGCCCATGATGTTGCCCGGCCCCTGGTCGACCGCCTGGGTGCCGGTGTCGCACACGGACATGTAGTAGGAGAAGGACACGAAGTCGACCGTGTGCTCCTTGAGGGTGGCCAGGTCGCCGTCAGCGATGTCGAGCTCGATGTCCTTCTCCGCGAGGGTCCGCAGGAGGTAGCCGGGGTACTCGCCGCGCACGTGGACGTCGGAGAAGGCGAGGTTGGCGTGGTCGGCCTGGAGGCAGGCGAGCACGTCGCGCGGGTCCGGGGTGAGCGGGTAGATCGGCACGCCGATGACCATGCAGCCGACCTTGATGTCCGGGTTGATCTCGTGGGCGATCCTCGTGGCGCTGGCTGAGGCGACGAGCTCGTGGTGGATCGCCTGGTAGAGGTCCTTGGGCGCCAGCTGCTCCTTGGGCGTGTTGATGCCGCCGGACAGGAGCGGGGCGTGGAGCACGGAGTTGATCTCGTTGAAGGTCAGCCAGTACTTGACGCGGTGCCCGTAGCGCTCGATCACCGTGCGCGCGTAGCGCTCGTAGAAGCCGATGAGGCGCCGGTCGGTCCATCCGTCGTAGGCCTCGGCGAGGTGCAGCGGGGTCTCGTAGTGGCTGAGGGTGACGAGTGGCTCGATGCCGTGCTTCTCGAGCTCGTCGAGCACGCGGTCGTAGAAGGCCAGGCCGGCCTCGTTGGGCTCGGCCTCGTCGCCGCGCGGGAAGATCCGCGACCAGGCGATGGAGAAGCGGTAGACCTTGAAGCCCATCTCGGCGAAGAGCGCGATGTCCTCGGCGTAGCGGTGGTAGAAGTCGATGGCCTCGAGCTTGAGGTTGTCGGGGGTCGGCTTCTCAGTGCGGGGGGCGACGATGCCGTGGGGCATGACGTCCTGGATGGACAGCCCCTTGCCGTCGACGTCGTAGGCGCCCTCGACCTGGTTGGCGGCGGTGGCGCCACCCCAGAGGAATCCCTCGGGGAAGCGGGGTGTGAAAGCGGTTGTTCCAGTCATTCTTTATCTCCTTGATCGTTGATGGATAGTTGCTCGCCGGGGCCTCTCAGTGGTCGATCTCGACGATGGTCTCACCCGCGCGCACCTCGCCGTCGATGATCGGGACGACGGCGCCCAGGCTGGCCGTGTTGGTGACGACGACGATCGTCGTGGTGTCGTATCCGGCGTCGCGCACCGCGGCGAGGTCGACGTCGACGAGCGGGTCCCCGATGCTCACGCGGTCCCCGACGGCGACGCGCGGGGTGAAGCCGGCGCCCTTGAGGTTGACGGTGTCGATGCCCACGTGGATGAGGATCTCGACGCCGTCGTCCGCCTTGATGCCGAAGGCGTGCCCGGTCTCCATGGCGGTGATGATCGTTCCGGCGGCCGGTGCGGCAAGGCCGCCGGCGCTCGGGACGATCCCGACGCCGTTGCCCAGCGCGCCGGAGGAGAAGACCGGGTCCTTGACCCGCTCGAGCGGGAGGGCGCGGCCGTCGACGGGGGCGACGAGCGCGGTGGTGGGCTCGGCGTCGGCGACGGCGGTCGAGCTGCCCGCGCCAGCTGCCCCTGCCGCCTTTGCGGCCCCGGCGGCACTGCCCGCCTGCTCCCCCGCGGCGACGGCGTCGTCCTTCACGCCGAACATGAAGGTGAGGGTGAAGGCGATGATGACGCCGACGATGACGCCGATGAGCCACACGACGAAGTGCGGGGTCTCGAGGTAGGCCGGGAGCCCGATGAGCGAGGGGAAGACCCCGGCCTGGGAGACGCGCCCACCGGCGAGCGCCCCGATGGCCCCGCCGACGGCGCCTCCGAGGATGCCGAAGTAGAAGGGGAGCTTCCGGGGCAGGTTGATGCCGTAGATGATCGGCTCGGTCACGCCGGCGAGGAAGCCGGACAGCGAGGCGGGGCCGGCGAGCTCGCGGACCTTGGCGTCGCGGCTGCGGAGCATGACGGCCAGGCCGGCGGCGGCCTGCGCGAGGACGGCGGCCTCGATGGGCCCGTAGATGAGGGAGTAGCCGTTGGTGGTGATCTCCTGGGTCATGATGGGCACGAGCCCCCAGTGGAGGCCGAACATGACGAAGACCTGCCAGAATCCGCCGATGACGATGCCGCCGAGCAGGGGGACGTGGACGAACAGCCACTGGACGCCCGAGGCGATGCCGTCGGCGACGGTGGTGGTGAGCGGGCCGATCGTCAGCAGGGTGAGGGGCACCATGATGAGCACGGTGATCCAGGGGGTCATGAAGTTGCGGAAGGCGCTGGGAAAGACCCGGTTGCAGACCCGCTCGATATAGCTCTGCACCCACACAGCCACGATGATGGGCAGCACCGAGGACGTGTAGCTCATGATGACCAGCGGAATGCCGAGGAAGCTGTGGGAGCCGCCGTCGTTCATCGCGATGATCGAGGGGTAGACGAGGGCCCCGGCGATCGCCATGGCGGTGAATTGGTTGGCCTTGAAATGCCGTGCCGCCGTCACCGCGAGGACGAGCGGGAGGAAATTCATGAAGGCGTCGGCGGCGGCGTTGAGGACCGTGTAGGTGTCCGAGGCCTTGTCGATCCAGTTGAAGGTGGCGAACATGGCGAGGAAGGCCTTGAAGAGGCCGGTTCCCGCCAGGGTCCACAGCACCGGTAAGAAGATCGCGGAGACGAGGGCGATGAAGGCGTCCAACGGGTTGCGCGACGCCGCCCCGCCCTTTTCGCCCTCGCCCTTCTCCGAGCCGAGGCCTGGCAGGAGGGCCTGCATCTCGGCGAAGAGCAGCGGGACGTCGTTGCCGATGACCACCTGGTACTGGCCCCCGGTCTGCACCACTGTGACGACGCCGGCCATGTCCTTGATGGCGGCGGAATCCGCCTTGGACTCGTCCTTGAGGACGAATCGCATACGGGTGGCGCAGTGGGAGAGCGCGGAGATATTCGCCTCTCCCCCGATCCGCTGAAGTAGATCCGGCGCCATTGCCGCGTAGTCGACTTTTGCCACGAAGAGCCTCCTTGCCTTCCCGCGATCCGCTCCGGGGAAATAAAAAAGACCCGAGGCGCCTCTCACGCAGCACGGCGTGAGGCGTCTCAGGTCTTGCCCCGGGTGGGTCACAATCCTGGTGGGCGATTGCCCACGGATGACGGTACGCGGAACGCCCTTGGCACAACAAGACCACCATCGTATGCTGCACGTCACACCTACGGAGGAGGGAAGCATGGGCATCCCCGCCACGACCAGGATCCTCCTGATCGACGTCGACGGCACGCTCGTCACCTACGAGAACACGGTCCCGGCCTCCGCGGCGCAGGCGCTGCGCCGCGCGCGGGCGGCTGGCCACCGCCTCTATGCCTGCACGGGCCGATCCCGGGCGGAGATGCCGCCGCCGCTGTGGAGCCTGGGCCTGCACGGCATGATCGGCGGCAACGGCGGATACGTGGAGGACGATGGCGAGGTGGTCCTCCACAGCCACCTGAGCGCCGAGCAGTGCGGGCAGGTGGTCGGCTTCCTGCGCGAGCGCGGCCTCACCTTCTACCTGGAGGCGAACTCGGGGCTCTACGCCCCGCCGGATTTCGTCGAGCGGGCGCTCCCAGCGCTGCGCACCTACATGGCGGGCAAGGGCGCCGACGCCACCCGCCTGACCGTCACGGACGTCTTCCCGGATGTGATCCTCACCGAGGACCTCGTGCGCGGGGACATCAACAAGATCAGCTTCGTCCTGGCCGACCCCATCGCCGATATGGAGGCGGCGCGCGCCGCGTTCCCGACCCTGCTCGCCGGGACCTGGGGCGGGCGCGGCCATGAGGCGCTGTTCGGGGACCTGGCGCCGGTGACCTCCACGAAGGTCGAGGCGATCGAGGCCCTGCTCGCGCACCTGGGCGCGGGACGCGAGCAGGCGGTGGCCTTCGGTGACGCGGACGTGGATATCGACATGCTGCGCTACTGCGGCACCGGGGTGGCCATGGGCAATGGCTCCGACGGCGTCAAGGCGGCGGCGGACCTGGTCACCTCGGATGTGGAGGAGGACGGCCTGGCGCGGGCGTTGGAGCGGCTGGGCCTCGTCTGAGGGGCCTGGGGGCCTGGGGGCCTGAGGGAGTCTGAGCCCCGCTCCCCCGGCGTCACTCCTCCGGCGTCATTCCTCCGGCTTCGCGGGCTTCGCGCCACCGAGGCGCTCGTGGATAGTGGCGGCGAGCGCCGGGCCGATGCCCTTGACCTCACTGATCTGCTCGACGCTCGCGGCACGGATGCGCTTGACCGACCCGAAGGCCTTGAGCAGCGCGGCCTGACGGGCCGGCCCGAGGCCGGGGACGTCGTCGAGCACGGAGCGGGTCATGCCGGCGGAGCGCTTGGCGCGGTGGTGTGTGATGGCGAAGCGGTGGGACTCGTCGCGCAGGTGCTGGAGGAGGTAGAGGGCGGGCGAAGTGCGCGGCAGGATGACGGGGAACTCGTCGCCGGGGACCCAGATCTCCTCCAGGCGCTTGGCCAGTCCGACGATGGGCGTGTCGATACCGAGCTCGTCGAGGACGGCGCGGGCGGCACCGACCTGCGGCAGTCCGCCGTCGACGACGACGAGGCCGGGCGCGTAGGAGAAGCGCTTGGCCCGGCCGGTCTCGGGGTCGATGGGGCCGGAGGCGACGGCCACGCCCTCGGCGTCCTCGATCTGCTCGGCGGTCTCCTCGGCGGATAGCTCGGCCGTCCCCTGGCCCTGCTCGGCGAGGAGGCGCTTGAAGCGACGGGTGAGGACCTCGCTCATGGCGGCGGTGTCGTCGGCGGCGCCGGAGCCGTCCTCGCCGCGGATGATGAAACGGCGGTAGTCGGATTTGCGGGGGGCGCCGTCCTCGAAGACCACCATGGAGCCGACCTGGTGGGTGCCCTGGGTGTGGGAGATGTCGTAGCACTCGATGCGCAGGGGCGCCTCGGGCATGTCGAGGGCCTCGGCGAGCTCGTCGAGGGCGGCCGAGCGCTGGGTGAGGTCGCCGGCGCGCCGTGTCTTGTGGAGGCGCAGGGCCTCCTCGGCGTTCTTGCGGACGGTCTCCATGAGGGCGGCCTTGTC
This sequence comes from Actinomyces timonensis DSM 23838, assembly GCF_000295095.1. GTDB lineage: Bacteria > Actinomycetota > Actinomycetes > Actinomycetales > Actinomycetaceae > Actinomyces > Actinomyces timonensis. The sequence continues at coordinate 536,631 of NZ_JH806633.1, read as the reverse complement.
GCCACGGGCGGGGACGCGCAGGTCGACGGCGGCGCCGCGCAGTCCGGCGAGCCAGGCGCGCACTGCGGGGGCATCGTCGGGAAGGACGGGGACGAGCACTTCCCGGGGAACGGCGGTGGTGGCGGTGTGGGCGACGTCGTCAACGCTGGTGGCGGCGGCCTCGGCTCGCCGGGGGGCAGCCTCGCCCTCCCGCGGGGCGCGCGGGGCCGGGGAGGCGATGGCGCGGCCGCCGACGCCGACGGAGGTGGTCGGCCCGGAGGTGGGGGCGCCGTCGTCGCCGGGGTCGGGGAGGTCGGCGTAGACCTGCTGGATGAGGCGCTCGATGAGGTCGGCGTCGGTGGCGTCGTCGGGGGTGTCGATGACCCAGCCGCGCTGGCCGCGGATGCGCCCGCCGCGCACGTGGAACACCTGGACAGCGGCGGTGAGCTCGTCGCGCACGAGGCCGAAGACGTCGGCGTCGGTGGCGTCGGGCAGGACGACGGCGTTGCGCTCGATGACCTTGCGCAGGGCGGCGGCGTCGTCGCGCAGGCGGGCGGCCTTCTCGAAGTCGAGGGCGCCGGCGGCGGCGCGCATCTGGGACTCGACCTCGCGCAGGTACGGGCCGGTGCGGCCGGCGAGGAAGGAGCAGAGGTCCTCGGCGAGGGCGCGGTGGTCGGGGGCGGAGATGCGGCCGACGCAGGGGGCTGAGCATTTGTCGATGTAGCCCAGGAGGCAGGGGCGGCCGGAGGCCTTGGCGCGTTGGAAGACGCCGGCGGAGCAGGAGCGGACGGGGAAGACGCGCAGGAGCTGGTCGAGGGTGTCGCGGATGGACCAGGCCTGGACGTAGGGGCCGAAGTAGCGGGCTCCGCGCTTGCGTGCGCCGCGCACCACCTGGGCGCGGGGGAACTCCTCGCCGAGCGAGATCATGAGGTAGGGGTAGGACTTGTCGTCCTTGTACATGACGTTGAAGCGCGGGTTGAACTCCTTGATCCAGGAGTACTCCAGGGCGAGGGACTCCACCTCGGTGGCCACGACGGTCCACTCGACGGCGCAGGCGGTGGTGACCATCTTCTGAGTGCGGGGGTGGAGGGCGGCGAGATCCTGGAAGTAGTTGCTCAGGCGCGCGCGGAGGTTCTTGGCCTTGCCGACGTAGATGACGCGGCCCTCGGGGTCGAGGAAGCGGTAGACGCCGGGCGACGTGGGGATCTCGCCTGTGGCGGGGCGGTACGTCGAGGGGTCTGCCATGGCTGGTGCCTTACTCCCATAGCCCGGGGACGGACAGAAAAACCCGGACCGCGGGGTCCGGGTGGGGGCTGTGAGTGGGCGATACTGGGTTCGAACCAGTGACCTCTTCCGTGTCAGGGAAGCGCGCTACCGCTGCGCCAATCGCCCGAGGTGGGTACCGGATTCGAACCGGTGTAAACGGCTTTGCAGGCCGGTGCCTAGCCTCTCGGCCAACCCACCAGTGAGATGCTGGGGGCTGGGTGGCCGCCCGGCTCCTCGGAGCGGATGACGGGACTCGAACCCGCGACCCTCACCTTGGCAAGGTGATGCTCTACCAACTGAGCCACATCCGCATGTTGTCCCGATCTCCCCGGCTCATCGCCGGATCGCTCGGTGCTGCGCAACCATATCACCCCTCCTCGGCGAGCGCGCAAATGACATGGCGGTGACTCACCTCACCGGACCCCCGTTTGCCGGGCGAGGCCGGTTCTGGCTACTCTGTGCGGGCATCGGGCGATTGGCTCAGGGGTTAGAGCGCCTCGTTCACACCGAGGAGGTCACTGGTTCGATTCCAGTATCGCCCACTACCGCGTTGGGGCCCGGACTGAGAAGTCCGGGCCCCAATGCTGTTCCTGGGTGCCGGGCGCTGGCGGGGCCGCTCGCGACCGCCCAGCGCTTCCCAAGACGTCCCCACGCGAGCCCCGGCGGTCTCCAGGTGCTGTGCCGGCGGCGCGACGTCGTCGGCGACTCCCGCGTCGCGCTCCGCCCTTCTGTCTGTACGGGGGTTCGGGCAGCAAGACGCGGTTTCAAGGCACAGGCCGGGGGTCGCGACCCCGTCCTGAAGGGGAAAACCCCGGCCAGATGGCTGAACCCCCGTCCAGAGGGCCACGACGGCGACCTATCAGGAGACGGCCCACCTGGGTTCGTATCGGAGTCCCGCACCCCAGCGGTCATCCAGGATCAGGCACCACAGGCGGCACGGGCGGGATCGGGAGGTACGAGTGGGGCCCGCCGCCATCGAGCTCCGGCTATGCATTCTTCTCCGGCAACTCGGCCCGGACTGTCAATTCTGCGGCCGTGGGCACGTGATGAAGTGAGAGCCGCCAAAGCGATCGTTGGTATTCCAACGATCCTCAACGGAGCACCTCAAGCGTCCCTCGCCGACGGCAGCAGAATTGACACGCATCCTCACCAGAAGGCCCACCCTAGAAGCCAGGCCCCTGCCTCTCCCCCGCTCCGCTCTCAGAGGCGGGCGCCGTCGGCGACGGTGCCGGGCGAGCCGGCCTCCTCCACGACGGCGTCGCCACTGACCACGACGCCGTCGCCGAAGGTCCAGTCGCCGCGCACCGTCAGCGTGCGGGCGCCCCGGATCGAGGGCACCCCCGCCGGGAATCGCGCCTCGAAGTCCTGGATCTTCTTGTAGTAGCGCGGGTCGAGGTCCACGGTGCAGGAGGTCTCGGAGACCATCTGCAGCAGGCCGTCCTCATCCACCTCGTACACGTCGGAGCGCACGAGGAGGAGGTCGTTCGTCGTCTTGACCGGCAGGAAGCGGCTGCGCGGCACCTCCACGGCGGTGGCACCCTCGAAGGCCTCGACCGCCGCGCCCATGGCCGTCTCCAGCTGGTAAACCGGCGTCGAGGAGCTGTCCGACGGGTCCACGGTCTTCTCGTTGCGGATGAGCGGAAGGCCGAGGATCCCATTGCGCTCGGTGAGCGTGGCGCGCAGGACCTCCAGGTCGAACCAGAGGTTGTTCGTGTGGAAGAAGGGGTGGCGGAACTGGTCGGTGAAGTAGTGCATCTCGTCGGCGGGAGTCTGCGCGGTGTCGCGCAGGATGATGCGCCCATCCGCCTTGCGCACCGCCAGGTGCCCGCCCTTGACGTCCGCCGGGGTGCGCCGGCACATCTCCGGGGCGTAGGGGGCGCCGGAGGCGGCGAACCAGCCCGAGATCCGGGCCGACGGCGCCGCGCCCAGGTTGTCCGCGTTCGACGTCATCGCGTACTTGTAGCCGCGCTCGATGAGGGCGTCGAGCACACCGGAGGCCACGAGCGCGGTGTAGATGTCGCCGTGCCCCGGCGGGCACCACTCCAGGGACGGATCGGCCTCCCACTCGACCGGCTCGAGGTCGTCCTGCCGGATCTTCGGGATGCGGTTCTGGAGGAAGTCCAGCGGCAGCCCATCGACGGCGATCCCCGGGTGCCGCTCGAGGGCGGCGAGCGTGTCCTCGCGAGTGCGGAAGGAGTCCATGAAGATGAGCGGCAGGCTGACGCCGTACTTGACGCGGGCGGCCTCCACCTGCCCGACGAGGAGGTCGAGGAAGGACTTGCCGTCGCGCACCGGCAGGAGGCTCTTCGCGCGGCTCATGCCCATCGAGGTGCCGAGCCCGCCGTTGAGCTTGATGAGGACCGTGCGGGACAGGGCCTCGCGCGCGTCCTCCTCACTGATCTCGACGGCGTCGATCGAGTCGATAGCGGTGAGCGGCTCGATCGTGTCCTCGGGGATGAGGCCGGTGGCTCCGGCCTCCAGTTCCTTGTAGTAGTGGGTGAAGACGTCGATGGCCTCCTGGGCCACCTCGCCCTGCCGCATCTTCGCCTGTGCCGCTCGCAATCCGCTCTCGCTCATGGCTCAGAGCCTACCCGCGTGGCCGCCGGGATGTGAACGATACCAACGGGCTTTCCGATGCTCTCCCATTGCCCTCCGATCAGGCTCGAAGGCGCGCCCGTTCAGGCGAGGAGCTCGCGGTGGATCGTCGTGTCCCCGGTGAGCTCGGGGTGGAAGGCGACGCCGATGATCCGCCCGCCCGCGCCACCAGCACCGCCCGTCCCGCTCATCTGCTCCACGCCAACGACGCTGGCCGGCTCATCGGGCCGCCTCGGGTCCGTCCATGTGGAGAGGACCTCGACGCCGTCGCCCACACGGGCCACCCGCGGCGCCCGGATGAAGGCGGCCCGCACGCGCCCGCCGCGCCAGGGCAGGACTGCCTCGGCGGAGTCCACCTGGGGGCCGAAGGCGTTGCGCTCGACGTCGACGTCCAGGACGCCCAGGCGGGCGAGCAGGATGAGGCCGGCGCAGGTGCCGAGGGTCGGCAGGCCCCGCGCGGCGTCGGCGAGCGCCTGGGTGAGGCCGAAGGCGTCGAGCAGGCGCAGGAGGGTGGTGGATTCCCCGCCGGGCAGGATGAGGGCGTCCAGGCGCGTCAGGTCGCCGGGGCGGCGCACGGGAACCGCCTGGCTCCCCAGGGCCTCCACCATGCGGGCGTGCTCGGCCACCCCTCCCTGGAGGGCGAGGACGCCGACGCGCCGGGCACTCACCAGCCGCGCTCCGCCAGGCGGTGCGGCGCGGGGACGTCGGCCACGTTGATGCCGACCATCGCCTCGCCCAGGCCCCGGGAGACCTCGGCGATGACGGCGGGGTCGTCGTAGGCGGCGGTGGCGCGCACGATGGCGGCGGCGCGGGCGGCGGGGTCCCCGGACTTGAAGATCCCGGAGCCGACGAAGACGCCGTCGGCGCCGAGCTGCATCATCATGGCGGCGTCCGCGGGGGTGGCGATTCCCCCGGCGGTGAAGAGGACCACGGGGAGGCGCCCGGCGCGGGCCACCTCGGCCACGAGGTCGTAGGGCGCCTGGAGCTCCTTGGCGGCCACGTACAGCTCGTCGGCGGGCAGGCCCCGCAGACGCGCGATCTCCGCGTTGATCGTGCGGATGTGGCGGGTGGCCTCGGAGACGTCGCCGGTGCCGGCCTCGCCCTTGGAGCGGATCATGGCGGCGCCCTCGGCGATGCGGCGCAGGGCCTCGCCGAGGTTGGTGGCCCCGCAGACGAAGGGGACGGTGAAGGGCTGCTTGTCGATGTGGTGGGCGTAGTCGGCCGGGGAGAGGACCTCGGACTCGTCGATGTAGTCGACGCCGAGGTGCTGGAGGACCTGGGCCTCGACGAAGTGCCCGATGCGGGCCTTGGCCATGACGGGGATGGAGACGGCGTCGATGATGCCGGCGATGAGGTCCGGGTCGGACATGCGGGCGACACCGCCCTGGGCGCGGATGTCCGCGGGCACGCGCTCGAGGGCCATGACGGCGACGGCGCCGGCCTGCTCGGCGATGACGGCCTGCTCGGGGGTGACGACGTCCATGATGACGCCGCCCTTGAGCATGTCGGCCAGGCCGCGCTTGACGAGTGGGGAGCCGGTCATCGGAGCGGCGGTCGCGGCGCCGGGCGCGTCGGCGGTGCTGGAAGGGGTGGAGGGTGCTGCGGGCGCAGTGGGTGCTGTGGGAAGCGGGGTGTCGGTCATGACGCGATCCTTTCGGCTCACGTGGTCCATAGGTGAGTCCACATCTGATCGATTCTTGTGGACCACCGCTACCCTGGGCCCATGACCCCGCATCGCCAGACGCCCCCGCGCGCGCCGCGGCGGGAGCGACCCGCCGGGTCCCCCGCCGCTTCCCCCACCGGCTCCGACGGCGAGGCGCCGCGCGAGCGGGCGGGCGGCGGGCAGTCGCTGCCGCAGCGGATCGTCGCCGACATCCACGGGCGCATAACCTCCGGCCTCCTCGCGCCCGGTGACCGCCTCCCGGCCACCCGTCATCTGGCGGCCGAGCTGGGGGTCTCCCGCGGGAGCGTCGTCGCCGCCTACGAGCAGCTCATCGGCGAGGGCTACCTCGTGGCCACGCATGGGGGCACACGCGTCGACCCCGCGCTCCCCCACTCGGCGCCGCCCGCCGCCCCCAAGGCCCGTGCCACCGCGAGCGCCCCTGCCCCGGCGGCCCTGCGGCCCGGCGCGCCGGACGTCTCTGAGGTGACATCTGCGCTGTGGCGGGCGTCCTGGCGCGCCGCCGCGGCGGACCCCAGGCCCCATCCGCCGCAGGGCTCCGAGGAGCTGCGCGCGCTCCTGGCCGAGCACGTCCGCCTCACCAGGCGCGTCACGATCGACCCGCACCGGATCCTCGTCACCGCCGGCGCCCGCGATGGCCTGCGGCTCGTCCTGTCCGCGCTGCCCGCCACGGGCCGGCTCGGCGTGGAGGACCCCGGCTACCCCTCGCTGCGCGCCGTCCCCCGCCTGCTGGGCTGGCGCACGACGCCCCTGGCCAGGGATGCCGACGGCGCTCTCCCGGAATCACTGGAGGGCGTCGAGGCCGCGCTCCTCACCCCCAACCACCAGTTCCCCACCGGTGGGCGGATGCCCGCAGTGCGGCGCCACGCGCTCCTGGACGCCGCCGCGGCGAGCGGGACGCTGCTCATCGAGGACGACTTCGACGCCGAGCTCCACGAGGCGCCGGCGCCCCTCCTCGCCTCGGGGAGCGGCGGTCCTATCGCCCTGCTGGGCTCCTTCTCGGCCAGCCTCACCCCGGCGCTCGGGCTCGGCTGGGTGGTCGTCCCCGAGGGCCTCGTCGATGAGGTCGCCCAGCGATGTGTGCCGGTGTCCGGGATCGTCCAGGACGCGATGACCCGCTACCTCCGCCAGGACGGGCTGCGCCGCCACGCGGCGAGGGCGCGCCGCCTCGACCGGCGGCGGCGCGAGGTGTTCCTCGAGGCCTTCCCCTCCGGCACGCCCATGGAGGGCGGGCTCCACGCCGTCGTGCCGCTGGCGCCGGGCGCTGACGAGGGGGCCGCGGTGGCCAGGGCCCGCGCCGCGGGTCTCGGCGTCGAGGGCCTGGGCTCGTACTGGTCGGTCAGGGGGCGGGGCGGGTGGCCGGGGATCGTCCTGGGGCTCGGCAGCCGCTCGCCCGAGCGCCTGCGCGAGCTGCTCGATCAGCTCCGGGTGGCGCTGGGGCCTCGAACTGTCGCTGGCTGAGCAACCTGGGGCCTGTGCTGAAATGGCCTGGGCATTGCGGGGACCTCTCACCATCGGATTCCCACGCGCGCTCGACCGGGCTCGTAAAGTGTGACCTGTCCCATTTCCCTGCTGACCAGCCGGACCCACCGGACCAGCACCAGGAGACATGATGACCGACCCCATTGACGGGCGAGATCCCGATTCCACATCGAGCCACTCCCACGACACGGATGTCGAGAGACGACTCCACGCGCTTGAGACCACGATTGAGGCAATCGCAGGGCTGCTCGCCCAAGCAGCGGAGCTCGCCTCCGAGTGCGCCCATCCACCCGCCGCCCCGCAAGCGACCGCAAGGAGCGGGCCTGAGCCCGCCGAAGAGCACGCGGCCATCCCCGTGCCCGCCACGACGCGGGCCTTCCCGACCATGGCCGGCAAAGGACCGGTACCCACGAGCGCCGACGACGCCCAGGCCGTGACGCCCGAGCCCGAGCGCGCTCCCGGGGAGGGTTCTGAGCACGAGCCCGAGCGGAAGGCCCGCCCGGCGGCGGCTCCCGCGCTCGCCGCCGGTGCGGAAGCGAGCGCGAAGCCAGAGCCGGCCTCCGCGCCGGAGCCCACGTCCGCACCGTCGCCCGAGAGCGCATCAGCCTCCTCCCCAGAGCCCGCCTCCCAGCGGCGCCCCGCCCTGGGCGGCGCCCCCGGCACCACCGGTGCCAGCAGCCCCGCCGCGGCCGCTGCCGCCGCCGCAGCACCGACCGGGAGTCCTGCGCAGGCCCCAGTGCACGGCCCTTTGGCAGGGCCGATGCGCGGCCCTGTCCCGCCCGGCGCGCCCGGCGTTGTCGGACCCGCGGCGCGCGCCGGGGCGATGCCCCGGCCCGGTCTCATGCCCGGGGGCCAGCCCATGGTCCGGAACACGCGGCAGGCTCCCCCCTCATACCCGATGCCGCCCGCCGGAATGCCGGATAGGCAGGCCGCTTCTCCTGCCGCCGCGCCGGGCCAGCCCTCTGCCGCGCGCGAGGACATCGCTTCCGAGGCGGAGTTCAAAGCATTCTGGAACCCTCCCACCGAGGAGGAGGCCCGCGAGTCCAGGCTCAAGGCGTGGGCGCGCGAGGGCAATATCGGCCGGCACCTGCTCTCCGGAGCCGCGGCCATCCTCGTCACCCTCGCCGCGGTGAGCCTGCTCATCATGGTGTGGGACTCGATCCCCAACGTCGTCAAGATCGGCGCGCTCGGCGCCGTCGCCCTCGCCCTCGTGGCAGCGGGAACCCGCCTCGGCTCGACCAAGCCCCGGCTGCGGGTCACCGCTGCCACGCTGACGGGCACTGGTGGCGTTCTAGGCTTCGTCGCGCTTATCGGCGCCGAGGTGCTCCACCTGGGGATTCCCCTGCTCGTCCTCATGCTGCTCATGATGGGATGGGCACTGTTCCTCCTGGCGCTGTCCTCCTACAGCCGCCAGTTCTTCACCGCGATCATCTCGACGCTCGGCGCGCTCACCACGATGGGCTTCGTCGTGGCGAGGGCCCATGACGAGCCGGCCAGCGCCGGGATGCACGGGACTATCCTCGTCGTCTACGCCCTGCTCCTGGCTGGCACCGCCTCCTGGCTCGGCGCCCAGGGCACCAAGCGGGTCCCAGTGCCCAACGCGGGCGGGTCGGGGCCCGGCACGGGAGTCGGAGAAGTCACGGGAGGCTCGGCGCCGCGCCTCCCCGTGGCGGCGTGGTACCCGGCGACGTCCCTCGTCGTCCTCGCCTTCGTCCTGCTCTTCGACGTGCCCTCCCTCATCCGCGATGAGCAGCCCTTCCTATGGATCCTTCTCAACGCGCTCGCCTGGCTGGCGGCTCAGGCCCAGTGCCTGCACCTCGGCCTGCTCCTGTCGCGCTCGAAGTGCCGCGCGCTCACCGGCTGGGAGTGGGTCCTCGATGCGGCCATCACTGCCGTGCCCGTCCTGAAGGCACAGATCTGGCAGGACGGCCCCACGCAAGCGCTCCTCCTCATCATGATCGCGGCGAGAACCGCCATCGCGCTCGGCCTCCTCTCGGGCAGGGGCGATGCCAGTTGGCGGGGCCGCTGCGCCGTCGGGATCATCCCCGGGGCGATCGTCATCGCCCTGGGGACCCCGGCGGTCTCGCTCTACCTCACCGCGCCCGCGGCGATCCTCATCGGAGCGGTTTCCATCGCCGCCGCGCGCCACGGGTGGACGCCCGCCGTCGGCCTTCCCGCCCTGGCTGGCTCCGCGCTGCTCGTCCTGCCGCGCGAGAACGTGCCGACATCGCTCTGCGTGCTGCTGGCGCTGGGCCTGTTCCTCGCCGGGACCCTCATCGCGGAGCGCCTCATGCGCTCCGATGGGTCCCCCCGCAGCCTGTCGTTCCTGCGCCCCGCGCTTGCGGCGACGGTGTTCTGCGTGATCGTCACTCTCAGCGCCCGCGTGGCGGTGCTCATCTCGGACGTCGAGTTGGGCGTCACCATGCTCCAGGTCTGCGCGACGCTCCTCAGCTGCCTGCTCATCCTCGCGGGTCTGACCTCGCCGGCCCTCACGCCTTTGGCCCTGCTGGGCTTCCGGCGGTTCGGCGCCCGGGGCGGCGTCGATGAGGACGGCGGCCCGACCATGCCGTCTCCCCCACCGGCGTCCTGGATAGCAGTGCTCGCGATGTGGCTGCTCGCCCTCACAGATCTCGCCGTCAGCGCGCGCAGCGACACGTTCCTCGAGGACGCCCTTGTCTCCGTGGCTGCCGTGTCCGCGGGGGCCGTCGCGGGCTGGCTGCTCACGCCCTGGGTCGGAGTCGGCGCCCACTCCCTGCTGATCGCCATCCCGGACACGCTCATCGGCCTGGGGGCGCTGGCGATCCTCACCGGTTCGACGGCGTCGTCCTTGCTCATGACGGTGGCGATCCTTGCGATCGGCGGCCTCTGCATCCTCGTGGGCTTCAGGATGCGCGCCACCGAGCTGCGGCACTACGGCCTGGTGCTCGTGCTCCTGGCGGTCTTCAAGCTCGCGCTGGTCGACCTGTCCACGCGCAGTTCCGCCATGCGCGTGGTCTCGCTGGCGGGCGCGGGCATCGTCTGCTTCCTGCTGTCGCTGGCGTACAACAGGCTCGCGGAGGACACCGCACCGTCCCAGGGCGGCGCGCCTGCGGGCGCGTCCGGGCCAGCAGCGGGCTCGGCCGAGGGCCGGGCGTCCTCCCTGGGCATCGACCCCTATCTTCCGAAGCGGTGATCAGCACGACTGACGGCGCCCCGCGCAACGCCGGATCGGCGGAGGCGGGGCGCCGTCGTCGTCGGAGCCCGAACCCGCAGCCTGAGCCCGCGGGGCCGGCTATCGGCGCGTCAGCAGCGGCGCCGCTCCAGCACCTCGGCGAGGAACTGGCCGGTGTGGGACTCCGCCACCGCGGAGAGCTGCTCGGGGGTCCCGGTGGCCACGACGGTACCGCCCCCCTTGCCGCCCTCGGGGCCCATGTCGATGACCCAGTCGGCGTTGGCGATGACGTCGAGGTTGTGCTCGATAACCACCACCGTATTGCCCTTCTCCACGAGCCCCTGGAGGACCTCGAGGAGCTTGCGGATGTCCTCGAAGTGCAGGCCCGTCGTCGGCTCGTCCAGGACGTAAATCGTGCGGCCGGTGGAGCGGCGCTGCAGCTCGGTGGCCAGCTTGACGCGCTGGGCCTCGCCGCCGGAGAGCGTGGTGGCGGCCTGGCCCAGGCGCACGTAGCCGAGCCCCACCTCCACGAGCGTGCTCAGGTGGCGGGAGATGATGGGGGTGGAGGAGAAGAACTCGGCGGCCCGCTCGATCGTCATGTCGAGGACGTCGGCGACGGTGTGGTCCTTGTAGCGGATCTCCAGGGTCTCCCGGTTGTAGCGGGCGCCGTGGCAGACCTCGCAGGGGACGTAGACGTCCGGAAGGAAGTTCATCTCGATCTTGAGGGTGCCGTCGCCCTTGCAGGACTCGCAGCGCCCGCCCTTGACGTTGAAGGAGAAGCGGCCGGGGCCGTAGCCGCGCACCTTGGACTCGGGCACGGCGGCGAAGATCTTGCGGATGTGGTCCCACACGCCGGTGTAGGTGGCGGGGTTGGATCGCGGGGTGCGGCCGATGGGCGACTGGTCGACGTGGACGACCTTGTCGAGCTGGTCGAGGCCGCGCACGGTCTTGTGCCGCCCGGGGACGCCGTGGGCGCGGTTGAGGCGGTTGGCGAGCACCTGGAAAAGGATGGAGTTGACCAGCGAGGACTTGCCGGAGCCCGAGACACCGGTGACGGCGGTGAGCACGCCCAGGGGGAAGGAGACGGTGACGTCCTTGAGGTTGTTCTCGCGGGCGCCGACGACGGTGATCTGCCGTTTCTTGTCGACCCGGCGGCGGGTGGGCGGGATCGGGATCTGGCGGCGGCCGGCGAGGTAGTCGCCCGTGTAGGAGTCGGTGGCCTCCAGGAGGCCGGCGAGCTCGCCGGAGTGGATGACCTCGCCGCCCTTCTCCCCGGCGCCGGGCCCGATGTCGACGATCCAGTCGGCCGAGCGGATGGTGTCCTCATCGTGCTCGACGACGATGAGCGTGTTGCCGAGGTCCCGCAGCCGGGAGAGGGTCTCGATGAGGCGTGCGTTGTCCCGCTGGTGCAGGCCGATGCTGGGCTCGTCGAGGACGTAGAGGACGCCGACGAGCCCGGAGCCGATCTGGGTGGCCAGGCGGATGCGCTGGGCCTCGCCGCCGGAGAGGGTGGCGGCGCCTCGGGACAGGCTGAGGTAGTCGAGCCCGACGTCGACGAGGAAGCCGAGGCGGGCGTTGATCTCGGTGAGCACGGAGGAGGCGATCTGCTTGGCCTGCCCGGTGAGCTCGAGGTCCGCGAGGAAGTCGCGGCACTCCCCCACGGGCAGATCGCAGAGCTCGGCGATGGACTTGTCCCCCACGCGCACGGCGAGGACCTCGGGCTTGAGGCGCGTGCCGAAGCAGACGGGGCAGGGGACCTCGCGCATGTAGCCCTGGTAGCGCTCCTTGGACCACTCGGACTCGGTCTCGTCGTGCTTGCGCATGACGTAGTTGAGGACGCCCTCGAAGCCGGTGGAGTAGACGCGCTCGCGCCCCCACCGGTTGCGGTAGGTGACCTTGACCTCGTAGTCCTTGCCGCGCAGGATCGCGTCCTTGGCGCGCTCGGGCAGGGCGCGCCACGGGGTGTCGATGTCGAAGCCGAGCTCGGCGCCGAGCGCCGACAGGGTCCGGTTGAAGTGCTTCTGGTGGATGGTCCAGGGGGCGATGGCGCCCTCGGCGAGGGTGAGCTCCTCGTCGGGGACGACGAGGTCGGGGTCCACCTCGAGGCGCACGCCGATGCCGGTGCACTCGGGGCAGGCGCCGTAGGGGGCGTTGAAGGAGAAGGTGCGGGGCTCCATCTCATCGAGGGCGAGCTGGTGCTCGTTGGGGCAGGCGCGCTTCTCGGAGTAGCGGTGGAGGCGGGCGGGGTCGTCCTCGTCGCGATCGACCTCCTCGATGATGACGATGCCGTCGGCCAGGCCGAGGGCGGTCTCGACGGAGTCGGTGAGGCGCCCCCGGATGCCCTCGCGCACGACGAGCCGGTCGATGACGACCTCGATGTCGTGCTTGAGGCGCTTGGACAGCTCGGGCGGGGCGTCGAGGCGGTGGGTGTCGCCGTCGACCCTCACCCGGTTGAAGCCGCGCGAGCGCAACTCCTCGAACAGCTCGGTGTACTCGCCCTTGCGGCCGCGCACGACGGGCGCGAGCACCTGGAAGCGCGTGCCCTCGGGCAGGGAGCGGACGCGGTCGACGATCTGCTGGGGGGTCTGGGAGGAGATGACGGCGTCGCAGACGGGGCAGTGCTGGATGCCGGCGCGCGCGTAGAGGAGGCGCAGGTAGTCGTAGACCTCGGTGACGGTGCCGACGGTGGAGCGGGGGTTGCGGGAGGTGGACTTCTGGTCGATGGAGACCGCCGGGGACAGGCCCTCGATGAAGTCGACGTCGGGCTTGTCCATCTGGCCGAGGAACTGGCGGGCGTAGGAGGACAGTGACTCCACGTAGCGGCGCTGGCCCTCGGCGAAGATCGTGTCGAAGGCGAGCGAGGATTTGCCGGAGCCGGACAGCCCGGTGAACACGATCATCTTGTCGCGGGGCAGGTCAAGGCTGATGCCCTTGAGGTTGTGCTCGCGGGCTCCACGGATGATGAGAGTGTCATTCACGGGCGCGAGTCTAGGCGCAGCGCGGCGTCGTACAGATGTTCGACTCGCCACGTCAGAGATGGTCTGTGCCACGGCTCACGCGCACGGCGCCGGAGGGCTAGGCTGCCGTCATGAGCAAGATCTTCACCGTCGAGTACACCTACGTCACCGGTCGGGATGAGGAGCTGTCCGCGATCCGCCCGAGCCACCGCGCCTTCAACGGGGCCCTGGCGGACCAGGGGCGCCTCATCGCCGCGGGCCCCTACCCGGGGACGAATGACGCCCTCATCGTCGTGCGCGCTGAGGACGCCGACGGCGCGCTGGCCCTGCTCGACGACGATCCCTTCCACGTGGCCGGGCTCATCGCCGAGCGGACGCCCCGGGAGTGGAACCCCGTCATCGGCCAGATCTCCTGACCTCCTGAGACACCCTCTCGATCGGTCCCGGGCGGGCGGTGCCGAGCGCGCCCGGAACCGGTCATGATCGAGGCGCGCCTCGATCACCCGGGAGTCTCACTCCCCCGCGCGCGCCTGCCCGAGCCGGGTGCGCGCGAGCCGGGGCCGCGCGAGGTGCACGGCCTCCATGCCCGCGATGACGATCGCGGCCATCGCCGCCACGATGAGCCACGTCGTGCTCGTGGGCCAGGCGAGGAGGAAGAAGCGCCTCACCGGCGGCACGACGACTCCGAGCACGGCGAGCACGCCCATGAGGATGACGAGGCCGAGCCTCCAGCCGAGCAGCGGCCTGGCCGTGAGGGTGAGCAGGGCGAGTCCCGCGGCGACGAGCACGAGGGTCGCGCCGGTTGTGATCTGCTCGTCCGCGAGCCCTGCCCCCCACAGCCAGGCGCGGGCGGCGAGCGTCCCCACGCCGGCGACGAGGCCAGCGGGGACGGCGAGGGTGAGCACGCGCCCGAGGAAGCCCTCGCGGTAGCGGCGGGCAGACGGCGCCAGGGCGAGGATGAGCGCGGGCACGCCGATCGTCAGCGAGGAGACGATGGTGAGCTGACGGGGCAGGAAGGGGTACGGGATCGCCGTGATCGCCACGACGACGGCGATAAGCGAGGCGTACACGGTCTTGGACAGGAACAGGGAGGCGATGCGCTCCGTGTTCGCCATGACGCGCCGCCCCTCGGCCACCACCCCGGGAAGCGCGGAGAACATACCGGTGAGCAGGACGAGGCGCGCGACGGCCTTGGTGGCGGGCGCGCCGTTGCCCATGGCGATACCGAGGTCGGCGTGCTTGAGGGCCAGGGCGTCGTTGACGCCGTCGCCGGTCATCGCGACGGTCCGCCCGCGCGACTGGAGGGCGGCGACGAGGGCCTTTTTCTGCTCGGGGACGACGCGGCCGAGCACCTGGGCGTCGGCGACGGCGTCGGCGAGGCGCTCCAGGTCGGCGGGGTCGTCGGCGGTGGTGGGCAGCTCGCGGGCGTCGCGGACGGTCAGCTCGGCGCCGTCGGGGCGGGTGATGCCGGCCGCCCGGGCGACGGCCGCGACGGTGACGGGGTTGTCCCCGCTGATGACCTTGACGTCGACGCCCTGGGCCCGGAAGTAGGAGAGGGTCTCGGGGGCGTCGGGGCGGACCTGCTCGGCGAGCATGACGAGCGCGGCTGGGCGCAGCCCCGCGGGGAGGGGGTGGTCGGTGCCTTCAGCGCCGCCCCCGCCGCAGGGCTGCTCGGAGCGCGCCAGGGCGACGACGCGGGCGCCCGTCGAGGCCTCCTCGCGGACCTGGCCGAGGGCGCGATCGCGCTCGGGCGCGTGCTCGTGGCAGGCGCCGAGGACGATCTCGGGGGCGCCCATGACCCACGTGGTCCCACCCACCGTGACGGCCGACCACTTGCGGCGCGAGGAGAAGGGCACGCGCGCCTCGACCGCGGGGGCTCCGGGGCGGGCGGGCTCAATGGTGGGCAGGCCCTCCTGGAGGGCGAGGGCGGTGGCATTGGCGTCACCGCCGGCGGCGAGGGCGTCGAGCGCGGCCAGGGCGTCGGCGTCGGGGCTGGCGCCATCGGGGGCCGTGACCTCGCGCAGGACGATGCGGCCAGTGGTGATCGTGCCGGTCTTGTCCAAGCAGAGGGTGTCGACGCGGGCGAGGACCTCCACGGCGGGGAGCTCCTGGACGAGGACCTTCTGGCGGGCCAGCTTGAGGGAAGCGGTGGCGAAGTTGACGCTGGTGAGGAGGACGAGCCCCTGGGGGACCATGCCGACGACGCCGGCGATGCCCGCGACCATGGCGGTGCGCCAGGCGCCGGAGTCGATGGCGGTGGAGATGCCGCCGGCCTGGCGCATCTGGGACCAGATGAGCACGAGCGCCACAGGAACGATGACCCAGGAGATCCAGGTGAGGACCCGGTTGGTGCCGTCCTGGAGCTCGGAGCGGACGGTGGAGAACTGGCGGGCCTCGCGGGCGAGCCGGTGGGCGTAGGCCTCCGCCCCCACCGCGGTGGTGCGCATGAGCGCTGTGCCCGCGGTGACGGTGGTGCCGGACAGGACCCGGCCGCCCTCCTTCGGCCTGACCGGGTCGGATTCCCCAGTGAGGATCGATTCGTCGACCTCGAGCCCGTCGGTGTCCAGGATGGTGCCGTCGGCGGGGATCTGCTCGCCCGAGCGCAGGCGGAGGACGTCGTCGAGGACGACATCGGCGACGTCGATCTCGCCCTCGGCGCCGTCGCGCAGGGCATGGGCCCGGGGCGCCTCCAGGACGGCGAGGCGGTCGAGGGCGCGCTTGGCGCGGATCTCGGCGATGGTGCCGGTGGAGGTGTTGAGGATGAGGACGAAGCCGAACAGGGCGTCGGCCCAGTGCCCGATGAGGAGGATGAGGACGAGCGCGGCGCCGAGGATCGCGTTGAAGATCGTGAGCACGTTGGCGCGCAGGATGTCCAGCGCCGAGCGCGAGGTGGTCTCCTCGTAGGCGTTGGTGAGGCCGTCGCGGACACGGGCGGCGACCTCCTGGGAGGTGAGGCCCTGGGGGGCGCTGGCGGTGGGCGCCTGGGTCGGCGTCGTCGTCTCGCTCATGCCCGAAGGCTAATCATTCCGCGGGCCTTGATTCCACGCGGCTCTGCCTGCGCGCCTGGACGACGGAAACGAGGGCGACGGTCAGGAGGCTGACGACGATGACGGCGAGGGAGACCACCGTGGAGGGCTCGGGGATGGCCTCCACCGGGCGGCCCCCGTTGATGAAGCCGAGCTCGTTCTCGTGCAGGGCGTGGTTGATGAGCTTGAAGCCGATGAAGCCGAGGATGACGGCCAGGCCGTAGGAGAGGTAGGCCATGCGGTCGAGCAGCCCGTCGATGAGGAAGAAGAGCTGGCGCAGGCCGAGCAGGGAGAACGCGGTGGCGCTGAAGACGAGGAAGGGGTCTTGGGTGATGCCGAAGATCGCGGGGATGGAGTCGAGGGCGAACATGACGTCGGCGCTGCCCAGGGCGACGACGACGATGAGGAGCGGGGTGATGAAGGTGCGGCCGGCGTGGCGGTGGATGAGCTTGTTGCCCACGAAGCCGTCGGTGGTGGGCATGAGCCGGCGCACGAGGCGCGTCATCCGGTTGTCGACGAACTCCTCGGCCTCCTCGGCGGCGTCGTCCTCATCGCCGCGGGCCTCGATGACCTGCTTGATGGCGGTGTAGATGAGGAAGGCGCCGAAAAGGTAGAACACGGCGCTGAAGCGGTTGATGATGGCGATTCCCGCGAGGATGAAGAGGAATCGCATGACGAGGGCGATGACGATGCCGAGCAGCAGCGCTTT
The DNA here is from genome assembly GCF_000295095.1 of Actinomyces timonensis DSM 23838. Lineage (GTDB taxonomy): Bacteria > Actinomycetota > Actinomycetes > Actinomycetales > Actinomycetaceae > Actinomyces > Actinomyces timonensis. The sequence goes on along the minus strand of NZ_JH806633.1, from coordinate 519,785 downwards.
CTGCTGGAAGTCGCGCGGGACGCGGAACGTAGTGAGGATGATGATGAAGACGAAGAGGTTGTCCAGGCTCAGCGACCATTCGAGCGCCCAGCCCGAGTAGAAGCTCAGCGCGGCCTCTCCCCCGCCGAAGACGAGCAGGCCGAGGCCGAAGAGCGCGGCGAGGGCCATGTAGCCGACCGTCCAGGTGGCGGCCTCGCGGATGCTGGGCGGGTGGGGGTTGCGGGCGTGGCCGACGAAGTCGACGGTGATCAGGCCGATGACGACGACGATAAGGCCGGCCCAGGCGAGGGCGTGGACTTCCATGGGGACTCCTCCGGTACGGAACGGGTACCGAAGGTCTCCTCCCGCCAGGTTCCCGCCCGGGGTTCAGGCGGCTGGCCCGCGGCGCCGGGGGCCAGCGGCGAGGTGCCGCGGGTCCTCCGTGATGACGACGCCGCTGTTCGTGGGAGTACTCCCCTCCGACAAGCGCGGTTGCGCGTCGCAGTCTAACCGCCGCCCCGCCGCTGATCGCGCTCCGCCCGCCTATCGGCACTGTGATCCGCGCCGGGTGCGTTCTCCCCCGACAGGTGCCTCCAGCACCGACCGGTGCGGCGAGAACGCACTTCTCGGTGCTAGCGGCAGCCGTCGGTGGTGGAGGCAGCCGTCACGCTCCTTCGGGTGGGGCGCAGCCGTCACGCTGCCCGCTACGCGCCCGCCTCAGGCGGCGTCGTCGAAGCGGTAGAGGCGCCAGGTGAGGCCCCGGCCGTCCTTCCACTCCTTGACCAGCGTGGCGACCCCACCGCCGTCGTCCCAGATACCCGGGTAGCGCAGCTCGATCGCATCCGCGGGCGAGATATCCGGCGAGGTGATGAGGGCGTGCGTGACCCGTCCCGCGCGCGGGGCCGCGAGTCGGTCCTTGAAGTCCCGATCCGTCGTGATCGTGTAGACGTCGGGGTTGTCGGCCATGAGGACGATCGGGAAGGAGTAGGCGACGTCTGTGACGACGGCGCCCTTCCCCAGATCCATATCGCTGATCTCCCGCGCGACGTCATCCTCCATCGCGTACTGGCCGCCGGCGGCCGAGGCGCGGGCGAGCGCCTCCTCGCGCGCGAGCCTCGGGTCGCCCTCCGTCGCCCATGCGAGCGGGATCGTCAGCACCCCGAGCGCCACGAGAAGCGCGACGGCCGACTGGCGGATATGGGGAGCCCACTGCGCCCTCGACGCGGAGGCCACGAGATAGCCGACGGCGATGACGCTCAGCGGCACTGCGGCGATCTGGAAGCGGAGCCAGCCGAAGGACATGCTCCGCAGGAAGGTGAGGTTCTGGAAGAGCAGGACCGATCCGAGGACGAACATCGGCGCGAGGAAGGCCGGCTCCCGGCGCCACCAGGCGACCAGCAGCGCCAGGACCGCCAGCGGGATCGCCAGCGGCGCGGTGCGGGCGAGCTGCTCGGCGAGGTAGACGGCCTGCGCGTGCGGCCCCGTGCCCACGATCCCGTCGATGGTCGCCAGGAAGTTCCCGACCTGGGCCGAGTTGCCGTACTGGGAGCTGAAGGTCTCCAGCCAGGACCCGACGACGATCTTGCTCGCGAGCGCCCACAGCCCGAAGGCGGCCACGATGGGCGCGGTCACGAGGGCCACATCGAGCGAAACGATGCCGATCGCGCCATCGCGCCCGCGCGACCTCCACCATGAGGCCCCCGCCACGAGCACGGCGATCGCGGCGCCCGCCGCCAGCGCCTCATAGCGCACGAGGTAGGCGAGCCCGGCGCCCACCCCCACCTGGACCAGCGGCCAGGGCTTGGGGTCGTTCAGCCACTGCGCCAGCCGCACGGCGATGAAGACGCAGGCAAGGAGGAGCATGGCCTCGCTGGCTCCCGTCGTCGCGCCGAGCAGCACGAGGGGGTGGAGGGCGAAAGCCGCCGTGAGCAGCAGGCGAGCCGTGCCACGGGTCCCCAGGATCCCCAGGAGGCGGTGCGTGAGCCCCACCGCGATCGCGCCGCAGAGCGCGGACACGAGGCATCCCGCCACGGCCTTGGAGGCGAGCGCGGGCCAGATGGGCGTCAGCAGGAGCAGGGGGATAACGGCCAGCGAGGGCAGCGGGTTCCAGACGAAGCCGATCGCCGCAAGGTGGGGATCGCGGCTGTGCATCGTGTAGTACCCGTTGGCGACGCGGCTCATGGCGTCGGGGAAGATGAGGTCGTGGGCGCTCAACCACCATCCCGCCCCGAGGTAGACGACGAGCGCCGCGGCGACGACGCCCAGTTCGATCCTCCGCTGCCTCGTCCTGTCAGGATCACGGCGCCGCCGGCTCATGCCGCCACTCCTGACGGCTGCTCCCCTGCCTGGGATTCTTGCGGTTTGTGGAGGCCGTGCGCGGTTTTCTCCCAGTAGGACGGCGCTGTGATGAGCTGGAGCACCGCCTTGACCGCTGCTAGCCACATGAGGATCCAGTACAGCGGCATGAGCAGCGAGGGGATGAGGAGCCCCGGGCGCTCCATCTGGCGGGCGGTGAACAGCCCCATGTAGAGCACGGCGAGATTGCCGACGATGAGGCTGACCATGCCCACGTAGTAGACGGCCGGTGGGAACAGGGCGGCCACCGCCGGGTTGTGGGAGGTGAACCAGACGATCGTCAGCGCCCAGAAGAACCCGTTGAGCGCGGAGAGCAGGGGCGTGCCCGCGATGAAGATGATGAGGCCGGTCATGCCCCTCACACCGAGCTGGCGGCGCACGAGCCCGGGTGCGCGCATATGGACGAGGAAGGTCTGAAGGTAGCCCTTGTACCAGCGGCTGCGCTGGCGCACCCAGTTGATCGCGTCGGGGTTGGCCTCCTCCCCCGTGTCCGAGTCGAGGACGCCCACCTGGTACCCGGCACGCGCCAGGCGCAGGCCCAGGTCCGCGTCCTCGGTGACGTTCCAGGGGTCCCAGGCCCCGACCTGCCGCAGCACGTCGGAGCGGAAGTGGTTGGAGGTGCCGCCCAGCGGGATCGGCGCGCCGAGCGCCACGAGCCCGGGCAGGAGGTTGCCGAACCATGAGCCGTAGTCCAGGGCGAACCAGCGGGTGAGGAGGTTCTGATCGGCGTTGTAGAAGCCGAGCCGCGCCTGCACGCAGGCGTAGCGGGGCCCGAGCCTCCTCATCGCGACGACGGCGCGGAGCAGTTGGAGGGGGTCGGGCGAGTCCTCGGCGTCGTAGATCGTGCACATGCCGCCCTCGGAAGTGAGGAAGCCGTAGTTGCAGGCCTTCGGCTTCGTGCGCGGCTCGTGGGCGGGCACCCGCACGATCGTCACATGCCGCCCGAGGACGAGCCCGGCGGCAGCGGCGTTGGTCTCCTCGTCGTCGGCCTCCAGGAGCAGGCGGATGTCGAGGAGGTGGCGCGGGTACTCCAGGCGCTCCAGCCTCGCCACGAGCTCGCCGAGCAGCGGCTCGTGGAAGACGGGGACGAGGACGGTGTAGCGGGGCAGCTCGCCGTCGGGCATGGACCGCGCCTCCTCGTCACTCACCGTGACCACGTTGCCGCCCTTGGCGCCCAGCTGGAACAGGGCGAGCCGGTAGACGAGCGCGATGGCGTAGACGGCGGTGACGATGGCGACGACGGCGATCCCCGTGGCCCGCGGGATGAGGGCGAGGCCGAGGATGAGGAGGACGGCGGCGGCGATGAGCGCCACCCGCTGCCAGACCACGAGCACTCCCCTGGCGGAGTACGCGGGCGCCGCCTCGGACAGGCCGTAGCAGGCCAGCTCGAGCTGCCGCTCCTGCTGCCCGGCGAGCTCGAGTGGCTCGGGCAGGTCGAGGATGCGCCTGTCCCTCCTCGGCAGGAGGCTCACGTTGCTCACGCGATCCACCCCCTGGCGACGGCGGCGAGGGCAACGGCGGCGAGCGCGGGGATGATGAGCCGCGCGGGCACGATCCGCTGGAACTGCCCCCGTGGGGCGAGGCCGTTGGCCACGAGCAGCGCCAGGGCGGCCAAGGAGCACAGCGCCAGGGCGATCATCCCGAGCATCACCGAGCACAGTGAGGGGACGAGGCTGAGGCACAGGGGGAGGATCGCGGGGGCGAGCCAGGAGATCTCCCTGGTTCCCACGATCCACAGCGCCAGGCCCAGGCTGAGTGAGACGGCGGCGAATACCGCGGCGGCGGGGTGCGCCGAGGTGTCCCATTGCCTGATGATCCATAAGGCGGTCACGAGGCCGCCGACGGCGAGAATATGGTCCAGGTCCCGGTCATCAATGCGGGGCTGCTTGCGGCGCGTGATCACGAGGGCCAGCGCGAGGACGGCGGCGCCGATCCGCCACATTCGCGCCCCCGCGGTGACGACCGGCCCGGGAATGAGAAGAATCGCTGTCAGGGCGATCGCGGCGAGGATGAGGAGATGCGGCACGAGCCGCGGGATCCTGAAAGCGCGTGAGGGCGGGCGCACTGCCGCCAGCGCGGGACTGCTCATAGGAGGGGTTTGCTCTTCCGTAGGTGGGGGAAGCCGTCAGGGAGCAGCAGGTGAGGGGCGGTCAGGGCCCACGCCCAGATGGAGAGTACCCGACGAACCCGCATATGGCGAGCATTCTGTTATCGTCTTTTGATTCCTCCGCCTTCCCCGTGGAAATCCGTCTCCCAGACACGGTCCCCGGGCCGCGGCGGTCTCATCATCGGCGGCGCCTCAGCTCGTTTCCCGCATGGCGCGCAGTTCCTTCTTCAAATCCTGGATCTCATCGCGCAATCGGGCGGCGAGCTCGAACTGGAGATCAACGGCGGCGGCGTGCATCTGCTCAGTGAGCTCGGTGATGAGCTCGGCGAGATCGCCCTGCGCGGCGCCGGCCAGGCGCTCCCGGACGGTCGCCTCGGCGGCCTTCTTCCGGCCCTTGCGCACGGAAGTCTCCTCATGGCCGCGGTACCCGCCGGCGAGCAGTTCCTCGGTGTCGATGTCCTCGCGCGCGAGCATGTCGGTGACGTCCGCGATCCTCTTGCGCAGGGGCTGGGGGTCGATGCCGTTGGCCTCGTTGTAGGCGAGCTGGAGGGCGCGGCGGCGCTCGGTCTCACCGATGGCCTGGGCCATGGCGGGGGTGGTCGTGTCGGCGTACATGTGGACCTCGCCGGAGACGTTGCGCGCGGCGCGGCCGATGGTCTGGATGAGGGACCTCGTCGAGCGCAGGAACCCCTCCTTGTCCGCGTCGAGGATGGACACGAGGGAGACCTCGGGAAGGTCCAGGCCCTCGCGCAGGAGGTTGATGCCGACGAGGACGTCGAAGCGCCCCTGCCGCAGCTCGCGCAGCAGCTCGACCCGCCGCAGCGTGTCGACGTCGGAGTGCAGGTACTCCACGCGCACGCCCCGCTCGGCGAGGTAGGTGGTGAGATCCTCGGCCATGCGCTTGGTGAGCGTGGTGACGAGGACGCGCTCGTCCTTGTCCACCCGCAGGCGCACCTCCTCCAGGAGGTCGTCGATCTGCCCCTGGGTGGGCTTGACGACGATCTTGGGGTCCACGAGCCCGGTGGGGCGGATGATCTGCTCGACGACGCCGTCGGAGCGCTCCATCTCGTAGTCGCCGGGAGTGGCGGACAGGTAGACGGTCTGGCCGATGCGGCTCTCGAACTCCGTGAAGGTCAGCGGCCGGTTGTCCAGGGCACTGGGCAGTCGGAAGCCGTGGTCGACGAGGGTGCGCTTGCGGGAGGCGTCCCCCTCGTGCATGGCGCCGATCTGGGGGACGGTCACGTGGGACTCGTCGATGACGAGGAGGAAGTCCTCGGGGAAGTAGTCGAGCAGCGTGTTGGGCGGGGTGCCGGGGCTGCGCCCGTCGATGTGCATCGAGTAGTTCTCGATGCCCGAGCACATGCCGATCTGGCGCATCATCTCCAGGTCGTAGGTGGTGCGCATGCGCAGGCGCTGGGCCTCCAGGAGCTTGCCGTCGCGCTCGAAGACGGCCAGGCGCTCGGCGAGCTCGGCCTCGATGCCCTCGATGGCGCGGTTCATGCGCTCGGGCCCGGCCACGTAGTGGGAGGCCGGGAAGACGAAGACCTGCTCGGCGGGGGCGATGACGTCCCCGGTGACGGGGTGGAGGGTTGCCAGGGACTCGATCTCGTCGCCGAAGAACTCGATGCGGATGGCGAGCTCCTCGTACATGGGGATGATCTCGACGGTGTCCCCGCGCACGCGGAAGGTGCCGCGGGTGAAGTCGATGTCGTTGCGGGTGTACTGCATGCCGACGAAGCGGCGCAGGAGCTCGTCGCGGTCGATCTGGTCCCCCACGGCCAGGGGCGTCATGCGGTCGACGTACTCCTGGGGCGTGCCCAGGCCGTAGATGCAGGACACCGAGGAGACGACGACGACGTCCCGGCGTGTGAGCAGGGAGTTCGTGGCGCTGTGGCGCAGCCGCTCGACCTCGTCGTTGATGGAGGAGTCCTTCTCGATGAAGGTGTCCGTCTGGGGGACATAGGCCTCGGGCTGGTAGTAGTCGTAGTAGGAGACGAAGTACTCCACCGCGTTGTTCGGCAGGAGCTCGCGGAACTCGGCGGCCATCTGCGCGGCCAGCGTCTTGTTGGGCTCCAGGATGAGGGTGGGGCGCTGTGCCTTCTCCACGAGCCAGGCGGTGGTGGCGGACTTCCCGGTTCCGGTGGCGCCGAGGAGGACGATGTCCTTCTCCCCCGCGTTCAGGCGCTCGGCGAGCTCGTTGATGGCGGTGGGCTGGTCGCCGCTGGGCGTGTACTGGCTGACGACCTCGAAGGGCTTGTCGGTTCGACGCAGGTCGGTGACGGGGCGCATGGGCGCTAGGCTACGCCGCCTCGATCTCCGGGTCCTCGGCCCGCGCCTGCTCCAGGACCTCGCCCGCCGCCCGCAGGTTGACCACGGCCATGACGGCGCCCACGACGACGTCGGGCCAGACGCTGGGGCGCGCCAGCGTGAGCAGGCCAGCGCCGATGATGAGGGCGTTGCCCAGGACGTCGTTGCGGGCGGCGAGCCACGCCCCGCGCACGAGGGAGCCTCCCGTCCTGCGCAGCCCCATGAGGAGGAGCGCGCACAGGGCGTTGAGGATGAGGGCGAGCCCCGCCGTGAGCGAGAGGCTGATGGGCTCGGGGGGCTGACCGGTGGCGAGCCGCCAGACGGCGGTGGCCAGGGCAGCCAGGGCGGGGATGAGGATGAGGGCGGCGAGCCATCTGGCGGCCCGGCGCCGGGAGGCCACCGGCCAGCCGAGGGCGAGGACGACGAGCGCGTTGATGAGAAAGTCCTCGAGGAAGTCGGCGGCGTCGGCGAGGAGGGAGGCCGAGCCGATGCGGGCCCCCACGGCGATCTCGATGACCATGCCGGCCAGGTTGATGAGCGCCACCCAGGCGACGACGCGCCTCGCGCGGGAGCCGAGGCTGGAGGCGGTCAGCTCCTCGTCGGCCTCCCTCTCCTGGTCGTCCTGTGGCTCAGTGGCGCTCATGGCTTCTCTCCTTGGGAGGCGGGGCGCAGGCGATCGTCCCACAGGCGCCCGACGGCGTCAGCGAGGTCCCGCTCGCTCCCACTGTTGGGCAGGATGAAGTCCGCCAGGCGGCGGCGGTCGTCGTCGCCGGCCTGGACGGCGATCCGGCGCCGCGCGTCGGCCTCGTCCACGCCGCGCCGGGCGAGGCGGGCGAGCCGGGTCGCCAGGGGCGCCTCGACGACGATGACGCAGTCGAAGAGGTCGGCGATGCCGCTCTCGGCGAGGAGGGGGACGTCGTAGACGGCGATCCCTCCCGCCGGGACCGCCTCGAGGCGGCGGGCGGCGAGCTCGGCGATCCGAGGCAGGGTGATGGCGTCGAGCCGGGCCCGGGCGGCGGGGTCCCCGAAGACACGGGATGCCAGCGCCGCCCTGTTGAGGGAGTCGTCGGCGCCCAGGACATCGCGTCCGAAGGCCGCGGCCACGGCCGCCAGGCCCTCGCTTCCGGGTGCGAGGACCTCCCTGGCGACGGCGTCGGCATCGACGACGCTCGCGCCGCGCTCGGCGAGGCGGCGGGCGGCTGTCGACTTGCCGGTGCCGATGCCCCCAGTGAGCCCCACGCGCAGGGCGCGCCGGCCCCGTGGGACGGCGAGCCGGCCCGCGCCGTCGGCGAAGGAACGGCGGCGGGCGATGATCCCGGTCATCTCACCGATGAGGGTGAGCAGGGCGCGCTCGGGAGCGCCGGGCGGAAGGGAGCCGGGTGCGGGGAGACTGAGGGCGAGGCCAGGGGCAGCGGGCACGGGAGGCGCAGCGGATGCCGGGCGCGCCGCGGGATCAGCGAGGGCGAAGGGGTGTCCGTGGGCTCTCAGCCGGCCCACGAGGGAGGCCGCGATCTGGCCCTCCCCCAGCCTGATCGCCCCCTCAGGCCGGTGAGTCATCGGTGGCCGCTGATCCGGCGGCGCGGTGGCGGCCTCCCCGGCCGCGGCCATACGGGGCGATCCTCTCCTCGACGGCCGTCAGGCGGGCCTCGACGCCGTCGGGGACGCGGCCGACCTTGCCGAGCTCGGAGCGGGCTTTCCGGCAGACCTCGCGCGTGGGCGCGGCGAGGGTGTTGTCCTCCTCGACGTTCTGGGAGGTCCGCTCGGCGAGGTCGGTGAGGAGGAGGACCGAGCTGGCGTGGTCGCCGATGGCCTCGACGAGGATCGTGAGCCGCTCGCTCATACGGCTGGTGCCCCAGTCGGCCAGGATGGCGGTCACCTGGCCCGTGTGCTCACGGGCGGCAAAGATCTCGTGGCGCTCGGAGGCCGCCCGTCCGGCCGTCACGAAGGAGGCGCAGGCGATCTCCTGCCAGCCCTGGGACAGGCACAACTCCGCCGTGCGCAGCGCCTCGCCCTCAGCGCGCTCGGAGGCGCCCAGGGCGAGGAGGAGACGGGCGAAGACGACGCGGAGCTCGATGATGACCTCGAGCTGGGTCTCATCAATGCCCGCCGACAGGGAGTCGCTCACCATCTCCGCGGTGCGCATGGCCCGCTCGCGCACCGCGCCGAGGCCGTAGCCGCGCGCCAGGACGAGCAGTTCCTGGGTCTCCTGGACGAGGGCGGCGCGGTTGGCAGCGGTCTCCGCCTGCATGCCGAAGCCGCCGGTCATGGTGCCGTAGGAGCGGTTGCGCAGGCTGGAGGCCTCGGCGGCCATCCGCGTCTCGATCCGCTCCGAGACGCCGTTGCCGCCGTTGCGCTCGTCGAAGATCCGGGCGAGGACCCGCGCGAAGGTGGTGGCCATGTCATAGGCGTGGGCGACCGTGTCCCAGCCCGTCAGAGCGAGCTCGGGGCCGAGCTCCGAGCGCAGCTGCACGGCGGCGCCGAGGGCGTTCTGGCCATAGCCGGCGCGCACGGCCTCCCGCAGGACGAGCGCCATGCAGGCCGCCGTGTTCATGAGCGTCCAGGCGGTGGACTGGCTGCCGTCCTTGAGATCGGTGTGCCGCATGACGGCCATGGCCCGCTCCCACTGCCCGGCGAGCGCCATGTACTCCAGGCGCCGGCCGAGCACGCGCAGGCGCTGCCAGGCGGGGGGCTCGATGGTGTCGAGCGTGGCGAGGGCGTCCTCCCCCTCGACCCGCCGCTCCTGGGCGAGGTAGGGCAGGAGGCTGGAGGACAGTCCCTCCGAGACCGCGGAGGGGTCGGCGATCTTGCGCAGCGTGGCCGAGGAGGCCGTGCGGATGACACCGGAGAAGTCGTCATTGAAGGTGGCCGCCGCGAGGGTCACTCGCGGGTCGATGTCCCCCATGGAGAAGAGCCTGGCCTCGCGCAGCTCGCTGAGGGCCTCGGCGCGCTGGCCGAGCGCCGCGCACATCTCGATGCGGGCGTAGCGGGTGGGGACCTCGGAGACGCCCGCCGCGCGGCGGATACCGATGCAGTGGCTGATGGCGGCCTCGATCTCGTCGCGGCTCAGGCGGGGGTCCTCGGCGAGGGCCACGAGCGCGTCCCGGTCGACCTCGGCCAGGGCCTCGCCCAGACCGGAGCGGCGCAGCTCCTCGTGGCTGCCGGGATCCGCGGGGTCGGAGCCGTCGAAGGCCGAGGTGACCGCGGCGAGGAACGCGGCGGCCCCCGCGGGGGATCTCGGCTCCTCGATGCCGCGCAGGGCCTCGGAGTCGTCGGACCAGCTCATCATCCTGCCTCTCAGGGGTCGACTGCGGCGGCAGGGCACCGCCCTGGTTCAGCCTCGCATAGAGACTAGAGCATTCGCGATGGGGAGCACTGCCAGACATGACACGCTCCTGACGTGGGGCGCCCCCGGCCGGTGTGGGCCGGGGGCGCCGTCGGAGTGCTACACGCGGTGGCCGATCAGTTGCCGGTCAGCTTCTCGCGCAGGGCGGCAAGGGCCTCGTCGGAGGCGAGGGTGCCGGTGGCCTCCGTGGAGGTCGAGGAGTAGGAGGTGGAGCCAGCGGGGACGGTCTCGCCGGAGTCCTGGTCCTCCTCCTGGGCCTTGGCGACCTGGGCCTTGTGGGCCTCCCAACGGGCGTGGGCGGCCGCGTACTCGGCCTCCCAGGCCTCGCGCTGCGCCTCGAAGCCCTCGAGCCACTCGTTGGTCTCCGGGTCGAAGCCCTCGGGGTACTTGTAGTTGCCGTTCTCGTCGTACTCGGCGGCCATGCCGTAGAGCGAGGGGTCGAAGTCCTCGCTGGCGGGGTCGACGCCCTCGTTGGCCTGCTTGAGGGACAGGGAGATGCGGCGGCGCTCGAGGTCGATGTCGATGACCTTGACGAAGACGTCCTCACCGACCTTGACGACCTGCTCGGGCACCTCGACGTGGCGCTGGGCGAGCTCGGAGATGTGGACGAGGCCCTCGATGCCGTCCTCGACGCGGACGAAGGCGCCGAAGGGTACGAGCTTGGTGACCTTGCCGGGGACGACCTGGCCGATGGCGTGGGTGCGGGCGAAGGCCTGCCACGGGTCCTCCTGCGTGGACTTCAGCGACAGGGAGACGCGCTCGCGGTCGAAGTCGACGTCGAGGACCTCGACGGTGACCTCCTGGCCGACCTCGACGACCTCGGACGGGTGGTCGATGTGCTTCCAGGACAGCTCGGAGACGTGGACGAGGCCGTCGACGCCGCCCAGGTCCACGAAGGCGCCGAAGTTGACGATGGAGGAGACCACACCGGTGCGGACCTGGCTCTTGCCGAGGGTCTGCAGGAAGTTGGTGCGGACCTCGGACTGGGTCTGCTCGAGGAAGGCGCGGCGGGAGAGGACCACGTTGTTGCGGTTCTTGTCCAGCTCGATGATCTTGGCCTCGAGCTCGCGGCCCACGTAGGGCTGGAGGTCGCGCACGCGGCGCATCTCGACCAGGGAGGCGGGCAGGAAGCCGCGCAGGCCGATGTCGAGGATGAGCCCGCCCTTGACGACCTCGATGACGGAGCCGGTGACGACGCCGTCCTCCTCCTTGACGCGCTCGATGGTGCCCCAGGCGCGCTCGTACTGGGCGCGCTTCTTGCTCAGGAGCAGACGACCCTCCTTGTCCTCCTTCTGGAGCACAAGGGCCTCGATCTCGTCGCCGACGGAGACGATCTCGTCGGGGTCGACGTCGTGCTTGATGGACAGCTCACGAGCGAGGATGACGCCCTCGGTCTTGTAGCCGATGTCGAGGAGGACCTCGTCGTGGTCGACCTTGACGACAGTGCCCTCGACGATGTCGCCGTCATCGAAGTACTTGATGGTCTCGTCGACGGCGGCGAGAATCTCCTCGGTCGAGCCGATGTCGTTGACGGCGACCGGGGCAGGGCTGGGCGTGTTGTTGGTCATGTAGGGGTTGCTCCGAAACGGACTTGGGGGTCGGGACGATAGATGCCATGCGTCCCCCGCAAGACGGGCCAGCCCGGACTGGCACGGCGTGCGGTTGGTCAGATCATCGAATGTCACCGAATGTTTCACAATCGTGATCCGCCCGCGGGGCGCACGCATCGAACTCTACCAGCCAGTGGCCGTTTCGGAACCCTGAGGTTCCCACAGCCCTGGCGCGCGCCTCGTCATGGAATCCCTCACAGACGGGGCTCAGTGAGCGGCGTCGCGCCAGGTGCTGCCGCGCCCCACGGAGACGTCAAGGGGCACGGACAGTGAGACGGCCCGGCCCATGCGCTCCCTGACGAGGGCCTCGACGGCGTCGCCCTCCCCCGGCGCGATCTCCAGGAGGAGCTCGTCGTGGATCTGCAGGAGGATGCGGCTGGCCAGGCCCTGGGCGGTGAGCGCCTCGGCGACGTCCACCATGGCGCGCTTGACAATGTCGGCGGCCGAGCCCTGGATGGGGGCGTTGAGGGCGGCGCGCTCGGCCATCTCGCGGCGCTGGCGGTTGTCGCTGCCCAGGTCCGGCAGGTAGCGGCGGCGCCCGAGCATCGTCTGGGTGTAGCCGTCGCGGCGCGCCTGGTCGACGACGGCCTCGAGGTAGTCGTGGACGCGACCGAAGCGGGCGAAGTAGGCGTCGCGCAGGGCCATGGCCTCGGCGTTCTCGATGCCGAGCTGCTTGGCCAGGCCGTAGGTGGACAGCCCGTAGGCCAGGCCGTAGCTCATGGCCTTGACGTGGCCGCGCTGCTCGGGGGTGACGTCGTCGACGTCGATGCGGTGGACGAGGGCGGCCACGTAGCGGTGCAGGTCCTCCCCGGAGCGGAAGGCCTCGATGAGGGCCTCGTCCCCGGACAGGTGCGCCATGATGCGCATCTCGATCTGGGAGTAGTCGGCCGTCATGAGGCACTCGTAGCCCTCGCCGACGGTGAAGGCCTCGCGGATGCGGCGCCCCTCCTCGGTACGGGCGGGGATGTTCTGCAGGTTGGGGTCGATGGAGGACAGGCGGCCGGTGGCGGCGATGGTCTGCTGGAAGGTGGTGCGGATGCGGCCGTCGGGCTGGATGGCCTTGCGCAGTCCCTCGACGGTCTGGCGCAGTTTGATGGCGTCGCGGTGCTCCAGGAGCTGGGCGAGGAAGGGGTGCCCGGTCTTGGCGTAGAGCTCGGCCAGAGCGCCCGCGTCCGTGGTGTACCCGGTCTTGGTCTTGCGGGTCTTGGGCATGCCGAGCTCGTCGAAGAGGACGGTCTGGAGCTGCTTGGGGCTGGAGAGGTTGAGCTCGTGGCCGGCGGCCTCGAAGGCGGCGGCCTGGGCGTGGTTGACCCGCCCGTCGAGCTCGGCCTCGCGGGCGGCCAGGACGTCGTCGTCGACGGCGATGCCCAGGGCCTCCATCCTGCCCAGGCACTCCGAGACGGGCATCTCGAGGCCGGTGAAGAGGGCGGAGGCCCCGCGCTGCTCCATCTGGGCGTCGAGGGCGTCCTGGAGGGGCAGGAGCGCGGCGGCGCGGCGCGCGGCGCGCAGGGCCTCGGTGGGAACCGCATCCGCGGCGAGGGCGTCGAGGTCGAAGCCCTGCTGGCCGCCGTCGGCGCTGGCATCGTCCTCCATGCCGGCCAGGTCGATGCCGAGCCAGCGCTGGACGAGGCTGTCGACGTCGTAGCTGCGCTGCTCGGGGCGGCACAGGTAGCCGGCCAGGGAGGGGTCGGCGGCGACGCCCCGCAGCTCGAAGCCCCGGGCGGCCAGGGCGTGGGAGGAGCCCTTGGCGTCGGCGACGACGAGGCGGCGCGCGGGATCGGCCAGGAGGGCGCCGAGGGCCCGCTCGTCGCCCGGCAGCAGGAGGGAGGGGTCGGCGACGACGGCCCGCTCGCCGTCGGACAGGGCGACGAGTCGCGGGTCGCCGAGGCCCGGGCGCAGGTCCCCGATGATGTGGAGGCCGAGGGCGCCGTCGGCGAGCTCCTGGATCGCCTCGGCGAGGCGGCCGGGCTCGATGCAGTGGCCGAGGACCGCGGGCGCGAGGGCCTCCAGGGCGGCGGCGGGGCCCTCGGGGGCGGCCGAGCCCTGTGGGCCGTGGTCGGAGGTGTCGGCGAAGGGCAGGACGCGCTGGGCGCGCTGGAGGATCGTGCGGAACTCCAGGGCCTCCATGACGCGGGTGAGGGCGGCGCGGTGGGCGCCCAGGTACTCCAGGTCCCGGGCGGGGTCGATGCCGAGGTCGAGGTCGGTGAGGAGCCGGTTGAGACGGCGGTTGCGCAGGACGTCGTCGAGGTGGTCACGCAGGGACTGGCCGGCCTTTCCCTTGATCTGGTCGGCGCTGGCGACGATGCCGTCGAGGCCGTCGTACTGGGCGATCCACTTGGCGGCGGTCTTGGGGCCGACCCCGGGCACGCCGGGCAGGTTGTCGCTCGTCTCGCCGACGAGGGCGGCCAGGTGCGGGTAGCGCTCGGGGGTGACGCCGTAGCGCTCCTCGACCTCGGCCGGCGTCATCCGGCGCAGGGTGGACACGCCCTTGATGGGGTAGAGCACGGTGCAGCGCTCGGTGACGGTCTGGAAGGAGTCGCGGTCGCCGGAGCACAGGAGGACCTCCATGCCCGCCCCCTGGCCGGTGGCGGCCAGTGTGGCGAGGATGTCGTCGGCCTCGTAGCGGTCCTTGGTGAGCCAGCGGATGCCCATCGCGTCGAGGACCTCTTGGATGAGCTCGACCTGGCCGATGAAGGGCTCGGGCGTGGCGTCGCGGGTGCCCTTGTACTCGGAGTACTCCTCGGTGCGGAAGGTGCCGCCCGCGAGGTCGAAGGCCACGGCCACATGCGTGGGGGCCTCCTGCTCGATGAGGGAGAGCAGCATGGAGGCGAAGCCGTGGACGGCGTTGGTGGCCTGGCCGGTGGAGGTCGTGAAGTTCTCCACGGGCAGGGCGTAGTAGGCCCTGAAGGCCATGGAGTGGCCGTCGATGAGGAGCAGGCGGCGAGGGGCTCCGTCCGTGGATGACGGCGCGGGTCTGGTCGTGGAGGTGCTCACCGTGCCAGCCTACGGGGTATGAGCGACATGAGCCCCAGCGCCCTCCCGACCGACCGCCCCTCCTCCGACGCGGAGACGGCTCCCAGCCCGGTCAGCCCCGACGCGCCCGCATGGCCGGGTGAGACCGGTGGTGCGGGCGCCAGTGGGGAGTCGGCGGAGTCGCCCGAGGTGACGGCGGCCTTCCCTCCTCGCCGGGTGAGGCAGTTCCCCGTGCCCATGCCGGCTGGCTCGGCGGTGTCGGCGGCCTCGGCCGTGGGCACGGCGATGGAGGACCGCGAGGCGGGCACTCTCATGGCGACGCTGGGGATGCAGGTGGTCATGCTGGGCGCCCAGCGCACGGTCATGCGGATGCCCGTCGAGGGGGCCCGCCAGGTCTCGGGGGTGCTGCACGGTGGCGCGAGCGCCTCGCTCATCGAGACGGCGGCGTCGTTCGCGGCACGGCGGGCGGCTCCGGAGGGGATGCTCCCGATGGGCGCCGAGCTGCAGGTCAGCCACCTCCGCCCGGTGCGCCAGGGCTGGGTGACGGCGGTGGCGCAGCCGGTCCACGTGGGCAGGAAGACCTGCGTCTACGAGGTCGTCGTCAGTGACGACGAGGGCAGGACGACCGCCCGGGGGACGCTGCGGAGCATGTTCGTCTGAGCGCCCGGGGCGGTTGGGCGCCTGGGGCAGGCTGGCGCCCCCGCCGCTCAGGCGTCTGGGGCGGGCGTCCGCTCAGGCGTCGGCGTCCTCGCTCTTGGCGCTCTTGCCCGCCTTGGGGGCCTTGGCCGTCTTCCCGCCGCTCTTGGCCGTTGAGCCGACCTGCTCGATGACGGCGTCGGCGACCTCGCGCATGGTCAGGCGGCGGTTCATGGAGGTCTTCTGCATCCAGCGGAAGGCCTCGGGCTCGGACAGGCCCATGCGCTCCATGAGGAGGCCCTTGGCGCGGTCGACCCGCTTGCGGGTCTCGAAGCGCTCGTTGAGGTCGGCGATCTCGGACTCGAGGGAGGCGATCTCCTCGTGGCGGGAGAAGGCGATCTCGAGGGCGGGGAGGAGGTCGGCCGGGGTGAAGGGCTTGACGACGTAGGCCATGGCGCCGGCGGCGCTGGCGCGCTCGACGAGCTCGGCCTGGGAGAAGGCGGTGAGCATGACGACGGCGCAGCCGTGCTTCTCGATGATCTGCTCGGCGGCGGTGATGCCGTCCATGACGGGCATCTTGACGTCCATGACGCAGAGGTCGGGCTCATGCTCGCCTGCGAGGCGGACGGCTTCCTCGCCGTCAGCGGCCTCGGCGACGACCTCGTAGCCGGCCTCGGTGAGGGTCTCGACGATGTCGAGTCGGATGAGGGTCTCGTCCTCGGCGACGAGAACCCGACGGGCGCTAGTGCTGGACTCGGTACTCACGGGGGCGAGTCTAGTATGATCGCCGTACGTAGTGGGCCAAACGCGGCCAGACACGAACACTGCGTCGCATCACCGTGTGGCGGCCGCGCGCCGCCCGCGCCTCCGTAGCCCAACTGGCAGAGGCATCCGACTCAAAATCGGAGTGTTGTGGGTTCGAGTCCCACCGGAGGTACTCCCTCATCAGCCCAACGATGCGCGCCCGGCGGCTGTTTGCGGCCCTGCCCGGCGGGGAAGGTCGAGCGATGGCGCCTACTGGAAACACGAAACTGAGCGAGGCGATCGGCGACCTCACGACCATCGCGGTGGCGGCGCTCGTTGGAGGAGCAGGTCCCGCTGCCACTGCGGCGACAGCGGCAGGCGTCAAGCGGCTCAAAGCCATGATCGACAGCCAGGCAGAGCGTAAGCGCCTGCAGTCTGAGGTGGAGAGCACCATCTCCGCATGGGGCCATGGCGAGGGTTTCTCCGACGACGAGCTGATTACGGGGCTCGCCATCGCGCGCGATGTAGTGGAACAGCATGGGCCGAGCGACCGTGAACTCGGGCAGTCGCGACTGAATGCGACCACGGTGGCTGATCGGATCGTTGGCAAGGCCAAGCAGCGCGCGGCCGATGCCGGTTCCTCGTGGGCGGACGCGGACTGGGGCGACAGCGAGCACGCCATCGCCCGCGAGGCTTTGCGCGCCACATATGAATATCTGATCCAACGGTACTACACCTCTCATCAGGTATTTGTCGGGGCGTCTGAGGCGGCATTGAGAGAAGAGGTCACGCCGTCGCTCAATTGCCTTGAGGCTGGCAACGCTGCAATCGAGCGCTATGCCCATGGCTTGCATGCGCGTCTCGTTGCCCAGGCGACCCGGAAGGACCTCATCGTCTACTTGGAGGCCCGAGTAGACGACTGGGACCGCTCGTCATTCGTTGGGGACAGGCAGACTGTTCTGGAGCAGCGGCTCTCCTTAGAGCAGGGCGATGGCGGATCGGACAGCCACCGTCAGGCCTCGGCCACACCGACGATCGTCTCCTCTGAGGAGGCTCTGGCGGGCGCCTCCTCGCTTGTCATCCTTGGCGGCCCAGGATCGGGGAAGTCATGGCTGGCCAGGAGGTACGCCCGTGAGGCGGCCCAGGCCGCACTGGAGTCGCTTCGGAACGGCGCCGATCCTACAGAGGTCGAGATCCCGATCCTGACGACGTGGAGCTTCTGGGCGCCCGACACCTCAGGCGACCCCCGAACGTCTTTGGTGGAGGCGTCCTTCGATTCCCGCCTTGGTCTCAGCGATCTTGGTGGCGCGGAGAGGATTGATGGCTCTTCCGGTTTGTGGGTGTAGGCGGGGTGGTGGGCGCGCGGGGGTAGACGGCGGGGCGTCGGGGCCCTTGGTGGGCATGATGGGTGTCGCTGAACTATCCATCGCCTGCCGGAGGACCCCGACGCCATGTTGAAGCCTACCGCGCGCCCTGGCCGGGGAGCGCTTCGAGCCGATCGATCCCGACGCCGTGCTGGGCCTGGGGCCCCTGGGCCTGCGCGCCACGGGCCAGCGCCTCGCCGATGGCGGCGAGCTGGTCGTCGAGGCCCGCCCCGTCATCGCCCCTGTTGACGAGCGGCTGTTCTGCGCCTCGTGCGCGGCGATGGGGCGGCGGGCCGGCACGGTGGCGCGCTTACTGGCCCACGCCCCCACCGCGGGCAGGGTCACGCGCCTGCTGGTGAGGGTCCCCAGGATCGCCTGCCAGCTCGGCCGCCGGACCTGGAGGGTCGACATCAGCGCCGCGGCCGAGCCCCGGAGCATCCTGACGCGCTCGGCCGCCGCCTGGGCGCTGGAGGCGGTCGCGGTCGACAATATGGCCGTCTCGCGGGTCGCGGCGCGCCTGGGCGTGGGGTGGGACGCCGCCAACGACGCCGTCCTGAAAGCCGGCATAAAGGCCCTGAGGCCCCTGGAGGACCGCCCGACGGGGGCTCGCGTGATCGGGATAGACGAGCATGTGTGGCGCCACCGGGGTCGCCAGCGGTGCGTGACGGTCATCATCGACCTGACCCCCGCGCGCGACGGCGCCGGGCCGGCACGCCTGGTCGACATGATTCCCGGCCGATCCAAGAAGGCCCTGGCCTGCTGGCTGGCCGACCGGCCCCCCGCCTGGCGCCAGCAGATCGAGATCGTGGCGATGAACGGCTTCACCGGCTAACAAGACCACCACAACCGAGCAACTACCAGACGCCAGGGCAGTCATGGACCCCTTCCACGTGGTGCGCCTGGCCGCCGACGCCCTCGATGAGACCCGCCGCAGAGTCCAGCAGGCCACCACAGGGCGGCGCGGGAGAGCCAGCGACGCCCTGTACGCGGCGCGCCGAGCCCTGCTGACCAGGGAGGGCCTGCTCACCGAGAAGCAGGCCGGGCGCCTGGAGGCGCTGTTCGCCGACGAGAGGAACACTGCTGTGGAGGTGACCTGGGCGGTCTACCAGAAGATGATCGACGCCTACCAGCACCCCGACAAGGCCCACGGCCGAGGCCTCATGAGCGCCCTGATCAGATCCATCTCCTCTGGGGTGCCAGCCGGGATCCAGGAGATCGCCCGCCTGGGGAGGACCCTGAAGCGCAGGAGCGAGGACACCCCTGGCCTGCTTCGACCACCCCGGCTCATCCAACGCCCCCACCGAAGCCACGGGCGGCAGGCTCGAGCACCTACGAGGCATCGCCCAAGGATTGCGCAACCCCACCCACTACATCACCCGATCCCTCATCCACACCGGAGGCCTCAGGCACCGACTGAGCACCTGACCACACCCCCAAACCGGAAGAGCCCGCAAACCCCAGGTACGTCCGCAACGGGTCCAGTCCTGCGCAGTTGCGCGGTGACGCTCGTGGAGACTGCGTCGAAAGCACCTGGAGACCGATTGGAGCATCCCCAGACCGTCGCATCCCATAGCAGGGTGCTCAAGACGGCTTGGGGATGCTTTCAACGGTCTGGGGATGCTCTCGACGACGAGTCCGCAGGCGTCACCGCCCCGCACCACGAAGCGGAGGTTGGGTTCGGGCGCCTCTGGTGCGTTGAAAGCAGCGCTCCCCGCGATGCTCAGGACGGCCCAGCGCTGCCCAGGACCTCCCAGGGTTGCTCTGGACAACTTGCAGGTGCTTTGGACGCGAGCTCCAGGCCGTGGCGCATACGAGAACGGCGCGGCCCCAGCGAATCCTGGGGTCGCGCCGTCGTCCGTCTCCTTGCCGAGGCGCGGGTTCTCCCTCAGCCGAGGTAGTCGGCCGTCTCGCCCACGGTGTGGACGCGGATGGAGTTCGTGGAGCCCGGGGTTCCCGGGGGCATGCCCGCGACGATGACGACGACGTCGCCGACCTGCGCGAGGTGCTTCTCCTGGAGGGTCTTGTCCACCTGGGTCACCATCTCATCGGTGTGCTGGACCTCGGGAACCTCGAAGGTCTGCACGCCCCAGGACACCGAGAGCTGGTTGCGCGTCGTCGACAGCGGCGTGAAGGCCAGCAGCGGGATGGGCGAGCGCAGGCGGGACAGGCGGCGGGCCGTGTCACCGGACTGGGTGAAGGTGACGAGGTAGTCGGCGGCGAGCTGCTCGCCCATCTCCGCGGCGGCGCGGGTGAGCGCCCCACCGCGCGTCTGCGGGAAGGAGCCCAGGGGCGCGATGCGCTCCCCGCCGTTCTCCTCGACGTTCTCAATGATGTTGGCCATCGTGCGCACGGCCTCGATCGGGTACGCGCCCACCGAGGTCTCCCCCGACAGCATGACCGCGTCGGCGCCGTCGAGAATCGCGTTGGCGCAGTCCGAGGCCTCCGCGCGCGTCGGACGCGGGTTCTGGATCATCGACTCCAGCACCTGGGTTGCCACGATGACGGGCTTGGCGTTGCGGCGGGCCAACTCGATCGCGCGCTTCTGCACCAGCGGCACCGCCTCCAGGGGCATCTCCACGCCGAGGTCGCCGCGGGCCACCATGATGCCGTCGAAAGCGTCCACGATCTCCAGGAGGTGCTCGACCGCCTGCGGCTTCTCGATCTTCGCGATGACGGGGATGCGCGTGCCGACCTCGTCCATGATCTCGTGGACGTCCTTGACGTCATTCGCGTCGCGCACGAAGGACAGCGCGATGACGTCGGCGCCAACCTTGAGGGCCCACCGCAGGTCCTCGCGGTCCTTCTCGCTCAGCGCCGGCACAGAGACGGCCACGCCCGGCAGGTTGATGCCCTTGTTGTTGGAGACGTACCCGGGGACCTCGACCTTCGTGACCACATCCGTGTCCGTGACGGCGGTGACGCGCACGGCCACGTTGCCGTCGTCGATGAGGAGGCGGTCGCCGGGGCGGCAGTCACCCGGCAGGCCCTTGAACGTCGTCGAGGAGCGCTTGACAGTGCCCAGGACGTCATCGGTGGTGATGGTGAACTCATCGCCCTTGTTGAGCATGACCTTCTGGTCGCCCACGAAGCGGCCGAGGCGGATCTTGGGGCCCTGGAGGTCCACGAGGATGGCGATGGAGCGGCCCGAGGCCTCCGCCGCCTCGCGCACGCGCGCGATGACCTTCTCGTGGTCCTCGGCGCTGCCGTGGGAGCGGTTGATGCGGGCGACGTTCATGCCCGCGTCCACGAGCGCCTGTACCTGCTCGGGGGAATCTGTGGCGGGACCGAGGGTGCAGACAATCTTGGCTCTACGCATGGCCCATATTCTAGCCGAGTTCAGTTCCCGCCACGGTGAGGATCACGCGGATCGTCAGCCTTCTCACGGGACGGCGCGTCAGGTCCACCGGCGGGCTTCTCGGCTCCACCGGCCTCTCCCCCGGCCTGCCCGCCGTCGGCGCGGATCGCGTCACTGGGGCCGCGGCGGGTGACGATGATGAAGCCGATGAGCCCGACGGCGAAGACCACGAGCGAGGTCCACTCGTTGAGGCGCAGGCCGAGGATCCGCTGGGCGTCATCGATCCTCAGGTGCTCGATCCAGGCGCGCCCCAAGGTGTAGACCATGAGGTAGGCCCACAGGAGCCGCCCACCGCTCGCTCCCCCGCGGCGCAGGCGCCGCTCGAGCCAGAGCAGGGCGCACACGCCCGCGGCGGACCACAGCGCCTCGTAGAGGAAGGTCGGGTGGAAGAGGGTCCCGGGCGCGTAGCCGGCGGGCAGGTGGGCGCGGTCGATCTCGAGTCCCCAGGGCAGGGTGGTGGGGCCGCCGAAGAGCTCCTGGTTGAACCAGTTGCCCAGCCTGCCGATGGCCTGCGCCGCGAGGATCGCGGGGGCGACGGCGTCGGCGAAGGGGGCCAGGCGCACGCCCCGGTGGTGCAGGAAGAGGGCGCCGCTGATGAGGCCCCCGGCCACGCCGCCCCAGATGCCGATGCCGCCCTCCCAGATGCGCGGGATGCGCGCCAGGTCGCCGTTCGGCCCGAAGTAGGCGTCCGGGGAGGTGATGACGTGGTAGAGGCGAGCGCAGATGATGCCGATGGGCACGGTGAGCATCGCGGTGTCGAGGGCGAACTCGGCCTGGCCGCCGCGGGCCCGGTAGCGCCGATCCGTCCACCACACGGCCAGGGCGACCCCGGCGAGGATGCAGAACGCGTAGGCGCGGATCGGGAGCGGGCCCAGGTGCCAGACGGACTGCGAGGGGCTGGGGATCGACGCGGGGGCGAGCGCTGCGCCGACGGCGGCGGCGATGGTGGGCGGCACTCAGCTGACCTCTCGGTTGGTGGCGTTCTGGAGCGCGGGGTGGTTGCCCGCGGCGACGAGCTCGGCAACGAACTGCTGGGGGTCCTGCGAGCGGATGATGGCCTCCCCCACGAGCACCACGTCCGCGCCCCGGCGCGCGTAGGACATGACGTCCCTCGGGCCGGCGACGCCGCCCGTGGCCACGCGCAGCACGGAGGAGGGAAGGACCTCGGCGACCTGCTCGAAGCGGCAGTGGTCCACCTGGCCGGTGAGGGGGTCGCGGGCGTCGGCGGCCACGCACAGCGCGCCGGTCTCCACGGCGGTGATCGCCTCCCTGCGGGAGTGGGCCTCGACGACGGCGAGCATCCCCAGCGAGTGCGTGCGCTCGATGAGGGCCTCCAGGACGAGGGGCTCGAGGCGGGCGTCGAGGAGGAGGAGGTCGCCCCCGTGGACCCTCGCCTCGTGGACCTGGTAGGGGGTGACGACGAGATCGTTGACGAGGATGGGGATATCGACGGCGGCGCGCGCGGCGTCGAGATCCGCCAGGCAGCCGTGGGAGCGCACGGGCTCGGTGACCACGGAGACGCAGGCGGCGCCGCCGGCGGCGTAGAAGCGGGCCAGCACGGCCACGTCCCCCACCCCGCTGAGGTCGGCGAAGGTGGCGGTGACGCGCTTGACCTCCGCGATGACGGAGATCGAGCCGCTGCGGGGGCGCAGGGCGTCGAGGGCGTTGGTGGGGCTGTCCGCCTCACGGACCCGGTCGCGCATCTCCTCCAGGGGCACCTGCGACTCGCGCTCCGCGACGACGGCGCGGGCCGATGCCACCATCTCCTCGAAGGATGTCACCGCGCACCTCCTCGCGCCTGAGTGGGGCCCGCTGCGCCGGTTCCCATTTCGTTACCTGCTCCCATGGTCCCTAAGGCGGCGCCCGGCGCGCAAATCCTCAGCGCATGCTGGGATTCGCGCGCCGGGCGGGCGTGTGCGCGTGAGTCGGGCGACGGGCCGATCAGGCCCGGCGGGCCGCCTTGCGGGAGTACCAGTACATGGCGGCGGTCACGGCGGCGAACACCACCGGGCCGAGCCAGTAGGCGATGCTCTCGAAGCTGTCGGGCACGAAGGCCAGCGGCGACTCCTCGCCCGAGAAGCCAACGATCCCGGCGTAGACGACGCCCCACAGGGACTCGCCGACGATGAGGCCCGTGGCCGCCAGGGTGCCCATGCGCTTGGCGCCCTCCGGGTCCGCCTGCTTGGCGGCCCAGCGGTCGTGGACGACGCCCAGGAGCGCGCCGATCGGGATCATGATGGTGACGGCCATGGGCAGGTACATGCCCATGCCGACGGCCAGGCCGGGCAGGGACATGCGCTTGGTGGTGCGCTTGAGGACCTCGTCGATGATGACGACGACGACGCCGATCCCCGCGCCCAGGCCCAGGAGGCCCCAGTTGAGGCCTCCTCCGAAGACGCCCTTGATGAGCTGGGAGATGAGCGAGGCCTGCGGGGCGGCGAGGGCGTTCTCCCCCGCGCCGGGGGTTCCGGCGAATCCGAAGGCCTTCTGCATGAGGTTGAGGACCGGCGGGATGACGATCGCGCCGAAGACGACGCCGATGATGAGGGCGACCTGCTGCTTCCACGGCGTCGCCTTGACCAGTTGGCCCGTCTTGAGGTCCTGGAGGTTGTCGTTCGAGATCGTGGCGATGCCGAAGACGACGGCCGCGGTGAGCAGCGTGTAGGCGATGAGCGCGTCGATCTGGTCGCCCTGGACGCTGCCGTGGACGACCTTGACGACGAGCGCCGCGGTGATCGCCACGATGATGCCGACGCCGGAGATCGGCGAGTTGGAGGCGCCGATGAGACCGGCCATGTAGCCGCAGACCGAGGCGACGGCCAGGCCGGTCAGCAGCACGAAGACGATCGAGACGAGGACCAGGCCGATGACGGAGTGGGCGATGCTCGTGCCCTGGACGAAGAGCCACAGGAGCACGCCGATGGGCAGCATGGAGGCGAGCGTTACGCCGATGACGACCTTGGCGGACAGGTCGCGCTCGGTGAGGTCGACCTCCTCGCCGGCCTGGCGCTGGGAGGTGGAGCGGATGGAGTCGCGGATACCGGCGACGATCGGGCCGATGAGCTTGATGAGGGTCCACACGGCGGCGATGGCGATGGTGCCCGCCCCGATGAGGCGCACATCCTGCTTGAAGATGGTGCCGACGACGTCGGCGAGGTCGCCGTCGATGTTGCCCCAGGTGCGCATCGGCAGGAGCACGCCGTAGGAGATGACGAGTCCGACGACCATGGCGATGCCGACGCCGATGCCGACCAGGTGGCCCACGCCGATGAGGGCGAGGGAGAGGGAGCCGGCCGCCGTCGTGCCGCCCGAGCCGATCCGGAAGACCCCGGACAGCTCGGTGGACACGGCCTTGAGCGAGCCCAGGATGGCGAAGCCCGCGGAGGAAAGACCGCCCCAGATGATGGCCATGAGCCCGCGGCGGGACTCCTCGGCGCCCTCGTGGGTGTCACCGACCTTGAGGACCTCGGCCGCGGCCACGCCCTCGGGGTAGGGCAGGTCGGAGTGGGTGACCAGCGCGCGGCGCAGGGGGATGGAGTACATGACGCCCAGCAGGCCGCCCAGCGCGATGACGAAGACCGACTGCCAGTAGGGGAAGCCCTGCCACCAGCCGATCATGACCAGGCCCGGCAGGACGAAGATGATCGCGGACAGCGTTCCCGCCGCGGACGCGATGGTCTGGACGATGTTGTTCTCCTGGACCGTGTGGTCCTTGAAGTAGCGCAGGATGGCCATCGAGATGACGGCCGCGGGGATCGATGTGGCGAATGTCAGGCCGACCTTGAGGCCGAGGTAGACGTTCGCGGCGGTGAAGACGATCGTGATGATCCCGCCGATGACGATGCCGCGGAGCGTGAGCTCCTTGATGGGATGGGATGCGGAGGGCTGGGCGCCCGCCGCCGCGCCCGTAGTGGACGAGGGGGACATGCGATTCTCTCGTTGCTCGGTAGACAGTGGAGCATTCCCGTGCCGCGCGAGCGCGCGGAAGATGGAGATGCCGTCGCACCGTAGCACTGGCGCCTGGAAACGCGCGCCTCCGGCTCAGTGGGGCCTCAGTGGACCGGGCGGCTTCCGACGACGGCGCGCAGGTCGCCGCCGGTGGCGAAGCATGTCCGCTCGCCGGTGTGACAGGCGGCACCCACCTGGTCCACCTCGACGAGGAGGGCGTCGCCGTCGCAGTCCAGGCTGACGGCCTTGACGTACTGGGCGTGCCCGGAGGTGTCCCCCTTGCGCCAGTACTCCTGACGGGAACGGGACCAGAAGGTGACGCGCCCCTCGGCGAGGGTGCGCCGCAGCGCCTCGTCGTCCATCCAGCCGACCATGAGCACCTCGCGGGAGTCCCACTGCTGGACGACGGCGCACACGAGGCCCCGCTCGTCCCGCTTGAGGCGAGCGGCGATGCCCTCATCGAGGACGGACGGGAGGGCCGGGGACGCGTCGTGGCTCATGGGCGCATCCTGCCACGGGCGGCGGGCGGTCGGCCGCGCTCGATCGAAGGTGAGCGCCAGTGCGAAGGGGACGATCCCGCCTAGTTCATCTCATCGGGCCGCCTGTAGCCCGGCGGGTAGACGATCACGGGCACGACGGGCTGGGCGTGGGGCAGCGCGGATTGATCGGATCCTGGGGCGGGTGCGCCCCGCGCACCGGTCTCAGCGAACGGGGTGTCCCGCGGCGCGCAGGGCGTCCTTGGCCTGGCCGATGGTCATCGTGCCGTAGTGGAAGACGCTGGCGGCCAGCACGGCGTCGGCGCCGTGGTCGGCGGCGGCGGCGAAGTCCTCGGGCTTGCCGGCGCCGCCCGAGGCGATGAGGGGCACGCGCACCGCTCGGCGGACGTCGTCGAGCATCTCCAGGTCGAAGCCTCCGGTGACGCCGTCGGCGTCCATGGAGTTGAGCAGGATCTCGCCAGCGCCGAGCTCGGCGGCGCGCACCGCCCACTCGATGGCGTCAATGCCGGTGGAGCGGGTTCCGCCGTGGGTGGTGACCTCGTAGCCGGAGGGCGTGCTCACGCCGTCGGGGCAGCGGCGGGCGTCCACGGACAGGACGATCACCTGGTTGCCGAAGCGCTCGGCGACCTCGGAGAGGAGCTCGGGGCGGGCGATGGCGGCGGTGTTGATGCCGACCTTGTCCGCGCCGGCGCGAAGGAGGCGGGCGACGTCGTCGGCGCTGCGCACGCCCCCGCCGACGGTCAGCGGCACGAAGACCTGCTCGGCGGTGGCCGAGACGACCTCCATCATGGTGGCCCTGCCCTCGGAGGAGGCGGAGACGTCGAGGAAGGTGATCTCGTCGGCGCCCTGGGCGTCGTAGCGGCGGGCGAGCTCGACGGGGTCGCCGGCGTCGCGCAGGCCCTGGAAGTTGACGCCCTTGACGACGCGCCCGTCCTTGACGTCGAGGCACGGGATGACGCGGACGGCGACGCTCATGGGATGACTGCTCCTGGGTTCGGGTGGGTGGATGGCCGTGTCAGTTCCCGGCCGCGGCGGTCGTGGGCGCGGCGCTCGATATCTCGGGATCGGTGCCGACGGTCGGCGTGGCGCCCGGGCTCGCGCCTGAGGCACTGGCCTTGGGATCCTCGATGGCGAGGATATCGACGACGACGGCGACGGGCCTGTCACCCCGGGCCTGGTCGGCGGGCAGGGCGAGGACCATCCGGCTGCCCACCGGTACATCCACGAGGTGGTTCCTCAGTCCTGCGTAGGTCTTGGCGTTGCTCATGTCGACGGCGATCGGCAGGGCCGTGGCGCCGTAGTCGTCGGTGATGACGCTCCCGTCGGCCCAGGAGACGGCCTGGACGCGGGCGATGATGCGGCTGTCGGAGTGGACCTGCTCCCCTGTGCCCTGGATGAGCATGGCGGCGGTGGAGCGCGTGGGGGCGGGGAGCCCGGAGGTGGAGAGCGTGAGCGCTCCGGCGTCGCCCGGGGTGACGGTGGGCATGCCCGCCGCGGGCGCGACCTCGGTGCCCGAGGCGGTGGTCGGCAGGACGTCGATGACGGTGATCTCCGTCGACGGCGTGCCATCGACGACGAGCGGGCCGCGCAGGACGAGCCGGGTGCCCTCGGTGGTGCCGGTGATGATGTCGGTGAGGTCGTTGAGGGAGGCCTGGTCGACGCTCACGCTCACCAGGCGGCGGCCGGTGTGCTCATCGCCCGAGGAATCGGCGCCGGGCGAGGTCGTGTTCGTCCCGTCCGTGCCGGAGAAGGTCGCGATGGAGAGCAGCGCGGCGTCCCCGGCTTGGAGGGTGCGGCCCTCGCCGGTGATGAGTGTGTCCGTGATGAGGGAGGACGGCGCGCTGAGCGGCGCCGTCAGCTTGACCACCGGTGTGGCGCCGACGCGCCCGGACACGCTCATCGCCTGGTCCAGCGGGGTGTCCGCCGGGAGCATAGTGGAGGCGACGGAGCTCGCCGCTCCCCTGCTGGCTGGCGACTTGCCGTTCATGGTGGACAGGGCGAGCGGGATGATGATGATCGCGGCCACCGCGAGGCTGATGAGGATGAGGGCCGCGCGGCCCCTGGGCCGGGACCGGTTGAGCGCTGCGCCGAGCGCCCGCTGCCCTCCTGTGGTGGGGGGCGGCTCCGAGGCCCCTGCGGAGTCCGTGGACTCAATGGGCTCCATGGGCCGCAAGGGCGCCGAGGAGTAGTCCTCCGCCCCCGCGTCCGCCGGGGCGCCGTCGGAGGCGCTGCGCCAGCGGCCAGCCAGGCTCCGGGGGTGCTGGCCCTCGGAAGCCGGAGGCATGGAGTAGTGGGGGGCGGATGACGGGGGCTCAGGGGCTTGGGCCTCGGCGGCCAGGCGCGCGGCCTCGATCCTGGCGGCCTGCGCGCGGGACTCCTCCCGGCGCTGGGCCTCGAGTCGCTGCGCCTCCAGGCGCGCGGCCTCGGCGCGGGCCGCCTCCGCCCGCTCAGCCTCACGGCGTTGGGCCTCCTGCGCGACCCGGCGCTGCGTCGCGAGGCGCTCGGCCTGCAGCCTCTCGGCCTCCCGGCGCTGGGCCTCGAGTCGTTGAGCCTCCCGGCGCTCGGCTTCTCGGCGCTGCGCCTCCAGGCGCGCGGCCTCGGCGCGGGCCGCCTCCGCCCGCGCGGCCTCCAGACGACGGGCCTCTTCAGCGGCACGCCGCTGGGCAGCGAGGCGCTGCGCGGCCAGCCTCTCGGCCTCCTGGCGCTGTGCCTCCTGGCGCGCGGCCTCGGCGCGGGCCTCCTCGATGCGGGCGGCCTCAGCGCGCTGGGCCCTCAGGCGGGCCTCCTCGGCGGCTCGCCGCTCCGCGGTCTTCCTCTGCTGCTCAGCGCGGAACTCCGCCGCACGGCGCTCGGCCTGCGCCTCGCCCAGCCGCTCCAGTCCCCGGCGCTCACGGCGGGTCAGCGGGCGGGTGCTCTCGAGCCCGTCGTTGTCATCGTGGTTCGTCATAGGGGGACCTCTCGGGCGCCCGGGAGGGAATCCGCCACGGGACGGCGCCTCATCGCGTTCAAGGAGGAGATGAGGGTATCGACTCTCTCGTCGTGGGTGGCGAAGGGATCGCGAAGCGCGATCGCCGGCACGGGCTGCCCGCCGGAGCCAGCGTCGAGGCGGAGGTTGACCCAGTCGGCGGCGAGGTCGGCGCGCAGGTCCTCGGCCAGGCCGATCGCCGCGCCCCGCAGGGCGGCCCGCGTGGTGGCTGGCGGCGTGGTGATCGCGGCGCGGCAGGCGTCGTCGTCGACGTAGCGGCGCAGCATCCCGGCGGCCTCGAGGCGCGGGCGCAGTCCCTCCTCGGGGCTGACATCGTGGTAGGCCAGGACGAGGCGGGTGACGCGCGGGTCGTCGAGCCCGGTGCCCGCGCGCTCGGCGTAGCGGGTGAGGAGCTGGTGCTTGGCGGCCCAGTCAAGCTCGGTGGCCACGGCGCCCGGGTCCTGGGCGCGCAGGGCCTCCAGGCCGCGCTCCCACAGGTCGAGGACGGCGGCCTGGAGGGGGCTGAGGTCGAGCTCGGCGTCGGCGTGGGCGCGAACCCGCGCCAGGTGCTCGCCCTGCAGGTCGAGGGCGGTGATGGTGCGGCCGTCCTTGCGCTCCAGCAGCGCGGTCCCGGTGAGGTCGTGGCAGGTGTCCCGGATGGCGCGCATGGGCTCGGCGAGCTCGAGGTCCGCCAGGTCTCCCCCGGACTCGAGGTAGTCCAGGAGGAGGTCCATGGCCCCGGTCTTGAGGAGGGTGGAGCCCTGGGCGATGTTGGAGTCCCCGACGATCACGTGCATGCGCCGGTAGAGCTCGGCGTCGGCGTGGGGCTCGTCGCGGGTGTTGATGAGGGGGCGGGTGCGGGTGGTGGCCGAGGAGACGGCGTCGTGCATCTGGTCGGCGCGCTGGGAGAAGACGTAGCGGGCGGGAGCGCCGGTAGCCGGATCGGCGGGGAGGATATGCCCGGCGCCGACGAGGATCTGGCGGGTGACCAGGTGCGGGACGAGGGTGCGGGCGTCGTTCCAGAAGTCGCCGCGGCGGTGGACGAGGTAGTTCTCGTGGCAGCCGAAGCCGCTCCCCTCGGCGTCGAGGTTGTTCTTCAGCAGGTGGATGCGCCCGGGGACGCCAGCGGCTTCGAGGCGGGCGTTGGCCTGGGAGGCCAGGTCCGCCATGGTGAGCTCGCCGGCGCGGTCCTGGGCGAGGAGGTCGGCGAGGCGGTCGCACTCGGCGGTGGCGAACTCGGGGTGGGAGCCGACGTCGAGGTAGAGGCGCGCGCCTCCCCGGGTGAAGACGTTGGAGGAGCGGTGGGAGGCGATGACGGGGGCGAAGAGCTCGCGCGCGGCGTGATCGGCGTCGAGCGGCGCCGCGCCGCCGGTGGTGGAGGCGCAGGTGATGCCGTACTCGGTCTCGATGCCGATGATCCGCCGGGATGGCGGGCGGCGCTCGCTGTCAGCCGCCGGGTCCACTCACTGACCGCCCTTCTGGACGAATCCCTGGACGAAGGCCGCGGCGTTGGTCTCCAGGACGGAGTCGATCTCGTCGAGGATCGCGTCGACCCCGCTGGTCTGGACCTGGCCGCCCGCGCCGGTGGCCGCGGCGCCGGCGTCGCCCTCGCCGCCGGAGGGCCGGATCTGCTGCGCGTCCTGGCTGGTCATGAGCGTTCCTTCGCGTTGGCCCAACGGATGGGGCGGGTGGGTCGGGAGTGACGGGCGGTCACGGGGCCCAGTCTCCCCCACCACGGGCCGCGTTCCCAATCGCCGTGAGAAGTGCCTCAGTCTCGGCCTCGGTGACGGCGACGGCGCCCGGCAGGGCGACTCGGACGAGCCGGGAGCGCTGGGGGGCGTCGATGACGAGGCTGGTCCACGAGGCGGCGGCCACCTCTGGGATCGTGGCGATCGCGCGCCCCCGCACGGCGGCACGCGTGCCGGCCGGCGGAATGTCGGCGGCGGCTTCGACGCTGGCGGGATCGACGAGGCGGCGAATGCGGCCCGCGGCGTCGAGGCGATCGACGATCGATCCCGCGCGCAGATCGCCCCAGGTGATGTCGAGGGCGGCCAGGCGCGGGTCCTCCCAGCCGGTGCCGGAGCGGGCGCGCAGGCCCTCGCAGAGCTGCATCTTGGCGGCCCACTCGATCATAGGGGCGGCGGCCGCCAGCGCCTGAAGATCGCCCGGCGCCGCAGCGATCGCCTCGAGGAGGCCCAGCGATTCCTCCCACAGGGCCAGCGCCCGGGCAGTCTCCTCGCCGAGGCTCCCGGGGCCGGTGCCGCCGAAGTCGGCGTCGAGCGCGGCGGTGATGGTCTCCAGGTGCGCGCGCTGGATGGCGAGGGCGCTCATGGGACCGCCCTGGGTGGTGAGCTCGTAGGCCAGGGAGGTGTCATGAGAGAGGGCCCACTGCTGCTCGACGGGGTCTCCCTCGATCCGCAGGGGCGCCAGCGCGCCGAGGCCCTCGCCGCGCTCGTGGCAGCGCTCCAGGAACCACAGGAGGAGGTCGGTGGTGGCGGCCTTGAGGTAGCCGGGGACGTCGAAGCGGTTGGCGTCGCCGTTGATGACGTGGAGGCGCCGGTAGAGGGCGGCGTCGGCATGGGGCTCGTCGCGGGTGTTGACGATGGGCCGGTTGAAGGTGGTCTGCAGGCCGATGGCGCAGCCGATGAAGTCGGCGCGCTGGCTCATCTGGAAGCCGGGCCGCTCGCTGCGCTCCCCCAGCCCCACGCGCCCCGCGCCGACGATGATCGGCCGGGTCATGAGGAAGGGCGTGAGGGCGGCGGCGAGGGTGTCGAAGGGCAGGTCGCGGCGCACGAGGTAGTTCTCGTGGGTGCCGTAGGCGGCGCCCTTGCCGTCGGTGTTGTTCTTGTACAGGACGATCTCGGGGCCGCCGGAGCGGGCCCGCGCCTCCATGGCGCGCCGGGCGATGACCTCGCCGGCGCGGTCCCAGGCCAGGGCGTCCATGGGGGTGAGGGCCTCGGGGGCCGAGTACTCGGGGTGGGCATGGTCCACGTAGAGGCGCGCCCCGTTGGCGAGGACGGCCGTCGTGGCCCTGGGCAGGGCTGCCTCCTCGGCGCTGGGCCGAGGGCGGGTCCCCCAGGGCGGGGCGAGCGGGGCGTCCCCGGAGGGGGCGGGGGCGGTGGGGTCGTCGGTGAGCTGGCTGGGGTGGGCGGCGGCGCGGTCGATGCGGCCGCCGCGCAGGTCCGCCAGGGGGTCCTCCCCCTCGTAGTCCCAGGTCACCGGGGCGGCGCCGGGCAGGCCCGGGCGGGACCGCGCGGCGTAGGCGTCGACGATGAGGCTGGAGAGGACGACGGGGTTGGCGTAGGAGTTACCGGGCTCGGTGACGCCGTACTCGGTCTCGACGCCGACGGGCCGCGTGGTGGGGCCGAAGGCGCCCGGTGCGGGGCAGGAAGCGCCCGGCCCGCTGGGGGCCGAGGCGGGGGCGGTGGGGGTCATGCGTTCTCCCGCGTCTCAGGCGACGGCGCCGGACTGGAGATGCTGCGGGGCGCGGCGCTGCCGGCACTGCCAGCGGGGGCGCCGCCGTCGGTGGCGCTGGCGAGGAGGCGCCGCGCGCTGCGGATCGGCTCGGAGTGGGTGCCGACGAGCCTGGCCCAGCCCTCGGGGCTGGTGGCGCCGGTGATCTCCTCGTTCTGACGGGCCTCCGCGGCGACGGCGTCCAGCACGCGTGCGGTGGAGAGCCCACCGGTACCGCCCGAGAGCTCATCCTTGATGGCGGTGGTCTTGGCACGGGCGACGATCTGGGCGAGCATCGCCCCACTGACGAGGTCGCCGAGGTGCAGGGTGCGGGTAGCGCCGGAGGCGTAGACGACCTCGAGGACGGCGGTGGCGGGCGTGCGGGCGTAGAGGGCGTCGACGGCGGCGGCGCGCATGGCGGCGGCGGTGGCCTCGCGGTCGCCGTCGTGGGCGGCGAGCTCGGCGGCGTCCAGGGGCAGGTCCGCGGTGAGGTGGCGGGCAAGGATGTCGAGGGCCTGGGCGGCGTCGGGGCGCGAGACGCGGATCTTCACGTCGAGGCGGCCGGGGCGCAAGATGGCGGGGTCGATCATGTCCTCCCGGTTGGAGGCGCCGATGATGACGACGTTGCGCAGGGACTCCACACCGTCGATCTCGGAGAGCACCTGCGGGACGATCATGGTCTCGACGTCGCTGGAGACCCCGGTGCCGCGGGTGCGGAAGAGGGCCTCCATCTCATCGAAGAAGATGACGACGGGCCGGTCCTCGGCGGCGGCCTTGCGGGCCTGCTCGAAGATGGCGCGGATCTGACGCTCGGTCTCCCCGACGAACTTGCTGAGCAGCTCAGGGCCCTTGATGTTGAGGAAGGCGGCGGTGCGGCCGGTGGCGCGGGCGCCGTCGGGCCCCTCCCCGCCGGCGGCGAGCGAGGTGGCGACGGCCTTGGCGATGAGGGTCTTTCCGCAGCCGGGCGGGCCGTAGAGGAGGAGCCCCTTGGGGGCGCGCAGGCCGTAGGCGCGGTAGAGGTCGGGGTGGGTGAAGGGCAGCTCGAGGGCATCGCGGATCGCCTGGATCTGGGGGCCGAGGCCACCGATGTCCTCCCAGGTGACATCCGGGGTCTCGGCGACGACGAGCTGCTCGACGCTCGTGCGCTCGATGACGGCGGTGGCGACGTCGGCGCGCAGGTCGGCGGCCAGCGTGGCGCCGGGGGCGAGGGTGCTGGCGTCGAGGGCGCCGCCGAGGCGCAGGACGCGGGTGGCGCCGGAGCCGGTGGTGACGAGTGCGCGGGTGTCATCGAGGACCTCGTCGAGGATGACGGCCTCGCCGGTGTCGGGCTCAGGCAGGGCGTCGACGACGAGCATGGCGTCGTTGACGGCGACGAGCTGGCCGACGCGCAGGTCGACGGGGTCGAGGCCGGGGCGCAGGCCGAGGCTCATGGTCCGCCCGCCGAGGAGCACGAGGGCCTCGGGGGCGGGGGCTGCTGCGGCGCCCTCAGAGGGGGCGCTGGCGGGCGGGGCCTCGTCGTCGTCCTGGCCGGGGCGGGTGTGGAGGCCGGTGAGGAGGGCGAGGGTGACGGGCGGGTGGGTGACGGCGTCGAGCTGGGTGCCGAGCTCGGCGATCCGCTCGCGGGCGGCGGTGAGAGCGCGGGTGAGGCGCTCGTTCTTCTCTGCCAGGGAGATGGCCTCGGCGCGGGCCTCGCGCAGCTGGTGGCTGGTGAAGGAGGGGGCGGGCATGCCCAGGTTGGCGGCGTCAGTCATCGTGGGGCTCCTGGGCGGCGTCGGCGTTCACAGCACTGCCAGCACCGGCGGCACCGTCAGCACTGTCGACGCTGGGGGCGCTGCAGCTGGGCACGCCGGGCAGGACGGGGGTGGCGTCGTCGGGCTGTTTGGCGCGGCAGTCGCGCAGGACGCGGCGCACTTTCTTGTCCGTGCTGGTGCGCTCGCGCACGTCCTCGGGGATCCAGTAGCCGCCGTCGTCGTAGGCGCCGCGCGCGGGCGGGCGCTTGCGGGTCAGGGGCGCGCTGCCGGGGGCGAGGCGGCGGGCGGTGAGGAGGAAGCCGGTGTGGGCGACCATGCGGTGGTCGGGGCGCACGGACAGGCCGTCGACGTTCCAGGTGCGCACCATGGACTCCCATGCCTCGGGCTCGGTGAAGAGGAGGGAGTGGCGCAGGGCCTCGACGGTCCGGGACATCTGGGTGGTGGTGGCGACGTAGGCGAGGAAGAGGCCACCGGGGGCGAGCGCGCGGGCGGCGGCCTCGATGTTCTCCCAGGGGGCGAGCATGTCCAGGACGACGCGGTCGATGGAGGCGTCCTCGACGCGGGCGGCGACGACGTCGTTGAAATCGCCGGTGCGCAGCTCCCAGGCGGGGTGGTGGCGGCCGAACCAGGAGTCGACGTTGGAGGCGGCGATGGCGGCGAAGTCCTCGCGCCGCTCGATGGACATGAGGTGCCCGGTCTCCCCGATGGCGGACAGGAGGTTCATGGTCAGGGCCCCGGAGCCGACGCCGGCCTCGAGGACGCGGGCGCCGGGGAAGATGTCGCCCATCGCGATGATCTGGCCGGAGTCCTTGGCGTAGACGACCTGGGCGCCTCGGGGCATGGACAGGACGTAGTCGGCGAGCAGGGGGCGCAGGAGGAGGAGCTCGTGGCCGGACTCGGTGGTGAGGACGGCGCCCTCCTCCTTGCCGACGACGTCGCGGTGGTGGAAGGAGCCGCGCACGGACTGGAAGTAGCCCTGCGGGTGGAGGTGGAAGGTGTTCTTGGCGCCCTTGACGTCGGTGACCTGGATGCGCTCCCCGTACTGGAAGGGGCCGCGCCGCCCGGCCTGGCCCAGGACCTCCTGGGTGACGTGGCGCGGGGGGAGCTTCGGGCCGGCCTGAGGCTTGGGAGTGTCCTGCTCGCTCATCGCCCCCAGTCTAAGCGCCCCCTCCCCCTCACCTCTTCCCTCCTCCCAGCCCGCCCCTCTTGCCGAGACCGGGCGAACAGCACGGCGAAACCGGGCGATCAGCACGGCGAGACCGGGCCTGATTCACATCCGCCACTCCTGTCACAGCGCTGAGCGCCCCTCCCCAGCGGAGTTGGCCAGGTTTGAGGATTGCTTTTCTCCCGCGGCCACCAGCCAGTGAGCAGATCCGCAGAATCATGCGGTCCTTGATCCATCAACCACAGCGATTCAGGAAAGCAATCCTCAAACCTGGCCATTTCTCCCGGGGCGCGGCCCGCACGCCAACGCCGTGCACCAGCACTCCCCCAAGACGGCATCCAGCAAGAGCCCAGGTCGGCGTGGTGAAGTATCCAGGTGTCCTTCTTCATCTTCACCTTCGGAGTCAAGAATCAAGGCGGGAGGCCTGGAGGCGGCGACGCTTTTCTCTCCCGCCTGCAATGGTTCATGGACGAATCAGGCAATCTCGCCATGCCCGACGGATCGGTCGAGTTCTACCCGGACGACGATGGCGCCGCACTGACTCATATTCATAGCGGTCTGGTCTTCGATTACCTCGTCGAGGCCGCGCGGGACGCCGATTGGATCATCGTCCCCCAGGGATGCAGGACCTGCCTGACCAGCGAAAAGCAGCGTCGTCATCTTCCTCCGGAGATCGCTGATGGCGCCGTCCTCGTCTCCCGAGGGCAGGACGTCCTCGATGTCATCTATGAGGAATGACGGCTCCTCCTCCCGCAGCCCACAGGTCAATCGCGGCCCTCACGCCCCGGGCAGGCGCCTTTCTGACGGTGCGCGCCCCACGAGCCGGGAGTTGGTCAGCGCCATGAGCATGTTGGCCCCGGCGGTGCATCCGAAGAAGACGGAGTACTGCATGGGGGTGAGTCCCTTGATCTCCTGCAGCACGAAGGAGGAGGCGGAGATGTAGGCGAACATCGCGAAGCCGGAGAACGCGGAGGTGAGCATGTAGCCCATGAATCGCTTGTGGCGCACGAGCTCGGCGAATCCGGCGGCGAATCGGCGCAGTCCCCCGCGCTGGCGATCCGCGGGTGCCAGGGTCTCGGGGATGACGAGGGCGGCCATGGCCATCATGAGCAGCCCGAATCCGGCGAGGCACCAGAAAATCATCCGCCAGGTCGACAGGGAGAGGACGGCGCTGCCGGTGACGGGCGCGAGCATGGGCGCGAGGCCGCCGACGGCCATGAGGATGGACATGATGCGGGCGAGGCGGTCGCCGTGGGCGACGTCGACGAGGACGGCCCGCCCGACGACGGAGGCCACTCCCCCGCCGAATCCTTGGAGGAGCCGCCCGGCCAGGAGGATGCCGATGCCGGGGGCGAGGGCGCAGACGATGCCGCCGAGGGTGCAGATGAGCCCGCCGGTGATCATGGGGTGGCGGCGCCCGTAGCGGTCGGAGGCGGTGCCGCCCACGAGCTGGCCGGTGCCCATGCCGATGAAGAAGGCGGTGAGGGTGAGCCCGACGGCGGTGGCGGAGGCGCCGAGGTCGGCGGCCACTTGGGGGAAGGCGGGCGAGTACATGTCCGTGGCGAAGGGCGGCACGGCGTTCTGGATGGCGAGGGCGATGATGAGGCCGACGGTGATGCGGGCCTCGGGGCTGCGGGGTGTGCTCATGGGTCGTGGTCAGCGGGCTCCGGTGGGGACGGCGCCTGCCATGCGCCCGTTGTCGACAACGATGAGCCAGCGGGAGACGGCGCGCGCGGCTTTGAGGGCGTTGGCGGCGTCCTGGCCGGTGAGGCTCGTGGTGATGGCGGCGGCGGGTAGGACGGTGCAGACCTGGTCGGCGGTGACGTCGTCCCCCACTGCCCCCAGCTCGGCGAGGCCGGGGGCGTCGATGGTGCCGAGGAGGTTGGGGCCGTCGACGACGAGGGCGAGGGCGGCGCCGTCGTCGAGCGCGGCGCGGACGCTGGCGAGCGTGGTGGCGGCGGGGAGTGTGGCGATGGGGCGGGTGAGGGTGCGCAGGTCGAGGCGGGCGGCGGCGCGCTGGGCGCCTCCGAGGCCGAGGACGCGCCAGCTGGTGGAGCCGATGGTCCAGCCGACCATGGCGGCGAGGATGAGGCTGGTGGAGCTGGGGCGGTGGTGGTCGATGAGGAGGGGTTGGAGGAGGTAGAGCCAGGTGATTCCGGCGACGACGGCGAGCCCGCCCCAGGAGGCGGTTTTGAGTCCGGCGGCGCGGTTGCCTGTGGCTTGGGTGATGAGGGAGGCGAGGGCCTGTCCGCCATCGAGGGGAAGGGCGGGCAGGGCGTTGAAGACGGCGAGGGCGAGGTTGAGCCAGGTGATGGCCCAGGTGGCGACGTAGATGGCGGGGGTGGTGATGGCGCCGGAGTCGAGCGCGGTGCGGCCGGCAATCCAGAGGAGGGCGTTGGTGGCGGGGCCGGCGAGGGAGCAGGCGGCGTCGCGCCAGGGCGACCAGGCGCGGCGGGCCGGGCCGAAGCTGGTGCGCCCGCCCCACAGGAGCAGTTCGTAGCGGATGGGTGGGCGGCCGAGGGCGGCGCCGGTGAGGCCGTGGGCGAGCTCGTGGAGGAGGATGGAGATGGCGACGCCGATGACGGTGGCGGCCACGGTTCCCAGAACAACGACGATGCCGAGGTACCCGAGAGAGCTGTTGACCAGCGGGTACCAGGAGGCGGCGATGATGAGTCCGAGGAGCAGGGAGGTGGAGGAGACGACGACGGGCGCTCCGCCGACCCGTCCCAGGGTCATCTCCCCGTTGCGCGTGGCTGCAGGTGACATGCGCCCGAGACTACCGGGGCCCGCTCCCCTCAGCCGACGGCGTCCGGCGGGGGCACGCTACTCGTCAGTGACCGCTGTTGAGGACGGCGTGTCCGATCAGCTGGTCAAGCTTCCTGACATCGACTCCCTTGCCGAGTTTGATCTTGATGTGGCCAGCACGGGTCCACATCTCGATCTCAGCATTGAAATCCAACGTACCAGCGTTCTCTGAGGACCACATATTGATCGCCGAGTAAGGAAGGGAATACATCTCGATTTTCCTGCCCGTTATCCCTTGCGAATCCTTGACAATCAGGCGCTTCGACGTGAAGATCGCGGTATCACGAAATGTCCTGTAGGCAGCCCAGGGTCGCTCTCCTTCGACGAGGAGCTGACCGACCTCCGGGGGGATGGGAACTTCAGCCTGGAAGGTCCAGGCGGTGATGGAAGCAGTTTCCATGATTCTCCTCAACAATCTAAGCATTCGGTCTTCAGCGAAAACCATGTGCAGCATAATCTTGCATGAGACCGCCCGCACGCGGCAATTTCATATCAGCGATCCCAGTCTTTGTGATGGAATCGAGGCCATCGCGGCGCGAGTTTCCAGCCCGCACTGTCACCCACGCACCCGCAGCCCCGCCAAGCCCGCCCGGATTCGTGTCAGTGGCCCGGGGTACGGTGCCACCATGACAGCAGACGGCACAGCCTCCGCAGCGCCTCCTTCCCCCGCGCCCTCCCCTGCGGCGCCCGCCACCCCGGCCACCGCCCGCTCCCGGGCCACGGGGCCGGGCTCCAGGCGGCCCGCGCGCAAGGGGCCGCGCCGGGCGGCGCTCTCGCCGTCGCGCGCGAAGGACTTCCTCCAGTGCCCGCTGCTCTTCCGCCTGCGCACCGTGGACGGCCTCACCGAGCCCGGCTCGCTCGCCACCCACAAGGGCACGCTCGTCCACGCGATCCTCGAGCGCCTCTACGACCTACCAGCGCGCGAGCGCACGCCGGACGCCGCCATCGCCATGCTGCCCGAGCAGTGGGAGGCGCACCGCGCCAAGAGCCCCGAGGTCATGGGCCTGTTCGAGGAGCCCGCGCAGATCGACACCTGGCTCGGCGAGTCTCGCGACCTCATCTCCTCCTACTTCCACATGGAGAACCCGCAGCGCCTCGCCCCCGCCGAGCGCGAGCTCTTCGTGGAGACCGAGGTCGCCGACGGCCTGCTCATCCGCGGCTTCGTCGACCGCCTCGACATCGCCCCCGACGGCGCCATGCGCGTTGTCGACTACAAGACCGGCAAGTCCCCCTCCCCCAGGTTCCAGGAGGAGGCGCTGTTCCAGATGCGCTTCTACGGGCTCGTCCTATGGCGCCTGCGCGGCCAGGCCCCCGCCCGCCTCCAACTCCTCTACCTCAAGGACGGCCGCACCCTCACCCATGACCCCCGCCTGCCCGAGCTCCAAGCCACCGAGACGCGCCTGGCTCGCATCTGGGACGAGATCGAGGACTGCGCCAACGCCGGCGACTTCGCCCCCAAGCGCGGGCCCCTGTGCAACTGGTGCGCCTTCCAGACCCACTGCCCCCTCTTCGGCGGCGAGACTCCCCCACTGCCGGACGACGGCGTCGCCCGCCTCCTCACCGCCCGTGCCAGCACCTCCGGCTCAGGCCCCCGCTGACACGGCCAGCCCGCTCGGCGATTGAACGCTTAGGGCGGTGCCTCCCGGCTATGCCGTATTCCATCGATCCCATTTTCGTTATACGATATTTCTGTGGTTACTGAAGACCAGATCGCACAGTGGGTCGCTGAGGCCGAGGCAGGGTACGACGTCGACGAGATGCAGCGACGCGGTCGCGGTCGGCCAGGCAGAGGCGCCCAACCCATGCAAGTCGTCGCCGTCAGGCTGAGTTCAGATGAGATCGCCGCCCTCGATGCCATCGCGAGCCAGCAGCAGATCTCGCGTTCCGAGGCGATCCGCCAAGCACTCAGCGCCTATGCCGCATGAAAGTACACGACAGTGCTCTGAAGCACGGGATCTCAGCCGACGACGCAACCCACGCCGCATACTGGTCCCAGTGGATCGAACCACTTGACGATGATGATTGGCCGCGTCGAGAACTACGCCTTGGGTTCGATACTCATACTCGACTCCTCGAGATCATTGTGCTCGTCTTCGAAAGCGGCGATGAACTGATCATTCACGCCATGCCCGCTCGTAAGCAGTACTGGGCCCTTCTCCCATGATCCAGCCCGCCCAGTGCGCGGGGTCACGTGGACGCGGCTTGCCACGGCGGCGGCCGCACCGATAACGTCCGGGCACGGCGCCGCAGGTCGCGGCGCCACGACTGAACGGACGATCGCATGAGCACGGACCACGCACGCCGCAACCGCACCGCCCTCGGCGGGGTTGCCATGTGTATGCGCTGCCTGGTCCAGGCGATCTGAGGCGCGGCCACACCACCGGCAACCCCGACCGGCACACCCACCGGCACCCGCCAAGCACCGCCCCTCACCGGCCGCCGCGCGCCACCCGCGCCCGAACAGCGGCCTCCCCGGACCAGGCACACCGCCCACCCGACCCCCGGGTGACGGCACCGTGCGCCCCCGCGAGCCCTGACCGCGCCGCGCGTCATCACTGCGTCACCGCGGCACCACCGCCGCATCCCAGCGCCCCCGCGCTCCGACGCCGCACCGCTCGTCACCCGGGCCCTCCCACCAAGCCAGGCGCCGCACCAGCGGCCGCCCCAGGAAGGACCCCCATGATCATCACCGGCCTCCTCACCGGAGCCGCCCTCGGCTTCATCCTCCAGCGCGGGCGCTTCTGCATCACCGGCGCGTTCCGCGACCTCTGGGTCTCGCGATCCTCCTTCTGGCTCACCGCCTTCCTCGTCGCCATCGCCATCCAGGCCGTCGGCGTCCTCGCGCTCACCCTCACCGGCGCCATCGCCCCCGAAGCGCCCCAGCTGTCCGTCGTCGCCACCGCCGTCGGCTCCCTCCTCTTCGGGGTCGGCATCGTCCTCGCGGGAGGCTGCGCCACCGGCACCTACTACCGCGCCGGAGAAGGCCTCGTCGGCTCCTGGTTCGCCCTCATCGCCTACGCCCTGTCCGCCGCCGCGGCCAAGACCGGCATCCTCGCCGGCCCCACCCGCTGGGTGAAGGGCCTGTGGACCACCGAGCTCACCACTATCCCCGCCACGCTCCACCTGCCCCAGTGGGTGGGAGTCGCCGCCCTCGCCGCCGGCGTCGCCCTCCTGGCCCGCAGGCAGCTGCGCCTGACCGCCGCGCGCGGCCCACAGTTCGCCCTGACCGCCCGCCGCACTGGCGTGGCCCACCTGCTCCTCGAGAAGCGCTGGAACCCCCTTGCCACCGGCGCCGTCGTCGGGATCGTCGCGGCCGCCGCCTGGCCCCTGTCCTGGGCCACCGGCCGCGAGGACGGCCTGGGCATCACGACGCCGTCGGCCAACCTCATCGGCGTCATCGTCACCGGGGACACGAGCCGCTTCGACTGGGGCGTCCTCCTCGTCCTGGGCATCCTCCTCGGCTCCTACATCGCCGCCAAGGCCTCCGGCGAGTTCCGCGTGCGCGTCCCCGACGCCACCATCATCATCCGCTCCATCCTCGGCGGCCTCCTCATGGGCGTCGGCGCCGCATGGGCCGGCGGCTGCTCCATCGGCAACGCCCTCGTGCAGACCTCCCTGCTGTCCTGGCAGGGCTGGATCGCGCTCGTCTTCCAGATCCTCGGAGTCGGCGCCGCCGCCTGGGTCCTCCTCATCCGCCCCCGCCAGAAGCGGCGCGCCGCCCGAGCCGCCCGCGCATCAGCGGCCGCCGACGCCGAGCCCACCCCCGCCCGCGAGGCCGCGCCCGCGCCCGTCCCCGCCTGATCCACCCGACGACGGCGCCCACGACCGCGCCGCTCCCTCAACCACACTGAAAGGACCCATCATGCGCACCATTCTCGAGACCAACGGCCAGGTCTGCCCCTTCCCCGTCATCGAGGCGGAGGAGGCCATGGAGGACCTCGACGCCGGCGACGAGCTCGTCATCGCCTTCGACTGCACCCAGGGCACGGAGACCCTCCCCGCCTGGGCCGCCAAGAACGGCTACACCGTCACCGAGTTCGAGACCGTCGGCCCCGCCTCCTGGACCATGACCGTGCGCAAGTAGCGGAGCCAGGCCCCGGGGCAGGTACCTTTGGCGGCATGGAGTACAGGAGACTGGGCCGCACCGGCCTGCGCGTGTCCGCCGTCGGCCTCGGGACGATGACCTGGGGACGGGACACGGACGAGGTCGAGGCCAAGGACCAGCTCGGGATCTTCCTCGACGCCGGCGGCACCCTCCTGGACACCGCCGCCACCTACACCGAGGGCCTGGCCGAGCGCACCATCGGCACGCTCCTGCGCGACTACGTCAACCGCCAGGACCTCGTGCTCGTCTCCAAGGCGGGCGTGCGCACCTGGCGCACCGGCGGCGAGCCGGCCAGCGCCGACGCCTCGCGCGGCACGCTCCTCGACAGCCTCGACTCGACCCTGGAGAACCTGGGCACCGACCACCTCGACCTGTGGCTCGTCCAGGTGCCCGACCCCGCCACGCCCCTGGAGGAGACGGCCGACGCCCTGCGCCGCGCCGTCGCCTCCGGGCGCGCCCGCTACGTGGGCCTGTCCAACCATCCCGCGTGGGCGAGCGCGCGCGTCGCCAGCCTGCTCGCCGAGGGGCCCGGCGCGCCGGGCATGGCCGCCGTCGAGGTCGAGCACTCCCTGCTCAACCGCGGCATCGAGCGCGAGGTCATCCCCGCCGCCGAGGCCATGGGGTTCGGCGTCATCGGCTACGCGCCCCTGGGCCGGGGGGTCCTCAGCGGCAAGTACCGGGCCACGATCCCCGCGGACTCGCGGGCCGCCTCCCCCCATCTGCGCTCCTACGCCTCGGCGTACCTGGGTGATCAGCACCGGGGCATCGTGGAGTCGGTGGCGACGGCGGCCGCCGGCCTGGACCGCAAGCCCGTGGAGGTGGCGCTCGCCTGGGCGCGCGACGCCGAGGGCATCGCCTCCACGATCGTCGGCGCCCGCACCCCGGCGCAGCTCCAGGGGGCGCTCTCGGCGCAGGACCTCGACCTCCCGCCGCAGATCCGCCACGCCCTTGAGGAGGTCAGCGCGCCGCAGGTCGGCTACCCCGAGAGGTTCTGAGCCCCCAGCCCCGGAGTCCCCGCCGCGGC
This sequence comes from Actinomyces timonensis DSM 23838, assembly GCF_000295095.1. Lineage (GTDB taxonomy): Bacteria > Actinomycetota > Actinomycetes > Actinomycetales > Actinomycetaceae > Actinomyces > Actinomyces timonensis. The sequence goes on along the minus strand of NZ_JH806633.1, from coordinate 477,299 downwards.
GGGAATCCGACGACGACGCGGCTGGCGGCACCGCTCGCCGCTACAGGCGCTCAGGCCCTGCGGACGGGCGAGGGCTGGTCGTCCTCATCGTCGTCGTAGTCGTCGTCATCATCCTCATCGTCGTCATAGTCGACGTCGTCGATGTCGTCGTCATCGATCTCGACGATGTCGTCGTCATCGTCGTCCCCGTCGTAGGTGTCGAAGGGGAGCTCGATGCCGTAGGCGGTGAAGAGGACGTCGTCATAGGTGAAGAAGGCGTCCTGGAGGGCGTTCTCCGCCGCGACCACGGCCGGCGAGTTCTCGTCGCCCGTCGCGGCGGCGTCGAGGTGGGCCTCGAAGGCGGCGATGAGTCGGTTGAGCGCGGACCGCGGGTCGTTCGTCATGGCGCCAGCCTACCGGCATCCCCCGGCGGCGCGCACCACAACAGCGTCCTTGCCCCGCACGTGGCGGGACCAGGACGCTCGCTCCGGGCGCTCGCGCTCGGCCAGGGGTCAGTCGGCCAGGCCGAGCTGCTTGCGGAGGTTCTCGGTGAAGAGGTCCTCGCCCTTGATGCGGTTGGTGAACTCCGGGCCCTCGACCACGCGCATCCCGTCCTTGAGGACCTGCGAGGCGCCACCGACGGGGCCCAGCGGCAGGACGACGAGGTCCGACTGGGGCGTGTAGGAGGCGGAGGGCTCGCGGCCGGCCATGATGTCCTGGATGTTCTGGGCGACGACGACGGCGTGGGCGCGGGCGTGCTGGGCGCGGTCGGACTCGCGGGTGTCGGCGATGTCCCCGATGGCCCACACGCCGGGGTGGTCGATGACCCGCATCTTGTCATCCACGCGGATCGTGCCGTTGTAGTGGCGGATCTCGTCGTAGTCCTCACCGAGGAAGCCCGTGGCGGCCGAGGCCCCGTAGGCGCGGAACCAGATGTCCGCCTCGATGGTGCGCCCGCCGGTGGTGGTCACGCGGAAGGGGGCGAGGCCGCCGATGTCGATGGGCGGGAGGTAGGCCAGGGTGTCCCCGGTGATGATCTCGACGCCGCGCTCGGCCAGCTGGGCGGCGATCGAGTCGCGCAGCTCGGCCTTGTAGTCGCCCTGCGGGAGGATCGTGGGGCCGGCCTCGACGATCGTCACACGCAGGTCCGGGAAGGCGGAGGTGAGCTCGCCGGCGAACTCCAGGCCGACGGCGCCCGCTCCCAGGATGAGGGCGCGCTTGGCGGACTCCAAGGAGGTGCGCACGCGCTCGATGCGTGCCTTGGCGATCGCCGCCGTGGACTCCAGGTGCTTGGCGGGGAACGGGTAGTTGGTGCCGGTGGCGAGCACGAGGTGGTCGGCCTGGATGTCGCCCTCGCCGGAGACCTGGACGGTGGTGCCCTTGACCGCCATGGCGGTGCCGCGCACGACGCGGCCGTTGGTCAGGAGCTTGTCGTAGGGGAGGAAGATCCTCTCCGACCACTCCCGGTCCACCGCCGCGCGCAGGGAGGCGGCGTGGTGGACGAAGGCGTCCTTCTGCTCGACCAGGGTGACCTCGGCGACGTCGTCGAGCGCCTTGGCCAGCGTGATGCCGCCGTAGCCTCCGCCGACGATGGTGACACGTGCCATGGGAGTCCTCTCACGGGGGCCGGGCGCGGGTCCGTCCTCGGACCGGGCCGGCTGTTTCTGCTGTGGGCCGGACCAGGCTATCCCGTACCCGGTGCCCATCCCAAGAGCGGGCCCTTGGACCCGGCGCGTCTCGGCTCACGGCCGATGAGCGCTGGCGCGGGCGCCTGTCTCCCCCGCACCTGCTCCTGGGCCGTCAGTCCCGCACACGCCGAGGAGTTGTGGGGCCGGGCCCTGTCACTCGACGGGGAGCGCTGACCCGGGAGATTCCCACCGCGAATGCTCGCGCGCCCTTATGCTCGGGGCGGTCCTGTCCCCTGCCAGGAGAAGCACGAGACGATGAGCGCGCCCGAGCACCCACCTCCTAACGCCGTCGGAAAGCCACTGCCGGCCTGGCGCCTGCCGACCATCACCGTGGAGGACCACACCACGCCCCACGGCGTCATCGTCTCCGTCACCCAACGTGTCCCCGCGCGAGTCGCCGAGGTCGAAGCCCGCCAGGAGATCACCACTATGGGGCGCAAGAAGATCAGGGTGACCGAGAGCTACGAGTCCGGGCTCGGCGCGGCGAGCAGGATTCCTCTTGTTCCCGAGCGCCTCACCGTGCTGGCGCCTGATGGCGATGCCCAGGCGATCCACGATGCCGTCGAGCGAGCCCGCAGCGCCTTCAAGCCGCGCGGCCACGCGCGCAGCAGATCTATCCCGCGCCCGGCGCTGGTGGCGCTTGGCGAGTCCGTGTTGTTCTTCATCAGCGGCGCCGCGATCGTACCCGCGACCATGAGCGGCCGCGGCCCCTTCGGCGCTCCCGGGACGGATCTGAGCGACTCACCCGTGATGGCGGTGATCCTGTTGGGCTTCTTCGCGCTCGCATGCGTTGTCATGGCGGTGGCCACATCGAGGAGGGCCTGGGTGCTACGAACGCCCCCTTGGGCAGCAGAGGGCCAGTGGCTCCTTCTTCGCCAGGCGCTCACCAGAGCCACGGGCGCGGCTCCGGGAACGTCGCGCCCCAGGGAGATCGACGCCGGAATGCGCTGCGATCTTCTCCTCTACCCGCCATCGGGCGCGCCCAGGAGCAGCACGCCCTCCGACGGAATCGTCAGCGCCGAGGCTCCTGGTGCCGACGGCATCGTCGGCCCGCCCCGCATCCGCGATCGCATGAAGATCCTCGCGTTGCTTCTCGCCGTGCTCTCGGTGCCACTCGCGCTCGTCCTGTCACCTGTCCTCGAGGGGCTGGACGGCTCAGCGATATCTGGGAGCGCGCCCCTCGCCAGTCTTGCCATCGGCATCGTGTTCCTCTTCCTCAGAAAAGCGGATCCTGTCATCGCCGCTTTCCCCCGCACAGTCGTGTCGCCGAGCGGCGCCTGGCGTGTGCGGATGGAGGAGCTCGACCTAGCGGATCTTCATGGCTGGTGCGAGGCGCGGCACCGGGAGGACCTCTGGCGGGCGCCTGAGCGCGCGTTCTTCGTTGGCTTCGCCGCTGGCCTCATCTACGCGCTGTGCGGGCGCTCGCTTGGTCTTGCCACCCTCCCGCCGTCCAGTGGCGATCTGGTGCCGACCGCGGCGGAGGTGGCGCGCGCCAATCACATCAGCGTTGCCGTCATGGCCGCGGCGATCGCCCTGACGATGCTCGTCGGTCTCCTCATCACGCGCGCCCGGCACCGCTCACGGCGCGCGCACGCCGAGGAGCTGTGGGGCCGGGCCCTGTCGCTCCACGGGGAGGGCTGACCCGGGCGGCTCGCCCCATGAGTGCTCGCGCGCCCTTATGCTCGGGGAGGTCCTGTCCCCTGCCAGGAGAAACATGAGGAGCATGATGAGCGCGCCCGAGTACCCACTGCCCAGCGTCGTCGGAAAGCCCGTCCCCACCTGGCGCCTGCCGACCATCACCGTGGAGGACCACACCACGCCCCACGGCGTCATCGTCTCCGTCACCCAGCGTGTCCCCGCGCGAGTCGCCGAGGTCCACACCCATACGGAAAGGGATAAGTACGGCCATGAGACCACCAGGGTGACCCGGCGCTTCGAGTCCGGGCTCGGCGGCACAGGAGCCCTGTCCCTCATGCCCGAGCGGTTCACCGTGATCGCCCCGGGCGGCAACGCCCAGGTGATCCACGACGCCGTCGAGCGGGCCCGCTCGTCCTTCCAGCCGCGCGGGTACCGGATCACCCAGGCGATGACGCCCGGAGCCACCAACGCGGTGGTGGCGACCTGCTTCGGGCTCGTGTTCTGCTGCATGGGCGCCGGGATGCTGGGCGCCCTCATCATGGCGGCCCGCCCGGCCCTGTCGGCCCAGACGCCTTTCAGGGCCGGGATCGTCTTCATCGGCGCGATATTCGCCGTGTTCATGCTTATCGGACTGGGCGTCGCGGCCGTGTCGGCGCGCCGCTTCTGGCACCTGCGCACTCCGCCGTGGGTGGCCGAGGACCAGTGGCTCGCACTGCGCCAGGCGCTGGCCAGCGCCACCGGCGCCGACCCGGCTTCCTCGCGGCCCGTCGACGTCGAGGCCGGTATGGTCCGCGACCTCCTCATGTACCCCGCCGGTACCCGCCTCGAGCGCGGCACCACGGCTGATGGCCGCATGGGCCCCGCCTGGCCGGATGCGGGGGACATCACCCGCATGCGCCGCTCCGCCATGGGCCGCGCCATCGGAGGAGGCCTGGCCGTCTGCTTCTTCGCGGTGGTTATCTCACTGATGGCCGGTCTCATCCTCGGGGCCATGGGCTCTACCGCGCTCCCGATTCAGATAGCCGTGGCCTGCTTCGCCGTCGGCTTCCTGCTCATGCTCCTCAAGGGCACGGACCGCGTCATCCTTGCCTACCCGCGCGTCATGCCGACCGAGCGCGACCCGCACGAGCTGCGCATCGAGGAGGTGGACCTGGAGAATCTTCGGGGCTGGTGCGAGTCCCGGCGTCGGGAGGACCTCTGGGGCATTCCCACGTTCTCATTCCTCGTGGGCTTCGGCGCCGCCGTCCTCTACTCGGTACTCGGCTCCATCCTCGGCCTCCCCATCTTCCGCGTGCGCGGCCTCGATGACGGGCCGACCTCCGCGGAACTGGCGCGCGCGAGCCTCATCGGCATCGCCGTCATCGGCGGGGCGATCATCCTCACCGCGATCATCGCCGTGGCCGTGACGCGCCACAAGGACGCCTCCCGGCGCGCGCGTGCCGAAGAGCTCATGGCCGCCTCACAGGCGCCGCGGGCTGCGCAGGCGATGCCCGCCGCCGGGCCCTGGGCTCAGGCCTGATCGGCCCGCGCGGCCGCGTCCCGCTGCTCGCGCAGCACGCGCGCCACATCGGGCGGGAAGTAGCCGGCGCCCTTGAGGACCTTCCCGTCCTCGCGGTAGATCGGCTTGCCGTCCTCCCCCAGCTTGGACATGTTGGAGCGCTGCACCTCGGTGAGGACCGCGGCCAGGTCGATGCCCGTCTCCAGCGCCATGCCGTAGATGACGTAGACGAGGTCGGCGAGGGCGTCCGCGGTCTCGACCGTGTCGCGGGTGCCGTCGTCAGCGGCCACGGCGCGCTGGAAGGCGGCGTCGACCTCGGCGCGGGCGTCGGCGCCGTAGACGGAGCCGACGAGCTCGCCGAACTCCTCGGCGATGAGGCTCATGCGCATGCCGAGGCTCGCGCGGTCGAGGCTGGGGCCGTCGGTCTGGATCGGCAGGCCGTAGACGTGGTGGAAGCGGCGGACGAGGGCCTCGGGGTCGTCGCCCTCGCGCTCGCCGACGCCGTCGTGCGCGACCAGCGGGGTGCTGGCGCCGGTCGCGTGGGCGGAGCCGTTGCCGCGACCGGTCGGCGCGGCGGAGGCGGGGGTCGGACCGTCCCAGGGGGCGCGGGGCTCGCGAGGGTCGCCGGGCAGGAGCGCGGCCGTCCACTCGTCGTAGACCCGGCCCTTCTGCGTGAAAGCAGCTCGACGCAGCCCTTCCTTGACAAAGCCGAGCCGCCAGGCAACGCGCCAGGAGGCCCAGTTCGGGACGCCGTCGTCAATGAGGCAGGCCCACCCGACGCCCGGGAGCGCCAGGGGCCCGGACGGGTCGAAGGCGACGTCGAGGAGGGCGTTGAGGGCCCGGTGGAGCGTGCCGCGGCCACGGGCGGCGGGCGCAAGCATGAATCCGAGCTCACCGCGCCGAGCACGCGCCAGGACGAGATCCACCGTGCCGACGTACGTGCTCGTCCCGTCCTCGGCGACCTCGCGGATCCCCCAGGTCAGGTCGGTGTCGTCCCTCCAGCCGTCGATGACGACGTGGTCCACGAAGAACGAGGCGTCCGAGGCCGCGTACGGCTCGGGGACCGTGGTCCAGCGCCGGATCTCCGGGTCCTGGCAGATCTCGGTGATGCGGTCGACGTCGTCGGCCGTGGGCACGGACAGGAGGAGCTCAGGCAGGGGGCGGCCGTCGTGCGCAGTGTTCTCAGTGGCGGGGACGCGGATCTCGAAGGGCTGCATGCGGGTCACCCTACCGAGGCGGTCTGTCGTCCCGGCCCGCCGGTCCCCCGGCGTCCGGGGCGCTCAGGACGCGGCGGACGTGGCGTTCGGCCGGGGCCCGGCGGCGAGGGCCGGCCAGGACACCGCGAGGACGAGGCCGCCCAGGAGCCCGTAGACGAGGGCGACCCAGGTGCCGTGGGCGTCGGCGAACCAGCCGACGATAGGCGGGGCGATGAGCATGATGGCGCGCGCGAGCCAGCTGACGATCGTCAGGCCCGCCCCGGGTGGAAGCCCCGGGATGTCGTCCGCGGCCGCGTAGGCGACGGGGACGGCGACGGCGCATCCCGCCCCGGCCAGGACCATGCCCGCGAGGATCCCCCAGACGGTGCCCGTGGCGAGCCCCGCGCCCATGCCCAGCGCCACGAGGGCGCCGCCCGCGCCGATGACGCGCCGGGGCCCGAGTCGGTCGATGATCCGATCCCCGATGAGGCGGCCGACGATCATGGTGGTCTGCATCGCCACGAGCCCCATGCCGACCATTCCCGCAGGGGCACGGAGCTCGGCGAGCAGGAGGGAGGACCAGTTCGCGCTCACATCCTCGGGGAACATGGCCGCCGCGCACATGGCGCCCAGGACCACGACCATGGCGACCATCCCCAGGCGGGAGGCGCGCGCGGGCGGGGCGGAGCGGGCCGGCACGATGGGCCCGGTCGGCACAGGCGGCTCGGTCGGCTCAGTCGATGCGGGCGCGGTGGGCGGCGCCGTCGGCGAGGCGGAGGGCTCCACCGCCTCGTCAAGGCGGTCGTCGGCGTCGGGCCCGGGGATCATCCAGCGCAGCGCCGCCAGCGACAGAGCGGTGAGGATGAGGACGACACCGCCCAGGTGCCAGGCGATCGGCACCCCTGAGGCCGCCATCCGCTGGCCCATGAGCGCGCCGCAGACGGCGCCCAGCGACCACGCGGCGTGGAAGGAGGTGATGATCGAGGATCCCCAGCGCCTCTCGACCCTCAGCCCGTGCGCGTTCTGGGCGACGTCGATGATGGCATCCAGTCCCCCGCCGAGCGCGAGGCAGGCGGCGAGCACGAGCCAGTTGCCCGCGGTGCCCGCGCCGAGGTAGGCCAGGCCCGCCAGCGCCATGCCGAGGGTGGCCACGCGCGCGGAGGTCCACCGGGTGATGAGGGCGGAGGCGGCGAGCCCGGCGATGAGCGCGCCGATCGACCCGGCCATGATCGCCTGGCCGAAGGCGGCCTTGGTGATGGCAAGCCGCTCGACGATCTCGGGGTAGCGGGGCACGAGGTTGGAGAACGCCAACCCGTTGCAGAAGAAGGTGAGGCAGACGGCCGCGCGGGCGCGGACGACGGCATGGGGACGGCTGCTCATCACCGCTCGGATCGGAGACACGGCAGGACGATACAAGTCCGTTACGATGTTCGCCGATCCTCGCGATGATCCGCATGTCAGCGCAGGCCAGCGATCGTTGCCCTCCACCCACAGGAGTTATCGTCTCCGTCCCCTACGGGAACAGCCAGCCTCCTCAGGACCCCTCCTTCCAGCCCAGCTACCCGCAAGGCGCCCCCGGCTACGCCATGGCCTCTCGCGGCTACGGCGCTGTCCAACTCGTCATGCTCCCCCCTGAGCTCGCCGCCCTGCCCGGGGCGTCGTTCGGCCAGTCCGTGCGCCGCTTCTTCCGCCGCTACGCGCAGTTCGGCGGCGCCGCCTCGGTCTCCGAGGTGATGTGGGCCTGGCTGATGAACATCCTCATCGGCCTCGGGTGCATCATCGTGGGCGGCATCGCGATGACCGCCGGCGCGATTCCCGCACGAGACGGCGCGGGGAGCAGTGCGGAGACGTGGACCATCACCGTCACAGTGATCTACGTGACGATTGGGCTTATCTACATCCTCGCCGTCATGGTCCCCACCATCGCCGTCATGGTCCGTCGTCTCCACGACACTGGCAAGTCCGGCGGATGGTGCCTCATCAGTCTCATCCCCGGCGGTGGTCTCGTCCTGCTCATCCTGCTGCTCATGCCCCCGCGGCCAGAGCTGTTCCAGCCCGAGTGGGTCTGAGCCGCCTTGCGCTGAGCACCTTCGGCTGCGTTCCCACCGCACCCCACGGTGCTGGAGGCAACCACCGGTGCAGGAGGCACCCCGCAGCGGGCTCCGGTCGCTGCCCGACGGCGCAGCATCGCCGACGACTCCCACGCCCCACTCCAGCCGGCCTGCCTGTACGCGGGTTCGCGGATCATGCCGGGGGCTCGGGGCACTGGACGGGGGTAGCGCCCCCGTCCAGTGGGGGAAGACCCCGTCCAGAGGGGCGAACCCGCGTCCAGAGGGCCACGATGGCCACCTATCGGAGGAGGCTTCTCCTGGGCTCCCTCATGGGCTCACACGGTTGACGCCCCGCCCCACGGGCAGCACGCGCGGGATCGGGAGGTGTGGGCGGGGCTCATGGCCCCTGACTTCATCACACCGATTTCGGCGCCATCGCAACGAGAACCCGGCGTCGAACCAACACAAAGCGTCAAATTAGCCCAGTGCCGGGGGACCGACCCGGGAGGCATGGAGAAGGGCGGGGCCCAGGATCGCTCCTGGGCCCCGCCCTCATCGTGTCCGAGGGGGGACTTGAACCCCCACGCCCGTTTAATAAGGCACTAGCACCTCAAGCTAGCGCGTCTACCAATTCCGCCACTCGGACTTGTTCAGTTGTGCTGGCCGCCCCGGTCTCCCGCGTCGGCAACGCAGAGAAAGTTACCCAGGAGGGGCGCTCGCGCGCAAATCACCCCGCGGTGCTTCATCTCACAGCGCTGCCGCGCCCGCTCGCGCCCCAGTCCCGGCCCGCCCTCGCAGCCCTCCTCACAGGGGCTCGACGGCGATCCTCGTCCCCATCGCCATGGTCTCCCCCGGTCCGAGCAGGGGCGCGGAGTGCCCCAGCCGGGCGGTCTCTACGCAGACCATCGTCGGGAACTCCTCCTCGGCCATGTCGGCCAGGGCGGCGGCGCCGGTGCTCCACGGGTTCCAGACGACGGTCTGGGCAGCGCCGGTGGGCGAGACCCGCACGCGGCGGCCGAGCGCGGGATCGAAGACCGTCGTCGGCGAGCCGGACTCGTAGATCCTGTCCACCGGGCCGCGCACGCCCAGCGGGCCGGACTGCACCGAGGTGGCGCCCCCGGCGACCTTGTCGATGTACTCGCAGCCCTCCAGCCCGATGATCCGCACGGCGGTGACGTCGCCGACCCGCAGGTAGGTGTGCAGGGCGGCCTCCACACTCCTGGGCGCCTGCCCCCGGTTGCTGATCGACAGGGACAGCCCCAGCTCCTCCCCCACGCTGATCTCGTAGAGGAGGCTCAGCCCGTCGTTCTCGAGCGCCATGAGGACGCGCACCGAGCCGTCGGGCTGTGTCTCGACGCAGCGCAGCTCCCACTCCATGATCCGGGCCCAGCCGTGGGAGGGCCTCCGCGCGCCGTCGGGCCCGGAGGCGAACCACGGCAGGCACAGGGGCACACCGCCCCGGATGGCGCTCTCGCCGTCGAAGACGGCCTTGCGGGAGGTGAACAGGGCCTCGCCGCCGCCCCGAGGGGCCCATGAGGTCAGGTGCGCGCCGTGGAGGTAGATCTCCGCCGCCCCGGAGGGGGCGTCGATGAGCAGGCGGGGCTGGCCTCCCCTGCCCGGGGTCAGGGCCGCGACGCGCGGCAGGCGGAAGGGCGGGCGGGAACCGGCACGGCGTGAGGGACTCATGGCCCCACGCTAGTAGGCTGACCGGGCCCCGTCAGCGAGAGCGAGACGTAAGGATCATGACGAGTCCCCGAACCCCGGCGCCCCATGAGGAGCCTGACACCCCCGACGACGCCACGGGCGCCCCCGACGCCCCTGACGCGGAAGGCACGACGCCTCCCGCCAAGGAGCCCCGCGACGGCGCGGATCGCGCGACCGCCACAGCAGCCACGGGCGCCGCTGACCCGGCAGGCTCGCAGCCCTCGCCGACCGTCGTCGTCGCCTCGAGGCCCACCATCCTGGACGCACTGCCCCACTGGCTCGTCCGCGGAGGGCTCGCGGCGTGGCTGGGGCTCGGGCTCCTCATCATCATCGGCCTCGTCTTCATGGCGGCTTTCAAGCTCGTCCCCGTGGTCGTCGGGCTGTTCATCGCCCTCGTGTTCACCACGCTCCTGCAGCCCCTCGTCACCTTCTTCGCCCGCGTCATGCCCCGCTACGCGGCGACCTTCCTGGCGCTGGGCGTGTTCAGCGGCATCGTCGCCGGGCTCATGTTCTACGTCATCACCTCGGTGACCGACCAGTGGAACAGCCTCGCCAACCAGTTCAACACCGGTATCGACACGATCGTCAACTTCCTCGAGCACGGCCCGCTGCCCCTGCACCTGACCGAGGACCAGATCTTCGCGCAGATGCACAGCCTCGTCCTCAAGGGCCAGGAGTACCTGCGCACCAACGCCCCCACCCTCGTCTCCGAGGCCCTGGCCAACGCGGGCGCCGTCGTCGATGTCTTCGCCGTGCTCGCCCTGGCCCTGTTCTGCACGATCTTCTTCCTGGCCTCCGGGGGCCGCATGTGGCGCTGGTTCCTCAACGAGCTGCCCGCCCACCTGCGCGAGCCCGTCCACCGCGCGGCGGGCGCGGGCTGGTACACCTTCGCCGGCTACGCCCGGGGCACCGTGCTCGTGGCGGGCACCGACGGCATCATGGCGGGGATCTTCCTGCAGCTCATCGGGATCCCACTGGCCGCTCCCCTGGGGGTGCTCGTGTTCATCGGCGCGTTCATCCCGCTGCTCGGCGCGCCGGCCGCCATGGCGGTGGCCATGATCGTCGCCCTGGCCTCCAAGGGCTTCCTCACGATGATCATCGTGTGCCTGGGCGTGGCGGGCATCGGCCAGATCGAGGGGCACATCCTCCAGCCCCTCATCATGGGCAAGCAGGTCTCCCTGCACCCGGTGGTCGTCATCATCGGCGTGGCCGTGGGCACCTACTCCGCGGGTCTGCTGGGCGCCGTCATCGCCGTGCCGCTCATCAGCGTCGCCTGGTCGGTCTACTCCGAGCTCCATGTCAAGGACGCCCCCGTCATCGGGGAGCTGCCCGCCTACTCCGAGATCCGCATGAAGCCCTGAGCGAGGGGCGTCCGCCGCGCGCCTCAGGCCCAGTCGCGGCTCGACGGCGCGACGATCCCGCCCAGGGCCTCCAGGTGCTCGCCGATGAGGGCCACGACGCCGTCGCCGACCTCCACCGTCCCGCGCGCCACGAGGGCGCTGGCCCGTCGGCCGATGCTCCGGTAGCGGCGCCACATGCCCGCGGAGCAGACGACGTTGAGCAGTCCGGTCTCATCCTCCAGGTTGAGGAAGATCATCCCCGACGCCGTATGGGGCCGCTGGCGGTGGGTGACGACGCCAGCCACCCGCACCCGCTGCCCCGCACGGCTCGCCACCTCGGCGATCGTGAGGACGCCGTCCTCGGCCAGCGCGGGGCGCGCGAGGGCCATCGGGGAGCGCGATGAGGCGACCCCCGTGAGCCGGATATCGGCGACGGCCTCCTCCGCGGGGGTCATCGGGGCCAGCTCGGGCGCGCTCGCTCCGACGGCGGTGCCCGGCAGCGGGGGCTGGAACCAGGCCTCGCCCGGAAAGGAGGCATGGCGCTGCCCGTTCTCCCCGGCGAGCGCCCCCGCCGCCCAGAGGGCCTCGCGCCGGTCCACCCCGAGCGAGCGCAGCGCCCCGGAGGCGGCCAGGGACTCCAGCCTCGCCGTCGTCAATCGCACGCGGCGGGCCAGGTCCGCCAGGTCCGCGAAGGGGCCATTCTCATGGCTCTCGGCCACGATCCGCTCCGCGGCGCCGCCCAGGCCCTTGACGCGCCCCAGGCCGAGGCGCACCGCGAGATCGGGGTGCGCGTCGACGGGGGCCAGGGCATGCGGGGAGGCGGTCACGGGCTCCCAGTCGGGCCCGCCCGTATCGGGGCGCTGCTCGACCCCGGCCTGGACCGCCGAGGCGTTGACGTCCGCGGGCAGGACCCGCACCCCGTGGCGGCGCGCGTCGGCCACGAGCGAGGCGGGCGACCAGAAGCCCATGGGCTGGGCGGCCAGGACGCCGGCGTAGAAGTCCTCGGGGCGGCGGGCCTTGAGCCAGGCGGAGGCGTAGACGAGGTAGGCGAAGGAGAAGGCGTGGGACTCGGGGAAGCCGAAGTCCGCGAACCCCCTCAGCTGGGCGAAGACGGACTCGGCGTCGGTATGGCTCACCCCGCGCCGGGTCATGCCGTCCACGAGCCGGGCGTGCAGGGCCTCCATGCGCTCGGCCGAGCGCTTGGCGCTCATCGCCTGGCGCAGGGCGTCGGCCTCGGCGGGGGTGAAGCCGGCGGCGTCGATGGCGATCTGCATGAGCTGCTCCTGGAAGAGCGGCACCCCGAGGGTCTTGGCCAGGGCGGGCTTGAGGGAGTCGTGGAGGTAGGTGATGGGCTCGCGGCCGAGGCGGCGCCGGATGTAGGGGCTCACGGCGTTGCCCTGGATGGGGCCGGGGCGGATGAGGGCGACCTCGACGACGATGTCGTAGAAGGTCTCGGGGCGCAGCCTGGGCAGGGTGGCCATCTGGGCGCGCGACTCCACCTGGAAGACGCCCACGGTGTCCGCGGCCCGCAGCAGCCGGTAGACGGCCGGGTCGTCCTCGGGCAGGGTGTGCAGGTCCCAGGGACGCCCGACCTTCGCGGCGCGCAGCTCTCCCCCGGGCGCGAGCTCGGGAACGGTCTGGCCGCGGGCGGCGAGGGTGGTGAAGGCCAGGCGCAGGGCGGTGAGCATCCCCAGGCCGAGCAGGTCGAACTTCACCAGTCCGGCGTCGGCGCAGTCGTCCTTGTCCCACTGCAGGACGGTGCGCCCCTCCATGGCGGCCCAGCGCACGGGGCAGACCTCGGTGATGGGGCGGTCGGCCAGGACCATGCCGCCGGAGTGGATGCCCAGGTGGCGGGGCAGGCGCAGGAGGGACTCGGCGACGTCGAGGACCTGGGCGGGCACGCCCTCGCCGCCTCCCTGGGCGCCGGGAGCACCGCCCGCCGCGCCCGGACTGCCGCTTCCCGGTGCGCCGGGCGCCCCCTCGGCCAGGTCCGTTCGCACGGTGGACCAGCGGTCCATGAGTCCCGCCCACCGGTCCTGGAGGCCGGCGGGGTGGCCGAGGGCCCGGGCGGCGTCGCGCACGGCCGAGCGCGGGCGGTAGGAGATGACGTTGGCGACCTGCGCGGCGTACTCGCGCCCGTAGCGGGCGTAGACGTGCTGGATGACCTCCTCGCGGCGGCAGGCCTCGATATCCAGGTCGATATCCGGGTACCCCTTGCGCCCCGGGGACAGGAAGCGCTCGAAGAGCATCTTGTGGCGCACGGCGTCCACCGCCGTGATGCCCAGGGCGTAGCAGACGGCGGAGTTGGCCGCGCTGCCCCGCCCCTGGCACAGGATGCCGGCCTCGGCGCAGAAGTCGACGATGGAGCGCACGATGAGGAAGTAGCCGGGGAAGCCGAGGGACTCGATGACGTCGAGCTCGTGGGCGAGGGTCCTCCAGGCCTCGGGCTCATCCTCCGGGGAGCCGTAGCGCTCCAGGGCGCCGCGCCGGGTGAGCTCGCGCAGCCAGGTGGCGGGCGTGTGCCCCTCGGGGACCGGCGGGATGGGCAGGTCGGGGACGACGAGGGCGAGGTCGAAGGCCAGGTCCGATCCGATCTCCGCCGCGGCGTCGACGGCGCCCGGTTCGCGGCGGTGCAGGCGCGCCATCTGCTCAGGGCCGCGCAGGTAGCGGCCGACGGCGGGCAGGTGGCCGCGGGCGGAGTCCAGGTCGGTGGCCAGGCGGGTCGCGGTGAGCACGTCGGCCAGGCGGGAGTCGGCCGGGCGGGCGCAGCGCACGGCGCCGGTGGCCACGAGCGGCAGGCGGTGGGCGCGGGCCAGCGAGGACAGCGCCTCGGTCAGGGGCGCGTCGGTGAAGGAGCCGTCGAGAGCGAGCTCGACGGCGACGCCATCCGGCCCGAGGAGATCGACGAGCCCGCCCAGGACCGCGTCAGCGGCGGGCAGGCTCCACTGCCCGGGGCGGCGCGGATCCCCCAGGGCCCGGCGCACGGGGCCGTTGGCGGTGCCGGTCAGGGCCAGGAATCCCCCGCCCTCCAGGGCGGCGGCGAGGTCCGGGAGGCGGTGGGCGGGCTCGACCCGCCTGCCCGCGGTGAGGTTGTGGTGGGAGATGGCGGCGGCGAGGCGCCGGTACCCGCGGGCGTCGCGGGCGAGGATCGGCAGGTGGGAGGCGTCGTCGAGGGTGAGCTCGGCGCCGTGGATGGTGGGAACGCCGTGGGCGCGCCCGGCCTGCGCGTGCTTGACGATGCCGGGCATACCGTCGTGATCGGTCAGGGCCAGGGCCTCCAGGCCGAGCTCGGCGGCCGCGGCGGCGAGGTCGGCGGGCTCGTTGGCGCCGTCGAGGAAGGAGTAGGCCGAGTGGGCGTGGAGCTCGGCGTAGCGGTGGCTCATGGGACCGCCCGCCGAGAGACCTCGCGCGGGGCGCGCCACTCACACTTTTCGAACATGTGTACAGAATAGCGGGCCCGCGGCGCCCAGGCGCGGCGGGGCACCTCCTGGGGCGCTCCGGATCCGTGAGATAATCCCGGTCGCTCACACGCGGGGCGGTTATCGTGCCCGCGTTCCCGACGTTGGCGACTCATCCCTGGGCGCCGCGCCACCTCGATCCAGGATCCAGCATGACCGACTCCACACAAGCGGGCCCCGTCGCCGCCGACGGCGAGCAGTCCGAGCCCCAGGAACTGCGCCGCAGCCTGCTCAGCCGCCACCTCACCATGATCTCGATCGGCGGTGCGATCGGCACGGGCCTGTTCGTCGCCTCCGGGGCGACCATCTCCCAGGCCGGCCCCGGCGGCGCCCTCGTGGCCTACGCCGCCGTCGGCATCATGGTCTGGCTCATCATGCAGTCCCTGGGGGAGATGGCCGCCTACCTGCCGGTGGCCGGGTCCTTCGGCGAGTACGGGACGCGCTTCGTCTCCCCCTCCTTCGGCTTCGCCATCGGCTGGAACTACTGGTTCAACTGGGCGATCACCGTGGCCGCGGAGCTCGTGGCGGCGGCGCTGGTGATGAAGTACTGGCTGCCGGACGTCCCCTCCCTGGTGTGGTCCGCGCTCTTCCTCGTCATCCTGTTCACCATCAACGCCCTGAGCGCCCGCGCCTACGGCGAGTCCGAGTTCCTCTTCGCCTCGATCAAGGTGGTCGCCGTCATCGTCTTCCTCATCCTCGGCGTGGCGATGATCGCCGGAATCCTGGGCGGCCCCAGCCCGGGGACGGAGAACTGGACCACGGGCGAGGCGCCCTTCGTGGGCGGCGGCGAGGGCATCCTCCTCGTCCTCCTCGTGGCCGGCTACTCCTTCCAGGGAACCGAGCTCATCGGCACGGCCGCGGGCGAGGCGGAGAACCCCGAGCGCACCATCCCCCGCGCCATCCGGACGATCTTCTGGCGCATCCTGCTGTTCTACATCGGCGCGATCGCCGTCATCGGCTTCCTCATCCCCTACACCGACCCCAACCTGCTCAACTCCGCGGAGGACAACGTCTCGGTCTCCCCCTTCACGCTCGTCTTCGAGCGGGCGGGCATCCTGGGCGCCGCCTCGGTCATCAACGCGATCATCCTCACCTCCGTGCTCTCGGCGGGCACCTCCGGCCTGTACTCCTCTACCCGGATGCTCTTCGCGCTGGCCGAGCGCGGGCACGCCCCGCGCTTCCTCACGCGCCTGTCCTCCCACCAGGTGCCGATGAACGCGCTCGTGGCCACGACCCTCGTGGGACTGGCGGGCTTCATCACCTCCCTGGTGGGCGACGGCGCCGCCTACGAGTTCCTGCTCACCCTGTCCGCCCTGGCGGGCTTCATCACCTGGGCGGGCATCTCCTGGTGCCATTGGCGCTTCCGCATGGCCCTCAAGGCGCAGGGCCAGCCGCTGACCGACCTGCCCTACCGCGCCCGCTTCTTCCCGGCGGGCGCCATCGTGGCCCTCATCGCCTGCATCGCGATCATCATCGGCCAGGCCTACGGGCCGGTGACCTCGGGCAAGTCCCTGGGCGAGATCCTCATGCCCTACATCGGCATCCCGGTGTTCCTGGCCCTGTGGTGGGGGCACAAGCTCGTCACCCGCGCGCCCACCGTGGACCCCGCGACGGCGGACCTGGAGCGGAAGTAGGCGGAGCGGCGCGGGAAGCGCGCGAAGCACGCGCGGGCGGTTCAGGAAACGCGCGCGGGTAGCGCAGGCGACGCGCGCAGCTCGGGCAGCGCCCGCCCAATCCCCGCATGGCGCCCGCACAGCGGGGCCACAGCGCCCGCCCCTAGGGTGAGCCCGTGCGATTCTCATTACCGATGCTCCCGGAGTCCTCCGTGCGGGCCCTGCCCTCCAGGAGGGCCATCGCCTGGACGATGGCGGCGGCGCTCGCGCTCTTCGCCATCATCGCGACCGCCACACTCGTCATCACCGGCGGCAGGGGCGCTGGCGCCAGCGCGTCCGGGCCGAGCCTGGGCCTCGACCTGTGGGCGGCCCGGCATGTGGCCGCTCTGCGCGCCCCTGCCGTGACGCCGGTCGCCTGGTTCTTCACGGAGACGGGCAGCACCGTCGGCCTGACGATCCTCACATCCGTGGTGGTCGTCGCCCTGGCCCTGCGCGGGCGCCGAGCCGAGGCGCTCATCCTCGCCCTGTCGATCAGCGGATCGGCGATCCTCACCACCGCGCTCAAGGAGCTTTTCAACCGACCGCGCCTGGATCATGAGCTCCTCCTGGGCTCCCCCGCGCACAGCGCGGCCTTCCCCTCGGGCCACTCGCTCAACACCGTGGTCTTCTCCGGCCTGCTGGCGGGATTCGCCCTCATCTCGGCGTCCTCGCGAGGGGCGCGGGCCGGGGCCGTGGTGGCGGCCGTGGCACTGCCGGCCGCCGTGGGCGCCTCCCGCCTCTACCTGGGCTACCACCGCCTCACGGAGGTCCTGGCGGGATGGGCCGTCGGCCTGGCGTGGGTCTGCGCCACAGCGCTCGTGGTCATCGCGCTGAGCCGCCAGCGGGAGCGGGCCATCGACCGGACGCCGCGCGTCCCCGCTCAGTCGTAGACGGCGTCGAGCCACCACCTCCCGGAGCGCTCCAGGAGCAGGGGCGGGCCGGATCGCCGGGTCACCTGCAGGTAGGCGCACCGGTGGTGCCCGGGCCCCCACCATCCCTCGTCGATCGCCCAGGGACCGGCCCAGGAGAGGACGTCGTCGCTCCCGTCCCACGGCGAGCGCGGGGCCCCCGCCTCCCCGATGCGGATGGTGGCGGGAGCGCCGTCGAGGAGCCCCTGGGCGTCGACGCCGATCTCCGCCCCCGCGGCATCGACGAGGAGCGCGGGCACGCGCTGGGCCGGGACGACGGCGGGGCCCGGCTCCGGGAGCATTCCCGACCAGGGCGCCGGTCCCCCTCGCGGGGCGCCGCCCGAGCGCTCCCCCGCCTCGGGCCCGCCCAGGGGCTCGTCCCAGCCGACGAGGCGGACGCGGGAGCGCGGGTCCCGCCCGGGGACGAGGTGGGGGGAGACCACCCCGCCGGCCCCGAGGAGGGATTCGACGCGCTCGGCGGCCCTGCGGGCCAGGCGCCGCCCCCGCTCGCCCGGGGAGCCCCACAGCCCCTCCTGGTAGGCGCCGGCGATGACGGGCTCGAGGGCGGTCAGGCGCAGGAGGGTCAGGGGCGCGGCGGGCGGGCGGCCGGAGCGGCCGGCCAGCCATCCCTCGATCTGCCAGCGGACGCGGTCCGTGGTCTGGGATGGGTCGGGGAAGGAGTCGAGCATCCAGGAGCGGGCGAGCTCGGAGCCGTCCTCGCAGGCGGCCTCGATGAGGAGCCTCCCGGCGCCCAGGCCCGCGCCCGTCAGCCGCGCGGCCAGGCGCTCGCCGAGCCCGCGGGCCACGAAGGCGGCGGCGTCGGCCCGCTCGATGGGCGGATCGAGGCTCTCCTCGACGCTGAGGTCCGCCTGGGGGCGCGGGGCCCGCGGGGTGTCATGCGCGGCGGCGCTGGCCAGGAGGTGGAGGCGCTCCCCGGCGAGCCCGAATCTGGCGGCGATATCCCGGCGCGGGAGGCGGGCCAGGTCACCGAGACGGTGGATGCCCAGGCGCGAGAGTGTCTCGATGACGGCCCCGGCCTCCTCGCGGGCGGCCCGGGAGGTCAGGCAGGCCAGGGCGGAGCTCATCGGCCAGGGGGCGAGGAAGGCGGCGGTCTCTCCGGGGGCGACGATGATGCCGCGCCGGGCGGCGAGGACGGCCCCGAGGATGGAGTCGGCGATGCCGACCTGGCACTCGACGCCGATCCCCTGGGTGACGGCCTCGACGATGGCCTCGGCGAGGGGCTCCTCTCCCCCGGCCCAGGCGGCGGGGCCGCGAGCGCCGGACAGGGCCAGGCCGGGCCGCATGACCGAGGGGTCGGCCAGGACGGTGCTCAGGGCCTCCATGACGCCTTCGAAGGCGCGGGCCTCCCGCTCCGGGTGCGGGGGGATGATGGCCAGGCCCGGGCACAGGGACCGGGCCAGGCGCAGGCGCATGCCGACGCCCACGCCCGCGGCCCGGGCGGCTGGGGAGGCGGCGACGACGCCGCGCCCGCCGATGACGGCGACGGGCCCGGTGGCCGGATCGGGCAGGTCCTCCCCGGAGCCCTCGTGGGCGCGGGAGGGCTCGCGCCTGTGGAGGGTGAGGGCGACGACAGGCCAGTCGGGGACCCATGCGGCGAGGAGGCGCGGGGCGGCGGGGACGGCGGGGGCGGCCGTAGCGGGCCCCGAGGGAAGTGGGGACGACGGGCTCATGCGCTCCCCCTGCGGGCGGCGAGGAGCGTGGGAGCGGTGAGGCCGGTGAGTTCCATGCCGGAGCCTCCCAGGCGCAGGTCGAGGGAGGTCCCGCGGGCGTCGTCGTGCAGGCGCCAGGCTAGGGAGTCGAGGTACCCGGTGGGCATCTCCTGGGCGCCCTGGGCGGCGGCGCGCAGGGGGACGAGGGCCCCGCGGGGCTCGGCGCGCAGGAGGCGGGCCCCCTCCCAGGGGATGGGGCTGAGGATGAGTGCGCCGCGGTCCCGGGCGCGGGCGGTCAGGGTGGCGCGGTCCCGGGGGCGGAGCCGGGAGGTGGGGCCGGCGGTGATGAGGAGGGCGTCGACGCCGTCGAGCAGGGCGGCGGTGACGGCGAGGATGCTGGCGGGGGCGAGCCGCCGCTGCGCCGCGCGGGGCCTCGGGCCCTCCTGCGCCCTGCTCTGCGCGCTGGTCCCCGGGCTGCTCCCCAGGCCGGCCCCCTCCGAGCCGGTGGGGACGGCGAGCACGCGCTCCAGGGCGAGGCCGAGGTGGGCGGCGGCGCACCAGCCGAGGTCCTCCCCGCCGACCACCGCGCACCATCCCTGGGGGCCCTGGCGGTGGGCGAGGAGGGCGAGGAGGGCGCTGGTGGAGCCTGTGAGGGCGACGGCCCCGCTGGTGGCGGCGCCCACGCCGAGCCAGGGGCCGGGCTGGGGATCGCCGAGGGCGCCTCCTGGGCCGCCCCGGCCCCCTGGGGCGAGGGGTGCGCGCGCGGGTCGCAGTCCGGTGCGCTCCTCAGCGCTGGCCAACGCGCTCCTGGCCGCCAGGAGGCGCGCGAGGTGGTCATCTCCGCTCATGGCGCCTCCTTCCCACAGCACGGATCGAACATGTGTTCGATTCTTGGCATGAGGGTAGCGCGCGGGGCCGACAGGAATGAACCCCGCTTGTCAGGCGCCTTCAGGACAGGGTGGTCGGCGTCTAGAGTGGCCCCATAGTCTCGACCGAGAACGGAGGCATCCATGACCGATCTGCGACGCCCGCGCCCCCCTTTCCCTTATGACCTGCTTCCCGCTGTCCCCGCGTTCACCCTTGAGTCGACGGACATCGCCGCTGGCGCGCGCATCGCGGACCGTTTCACCGCCGCCGCGGGAGAGAGTCTCTCGCCGGACCTGTCGTGGTCGGGCTTCCCGGAGGGCACCGCCTCCTTCGCGGTGTCCTGCTTCGATCCCGATGCCCCGACGCCGTCGGGCTGGTGGCACTGGATGGTCGTGGATCTCGATGCCTCCACGACCTGCCTGCCGCAGGGCGCGGGGGCCTCGGACCTCATGCTCGACGGCGCCGCCTTCCACCTGCGGGTGGATTCCGGCGACCACGCCTGGTTCGGCCCCTATCCCCCGGCGGGCGACGGCGACCACCGATACGTCTTCGCGGTGCATGCCCTGGATGTGGAGACCCTGGGGCTCGACGACGAGGCGACGCCGACGATGGCCGCCTTCCAGATGGCGCAGCACACGCTGGCCCGCGCGACGCTGACCGCCGTCTACTCGATCCCCGGCGAGGCCGGGGCCGAGCCCTTCCTCCAGGGGCCGGCATGAGCCGGCGGGCGGCGGGACCGCCCATCACCACGCCGCTGGCCACCCCCTCCTCCCCCACGGGCGCGGCGAGTCCCTCGCAGGGGGCGGACACGCGCCGCGGCCGCCGGGACGCGGCGCGCGGCGAGCTCGTGGAGGCGGTGACCGGGGCGTTCCCGGCGGCGCCGATCGGCCGTCACCAGCGCCGGCCGATCGCCGTCGTCACGGGGGCGACGTCGGGGATCGGGCTGGCGATCGCCCAGGACCTCTCCCGGGACCACGACCTCATCCTCATGGCCCGCACGCAGTCGGACCTCGACGACCTCGCCGTCGCCCTGAGCCAGCACGCGGGCGCCCGGGTGCGCACCGTGGCGGTGGATCTGACCGACGACGAGGCGCTGGCCCGCGAGGTGGCGAGCCTGGGTCTGCCGCGCCTCGATGTGCTCGTCCACTCGGCGGGGGTGGAGGCGCCCGGCCGCGTGGGGGATCTGGAGCCGGCCCAGTGGCGCTCGGCGCTCGACCTGGACCTGGTGGCGGTCGCGCATCTGACGAAGCTGCTGCTGCCGGCCCTGCGGGTGCGCAAGGGCCTGGTGGTCATGATCAACTCGGGGGCGGGGCACCGCTCCTTCGTGGGCCAGGCCCTGTACTGCGCGGCGAAGCACGGGCTGCGGGCCCTGGCGGACTGCCTGCGGGAGGAGGAGCGCGGGGACCTGCGGGTGACCACGGTCTACCCGGGGCGCGTGGACACCCCGCTGCTCAAGCGCCTTCAGGATGAGGCTGGCGAGGAGTACCGGCCCGCGGAGTACATGACGCCGGACTCGGTGGCCTCGGCCGTGAGGGTCGCGGTGGACATGCCCCAGGGCGCGGCCGTGGAGGACCTCATGGTGCGCCCCTCCCAGCTCACCTGAGGGGCGGAAGCAGGCTCGGCGCGCGGCCGGAACCGGACCCCCGCGTCCCCGCCCGCGCGCGGCTTGGCTTCCCGGCCGGGCTCGGCCTCCCTAACCCGGCCTCTGGCAGCGGCTCAGCGCCCGCCGGGGAAGCCGAGGACCCGCCAGGCCTCATAGAGACCGATGGCGGCGGAGTTGGCCAGGTTGAGGGAGCGGTTGCCCTCGACCATGGGGATGCGCAGGTGGCCGCTCACCCGCGGGTGGTCGAGGATCTCCTGGGGCAGGCCGGTGGGCTCGGGGCCGAACAGGAGGGCGTCGTCGTCGCGCCAGTCGACCTGGGTGTAGAGGCGCTCGGTGTGGGAGGTGAAGGCGAAGATGCGTCCGGGGACCTGCTCGAGGCACTCCTGCCAGGTGGCGTGGACGCGCGTGTTGGCCAGGTCGTGGTAGTCCAGGCCGGCGCGGCGCAGCTTGGCGTCGTCCATGTCGAACAGGGGGTCCACGAGGTGGAGCATGGAGCCGGTGTTGGCGCTCAGGCGGATCGCCGCCCCGGTGTTGCCCGGGATGCGCGGCTCAAAGAAGATGACGTGCAGCACGGGGACAATGAGACCACATGCTGAGGCGTCCCGACGACGTCCGCACCCCGGCTGCCATGCTCGAGGCATGAGCTCCACTGAGTCGCACACCACCTCCCCCGTTCTGACCTGTGGCGCGCTGGCCGGCAACATCGTGCGTCTGGAGCCGCTGACACCTGAGCACGTGCCGGGGCTGCAGTTGGCCGCAGAGGCGGCCGCGACCAGCCCCTTCGCCACGGTGCCGTCACCGGAGACGGTCGAGGACTACGTGGCCCATAGCCTGGCCCGCCGGGACACGGGTGCATACGCGCCCTTCGCTCAGGTGGAGGTCGCCACCGGCCGCGTCGTCGGGCACACCGCCTACCTGACGCCGCGATGGATGCCGGACGGGCGGCTCTTCGCCGTCGAGATCGGTTCCTCCTGGCTCTCCCCCACTGCTCGCGGCACCGCCATCAACCCGGCCGCCAAGCTCCTGCTGCTGACGCAGGCCCTCGAGGACTGGGGCGTGGACCGTGTGGACATCAAGACCGATGCGCGCAATGAGGTGGCTCGCGGCGCGATCGCAGCGCTAGGGGCGACCTTCGAGGGGGTCCTGCACGCCTGGCAGCCCTCCCTGACTCCCGGTGAGGAGGGGCGGCCACGCGACACGGCCATGTTCGCCATCACCCCGCAGCAGTGGCCCGGGGTCAGGACCCGTCTGGTGGAGCGCATCGAGAGACGCTCGACGTCGTCGAAAGGATGAGAGGAATGACTGAGCTGCGTGATCCGGCTGAGGTCTTCGCCGTGGAGATCGGCTGGCAGCCGGCACTGGAGCGTACCGATCTGCTCGCTGAGCCCGTGGCCTCCGCGCTGCGGGCGCTGGCGGCAGCCTCATCCGAGGGCGCGGACCTGGTCCGTCAGGCGCAGGTGGTTCCCATTGACCCGGCCCACTCCGACACCGACGCCCTCAACGCGCACTATCACCTGGACCCCGAGGCGACCGGGAACTGTGTGCTCGTGGCCGGCAAGCGCACAGGCGAGGAGCGCATCGCCGCCTGCGTCGTGCGCGCCACCGACTTCGCCGATGTCAACCACGTCGTCAAGAAACGCATCGACGTGCGCAAGGCCTCGTTCCTACCGGTGGAGCGGGCCGTGGAGATGAGTGGCATGGAGTATGGCGGGATCACGCCGGTCGGTCTGCCCGCGAGTTGGCGGCTCTTCGTCGACGGTACTGTGGCGGACCGGGACACGGTGCTCATCGGCTCGGGCGTGCGCAGCTCCAAGCTTCTGGTGCCCGGGGCGCTGCTGGTGGCGCTGCCGGGGGCCGAGCGCATCGAGGATCTGGGGGTACGCCCCGCCTGAGCAGGTCGGTCAGACCGTTCAGGCGGGGCCAGTCCTCAGGCTCTCAGCCCAGGGAGTCCAGGACGATGTTGAGTCCCTCGCTCATGGTGGGGTGGGTGATGACGGCGTCGCGCACCTGCTGCCACGTCAGGTCGCCCAGCATCGCCATCTGGATGCTGGTGACGACCTCGCTGGCCTCGGCGCCGATGATGGCGGCGCCCAGGATGAGGTCGGTGCGGGCGTCGATGATGACCTTGAAGAAGCCCTCGGTGTGGCCCAGGGTCTTGGCGCGCGGGACGGCCGCCGTCGGGGTCTTGGCGACGCGCACCTCGTAGCCGGCCTCGCGGGCCTCGGCCTCGCTCAGACCCACGTGCCCGAGCTCGGGCGTGGTGAAGACGGCCCACGGGATGAGGCGTCCGGTGGTGGATGCCTCCTTGCCTGCGAAGAGGTCACGCAGGACGCGGAAGTCGTTCCAGGAGGCGTGGGTGAACTGGGGCGTGCCGGCCACGTCACCGGCGGCAAACACGTTCTCGGCGGTGGTGCGCAGGTGGTCGTCGACGCGCACGAAGCCGCGCTCGGTCAGCTCCACGCCCGCGGCCTCCAGGCCGAGGCCGGCGGTGACAGGAGTGCGTCCCAGGGCGACGAGCAGGTGGGATCCGCTCACCTCGTGACCGTCGGCGGTGGTGACGACGACGCCGTTCCCGTCGGCCGCGGCGGCGACCTTCGAGGCGGGCGCTCCGGCCAGGACCGTGACTCCCAGAGCCTCCAGGCCGGCGGTCACCTCAGCGGCGACGTCCTCGTCCTCGCGGTCCAGGATGTGCGGCCCGGCGTGGACGATGGTGACCGGGACACCGAGGAGCCCCATGAGGGAAGCCATCTCGACACCGATGACGCCGCCACCCAGGACGATGAGGCTACTGGGCAGCTCGGGCAGGGTGAGCAGGTCCTCGCTGGTCCAGTAGCGCACGTCGGACAGGCCCTCGATTGAGGGAACCGACGGCGTAGTGCCGGTGTTGATGAGGACCTTGGCGCCGCGCACGCGCCGCAGGCCGCCGTCGTTCAGGGCGATCTCGACGGTGCGCTCCCCCACGAAGCGGGCGGTGCCCTTGACGAAGTCCATGCCGGAGGCGGGGAACATCTTCTCGTGAGCGGCCACCATGCCACCCACGACGGCCTCCTTGCGGGCGCGGAAGGAGGCCAGCTCGATGCGGGCCTGGGCCAGGGCGCCGGCGCCGCCGTCCTGCTCGGACAGGGTGACGCCGTAGGCCTGTGAGCCCTGGACCTCACGAAGGACGCGGGCGGCGGAGATGAGGGTCTTGGTGGGGATGCAGGCGACGTTGATGCAGGTGCCGCCCACCTTGTCCCGCTCCACCATGACGACCTTGTCGCCGGCCTTGGCGCGCAGCATCGCCAGGGACTTGCCCGCCTTGCCGCCTCCAACGACGAGAAGGTCAACCTCCTCGACCGGGACGTCTGTCTGGTTGGTCGCGTCACTGTTGACGGTGGACTGGGACATGAGTACGCATCTCCTTCGGCGGTCGCCGCTCGGCATGATCTGAACGTCAGGGCAACGGGAAGCGCAGGGCCGCTATTCCGGGGCGACTGCGCAAGGTCTCAGCGAATCGGTGACAGCCGGGCTCGCACCAATCCACCCCCGCTCGCCCAGCCAATTCAGCACTCCCAACCCCTTGGCCGCTCTCGAGAGCGCGCACCATATGGCGGCCGAGATGGCGGCCGCCCGACGCACCGCTACCCGCCTAGCATCGTCCGCCCAGGGGCACGCCCCCAGCCGCGCGGCGCGGCAGCGACGGAGCACGGCGCCGGGGCGGCGGGGGCTGCAGATCTCGCCGCTCCCCAGCCCTCGCTGTCCGGCGCCCACTGCGGCGCCCGTGGCACCGATCACGCCCTCCTCTATTCAATCGTTTGACTCCCTGCTATTCTTGACATCGCGTCCACCCCACCCCTGTCCCTGAGGCACTGCCGCCGCTGCGTCGTGGCATCGGCGGCCGGACGCCCGCCTCGGATACCGACCTCTGACCCCAAGGAGAGGCTTCAATGAAGAAGCTGCTGAGTTCCTTCGGCTTCGCCCCCAGGACCTTCATCCAACTGCTGTTCATCACCGTCAACGCCCAACTGCTCTACGCCTTCTGGGATATCCGCAACACGCTCCCCAAGGACTTCCCCATCGCCATGGGGGTGACGGACGCTCAGGCTGGGCGCCTCTACTCCATGCAGGGCCTGGTCATCATCCTGGGCACGATCCTGCTGGGATGGATCGGCGACCGCTTCCAGGTGCGCACCATCATGGTGCTCACCACGCTCGGCGTCGGCGTGATCTCCCTATTCATCTCCGTCTTCTCGCCGAACCTGTCCTTCGGCGTACTGCTCGCCTGCTTCTTCCTCATGCTGCTGCTGAGCGAGGTGCTCTTCAAACCCGCCAACTTCAAAGCCGTGCGCACCTCGACCAGCGAGGAGCACCAGGGCGCGGCCTTCGGCTTCTTCGAGTTCGGCCGCGGCCTGCTGGCCTTCCTCGTCTCCCTGGTGTGGACCGCGCTCATCGCCATGGGAGCCGGCCCCCGCGTCATCATGCTCACCGGCTCGGCGATCGTGCTGGTCACGGCGATCATGGTCTTCTGGGCCGCGCCGAAGGACACCCGCGTCGCCGACGAGGACGAGACCACGAACGCCTCGACCATCGACGCCATCAAGGGAATCGGCCAGGTCGCCAAGCTCCCCGTCGTGTGGGTCGTCGGCCTCAATGTCTTCTGCGTCTACGGCACCTTCGTAGCCGCTGGCACGTACTTCGCGCGCTTCCTCCAGGCGGGCTACGGCTCCTCGGCCCTCGTCGCCGCCGTCTTCTCCACTGTCGTCATCGGGCTGAGGATGCTACCCCTGGTCTCCTCCGTCCTCGTGGAGAAGGTCTTCCGATCGACCTCGCACTTCATGCGGTTCATGTCGGCGATCCTCGTGGTTATCCTGCTCGGCATCGCCGCGATCTTCCTGACCCACCCGGCGTCCGTCTCGAGCTTCCCCGCGGGCGAGGCCCCCGAGGGCATCATCTCCAAGGGACTGCTCATCACCCTCATGGTGCTCATGCTCATCGCCTCGGGGTGCTGCTTCATGATCCGCGGTGTCTACTACGCGCCTATCGGCGAGTTCAACGTCCCGCCCAAGCAGTCCTCGGCCGCCATGTCCTTCGCGATCACGCTGGGCTATGTCCCCGCCCTGCTCGGGCCGATCGTCTTCGGCGGGCTCATCAAGCCCTCGATCAAGGACGACGCCGGTGAGGTCGTCACAGAGATCCTCACCCCCACGTCCACCCTGGGAGTGGCCTTCCTCGGCCTGGCCGCCCTGACCGCTGTCGCCTTCTGCCTGTC
Source organism: Actinomyces timonensis DSM 23838 (assembly GCF_000295095.1). Classification (GTDB taxonomy): domain Bacteria; phylum Actinomycetota; class Actinomycetes; order Actinomycetales; family Actinomycetaceae; genus Actinomyces; species Actinomyces timonensis. Next base: position 450,799 of record NZ_JH806633.1, on the reverse strand, counting down.
CACCGCCCTCATCCGCCTCAAGGCGCGCCAGGACAGCCGGGACCAGGCGGAGAAGGCCGAGGCACGCGCATGAGCGCCCTCTCCCCCGAGCCCGCCCAGGGCCTCGTCTCCCAGGTCATCGGCCCGATCTGCGTCGACATCAATGTCGACGCCGAGGGCCGGGCCTCGCGGGTCGTCGGCGGCGCAGCGATCTGCGCCGCCGCGGCCGCCGCATCCCTCGGGCACGAGGTGGAAGCGGTGGTGACCGCGGCGCAGGAGGACGCCGAGCTGCTGTCGCGATTCCCCGCGGCGGTGCGCCACGTCGTCGCCGTCGACTCTGAGAGGACCTCCTCGATCCGCAACGTCTACGCCACAGCGGACCAGGAGCGCCGCGTCTCCACCGCCCTGGCGCAAGCGGACCCGATCTCGGCGCGGGACATCCCGTCCCGCGAGGTCACGGTGCGCCACCTCGCCGGCCTCATGGTGGGCGACTACGCCCCGGATATCGTCGACGAGCTCTCGGCCAGGGGCCCACTCGCCGTCGATATGCAGGGATTCCTCCGGCAGCCCGACGGCGCCACCGGCGAGCTCCGATTCCGCCGCTTCGAGGGCGGGCAGGAGTTCTACAGCCGTATCCGCTTCCTCAAGGTCGATACCGCCGAGGGCGAGCATCTCACCGGGCGCAGCGATCGCCGGGAGATCGCCCGTGCCCTGCGTGACCTGGGCGCGCGCGAGATCATGGTCTCGAACGCCGCCGAGATCCTCATCTTCGACGACGACGGATTCCACACCTGTCCCCTGCGCCCCCGCAGCCTGGCGGGCAGGACCGGGCGCGGGGACACGGTGTTCTCCGCCTACATCACTGAGCGCGCCAGCCACAGCGCTGACGACGCCCTGCTCACGGCGTGCGCGACAGTGTCGTTGAAGATGGAGACGCCCGGCCCGCTGGACTGCGGGCGCGCGGATGTCGAGGACTATCTCAGCCGCTTCTACGCGGATATCCGCGATCACGCCGACCGGCGGGGCTGTGAGGAACGGGGTTGTGAGGAAGGAGCCTCCCATGGAAAGTGAGACCGTCGGTTCCCTCATCGCGTCCTTGCCGGATAGCACTCCCCTGTGCTCGCTGGTCATCCCGGGAACGCATGACACGATGACGAGCGCCTGCGAGCACCCGTACTACCGCACCCAGAAGCTGTCCCTCACCGAGCAGCTGGAGCGCGGAGCGCGCTTCCTCGATATCCGCCTGCGCGCCTCGATGGTGGCGGCGCACCGTGAGTGGATCAGCGATATCACGGCTGAGTCGATCCTCGGGGCGCTACGGGACCACCTGGAGCGCAATCCCGGGGACGTCGTGCTGGTGAGATTCCAGAACGCCAATGAGGCGAAGGATGATTTCGCCGAGTACGGCGATGCGCTCCTCTCCCTCATCGAGGCCCATCGCGACCTGTTCTGGACCCCCTCCGCGCGCGACGGGGCGACGCTCTGGCCCACCCTCGGCGAGGCGAGGGGCAAGGTGATCGCCTTCGAGTGCGCGCCGGAGGAGTTCGGCCTGACGAGCCTCCATGGTGAGCCGTGGGCCGTTCCCTGGCATGGCAACCCGGGAATCGCCCTTCAGGATGATTGGGACGGCCCGACGGCGCGGGGCAAGCTCTCGCAGATCGTCGAGCTCTACCGCCGGGATGGGGATCCGGGGGCGCTGGTGCTCAACCACGTCAGCGCCACCAATGGGGATCTGGGAAACCCCCGCGCCTATGCCGACAGGCTCAACCCCCAGGTGCTCGCCATGATGGAGGAAGGCCGGGGCCGGGGAGTCCTCATCTTCGATTTCATCGATCCTGAGATCATCGACGCCGCGTGGCGGGCAAGCCTGCGGGCGGTCTCCTGACGGGGACGACGACGGCGCGCCTGGTGCGCGGGCACGGCTCAGGCCGTTCGCCTGCGCACCAGGCGCGTGTCCACTTGCGCGTGGGTGGCTGGGGAGTCATCGCCCTCAGCGCGCAGGATCGCCCGCTCGACGGCGAGCGCCGCGACACCATGGGGGTCTCGGTCGACGGAGGTGAGCTCGAAGGCCGCCGAGCTCGCGATACGGGAGTTGTCGAAGCCGACGAGGCGGATGTCGTCAGGGACGACGAGGCGCTCGCGGGTGAGCGCCGCCATGACGCCGAGCGCGCACTGGTCGTTGTAGCAGACCGCCGCTCCCGCCGTGAGGGGGCCGTCGGCGAGAACAGATCGCATCGCGGCCCAGCCGGCGTCCATGGTCGCGCCGGAGGCGACCACGCGGACGTCGGCGCGCGTGCGACTCATGGCCGCCAGGAAGGACTGGCGGCGGTAGCGGGCGGAGGCGGTGGGGCCGCCGTCGAAGCAGATCACCTGGCTCTCGTCGGCGAGCAGGTCCGCCACCTGCGCCATGCCGCTGTCGTTGTTGGAGATGATGAGATCGGCGTCGGGCGAGGGAGAGGCCTGACCGATGACGACAGCGGGGATGTCGAGGCCCGTCAGGGCCTCGGCTGGCACGGATCCGGGGTCGACGACGATGACAGCCTGGGCCCGCAGCTGCATGATGCGCCCCAGTGCGGCGGCGCCGTCGCCAGCGGCGGTGTCCTCCATCATGATCAGCCAGCCGCGGGCCTCGGCGACGGCGATGATCTCCCTGCTGTAGGCGACGTGGAGCTCCTGGCCGATATCGCAGACGAGCCCGATGATGCGCGGCTTGGCGGTTCGCAGGAGCGCGCCGGCGAGGTCGGTGCGGTAGCCCTGGGCAGCGGCCTCCTGGACGACTCTCTTCCTCATCGCGGAGGAGATGCGGTCCGAGCCCCTGAGCGCGAGGGAGACGGTCGATGGTGAGACGCCGAGCGCGTCGGCGATGTCGCGCAAGGTCACCCTCGACATGCAGTTCCTCCCCTCCCGCGTCCGACGAGCCTGACGGGCCCGGACGCCGCTGCCTGGCCGAGATGATCCTAGGCCCACCGCCTCCTGGAGGCGCAACAGGAGCGGCGCCGAGCGCCCACAGGCTGTCAGCACTCCACCGAGCGTTTCTCTCGAGCCCACCCGTCCGCATACTCGAGAGCACCGCTCCCACTCAGCGCACCGCTATCCGCCATCCGCCCAGGGCGCTCGCCCGCTCACCGGGCGGAGCACCGGGGAGCACCTGGGGAGGTCGAAATAGCTGTGCGAGCGCTGGCGAATCTGGGCGATGAGGGCTCGCGCGGATTCTCGGGCGCTCGCATACGTCGCGCTCAGCGAGATTCCGTCTCGCTCAGCGCGACAATGCGAGCGGCGGCGAATCGGTGACATCCGGGCTCGCACCAATCCACCGCCGCTCGCACAGCCGTATCAGCACTCCCAACACCCCCGGCCGCTCCGGGAGGTTCCCCGGAGCGCGCGGCATAGGACGGCCGAGATAGTCGCCAGCCGTGCCCCGCTCCCCCTGGCCCACGCCAAGCGGACCCGCGGGAGCGTCCGTGCTTCCGTCGGGAGCCAGAGCGGCATCGGCCACGGGTTCCTGCCCCGGCGCGCCCCACGCGAGGGCGGAAGCGCCGGGGCACTGGCCCGGCTCAGCCCCGGGCCAGGGAGCGCAGGACGTACTGGAGGATGCCGCCGTGGCGGAAGTAGTCGGCCTCGCCGGGGGTGTCGATGCGCACAACGGCGTCGAAGGAGACCGCCGAGCCGTCGGCCTTCTGCGCCGTGACCGCGACGGTGCGCGGGGTGGTGCCCTCGTTGAGCGCGGTCAGGCCCGTGATGGAGAAGGTCTCGGTGCCGTCCAGGCCGAGCGACTCGGCGCTCTCTCCGGCCGGGAACTGGAGGGGAACCACGCCCATGCCGATGAGGTTGGAACGGTGGATGCGCTCAAAGGACTCGGCGATGACGGCCTTGACGCCCAGCAGGGCCGTGCCCTTGGCCGCCCAGTCGCGTGAAGAGCCCGAGCCGTACTCCTTGCCACCCAGGACCACCAGCGGGATGCCGGCGGCCTGGTAGGCCTGGGAGGCGTCGAAGATCGACTCCTGCTCGCCGGTGAGGAAGTTGCGGGTGTAGCCGCCCTCGACGCCGTCGAGCAGCCGGTTGCGCAGGCGGATGTTGGCGAAGGTGCCGCGGATCATGACCTCGTGGTTGCCGCGGCGCGAGCCGTAGGAGTTGAAGTCCGCGCGGGCCACGCCGTGCTCGGCCAGGTAGCGCCCGGCCGGAGAGTCGGCCTTGATGGCGCCGGCCGGGGAGATGTGGTCGGTGGTCACCGAGTCCCCCAGCAGGGCGAGCACCCGGGCGTCCTCGATGTCGGCAACCGGGGTGAGCTCCATGGACAGGCCCTCGAAGAAGGGGGCCTTGCGCACGTAGGTGGAGTCCTTGTCCCAGGCGAAGGTGTCCCCCTCGGGGGTGTCCAGGCCCTGCCAGCGCTCGTCACCGGCGAAGACGTCGGCGTAGTCGCGCGTGTACATCTCCCGGTCGATGGTGGAGTCGATGACGGCCTGGACCTCGGTGGGGTCGGGCCAGATGTCGGACAGGAAGACGTCGCGGCCCTCTGGGTCCTGGCCCAGCGGCTCGGTGGCGAAGTCGATGTCCATGGTCCCGGCCAGGGCGTAGGCGATGACCAGGGGCGGGGACGCCAGGTAGTTCATCTTGACGTCGGGGTTGATGCGCCCCTCGAAGTTGCGGTTGCCCGAGAGCACCGACACCACGGCGAGGTCGGCGTCGTTGACCGCCTGGGAGACCTCGGCCGGCAGGGGCCCGGAGTTGCCGATGCAGGTGGCGCAGCCGTAGCCGACGACGTTGAAGCCCAGCTCGTTGAGGGCGGGCCACAGCCCGGCCTTCTCGTAGTAGTCGGTGACGACCTGGCTGCCCGGGGCGGTGGAGGTCTTCACCCAGGGCTTGGAGCGCAGGCCCCGGGCGACGGCGTTACGGGCCAGCAGACCGGCCGCCATCATCACCGAGGGGTTGGAGGTGTTGGTGCACGAGGTGATCGAGGCGATGGCGACGTGCCCGTGGTCCAGGTCGGTGGCGGTGCCGTCGGCCAGGGTCACTGGCGTCGGCTTAGAGGGCTGGGAGGCGTAGGTGGGCAGGACCTCCTGGAAGGACTCCTTGGCCCGTGACAGGACGATGCGGTCCTGAGGACGCTTGGGGCCGGCGATCGAGGGCACCACGGTGGACAGGTCCAGCTCGAGGTACTCGGAGTAGACGGGTTCGCGGGCCGGGTCGTGCCACATGCCCTGGGCCTTGGTGTAGGCCTCCACCAGGCGCACGCGCTCCTCGGAGCGGCCGGTCAGGCGCAGGTAGTCCAGGGTGATCTCATCAATCGGGAAGATCGCGGCGGTGGAGCCGAACTCGGGGCTCATGTTGCCGATGGTGGCGCGGTTGGCCAGCGGCACCTCGGCGACGCCCTCGCCGTAGAACTCGACGAACTTGCCCACCACGCCGTGGGCGCGCAGCATCTCGGTGATGGTCAGGACCACGTCGGTGGCGGTGGCGCCGGCGGGGATGGCGCCGGAGAGCTTGAAGCCCACCACCTTGGGAATGAGCATGGAGACGGGCTGGCCCAGCATGGCGGCCTCGGCCTCGATGCCACCCACGCCCCAGCCCAGGACGCCCAGGCCGTTGACCATGGTGGTGTGGGAGTCGGTGCCCACGCAGGTGTCGGGGTAGGCCCGGGTGACGCCGTCGGCCTCGTGGGTGAAGACGATGCGGGCCAGGTACTCGATGTTGACCTGGTGGACGATGCCGGTGCCCGGGGGGACGACGCGGAAGTTGGACAGCGCCCCCTGCCCCCAGCGCAGGAACTGGTAGCGCTCAGCATTGCGCTCGTACTCGCGCTCCTTGTTGCGCTCCAGGGAGCCGGGCAGGCCGAAGGAGTCGATCTGCACGGAGTGGTCGATGACCATCTCGGCCGGCGCCAGGGGGTTGATGACCTCAGGGTCGCCTCCGAGCTCGGCGACCGCCTCACGCATGGTGGCCAGGTCCACGATGCAGGGCACGCCGGTGAAGTCCTGCATGACGACGCGGGCCGGGGTGAACTGGATCTCCGTGTCCGGCTCAGCGGCCGGGTCCCAGGCGGCCAGGGCTCGCACGTGGTCGGCGGTGACGTTGGCGCCGTCCTCGGTGCGCAGCAGGTTCTCCGCCAGGACCTTGAGGGAGTAGGGCAGGCGCTCCAGTCCGGGGGCGGCGTTGAGCCGGTAGTACTCGTAGGCGGCGCCGTCGACGTCGAGGGTGGCGCGGGATCCGAAGGTGTCGATGCTGGTCAACGTCGCTCCTGTTGCTCGTGGATCACCGGCGGGGCCGCGGCCTGGGGCTCCAGCGCGGGCCCGCCCGGTACGGCGCCCACGCTAGATCACGGGCCGTCATCACGCCGCAATCTCACGCCCTCCCAGGAATCGAGCCGTGAGCGGTTCCCGGCATTTCGAGGACGCGCGGCGTTCCAAAGCCGGACAAGGCGCTGGGGCGGCCCGGGGCCGAGCCGGCGCGAGGCCGAGCCGCCCCAGGGCCGCCCCGTCGATTCAGCCTCCAACGGCCCATCGGGTCACGGACATGGAGCCCGCCGAGTAGGTGACGAGGTCGATGTGATCGGCGCCCCAGGTGGGCTGGCCCGCGAAGCCGATGGTCGAGACGCCGGTGGGAGCCCCATTGGCGCCCGCGAGGGCGTCGCCGAGGTCCTGGCTCCAGGCCTCAGGCAGGGCGAGGATCGCCTTGTAGGTCGTCGCGTTCCACGTGGAGGTGTCCACCGCCTTGTAGCCCGTGCGCGCCACGAGCCTGGCCTTGCCGTCCTTGGTCTCCAGGAGCACTATCGCATCGCTGGAGGAGTCGTGGGCGAGGGGCGAGAACGCGCCCACCTGCGCCGCGAGGTCCTCGGTGACCGCGTCGCCGGAGCCGGCGTCCGGCAGGGAGGCGACCGTCGGGGATGGGCCGATGAGGCAGGCCTTGTGCTCCGGGTCGGCCACGACCGCCTTCGCGTCCTCCCCTGTGGCGCAGGACGAGGCGAAGGGGGCCCTGGACCCCGAGACAACATTCATGAGCGGCTGGCCCGCGGAGTCGAGGACGGTGGCGAGAACAGCTGGCGAGCTCGGGGCGGCGTCTTTGTAGTAGGGCGCCATGGTCACCAGGAGCGAGCCATCCGCAAGGGCGCTCATCGTCGTCTCAATGCCATCGGCGCCCGTCTCCGGCACAACGAGGGTCGATACCGTCGCACCGGTGGTGGCGTCAATGACCTTGTCGTCGACGATCATGAGGTCCGTGCCCGGCGCTGTGGCCATGGAGCCCGACCCGTCCATGGATCACTTCTCCTCGCCGGTCACAGGATCGATGCCCTTGGAGGATTGAGCGGCGGCAGTCGTGCTCGCCGCCCCGCCGGAGGAGGAGTCCTCGCTCGAGCAGGCGGAGATGGCCAGGAGCAGCGTCGCGGCGGCGAATGCCGCGAGGACGCGCGAGCGGGCGGGCAGGGGCGCGGGCAAGAGAGAAACCATGCCTCCAGGCTATGGGCCAGATCTCAATCCCGCAGCCATATCGCAACGCTTATTCCCATATGACTCGCCGTCATGTCCCCCAGCCACTCACAGCCCCATCCATGATCGGGCAGCGGTCAGGACCGGTGGAGCACCGCGATCGTCTCGAAGTGGTGGGTGTGGGGGAACATGTCGAGGGCGCGCAAGCCCTCCAGGCGGTAGCCGCCGCGCAGGAGGGAGCCCAGGTCCCTCGCCAGGGCGGCGGGGTCGCAGGCCACGAGGACGACCCGCTCGGGCCCGACCTCGACGATCGCCTCGACGACGTCCTTGCCGGCCCCCTGGCGGGGAGGGTCGAGGACGACGACATCGGCGCCCTGGTCCCTCCCGAGGCCGAAGGAGCGCCCGAGCTCGGCCACCGACGCGGCCGTCACCCGGCCCGCCATGAGCCGGGCCGACGGGGCCGGGCGCAGGTTGCGGTCGGCGTCGCGCACCGCGCGCTCGGAGCCCTCCAGGGAGATGACCTCGCCTGCCAGCAGCGCCAGGGGGAGGGTGAGGAGGCCGGAGCCGGAGTAGAGCTCCAAGACGCGGGGCCCGCCACGCCGCTCGGCTCCGGCGGCGCCGGGCGCGGCAGCCTCATCGCCCAGGGCGCCACGGGCGACCGCCTCCACGAGCACACGCGGGGCGTCGCGGTGGATCTGCCAGAAGGCGTCGGCGCGCACCGCGTAGCGCAGCTCGCCCAGGCCCAGTCCCGAGGCGTCGACGGACTCGTCGACCCGCTGCCTGCTCATCGGGCGCCCGGCGGCGGACAGGACTTTGCCGTCGACGATGACCACGGGCGCGCTGGCGCTGGGGGCGACGGCCTCGACGTGGCGGGCCCTCGCCAGGCAAGCGCGCCAGGAATCGCGGGTGGTCAGGCCCAGGTCCCGGATCGCGGGGACTGCCAGGGGGAGGTCGCGCACGGGCAGGATCTCCGCGGAGCGGAAGACGTGCATGCCGGGGGCGCCGCCCTCGCCGATGGCGAGCTCGATGCGGGTGCGGGTGCCGGTGCCCGCCAGGGCGCGGGTCTGGGGGTCCTCGCTGGCCTCGGCGGCGGCCTCGGAGGGCATGGGCTCGACGGGCACACCCCCGGGGGGAGTCGATGAGGGCAGGGCCCGGACAGCGTCGGCGACCTCGGGCCCACCGATGCGGCGCAGGCAGTCGGCCAGGACCCAGCGCTTCCAGGTGCGCTGGGCCGGCAGGGCGACATGGGACAGCTCTCCCCCGCCGACGCCGCCGGGCCCGGCCTCGGGCCAGACGGGCTCGACCCGGTCCGGGGAGGCGGTGAGCACCTCGATGGCGTCGGCCCGCCACATCTTGGAGGTCTGAGCGGTGATGCGCGCCCGCACGGTCTCCCCCGGCAGGGCGTGGCGCACGAACACGACTCGGCCATTCGGCTCGCCCTGGGGGCGGGCCACGCAGTGCCCACCGTGGGCGGGAGGCCCGACGACGAGGGTCATCTCCTCCGGTGCCTTCCCGGCGCCCGGGGCGCCTGCCCGGCGGTCGGGGCGGCGCCCCTGCGCGCTCGACGCGCTCGGGGCGCTCATGGCCTCTCCCCCGCGCCGCGACGGCGGGCTCGCGAGCCGCGGCGCACCGCCTCATCGGCGTCGACGATGCCGGTGGTGGGGGCCAGGCGCCGCTGCTGGCGGGCCTGCCTCAGGCCGGGCGCCCCCAGCTGCCATGGCACCGAGGCCACGACCACCCCGGGGGTGAACAGGAGCGCCGTCTTGATGCGCAGCGCCATCTGGTTGTGCAGGGCCTGCTCCCACCAGTGCTTGACGAGGTACTCGGGGATGAAGACGACGACGAGGTCGCGCGGTGACTCCCGGCGCACCGAGCGCACGTAGGCGATGACCGAGCGGGTGATGTCCCGGTAGGGCGAGTCGAGGACGGTCAGGGGCACCTGGAGGTCCGCCTCGTCCCAGTCCTCCAGGAGCTGGTCGGCCCGGTCGTCCCCGATATCCACGGTGAGGGCCTCGATGGAGGTGGGGTTGGTGGACATCGCGTAGGTGAGGGCCCGCAGGGTGGGCTTGTGGAGGCTGGAGGCGAGCACGATGGCGTGGACGTGGGCGGGCAGCACCCGGGAGTCGTGCAGGTCGGTGATGGCGAGCTCGTCGTGGACCCTGTCGTAGTGGCGGCGGATCCGGTTCATGACGAGGAAGATGATCGCCATGATCGTCAGCGTGATCCAGGCGCCGCGGGTGAGCTTGGTGATGAGGACGACGACGAGGACGATCCCTGTCGCCACCAGGCCGATGCTGTTGACGATCCGGGAGCGGCTCATCTGGGAGCGCTGCCGGGGGTCGGAGGCGGTGGCCAGCTCGCGGGTCCAGTGGCGCACCATGCCGATCTGGGACAGCGTGAAGGAGATGAACACGCCCACGATGTACAGCTGGATGAGGCGGTTGGTGTCGGCCTCGAAGCCGACGATGAAGGCGATCGCCCCGAGCCACAGGGCGATGATCCCGTTGGAGTAGGCCAGGCGGTCGCCGCGCTGGGTGAGCTGGCGGGGCAGGAAGCCGTCGGCGGCGAGCACGCTGGCGAGCACGGGGAAGCCGTTGAAGGCGGTGTTGGCGGCGAGGACAAGGATGAGTCCCGTCACGGCCGTCACCAGGTAGAACATGGGTGTGAAGTTGGCGAACACGGTGGCCGCCAGCTGGCCGATGACCGGGTCCTGGTGGTAGTCCTCCCCCACGGGCAAGCCGTGCGAGGTGAGCTGGGTGACGGGGTCCTCCACCATGTGGATGCCGGTGGCGCCGGCCAGGTGGATGATCGACATGAGCATGGCCGCGGCGATGGCGCCGAGCATGAGCAGCGTCGTCGCCGCGTTCTTCGACTTGGGGCGCTGGAAGCTGGGGACGCCGTTGGAGATGGCCTCCACGCCGGTGAGGGCCGCGCAGCCGGAGGAGAAGGCCCTCAGGATGAGGAAGGCCCCGGCGAGCCCGGTCAGCCCGGAGTCCCAGCCGGGCCCGGCGACGACGTCGAAGGCCGCGGACTGGGCCTGGCCCAGCGTCCCCATGGCCTCCTGGACGAATCCGGTGACGGCCAGGGCGCCGATCGCGATCATGTAGATGTAGGTGGGGATGGCGAAGGCGCCGCCGGCCTCGCGGGTGCCGCGCAGGTTAAGCACGGCGAGGATCGTGGACACGCCGACGGCGATCTCCACCTTGTAGGGGGCGGCCGCGGGCAGGGCGGTCACGAGGTAGGACGAGCCCGAGGAGATGGACACCGCGACGGTCAGGACGTAGTCGGCCAGCAGCGCGGAGGCCACGGTGAGGCCGGCGTGCGAGCCGAGGTTGGTGGAGACGACCTCGTAGTCCCCGCCGCCCGAGGGGTAGGCGTGGACGGTCTGGCGGTAGGAGGCCACGACGATGAGCAGCACGCCCACAACCGCCAGCGCCACCCAGGGCGACAGAGCTGTGGCGGCCACGCCCGCCAGGGCGAGGGTCACGATCACCTCGTCCGGGGCGTATCCGACGGATGACAGGGCATCCGAGGCGAAGACCGGCAGGGCGATCCGCTTGGGCAGGAGGGTCTCGCCGAGGGCCCCGCTGGGCACGGGGCGGCCGACGAGGAGCCGCTTGACGCGGTCGGCGAAGTCACGCACGAACCCGAATGCTATGCCCGCGCTCGGCATCGGCCAAGAATGAGGGTACGGTTCGGTCGTGCACTTCGTCATCATGGGCTGCGGACGGGTCGGCGCCACCATGGCCGCCCAGCTGGACCGCATGGGCCATTCCGTGGCCGTCATCGACAGGAACTCCGAATCGTTCCGGCGCCTTCCCAAGGATTTCAACGGCCGCAAGGTCAAGGGCGTGGGCTTCGACCGCGACGCCCTGGAGCAGGCCGGGATCGACGAGGCCTACGCCTTCGCCGCCGTGTCCAACGGGGACAACTCCAACATCGTCTCGGCCCGCGTGGCGCGCGAGACCTTCGGCGTCGAGCACGTGGTGGCCCGGATCTACGACACCAACCGCGCCGACGTCTACGAGCGCCTCGGCATCCCGACGGTGGCCACCGTGCGCCGCACGGCGGACCAGATGATGCGCTGGATCCTTCCCGGCGGATCGGCCAGGGAGGCCGAGGATCCCTCGGGCGCGGTCTCCCTCGTCCAGCCCGACGCCTCATCGGGCTGGGTGGGCACGTCGGTCGCGACCATCGAGGAGCGCGTGGGCGGCCGCGTCGCCTGGATCTCCCGGGGCTCGGGGGCGCTCGTGCCCGAGCCGACCACCCTGCTGCAGGAGCACGACCGCCTCCACCTGGCGGTCGCCACCGAGCGCATCGCCGCCGCGCAGCGCGTCCTGTCCCGCCCGCCCGTCCAGGAGGCCTGAGCCATGAAGATCCTCATCGCCGGAGCCGGCAGCGTGGGGCGCTCCATCGCCCGCGAGCTCATCAGCCACGGCCACGAGGTCACGCTCGTGGACCGCTCGGCGGAGGCCATGCGCCTGTCCGCCGTCCCCGACGCCGACTGGCAGCTCGCCGACGCCTGCGACGTCGAGGCCCTGGAGGACGCCGGGGCCGGCGAGTGCGACGTCGTCGTGGCCTGCACGGGGGACGACAAGGCGAACCTCGTCATCTCCCTGCTGTGCAAGACCGAGTACGGGGTCCCCCGCACGGTGGCGCGCGTCAACAACCCCAAGAACGAGTGGCTCTTCGACGAGACCTGGGGCGTGGACGTGGCCGTCTCGACGCCGCGGATCATGACGGCGCTGGTGGAGGAGGCCGTGAGCGTGGGCTCGCTCGTCTCCCTGTTCACCTTCCACCAGTCCGGGGCCTTCATGCACGAGCTGACGCTGCCGGACGACTCCCCCATGATCGGCGAGCTCGTCCCCTCGGTGGTCCTGCCCCCTCACACGGTGCTCACCGCCATCCTGCGCGAGTACCGGCCGATCACCCCCGATGAGGATGAGCGCTTCGAGCGGGGGGACGAGCTCATCTTCCTCACCGCCAAGGAGGGCGAGGCCACGCTCGTGGAGATCCCCGAGATCTTCAACGCCTGAGCCGGTCCTCGCGCGCGGCCGGGGCGGGGCCCTCCCCTAGTCGCGGGGCAGCACCAGGAGCCAGACGATCCACAGGGTCAGCGCGTACAGCGGCACCCCCAGGATGATCCTGGCGACCCCGAGGGGCCCGACGGCGCCCGCGAGGTAGAGGGGGAGCTCGACGACCAGCCGCAGGGCGAACATGCCCGCGAGCACGGCGGTGCCCCAGGTGTAGCGGCGCCGGTCCCCCTTCAGCGCGGGGTCCTTGCGCCAGGCGGCCCAGCCCTGGCCGTCGCCGGAGTCGGTGGTGGCGCGCCACAGGCCCATGAGGACCCCGACGAGCGGCCAGCGCAGCGCCAGGGAGCCCGCGGTGACCGCGAGCCAGCCTGCGTTGATGAGCAGGCCGGTGATGTAGAAGTCCTCCGCCTTGCCCGTGCGCCACGCCCAGGCGGCGGAGATGAGGGCGAGGACCGCCCCGCCGATCACCTGGGTGAGGCCCTGGCGGGCGGCCAGGCGCGCCACGAGGGCGACGGCACTGATGGCCAGGGAGGCCACGAGCGCGGGGACGAGCGCGCTGGGGCGCAGGGCGACGACGGTGACGAAGACGAGCGTCGGCGCGACGGATTCGATGATGCCGCGCCAGCCGCCCACGGCGGCCGAGACGTCGAAGACCTGGCCGCCGATCGCGCCCAGTCCGCCCGTGGGCCTGGCCAGGCCGTCCTCGCGGGCGCCGGGTTCTTTTTCCGGGGAGAGTGCGTGGCTCATCGGCGGGCGCTCAGCAGCTCGTAGGCGGGGTTGAAGATCGTGGGCCTGGTGCGGCCGGCGACGACCATCCCCTCCACGGACAGGCGCGCGCCGGGCTCGATGCCCACGATGCGCCGGCGCCCCATCCACACCAGGTCGACGCTGCCCGTCCCGTCGAAGAGCTGGCCGACGAGAACCGGCCGGGCCTCGGAGGGGCGGTAGGTGACGGCACGCAGCACGCCTGTGACGCGCACGCGGTGGCGGGGGGCGATGCTGGCGATCTCCACCGCGCCGAGCCGCGCCAGGCGCTCACCCGTGGCGCGGGCCTCGTCGTCGGCGTCGAGGTCCTCCCGGCTGCGGCCGAGGGAGCGCAGGCGGGCGAGCAGGCCCGAGGCCGGGCTCATCGGACCTCGGCGATGGTGGGGCCGGGGGCGAGCGGGTCAAGGCCGGGAAGATCCTCGGCCTGGGGGGACACCGCGGCGCCCGGGATGTGGAGGGGGAGGATCTCGCGCGGGGGCCGGGCCTGGCCGTCGCGCACGACGACGACGCCCCGGAAGACGTCGCGCAGCTCGCGGGCGGCGGCCTCGTCGACGGCGGCGGGGCCCTGGAGCACGCCGCGCAGGAACCAGCGGGGGCCGTCGGCGCCGAGGAAGCGGACCTGGACCGTGCCGGTGGCGCCCTCGGCGTTGCGCACGGGGACCTCGGCGATGATCTCGATGCCGTTCTCGCCGTCGACCTCCTGGGTGCGGGCCTGGGCGCGGCCGAGCTCGTCGAGGATGTCGGCGCGCAGCTCGTCCCAGATGCCCTCCGTGCGCGGAGCGGCGAAGGCGCGCAGCTCCAGGGTGGAGCCGCCCAGGACGAGGGAGACGGCCTGGATGCCGCCGCCGGGGCCGGGGGACTCCATGCGCAGCTGCATGCCGTCGATGGCGGGGACCCTCAGGGAGCCGAGGTCGATGCGGGTGTCGTCGCCGTCGTCGTCGACCTCCTCGGAGTCCCAGGGGCCGTCGGCGGGCACGGCCGCGCCGGAGCGCGGGTCCTCGCCGCTGTCCTCGGGGAAGCCCGCGGAGCCCCCGGAGAGGGCGTCATCAGTGCCGCGCTCGCTCTTGCGGCGGGAGAACAGTGCCATGTGGGGCTCCTTCGGTACGGGGATTCTTCGCCGGGGTCAGCCGACGGCCGGGCGGCGGTCGCCGGGCGCCAGCCGGCAGTCAGCCGGCGCAGTCAGTGCACACCGGCAGGCCGGTGGCGTCGTCGATGTACGCGAGCTGGCTGCGGTGGTGGACGAGGAAGCACTCCGAGCATGTGAACTCGTCCTCGAGCTGGGGAACCACGTGGACGCTCAGCTCCTCGCGGGACAGATCGGCGCCGGGGAGCTCGAAGCCCTCGGCGACCTCGTTCTCATCCTCCTCGATCGCCTCGGAGGACTGATCCTTCTGCCGGGCAGCGGTCAGTTCCTCGATGGAATCGGCTTCGGGCTCGTCATCGTGCTTACGCGGGGCGTCGTAGTCAGTCGCCATGGGCCACGTCACTCTCTCTCGTCGACGGCTCGTCACGCGGGGTCCGGCAGCAGGGGCACTACCGGGCAGGCCCGCCTCCACGCAGAGGCGGTCCCGTTCAGAGCAGGGCACGCGCACCATAGCACCGCTGAGGATCTGCGCAACCCCCTGCGAGACGGGGCGTCCTGCCCACTCCGGAAGCGGCTCACCGGCGGGCCTCCCCGGCATCCTCGCCGCGTGATGGCAGGCTGTGCCCTGGAACGAGAGATCCTTGAGGAGGCACATTGCCATGATCGAGCTCGAGCTCCTGGGCGCGAACGGCGACACGGTCGTTCTGACGGATGCTGACGGCGAGCGCTACAGCGTTGTCATTGACGACGCCCTGCGCGCCGCGGTGCGTCGTGACCGAATCGCCGCCTTGCCTCAGCCCACGGACGCCGCGCCGACGGACTCCCCTGTGCGTCCCAAGGATCTCCAGTCCCTCATGCGGGCCGGTGCCTCGGCGGAGGAGGTTTCCGCCGCCACTGGTATGGACCTGGAGCATGTGCGCAAGTACGAAGGCCCGGTCATCGCCGAGCGCCGGTGGGCGGTCCAGCAGGCGCAGGCCTGCCGCATCGGCTGGGGCAAGGACTCCCCTGTCCTGGGCGACCTCGTCGTCGATCGCCTGGCCACACGCGCCGTCACGCCCGCGAGCCTGGAGTGGGACGCCATGCGCGAGGGCCGCGATCCCTGGCGCATCTCCCTCACTTTCGTCCAGGGCGCCCAGGAGAAGCAGGCGCGCTGGCTCCTCGACCTGTCCGCGCGCACGGTGACCGCTCTCGACGACGAGGCCCGCTGGCTGACCGAGGCGGCATCGCCGTCGTCGTGCCGCGCCGATGTCTTCGATCAGGACAGCGCCTCCGAGCCCGCTCCCTCCCGCTCGTCGCTGCGCACCAGCCGGACGGTGCCCACTGGCCTGCCCACGGTGGAGAGGCCCCTGGACAGCGCCCGGCCCGAGTCCTCACCCGCGATGGACCCCACCGACGCGCTCCTGGCGGACCTGGCCTCCAGCCGCGGCCGGCGCGTGGAGGTCGAGATCCCCGACGACGAGAACCCGGCTGACGCCGATAGCGGCGACCCCGCCGCGTCCCAGGACCAGCCCCAGGGCGAGGCCCAGGTGCTGTCGATGGAGGGGCGCCGTCGCCGCGCCAAGGGCTCGTCCAACCACCCTGCCGGCAAGCGCAGGGCAGGCGCCCAGGGCGCCGGCGAGGGCCAGGAGGAGGGCCCCGACGCGAAGGACTCGACGGGCTCGGGCAAGAAGGGCGCCAGGTCCCGGCGCGGCAAGGCTGTCGAGCCCGACGACGTCTCCGATCCCACCACGGAGGTCTCAGCGGTGGCCCGCGTCAGCGGCGTCCGCCAGGAGGCGCTGCCCGAGATGCCTCAGGCCCCCGCCAAGCCCAAGCGGCGCGCGCGCCGCTCCGTGCCCTCCTGGGACGAGATCGTCTTCGGCGCCAAGCCCGAGTAAGCGCCACGTCCTCAGGCGCGCGTGATGAGCAGGGGGATGCGCGTCTCGGCGCCGGTGAAGGAGCCGTGGACGCCGGGCATCCCCAGGACGGTATCGGTGTGGACGCGCGGGTCGAGCACCACCCAGGCGCCCGCGGCCGCCACGAGGACATCCCCGGTCACGCCGCGCGCCCTCTCGCCGAGGGGGCCGAGGTGCTCGCCGGCCTCGTCGCGAGTCCCGACCCAGAGCGCCCTCTCCCCCAGCTCGGCGCGCCAGCGCTCGGCGACGGCGCTGGCCCGCTCGGCGCGCTCGGCGTCGTCCCGGCCGCCGACGTAGAGGTGGGTGAAGCGCGGTTCCCCGGCCACGCAGACGACGTCGCGCATGAGGCCCGGCGAGTCGGTGATGAGGAGTCGGTGCTCGTCGTCGGTGTCCACCATGCCGTGGTCGGCGGTGAGCATGATCCGCGTGCCGCGCGGGACGCGGCGCTGGAGCTCGGCCACGAGGGCGTCCAGGCGCTCCAACTGGGCCAACCACTTCTCCGAGCGCCACCCGTGGGCATGCCCAGCATGATCGAGCTCCCCCACGTAGAGGTAGACGAGCGGGACGCCGCGCCGCAGGGCCTCGGCGGCGCGCCCAGCGCGCTGCTCCATGGCGTCGGCGCCGATATGGGGGGCGCCGCGAAGGCCCGCCTCGGTCAGGCCCGATCCGGCGAAGCGGGCGGGCCCGATGGTGATGGCCAGGGGCGCCTCCGCCGAGGAGCCGTCTGGGAGGCGCAGGCGCTCGAAGATCGTGGGCACGTCCTGCCAGGCGCGAGGGTCCGGGCAGCGCCCCTCCCAGGAGATGAGGCTGATGAGGTCCTCACTGCTGGGGGCGCCACCGGCGGAGGCGGGGGGCAGCAGGGGGTTGCGCACCGAGTAGCCGACCATCCCGGTGGCCCCGGGCAGGGCGCCGGTGCCGAGGGCGGTGAGGGCGGCCGCCGTCGTCGAGGGACGGCAGGTGACGGCCTCGGGGCCAGGTCCGCTGCCCGCGCTGGCGGCGGCCTCGGAGGCGGCGAGCAGGCCCCGCAGGGCAGGGGCGTGCCCGCGGCGCTCGCGCAACTGGTCCAGGCCAAGCCCGTCGACGAGCACGACGACGGTCGGCGCGCAGGAGTCCGCTCCCGCACCGGCTGCCCCGCCAGTGGGGAGGAGCCCCCAGCGCTCGGCGGCCTGGAGGGCCTCGTCTTGCGTGAGCGCGCCGTCGGGCCCCTCGGCGAGGGCCGGCCCGGAGGCAAGGGCGGCCGCGCCCAGGACCTCGCGCACGTGCGGAACGGGTGAGGCCACTGGCCGATCCGCCGGGTCTCTCGCCGTCGTCATGCGGTCATTGTGCCACCGGGCACGGGTGTCGCTGTTGGAGCGAGGGGCAGGGGGACCGGAGAATGCCCCCATGCCGAAGTCCGCCACCCAGACGCCCCCTCCGACCGACGGCGCGATCGTCGAGCAGGATCTCTCCAGCGAGATGCGCTCGAGCTTCCTGGAGTACGCCTACTCCGTCATCTACTCCCGCGCCCTGCCGGACGCGCGCGACGGCCTCAAGCCCGTCCAGCGCCGCATCCTGTTCCAGATGGACCGCATGGGACTGCGCCCGGACCGCCCGCATGTGAAGTCCTCGCGCGTCGTCGGCGACGTCATGGGCAAGCTGCACCCCCACGGCGATGTGGCGATCTACGAGGCGCTCGTGCGCCTGGCCCAGCCCTTCACCATGCGCCTGCCGCTCATCGACGGGCACGGCAACTTCGGCTCCCTCGACGACGGCCCCGCCGCCCCCCGCTACACCGAGGCGCGCCTGGCCGCGCCCGCCCTGCCGCTGACGGCGGATATCGACGAGGACACCGTCGACTTCGCCCCGAACTACGACTACACGCTCACCGAGCCGGAGGTGCTTCCCGCGGCCTTCCCGAACCTGCTGGTCAATGGGGCCTCCGGGATCGCCGTCGGCATGGCGACGAATATGCCGCCGCACAACCTGGGCGAGGTCGTGAGCGCGGCCCGCCACCTCATCGAGCACCCGCAGGCCACGCTGGAGGACCTCATGGCCTTCGTGCCGGGCCCGGACCTGCCCGCGGGCGGCATGATCGTGGGCCTGGACGGCATCCGGGAGGCCTACCGGACGGGCCGCGGCAAGTTCCTCACGCGCGCCACCGCGCGCATCGAGAACGTGACGGCCCGCAAGAAGGGCATCGTCGTCACCGAGCTGCCCTACCTCGTGGGCCCGGAGAAGATCATCGCGGCCATCAAGGACAAGGTCGCCTCCAAGAAGCTCCAGGGCATCACCGACGTCGCCGATCTGACCGATCGCAAGAACGGCACCCGCCTGGTCATCGGGGTGAAGAACGGATACAACCCCGAGGCGGTCCTCAGCCAGCTCTACCGCCACACCCCGCTGGAGGACTCCTTCGGGATCAACAACGTGTGCCTCGTGGATGGCCAGCCCCGCACCCTGGGGCTGCGCGAGCTGCTCGAGGTCTTCGTGGGCCACCGCCTGACGGTGGTGGAGCGGCGCACCCGCTTCCGCCTGGGCAAGCGGCGCGAGCGCGCGCACCTCGTGGACGGCCTGCTCATCGCCATCCTCGACATCGACGAGGTCATCGCCCTCATCCGCTCCTCGGAGGACGCCGCGACGGCCCGCACCCGCCTCCAGCAGGTCTTCGACCTGTCCGAGGCGCAGGCCTCCTACATCCTGGAGCTCCAGCTGCGGCGCCTGACGAAGTTCTCCGTCATCGAGCTGGAGAAGGAGCGCGACGAGCTGGCCCGGGAGATCGAGGCCCTGGAGGCGATCCTCGCCGACGACGTCCTCCTGCGCCGGGTGGTCTCCCGCGAGCTGGCGTCGGTCTCCGAGGAGTTCGCCACGCCGCGCCGCACCGTGCTGCTGGAGGCGGCGGGCGCCGCTGGCCCCCAGTCCGCCGCCAGCGCGGGGAGCCCGGACGGGGCCGCCTTGATGGGCCTCATGGCCGGGGGCAAGGATGTGCC
Organism: Actinomyces timonensis DSM 23838; assembly: GCF_000295095.1. Classification (GTDB taxonomy): domain Bacteria; phylum Actinomycetota; class Actinomycetes; order Actinomycetales; family Actinomycetaceae; genus Actinomyces; species Actinomyces timonensis. Next base: position 431,659 of record NZ_JH806633.1, on the reverse strand, counting down.
CTTGACGATCCCGGACGACCCGTGCCGGATCCTGCTGTCCGCCACGGGACTCGTGGCGCGCACGGCGGGGGCCGAGCCCGTGGCCCGCTCGGGGGCGAGGCAGTCCCATGACGCCCTGGCCTCCCAGGTGGCGACGACGGCGCGCGGCCGGGTGGGCGCGGTGACCGACACCGGCCGCCTCGTTCGCCTCGACGTGGTCTCCGCCCCCGAGGTCCCGCGCCTGGAGGGGGCGCCCTCCTTGGCGGGGGGCACCCCTGTGCGCCTCCTGGTGGAGATCGAGCCGGAGGAGCGCGTCGTGGGGCTCGTGCCGGTGGGCGATCCCGCCGCCGCCCCGATCGTCCTGGCGACGGCGGCCGGCGTCATCAAGCGCGTCAAGGTGGGCGATGAGCCCGCCCGCGGGGATTCCTGGGAGGTCATCTCCCTGGCCGACGGCGACTCCGTGGTCTTCGCGGGCACGGCCGCCGACACCGATGTGCTCGTCCTCGTGGCCTCGGACGCCCAGCTGCTGCGCTTCGAGGCCTCGAAGGTGCGCCCGCAGGGCCGCGCGGCCGGCGGCATGGCGGGGATCAGCCTGCACGACGGCGCCCGGGTGGTCGCCGCATCGGCGGTGAGCGCCGACCTGCTGGCCGAGGCGGTCGTCGTGACCGTGGCCGCCAGCGCGGGCGCCCTGCCCGGCACTGGCGGCAGCGTCAAGGTGACGCCCCTGGACCGCTACCCGGCCAAGGGCCGGGCGACGGGGGGCGTGCGGGCGCAGCGCTTCCTTCGCGGCGAGGACGAACTGGTCCTGGCCTGGGTGGGCGTGGGCCCGGCGCGCGCCGTCGGCTCGGGCGGCCAGAGCATCACCCTGCCGGGCCCCGACGAGCGCCGCGATGCCTCCGGCATCCCGACCGTCGCCCCCATCACCGCCATCGGCTGATCCCTCGACCGGCGACGCCCGCCGCCTCGTGGGACTTCGGCGCAGTAGCACTGTAGTAACGTCTCGCGTTACTATGGTGGCATGATCCAGTCCTTCACCGACAAGCGCACGGAGAAGGTCTGGCTGCGTCAAAGGGTTTCGAGCATGGGTCCTGACCTGCAGAGGAGCGCGCACCGAAAACTGTTGATTCTCAATCGATCCGCCTCCCTCAATGATCTCCGGGTCCCCCCGGGCAATCGCCTGGAGCGACTTCAGGGAGATCGCACTGGCCAGCACTCAATCAGGATCAACGACCAGTTCCGCATCTGCTTCGTCTGGACCGAGTCGGGCCCACACGAGGTCGAAATCATCGATTACCACTAGGAGGAACCATGAGCGCACGAGCGCATGAGCCGGTTCACCCTGGGGAGATCCTCCTGGAGGAGTTCCTCGTCCCAATGGGGATCTCCCAGTACCGCCTCGCTCACGCCATCGGCGTGCCCGCCCGTAGGATCAACGAGATCGTCCATGGCAAGAGGCGCATCACTGCCGACACCGGCCTGCGCCTCTCCCGTGCCCTTGGGATGAGCGACGGCTTCTGGACAGGACTTCAACTCGACTACGACACCGCGGTCGCTATCGACTCCCTCGAGGACGAACTGCGCGGCATCCCCGTGCTGGTCTGATCCTGGTCCGCCGATTCCGCTGCTCGGCCGGATCGACGCGCGTACGGTCCTGCTATGACTGGACTCCTCATCCGCGGCGCGCGCCCGGTCCGCTTCCGCAGCCGGAGTGACCTGGGGCGCCTGCGCGCCGCCGGTGCCGCCGCACGCGCGGAGCTGGGCGCTCCCCCGGCTCCGGGCGAGCCAGTGGATCTGCGGATCAAGGACGGAGCCGTCGTCGAGATGGGGACGGGCCTGGCGCGCCACGACGGCGAGGAGGTCCTGGACGCGGGAGGCGCCTTCCTCATCCCCGGTTTGTGGGACGCGCACGCGCACCTCGACCTGGAAGCCGCGCGCGTGGCGCGCCTCGACCTGGGGCGGACCGCCTGCGTGGAGGACGCCCTGGAGATCGTCGCCGCCGAGGCGCAGCGCCTGCGCTCAGCCACCGGCGCTGGGGCTGCGCGCGGCCCCGCGCTCATCCAGGGCTTCGGGCACCGCCTGTCCCACTGGCCGCGCGTGCCCAGCGTGACCGAGCTCGACGCTGTCACCGGTCCCATCCCCACCGTCCTCGTCTCGGGCGACGCGCACTCCGGGTGGGTGAACTCGGCGGCGCTCGTCCTGCTCGGCCTGCCTCCCGCGAGCGACGCCGACCCCGGTGCTCCCCTCACCGAGGGCGAGTGGTTCGCCGCCCTCAACCGCCTCGACGACATCTCCGGCTCGCGCGAGCTCGTTGAGTCCGGCTACCGCAGGGCCCTGGAGGATATGGCCGCTCGCGGCATCACCGGCGTCACCGATATGACCTGGGGGCAGGACTCCCCCGCATGGGTCGCCCGCCTGGGCCGCATGAGCGCCACCGGTCCCCTGCCGGGACTGCCCCGCATCCGGGTCTCCACCTACCGCGAGGGGCTGGAGGAGCGGATCTCCGCCGGACTGCGCACGGGCGATCCCCTGCCGGACTCCCCCGTGGGAGGCGACGGCGCGGCACTGCTGACGCAGGGACCCCTCAAGATCATCTCGGATGGCTCCATGGGCACGGGCACGGCCTGCCTGTGCAGCACCTACCCCGCCGACCTGGGCCTGGAGCACCCCCACGGGGTGATGAGCGTGAGGCTGGACGAGCTCGTGGAGCTCCTGGGCCGCGCCCACGAGCACGGGATCGCGGCGGCCGTCCACGCTATCGGGGACGCGGCGCTCAGCGACGTCGCCCGCGCCTTCGCCCGCACCGGGGCCCGGGGCCGGGTGGAGCACGCGCAGCTCCTGCCCGCCGACGCCACCGGGCCGCAGGGCGCGCTCACCACCCTTGTGCGCCTCGGCATCGAGCTGAGTATCCAGCCCGCGCATCTCATCGACGACTGGGCCGCCGTGGGGAAGGTGTGGCCGGGGCTGGAGTCGCGGTCCTACGCCTTCGCGGATATGGCGGCGGCCGGGCGCATGCTCGCCCTGGGCTCGGACGCGCCGGTGGCGCCGCTGGACCCGTGGCTGGCGATGAGCGCCGCCGTGGGCAGGCGCGCCCCGGATGGCTCGGTGTGGTCCCCCGATCAGTGCCTCACGGCCGAGGAGGCCCTGGCGGCGAGCGTCGACGGCGCGGCGCCGATCTCAGTGGGCTCGACCGCGGACCTCGTGCTTCTACCGGCCAGCCCGCTGGTGCTCGCCCCGGACGAGCTCCGGGACATGCGCCCCCTGGCCACCGTCGTCGCCGGCACCCTCACCGCCCACCGCTGAACGGCACGGCCCTCCCGGGAGGGGTCACACGTCCAGGCCGTAGAGGATCGTGCCGCGCGTGGGCTGGTAGCCGAGCTGCTCGTAGAGGCTGCCGGCCCCCGTGGGGCTGGCGGAGTCGACGCCGGCGGCGGCGTACTCCATGCCGGAGGCAGCGTAGGCGCGCATCGCCGCGGTCAGCAGGGCCGGGCCGAGGCCTCGGTCGGCGTACTCGGCGAGGGAGCCGAGCACGTCGGTGTACCCCTCCTTCCAGCCCAGGGCGTCCCAGTCCTGCTCGTAGCGGCTGGACAGGAGGTATCCGGCGATCCGGGCACGGTCACTGGAGCGGTCCAGGGCCACGAAGGACCACTCCGGGGCGAAGAAGGCGCGCCCTGCTGCCCATTGCTCAGGGCTCATCGGCTCGGCGCCCGCGCCCGCCGACGCCCGGTTGTGCGCCCGCAGGATCGCCTCGTCCAGATCCTTCGACCACGGCTCGATGCTGAGGAAGCGGTCCACGGGCGCCTCCGGGATCGGGTCGCTCAACGGGCGGCGCACCTCCCGGTACCAGCGCTGGGGCGAGTAGCCGAGGTTGGCCAGGTGCAACTGCATCCGCTGATCGTCCTCGAGCACCGTGGTGATGATGTGGGCGGGGGCGAGCGCGGCGTCGCCCCGCCTCCCGGCGCGCTCGGCCCCGATGAGGTGGCGCGCGCGCTCGGACTGCCAGTGCAGGATCGCCCCGCCGATGCCCTGCCCCCGCCACAGCGGGTCGACGACGCCGAGCACGGAGGCGAAGATCTCCGCCGCCGGGCGCACCCGGACGAGCCCGAAGGCCCGCATGACGCCGTCGGCGTCCCTCCCGGCGACACCGGAGTAGGTGGGATCGAGGAAGTACTCGGCGGTCTCCTGCTCCGTGGTGCGGTACGGGGGATCGTCGACCTCCTCCGCGCGGGCCACCAGCGCCGCCAGCTCGGCGTTGTCGGTGGGCCCCAGTGGCCTCCAGGACAGGGTGAGGGGCAGGGCGGAGCGGGCGCCGGGGCGCATCATCGACCATGCCGTTGCCGCTGTGGCCTTGGGCCGTCCGTAGTAGGCCATCGCCGCCTCCTCGCCGCTTTGTCGCCTCCCTGGGAATCGCCGCGATCCGGCGTCATCCGGGCCCGGCAACGGGTCGTGCCGGCTGCGGCAAGGCTACCGGAGGAGGAGCCCCGCCCCCTCCTCCTGCAGGTGGAACTCGGGACGGCGGCCCCACAGCAGTCCCACGGAGGCCTCAGGACTACCCCCGGGCCGGGCTCAGGCGTCGATGCGCTCGCGGTCCACGGCGTCGGCCCCGGCGATGATGAAGTCGCGGCGCGGCTCCACACTGGATCCCATGAGGAGCTCGAAGACGTCCTCGGCGTGGGTGAGGGCGGCCTCGTCGGCCAGCGTGATGCGGCGCAGGGTGCGGTGCTCGGGCTCCATGGTGGTCTCGGCGAGCTGGTGGGCGTCCATCTCCCCCAGGCCCTTGTAGCGCTGGGGCTCCTTGAAGGAGCGCCCCTGCTTCTCCAGCCGGCGCAGGGTGGTGACGAGCTCGTCGTCGGAGTAGGTGTAGATGATCTCCTTCTTGCGGCGCCCGGAGCCGGAGACCTCGATGCGGTGCAGCGGCGGCACGGCGGCGAAGACACGGCCAGCCTCGATCATGGGGCGCATGTAGCGGAAGAAGAGGGTGAGCAGGAGGGTGCGGATATGGGCGCCGTCGACGTCGGCGTCGGTCATGAGGATGACCTTGCCGTAGCGGGCCTGCTCCAGGTCGAAAGTGCGCCCGGAGCCAGCGCCGACCACCTGGATGATCGCCGAGCACTCGGCGTTGCGCAGCATGTCCGCCTGGGAGGCCTTCTGGACGTTGAGGATCTTGCCGCGGATGGGCAGGAGCGCCTGGTACTCGGAGTTGCGGGCGTTCTTCGCGGTGCCGAGCGCGGAGTCGCCCTCCACGATGAACAGCTCGGAGTGGGAGACGTCGTTCGAGCGGCAGTCGGCGAGCTTGGCCGGCAGGGTGGAGGTCTCCAGGGCGGTCTTGCGGCGGGTGATCTCCTTGTGCATGCGCGCGCTCACGCGGGCGCGCATCTCCCCGACGACCTTCTCCAGCAGGGAGCGCGACTGGGCCTTGAGGTCCCGCTTGGTGGAGGTGAGCAGGGCGGTGAGCTCCTTCTCCACCACGCGGGCGACGATCTGGCGCACGGGGGCGGTGCCGAGGACCTCCTTGGTCTGCCCCTCGAACTGCGGCTCGGGCACGCGCACCGTGACCACGGCGGTCAGGCCCGCCATGATGTCGTCCTTCTCGATGCGCGGGTCCTTGGCAGTCATCTTCAGGGCGCGGGAGTTGGAGTCGATCTGCTTGCGCAGGACCTTGACGAGGGCCTGCTCGAAGCCGGTGAGGTGGGTGCCCCCCATGGGGGTGGCGATGATGTTGACGAAGGAGCGCTCCAGGGTGTCGTAGCCGATGCCCCATCGCAGGGCGACGTCGACGGTGCAGGTGCGCTCGACCTCGACGGGGCGCAGGTGGCCGGTGGATTTGTCGAGCTGCTGGACGGTCTCGGTGTAGGCGCCCTCGCCGGTGAGGCGGAAGGTGTCGGTCACGGAGGCGTCGGTGGCGAGGAACTCGACGAAGTCGGCGGTGCCGCCGCGGGCCTGGAAGACCTCGACGCCGTCCTCGGCGCCGGTGTCGAACAGGTCCCCCGAGCCCTCGACGGCGTTCTTGGCGGCCGCCCGCAGCGAGACCTCGGCGACGGCGTCGTCGGTGGCCCCGGCGTCGGCGGCCGGAGTGGTCGAGGCGGCGATGGCCTCGGCCTCGGGGCGCTGGTCGTCGAGGGACAGGGTGAGGCCGGGCACGAGGAAGCTGGTCTGGCGCAGGCGGGCGCGCAGGGCGCCGGCGTCGTACTCGGTGGGCTTGGGGAAGATCTGGGGGTCGGCCCAGTAGCGCACGCGGGTGCCGGTGACACCCCGCTTGACCTTGCCGATGACGCGCAGCTCGGAGGCGTCGGTGAACTCGGTGAAGGGCGAGTCGGGGCCGCGTCCGGCGGAATCGTCGAAGGTGCCGGGCTCGCCGCGGTGGAAGCTCATGGCGTAGGTCTTGCCGCCGCGGTCCACCTCGACGTCCATGCGGGAGGCCAGGGCGTTGACGACGGAGGCGCCCACGCCGTGCAGGCCGCCGGCGGCGCCGTAGGAGCCGCCGCCGAACTTCCCGCCGGCGTGGAGCTTGGTGTAGACGAGCTCGACGCCGGTCAGGCCGCTGGAGGGCTCGATGTCCACCGGGACGCCGCGCCCGTTGTCGCGCACCTCGATGGAGCCGTCGTCGTGGACGATGACGGAGATGGAGTCCCCGTGGCCCTCGAGGGCCTCGTCGACGGCGTTGTCCACGATCTCCCACACGCAGTGCATGAGGCCGCGCTGATCGGTGGAGCCGATGTACATGCCGGGGCGCTTGCGCACCGCCTCGAGCCCCTCCAGGACGGAGAGGTGGCGCGCTGAGTAGTCGCCGCGGCTGGTCGTGTTCTCGGATGCGGGCACGCCCGGAATCTAGCCGATACCGAGGCCGCGGCGCTTCTGCCGCGCCGCCGGAGGGGCAGGCCGGCGCCTGTCCGGGACGAGGATCACAGGCGGCCCAGCGGCATGGGGCAAGGGCCAGTGGCCTGGGAGGACTCGCCGGAGCACGAACATAATGACGAGAGGTCTATAAAACTAGTGGAATTAAAAGGATTGTCCGCACGTTGTGGGCGTCGAACTCGCCAGGGCCAGCACCCGCTGCCCATCCGCGACGGCGTACCGACCACAGCGGCCCCGTACCTCCCCGATCACGAGGTTCCACCACCCCTATGCACGACTCGACCACATCCGACCAGCCCCCCCCCAGGCCGCCGTCCGCACCGGCGCTGACATCGTCACCTCCCGCGGCGCCCGTCGCGCCCTGGCAGCCTCGCGCATCGTCGTCGGGGCCTATCTGCTGTGGGCATTCTTCGACAAGCTCCTCGGCCTGGGCTACGTGGTTCCCCCGGAGGGCGCCTGGATCCGCGGCGGCACGCCGGCCCAGGGCTTCATCAACCACATCGAGGGCCCCTTCGCCGGCGTCTTCTCCGTCTTCGCCAACCCCGTGGGAGACGCCCTGTTCATGGCCGCGCTGCTCGGCATCGGAGCCGCGATGGTCCTGGGGATCGGCCTGCGCGTGGCGGCCGTCAACGGCACCGCCCTCATGACCATGCTGTACCTGGCGGAGTTCCCGCTGACCAACGGCGGCACGAACCCGATCATCGACGACCACTGGCTCTTCGCCGCCATCATGATCACCTCGGCGCTCACCCTTGCGGGCGACACCTGGGGACTGGGGCGCGCCTGGGCGAGGAAGGTGGGCGACGGGTGGCTGCGGTGAACGACGGCGTCCAGCGCCCCGGAGTCGAGGATGGTGCGGCCGAGGCCTGCGGGCCCGCGCTCATCTACGACCCAGACTGCTCGGTGTGCACCGCCTTCGTGCGCCAGCTGGGCAAGCGCGTCCATCCCTCGGCCGGGCTTCGGCTGACGCCCTCGTCCCACTGGGAGGGGCCTGGCGCCGAATGGACGGATCGCTCCGCGGTGTTCCACGACCCTAGGGAGGGGGATGCGTTCCACGTGGAGGAGCAGGCCATCGGGCGCGCGCTCATGACGGCCGGCCCCCTGCCCCGGGCGGTGGGGAGCCTCATTATCCGTCAGCCCCTCAAGCCGCTGGCCAGAACGGTGTACCGCACGATCGCCCGCAACCGGCACCAGCTCGGCTGCCAGGGCTCGTGCGCGATCCCCCAGCCGCGGCCTGGCGCCTCGCCTCGCTCGCGCTGAGGCGCCCGGGGCCGGGTCGGCCGGTCGGGAGCGTCGGGTTGGGCTCGTGGGGCCGGGAATCTCGCGCCCCTGATCGGCTGAGGGCGAACGCGCTGCGCCCGGGGCGGAAACCACCGTCCACAGGGCGGATCAGGGGCTCGTGCGTGGTCCAATCGAGTCATGACAACTGCGAGCACGTCCGTCGTCGAGCGCCCGGCCACCGCGCCCGAGGCCGCCTCCGCCACTGAGGACACCGCTGCCGAGACCCGTCCCCTGACCACGGCGGACCGCTGCGACGCCTGCGGCGCACAGGCCTGGGTGCGTGTGGTCCTCGCCTCCGGGGAGCTGCTGTTCTGCGCCCACCACGGGCGCGCGCACGCCCCGGCCCTCGCCGAGCGCGCCCTGTTCATCCAGGACGAGAGCTCCCGCCTCACCGAGGGGGCCTGACCAGCCCTCCCCCGTCGTCGAGCGCGCCCGATCCCCCATGGGAATCGGGCGCGCTCGTCGTTGTCAGCCGGGGGCGGCCAGCGGTCCGCCAGCGCTCAGCCTGCCCTCAGCCAGCGCCATGCTCGGGCCACAGGCGGTAGAAGTGGTGGACGGGGCCGTGGCCGTGACCGATGCCCAGGGCGTCGGCGTGCTCAAGGGCCCCCGTGAGGTAGGCCTTGGCGTCGGTGATCGCCTCCAGCCAGGAGGACCGCTGCGGCCTCAGGGCCGCGATCGCCGAGGAGAGGGTGCAGCCCGTCCCGTGCGTGGACGTGGTGTCCACGCGATGCCCACGCAGGAGCTCCAGGCGCTCGCCGTCGGCGTAGACGTCGGTCGCCTCGTCATCAAGATGGCCGCCCTTGACGAGGACCCTGCGGGCGCCGCGCTCCACGAGGCGGCGCGCCTGTGCCGCCAGGCCCTCCAGGTCCCGGGCCGGCTCCTCGTCAAGCAGGACGGCGGCCTCATGCAGGTTGGGCGTGATGAGATCGGCGCTAGCGCACAGGCGCCGGACGGCGTCGACGGCGTCGGCGTCCAGCAGCCTGTCCCCCGAGGTGGCCACCATGACCGGGTCGAGCACAGTGGCGCTGAGAGCCGGCAGGTACTCCCCCACCGTGCTCGCGAGCTCCGCGGTGGCGAGCATGCCGATCTTCGTGGCGTCGGGGACGATGTCGTCCAGGAGCGCATCCAGCTGGAGGCGCGTGAAACCAGCGTCCACGGCCCGCACCCCCGCGACGCCGCGCGTGGATTGCGCCGTCAGGGCGGTGATGACGCTCATCCCGTAGGCACCGAGCGCGCTCATGGCCTTGAGGTCTGCCTGGATCCCGGCGCCGCCGCTGGGGTCCGAGCCGGCGATGGTCAGGGCTGTGATCGTCATAGAAGGTTTCCTTCTTCCCAGGCCCGCCTCAGTCGTGCGGCGGCCTGTCGCGGATGGTCGTCCAGGCAGATCGCTGAGACGACGGCGGCCCCATCGAGCCCGGCGGCGCGCAGTCCGGGAAGGTCGTCGACGCCGATGCCGCCGATAGCGACCGCCGGGAGGCCTGTCAGTCGGGCGAGGGCCGCGACGCCGTCGACGCCCAGGCCCACCGGCGCGTCGGTCTTCGTGCTGGTGGCGCGCACGGTGCCGATGCCGACGTAGTCGCAGGCGCCGCTCCTCTCCGCCGCGCGCAGCTCGCCCGGGGTGGCGGCCGACAGGCCGATGCGGGCCTCCTCGCCGATGAGGCGCCGCACGACGTCGGCAGGCAGATCCGATTGCCCCAGGTGCACGCCCGCCACGGGCGCCCCGAGGCTGCGGGCGGCGAGGAAGACATCCACCCGGTCGTTGACGAGGATCGGGATCCTGGCGCCCACGGCGTCGGCGATGTCGAGGACCTCGGCGAGGAAGGATCCGCCGTCGGATTCCTTGGCCCGCAACTGGACGCAGGTGGCTCCCCCATCGACGGCGGCCAGGACGATCTGCCTCGTGGTGCGCCCCTTGCTCCGGCACTGGGCGTCATCGGTGACGAGGTAGAGGGACAGGTCGAGGGGCGGCCTCATGCCGGGGCCTCCGTGATCGCGACCGCGCCGAGGTCGCCGGCGCCCACGCTGTCCAGGGCGTCGAGGAAGGCGGGCTGGAAGGAGCCCGGGCCGGTCGAGCGGGCCGCGGCCAGTTCCGCCGCCGCGCTGTTGACGGCGTGGCAGGCGGCTGTGGCGGTGTGGGGGTCGTGCCCCGAGGCGCGGCCCGCGGCGACGAAGGCGGCGATGAGGGCGCCCAGGGCGCAGCCGCCGCCGGTGATCCGCGTGAGCATGGGCGAGCCCCCGGCCACGCGGGTGATCCGATCGGCGCTGACGACGGCGTCGATGGGCCCGGAGACGGCGACGACCGCGCCGTGGCACGTGGCGATCGCCCGGGCCGCGTCGAGCGCGGCGTCGACGTCGTCCGCCGTCTCGGGGCCGCGCCCGCCGCCGCCCTGGCCGAGCAGGGCGATGATCTCCGAGGCGTTCCCGCGCACCACCGTGGGGCCCATCTCGACGAGTCTGTGAGCCAGGGCCGTCCTATGCGTGAGGGTCCCGATGGCGACGGGATCGAGGACCCAGGGGGTTCCTGCCGCCCGGGCGCTGGTGGCCGCCTCGATCGCCGCCTCGCGCTGCTCGGGCTGCGGGGTGCCCAGGTTGATGAGGACTCCTGAGGCGAGGGCGGCGAAGGGCCCGGCCTCCCCCGTGATGTCGACCATGGCGGGCGCTGCTCCGGCGGCGAGCAGGACATTGGCGGTCAGGCCCGTGACCACGGAGTTCGTCAGGCACTGGACGAGCGGTGAGGTCTCGCGCACCGCTTCCAGAATGGTCAGGGCGGAGTCGTGGAGCGGCATCGTGACATCCCTTCGCCAGCATTGTCTGAGCAGGTTCGACGGGTGTGATCTCAGCCGTGCGGCACCCCGTGTCGCCGGTCACAGTAGCATGGTGGCCAGGGGCCGCACAGCCCCTGGCCACCATGAACGATCGCTCGCGAGTGGGGAGTGTCAGCCCGCGTCCGCGGCCTGGGTCCCCTGCCCGTAGAAGTTCGACTGCGAGACGGTGCGGCTGCCGAGCGCGGAGGCGAGGGTGACCCTCACGGTCGCGATCTCGAGGATCGCTGGGCACTCGGCGGGAGCGCCGGGGATAGTGCCCTCGGTGAGGTTGATGTCCACGGCGTCGGGCGACTCGCCGACGTCGACGTGGACGCCCATGCAGGTGGAGGAGCCCCCGGAGAAGCCGAGCTCGATAGTGGTGTCATCGATGGCGCGCCAGGTGTCCCACGCCAGGGGCTGCGGGTTGATGAGATCGTCCCGGGAGGTCCACTGCCCGGCCGTGGTGGTCTGGACGGCGGTGGGGTCCGCCGTGGCGGCCTGCTGCGCCGAGGAGGATCCGGAGTCCTTCGAGTCCTTGGACTGGGAACAGGCGGCGGCCAGCAGGGGAAGGCCGACGGCGCCGAGGCCGAGCACCAGCCGCCGGGCGGGGAGCCCGGAGCGGGAGGGGTATGTATTTCTCATGCCCCCATCCTCCCCCGGACCACCGCCCAGCGTCCAGAACACGGCAGGTCAGTTGCCCTCGCCACGCCGACCGCGTCCGGAGGTCAGTCGAGGTAGTCGCGCAGGACCTGGCTGCGAGAGGGGTGGCGCAGTTTCGACATGGTCTTGGACTCGATCTGCCGGATGCGCTCGCGCGTGACCCCGTAGACCTTGCCGATCTCATCAAGGGTCTTGGGCTGGCCGTCGGTGAGCCCGAAGCGCATCGAGACCACGCCGGCCTCCCTCTCGGAGAGGGTGTCGAGCACCGCGTGCAGCTGCTCCTGCAGGAGGGTGAAGCTGACGGCGTCGGCGGGGACGACGGCCTCGGAGTCCTCGATGAGGTCGCCGAACTCGCTGTCCCCGTCCTCGCCCAGAGGGGTGTGCAGGGAGATGGGCTCGCGGCCGTACTTCTGGACCTCGACAACCTTCTCCGGCGTCATGTCCAGCTCGACGGCGAGCTCCTCCGGGGTGGGCTCGCGGCCCAGGTCCTGGAGCATCTGGCGCTGCACGCGGGCGAGCTTGTTAATGACCTCCACCATGTGGACCGGGATGCGGATCGTGCGGGCCTGGTCCGCCATGGCGCGGGTGATCGCCTGGCGGATCCACCAGGTGGCGTAGGTGGAGAACTTGTAGCCCTTGGTGTAGTCGAACTTCTCCACGGCGCGGATGAGGCCGAGGTTGCCCTCCTGGATGAGGTCGAGGAAGAGCATGCCGCGGCCGGTGTAGCGCTTGGCCAGGGAGACCACGAGGCGCAGGTTGGCCTCCAGCAGGTGGTTCTTGGCTCGCTGGCCGTCCTGGGCCACCCAGTGCAGCTCGCGGCGGTACTTCGAGGGGAGGTCGTTGCCCTCCGTGGCCAGGAGGTGCTCGGCGTAGAGGCCGGCCTCGATGCGCTTGGCGAGCTCGACCTCCTGCAGGGCGTTGAGGAGCGCGACCTTGCCGATCTGCTTGAGGTAGTCCTTGACTGGGTCCGCGGTGGCGCCCGCGGTGACGACCTTCTGGGCGGGCTCGTCGGCGTCGTCGGAGTCGGAGACGGTGAAGGAGCCATCCTTGTCCCGCTCCTTGGAGCGCTTGCCGGCCTTCTTGGCGGCGGCGCGCTCGGCCTCCTCGCGGCGCATCCTCTCCAGCTCGCCGGTGAGGGCGGCGATCGAGGGCTCCATCTTGATGCCCTTGATGACCCAGCCGCGGAAGATATAGCCGTTCTCGGCCAGGAACTCGCGGGCCACCAGGGGCGCGGAGTCGCCGATGGTGAAGCGCGGGACGGGGCCGTGCCCGTAGGGGGCCAGGGTGATCGGCTCCTCGAGCGTGCCGTTGCCCGCGATCTCCAGGCCCTCGACGATCGTGTGGGAGCGCACGTAGAGGGTGGCGCCGGGGGCGAGCTTGACGCCCTTGAGGGAGGCCGGGGTGTTGAAGGGGTGCTTCTTCGTGCCGTCCCCGTTCTCCTCCAGGTTCACATCCAGGTAGTAGTCGCGCAGCTCCGGGGCGGGGCCGTCGTCCTCCTGGGCGCCGTCGGCGTCCTGGGAGTCGCCGTCATCGTCAGCGTCCTCGTCGTCCCCCGACTCGTCCCCATCGGAGTCCTCATCGGAGTCATCCTCCGAGTCGTCGTCGAGGTCGGCCTCCTGCTCGTCGGAGTCATCGGCGTCGTCGGAGTCCGCATCGAGGTCGAAGACGTCCTCGGGGACCTCGTCGGCGTCGTCGATCTTCTGAGCACGCTTGCGCAGGGCAGTGGAGGAAGCCACGGGGCACCTTTCACGTGGGGAATCTGCTCGGCGGCGGGCCAGCCCCGCGCATCCCCCTCATCTCCATGCAGGGAAGCGGGCGCAGTCCACCACCATCGCAGCGGGCAACCCCGAGATTGTAGCCTTTATTCCCGGCTCGCTCAGCATCGGTCCAGCGCAGCCCCAGCGACGCCGAGGGCGGCGGCCTGACCACTCCAGCCCGCCCTACCTCGTCCCGGCTCGTGCGCCGCCCCGTCCCGGGCCGAGATGCCACTACCCTGGCGCCATGACGCAGATCGACCGCACGATGAGCCTCGTGCGCCAGGCCGTGGACGAGCGCATCTCGCAGGCGATCGCCGAGCGGAGGGACGAGTGGGCCGACGCCGGACCCGCCGCGCGCGAGCTCCTCGACGCCGCCGCTGATCTGCTGGGGGGCGGCAAGCGGATGCGCGCGGTGCTGGCCGCCATCGGCCTGGCCGCCACGGCCGAGGGCGCGCGCCGCGAGGAGATCCTGTCCGGACGGGCCAGCGCGGGGCTGGGCGCGGCCCTGGAGCTCTACCAGGCGAGCGCCCTCATCCACGACGACGTCATCGACGCCGCGCTCACCCGCCGGGGCCTGCCCGCTGCCCACCGCCGCTTCGCCGCCGCGCACCAGGGAGCCGGCTGGCTCGGCGACGCCGAGGCGCACGGCCGCAGCGCGGCGATCCTCCTGGGCGACCTGCTCCTGTCCGCCGCGGGCTCCGAGCTCGGGGCCGCCCTGGCCCAGTGCCCTCCCGCGACCCGTCCGGCGGCGCGGGCCGCCTTCGACGCCATGACGGAGGAGGTGGCGCTCGGCCAGTACCTGGATGTGCGGGCCGAGTCCCTGCCCCTGCCCGACGAGGATACCGACCACATTGCCGCCGGCGAGGCAATGGAAGCGGCCGCCCTGGCGGTGGTGCGCCGCAAGTCGGCCCGCTACTCCGTCATGCGCCCCCTGCTCATCGGCGCGATCCTGGGCGGGCTCCCTCCCCAGGGCGAGGCCGCCTCCCGGCTCGCGGAACTGGGCGAGGCCACCGGGATCGCCTTCCAACTGCGCGACGACGAGCTCGGCGTCTTCGGCGACCCGGCCCGCACCGGCAAGCCCGCCGGTGATGATCTGCGCGAGGGCAAGAGGACGGTGCTGCTGGCACTGGCCTGGCAGCGCTGCGACGCCGATGGCAGGGCGCTCCTCGGCAGCGTGCTGGCCAACGCCCAGGCCGATGCTGACGAGATCGCCGCGGCCGCGGCCCTCATCGAGGACTGCGGGGCCCGGGCCGCGCACGAGGAGAGGATCGACGAGCACGCCGAGCGGGCGCGCCGGGCCCTGGAGGCGCTCGCCGCCGCGAGCCCGGGCGTGTCCGCATCTGCTCTCGCCGACCTCGCCTCCGTCATCTCCCTCCTGACCGACCGCAGGGCCTGACCCACGTGGGGAGCCCGCCCCGGCGCTGCGGTCCGGCGCGGGCGCTCGGGCCCCATAGAATGCCGTCGTGTCCCACGACCCCCTGACTGGCCGGATCGTCGACTCTCGCTACGAGGTCGGCCAGCGCGTGGCGCGCGGCGGGATGGCGACGGTCTACAAGGCCTACGACCGCCGCCTCGAGCGCGATGTCGCCCTCAAGCTCATGCACGCCCACCTGGCGGACTCCCCCGACTTCGTCGCCCGCTTCCGCCGCGAGGCCCGCGCCGCCGCGCGACTGTCCAATCCCGGCGTCGTCGCGGTCTACGACCAGGGCGCGATCGACGGCGTCGCCTACATCATCATGGAGTACGTGCCCGGCCCCACCCTGCGGGACCACATCGCCTCCGGACCGCTGACGGTGGCCGACGCCCTGGAGATGACCAGCCATGTGCTGCGCCCCCTGGGCGCCGCGCACCGCGCCGGGCTCATGCACCGGGACATCAAGCCGGAGAACGTCCTGCTGCCGGCGGACGGCTCCGTGCCGAAGGTCGCCGACTTCGGCCTGGCCCGAGCGGTCACCGAGGCCACCCAGACCTCCACCGGCAACATCCTGGGGACGGTGGCCTACCTGGCCCCCGAGCTCATCACCTCCGGGGCCTCCACGCCGCGCGCCGACGTCTACTCGGTGGGGGTCATGCTCTTCGAGCTGCTCACCGGCGAGCAGCCGTTCAGCGCTGACACGCCGATCCAGATAGCCTTCCGCAATGTCCACGAGGACATCCCCGCGCCCTCGACGCGCGCCGAGGGGATCCCGGCCCCCGTCGATCGGCTCGTCGCCTCGATGACGGCGCGGGACCCGCAGGAGCGGCTCGCCAACGCCGACGACGCGCTGCGCGCGGTGAGGGAGGTGGCCGAGGAGGTCGTGGGCGAGGCCGAGCCAGCATCCTCGGCGGCCGCGATCAGCGCCGCGGCCATCGGCGCCGCCCTGGGCGGAGTCGCGGGCGCGGACGGCGCCAACAGAGCGGGGGCCGACGACGGATCGCTCTCCCCGAGCAGCGCGGGCAGTGCCCCGGATCCGACGAGCCCGGATGACGCTGGCAGCGCGAACAGCGGTGGCAGCGCCGCCAGTACTGCCAGTGCCGCCAGCGCCAGCAGCGCAGGTCGTGCGGCTGATTCGACCGACGAGGCCAGCGCGACGAGCCCGGCGAGCGCGCGGAGCGCGGCCGGTGCCCCCAGTCCTGCCAGCGTCGGGGGCTCCGCCAGCGCGGCCACGCCCGCCGAGGCCTCCCGGACGGTCCGTCTGCCCCGCAACCCCCTCGATCCGAGCGCCGTCACCTCCAGCGCGGGCATGCGCACGGTCTCCCTGCCGATCGGCTCGATCTCGTCGACCAGCGGTGATGACGCCAACGGCGAGGAGGACCCCGACGCCCGCGCGGCCGGGCTCCTCGGGCGCCGCCTCCTCATCACAGGCGGCGCGCTCGCCGTCCTCAGCGCGCTGGGCGGCACGGGCGCCTGGTACTTCCTCGCCGGCCCCGGCCGCCGGGTCAGCGTGCCCAGGATCGAGGGCATGACCGCCGAGGAGGCCAGCGCCGCCGTCTCCGGCGCGGACCTGGTGTGGGTCGAGCCGACCACCGCCTACTCCGACTCGGTCCCGGCCGGCACGGTCATCTCGGCCACGCCCGCGGGCGGCACCTCGGTGACCGTGGGCGCGCGCATCCAGACCGTCGTCTCCCTCGGCGTCGAGCAGAAGACCGTCCCGGACGTCGTCGGCAAGACCGAGCACGACGCCCAGACCGCGATCATCGACGCCGGCCTGACGGTCGGCCAGACCTCGAAGGACTACTCCTCGTCCGTGGCCACCGGCATGGTGATCTCCACTGATCCGGCCGCGGGCCAGTCCCTCGACAAGGGATCGACCGTCAACATCACGATCTCCAAGGGCCGCGCCTCGGCCAAGGTGCCCGACGTCGTCGGCAAGACCGAGGAGGAGGCCCGCAAGGCGCTCAAGGACGCTGGCCTGGAGATGAGCACCCCCACGAGGGCGAACGACAAGTCGGTCGAGGAGGGCCATGTCATCTCGCAGTCGCCGAAAAAGGGCGCCAGCGGCGTCTACAAGGGCGACTCCGTGGCGATCGTCATCTCGCAGGGGCCGAAGATGGTGACGGTCCCCGATGTGACGGGGAAGTCCGAGAGCGAGGCGAAGAAGGCCCTCAAGGACGCCGGCTTCGAGGTGGAGGTGGACAAGGCCTGGACAGGCCTTGTCTTCGGCGAGGCCGATTACACCAAGCCCGCCAAGGGCGAGCAGGCCGCGGAGGGCTCGAAGGTGGTCGTCCACATCAAGTGAGGCCGCGCTTGACGGCGGGCTCGGCAGGGCTCGGCGCGGCGCCGCGGCCGGGCTCAGCCGGGCAGCGCCCGCCGGGTCAGGTGGCGCTCGTGCGCGCCCGCCGCGCCAGGAGGGCGACGATCCCCGTGGCGCTTCCCCGCAGCTCGCGCAGGCGATCGCGCCAGGGCTCCGGCCAGCCGAGCGCCCGACCCTGCGCTATGACGATGGCCAGGGCGAGCGCGGCGCCTGCGGCGTCCTCCCGGTCCATGAGGGCGTCGGCGGCGGACACGGGGAGGCCGGACTCGGGCAGGAGCCGGAGTCGGCGGGCGCGCTCCAGGGCCGCGCTCGTCGTGGCGGCGAGCTCCCCGGCAAGGCTCGCGTCGTCAACGGCGCCGGCCAGGCGCTCCAGGGAGGCCAGGCAGGCCGCCTCGTCCTCCCACTCGGTGGCGGCCAGGCGGCTCGCCCAGGGGGCGGTGGGCGGGCAGGCGGTGCGGTCGAGGCCCTCGAGCTGGGCGCTCATGGCCTCCAGGTGGTCGCGGTGCCAGCGCAGGGAGGCGCCGTCGTCGGGGATCATGGCGGCCGCCAGGCACTGCAGGCGGCGCAGGTGGGGAAGGTCGGCCTCGGCCTGGGCGTTGGGCTCGGCCTCGTCCGCGGCGCCGCCCGCGAGCCCGCGCAGGACGGCCAGGTGCCCGCTCCAGTCGGCGGAGCGCGAGGAGTGCCGGGCGATCGCGCCGATCGCGGCGGCGGACTCGGCGGGGGCGCCGTCGCGCACGATGTCCTCCAGGAGGCTGGGCAGGTCCGGCAGGACGTCGCTCCACTCCCCCAGCGCGGCGATGAGCTCGGGCTCGCGGGCGGCCGCCAGGAGGAGGCGGGCGTAGCGCAGGCGGTGGCGGTCGGCGATCTGCCGGGGGGAGGTGGAGGCCAGGGCGAGGGCGGCGTCGCGGCCCTCGGTGGCGACGTGGGCGAGGATCGTCCAGGCCTCGGGGGCGTCGAGCCAGGCGATCATGGCGCGGGCGGCGGCCAGGCGCACGTCGGGGCGGGTGTCGCGGGCCATGGCGGCGCCGATCAGCGTGGGCAGATCCGCGGGGCGGTGGAGGCGGGCGAGGACGCGCAGGGCCTCCTTGCGGGCGCTCATGCGGATGGGGCCGGCCAGCGCGCCGGTGAGGATCTTGGAGGCGGTGGCGGGGTCGAGCCTGGCGGCGCAGGCCATGGCGCCGTCGAAGGCGGCACAGGCATGGTCGCCCCCGGCGTGGCGCACGATCTTGCGCAGGGCGGCCTCGGGGTCGGACAGGTGCGCGAGGGCCTCGAGGGCGGAGGCGCGGGTGTCGGGGGCGTCGGCGTCGAGCCAGGGGCGCAGGTCGGTGACGGTGGTGGTGGGGATGCGCGCGAGGGTGGTCAGGGCGCGGTGGCGCTCGGCGCGGGTGGTGGCGCGCGCGTCGATACGGCGGCGCAGGGCGTCGGCGTAGGCAGCGAGGTGCTCGGGGTCCCAGCCGTGGGGGCCCGCGGGCAGGAGCGCGAGGTAGGTGTGCTCGCGGTGCCAGAAGCGGCCCCGCAGGGGGCGGTCGAGGAAGAGGATCCCGACGAGGTCCTGCCGCGCGCTGCTGATGGCCTCGGTGACGGGGCGCAGGGCGGCGAAGGACTCATCGCGGCGCACGAGCTCGGCGACCTTCTCCCCGCGGGTGGCGGGGTCGGCGAGCCAGGCGACGGCGGCCCCCTGGCGGTCGGCGGCGACCGGGGAGCCGAGGGCCGCCACGAGCAGGGAGTCGAGGAGGGGGCTGCCGCCCGCCTGGCGGCCGAGCGCGGAGTGGAGGTCGAGGAGGAGCCCGCACTCGCCCGCGAGCGATTCTTCGCCGAGGCGCTTGGCGAGGGCGTCGATGACGGCCAGGGAGAGGGCCCGCCCGGGGGTCAGCGGCGGGTGCCAGAGGTGGGGCTCGTCGCCGACCGCGGCCGCGAGGAGCCGGGCCGGGCCCGAGGGGGCATCCCCGGTGGACACAGCGTGGTCGGTGAGGCTCCAGGCGAGGCTCTGCAGCGTCCACTGGGTGGCGGTGGAGGCGTCCTGGGCGCGCAGGGCCGCCCGGATGAAGCCCTCGAGGGGTGTCAGTGGGCAGCGGGACAGGACGGACAGGGGGATGGAGGCGAGCGCGCGGGCGACGATGAGCCTCACCACGTCCTGCTCGTGGTCGAGGGCGCCCAGGCGCAGGAGGACCTGGGTGAGGGCATCGGCGTCGCGACTGCGCCCAGCCGAGCAGATGAGGGCGCTCCATGCTTGCCCGCGCTCCTCGGCGCCGAGCGCGTGGAGGCGGGGGCCGGCTAGGAATGCTGCCTGATCCGGGGCGAGGAAGCCGGCGATGGCGAGTTGGCCGAGGGCGCTGGCGAATTCGGGGAGGGAGGCCATGCGCCGTGCCTCGCGCTGGCGTCGGGCGCGCGGCAGGACCTCCAGGAGCGCCTCGGAGTAGTGGCGGCGGGTGGTGTCGACGCCGTCGAGGGCGCCGTCGAGGACCTCCTCGCGATCCCGGGGGGCCAGGGCGGCGAGGATGGCGGCGAGGCGGCCGTCGTCGTCGCGCCCGGCGCGGGCCAGGGCGATGCGCTCGGGGACGGTGAGCAGGTGGAGGGAGCGGTGGAGGCTCTTGACCAGGCGGGCGCTGGCGGTGGTGAGGTGGCGCTGGCCGACGTCGTGGGGCGCGCGGGCCAGCAGGCAGGCGACGGCGCGGGGGTTGTGGCGCAGGAGGCACCCGAGGTGGGGGTCGAGGCCGTCGGGGATGACGCGCGTGGGGCCGGCGGTCAGCAGCAGGGCGATGAGCCCGCCGGGGAGGCTGGCGGCGAGCGGGGCGTAGGCGGTGCGGGCCCAGGCCCAGGCGTGGTCGCGCTGGATGGGGGCGGCGCCCTCGAGACGGCGGGCGAGCTCGTCGAGGACGACTCCGGGGTGGCGGCGGGCCAGTGGGGCGAGGCTGGGCAGGAGGTCGCCGAGGTCGGGGATGAGGGAGCGGGCGGTGGGCTCGTCGGCGGAGGCGAGCAGGCGGGCGCGGTCGGCGTCGGCCAGGGGCAGGCCGAGGAGGATGGCGGCCATGTCGGTGCGGCGCGTGGCGCGGATGCGGTGCTCCAGGGCGCGGCGCTGCTCCAGGGGCAGGCAGAGGTAGCGGGTGGCGAGGTCGTCGGTGCCGGGGACGGCGGCGTGGCTGAGGGCGCGCACGCGCTCGGCGTCGCCGGCGGCCCTGGCCGCGGCGAGGGCGAGGCCGGCGTGGTAGTCGGAGCGGGCGGCGAGCGCGTCGAGGAGGGGGCCGAGGGCGGGGTCGGCAGCGTGGTCGCGGGCGAGGCGCACGAGGGCGCGCACGCGCTCGACGTGCGGGAGGGAGGGCAACTGCCGAGCCAGGGATTCGGCGTCGGGAAGGGTCATGGGGCGAGGCTACCGGGTGGCCTGCCGTTTCCCGGCGCTGAGGGCGAAGCCTTGTCCCCTTCGAGACCTTGGGGGCCGCTCAGGCACGCAGGGCCTGGAGCATCTCGGCGACCTCGAAGGCCATCTCGAGGGACTGCTGGTGGTTGAGGCGGGGGTCGACGAGGGTCTCGTAGCGCTCGGCGAGACCGGCTTCGTCGATCTGCTCGCCGCCGCCGAGGACCTCGGTGACGTCGCCTCCGGTGAGCTCGACGTGGATGCCGCCGGGCACGGTGCCCAGCGAGCGGTGGACCTCGAAGAAGCCGCGGACCTCATCCATGATCGCCTCGAAACGGCGGGTCTTGTAGCCGTTGTCGGAGGTGATGGTGTTGCCGTGCATGGGGTCGGTGATCCATGTGACGGGGCGCCCGTCGGCGCGGGCGGCCTCGACGAGGGGCGGCAGGGCGTCGCGGATGCGCCCCGATCCCATGCGGGTGATGACGGTGAAACGGCCGGGCTCGCCCTCGGGGTTGAGCCGGTCGATGAGGGAGGTGAGCTCGGCGGGCGTGGTGGTGGGGCCGAGCTTGACGCCGATGGGGTTGCGGATGCCGGCCAGGAGGGCGGCGTGGGCGTCGTCGGCGCCGCGAGTGCGCTCGCCGATCCACAGCAGGTGGGCGCTGGTGCCGTAGAGGTCGCCGGTGCGCGAGTCGCGCCGGGTCATGGCGTCCTCGTATTCCAGGAGGAGGGCCTCGTGAGCGGCGTAGAAGTCGACCTGCTTGAGGGCGTCGAAGTCGACCCCGGCGGCCTCCATGAACCGCATGGCGCGGTCGATCTCCTCGGCGAAGGCCTCGAAGCGCTTGTAGGCGGGGTTGTCGGTGAAGCCGCGGTTCCAGGAGTGGACCTCGCGCAGGTCGGCGTAGCCGCCCATCGTGAAGGCGCGGATGAGGTTGAGGGTGGTGCCGCTGCGCAGGTAGGCGTCGAGCATGCGGGCGGGGTCGGGGGTGCGGGCCTCGGGGGTGAAGTCGTGGCTGTTGACGGAGTCGCCGCGGTAGGCGGGCAGGGTGAGGCCGTCGCGGGTCTCGGTGTCCGCGCTGCGGGGCTTGGCGTACTGGCCGGCCATGCGCCCGATCTTGATGATGGGCATGGAGGCGCCGTAGGTGAGGACGGCGGCCATCTGGAGGATGGTCTGGACCTTGAGGCGGATGTCGGTGGCGGTGTTGCCGTCGAAGGACTCGGCGCAGTCCCCGCCCATGAGGGCGAAGGCGCGGCCCTCGGCGGCCTCGGCCATGCGCTCGCGCAGGGAGTCGACCTCGCCGGCGAAGACGAGCGGGGGGCGGGAGCGCAGGTCGGTGCCGACGGCGGCCAGGGCCTCGGGGTCCGGGTAGGTGGGCTGCTGCGCGGCGGGCCGGTCCCGCCAGGTGCCGGGGCTGGCGGGGGCCTCAAGCTCGTTCATCACGCCGGTCAGCATAGGTCAGCGCGCGGCGGGGCCCGGCTCCCCCACCGCATGCCGGGATCGGGGCACCCGGGTGGGACGGCATATCGACTCGCCATTCGAGAGCCGCGGCAACGTCGGCCCGTTGCCGGCACCCGCCGAGGCGCGGAGTTGCACGCTCAGAGGAGACCGCGAGATCCAAAACGTTGGAATCACGCGAAGCGACCTCGAGCCGTTGAGTCTCCCGTGTGCATTCGAAGCCCGGATGCACACGGGAGATTTCCCGCGCGTGCGACGCCTACGCAATTCCAACGAAAAGTCGGAGCCCTCGCGTTCCGAGCGTGCAACTCCTGCTCCGCGCGCCCGTGGTGGCGCCCCTCGGTACCGAGGACGGGCCTGGGGC
>NZ_JH806633.1:237024-409234 GCF_000295095.1 Actinomyces timonensis DSM 23838 | reverse complement strand
TGGCGGTCCCGGCCTCAGGCGGCCGAGGGCGACTAGCTCAGTGCTCCGGGGCGGTCTCGGCCGGGGCGACGGACTGGCCAAGCTCGCTCATGAGCTCGGTGAACCAGGGCTGGGTGATGTCGAAGGGCTTGCCTCCGGCGATGCGGGGGAACGGGATGGCGCCGAGGGCGTCGCCGTTCTCCTCGTCCTGGCCGATGACGCCGGACTCGCCGCGCAGGGCGCAGTCGACGGCGAGGTCGCACATCTTCTTGATGAGGGCGAGGTCCTCTGCGTTGGCGTGCGCGGCGCGCGAGTAGTAGCCGGACTTCTGGACCATGACCTTCTCGGCGCCGATGAGCGAGGCGAACTGCTTGGCGAACCACTGGCCGGGGTTGATGGTGTCGAGCTTGACGTGGCCGAAGGGGTCGCGCTGGACCTCCTCGCCCTTGGCCTCCATCTCGGCGATGATCTCGGGGACGCCGGCGCCCTCGGACAGGAAGATGTTGACGTTGCCCTGCTCATCCATGATGGCCTTGAGGCGCTTGGCCTCGGCGGCGATGTCGAGCTTGGCCTCGGGCAGGAAGACGGCGTGGACGTCCCAGCGCTCACGGGACAGGCCCAGCGAGGGGGCCCACTGCTTGGTTTTGAGCAGCTCGTGGTAGCGGCGGGCGGTCTCGGCGGTGAGGTAGCCGCAGTTGCGGCCCATGCACTCGTGGACGATGAGCATGCGCGGGTTGGAGCGGTGCTCGCCGATGACGTTGAAGGCGAATCCGGCGCCCTCCTCGGCGGCGGTCCAGGCGCCGAGGGACTGGCGGATCGGGACGACGTCGTTGTCGATGGTCTTGGGCAGGCCGACGACGGTGAGCTCGTAGTCGTTCTCGTGGAGGTAGGCGGCCAGATCCGCGGCGGTGGTGTTGGTGTCGTCGCCGCCGATGGTGTGCAGGACGTCGACGCCGTCCTTGCGCAACTGCTCGGCCGCGAACTTGAGGGGGTCGACGCCCTCGGCGACGAGGCCGCGCTCGACGAGGTTCTTGGCGTTGGTGAGCTTGACGCGGGAGTTGCCGATCGGGGAGCCGCCGAACTCGCGCAGGAGGCCGGCGTTCTTGCGGCCCTCGGCGTCGACGACGACGTAGTTGCCGGTGAGCAGGCCGTGGTAGCCGTACTGGTAGGCGATGATCTCAACGTCGGGGGCGACTTCGGTGTAGCGCTCGATGAGGTCGCCGACGGCGGCGGAGAGGCAAGGGGCGAAGCCGCCCGCGGTGAGCAGGGCGACGCGACGGATCGTCATCGTGAGCCTTTCGGTGAAGGTGAGAAGTGACAGCCCTCATCCTAGCCGCGCTGGCCGGGCCCGTGCCCAGCCCTGGGACCCACGTGCCGATGCGGGCGCGTCGCCGCGCCCGGGGCTCAGGACTCGGGAGTCTGATCCTCGGCGGGCTCGCCGTCGTCGCAGGGCTCGTCCTCGGGATCATCGACGGGGGGCTCGGGGACGGTGACTTCGGGAGCGGGGCGGCCGCCGGGGGCCGCCACCGGGGCGGCGGGGCGGGAGCCGGCCTGCTGGGCGAGCAGGCGGTCCGTGGCCTCCACGGCCGTGATCTTCTCCGTGTCCATCAGCTTCTTCACGTCCGCCGCGTAGACATCCACGTACTCCTGCCCGGACAGGGACATGAGCGCGTACATGACCTCATCGGTGATCGAGCGCAGTACGAAGCGGTCGTTCTCCAGCCCCCGGTAGCGCGAGAAGTCCAACGGCTCCCCCACGACGATGCCCACGCGGTGCCGCGTGGAGGGGATGACCTGCCCGATCGGCTGGGCGATATTCGAGCCGATCATCGCCACGGGGATGATCGGCGCGCCCGTCGCCAGGGCGATGCGCGCCACGCCCGTCTTGCCGCGGTACATGCGCCCATCGGGGCTGCGCGTGCCCTCCGGGTAGATGCCGAAGAGCTCGCCCGCCCGCAGGCGGTCGATCCCCGCCTGGAGGGCCGCCTGGGAGGCCTTGCCGCCCGAGCGGTCCACCGGGATCGTGCCCACGGCCGTCATGAAGCGCTTGACCGCCCAGCCCTTGACGCCCTTGCCGGTGAAGTAGTCGGACTTGCCGATGAACGCCACCTCGCGGTCGATGAGCAGCGGCAGGAAGAAGGAGTCGATGACCGCCAGATGGTTCGAGGCGAGGATCGCCGCCCCCTCGGCGGGAATGTGCTCCTCGCCCCTGATCCATGGCTGGTAGAGCATCTCCATGGCGGGGCCAGCGGCGGCCTTCATGCCTCGGTATCCCACGGGGACCTCCTGCGCTCTCAACTCCAGCGGCTACAGCTCGCATCTGCCCCACGCGCCCGGCGGGGCGCCCTTGGAACAGCCGCACCACGAAGTCTAGCCTCGCAGCGTGCCCCCACCCACACGTTCCGACGACGGCGCCCGCGATCCGCGCGCCGTCGGCCTCCCCTGGCCGTGGGACGCCCCCGGCACCCAGGGATCCTTCGAGGACATGGGCACGCCCCTGCGCGAGGCCACCTTCGTCGTCGTCGACCTGGAGACCACCGGCGCGGGCCCCGGCGCCCACGCCATCACCGAGATCGGAGCCGTCCGCGTGCGCGGCGGCATCATCGACGCCGAGTTCTCCACCCTCACCAACCCCGGCGCGCCCATTCCCGCCCAGATCACCCTCCTCACCGGCATCACCAACGCCATGGTCGCCACCGCGCCGCCCCTTGAGGACGCGCTCGCCGCCTTCCTCGCCTGGTCCCGCCAGGCCGCTGCCCACGAACCCGGGCGCAACGGCGCCCCTGCCGCCCCGATCCTCGTGGCGCACAACGCGCGCTTCGACGTCGGCCACCTGCGCGGCGCGGCCAAGGCCCTGGCCCTGCCCTGGGACGAGCCGCGCGTCGTCGACACCCTCGCCCTGACCCGCAAGGCCTGGTCCCGCAGCGACGTCCCCAACCACAAGCTCGGCACGCTCGCCTCCTTCGTCGGCTCCCCCACCCGCCCCACGCACCGCGCCCTCGACGACGCCCGCGCCACCGTCGACGTCCTCCACGCCGCCCTCGAGGCCCTCGCGCCGCTCGGCATCACCCACGTGGAGGACCTGGCCACCGCCGCCGACCCCATCCCCGCCAAGCGCCGCGCCAAGGCCCGCCTGGCCGACCCGCTCCCCCACGCCCCCGGCGTCTACCAGTTCTGCTCCCCCGCCGGACAGGTCCTCTACGTCGGCAGCGCCGCCGACCTCCACCGCCGCGTGCGCTCCTACTTCACCGCCGCGGAGAAGCGCGGCCGCATCGCCCGCATGCTCGACACCACCGTGAGCGTGCGCCACATCGAGACCCCCACCGAGATCGAGGCGCGCGTGCGCGAGCTGCGCCTCATCGCCGAGCTCGACCCGCCCCTCAACCGCCGCTCCCGCGCGCCCCAGCGCCAGCCCTGGCTGCACGTGGCCCAGGGCCGCCGCGGCCTCGGCCCGCGCCTCGCGCTCACCACCGTGCTGCCCACCGACGAGATCGCCGAGGCCGTCGGCCCTTTCCCCTCCCGCTCGACCGCGTCGGAGGCGCAGCGGGCAGCCGAGTCGGTCCTGCGCCTGAGCGCCTGGGACGGCACGGAGCTGCGCCAGGTGACCGGCATGGACTCCCCCGCCGATGCCTCCACCGCGCGCCAGGCCCTGGCCGGGCAGATCGACCTCATCGCCCTGCCGATCCTCCAGCGCGTCGCCGGCCTGGCCGAGCGGGAGCGCTACGAGGAGGCCGGCACCTGGACGTCGCGCCTGCGCTCGCTCCTCCTCGGCGCGCGCCGCGCGGAGAGCGCCCGGCCGCTGCTCGCCTGCCCGCACCTCATCGCCGCCAGGCGCCGTGAGGCCGGCGGCTGGGAGCTCGTGGCCATGCGCTGGGGCCGGCTCGCGGGCTCGCTCGTCACCCCGCCCGGCGCGGACCCGCGCCCCTACGTGTCTACCCTGCGCGCCACGGCGCAGGTCGTCGAGCGCCCCGAGCGCGTGGGCCAGGCGGCCAGTGTCGAGGAGACGCTGCTGCTGGCCTCCTGGGCCCTTGACGACGGCGCCCGCCTCGTCGAGGTCGACGGCGATCCCTCAGTCCTCGCCTGGCCCATTGGCGCCGCCGCCCGCCACCAGCGGGTCATCGACGCTGGCTGAGCGCGCGACGACCCGGGCGAGGGGCGGGGATTCAGCCCGCGGCGACGACGCTGCCGCGGCGGGCGCGCAGTGCCTTGACGATGCCCTCCTGGAGGGACAGGGGCTCCAGGGGCCGGGAGACGACGGCCTCCACCTTCGACCAGGCGGCCAGCCAGTCGTCCTGCGGGCGGGCGGTCAGGAGGAGCACCGGGGGGCGGCGGTCCATCTCTGTGAAGAGCTCGTGGGCGAGGCCTATGCCGCCGTACTTCTTGACCTCGCCGTCGAGCACGAGCGCGTCGAAGGGCTTCTTGCCGGCCTCGGCGCGGTCCTTCATCGCCAGGCGCACGCCCTCGGCGGTGGCGGCCTCGAACCAGGTGACGAGCGGCATCCCCTTGGCGGGGCGGCGGCCGATGCCCTCGATGACCTCGCGGCGCACGGTCGCGTCGTCGGAGAAGACGAGGAGCTCGAGGCGGTCGGTGGCGCCAGCGGAGTCTGTGTCGGTCGTGGCGGTCATGAGGTCCTCCGGAGGACGGTCTGGGCAGCAAGGCGTTCAGCGGTCAGTGTAATCACAGCCACGCAGGGCACGCCCCACTGTCCGCCCCCGGCGAGGCCGCCTACGATGGGCAATGTCCAGGACTTCAGTCCTAGCGGCTCGCCGCGCGGGACTGGAGCCGGCCCACCGACCTGAAAGGCACACCGCATGGCCGTCTACACCCTGCCCGAGCTCCCCTACGACTACGCCGCCCTCGAGCCCCACATCTCCGGGCGCATCATGGAGCTCCACCACGACAAGCACCACGCCGCCTACGTCGCCGGCGCCAACGCCGCCCTGGAGGCCCTGGCCGCCGCCCGCGAGTCCGGCGACCTCGCCGCGGTCAACCTGTGGGAGAAGAACCTCGCCTTCAACCTCGGCGGGCACACCAACCACACGATCTTCTGGAAGAACCTCGCCCCGAGCGCCGGCGGCCAGCCCGAGGGCGAGCTGGCGGAGGCCATCAAGGACTCCTTCGGCTCCTTCGAGCGCTTCCAGGCGCACTTCACCGCCACCGCGCTGGGCATCCAGGGCTCGGGATGGGCTGTGCTCGCCTTCGACTCCATCTCCGGCAAACTCGTCATCTTCCAGCTCTTCGACCAGCAGGCCAACGTGCCCGTGGGCACCGTCCCGCTGTTCATGGTGGACATGTGGGAGCACGCCTTCTACCTCGACTACCTCAACGTCAAGGCCGACTACGTCAAGGCCATCTGGAACATCGCCAACTGGCAGAACGTGGCCGAGCGCCTGGAGGCCGCCAAGAAGGGCACCCTGGTCATCTGAACGACGACAACTCCCCCCCGGCCCCGCGCGGCGGATGGCCGAGAGCCGAGGACCGAGCGACGAGCGAGGAGCCCCGCGACCGAATCCGGTCGCGGGGCTCCTCAGCGCTTTGTCAGCGCCTCGTGCCTCAGAGCGCCGGGCCCACATCCATGACGTAGGCCATCGACGGCGCCGAGCCGTCCTGGGCGGGCGGGGTGAGCACGACGACGCGCGACCCGGCGGGCACGCCCTCCAGGCCCTTGAGCTGGGCCGTCTGCACCGTCTGGAGGACGCCCTCCTTCCAGGTCGAGCCGGTCTGGGAGCCGTCCCACGTGGAGAAGGCGAGGTTGGCGCCCGCAGTGGAGTTCGCGGGAAGGGGCTGCCCCGTACCGCGGGCCAGCACGATGACCTCGGGCTCGGTGGGCTCCTTGGCGCCCGAGGTGACGCTGATCGTCGGCTCGGAGCCGAGCTCGCCGCTGACCGTGATCCCACGGGCGGTCACCTTCTCCTGGCCCTCCATGGTGGCCGAGGAGACAGCGGACTCGACGTCCGCGGACGAGGCCTTCGAGACGATCTCGACAACGAACACGAGCGGCCCCTGGGGCGGCTGCTGCCCGGCGCCCTGCGCCTGCCCGCTGCTCATCCCCTGCCCGTAGGCGAGCTCCGGCGGAATCGCCATGAGCACACGCTCACCGACCTTGTGACCGGCCAGCCCGCAGGTCCAGCCCTTGATCACCTGCTGGAGGCTGAAGGGGATCGGGGCCCCGCGGTCGTAGGAGGCGTCGAAGGTGGTGTCCTTGCCCCACTCCCAGCCGGCGTAGGAGGCCTTGACGACGTCGGAGCCCGAGACCGCGTCCCCCGTCCCCTCATTGAGGGTCTTGACGGTGAGGTTCGACGGCGCGTCCTGGCCGCTCCAGGTGAGGCTCGGCTTGGCGCCCGCCTCCCCGCTGACGGTCGGCAGCGCGGCCGAGTCGGAGTCGATGGTCAGCGTCGAGCAGTCGACACTGGCCAGGGGCGAGACCGTGGCAGCCGGGGTCGCCGCGGAGTCGGCCGACGGCGACGTCGTCGAAGCCGCCGATGCGGCCGAAGCAGCCGGGGTGGTCGCCTGCGAGTCGACCTGCTTGGAGACATCGCCGCAGCCGGTGAGCGCCAGGCCCGCGCTCAGCGCGATCGCGCCGAGGGCGAGGCCACGGCGCCGCATGGCGCGGCCCATGGCGGAAGGAGGAAGGGTGAGGGGCACAGTTCGTCTCTCGTCTTGGCGGGCGGGCCCGGCGCCGTCGACGGCGCCGGGCCCGTCCAATGGGGATCAGTGGAAGGACTCGCCGCAGGCGCAGGTGCCCGCCGCGTTGGGGTTCTCGATGGTGAAGCCCTGCTTCTCGATCGTGTCAGCGAAGTCGATGGTCGCGCCGGACAGGTAGGGCACGCTCATGCGGTCCACGACCACCTCGACGCTCTCCATGGCGCCGCCGCCGGTCGGGAAGGCGCGCACGGCGTCGCCGTCGAGGGTCCGCTCGTCGAAGTAGAGCTGGTAGACGAGGCCGGAGCAGCCACCGGGCTGCACGGCGACGCGCAGGCGCAGGTCGTCCCGGCCCTCCTGCTCCAGGAGGGAGGCGACCTTGGCGGCGGCCGCCTCGGTGAGGAGGACCTCGTGCTCGGGCACGTCGGTGGTCTCGGTGCTCGCGGTGTCAAGAGTCTGGGTCATGACTGTCTCCGTCGATATACGTAGGTATTCGGGCCTACCCTACGTCCGCGCCCCGCCGATCACCGAGTGACGGCACTCACCGGGCCAGGACCAACCCCCGCTCGGGCCCGGATCAGGCCATCGCCACGAGCTCGAGGTAGTCCTCGCCCCACAGGTCCTCGTCGCCGTCGGGCAGCAGGAGGACGCGATCGGGGTTGAGGGCGGTCACCGCGCCCTCGTCGTGGGTGACGAGCACGACGGCGCCGGTGAAGGTGGACAGCGCCCGCAGGATCTCCTCGCGGCTGGCCGGATCGAGGTTGTTCGTGGGCTCGTCGAGCAGGAGGACGTTGGCGCTGGAGACCACGAGGATCGCCAGGGCCAGGCGCGTCTTCTCCCCGCCGGACAGGACCCGGGCGGGCTTGTCCGCGTCCGCGCCGGAGAAGAGGAAGGAGCCGAGCACGCTGCGCACCTGCGTGTCATCCATGTCCGGGGCGGCCGAGCGCAGGTTCTCCACCACCGTGCGGCCGGTGTCGATGGTCTCGTGCTCCTGGGCGTAATAGCCGATCTTGAGGCCGTGCCCGGGCAGGACCTCGCCGGAGTCCGGGGTCTCGACGCCGGCCAGGAGGCGCAGGAGCGTTGTCTTTCCCGCGCCGTTGAGCCCGAGGACGACGACGCGCGAGCCGCGGTCGATCGCGAGGTCCACCCCGGCGAAGACCTCCAGGGAGCCGTAGGCCTTGGACAGCCCGGCCGCGCGCAGCGGCGTCTTGCCGCAGGGGGCGGGGTCGGGGAAGCGCAGGTGCGCGACCTTGTCCGCCTGCTGCTCGGCCTCCAGGCCCGCCATGAGCCTCTCGGCGCGCTTGAGCATCTGCTGGGCGGCGACGGCCTTGGTGGCCTTGGCGCGCATCTTCTCGCCCTGGGCGCGCAGGGTGGCGGCCTTCTTCTCCGCGTTGGCGCGCTCACGGCGGCGGCGGTGCTCGTCGTCGGCCCGCTGGTTGAGGTATGCGTCCCATCCGAGGTGGTAGACGTCGAGGGCGCCCCGGTTGGCGTCCAGGTGCATGACATGGTTGACGGTGTCGCGCAGGAGCTCGACGTCGTGGCTGATGACGATGAAGCCGCCGGAGTAGGTGCGCAGGTGGTCGCGCAGCCAGACGATGGAGTCGTGGTCGAGGTGGTTGGTGGGCTCGTCGAGGAGGAGTGTGTCGGGCTGGGCGAACAGGACGCGGGCGAGCTCGACGCGGCGGCGCTGGCCACCGGAGAGGGTGCCGATCGGCTGGTCGAGGACGCGGTCGGGCAGGGAGAGGGCGGCGGCGATGCGGGCGGCCTCGGAGGCGGCGGCGTACCCGCCGGCCATGGTGAACTCGTGGTCGAGGCGCGTGTAGCGGTCGAGGGCCTTGGCCATGGCGTCGCCCTCGGTGGTGGCGATGCGCTCCTCTGCCTTGCGGATGCGCGCCAGGAGGGAGTCGATGCCGCGGGCGGACAGGATGCGGTCGCGGGCGATCTCGGTGAGATCCCCGATCTTCGTGTCCTGCGGCAGGTAGCCGACGGTCCCGTTGCAGGAGATCGTGCCCTCGTGCTCGACGGCGTCCAGGCCGTGGCGCTCATCGCCGTCGGCCACCGCCTGGCTGGTGCCCTGGGCCACCGAGGCGGCGGCGAGGAGCTTGGTCATCGTGGTCTTGCCGGCGCCGTTGCGGCCGACGAGCCCGATGCGCATGCCCTTGTCGACGCGGAAGGAGGCGCCGGCCACGAGCTGGCGGGCGCCGATGCGCAGGGTGAGGTCCTGGACGTTGATCACGGCGGACATGCTACGGGGCGCGGCGCCGTCCCCCTCCCAGCGCGCCGGGCTCGGGATAGCGCCAGGAGCGCGGTGAAGCGCGAGGATCGCGGCCGCGCCGGGGCGGACACGGGGCGCGGGCGGCGCCATCGACGCGGCGTCGGGTCCTGCCGCCTGCGAGGACGCCGCCAGATTGAGGCCGCCCTCACAGAGTTGTAAGATCTCTGCAATGCGGCATCCTCGCGCCCGCTGGCCCGACCAGCGGCCCCTGCGCGCCTGATGATGCCGTTCCGACGGCACTGTCCGCCGTTGGGCCACACGTCAGAAAGGCATCCCCACGCCATGACCACCACTACGAGCACGCCCGAGGCGATCCTCGACGCGGTCGGTGGGGCGGACAACATCGTCCACCTCACGCACTGCGCCACCCGTCTCCGGTTCGAACTCCGCGACGCCTCGGTCATCGACAAGGCCACCGTCGAGGCCATCCCCGGAGTCCTCGGCGCGGTTCCCCAGTCCGGTGACCGCTACCAGATCGTCATCGGCGGCGCCGTCCAGGGCATGTACACCGAGATCATGAACCTGCCCGCGATGAAGAACGCGGCGGCCGTGTCCGACGCCGACGTCAAGGCGGCTGCCCGTTCCAAGGCCCGCGGCAAGAACGCCATCGTCGACGCGTTCTTCGAGTACCTCTCCGACTCCTTCCGCCCGCTGCTGCCGGTGCTGCTCGGCACCTCGCTCATCATCGCTGGCGAGGCCGTCCTCGAGGCCTTCCACATCATCGACACCCACGCCGAGAACCTCCCGCCGACGCTGGTCTTCGCCAACGCGATGTTCCAGTCGGTGTTCTACTTCATGCC
The DNA here is from genome assembly GCF_000295095.1 of Actinomyces timonensis DSM 23838. GTDB lineage: Bacteria > Actinomycetota > Actinomycetes > Actinomycetales > Actinomycetaceae > Actinomyces > Actinomyces timonensis. The sequence goes on along the minus strand of NZ_JH806633.1, from coordinate 399,538 downwards.
GATCATGGTGGCCTACAACGCCGCCAAGAAGCTCGGCATCGACCCGTGGGTGGGCGCCGCCGTCATGGCCGCCCTGCTCACCCAGGACTTCGCCAAGCTCTCCGACTCCGCCTCGACGGTCTGCTCGCACAACTCGCTGCTCGACAAGGACCTGTGCATGGTCCACATCGCGGGTCTGCCCATGCAGCTCAACTCCTACGGCGGGCAGGTGTTCGTGCCCCTGCTGATGGTCGCCATCCTGGCGCCGCTGTACAAGTACCTGACCAAGATCATCCCGGCCAACGTGCAGATGGTCTTCGTGCCCTTCCTCTGCTTCATCATCATGATGCCGCTGACGGCCTTCCTCATCGGCCCCATCGGCATCTGGCTGGGCACCGGCATCGGCGCTGGCCTGTTCTGGCTCTACTCGCATGTGCCATTCGTCTTCGCGATCGCGATCCCGCTGCTCTACCCCTTCCTCGTGCCGCTGGGCCTGCACTGGCCGCTGAACGCCATCATGATCGCGAACATCAACGGCGACGCCACGAACCACCTCGACTACATCCAGGGCCCCATGGGCGCCTGGAACTTCGCCTGCTTCGGCGCCACCGCCGCCGTGCTCGTCATCTCGGTTCGCGCCAAGGACGCCGAGATGCGGCAGACCTCGTTGGGCGCCCTCGCCGCTGGCCTCTTCGGCGGTATCTCTGAGCCGTCCCTCTACGGTATCCACCTGCGCTTCAAGCGGATCTACCCGTTCATGCTTGTCGGCTGTTTCGTGGGCGGCCTGGTCCAGGCCGTGGGCGGCCTCCTGACCGACGGCGGCGTGCTCACCGGCGCCTTCGCCTTCACCTCGCTGCTGACCATCCCGGTCTTCAAGCCGATGTTCCTCTACGCGGTCTCGGTGCTCGCCGGCTTCGTGACCTCCTTCTTCCTCATCCTCACCTTCGACTACCGCACCAAGGAGGAGCGGGCCGCCCAGGCCGCCGCCTCTGGCGCTGTCGAGGCCTCCGCTGAGGACACCGCCGCGGACCTGGCCCTGGAGGCCGGCGCCGCCGGTGCTGCTGCCGCGACCGTCGCCGAGGCCCTCGAGCCCGGCGCTGTCACGGAGATCGTCTCCCCGCTCACCGGTGATGTCATGGCCCTGTCCGATGTTCCGGACCCGGTCTTCTCCACCGGCGCCGTCGGCGACGGCGCGGGCGTGACCCCCTCGGGCGAGATCGTCGTGACGGCCCCCGCGGCCGGCACCGTCGTCGTCGCCCCCGCCTCCGGGCACGCCTACGGCATCAACCTGGACAACGGCGTCGAGCTGCTCATCCACGTCGGTATCGACACCGTCAACCTGGAGGGCAAGGGCTTCGACGTCAAGGTCAAGCAGGGCGACCGGGTCGAGGCCGGCCAGGAGCTCGTGCGCGTCGACCGCGCCGTCGTCGAGGAGGCCGGCTACTCGCTGACCACCCCGGTGCTCGTCACCAACACCGCGAAGTTCGCCTCCGTCGAGCTCGCGGCGGACGGCGGCGTCGAGCAGGGCGCCACGCTCCTGCGCATCACCGCCAAGGACTGACAGAGCCTGACAAGGGCTGACCAAGCAGTCAGGATCTGAGGGCCGGTGCTCCCCCGTGGGGCACCGGCCCTCAGTCGTGCTGCGGCACTGGGAAGCGCGGGGCGACCGGAAAACCGTCGGGCGGGGCGGGGGCGCGGGCCCGTCAGGAATCCGCCGGGAGGCGCAGCTCCCAGAAGGCGACGGCGGCCGCGGCGGCCACATTGAGGGAGTCCACTCCCCCGGCCATGGGGATGCGGACGACGGCGTCGCAGGCGCTCACAGTGCGCGCTCGCAATCCATCGCCCTCGGTCCCGAGCACGAGCGCCACGCGGGAGCCCTGGGCGGCGCAGGCGGGTGAGGCGGCGAAGTCGTCGAGGCTCACCGAGTCCTCCGACAGGGCCATGGCGGCCACGGTGAAGCCCGCGGCGTGGAGGTCGTCGAGGGCGGGCCACGGGTCGATGCGCGTCCACGGCACCTGGAAGACCGTGCCCATGGAGACCCGCACGCTGCGCCGGTAGAGGGGGTCCGCGCAGCGCGGCGTCACGAGCACCGCGTCCATGCCCAGGGCCGCGGCCGAGCGGAACGCCGCGCCCACGTTCGTGTGGTCGACGAGATCCTCCAGGATCGCCACACGCCGGGCCCCCTCTCCCCCGCGGGCCGCGGCGAGCAGCTCGGAGACCGGGGCGAGGGCGGGACGGTTCATGGCGGCGAGGGCGCCCCGGTGGAGGTGGAAGCCGGTGATGGACTCCAGCACGGACTCCTCGGCCACGTAGACGGGCACGGGCCCGCCCTCGGGATCACTCTGGCAGCCGGTGGCCGCGGCGATGAGCGGCGCCGTCTCGGCCAGGTGGCGGGGCGCCATGAGGAAGGAGCGGGGCGCGTGCCCGGCCTCGATGGCGCGGGCGATCACCTTGGTCGACTCGGCCATGTAGAGGCCGCGCTCGGTCTCCAGCCGACGCCGCAGGGCCACGTCGGTCAGGCGGGTGTAGTCGGCGAGGCGGTCGTCGTCGCCGTGCTCGATGGGGATGATCATCGCCGGGTCACCTGCCGGGGAGAGGAGCAGGGGGCGGGGTCGAGCGCGGAATGCGAGGGGGCGGGCAGCACAACGGGGAGACTAGGACGGCCGGTCGGCCGATTCCATGTCTCCCCGTTGCGCGATCGTGTTTTGGGACGCGCCTCACCCCTGCTGCGGGGGCTCGGGCTCCTGGCGGTGCGCGCCGCCGCGCGACGGCGGGAAGGACGGGGCCGCCGGGCTCGCCCCGCCCGTGGACTGCGGCGCCTCAGCGGCCTCCTGCGAGGCGGAGGCCGCCTCGCCGCGGGCCTGGGCGAGGGCCTCCTCGGGGGTCTGCAGGTTCGTGGCCGCCAGGTCGGAGGCGATGTCGAGGCCGGTCTCCATGCCGGCCAGGTTCACCTGGACGTCACCGGACTCGCCCGCGCCGGCGAAGGCGGCCGACGGGCTGTCCCCGCCCTTGCCGCCCAGGGCCCCGGCGATGCCATTGAGCGCCGCGGTGAACTCCGTGGGGACCACCCACATCTTGGAGGACTGGCCGTTGGCGATCTTGGGCAGGGTCTGCAGGTACTGGTAGGCCAGCAGCTTGGGGTCGGCGTTGCCGCGGTGGATGGCGTCGAAGACCTGGAGGATGGCGCGGGACTCACCCTGGGCCTTGAGGATCGCGGACTGGGCCTGGCCCTCGGCCCGAAGGATCGCGGACTGCTTGTCGCCCTCGGCCGTGAGGATCTGGGACTGCTTGACGCCCTCGGCCGTGAGGATGGCGGCGCGGCGGTCGCGCTCGGCGCGCATCTGCTGCTCCATGGCGCCCTGGATGGAGGCGGGCGGGTCGATGGACTTCAGCTCCACGTTGCCCACGCGGATGCCCCAGCGGCCGGTGGCCTGGTCAAGGACGCCGCGCAGCTGGCCGTTGATCTGGTCGCGGCTGGTCAGCGTCTGCTCCAGGTCCATGGCGCCGATGACGTTGCGCAGCGTGGTGACGGTGAGCTGCTCGATCGCCTGGAGGTAGTTGGAGATCTCGTAGGTGGCGCGCTTGGGGTCGTTGACCTGGTAGTAGATGACCGAGTCGATGGACACCACGAGGTTGTCGGAGGTGATGACCGGCTGCGGCGGGAAGGACACGACCTGCTCGCGCAGGTCCACGGTGGTGCGCACGCGGTCCACGAAGGGCACCAGCAGGTGCATTCCGGCGCCGTACTCGGCCTGGAACTTGCCCAGGCGCTCGACGATGATCGCGTACGACTGGGGGACGATCCTCACGGCTCGCACGATCGCCACGAGGACGAGCAGCACGAAGAGGCCGAGGATGACGAGGACGACGGTCTCCATATCAACTCCTTGATCCGTAGGTGGGGCCGCCGCGCGAGGGCTGGCGGGGCCCCGGGATGGGCATGGTCAGTCAGTGGGGGCGACGACGGCGGTGGCGCCGTCGATCGACAGGACGGTGATGGGGGTGCCGGGCTCGAGGCGCGCGCCGGCGCCCTGGCCCTCGGCGAGGCGGGCGCTCCACTCCGCGCCTCCCAGGCGGACCCGACCGCCCAGGGTGTCCACGGCGGTCAGGGCGCGCCCGGCGGAGCCGATGATGGCGTCGGCATTGGTGCGCATCTCGGGGGCGGAGGAGGACATGCGCCGCTTGAGGGCGGGGCGGACGGAGAGGAGCAGCAGGCTGGCGACCCCGGCGGCCACGATGACCTGCAGGAACAGGGGCGCCCCGAGGAGGGCGGCGATCATGCCGCCGAGCGCTCCCCCGGCGAGCATGAGGAAGGTGAGGTCGGCCGAGAGGGTCTCGACGATCGCCAGGATGAGGGCGGCGCCGAGCCACCAGATCCACTCCATGGTGCTCTCGCTTTCTGCCCGGTGGGGCCGGGGCTTGTGTTGATGGGGAATGACGGCGATGGCGCGGGCAGCGGGACGAGGATCGGGGCCGATTCAAGGCCGGTTCGGGCGCGGCCCGGCTCAGGCCTGGCGCTCGGCTGGCCCGCTGACCCCGCGGGCGGTGAAGCGCCCACGGTCCCGCGTGACCTCCAAGGGGAGACCGAAGGTGGCGGACATAGTCGAGGAGGTGATGACCTCGCCTAGCGGGCCGGCGCCCACGGCCCGGCCGCCGCGCAGGGCGAGGGCGTGGGTGAAGCCCACCGGGATCTCCTCCAGGTGGTGGGTGACCATGATCATCGTCGGGGAGGAGGGCGTGGCCACGATCTGGCTGAGCGCGCCCAGCAGCTGTTCGCGACCGGCGACGTCGAGCCCCGAGGCGGGCTCGTCGAGGATGAGGAGCTCGGGGTCGGGCATGAGGGCGCGGGCGATCTCCACGCGCTTGCGCTCGCCCGACGACAGGCTCGCCCAGGGGCGCTCGATGAGCGCTCCCGAGCCGAGGGCCGTGAGCAGCGCGGTGGCGCGCTCGACGTCCTTGTCCTCGTACTCCTCGCGCCACACGCCGATGCGCCCGTAGGAGGCGGACAGGACGATGCCGAGCACGCGGTCCCCCGCCTGGAAGGAGGATGCCATCGCCGATGAGCTCAGCCCGATGCGGGGGTGGAGCTCGGAGATGTCCACCCTGCCCAGGCGCCGTCCCAGGACCTCCACGGCGCCGGAGGAGGGGAAGAGGCGGGCGCCGGCGATGCGGGCCGCCGTGGTCTTGCCGGCGCCGTTGGGGCCGAGGACAACCCAGTGCTGCCCCTCGTCGACCCTCCAGGAGAGGTGGTCGAGGATCTGCGTGCTCCCGCGGTGCAGGGAGACGTCGTCGAGGAGAAGAACTCGGGTCATGGGACAACCCTATCCCGCCCGCGTGATCTGAGTCCCAGGCACTCGCGCGAACTCCTCCCCATATCTCTCCGCGAGACCGGGCGAACAGCACGGCGAGACCGGGCGAACAGCACCGCGAGATTCAAGAAGCGCGCTCAGTGGAGCGTGTAGTCCTCCCTGCTGATGGTGAAGCCGCGCCCGGAGCCGTCCAGGCACGTCACACCTGCCTCCGCGCTCGTGCAGGTGTAGCCGTGCGCGCTCACGGACTGCCCGTAGCCCAGCGAGCCGAAGGCGTCGAAGTTGGTGATGGCGCCACCCCCGTGCTTCCAGGCGGTGATCCCGTTGATGTCGGTCTTGCACACGCCGTAGGAGGGGCCGGACTCACCGATGCGGATGATCCCCTTGACCAGCGGCCCGGTGGGGCAGCCATCGGCATCCTGGTCCTCGGCATGGAGGTCGGGACTGTCCACCAACTCGCAGGAGGCCTGCGGGGCGACCGCCCGCGCGGAGTCGGAGCCGAGCACGTCGGGGAAGGAGACCGGCCCGATGACGCAGGCGATGTTCTGGCTGGGGGTGAGGAAGGCGACGCCGTCGAGTCCCGGGTAGGAGTAGCCGAAGGGGTCGACGGCGGCCGCGGCGGAGGAGGTCGCCGCCGAGGGCAGGGGGCTCGAGGTCGCGGCGCCGGACGGCAGCGCGGAGGAAACTGGCGACGCCGGCGCGGCGCTCGTGGCGGCAGTGGCGGCCTGCTCGCCCGCCGTCGCGGGGGCCGAGGACGCTTCACCGGGGGCGGCCGATCCAGAGCCGGCCCCGCAGGCGGCCAACGGGATGACCGCGGGCAGGAGCAGCGCAGCGAGGAGCAGGGGCCGTCGAGCGGAGCGGGAGCGACGCGTGGGAACAGGGGCGGCGGGCATCGGTGCCTCCAAAAGACTGTCCGGGTGGGAGGCCGGTGGGGATGCCGGTCCAGCACGGACGGGAGCGCAGACATCTTACGTCCCACCGGCGCGGTGCGCCCTCGCGATCGCAGCGCTCCCAACGGTTTAGGGTGCGCAGCGTGACTGACCTCGACCTTCACCCCTCGATCCTGCTCGCGCTGTGGCTGCCCGTGCCCTCCTCGCGCGGCGCGGCCGTCGTCGAGGGGGCCGACGGCGCCCACACCGTCCTCGATCCGGCTCTCGACGGCGAGACGCCCCTCATGGAGTGGATGACGCTCATGGGGCGGCCCGGGCGGGTGGCCGCAGTCCTCCCCAGCCCCTCCGATCCCCTGCCGGGACTGGGCTCGGCGCTCGACGCCGGTGAGGCGGTGCTTGTCCAGACCGCGGGCGAGAGCAGCGCCCTCAGCGCTTTCAGACGGACCTGCCTGCTCGTCCCCGAGGCCTCCGGCACGAGCGGGGTATGGCGGGTCGTCGATCAGACCACCCAGAGCGGGGAACCCGCCGCGGCCGTGCCGCCCTTCGACGCCGCCCATGCGCGCGCCCAGGTCCACGCCGCGATGGAGGAGGCGATCGAGGCACTCACCGAGCTGGACCTGGCCCGGGAGCGTCCCGAATTGGCCGACGATCTGACGGACCTCATCACCGCCGTCGCCGACCCGCGACTCCTGCCACCGGGGCTGGACCAGCGGCGCCGCGAACTCCTGGAGCGCTCGCTGCGCCTGCTGGGCATCTGCGAGATCGCGCTCGACGACGACGGCGCGGCGGCCACGGCCCTCCAGGCCGAGCGGAGGGCGCGGGTCCTGCGCCCCCTGCGCGACACCGCGCGCCGGGGCGTGGCCGCGGCGACGGATTGGTGGGCCCAGGCGCGCTGAGGCCAGCCCGCCGCGGGAGCGCCATCGTCACCATGGCGCCGTCGCGGCTGCGCGCGGCGCCGTGGCGGCGGTGCTCCCGGCGGGACCCGGCTGGCCCAGTGAGCTCAGCCGCGGTCGAGCACCCAGCGGTAGACCTCCATCGTGCGCTGGGCGATCGCCTCCCAGGAGAAGTGCTCCTCCACACGGGTGCGAGCCGCCTGGCCCATGCGACGGGCCAGGGCCTCGTCCATGACGAGCGAGGCAAGGCGCTCGGCGAGGTCGTGGATGAAGGTCTCGGGCTCCACGGGCGTGCCGGTGCCGTCAGTGACCTGCTCGATGGGGACGAGGAGGCCGGTGGCGCCGTCGACGATGACGTCCGGGATGCCGCCCGTGGCCGAGCCGACGACGGGCAGGCCGCAGGCCATGGCCTCGAGGTTGACGATGCCCAGGGGCTCGTAGACGCTCGGGCACACGAAGACGTCGGAGGCGGACAGCACGGCGATGAGCTCGGGGCGCGGCAGCATCTCCTCGATCCACACCACGCCGGTGCGCTTCTCGCGCAGGCCGGCCACGAGGCCCTCGACCTCCGCCTTGATCTCGGCGGTGTCGGGAGCGCCGGCGCACAGGACCACCTGGACCTCGGCGGGCAGGAGCTCGCAGGCGCGCAGCAGGTAGGGCAGGCCCTTCTGGCGGGTGATGCGCCCGACGAACACGACCGTGGGCCGCGAGGGGTCGATACCCAGCCGCTCCAGGGTGGCGGCGGAGGCGGCGTCGGCCTCGGGGCCGGTGGGGCGCTGCCAGGCGTCGAGGTCGATGCCGTTGTGGACCACCTTGACCCGCTCGGGGTCGATGGCCGGGTAGGAGCGCAGGATGTCCGCGCGCATCCCGTTGGACACGGCGATGACGCCGGCGGCGGCCTCGTAGGCGGTGCGCTCGGCCCAGGAGGACAGGGCGTAGCCGCCGCCGAGCTGCTCGGCCTTCCAGGGGCGCAGGGGCTCCAGGGAGTGGGCTGAGATGACGTGCGGGGCGCCGTGGAGGAGAGAGGCGAGGTGGCCGGCGAGGTTGGCGTACCAGGTGTGGGAGTGGACGATGTCGGCGCCCTCGCAGCCGGCGGCCATCTCCAGGTCGACGCCGAAGGTGCGCAGCGCCGCGTTCGCCCCCTCCAGCTCGGCGATCTCCGGGTAGCCGGTGACGCCGTCGTCGGCCCCCTCGGTGCCGGGCTCGCGGGGCCCCCCGAAGGCGTGGACGCGCACGTCGGCCAGGGGGCGCAGGACGCGCGCGAGCTCGTTGACGTGGACGCCGGCGCCCCCATAGATGAACGGCGGGTACTCCTTGGTGAGCAGATCGACTCTCAGTGACGCCATTGCCTGTGCCTCCTCGGCTGCGCGTTCGGGGTCGCCCTGCGGGCCAGGGCGCCGTCGGCCGTGATGCGGGCCTCAGTGCAACGGTAGCGGGAGCCGACGGCGCGCCGCCGGGGTTTCGGCCCTTCTCCCCCGCCGCCCGACGAGATCAGATGTCAATCCGCATCCCCAAACCGGTCGCATGAGTGGCCTCGATCACCGTAGGGTGGCCTCATGGCTTCCCCTCGTGTCCTCGCAATCATCCTCGCCGGCGGTGAAGGCAAGCGCCTCATGCCCCTGACCGTTGATCGGGCCAAGCCCGCCGTGCCCTTCGGCGGGATCTACCGGCTCATCGACTTCTCCTTGTCCAACATGATCAACAGCGGCTTCCTCAAGGTCGTCGTGCTGACCCAGTACAAGTCGCACTCGCTGGACCGGCACATCGCCAAGACCTGGCGCCTGTCCAACATGCTGGGCAACTACATCGCCCCCGTGCCGGCGCAGCAGCGCGTGGGCAAGCACTGGTTCCTCGGCTCGGCGGACGCGATCTACCAGTCCCTCAACCTGCTCGACGACGAGCGGCCGGACTACGTGGTCATCACCGGCGCGGACAACATCTACCGCATGGACTTCTCCCAGATGCTGGACCACCACATCGCCTCGGGCCTGCCCTGCACCGTCGCGGGCATCCGCCAGCCGCGATCCCTGGCGGACCAGTTCGGCGTCATCGAGTCCGACCCCGCCAACCGCGGCGTCATCAAGGCCTTCGTGGAGAAGCCGAAGGACACCCCCGGCCTGCCGGACTCCCCCGACGAGATCCTCGCCTCGATGGGGAACTACATCATGAACGCGGACGCGCTCCTGGAGGCGGTCACCGCCGACGCCGCCGACGAGTCCTCCAAGCACGACATGGGCGGCAACATCGTGCCGTGGTTCGTCTCGCGGGGCGAGGCCGGGGTCTACGACTTCAAGGACAACGACGTCCCGGGGGCCACCGAGCGCGACCACAGCTACTGGCGCGACGTCGGGACGGTGGACGCGTTCTACGAGGCCCACCAGGACCTCATCAGCGTCAGCCCCGTGTTCAACCTGTACAACGACCGCTGGCCCCTGTACGCGGGCTACGACGCCTCGATGCCGCCGGCCAAGTTCGTCTACGGGCACCACGAGCGCCTGGGGCACGCCGTCGACTCGATCGTCTCCCCCGGGGTCATCGTCTCGGGCGGAGAGGTGATCTCCTCGGTGCTCTCACCGTCGGTGCGCGTGAACTCGTGGTCCTCCGTGCGTTCCTCCGTGGTCATGGACGGGGCGCAGATCGGGCGGAACACGGTGGTCAACCGCGCGATCCTCGACAAGCACGTGGTGATCGAGGAGGGCGCGATGGTCGGCATCGATCGCGAGCACGACCTGGAGCGCGGCTTCACCGTTACCGAGTCCGGTATCACCGTGGTCCCGAAGGGCAGGGTTGTCACCCGCTGAGGCGCTCCCCGGGGCCGGCCCTGGAACGGCCGGCCCCGGGGGCGCGATCGTTGGCGCTGAGGGCGCCTCGGGCGCTGGGGGAAGCGCGGGCGCGGGCCCCGGCCTGCTGGTCATGGACGTGGACTCCACGCTCATCGAGCAGGAGGTCATCGAGCTCATCGCCGAGCGGGCCGGGACTCGTGAGGAGGTGGCCGCCGTCACCGAGCGGGCGATGCGCGGCGAGCTCGATTTCGCGGCCTCCCTTCGCGAACGGGTGGCGACGCTGGCCGGAGTCCCGGAGACCGTGTTCGCGGAGGTCCTGGCCGAGGTGCGCCTGACGCGCGGTGCGGAGGGGCTCATCGCGGGGCTGCACGAGCGGGGCTGCGCCGTGGGCGTGGTCTCGGGGGGTTTCGAGGAGGTCGTGGTGCCCCTGGCGGCGCGCCTGGGGATCGACCATGTGGCCGCGAATCGGCTGGAGGCGGCCGGCGGGCGCCTCACCGGGCGGGTCCTGGGGCGGATCGTGGACAGGCGCGTCAAGGAGGACTGCCTGCGCCAGTGGGCGGCTGAGCGCTCAGTGCCGATGGAGCGCACGGTCGCGGTGGGCGACGGCGCGAATGACCTCGACATGATCCACGCGGCGGGCCTCGGGGTGGCGTTCTGCGCCAAGCCCGTCGTCCGCGAGCAGGCGCCCGCGCGGATCGACGAACGCGACCTCTCCCTCATCCTCCCCCTCCTCTAGCCCCCCCCCCGCCGAGACCGGTTCCGTATCCACAGGCTGGTGCTGGTCGGGGCGTGTTGGCGGGGTTATCCACAGATCCGCGATGGGGTCTGGCGCGCGGGCCGGGCGGGCTCTAAGGTGGGGGCTCGACGGCGAGGCCGCCGTCACTGGGGCCGACCTGGGGCCTCGATTTCTTCCCCTGGTCCATGTCCGCCCGCCCGCTTCCCGCTTGGAAGGCCCCAGACCCATGGCCCCCACGCCTCCCCACACCCCGTTCTACTCCTTCAGCGCGACAGTCTCTCGACGGCGCCGCAGCGCTACCCCTCGCCCAGCAGGCTGTCGCCAACCACGCAAGCGCCTCGCGACGGTGGCGCGCGGGCGCTGGTCCCACCCGATCGCCCTCGTGCTGGCGGCCTGCTGCGCCGTGAGCCTGACACTGCTGACCGCCTGCGCCAAGGACGCTCCCCCGACCGAGGTCACTGGAACCCTGCCCACCCAATTCATGGCGGGCACCCCCACCAGTGCGGACGCGACACCCACCGCAAGCGCCCTGCCGTCCCTCAGCCCCGAACTACAGGCTCAACGCGCCACCGCGCTCGCCGAACCCAAACCGTCCAAGCCAGAGGCGGTCAGCCAAAACACAGAAGAAGGCGCTATCAACGCCGTCAACTACTTCTTCGCCCTCTACCGCTACGCCTTCATCACCGGAGATACCGCCGATCTGGCCGCCATGAGCGAGGATGCCTGCGTCTTCTGCAAATCCACCATCGACAATGCCACCAAGCTCCACCAAGGCGGCGGATGGGCCAACCCCTGGGAGACGAACCTCAACGACCTGTACTACATTCCGCCAGGCGAAGGAAAAGAGTACTCCGGAATCCAAGGAACGATCACTTCAAGCGCATCCACAACCGTCAGAGGCAGCGGTGAGACAACAGAGAAATCCGCAGAGACACTATCCTTTTTTGTCGCCCTGAAATACGCAGACGAGGCATGGACTATAAAAGGAGTATCAGTAGAATGATGAAGACAATCGCTACATTATCTCTCGCGGCAAGCACTATCACCTCTCTCGCATTTCCGATGGACGACTCGGCCAACAAGGACCCATCGGGCGAGATTGGGGAAATGTCTGGTCAAGCGAAAGATTCGAAAGTCGAACTCCAACAGTCGACCACACAGGCCGTTCCAGTCCCCAACAGAAATACTCCAGCCGAAACAGGTGGTACCACTTCAGATTCCAACTCCGGCGTGAGTGTGGCGGCGGCCGACCCCAAGGCCAGCCGAGCTGGCGGACGCTGGAACTGCTGGGTGGAAGAGATCAGTGATCTCGACAAGAAGGGGCACTGCGCCCTGGTGGCCGACGACACTCCCGCCGCTGCGGCGCCCGCCGCCCCGGCCCCCGCACCCATCGTCCTCACGTCGCATGATGTGGCCACCCTCATCGTCGACGGCTCCGGCGTCTTCATCCAGCCGCCCACCGGCACCATCCTGCTCCACATGCCGCTGATCGCCTACACCAACCCCACCACCAGAACACTCACCACCAGCGTCGGCGGCACCAGTGTCGACGTCGAAGTCACCCCCGCCACCTACACCTGGAACTGGGGAGACGGAACCACCTTCTCCACCACCGACCCCGGCAACCCCTACCCCAACCAGACCGTCACACACCTCTACGCCGCCACAGCCGACAACGTCGTCGTCTCACTGACCACCACCTGGACCGCACGCTTCAAACCTTCCGGCGCCACCGACTGGCAGCCCGTCGACGGCTACGTCACCACCACCCAAACAGCCCCGCCCTTCAACATCCGCAGACTCGTCCCCTACCTGTCCGACGACGCCGAAGAACACCAAGGCCACTAACCCCAGAACACGCCACCCCGAACCGGTCTCGATCCTCATATCACCCGGTCTCGATGAGGGCACACACCCCGATCACACCCGCGCCCACAAGAACAGAATCTCGCCGTGCTGTTCGCCCGGTCTCGCATATAGGGGGTGGTGATTATTTTGCGCGGTCGGGAGTGAGGTCGGGGGTGAGGAAGTCGATGACCTGGGCGGCGCCGCCGGTGAGGGCGCCCCAGGGCGAATCGACTCGCAGCACGGCGGCATTGGCGGTCGACATTCCATAGGACACCCGCCGCCCGAGGTCCGTCACTCCCCCGTCGAGATAGGCGGCGAGCTCGGAGGTCGTCGGCTCGTGCCCCACGACGACCACCGTTCGCGCGCCCGCGCCCGTCTCCCGCACAAGGTCGAGCACCGCCCGGCCACCGCCGAAGTACACGTCCTCCTCCACGAGGGTCCGCTCCGGCGCCAGCCTCGCGATGATCGGCTGGGAGGTCTGCCGCGCGCGCTCGGCGGGCGAGACGATGAGCAGGTCGGCGCTCCGCACCCGCATGGAGAGCGCCGTCGCCAGGGCCTGGGCCTGCGCGGCACCAGAGTCGGACAGCGGCCGCTCGATATCCGTCGCCGCAGCGGCGGCCCGCGCGTGGCGGATGAGGATGAGGATGCGGGCCTCCTCAGCGGCACTAGCGGTGGACGAGGCCGCAGCAGCAGCCCTGGGAGCGGTCTCAGTCATGGGTCCTCCTCGCGGGAATCAGTGTTCAGTGGATCGGGTCGGCCAGCGCCCATCGGGTCGCCAGGCGCCCATCGGGTCGGCCAGCGCCCATCGGGCAGCCCAGCGCCCAGCACCCAGTGCTCAGCCCGTCCACGCTCATAGGGTTGCCCCGCCGTCGGCGTGGATGACGGCACCGGTGGTCGCGGGCATCCAGTCAGACAGGAGCGCGACGGCCGTGCGCGCCACTGGCGCGGCGTCATTGGGGTCCCAGCCGAGCGGCGCGGCCTCGCCCCAGCCATCCACAAGCTCGTCGAAGCCGGGGATCGCTGAGGCCGCCGTCGTGCGCAGCGGCCCCGCCGACAGGGCATTGACCCGCACCCCCTGGGGCCCGAGCTCGACGGCGAGCGCGCGCACCGAGGCCTCGAGGGCCGCCTTGAGCGGACCCATCCAGCCATAGCCGGGGTAGATCCGGGAGGTGTCGAAGGTGAGGGCGACCACCGAGCTCCCCCGCCCCAGCAGCGGCTGCGCCGCCTCGACGAGCGCGGGGAGGGACGCGGCTGAGACGATGAAGGCGTCCCGGAGCGCGGCCATGCGCGTCTCCCCCGCCTCCTCCGGGAGCCTCCGCCCCCTCTCTCGCCCCGGCTCCCCGCCGTCGCCCACGGCCTCCGGATCATCGGCGAGCACCGTCCCAAGGAGGTCGCGACTGGCGCGGGCGATCGAGTGGACGACGCCGTCGAGCCGGTCCACGCCCATGCGCGCCAGCTCGTCCGGCAGGGCGGCCAGGGAGACGGGATTGGCGACATCCAGCCCCACCACGGGCTCGACCAGCTCCTGCAAGGCCGCCACCGATTCGGTGAGCACGCGCGTGCGCGGGTGCGTGGTGAGGATGACGCGCGCGCCCTGCCCGGCGACGGCGTGGGCCACGGAGGCGGCGATCGAGGAGGGGCGCATCACCCCGGTGATGAGGATCGTGCGCCCCTCGAGCAAGCCCGGTCGCACCCCCGGCAGCAGGCCCGGCGGCGGGCCCGGGGGCGCGCCCGGGCCCGGATCCATGGCCCCTCCCGGGCCCGTCGCAGCCGTCACAGGCACAGCCTACGGGGTGGCGCCGTCTCCGGGGCGGTGGCCGTGTGTGCCAGCATGAGCGCGTGACCACCCATTCAGACTCCCCCGCCCCGCTGCGCCTGGGCCCCATCGAGGTGCCCACGCCCGTGGTCCTCGCGCCGATGGCGGGCGTCACGAACGCCTCCTTCCGCCGCCTGTGCCGCCAGGCCGCCGAGTCCGCGCTCCCCGAGCCCCTCCGCCCCGCCTCCCCCGGCCCGATCCCCACCGACGACGGCGGCATCCAGGCGCCCGCGGGCCTCTACGTCACGGAGATGGTCACCACCCGCGCGCTCGTGGAGCGCAATGAGAAGACCCTGGCGATGGTCCGCACCGACCCCGCCGAGCGGGTCCGCTCGATCCAGCTCTACGGCGTCGACCCCGTCGTCGCTGGCAAGGCCGTGCGCATCCTCGTCGAGGAGGACCTGGCCGACCACATCGACCTCAACTTCGGCTGCCCCGTGCCCAAGGTGACCCGCAAGGGCGGGGGCGCGGCCCTGCCGTGGAAGCGGGACCTGCTCGCCGCGATCCTTCGCGAGTGCGTGGCCTCCGCCGAGAGCGCCGCCAAGGCCGCCCACCGCAGCCGCGAGGTGCCGGTGACGATGAAGATGCGCGTGGGGATCGACGAGTCCCACGAGACCTTCATCGACGCGACCCGGGCGGCTGAGAACGCCGGTATCGCCGCCGTCGCCCTGCACGCGCGCACCGCCCGGCAGCACTACTCCGGCCAGGCGGACTGGGCCCGTATCGCCGAGCTCAAGGAGTCCACGCGCCTGCCGGTGCTGGGCAATGGGGACATCTGGGTGGGCGATGACGCCGTGAGGATGATGGCCGCCACCGGCTGCGACGGCGTCGTCGTGGGGCGCGGCTGCCAGGGGCGCCCGTGGCTCTTCGCGGACATCGTCGCCGCCGTGCACGGCTCGGCCGCCCGCTCCCACCCGGATCTCGACGCCGTCATCGCCGTCATCCGCGAGCACGCGCGGCTGCTGGCTGATGAGATGGGCGAGGACCGGGGCGTGCGCGACCTGCGCAAGCACGTCGGCTGGTACCTCAAGGGCTATCCGGTGGGCGGCGCGGCCCGCAACGCGCTCATGCGCGTGGGCTCGCTGGCCGAGCTCGACGCCGCTCTGGAGGCCATGCGCTCGCACCTGCCGGCCGAGGTGCCCTACCCCGGCGAGACCGTCGAGGGACCCCGCGGCCGCGCGGGCCATCCGAAGCGCCCCCACCTGCCCGACGGCTGGCTGGACTCCCCCGTTCTCGACGCCGATCAGGCCGAGCTGCTGGGCGAGGCCGAGTCGGACGTCTCTGGGGGCTGAGCAGCGCCAGCCGGGCTAACCGCATCGCCCGCGCCCCCGGTGCGGCACAGGATGGTAGCGATGGCGGTGGTCGCGGGGATCGCCAGGACGAGCCCGATGGAGGAGACGAGCGTGCGCACGATCTCCTCGCCGATCTCACCGCTGAGCAGCGTGTCGATCATGGAGCGGTCGATGAGCGCGGCGGCGAGGATGAGCGGCAGCGCCGTGCCGGCGTAGGCGAAGGCGAGGGTGTAGACGGTGGAGGCGATGTGGTCGCGCCCGATCCTCATGCCCCCGGTGAACAGGCGCCCCCGGGACATGGCCGGGTTGGCGGCGTGCAGCTCCCAGACGGCCGAGGCCTGCGTGATGGTGACGTCGTTGAGGACGCCGAGCCCCGCGACCACCATGCCGCAGGTGAGCAGCGCGCGCAGGTCGAGGTGGACGCCGGCCTCGCTCACGAGTCCGTTGAGGGTGAGGGCCGTGTCGTCGACGGCGCCGGTGAGGTTGGAGGAGGCCGTCCCCCACAGCGCGAGCAGGACGGTGATGACGACTCCCGCGAAGGTGCCGAGCAGCGCGGTGGTCGTGCGCACGGAAACGCCGTGAGCGACGTAGACCGCCATGAGCATCATCGCCAGCGAGCCGGTGAGGGTGACGGCCAGGGCGCTCTCGCCCGCGAGGAGCGCGGGGATCATGAAGCCCATGAGCACGGCGGTGGCCATGAGGAGGCCCAGGACGCTGAGCGCCCCGCGCTTGCCCGCCACCGCGAGCACGAGCACGAGGTAGACGGCGGCGAGCAGCCCGATCGGCAGGCTCCGCTGGTAGTCGACGAACACGTAGGGCGTGCCGCCGGCGAGCGCCTGGGGCGTGTAGAGCACCTTCATGGAGTCGCCGGGATCGGCGGCGCGCGCGGACTCGGCCGGGATGTGGACCGGCACGACGAGGCCCTTGCCGTCACCGCTGGTGATCTCGGCGCACACAGCGTCGGTGAGCAGGGAGCCGTCGGAGACCCCGCCGAGCACCTTGGCGGAGTCCTCGCAGTCGGCGACGGAGGTGGAGGTGACCGAGGCGGTCTCCATGGAGGAGCCCTCGACGGCGAAGGGCCGCGAGCCCATGAGCGAGCTCTTCCCCGGCCAGAGCAGCGCGAGCCCCACGAGGGTGGCCAGGACGATCGGCACGACGATCGCCGCCAGAACGATCCGCACGCGGCGCGCCTCGCCCGCCGGGACGGGCGAGGCGCCGTGGTGGTGGGAGTGCCCCGACATGCCGGGCGCCGTCAGCAGCCGGCGAGCCGCTCGGCCAGGTAGCGCTCGATCCCCTCCAGGGGCACGCGCTCCTGGACCATGGTGTCGCGCTCGCGCACCGTGACGGCCCCGTCCTCCGGGGAGTCGAAGTCGTAGGTGAGGCACAGGGGCGTGCCGATCTCGTCCTGGCGGCGGTAGCGGCGGCCCACCGCGCCGGCGTCGTCGTACTCGACGTTCCACAGGCGGCGCAGGCGCGAGGCGACGGCCTTGGCGGGGCCGGTCAGCTCCTCCTTGCGGCTCAGCGGCAGGATGGCGGCCTTGACGGGGGCCAGGCGCGCGTCGAGCTTGAGGACCACGCGGGTGTCCACCCCGCCCTTGGTGTTGGGCGCCTGGTCCTCGTGGTAGGCCTCCACGAGGAAGGCCATCATGGAGCGGGTCAGGCCGGCGGCGGGCTCGATGACGTAGGGCACCCAGCGCTCGTTGGTGGTCTGGTCGAAGTAGGACAGGTCCTTGCCGGAGTGCTCGGCGTGGGTGGACAGGTCGAAGTCCGTGCGGTTGGCGACGCCCTCGAGCTCGCCCCATTCCGATCCGGCGAAGCCGAAGCGGTACTCCAGGTCCACCGTCCGCTTGGAGTAGTGGGAGAGCTTCTCCTTGGGGTGCTCGTAGAGGCGCAGGTTGTCGGGGTCGATGCCCAGGTCGATGTACCAGTCGCGCCGGTAGTCGATCCAGTACTGGTGCCACTCCTCATCGGTGCCGGGCTTGCAGAAGAACTCCATCTCCATCTGCTCGAACTCGCGGGTGCGGAAGATGAAGTTGCCCGGGGTGATCTCGTTGCGGAAGGACTTGCCGACCTGCCCGATGCCGAAGGGCGGCTTCTTGCGGGCCGCGCTCATGACGTTGGCGAAGTTGATGAAGATGCCCTGGGCGGTCTCAGGGCGCAGGTAGTGCAGGCCGGCCTCGTCGTCGACGGGCCCGAGGTAGGTCTTGAGCAGGCCGGAGAACTCGCGGGGCTCGGTCCAGTCGCCGGGCTGGCCGGTCTCGGGGTCGGGCACCTGGTCGAGGGTGACGGTCTCGGGGTCCAGGCCCTTGCGCTCGGCGTACTCCTCGATGAGCTGGTCGGCGCGGTAGCGCTTGTGGGTGTGCAGGGACTCCACGAGGGGGTCGGTGAAGGCGCCCACGTGCCCGGAGGCGACCCAGGTCTCGCGGGGCAGGATGACCGAGGAGTCCAGGCCCACGACGTCGTCGCGGGAGCGGACCATCGCCAGCCACCACTGCTTCTTGATGTTCTCCTTGAGCTCGACGCCGAGCGGCCCGTAGTCCCAGGCCGAGCGCGTGCCGCCGTAGATCTCGCCGCAGGGGAACACGAATCCGCGGCGCTTGGCCAGGTTGATGACGCGATCGAGTGTGGAGGAGTTCTTAGCCACCGGGTCTCTCCTGAATCATTCCGTCGTTGTCCGCACCTGGATGGTGGGAACGAGTGCCGACAGTCTAAGCGCTGCGCCGCGCGCCCCCGGCGACGCCCCGCCCGGCCCGCCGGGGGCCTCGCCCACCTGTGACGAGCATTGCCGCGCGGACGCGCCCGTCGGTGAGATGATGAGGAGGGGCCGGCGCTGGGCGCGCTCTCGCGCCAGGCCCCTCAGCACACCCTTCAGTGCACCTTGAATGCATCTTCAGTGCACCTTGAGCACAGGCGCGATCGCGCCGCCGATGAGAAGCGAGGCCTCATTGTGAGCAGGACGGCGAGCGGCACCCCCTCCAGGTCCACCGCGGGCTCGACGGCGGCCAGGCCGCGCGCCACGCGCCAGCGCGCCGCCGTCGCCGGGATCCTCGAGCGCACCGCCGAGTTCCGCTCCGCCCAGCAGATCCACGCCGCCCTGGAGGCCGAGGGGACGAAGGTGGGGCTGGCCACGGTGTACCGCAATCTCACGGCCCTGGCGGATGCCGGGCAGGTCGACCAGGTCCGCAGCGCGGATGGCGAGGTCCTCTACCGCTCCTGCGAACGGGTGGGGCACCACCACCACATCGTGTGCCGCGACTGCGGGCACACCGAGGAGGTCGCCGGCGAGGAGCTGGAGGCCTGGATCGAGGCGGTGAGCTCGGCCGCGGGGTTCACCCAGATGGAGCACGTGGCGGAGTTCTTCGGCCTGTGCGCCGACTGCTCGGCGCGGGCCCAGGGCGACGGCGCCTGAGCCCGGCCACCCCAGCCCTCCCGGCGCCCCATCTCACAGCCCTCCCAGCGCCCCGCCCCAGCGGCTGACCGGGGCGGATCGCGTCACACTGGCCCGCGTTGACTCGCGCCAACCAGATAATGACAATGAGTCCCATGAATGCTTCTCGACTCCGCCGCGCCTGCGCCGTCGTCGGCGCGATCGCCCTGACAGCCTCCCTCGCCGCCTGTGGCGAGAGCCCCGCCCCCTCAACGTCCGGGGGCTCGGGCGGGACCCTCAAGGTCTCCACCTCCTTCTACCCCGTCGAGTACCTCGCCAAGACCATCGGCGGGGACCACGTCGCCGTCACCTCCGTGACCCCCACGAACGTCGAGCCGCACGACTACGAGCTCGCCCCCGCCGACGTCACCGCCTTGAACAGCGCCAACGTCATCGCCTATGTCGCAGGCTTCCAGCCCTCCATGGACGACGCCGTCGCCCAGGCCTCCGGGCCCACCATCGTCGAGCTCTCCGGCTCAGTGGACCTCAAGCACCATGAGGGCGTCGAGGAGGAGCACGAGGACGGCGACGCCCACACCGACGCCCACGCCTCCGGCGCCGCCAAGGCCACGGACCCGCACTTCTGGCTCGACCCGACCCGCATGAAGTCCGCCGCCACCGCCATCGAGGCCGCCCTGGCCAAGGCGGACCCGGACCACGCCTCCGACTACGAGGCCAACCTCGCCACGCTCACCGCCTCGCTCGACGGCCTCGACTCCAGCTACAAGACCGGCCTGGGTAAGTGCCAGCGCACGACCTTCGTCACCTCCCACGCGGCTTTCGGCTACCTCGCCGAGGCCTACGGGCTGACCCAGGTCTCCATCTCCGGGGTGGACCCCGACTCCGAGCCGAGCCCCGCGGACCTCGCGAACGTCAAGAAGGTCGTCCAGGAGACCGGCACGACGACGATCTTCACCGAGGAGCTCGTCTCCCCCGCGACCGCCGAGGCCGTGGCCAGCGAGACCGGCGCCACCACCGCCGTGCTCAGCCCCATCGAGTCGGCCCCCGAGAGCGGCGACTACGCTAGCGCGATGACGACGAACCTGGAGTCTCTGCGCACCGCGCTGTCCTGCCAGTGACGTCCCGGCTGGCCGCGAGCCCGCGCCCAGCCGCCCCGCGCCAATCCGCATCCGGCCCGCGCCGGAGATGGAAGGATCGCATGAATCACCCCCGCTCCGCCCAGGAGCCGACGACGACGCCGTCCGGGACCCCCCGGACGGCGTCGTCCGGTACGCCCATCATCGAGGTCGACGATCTGAGCGTCGTCCTCGGCTCCGCGCTCATCCTCGACGGCGTCGACCTCACCGTGGGAGCGGGCGAGTCGGTCGCGCTCCTCGGGGCGAACGGCTCGGGCAAATCCACCCTCGTCAAGGCGATC
This sequence comes from Actinomyces timonensis DSM 23838, assembly GCF_000295095.1. Classification (GTDB taxonomy): domain Bacteria; phylum Actinomycetota; class Actinomycetes; order Actinomycetales; family Actinomycetaceae; genus Actinomyces; species Actinomyces timonensis. The sequence goes on along the minus strand of NZ_JH806633.1, from coordinate 379,187 downwards.
CTCGGCCTCCACCCCGCCTACTCGGGCAGCGTGCGACTGCTCGGGCGCGACGTCGCCCGGCGCGCCGGCGTCGACTGGCGCCGCGTCGGCTACGTCCCCCAGCGCGTCGGCGCCGCCGCGGGAGTGCCCGCCACCGCCCTGGAGGTGGTGCGCTCGGGCCTGCTCGGGCCGCGCCACCCCTTCGCCGATCGCGGCAGGCGCGCCCGGGCCGCGGCGATGGAGGCTCTCGACGCCGTCGGGCTGGCCGATCGCGCCAGCGACCACGTGCAGGTCTTCTCCGGGGGCCAGGCCCAGCGCGTCCTCATCGCCCGGGCCCTCGTGCGCCACCCCGACCTGCTCATCCTCGACGAGCCCCTGGCGGGGATCGACCGCTCCAGCCGCGAGTCCCTGGCCGCGATCCTGGCCTCCCTGCGCGCCGAGGGGCTCACGCTGCTGACGGTCCTGCACGAGATGGGCGAGTTGGCGGGGATCGTCGAGCGCGCGGTGGCCCTGGAGGAGGGGCGGGTCGTCTTCGACGGCCCCGCCGGTTCCATGGCGCCCACCACGTCCAATGAGGGGAGCCACTGCTCATGACCGCCGTCACGGGAATCGGCGCCGCGAGCGCACTGGCCTCCACGGCCCACGCCTCTGCCGCCCTGGCCTCCCCCACCGGCCTGCTGTCCGAGATGCTCTCGGCCTCCTTCATGCAGCGCGCCTTCATCGTCGCCGTGCTCGTCGGGCTCGTCGCGCCGATCGTCGGGACCTACCTCGTCCAGAGGGGGCTGGCGCTGCTCGGGGACGGCATCGGCCATATCTCGCTCACCGGCGTCGCCCTGGGCTGGCTGGCCGGCTCCGCCGCGGGCACCACCCCGCAGGACGCCTGGGCGGTCCCCGGCGCCATCACCGCCTCGGTGCTGGGCGCCGTCCTCATCGAGGTGATCCGCGCCCGCGGGCGCACGCGCGGCGACGTCGCCCTGGCCATCCTCTTCTACGGCGGTATCGCCGGGGGCGTCATCCTCATCAAGGTGGCCGGAGGGACCTCGACCAACCTCAACGCCTACCTCTTCGGCTCGCTGTCCACGGCCTCGCCCTCCGACGTCGTCTTCACCGTCATCCTGGCCCTCCTCGTCCTGGCGGTGGGCCTGGGCCTGCGCGGCCCCCTGTTCTCCCTGTGCCACGACGAGGAGTTCGCCCGCTCGATCGGCCTGCCCACGGGCCTGCTCAACATCACGATCGCCGTCATGGCGGCGCTGACGGTGAGCGTGTCGATGCGGGTGGTCGGCTCCCTGCTCGTCTCGGCCGTCATGATCGTCCCGGTGGCGATCGCCCAGCTCGTCACCCACTCCTTCAGCCGCACCATGGCGCTCGCCATGGGCATCGGCGTGGCCTCCTGCGTTGCCGGCCTGGTCATCACCTACGTCATCCCAGTCTCGCCAGGAGCGATGATCGTTGTCCTCCTCGTGGGCGGATACGCCCTCACGGCCCTCATCGGTGCGATGATCTCTGCTGTTCGCTCCGCACCCCGCCGTCAGGAGGCAGTTGATGATCGACGAGCGCCTGGGCCGATCCCCCCGCGCTGAGAGACCCGCCCCCGCGCGTCCCCTGCTCGTGGCCGTGTGCCGCGAGCCGGGCCCCATCGCCGACGACGAGATCGCCACCCTCATCGAATGGGGCGGCCTCGACCCCGAGCGCGGCATCGAGACCGTCCACCTCCTTGCCCCCGACGCGCCCGAGCCCGAGGACATTGACCTCGACCGCTACTGGGCGGTGGCGATCACGGGCTCCCCCTTCGGCATCCGCCCCGATCCCGTCCACGACGCCGAGCACCCTCCCGCCGGGGGAATGGCGGCGCTGGAGCGCATGCGCCGTCGCGCGGTGGCCCTGGCCGGGCGGCTCGTGGCCGAGGACCGGCCCGCGCTCGCCCTGTGCTTCGGCCTCCAGGCGATCGCCCTCGCCCTGGGCGGGGAGCTCACGAGCGACCAGGGCGAGGACCTGAGCGCGCCGCACCTGAGGCCCACCGAGGCCGGGCTCGCCGATCCTGTCACGGGCCGGCTCCCGACGGCGCTGCGCGGCTATGTGGGGCACGCCGACTCCCTCGCCGTCGGGCTCGACGGCGCCCTGCCGGGCGGTGGGACGATCCTGCTGACCGGCACCACCTGCCAGGTGCAGATGGCCCGATGGGGACGCCATGTCTACGGCACCCAGTTCCACCCGGAGATCACCACCGAGGGCATGCGCATCCGCATCGCCCAGTACGGGGGCGCCTACTACCCGCCCGAGGAGCGGGCCGCCGTCATCGAGCGCTGCGACAGCGCCGATGTCACCGGCGCCAACGCCCTCATCACCGCCTTCACCAACCATTACGCGCACACACTCACCATGTAGGAGGGACCCTCCATGTCCCTGAGATTCGCCGCCTCGGCCCGCTCCACCATCGGCGTGGAGTGGGAGCTGCAGATCATCGATCCCGTGACGCTGCGCCCCATCCCTTGCGCCCCGGAGATCCTGGCCGAGTTCGCGCACGCCCACCCGGCGCACGGGCGGATCCACTCCGAGATGCTGCGCAACACCCTCGAGCTGGTCAGCAGGCCGCGGCGGACGGTCGCCGAGTGCGCGGCGGACATGGTCACGGCCCTGGACATGCTCGCCCCCTTCGTCGAGGCTCATGACGCGGTCCTCGTGGGCTCGGGCACGCATCCCTTCGTCTCGCCGTCCAGCCAGGGGGTCTCGGAGTCCGAGCGCTATGGCGCGCTGGTGGACCGCACCCAGTACTGGGGCCGCCAGATGCTCATCTTCGGCACCCATGTGCATGTGGGAGTCGAGGACCGGGGCAAGGTCCTACCCATCGGCGAGCACCTGCTCGCCCATCTGCCCCACTTGCAATCGCTCGCGGCGGCCTCGCCGTTCTGGGATGGGGAGGACACCGGTTACGCGGACAACCGCGCCTGGATCTTCCGCCAGCTCCCCCACGCGGGCCTGCCCGAGTGGCCCGAGGACTGGGAGGGGCTGGAGGAGCTCACGGACTCGATGAGGCGGGCGGGCGCCATCAAGAGCTTCAACGAGCTGCGCTGGGACGTGCGCCCCTCCCCCGGCTTCGGGACGATCGAGGCGCGCATCTGCGACGCCTCCTCCAACCTCCTGGAGGTGCGGGCGATCGCCGCGCTCACGCAGTGCCTCGTGGAGGCCGCCTCGCAGCGGCTCGACGACGGACTCCCCCTGGCACGCCTGCCGCGCTGGTTCCTGGCGGAGAACAAGTGGCGCTCGGCCCGCTACGGGCTCGACGCGATGGTGGTGACGGGCCCCGACGGCGAGCAGATGCCGCTGCGGGACTCCCTGTCCGCGCTCGTGGCCGAGCTGGAGCCCGTCGCGCAGCGCCTGGGCTGCGCCGAGGACCTGGCGCTCGTCGAGGGGATCCTCGTAGGCGGCGCGGGGTACGAGCGCCAGCGGCGGGCCCATGAGGACTCCGGCCTGGGCGGCGTCGTCGAGCAGCTCATCGCGGAGATGAGGGCGGGGCACCCGCTGGCCTGAGGAAACTCGCGGGCGGCGCGCGACTCGGCGCTACTCGCCGTCGCCCGCGCCCTCTGGGTCCCCTGTGTCCTTTGTGCTCTCGGCGACGGCGTCGATCGCGGTCCCGAAGCGGCGGTTGCGCGAGGCGTAGGCGGCGCAGGCCTTCCATAGCTCGGCGCGGTTGAACTCGGGCCAGGGCAGGTCGGTGAAGTAGAGCTCCGCGTAGGACGAGGACCACAGGAGGAAGTTCGAGGTGCGCTGCTCGCCGGAGGTGCGGATGAAGAGGTCGACGTCGCGCATGGTCGGGGAGTAGAGGTGGCGCTGAATCGTCTTCTCGGTGATGGCGCCCGGCTTGAGGCGCCCGGCGGCGATCTCCTGGCCGATGGCGCGGGCGGCGTCGGCGATCTCGGCCCGGCCCCCGTAGTTGAGGCACATGTTGAGGATCATGGTGGAGTTGCCCGCGGTGATGCGCTCGGCGCGGCGCACCTCCTTGAGGACGGACTTCCACAGCTTGGGCTCGCGGCCCACCCATCGCACCTGCACGCCCCAGTCGTTGAGGTCGTCGGTCTGGGCGCGCAGGACCGTGCGGGCGAATCCCATGAGGAAGCGGACCTCGGCGGGGCTGCGGCGCCAGTTCTCGGTGGAGAAGGCGTAGACGCTCATCTCCTTGATGCCGAGCTCGACCCCGCCGGCGATGACGTCCATCATGGTGGACTCCCCCACCCGGTGGCCCTCGGTGCGGGTGAGGCCGCGGCTGTTGGCCCAGCGGCCGTTGCCGTCCATGACGAGGGCGACGTGCTCGGGGATCGCCGCGGCGGGGAGGGCCGGAGGGGTGAGGCCCTCGCGGTGGAGGGGGACGGACTCGGGGGCGAGGGTGGGGTCGGCGGCGGTCATATCAGGCTCTTTCGACGAGGGCGAGGGAGCGCAGGCGGCGCTCCAGGTGCCAGGTGGTGTAGGCGGAGACGAGGCCGGAGGCCTGGGCGCGGTCGCGGCTGGTGGAGGCGTCGGCCAGCGGCCAGTCGCCGGACAGGAGGGCTCCCATGAGGGCCATGGCGGAGGGGTCGACGGTGACGCTCCCGGCGGGTCGGCAGCCCTCGCAGACCGCCCCGCCGGCCTGGACCTGGAAGGCGGTGTGGGGCCCGGGGGCGCCGCAGATGGCGCAGTCGAAGCACGACGGCGCCCACCCGGCCAGGGCGAGGGCGCGCAGGAGGTAGGAGTCGAGGACGAGGCCGGGGGCGTGGCGGCGCCGCGCCAGGGAGGCGAGGGCCCCGTAGAGGAGGAGGAACTGCTGGGGGGACTCGCCGGTGCCGAGGTCGCCGTCGTCCTCGGTGAGGCGCTCGGCGGTCTCGGCCATGGTCTGGGCGCAGGTGAACATGGCGTAGTCGGTGGCGATCGACCGGCTGAAGGGGGCGATGGTCTCCACCTGGGTGACGACGTCGAGGCTGCGCCCGGCGTGGAGCTGGACGTCGATCATGGAGAAGGGCTCGAGGCGCGCGCCGAAGCGGGAGGTGGTGCGCCGCACGCCCTTGGCGACGGCCCGGACCTGCCCGTGGTGGCGGGTGAGCATGACGATGATGCGGTCGGCCTCACCCAGCTTGTGGGTGCGCAGGACGAGGGCCTCGTCGCGGTAGAGCCTCTGCACGGGCTGATCCTCTCACGCGAGGAGCGGCCCGGCGGCGAGGCGGGGCGGGCGCCCTCCCCGCGCCGCCGGGATCGCTGGGCCAGCGGGGCCCACCGGGCTCGCTCAGCCCGCCGGGCCCGCCGTCGGCTCAGCGAAGGGCGCGGTTGACGGCGGAGATGATCGCCTTGAAGGAGGCGGTGGTGATGGAGGGGTCGAGTCCGACGCCCCACAGGACCTGGCCGTCGACCTCGCACTCGACGTAGGAGGCGGCGGTCGCGTCGCGGCCCTCGGACAGGGCGTGCTCGGCGTAGTCGAGGATGCGCAGCGACACGCCGGTCTGCTCCAGGGCGGAGGTGAAGGCGTCCACGGGCCCGTTGCCGGAGGCGGTGAGCAGGCGCTTCTCCCCGCCGTCGGCAAGGGTGACGGTGAGGATCGAGTCCTCGTCATGCGTGGAGGTGAGCGTGGCGCCGTTGAACTCGAAGCGGCCCCAGGGGGCGAGATCCTCCAGCCCGTCGCGGTGGACGACGGCGTCGATGGGCAGGTACTCGTCGGCGAAGATGCGCCAGAGCAGGGCGGCGTCGACCTCCCCGCCGTAGGTGTCGGTGTGGCGCTGGATGATGCGGGAGAACTCGATCTGGAGGCGGCGCGGCAGGTCGAGGTTGTGGCTGTTCTTGAGCAGGTAGGCGACCCCGCCCTTGCCGGACTGGGAGTTGACGCGCACGACCGCCTCGTAGGATCGGCCCACGTCGTGGGGGTCGATGGGCAGGTACGGCATGGACCAGGGCACGGCGGTCTCGGCGGCGTCGGCGTCCAGGCCCTCGGCGCGCTTGGCCTCGACGGCCTTGGCGCGCGCGGCGAAGCCCTTCTTGATGGCGTCCTGGTGGGAGCCGGAGAAGGAGGTGTAGACGAGGTCCCCGGAGTAGGGGGTGCGCGGGGGGACGTCCATCTGGGTGGAGCGCTCGACGACGCGGCGCACCTCGTCGATGTCGGACAGGTCGAGCATGGGGTCGATGCCCTGGCTGAAGAGGTTGAGCGCCAGGGTGACGAGGTCGACGTTGCCGGTGCGCTCGCCGTGGCCGAAGAGGCAGCCCTCGACGCGCTGGCCGCCCGCGAGCAGGCCGAGCTCGGCGGCGGCCACGCCCGAGCCGCGGTCGTTGTGGTTGTGCAGGGACAGGCACACGTGCTCGCGGTGGGACAGGTGGCGGCTCACCCACTCGATCTGGTCGGCGTAGACGTTGGGGGTGGCGCGCTCGACGGTGGCGGGCAGGTTGAGGATGATCTCGCGGCCCTCGCCCGGCTCCCAGGCGCCCATGACGGCTTCGCAGACCTCGAGGGTGTAGTCGCGCTCGGTGTCGACGAAGATCTCCGGGGAGTACTCGTACCCGAAGATCGTGTCCTCGGTGAGGATCTTCTCGGCGCGGGCCATGACCATGCGGGTGCCGTCGACGGCGAGCTCGCGGATGTCCTCCTTGCCCATGCGGAAGACGACCTCGCGAAAGAGGGGCGACAGGGCGTTGTAGAGGTGGACGGTGGCGCGCGGGATGCCGACGCAGGCGTCCAGGGTGCGGTCGATGAGGTCCTCGCGGGACTGGGTGAGGACGGAGATGGTGACGTCCTCGGGGATAGCGCCGTCGTCGACGAGGCTGCGCACGAAGTCGAAGTCGGTCTGGGAGGCGGCGGGGAAGCCGACCTCGATCTCCTTGAAGCCGATGCGCACGAGGAGGTCGAAGATGGCGCGCTTGGCCTCGGGGCCCATGGGCTCGATGAGGCTCTGGTTGCCGTCGCGCAGGTCGGTGGACAGCCAGCGGGGCGCTGCGGTGAGGCGCTTGGTGGGCCAGGTGCGGTCCGGGAGGTCGGTGACGACGGTGTCCTGGAAGGCCTGGTACTTGGCGAAGGGCATGCCGGAGGGCTGCTGGGGTGCGGGGAGTGCGGTGCGCATGGTGGATCCTCAGGTCAGTGGTGGCGGTCAGGCGCGGCGTGGCGCCCGGCGGCTGGCAGCGCGGATCGCCGCGGTCGGGGTGCCGGCCTGTCAGGCCCCGCCGCGGCGGCTAAGCAGCAGGCCGCTGCCCGGGCGCGGGGCCCGGTGCCGCACTGGCATCACTGCTGGTATCGCTCGCTTCACTGACATGGTTCCGACCGTACTCCAAATGCGACGCCCCGTCAGGACAAACCACACTCCGGACCCACTCCCCCGCCGAGACCGGGCGATCAGCACCGCGAGACCGGGCGAACAGCACGGCGAGACCGGGCGAACAGCACGGCGAGACCGGTTCGGCAGCGGGCCAGCCCCGCCCACGCGTCCCTCTCTATCAGATCACTTCAACATGATATAGTATGTCTACTACACACCACAGCAGACCTACAGATCGTCCAGGAGGCGTCGATGAGCACGGTCATCTCCGCGGAGGGCCTTGAGTTCTCCTATGGCACGGGGCCCGTCCTGGACGGAATCGACCTGACCATCAGCGCGGGTGAGGTCGTCTGCCTCCTCGGCCCCAACGGCGTCGGCAAGACCACCCTCGTGGAGAACCTTCTCGGCTCACTCACCCCGGATGCCGGAACGGTCCAGGTCCTGGACACCGATCCCCGCAGGGCTGGCGCGCGCTTCTGGTCACGTGTGGGGTTGGTGCAGCAGAACTGGTCGGACCACGCCAAGTGGCGAGTCGCCGACCAACTCGAGTGGATCCGCGCCATGCATGCCTCCGCCTCCACCGCGGCCGACCCCCTGGACCTGCTGACGGTATCGGAGGCCCTCGACGCCGTCGGGCTCGCGGACAAGGCCACGAGCCGGATCTCCCGCCTCTCCGGCGGGCAGCGGCGCTCGATCGACGTCGCAGCCGCCCTCATCGCACGCCCCGAGGTCCTCATCCTCGATGAGCCGACCACCGGGCTGGACCCGGTCTCCAAAGCGCGCCTCCACGACGTCATCCTCGACCGGGTCGACGACGCCGCGACCGTCCTCATGACCACCCACGACCTCGCCGAGGCGGAGCGGATCGCCTCTCGCGTGCTCATCATGAGCGAGGGCAGGATCCTCGCGGACGGAACCGTCACCGAGCTGCGCGAGCGCCTCACCCACGATGCCGAGGTCACCTGGACGCAGGACGGGCACCGCCACGTCCACGCCACGCCCTCCCCCGAGCGATTCGTCGCCAGTCTGGACCTGACGGCGATCAGCGACCTCACCATCACCCGTCCCAGCCTCGAGGAGACCTACCTCGCCCTTGTGAAGAAGGAGCAGTCATGAGCACCGCGCTCGCCATCGCACGCGCCGTGGGGCGCCAGGCCATTGGGGACCTGCGCCCCGTCCTCCTGGGCAGCGGGATCCTCTCCATCCTCGCATCGGCGGGAGTCTTCGTCCTGGTCGGCGCGCTCGGCCACAAGCCCCTTGAGGGCACGGCCCTGCCCTTCGGCGCCGTCATGGCGGCCGGGGCCGTGGGCGCCATCAGCGGCTTCATCCCCCTGCAGATCGGGGGCGAGGCCTACACCGACCGGATCGGCGGCGCCCTGGTGCGGGTGAGGGTCCTCCCCCATGGGCCGCTGGTGTGGGCGCTGGGCAAGCTCGTGACCGCCCTCGTCCAGACCTTCCTCATCCAGGGCGCGATCCTCATCGGCGTGATCCTCGCGGTGCGCTCGCTGCCGATCAGCGCCTCGCAGGTCCTCATCTGCCTGCCGCTGCTCGTGCTCGGGGCCGCTGCCTCGGCGCCCCTGGGCTTCCTCATTGCCGCCGCCTCGCGCGGCGTGTCCTCCATGATGCTCTCCTTCCTCGGCATGTCAGCGCTCGTGCTCACCGGTGGCTTCGTCTTCCCCCTGCCGGAGATGCCCACGTGGTTGCAGGCCATCCAGCAGGCCCTGCCCACCTACTGGGCCGGGCACCTCAGCCGGTGGGCGCTCGTGGGCGATCCCGTCTGGGAGATCGGCGGGGCTTTCCACCCCGTCCTGGCGGTATGCGTGCTCATCGCCTGGGCGGTGATCGGCTTCGCCTGCGCGCCTTTCATCGTGCGCTCCTCGTTCCGCAAGGAGAGCCTGGGTAACCTGGCCCGCATGCAGTCCAAACTCCGCTCCCAGCAGGGCCTGTGATGAGCGAGGAGTCCGTCCACAACCGGATCGCCCTGCTGCGCACCGACCGGAGGGTCTCCCGCAGGGACCTCGCCGAGGCCCTGGGGGTCCACTACCAGACCATCGGCTACCTGGAGCGGGGCGAGTACGCGCCGTCCCTCCACCTTGCGCTGCGCATCGCGCGCTACTTCGACGTGCCCGTGGAGTCGGTGTTCTCCCTGGAGGAGTTCCCCCCGCTGACGTGACCCGCGAGCGCGATCCGGTGATGCTGCCGGTAGCGCGTTCACGCCAGGTGCACGTTGCCCCAGTGGCGCATGCGCCGCTCCAGCGGGTGCTCGATGAATCGGTACAGCGCCCAGGCCAGTGCGAGCGCGATCGCGAGCACCGGCGGGTACCACACGAGATTGCCGACGCTCTGGGGCTGGAGCCCGACGGCGTCGCGAACCGCGTACATGGCGGTGGCGTGAACGAGGTAGAAGGCGAAGGACCAGGTCCCGAGTGTGACCACCAGCCGGTGGCGGAGCCAGGAGCGGCCCTGGGCAAGGTCGCGGTTCGCGATACCGAGGATGAGCAGGGCGAACAGCACGGCGAGGACTTGGAGCTCGAAGCGCTGCGCGGTGCGGGACCAGGTGTCCGACCATCCGTAGTGGCGGGACAGGACGCACCAGCCGACGAAGGCGCCGACCGCGCAGTAGCCCATCCACGGGCGGACCCATCGGCCGACGCCGAGCTGGACGAGCCGGGCCATCACCATTCCCAGGGCGAACTCCCCCAGCCTCGCCACCGGCGTCGGTAGCTGGGAGAGCCAGCCCGCCGGGGCACGGAGCGCGGCGACCCGGTGCGCCATGATCAGCGAGATGACGCCTACGAGCAGCACTAGGGTCCCCCGCTCGCGGACTTTGCCCAGACCGCGGTTGGCCCAGGGGTGCAGGAGGTAGAAGAAGGCCTCGACGCCGAGGGTCCAGGCCGCCGGGTTGCCGGAGAAGAGGATGACGGGCTCATTGGACCAGCTCTGCAGCAGCACCAGTGACAGGAGCAGGGGCGCAGCAGCGAGTTCTTTGACCCAGGGCTGGCCGGGATCGGGCGCCACGGAGTAGAACACCGGGATCGCCAGGAGAAGCGCGACGACGTGGGCGGGGTAGATGCGGGCGAAGCGCCGCCAGTAGAAGTTGCGGGCCGTGGTCCCCGCCTGGCCGGCGGACCAGGTGAGCACGAAGCCCGAGAGCACGAAGAAGAATGCGACGCCGTGGTTGCCGAAACGGGCGACCTCGCCGAGCAGCGGCACTGGGGCCAGATTCCTCATGTGGTACAGGAAGACGGCGAAGGCCGCCCACCAGCGCAGGCCTGTGAGCGAGTCCAGCCGCGTCACGGCTGGCCAACTGGGGTCGGGAGGCATGTTCTTGGGGAGAAGAGCATGGCCAGACCATACATGTGCCCGCAGCGCCCCGCGCTCACGTCAGCCGCCCTTCGGCCCGCCAGGGCGCCCTCGCGGCCCCGATACCGCGTCAGACCAGGCCAGCGGCGAGGTCGAGGGGCGTGCCGAAGCGGTGGTTGGTGATCGCGATGGACTGCTCGCGCAGGAAGGGCAGGAGCTCGGTGTGCGGGCAGGGGGTGACCGCACCCGTGTAGAGGGCGACGTCGGGGCTGCCGATCGTCAGCGACGTCGCCTCCTCCCAGACGGAGGCCTCGGGGACGCCCCGCGGGGCGAGGATCCGCACGCGCGTGCCCAGGGCGTTCGATGTGCCGAGGTCCGCCAGGCGGGCGCTCCACACGCCCTCGGGCTCGATCTCCACGCGCACGCCCGCCGCCTGGGCCGCGGCGGTCAGGCCCGCCTGCAGCGGCGCCTCCACGGAGAGCTCCACATCCCCGCCCGCGAGGACGCCCGCGGCGAGGACGCGCACGAGGTCGACGGTCTCCACGCCGAGCACGGAGCGCACGATGACGGGGGTGGGCCGGTAGCGCAGGATGTTGCGCTCGCAGGCGAGCCCCGTGACGTCGAGCGCCTGCCCGTACCTCTCCTGCCAGGCGGCGGCGTCGGCGGCCAGGGCGCGGCGCAGCCATGCGGCGTCGGAGCGGACGAGCTCGTGGCGCACGGCCTCGAAAAGGCCCGCGACGCGCTCGTCGATGCCGTCGAGCGACCCGCTCTCGACCCCGGTCTCGGCGCCCGAGTCGGGAGAGACCTCCCCCAGGCCGAGCAGGTAGGAGGGCCCGCCGGCCTTCGTGGTGGTGCCGATGGCGGAGCGCTTCCAGCCGCCGAAGGGCTGGCGGCGCACGATGGCGCCGGTGATGCCGCGGTTGACGTAGAGGTTGCCGGCCTCGATGCCGTCGAGCCACTGGGCGAGCTCGTCGGGGTCGAGGGTCTGCAGCCCGGAGGTGAGCCCGTAGTCGACGGCGTTGACGACCTCGATCGCCTCGGCCAGCGTGTCCACCCGCATGACGCCGATGACGGGGGCGAAGTACTCGGTGAGGTGGTACTCGCTGCCGGGCGCGACGCCTGCGCGGATGCCGGGGCGCCACAGGCCACCGCCCAGGTGCTTGGGGGCGAGCACCCAGTGCTCCCCGTCGCCCAGGGCGGTCAGTCCCCGCTGCGCCTTGGCGTCGTCGGGGACGACGACGGGCCCCATCTGGGAGTCGAGGTGCTCGGGGCCCTTGATCCGCAGGGAGGCGGTGGCGTCGACGAGCTGGCGGGCGATGCGCTCCGACCTGCCGGCGGAGCCGACGAGCAAGAGGAGGGAGGCGGCCGAGCACTTCTGGCCGGCGTGCCCGAAGGCGGAGGCGACGGCGTCGCGCACCGCGAGGTCGGGGTCCGCCGAGGGGGTGACGATGATGGCGTTCTTGCCGCTGGTCTCCCCCAGGAGTCGCATGCCGGGCTTCCACGAGCGGAAGAGGCGGGCGGTGTCGTAGGAGCCGGTGAGGATGACGCGGTCGACGCCCTCATGGGTGACGAGGCGCTGGGAGACCTCGCCGTCCTCGATGGGGGCGAGCATGAGGACGTCCTCGGGCACGCCGGCGGCGTGGAGGGCGCGCACGATCTCGGCCCCGCAGCGCCTGGCTGGCGGGGCGGGCTTGAGGACGACGGCGCTGCCCACGGCCAGCGCGGCGACGACTCCCCCGGTGGGGATGGCCAGCGGGAAGTTCCACGGCGAGGCGACGACGCTCACCCTTGCGGGGGTGAAGCGGGCGCCGGCGAGGTAGTCGGGGTCGACGAGCTCGAGGGACATCCGCGCGTAGTGGTGGCAGAAGTCGATGGCCTCGCTGACCTCGGGGTCGGACTGGTCGATGGTCTTGCCGGTCTCGGCGGCGGCCACCTCGATGAGCTCGGCTCTGCGGGCGGCGAGGACGTCCCCGGCGTGGTGGATGATGGCGGCGCGCTCGGCGGCGGGCCGGGCGGCCCAGGCCTTCTGGGCGGATGTGAGCCCGGCGATGGCGGCGTCGACGTCCCCAACGGTGGCGAGGAAGGCCTCGCCCGCGCGGACGTCGTCGAGGCCACGCTGGGAGCCGGGGATGGCGGCGGCGATGCGGCGGGCCCATTCGCGGTTGGCGGGAAGGGCGGGGTCGGAGTCGGGGGTGGAGGCGTACTCGGGCAGGGCGCCTGGCGCGGGAGCCTCGGGGACGGGGGCGGCCTGCTCGGCGAGGCGGTCCTGCGCGCGGCGGGGCGCGGGTACGGGTGCGCTGGGGTCGAGGTCGGCGAGGGCGTCGAGGAAGCGCTGCTGCTCGCGGGCGAAGACGGCGGGGTCGGAGGCGAGGTCGAAGACGCCGGACATGAAGTTCTCGGGGGCGGCGTTCTCCTCGAGGCGGCGCACGAGGTAGGAGATGGCGACGTCGAACTCGTCGGGGTCGACGACGGGGACGTAGAGGAGGAGCTGGCCGACGTCGCGGCGCACGACCTCGGCGATGCCGGTGGCCATGCCGGAGAGCATCTCGAACTCGACGTCGTCCTGGGCGCCGCGGGCCTCGCGCAGCTCGTAGGCGAAGGCGATGTCGAAGAGGTTCTGCCCGGCCACTCCCAGGCGGATATTGGCCAGGCGCTCGGGGGTCATGGCCCATTCGAGCATCCGCTTGTAGTGGGTGTCGGTGGCCTGCTTGCTGGGCCAGGTGACGAGCTCCCAGCCGTGGATCTCGGCGTCGACGCGCTCCATGGACAGGTTGGCGCCCTTGACGATGCGGACCTTGACGCGGCTGCCGCCGGAGGCGACGCGCGCGGCGGCCCAATCCTGGAGGCGCGCCATGGCGGCCAGGGAGTCGGGCAGGTAGGCCTGCAGGACGATGCCGGCCTCGTAATCGCGCAGGTCGGGCTGGTCGAGGATGGCCGTGAAGACCTCGATGGTCAGATCGAGGTCCTTGTAGTCCTCCATGTCGAGGTTGAGGAAGGTGCCGTGGTCGCGGGCGGCGCGGTAGAGGGGCGCGAGGGCCTTGACGCCGTGGGCGACGACCTCCTCGTGGCCCCAGGGGTTGTGGGGGCCGGTGACGGCGGAGACCTTGATGGAGACGTAGTCGACGTCGTCGCGCGTGACGAGGCTGGCGACGGCGGCCAGGCGCCGCTCGGCCTCCTTCTCCCCCAGGACCGCCTCGCCCAGGAGGTTGACGTTGAGGCGGTTGCCGCCCTCGCGCAGGCGGGCGAGCGCGGGCCCGAGGCTGGCGTGGGAGGCGTCGACGACGAGGTCGCCGACGAGCTCGCGGAAGGTGCGGCGCGCGATCTTGGCGGCGGTGCGCGGGGCGAGGCGGGCAACGCGCCCGCCGACCCCGGTGGCGGCGCCGAGCAGCATGGGCAGGAAGCTCGTGCGCTTGGCGGCCAGGCGCGCCAGGGCGGCGCCTGCGACGTCGAGGTCGGCAGGGCGCACGACGTCGTCGGTGAAGCGGGTGGTGAACTCCAGGCCGTCGGGGTCGGCGAGGATGCCCGCCAGGAGCGAGGCGGAGCGCGGGACGGGCTCGTGGGAGGACTCGTCGGCCCAGCGGCGGGCGCGGGTGGTGGCGCGCTGGCCGATGGCCCACAGGTCGTCGGGGCAGGCGCGGGTGGGGGCGGGACTCGTCGGGGCGGGGCTGTCCTGGGTGGTCATGTGCGGTTCGCTCTCACTCGATGATCAGGGGCTGATCCAAGTGTGCGCCACGGCACCGCGACGTGCAGGACTTTCGGCCCTGATTGTTCCTGGGAAGGTGCTAGAAGCCGAGCTTGGCGAGGGCCTTGGGGTCGGACTGCCAGTCCTTGGCGGTGCGCACGTGGAGGTCGAGGTAGACCTTGCGTCGCAGGTAGTCCTCGATGCCGCGGCGCGCGCGCACGCCGATCTCCTTGAGGCGGGCCCCGCCCTTGCCGATGACGATGGCCTTCTGGGAGTCGCGCTCGACGACGAGACTGACGCGCACCTGCATGCGGTTCCCGGCGCCCTTGACGGGGCCGAGGCTGCCGGGGGTGGAACCGCGCGGGTCCATGACCTCGTCGACGATGACGGCCAGGGAGTGCGGGAGCTCGTCGCGCACGCCCTCCAGGGCGGCCTCGCGGACGAGCTCGGCGATCATGAGGTCGCGGGGCTCGTCGGTGATCTCGCCGGTGGGGTAGAGCGGCGGCGAGGGCGGCAGGTGGCTGGCGAGGACCTCGGTGAGGACGTCGATCTGCTCGCCGCGCGTGGCGGAGACGGGCACGATGTCCGCCCAGTCGCCGAGCTCGTTGACGGCGAGGAGCTGGGCGGCCAGCGCCTCCTTGCCGACGGTGTCCGCCTTGGTGACGACGGCGACGACGGGGGCGCGCAGCTCGGCGATGTCGCGGGCGATGAAGCGGTCCCCGGGGCCGATCTTCTCGTTGGCGGGGATGCAGAAGGCGATGACGTCGACGTCGGTGAGGGTCTCGCGGACGAGGTCGTTGAGGCGCTTGCCCAGGAGCGTCTTGGGGCGGTGCATGCCGGGGGTGTCGACGAGGACGATCTGGGAGTCCTCGCGGTGGACGACGCCGCGCACGTTGTGGCGGGTGGTCTGGGGGCGGTCGGACATGATGGCGACCTTGGTGCCGACGAGCGCGTTGGTGAGCGTGGACTTGCCTGCGTTGGGGCGCCCGATGAGGCAGGCGAAGCCGGCGCGGAAGCCCTCGGGGAACTCGGGCAGGGAGAGTCCCACGGCGGCGTCGCCGATGGCGCCGGGAGCGGGGACCCCGCCGTCGTCGTCGGCAAGGTCGGTGAGGCCGGCGCTGGCCAGGGCGTTCTCGCCGGCCATGAGCTCGGCGTCGGAGGGGAAGCGGATGGGGGCGGGCTCGGTGCGCTCTGTGTTCTCTGCGTTCTCGGTGCTCATGCTCGGTGGTTGCTCTCGTCGTCGGTGTCGGGGCTGCGGGTGGCCAGGAGGGTGGCGACCTGGCGGCGCCTGCCGGAGGCCTCTCCGGCGGTGAGGCGGACGCCCTGCCAGTCGCCGACGGCGCCGGGCAGGGGGACTCGGCCGATGGCCTTGGTGAGCAGGCCGATGGCGGTGTCGACGTCGTCGTCGTCGATCTCGAGGTCGAACAGCTCGCCGAGCTCGTCGAGGCCGAGGCGGGCGGGCACCCGGTAGGCGCCGCCGCCGAGGTCCTCGACCTCCGGCTCGGCGTGGTCGTGCTCGTCGGTGAGCTCGCCGACGACCTCCTCCAGCAGGTCCTCCATGGTGACCAGGCCGGCGATGCCGCCGTACTCGTCGACGGCGAGGGCCATGTGGAAGCGCCCGGACTGCATATCGCGCAGGAGGTCGTCGGCGGCCTTGGTCTCGGGGACGTAGACGGCCTCGCGGGTGAAGTCGACGACGGGCCGGGCCTCGTGCTCGGGGTGCTCGGCGAGGCGGCGCAGGACGTCCTTGAGGTAGAGGATGCCGCGCACGTCGTCGGCGTCCTCCCCGATGATGGGGACGCGGGAGTAGCCGGAGCGGATGAACAGGCGCATGGCGGCGGCCATGGGCTTGCTCTCCTCCATGGTGACCATGTCGGGGCGGGGCACCATGACCTCGCGCACGAGGGTCTGGCCGAGCTCGACGACGCTGCGCATCATCTCGCGGTCCTCGTCCTCGATGGATTCGGATTCGCCGATCTCGTCGATCATCTCGCGCAGGTCCTGGGTGACGGCCTCGCGGGCCTCGGCCTCGGTGAGGGTGGAGGCGCGGCCGAATCGGGCCTCGCACCAGCGCCAGGGTGCGCCGACGGCGTCGACGCGGCGCAGGAGGCCGGCCAGGGCGAGGAGGGTGCCCTCGGGGTTGCGGCGCCCGAGGCGGCGCGGGGAGATGCCGACGACGAGCCCGAGGAGGACGGCGTTGACGCAGGAGGCGGCCAGGAGGACCTGCCACCAGGAGCTGAGGAGGCCTGCGACGGCGAGGGTGACGAGGACGGCGGCGAGCATGTCGACGCCGATACGCACGGCGCCGATGGTGCCGAGCACCTCGCCGCGGCGCTCGGCCAGGGCGAGGACGCGGACGGCGCCCCGGCGGCCGTCCTCGACGAGGTCCTCGGCGGCGGCGCGGGTCATGCGGGCAAGGGCGGCCTCCCCGGCGGAGAGGGTGGCGCCCACGGCGAGGATGAGGACCGAGGCGGTGATGAGGAGGGCGACGGGTGTGCCGGTCATGCGCCCCTGCTCGCGAGGAAGGTGAGGAGGAGGGTGCGCTGGAGGTCGAACATCTCCTTCTTCTCCTCGGGCTCGGCGTGGTCGTAGCCGAGCAGGTGGAGGATGCCGTGGGTGGCGAGCAGCAGCATCTCCTCGACGGCGGAGTGGCCTGCGGCGATGGCCTGCTTGGCGGCCACCTGCGGGCAGATGACGATGTCGCCGAGGGTCCCGGCGGGGGCAGGGTTCTCCTCATCGCCTGGGCGCAGTTCGTCCATGGGGAAGCTCATGACGTCGGTGGGGCCGGGCAGGTCGAGCCAGCGGACGTGGAGCTCTTCCATGGGCTCGGGGTCGATGAAGAGGATGTTGAGCTCGGCGAGAGGGTTGACGTGCATGGCTGCCAGGACGTGGTCGGCCAGTGCGGCGAACTCGGCGCCGTCGATGGCGACCTCGGTCTCGTTGTTGATCTCGGTGGTCATGCGCGGCTCCTCGTGGGGGCGTGATGGGTGGGCCGGGCGGTGCGTTGGCCGCGCGAGCGGTGGGAGGGGGCGGCGGGGGCGCCGGCGCCGTCGCGGAGAGCCTGGGCGGCGGCGGTCTCGGCGTCGTAGGCGGCGTAGGCGTCGATGATGCGGCCGACGAGGCGGTGGCGGACGACGTCGGCGGCGCCGAGCTCGCAGAAGGAGATGCCGTCGACGCCGTCGAGGATGCGGCGCACGACGATGAGGCCGGAGGGGCGCGAGCCGGGCAGGTCGATCTGGGAGATGTCCCCGGTGACCACCATCTTCGAGCCGAATCCGAGGCGGGTGAGGAACATCTTCATCTGCTCGGGGGTGGTGTTCTGGGCCTCATCGAGGATGACGAAGGCGTCGTTGAGAGTGCGCCCGCGCATGTAGGCCAGTGGCGCGACCTCGATGGTGCCGGCGGCCATGAGCTTGGGCAGGGCCTCGGGCTCGAGCATGTCGTGGAGGGCGTCGTAGAGGGGGCGCAGGTAGGGGTCGATCTTGTCGGTGAGGGTGCCGGGCAGGAAGCCGAGGTTCTCGCCTGCCTCGACGGCGGGGCGGGTGAGGATGATGCGGGAGACCTGGTGGCGGGCGAGGGCGTCAACGGCCTTGGCCATGGCGAGGTAGGTCTTGCCGGTTCCGGCCGGGCCGATGCCGAAGGTGATGGTGGCGCCCTCGATGGCGTCGACGTACTTCTTCTGGCCGAGCGACTTGGCGCGGATGGTGCGGCCCCGGGCCGTGAGGACGTCCTCAGCGAGGATGTCGGCGGGGTGGGTGGCGGCGGCGAGGAGGCCGATGGCGCGCTCGACGGCGTCGGCGGTGAGCGGTGTGCCTGCGCGGGCGACGTCGATGAGCTCGGAGAGCAGGAGGATGACGGTGTCGACGACGCCGGGCTCGCCGGTCACGCGGATCTCGGTCTCGCGCACGAGAATGTCCGCGGCGGGGAAGCCCTTCTCGATGGCGCGCAGGACCTCGTCGCGCACGCCGAGGAGGGAGACGAGTGCGAGGTCCGGAGGCAGGACGAGGGTGCGGGTGACCTCGGAGGGGGGCGGGGCGCTGGGTGAGGAGGCGGGGGCTGCCGGAGGAGCGGCCGTGTGGCGGCCGGGGGCGCGGGTGGCAGGGCTGGCGGAGCCTGGCGAGGTGGTCTGCGGCATGTGCGGGGCCGCTACTGGGTCGATGGGCGCGTTGGTCATCGCCTCTGATCCTACCGGGGCGGGCAAGATCCGCCCGACGGCGCCGAGCGGGCTGCCTATGTGTCCTCCCACCCGCCTGCCCGAGCCCTCCCGCCCGTCTGCCCGCCGAGATCGTCACTTTGGTGTCGACTTCGTACCCTTACCTTCAGATTTCGGCGTCAACGGTACGAACTCGACGGCAGGGATGACGGGCCTGGTCAGCCCGCCCGAGAGGGCACGGCCCGGTGATACCCTCGCTGCGTTGCGCAGCGCCGCGAACCCCCGCGTCGCAGCAGGTAGGAGAACATCTGCGACGCATAGACGACACTCTCAAAGGAATAGCTTTGAAAGCCTAACAAACCAAGTCCACCTCACCCGCTATCGAATATGTTATTCACCACATTGCGGATCATAACAAAAGCACACAACCCTACACAATAGCGCAAGCAAAGCAAGGAACGCCATGAGAAAGTTTCGACAGAACCTCAACAGGCTGAGCGAATCCATTGACCGCGTCGACAAATTACACGATCGTATCGACAAAAAAATCGACACCTTGGAACAGACGCTGAACCATAAAGGAAAGCCATCGCGACGAGAAACTATATTGTCAGGACTAGGGGCGCTTGGAGGGGTAGGCGCATTGACCGCCGGAGGCGTTGAAGTATACAAAACTTTCATACATGAAAAGCGCGCGCATACAAAAATCGATGACATAGTTGTATACAGCTCAAAAAAGACAAGAGACGGCAACATCGTTCCAGGAGGCGTTCAATTACGTCTTAGCAACACTCAAGGAGAACTGCCCACCGAACTTGTGCGAGGCATCATCACATATGAGAACTACGCCTACCTAGGCAGGTGCGTCTCCGAGGGTGCGGTGGAGCCAGGCATGTGTTACAAAGTGCGTTTAGCGGTCGACCCAACCCCAGGAGAACAACAAGAATTCCCTTTGTGCCACGAGGTACCTTCCAACGGAAGTGCTCTAATATAAATCATATTCTCCCCACCAGAAGATGCCGCCGAAGAAGATAGAGAATCCGGAATTCATGCTTACCGAATAAAATTATCACTCGTCGACTCCGAGGGAGTTGTCTATTCGCCATCACCTTCAAGAGTCGCCATTTTCACTCCTAGAGACAAGTTGGGACTCCAATTGTTCCCGAAACACGATCAATTGAAGCTAGTGGAGCCCCTGACTAGCGGGGACACGGCCAGGCGAGATCAAGCACTTGCGTGCTTCTCCACTAATAGCCAGGAATTTTTCAGGATTGTCGGCGTAACCGACGGGATTGAAGTCGCAAAATCACAACGGATCACCAAAAGCATTGACATAATCCAAAACGACAACCGCGATGGGGCAGAATGGTGGAACGAAATCGATGACGAGATCGTTGACTCTCCAGGTACCTGTGGCAGCGAAAGCGACTGTGAAAATTAGGTGGACAGAGGTTCGCCAGCGATAGAAGCAGCAGATGTGGGCCAAGCTGATGCCACTACAGCACCATCGCGAGGGTGCCGAGTGTCAGCAGGGCGAGGCCCGCGAGGTAGCGCCGGCTCAGGCGCTCGCGCAGGATGAGGACGGAGAACGCGACGGTCACGAGGATGCTCAGCTTGTCGATCGGAACGATGACACTGGCGGGGCCATCCTGCAGCGCCCTGTAGAAGCAGAGCCATGAGGCCCCGGTCGTCAAGCCTGAGGCAAGCACCAGCATGACCTCGCGCCGGGGCAGGGAGGGCAGCGGGCGCCGTCGTCCGCTGACGGCTACCATCGCCCAGGCCATCACCAGGACCACCGCTGTGCGGATCGCCGTCCCCAGGTTCGACTCGACGCCGACGATCCCGAGCTTGCCGAGGATCGCCGTCAGCGCCGCGAACACCGCTGACCCCAGCGCGTAGAGCAGCCATCCCCGGGAGCCGGCACGCCTAGGGGCGAGGGTCACGGCATCGGAACGGTCCAGCATGAGCAGCGTCCCCGCGACCATGAGGACCACGCCCACTCCCCCGATCACCGTTAACGACTCGCCCAGGAGAAGCACGGCGAGCAGCACCGTGAGCACCGTGCTCAGCTTGTCGATCGGCGCGACCTTCGAGGCCTCGCCGAGCTGGAGTGCCTTGAAGTAGCAGAGCCACGAGGCGCCTGTGGCCAGCCCCGAGGCGATGAGCCAGCCGAGGGTGGCGGCGTCAATGCTCGCGATCTGGGACTGCGAGCCCCGGATGAGCACCATGGCGCAGGCCGCCACCAGCACGACGGGCGTGCGCAGGGCGGTGGCCAGGGTGAAGTCGATCTCCCGGATGCCCGCCTTGGCGAGTACCGCCGTCAGCCCGGCGAACAGCGCCGACCCGCAGGCGAACACGATCCACATGCGCCCAGGCTAGCCTCCCCGATCCGCCGACAGCGCCACGCGTTCGTCCCTTTGATGCCGACTTCGTCCCCTTACCCACCGAAGTCGGCATCAAAGGGACGAAGTCGGCGACGGAAGCAAGTCCTTACGGCTCAATCTGCGGCGAGTCATCGGCGTCGCGAGCGGACTCTAAGCCCTCCCGGTAGGAAGGGCGAGCCTGTTCCGCGCGGAACGCGGCTGCGGTGAGCACTCCAGCGGTGGCGTCGAGGCCGCTGTCAACCGCGCGCCGCCCGCTCTCCACGGCGACGTTTTTAAGCTCTGCGGCCGCCTGAACGGCCTCCTGCCTCATGCCCCTGACGGCCTGCCTCCATGTCCTGGGCTCCATCAGCGCGTAATCCGCGTCGATGTCCATGCTGCGCAACGCGGCCTCGAAGACGTCAGCGACCCGATTGCGCATGTCGATCACTCGCTGTGCGGCCTTCGGATGTGCCACCACCGAGCGATCGCTCAGGCTCGCGACCGCGTTGAGGCGGCTGAGGAGCCCCTCGGCCGCTTCCCTGACCTCTTTGCGGCGAGTATCGCGAGCCAGGGCCAGAGCGCGGCGGTGCTCCTCAACATCCTCGGGATGCGCCCCAAGAACGCGGTCGATCTCCAGCACGTCGCAGGCGTCCTGGAGCGCGGCGCACCTGGCGAGCACCACCAGCCACTCGCAGGCCTCCTTCTCGACGTCCGCAGCGATCTTGGCGACCTCGGCGACTTTTCCCTTCTTCTCCACTTTCTCGGTGAGGACGGCGAGCCGGCGAAGGGCGAAGGCCTCGCCCGTGGCGATCGTCTGTGGCGCGTCGTCGATCTTCGACCATGTCACCGCCGCGACCTTGCCAACCTCCTCGCGGGCCATCAGGGCGTCACGGATGGTCTTGCCCACCCCGATCAACCCGGCCAGCGCGGCGTCCTTCTGCATCTGGATGAGGTCATCGACCTTCTCGTCGATCACCTTCAGGAACTCCTGGATGTCCTCAAGGATCTTCTGGATCGCCATCTGGGTCATGACGGCGCCGAGCCCCGCTACCGCGGCGGGGCTGAGCCGAGTCAGTGAGTCGGACTCGAACTGGAGATTCTTGGCGAAGCGGCCGCCCTCGCCGCGCAGTACGCCCATCGCCAGGCCGTTCTGTCTGCTGGTCACGAGCTTGTAGTCCTTGTTCGTGAGGGCCTTCGCAGACTCCGCCGACAGCTTCACCCATCGCCCGGAGCTCTGCGCGATCACGCCGCCGGCCTGCGCAGCCAATCCCAACTTGCCAAGCGCCGGGGCGATCCGGGACAGGTCCATCGGGCGGCCAGCCAGGCCCTTCTCGGTGAGGAAGCGGTCGACCGCTCCGGCGTCGCCGATCACCGCCAAGCCAGAACCGTCACTGATCAGTTGGAGCTCGTCACCGCTCATAGGGACTCCTTCGGAGGCAGCACCGCCCCCAGAGAAATGGGTAGGGAGCGCGGCGGTGGGGAGCCGTCTCGCGCACGCGCATCATCGCAGAGCCCGGCCCGGCAGAGGGTGCCAGTACCATGCTGCTCGACTCTCGTGACCGAACCGCAACCGCAGCACCAAGCCGGCCAGACCTGTCACGACGACGGCGGTGGTACCGGCCCAGAAATCACCGCGACGCTTATAACGCGCGTAGAAGCGCGATCCCGAGCACTGCGAGGGTCCATGAGGTCATCGAACCGATGAGGAAGACTTCGGCAGCACGACTTCCCGGCTTGGAGATCTCGGGGAAGCGGACCACCCCTTTGGCAGCGACGATGACCGCTGCCGGAATCTCTGCACCAGCCATCGCCAGAAGTATGAGGAGAAGCCGCTCCAGCGCACCAATCCAGTGCCCACCACGCAGAGCATGATCAGCGCTTTAACCACTATCGCCAGCCCTCTCCCTCTTCCTCGGCGCCACCCCCTCAGATGCGGGCACCCCGGCCAGTACCAGGACGGCATTGACCACCTGGTTCGCTGGCTCTGTCATGAACAGGAGGACGCCTATCCACGCGACGGCGAGGGCGCCTCGGCCTTCCTCGCCATGCGGACCCATGACGCACAGCAGTGCCAGAGCGCCAATCCCGATGCCGCAGCGAGCCACATGAAGCACTGCCGTAGCCTGGGAGCGCCCAGGCCCGACCCGCTCAAGTACCTCCGATCCGATCCAGGCGGCCGGCAGGCATGCGCTGATGAGCACGCCCACCGCCCCCACATGGAGTGGGCGCGCAGCAAGCACGCACCCAGTCAGGATCACAAGGACGCGCAGGAGGATGCGGACAGCAGAAGTGCGACTACCCCTCACACGCCCGGCCAGTGACGAGACAATCGATGAGGCTCCAACGAGGAAGACGACCAGTGAGATCATCGCTCCGCCTCCACCGTCGCGGCTGCCACGACGAGCAACCGGTGCGCTGCGAGGAGGGCCGCCCCCTTCGACACCACAAACTGTGACACAGCGGCTTGACTCACCCCGATCTCGGCGGCCACCCGCGCCTGAGTCTGCCCCGAGGTGAGCCCCGCCAGCATCCGCCGCTGGCGTCCACCAAGGCCCGCTAAAGAGTGATCGCGCAACGTGAGCAGGGCATTCACCAGCGCTTGCTCCTCCTCATCGCTTCCACCGCGGTAGCAGGTGAGCAGGTACTCCGCCCCCGCATCCTGGACCTCATGGGCGTGGTCGATGGCCTCCCTCGCCCGCCACCACGCACTGCCGTCTTGCAACACGCGTGCGGCATCGCCCCCGATGTTCTGAATCTCCCCCTCACCAATCCCATAGCGCAGCATGAGGCCGTCCGGGAGCAGCAACTGAACCCGCTCCGTTAGAACAAGAGCTCCGCCGAGCGTTGGCGCGACCGACTGGAACTCGTCGCCAACCGAGGCATACGGCTTCGCCAGCAGGCCAAGCCCTTGAGAAGCCACGGCCAGGGTTTCCTCGATGCGCCGCTGCGCACCAACGCGGTCTGGCAGTTCACGAGAGCGAACGATGTCCATGAGGATGGCACAGGCGTGAAGCATGCTTAACTATATAACTTATATTTTTGTCAATACAAGCAACTTTGTCGCCAGCCCGCCTCAGCGGGTCTTGCGAGGCATGGTCAGCGGAGCGGCCGCCAGCACCACGAGGCCGATGGCCGCCAGCACCACCATGTCCATGACAAGGCCCTGCGTCACCGCCGATCCCGCCTGCACCTCGCCCACGGCGTTGACCGCCCAGCTCATCGGCATAACCAGGCTCGCCTCTTCGAGCCCTGAGGGCAGCTGGCTGCGGGGAACGAGCATCCCGCACAGGAAGATCTGCATACCGACGATAAGCGGCATGAACTGCACCGCCTGGAACTCCGTGCTCGACAGCGCCGAGATGAGCAGGCCGATCGCCACCCCCACGAAGGCGTCCAGCAGGGCCGTCAGGATGATCCACCCCCAGTTCCCGGCGATCGTCACCCCCAGCGCCCAGGCGCACACGGCCGAGAGCACGAGGGCCTGCCCCACGGCGACCAGGGTGAACGCCGTCGCGTAGCCCAAGACGAGGTCGGCTCGGCGCATCGGCGTCGTCCACAGGCGCTCCAGTGTCCCGCCCACCCGCTCCTTCAGCATGGTGATGCTCGTGATGAGGAACATGACGGACATCGGCAGGATCGCGATCATCTGCACGGCAACGCGGTCGAAGAGCACGTCCCCACCCGGATAGTCCCTGTAGACGAAGTACAGGAGCGTCACCAGCAGCGCGGGGACGGCCATGATGAGAGCGATCGTGCGCTTGTCATTGAGCAACTGGAACAGGACGCGCTTGACAGTTGCGGCGTAGGTGCGCGGATTCATCGGTTCGTCTCCTTGCTCGCGGCGCTTCCGCTGCTGGCCGGCCCAGCCTTCTCTGCCGACTCGGCCTCGCGGATGATGGTGAGGAAGGCGTCGTCGAGCGTCTCGGCGCCAGTACTGGCCAGGAGCTCGGGCGCGGTGGTGGAGGCGAGGATGCGTCCCTCCCGCATGAGCAGGACGCCGTCGCAGCGGAATGCCTCATCCATGACGTGGCTGGAGACGAGAATCGTCGTGCCGCCCTCGGCGATGCGGCGGAAGGCCGCCCACAGGTCCTCGCGGGTCACCGGGTCGAGGCCGACCGTCGGCTCATCAAGCACGAGGAGCTCCGGCGCGCCGACGAGCGCGCAGGCCAGCGAGACCCGGTTGCGCTGACCGCCGGAGAAGGTGCTCACCAACCGTCCGGAGATGTCAGCGATGCCGACCTCCTCCAGGACCTCATCGACGCCCCTGGCGCGCGCCCCGGCAAGGCGGGCGAAGTAGGCGACGTTCTGGCGGGCGCTGAGGTCCGGGTAGACCGAGGCCTCCTGGGTGAGGTAGCCGATGCGGCCGCGCAGCGGTTTGCTGCCGGGGGTGCTCTCCAAGACCTGCAGGCTCCCCGAGTACCGCTGAACGCCGACGATCGACCGCATGAGCGTCGTCTTCCCGCAGCCCGACGGCCCGAGGAGGCCGGTGACCGAGCCGTGGGCCAGGTCGAGATCGATCCCGTGGAGGATCTCGTTGCCGCCGCGTGTGACCACAAGGCCGCTGGCGCGCACGGCGGGCCTGGGTGCCGGGGGCTCCGCGGGCCCCGACGCCGGCACCGGCATCGGCGCAGAGGCGACCTCGGCAGTGGGCGATACCGCCCCGGCTGGCGTCGCTCCCTGGACGCTCGATGCCGAACCCTCGGCGACAACATCGGTCTCGGAGTCCGCGCCATAGCGCTCGATCGTCACCGAGATCCGCTCGACCACCTGCTGGGGGTCGTCGGGGGCCTCTGACGAGGCATTCTCGTTTTTCATCATGTGATGAATATACGAGCGCGGCGCCGCCCCGTCAAGGGGTCGTGGTTCAGCGCTCGCCGTAACCCGTCAGTCGCCCGACCGGGGTAGCTCCCCGGTGGCGTAGCGCTGGATCGTCGGGCCGACGAGCGCCACTGCCTCTTCGATGTCGAGCTGGGCGATCCCCTCCATGCGGGCCATCCAGCGGGCCATCCCGAAACCGATGAGCTGGCTGGCGATGAGCTGGCTGGCGATGAGCTGGCCACGCAGCTCGGGCTGGTCGGGCGCCAGCTTGCCCACGATCCGCCCCAGGATTCCGGTGGTGACGAACTCGCGGAAGGGCGCCAGGCTCTCGTCACTGCTCATGGCGGCGCGGATGACGGCGGCGAAGCGGTCGGGCCCCATCCCGTCCCAGAGTCCCACGAAGGACCGGACGATCCCCTCCCCCAGCTCCTCGGGGGCGAGATGCGCGACAGCCTCGGCGCGCTCGGAGATATCGACGGCGCTCGCCCCTGCCGCTGAGGCGACGACGGCCTCGGCGAAGAGCTCGGCGCGGTCCTTGAAGTAGTGGTGGACGAGGGCGGGATCGACGCCGGCCTCCCGGGCGATGCCGCGCAGCGAGGTGTGGTAGCCGTCGCGCGCGAAGGCGTTGCGGGCCGCGACGAGGATCGCCTCGCGGGCATCCGGGCTGCCAGCGGGCCTGCGCCCGCGCGGGCTCATCGTCGACTCCTCGCAGGCCACGCCACCGTCATCAGCATGCCCGCAGTATGCCCCATCGACGCCGACCAGCGAGGCGCGGCGCCCTGGTCAATGACCGCAGTCCAAAATCGGCACGCTCAGGGCCCTCCGCGGTCGAGATCATCGTTGGAATCATGCGGATCGCTCGATCGCAGGATTCCTCCCGTGCGCATTCGGCGGGCAAATGCGCACGGGAGCTTCGGCCTCGCCGCCACGCCACCGTCATTGCAACGAAAAGTCGAGGTCGCTCGCCGATGAGCGTGCTACTAGAACCACAGGCCGGCGCGCTGGGCGAGGACGGCCAGGGCAACGGGGCCGGCCGAGGCCGTGCGCATGACATGCGGGCCGAGCCGCACCGTTACCGCGCCAGCCTCTTCCAGCGCCGAGACCTCCTCGGCGCTGATCCCGCCCTCAGGGCCGACAACGACGCCCACCACACCGGCGCTGGGCAACTCCACGCCGTTGATGGGAGCGGTCGCCTCCTCGTGCAGGACGAGCACCACTCCCCCGCCAGCGCTGACATCCCGCGCCCACGCGGCGAGACCCGCCGTTCCACGCGGCTCGGCCACCTCGGGAACGCGGGCCCGGCGCGCCTGCTTGGCGGCCTCACGGGCCGTGGCCTCCCAGCGCACCCGCCCCTTGGCGACCTTCGGCCCCGACCACACCGAGATCGAGCGCTCCGCCTGCCACGGCACCACGAGGTCGACACCGACTTCCGTGGCCGTCTCCACGGCCTGCTCATCGCGACCGCCCTTGGCCAGCGCCTGGACGAGGGCGAGCCGCACCGGCGGCGCCGCCTCATCCACGCGCTCACGGACGCGCACGGCCAGGCAGTCCTTCGCGCCGCCCTCACCCGCGGCGGTCACCTCGCAGACCAGGCGCAGGCCCGTGCCATCGACGAGGTCCACGCGCTCACCCGCGCGCAGCCTTCGCACGGCCACAGCGTGGCGCGCCTCCGGGCCGGTGAGGACAAGCGCATCCCCGGGCCCTGCCGCAGCGGCGGCACCGGCGGACTCAAGGGTGTCGGGACTCAGGATGAAAACGGGCGCGGTCACGCTCTAAGCCTACGGGGCACGGCCCCGCGCCCCGGTGCTAGCGTCCTGGCCATGACGCAGGACTCGCCCTCCACTCCCGACTCGCAGGCCTCCCCCACCGCCGGCAGCCCGCGCTTCACCACCGCGATCACGCCGGAGGATTTCGCCCACAACCTCGCCGCCGTCCGTGCGCGCCTCGAGGCGGCCGCCGAGCGCGCTGGCCGGGACACCTCAGAGATCCGCCTTCTGCCAGTCTCCAAGACCGTCCCCGAGGAGCGGCTGCGGGCCGCCGTCGCCGCGGGCATCACCGAGATGGGCGAGAACAAGGTGCAGGAGGCCAAGCGCAAGAGCGAGAACCTGGCGGACCTGCCCATCCACTGGGCGCTCATCGGCCACCTCCAGACCAACAAGGCGAAGGACGTCGCGGCCTTCGCCCACGAGTTCCAGGCACTGGACTCGCTACGCGTGGCCGAGGCCCTCGACCGCCGGCTCCAGTCGCTCGGCCGCTCCCTGGACGTCTACGTGCAGGTCAACTCCTCGGGTGAGGCGAGCAAGTTCGGCCTGGAGCCCGCGGACGTCCCCGCGTTCCTGGCAGCCCTTCCCGCCTACTCCGCCCTGCGGGTGCGCGGCCTCATGACCCTGGCCGCCCACACCGACGACGCCGCCCGCGTCCGCGACTGCTTCACCACCATGCGCCAGCTGCGCGACGCCGGCCTCCAGGCGGGAACGGTGGGCGACGGCCAGCTGTCGATGGGGATGAGCGGCGACTTCGAGCTCGCCATCGAGGGCGGCTCGACCTGCGTGCGCGTGGGCCAGGCGATCTTCGGGGCGCGCGCCACCCCGGACTCCCTGTACTGGCCAGGATCCCAGCAGGCCTGAGGGCATCCCCCGCCCCGCGCTCCGCTGGCACCCGCCGCACTACGCCCGGCGCGCCCGCTCAGCGCCCGGAGAACTTCTCCTTCAGGCGCCCCATGACGGACTCGTCGCGGTGGGACAGCTCCCCGTCCTCCCCGCGCAGCTCGGCGAGCTGGCGAAGCAGGTCGCGCTGGCGCTCGTCCAGGCGCGTCGGCGTCTCCACGACGATCTCCACGTTGAGGTCCCCGCGCCCGGAGCGGCGCAGGCGCCCCACGCCGAGGCCCTTGAGGGGCAGCACCTCGCCGGGCTGGGTGCCCGGCTTGACGACGACGTGCTTGTCGCCGTCGAGGGTGGAGATGTCGAACTCGGCGCCGAGCGCGGCGGCGGTCATGGGGATGCGCAGCTCGGTCCACAGGTCGTCGCCCTCGCGGCGCAGGGTCTCGTGCTCGACCTCGTGGAACTCCACGTAGAGGTCCCCCGCGGGGCCGCCCGCGGGCCCGGCCTCGCCGCGCCCGGACATGCGCATGCGCGTGCCGGTGGACACGCCCGCGGGAATGCGGATCTCGATGTCCTGGCGGGTGCGCTTGCGGCCCTCGCCGGAGCACTCGGGGCAGGGGGTGACGATGACGGTGCCGTAGCCGTGGCAGGTGGTGCACGGCGAGGTGGTCATGACGTTGCCGAGGAAGGATCGGGCCATGTGCTGCACGGAGCCGGAGCCGTTGCAGGTCGAGCAGGTGACCGGCGAGGTGCCGGGCGCGCAGCAGGAGCCCTCGCAGGCCTCGCAGGTGATGTAGGTCTCGAAGGGGACGGTGCGGGTGGCGCCGAAGGCGACGTCCTCCAGCTCCACGTCCACGGGCAGGAGCGCGTCCTGGCCCCGGCGCGCGCGGGAGGCGGGCCCGCGCGATCCGGCGGCGGCCCCGAAGAAGGAGCTGAAGATGTCGGCGAAGCCCCCGAAGTCGCCTCCGCCGAACCCGGCTCCGCCCCCGCGCACGGCGTCCTCCCCGCCGAGGTCGTAGAGCTCGCGCTTCTCGGGATCGGAGAGGGTCTCATAGGCGGTGGAGACGAGCTTGAACTCGTCCTCGTGCCCGGGGCCGGCGACGTCGGGGTGCAGGGTGCGGGCCTTCTTTCGGTAGGCCTTCTTGATCTCGTCGGCGCTGGCCCCGCGGCTCACGCCGAGCACCTCGTAGTAGTCGCTCACAGTCGGGTCTTCCTTCAGTCAGTCGTCAGTCGGTGGTCAGTGGTGCGGTGGGTGCGGCGGCCCGCTCAGTCCTGCGGCCCGGCGAGGAACCGGGACAGGTAGCGGGCGACGGCGCGCACGGCGGCCATGGTGGCCGGGTAGTCCATGCGGGTGGGGCCGATGACCCCCAGGTGGGCGACGGCGTCGCCGATGCCCGGGCCGTACCCGGCGGTGACGACGCTGGCCTCGGCCAGGGCGTCCTCGTGGTTCTCCGAGCCGATGCTCACGCGCATCCCGGAGGCGTCGGCGGGGTCCCCGGAGAGCAGGCGCAGGAGGACGACCTGCTCCTCGATGGCGTCTAGGAGGGGCCCCATGGTGGTGAAGTCGGGGGTGGCCCGGGCGAGGTTCGCGGTGCCGGCCACAGCGATGCGCTCCTCGGCGTCGGGGCGGAGGGCCGCGATGAGCTCGCCGGTGACGGCGGCCAGCAGGGCGCGCTCGTCGGCGGGGGCCTGCTCGGCCAGTCCCGCGAGGACGGGGACGACGGCGTCGGCGCGGCGCCCCACCAGCGAGGCGTTGAGGCGGACCTTGAGGCGCTCCAGGGCGATCGGGTCGATGACGCCGCTCGCGCCGTCGGATCCCTGGCCGGCATGGTCGCCCATGAGGGTGAGGGTGCGCTGCTCGACACGGCCGGTGTCCGTGATGATGACCATGAGCAGGCGCGTGGGCGCCAGGGCGACGAGCTCGAGGTGGCGCAGGGCGGTCAGCCGCAGGCTCGGGTACTCGACGACGGCGAGCTGCCCGGTGAGCTGGGCCAGGACGCGCACGGTGCGGGCCACCACCTGCTCCAGGTCCACCGCGCCGGTGAGCAGGGCGGAGATGGCGGCGCGCTCGGGGGCGGACAGGGGCTTGACGCGGGCGACCTCGTCGACGAAGAGCCGGTAGCCCTTCTCGGTGGGGACTCGACCGGCGCTCGTGTGGGGCTGGTGGATGTAGCCCTCGTCCTCCAGGGCGGCCATGTCGTTGCGGATGGTGGCCGGGGAGACGCCGAGGCGGTAGCGCTCGACGAGGGCGCGCGAGCCGACGGGCTCGCGGGTGCGCACGTAGTCCGTGACGATGGCGGACAGGACCTTGAGACGGCGGTCATCAGCCATGGTGTCGCCCTCCTCCCGGCTCAGGCCCTCTCGTATTAGCACTCTCGGTCAGCGAGTGCCATCCTACGCCCGGCCCGGCGGGTCTCCCGTTCGCCCAGCGTGAGCCTCGCTACCGTGCCCGGCGTGACTCCAGCGATGCCCTACCGCCCCCAGGCCGTCCCCGGCGCGACGGCGGCCCGCCGCAAGGCCCTGCGCGAGCAGGGCGCCACCCGCGCCCAGCAGCACGAGGCGGCGGCCGCCAAGCCCGCGAGGACTGCGAAGACCGGCAACCGGTCGGCCTCCGGCGGCCGCGGGGCTCCTACTGCCCCCGCCGCGCCGTCGCTGACTGACCGCTATGGGGGCGATGTCCTCGCCGCGGACCCGCACCGGGTGGGCCCGCGCGCCATCCGACCGGAGTCGGTCCATGTGCCCGTCGAGCGGGGCATGGTGCTGGAGGACCGCGAGACCGGTTTCGTGGGGGCGGCGGTTGCCGTGGAGAAGTCCGGGGGCCGGCGGATCGTCGTCCTGGAGGACCGCCATGGGGCGCGGCGCGGCTTCACGCTGGGCCCGGGCTTCTGGCTGGAGGGCCGGCCCGTCATCCTCGACCCGCCGGTGCCGGCGCGCCGCGCCCCGAGCGGCCCGGTGAGCGCCGGCGGGAGGCGGTTGACGGCGTCGGGCTCCTACGCGGTGGAGGGCGAGCGCGCCCGCACGGCCCGCGCCTCGCGGATCTGGGTGGAGGGCAAGCACGACGCCGAGCTCGTGGAGAAGGTGTGGGGCGATGACCTGCGCCATGAGGGCGTCGTCGTCCTCATGCTCGACGGCGTGGACAACCTCGAGGAGGTCATGGCCGAGTTCGCCCCGGGGCCGGCGCGGCGGGCGGGCGTGCTCGTGGACCACCTCGTGGCCGGCTCCAAGGAATCGCGGATCGCCGAGCGCGTGCGCACGATGCCGGGCGGGGAGAACGTCCTGGTGCTGGGACACCCGTATGTGGACGTGTGGCAGGCGGTGCGCCCCGAACGGGTGGGCCTGCGCGCTTGGCCTGAGATCCCGCGCGGCACGGATATCAAGCACGGGACGCTCGACGCGCTCGGCTGGCCGCACGCCACCCAGGCGGATGTCGCCCGCGGCTGGCAGCGGATCCTGGCGACAGTGCGCTCGTACAAGGACTTAGAGCCGAGCCTGCTGGGCCGCATGGAGGAGCTCATCGACTTCGTCACCGCGCCCGGCACCGCCTGAGGGCGCCGCGATTGCGCGCCCGGCGTCCCACGGCCCGACGGCGCGGCTGACTGGCCGGCCCACGGCGCGAGTGATCGCTGATAGGCGCGCGCCGCCGCTGACAGGGGGCTCATCGGAGGAGCAGAATTGATGGTCTTGCCCGCCCGGGCAGGACCGATCAAGGAGCAATGACGTCCTCTGAACCACCCCGTCCTCTAAGTTTCCTCTCAGCGCCGCCGGCGCGTCCCCGCCTGCCCGACCATGAGATCGCCCCCGCCTACAAGAAGTGGCCGGCGAGCGCGTTCATGGGGATCTTCATCGGCTACGCGGGGTTCTACCTGATCCGCAACAACGTGTCGCTCGTGGCCTCGATCCTCAAGGACCACGGCATCATGAGCGCCTCCGATATCGGCCTTGTGGCCAATGCGGTGCTCTTCGCCTATGGGCTGTCGAAATTCTTCATGGCGATGATCTCCGACCGCGCCAACGCCCGCTACTTCATGCCGTTGGGGCTGGCGCTGTCCGCCGTCATGAACCTGTTCATCGCCTTCGTGCCGGCCCTGACGGCCTCGGTGGGCCTGTTCGCGGTCCTCATGTTCATCAACGGCTGGTTCCAGGGCATGGGATGGCCCCCATTCGGGCGAGTCCTCGTCCACTGGTTCTCCACGCGCGAGCGCGGCTGGAAGACCTCGATCTGGAACTGCGCGCACAATGTCGGCGGCGCCGGGGTCGGCCTCATCTCCGCCTGGGCCCTGGACGCCTTCGCCTCCGACGACGCCGACTGGGCCCCCGCGTTCTGGGCGCCCGCGATCGTGGCGCTCGGGGTGGCCGTCGTCGCCTTCCTGCTCATCCGCGACCGCCCCGAGGCCATGGGCCTGCCGCCGATCGAGGAGTTCGCCGATGACCCCGCCAAGGTGGAGGCCGACGAGAGCAAGGAGGACTGGCGCTCCCTGCTGTTCAACCACGTGCTGAAGAGCCGGGTCATCCTGCTCCTGGCGGTCACCAACGTGTTCGTCTACACGCTGCGCTACGGCGTGCTCAACTGGATCCCGGTCTACCTGACCGACTACATCCATGGCGCGAACGTGAAGGACGGCATCCTCGGCTTCGCGATCTACGAGGGCGCGGGCATCGCGGGAACGCTGCTGTGCGGCTGGGTGTCCGACCGCGTCTTCCACGGCTGGCGCTCGGGCGCCGGCATCCTGTTCCTCGGCGGGGTGGGCGTGGCCCTCATCATCTACTGGCAGCTGCCGCCGACGGCGCCCATGGGCGTGTTCTACCTGTTCATCGCGATCATCGGCGGGCTCATCTACGGGCCGGTCATGCTCATCGGCCTGCAGGCCATTGACCTGTCCCCGCGCAACGTGGCGGGCACGGCCGCTGGCTTCACGGGATTGTTCGGCTATCTGCTGGGCGCCACGCTCGCCTCCAGCGGCGTCGGCAGGCTCATCGACTACGCGGGGTGGAATGTCACCTACATGTGCCTCGTGGGGGTGGCCGTCATCGCCGTCGTGCTCATGCTCGTCGTGGGCCGCGACGAGCGCCGCCTCCTCGAGGAGCGCTCCCAGCACGTGGGCGAGGACTGAGCCCGGCAGTACGAGGAGGCGCGGCGTCCCGGTACTACCAAGGATCGGGGCGCCGCGCCGACTGTCCTCTGGTGCTCAGGCGTCCTGGATGGCCAGGCGACGGCCGCGCAGGAAGAGGGCGGCGTCCCAGGCGAGCAGGGTCGCCGTCAGCAGGCCGCCGAGGAGCTTGACCCAGAGCGGCTGGGCGATGAAGAGCATGACCATGGCGGCAAGGATGGGCACGAGGCGGGTGGCGGTCTGGACGACGTAGCCCCCGAAGGAGGGCATGGCGACGCCGTCGGACTCGGCCACGGACTTGACCATGAAGTTCGGGCCGTTGCCGATGTAGGTGATGGCGCCGCAGAACACCGAGCCCAGCGCGATCGACACGAGGTACAGCTCGGGCACGCCGGCCACGAGCGCCCCGCCCGGGGAGTCCACGACCTTGCCGACCTCGAAGAAGGTGACGTAAGTGGGGGCGTTGTCGAGCACGGAGGACAGGCCGCCGGTGAAGACGAAGAAGGTGATCTCGTTCATCGGCAGGCTCGGGGCAATCTCGTCGAGGTACTCCAGGGCCGGGATCATCGTGAGGAAGATGCCGACGAACAGGGCGGCGACCTCGGCGATGGGGCCCCAGGTGAACTGGTTGTCCTCGTAGCGCACGCGCTTGTCGCCCAGGAAGTAGGCGGCAGCCGCGGCGCCGAGCATGATGACCTCGCGGATCGGCAGCCAGTCGGTGAAGACGGCGTGGCCCTCCTCGATGGCGTGGACGTCGATGGAGGGGGCAAGGGCGACGGCGGCGATGATGACGGCGAACCAAATGAAGTTGGCGGTGCCGCGCAGGCCGAGGGGCTCGACCTCGGACTTGTCGCGCTTGATGTTGGCGCTGGGCTCCTGGGAGTGGAAGTAGGTGTCCAGGGCGAAGTAGGAAACCAACAGCATCCCGTTGACGAACAGCCACTCGCGGAACAGGTGGAACGTCCAGGTGAAGGGGACGCCGCGCAGGAAGCCGAGGAAGAGCGGCGGGTCGCCCAGAGGCGTGAGCAGGCCGCCGCAGTTGGCGACGATGAAGATCGTGTACAGGACGGTATGGACGCGGTAACGCCGCTCGCGGTTGGTGGCGAGCAGTGGGCGGATGAGCAGCATGGCGGCGCCGGTGGTGCCCACGAAGGAGGCGAGCACGCCGCCGATGGCCAGGAAGATCGTGTTGTTGCGGGGCGTAGCCTCGATATCGCCCTTGAGGTAGATGCCGCCAGCGACGACGAACAGCGACAGCAGGAGGGCGATGAACTGCCCGTACTCGACGACGGCGGCGAAGACCCGCCGCCATCCCAGCTCGTGCCACATCCAGGCCGCCACGGGCAGGCCGAGGGCCGAGGCGAGGATGAGCTGGTTTCGGTTCTTCTCCCACCAGTGCGCGGTGGCGGGGATGAGGGGGAGGGTGGCGATGCTCGCGAGCATGGCCACGAACGGAAGGGTGGACCACCAGGGCAGGTGCACAACGTCTCCTCTGATTCTCGGGTTGTCCGCCTCCCACCATAGCCGACGGCCTGAAACGGCCCGGTTTCAGTCCACCCATCCGGACAGGGCGCCGCGCGCCTGCTCGGCCAGCGCGGCCACGCAGGCGGGCTCGTCATTGCCCCAGGGGATGTAGTGGAAGTCCCCTCCCCCGGCGGCGGTGAAGGTCTGCCGGTTGAGCTGGTCGATCTCCTCCAGGGTCTCCAGGCAGTCCGCCATGAAGCCGGGGCAGATGACGTCGACGCGCGGGCAGCCGGCCGCGCCGAGCTCGCCGACGGTGTCGATGGTGGCTGGTCCGATCCATGCCGCGGGGCCGAAGACAGATTGGAAGGTGGTGCGGATGAGGCCCTCGGGGGCGTCCAGGCGCGCGGTGAGGAGGGCGGCGGTGCGCTCGCACTCGGAGCGGTAGGGGTCCCCGGCGTCGTGCATGGCCTGGGGGATGGAGTGGAAGGAGAGCAGGAGGCGGCCGCCGCTCGCGGGGTCGGGGCGGCCGTGGCGCTCCCAGTGCTTCTCGATGGCTGTGGCGAGGGCCTCGATGTAGGCCGGGGAGTCCGGGAAGGATCGGATGGTGCGCAACTCGGGCTGGTCGCGGCTGGCGAGGATGAACCGGGCGGCCTCGTCGATGACGGTGCCCTGGCTGGAGGCGGAGTACTGGGGGTAGGCGGGCAGGACGGCGATGCGGCGGCAGCCCGCCTCCATGAGCTCGCCCATGACCCGCCCGAGCGCGGGCTCGCCGTAGCGCATGGCGATGCGCACCTGGACGGCGTCGCCCAGCTCCGCCGCCAGGAGCTCGCCCTGGCGCTCGGTGTGGTGCATGAGCGGGGAGCCGGAGTGGCTGGTCTCGTGGCCGGGGCGCCAGATGGTGGCGTACTTGCGGGCCGAGCGCGCTGGGCGGATCGTGAGAACGATGCCCTCGAGGATGGGCCGCCAGAGGGCGGGGTGGGTCTCGACGACGCGGCGATCGGTGAGGAAGTCGCGCAGGAAGGGCCGCACGTGCTTGGCGGTGGGCGACTCCGGTGTGCCGAGGTTGGCGAGGATGAGCGCTGGGCGGGAGTCTGGGCGGGGAGGTGCGGGGGTCACGGGGTCCTCGACGGCGTGGGCGGGCGTTTTCATGATGGCGCGACGCGATTCGTCGCTTCCACGAGATTATCCGATCGCGGCCGGGGGAACCGACACAAGCGCGCGGCGCGGGAAAGCGTCGTTACTGCTGGCCCTTCTCCTCGCGGCTGCGCCGGGCATCGCGCTGCGCGCTCACGAGCAGCAGGATCGCCCCGCACAATGCGAGCAGCCGCCCAATGATGACGCCAACGACGTAGGCCGTGCCTCCGGCGGAGGGGACCGCACCGGAGCTGAGGCTGCCCAGCAGACCGAGAAGCATCAGGATTCCAACGATGCGTTTGAACCAAATCACGACAAGAACTCCTTCATCACCCCAGACGCAGGCATCCTGCGTCCAGAAAACAGGAATATATCGCCGCCTCAGTGCGGCGTAAAATCGCCTACCCGCCGCTCGCGTCAGTCGATGCCGGCGAGCGCGCGGGTGACGGTGTCGGCCATGAGGCGGCCGCGCAGGGTGAGGATGGCGCGCCCGCGCAGGGCGGCGGCGCCGTCGAGCAGGCCATCGGCCACGAGCCGGCCCACCACGGGCACGAGCCGCCTCGGCGTCCGGCCAGGGCTCGAGCCAGGCACGCCGTCGTCGCCCTCGCCCGGCTCCCCCAGCTCGGCCAGTGCGATGCCCTCGCGCAGGCGGATGCCCAGCATCACCCGCTCCAGGAGCCGGGACTCGGCGTCGATCACCTCGTGGCCGGCGACCGGGAGCCTGCTGTCGAGGGCCTGCGCCGCCCAGGCCAGGGGGTGCTTGGTGTTCCACAGCCGCACGTCCCCCAGGTGGCTGTGCGCGCCGGGGCCAGCGCCCCACCAGTCCCAGTCCTGCCAGTAGGCGCGGTTGTGCTGGCACTCGTGGCTGGGCCGCGCCCAGTTGGAGATCTCGTACCACTCGTAGCCGGCGTCGGTTAGGAGGCGGTCGGCCAGCTCGTACTTGGCGGCCTCGTCGTCGTCGCTGGGCATGGGCAGCTCGCCGCGCCGCACCTGGGCCCACATGCGCGTGCCCTCCTCGATGACGAGGCCGTAGGCGCTCAGATGGTCCGGGCTGATCTCCACGGCGGCCTCGAGGGAGTGCTCCCAGTCCTCCAGGGACTCCCCCGGCGCGCCGTAGATGAGGTCGAGGCTCGTGCTGAGCCCCGCGCGCCGAGCCCAGTCGACCACCCGCGGCACGCGAGCCGGCTCATGCGTGCGGTCGAGGACTCTCAGCACATGGGGCACCGCCGACTGCATCCCGAAGGACACCCGGGTGAAGCCGCCCTCGGCCAGCGCCGCCAGGCCCGCCTCATCAACGGAGTCCGGGTTGGCCTCCGTGGTCACCTCCGCGCCCTCGACAAGCCCGAAGACCTCCCTGACGAGGCCGATCATCGCCGCCAGGTCCGAGGGCGGGAGCATCGTCGGAGTGCCGCCGCCGACGAAGACCGTGGCGGCCTCGCGCGCCGGGAGTCCGGCGTCGTCCATCGCGGCGCGGGCGGCGCGCAGCTCCGCGGCCAGGGTGCTCACGTAGTCGGCGGCGGAGGCGCCCTCGCCCATGTCGAGGTTCGTGTAGGTGTTGAAGTCGCAGTAGCCGCAGCGCACCCGGCAGTAGGGCACGTGGAGGTAGACGGAGAACGGGCGGGCGGTGCTTCCCGCGTCCTCCGCGCCGCGCCCGGCTCCCGGCGGCGGCGCGCCCACCTGCTTCGGCAGGCCACCCACGAGGGGCACTCCCTGGGGCTGGGCGGGGCTCATACGGCCTTCTCCCCCGCGAGACCCGCCGGCAGCGCCCTGCGAGCACCCGCGCCCGAGGGCCAGCGGGCCATGATCTGCCCGCAGACCGTCATGAGCACGAGGACGGCGGTCACGAAGGCGAAGGGGGCCTCCCAGCCGCCGCTCGCCTGGTGGACCCAGCCCATGACGATCGGGCCCGCCGCCGCCACGCAGTAGCCCACGGTCTGGATGAGGGCCGTGGTGCGCCGGTTCTCATCCATGGACTCCGCGCGCTGGATGACCAGGGTGAACAGGGCGGCGAAGAAGGCCCCCTGCGCGATCCCGGAGAAGACGCAGGGCACGAGCCAGGCGGTCGGCTCCACGATCATCGCCACGGGCAGGGCCAACCAGCAGGCGCTCAGCACTCCGAGCACCCGGGCCCCCGACCACCCCAGGCCCTCGAGCATGAGTGGCACGAGCATCGGCCCCACGATCCCCGTCAGCGCGAACACCGAGGAGGCCAAGCCCGCCCCGGACTCGCTCATCCCCGCGGCGTCCTTGAGGGCGGTCGGCAGCCAGCCGGAGATCGCGTAGAAGGAGAGGACGTGCCCGGTGAAGGCCCCCGCCATCACCCAGGTGAGCGGGCGGCGCCACACCGGCCGGGCCGACGGCGCGGGCCTGACCTCCGTGGCCTCGTCGCTCCCGGAGGTCAGGGAGCGCTCCACCACCCAGGTGCTCATGCCTGAGCGCTGGCGCAGGCTCTCGCGCGGCGCCGTCGCGCCGGGAGGGTAGACCCACCACCAGGCGGCAGCGGCGAGCAGCACGGGGACCGCCGTCCACGCCAGGGCGGAGCCGCGCCAGCCCAGCACGGCCGCCACCGGCACCGCGAGGGCGGTCGCCGCCGTCACGAGCACGTTGCACATGGCCGAGTACATGCCGGTCATGAGGGAGGCGCGGTGCCAGAAGTCGCGGCCGATGACCATGGGCGCCACGAGGTTCCCGATCGTCAGTCCCGCCCCGATGATGATCATCCCGGAGAAGGCGCCCACAGCCCCGCCCGTCGAGCGCGCCACCGCGCCGACGACGATCACCGCCATCATCACCAGGCCGGAGGTGTTGACCCCCATGCGCCGCACGACGGCGGAGGCCGCGGGGGTAAGCAGGCCGAAGCAGAGCACCGGCACACTGGTGAGCGCCCCGCGCGCCGCCTCGGACAAGCCCAGGTCATCCCCCAGGCGCGGCAGCAGCGGCGGGATGACGGCCACGGGCACACGCAGGACCGAGCAGAACCCGAGGAAGCCGAGGATGATCACGGCAAGCCATGACCGCCTGGGCAGGCGCGTTCTAGCCATCCGCGGCTCAGCCCATCAGATCCGCGGGTGCACCCAGGCCCGGGGCGCCGCGGTCCAGGCGCTCAAGCGCCGTGGGGCGGGCGACCGGAACCCACTGCTCCTCGGTGCGCACCGCCGTCAGGTCGCGGATCGTGCGGCCCTCGTCGATGCCGCGCTGCTCGAAGCGGGTCATGACGCGCCCGGCGAAGCGCTCCGACCATCCGCCGCGCGCGCCCGACGGCGAGCCCGGGTCGATCCCGTTGCCCGGATCCCCGGCGACGGCGGTCTCGGCGCCCAGGTCGGGGCGCGCGCCGGCGTCGTCGTAGCGGAAGTAGGGGCCGGTGGAGTCGGCCTCGATGCCCTCGGGCAGGGCGGAGGCGTCCTCGAGGACGTCGCGCATCTGCCAGGCGTAGTCCGCCCAGTCCGTGGCCAAGCGCCACACGCCGCCGGGGCGCAGCACGCGGGCCACCGAGTCGGCGAAGGCGGCGGACACCAGGCGGCGCTTGCGGTGGCGGGCCTTGCGCCACGGGTCGGGGAAGAAGACCCACACCTCGCTCGCGCAGCCCACGGGCAGGGCGGTGGCCAGCAGCTCGGCGCCGTCGGCGGGAACAACGCGCACGTTGTGCAGGCCCTGGCGGTGGATCGAGGTGACGAGCCGGGCAATGGCGGTCTCCCAGACCTCGATGGCGAGGTGGTCGACGCCCGGGTGGGCGGCCGCGTGGGCGAGGATGGCCTCCCCCGAGCCCGAGCCGATCTCGATGATGAGGGGACGCCCGGCGCCCTGGTGGCCGAAGAGGGCCTCCGGGTCGAGGTGGAAACCAGGCGCCACGGTGCGCACGGCGTCGCGGCGCGGCACCTCGGCCACATAGCGGGGGGCCAGGGCGGCCAAGGCCTCGGCCTGGCTCTCGCTCAGGCGCCCGCCGGCACGGGAGTAGGAGCGCACGCGCGAATGGATCGCGTGAGAGCGCGGTGGGTGCTTCTGCATGGGCTTCTTCCCTCGGCCTGCCCGTCAGCCGACCTGCTCGTCGGCGGCGGCCGTGACGTACTTTCGCGTGAAGGCGGCCAGCCGGAGGTTCCCGAAGGCCTCGGAGGCGAGCATGGCCTGGGCGTCGCGCGGGTCGTGGTGGGCGAACCAGCGGTGGCAGGTGACGCGGTGGCCAGGATTGGAGACGAGACGGACCTCGTCGCCCGCGGCCACGCTCCCATCGCGCAGCACGGAGAGGTAGACGCCCACGCGGGCGCGCTCGGAGAAGACCTCCACCCAGTCGCCGCGCCCCAGGCCGCGAGCGAAGGTGGGGCAGGGGTTGCGCACGCCGGTGACCCGCACGAGGATGCCGCGGCCCTCCTCGGCCGGCTCCCCCGCGCCCCCCGCGGGGCCGATGGACAGGACCGCGCCGATCTCGACGTCGTCGACGCCACCCGAGGCACTCGGCTCGATGAGCATGTTCTCCCCCAGGTTCCCGGCGGCGAGTTCCCGCTCGGGGGCGAGAACGCCGGCCCAGTGCCGGGCCTCGGCGGCGTCCATGACGTAGAGGGCCTTGTCGAGGCCGCCGTGGTGGGCGCGGTCGGCCTGCTGGTCGCCCAGGAGGCCCAGGCTGTTGACCGCCGCGGGTCCCTCGACGGCCGCCTTGTGGATCGCGGAGACGCCGGGCTCGCCGCAGTCGGGGCGCAGGCGCTCGACGACGCACACGGCGCTCACGGCGCCCACGAGGTCGCCGTCGGTGAAGGGCGAGGGCTCGTCGCGGTGGCGCCCGTCGGCCCCCGCGTGGGGCTCGCCCAGCACCCGGGCGAGCCTGCGGGTGAGAACCAGATCAGCGCCGTCGTGCCTCATGACATCCTCCTGCCTCGCGCGGCCAGGCTCCCGATCGGGCCGGGCCGCCTTGCGACACTTCTTGAGATTCTTCCTACTTGCTGTCCTTGCCGGTGGGGTTGTCCGCGCCGAGCGCCGCGATGAAGGCCTCCTGCGGGACGTCGACGCTGCTGATCGCCTTCATCCGCTTCTTGCCCTCCTTCTGCTTCTCCAGGAGCTTGCGCTTGCGGGAGATGTCGCCGCCGTAGCACTTGGCGAGCATGTCCTTGCGCAGGGCGCGGATGGTCTCGCGGGCGATGATCCGCGAGCCGATGGCCGCCTGCACGGGCACCTCGAACTGCTGGCGCGGGATGAGCTCCTTGAGGCGCTTGGTCAGCTTGAGGCCGTAGGAGTAGGCGGCGTCCTTGTGGACGATGGCGCTGAAGGCGTCCACCTTGTCCCCGTTGAGGAGGATGTCCACCTTGACCAGGTCCGCGGACTGCTCCCCGTCCATCTCATAGTCGAGGGAGGCATAGCCGCGGGTGCGGGACTTCAGGGCGTCGAAGAAGTCGAAGACGATCTCCGCCAGGGGCAGCACGTAGTGCATCTCCACGCGCGTCTCGGACAGGTAGTCCATGCCCTGCATGGTGCCGCGCCGCGACTGGCACAGCTCCATGACGGTGCCGACGAACTCACTGGGCGTCAGGATGGTCGCGCGGACGACGGGCTCCTGGACGTCGAGGATCTTGCCCTCGGGGAACTCCGAGGGGTTGGTGACGGTGTGGACGGCGCGGTCCTCGGTGGTGACCTGGTAGACCACGGAGGGGGCGGTGGAGATGATGTCGAGGTTGAACTCGCGCTCCAGGCGCTCCCGGATGATCTCCAGGTGCAGCAGGCCGAGGTAGCCACAGCGGAAGCCGAAGCCGAGCGCCACGGAGGTCTCGGGCTCGTAGGTGAGGGCGGCGTCGTTGAGCTTGAGCTTGTCCAGGGCGTCGCGCAGCACGGGGAAGTCCGAGCCGTCCACGGGGAACAGGCCGGAGAAGACCATGGGCTTGGGCTCCTGGTAGCCGGCCAGGGCCTCAGTGGCAGGCGAGGCCGCGGAGGTGACGGTGTCGCCGACCTTCGACTGGCGCACGTCCTTCACCCCGGTGATGAGGTAGCCGACCTCACCCGCGCCCAGGCCCGCCGTCGGGGTGGGCTCGGGGCTGATGACGCCGATCTCGAGCAGGTCGTGGACGGCGGTGGTGGAGAGCATCTCGATGCGCTCGCGCGGCTTGAGGGCGCCGTCGACGACGCGCACATAGGTGACGACGCCCCGGTAGGTGTCGTACACGGAGTCGAAGATCATGGCGCGCGTGGGGCCGGTCGGGTCGCCCACGGGGGCGGGGACGGCATCGACGATCCGGTCGAGCAGCTCGGGCACGCCGGCGCCGGTCTTGCCGGAGACCTTGAGGATGTCGCCGGGCTCGCAGCCGATGAGGGAGGCGATCTCGTCGGCGTGGCGCTCGGGCTCGGCGGCGGGCAGGTCGATCTTGTTGAGCACGGGGATGATCGCCAGGTCCCCCTCGATGGCCATGTAGAGGTTGGCGAGGGTCTGGGCCTGGATGCCCTGGGCGGCGTCGACGAGGAGGACCGCGCCCTCGCAGGCGGCAAGGGAGCGGTTGACCTCGTAGGAGAAGTCGACGTGCCCGGGGGTGTCGATCATGTTGAGGGCGTAGGGGCGGATGGCGCCGTCGGGGCCGGCGACGCCCCAGGGCATGCGCACGGCCTGGGATTTGATGGTGATGCCGCGCTCGCGCTCGATGTCCATGCGGTCGAGGTACTGGGCGCGCATGTCGCGGGGGGCGACGACGCCGGTGGCCTGGAGCATGCGGTCGGCCAGGGTGGACTTGCCGTGGTCGATATGGGCGATGATGGAGAAGTTCCTGATCAGCGCGGGATCGGTCGCGGCCGGGGTAACGGCGGCGGCCTGCTCGGGCGTGAGGATCGGTGACACGTGGGCTCTTCCGAGGTTCTGGTTCGACGGGTTCGCTGACAGGCCCTGGGCAGGCCCATCCGACTAGGGGTCAGTCTTCCACGCCCCGCGCCCGGCCGACGACGGCGCCCGCCGCCCGGCCCCGAACTGTGGCCGACGCCCCGCGCTATCCCTCGACTTCGTCACTTTGATGCCGACTTCGGTGGGTAAGGGTACGAAGTCGGCGCCAAAGTGACGATCTCGGCGAGGTCAAGGGCGCGCGGCGGCCTCGGCGCAGCGAACGGCGACGGCGTCGAGCAGCCTGGAGGGAATCTCCTTGCCCGTGTAGAGTCCCGGGTTCTCGCGCCGCTCGCGCTCGATGACGGTGGCCAGGGCGTCGGGCAGCAGGGCGGCCAGCACGCGCATCCGGTCGACGACGGCGCCTCCGTCCATGCGGGCCCGGCCGGGCAGGCGCGCCTCTGCGGCGAACCGCTCCCAGCGGGACGCCCCGATGGCGGCGAGGTCCCGCGTGCCGCCGATGCTCATGGCGACGGTGCGCCACGGGGTGTCGTCGGGCTGGCCGATCCCTGAGGAGGAGACGAGGCCGCCTCGCCGGTAGGGCAGGCCGGAGGCGAGGTCGTAGAGTGGCGCGAGGACGCGGTGCCGGCCGGAGTGGAGGATCGAGTAGTTCTTGGCGTGTGCGTCGGGGGCGCCGAGGAGGACGTTGAGGATGAGGGCGTCGACGAAGCGCCGGATAGAGGCGCCGTCGTCCGTGGCCCAGCGGGACAGGAGGGTGATGACGTCCAGCGCGGAGGGCCCTCCGTTGGACTCGTACTTGCGGTGCGGGTAGGTGCCCGTGGCCTGGCAGAGGTCCTCCTGGTGGAGGCGGGTCGCCAAGCGGCCACCGTCGGCCATCTGCCGGTCGTAGCGCTCGATGACGAGGGCCTCAGTGGCGCCGAGGCGCTCATAGCTGGTCCGCGCGGCGGGGATCCCGGCCTCGCGGGCGGCGCCCAGGCAGAGGTGCTCGCACAGGGCCTGCTCGCGCATCCCGGAGATCCCTGGTTTGA
The DNA here is from genome assembly GCF_000295095.1 of Actinomyces timonensis DSM 23838. GTDB lineage: Bacteria > Actinomycetota > Actinomycetes > Actinomycetales > Actinomycetaceae > Actinomyces > Actinomyces timonensis. Next base: position 335,494 of record NZ_JH806633.1, on the reverse strand, counting down.
GGATGTGGGTCGTCGGCTCGGCGCCGCGGGCCTCGTACCAGGCGCCGTCCACGCGCCGCAGGGCGATCTTCGCCTGGGCGCCCGCCAGGGACCAACCCTCGGCGGGGGCGATCCAGGAGGCGGCGCGATCCTCCGCGAGCGCGGCCAGGCGCTTGCCCACGGCCTCGTCGGAGATCGGCTGGAGGGCTCCGCGCCGCGCCAGCAGGTCGCCTGCCTCTTCCTCGCGCGCGAATTGGACGGCGCCTGCGCAGTCGTGGCCGATGTGCTCCAGGAGCGCGAAGGGGTTGCGGGGAGAAACGCTGAAGCGCCGCGCCAGCGCCTCCCGGACAGCGGCGTTGTCCGGCAGCAGTCCCTCGAGGAAGGGGTCGACTCGGCTGTGGTGGTGCGCCTCGGGTTGCAGGGGAAGCGCGACCGACAGGGGTTCACCGACTGCCGCCAGGTCATAGCTGAGGCGATGCTGGCCGCCGTCGGTCTGGATGAGTCGAGCAATGCTGGACCCGCCGAGAAGAACCACAAGCTGCCTCATAGGACCCCCAGCCCACGCAGGTGCGCCTCAGCATCCCAACCATCCGCTTGAGCACCGCGCGAAGGGGCATTCAGCGCCCCTCCACTCCTCGCGTCATCACGGGGCGTGAGCGCCAACGCCAGCCCCAGCACACGCGCGACTCTCAACACTGAGGAGAACTCGACACCCGCGCGCTTGCCCGCCTCGACCTCGCTCACCCACTGCCGGGAGACCCCGGCTTGTTGAGCCAGTCGTGCCTGCGTCAGACCACGATGCTGACGAGCCCGCACGATGGCGGCACCCAGATCTCCGATCGTCAGAATCGCATCGCTCACGATGTCATACTATCGTGACGTCCATTCAATGTCACCTTATTGCGACATGAGCACAGTGCCACAATACCGCGACATCAGCAGTCACCCCCTCCCCCTCATCCCACGATATGAGCGCCGCCACGTGGGATTTGGCGGCGGGCTCGCCGCTCCCCTAGCGTGTGCGCCATGACGACGACGCGCACCCGCTGCTGGTGGTGGCTCCCCTGAGGGCGAGCCACTGACACGTCGTACCCGACGCCCCGCTCGCCGCGAAGGCGGGCGCGAGAGCGCGCGAAGCCCCGGGCCCGCCTTGAGAGCATGACCAACCCTCCAAGGAAAGAGCCCCCCATGAGCACCGCAGACTCCTCCCAGGCCCTCCCCGGCGCCGCCCCCACCGCCAGCCGCGTCCCCACCGGCCCCCTCGGCCCCGACGCCCCCGGCTACACGGCCCCCGCTCCCGGCGCCGACATTCCCCGAGACACCCTCCTGCCCGCCTTCTTCGGGCGCTTCGGTGGCCAGGAGGTCCCCGACTTCCTCCTGCCCGCGCTCGACGAGCTCGAGGCCGCCTACACCGAGGCCGTCGCCGACCCCGCCTTCCTCGCCGAGCTCGACGACCTGCGCGAGGGCTACCTCGGCCGCCCCACCCCCCTGTACGAGTGCCGCAACCTCTCGCGGCCCGGCACCCGCATCGTCCTCAAGCGCGAGGACCTCGTCCACGGCGGCGCCCACAAGGGCAACAACGCGCTCGGGCAGGCGCTCCTGGCCAAGCGCATGGGCAAGACCCGCCTCATCGCGGAGACCGGCGCCGGCCAGCACGGCACCGCCACCGCCATGGTCGCCGCCCTGCTGGGCCTGGAGTGCACGATCTACATGGGCGCCCACGACGTCGAGCGCCAGCGCCCCAACGTCGAGCGCATGGAGCTCATGGGCGCAACGGTCGTGCCCGTCACCACCGGCGCGCAGGGACTCAAGGACGCCGTCGACACCGCCCTGACGCAGTGGTGCGAGCGCCTGGAGTCCACCGCCTACATCCTGGGCTCGGCCACCGGCCCCCACCCCTTCCCCACGATCGTGCGCTACTTCCAGTCGGTCATCTCCGTCGAGTCCCGCGCCCAGGCGCTCGCGCGCTATGGCCGCCTCCCGGACGCCGTCATCGCCTGCGTGGGCGGGGGCTCCAACGCCATCGGCGCCTTCAGCGAGTACCTGGGCGACGACGTCGAGCTCATCGGCGTCGAGCCCGCGGGCAAGGGCCTGGACACCACCCTCCACGGCGCCCCCATCTGCGCGGGCCGCACCGGCATCCTCCACGGCACCCGCTCCTACGTCATGCTCGACGACGGCGGCGCGGTCCTTCCCTCGCACTCCATCTCCGCCGGCCTCGACTACCCCTCCGTGGGCCCCGAGCACGCGCACCTGGCCGACACCGGCCGCGCCCGGTACGTCGGCATCACCGACGACGACGCCCTGGCCGCCTTCCGGGAGCTGTCCCGGTCCGAGGGCATCATCCCCGCCATGGAGTCCTCCCACGCCATCGCCGAGGCCCTGCGGATCGCCCGCGAGCGCGAGGCGGCCGGCGAGGCCGAGGAGATGCTGCTGCTGGTCAACCTCTCCGGGCGCGGGGACAAGGACATGCACGAGGTTCGCGAGCACCTGTCCTGACCGCGCCGCCGATGACGAGGAACGTTGACGAGCGAGAGGGAACGATGAGGAGCGCAGCATGAGAAGCGAGACGACAGCCGCCCCGGCCGCCGGGCCAGCAGGACCGGCAGGGGCGGCCGGACCAGAGGGCGCGGCGGCGCCGGTGGTCCTCACCCGGCGTGTCCGCTACCCGCTGGATTCCGGCGCCCTCGTGGAGCGCCTGGCGGCGGCGGGCGCGATCGCCACCACCACGGACAGCGCGGCCAGCGCGGGCGGGCCCCGCCGGCCGGTGGACGTCGCCCTGCTGGAGAGCGCGGACATCACCACCGGGTCCTCGCGCACGACGGTCCTCATGCTCGAGGCGAGCGCGCGGCTCACCTGCGAGGGTGACCGGGTGGTCATCGAGGCACTGGAGCAGGCCAGGCCCGACGGCGAGGCCGCCGTGGCGCGCGTGGGCGCCGCCCTGGCCGACCGCGTCGTCGAGGAGGCCCCGGGCCGCCTGGCGGTGCGGATCCCCGCGCCGGCCGACGACGCCGGGATGGAGGAGCGCGAGAGGCTGGCGGCCCCCTCGACGATCGAGCCGCTTCGGGTGCTCGCCGCCCAGGAGGTGGACCATCCGCACCTGCCGCTCGTCGCGGGGGTGTTCGCCTTCGACTACCTGGCGGGCTTCGAGCAGCTGCCGCCGGTGGCCGAGGGGCCCAACACCTGCCCGGACTACTTGTTCTACGCGGCGCGCATCCTCCTCGTCGTCGATCACCCCACGGGCGAGGCGACGCTGGTGGGCGCGAGCGTGGACGGCGATGATCTCGCGATACGCCTCGATGAGCTGGCCGCCGTCATCGACGCCGCCGAGCCCGCGGCCCCGGCCGGCGCGGAGCGCCCCGCGCCCGTGCCCAGCGCGGAGGGCGCCCGCCCGGTGGCGCGCGCCGTTCCGAGCATCTCCGACCGCGACTTCGCGGCGCTCGTCGCGGGGCTCCAGGAGTCGATCCGCGCCGGGGACGTCTACCAGGTGGTCCCCTCGCGGGCCTTCACGATCGACTGCCCGGACGCGCTGGCGGCGTACCACGCGCTGCGCGAGGCCAACCCGAGCCCCTACATGTTCTATGTGGCGGCGCCGGGCTTCGAGCTGCTGGGCGCCTCCCCGGAGTCCGCCCTGCTGCATTCGGCGGCCACCGGCGAGGTGGCGATCCGGCCGATCGCGGGCACCCGCCCCCGGGGGCTGGCCCCGGACGGCTCGGTGGACCATGAGAGGGACACGCGACTGGAGCTGGAGCTGCGCACGGATGCCAAGGAGGTCGCCGAGCACGTCATGCTCGTGGACCTGGCTCGCAACGACGTCGCCCGTGTCAGCGCCCCGGGAACCCGGCAGGTGCGAGACCTGCTGCGCGTGGACCGCTACAGCCGCGTCATGCACCTGGTCTCGGAGGTCAGCGGTCGCCTCGCCGAGGGCCTGGACCCCCTGGACGCCTTCCGCGCCTCGATGACGATGGGCACCCTCACCGGCGCGCCGAAGCTGCGGGCCGCCGAGCTCATCCGCGAGGCCGAGGGCATCCGGCGCGGCTCCTACGGCGGCTCGGTCGGCTACCTGCGCGGCGACGGCGAGCTCGACACCTGCATCGTCATCCGCTCGGCCTTCGTCACCGGCGGGCGCGCGCTCGTGCAGGCCGGCGCGGGCGTCGTCGGGGCCTCCGATCCGTCGGCCGAGGCGGCCGAGACCGTTCACAAGGCCAGCGCCGTGCTGGCGGCCGTGGCGGCCGCGCGGGGCGCCGAGCTCATCATCGAGACCGGGGAGGCCTGAGATGCGCGTCATCCTGCTGGACAACCGTGATTCCTTCGTCTACAACCTCGTCGACCAGCTCGCGATGCTGGGCGTGACCACCGAGGTCTACCGCAACACCGCGCCCGCCCGCGCCGTCCTGGCCGCCCTCGAGCCGACGCCGCAGGAGGCCGCCGCGGGCCAGCGCCCCGCCCTCATCCTCTCTCCCGGACCCGGGCACCCCCGGCAGGCGGGCTGCATGATGGAGGTCCTGGGCGCCGCCCTGGAGCAGGGCCTGCCGACGCTGGGGATCTGCCTGGGCTTCCAGGCCATCGTCGAGGCCTACGGCGGGAGCGTGGGGAGGGTCGAGCCGGTCCATGGCCGCTCCACCCGTGTGGAGGTCACCGACGCCGGGCGCGCCGACGCCGCCTTCGCCGTCCTCGACGGCGGGCCCCTCGACGTGGCCCGCTACCACTCGCTCGGCGCGCGGGACCTTCCTGAGGAGCTGGTGTGCCTGGCGCGCACCAGCGCTGCCGCCGAGGCCAGCGACGGCGCGAGCGGCACCGCCAGCGCTGCTGGCCCTGCCGCCACTGCCGGGATCGTCATGGCCGCCCGGCACCGCCACCGGCCCGCCGTCGGCCTCCAGTTCCACCCCGAGTCCATCCTCACACCGGCCGGTCCCGCGATCCTGCGGGCGCTCATCGCCGGACTGACCACGACCACCGCCACGCCCACAGGAGAGAGCCGATGACCACGCCAGAGCCCACCACCGCCCCGGAGCCAGCCCCCGCCGTCGCCGACGCCGAGGACGCCCACCGCCTCCTGCGCGAGGTCATCCAGGGCCGCCGGCTCAGCCGCGAGGAGACCGGCATCGTCTTCGCCGCGCTCGGCGCGGGGGACCTCTCCGAGGCCGAGACCGCCGCCCTGCTCGCCGCCCTGCACTCGCGCGGCGAGACCGCCGACGAGGTCGCCGGGGCCGCGAGCGCCTTCCGTGAGGCCGCGCGTCCCTTCCCCGCCGTGGCCTTCCCGCTCGTCGACGTCGTGGGCACAGGGGGCGACGGCGTCGGCACGATCAACATCTCCACCGCGGCCGGGCTCGTCGCCGCGTCAATGGGGATCTCCGTGGCCAAGCACGGCAACCGCGCGGTGTCTTCCAAGACGGGGGCGGCCGACGTCGTCGCCGCCCTGGGCCTGCCCCTGGACGTGACGGCGAAGCAGGCCGTCGATCTGCTCGCGCGCGACCATTTCACGTTCCTGTTCGCCCAGGCCTACCACCCGGCGATGAAGCATGTGGCGCCGATCCGCAAGGCCCTGGCCACGCCCACGATCTTCAACGTGCTCGGCCCCCTGCTCAACCCCGCGCACTTGACCTACCAGCTCATGGGCGTGTGGGACCCCGCGATGCTCGACATGATCGCCGAGTCCATGGTCAAGCTGGGCCGCAAGCGCGCCCTCATCGTCCACGGGGCCGGCACCGACGAGATCGCCGTCCACGGGACCACCCTCGTGCGCGAGGCCACCCCCCGCGGGGTCAAGGCCTATGAGGTCACCCCCGCCGACCTCGGGGTGGGCACCTGGGAGCTGACGGACATCCTGGGCGGGGAGGCCGCCGAGAACGCGCGCGCCCTGCGCGAGGCGCTCGCGGGGCGGGGCGAGCCCGCGCACCGCGACGCCATCGCCGTCAACGCCGGCGCCCTCCTCTACCTGGCGGGCCCGGCGGACAACCTGGCCGACGGCACTCGCATGGCCCTGGAGCAGCTCGCCTCGGGCGCGGCGGGAGCGCACCTGGAGTCCATGACCACCGCGGCGCAGCTGGCGGCGCGGGCCGGGCAGGCGGGCGAGGCGGGCGCCGAGAGCGAGGAGCGGGCATGAGCGCCGGACCAACCACGCCGGGCGCGGCGCCGCGCCCCGAGCGCGCGCCGATCGAGGAGCGCCTCATGGCCACCGGCACCGTGCTCGACGCGATCGTGGCCGCACGGCGCGAGCGCCTGCCCGAGCTGCGCGAGCGCTTCGGGCACCTCCAGGCCGCGGCCCTGCCGCGCTCCGAGCGCTCCTTCGAGGAGGCCCTGCGGCGCCGCACGGGCCCGTCCGCGAGCCCGCGCCCGGCGATCATCATGGAGTGCAAGGCGGCCTCGCCGTCGCTCGGCTCGATCCGCGCCGACTACGACCCCGCCGCGCTGGCCTCGGCCTACGCGCCCCACGCGGCGGCGATCTCCGTGCTCACCGAGCCCGACCGCTTCAACGGCGACTACGAGGACCTGGCGAGGGTGCGCGCGGCGGTGGACCAGCCCGTCCTGTGCAAGGACTTCATCGTCGATGCCGTGCAGGTGCTCGCGGCCCGCCACCTGGGGGCGGACGCGATCCTCCTCATGCTCTCCGTCGTGCCCGACGACGTCTACCGGGAACTGGCGGGACTGGCGGCCTCGCTGGGGATGAGCGTGCTCACCGAGGTCTCCACCCCCGAGGAGATGAGCCGGGCAGCCGCCCTGGGAGCGCGGGTCATCGGCATCAACAACCGCGACCTGCGCACGCTGGCCACGGACCTCGCGCGCACCGAGGAGATGGCGCCCCTGGCCCCGGCCGGCGCGGTCCTCGTCGGCGAGTCCGGGGTTCATGGGCCCGGCGATGTCCGGCGCCTGGCTGGCATCGTGGACGCGCTGCTCGTCGGCTCGAGCCTGTCGGGCTCGGCTGACGCCGCTTCCGCGGCCCGGGCGCTCGCCGAGGCCGTGCCGGTGCCGGGCGCCTCCTCCGGTGACGCCTCCCCGGTGCCCGAGGCCTCGCCAGTCTCGCCGGCGCTGCGCCGCGAGCGCCTGGCCGAGGCCGCCGCGACGCCGCCGCACCCGGACGGCCGTTGGAAGCACCCGCGCCTCGATCCCTATTTCGGCGGCTACGGGGGCCAGTTCGTGCCCGAGCTGCTCATCCCGGCGCTGGACCAGCTCGAGGACGCCTTCATCGACGCCCAGGCCGATCCGGCCTTCGCCGCCGAGCTGGAGGCATTCATGAGCCGCTACCTGGGGCGTCCCACAGCGGTCACCGAGCTGCGCAACCTCCCGCTGGAGGGCAACGCCCGTATCCTGCTCAAGCGCGAGGACCTGGTCCATGGGGGCGCTCACAAGGGCAATCAGGTTCTGGGGCAGGCCCTCCTGGCCAAGCGGATGGGTAAGCGGCGCATCATCGCGGAAACCGGCGCGGGCCAGCACGGGACGGCCACGGCCATGGTCTGCGCCCTGCTGGGTCTGGACTGCACCATCTACATGGGGGCCACCGACGTCGTGCGTCAGGCGCCCAATGTCGAGCGCATGGAGCTCATGGGCGCCACGGTGGTCCCGGTGGACAGTGGCGCGGGCACGCTCAAGGACGCCGTCAACGAGGCGCTGCGCGACTGGACGGCCTCCTTCGCCGACACCCACTACCTGCTGGGCACGGCCGCCGGGCCTCACCCCTTCCCCACGATCGTGCGCGAGTACCACCGGGTCATCTCCCGGGAGGCCCGCGCCCAGGTCCTGGGCCTGACGGGGCGGCTGCCGGACTCGGTCATCGCCTGCGTGGGCGGTGGCTCCAACGCGATCGGCATGTTCGCGGAGTTCATCGACGACCCCGGGGTCGAGCTCATCGGGGTTGAGCCGGCCGGTGAGGGTCTGGACACGTCCCGCCACGGCGCCCCCATCAACAAGGGGCTGGTGGGGATCCTCCACGGGGCGCGCAGCTATCTCATGCGCACCTCGGAGGGGCAGGTCGAGGAGTCCTTCTCGGTGTCGGCGGGCCTGGACTACCCGGGTGTGGGTCCCGAGCACGCCTGGCTGTCGGACACCGGCCGGGCCCGCTACGTGGGCATCGGCGACGACGAGGCGATCGAGGCCTTCCGGCTGCTGTCGCGCCACGAGGGGATCATCCCGGCCATGGAGTCGGCCCACGCCCTGGCTCAGGTCCTGGCCATGGCCCGCCAGGTGCCCGACGGCGAGGAGCCCCCGATCCTGCTGGTGTGCCTGTCGGGCCGTGGGGACAAGGATCTCGACCAGGTCCAGGCGAGGCTGGGCGGCTCCGTCTCCACGGACGGCGCCGTGGCCAGGGCCTCGCGCATGGTGGAGCAGATGGGCAAGCGCACCGAGTACGCGGGTCTGAAGGCCGCCAGGGGCACCAGCCTGGACGCCGGCCCGGATAAGGAGTTCTGAGATGAGTCGTTATCCTGCGATGTTCGCCGCCCTCAAGGAGCGCGGCGAGGGCGCCTTCGTCCCCTTCGTCATGGTGGGTGACCCCGACCCGGACACCAGTGAGGCCGTCATCGAGGCGCTCATCGCCGGTGGGGCCGACGCCCTGGAGCTGGGCGTGCCCTTCACCGACCCGGTCGCCGACGGCCCCACGATCCAGAAGGCGCATGTGCGGGCCCTGGCCGCGGGTGTGGGATTCCAGGACTGCCTGGAAGTGGTTCAGCGGGTGCGCCGGCGCCACCCGTGGCTGCCCATCGGCATGCTCATCTACGGCAACGTGCCCTTCGCGATGGGCCTGGAGCGCTTCTACTCCGAGTGCGCGCAGGCCGGCATCGACTCGGTGCTGCTGCCCGACGTCCCGATCCGCGAGTCGGCCGCCTTCAGCCGGGCCGCCGAGGAGGCCGGTGTCGACGCCGTCTACATCGCCCCGCCGTCGGCCGCAGCCGAGACCCTGGACGCGGTGGCGGCGGCCTCACGCGGCTACGTCTACGCCGTCTCCCGGGTGGGGGTGACCGGCACCGAGTGGGCCTCCTCCACCGTGGGGCTCGCCGAGTCGGTGGAGCGCCTGCGCGCCGACGCCGCCGCCCCGGTCATGCTCGGCTTCGGCATCTCGCGACCCGAGCAGGTCGCCGAGGCGATCGCGGCGGGCGCCGATGGCGCGATCTCCGGGTCGGCGACGGTCCAGATCGTGGAGTCCCACGCCCCGGCGATCGCCGCCGCTGGGCTGGGCGGGGCAGCGCGGAAGGAGGTCATCGAGGCGATGAGCGCGGAATTGCGCGGATTCGTCGCCGCGATGAAGGCGGCGACACGGGCGCGCTGAGCCGGGCTGGCTCCCTCGCGGTGGCCCGGGCGGCGCCGCGAGGGAGCGATCCCGCTGCGCCCGGGACTGGGGCGCCGAGTCCACCGCGAGGCCTCGGCAGGCCCCCACGGGGCCTCCACGGGCGCCTTCGAGCACGATGAAGGGCCCATGACGAGGGCGAATGGGCGGGTCAGCTCATTGATTAGTTGACGTGAACCTCTTCACAAGTGACTCTCGCCACGTTAGATTGATATTGATGGGGTGACTTTAACCATTTCGAGACATTGCGAGAGAAGGCCTGCCATGCGCCAATCACGTCCTCATCCGCCCGCCCGGCTGCGTCTCCTTCTCGGCGCCCTCCTGGCCCTCCCCATGGCCCTCGCCGCCCTGATGGGCGTCCCCGCCAGCGCGGAGACGCCCATACCCAGCGACGGCAACGACGACATCAGCGTCACCGGCTTCTACGCCCCGGGCGGCAGCGGCTGCCAGGGCGCCGAGGACGCCGCCCACTGCCTCTTCTGGGGAGTGCGCATCCCTGACACCGTGGCACCGGGCAGGGAGGTGACCGTGACCTTCGAGGCCGACTCGAAGCCAGGCGAGTGGTCCTGGAACTGCTCATCCGAGGAGGGCGTTGCCGGAGCGGCGGCGCTGTACACCAACGACGACCCCCAGGGCTCGATCTACCGGTACGGCTCCTCCGGCCTCGGGCTCCTCCAGCGCATCTACGACCGGTACACCAAGTACGGCGACTACTCCGCCAGCGTCGACAGCATCTCCTGCACGCCCAGCCACCTGCGCCTCGCCTACAAGGTCGATTTCACGGGCAGGCCCACCGGCTCCTACCTCGACCTGAGCATCGGGACGCTGGTGACGAACCCGGGCGATCAGGCGCGCGACTACACGCTCAAGCCGACCCTGACGAGCACCGAGGACGCCACGCCGCACAACCCGACCGCCACGGCGGCCAAGGAGCCCGCGAGCGCCACCCACGCCACGGTGACCACGAGCAAGCAGGACCTTCCCGCGGGCTCCCCCAAGTACACCGGGCGCTACACCGCGACGATCCACAACGACTCCACCAGCCCGCTGACCGGCTTCACGATCGCGGCGGCGCGCACGGAGGGCAAGGCCACCGTCACGAGGATGAGCTGCGACCTGACTCCCTTCGGAGGCCAGGTCGTCACCGCCGAGGGCACCGCCACCAGCCTGGAGGTCTCCGGGGGCTCGGCATCGATCCCCGGCGGCAAGGAGGCCACCTGCGAGGTGGACCTGTCGGAGGTCGTGGGGCGCAACACGATCTCGACGAGCGTGACCTCCCAGGAGAAGACCTTCTCAACGCTCTACGAGGATGCGAACGCCCGCGGCGAGGCGACGGCGTCGACCAGCCATTCCAACTCCGAGGTCCAGCCCCCCGACGCCATGCACTCGACCGACTATGTCACCGTCGACTACATCGTGACCCTGACGAACACGACCGACGCCGACGGCCAGCTGCCCAACCTCACGCTGAAGCCCAAGGCGCCAGCGGGGCTCACCCTGCAGTACGTCGAGCCCAGCGGCATCTGGTGGCTGCGCGACACCCTGGAGCCCCAGGCGGACGGGTCGATCCATGTCCCCACGTCCAGCCTGTGGACCGCCAACGCCCAGTACCCCCTGACGCTGCGCGCGACCTACGCGGTGGACACTGCCGCCATCACCGCGGACGGGTGGAAGGCGCTGGGCACCTGCGACCCGAACGACCCGTCGAAGGGCCTCAATGCCACGATCGACGTCGAGGGCAACGCCACGATCGACTCCTCCTCCTTCCCCCTGTGCACCACGGTGACCCAGGCGAAGAAGTAGGAGCGGGAATCAGCGCCTCACCGGCGCGATCCGATGGGGGCGCCCTCAGCCGCGAGGCTGGGGGCGCCCCCATCGTCGAGTGGCCGACGGCTGTAGGGTGGAGCCCATGGCCAGCCTTCTCGATGGGATCCTGCGCGCGGTCGGCCGCGCCGCCACCGATGCCTTCTCCTCCACCCTGAGGCAGCGCGAGCGCCGCGCCAGCAGCGGCACTCGCGGCAGCAAGGGCGGCGCCGCCGCGAGCGGCACCACCTCCACCGCGCGCAAGAGCGGCAGGGCGGGGACGAGCGCGGGAGCCCCACAGCCCCCCAGCGGTGGGAGCGCCAGCATCCGCGTCTACGACGTCGCCTCGGCCGGGCTCCCCTCCTTCGAGTACGCCCCCAACCCCGACGGCGATGCCGACCCGGGCGAGGTCGTGTGGACGTGGGTGCCCTACGAGGAGGACGCCTCCCAGGGCAAGGACCGCCCCGTCCTGGTCCTGGCCCGCGCCGGGGAGAGCCTCATCATCGCCCAGATGACCTCCAAGGACCATGACCGGGACGCCGCCCAGGAGGCCAGTCACGGCCGCTACTGGTTCGACGTCGGCTCGGGCGCCTGGGACCCGAGGGGCCGCCCGAGCGAGGTCCGGCTCGACCGCCTCCTCGCCGTCGAGCCCTCCGCCGTCCGCCGCGAGGGGGCCACGATGAGCCGGGGGACCTTCGACGCCGTCGTCGCGGCGCTGCGCGAGCACTGGGGCTGAGGGGCGCCGCAGCGGCGGGCCCGGGAGGAGCGCGACGCACCTCACGCCGCCCACCAGCCCCGAGGGGGCACCAGGAGGCACCGCTTTGCTAGAGTGCGTTCTTGGACCTCTGGCCTGGCCGGCTTCGGGGTCCAGCGACCGGGCATCGCCGGGTGCTTCCACCACCTTCTCACGCCCGTGGCGCGAACCCTCTTTCCGGCCAATGACCATCTGACGATCGAGAAAGCAACACTGAACAGTGGCGAACATCAAGTCCCAGATCAAGCGCATCAAGACCAACGAGAAGGCCCGCCTGCGCAACCAGTCCGTCAAGTCCGAGCTCAAGACCTACGTGCGCCGCGTGCGCCAGGCGGTTGAGGCCGGGGACAAGGCCGCCGCCGAGGAGGGCCTCAAGAAGGCCTGCCGCAAGCTGGACAAGGCCGTCTCCAAGGGCGTCATCCACAAGAACCAGGCCGCGAACCGCAAGTCCAAGCTGGCCAAGCGCGTCGCCTCCCTCTGAGGCCACCGCCTCCCACGATCAACGGTTCGGGGCGCCTCCCATCAAGGGAGGCGCCCCGGGCCGCTCTGCAGGCGCGGCTTATTGGACACTTTGTGTTGGTTTGAGGTCGGGTTTCCCTGGTATCGCGGTGTTTCCTCGGTGTTGGAGTCGGTTCATCCTGGGTTCATCCCCGGACATTCTGTGGTGGTCGGACACAGGGTTTTCGTTGCAATGGCGAGGAAAACCCGCGTCTTGACTCACTGATCGGGCAGTGGGGACCCCGGACATATCGTGTTGGCCAGGCGCCGGGTTTTCGTCGCGATGGCGCCGGAATCGGCGTGATGAAGTCGGCGCGGCGGGGCCCGCCCGGGCCTGCCGATCCCACCCGTGCCGCCCGTGGGGCGGCGCCCGCCAGCGTCGCGCGCGACACCCCTGCGCGGGACTCGCCTCGTTGTGAACGTGCCCGTCGTGGTCCTCTGGACGGGGGTTCGCCCCTCTGGCCGGGGTCTTCCCCCTCAGGACGGGGGTAGCGCCCCCGTCCTGTGCCGCGAACCCGCGTCATGTCGCCCGAACCCGCGTACAGAGGCGGGCCGGACGGAGCGCGACATGGAGTTGCCGTGGATGCTGCGCCGTCGGACCGCGCCTGGAGCCCGCCGCGGGCTCGCGTGGGTGCGTCTTGAGCAGCGCTGGGCGGTCGTGGGCGACCCTGCGCCCTCGAGAGCACCGCGGGGTGCCTCCTGCACCAGCGGTTGCCTCTTACGCCGTGGGTTGCGTTCTCACCGCAGCCGAAGGTGCTCAGCGCAACCCGCAGTGCTCAGCGCAGCCGCCGGTGCTGAAAGCACCCGACGAGACCGCCGACCGGGCCATCGACCCCAGCGCCAGGAGAAACCAGAACCAACAGCAAACGTCCTATAAGCCGCAGGCGCTCCCCCTCCGCCGGCGGGCGATTCCTCTGCGCGGGCGGTCGGCCGCGACGTCGCCCTGAGGCACCACCGGCGGCAGCGGTAGCAGCGGCGCCAGCAACACCACCGGTTCCGACGGGCCTGTGTCACGCCGTCGTCATACTCGCGGGGGTTACGATGACGCGCGGCCTGCGGCCGAACCGGCCGGCAGGCGGTTCACCCACCGCGACCCCAGGAGCCCATATGCCCACGCGAATCGGATTCGACCGGGACAAGTACCTCAGGATGCAGTCCGAGCACATCGCGGAGCGGCGCAGGCAGTTCGGGGGAAAGCTCTACCTGGAGTTCGGGGGCAAGCTCGTCGATGACATGCACGCCTCCCGCGTGCTGCCCGGCTTCACCCCGGACAACAAGATCGTCATGCTCGCCGAGCTCATCGACGAGGTCGAGATCATCGTGGCCGTCAACGCCCGCGACTTCCAGCGCCGCAAGGTCCGCGCCGACCTGGGAATCGGCTACGAGGACGAGGTGCTGCGCCACATCGACGCCTTCCGCGACTACGGGCTGTACGTGGGCAGCGTCGTCGTCACACAGTGGACGGACGACAACCGCGAGGCGCATGCCTTCAAGACCAAGCTCGAGCGGCTCGGCATCACCGTGTACCGCCACTTCCCCATCCCCGGCTATCCCGGCGACGTCGCGCGGATCATCTCCGACCAGGGCTACGGGCGCAACGAGTACATCGAGACCGAGCGGGACCTCGTCGTCGTCACCGCGCCCGGGCCGGGCAGCGGCAAGATGGCCACCTGCCTGTCCCAGGTCTACCAGGACCACCAGCGGGGCCTGTCCTCGGGCTACGCGAAGTTCGAGACCTTCCCCATCTGGAACCTGCCGCTCGACCACCCGGTGAACATCGCCTATGAGGCCGCCACCGCGGATCTCGACGACGTCAACATGATCGATCCCTTCCACCTGGCCGCGCACGGGGTCCAGACCGTCAACTACAACCGCGACGTCGAGGTCTTCCCGGTCCTCGTGCGCCTCTTCGAGCAGATGCTCGGCCAGTGCCCCTACGCCTCCCCCACGGATATGGGCGTCAACATGGCCGGCCACTGCATCAGCGACGACGAGGCCTGCCGCGAGGCCTCCAAGCAGGAGATCATCCGCCGCTACTTCAAGGCCCTGGTCACGGAGAAGCAGGACGCGATCGACCCCGTCCAGTCCGAGCGCATCGCGCTGTCGATGGCGAAGGTCGGGGTGACTGTGGAGGACCGGCCGGTGGTGCCGCCCACGCGCGAGCTGGCCCAGGCCACGGGCGCGCCCGCCGCCGCGATCGAGCTGCCCGATGGGCGCATCATCACGGGCAAGACCTCACCCCTGCTGGGCTGCTCGTCGGCGATGCTGCTCAACGCGCTCAAGGCCCTGGCGGGCATCGACTCCGAGGTGCTGCTGCTCTCGCCGGAGTCGATCGAGCCGATCCAGACGCTCAAGACGACGCACCTGGGCTCGCGCAACCCGCGCCTGCACACCGACGAGGTGCTCATCGCCCTGGCCGTGTCCGCCTCCACGGATCCCAACGCGGCGCGCGCCATGGAGCAGATCGCCACGCTGCGCGGCTGCGATGTGCACACCTCGACGATCCTGGGCAGTGTGGATGAGGGGATCTTCCGCTCCCTGGGGGTGCAGGTGACCAACGAGCCCGTGTACGCGACGAAGTCGCTGTACCGCAAGCGCTGAGGGCGCTCGGGATCCCACTGAGGGCCCGGGGGCGGACCGCCCGGCGTGGGCTCAGCGCCGGGCGGGCAGGCGGCCCCGTCGGGCGGAGCAGATCGCGAGGACGGCGCGCTCGACGGCGTGCTCGGGGTCGCGGCTGGCTCCCTTGGTCTCGGCGTCGGCGCGGGCGACGGCGATGATCGCGGCGGCGAGGGCGTCGTCGGACCATCCGGAGAGCTCGGCGCGGGCGCGCTTGGCCTGCCAGGGGGACATACCGAGTTCCTTGGGGCCCATGCTGGGCCGTCCGCCTGCGGCGGCGACGCGGGCGAGCTGGCGGAGCTTGGTGGCCAGGGCGGAGACGATGAGGACGGGGGCGACGCCGGTGGCCAGGGCGTGGCGCAGGAGGGTGACGGCTTTGGCGACGTTGCCGGAGATAGCGGCGTCGGCGACGCTGAAGCCGGTGGCCTCGATGCGGCCGGCGTAGTAGGTGTTGACGTGGGCGACGGTGATGGTGCCCTCGGTGTCCGCCATGAGCTGGGCAACGGCGCTGGTGAGCTCGCGCAGGTCGGAGCCCAGGGCGTCCACGAGGGCGCCGATGGCCTCGGGCTCGATGCGCCGACCCGCGCGGCGCACGTCAGCGTTGACGAGGGCGGCCTTGTCCCCGTCCTTCTTGATCGGCTCGCAGGTGACGACGGGGTAGGGCGAGGCGGCGATGGCGTCGAGGAGCTTCTTTCCGCGCTGGCCGGAGT
Source organism: Actinomyces timonensis DSM 23838 (assembly GCF_000295095.1). GTDB lineage: Bacteria > Actinomycetota > Actinomycetes > Actinomycetales > Actinomycetaceae > Actinomyces > Actinomyces timonensis. Next base: position 319,854 of record NZ_JH806633.1, on the reverse strand, counting down.
TGTGGCGCAGGATGACGACGACGTCGGGGTCGGGGGCGGCGACGTAGGCGAGCAGGTCGGCGAGCAGCGGGTCCGTCATCTGCTCGAGGTTGGGCACGTGGACGAGCTTGGGCTCGCCGAAGAGGGAGGGCGAGACGAGGGTGTCGAGCATATGGGGCTCGTAGGTGGAGGCGTCGAGGCGGACGATCTCCGTGGTGGGGTCCTTGGCGCGGGCCTGGGCGAGGAGTCGGTCGACGGCGCGCTCGCCGAGGAGCTCCTCTCCCCCTCGCACGAGGACGACGGGCGCGAGGTCCACCTGATCCCATGAGGGGCCCGCGGGGCGGGAGCGCTTCGAAGCAGCGGGTCGTGCGGGCGGCATGGCTCCAAGCCTGCCACAGCCACAGCCCCTCCCTCTCGCCGAGACCGGTCGAAAACAGGAGCGAAACCGCTCCAGTATCCACAGGCTGGTGCTGGTCGGCGGCGTGTTGGCGGGTTATCCACAGATCCGCCATGGGGTCTGGCGCGCGGACAGGGTGGGGCTCTAAGGTGGGGGCTCGACGGCGAGGCCGCCGTCACTGGGGCCGACCTGGGGCCTCGAATCCTTCCCCTGGTCCATGTCCGCCCGCTTCCCGCCTGGAAGGCCCCAGACCCATGGCCCCCACGCCTCCCCATACCCCGCCCCGCGCCATCGGCGCGACAGGATCTCGACGGCGCACCAGCACTCGCACTCGACCGCCCCAACGGCCCCGATGGCTCAAGGGCTTCACGGCGGGCGCGGCCAGGCGCTGGGCCCACCCGATCGCCCTCGTACTGGCCGCCTGCTGCGCCGTGAGCCTGACGCTGCTGACTGCCTGCGCCAAAGACGCGTCCCCGGTCGAGGTCACTGGAACACTGCCCACACGCTTCTTCTCCACCCCCAACGCCAGCGCGGACGCGACCCCCACCGCCAGCGCCCTGCCGTCCCTCAGCCCCGAACTACAGGCTCAACGAGCCACCGCCCTGGCCGAGCCCAAACCGCCCAAGCCCGACATCACCAGCCAGAACACTCCAGAGGGCGCTACGAACGCCGTCGCCTACTTCTTCGCCCTCTACCGCTACGCCTTCGTCACCGGGGATACCACCGACCTGGCCTCCATGAGCGAAGACAGCTGCGTCTTTTGCAAGTCAGCTATCGACAATGCCACCAAGCTCCACCAAGGCGGAGGATGGGCCAACCCCTGGGAAATCACAATTCAGGATATGTCCTACACTCCGCCAGGAACAGGAAAGGAGTATTCAGCGATCCAAGGAACCCTAGTTACGACCGCATCTACGACGGTCAGTGGTGCAGGCGACATCACCGAAGAAGGAAACGAAACCACAAAACTATTTATAGCCCTTCGCCACAATGGAGAAGAGTGGATTATCCGTGGGGTGTCCACAGAATGAGAGAGAAAGTATTCACAATACTACTATCATTATGCGCATTAACAGCAGGCACCGCAGGAGCATTGGAAACCAGCGGTGACCATTCAAGTCGAAACGTTGACGCACAGGGATACGATAATCATGTCGGACTTACGAGCGACGTCTACGAAGAGGTCCCAGTCCAGACAGGCACACCGTCAGGGGGCTCGGGAAACGCACCAGAAGGCGCTCCCAGCCCTGCCGCAGTATCAGCGGCATCACCTCAAGACAACCCAGCTGGGGGACGCTGGACGTGCTGGGTGGAGGAGATCAGCGATCTCAACAAAACGGGGCACTGCACCCTGCAGAGCGACGACACCCCAGCGGACCCAGCTGCCGCCGCCCCGGCCCCCGCGCCGATCGTGCTCACCTCGCATGATGTGGCCACCCTCATCGTCGACGGCTCCGGCGTCTTCATCCAGCCGCCCACCGGCACCATCCTGCTCCACATGCCGCTGATCGCCTACACCAACCCCACCACCAGAACCCTAACCACCACCGTCGCAGGCACGAGTGTCGACGTCGAAGTCACCCCCGCCACCTACACCTGGAACTGGGGAGACAACACCACCCTGTCCACCACCGACCCTGGACACCCCTACCCCAACCAGACCGTCACCCACCTCTACGCCACCACAGCCGACAACGTCACCGTCACCCTCACCACCACCTGGACCGCCAGATTCAAACCCACAGGCGCCACCAACTGGCAGCCCGTCGACGGCTACGTCACCACCACCCAAACAGCCCCACCCTTCAACATCCGCCGCCTCATCCCCTACCTATCCGACGACGCCGAAGAACACCAAGGCCACTAACGATCCCCCCCATTCTCCGGACCGGTCTCGATCCTCTTTTCAACCGGTCTCGATGAGGGGGGCGGAATCACGAAGCCTCCCCACCGCCCTTCCGTTTCTCAGTGCGGAGCCCATCCCAGTAGACGAGTCGCTCCTGAATTCGCTTCTCGTAGCCGCGATCGGTCGGCTCGTAGAAGGCCTTCCGCTCCTGCGGCGCGGGGTAACCATCCGGGAAATAGTCGGCTCCGGAGAACCCGTCGGGAGTATCAGGGTCGTACTGATACCCCTCGCCGTAGCCCAGTTCTTTCATGAGCCGGGTCGGCGCGTTGAGGATATGCGCTGGCGGCATCAAAGACCCCGTCCGCTTGGCCTGCTTCCAGGCCCGGTTGAAGCCCCGGTACACGCTGATGGATTTCGGCGCCGTCGCCAGGTAGACCACCGCCTGGGCGATCGCGAGCTCACCCTCGGGAGAGCCGAGGCGCTCATAGGTGTCCCATGCGGCGAGCGCGATCCGCAGAGCCCCGGGATCAGCCATCCCCACATCCTCACTGGCGAAGCGGACGATCCGCCGGGCGATGAACAGCGGGTCCTCGCCGCCCAGCAGCATCCTGCTCAGCCAGTACAGAGCGGCGTCCGGGTCGCTGCCGCGCATCGACTTGTGCAGCGCGGAGATGAGGTTGTAGTGCTCCTCGGAGGTCTTGTCGTAGAGCGGCGCCCGCGAGGCGACGACGTCGGCGAGATCCTGCGCGTCCAGAAGTCCCCCACTGCCGCCGTCGGGCACTCCCGCCGCCGCGAGGACTTGCTCGACCATGCCCAGCAGGTAACGGCCATCGCCGTCGGCCATCGCGATAAGCGCGGATCGGGCGGGCCCCGTCAGCGGAAGCTCGCGCCCCGTCAGCCGCTCCGCGCGGGTGAGGAGCTCGTTGAGGGCGTCCTCGGACAGCCGGGAGAGGACCAGGACCTGGCAGCGCGACAGCAGCGCCCCATTGAGCTCGAAACTCGGGTTCTCGGTGGTCGCCCCCACGAGCACAACCGTCCCGTCCTCCACGTAGGGCAGGAACGAGTCCTGCTGGGCCCGGTTGAAGCGGTGGATCTCATCGACGAAGAGCAACGTTCCCTGGCCGATCTGACGGCGCCTCGCGGCGGCGCCGAAGACCTTCCGCAGGTCCGCCACCCCGGAGAACGTCGCGGAGACCTGCTCGAAGACCAGGCCCGTGCGCTCGGCGAGGAGCCGGGAGATCGTCGTCTTGCCGCAGCCCGGCGGCCCCCACAGGATGATCGAGGAGAGCCGTCCTTGCTCGACCATCCGCCCGAGCGGGGCGTCGGCGCCCAGAACATGGTCCTGTCCGACGACGTCGTCGAGCGTCTGCGGGCGCAGCCTGTCCGCGAGGGGCCGCGTGGGATCGTCGACGGCGGGGCCGCCTGCCTCGGCGGCGGCATCGAAGAGGGAGGGCTCGTCAGAAGGAGTCACGCGGCCCAGACTACGGCCGGGCTCTGACATCCTCGCGCCCGCCCGCCGTGGGGATCGAGACGGGAAGCGACGAGGCATCGCTCCCTGGTCAGAACCGGTCTCGACGTGCTGTTCGCCCGGTTTCGCCGTGCTGTTCGCCCGGTCTCGCATATAAGGGGTGGCGATACGAGTGATGTCGGCGGTAACGATAGCTGCGACGGCGGAGGAGGGCGAGGAGCAGCACCTCGGCGGCGGCGAGGAGGAGGGCTCCGCCGATGCCGCCGGGCCAAGGAATGGTCGCCCCGGGCAGCCCGGCGAAGAACCGCGCGACCCCGGCGAGCCATGCGCAGGAGGCGAGCGCGGGCAGGGCGAGCCAGGCCGCGGCTCTCCCCCACACGGGCGCCATGAGCGCCGCCAGCAGTCCGGAGACCGTCGCCAGGGGGACCGGCGGTGCCGCCATCATATTCGCGGGCACGGCCCACAACCCGACCTGGGGCTGGAGCAGGATGAGCAGCGGCGCGCAGGCGAGTTGGGCGGCAACCGGCACGGCGATGAGCGCCGCCGCCCAGCGGGGCAGCCGCCGCGACACCGCCGCCATGATCGGCCCCGAGCCGAGCAGGATCCCGCTGGTGGCCGCCACGGACAGCGCGAAGCCGTAGTCGCGCGACTGCCAGGGGTCGACGAGCAGCAGCACGACCATCCCCGCGCACAGGGCAGGCAGGGACGCCGACCTTCGCCCCGCGGCCACGCCCACGAGCAGCACGGCTCCCATGGTGGCCGCGCGCAGGACGGACCCGCTGGGCCGCATGAGGAGGACGAGGCCGACGAGGACGATCCCGCCCGCGAGCGCCCGCCAGCGCCTGGGCAGCACGCCGAGGCCGGTGAGGACGAGCCCGAGCACGATGACGACGTGCTGCCCGGAGACCGCTGTCAGGTGGGTCATCGAGACGGTCCGCATGTCCTGGCGCAGGTCGGCTGGCAGGGCGTGGTCGTCGCCGAGGGCGAGCCCGGGCACGAGGGCGAGGGCGCCGGCGTCGTCGCCCCCGGCCCAGCGCCCGGGAGTGCTGCCCCCGGCATGGCCGGTCGCCCGTGTCAGCCCGTCCCTCATCTCGCCGACGGCGCCCAGCACCCCACGGGGATCGCCGGTCCTTGTGGGAGCGCTCCCCCGCCCGAGGATCGCGGCCTCGGATGCCCCGGGATCTGGGGCGCGCAATCGGCCGCGCGCGGTGACGCGCGAGCCGAGGGGCATCTCCAGCCAGGACGCGTCGCCGAGGACGCGAATGCGCAGGCCCGAGGGGACGCCGTCGATGCTCACGTCCTCCAGGGCGGTGAGGATGGTTGTGGCGCGCGCCGAGGCGGTGGCTCGTGGCTGCTCGCTGATGGTCCCCTCGATGGTGACGGCGCGACCGGATTCGACGGCGAGCGTCGTCGGGTCCCGGGCGCGCGCCCATTGGCCCGCTGAGGCGACTGCGAGAACGGCGGCCGCCACGAGGCAGGCCAGGAGGGCTCCCGCTGCGATGGGGCCCGCGCTGGCGGCACCCGCGTTGCCGGGGCGGGGGTCGTGGCGGTGCCGGGGCGGGCGGTAGCGGGTGACCGGCCTGATGAGCGCGGCCGCGAGCGTGATGGCGATGAGGGCCCAGATCCCGGCGGTCCGCCACGCGCGGGCGCCGCTCAGGCCTGTGGCGGCCCACGCGCAGGCCCAGGCCGCCAGGGCGGGCGCGAGGAGCCGCAGGTCGAGGGCGGGAGTCGCGGGCTCGGCGCGCGATCGCGGGTGCGGATCGTTGCTCATACGGTGGCCGATCCTCGGAGGGCCTCGAGTTTGGCCTGGCCGATGCCGGGGACGTCGATGAGGGCGTCGACGGAGGCGAAGGGGCCGTGCTCGGCACGGTAGTCGACGATGCGCTTGGCCAGCGCGGGCCCGACGCCGGGGAGCGCCTCGAGGGCGGTGACGTCGGCGGTGTTGATGTTGACCTGCCCGCCCGCGCTCCCACCGCTGCCCGCTCCCGCCCCAGCAGTGGCGGATGTCCCGGCCTGGGCGGGCGGGGCGGGCGGGAGTGTCTCCCCCTGCCTGGGCACGCGGATCTGCTCGCCGTCGACAACGACGCGCGCGAGGTTGAGCTGCTCGACGTCGGCGTCGGGGGCGGCGCCGCCCGCGGCGTTGAGGGCGTCGGTGACGCGCGCGCCAGCGGGGAGCGTGACGACGCCGGGGGCGGTGACCGCTCCGGTGACGTGGACGACGGCGCTGCCCTCAGTGCCGCCGGTGCTGCTAGCGCCGCCGCCAGCCTGCCCGGGCGGGCCGATGCCTGCCGCTCCCCCGGTGGGGCCGGCTCCTGGCAGGGCGTTCGCAGGGCTCGCCGTGCCTGCGGTGCCAGGGCTTCCGGTGGCGCCTGCTGCGATCGTGGGGGCGCGCGCCGTCGCGTCGGCGGAGCCGAGGACGGAGCGGACCGCGAGGAGGAGGGCGAGGGCGATGATGAGGATGCCACCGACGATGGCGGCGCGCGGCGTGATGGCGGCTCGCCGGGGCTTGATGGGCGCTTCCTGGGGGTCGGCGGTGCAGGCGATGCGCACGTAGTCCTCAAGGGGTCGTTTGCGCGGGGCCCGCCCGCCCGCGATGCGCCTGCCGCTCATACCTCCGAGGTTAAGGAGCGGGGGCGCGGCCCCGCAGGGCGCCTGTGAAGAGGGTGATCTCAGGTGCGCGTGGCGGGACCTGTGGTTCCCCGGCCGCCGGGCGAGATGATGACGCAGCCGAGGGCCCCGGGGCCGACGTGCACCGCAAGGGCGGGATCGAAGGGCCAGCAGCAACCCGGCTCTTCGGAATCTTCGGACTCCCCGGGCTCGGCGGCATCCGTGATGGCGGCGATGAGCCCCTGGCCCGCGGCGCCGTCGTCGGCGTGGATGATGAGGGTGGCCTGGCCGCCCGTGCCCACCCGCTGGGAGGCGAGGCTGGCGGCGAGCTCAGTCAGCCGCGCGCGGGCTCGTTTGGCGCCTCGCACGGCCTCGACGGGGCGGATCCCCTCGGCGGTGACGCGCAGGATGGGGCGCACGCCGAGGGCCCCACCGAGCAGGGCGGTGCGGCGGTCGAGGCGCCCGCCGTGGCGCAGGTGGGTGAGATCGTCGACGAGGAAGAGGATGGTGCTGCGGGAGATGAGCTCGCGAGCGCGCTCGGCGCCGTCGTCGGCGGTGGTGGCGCTGGCCGCGAGGATGGCGGCCTGCCCGAGCGCGCCGCCGGTGGTGCCGGAGTCGAGCACGGTGACGACTCGGCGGCCGAGGGCCGTGTTGATGGAGTCGGCCGCGTGGACGGCGGCGTCGACGGTGCCGGAGAGCGAGGCCGCCAGGTGGAGGGCGAGGACCTCGTCGGCGCGCTCGGCGGCGCTGGCGTAGGCGTGGGCGAGCTCGTCGAGGCTGGGCCGGGAGGTGCTGCCCGGCTGGTGAGCGTCGCCCGCGGTGGCGTGCAGGGGGACGACGTCGATGCCGTGGGCGCGCGCGAGATCGGTCGGCAGGCAGGACGAGGAGTCCGTGACGACGGCGAGGCTCATGCTCCCCAGGTTAGTCCCGCCCTCCTCGACGGGGTCTGCCCCTTCGCCTCAGCGCCCGACGTCCGGCAGGGGGTTGGGGACGGGCTGGGGGTTGAGGCGGACCCAGTCCACGGCGAGTTCCGTCATCGTCTTGATCGCGGGCTCATCCATCGTCCCCGTCCGCAGGATCGCCAGCGCCTCTCGTGCCCGTGCCAGGTCCGGCGCCGGCAGGGGCGTGCCCGAGGAGAGGATCTCGCCCAAGCCGTCAGCCATCATCGTGTAAGCGCCATCCCAGTTGATCCCGCCGTTGCGCAGCAGTTCGTCGCCGATCCGACCGGTGATGCGAATGGCCTCGCCCTGAGCGGTGTCGGCCTGGCCAGCGGGTGGGACAAGCGCGTCCCACAGAGCGCTGAACGCGTGTCCTGAAGCGCCCTCGGGGACGTCAATGGGACTCGTGCCGTCGTGCAGGACCACCGGCGCCACGGGCTGCGCCCCGAGGATCTCGCACAGCCTGTTGAGGGCCGAGATCTGATCCTCCAAGTCCGCGGTGTCCTCTCTTCCGTCGCGGCGCGCATGGGCGAGCATCGTGTGGGCGTTCTGGCCCATCATGGTCAGGAACCGAGGCTCCTGGCCGGTCGGCCGGGCGCCCAGGGAGAGCAGTCTCTCGACGATCCGGAGCATCCGGGGAGCCTCATAGCTTCTCGCGTCCGAGAGCGCGTGAGTGATGGCGCTGAACTCCCTGCCCGCATTGATGGACGTCGCGTCCGGGCGCGCTCCGGCATCGATATACGTGTCCACCAGTGCCTCGCTCAGCGCGCCGGCCGCCACCATGAGCGGAGTGCGGCCCTTGCCGTCGCGGGCGTCGACCTGCGCGCCCAGCTCGAGGAGGAGGCGCGCCCGTGGCGCGTCATTGTCGTTGCGGAGCATGTGCAGGGGCCGTAGGCCGTAGTAGTCCTCCGCGTTGACGTCCTCTCCGCGCTCCACGAGCCATCGGACGACCTCATCCGGGCAGTCGGGAAGATGGAGAGCCGTGGGTTTGGTCCAGTCGTCGAGCCGCGCGCCGACCTCACGGCAGGAGATCACTGCCTTGGCCTCATCGATCTTGCCCCTCCTGAGGAGGTCGGGCAGATCATCCGGCAGCACATTGGGCTGAGTCATGCGGAGGACCCTGCGAAGGGCCTTTCCAAGAGCCATGGCGTCTCCTCGGCTTCATACGCGGGCAGGCGATTCGCTGCCAGTCTAGGAGCCGGGGTCGCTGCGTGTCCGGCCCACCAGCCCTCGGCGTCGCAGACTCAGTGCTGTATCCGCCAGCGTTTCCCAGGGTGTCCCCTTTACCATGGCGCCATGACTGACACGCCTGACATTGCTCGTCTCAAGGCCGAGGCCGCGCAGGCCGCCGCCGATGCCGCCGCCGCGAAGGCCGCCGCCGCCCAAGCCGCTCTCGAGGCGGCGATGGCCAGTGGCGATGCTCCTGCCGAGACTCCCTCCCAGGATTCGACGACGGCGCCGGAGCCCGCCCCCGAGAAGAGCGCCCCTGAGCCCGCGAAGGACGCGCCCGCCGAGGAGAAGGCCGCCAAGAAGAAGGGCCCCAAGGAGGAGCCTGCCGAGGCCGCTCCCAAGGAGGCGGCAGACAAGCCCGCCGCCGAGCAGCCAGCCCCTGAGGCCCCGGCGGCCGAGGTCCCTGCGGCCGAGGCGCCCGCGGCGGATGCTCCTGCGGAAGCCCCCACGGCGCCGTCGGCGGAGCCGGAGGGCTATGCGGCGCAGGTGCGCGATGGCTACGCCTTCGACGGGCACATGCTCCCGGTGGGCACCTACTTGGAGACGGCTCCGGCGTCGGGCGACCCGGCCCCGGTCAAGGGGGTGCGCGTGGGCATCCCCATGGCGCTCCTCAACCGCCACGCGCTGGTGGCCGGCGCGACGGGAACCGGAAAGACCCGCACCCTGCAGCTGCTGGCGGAGGGGCTGAGCTCGGCGGGCGTGCCCGTCTTCCTCTCCGACATCAAGGGCGACCTCACGGGCATGGCGGAGCCGGGTGCGACGAGTCCGAAGCTGGAATCGCGCACGGCGTCGACGGGCCAGGAGTGGAAGCCGGCGTCGTTCCCGATGGAGCTGTTCAGCCTGGGAGGCCAGGGGAAGGGCACGCCGATCCGCACGACGATCACGGAGTTCGGCCCGGTACTGCTGGCGCGCGTCCTTCGCCTCAACGAGACGCAGACCTCCGCCCTGCAACTGGTCTTCCACTGGGCGGATTCTCAGGGGATGGCGCTGCTGGACCTCAAGGACCTGCGCGCGGTCATCAACTACCTGGTGAACACGGATGCCGGCAAGGAGGAGCTGAAGACCATCGGCGGCGTCTCGGAGGCGACGGCGGGGGTCATCCTGCGCGAGCTGGCGGCCCTGGAGGCCAGTGGCGGGGACAAGTTCTTCGGCGAGCCGGGGCTGCAAGTGCAGGACCTCATGCGCGTGTCCTCCGATGGGCGCGGCGTGGTCTCCTCCCTGGAGCTGGAGGACATCCAGTCCCAGGGGACCCTGTTCTCCACCTTCCTCATGTGGCTGCTGGGCGAGCTGTTCGAGGTCCTGCCGGAGGTCGGCGACCTGGACAAGCCGAAGATGGTGTTCTTCTTCGATGAGGCGCATCTGCTGTTCGCCGACGCGACGAAGGCGTTCATGGAGGCGGTGACGCGCACGGTGCGGCTCATCCGTTCCAAGGGCGTGGGCATCGTGTTCATCACCCAGTCCCCCACGGATGTGCCCAATGAGGTGCTCGCGCAGTTGGGCTCGCGGGTGCAGCACGCCTTGCGCGCGCATACTCCCGACGACGCCGCGAACCTGAAGAAGGCTGTCTCGACGTTCCCGACCTCTCCCCTGGACCTGACGAAGGTGCTGACCTCGCTGGGCACGGGCCAGGCCGTGGTGTCGGTGCTCGATGAGAAGGGCCGCCCGGCGCCGGTGACGGCTGTGGTGGTGGATGCTCCGGCCTCGGTGATGGGCGCGGGTCAGGAGTCGACGGTGCAGTCTCTGCTGTCGGGCTCGCCGCTGGCTGGCAAGTACGCGACGGTCGTGGATAACGATTCCGCCTATGAGCTGCTGGAGAAGCGGATCGCGGCTGAGTCCGAGGAGGCCGCTGCGGCGGTGGCGGCTGAGGAGGCCCGGGTGGCCGCGGAGAAGGCGGCTGCGGCTGAGGAGAAGGAGCGGGCGAAGGCCGAGGCAGCGGCGCAGAAGGCGGCGGAGCGCGCTGAGGCGGCCGCCCAGAAGGCCGCTCAGAAGGAGCAGGAGCGCCAGGCGAAGGAGTTGGAGAAGCTGCAGCGCCAGGCGGAGAAGGAGGCCGAGCGCCAGCGCCTGGCATCCGAGCGTGCCGCGGAGCGCCGACAGCGGGAGATCGAGAAGACGATCGGCTCTGTCGGCCGCCAGATCGCCCGCTCCATCCTCGGCAACGTCCTGCGCCGGCGCTGAGTCGGCAGCCTGCCGCCGTCGGAGTTGCCCGCCGCCGTCGGGGCGGCGGGAGGACTCCCGCCTGCCGCTTTCCGGTGCGGTGGGGATACAGCGAAGGAGGCCTGCCTTCGGGCCAGCCGACGGCTGGGATTTCCTCCCTGGAGCGGTGGGGAGACCGTCTTCAGTGATGCGAGCGGCGGTGAACTGAGTGCATTCCACCTCGCACCAGTTCACCGCCGCTCGCATCGCACATGCAGGACCCCCGTGCGCCTGCGGCGGACGAGTCCTATCGACGCGAGAGCTGATAGATCCTCTGCCGAGTCACCCCGAGGACTCTTGCCGCTTCGGCCGCGCTGTAGTTCTGCTTCTCACGCAGAAGAGCTACCGCATCGCGGCGGCGCGCCGCAGCGGCATCCAGGGCTGAACGGGCGGCATCCTCCTGATTCTGCGCCTCCTGCCACATGCGCACCGCCTCAGCCTCACCGTCCACACGCACAGTGACACGCAGGTCCTCTTCAGAAGGCCCGTCCTCACCCCAGGCAGCGATAATGCCACGGGCCTCATCCGCAACATCCGCGAGCTGATGCGCCTGACCAACAACATCCAATGCGGGGATAGCGAAGACCCACCAAGCGCCCTCGGGGTAAACCTCCCGGTGCGCGACGACCTCGTATTCGCGCGCTGCAGTTCCCATTCCGCTCACTTCCACTCTCTCTACCTGCGAGGGCGGTATAGCCCACACGTGAGCGCGCCGCGCGCCAAGAGGAGCACTCCCCCGGCCACGCGGCGCGCCGCTACGCCTCCAGGATCACTCCGGGACGATGCTCACGAGCTTGGGGGCCTTGACGATCACCTTGCGCATACCCCGACCATCCAGAGTGCGCACCACGCCCGGGGCCGCCAGCGCCAGTCGCTCCAGCTCGTCGGCGTCGATCCCCGGGTCCACCTCCAGGCGGTCACGGACCTTCCCCTTGACCTGCACCACGCAGGTGACCTTCTCCGCCGCCAGCAGCGACTCATCAGCCACCACCGGGAACGGCTCACGGGCCAGCGAGGCCTCATGCCCGAGCCTGGTCCACAGCTCCTCCGCGATATGCGGGGCCACCGGGGAGACCATGAGCACCAGTGCCTCCGCGGCCTCACGCGGCACCGCGCCCAGCGAGGTGAGATGGTTGTTGAGCACGATGAGCTTCGCGATCGCCGTGTTCAGGCGCATCCCCTCATAGTCCTCGCGCACCCCCACGATCGTGCGGGCCATGAGCCGGCGCGTGGCGTCGTCGGCGGCCTCATCGACCACCGTCACCTCGCCCGTCGACTCATCCACCACATTGCGCCACAGGCGCTGCAAGAACCGCTGCGCGCCCACCACGGCGCGCGTCTCCCACGGGCGGTCCACATCCAGCGGGCCCATCGACATCTCATAGACGCGGAAGGTGTCCGCCCCGTAGGCGTCGTACATCTCATCCGGGGTGACGATGTTCTTCAGGGACTTGCCCATCTTCCCGTACTCGCGGGTGACGGGCTCGCCGTGCCAGGTGAACGCGGGCTCGCCGTCGGCCCCGGCGCTCTCCTCCACCTCCTCGGCGGGCACGTACTGGCCCCGGGCGTCCTTGAAGGCGTAGGCCTGCACATAGCCCTGGTTGAACAGGCGGTGGTAGGGCTCCGAAGAGGACACATACCCCAGGTCGAAGAGCACCTTGTGCCAGAAGCGCGAGTACAGCAGGTGCAGCACCGCGTGCTCCACGCCGCCCACGTACAGGTCCGTGCCGCCCGAGGTATTGCCGCCCTCGGGGCGCGGCCCCATCCAGTAGGCCTCGTTGGCCGGGTCGATGAGCGCCGCCTCATTCGCCGGGTCCGCGTAGCGCATCTCGTACCAGCACGAGCCCGCCCACTGCGGCATCGTGTTCGTCTCCCGGCGGTACTTCCGGGGCCCATCGCCCAGGTCCAGCTCGACCTCCACCCACTCGGTGGCCTTGGACAGCGGCGCCTCCGGGGAGGAGTCGGCATCGTCGGGGTCGAAGGAGCGCGGCGAGTAGTCGCTCACCTCCGGGAGCTCGATCGGCAGCATCGACTCCGGGACGGCGTGGACGAGCCCGTCCTCGTCCCAGACGATCGGGAAGGGCTCTCCCCAGTAGCGCTGGCGCGAGAACAGCCAGTCGCGCAGGCGGTAGGTGACCGCCCCGCGCCCGACGCCCTTGGCCTCCAGGTACTGGGTCATCGCGGCCTTGGCCTCGTCCTTGCCCATGCCGTTGAGGTCGATCTCGCCGTTGGCGGAGTTGATGAGCGGCCCATCCCCCGTCCAGGCGGCCTCCTCAAGGCTGAAGCCCTCGGGCGGCTGGATCGTGGCGACGACGTCGATCCCGTACTTGCGGGCGAAGTCCCAGTCGCGCTGGTCGCCCGAGGGCACCGCCATGATCGCGCCGGTGCCGTAGCCCATGAGAACGTAGTCGGCCACAAAGACCGGCACCTGGCGCCCATCGACCGGGTTGATGCCGAACAGGCCGGTGAAGACACCCGTCTTGGCGCGGCCCTCATCGGTGCGCTCGGCGTCCGTGGCGGCAGCGGCGTAGGCGCGGTAGGCGGCCACGGCCTCGGCCGGGGTGGCGTGCCCACCGGTCCAGGACTCCTTCGTGCCCTCGGGCCAGGCGGCGGGCAGCGTGAGCGCCACGGCATCGTCGTCGATCTGGGCCTGGGTGCGGGTCGAGGCCGCCGAGGCGATGCCGCCCAGGATCGGGTGCTCGGGGGCCACCACCATGAACGTCGCGCCGAAGAGCGTGTCCGGGCGGGTCGTGTAGACCGTCAGCGTGTCCTGGCTGGCGCCCGCGAGCGCGGCCCCGGGCACGGCGTAGGTCACCTCGGCGCCCTCGGACCGACCGATCCAGTTGCGCTGCATGAGCTTGACCTTCTCGGGCCAGTCCACGGTGTCCAGGTCCTCGGCGAGGCGGTCCCCGTAGGCGGTGATGCGCATCATCCACTGGCGCAGGTTGCGCTTGAAGACCGGGTAGTTGCCTCGCTCGGAGCGGCCCTCGGAGGTGACCTCCTCATTGGCCAGCACTGTGCCCAGGCCCGGGCACCAGTTGACCGGGGCGTGGGAGATGTAGGCAAGGCGGTGGGAGTCGATGACCTCGGCGCGCTCGGCCGCGCCCAGCTCCGCCCAGGGGCGCCCGTCCGGGGTGGCGATCTCGCCGGAGGCGAGCTTGGCCTCGAGCTCGGCGATGGGTCGGGCGGCGCCCGCGCCCCGGCCGTCGCGGCGCGGGGCGGTGGGGTCGAACCAGGAGTTGAAGATCTGCAGGAAGATCCACTGGGTCCAGCGCACGTAGTCGACGTCGATGGTCTGGATGGAGCGGCGCGAGTCGTGGGACAGGCCCAGGCGGCGCAGCTGGCGGCGCATGTTGGCGATATTCGCCTCGGTGGACACGCGCGGGTGCTGGCCGGTGGCGACGGCGTACTGCTCGGCGGGCAGGCCAAAGGCGTCGTAGCCCATCGTGTACAGGACGTTCTTGCCGGTCATGCGGGTGAAGCGGGCGATGACGTCCGTGGCGATGTAGCCCAGGGGGTGGCCCACGTGCAGGCCCTTGCCCGAGGGGTAGGGGAACATGTCGAGCATGAAGAACTTCTCGCGCTCGGCGCCGGGGCCGGCGAGGTCGCCCACGGGGTTGTCCGCCCAGAAGGTGCCCTCGTTCTCCCAGCGGTCCTGCCAGGAGGTCTCGATGCTGCCCGCCAGCGCCGCCGTGTACCGGAAGGGAGGGGCGTCAGTGGGCTCCGGCGCGGCTACGGGGTTCTGGGTCATTGTGCTCTGTGCTCTTTCCCTGATCATCATGCCCTGAGGGGCTTCATCCCCCAGGGAGCGTGGCTGGGGCCAGCCTATCCCCCGGCCGCGCCCTGCCCGCGACGCGCCCGGGAGCTGGGCGGCCGGGCCCCTGAGGAGCCGGTCACGTCCGGGCTCCCAGGCTCCCCGGCTCCCGGTCCTCCCCGGTCCTCCGGTTCCCCGGTCCCTCGGCTCAGCGGGCGCCCGGCGCGGCGTCGACGACGAACTCCTCCCATCCGTCCTCGCGCAGCCCCGCGCGCAGGCGCGCCATGGCGGCCTCGATCTCCTCGGGGGCCGCGTCCTTGCGAGCGGAGGAGAACTGCAGGTCCTCCTCGGTCCTGATCGGCAGGACATGCACGTGGAGGTGGTCGACGCCGTAGCCGGCCACCACGATCCCGGCCCGCGCGGCACCGAAGACGCGGGTCTGCGCGGCCCCGATGCGCCTGGCCACCACCGCGAGGTGGGCGACGAGCTCGTCGGGGGCGTCCACATAGGAGTCGATCTCCTGGCGGGGCACGACGAGGACGTGCCCGTCGGTGTGGGGCTCGATCGTGGCGAAAGCGGCGCAGTCCTCATCGGCCCACACGAAGGAGCCGGGGATCTCGCCGTTGATGATCTTGGTGAAAAGGGTGCTCATGGGCTCATCCTCCCAGACGACGGCGCCGCGCGCCCGCCGTCGGCGAGCAGCGGTCCGGGGCGGGGCCAGCCGGTCGCGCCCGCCGCGGCGCTATCGGTCGCGGGCCGCCGCCCGATCAGTCCTCGGCGAGGACCCACAGGGCGCCCGCGGGGATGACGGCCTCCCCCGCCTCCGCAGCCCCGCCGGCGCATCCCTCCGAGCTCGCCTGCCCTCCGGGGCCGCTGGCGAGCCGGATGAGCGTGGGGCGCAGGCCCGAGGCGTCGTCGGCCCGGTCACGTCCCACCACGACGATCCTGGAGTCCAGGCCGATCCCGGCGCGGTCGAGCGCTTGGAGGGTGGCGGGATCGTCCTGGATGCGGGCCACGGCACCGGTTTCCCCCACGCGCAGCGCGTCGAGGCTGCGCAGGGCAGGGACCGCCATGGCGCCGTCGGCCGTGGGGATCGGGTCTCCGTGGGGGTCGCGCGAGGGGCGCCCCAGTGCGGCGTCGACGCGGTCCAGGAGGCGTTCGGAGACAGCGTGCTCGAGGACCTCGGCCTCCTCGTGGACCTCGTCCCAGTCGAAGCCGAGGGCCTCCACGAGGTAGGTCTCCAGGAGGCGGTGGCGGCGGACCATGCCCATAGCGCGGCGCCTGCCCTCGGCGCTGAGGGTGACGGCGCGGTAGGGCTCGTGCTCCAGCAGTCCGGCGTCGACCAGACGCGAGACGTTCTCCGAGGCCGTGGAGGCCGCGACTCCCATGCGCTGGGCCAGGCCGGTGATGGAGGCGCCGGCGCCGCCCCACTCCGTGGCCGCCCAGACCGCCTTGAGGTAGTCCTGGGTGACGGTCGAGTCCGCGGAGAGCGCCGTCTCGATCGATCGCGCGGGCGCCGTGTCCCGAGCGGGCCGCCCACTGCGGTCCCGCGGCGCTGTGGCGCTCATCCCAGCAGCGCCATCCACTGGGACCACAGGCCGGTCACGACCGCGAGGATGACGAGCGCGTAGAGCACGGCCGCCCCCCACCAGCGCCAGGCCACGAGGCGGCGGGCCGTCGCGGTGCTCACTCCCAGGTGCCCGCCGGCGGCGGCCCACGCCCAGGTGCTCGTCGCGATCGGGATGGTGACGGCCCAGATGAGCATGCAGAAGGGGCATAGCTTGCCCAGGTCCAGGACGGACACGGACAGGAACCAGGCGACGAAGGCGATCCCGCCGATGGTCCCAGCCACCATCCCCTGCCACACCCAGCGGGGCAGGCGCATCCCACCCATGAGGAGCGCGCCCAGGGTGAGCAGCGCGGCGAAGGCCATCGCGCCGATGTGGGCGTTGGGGATGCCCAGGAGGTTGCCCTGCCAGATGTCCAGGGAGGCGCCGCAGGAGACGAGGGGGTTGATGTCGCAGGACAGCCCCGCAAGGGGCTCCTTGATCTGCTTGATGTGGGCGGTGGTGAGCTCCCAGCAGGCGCCAAGCCCGATGATCGAGCCGATGACGACGAGCCAGGCGTACTCGCGGGGCGCGCCGGAGGAGGCAGTGGTGCCGGTGCCCTCGACCTGAAGGAGGACGGCGTCGGCGTTCTCGGCGCTGGCGAGGTAGGCCTCCAGCTCGTCCTCGCTCATCGCGTCGATCTCTGCCTGGGTCGGCACATGGGCCATGGCGTGGCTCCTCTCGTTGGTCCGCTCATCGACCGGCCGCGCGCAAGGCGCGCGACCGAGTCATTGTGCACCCTCGAAGTGCTTGATGACGCAACTATTCAGCCCTCGGCATCGCCGTGCCCCATGTCTCGCCCTCATCGGTGGGATCGGGCTCCGCGGCCCCCGTGCTCGTCGGCGTCGCGGGAGCAGTGCCCCAGCCGGGCGTGGGGCCGGGCACCGGGGCCGGCGTCGAGCCGGGAGGCGCCCCAGTGGCCGTGGCGCCGTCACCGGCCGGGCCCGCCGCTCCGTTGGCGCTGGGCTCGGGCGGTCCCTGCCAGGCGCCGATGGTGACGGAGGCGTCAGGGTGGAGGGTGATGGCCCGCCAGGCGATGAGTGATCCGTCGGAGGTGAAGGCGAGCTCGTGCAGCCAGGCGTCGTCAGTGACGCGGCCGATGGAGGTGCCGCCCTTGCCCGCGCCGGAGGTGAGGGCGTTGACCCTCCCCCGCTGGCCGTTGACAGCGGTCATCCCCCGCTCCTCGTGGACGTGGCCCGCCAGGAGCAGGGGGGCGCAGCCGCTGGCCTGGAGCGGGGCGAAGGCCTGGGGGCGGTGGATGAGGACGACGTCGACGGCGTCGGCGTTCCCCTTGTCGGCTGCTTGGCAGGCCTGGTCCGATAGGCGCTGGCCGAGCTGGGTGGCGTCCTCGCTCCCGCGCTGGGTCGTGCCGGCGGCGGTGGTGCGCTCGACGTCGTCGTCGCCGAGGACCGTCAGCGGGCCCACCGTGACCGGCTTGCCGTCGGTGACGGTCCAGCCCTGGCCCCGGAAGCGCTCCGCGGTGGCCTCGGAGTCGTGGTTGCCGATCGTGGCCACGCGCTCAACGCCGGAGGGGACCGCCTGGCTGAGGGCGTCGACGCAGACCTGCTCGGGGTTGGAGCCGGTCATGGCGATGTCGCCGTCGTCCATGTGGACGTCGGGGCGCGCCAACTGGTCGAGGAGCCCGGTGAAGGAGATGACGTCGAGATTGCAGTGCAGGTCCGTGGACATGACGGCGGTCACCGGCGCGTCGTTGGCCTGGGTGGCCAGCGCCTGGCTGGGTGTGGCGGGAACGGTGGGGGTGCTCTCGGCCGCTGGCGAGGCCGAGGGAGGCGCCGACGGCGCGGCGGCCTCCGTGGGGCTGGCAGAAGCGCTGGGCGATGGGCTCGCGGCGGCGGACTCGCTGGCCGCCTGCGACTGGGTGAGCGCCGCCTGGATCGCCGCCTCATCGGAGCCCCCCGCTGAGGCGGTGATCGCGATCCTCCCCTCGACGCGCTGCGAGGCCGCCCAGGCGGCACGGAGATTCTCCTGGGCCTGGGTGTAGAAGGCCTGGTTGTCCTTCACATAGCCGGCGACGGTTCCGCCGTAGGCGGTGGCGATATCGGCGATGCGGCCCGACATCCGCGCCGAGGCGAAGGACGTGCCCTCCAGGGCGGGGATCGTCTCGCCGGGCACGCTGGCGGGGCGCACGATGGGCGCGAGCATGACGGTCATCGTGGCCAGGGCGCCCACTCCGGCGAGTGCCGCTGCGGGACGGCGGCGCAGCCCCTTGCCGACGAGCGCCCGCAGGCGCCCCTTGGCACCCAGGCGGCCCGCGGCAACAGCGGTGAGGAAGAGGGATTCGATGAGGCCCGCCCGGCGCAGGGCGTCGTCGATCAGGGCGTGGATCCCGCGGTCGATGGTCAGCTGGGGGCGGGAGGCGAGGGTGAGGTAGGCGTGGGCGTCCTGGGACAGGGACTGGCCCAGGCTCGTCGAGTCCACGGGGGCAACGCCCATGGAGGAGGGGATCTCCCCCAGCACGACGCGTACCCCGAGCGGCGGGGCCGGGGAGTCCATGGAGGCGCTCCCCAGCGGGCCGAGGTCGAGGACGACGACGGAGTCCAGGTTGGTGGACCAGTCGGCCTCGTGCGGGCCGACGGGCGAAGAGGCCTGCGCTGTGGCGGCGCCGAGCCCGAGGCTGATCGTCCCCGAGACGAGGAGGAACCCCAGGGCTCGCACGCTGCGGCGGAAGCCCACGCTGCGGGACCACCAGGCCCGCGAGACAGCCCGCCGGAGCCGCGTGACCACGGCGATGAGCGTGGTCAGCGGCGAGCCCGCGCCGGGCGCCGCGGCCGAGTCGCCTGCCCCGCCGTCGGCCCTGTCATCGGCTTCGGCGTCGGTCTTGCTGCCAGGCTCGTCCCGGAGTGCCATCGGCCCGCGCCCTCAGGCTCCCCCGGCGGCGATGCGCTGGGCGAGGTCGGCCACGAAGCTCGCGGTCTCCTCCCAGCCGGACACGGCGTGGCAGGGGATGCCGAGCGCGAGCACCGGGTAGTCGTTGCCCTCGGGGTCGAGGCGGTCTCCGACGAACAGCATCCGCTCGCCGGGGATGCCGGTGACCTCCGCGAGGCGGGACATCCCGTAGGCCTTGTCGACCCCCTTGAGGGTGATGTCCACGCTGGTGGAGCCGCCGGAGCGGACCTCGAGCTCGGGCAGGCGGGCGGCGACGGCGTCGCGCAGCGCGCCCTTCTTCTCCCCCGTGGGGTCCCAGGCGCGCTTGGCCTCAAGCGGCGCTTCCTGGCCGAGGGCGGAGAAGGTGATCTGGCTGCCGCGGTCCTCGAGGATGTCGCCCCAGGTGCGCTCCTCCCACAGGCCCAGCCTGCGGGCCTCGGCCTCGACGACGGCGAAGCCCTCCTCGATCTGCTGCGGGCTCAGGTCGTTGGCGTAGACGAGTCGCCAGCCCGGCATTCCCTCGATGCCCGGCTGGCTCCCCTCGCCGTCGTCGCTGGCGCTGTGGACGTAGTAGCGGGTGCCGCAGGTGGGCATGAGATGGAGGCGGGCCAGCTCGGCGTCGTCGGCGCCCAGGTGGGCGAGGACCTGGTCCCGGAACTGCCCGATCTGGCCCCCGGAGATGACGCAGACGGGAACGACGTCGAGCAGCGAGCGCAGGGCGGCGGCCATGGGCGCGGGCATCGCGGATTTGGACGGGGCGAGGGTGTCGTCAAGATCGAAGGCAACCAGCGCGGGGAGCGCCGGGGCGTCGGAAGAGGCGGTCATAGGGCGATTGTCGCCCACGTGCCCCGATCCTCGGAAACGGATCGGGGCACGGCGCGCCGTCCGGCCAGCGGGCCTGAGGGCTACGGGGACGGGCTCAGGAGCCCTGCGCGCTGCGCAGGTGCTCGTGGGCCACGGCGAGGGCGGCCTTGCGGGCCTCCCGGTCCTCGCGGCGCCCGCGCACGTACAGGGCGGTGACGGAGACGGCCAGGCCTCCCCAGATGATGATGATCGAGACGAGCATGAGGATGATGGCGGGGCCGGTCATGTCAGTTCTCCTCCTCGATAGCGGCGAGAGGCGCGTCCAGGTCGATGGGCGTGAACTCGTCCACGGGGGTGCGCCATTTGGCGAGTGTGAGCACGATCCCGATGACGACGCCCAGGGCGAGCATGCCCCAGCCGAAGGCGCCGAGCATGGCGTGCGAGTAGCCCTCGTAGCCGTCCTGGATGTAGGAGCGCACGGTCTGGACGAGGATGTAGGTCAGGGCGAGGGGCACGACGACGGCGACGAGGAAGCGCCACCATGCGCCCACCACTCGGGTCTCGGAAACGAGGTTGAGGTGGCGCTGGAGGGGCGTGGCGCGGCGCAGCACCCAGGTGACGCCCACGCACATGATGATGGCGGAGCTGACCACGCCGATGTTGTTGATGAAGGCGTCGACGATGTCGAGGTCGAACAATCCCGAGGTGGTGCCGAACAGGAGGAGCGAGAGCGCCGCGGCGGGGAGGCAGACGACAAGAGCGGTGCGGGGGATGGACGCGCCGGTCTTCTCCGCGATCGCCGGGACCACGACCTGGAGGATCGAGATGAAGGATGTCAGGCCCGCCATGACGAGGGAGGAGAAGAAGAGGATCCCGAAGATCGCGCCGCCGGTCATCTGGGAGATGACCGTGGGGAAGGTGATGAAGGCGAGCGCGGGCCCCGCGATGCCCTCGATCCCATCGACACCGATGCCCTGGGCGTGGGCCATGAATCCCAGGGTCCCGAAGACTCCGATACCCGCCAGGATCTCGAAGGAGGAGTTCGCGAAGGCCGCCACGAGGCCAGTGCCCACGAGGTTGGAGCGAGGCCGCAGGTAGGAGGCGTAGGTGAGCATGATGCCGAAGCCGACGGACAGGGAAAAGAAGATCTGCGCGAAGGCGGCCATCCACACCTTGAAATCTGTCAGCGCCTCCCACTGGGGCGTGAACAAGGAGTTGAGGCCGTTCGTCGCGCCCGGCAGGAGGACCGCTCGCACCACGAGGGCCAGGAAGAGGACCACCAGCAATGGGAGGAAGACCCGGTTGGCGCGCTCCACGCCGCGGCTGACCCCTCGGGAAACGGTGTAGATCCCGAAGCCCCACACGATGAGGAGCGGGATGATCACACCGCTCACGAGCTGAAGCGTGTAATGAGGAGCGTCGCCACTAACCCTGGAGGTACCGACGTAGTCGTAGAAGAACCCCTTCGCGTCGTCCCCCCATGCGGTGCCCACGGAGAAGAGCACGTATCTCATCGACCAGGCGACGACCGCCGGGTAGTAGCACATGATGATGAAGCAGACGAAGACCTGCCACCAGCCGAGCCACTCGAAGCGCCGGTGCAGCCGGCGGAAGACCGCCGGGGACGAGCCCCTCATGCGATGCCCCAGGGCGTAGTCGAGGAGGAGCACCGGGATGCCCACGCACAGCAGCGCCACGATGTAGGGGATCATGAAGGCGCCGCCGCCGTTGGAGTAGGCGACGCCGGGAAACCGCCAGATGTTCCCCAGCCCGATGGCCGAGCCGATCGCGGCGAAGAGGAAACCGACTTGGCCGCTCCACTGCTCTCGCTCGGGTGCCTGCGCCGCTGGGGCGCCGTCGGTGCTGGACGACATACTGTGCCTTCCTGGGGTGCGGCGCCGGAGCGGTGCCCGGCGCAGGGAATCGGGATGCCGCGTGAGAGCGCTTCACGCGCCGCGGTCAACCTTGGCACCGTAGCCTCGGGCCCACCGCCGTCCGCGACCGGTCCACCATCCGGGACGCATGTCCAGACCATTCCAGATCATCCATCCTCAGGAGAGCCTCATGGCCACCACCCATATCAACGCCGAGCCCGGCGACTTCGCCCCGGCCGTCCTCATGCCCGGGGATCCCCGGCGCGCCGAGAGGATCGCGACCGCGCTCATGCCCGACGCCCGCCTGGTGACCGACGTGCGCGGGATGCTGGGCTTCACGGGCACGGTCAACGGCCGCCCTCTCTCCGTCATGGGCTCGGGCATGGGCCAGCCGTCCTGCACGATCTACGCCACCGAGCTGTTCACGCGGTTCGGGGTGGAGCGGATCATCCGCGTCGGCACCGCTGGTGGGATCGCGCCCCACGTGCGGGTCGGTGACGTCGTCATCGCGACCGGGGCCCACACGGACTCCGCCATGAACCAGGCCCGGATCCCGGGGATCTCCTTCTCCGCCATCGCGGACTTCCAGCTGGCGCGCGCCGCCTATGAGGCCTCACTCGACGACGGCGGGGCCGCCGCCCCCAGCCTCCCCGCGGACGAGGCGAGCGGAGGCGCGGTCCACATGGGCACGATCGTCTCGCGGGATCACTTCTACTTCACGCCCCCGGGGCAGACCGAGGCGCTGGCCGCCCACGGCGTGCTCGCCGTGGAAATGGAGGCCGCGGCGCTGTACGGCGTGGCCGCCGCCGAGGGGAAGCAGGCCCTCGCCGTCCTCACCGTCTCGGACCACCTGCTGGATCATTCGGGGGATATGAGCCCGGCGGAGCGCGAGACGCGATTCGAGCGGGCGCTGCGCCTCGCGGTGGCGGCAGCGCACTGCTGATCGGAGTGGCGCGCACCGCGCCTGAGACGCGGTTCACCCGGCGCCCCGGCGCTGGCAGGATGGGGATATGAGCGCCCAGCCCCAGTCTCAGCCCGCGTCGTCGATCTCCCTCTCCTCTCGCCCTGCCAGCGGGGATGCGCCGGGCGCGGCGGATCAGGTCATCGTCACCGGCGGGCCAACCGCCGTCGTCGATCTGGGGGGCCTGCGCCTCGTCATTGACCCCACCCTCGGCCCCGCCGGCGGGAAGGGCTACCTGGTCAAGACCGCGCCACCCGCGCTCAGCGCCGAGGAGATCGGCGTCCCCGACGCCGTCCTCATCTCGCACGACGACCATCCGGACAATCTCGACGCCGAGGGCCGCGCCTACGCCCTCGCCGCTCCGCTCATCCTGACCAATCCCGGCGCGGCCCGCAGGCTCGGCGTCCCCGCGGTGGGCCTGGCGCCCTGGGAGTCCTATGAGCTCGCGCGGCCGGACGGCGGCGCCCTGGCCATCACCGCCGTTCCGGCGATCCATGGCCCCATCGACGGCGAGCG
Source organism: Actinomyces timonensis DSM 23838 (assembly GCF_000295095.1). Lineage (GTDB taxonomy): Bacteria > Actinomycetota > Actinomycetes > Actinomycetales > Actinomycetaceae > Actinomyces > Actinomyces timonensis. Next base: position 296,794 of record NZ_JH806633.1, on the reverse strand, counting down.
CGGCGAGGACGGCTTCATCAACACGGAGGTGACGGGCTTCGTCCTGTCCGGCGAGGGCCTGCCCACCGTGTACCTGTCGGGGGACAACGCCTCGGTGGGCACCGTCGTGACGATCCTGGACCGCCTGGGGCCCGTCGACTGGGCGGTGCTCAATATCGGCGCGGCCCGGGTCCCCACGAAGTTCGACGGGCGGCCGCTCTCCCTGACGAGCGAGCGCGCGGCCGCGGCGGCGCAAGTGCTCTCCCCCGCGCGGATCATCCCCGCTCACTACTCCCACTGGACGCATTTCTCCCAGGGGGTGGAGACGATCCAGCCGGCCTTCGACGACGCCGGCGTCGGTGGGGCGCTGCGCCTCGTGGAGCACGGGACGCCGGTCCAACTCGACTGACGGGAGGCTGCCCCGCCTGGATCATTGCGCGCTTGCGAAAATGCCGCAGCCCAGGCTTGCCTGCCTGCGTTAGGAAACATCCCGGGGCGGCAACTCGCGGCGCTGGACTAGTCCAGCGCGCCCGGCGCGCGCAGTGTCATCATGTTCGGATATGCCTGGAATACCAACGATTCCTCCCCTCACAACGGCGCCCTCAGGGGCGCCTTCCTTGGCGGTGCTGGCGGAACCGAGTCACTGTATTGGTGTCCGAGTCACCGGCGCCGCGAGGCGCCATTCGAGAGGAGCCCACCATGGCCGCCGTCGCCCCCATCTCCACCTGCACCGCCACCTCCTGCGCCTTCAACAACGGGGGCTGCACCGCCTTCGCGATCACCGTTGACGGCGCTGCTGCCTGCTCGACCTTCATCACCCTCGACGCCCGCGGCGGCCTGCCCGTCGCCGAGGGCCACGTGGGCGCCTGCCAGCGCCTCGAGTGCGTGCACAACTCCGACCTCATGTGCACCGCAGAGGGCGTCAGCATCGGCGGGGACACCGCCGCCTGCCTGTCCTACGAGGCCAACTGACAGCGAGCCCCTCTGCGCGGAGGTGCTCGTCTCCTGACGAGGAACCGGCCCCCATGGCTCCCAGCCACGGGGGCCGTCGCCTGCCCAGCCGAGGCCGAGGATTCCTTTGAGGAGCGCCCGGCCGACGCCCAGCGGAGGCGCCCCAGGTGTGGGATCCTTCATCGATGAGCCGATTCGTCCTCGCCCCGGACTCCTTCAAGGAATCGATGACCGCTATCGAGGCCGCTCAGGCGATGCGCCTGGGCGTGCTTGACGCCGATCCCGGCGCCGAGTGCCTCGAGTGCCCCATGGCCGACGGCGGTGAGGGCTTCGCCCAGGTGCTCGCCGCGGCGCTGGGGGCCAGGTCGGCCGAGGCCGCGATCCATGACGCGCTGGGCCGCCCGACGACGGGCTCGTTCCACCTGGCCGGGAGCACCGCGATCCTGGACGCGGCCACGGCGGTGGGCCTGGGGATGATCGCCCCGGATGAGCGCGACGTCATGGCCTCGGATACCCGAGGGGTGGGCGAGCTCGTGAGCGCGGCCCTCGATGCCGGCGCCCGCCGGATCATCATTGGCCTGGGCGGTACGGCGACGAACGATGGCGGCGCGGGCATGCTGAGGGCGCTCGGCGCCCGCTTCCTCGATGGCGGGGGCGAGCCGCTGGACCCGAGCCCGCTCTCCCTGAGGGCGGCGGACGGGCCCGGCCAGCTGGCGGGCATTGACGCCTCAGGGCTCGATCCGCGCCTGGCGGAGGCGGAGATCCTCGCCGCCTGCGATGTCCGCTCACCGCTGCTGGGGCCCCAGGGTGCCAGCGCCGTGTTCGGCCCGCAGAAGGGGGCGAGCTCCGACCAGGTCGAGCGGCTCGACCGTCATCTCGCTCGGCTGGCCGAGCTCAGTGGGTCGGAGCGCCAGGCCATCGCGTCGTGCGAGGGCGCTGGCGCCGCGGGAGGGCTGGGCTGGGCGATCATGGCGTTCCTCGGCGGTGTCATGCGCCCCGGCGTCGAGATCCTCATCGAGGCCACTGGGCTCGAGCGCGCAGCGATCGGGGCGACGGCGGTTCTCACCGGGGAGGGGTCGGTGGACGCCCAGACCCTTCAGGGCAAGACCGCTGCGGGCGTGGCGAGGGCCGCGAGAGCGGCAGGCTCGTCTGTGGTCATCCTGGCGGGGAGGATCGATCCGAGCGCGCGGGCGCTGCTCGATGAGGGGGTCTCCGCGCTGGTCCCCATCACACCAGAGGGCACCCCGCTGGAGCGGGCGCTCGCGGAGGGAGCGGCCAACCTGCGGGCGGCGACGGCGCGCTGGGTCCGGGAGCGCCTCGGCGGGTGAGCCCGCACCGGGCCCGCGCCCGTCGCTCTCTGTGGCGCTCAGCGCGGCTGGAAGCGCGCGGGCAGGAGCTCGTCGGCGAGCGCTCCCAGGGCGGGGGCGATCTCGGCCGGGGCGAGGGGCGCTGCGGGAAGGGCGACGAGCACGGTGCGGGTCTCCTCGGCGCCAACATGCATGAGGGTGGCGCCCCAGGGGTCGACGTCGACAACGAGGACCCGCTCGATGAGGCTCCGCGCCACGCCGATGCTGGGGCGCCTCGAGCACAGGGAGCCCGGTGCCTCATCGGCGATGACGGCCTCGCACAGGGCCCGCAGGGACAGGTCTCCGAGGGATCGCACGGCCTCGTGGGCGTCGAGGACCTCCAGCGGTGACCACGCGGCCTGAAGTATCGCGGCCTCCTCGTCGCCGTGGCCGGCGAGGTCCTCCACCATGTGGCGGGAGACGCCGTCGGGCCCGTGAAGGATGACGCGGCTCCCCTGGACCAGTGCGAGGCGCGCCCCGGGGGTGCGGGCGAGCTCGCTGACGCGGCCGAGGGGGTCCTCCCCCGTGATGGCGCAATGGCACACGGGCGTGGCGCACTCGGCGAGGACGGTCTCGACCCAGTTGGCGGGGACCCAGCGCAGGGTTCCCAGGACATGGGCGCTGGCGGCGGTGACGCGGATGCCGGGCTCGGAGGCGTCGAGGACGATGTCGAGGCGGACGTCGACGAGCCGGTCGTCCGGGGCGTCGGCCAGAGGCGTCCCGGGCTGGGGGCGGATGGCGATGAGGATGAGCCCATCGACGTCGAGCGCGTGGGCGACATAGGCGCCCGCTCCGGAGGGGTCGAGCCTGTAGGCGCTCACGGTGGCGCTTCCGGCACCCGCGAGGAGCCTGCGGGCCGTGCGGCGCGCGCGCTCGTCGATGCCGGGCACGCCGGTGGGCTGGTGCTCGTGGGCTGGGCTCATGCCGTCTCCTCCATCAGGCGGTCGGGAGGGGCGCTCCCAGGCGCCCTCACGCCACAGGTGAGGCTACCCTCAGAGGGTGGGGGTGTGTCGAGCCCGCTCGCCGCGAGGGCGGGTATCGAGCGATCGCTCAACCGCATGAGCGGCGGGGTCGAGGGAGCACAGCGACGGCGTCGGCGATGATCGGCGGGGAAACCGTGGGGATCAGTGGATCGAGCCGAGGAGCGGTGCTCGACCTGTGGGCTCGGAACCGGTTTCGATCATGATATCGACCGGTCTCGGTGAGGGGTGGAGCTAGGGGGATTCGAACCCCCGACCTCTTCCATGCCATGGAAGCGCGCTACCAACTGCGCCATAGCCCCGAAGGAATATCCGCTCGGCTGAGCCGATCGGATCGTGGAGCTAGGGGGATTCGAACCCCCGACCTCTTCCATGCCATGGAAGCGCGCTACCAACTGCGCCATAGCCCCTCACGGGCGCCACCCCGCTGGGCGACGCGGATAACTCTATGGACTCGCGGGCCCCTGGGGCAAATCCGCCGCGCGTGTGCTGGCTCACCGAGCAGCGCCGAAGCGCCGGGCGTCAGGGCAGCAGCGCCGTCGGAGCAGCACCGGCGTTCCAGTCCACGAGCTCCCAGCCGGGATCGCGATGGGAGGAGCGCAGCCGGGCCCAGTGGGCGTTGTCCAGGCCCCGCAGCCCGAACCAGGTGGACGCGTCCATGCCGAGCAGCGCCGTCGTGCCCTGGGTGATGGCCGATCCGTGCGCGACGACGATGAGCGGCCCCTCCCCCGTGGTCGCGGCGAGGCTCCTGACGGCGTCGCTGAAGCGCTGGCCCACGGCGCGACGGGGCTCGACCTCCACCCCTTGGGGGTCATGGCCGGTGCGCCACACGGCGTAGGCATCGGGCCAGCCCTTCTCGATCTCCTCGGCGGTGAGCCCCTCCCACATGCCGAAGTCGCGCTCGGCGAGGCCTGGGTGGGTCGTCACCTCCGCGGCCAGGCGGACGGCCAGGGCCTGCGCCGTGGCGCGTGCCCTGGACAGAGGCGAGGAGACGATCTGGCACGGCGCCGGCGCCCCGCCACCCGGCCCGGTCGCGGCGACGAGGGAGCCCAGGTAGTCCTCCAGTCTCTCGGCGCCGGCCTCGGCCTGCGCCTGGCCGGTGGCGTTGAGGGGGATATCGACCCGGCCCTGGACGCGGCCCCCCAGGTTGTAGTCGGTCTGCCCGTGGCGCCAGAGGATGACGTTGGTCATGGCGGTGCCGGCTCAGTCGCGGGCCCCGGGGGCCCGCGTCGCCTGGGCGGCCTCGGCGATCTCCGCGAGCTCTGCCGGGAGGGGGATGACGGGGCAGTCCTTCCAGAGGCGCTCCAGGGCGTAGTACTCCCGGTCCTCGTCCTGCTGGACGTGGATCATGACCTCGTCGTAGTCCAGGAGCACCCAGTGCGCCTCCTCGAAGCCCTCGCGCATCCGGCGCTTGGCGCCGGCGCGGGCCATGGCCTCCTCGACGGCGTCGACGATCGCCCTCACCTGCCGGTCATTACTGCCGGAGAGCACGAGGAAGACGTCGGTGAGCGCGAGGCGCTCGGAGACGTCGATCGCGATGATCTCCTCCGCCTTCTTCTCAGCGGCCGCGCGCGCGGCGGCGATCGCCAGCTCGACGGCGCGTTCGGTCGCGGCCATGGGGCTCCTTCTGGGGTGGGATATGACGATGGCCTGACCTGGCCGCGCGATGGCCTCACGGCCGGCGCGCGATCAGGTCAGGAGGGGGGTCCAGGTGGGCATCGCCTCGGCGTTGACGGAGGAACCGCCGAACTGCGTGACGACGAACCAGATGACGATGAGGACGACCGCCGCGAGGATGAAGGCGAGGAGGATCGCGAGTGTCCGGCGGCTCGCCGGCGATCCCGAGGAATCCTTGTCCGCTCGCGTGACGTCCTCCCAGGACTCCGTCGAGGGCTGGGCCCCGAGGGACGGCTGGCTGGGCTTCGGCTCGGATGCCGCGGGTGCCGCCGGAGCGGAGGGCTCGTTGTAGCCGCCATAGGCGCCGTAGGGCGAGGGGACGACATAGCCCGAGTCCCCCACTGGAGCATCCCTGAGGTCCGCGGGCACCCGGGTGACCACGGTGTCGGCGGGGCCGGCCGGGATACTGGGCGCGGAGGCCTCCGCCTCGAGCGGGGCCTCGTCCCCGGAGCGCAGGGCGCGCCATTGAGGGGAGTCGATCCCATCGAAGTCCTCATCGACGGGCTGGACCGAGCTGAGCTTGCCGGTGCTGGAGTTCACCGTCCGGACGCCCTGGGCGGCCGCCGGGATGCGCACGATCGGCCTGCGGAGCGCGCTGGGCGCGGAGGGCTCGGCCGTCGCGCTCTCGGCCGGGGCGGCAGTGGCGCTCCCCTGCTCCGGCGCCGGGGAGGCCTCGGCCTGCGGGGCCCTGAGCGGCGAGCCGTCGCGCGCGGTCGTCCGCCAGGTGGGCTCGTTGCCCTGGCCGGCCTCAGGGGGCTGCCATCCGCGCCGCGGCTGGGGCGAGGCGGCCTGCTGGGCGCTGGCCGAGGAGCCCGGGGAGGCCGACGAGTCAGTCTGGGAGCCCCGGTCCATGAGCGAGCGCCGCGACAGGGGCGTCGACGGGCTCTGCGCGCCGCCGCCAGTGCCCAGGCCTCCCGACGCCGGCCGGGCGCCTCCGTCGGCCGTCCGCGGGCCGTCCTGGATGAGCGGGAGGTCGGAGGCGGGAAGGACCCCGGTCTCCACCTCGGAGATCTCGGCGACCTGGTCCGCGCTCAGCGAGCCACCGGCTGAGCCGATCTGCTGCTCGTGCCCCGACGGCGCGCCCTGCGCGCGCGGGAGAGCGTGGGATGCGGGGGAGCCAGAGGACTCAGAGGATGCCGGCGCTGCTTCACCGGCGTCGTCGTGCGGCCTCGGAGTCGGATCGGTGGTCCCGCCCATGGCGGCGGAGGAGGTTCCGGGAGGGGCGACCTGGGGGCTGGCGTACCAGGCGCGCACCCAGGGGAGCTCCGCGACCTCGGCGGAGCCCTCGTGGCCGGCCGCGGGCCCCTCGGCCTGGGAGGCCGCCGCGTGGCTCGTGCGCCCCTGGTGCTCATCAGCGGGCGCTGAGCGATCGGAGGAGGAGCCGCCGGCCCCGGTGGAGGAGGTGGACGAGCCGGAGCTGTACTGCCAGGAGTCGACCCCGGCGGAGGAGGTCCCCCTCACCGCCGACCCGGCCGGCTCGGCGACCACGCCGCCCCCTGGGGTCGCGACGGGCTTGTCGGGGCGCTCAGAGCCCGAGCTGTGCCCGACGCCGAGCGCGCCCTCCGAGGCGGAGTAGTCGTGGGCCCCATCCGCGGCCTCTGCTGAGGAGGCGGCCGAGGATGAGGAGATCGTGATGTTGTGCTCGTCGGCCAGCGGGTCCTGGAGGGCGCGGGCCTGCTCGATGGTGATCTCGCCCGCGGCGACGGCGGCGCGCAGCGCCTCGGCCTCCTCGCGCAGGCGCTTCATCTCCCTGCGGGTCAGAAGGGGCTGCTGACCGGTGAGGATCGCCTCGCGCTCCGCCTCCCGCTCCGCCTGCCGGATGGACCGGCGGCTGCTGTGGTCGTGGTCGCCTGTCGAATCGGATGTCGTGGCGTCAGTGGGCTCCGGGCTCACCGTCGTTCTCCTTCCTGAGCGACTGCTCTCGCGCGACGCGTGCGGTCATCGACGTCGTCGATGACGCCCGCCCGGCCCTACGGTAGAGGCCGTACTTGCGAATGTACTGAACCACCCCGTCGGGCACGAGGTACCACACGGGGCCCCCGTCGCTCACTCGCTCACGGCAGTCCGTTGATGAGATGCTCATCGCGGGGACCTCCATGAGGGAGACCCTGTCCTCTGGCAGGCCCATATCCGTCAGAACGTGGCCCGGTCGGGTCACGCCCACGAGTTGGGCGAGCTCAAAGATCTCTTCGTTGTCCTTCCATGTGAGGATCTGCGCGAGTGCGTCGGCTCCGGTGATGAAGTAGAGCGCGGCGCCAGGGTATTTCGCGGCGATGTCATGCAGGGTGTCGATCGTGTACGTGGTGCCACCGCGGTCGATATCGACCCGGGACACGGTGAACCGCGGGTTGGAGGCGGTCGCGATGACCGTCATGAGGTAGCGGTGCTCCGCGGGAGAGACTCGGCGGTCCTTCTTGAAGGGCTGCGTCGCCGTCGGGACGAAGATCACCTCATCGAGGTCGAAGGCGTGCTGGACCTCGCTCGCTGCCACCAGGTGCCCGTGGTGAATGGGATCGAAGGTCCCGCCCATGATGCCGATGCGCAACTGGCGCGACGCTCCTTGCGCCACGCCCGCCTCACCAGCGCTCTTGGGCACGAATACTCCTTCGGTCGGTCCCGCGCGTACACACGGGATGCCCCCATCCTGCCATGACGCGCACAATTCGGGGGCCTTCGCCACACGCGCCATTGCGTCTCGTGGGATTCCCCTCAGATCTTGAGCCGCGTGCCGCACGCGTGCTACGCGTCAGGCAGTGCCATCATTCTTCGTATTCCTGAGCCGGGACGCCTCGCACTCGCGTCCCGGCATCGCCACAACCTGCCGCGACCAGCCGCCAGAGAATCCCTCGTCCGGGCCCGCGCGGCCCGCTGGGGCCTGACGAGCCGAGGAGGAGCCTCCATGTCCAGGCACGAACGACTCTCCGCGATCCTGGGGATCGTCGTCGAGGAGGGCGGAGTCCACATCGACGACATCGTCTCGCGCCTCGGCGTCTCCGCGGCCACCGCCCGGCGCGACCTCGACCTGCTCGCGAACCAGCAGCTCCTCACCCGAACGCGCGGCGGCGCCTCGGCCAACCCGACCTCCGCGCAGCTCCCCCTGCGCTACCGCACCTCCCGGATGGCCGATGAGAAGACCAGGATCGCCCGCGCGGCCGCGGCCATGGTCTGCCCGGGGGACACCGTCGGCCTCAACGGCGGAACCACGACGACGGAGGTGGCCCGCGAGATCGCCCTCCTGGAGGGCGCCACCGCCCCCGACCATCCGGTCACCGTGGTGACCAATGCGGTCAATATCGCCTCAGAGCTCACCGTGCGCCAGGGTGTGCGCGTGGTGGTCACCGGGGGCGTGGCACGCGCGCGCTCCTATGAGCTCACCGGCCCGCTGGCCGAGCTCATCCTCCCCCAGATCACCATCGGCACGCTGTTCCTCGGCGTCGAGGGGATCGACGCCCAGGGCGCCTACGCGCAGCACGAGGGCGAGGCGGCGGTCGGCGCCGCATTCGTGCGCTGCGCCCGGCGCGTCGTGGTCGTCACCGATCACACGAAGCTGGGCGAGGCGGCCTTCGCCCTCATCTGCCGGGCTGATCGCATCGACGCGGTGCTGACAGACTCCGGCGCGGCGCCCGAGCAGGTCGAGCCCCTGCGGCGGGCCGGCATCGAGGTCATCACCGTGTGAGGGGGCGTGAGGAGGCTCAGGGCCTCACGTGGCCGTCGCCCTCCACCACCCATGTGGTCGTCGTCAGCTCGGCCAGGCCCATGGGGCCGCGGGCGTGGAGCTTCTGGGTGGAGATCCCGAGCTCGGCGCCCAGGCCGAGCTGGCCGCCATCGGTGAAGCGGGTGGAGGCGTTGACCATCACCGCCGCCGAGTCCATGGAAGCGATGAAGCGGTTGATGACGGCCGCGTCCTGGGCGAGGACCGCCTCGGTGTGCCCGGTGGTGTAGCGGCGGATGTGGCTGATCGCCGTCTCGAGGTCATCGACGACCCGGACGGCCAGGTCCAGGGAGCCGTACTCGGTCCCCCAGTCCTCCTCGTCAGCGGCGACGAGAAGGGACTCGGCGCCCGCCTCGGCGGAGGGACCGGCGAGGATGCCGCGGGCGGGCTCATCGGCGTGGAGGGTCGTACCGCGCTCCCAGAGGGCCCGGGCGGCGGCAGGGAGGTAGCCCTCCGCGACGGCTCGGTGGACGAGCAGCGTCTCGGCGGCGTTGCAGACACCGACGCGCTGCGTCTTGGCGTTGACGATGATCTCCACCGCCGACTCGAGATCAGCGCTCGCGTCGACGTACACGTGGCAGTTGCCCGAGCCGGTCTCGATGACCGGGACAGAGGAGTTCTCGACGACGGCGCGGATGAGTCCCGCGCCCCCTCGCGGCACGAGCACGTCGATATACCCCCGGGCGCGCATGAGGGCCTGGGCGCCCTGACGGCCAGCGGGGTCGATGGTGACCACGAGGTCCGCGGGCAGTCCCTGGGCGGTGAGGGAGGATCGGAGCACCTCGACGATCGCGGCGTTGCTCCGCTCGGCCGCGCTGCCGCCGCGCAGGACGACGGCGTTGCCGGACTTGACCGCGAGGGCGGCGACATCCACCGTGACGTTGGGCCTGGCCTCGTAGATCATGCCGACGACGCCCATGGGGACACGGAGCCTGCGCACCCTCAGCCCGTTGGGCATGGTGGAGCCGTCGACGACCTGGCCCACGGGATCGGGCAGGGCCGCGATCTCCTCCACGGAGGCGGCGATCTGCTCGATCCGGACCTCATCGAGGGCGAGGCGGTCGATGAGCCCCTCCTTCATGCCGGCCTCGCGGGCGGCCGCCAGGTCCTCCTCATTGGCCGCGAGGACGCGCCCGCTCTGGGCCCGCAGGGCTGATGCCATCGCCTGCAGGGCCTCGTCCTTGACCGCCCGGGTCGCCCCGGTGAACTCGCGCTGCGCCGAGCGCGCCGCCTGGGCGACCTGGCGGACGTAGGCCTCGGCGCCCGCCTCGGCGGAGGGGGCCGGGGCGGCCGCCTGGGTGGCGGTGGTGGGCTGGGTGGACCGCGTCGTCGTCATGAGAACACCCTACGGTCCACGGGCAAGCGCGCGAGTGGGCAGAACAATGAGTGAGAGGGGCCGGCCCCCTGCCGGCCAGCCCCACTAGCCCACATCCCAGTGAGCGGTCAGCGGTGGGCCCCGCGCTGGCCCTGAGAGGGCTGCGCGCTGGCCCTGTCCTGGCATTGAGGCGGACCTGGGCGGTATTCGCCCTGGGCAGGGGGGCCTTGTCGCGGTAGACTCCTGCGAAACCCGGCCGCGCTATGGCGCTGCCGGTGCCCTCCGGCTCTCCATCCTCGTGCCATCACCACCGCTCGTGGTGCGAAGGCGCGCTCCTACCCAGTCTCCCGAGGAGTCAGCACATGAGACCTCGCCGTCGCGCGTCGTACTGCGCCATGGCGCTCGCGATCCTCGCGCCGCTGGCGGCCTGCCAGAGCACCCCGGCCGATGACGGCGGGCGCCCCGGTGGGGCCTCGCCCTCGCCCGAGCCGACGATCGTCGTCCCGCCGGGCGCGGCCGGTGGAGGCCGGCCAGCGGTCGGGCCGTCCGCGAGCGCTGGAGCCAGTCGCGCGCCATCCTCGATCCAGCCGGAGGCGGAGCCGACCGCGGCGAGCGCCAGCGCGGGCCCCAGCGGTTCCCCAGACCGTCCCTCCTCCGCGGCCGCTGAGCAGGCCTCGCCGGCCCCGTCGGCCCAGGCCACGGAGAACCGCGCCTCGACGGAGGCCTCGATGAGCTCGGAGAAGGGAGCGCTGGAGTCCGCGCTCAGCGGCGCCACCTTCACGATCTCCCAGGCCTCCTCGCCCGAGTGCGTCGGGCTCGAGGCCACGTTCAACGCCGACCACACCTATGTCGGCTCCGCCGTCACCAGTGCCGCGGCGTCCTGCCTGCCGGAGTACGACGGCTGGGAGATCGGCCAGGATTCCCACGGCTTCACGATCACGAATCGCGACGGGAGCCTCTTCGTGGCTCGCTCCATCACCCGCGGCGCCGATGGCTCCATCGTCCTGGAGCGCTCCGAGGGCACCCTCACCCTCACGCGGAAGTGACTCAGCCCGCCAGGCGCGGCAGCTCGGCCAGGTCGTCGCGATGGACGACGGGCGCGAGGTGGTCCGGCATCGGCGCTCCACCGCTGCGGGCGTCGAGGACCTCCTCGATCTCAGTCGAGGCGTAGCGGCAGATCCCCCGGGCGACGGGTCCCGCTGGCCCGACCACCTCGACGACGGCGCCGGACTCGAACTCGCCGGTGATCCCCACGACGCCGGGCAGGAGGAGTGATTTCTTGCCCACGGTGAGGGCCTGGGCCGCACCGGCGTCGATGAGCACGCGGCCCTCGACCCGGGAGGCGTGCGCCATCCACAGCCGCCGGCTGGGCCGGTGGGGGCCGGTGGGGTCGAACCAGGTGCCGAGGTCCCCCGGTACTCCCCCGGGCCCGAGGAGGCGGGCGGCGTCATCGGCCGAGGCGATGATCGTCGCGGTCCCGGAGGCGCAGGCGATGGTGGCGGCCTGGGCCTTCGTGCGCATCCCACCGGTGCCCAGGGCCGAGCCCGAGCCGGTGACGTCGACGTCGGCCAGGCTCGCCCCGCCGGGCACGTAGCGGATGGGCTCGGCGCCGGGCGTGCCCGGGCGGGCGGTCCACATGCCGTCGACGTCTGTGAGGAGGACGAGGACATCGGCGGTGACCAGGTGGGCGACGAGCGCGGCCAGGTGGTCGTTGTCCCCCAGGTTGAACTCCGTGGTGGCCACGGCGTCGTTCTCGTTGATGATCGGCACGGTGCCCAGGTCGAGGAGGGTGTCGAAGGTGGCGCGCACGGTCCGGTAGTGGCTGCGCACGGCCACGTCCTGAGCGGTGAGGAGCACCTGGGCGACGACGACCCCGTAGTTGCTCATCGCCGTCTGCCAGCGGGCCATGAGGTGGCTCTGGCCCACCGAGGCGGCGGCTGCGAGCATGCTGAGGTCGTCGGGGCGGCGCTCGATCCCCAGCGGGGGCAGGCCGGCGGCGACCGCGCCGGAGGAGACGAGCACGACGTCGTGGCCGCGCCGCCTCATGCCCGCCACGAGCTTGGCGAGCACATCGATGCGGTTGAGGTCGAGCCCGCCGTCGTCACGGGTGAGGGAGGAGGAGCCCACCTTGATGACGACGCGGGAGCCCTCGGGGAGCGCCGTGGGGCGCGCGCTCACGAGTCCGCCCCGTCGTCGCCGCCCCCGCGGGGCCACGAGGAGGCGTCGGTCCAGATGCCCTCGGCGGCCTCGTCCCGCAGCTCCTGGCGGGCGGCCTCCTTGGCGTCCATCCGCTCGTGGTACTGCTCGCGGCGCTCGGCGTTCGTGCGCCGGTGGTAGTCCTCGACGCGCGTGTCGGTCCCCCGCGCGCCGAGGAGCTCGGCCCCGGTGGTCATGGTGGGCTCCCAGGTGAACAGGACGCCGCCGTCGATCTCGCCGATGAGCACGGCGTCCCCGGCGCGCGCGCCTGCCTTGACGAGCAGGTCCTCGACTCCCCCGGTGGCCAGGCGGTCGGCGAGGTAGCCGACTGCCTCGTTGTTGGAGAAGTCGGTCTGGAGGATCCAGCGCTCGGGCTTGTCCCCCCGCACCTGGTACACGCGCCCCTCGGCGGGGTGGTTGATGGGCCGCACGACGGCGATGTCCTCCTTGCCGCGCCGCCCGACGGCGGCCGGCCGGATGACCGGGCGGGCGGCCTCGCGCGCCTGGGCGAGCTCGGCGGCCGAGGCGGGCTGGGCCTCCCGGGCTGCGCGCACCCGCTCGGCCAGCGCGAAGGAGAGCTCGCGCAGGCCGGTGTGGGCCACCGCGGAGATCGTGAAGACCGGCAGGCCGCGGGCGGCGATATCGGCGGTGACGAACTCGGCGAGCTCGGCGGCGTCGGGGACGTCGGCCTTGTTGAGGACGACGACGCGCGGGCGGTCCATCAGCGGCACTCGACCGGTCAGGAGCGGGTCGTTGTCATCGCCGAGGCGCTCGGAGTAGGCGGCGAGCTCGGCCTCGATGGTGTCCAGGTCGCTGAGCGGATCCCGGCCGGGCTCCAGGGTGGCGCAGTCCAGGACGTGCACGATGACGGCGCAGCGCTCGATGTGCCGCAGGAACTCCAGGCCCAGGCCCTTGCCCTCGCTCGCCCCGGGGATGAGGCCTGGGACGTCGGCGATCGTGTAGCGGGTGTCCCCCGCCTCCACGACGCCGAGGTTGGGGACGAGCGTGGTGAAGGGGTAGTCGGCGATCTTGGGGCGGGCAGCGCTCATGGCGGCGATGAGGGAGGACTTGCCGGCGCTCGGGTAGCCGACGAGCGCGACGTCGGCGATGGTCTTGAGCTCGAGGGTGACGTCGAGGACCTGGCCGGGCTCGCCGAGGAGGTGGAAGCCGGGGGCTCGCCTCTTGGAGCTGGCCAGGGAGAAGTTGCCGCGCCCGCCGGTGCCGCCCTGGGCGACGACGACGCGCGCGTCGGGGCCCACGAGGTCCGCCAGGACGCGCCCCTCGGCGTCCTTGACCACGGTGCCCTCGGGGACGGGCAGGACGAGGTCCTTGCCGTCGACGCCGCGGCGCCAGTCGCCCATGCCCGGGGTGCCCTTCCCGGCGCTGCGGTGCGGGGAGCGGTGGTAGCTCAGCAGCGTGGTGGTCCGGGGGTCGACGGCGAGGATGACGTCGCCGCCGTGCCCGCCGTCGCCGCCGTCGGGGCCCGCGAGGGGCTTGAACTTCTCCCGGTGGATGGAGGTGCAGCCGTCACCGCCGTCGCCCCCGGCGACGTGGAGGACCACTCGATCGATGAAACTGGGCATGGTCTCTCCTCGCGGGTAGGGCCGGGGTGGTTGGGGGCCGGGACGGGCGCCGCGGCCCGGTCCCGGGAACGGCGCGAGGGCGGACGGCCGAAGCCGTTCGCCCTCGCGAAAGTCCGGGTGCGCGCGAGGCTCAGGCCTCGGGGAGCACGACGTTGACGACCCTGCGGCCGCGGTGGGTGCCGAACTCGACATTGCCGGCGGCGGTGGCGAACAGGGTGTCGTCGTTGCCGCGGCCCACGTTGTTGCCGGGGTGGAAGTGGGTGCCGCGCTGGCGGACGATGATCTCGCCGGCCTTGACGAACTGGCCGCCGTAGCGCTTCACGCCGAGGCGCTGGGCGTTCGAGTCACGGCCGTTGCGGGAGGAACCAAGACCCTTCTTGTGTGCCATCTCAGGCTTCTCTCTCTCTTGACTGGTGCGATTCTTCGGTGGCGCTGGGCGTCACTTGATCGCGGTGACCTTGACGGCCGTGAGCTGGGCGCGGTGGCCCTGGCGCTTGCGGAAGCCGGTCTTGTTCTTGAACTTGAGGATGTTGATCTTGGGGCCCTTCTCGTCGCCGACGATCTCGGCCTTGACGGAGGACTTGGCAAGGTCAGCGGCGGAGGCGGTCACCTTGTCGCCGTCCACCAGCATGACGGGGGCGAGGGTGACCTCGTCGCCGATCTCACCGGCAAGCTTGTCGACAACCACGACGTCGCCGACGGAGACCTTCTCCTGACGGCCACCAGCCTTGACGATCGCGTAGACCACGGGAATGCTCATCTCTTCCGAATCTGCGGAGCGCCTCCGGCGGGCCTGATCGGCACGCACCGGGAGGGCGCTCTCCTGGGCAAACGGTGCGACACGCACCGGCTGACTACTTTAGGTGAAAGGCTCCCGGGGCTCCAAGCCCAGGACTGCGGCGAGCCTGTGTTCTTCGGCACGGATGAGCGCACCCCGGGCTGCGCCGGCCCGGCGGGCACGCCCGGCGCAGGCCGGCCGCGCTAGCCGACGAGCGCCTGCACCTGCTCGCGCATCTGGGACTGGGACATCGCACCGACCCGCGTGGCCGCGATCGTGCCGTCGGCGCTGATGAACCAGTGCGCGGGGATGCCGTACACCCCGTAGGCCGAGGAGATCGTGTCATCGGTGTCCACCACGGTGGGGTACGTCAGCCCGAGCCTCTGGGTGTAGTCGGCGACGGTCTGGGTGTTGTCCTGGACGTGGATGGCCACAACCGTCAGCTGGTCCCCGTACTCCTGGGAGATCGCCTGGACATCAGGGGCCTCGGTGCGGCACTCGGTGCACCACGTGGCGCCGAAGAGCAGCCACACCGGCTTGCCCCGAAGCTTGGTGAGGTCCACCGGCTTGCCGTTGATATCCGTGGCGCTGAAGGCGGGGGCCTCCTGGCCCACCTGGGGGGCGGCGCCGCTGGGGGCGTCCGTGGACAGCATCGTCACCCCGCCGTCGCCCTGGCCGGAGCCCGAGGCGGAGGAGTCGTTGGAACGCCATGAGCCGGTCAGCCAGACACCGCCCAGGATGAGCGCCGTGGCCACCGTCAGCACGAGGACATTGGTCAGCCACACCGGCATGCGGCGATGGGCGCGGGGACCGGAGTCCGCGCCCCCGCCCTTCGCCGTCGAGAGCGCGGGGCTCGCCCCGCACTCGTCCAGGAGGGCCTCGTCGTCCCTCTCCTCACGATCAGCCATAGGAGTGCAGCCCTCCGAAGAAGTGGTTTCCGAAGTACGCGAAGAGCACCGCGCTGAATCCGAGGATGAGGAGCCAGGCGCTTCGCGAGCCCTGCCATCCCCTTGTCACCCTGGCATGGAGGTACGCGCCGTAGACCAGCCAGGTC
The DNA here is from genome assembly GCF_000295095.1 of Actinomyces timonensis DSM 23838. Taxonomy (GTDB): domain Bacteria; phylum Actinomycetota; class Actinomycetes; order Actinomycetales; family Actinomycetaceae; genus Actinomyces; species Actinomyces timonensis. The sequence goes on along the minus strand of NZ_JH806633.1, from coordinate 281,223 downwards.
ACGAGGGCGGCGGTCTCCTTGGGGTCCCATCCCCAGTAGCGGCCCCAGGCGGTGTTCGCCCAGACGGCGCCCAGGACGGTCATCATGGTCAGCAGGGGGAAGGTGGCGGTGGCGGCCTTGTAGCCGACGTCGTCGAGGACCTCGCGCGAGGGCAGGGACCGGAACCTCTTCAGGTGGGGGTGGAGGAGGTAGAGGATCGCCGCCGCGAAGGACACGCAGGCTGCCCCGTAGGCCAGCACCGCGAAGAACACATGGAGCGTCAGCATGAGGGAGTTGCGCAGCGCGGGGACGAGGGGCTTGATCGCCTTGTCCTGGCTGTTGGCGTAGATGAGCAGGGCGACGACCACCGGGAGGACGACGACGGACAGCCAGCGCACGCGGTAGCGGAACTCGGCGATGAGGTACATGAGCAGGATGCCGAAGGTGAAGGACACCGCGAACTCGTGCTGGTTGGCGAAGGGGCTGTATCCCGAGGCGCTGGTGCGCAGCACCAGGTAGGCGGTGATGAGCACCAGGGCGATCGCCGTGAACCCGGTGGCATACAGCGCGAGCCCCTTGGGCAGGCCCGGCCGTGAGGCGCGCGCCCAGTGGGCCGAGTGGGTCGCGCCGCTCCCCCGCCCCTTGCCATGGGCGGTGTCACCGCGCGCCCCGCCCGCCATGGCGGGGATGGCCTGGGCCCGCGCCCCGCGCCCGGTGAGGACGACGGCGTCGCAGACGACGGCGAGGACGAGGATCGCCATGGCGGAGGTCAGGAGGAACTGACCGATGGAGAGAACATTATTCATGGTCGCTGGGCTCCTTCTCCTTGCTCTCCTTGGCTCTGGTGGCGGGATCGGGGCCCTTGGACCCGGCGTCACTGTCGGGGCCGGCGGGCTCCTCGGACGGGGACGATCCTGCCACGTCGGATGACTCCCCGGGGTCCGGGGGCTCGTCGGAGTCCTCCGACGCCTCAGGAGCGTCCTGCGAGGCGACGGCGTCCTCGATGCGCCCGACGAGCGTGGCGAACATCCGCTCGAAGGTGATGTCGAGGCGCGAGACCGAGCCGAGGCGGACGACGCTGCCCGAGCCATTCTCGCCGTCGGGCTCAACCCTCACCCACAGGCGCCGGTAGGGCATGAGGAAGGTGATCGACATCCCGATCATCAGCAGCGCCGAGGCGATCCACATGATCGGGGTGCCCGGGTCATGGCGGAGGGTGAGGGCCGTGTACTGGCGCTCCCGGTCAAAGGTGACGGTGAGGTCCTCGAGCTGGGCGGCGGTCCCGGCCTCGGCCCGCTGCTCGGACTGGGGGTCGGTGTGGCCATCGGGGGCCAGGGCGAAGATGGCGGTCCCGGGAGCGATCTCGGACATCGCCTGCCCCGAGGCTGGCAGGAACACGTACACCACCCTGCCGTCGGGCAGGTCGACGCGCCCATAGACCTCGGTCTTCCGCGGGGTCTGCCACTGGAGCGGCACGCTGCGCTGGGCGAGGACGGTCCCCGCGGCGTCCGCGATGGTGACATCCGCCGACGTCCCGTAGGAGGCCTGGTGAAGCCTGTAGCCGTCGATTGACATCGGCGAGTTGACCCGCACCTCCTGGCGGGCGACCTCCTCGCCACCGCGCAGGATGCTCAGGTCGGACATGTAGTCCATGGCCTGCCCGGTGTCGGTGTAGGAGTCGGTGAAGGAGTTGGCGCGGACGCTCAGCCCCGTCCCATGGCCGATCTCGACACTGGTTCCGACGGGGACGGTGAGGTCTTCCTCGATGCCCCAGGTGGAGGAGACGACGAACGCGCCCAGGATGAGGACAAAGGCCGTGTGCGCCAGGACGGTGCCGATGCCCGAGCGCGCGTTGCGGTCGGCGTAGAGGCAGTGCTCGGGGTCGCGGTCATCCGGGATCACCCGCCAGCGGGCGCGTCGCAGGGCCTCGCGGGTCTCCTCCAGGGAGCTGTGGACCCCGTGGGCGCTGGGGATGCGCGCGCGGTAGCGGGCCTTGTCGAAGAACCTGGGGGCGACATGCACCCGGGGCTCCTTCTCCCGCTTGACCAGCTCGGGGATGCGGTGGACCGTGCAGGCGATGATGCTCAGGGCGAGCAGCGAGACCACCACGTAGAAGCCGATGGATGTGAAGACGTGGAAGAGGCCCAGCGCGTCGAGGGCCGTCGTCATCTTGCCGAGCGCGGGGCGCCTGGCATTGAGGAACGCCTCCTTGGCCCACGGGTCGGCCAGGACTTCCTTCGTCGCCTGCGGCAGGAGCGAGCCGATGAAGGCGTAGACAGCGAACAGGAGGATGACCGTCAGGCCGAGGGTCTTGGAGTAGAAGAGCCGGTAGAGCCACAGGAACAGCTCGACGACCGGCACATCCCGCTCACCACCGCTGATATCGGGCGCGGTGACCTCGGCCGCCCGCTCAGTGCCTGTCGAGCCCGCGGCGGCCTTGGATTCCTTGTCTGTCATGGAGTCCTCCTCATAGTGGGGTGCTCACGAGGCCGGAGAGCGGCGCCAGCAGGTCCATGTCCATCAGCGCCCCGACGGCGATGAGCAGGATTCCTGAGGCGAGCCGGATGGCGCGGCCGTGGGCGCGCAGCCATGCCGTCCTGGTCGCGGCGCGGTCGATGCCCAGGGCCAGGACGATCACGGGCGCGCCGAGCCCGGCGCAGAACACGATCATGAGCGCGAGTCCCTGCCAGGCGGAGGCGGTTTGCGAGGCGAGCGCGATGATCGCGCCGAGCACCGGGCCGATGCAGGGCGACCAGCCGAGCGCGAAGCCGACGCCCATGAGCAGTGAGCTGGCGGGGGTCGCTCCCCTACCGGGGCGGCCGGTGTCGCCGAGGCCGCCGCCCAGGGCGCGGTCCAGGAGCGCGATGCGCAGCAGCCCGACGGTGTGCAGTCCCATGACAACGAGCAGGGCCCCGCCCACGAGGCGCAGGGTCTGGCGGTGGGGGCCCAGGGCGACGGCGCCGGAGACGATGAGCGCCCACAGCCCCACGAACACGGCGGAGAAGCCGAGGACGAAGGCACTGGCGTTGAGGATGACCCGGGGCGGGGCGGGGCGAGCGGCCTCGCCGCCCCCCGGGCGGGCCAGGGCGACCGCCGCGCCGCCGCCCGCCGGACGACCGAGGTCGCGGCTGGTGATCACGGGGGCGCGGCGCAGTGAGGGGATCTCCGCCGCGGCGGCGCTCCCGCGCCCGGCGAGGTGGGCGAGGAGAGCGGGCACCAGGGGCAGGAAGCAGGGCGAGGCGAAGGCCATGAGGCCCGCGAGCAGAGCGACGGGGATGGAGACGGACGTCATCACTGCCCATTCCCGCTCGAAGCGGCAGGAGTCGCGCCGGAGCCCGGCATGGCGGGATGCCCCGGCGGCATGCCAGCGGAGCCTTGCTGGCCCGCCCCCTGCGAGGCGAGGGTGTCCATATGCGTGCGGGCCTTGCCAGCCAGTTCCGAATCGGGGTCGAGATCGATGACCTTCTGCCAGGCGGCCTTGGAGGCGGCCTCGTCGGGAGAGGAGGTCTGCAGGTGGAGGAAGCCGAGGTCGTACCAGGCCTCCGCCTTGCTCGGGTTCTCGTCGGCGACGCCCTGGATCGTCTCGATCGCCCGGTCGTAGTCCCCAAGACCGGCGTAGGCCTCGCCGAGCCTGATCTTCAGGTCGAGGTTCGTGGGGTCGGCCTTGATCTGCGCCTCGAGACTGGAGATCTCCTCCGCCCACTCCCCCGTGCCCCGCTCGGTGGACTCGGCCCGCGCGCTGGCCATCGCGCCCCCATGGGGCGAGCCGGAGGAGAGTCCCCCGACGTTGCTGTACCAGATCGCTGCCGCGATGCCGAGGATGACCGCGGCGACGAGCGCGATGCGCTCCGCGCTCGACAGGGGCGCCCGCCGCCTCGGCGCGGACTCGGAGTCCTTGTTCTCGCCTTTGCCCCGCTTTGCGCGGCGCGAGGCGAGCTTGGAGCCGATGAGGTCGTCGTCCTCCTCCAGGCCGGCGTAGAAGGCGTCGGACTCGTCCTCGTCCTCCGACTCGGCGGCGCTGGCGCCGCCCGCGACGTCCTCCTGGGAGCTCTTCGACCCGCGCTTCGCGGCGCGCCCGGAGCTGTCCTCCGCGCCGGTCCCAGCATCCTCGGGCTCGTCCTCCGCCCGCAGGAGCGCCTGGCGCTCCTGCGGGCTCAACTCATCGAGAAGCTCGCGGACTCGGCGGACGCGGTCATCATCCGGCGCGGGGGCGTCGCCCCGGGCACCGCTGTCCCCAGCGCCCGCCATCAGTGGCCGCTGCCTTGGGACGTGCCGGTCGCCGCCTTGTCAGACGGGTAGTGCGTGGCATTGGCGGCCGAGACATCAGACTCCTTGAGCTCCTCCTCCGTCTTCCCCGTCAGCGCCAGCCGGCCGTTCTGAGCAGCGTTCTCAGCCTGGTTGATGATCCTCTGCTCGTAGTCCGGGGCGTGGAAGCCGTAGGAGTTCTCGGAGTACACGTAGTCGAGGTAGAAGCTCGCCTTGCGCTGGTACTGCTGGGCCAGCGTGATCGACTCCTGCGAGGTGCCGTTGGTCTTGGCGGCCTCCAGCTCGGTGATGAGGCCGACCAGGGAGTCGAAGGCGCGGTCGCGCGAGGAGATGAAGTTGGACTGGATCGTCCTCACGCGCTTCTCCAGGACGCCGTCGCCGGTCTTGTGGCAGGTGCCGCAGGAGGCGTTGACATCCACCATCGGGGTGGTGACGTGGTGGTTGGAGACCTTGCCGGAGCCCACGCGCTTGTAGTTCATGTGGCAGTCGGCGCATCCGACGCCGTTGGCCGCGTGGACCGAGTTGGACCAGATGTCGAACTCGGGGTGCTGGGCCTTGAGCATGGGCGCCCCGGTCTTCTCATGCGTCCAGTCGGTGAATCCCTGCTCCTGGTAGTAGGAGTAGATGTTGTCGATGTCGATGCCCTTGTCCCAGGGGAAGGTCAGGACCTTGTTGTCCCCCTTGAAGTAGTACTCCACGTGGCACTGGGCGCACACGTAGGTGCGCATCTCCTGGGGGGTGGCGTCCTTGTTGACATTGAAGTCGCTCACGCCCTGGCTGGCCTTGAGGGCTTTGATGCCCCGCATGAACGACGGGCGGGTGACCCGCAGATCCATGGTCTTGGGGTCGTGGCAGTCGATGCAGGCCACCGGGTGCGACACCGAGTCGTCAGAGAGGACCTGCGAGAGCTTCATCGTGCCGGTGGCCTCGAAGCCCGCCTCGCGATCGCCGTTGCCGAGCTTGTCGTAGAGGGCGGGCGCCGAGACGTGGCAGTTGGCGCAGGTGCCGGGCTGCTGGTCCTTGGCATTGCGCAGCGTGTACTGCTGGTCGATCGTGGCGTACTCGTGCCCGCGCGCGTGCCGGTAGTCCACGGCGAAGGCGTAGCCGGCCCACATCTCCTTCAGGCGGGGGTCCTCCTCCAGCTTCTGGGACTTGACCTCCGTGCGGGGGTCGCCCTCGACTGACTGCGGCACCATCGTGCCCGCGTGCTCGGCGGGGGTGAACTCGGCGGTCTTCTTGTAGTCGGCGTACTGGATGGGGTAGTTCTGGCCCCAGACCGCGGGGTCATAGGTGGTCTCGTCGAGCTGCACGACGTTGTAGAAGGCCCGTGAGCCCTCGGCCTGGTGGTTGTTGATGCTCATGAGCAGCATGGTGACGACGAAGGTCGCCCCGGCGACCAGCGCCACGAGCAGCGCCATGGACCAGCGCCACGAGCAGCGCCATGAACACGGGCCCGGCGAAGAAGGAGCGCTTGCGGCCCTCCTCACCGGAGTCCGCGTCCTTCGCTGGGCGCTTGGCGCCGTCGCGCTCGACCTCCGCTGCGAGCTCCTTCGAGCTCTCGTCGGCGGTGTCCATGGCCTGATCCTCTCTACTCATGGCCGATCCCGGAATGGCAGTGCACGCAGTCGTAGACCTCGTTGCGGTTGAGGGCCCCGTGGCGCATGTCATCGGTGACGTCCGCGTGGCAGTGCACGCAGGCCTCATTGGCGACATCCATGTTGACGTCCCGGATGACGATGTTCTCGGGGTAGTCGCCGGTGGTGAACTTCAGGCCGTGGAGGAAGCCGTCCTCCGCCTTCACCCAGTACTTGTGGACGATGTTGTCATGCGGCAGGTGGCAGTCGCCGCAGGTGGCGCTGTGCCGGTGGTGTCCCGCCTGCCAGGACTTGTACTGGTCCTCCATCACATGGCAGTTGACGCAGGCCTTCGGGTCGTTACTGAGGTAGGAAAAACCCTTGGCGTACACGAAGGTGTAGGCCATGAGGCCAATGAGAAGACCGAGTGCGAACGCCACGATCCAGCGCAGGATCGCGGCGATCCCGATCCTCCTGACGGTGGCCGCCGCCATGGCCCCTCCCCACGACTCTGTGCTCGGCACCGGGGGCAATCCCCCCCCCGGATGATGGCATTGCGTCATCTCATCCCATGGTAGGGGATCTCCAGGGATCCGCCGTCACAATAAGGAGGTCAGATCAGATGTTCTCGACGTCGACGCCCGCGATACGCCCGGGCGCTGGGACCTTGGCCCTGACCAACCAGTATCAGTCGGCGTCGGCCGCCGGGGAGGCCTCCTGCGCGTGCTCGTGGGCGTGCTCGGCGGCAGCGGCGATCTGGGCGAGGGCGCCGCGGACGGCGGCGCGCGCTGCCTCGTCGCCACCGGCCTCCTCCGGCTGGTCGGGGCGGGGGGAGCCGGCCTTGCCAGAGACGTGATCCGGGGACTTCGCCGAGCCCTCCTTGTTCTTGCGCCCCTTGCGGCCCGAGGAGCGGGAGCCCGAGGCCGACATATCCGCCTGCTGGTTCTCGACGGGGCTCTCGTGGACGATGAAGCCACGACCCCCGCAGCAGTCGCAGGGGGTGGAGAAGGCCTCGACGAGTCCCTGGCCGACACGCTTGCGCGTCATCTGCACCAGGCCGAGCGAGGTGACCTCGGTGACCTGGTGGCGGGTGCGGTCCCGGCCCAGGCACTCCACGAGCCGGCGCAGCACGAGGTCCCGGTTGGACTCCAGGACCATGTCGACGAAGTCGATGACGACCATGCCGCCGATGTCGCGCAGGCGCAGCTGGCGGACGATCTCCTCGGCCGCCTCGATGTTGTTGCGGGTGACGGTCTCCTCCAGCGTGCCCCCCGCGCCGGTGAAGCGCCCGGTGTTGACGTCGATGACGGTCATGGCCTCGGTGCGGTCGATGACCAGGGTGCCGCCGCTGGGGAGCCAAACCTTCCGGTCGAAGCCCTTGGCGAGCTGCTCGTCGACGCGGTGGGCGGTGAACACGTCCTCCGGCTCCACCCAGTGCTGCAGGCGATCGGCGAGATCGGGGCTGAGCTCGGTGACGTACTCGGAGATGGTGCGCCAGGCCTCGGGCCCGGAGACGACGAGCTGGCGGAAGTCCTCGTTGAAGACATCGCGGACGACCCGCAGCGCGAGCTCGGGCTCGCCCTTGAGGAGGACCGGGGCCTTCCCCGAGCCGCTCAGGACCGACTTGGCGCGCTTGTCGATCGAGGCCCACTGGTCCACGAGGCGCTTGACGTCGGCGGCGAGCTGCTCCTCCGAGGCCCCCTCGGCGGCGGTGCGCACGATGACGCCGGCGGAGTCGGGGACGACGCGCTTGAGGATCTTCTTGAGGCGGGCGCGCTCCGTGTCCGGCAGCTTGCGGGAGATGCCGGTCATCGTGCCGCCCGGCACGAGGACGAGGTAGCGGCCGGCCAAGGTGATCTGGCTGGTCAGGCGCGCCCCCTTGTGTCCGATGGGGTCCTTGGTGACCTGGACGAGGACAGTATCCCCGCTGGAAAGGGCATCCTCGATCCTGCGGGGCTTGCCCTCCATGCCCGCGGCGTCCCAGTTGACCTCGCCGGCGTAGAGCACCGCATTGCGGCCCTTGCCGAGATCGACGAAGGCGGCTTCCATGGACGGCAGGACGTTCTGCACGCGGCCGACGTAGATATTGCCGACCATCGAGGCCTGCGTATGGCGGGCGACGTAGTGCTCGACGAGCAGACCGTCCTCGAGGACCGCGATCTGGTTGAGCCCGTCCTGCTCGCGCACGATCATGCGACGGTCGACGCTCTCGCGGCGGGCGAGGAACTCGGCCTCGGTGACGATCGGGCGGCGGCGGCCCGCGGCACGGCCCTCCCGGCGGCGCTGGCGCTTGGCCTCCAGGCGGGTGGAGCCCTTGAGGGCGGTGACCTCGTCGCGGATGTCCCTGCTCCGGGACTCGCGGGGCTCGCGGTCCGAGCGGCTGCGGGAGCGGCGACGGCGACGGCGGCGCGAGGAGCCGCCCTCATCGGAGCTCTCGGCGCCGTCGGGGTCCTCCGCGCCATCCGCGGAGCCACTGGCCTGCTGGTCGTCCGGCTCCGCGTCGTCGGCGTCCTCGGAGCTGGGGGCGTCGTCGCTGGAGCCGTCCTCGGCGCTGTCCTGGGCGGACTGGCCACGGGAGCGGCGTCCCCGACCACCACGGCGGCGCTTGCGCTTTCCCTGGCCGGCATCGGAGTCGGAGGAGTCGTCAGCGCCATCAGTCTCACCCGCGCCCTCGGCGGGCTGGGCGGACTCGTCCTCGGCGGGGATCGACGAGTCCTGGGACTCCTGGGGCTCAGCCCCGTCGGCATCGGCAGCGGTGTCCGCCGCCTTCTTCTTGCGCGAGCGGCGCCGGCTGGGCGCGGGCTCGTCAACATGCTCGGGCGCGGAGGCCGGGGCGGTCGCCTTGCGGCGACGGCGCCCCTTGCCCGAAGAGGCGGAGGCCTCCTCGGAGGCGGAGTCGGGGTCCTGCTGGCCCGCCGCATCGGCGCCCTCGCCGTCGTCGCCCTTGCCGCGCCCGCTGGCGGGCTGCTCGGCCGCGGGGACCTCCTGGGGGGTCGTCGTCGCCGAGGAGGCTCGACGACGGCGCTTGGCGCGGGACGGGTCGGGCGCCTGGAAGAGGAGGGAGGCGACGGGCAGCATCGGCTGATCGTCCTGCGAGGCCGCCTGCCCATCGACGCCGGAGCCCGCCTCGGTCGCGGCGGCGTGCCGGGAGGTCTTCTTCTCAGCTTGGGGAGCGGGAGCGGCCTCGGGGGCGGCGGCGGCCGCGGTGGCCTTGCGACGGCGGCGCGGAGGCGCGGCGGGCGACTCCGCGGGCTCGGCGGCCTCCTGGAGCTCGACGGCCTCGGCAGCGGCGTCAGTGGTCTTCTTGGCTCGTGGCATCGTGATGCACTCTCCGGATGCCCGCGCGCCGCCCGTACTCGCGGCGCCGGGGCGCTGTCAGCTCCTCGATGAGGAGCAGAGAAAGTCTGCGTCTGCGCCGTGAGGCGCCGGCTCGTCATGGCACCCGCTCGGCACGGGAGTGCGGCGGCGCGCGATGCGGCGCAAGTCTCCACTGCCGGGGTAGCCGACGAGGCTCGGACTCCGACCGCCTGTACGAGGGCGCTCGGGGCCGGGCCAGAGTATTCCATATCGCCAGCCCTGGGCAGCGCGACCGGGCCGACAGTCTTCGAGGTGTAGAGCACTCCGACCGCTCCCGGCACTCCGCGCTCTCCGGGTGCTCCGACCCGCGCGCCGCGGGGAAGGCGGGGCCACGGGCGGCGCCCGAGGCGCTCATGGGGACCGCCATTGAGCGCGGTTGGGCGCCAGGGCGCCTCGCGGCGCCGGAATATACAGACACAGCGTCAGTCGGTGGCCTACACTCAAACCAACCCAATCCCTATACGTGGCGCCCACCCAATGTGGCACTACTTATATATCCGTTCATCTTCTCCGAAAGGTGCGCTCATGGCCCTCGCACCGATGGCACTGGACTCCCTCGACCTGGCCCGCTGGCAGTTCGGCATCACGACGGTCTACCACTTCGTGCTGGTCCCGCTGACGATCGGCCTGGCGCCACTGGTGGCGCTCATGGAGGCCCTGTGGATCCGCACGGGCAACGAGCACTGGAAGACCGCCACCAAGTTCTTCAGCAAGGTCTTGCTCATCAACTTCGCCCTCGGCGTCGCCACGGGCCTGGTCCAGGAGTTCCAGTTCGGCATGAACTGGTCCGAGTACTCGCGCTTCGTGGGCAATATCTTCGGCGCGCCACTGGCCTTCGAGGCCCTCGTCGCCTTCTTCCTGGAGTCGACCTTCCTGGGCCTGTGGGTCTTCGGATGGGATCGCCTGTCGCCCAAGATCCACAACCTGTGCATGTGGATGGTGGCGCTGGGCACGCTCTTCTCAGCGTCCTTCATCCTCGCGGCGAACTCCTGGATGCAGCACCCCGTGGGCGCCATCGTCAACGCCGAGACCGGCCGCGCCGAGCTCGATGGGCTCAGCGGCTTCCTCGAGGTCATCACCAACCGCATCTTCATCACCACGGTGCTGCACGTCATCACCTCCTCCTTCCTCGTGGCCGGCGCCGTCATCCTTGGGGTGTCCGTGTGGTGGATGACCAAGGCGGCCCGCGCCAACCAGGATGTCGAGGCGCGCGAGCTGTGGCGCCGCCTCACCCGTTTCGCCGCCATCACCATGATCGTCGGCGGACTGTCCGCCGCCGGCTCCGGCCACTTCATGGGCCACCTGGTCGTCGAGGAGCAGCCCGCCAAGATGGCGGCCGCCGAGGGCCTGTGCGACACCGAGTCCGGCGCCCCCTTCACGGCGGTCGCCTTCGGGGACTGCGAGTCCGGCATGAGCCGCTTCATCTCAGTGCCCAAGGTCTACTCCTTCATGGCCACCAATGACTTCGACGCCGAGGTCATGGGCCTCAACGACGCCCAGCACATGTACTCCGCCCGCTACGGCTCCACCGACGCCGCCGGCAACCGCATCGACTACACGCCCAACGTCATGGCCGTCTTCTGGTCCTTCCGCCTCATGATCGGGCTCGGCATGGCCTCGATGACCCTCGGCTTCCTGGCCCTGTGGCTGACCAGGGGCGGGCGCCTCATCACGCGCCCATCGCTGGGCAGGGCGGCGCTGTGGACCATGGGGCTGCCCTTCCTCGCCAGCTCCTTCGGCTGGATCTTCACCGAGATGGGCCGCCAGCCCTGGGTGGTCGTCCCCAACCTGGCCGACCCGGTCACCGACGTCTTCCTGCGCACCTCCAACGGCGTGTCCACAGCGGTGTCCTCGACGACGGTGCTCACCTCGCTCATCGTCTTCACCCTCCTGTACGCGGCCCTCGGGGTGGTCTGGTTCATCCTGCTGCGCCGCTATGTCCGCGAGGGCGTGCCGACCCCGCGGACCGCGCCCGACGACGACGCCGCGACGGATGCCGGCGCCGTCCTGACCTTCTCGTACTGAGCCGCTTCACGGCACGCTAGGAACACCTAGGACACCAAGGAACTGCCATGTCACTCACCACCTTCTGGTTCCTCACCATCGCCTTCCTGTGGATCGGCTACTTCACCATCGAGGGCTTCGACTTCGGCGTCGGCATGATCATCAAAGCGCTGGGGCGCGATGAGCGCGAGCGCCGCGCCATGATGGGGGCCATCGGCCCGCACTGGGACGGCAACGAGGTCTGGCTCGTCACCGCCGGCGCGGCCATGTTCGCCGTCTTCCCCGAGTGGTACGCCACCCTCTTCTCCGGCGCCTATCTCGCCCTGCTGCTCATCGTCGTCGGCCTCATCGTCAGGGTCTGCGCCATCGAGTGGCGGGGGAAGATCAACTCCCCCCGATGGCACAACGCCTGGGACTGGGCGCACACGCTGTCCACCCTCATCCCCGCCCTGCTGTGGGGCGTCGCCTTCGCCAACATGGTGCGGGGCATGAAGGTCGAGGTCGTCGAGACCGCCACCGGGGCGCCCGTGGACCCGGCGCATGTCCCGGCCGATTCCCTCATGCGCGGCGCGGCGCACCAGATCACCGGCGGGTTCTTCGACCTCGTCACCCCCTTCACCCTCTTGGGCGGGGTCATGATCTGCCTCCTGTTCATCACGCATGGGGCGATGTTCGTGGCCCTCAAGACCGCCGGCGACTTCTCGCGGCGGGCCGAGTCCTTCGCGGCGCGCTCGGGCATCGCCTCGGCGCTCGTCAGCCTCATCTGGGGGGCGTGGGCGCAGGCCGCCTACTCCCCCAACGGCGCCGGCTGGCTGGTGCTGGCCGTGGCCATCGGCTCGCTGGCCGCCTCGCTCGTCATGGCGCACCGGGGCCGGCAGGGCTGGGCCTTCGGCCTGCACTTCGCGGCCATCGCGGCCGTCACCGCCCTCATCTTCGTGGCCATGGCGCCCGACGTCATGCGCTCCTCGATCAACTCGGCCTACTCGCTGACGATCACCCAGGCGGCAGCGGAGCGCACCACCCTCATCCTGTGCACGGTGGTCGCCATCCTCCTCATCCCCACCGTCATCGCGTACACGGTGTGGGCGTACCACGTCCTGTCCAAGCGGATCAACGTGGAGGCGATCGATCCGGCCGCCGGTGGCCTGCACCCCACGAAGGTGCGCGACTCCTCCCTGCCCGAGCCGGCCGCCTACTGAGCGGCGCGCCTGAAACCGCTCCTGACCGGGGCCGGGCGGCGAGGGACTCCATGCCCCCGCCGCCCGGCCTCCTAGGATTGAGCACGTGAAGCCCCTTGATCCGCGCCTCATGCGCTACGCCCGCTCGGCGCGGCGCTACATCATCACCACGGCGGCCACGGGGGCCCTCACCGCGATGCTCGTCGTCGCGCAGGCCTTCCTCATCGCGCGCGCCATCGCGCCTGTCATCACGTCGGGCGGCGCCCTCGACGGAGCGCTGGCCCTCATCGGGGGGATCGCCGTCGTCGTTGCCGCCCGCGCCCTCATCGTGCGCGCGCAGGAGGCCCTGGCGCACCGCGCCGCCACCCGCACGATCATCGAGCTGCGGCGCCGCGTGCTCGTCCACGCGGCGGCGCTCGGGCCGCGATGGCAGGCCTCGCACGGCGCCGACACCGCCACCCTGCTCACCCGGGGGCTGGACGACCTCGAGCCCTACTTCGTCCGCTATCTTCCCCAGCTGCTCCTGGCGGCCACGGTCACGCCCGCCACCGGGCTCGTCATGCTCACGCAGGACTGGGCATCCACGGTGGCCGTCGCGATCGCGATCCCCCTCATCCCGATCTTCATGATCCTCATCGGGCGCCTCACGCAGGCGCACTCCGAGGCGCGCCTGGAGGCCATGGAGCGCCTGGGGTCGCAGGTGCTCGACCTCATCGCGGGCCTGCCCACGCTCAAGGCGCTGGGTCGCGAGGCGGGGCCCGCCAAGCGGGTGAGGGCGCTCGGCGACGCCTACAACGCCACCACGATGTCCACCCTGCGCGTGGCCTTCCTGTCCGGCGCGGTCTTGGAGTTCATCACCACGCTGTCCGTGGCGATCATCGCCGTCGAGGTCGGCTTCCGGCTCCTGTACGGGGACCTCGACCTGGCCACGGGCCTGCTCGTCATCATGATCGCCCCGGAGGTCTTCAACCCCCTGAGGCAGGTCGGCTTCCAGTTCCACGCCTCCGCCAACGGGGTGGCCGCCGCGAACGCCGTCTTCGAGATCCTCGATACCCCCATCCCCGAGCGCGGCACCGCGCCAGTCCCCTCCCTCGCCACCGCGACGATCCGTATCGAGGACCTCTCCGTTGCCGCGCGCGGGGCATGGGCACCCCACCGCCTCAGCGCGGTCATCCGCCCCGGGCGCCTCGTCGCGCTCACCGGGGACTCCGGGGCGGGCAAGACCACCACCTCCCAGGTGCTCCTGGGCCTGCTGCCCGCCGACAGGGGCCGCGTCCTCATCGAGGAGGAGGGGGCCTCCCGCTCCCCCGGCTCCCCCGCCGGCCCCGCGGGCGGGCAGGCCACCCAGGCCGCCCGCGCGCCGATCGACCTGGCGGAGATCGACCCCGCCAGCTGGTGGGAGCAGATCTCCTGGGTCCCCCAGCGGCCCGCCATCCTGCCCGGCACGCTCCTGGCCCACGTCCTGGGCGAGGACGAGGCCGCCCAGCTGGCCGCCTCCGGCGCCCCCATCCCCGACGCCGCCCGGCGCGCCGCCGCGAGGGCGGGGCTCGACGAGGTCATCGCCTCCCTGGATCGCGGATGGATGACGCCGATCGGCCAGGGCGGGGTCGGACTGAGCATCGGGCAGCGCCAGCGCCTCGCCCTGACCCGCGCCCTCCTGGCGCCCACGCCGCTCGTGGTGCTCGACGAGCCCACCGCCCACCTCGACGCCGCCAGCGAGGCCCATGTGCTGCGCGCCGTCGAGGCGCTGCGGGCGGACGGTCGCACGATCGTCGTCATCGCCCACCGCCAGGCCCTCATCTCGATGGCCGACGACGTCATCGAGGTCCGCTCGGCCCATGATCCAGCGGCCGGGCCCGACGCCCGCGAGGCGGCCACCGCGAGCGCGGCGGGTGAGGCGAGATGACCCGCCTCACCGCCCCCCTGACCGCCGACGAGAGGCGGGCCCTGCGCCGCGCCGTCGACCTGCTCGGACTCGACCGCCGCCGCTTCGCCCTGTCCGTCCTCGCCGGGTCACTGGGCCTGGGCAGTGCCGTGGGCCTGGCGGCGGTGGCCGCCTGGCTCATCGCGAGGGCCGCCCAGATGCCCGAGATCGCGGCGCTCGGCGTGGCCCCCGTCGCGGTGCGGCTCTTCGGGGTCTCCCGCTCGGTGCTGCGCTACTGCGAGCGCCTAGTCTCGCACTCCACTGCGCTGCGGGGCATGAGCTCACTGCGCTCCCGCCTCTACGAGGCCCTGGCGGCCTCCCGCACCGACACGGTCGCCGGGCTGCGCCGGGGGGATGTGCTGGCCCGTGTGGGAGCGGATATCGACGCCGTCGGGGACCTCGTCATCCGCGCCTACCTGCCCATGGCGATCGCGGCGGCCGTGAGCGCGGGCACCGTGGCCGGCATCATGATCGTCCACTGGCCCGCCGGGCTCATCCTCGCCGCCAGCCTGGCGCTGTCGGGGATCATCGGGCCGGCGATCACGATGCGCGCGGCACGCGCCGCCGAGCTGGCGCGCCAGGAGCAGGCCACGGATCTGTCCGCCCATGTGCTCACCGCCCTCGAGTCCGGCTCCGAGCTGAGCGTCTCGGGGCGGATGCCGCGCCTCCTGGAGGCCCTCGATCATGCCGAGGCGCATCTGGCCGCCTCCCGCGACGCGGGGGCCAGGCCGGCCGCCGCGGCCGCCGCCCTCGACGTCGCCGCCCAGGGCCTCGCCGTCCTCGGCGCCCTCGCCGTGGGGATCCCCGCGGTCAGCAGCGGGCGGCTCGCGCCGGTCATGCTGGCTGTGCTCGTCCTCGTGCCGCTGTCCGCCTTCGAGGCGGTGGCCGCCCTCGGCCCGGCCAGTGTGCAGCTCGTCCGCTCGGCCGGGGCGGCGCGGCGCGTCGTCGAGCTCGTCGAGGCCGCGGAGGCCTCCGCGGCACGCGTGCCCGATCCCTCGCCGCTGCCCCCAGTGGCCGACGGCGGGCCCAGCCTGTGCGCCCGCGGCCTGGCCGTGGGGTGGCCCGCGGGCCCGGTGGTGGCCTCAGGGATCGACCTCGACCTCGCCCCCGGGCGGCGCCTGGCGATCGTCGGGCCCTCGGGGATCGGCAAGACGACGCTCCTCCTCACCCTCGCCGGGCTCATCGAGCCCATGGCCGGCGAGGTCATGATCGACGGCGCCCCGCCCTGGGGAGCCGAGCGCCAGGACGTGGCCACCCGCCTCACGCTCACCGCCGAGGACGCCCACGTCTTCGACACCACCGTCCTGGAGAACCTCAGGGTTGCCGACGGGGCGCTCACGCCCGAGCGGGCCACCGCCCTCCTCGAGCGCGCTGGACTGGCCCCATGGCTCCAGGCCCTGCCCGAGGGGCTGGACACGATCCTGGGCACCGGCGCCACCGGCCTGTCCGGCGGGGAGCGGCGCCGCCTGCTCCTGGCCCGCGCCCTGGCCGCCCCCGCGCCACTGCTCCTCATCGACGAGCCCGGGGAGCACCTCGACGCCGCCACCGCCGACCGGCTCGTGGCCGACCTGCTGGGCGCCGGGCGGCGCGAGGGCCGGGGGGTCCTGCTCATCACGCACCGGTTGAGCGCCCTGGCCGGCGCCGATGAGATCCTGGTGCTGGGCCGCCGTGGAGGCAGCGAGGCCGCTCATGGCGAACCCGCCACCATCCTGGCCCGCGGCACGCATGATGAGCTCATGAGGACCTCGGAGGCCTACCGCTGGTCCCTCTCACAGGAGGACGCCGATGCCTGAGCACGAGGAAGCGCTGGACCCGCGGGGGCGGGGCCCGGGCGGGCCCCTGGCCTACGCCGTTCACGCCCACCAGGAGGGGGCGGCCGGGCCCCAGGGCGGCGAGCCGTCCTGGGAGCGCGCGGTCGACGTCGTCCAGGCCGCCCTGCGGCTGACCAGCTCGCTGCGGGTCACCGAGGCGCTGCGGCGCCTGGTGGACTCGGCGTGCTCGATCACCGGCGCCGAGTGGGGCACGATCGCCGTGAGCAAGGACGCCGTCGTCGAGCCCGAGGCGGCGGCTCCCCCATCGACCGGCAATGTCCCCACACTCATCGGGGACCAGCCCGAGATCCTCCAGCGGGTCCTCGGCGAGGCCCCCGCCTCCGGGGCGCCCGATGCCCCCGGGCTCGTGGACGGCAGGCCGGAAGAGGGGATCCCCCAGGGGGTCGTCGTCGTCAACGACCTGTCGGGGGCAACCGCGTTCACCGGGGCCATCGAGGGCGAGGAGTCCGGCTCCATGCTGTCGGTCCCGGTGCGCGCGCACGGGAGGCTCTTCGGTCGCCTCTACCTGGGTGACCGCCCCGGGGGCTTCGGGCGCACCGAGATCGACGCCGTCGTCACGCTGGCCGAGGCGGCCGCGATCGCCGTCGAGAACGCCCGCCTGTACCGCCAGGCCCGGGACCGCGAGCAGTGGATGGCCCTGTCCCAGGAGATCACGACCCTCCTGCTGTCGGGCGCCGAGCAGGACGACGCGCTGGGCCTCATCGCGCGGCGCGTGCGGGAGGTGGCCCACGCGGGCACCTCCGCGCTCGTCCTGCCCAGCGTGGGCGAGACCTGGATCTGCGAGATCGCGGACGGGAACCACGCCGATCGGCTCATCGGCACCTACTTCCCACCCGAAGGGCGCGCCATGTCCACCCTCACGCGGCGCACCGGCCTCACCGTCCCCTCGCTCATCGAGGCGTGGGGGGCGGAGGACCTCAAGGTGGAGGCGCTGGCGCGGTTCGGCCCGGCCCTCTACGCCCCCATGATCCACCGCGACCGGGGCGTCGGCGTCATGCTCCTGCTGCGCGAGCCCGGCGAGGCCCCGTTCACGCAGCAGGACCTGGAGATCGCCGAGCTCGTGGCGGGCCAGGCCACCATGGCCTTCGAGCTGGCCGACGCCCAGCACGCCGAGGAGATGGCCACCCTCCTCGACGAGCGCGCCCGCATCGGCCGCGACCTCCACGACCTGGCCATCCAGCAGCTCTTCGCGACCGGGATGCAGGTCACCGCCGCCAGGGACCGCCTCGGCAAGGCGGACATCGACTGCGACGCGATGCGCGCCGTCCTGGACTCAGTCCTGTCCGCCGTCGACGACTCGGTGAGCCAGATCCGCTCCATCGTCCACTCCCTGCGGGACCGCGACGAGGAGGTCGGGCTCGTGGAGCGGCTGCGATGCGAGGCCTCACTGGCCCGCACCTCCCTGGGCTTCGCGCCCTCGCTGCTCATCACCGTGGACGGCAGGGCCCTCACCGAGGAGGGCGGGGACGCCTACGGGGAGCTGTCCGGGGCGATCGCCGCGGCCGTGGACGACGACGTCGCCGACGACATGGTCGCCGTGGTCAGGGAGGGCCTGAGCAATGTGGCCCGTCACGCCCGCGCCTCCTCGGCCACGATCCACGTGCGGGTCAACGGCGTGCTGCCCGCCGGTGAGCGCGTGGAGGAGAACTGGGCGGGCACGACTTACCCTCTCGTGGCGATCGCCTGCAGGGACGACGGCGTCGGGGTGGACCCGGCGGTCACGCGCCGCTCGGGGACGGCCAATATGGCCGAGCGGGCCAGGCGCCACGGCGGCAGCTTCTCCATCGGCCCCAGGGCGCGCTCGGACGGGCCCCGGCGGGGGACGATCTTCACCTGGATCGCGCCGCTGGACCGCTCATAGCCCCTGGTGCTGCCCGCGCGGCCTCTGTTGCCGCCTCAGCTCTTGTTGCGCCAGCCGGAGGCCCGCTGCCCCGCCACCCAGGCGGCCACCTGGGTGCGGCGCTGGAGGCCCATCTTGGCCAGCAGGGAGGTGATGTGGTTCTTGACGGTCTTCTCCGCCACGCCCAGCTTCTCGCCGATCTCCCTGTTGGACAGGCCGTCGCCGATGAGGTCGAGAACCTTGCGCTCGGCGTTGGTGAGCTCGGCGGTGGGGTCGTCGTGGTCGGCGCGGCGCCGCGTGACCGTGCGCTCGTCCAGGAGGACGCGGCCGGAGGCCACCGCGCGGACGACGTCGCTGATCTCGGCGCCGTGGACGGTTTTGAGCAGATAGGCGCGGGCGCCGAGCTCAAGGGCCTCGGCGAGGGCCTCGTCGTCGTCGAAGGAGGTCAGGACGATCGGCAGGGCCGTGGGCACGGAGTCGCGGACCTCCCGCATGACCTCGATGCCGGTGCCGTCGGGGAGCTGGAGGTCGACGAGCATGACGTCGGGGCGCACGAGCTCGGCGCGGCGCACGGCCTCGGCCCTCGACCCGGCCTCGGCCACGACCTCCATGCCATCAGCGCGGTCGATGATCTCGGCGATCCCCCGGCGGACGATCTCGTGGTCGTCCACGATCATGACGCGGACTGTCCCAGGCGTTGCAGCATTCGGCATGTGCCCGAGATTAGCAGCGTCTGAGGACCTACGTCACACGTGCGGCCGGATGCCCGTGGGGCTGTCGGCGCCCGCGATCGCGCGCCGGGCGCGCGGGGAGGAGATCAGCGGCGGTCAGCGGCGGTCAGCGGCGGTCAGCGCAGCGGCTCGCGCTGGCCGTGGTTGGCCAGGTCCTCGCGCAGGGCGTCGTTGACACCGGGCAGGTCCAGGCCGCCATCGCCCTTGGCCGCCAGGATCGTGGCGTAGGCGGCCTCGGCGGCGGCGTGCTCGGCGATCTTCTTCGAGCGGCCCTCTCCCTCGCCCATCGCCACGCCGTCGATGATGGCGCGGGCGGAGAAGGAGCGGTTGTGGTCCGGGCCGACGCCCTCGACCTCGAAGGAGGGCAGCCCCATGGAGTGGGCGGCGGTGAGCTCCTGGAGGCTGGTCTTCCAGTCCAGCCCGGCGCCGCGGGTGCGGGCGGTGGCCAGGAAGCGGGAGACGAGCCTCTCGACGACGGCGCGCGTGGGCTCCAGCCCGGCCGTCAGGTAGGTGGCGCCGATGAGGGCCTCGACGGTGTCGGACAGGATGGAGGCGCGGTCCCTCCCCCCGGAGAGGGCCTCCCCCTTGCCGAGCTTGATGAACTCCCCCAGGCCCAGGTCGCGGGCGACGGCCGCCAGGGCGGGCTCGGAGACGGTGGCCGCGCGCATCTTGGCGAGCTGGCCCTCCGGGGACTCGGGGTGGGCGCGGAAGAGGCGCTCGGTGACGATGATGCCGAGCACGGAGTCGCCGAGGAACTCCAGGCGCTCGTTGGTGGGCAGGCCGCCGTTCTCGTGGGCCCAGGAGCGGTGGGTGAGGGCGAGGTCGAGCAGCTCGGGGTCGATGCCCTCGCCCCAGCGGAACAGGAGGGTCTCGACGTCGTCGCGGGCCGGCGGCGGGATGCGGCGCCCCATCAGCCCTGCTCCCCATCGGTGTCCGGCAGCAGCCCGGACAGCGCGGCCCAGCGGGGGTCGATGGACTCGTGGTGGTGGTCGGCGGGCAGGTCGTCGAGCCGCTCCCCGCACTGGGAGCACAGGCCAGCGCAGTCGGGGCGGCACAGGGGGCGCATGGGCAGGCCCAGGATGAGGGCGTCGCGCAGGGCAGGCTCGAGGTCGAGGGTGGTCTCCCCGGTGACGAAGAGGTCGTCGGCCTCCTCGTCCTCCTCATCGGCGCGGGCCTCGGCGGCCTTGTCGGGCAGGAGGTAGAGCTCGTCGAAGGCGATCTCGCGGTCCTCGTCGAGGTCGGTCAGGCAGCGCGCGCACTCGCCATGGATATGCGCCTGGGCCCGCCCGCGCACGAGCACGCCGTCCTCCATCGAGGCCAGGGTGGCGTCGACGACGAGCGGGCTGCCGGGCTCGGCGCCGATGAGCTCGGTCCCCAGGTCCTCGGGGGCGAGAAGGTCGAGGTGGATCTGCTTGGTGGCGCCGATGGCCGGCGGAAGGTCGAGGATGTCGACGACGAGTCCAGTCATGATTCCTCCAGGAGTGCGAATGCGCCGAATGTACTCGCCCGGCGGCGCTCCTCGCGCGCCCCGGCGCTGCGCGCCAGCGTGAGAAGCGCCCCTCGCGCGGGCCGCCTCACCAGGACGAGCGGCGCGAGTCGGCGGAGGCAGCCGAATCAGCGTCCCCGCCGCCGATGATGCCGTCCCAGGCGCCCAGGCGGGAGGCGAGGACCTCGCGCCCGGATCGGATCTGCTCGGAGATCTTGGCGACCTCGGCCTCCAGGGTCGCCAGGGAGCGGTCGGAGTACTCGTCGGCGCCCCGGCGCAGGGCCGAGGCGCGCTCCTCGGCGGCGGCGATGATCTCATCGGCGCGGTCGTTGGACATGCGCACGATGTTCTCCCCCGCCACGATCTGCTCGGCCTCCTCGTGGGCGTGAACGACGATGCGCTCGGCCTCGTCGTGGCTGCGGGCCAGGACGGCGTCGGCGTCGGCGACGATCGCCTGGGCGCGGTGGATGGCGGTGGGCACGGAGCGGCGGGCGCGGTCGATGAGGTCGAGGGCGTCGTCGCGGTTGACGATCGCCGAGGCGCTCATCGGCATGGAGCGCGCGGTGGCGATGAGCTCGTCGAGGGCGTCGAGGATGTCGAGGAGGTCGTCTGACGCGTCGTGCGGCTTGGTCACGGCTGAGTCCTTCAGGATGGGTCGGGCTGGGCGGTCTGGGGTGTCCGGGCGGCGGGGTCAGGGCCCAGGGGTGGCGGCCAGGCGCTGGGCGAGCGCGGTGGCGACGGCGGGCGGGACGTAGGGGGTGACGTCCCCGCCGTAGGAGGCGATGTCCTTGACCAGGGAGGAGGAGACGTGGGCGTGGGCCGGGGAGGCGATGAGCAGGACGGTCTCCGGCCCGCCGAGCTCCCGGTTGGCCAGGGCCATGGGCGCCTCGGCGTCGAGGTCGGTGCCGTGGCGCAGTCCTTTGACGATGGCCCTGGCGCCGCGCTCGCGGCAGAAGTCGGCGAGCAGGCCGGGGATGATCTCGACGCGAGCGCCCTTGATGCCCTCGACGGCGTCGCGGGCCAGCCGCAGGCGGGTGTCGATGTCGAGCAGGTGGCGCCCGGTCTTGGCCGCGTTGTGGGCGATGCCGAGGATGACCTCGTCGAAGAGGGCGGCGGCGCGGCGGACGATGTCCACGTGGCCCAGGGTGATGGGGTCGAAGCTGCCCGGGTAGACCGCCAGGGCGCTCGTGTGGGGCGCCACCGGCGGGGACGGTGGGGCGGGCTCGGACGGCGCGGACAGCACGGACATGGTGCCACGCTAGCGGCGGGGCTGGCGCGCGTGCGGGACGCGCGCCGGGAGGACCCGAGCGGGCCCACGAGGGCCCCTGCGGCCGGGGCGTCGCGTAGGCTCCGGCCCATGACGAGGATCGTGGCGGGCAGCGCTGGCGGGCGGCGGATCGAGGTGCCGGCGGCGGGGACGCGCCCCACCTCCGAGCGCGTGCGCGAGGCCCTGTTCTCCCGGCTGGAGCACCTGGGGGTTCTCGACGGCGCCCGCGTGCTGGACCTGTGCGCGGGCTCGGGCGCCCTGGGGCTGGAGGCGGCGAGCCGGGGGGCCGCCGAGGTGGCGCTCGTCGACTCCGCCAAGGGCGCGGTGACCGTGTGCCAGCGCAACGCGCGCTCGCTGGGGCTGGCCGGGGTGCGGGTGGTCAAGGCCAGCGCCGCCGGCTACCTGGCCGGGGCCGCCGGGGCGCCGGTGGACCTCGTGCTCATCGACCCGCCCTACGGCATGGACTCGGCGGCCCTGTCCGAGATCCTCGCCCCGCTGGCGCGCGAGCGGGACCCGTGGCTGGCCGAGGGGGCGGTGGTCGTCGTCGAGCGGGCCACGCGCTCGGGCGAGCCGGACTGGCCCGCGGGCCTGCGCCGCTTCGCGTCCAAGAAGTACGGCGAGACGACCGTCTGGTTCGCCGAGCCCTCCGGCGAGGACTCGGATTAGACCAAAGGGCGCGGGGCGCTCTTAGGAGCGCTCGAGGTAGGCCTGGGCCTCGTCGTCGAGGCGGTCGGCGATGGCGGCCGCGAGCGCGCGGTGCCGGGCGAGCCCGGGATCCGCCGCGATGATGGCCTCGGCCTGGGATCGGGCGCGCTCGATGAGGGCGGCGTCGTGGCGCACCCGCAGCAGGTCGAGGTCGCTGCGGCGCCCGGACTGCGCGGCGCCCAGGACATTGCCCTCGCTGCGCAGCTCGAGGTCGGCCTCGGCCAGGGCGAAGCCGTCGAGGGTGGAGGCGAAGGCCCGCAGCCGGTGGTAGGCGGGGGAGCCGACCTCGGCCCCGGTGACGGCCATGCACACCGAGGGGCGCTCACCACGCCCCACGCGCCCGCGCAGCTGGTGGAGCTGGGACAGGCCGAAGCGGTCGGCGTCGAGGATGACCATCATGGTGGCCTCGGGGACATCGACGCCGACCTCGATGACGGTGGTGGCCACGAGCACGGGCGCGGCCCCGGAGGCGAAGGCGCGCATGGCCGCGTCCTTCTCCGCCGAGGTCATGCGGCCGGTGAGGGCTCCGACCCCGGCCCCGCCCAGGGCGGGCTCGGCGGCGAGGCGCTCGGCCCAGTCCTCGACGGCGGCCAGCGGCCGGGCGGGCGCGCCCTCTCCTCCCCCGGCGAGGCCGTCGAGCAGGTCCGCCCCCGCCCCGGCCGCGAGCGGCTCCGGGGCGTCCTCGGCGCCGTCGTCGCCGGCCTCGATGCGCGGGCAGACCACGTAGACCCGGCCGCCGCCCGCGATCTCGGTGGCGGCGCGGCGCCACAGGCCCTCCACCCAGGAGCGCCGCTCCCAGGGCACGAGGAAGGTCTCGACGGCGCTGCGCCCGGCGGGCAGCTCGTCCAGCACGCTCGTGGACAGGTCCCCGAAGACCGTCATCGCGATGGTCCGCGGGATGGGGGTGGCGGTCATGACGAGCAGGTGGGGGGTGCGGACCTGTCCGGTGGCGGGGTCGGTGATGCCGGGGCGCTCGCGCAGGGCGTCGCGCTGGGCCACGCCGAAGCGGTGCTGCTCGTCGACGACGACGAGGCCGAGGAAGGGCATCTGGACGGTCTCGGAGAGCAGGGCGTGGGTGCCGACGACGATGCCGGGCTCGCCTCCGGCCAGCGCCGCGAGGATGCGGCGCCGCTCGGGGGCGGGCGTTGAGCCGGTGAGCAGGTGGAGGGCGGTGGTGGGTGCGGGCGGCTCCCCGGGGGCGGTGAGGAGGGAGGACTCGAGGGTGCCGGCGCTGGCCAGGGGGCCGAGGAGCGCTGCGAGGGAGTCGCGGTGCTGGGCGGCCAGCACCTCGGTGGGGGCCAGGAGGGCGGCCTGCCCTCCCCCGCCGACCACCTGGGCCATGGCGCGCAGGGCGACGAGGGTCTTGCCGGAGCCGACGTCGCCCTGGAGGAGGCGCTGCATGGGGGTGGTGGAGCCCAGGGCGGCGGCGAGCTCGTCGCCGACGCGCCTCTGGCCCTCGGTGAGGGTGAAGGGCAGGGAGTCGTCGAGGGCGGCGCGCAGGCTGCCGCTCGCCTCGGGCTCGGGCCAGGCGACGGCGGTGCGGCTGGCGGCGTGCTCGGCACGGCGCTGCGCGAGGGCGGTCTGGGTGACGAGGGCCTCCTCGTAGCGCAGGCGGGCCCTGGCGGCCTTCCACTGGGAGGCATCCTGGGGCGTGTGGACCCACTGGTAGGCGGTGAGGGCGTCGATGAGGTCCTCGGCCTGGCGCAGCTCGTCGGGGATGGGGTCGGGGACGTCGTCGGGGCCGAGCTGGTCGAGGATGGTGCGCACGGCTTTGGCGACCCGCCAGGAGGGCAAGGCGTCGGTGGCGGGGTAGATGGGGACGGGGCGGGCCAGGAGGGCCTCGCGCTCGGCGTCGTCGAGGTCGGTGAGGACCTGGAAGCGGGGGCTGGCGAGCTGGCGCCGGCCCTGGCGCATGCCGACCTTCCCGCTGAGCAGGACGGTGGAGCCCGGGGCGAGCTGGGCGGCGTAGGCGCTCATGAGCCCGGGGGCCCCGAAGAGGACGACGTCCATGAGGCCGCTGCCGTCGGTGACGGTGGCCTCGAGGATGGCGGGCGGCCGGCCGGAGCGGGTGCGGCGGGAGGCCGAGCGGACGACCTCGGCCTGGAGGGTGGCCTGCTCGCCCTCGGCGAGGGTGGCGAGGTCGGTGAGCTCGCCCCAGGTGTCGTAGCGGCGCGGCAGGAGGCGCAGGAGCCCGGCGACGGTGGTAGCGCCCTGCTTGGCGAGCTGGTCGGCGGTGCGCTTGCCCAGGACCTTGTCGAGGGGCCGGAGCAGGAATGGGACGGAGCCGGGCGGGCGGCTGGTGGCGCGGGGGCCGGGCGCGCTGGCGGGGCCGGGAGAGGGGCGCGGGGTCATGGGCGCTTCCTCGGGGCTCACTCGAAGGCGAGGAGGACGTCGGGGGTGGGCTGGTCGCCAGCCAGGACGATGACCTCGATGGCGTCGCCGCCGTCGCCCTCGCCGCCGTAGGGGTCGCTGACAGCGCCGGTGGGGCGGGCGGCGGCCTCGCGGGCCATGAAGCCGACGTCGGGCAGGGCGGAGCGCCCGAGGATGACGGTGAGGATCTCGTCATCCGCCCGCAGTGAGGCGGCGACGGCGCGGGCGACGGCGTCGGGCTCGGCGGCGGCGCCGCTGAGGGCGGTGGTGCGCACGTGGGCGGCGGCGCGCCAGGCGCGGCGGGCGAGGTCCCCGATCTGAGCGCCGTCCCGCTCGACCTGACCGGCGAGAGCCACGGTGGCGGCGAGGACCTGGGCCTCGTCGTCGGTGTCGCCAATGGTCAGGTGGGTGCCCTCTCCCCCGCCGGTGGCGGTTGCGGCCCTGGCGGCGAGGGTGCGGGCGGCTTCGTGGGCGGCGGTGGTGGCGTCGTCGTCACAGGGAAGGACGATGACCTCGTCGGCGCCGAGGTCGCCGGCGGCCCGGCTGATGCCCTCGCGCCGGGGGTCGAGGACGACGGCGGCCCCGGCGCGGGCGAGCTGCTCGATGAGGCCGGGGGCGCGGGTGCAGGCGATGACGCCGATGCGCGGGGTGGTGCGCGGATGGGCGGGGCGCGGGGCGGGGCCGCTGGCGCTGCGGCGGGCACGGCGCGCGGCGAGGCGCTCGAAGGAGACGACGTGGCTGTCCCCTCCACCGGCCTCCAGCCAGGGGGCGGGCGGCTCGTCGGCCGGGGCGATGAGCGGCGTGGCGTGGAGGTGGTGGACGCAGATCTGGCGGGCGCGGCCAGTCTTGGGCAGGGCGGCGCGGGGGGTGTCGGTGTGGACGTGGACCTGGAAGAGGCCCACGCCGAGGGCGTCGGGGGTGCCGACGACGCCCACGGAGTCGCCGATGCGCTCCAGGGTGGCGCGCAGGCGCTCGGCCTGGGCGCTGGTGGCCTCCAGGAGGTACATGACCTCGAACTCGCCGGTGGACATGCCCTCGGCGTCCGCGCCCGAGCCCTGGTGGGTGGCGCCGCCCGCGGCGAGGTCGGTGAGCATCTGGAGGGCGACGTCGGTGGCCGGACTGGGGGCGGGGCCCGGGCCCACGGGGAGGCTGACGGTGTCGAGGGTGTCGGCGAGGCTGGTGAGCAGGAGCATGAGGGCGGCGCCGCCGGCGTCGACGGGGCCGTGGCCGAGCCCCCCGGTCTCGACGACGCTCTCCTGGGCGCCCAGGGCGGCGGCGATGGCGATGAGGACGGGGGTGGCGGGTTGCTGGGGCCCTGCGGAGGCGAGGGCGTCGCGGGCCGAGGAGGCGGCGTCGGCGGCCACGGTGAGCAGGGTGCCGGTGACGGGCCGGGAGACGGCGGACCAGGTGCTGGAGGCCATCTGCTCCAGGGCGTGGACGAGCTCGACGGGGCGCAGCCCGGCGGGATCGGGGGCGCTCGCGCAGGTCTCGGCGAGCGCGGCGAGGGCCTGGGAGACGAGGAGCCCGGAGTTGCCGCGGGCGCCCCGGATGGCGCCGTCGGCGATGGCCCGGCTGGTCTGCGCGGCGTCGGCACCTGGTGGCAGGAGGGCGACGGCGTCGAGGGCGGAGCGCAGGGTGAGAAGGACGTTGGTTCCGGTGTCGGCATCGGGGATGGGGAAGACGTTGAGGGAGTCGACGAGGTTCCGGGAGCGCTCGGCGATGCCGGTCGCGAGAGAGAGCCAGCGGCGCAGGGCGGGGGCGTCCAGGCGGGGCGCGGGGCCCTGGTCGGTGGCGAGTGGTCCCATGCCTTCCCCTTCTTCCTACTGCGTTCTTCCTGGTGCGCCCGGCCGAGCGCGGCCCGTCCACGGTGCGGTGCCTGGGGCAAGGGTACCGTCGCCATGTGCCTGAGCCCACGCCGGCGCTGGTTGGGGCCTGACGCGCGGTTCCGCTATTGTGTCCTGGTTGCCTGAGGCTCGGCCTCGGGCGGTAAGACCTGGCGCGGGGCCGAGGAGGCCCCAGCGTTGAAGCAAGGAAGATCAGGAGAGATCCGTGGCTGCTGTGTGCGACGTCTGCGGCAAGGGCCCCATCTTCGGCAAGAGCGTCTCGCACTCCCACGTGCGGACCAACCGCCGGTGGAACCCCAACATCCAGCGTGTGCGCGCGCTCGTGAAGGGCGCCCCCAAGCGCCTCAACGTGTGCACGTCCTGCCTCAAGGCCGGCAAGGTCACGCGCAACGTCTGAGTGCGCGCCCGCCCGCCGAGGCTCATGATCGAGGCCGTCGCCCCACGGGGCGGCGGCCTTCGTCATGGGCCTATAGGACACTTTGTGTTGGTTTGAGGCCTGTTTTTCGTTGGAATCGCGGGGTTTTCTCGGGGCTTGAGTCGGTTCGCCCTGAGTTCATCCCCGGACATTCTGTGTTGGTCGGACACGGGTTTTTCGTTGCAATGTCAGGGAAAACCCGTGTCTTGACTCACTGATCGGGCAGTGGGGACCCGGACATGTCGTGTTGGTCAGGCTCCGTGTTTTCCTTGCGATGGCACCGGAATCAGCGTGGCGGAGTCAGGGGGCGGACCCCGCACGCGCCTGCCGGTCCTGGCCGTGCCGCCCGTGGGGTGGGGCCCACCAGCGTCGCGCCGCTGCGCGAGCGCGGGGGCGGGGTGTCACCCGTGCGAGCCCAGAGTGAGCCCGGGAGACAGGAGAGGCCTCCTCCGATAGGTGGCCGTCGTGGTCCTCTGGACGGGGGTTCGCCCCTCTGGCCGGGGTCTTCCCCCACTGGACGGGGGCAACGGCCCCGTCCTGTGCCCTGAACCCCCGTCCTGCGCCCCGAACCCCCGGCATGATCCGCGAACCCCCGGCATGATCCGCGAACCCGCGTACAGGCGAGCCGGGCGGAGCGGGGCGTGGGAGTCATCGGCGACGCTGCGCCGTCGGCCAGCGCCTGGAGTCCGCCGCGGGGTGCGTCCTGCACCGGTGGTTGCCTCCAGCACCGTGGGGTGCGGTGGGAACGCATCCGAAGGTGCTCAGCGCAACCAGCAGTGCGAGGCGCAGCCGCCGGTGCTCCGCGCACCCGACGAGACCGCCGACCGGACCATCGACCCCAGCGCCAGCAGACACCAGAACCAACAGAAAACGTCCTACATGCCTCGTCATGCGCGGAGCGGCGAGGCGCTGGCGGAGCCGTCGAAAGCACCTGGAGACCGTCTGAAGCATCTCCAGACCGTCTTGAGCATCCCGTAGCGGGGTGCTCAAGACGGCTTTTGGACATGCTTTCAACGGCCTGGGGAAGCTCTCAACGGATTGTGCGCGCTCTCGATGGACGACCGAACGGTCACAGCAGCGAGCACGACGGCGAGTCCACCGCCTGCCATGCCCCCGAGGCCACGCCCGCGTCGCCAACGCGACGCTCCTATCAATTAGGACTGAAGCACATGCTCAGCAAATAGATAAACTATACTTTTCACATCGTTTCATTGCCTGACCGTCCAATACTCCTTCATTGAACTGAAGCACATTGCGTGTAGCCGGTCAGGTTCAAGCACGACAGGAGCGCCAGCGAGGCCTTCGGTAAGATCCTTGAGCGCGTCCCGGAATTCTTCTGGTGGCAATAGAATGGGTGCCGAGGGCCTATAGTAAGCAAGCGTGATGTGGGGAGTATATTGACCAGAGGGGACAATCTTGTCAAACAGATGCCGCGCGGCCTGTAGTTTGCGATGCTCATCCTGATCTGCAGCTCTGAGTCCGATGGCGACGCTCGTGTTCATAAGATTGAAAACGGCTGTGCATTCGGTGTAAATAGCGCCTATCGCGCGCGCTTTCGCGACCGCATCTACCACAATCGCGGTACTGGCGTCGATTTGTCGAGCGACGTGCGCTCGGTCCGGGGAGGCGTAGAGATCATGAAGCGTCACGTGCGCCGTTTCCAGGGGAAGCGGAAGCGACAGCGATTCACCGAAACGAGAATTAAGTTCATTCACAGCAGAGCCGACAAGGTCTCTCGCACCGTCAGAAAGGAGATATGCGACAGTATTCCCGTAGTATGGCCGCAGCGCGCCGGTCCGCTGGGCAACTTTCTCTTGCAGCGACACGGGGAGCCCGAATCGCGGCTCATCGGGCACCGAATTTATCTGGAACGATCTGACGCGGTCATTGAACTCGTGCAGAGTTTCCATCATGCACTCCTTAGATGAAGAGGTATTGCGCTGAGGTCGGTATTGGGCGCGCGCCCTGCGGTTGCGGACGCCTCGCGTTTGGGGGCGGGAGGGCCAGGACCGTGGCGGGGCTGGCGGGAGCGCCCCGAGGCACGAGGGGCGCGGATGATGGGCCTGGCCTTCCCGCCCCCAGACGCCAGAGTCCAGCCTGTCCAGTCTCGGACGCCGGAGAACGCTCAGCCCCCGAAGTGGTCCCAGCCGAGGCCGGCCTCCGGGGCCCGGCCGCCCACTCGCACCCCTGGCCTCTCGCCTGCGCCTGTCTCGCGCACGCGGCCGATGACGCGCGCCCCCTCGGGGAGGCCTCCCGGGGAACCGGCGGGAG
This sequence comes from Actinomyces timonensis DSM 23838, assembly GCF_000295095.1. Taxonomy (GTDB): domain Bacteria; phylum Actinomycetota; class Actinomycetes; order Actinomycetales; family Actinomycetaceae; genus Actinomyces; species Actinomyces timonensis. Next base: position 252,180 of record NZ_JH806633.1, on the reverse strand, counting down.
CAGCGGCGACCTCGGCGGGCACGGTGGCCAGCATGCCGTGGTCCTCTCCCCCGGTGAGCACCCACGCGCGGGCCAGCGCCACGGCAGCTGCCTCATCGTCGGCGATCAAGCGGGCAACCGGCGTGAGTGATCCCGCCGCGTCCGCGAGCGCGCTCCCGCCCAGGGCGGGCTCGTCAAGATCGAGGAGGACGCCGCTCGCGCGGGCGATCCGGTCGCCGTCGCGCAGCAGGGAGTCCGAGACGTCCATCATCGCGGTGGCCCCGGCCTCGGCCAGTGCGGGGCCCGCCGCGAGGGGCGGGCTCGGCGCGCGGAAGGCAGCGAGGCACGCCCGCGCCTCCGCGGTCTCATCGTTCGCGCGCCCGCCCTCGGGGCTGTCCGCGCCGCCGCCATCCCCCACGCCTATCCCGGCGCTGAGGAGCGCCAGCCCGGCCGCGCTGCGCCCCGGCGCGCCCACATGCACGATGGCGTCCCCGGGCCTCGCCCCGGAGCGGAGCACGGGGGCGCGCCCGTGGAGGTCGCCCAGGACGGTCACGGAGATGACGATAGTGGGACCACTGACGAGGTCGCCGCCGACCACGCCCGCGCCGCACTCGCGGCAGGCCTCGCCCAGTCCCGCGACCATCCCCTCCACCCAGGCGATGGGCGTCGTTCCCGGCATGGCGAGCCCCACCGTCAGGGCGGTCGGGCAGGCGCCCATAGCGGCGACGTCGGCGAGGTTCTGGGCGGCGGCGCGCCGGCCCACCTGCTGCGGCGTCGACCAGTCCGTGCGGAAGTGCGAGCCCTCGACGAGCACGTCGGTGCTCACCGCGTAGCGGCCGTCGGGCGCGGCCAGGACGGCGCAGTCGTCGCCGGTGCCCACGACCTCGCCCGCGGCGTGGGGCAGCAGTGGGGTGAAGCGGGCGATGATGCCCTCCTCGCCGACCTCGGCGACGGTCAGCCCGGCGTCATCCCCGCCCGGGCCGCCCCGCGCTCCCACGCTCCCCCGCATCTCAGCGGTTGACATCCGTGGGGCGGGCCAGGGCCAGCTCGATGAGCTCACTGACAAGCTCGGGGTAGGTCATCCCGCTCTTCTGCCACATGTAGGGGTACATGGAGAAGGGGGTGAAGCCGGGCATCGTGTTGACCTCGTTGACGATCGCGCGCCCGTCGGGGGTGAGGAAGAAGTCGACGCGGGTCAGGCCCTCGGCGCCGATGGCCTCGAAGGCGCGGGCGGCGGTGGTCATGAGCAGCTCGCGCTCCTCGGGCGCGACGGGCGCGGGGCAGACCATGGCGACGGCGTCGTGCGCGAGGTACTTCGTCTCGTAGTCGTAGAACTCGCCAGCGCCGTGGGCGGTGTCCATGGCGATCTCGCCGGGCTCGGCCACGCGGGGGGCCTCATCGCCGCGGCCGCCCAGGACGGCGACCTCGATCTCGCGGCCCACGATCCCGGACTCCACGAGCACCTTGGGGTCGACCTCGCGGGCGGTCTCGATGGCGGCGCGCAGCTGCTCGGGCGCCTCCACGCGCGTGATGCCGAGCGACGAGCCGGCGCGGGCGGGCTTGACGAACAGCGGGTAGGCGAGGTCCTGGCAGGCGGCGAGAATGGCCTCGGGGTCGCGCTTCCAGGCGTGGGGGCCGACGACGACGTGCGGCGCGGTGGGGATCCCGGCGTCGGCGAGGAGGACCTTGGTGACCTGCTTGTCCATGCCGGCCGCGGAGGCGAGGACGCCGCAGCCCACGTAGGGCAGGCCCAGCATCTCCAGCATCCCCTGGATGGTGCCGTCCTCGCCGTAGGGGCCGTGCAGGAGGGGCAGGACGACGTCGATCGCCTCCAGGATGCTCGGGCCGGCCTGGGTGAGGGCAACCGGCACTCCCCCGCCCAGGCGGATGGCGAGCTCCCCGCGCCCGAGGCCCTCGGCGGTGACCTGCACCGGCGGGGCGTCGTCGCGCAGCTCGAGGGCGGCGGGGTCGTCGTCGACGAGGACCCACTTGCCGTCCAGGGTGATGCCGATGGGCACGACCTCGTAGCGCTCCCGGTCGATCGCGGACAGGACCCCGGCGGCGGTGGCGCAGGAGATCGTGTGCTCCCCGCTGCGCCCCCCGAAGACGACGGCGACGCGCACCCGCTTGCCGGGCGCGGGGGAGGCGGTGGGCGCCCCAGCGGCGTCGGAGGCGGGTTCAGCTGCGGGAGCGGTGGGTTCCAGGGTCTCAGACATGGGCTCAGGCTACCGTGGGCGCCCCCGCCCGGAGGAAGGCCGGCGGTTCCTCCCGCCATACCGCCGTTTTCCCGGCCTATGTGTCAGCCGATCAGATGACAGGACCGTCGCCTGTCCGAGCGATACCGCCGAGAGAGTCGCATCCCAATAATCAAGCCGATGGACACCACACGCAGCCCCGCGATCGAGATCCGTTCCCTGACGAAGGAGTACCCGCCCAAGAAGGTCCTGCAGGGCCTGGACCTGACCGTTCCCCACGGCACGACCCTATGCCTGCTGGGCCCCAACGGAGCCGGCAAGACCACCACCGTGGAGATCCTCCAGGGCCTGCGCCGCGCCACCTCCGGCACGGTACGGGTGCTGGGCCAGGACCCGGGGCCGCGCCTGGACACGTGGAGGTCCCGTCTGGGAGTCGTCTCCCAGACCTCGGGCGACCTCGGCGAGTTGAGGGTGCGCGAGGTCGTCGATCTCGTCTCCCGCTTCTTCGCCCACCCGATGGACGTCGACGAGGCCGTTGAGCGAGTGGGCCTGACCGACGACGCCCACACCCTGGCCGGGCGCCTGTCCGGTGGTCGCCGCCGCCGCCTCGACATCGCCATGGCGATCGTGGGGCGCCCCGAGCTGCTATTCCTCGATGAGCCGACCACCGGCTTCGACCCCGGGGCTCGCCGCGCCCTGTGGCAGCTGGTGTCCGACCTCAAGAGCGACGGCACGACCATCTTGCTGACCACCCACTACCTGGAGGAGGCGGAGGTCCTGGCCGACGACGTCGCCATCCTCCTGGACGGGCGCATCGTCGAGCAGGGCAGCCCCGCGGCCCTGCGCGCCGCCTCCGGGCAGACCTCGAAGGTGACCTGGATCGAGAACGGGGCCACCCGCAGCGTCGAGACCCCCACCCCCACCGCCGTCGTCGCCGACCTCATGGGCCGCCTGCGAGGAAGGGACGGCGAGGTGCCGGGTCTGCAGGTCGCGCGCCCGAGCCTGGAGGACCACTACCTGGCCCTCGTCGAGGCGCACCACCAGTCCGAGGATTCCGCACCCGAGCCAGCCAGGAGGGCCTCATGACCACCGCACCCACCCACGCCGCGCACCGCCCCGGGTCATCCGGCCGGATCGTGGGCGGCCTGGCTGTCAAGAACCTGCGCAAGATGTGGCGCACCCCGATCGTCATCATCATGGCCATGGCCTACCCCGTGGGCATGTACGTCCTGTTCGCCACGGTCTTCAACCAGGCATACCCCACAGGCCTGAGCTACGCGGCGATCTCGCTGCCCGCCATGGCGACCCTGGGAATCATGTCCAACTGCCTGTTCAACCTGTCGATCGATGTCACCAACGAGCGCGAGGAGGGCTTCCTCAGGCGCCTGGCCCTGCTGCCGTGCCCCGCCTGGGCCTTCCTGATGTCCAAGATCATCTCGTCAGCGCTCATCACGGCCCTGTGCACGGTGGTCCTCATTCTCACCGGCGTCCTGGCCTTGGGGGTGAGCCTGCCGACCTCACCAGCCGCCTGGGGCCTCATCCTGCTGGTGTGCGTCCTGACGACCGCCTACTGCGCGGCGATCGGGATCGCGCTGGGCCGCACGCTCCGCACCTCCCAGGTCACCCTGGGAGTGGTGCTGCCGATCTTCATCATCATCCCCTTCGTCTCAGGGCTCTTCCTGCCGATGGACATGCTGCCGAGCTGGCTCGTCAACGCCGTCTCCGTCCTCCCGGTGCGGTGGTCCACCCAGCTCCTGCGCCAGGGCTTCCTCCCCGACGCCCTGAAGTCCAATGAGCTGGGCGGCTCCTGGAACACGGGCATGGGCCTGGCAGTCCTGACTGCCTGGGTCGTCATCGGCGTGGTGTGGGCGATCATCGCCTCGCGCCGGGACACCTTCGACCGGTGAGGTCCTCACGCAGGGGGTCGGCGGCGCTCATGGGCGAGACTTCACCCATGAGCGCCGCCGACCCTCGTGAGATGACCGAGCCCGCGGGGCCCTTTGAACGCTGGTGGTGGTGCGCCGCCGCATGGGTCCTGGCGGCCGGTGAGCTCTACCCCCTGAGCCTGACACCCCTGGCCTGCGGGGGCTTCTCACTGGTCTACCCGGCGCTGTGGATCACGCATCGCAATGCGCGCACCGCGAGTGTGGCGAGCGCGGTCTTCGGTGTGGGCATCGCGGCGTGCCTGACCGGGCAGATCGGCCTGTGGCCGGCCGCACTCGTTGCCTTACTGTCCACAGCCGGTTCCATCAGCATCGGCTTCTGGCTCACCTGGATCGCCTCCCTGGGCGAGCGCGCCAGGAGCGCCCTGGCGGACAAGGAGGAGGCCCTGGCTGCGACCCAGCGGGCCCTGGATGAGCTGGAGAGGACCCAGGAGGCGCTCGTCGCCGCGGAGCGCTCGGCGGCCGCCAACGCCGAGAGGCAGCGCTGGGCGCGCGAGGTTCACGACACCCTCGCCCAGTCCTTCGTCTCGCTCATCACCCTGTCGCAGGTGGCGGCCTCCGCCACGGGGCAGGAGGCCGCGGATGTCCACGAGCGCATGGGCGCGATCGCCCGCGAGGGCCTGGGCGAGGCTCGCGCCCTCATCGCCGGTGATGGCCCGCCGGGCATGCGCGACGGCCTCGGGGACTCGCTCAGGCGACTGTGCGAGGCGCAGCCCAAGCACGGCGGCCCCGTCCCCGCGCTCAACTTTCTCCTGACCCGTGACCTGTCCCCGCAGGTGGAGGCGGCGGTCCTACGAATCGTCCAAGAGGCGCTGGCCAATGTGCGCCGCCACGCGCGCGCCTCCTGGGCCCGCGTCGAGGTCTCCATCGAGGACGGCTGCGCTCCTGAGCTCGTCGTGAAGGTGGAGGACGACGGCGCCGGAATCCAGGGAGCGCCGGAGGGCACCGGCCTGACAGGCATGCGCGAGCGCCTGGAAGCGCTGGGTGGCGGCCTGACGGTGGACCCGGCGCGGACTAGCGCGCCCAAAGGCATGACTGGGACTCTCCTAGAGGCCAGAATACCGCTATGAAGCGCTTGGCCGATCCGCCCCTGGCTCCCCGGAAGAGCCCCGATGAGTCCTCCGCCGCGACAAGCGGTGTCCGCCTCATCGTCGTCGACGACCACCCGGTCGTGCGCTCGGGGATCGTCCGGCTCATGGAGGATGAGCAGGGCATCGAGGTGGTCGGCCATGCCGGCAACGGCGCTCAGGCCGTGGAGCTGGCCGGCGCCACGCGCGCTGATGTGGTCCTCATGGACCTGCGCATGCCCTCCATGGGCGGCGTGGAGGCCACGCGCGAGATCCTGGCACTGCCGGATGCCCCGCGCGTCGTCATCCTGACCACCTACGACACCGATTCCGACATCCTCAAGGCGGTGCGGGCGGGGGCCGTGGGCTACCTCCTCAAGGACGCCCCCAGGGAGGAGATCGCCGCCGCCGTGCGCGCCGCCGCCCGGGCGCGCCCCTCCATGTCCCCATCGATCGCGTCCCGTCTCATGCGCGCCTCCCAGCGAGCCGCCGCTCCGCCCGGCCCGCCCCTGTCCCCTCGCGAGCGCGAGGTGCTCGCCACTGTTGCCCAGGGGTTGTCCAACGCGGAGATCGGCGCGCGGCTGTACGTCTCGGAGGCGACCGTCAAGACGCATCTGCTGCGCGCCTACGCCAAGCTCGGCGTCGACTCTCGGGCGGCTGCTGTGGCGGAGGCCATGCGCAGGGGGGACTTGGACTTGGAGCGGGACTGAGGCGCCCTCTATCGTCATCCCAACCCGCTCCCCGAGGAGGAACCATGACCATCGCGCCCAGCCGACGCATCTTCACCGCTTCCGCCCTCGCATCCCTGTCCTCCCTGGCGCTGGCCGCCTGCGGCTCCACCAACAACTCCGCCTCATCCACCCCCTCTGCCTCGGACGCTGCCCCCTCCACCGCCGAGGGCGCGAGCGCCACGGCCACGGCGCCCATGACCCCCACCGGTGAGCCGCTTCCCACGGCCGCCACGATCGCGACCGCCTCGGGGTCCGCCGATGAGGCGAACACCGACGCGCCCTGGACGGACACGGGCGCGACACAGGCGGCAAGCGACGGGGCGAGCCTCCTGGTGACCGGCGTGCGCACTGGCGCGCATGAGGACTACGACCGCATCGTCGTCGACCTGGCCGGAGAGGGCACGCCCGGCTGGCAGGCGGATTGGGTGTCCGACGCCGGCACGCAGGGCAAGGGCGACCCGATCCAGCCCTCCGGCAGCCACATCCTGCGCGTCTTCGGCACAGGGGCGCGCATGCCCTCCACCGCTGAGGAGATCGCGTCGGCGCAGACAACCCTCAGCGTGGGCCTGGACCTGCCCGCGATCGCCTCGGTCTACTACGACCCGACCGTCGAGGCCCAGTACCAGCTGGTCCTGGGCACCAACTCGCAGTCCTACCGGGTCTTCGCTCTCAGCTCGCCCACCCGGCTCGTCGTGGACGTCAAGCACCCGTGAGCGAAGCGCCCCTGAGCGGCGCGGAGATGGGGCTCTCGTCGGCGGCGCCTTAGGAGGGGCGGCCCTCAGTCGATCCGCTCGCCGTGGACGCCCTCGGTCTTGCGGGGGCGGGCCAGGAGCGCGTCGTTGACCTCCTCGACGCTCGCCGCCCCCTCGACGACGGCGACGACGCCCGCGGTGATCGGCATGTCCACGCCGTGGCGGGCGGCGAGATCGAGGACGGCTCGCGCCGACTTGGCGCCCTCTGCCACGCCCCGTGAGGCCGCGGCCGCCTCGTCCACGCTCATGCCCTCGCCCAGGCGCCTCCCGAAGGACTGGTTGCGGCTCAGTGGCGAGGAGCAGGTGGCCACGAGGTCTCCCATCCCGGCAAGGCCCGCGAAGGTCTCGGGGCTCGCGCCCAGGGCCAGGCCCAGACGGGTGATCTCCACCAGGCCCCGGGTGATGATCGTGGCCTTCGAGTTGTCGCCGTAGCCCCGGCCCGCGGCCATGCCGACGGCCAGCGCGATGACGTTCTTGACCGCCCCGCACAGCTCGACGCCGAGCACATCGGTGTTCGTGTAGGGGCGGAAGGTCGCGGTGGCGCAGGCGGCGGCGACGCGCGCGGCCAGGTCCTCATCGGCGGCGGCGATGACGGTGGCGGTGGGCTGGCGCGCGGCGATCTCGTCGGCGAGGTTGGGACCGGAGATGACAGCGAGTCGCTCGGGCCCCACCTCCAGGGCCTGCCCCATGACCTCGCTCATGCGCAGGCCAGTGCCCAGCTCGATGCCCTTCATGAGGGAGACGACGGCGGCGCGCTCATCGAGCCGCCCGGCCAGCGGGGCGACGATCCCCCGGGAGGCCTGGGAGGGCACGGCGACGACGACCATCTCGGCGCCGTCGGCGGCAGCGGCCATGTCCGTCGTCGCCCGGACGGCGGAGGGCAGGCGCAGGCCGGGGAGGTAGCGCTCGTTGCTGCCGGCGTTGATCTCCTCGGCGATCTCGGCCCGGCGCGCCCAGATGGTGGCGCTGCCGCCTGCCTCGGCGATAAGGGCGGCGAAGGTGGTGCCCCAGGCGCCCGAGCCGATGATGGCGGCGCGCGTTGGCGCTGTCTGCCCCGGGGCGCCGCTCACTTCCCGGCCTCCTCGCCCGGGGCGGGGTCGGGCAGGCGCTCGCCGTAGGCCCCGGGGCCGTGGTCGATGTCGTAGTGGGGGTCGAAGGGGCGGGGGGCCTTCTCGCCCCGGATGATCTCGAGCTCGGCGGTGATGGCGCGCATGATCTCGGCGGTGCAGGCGCGCACGGCGTCGCGGTCCTCGGTGTCGCTGCCGAAGCGGGTGAGGTCCAGGGGCTCGCCCACGCGCACGGTGACGGGCTTGGGCGGGAAGGGGTGGAAGGCGTCGGTGCAGGTGTCCATGATGTCCTGGCCGCCCCACTGCGCCATGGGCACCACGGGAACGCCGGTGCGCATGGCCAGGCGCGCGGCGCCGGTCTTGCCGACCATCGGCCAGGCGAGCGGATCGCGCGAGAGCGTCCCCTCGGGGAAGATCATGATGACGCCACCACCGGCGAGGATCCTCTCGGCCTCGCGCAGGGCGTCGGAGGCGCTGGCCGTGCCGCGCTCGACGGGGATCTGGCCACCGGCGCGCAGCACCTGGCCTACCACGGGGATCTTGAACAGGCTGGCCTTCGCCAGGGAGTAGGCGGGGACGTCGGCGTCGACGAGCGCGCGCATGGCGGTGAGGGCGTCGATGTTGGACAGGTGGTTGGCCACGGCGATGAAGCCGCCGTCGGCTGGGAAGTGCTCGGTGCCGGTCACGCGCTGGCGCGAGACGAGCTTGAGGAAGGGGATGATCGCTCCGCGCGAGGCGAAGCGGTAGAACAGGCTCATAGGACGCTTCTGGGGCACGGCACGACTCTAGCCGGATCGGGCCGGCGGTGTGGCGCCGGGAGCGTCAGGCCAGGCGGGTCACCTTGGCGTCCAGCGAGCCGAGCTTGCTCATGAAGTGCTCGTAGCCGCGGTCGATGAGGTTGATGCCCTCCACGCGGCTCGTCCCCTGGGCGGCCAGGGCGGCGATGAGGTGGGAGAAGCCCCCGCGCAGGTCGGGCACGACGATGTCGGCCCCGCGCAGCGGGGTGGGCCCGGAGATGACGGCGGAGTGGTAGAAGTTGCGCTGGCCGAAGCGGCAGGCGGTGCCGCCCAGGCACTCGCGGTAGACCTGGATGGCCGCGCCCATCTTGCACAGGGCCTTGGTGAAGCCGAAGCGGTTCTCGTAGACGGTCTCGTGGACGATCGAGACGCCGTCGGCCTGGGTGAGGGCCACGACGAGCGGCTGCTGCCAGTCGGTCATGAAGCCGGGGTGGACGTTCGTCTCCACGACGATGGAGTGCAGATCACCGCCGGGGTGGTAGAAGCGGATGCCGTCCTCGCGCACGTCGAAGGCACCGCCGACCTTCCGGAAGAAGTTGAGGAAGGTGGTCATGTGGCTCTGGTGGGCACCGTGGACGAGGACGTCGCCGCCGGTGGCCAGGGCGGCGGAGGCCCAGGATGCCGTCTCGATGCGGTCGGGCAGGGCACTGTGGCGGTAGCCGGTGAGCTCCTCGACGCCCTCGATGTGGATGGTGCGGTCGGTGTCCACGGAGATGATGGCGCCCATCTTCTGCAGGACGTCCACGAGGTCCATGATCTCGGGCTCGACGGCGGCGCCGCGCAGCTCGGTGCGCCCGTCGGCGCGCACGGCTGTCAGGAGGGTCTGCTCGGTGGCGCCCACGCTGGGGTAGGGCAGTTCGATGACGGTGCCGCGCAGGCCCTCGGGGGCGGTCAGGCGGATACCGCCCTCGAGCTTGTCGACGGTGGCGCCGAAGCGGCGCAGGATGTCGAGGTGGAAGTCGATGGGGCGGTCCCCGATGCGGCATCCGCCGAGGTCGGGGATGAAGGCCTCGCCGAGGCGGTGCAGGAGGGGCCCGCAGAAGAGGATCGGGATGCGCGAGCTGCCGGCATGGGCATCGATGTCGGCCACGTGCGCGGACTCCACCCGGGAGGGGTCGAGGCTGAGGATGCCGGCCGTCTGGTCGTAGTCCACATGGACGCCGTGGAGGGTGAGCAGCCCCGAGACCACCTCGACGTCGCGGATGAGGGGGACGTTGCCGAGCACCGACGGCGTCGTGCCGAGCAGCGCCGCGACCATCGCCTTGGGAACGAGGTTCTTGGCGCCGCGCACCGTGATCTCGCCGTTGAGCGGACGGCCGCCCTCAACCTGAAGAAGCCCGTCGACCATGCCTACCTCCTTGATGCCGCGCGGCGTGGTCCGCGCTCCGCCCGGCGCAGGGACGGCGGGCTAGCCAAGCATAGGCGAGGCAGGGCGCCCCGCCGACCCCTCAGGGTGTGGGCATCTCCGCACTGCGAGCGGGAACAACCTCGGCGGCCGGGAGGTGGCGCGCGGGCAGCGTGGCCGGCTTGAAGGAGGGGCGCGCGGCCTCGTAGGCGCTGATGGCGTCCTCATCGGTGAGGGTGAGGGAGATGTCGTCGAGGCCCTCCATGAGGCACCAGCGCACATAGTCATCGATCTGGAACGTGGTGCGCAGGCCGCCGCACACGACGCTGCGCTCCTCCAGGTCCACGGTGATCTCGGTGCCGGGCTCGTTCTCGAGGATCTTCCACAGCTGCTCGCAGTCCTCAGGGCTGATGACCCCTGCCACGAGCCCCTGCTTGCCGGCGTTGCCGCGGAAGATATCGGCGAAGCGGGGGGCGAGGACCACCTTGAAGCCGTAGTCCTTGAGCGCCCACACGGCGTGCTCGCGCGAGGAGCCCGTGCCGAAGTCGGGGCCGGCCACGAGCACGGAGGCGCGCTTGTAGGCGTCCTGGTTGAGGATGAAGTCGGGCTCGCCGGCGCGCCATGCGGAGAAGAGGGCGTCGTCGAATCCCGTGCGGGTGATGCGCTTGAGGTAGACCGCCGGGATGATCTGGTCGGTGTCGACGGCGCTGCGGCGCAGGGGGGCGCCGATGCCGGTGTGGCGGATGAACTTGTCCATGATGCTCTCGCTCTTCCCTGTCTCGTCCCAGTGTCTCTCAGGCGGCCCTGCCCGCGGTGGCGGCCTGCCCATTCAGCGGCGGGAGGTCCGCCGGCGTCGACAGCCTCCCGCGCACGGCCGTGGCGGCGGCGACGACGGGCGAGACCAGGTGGGTGCGCCCGCCCTTGCCCTGGCGGCCCTCGAAGTTGCGGTTCGACGTCGAGGCGCAGCGCTCGCCGGGGGTGAGCTGGTCGGGGTTCATGCCCAGGCACATCGAGCACCCGGCGTTGCGCCACTCGGCACCGAATCCCTTGAAGACCTCGTCCAGGCCCTCGGCCTCGGCCTGGAGGCGGATGCGGGCCGAGGCGGGGACCACGAGCATGCGCACGCCCGGGGCCTTGGCGCGGCCGCGCAGGACCTCGGCGGCGGCGCGCAGGTCCTCGATGCGCCCGTTGGTGCACGAGCCGAGGAAGACGGTGTCCACGGCGATGTCCCGCAGGGGCGTGCCGGGGGCGAGGTCCATGTACTCCAGGGCCCGCTCGGCGGCGCGGCGCTCGGTCTCGTCGGCGATGGTGGCGGGGTCCGGGATGGCCGCGGAGATCGGCAGGCCCTGGCCGGGGTTGGTGCCCCAGGTGACGAAGGGCTCGATGTCGGCGGCGGTGAGGACCACCTCGGTGTCGAAAGCGGCGTCGTCGTCGGTGCGCAGGGTGCGCCAGTACTCCAGGGCCGCGTCCCAGTCGGCGCCCTGGGGGGCGTGGGGGCGGCCGGCGAGGTAGTCGAAGGTGGTCTGGTCGGGGGCGATCATGCCGGCGCGGGCGCCGCCCTCGATGCTCATGTTGCAGATCGTCATGCGGGCCTCCATCGAGAGCTGCTCGATGGCGCGGCCGCGGTACTCGATGACGTGGCCCTGGGCGCCGTTGGTGCCGATCCTCGCGATGATCGCCAGGATGATGTCCTTGGCGCCCGAGCCGGCGGGAAGGTCGCCGTCGATGGTGACGCTCATGGTCTTGAAGGGGGCCACGGGCAGGGTCTGAGTGGCGAGCACGTGCTCGACCTGGCTGGTGCCGATGCCGAAGGCGAGGGCCCCGAAGGCGCCGTGGGTGGAGGTGTGCGAGTCGCCGCAGACCACCGTCATGCCGGGCTGGGTGAGGCCCAGCTGGGGGCCGACGGCGTGGACGATGCCCTGGTCGGCGTCTCCCAGGGAGTGGATGCGGACCCCGAACTCGGCGCAGTTGGCGCGCAGGGTGTCGATCTGGGCGCGGCTGGTGACGTCGGCGATCGGCAGGTCGATGTCGAGGGTGGGGGTGTTGTGGTCCTCGGTGGCGATGGTCAGCTCGGGGCGGCGCACCGGGCGCCCGGCCAGGCGCAGTCCCTCGAAGGCCTGCGGGCTGGTCACCTCGTGGACGAGGTGGAGGTCGATGTAGAGCAGGTCCGGGGCTCCGTCCGCCCCCTGCCTGACCACATGGTCCCGCCACACCTTCTCGGCGAGGGTCATTCCCATCGCGCTATCCCTTCAGTCTCTGCTGGTCACTGTCTTCCGCGACACACCGTTGCCGTGGATTCTCGACGATACTTGAGGTCTCACCCCTCGGGATGGCAGTATCAGAGTATGGACGAAGCCTTGGAGTCAGAGAGCAGCAGCGGTGTGGGCGTCATCGACAAGGCCGCCCTCGTCATGAGTGCCTTGGAAGCGGGCCCGGCGACTCTCGCCCAGCTCGTCTCCTCCACCCACCTGGCCCGGCCGACGGCCCATCGCATCGCCGTCGCGCTGGAGTACCACCGCCTGGTCGCGCGCGATTCCCAGGGGCGCTTCATCCTCGGGCCGCGCCTGACCGAGCTCGCCTCGGCCGCCGGCGAGGATCACCTGCTCACGGCCGCCGGCCCGGTGCTGGCGGCGCTGCGGGACAAGACGCATGAGTCCGCCCAGCTCTACCGGCGCCAGGGCGATGTGCGCGTGTGCGTGGCGAACGCCGAGCGCCCGATCGGCCTGCGCGACTCGATCCCGGTGGGGGCGACGATGTCCATGCTGGGAGGCTCGGGGGCGCAGGTGCTGCTGGCCTGGGAGGAGCCGGACAGGCTGCACCGGGGCCTGGTGGGGGCGCGCTTCAACGCCACGATGCTCTCCGCGGTGCGCCGGCGCGGCTGGGCGCAGTCCGTGGGCGAGCGCGAGCCGGGCGTCGCCTCGGTCTCAGCCCCCGTGCGGGGCGCGAGCGGCAAGGTGATCGCCGCGGTGTCGATCTCCGGGCCGATCGAGCGGATGGGCCGCCAGCCGGGCCGGATGCACGGCGCCGTGGTCATGGCCGCCGCCCGCCGCCTGTCCGAGATCCTGCGCACCGCCGACGAGGGCTAGCCACCCGTCCATCTAGACTCGCGGTATGCGCCGGACACTCCTCGTCACGAATGACTTCCCGCCCGTCGTCGGCGGGATCCAGTCCTACCTCGATGACTACACCCGCCGCCTGCCGCCCTCGGACCTGACCGTCCTGGCCTCCACTCCCCCGGAGGGACCCGAGGCGGCCAGTGCCTTCGACTCAGAGCTCCCCTTCGACGTCGTGCGCATGCCCACGCATATGCTCCTGCCCACACCGGACGTTCGCCGCAGGATGGAGAGGATCATCGTCGAGCGAGGTATCGAGACCGTCTGGTTCGGCGCCGCCGCCCCGCTCGGACTGCTCGGCCGCGCCGCGAAGAGGGCCGGGGCGAGCCGCGTCATCGCCACCACCCACGGGCACGAGGTCGGCTGGTCCATGCTGCCCGGATCGCGCCAGCTCCTGCGCCGCATCTTCCGCGACGCCGACGTCGTCACCTACATCTCCGAGTACACGCTCGGCCGCCTGCGCCCCTTCATGCCAGCGGGCGCCCTCACCGCCCACCTTCCCAGCGGCATCGACGTCGAGCGCTTCCACCCCGACCCCGCCGCCCGCGCCGCGCTGCGCGAGCGGTACCGCCTGGGCGATGCACCGACGGTCGTGTGCGTCTCCCGGCTCGTGGCCCGCAAGGGCCAGGACTCCCTCATCGAGGCCTGGCCGCGCGTGGCCGAGCGGGTCCCGGGCGCGCGCCTGGTCATCGTGGGCTGGGGCTCCTACGCGCGGCGCCTGGCGCTCCTCAAGCGCCACTCCCCCGCGCGCGACTCCATCATCCTGACTGGCAAGGTCCCCTACGACGAGTTGCCCGGGCATGTGGCCATGGGGGACGTCTTCGCCATGCCCTGCCGCACGCGCGGCGGGGGGCTCGACGTCGAGGGCCTAGGCATCGTGTTTCTCGAGGCCTCGGCGGCGGGCCTGCCCGTCATCGCGGGGACGAGCGGCGGCGCGCCCGAGACCGTTGAGGAGGGCGTGACCGGCAACGTCGTCGATGGGCGCGATCAGGACGCGCTCGTGGAGGCGATCGTCCGCCAGCTCTCCGACGCAGAGATGCGCGCCCGGATGGGCGCCGCGGGCAGGGAGCTCATGACCGAGCGGTGGACGTGGCCGTCCTTGGTGGAGCGGCTCGTGGCCGCGATCGACGAGCGCTGAGGGGACGGCCTCAAGCGCGGGCCTGGTCGGCGTGCGCCGCGCGGAGGTCGGCGATGGCCCTCTCGAAATCCTCCAGGCTGTTGAAGTTGGAGTAGACGGAGGCGAAGCGCAGGTAGGCGACCTCGTCGAGCTCGCGCAGCGGCCCGAGGATCGCCAGGCCGACCTCGTGGGAGTCGACGATGGCCTGGCCGGTGGCACGGATCGCCTCCTCCACCTTGTGGGCCAGGAGGGCGAGGTCGTCATTGGAGACGGGGCGGCCCTGGCAGGCGCGGCGCACTCCCACGATCACCTTGTCCCGGGAGAAGGGCTCGACGGCGCCGGAGCGCTTGCGGATGGACAGGCTGGCCGTCTCGATCGTCGTGTAGCGCCGGCCGCAGGCGGGGCACTCGCGACGACGGCGGATGGCCAGGCCGTCATCGGAGGTCCGTGAGTCAACCACGCGAGAACCGTCATGGCGGCAGAAGGGGCAGTGCACGCGGGCTCCTCGGGGTCGAAGCATGGCCTGTGACGTGGAGCCTAGGCGCACACCGCCCGCGCCGCAAGAAGCCCCCACCCAGCCATGACTCCTGGGAGAGGCGTCAGTGGACTGGGACGACGAGGGTCTGCCCCGGGTGGATCGTTGAGGAGTCGAGATCATTGAGATCCACGATCTGGGCCATGGCCTCGGAGACATCCGAGGCGCCCGTGGCCGCGGCGATGTCCCACAGGGACTGGCCCGCCTGGACCGTCGCGGTGGAGGTCTCCACGGGGGCAATGAGCCCGCTGGCGATGATGCCGACGGCGGCCACCAGGGCGAGGAGCACGACGACGGCCATCGAGACGAGGCCCCGGCGCATCGGCGCGGGCAGGGAGGCGAGAGCGCCCCGGGGGGCCACGCGCTCAGCGCGCGGAGCGCTCTCGGCGCGCGGGGCCCCCTTGGTGACCTCGAGCCTCGCCGCGCGCCGCGCGGGCACTGCCTGGGAGGGGCGATCCGCGGCCCGCTTCTGGGCGCCGCGCGCGGAGGACTTCGCCGAGCGCGGCGCGCTCGGG
>NZ_JH806633.1:0-236744 GCF_000295095.1 Actinomyces timonensis DSM 23838 | reverse complement strand
CGACGGCGGGGCGGGCCGGGGCGTCCGCCTCGGTGACGAGGCGCAGGAGCGGGCGGCGAGGAGCGCCGGCGGCGCGCGCGGGCAGCGCCTCCTGCCCGGGGGTATCCGCGGAGTGGGCGGAGGCCGCCGACTGGGCTGACAGGGGCGTGACCATCCGCAGGCGGCGGGACGGCTGCGGTGGGAGTGCGAGTGCGCTCATGGGGAACCTCCTAGAACACATGTTCGACGAACAACTGTTCGAAGAATAGCGGGATCGGCGCGACACGTCCAGCATCTTTCGAACATGTGTTTGAAAGCGGGGCGAGTCGGCCGTATGGTTGCCGGGAACCAGGACATCACCGGGCACTGACACGAATCGGGAGCCCTTAACGGCCCGCCCGGGCTCGCGGGCGCCGCAGCGGCCCGCCGTCAGCCCGAACCATCCAGACCGGCCAGGATCACCGAGGAGATCGCGATGAGCACGTCCCGCGGCAGCGACCGCCCCACGAAGGCACGAGCCGGGAGCCCGGCCGGGCGGCGGGCGGAGCGGGCCGCCGAGCAGAAGCGCCCCCGCCAGGAGAACGCCGAGGACACCGCTGTCGCCGATAGCGGCACTGGGGTCCTCGCGAGCCTCGATGAGCGCGCCCGCGCGGTGTACGAGGCCGTGCGCGACGCCGTCGTCGATCACGGCTACCCGCCCTCGTTGCGGGAGATCGGCCAGAGAGTGGGGCTGACGAGCCCCTCCTCGGTCAAGCACCAGCTCGACAAGCTCGAGCGGCTCGGCCTGGTGCGCCGCGACCCCAAGCGCCCTCGCGCCCTGGAGGTCATCGTCCCCGAGGAGCCTGCGACCACCGATACCACTGCAGCCGCTGAGGCCGCCACTCCTCCCACTCCCCCGGCCGCCCCGGGCCGGCCCGCGCTGCGGGCGATCCCCGGCGGTGCAGCCTCCCCCGCCGAGCCCGCTGCCCTGCCGACCCTGCCGGGCGTGGCCGAGGGCGAGGCCGTGGCGGTGCCCCTCGTGGGGCGGATCGCGGCGGGCTCACCGATCCTCGCCGAGCAGGAGGTCGAGGACGTCATGGCCCTGCCGCGGCGGCTGACCGGCTCCGGGGAGCTCTTCATGCTCCAGGTCCGCGGGGACTCGATGATCGACGCCGCGATCTGCGACGGCGACTGGGTGGTGGTCCGCGCGCAGTCCGATGCCGCCAATGGGGAGATCGTGGCGGCGATGCTCGACGACGTCGACGGCGCCTCGGCCACGGTCAAGGTCCTGTCCCGCAAGGACGGGCACCAGTGGCTCCTGCCGCGCAACCCCGACTACGCGCCGATCCCGGGCGACGACGCGACGATCATGGGGAGGGTCGTCACCGTCCTGCGCGCGCTCTGACGAGCCTCACCGGGGCACAACATCGGCGGAGCCCCTATCCCTTTCCGGGATAGGGGCTCCGCCGTCGTACTCGCAGTACTGCTGTCAGTAGCCGAGGCCGCGGGCGACCTCGCGCAGGCGCTCGGCGGAGGCGGTGAGGCGGTCGCGCTCGTCGAGGGTCAGGGGCAGCTCGAGGCGGCGGCCGGCGCCCTCGCGGCCGACGATCGTCGGCACGGCCATGCACACGTCCGAGATGCCGTGCCAGTTGTCCAGCAGCGGGGAGACGGTGAGCACGCGCTGCTCGTCGTTGAGGACGGCGCCGATGATCTTCTGCACCGCCAGGCCGACGGCGTAGTTGGTCACGCCCTTGCCCTCGATGATGCGGTAGGCGGAGCGGACGACGTCGTGGGCGATGCGGTCGCGCTTGGCCTGGTCGAAGGTGCCACCGTCGAGGGTCGGACCCCACTGGGTGATCGGCACGCCGCCGATCTCGCAGCTCGACCACAGGGCGACCTCGGAGTCGCCGTGCTCACCGGCGATGTAGCCGTGGATGTTCTGGGTGGCGGTGCCGGTCTCCAGGGAGACGAGGTAGCGCATGCGGGCGGTGTCCAGGACGGTGCCGGAGCCGAAGATCTGGTTCTCGGGCAGGCCGGTGATCTTCTTGGCGCAGTAGGTGACGACGTCCACGGGGTTGGCCACGAGGAGGAAGATCGCGTGCGGGGCGACCTCGACGAGCTTGGGCAGGATCTTCTCCATGATGCCCACGGTGGCGCCGGCGAGCTCGAGACGGGACTGCCCGGGCTTCTGCTTGGCACCGGCGGTGATGGCGATGACGTCGGCGTCGCGGCAGATCTCCGGGTCATCGGAGCCGGCGACGGCGCCCGCGGAGGTGAACTGGATACCCTGGGCGATGTCGAGGGCCTCGGCCTCGACCTTCTCCTTGGCGATGTCCTGCAGGACGATCTCGCGGGCGACGCCCTTGGTCACGCAGGCGTAGGCGAGGGTGGAGCCCACGGCTCCCGCGCCGATGATGGCGACCTTCGAGGGGCGGCCGGACTTCGCCGTCGGGTAGGAGCCTTCGGCGTTGTTAGTGATCGCGGCGTCGGACACGGGAAACCTCCAGATCTTCGTGGGACGGGCCGTTCGGCCCAGGGCCCAGCCTAGCGGCAAGAGGCGCGCGCCACAGCGGCCCTAAGCCCCGAAGTCCCACGACTCGCCGTCTCCTCCCGCCAGCGACGGCGCCCGCCCGCCCCAGGCCCCGACGGCCCCGGCCCGTCTCAGTGGCCAACAGCGGCGAGGCGCCTCAGCGCGCCGAGGACCACCTCGCGGTCCGTCGTGGGCCACAGGCCCGGCATGGAGCGGGCGAGGAAGGAGCCGTAGCGGGCGCGGCGCAGCCGGGGGTCGAGGACGGCGACGACGCCGCGGTCGTCCGAGCGGCGCACGAGCCGGCCCGCGCCCTGGGCGAGCAGGAGCGCGGCATGCGTGGCGGACACGGACATGAAGCCGTTGCCGCCGGCGGCGCTGACCGCCTCGGACCGCGCGTTGGCCACGGGGTCGTCCGGGCGCGGGAAGGGGATGCGGTCGATGATGACGAGGCGGCAGGCCCGCCCCGGCACGTCCACGCCCTGCCAGAGGCTGAGGGTGCCCACGAGGCAGGAGTCCTCGTCCTCGGCGAAGGCGCGCACGAGCGTGGGCAGCTGGTCCTCCCCCTGGGCGAAGACGGTCAGATCCGTGGCGCCGCGCAGCACGGCGGCGGCCTCCTCCGCGGCGCGCCGGGAGGAGAACAGGCCGAGCATCCCGCCGCCGGAGGCCTCGGTGAGGGCCAGGACCTCGTCGAGGGCCGCCTCGGAGATGCCCATCTGAGGGCGGGGCAGGTGCGTGGGGGTGTAGAGGATGCCCTGGCGGGCGTAGTCGAAGGGCGTGCCGACGTCGACGCCGTCCCAGGCGGCGGACCCGAGCGTGAGCCCCAGCGAGCGCGCCATGGGGTCGAAGCTGCCGCCGAGCGCCAGGGTGGCGGAGGTCAGGACGGCGGCGCGGCCCTGAAGGAGGGAGTCGGCGACACTCCCGGCCACGTCGATGGGGGCGAGCAGGAGGCGGGGCGGGTCGGCGCCCATGCGGGGCCGCTCGATCCAGGCCACGTCCCGGCGCGCCTCCACGCTGCCCGAGGTCATGCGCTCGACGGCGTCGAGAAGATCGGCGACGGCGGTGCGCGCCAGGGCGATCGCGCCGGCGTCCCCCGAGCGGGCCTTGGCGGCCTCGCGGATATCGCTGGCGACCTGCCGGGCGGCCTCGTCGAGGGTGATGAGACCGTCATGGAGGGCTGAGGGCAGGCCGGCCTCGAGGCGCCCGTCGGGCAGGTCCGCGAGCGCGAGCTGGAGGGTCTGGCCGGCGGCCTCCAGGTCGGCGGCGATGACGCCGGCGTGCTTGCGGGCGGTGGAGGCCACGCGCATGACGGCGGCGGCGGACAGGCTGACGGTCCCCTGGGAGCGGACGCGGTCGGCGAGCTCGTGGGCCTCGTCGACGACGACGATGTCGTGCTCGGGCAGGACGTTCGGGTTGCCGGCGGCGGCGATGCCGAGCATCGCGTGGTTGGTGATGACCAGGTCGGCCTCGCCGGCGGCGGCCCGGGCGCGCTCGGGGAAGCAGTCGTCGTGGAAGGGGCAGGAGGCGCCCAGGCACTCGGCGCGCGAGACGGAGACCTGCGCCCAGGCGCGGTCGGTGACACCGGGGACGAGGTCGTCGCGGTCGCCGGTGGTCGTGGTGGAGGCCCATTCGCGCAGGCGCAGCACCTGCTCGGCCAGGGTTGTGGAGGCCGCCTGGCCCAGGCGCGCGGGGGCCAGGGCGCTCGTGGCGGAGAAGAGGGAGTCGGCGTCGTCGTCCTCGGGGTAGCCCCCGGCCAGGCGGTGGCGGCACAGGTAGTTCTGCCAGCCCTTGAGCAGGGCGATCGACGGCGCGCGCCCGGTGGCCTCCTCGATGGCGTCGGCGGCCAGCGGCGCGTCCTTGGTGAGGATCTGGCGCTGGAGGGCGAGCGTGGCGGTCGAGACGACCGCCCGCTCTCCCGCCTCGACGGCGCGCGCGAGCACGGGCACGAGGTAGCCGAGCGACTTCCCGGTGCCCGTGCCGGCCTGGACCATGAGGTGGGTGCCGTCGGCCAGGGCCTGGGCGACCCTGCGGGCCATCTCCTCCTGGCCCGCCCGGGGACTGCCGCCCATGGCCTCGACCGCGTGGGCGAGGGCCGTCAGGGGCGTCCCGGCAGAGTCCGGCGAGTCCGGCGAGCCCGGGGGGTTCACGGCCTCATCGCTCACAGGGCGGCGCCGGTGAGCTCTGCGGCGAGGGCGGCGCTGACCTTGGCGACGACGCGCGTGCCGGCCTCGACGTACTCGATGGACTCGATCTCGCCGTCGGCGTGGACGCGCGAGACGAGGTCGCCCCGCGAGTAGGGCACGACGACGTCGACGGGCACATCCGGGCGGGGCAGCATCTCCTCGATGCGCTCGCGCAGCTCGTCAATGCCCTCCCCGGTGCGCGCCGAGACGGTCAGGGCCCCGGGCAGCTGGGTGCGCAGGGCCACGAGCGTCATCGGGTCGGCGAGGTCGGCCTTGTTGAGGGCGATGAGCTCGGGGACCTCCAGGGCGCCGGGGATCTCGGCGAGGACAGTCCTCACGGCGGCGATCTGGCTGAGGGGGTCGGGGTGGGCGGCGTCGACGACGTGCAGGACGAGGTCCGCCTCGGCGACCTCCTCGAGGGTGGAGCGGAAGGCCTCGATGAGCTCGTGGGGAAGGTTGCGCACGAAGCCGACCGTGTCGGTGAGCGTGTAGACGCGCCCGTCGGAGGCCTCGGTGCGGCGCACCGTGGGGTCGAGGGTGGCGAAGAGGGCGTCCTGCACCATGATCCCGGCGCCGGTGAGGCGGTTCATGAGGGAGGACTTGCCGGCGTTGGTGTACCCGGCGATGGCGACGCTCGGGATGGGGCCGCGGCGGCGCGAGCCGCGCTTGACCTCGCGGGAGGGCGCCATGGCCTTGATCTCGCGGCGGAGCTTGGCCATGCGCTCGCGGATGCGGCGCCGGTCGAGCTCGATCTTCGTCTCTCCGGGGCCGCGCGAGCCGATGCCCTGACCCCCGGCGACGCGCCCGCCGGCCTGGCGGGACATGGACTCGCCCCACCCGCGCAGGCGCGGCAGCAGGTACTCCAACTGGGCGAGCTCCACCTGGGCCTTGCCCTCGCGGGACTTGGCGTGCTGGGCGAAGATGTCGAGGATGAGGGCGGTGCGGTCCACGACCTTGACCCGCACGACGTCCTCCAGGGCGCGACGCTGGGAGGGGGCGAGCTCGCCGTCGACGATGACCGTGTCCGCCCCGGCGGCGGAGACGATCTCGGCGAGCTCCTTGGCCTTGCCGCTGCCGAGGTAGGTGGCGGGATCGGGGTGGTCGCGCCGCTGGACGAGCGCGTCGAGGACCTGCGAGCCGGCGGTCTCGGCCAGGGCGGCGAGCTCGGAGAGCGAGGTCTCGGCGTCCTGGGAGCCCTGGGAGCCGGCGGGCCCGTCGGCCGAGCGCGGCAGGTCGAGGCCGACGAGCACGACCTTCTCCAGGCGGATCTGGCGGTACTCGACCTCGCTGACGTCCTCCAGCTCGGTGGACAGGGAGGCGACGCGCCTGGTGGCGGCGCGGGCCTCGCGCTCCAGGGAGCCGTCGTCGTCGCTCTCGCGGCTCTCATGCTGGGAGGCGGTGGAGGCCAGGGCCGTGCCGCGGCGCGAGAGGATGCGGGCGACGATCTCCTCGGCGCGGGTGTCGGCCTCGGCGAGGTCGGGCTGGTCGGTGGTCTGGTGGGTGGAGGGGTGGGTCACTGAGGTCCTTCGGGGTTCCGTGAGGCGGGCCCGGAGCGGGGCTCGACGGGCCGGGCGATCTGGCGTGTCGGTCTGGGTCGCGGCGCGGGCGGCGACTGCTCGCCGCCGGTCACGGCATCCGGGTGATCCACATGGGCGCATCGTAGCGCAGCGCCGCCGCCGATTGGGCCGGGCGCCCCGGCGGCGCCCCACGGCGGTTCCGGCCTGCTGGCTGGGACGCGGCGCTAGTCTCGGGGAGTGAGCCCATCGCCGACGGCGCAGGACCCCGCGCCTCCACCATCGCCGTCGCCGCGCGCCCTGGCGACCACGAGGCTCGGCCACCTGGCGATGGCGATGCTGGCGGTCGAGCTGCTCACCGGCATGCAGGTCTACGTGGGGCAGACGGTGCTGCCCCTCATGGCCACCGAGCTCGGCGCCCGCGACTCCTACGGCCTGGTGACCGCCGCCGCCCAGGTGCCGGCCTTCCTGACCATGCCGCTGGGCGGCGCCATGCTGGGGCGGTGGCGCGCGGACCGGCTGATGACAGCTCTGACCGCCGTGCTGGTGGCGGGCGCGGGGGCCTGCGCCCTGGCGCCGACGGTGTGGGTCTATGTGCTCGGGGAGGTCGTGCGCGGCCTGGGCGCCGGCGCCCTCGCGACGGTGGGCATGGGGGTGCTGGTGGCCGGCCTGCCGGGGTCGTGGCGGCGCCTGTTCCTGTCCGCGGGCTCGGCCATGTGGGTGCTGTCGGCCCTGCTGGGGCCCACCTACACCGCCGGGGTCAGCGCGGGGTGGGGGTGGCGCTGGGCACTGGTGGGGTATCTGCCGCTGTTGGTGGCGGCGCGGGTAGCGGCGGCCCGCGCGATCCGGGACCTGCGGGTGCGCGCCGACGAGGAGGGCGCCCCACTGATCCCCGCCGTCGCGCTGGCCACCGGGGTGGCCCTCGTGGGGGCCTTCTCAGCCTCCTCCTACCGTTTCTGGGTGGCGAGCGCCCTCGGCGGGGCGCTGGTGCTGTGGGCCTGCGCGCGGGTGCTCCCCGCGGGGGTGGTGCGGGCGGCGCGCGGCCGTCCTGCGGCGCTGGCGGCGCTCGCCTGGGTCTGCGGGGCCTACTTCTCCCTCGACTACCTGGTCTCGCCGGCCGCTCACGACGTGCTGGGCCTGGCCCCAGGGGCGATTGGCTGGGCGCTGACCGGCGCGGGCCTCGCGTGGAGCGCGGTGGCCATGTGGTGCGGAGCGCATCCGGCATCCACCCCGGCCGCCTACCGGCGCCGGACGACCGCGGGCGCCGCGCTCTTCGGGGTGGGCGGATGCGTCATGGCCTGCGCCCTGGGGGGCGCGCTTCCCTGGTGGGGGCTCCACGCGGGATGGATGCTGGCCGGTATCGGCATGGGATGGACGCACCAGGACACGCTCGCGCGGTGCGTCGCCGATCCCGCGGAGACCGGGCTGCCCGTCGACGGGATCTCCCAGGCCAGGATCGCCGCGTCGGTGACCGTGGGCGGCGCTGTGGGCGGCGCGACCCTGGGCACCTTCGCGACCTCCGTGGTCGCCCCCGGAGCCGACGGCGTCCAGGCCGCCCTGGTGGTGCCCACCGTGCTGGCCCTGGCGGCCGCGCTTGCGGCGGCGCCGCTGCTCACGCGGCGGGTCGGCTGAGCGGACGCTACCCTCGTGGCGTGAGCGAGCACTACTTCACCGCCTCCCCGGCCGCCGAGTCCGCCGAGCGCGGCCACCGCTTCACGATCCGCGGCCACGAGGTGGAGGTGACAACGGCCTCCGGCGTCTTCTCCGCCGACCGCCTGGACAAGGGCACGCAGGTGCTGCTGGACCACGTGCCCGATCCGCCCGCCACCGGCCGTTTCCTGGACCTGGGCTGCGGCTGGGGCCCCATCGCCCTGGCCCTGGCGCTCGCCTCCCCCGACGCCGAGGTCCTGGCCGCCGACGTCAACGAGCGCGCCGTCGACCTGACCGCCCGCAACGCCTCCGCGGCGGGGCTGACGGGCGTGCGCGCCGCCGAGGCCGGCGCGCTCGGCGCCGAGCTGCGCGCCTCCAGCAAGCGCCTCGACCTCATCTGGTCCAATCCCCCGGTGAGGATCGGCAAGGAGGCGCTTCACGCACTCCTCACGGACTGGCTCCCCCTCCTGGCCGACGACGGCGAGGCGTGGCTCGTCGTCGGCAAGAACCTGGGGGCGGACTCGCTGGCCGCCTGGCTCGGCTCGCAGGGCTGGGCCGTGGAGCGGGCCGCATCGGCCAAGGGCTTCCGGGTCCTTCGGGTCAGTCGCTGAGCGCCCCGCCAGGCCCGCCGTCGCCGGCCGCGCCGCCAGCCGTGCCGTCCCTACACCGCGGCCTGGTGCCGCCTGGCGCCTGCGCGCAGGTCGAGGGCCGCCAGGGCCACCGCGATGAGGCAGATCGCCACACTCGCGCCCAGACCCATGAGGAAGCCGTCGTCCCAACCCCTCCGACCCGCCGTCGAGAAGGCGATGCCAGTGATGGCGGCGATCCCCACCGAGGTGCCAATGCGCTGGCTGGTCTGCAGGATGCCGCCGGCTGCCCCGGCGTAGTGGAGGGGCACCTCGGCCAGGGTGAGCGTCTGGTTCGGAGAGACGACCATCGCCTGCCCGGCGCCCTGGAGGAAGAGGGTGAGGCCCGCCCACCAGAAGGGCAGGCCGGAGGTGGTGTGAAGGCGGACGACGAGCATCGTCGCCAGGAGGCTCGCGATGATGAGCGCCAGGCCGACGAGCACCATGGAGCGCCCCATGCGCAGCACGTGGCGCCCGGCGATGGGGGCCCCGACGGCGCCGGCCAGGGCGGAGGGCAGTCCCACCAGTCCCGCGGCGAGCGCGGAGGAGCCCAGGCCCTGCTGGACGTACTGGGCGATGATGAGCCAGATCCCCGCCACAGCGGTGAAGTAGGCGCCGATGAGCAGGGTCCCGACGGCGAAGGACCGGGTGCGGAACAGCCCGAGGTGGACCATGGGCTGGCGCCCGCGCATGGCGTAGCGGCGCTCCCAGACGAGCCAGCCGACGGCCAGCGCGAGCCCGATGCCGAGGCTCACCCAGATCCAGGCGCCCACCGGCGAGTCGGAGGACTCCACGAAGGGGAGCATGACGAGGAGGGTCGCCAGCCCCAGGAGCGCCATGCCCACGGGGTCGAAGTCGGCGCGGGGCCGCCTGGCGCCCGCGCTCGCGCCGGCGCTGGCGGCGCTGGGCACTCCGGCGCCGGTGGCGGTGGCCGGGGAGGGGGCCCAGGCGGATGCGGGCAGGACCCGCAGCGCGACGATGGCCCCGATGATCGCGACAGGCACGTTGACGAGGAAGGAGGCGCGCCATCCCGCCTCGGGGCCGAGCGCGCCGACGAGCGCGCCGGACATGACCGGTCCCACGGCCACGGAGACGCCCACCATCCCGCCGAACATCCCGAAGGCGCGCCCGCGCCGCTCGCCGGCGAAGTACTGCTGGATCATGCCGGTGACCTGGGGGCTCAGCAGCCCGGAGCCCACGCCCATGAGCAGGCGCGCCAGGTTGAGGGCGAGGAGCGAGGGCGCCAGGCCGGACAGGAGGGAGCCGGTGCCGAAGACCACCAGGCCGGCCACGAACAGGCGGCCCCGGCCCAGCACATCCCCGGCCCGCCCGGCGGCCACGAGGAGGATCCCGAAGACGAGCGCGTAGCCGGAGACCACCCACTGCAGCGCGGAGGTGGAGGCGCGCAGGCTCGTCTCGATGGCGTGCAGGACCACGTTGACCGAGGAGACGGCCAGGAGCGACATGAACGCGGCGATGAGCAGGACGGAGAGGATCTCCTTCTGCTGGCGGTTCATCGGTCCCGTGGCGCCGGCAGGAGGGGCGGCGCCGTGGGAGGGCTCGCTGCAGCTGGGTGTCACCGGCCCACCCTAGGACCAGGGGCTCAGTACTGCGAGGCGATGGCCCGCCGCACGTCGTCGGGCGCGTCACTGGTGTCGGACGCGGGCGTGCTCCAGCGCCCCGTGGCGACGTCGACGACGATCGAGAGCACGGTGACGATGAGCACCGGCAGGATCCAGCCCGTCGAGTTGTCCCAGGCCCCGGTGCGCGACAGGAGATCGGAGGGGGCGGACCAGCCGATATCCGCCGCGGCCGAGATGGCGCCGAGGATGACGGCCAGGCTCACAGGCAGCCGGTAGGTCCAGCGCAGGTGGCCGGGGGCGGCGCTGTCGATGAGCGTGACGGCGATGAGGGTGATGACGATGGGGTAGAGCAGGAGCGTCACCGGGGAGATGACGACGATCATGGCGGCCAGGCCCAGGTTCGTCAGCGCCAGGGCAACGGCGGAGCAGCCGATGGCCTGGACGCGGAACTCGATCCGGGGCCAGGCGGCGTTGGCGTAGCCGGCCCAGGAGGAGACGAGCCCGACGGAGGTGGACAGGCAGGCGAGCACGACGATGAGCGCGAAGACCACCGTGCCGGCCGAGCCCAGGGAACTGGCGGCGGCGGAGCGCAGGAGCGAGGTGCCGTCCGCGGGGTCCCCGGCGGCGTGCCTGCCCAAGAGCGCGAGGCTCCCGTAAACGGCGGCCAGGCAGATCGCCGCGACGATGCCCGCGCCGCTGGTGCCCCACAGGATCTGCTTCTCGGTGCTCATCCCCTGCGAGCGCAGCGAGGTGATGACGACGATCCCGAAGACCGTAGCCGCCAGGGCGTCCATGGTGAGGTAGCCCTGGGTGAGCCCGGCCGCCACCGGTGCGGCGGCGTAGGAGTCAGCGGCGGGGCGATCGATCAATGGGGAGCCGACGACCGTGGCGGCGCACAGCACCGCGATGAGGAAGAGGAGGGCGGGGGTCAGGAAGTTGCCGATGCGGTCGGCCAGGCGCGAGGGGCGCAGTGAGAGCCCCAGCGTGGCGGCGAAGAACCCAATGGCGTGCAGGGCCAGGGCCACGCGCCCGGTGGGCAGCCCGACGAGTTCCAGCAGCGGCCTGGTGGCCAGCTCGTAGGAGACGATCGCGGTCCTCGGAATGGCGTAGAGCGGGCCGATGGCCAGGTAGACGACCAGTGGGAGGACGCGGCCGAAGCGGGGCCCGACCCTGCGGGCCAGGCCGAGGATCCCCTCCCCCGAGGTTGACACGGCGATGACGCCGAGCAGCGGCAGGATGACGCCGGTGGCGATGAAGCCGAGGACGACGATGCCCACCGAGTTCCCGCTGGAGGCACCCAGGGAGGGTGGGAAGATGAGGTTGCCCGCCCCGAAGAACAGGGCGAAGAGCATGAGCCCCGTCGTGAGGACTCGGCGGAGGAACTGGGTGGGAGTCATAGAACTGTGATTCTTCCGGTGATCTGTGCGGGGCCTGTCAGCAGCACCGCGACGTCGTCGGATGCGGGGCTGGCGCCGACGTGGACGCCGATCTCGCCGCCGGGGACGAGCATCCGGTAGGACTGCGGGGCGCCCGGCCCGTCCCATTCGTGGAGGGCGACGGCGGCCGCGCAGCAGCCCTCCCCGCAGGAGGGCGCCTCCCCCATCCCGCTCGTGAGGAGGCGCAGGCGCGCCACCCCGACCGCCTCGCCACTGCCGGGGTCGGTCTCCTCCCCCAGCGCGACGATGAGCTCGAGGCCGGAGCCCGGCTCGGGCGCGGGCTCGTAGCGCACGGGCTCGCCGGGGCCATCGGGGCGGACCAGGATGGCGGCGTCGAGCTCGGCCTCATCGACCAGGGCGACGGCGGTATGGGCGCAGCGCATCGCCGGCATGGTGACGCTCAGGCCCGCGCGGGGCCCGTCGATACCGGGGATGAGGACGGAGGTGTCCCAGCCCTGCCAGTCGGAGCCGCCCGGCTCCCCGTCGTCCTCGGGACGCGCGGGCAGGAGCACGGTCCCCATGTCCACGGTCCACAAGTCGCCGGTCCTGGTGACGGCGCGGGCGCCGGCGCGGGTCCCGATGGTCACGGACGCGCCCTCGGGGATCTCGGCGAGGGACTCGGCGAGGAGCACCTGCGCGAAGAGGCGGGCGGCGTCGCCGAGCTCCTCGGCGACGGAGCCATCGGCGTTGTAGTGATCCATGAACCACTCGGCCTCGGGGACCGCCTCGGCGAAACGCTCCGCGCCGGGCAGGCTCTTGGTGCGCGCGACGCGCACGAGGCCGTCCGCGCCGATGCCGGTGCGGCGATCGCAGGCGGCGGCGATGGCCCCGGCGCTCAGGGGGAACTGGCAGTCGGGGTCGATGAGCATGAGGAAGTCACGGGCCGCGGCATGCCCTTTGATGAGCTCACGACCCGTCAGGCCGGTGCCCGTCGAGCTTGTCATAGTGCCACCCTATGCGAGGCGCCCGGGTGCACAGGAATCTGTCCATTCTGGGGACCGCGCTGGCACGGGGGGTCACCCGCGGGCCCCGGTGGCGCCTGGGAGGAGGGAGAGGGCGATGTCGAGCACCCGGCCCCGCTCGCCGTCGGGCGGCGTCCCATCGGGGGCCAGGCGCATGTCGATCCAGTGGATGCGGGGGTCGCGGCGGAACCACTTGAGCTGGCGGCTCGCGAGCTGGCGGGTGGCGGCGGCGGTGGCGTCGATGGCCTCGTCGATGGCCATCGCGCCGTCGATGACGGCCAGGGCCTGGGCGTAGCCGATGGCGCGGCTCGCCGTCGGGCCCTCGCGCAGCCCGGCGCCGATGAGCCCCTGGGTCTCCTCGATGAGGCCCGGCCCGGACGCGGGGCGGAACATGGCGGCGGCGCGGGCGTTGATGCGCGCGTTGAGGGCCTCGCGCGGGGGGCGCAGGGCGAGGTGGATGGTGGGCGCGAGGTCCTCGTAGCGGGGCAGCGTGGCGGAGAAGGGGCGCCCGGTGACGGCGAGGACCTCCAGGGCTCGCACGATCCGGCGGGTGTCGCTCTCGCCGATGCGCTGGGCGGACAGGGGGTCGACGGCGGCCATCTCCTCCCACAGGGCGCGGGTCCCCTCGGCGCGGGCGCGCTCCTCCAGGCCTGCGCGCACGGCCGGGTCGGTGCCGGGGAAGTCGAGGGCATCGGTGACGGCGCGGACGTAGAGGCCCGAGCCGCCGAC
Source organism: Actinomyces timonensis DSM 23838 (assembly GCF_000295095.1). Classification (GTDB taxonomy): domain Bacteria; phylum Actinomycetota; class Actinomycetes; order Actinomycetales; family Actinomycetaceae; genus Actinomyces; species Actinomyces timonensis. The sequence goes on along the minus strand of NZ_JH806633.1, from coordinate 223,576 downwards.
GATGAGGGCGCGCCGCCCGCGGGCCTCGATGGCGGCGAGGTCGGCGCGGGCGTGGCGCTGGTAGGCGGCGACGGAGGCCTCCTGGGTGACGTCGAGGACGTCGATCTGGTGGTGGGGGTATCCGCGGCGCTCGTCGAGGGGGAGCTTGGCGGTGCCCACGTCCATGCCCCGGTAGAGCTGGGAGGCGTCGGCCCCGACGATCTCGCTGCTGGCGGGCCCATCGCCGAGGGCGTCGGCGAGGTCGAGGGCGAGCTCGGACTTGCCGGTGGCCGTCGGGCCGACGACGGCGATGCGCGTGGGCGGCACGGCGGGCCTCACAGCTCGGGCAGGAGCGGGCCGACGGTGCGCAGCGCCTGGGTGCAGGAGGCCAGGGCGGTGTCGAGGTGGAGGCGCAGCTGGTCGTCGGTGATGCCCGCGCGCAGGTCGGTGATGTAGATGGCGCGGATGAAGGGGCCCTCGGGGCTGTCGACGATGGCGACGGTGGGGAAGAAGCGGTCGCGGTTCCAGTCGTTGACGGCCAAGGCGAGCTCGTCGCGCTGGCCCTCGGAGCCGGGCTCGGCCCAGTCCCCGGAGACGAGGAGCCACCCGTCGTGCTCGGCGGGGATCTCGATGATGAAGGGGAAGCCGTCCCAGTTGCCCATGAGGGAGGCGTGGCCCTCGTCCTCCTCGCGGCGGATCCGGTAGGACATCTCCGAGGCGAGCATGGACTCGACGCGCTCGAGGGTGAGGCGCGAGGTGACCTGCTCGCGCGGGCGCTGGGCGGGGCCCCGCGAGCCCCGGGCACCGCTGCGGGTGCGGGTCGCGCCGCCGCGGCCCGTGGAGACGTTCTCCGCCCCCTGGCGCCGGGGGCTCCCAGTGGGGTGGGCTCGATCCGCTGGGTCGGCGGAGTTCGCCGAGCCGGCGGAGCCGGAGGAGGACGACGGCGCCGAGCCCGCGGAGGCCGGAGAGGCCCCCGTGGAGGGCGAGGGGCCTGGGGCGGTCCGGGCGGCGCCGTCGGCGCGCTGGTCCCAGCCCTTGCCCATGGAACGGGCGATGAGGTCGGCGAGGCGCTCGAGGCGCGTGCGGCGCCGGGGGGCCTCGCTCACGGCTCGAGGCTCCCGCGCAGGGGGTCGGGGAAGAACTCCTCGGCCTCGCGCACGAGGGCGACGATGAGGCGGCACCCGGTGAAGACGAAGTCGTCGATCTGGGCGTCGGTCATGCCGGCGTCCAGCGGGTAGGTGATCTCCCCGTGGAGGCGGACGATCCCGCCGTCGCCGACGGTGAGGAAGGCCTTGGGGCCGATGCGGGTGGCGTTCCACTCCTCGACGAGGGAGCGCAGGGGCGACAGGTGCTCGGTGTCGGCGATGCGGTGCCAGGTGCCGCGCAGCTGGACGGCGCGCGTGTCCTGGAAGATGACGTGGACGACGACGCAGCGCCAGGGGATGCCGACGTCGCCCTCGTCGTCGACGAAGTACCTCAGGCCCAGCCGGTGGGTGGCCTCCAGGACGCGCTCGGCGGTCACCGGCGCAGGGGCTGCGACGACGGTGGTGTCCGTGCGGGGGTCCGAGTCAGAGGGCATGGGACCAGCCTAACCGCCCCACTGCGTCGCGGGGTAACCCGGTCGGCGGGCGATCCGCCCTCGGCGGACGGGAGGACTACCCGCGCCTGCTCAGCGATGGAGACGATCACGCTATCGACGGCGGGAGGGGGCCGCGGGGCCCGGCGCGCCCACGCGCAGGGTGGGCAGGCCCAGGCTCACCGGGGCCGTGTCCGCCTCGGGGGTGGCGCGGGCCTCGGCCTGGCGGCGCTCCCAGGCGTCGCCGGCGCGGGTGCGGCGCACCTCGAACAGGGCGGGGCCGTCGTCGTACCAGACGCGGTCCCCGGCGGCGCGAGCCTCGTTCTCGGCGCGCTCCTGACCGCTCACGGGCCGCCCGCACAGGGCGGAGTCGGCGATGAGGTTGTGGGGAGCTCCGTGGGTGACGCGAACGGTCACCATGTCCCCGGGCCGGGGAGCTCCCCCGGCGTAGTCGTCGGCGGCCAGCCCCGCGGGCAGGGCGGCGTGGACGAGGCGGTTGTCGGCGGCGCGCCCGGAGACGCGCGCGGTGACGGCGTCGCGCCGCCCCTCCCCCTCGGCCACGAGGATCTCGATCCTCCGGCCCTCCTGGGCCATGTTCTCCTCATGGGTGATGCGCCGCACGAGCTCGTCGAGGCGCCGGTAGCGGTTTTTGACCACCTCGGCGGGCACGGGCTCCAGGTCCGCGGCGGGGGTGCCGGGGCGCGGGGAGTACTCGAAGGTGAAGGCGGAGGCGAAGCGCGCCTTCTCGACGACGTCGAGCGTGGCCTGGAAGTCCTCCTCGGTCTCCCCGGGGAAGCCGACGATGATGTCGGTGGTGATGGCAGCCTCGGGCATGGCGGCGCGCACGCGCTGAAGGATCCCCAGGAACCGCTCGGAGCGGTAGGAGCGGCGCATGGCGCGCAGGATCCGGTCCGAGCCGGACTGCAGCGGCATGTGGAGGCTCGGCATGACCGCGGGCGTGGAGGCCATGGCCTCGATGACGTCGTCGGTGAAGGCCGCGGGGTGGGGGCTGGTGAAGCGGACCCGCTCGATGCCCTTGACTCCCCCGGCGGCGCGCAGGAGCTTCGCGAAGGCGCCGCGGTCCCCGAAGCCAACCCCGTAGGAGTTGACGTTCTGGCCCAGCAGGGTGACCTCGATGGCGCCCTGGTCCGCGACGGCCTGGATCTCGGCCAGGACCTCGCCCGGGCGGCGGTCCCGCTGCTTGCCGCGAAGCGAGGGCACGATGCAGAAGGTGCAGGTGTTGTTGCAGCCCACGGCGATGGACACCCAGGCGGCGTAGGCGGACTCGCGGCGCGTGGGCAGGGTGGAGGGGAAGACCTTGAGGGACTCCTCGATCTCGACGGCCGCCGCGGCGTTGTGGCGGGCGCGCTGAAGGAGGGCGGGCAGGACGTCGATGTTGTGGGTGCCGAAGACGACGTCGACCCACGGCGCCTTGTCCACGATGCCCTGACCCATCTGCTGGGCGAGGCACCCGGCGACGGCGATCTGCATGCCCGGGCGCTCGCGCTTGACGGCGGCCAGCTGCCCCAGGTTGCCGAAGAGGCGGGTGGCGGCGTTCTCGCGCACGGAGCAGGTGTTGACGATGACGACGTCCGCGCCGCCATCCCCGGCCTCGGTGGCGCGGGCGGCCGCCGCGGGGACGGCATCGGCGCTGACATAGCCGGCGGCCTCGAGGAGCCCGGCCATGCGCTCGGAGTCGTGGACGTTCATCTGGCAGCCGAGGGTGCGCACGTGGTAGGTGCGCGGGGCGCGAGCGTCAGCGGCGGCGCCCGCCCCGTCGGTGGCGGCACCGGTCACGCCCGCGGCGCTCATCGGATCGGTCGTCATGGCAGTCATCGCCAGGCAGTCTAGGCGCTCGCGCCCCGCAGGCCCGCCTCGACGGCGCGGGTCCAGGGCTCGATGGCAAGGGCGGCCGCGCCCCGTGCCCACTCGCTGAAGGAGAAGGCGCGGGTGACGATGCGCGGTGGCGGCGCGGACCAGTGCCGGGCGCGCTCGACGGCGGCGTCGAAGGCCTCCCGGTGCGCCTCGACGAGCCCCACGGACTCCCCCGAGACGACGACCACCTCGGGATCGATGAGGGCGACGATCGAGCCGACGATCCTCCCGGCGGCGTCGGCGGCGGCCTCGAGGACGCCGGCCAGGCGCTCATCGAGGGCGAGCTCCGTGAGCCCCTCGGGGCCGACGATCTCCTCAGGGGCGACCTCGCGCCCGAGCACCGCTGAGGCCTGGTGGGCCAGGCCGGGCGCGGCGGCGAGCGCCCGGGCGCAGCCCACATGCCCCATCTCGCAGGCGGGGCCCGTCTCGCGCAGGGGCAGGTGGCCGACGCTGCCGGCGGCGCCGTGGGCCCCGGCGATCGTGCGCCCGCCGACGACGAGCCCGCAGCCGATCCCGGCGCCGAGGGTGAGCAGGGCGAAGGGGTCGACGCCGTGGCCGAGCCCGAACCAGGCCTCGGCGTGGGTGAAGGCGCGCACGTCATTGGCCACGAGGACGTCGAGGCCCGTGGCCGAGCGCAGGCGGGCCCCGATGGGCTCGTCGCGCCAGCCGAGGAACGGCGCCACGGTGATCGTGCTGCGGCCCCGCACGCTGGCGCCCAGCGACAGCCCGATCCCGGACGGGGCCATGCCGGCCTCCGGCTCCAGGCGGCGGGCGAGCTCGGCGATCTGCGCGACGACGCCGTCGGGCTCGCGGGAGGCCAGGGGCTCGGAGCGCTCGGCCAGGACCGTGCCGAGCGGGTCGATGACGCTGGCGTAGAGGTGGTCATTGGTCAGCTTGACGCCCAGCAGCCCCGCGGCGCTCGGGGCGAGGCGCAGGCTGCGGGCCGGCCGCCCGGCCTCGGCCGGCGGCGACGGCTTGTCCTCCAGGACCAGTCCGTCCTCGATGAGGGGCCGCACGGCGCGGGTGAGCGTGGGGGCGGACAGGCCGAGGTGATCAGCCAGGTCCGTGCGGGTCTGGGCGCCGGCGGCCGCCAGGCGCAGGAGGACCCTCGACGCCGGTCCCGCGGCAGCGGTGGCCTCCATGCCCTCTCCTCTCCCGCGCGGCTCTCGTGTCGGACGGGAGGAATCCTGCCATATCGCCGCTGGCGCGAGCGGCCATCACTCGGCCGCGGGGTCTTGACACCTCGTCGCCACCGATTTATTTTCATCCTGAAAGGAATGGTTCGCGGCGCCGCGGACCACCAGGCGGCCCTCCTCGGGCCTGGAAGGACGACGATGACCCTCCATCTCCGCTCCGGCGGCACCTCCCTTGTCCTCGACACCCCCTCCGACCGCTTCCCCGTGGTGCGCCACTGGGGGGCCGACCTCGGCGATATCGACGGCGGCGCCCTGTCCGGCGCCGCCCGCGCCCAGGCCACCACCCTGGGCGAGAACTCCGCCTGGATGTGCAACGACCTGCCGATCCTCCCCCACGCGAGCCTGGGGTGGTCGGCCCGCCCCGCCATCGGCCTGCACCGGGTGGACGGCACCGCCTTCTCCTTCCACCCCAGCCGGGTCAGCCACGAGTGGGACTCCGCGGCCGCCCCCGCCGCTGACGGCGCGGGGCAGGAGGGCCAGGCCCTTGCCGTCGTGTCCACCGCCGTCGATGAGGCCCACGGCGTGACCATCGTCAGCGAGATCCGCCTGGAGCCCTCCGGGCTCGTCCGGGCGCGGGCCACGGTGACCAACGAGCCGGGCGGGCGCCCCGAGCTGGCCGGGGGCCTCGTCGTCGACGAGATCACCCTTATGCTGCCCCTGCCCCAGGGCGCCGACGAGATCCTGGACATGTCCGGCCACCACATCAACGAGCGGCGCCTCCAGCGCCACCGCCTCACCGCGGGCACGCACCTGCGCGAGTCCTGGGAGGGCCGTCCCGGCCATGACGCCACCACCTGGCTCGCCGCGGGCCGCTCGGGCTTCGGCTGGCGCTCCGGCACGGTCCATGGCGTCCACCTGGCGTGGTCGGGCTCGACCCGCTCCCTCATCGTCTCCCCCTCGCACGGGCGCTCCCTGCTGGGCGCGGGCGAGCTGCTGGCCCCCGGCGAGGTCCTCCTGGCCCCCGGCGAGTCCTACGCCTCGCCCTGGGCCGTGTTCTCCTGGGGCGAGGGGCTGGACTCGCTGGCGCACCGCTCCCACGCCTTCCTGCGCTCCCGGCCGGCCCACCCCGAGCGCCCGCGCCCGGTGCTGCTCAACACCTGGGAGGCCGTCTACTTCGACCACCGGCTCGACAAGCTCCTGGCCCTGGCCGAGCTCGCCGCGGGCGTGGGCATCGAGCGCTTCGTCCTCGACGACGGCTGGTTCGGCTCCCGCCGCGACGACACCTCGGGCCTGGGCGACTGGCAGGTCTCCGCCGAGGCCTGGCCGGACGGCCTGGGCCCGCTGGTGGAGCGGGTCCACGAGCTCGGCATGGAGTTCGGCCTGTGGTTCGAGCCGGAGATGATCAACGTGGACTCCGAGCTCGCCCGCGCCCACCCCGACTGGATCCTCTCCGACGGCGCTGGCGGCGCCCCCGAGCACCGCCACCAGCGGGTCCTCGACCTGTGCGCCCCCGGCGCCTGGGACTACCTGTATGAGTCGATCAGCGCCCTCGTGGAGCGCTACTCCATCGCCTACATCAAGTGGGACCACAACTCCCCGCTCGTGGCCACCGGCCACGAGGCCCCCTCCCCCACCGCCGGCCACCACGGCGGCGCGGCCGTCCACGACCAGACCCTCGCCCTCTACCGGCTCCTCGACGCCCTCCACGAGAGGTTCCCGGAGCTGGAGATCGAGTCCTGCGCCGGCGGCGGGGGCCGCATCGACATGGGCATCATGGAGCGCGCCCAGCGCGTGTGGGCCTCGGACTCCATCGACGCCCACGACCGCCAGGACATCCAGCGCGGCACCACCCTCCTCCTGCCCCCAGAGCTCGTCGGGACCCACGTGGGGGCGGGCCGCGCCCACACGACCCTGCGCGACCTCGACCTCGACTTCAGCGCCGGCACCGCCCTGTGGGGCCACATGGGCGTGGAGTGGGACCTCACCAGCGCCGACGACGCCGCCCGCGAGCGCCTCGCCTCGATCATCGCCCTGCACAAGGAGCTGCGCCCCCTGCTGCACTCGGGCCTGACCGTCCACGCGGACCTGCCCGAGGACGACTCGCTGCGCATCGAGGGCGTCGTGGCCGCCGACGGCTCCGAGGCGGTTTACGAGATCGCCTGCCTGGGGCAGACGATCTCCTGGCCCACTGACCCGCGCCCCCTGCCCGGCCTGGACGCGGGGCGCCGCTACCGGATCGAGCTCGCGGCGCCGTCGTACCCCGAGCTGCGGCTGCGCCCGGGATGGATGGACGAGCCCGTGACCCTGCCGGGCTCCTACCTGTCCACCACGGGCCTGGCCCTGCCGATCCTCCACCCCGACCACCTCGTGCTCGTGCGCGCCACCGCCGTCGATTGACCGCCCAGCGGCGGCAGGAGGGCCCGTGACCCGCGGACCGCTCGCCGTCGTCCCCAACCACCCTATCCGCCTCGACCATCCCCCTATCCGTTTCGACGATGATCTGGAAGGAACCATGACCACCATCGCCTCATCGGCCCCACGGCTGCGCAAGAAGCCGCGCAGCGACGCCCGCCTGGGCTGGGCCTTCATCGCCCCCGCGGGCATCGGGCTCCTCGCCTTCTACATCTGGCCGCTGCTGCGCGGCATCTGGTTGTCCTTCACCGAGTACAACCTGCTCACCCCGGCCTCCTTCAACGGGCTGGCCAACTACTCGCGCATGGTCCAGGACAAGATCTTCTGGAACGCGGTGTGGGTGACCCTGGAGTACGTGGTCATCAACATCGGCCTGCAGACCATCCTGGCGCTGGTCATCGCCGTGCTCATGCAGCGCCTGACCCAGTCGACGCTCGTGCGCTCCATCGTGCTGACCCCCTACCTCGTGTCCAACGTCGTGGCCGCCATGCTGTGGCTGTGGCTGCTGGACAACACTCTGGGCATCTCCAACCAGATCATCGAGGCCGTCGTCGGGGACCGGGTCGACTTCTTCTCCTCGTCGCTCGCGATCCCCACGATCGCGGTCATCAACGTGTGGCGCCACGTGGGCTACACGGCGCTGCTCATCTTCGCGGGCCTCCAGGCGATCCCCGGCGACGTCTACGAGGCGGGCAAGATGGACGGCGCGAGCGAGTGGACGATGTTCTGGCGCATCACCATGCCGCTGCTGCGCCCGATCCTGGCCCTCGTCCTCATCATGACGATGATCGGCTCCTTCCAGGTCTTCGACACGGTCTCCGTGACCACTGGCGGTGGCCCCGTCAACGCCACCCGCGTGCTGCAGTTCTACCTGTACGACATGGCCTTCGGCCGCTTCCAGTTCGGCTACGCCTCCGCGATGGCCGTCGGGCTGCTCCTCATCCTCGCGGCGATCACCGCCCTGCAGTACCGCATGACCCGTGCGGGCGAGACCGACCTGAACTGAGAGGGAACCGATCATGACCACCACTGTCACCACCCCCTCAGCCACCACCGCCAAGGCCGGGGCGGACAAGGCGCCCAAGAAGCGCGTCTCCGCCGGCCGCATCGCGGCCTGGGTCGCCATGGCCGTCATCATGGCCTTCACGCTCCTGCCCTTCTACTGGGTGCTGCGCACCGCGCTGTCCTCCAACGCCGGCATCTACGCCGACCCCTCCAGCCCGCTGCCCGTGGACCTCAACTTCCGCGGCTTCGCGCGCGTCTTCGGCATGCAGTCCACCGAGGAGGCGATCGCCGACGGCGGCTCCGGCGCGGCGATCAATTTCTGGCTCTACCTGCGCAACTCGATCATCGTGGCCACGCTGGTCACGGTGGGCCAGGTGTTCTTCTCCGCGATGGCCGCCTACTCCTTCTCGCGCCTGAGGTGGAAGGGCCGCGACGCCGTCTTCGCGCTCTTCCTGGCCTCGCTCATGGTCCCGGGCATCTTCACCCTCCTGCCCAACTTCGTCCTCATGAAGCAGCTCCACCTCATCGACTCGCTCCTTGGCGTGGCGCTGCCGACGATGCTCATGACGCCCTTCGCGGTGTTCTTCCTGCGCCAGTTCTTCATGAACATCCCCCGGGAGCTGGAGGAGGCGGCGCTGCTCGACGGCGCCTCGAAGGTCCGGGTGTTCTTCACCCTCATCCTGCCCATGGCCCAGGCGCCCATCACGACGCTGGCGATCCTGACCTACATCGCCGCGTGGAACGACTACTTCTGGCCGTTGCTGGTCTCCTACTCGGACTCCTCCCGGGTGCTCACCGTGGCACTGGCGGTCTTCAAGTCCCAGGCGCCCCAGACCGGCCCGGACTGGTCCGGCCTCATGGCGGCCACGCTCGTGGCGGCCCTCCCGATGCTCCTGCTCTTCATGGCCTTCGCCCGGCGCATCGTCAACTCCATCGGCTTTACCGGCATCAAGTGAGGCACCAGATGACGACCTCTTCACTTCCCCTCCTGCGCTCATCGCTCACGCGGCGCTCCCTCCTGTGCGGCCTGGCCTCCGGCGCCGCCGCCATGACCCTGGCCGCCTGCTCCGGCTCGAAGAAGGGCGATCCCAGCACGGTGGAGTACTGGCTGTGGGACGCCTCGCAGTTGCCCGCCTACCAGGCCTGCGCCGAGGCCTTCAAGGCCAAGACGGGCATCACCGTCAACATTACCCAGATCGGCTGGGGCGACTACTGGACGAAGCTCACCGCGGGCTTCATCGCCGACACCGCCCCGGACGTCTTCACCGACCACATCGCCAAGTTCGCCCAGTTCGTGGACCTGGACGTCCTCCTGCCCCTCGACGAGCAGGCGGCATGGGCGGATGTGGACACCAGCGTCTTCCAGGACGGCCTCATCGACCTGTGGAAGGGCGACGACGGACACCAGTACGGCTGCCCCAAGGACTGGGACACCGAGGCGGTCTTCTACAACAAGACCATGCTCGCCGACGCCGGCCTGAGCGAGAAGGACCTGGAGAACTGGGACTGGAACCTTCAGGACGGCGGAAGCTTCGAGAAGGTCCTGGCGCGCCTGAGCATCGACAAGAACGGCGTGCGCGGCGACGAGCCGGGCTTCGACCCGACGAATGTGGCCGTCTACGGCACGAGCGTCGCCGACGAGGGCTCCTCCGATGGCCAGACCCAGTGGAGCCCCTTCACGGGGAGCGTGGGCGACTGGCACTACACGGACAAGGAGACGTGGGGCACCCACTACCGCTACGACGAGAAGCAGTTCCAGGACACCCTCGACTGGTACTTCGGGCTCATCGACAAGGGCTACATGGCGCCGTCGGGCACCTTCGCCAAGGGCAACGGCACCGACGTGCAGCTCTCCAGCGGCAAGATCGCCCTGTGCATCAACGGCGCCTGGATGTTCAACACCTTCGCCAAGATGGACATCGAGGTCGGCATCGCCGCCCACCCGGTGGGCCCCAATGGCAAGTCCGTCTCCCTCATGAACGGGTTGGGCGACTCGATCGTCAAGAGCTCGAAGAACATCGAGGGCGCCTCGAAGTGGGTGGCCTTCCTGGGCACCCAGGAGGCGCAGGACATCGTGGCCTCCTTCGGCATCGTCTTCCCGGCGATCACGTCCTCCACGAAGAAGGCCATCGAGGTCTTCGAGAAGACGGGCCTGTCCACGAAGCCCTTCACCAGCTACCTGGAGGCGGACAACGGCGGCACGTTCTACTTCCCGCTGACCTACTTCGGCGCGGATGTCAACGCGATCATCAAGCCCGGAGTCGCGGACGTGTACGTCAACCGGGTGCCGGCCTCCACGCTCACGGAGTACAACGAGCAGGTGAACCTCCTGTTCAAGACCTCGAAGAAGAGCTGAGCGGGAAGCGCCCGCGGTTCGTCCCCGATGGCGGTGGCCCCGCCCGCCCGGCTCCCCTGCCGGCGGGCGGGGCCACGATCGTCGTGGTGCCCACTACGATGGGACCAGGCACCCGCGGAGGAGAGCAGCGATGGCACGAGGCACCTGTCTTCATGGCGTTCACGAGGCGCTCGGCGCCTCCTTCACCGTCCGCGACGGCTGGGAGCTCCCGCTGCGCTATGGCTCTGGCTCCACAGAGCTGGGGGCGCTGCGGAGCGCGGCCGGCATCCTCGACCTCTCCCATCTGACGACCCTCAAGGCGCAGGGCCCACTGGCGAGCGCCGCGCTCGACGCCGCGCTCGCCGGCCCCGCCTCTGCCGACCCGGCTGCCACGGGCACTGCCGTCATGGGCCCCGCCTCCCCCCTCCCCGTCGGCCTGGCCATGCGGGCCCGCCTCGCGCCAGGCGGCGGCGACGCCCCCGCCGTCACCGTCCACCGCCTGGGCGACGAGGAGTTCCTCGTGGTCGCGGACGCCGCCGACCGCCACCGCTGCGCCGCTGAGCTGACCCGTCGCGCCCGCCCCCAGCGTGCTGCCATCATCGACGCGACGGAGGCGATCGCCCTCATCGCCGTGGCCGGGCCCCGGGCGGAGGAGGTCCTGCGCGGCGTCATCGAGTCCGGCGCGGGCATGCCCGCGGCCCTCCTCCCCGAGGGCGGCGCTCCTGCCCCCGAGGACTGCGGGCCCGATGTTCTCTGCGGTCCCGGGCTCCTGAGGCGCCTGCGCGATGGGGCGGCGGTGCGGGCCACCGCTTGCGGCCACACGGTGATTGTGGCGCGCGAGAGCGTGGGGGGCCTGAGCGATGTGGACTGCCTGAGGGTGTTCTGCGGGGCCGAGGACGCCGTCGACCTGTGGGAGATGATCGTCGAGCGCGCCGCCTGCCTCGAGCCGGGCGGGGGCAGCAAGCACGCTGACAACCCTGAGAGCGCTGAGAATGCTGCGCGCGCTGAGAGCTCAGGGGGCGCGTTGCCCGTGCTCACGGCCTGCGGCCTGGCCGCCTGGGAGGCCCTGGGCGCCTGATCCCGTGCCGGCGCGGGCTTGTCCGCGCCAGCCTCATCGCAGGCCCAGGATCTCCCCCGTGGCGGTGTCGACGTCGATGCGCTCGGCGGCGGGGCTCTCGGGAAGCCCGGGCATGGTGGGGATCGCGCCGGTGAGCGCGTAGACGTATCCAGCCCCGGCGGCCAGGCGCGCCTCGCGCACGGGCAGGCGCCAGCCGGTGGGGGCTCCGGTGAGCGCGGGGTCGGCGCTGAGCGACAGGGGCGTCTTGGCCACGACGACGGCGAGTCCCCCATAGCCGGCCCCCTGGTAGTCATCGAGGAGCCGGGCGGCGGGGCGCGCGTAGTCGACGCCGTCGGCCCCGTAGAGGGCGGCGACCTTGTCGATCTTGGCGCGCAGGTCGTCGTCGGGGTCGTAGACGGGGGCGAGCGGCGCGGGGCTGGCCTCCGCCTTCTCGCAGGCGGCCGCGACGGCGTCGGCGAGCTCCAGGCAGCCCTCGCCTCCCTCCGTGACGGGGCGCACGGCAGCGGCGGTGGCCCCGGCCTCGGCGGCGATGCGCCGGATCTCCTCGATCTCGCTGGGGTGGTCGGTGGGGAAGACGTGGATGGCGATGATGGGCGCCAGGCCCATGGAGCGCACGATGCGCAGGTGCGCGAGGAGGTTGGGGGCGCCGGCGCGCACGTCGTCGGGGCTCTCGGCGGCCATCTCCTCGGGCAGCTCCTTGCCGCTGGTGAGGCGGTAGCGCCCGGAGTGGGCTTTGAGGGCTCGCGCGGTGGCCACGAGGACGGCGGCTCGCGGCGCCATCCCGGTCACCGCGCATTTGAGGTCGACGAAGCGCTCCAGGCCCATGTCGGAGCCGAAGCCGGCCTCGGTGACGATGTAGCCGCCGCCCGCCATGCCGCGCGCCGCGACGAGGTCGGCGATGACGGAGGAGCAGCCGGTGGCGATGTTGCCGAAGGGGCCGGTGTGGATGAGCGCGGGGACGCCCTCGCCGGTGCGCAGGAGGTTGGGGGCCAGGGCGTCACGCAGGATGGCGGCCATGGCGCCAGCGGCGCCGAGGTCCTCGGCGGTCACCCAGCCGCCGTCGAGGTCGCGGCCGACGACGATCCTGCCGAGCCGCTCGCGCAGGTCGGCGAGCGATGTGGCGAGCGAGAGGATGACCATGACCTCGCTGGCGGGGGTGATGTCGAAGGAGGACTGGCGGGTGACGCCGTCGACGCGGCTCCCGAGCCCGGTGACGATGTGGCGCAGGGCGCGGTCGTTGACGTCGAGGACGCGGGGCCAGGTGAGGGAGCGCTCGTCGATGCGCAGGGCGTTGCCCTGGTGGAGGTGGTTGTCGATGAGGGCGGCGAGGAGGTTGTGGGCGGCGGTCACGGCGTGGAAGTCGCCGGTGAGGTGGAGGTTCATGCGGTCGGCGGGGTGGATGCGCGCCCCGCCCGCGCCGCCGGCCCCGCCCTTGATGCCGAAGGTGGGGCCCATGGCGGACTGGCGCAGGGTGAGCACGGCGCGGCGCTGGCGGCGCGCGAGGGCCTGGGCCAGGCCGATGGCGACGGTCGATTTCCCCTCGCCGAAGGGGGGTGGGGCTCATCGCGGTGACGACGACGCAATGGGCGCCTTTGGCGGGAGCGCTCGGCTCGCCGGGGGTGCGAGGGTCGCCGAGGGCCGTCGGGGCGCCGACAGTAGCGAGGGCGCTGAGCTCGATCTTGGCGACGTCGCGCCCATAGGGGACAGCGTGCTCGGGGGCGATGCCCGCCCGCGCGGCGAGGGCCTCGAGCTCGGCCACCGTCGCGGCCATGCTCGTCCGTCCCGCAGCGCCCGCCGTGAGGGCCTCCTCGCCCCGCGTCTCATCCATGGGCCAAGGGTACCGACGGCGTCCACGCTCCCCGGGAGCCGACCGGACGAGCCTCCCCGTGCGGCTCGACCACGAGCGTCAATTCTGCTGCCGTCGACGTCCTAACCGCCCGAGGCGGCGGCCAGGATCGTTGGAATCCCAACGATCATCGACAGCGCTCCTCAAGCGGCCCCCATCGACGGCAGCAGAATTGACTCCCAGGCCCCCTGCCCCAGGACCGGATCGAGCGCCACTCCACTGCCCCGGGGCAGAAATGCCCCACACCCACAGCATTTTCACAGGATTTCGCATACCCGAAATCTTGTCTATGATGGCGCCGACCCCGGCCGCAGCACCCTGCGCCCCTGCGGCTGTCACCCTCCGACGATTGGAGTTCACATGTCGCATTCATCTGAGGTCCTTGCCCGAGCAGGAGTGTCCAACCCACACGTCCACGAGTTCGTCGCCGAGTGGGCTCGCATCCTGGAGCCGGACCGCATCGAGGTTGTCGACGCCGACGCCGACGAGCGGCTTCTCGCCGAGGCACTGGAGGCGGGTGAGCTCATCGAGGCCGGGAGCGGCCGCTACCTCGCGCACTCCCACCCCAAGGACACCGCGCGCTCCGAGGAGCGCACAGTGGTGGCCACCCACAACCCACCGGACAAAGGCCTGTACAACAACTGGCGAGACGCCAGCGAGACACGCGCTGCGCAGATCGGCCGCATGAGAGGGGCGATGAGGGGCAAGACCATGTACGTGGTCCCCTACCTCATGGCGCCGCCCGGATCCCCTCTTTCCCGCTGGGCCGTTGGGGTGCAGCTCTCCGACAACCGCGTCGTCGTCCTGCAGATGCTGCGCATGGCCCGCGTCGGCGCTGACTACCTCAACAGCCTCCCAGCCCCCGAGTTCTTCGTCCGGGCGGTGCACGCCACGGGCGACCTGGACAGTCTCGGCCAGGGCACGAGCGAGGACAAGAGACTCTTCGCGACGATCGCCGACGATCGCATGATCCTCCACTTCGGATCGGCCTACGGGGGCAACGCCCTCCTGGGCAAGATCGCCCACGGCCTGCGGCAGGGCTCCTACGACGGCTGGGCATCCAAGAGGTTCATGGGCGAGCAGTTCATGCTCATCGGCATTCGGGACAAGAAGACCGGCCGCGCCTACCACATCTGCGGGGGCATGCCCTCGGCCTCCGGCAAGACGAACCTGGCCATGATGCTCCCGCCTGACGCGCTCGGTGAGCGCTACGAGGTCGAGTTCTATGGCGACGACATCGTCTGGCTGCGCGTGGGCGACGATGGCCGCGTCTACGGCATGAACCCCGAGTACGGCACCTTCGGGGTCGCCAAGGACACGAACTGGGAGTCGAACCCGAACGCCATGAAGGCGGTGGCGGAGGGCACTGGCACCATCTTCGTCAACGTCGCCCACCACGAGGGCACCAAGGAGCTGTGGTGGGAGGGCAAGACACCCGACTACCCGGAGGACGTCGCCGGTTGGCGCGACTGGAGGAACGAGCTCATCTCGGATCGCCCGGTGGAGCATCAGCGCTCAGGGGAGGACACCGACCTGTGGTCCCAGAAGAACTCGCGTTTCACGGCCCGCTTGTCCGTGGTTCCCAATATCGCGAAAGACTACGAGCGCGCCGACGGCGTGCCGATCGACGCCATCATCTTCGGCGGGCGCTGCCGCGACCGCGAGCCGCTCATCCGGGCCATCACGGACCTGGCGGAGGGCGTCTACGACGGGCTCACCCTGGGCGCCGAGGCGACTTTCGCCGCAGAGGGAACCGAGGGGCACCTTCGCTACGACCCCATGTCCATGCGCCCCTTCATGTCCTTCCCCGAAGGGGAATACGCGCGCCACTGGCTTGACATCCTGGGCTCAGCCGAGGACAAGCCGATCTTCGCGCATGTCAACTGGTTCCAGAGGGATCCTGAGAATGGCCGCTTCCTGTGGCCGGGCTACGGGGAGAACCTTCGGGCGCTGCTGTGGCTCATCGATGTCAAGGAGGGTCGCGCCGAGGGCACGCGCACCCCGGTCGGCCTGGTGCCTCGCATCGAGGAGCTCAACCTCGACGGCTTCAAGGGCGACCGCGCCGACCTGGAGCGGGTGCTGCGCATCGACACCGAGCGCTGGCGCCAGGAGATGCGCCTGCGCGAGGAGCACCTGTCCCAGTTCGAGGACCTGCCCGAGGAGATCTGGGAGGCCCACCGCCGGGTGAGCGCCGCCTTGGAGGAATCCGCAGGAGATTGAGAGGGGCAGCTTCCCTCCCGCCTCTGAAGCGCGAGAGCCGCGCGCCGTCGATTCGCCCAGTCATTCGAGACCGGTGCGATCGACGGAACGTCCGGCTATTCGGTCAGGCCTCCCGGGACTCCTCGGCGAGGGCGCGCTCGATGGCGCTGAAGGCCACGCCCTGGGAGTGGCCCTTGCGGCCCAGCGCCGCCAGGGCGCGCCGCTTGCGGACCACAGGATCGAGCCCGCGCGTGGCCCGCAACTTCTTGCGCGCCAGGACGAGCGCCGCGCCGGCCTCGTCGTCGCCGCTGATCTGGGCCAGGGCGGCGCTGATGGCCCTCTCCCCCAGGCCCTTGCGCCGCAGCTCGTCGGCGATAGCGCGGCGGGCCGCCCCCTTCTCATGGAAGCGCGTGCGGGCCAAGGTCGCGGCGTAAGAGGCGTCGTCGATGAGGCCCGCGGCCTCGAGGCGGTCGAGCACCTCCTCCGCCACCCGGGGGTCGGTCTCCTTGCGCTCCAGCAGCTCGGCGAGGGCCGCGCGCGGCGCGGGGGCGCGGTCGAGGCGGCGCAGGACGGTCTCCCGCGCCGCCTCGACCTCCTCCTGATGCGTGTCAGGGGTGAGCCAGGGCATCAGAAGCCGCCGGCGTCCTCACCGAAAGCGGCGTCGATGTCCAGGGCCGAGGACTTCTTCGCGCCGCTCTTGGCGCCGCCCTTCCCCGAGCCCTTGCCCGAGCCGCGCCCCGAACTCTTGGCTGGGGCCTTCGTCTCCGCGGCGGCCTGGAGGGCTGCCTCGGCAGCGGCTGCCGCAGCGTCCGCCTCCGCGGCGGCAGCAGCGGCCGCGGCCTCCTCCTGGGCCTTGCGCCCGGCCTCCCCAATGCCCAGGGCGGCGAGGATCTTCTGCTCGATCTCATCGGCGAGGGCGGGGTTGTCCACAAGGAAGGCGCGGGCGTTCTCCTTGCCCTGGCCGAGCTGGTCCGTGCCGTAGGTGAACCAGGCGCCGGACTTGCGCACGATGCCGTTCTCCACGCCCAGGTCCAGCAGGCCGCCCTCGCGGGAGATGCCGCGGCCGTAGAGGATGTCGAACTCGGCCTGCTTGAACGGCGGGGCCATCTTGTTCTTCACCACCTTGGCGCGGGTGCGGTTGCCCACCGGCTGGTCCCCGTCCTTGAGGGTCTGGATGCGGCGGACGTCGATGCGCACGGAGGCGTAGAACTTGAGGGCCTTGCCACCGGTGGTGGTCTCCGGGCTGCCGAAGAAGACGCCGATCTTCTCGCGCAGCTGGTTGATGAAGATGGCCGTGGTGCCCGTGGCGGACAGGGCGCCGGTGATCTTGCGCAGCGCCTGGCTCATGAGGCGGGCCTGGAGGCCAACGTGCGAGTCCCCCATCTCCCCCTCGATCTCCGCCTTGGGAACCAGCGCGGCCACGGAGTCGATGACGATGATGTCCAGCCCGCCGGAGCGGATGAGCATGTCCGCGATCTCGAGGGCCTGCTCACCGGTGTCCGGCTGGGAGACGAGCAGGTTGTCCGTGTCCACCCCCAGGGCCTTGGCGTAGACAGGGTCGAGGGCGTGCTCGGCGTCGATGAAGGCGGCGTTCCCGCCGGCCTTCTGGGCGCTGGCGACGGCGTGGAGGGCGACGGTGGTCTTACCGGAGGACTCGGGGCCGTAGATCTCGATGATGCGCCCGCGGGGCAGGCCGCCGATACCGAGCGCGACGTCGAGCGCGGTGGAGCCGGTGGGGATGACGGCCACGGGCGGGCGGCTGTCATCGCCCAGGCGCATGACGGAGCCCTTGCCGAAGGACTTGTCGATCTGGGCGAGAGCGGTGGCCAGGGCCTTGGACCGATCCTGGTTCTGGGTTGCTGCGGGCATGGTGTCTTCTCCGGCTCGGGCGGCGGTGGGCCGCGGTGGTCAGGGCTGGTCCTTGAGGACGAGATCCCCTCTCCGGGGCTCGTGGACGACGGTATGCCGGACCACTGACATGTATCCGCGCTCCTCCACAGAACGGGGCCTGTGCGGGCTCGCGGCGCGTCCGTGGTGAACTCTAGCCGAACACGTGTTCGAATCCGCAACCGGCGCGTCGGCGTGTCACGATGCCGGCCCGGCGCGCCCCGACGGCGCGCTCGGAGCCCCCGCCCACGTTCTGGCGCCCTACCGCTTGCGGGCGCGCGGATCGTCGCGGTAGACCCAGCGCTCCGCCTCGCTGCGCTCGGTCTCATCGCACAGGGCGTCCCAGACCCGCCGGGGCGACTCACCGGCGTCGAGGGCCTGCAGGGCGGTCATCGACCAGGGCTGCAGGACGAGGTCCTGGGCGAGCGAGCGCCCGTAGGCGGAGCCGAAGACCTCGTCGAGGGCCCGCCAGAACTCGGAGTGCTTCATGAGGGCTCCTGGTCAGGGGAACGGATGCGTTGGGTGGGAGGAGATGTGCGGCGAGGGCGCGAGGCGGGCAGATAGGAAGAGCCCCGGGCGGTCTCGCGGCCCCCGGGGATCGGGTTCGGACGGGCTGGGCCCGCCGGCGTCAGCGCGCGATGGCGCCCTGCTGGCGGATGAGCTCGTCCGGGACGGTGTCGGGCACGACGACGCCCTCGGCCAGGGCGATGCGCTCGGAGACCTCGCGCAGCACGGCGGACAGGGGCGCGTCGAGCGCCTGGCAGATCGAGGCGAGCAGTTCGGAGGAGGCCTCCTTCTGACCGCGCTCGACCTCGGAGAGGTAGCCCAGGGAGACGCGGGCCTGCGAGGAGACCTCGCGCAGCGTGCGACCCTGGTGCTGGCGGACGGAGCGGAGGACCTCGCCGATCTCGCGGCGCAGGAGGACGTTCTCGTGCTTGGTGGTGTCCACGGCAGAACCGTACCCCGTCGAGAGCGCTGGGCGCATCGCCGCGCAGTGCGCCAGTCGGGACGGGCGGGCGGAGCGGGGGCGAGTCATCTCATTCATCACGTGGCACAACCATTCACTGCGGGGGTTCATTCCCGGCGCGGATCGCGGATTCATCACCCGCCTCCCGGCCGTTGCCATGAAGCATGTCGTCGGTGCCTGAGAGGACCCTTGGCGGCGCTCATGAGCGGGCCATGATTGCGCGCGGATCCCGCACAGATCTCGCACAGCACCCCTGCCGGTCCCCGATCCTCCAGGCGCCCGGGCCCGTGGGCGGCGCCGCCTCAGAGCTCCCCGCGCGCGGCGCGCGCGCCCAGGCGCAGGACCTCCAGGGTGGTCGCGGCGCGGATCTCGTCGCGCCCGCCGACCAGGCACAGCTGGCGCTCCACGCTCCCCCAGGGGCCGACTGCGGCGATGTGGACCGTCCCGGCCGGGTGCCCGTCGGCGGGGCCGGGCCCGGCCACACCGGTGGTGGCCAGTCCCACATCCACCCCGAGGAGGCGGGCGGCGCCCCGCGCCATCTGCTGGGCGACGACGCTATCCACCGGCCCTGTGCGGGCGAGGCGGTCGGCGTCGACCTCCAGGAGCTCGGCCTTGATCCTCGTGGCGTAGGAGACGACGGCGCCCACGAGGACGGTGGAGGCCCCGGGCACCCCTCCCAGGGTGGAGGAGACCATGCCAGCGGTCAGCGACTCGGCGACGCCGAGGGTGAGCCCGCGCTCGCCGAGGGCATTCAGGAGGTCGCCCGCCGCCTGGCGCCCCGCGGGCCAGGCGGGGGCTGCGCCGGTCTCCTCACCCATGGCGGGAGCCAGCGCTCGCCGCGCCTCCCGCCCGGCCGGCGGTGGACTGCCCGCGCGAGATGCGGATGGCCTGGAGGACATAGTCGATGCCGGTGACCACGGTGACGACGAGGGCGGCGGCGACCAGCGCGTAGGAGAGCCACAGCAGGCCGGTGGCCAGGGCCGCGGGGAGCACGGCGTGCCAGGGCAGGAGGAGGCCGACGAGCGCGAGGATCTGCAGGACCGTCTTGATCTTGCCGCCCCGCGAGGCGGCCATGACGGCACGCCGGAGCATGGCGAAGCGCATGACGGTGATGCCGAGCTCGCGCACGATGATGAGGATCGTCACCCACCACCACAGGCGCCCGGCGACGCTGAGGAGGATGAAGGCGGACAGGGTGAGGGCCTTGTCCGCGATGGGGTCGGCGATCTTGCCGAAGCTGGTGATGAGGTTGCGCGAGCGCGCGAGCTGCCCGTCGAGCCGGTCGGTCGCGGCGGCAACCATGAAGACGACGGCGGCGGCCAGGCGCATCCCATCGCCCGGCTGGAGCATGAGCCAGACGAAGACCGGCACGAGGATGATGCGCAGGACGGTCAGGGCGTTGGCGATGTTGAGCAGGGGCGCCTCTCCCACGGGGGCGCCCTGGCCACCGGCCTGGGTGGGCGCGGAGGGACCCGGTGGGGATGGGGGCGGGGTGGCGTTCATCGTCCCCAGCCTAGAGGAATCGGGGGAATCCGGTTGGCCCATGGCCTGACAGGAAGGCCTATGGATTCTTATCCTGAATCTATGGACCTGGACTCCCTGAACAGATCCTCCGCGAGCGGCCCTGATCGTCCTGCCCGCCCCGGCGCCGCCCACGGCGGACACCGCGCGAGCCGTCCGGCGCGTCCGGCGCGCGCGGCGCTGCTCCTCGCCGTCGCCGTCGTCGTCGCCCTGGGACTCGCCCTCCTGGGCGCGCGGGGCCTTGGACTCCTCGGCGCCCACGATGCCCCGGAGGGGGCCGCGCCGCCCGCACCCGTCCCCTCCCCCGCCTCGCCCTCGCCCGCCGGGCCGCGGGAGGCGCATGTGACGATCGGCTACGCCGGCGACGTCCTGCCCCATATGCCCGTCATGGACGACACGGCGGGAGGCGGGGGCGATATCGAGCCGCTCATCGCCGCGGCCGCGCCATGGTCGAGCGGGGTGGACCTCGCCCTGTGCGGGATGGAGGTCCCCGTCTCGCCCGACGGCGTCCCCTCGGGCTACCCGGTGTTCGGGACGACCCCGACCCTCGTCCAGGCCCTGGCGCGCTCCGGCTGGGACGGCTGCGCGACGGCGTCGAACCACGCCTGGGACAAGGGCTTCGAGGGCGTGACCACCACGGCCGATGCCCTGGCGGCCTCCGGCATGGGCTACTCGGGCACGAACCGCACCGAGGCGGAGTCGGCCACCCCCTATCAGCTCTACGACCTCACTCGCGACGGCATGACGATCACCGTCGCGCAGCTGTCCTCCACCTACGGGCTCAACGGGTTCAGCGCCGACCCCACCTGGGCGGTCAACCTCAACGATGTCGCCTGGGTGGAGTCCCAGGCGCGGGCGGCGCGCCAGGCCGGGGCCGACGTCGTCGTCCTGCACGCCCAGCTCGGCGAGGAGTACTCCGCCGAGCCCGTGGCGGAGCAGCGGGAATTCGCCCAGGCGGTAGCCGCGACCGGCCAGGTCGATGTCCTCTTCGGGGCGCACCCGCATGTGCCCGAGACCAATGAGCTCGTCCCCGGCGGCCCCGGGGGCCGGGGCATGTGGGCGTCCTACTCCGCGGGGAACTTCATCTCCAACCAGTCCGAGGAGCTGGGGAGCGTGCTCACCGCGATCGGGCTGTTCGTGTGGGTGGATGTGACCGTCACCGAGGATGCCGAGGGGAGGCAAGAGGCGCGCGTGGACGCCCTCCACTGGCACCCCTTCACGGTGGACACCTTCGGCGGGCACGAGCTCATCGACCTGGGGGCCGCGGCCGGCGGCGAGGTGCCGGAGGGCTCGTCACTGGGCGCCGATGAGCTCACCCGCAGGTTCCAGGAGGTGAGCGCCGTCGTCAACGCGCAGACCTACTCGGAGGAGCCACCGGCACCGGCCGCGGGGGCCACGGCGCCGGTGGTGCGGCCGCGAGGCTAGGGGCCCGCGCCTACCAGGACTGGCCGCGACCGGTGAGGCTCCAGGCGTCCTCGGAGTCCTCGGAGGCGGACTCGTCATCCCAGGACTCGCTCACGGGGGCGTCGTCGCCGGCCTCGAGGGGGTCGACGGCGTAGCGGTCGGTCGGCAGGCCCACCTCGCGCGGGGTGCCTGGCTGGAGGCCGGAGGGCACGCGCGCGGCGGTGGCGTCCGAGGCGCCGGGGTCGTCGATCTGCGGGGCCTCGCCCTCGCCTTTGATCCAGGCGAGGGTCTCCTCGAGCTGCTCGGGCTGGACCAGCACGTCGCGGGCCTTGGAGCCCTCGGAGGGGCCGACGACCTCGCGCGACTCCAGCAGGTCCATGAGGCGCCCGGCCTTGGCGAAGCCGACGCGCAGCTTGCGCTGGAGCATGGAGGTCGAGCCGAACTGGCTGGTGATGATGAGCTCGGCGGCCTGCAGGAGCAGGTCCATGTCGTCGCCGATCTCCTCGTCGATCTGCTTCTTGACCTCGGGGACGATGACGTCCTCGCGGTACTCGGGCGTGAGCTGGCCCTTGACGTGCTCGACGACGGCGCGGATCTCGGACTCGGTCACCCACGAGCCCTGCACGCGGATGGGGGTGGAGGCGCCGGGGCCGAGGTAGAGGGCGTCGCCCTGACCGGTGAGGGTCTCGGCGCCGTTCTGGTCGAGGATGACGCGCGAGTCGAGCTGGGAGGCGGTGGCGAAGGCCAGGCGCGAGGGCACGTTGGACTTGATGAGGCCCGTGACGACCTGCGCGACGGGCCTCTGGGTGGCCAGCACGAGGTGGATGCCGGCGGCGCGCGCCAGCTGGGTGATGCGCTGGATGGAGGCCTCGACGTCCTTGGGGGCGGTCATCATGAGGTCGGCGAGCTCGTCGACGACGACGAGGAGGTAGGGGTAGGGGCTGAGGATGCGCTGGCTGCCGGGCAGGGGCTGGACCTCGCCGGCGCGGATCGCCTTGTTGAAGTCGTCGATGTGCTTGAAGCCGAAGGAGGCGAGGTCGTCGTAGCGGGCGTCCATCTCGCGCACCACCCACTCCAGGGCCTCGGCGGCCTTCTTCGGGGAGGTGATGATGGGGGTGATGAGGTGCGGGATGCCCTCGTAGATGGTCAGCTCCACGCGCTTGGGGTCCACGAGCACCATGCGGACCTCCTCGGGGGTGGCGCGCATCATGATCGAGGTGATCATGGAGTTGACGAAGGAGGACTTCCCGGAGCCGGTCTGCCCCGCGACGAGCATGTGCGGGGTCTTGGCGAGGTTGGTGACGATGTAGTCGCCCTCGACGTTCTTGCCCAGGCCCACGACGAGGGGGTGCGCCTGCTTCTTGGCGGCCCCCGAGCGCAGGACGTCCCCGAGCTTGACCATCTCGCGGTCGGAGTTGGGGATCTCGATGCCGATGGCGGACTTGCCGGGGATGGGGGTGAGGAGGCGGATCTCGTCGGAGGCCACCGCGTAGGCGATGTTCTTCTCCAGCCCGGTGATCTTGGAGACGTTGACGCCCCGGCCGCGGTGGACCTCGTAGCGGGTGACCTGGGGGCCGCGGGTGTAGCCCGAGACGGTGGCGTCGATGTTGAACTCGGTGAAGACGTTCTGGAGCGCCTCGACGACGGCGTCATTGGCCTCGGTGTGGGTGGCGTGCCCGGCGCCGGCCTCCAGGAGGGCGGAGTCGGGAAGCGAGTAGGTGGTGCCGTCGGGCAGGGCCATGGCGGCTCCGCCGGCCATCTCGATCTCGTCGGCGAGGTCCGGCTCGATCGCGGGGGTCTCGTCAGTGACGGCCTCGGGGTCCGCGGGCGGGACGGGCCGCTCCCCCGGCGCCGTGGCGGACACGCCGCGCGGGGTGAGGGAGGGCGGGCCCTGGGGGGCGTCGGGCTCGGCGATGATCTCGGTGGTGGGGTCGGCGCCCACGGGGATGTCGACGGCGCCAGCGCCGCTGGCGGCCCCCGTCCCGCGCCCGCGCGCTCCCCGCTGCTTCGGCGCGGCGGGGGAGTCGTCCTCCTCCGGGGTGATCCGGGGGCGCAGGCCGGAGCCGCGCTTGCGCGAGGATCCCTTGGTGGTCCTGGCGCCGCTGGCAGTGTCCTTCGAGGGATCGTCCTCCGTCTCGATGGCGGAGCGGAAGGGCTCATCGCCGTCGTAGGAGTCAAGCGCGGTGGTGGCCGTGAGGTCGGCGTCCGAGCCCTGGGGGCGCGGGCCGAGGGCTTGGCGGACCCTGCCGAGCGCGCGGGTGGACCAGCTGTCCGCCGGGGAGTCGGCGTCGGCCTCGGGTCGGCGGGCGGCGGCGATGTCGCGCAGCTCGGCGACGGTCTTGCCGGAGACCACGAGCGCGGAGAAGGCGATGAGCAGGAGCAGGAGGATGACGGCGCCGACGCCGCCGAAGAGCCCGGCAAGGGGCGCCCCGAAGAGCCAGCCGAGCAGGCCCCCGGCCCCTTCGACGCCGTCGATGCCCGCGGCGAGGACGGGCTGCCCGGAGGCGACGTGGATGATGCCAGTGAGCCCGACGAGGATGCCCAGGCCGCCGACGCTCACGCGGGCGTGGACGTTGGTGAGGCGGTGGACGCGCAGGATGGCGATCCCGAGGGCCGCCAGGAGGATCGGCACGATGATGCTGAGCACGCCGACGGGGCCGGCGGCCAAGTGGTGGAGGAAGCCGCCGGCGGCGCCGGACACACCGAACCACTCGCGCAGGCCGGTGACGGCGGCCAGGGCGAGGAGCCCGAAGGCCCAGGCGGTGCGGGAGTAGCCGTGGGACCCGCCGTACGGTGCGCCCGAGGCGGCAGCGGCGGGCATGGTGGTCGTCGCGCTGGCGCGGCCCGAGCCCTGCTGCGTGCGACGGCGGCGGCCCGAGCCGCGCTGGGGCGGATTCGGGCTCGATGAGGGCTTCGCGTTTCGCGTGGTGCTGCGGGTGGCCATGATGATCAACACGCTAGCGGCCGCGCCTGCCGCGCCGGGTCTGCCACGCCGCCCGGCGGGCGAAGAGTGCGCCACACCTCCCGGGGCGGGAGGGCTCAGGCCTCGCTCAGCAGGGCGTCGATCTCCTCGCGCAGGGGGCAGCGGGCCGGGCCCTGCCGGGAGACGGCCTCGGCGGCGGCCGCGTTGGCCCTCGTGGCGGCGGTGACCTCGTCGAGGCCGTCCATGAGACCGGCCACGAGCACCCCGGTGTGGGTGTCCCCCGCCCCGGTGGTGTCCACGACGTCGCGGGAGAAGCCGGCGACCTCGATGGGGGTACCGCCGGCGGGCCAGAGGACGCAGCCTTGGACGCCGGTGCGGCGCACGATGAGCGCCCCCGGGCAGGCCTCGCGCAGCGCCCCGGGGCTGCCGAGGCGGGCGCTCAGCTGGGTGATCTCCAGGTGGTTGCCGGTCAGCAGGGTGGCGCGGGCGAGCAGGCGGCCCAGCGTCGTCGCGCCGATCTCGGGCTCCACGGGCCCCAGGTCGATGACGAGGCCGACCCCGTCGGGCAGGTCGACGAGCCAGTCGGCCAGGACCCTGTGGCTCAGGGGGTGGACGATGTCGTAGCCGGTGGCGTGGACCCAGTCGCCGGGCAGGAGGTCGAGCTGGCGCAGGTCGTCGAGCTGGGGCTCGGCCTCGATGCCCTCGTTGGTGACGAAGGTGCGCCGCCCGGAGGGCTCGATGAGGGTGATGCACGTGCCGATATCGCCCACGAGCTCCTCGACGACGAGCTCGACGCCGTCGAGCATCATGGCCTCGCGCACGAGCGCGGAGTTGGGGCCGGTGCCCAGGGTGGCCGCGAGCGCGGCGGGCTTGCCCTGCCGGGCGACGGCGGAGACCACCGTGTACCCGCCTCCCACGACCGGCCCGGTGGAGCTGGCGGTGACCGCCCCGCCGGGCGCGGGGATCCTGTTGACCTGGAGGGGCAGGTCGATGAGGACGCTGCCGGTGGAGATGAAGCAGGCGGGCCTGCGGGCGCTCATGGGCCTCAGGCCTCGATGACGACGGGGACGATCATGGGGCGGCGGCGCAGGCGCCGGGCGACCCAGCGGCCCAGGGCCCGGCGCATGGCCTGCTGCAGGGAGTAGGCGTCGGCCCTGCCGCCGTCGAGCCCCTGCTGGAGGGCGGCGGTGACGTCGGGAAGGACCTCGTCGAAGACGGAGTCGTCCTCGGCCATGCCGCGGGCCTGGATGTCCGGGCCGGCCAGGATCGTGCCGGTGGAGGTCTCCACGACGGCGTAGACGGAGACGAAGCCCTCCTCGGCGAGGATGCGGCGGTCCTTGAGCTCGGCCTCGTCGATCTCGCCGACGGAGGCTCCGTCGACGAACACGTAGCCGCAGGGCACCTGGCCGGCGATCCGCGCCTGGCCGTCGAGGAGGTCGACGACGACGCCGTCCTCGCACAGCATGACGTTCTTGGGCGGCACGCCGGTCTTGACGGCCAGGGCGCCGTTGGCCACGAGGTGGCGGATCTCGCCGTGGATGGGCATGACGTTGCGGGGCGCCACGATGTTGTAGACGTGCAGGAGCTCCTCGGAGGAGGCGTGCCCCGAGACGTGGACGCGGGCGTTGTCGCGGTGGACGACGCGGGCGCCGAGCCGCATGAGCTGGTTGATGACCCGGTAGACGGAGTTCTCGTTGCCGGGGATGAGGGAGGAGGCCAGGATGACGGTGTCCCCCGGCTCCACGGTGACGGAGCGGTGCTCCCCGTGGGCCATGCGGCTGAGCGCCGCCATGGGCTCGCCCTGGGAACCGGTGACCATGAGGACCCGCTCGTCGGCCGGCAGGCTGGTGATGTCGCGGGCGTCGATGAGGACGCCGTCGGGGACCTTGAGGAAGCCGCGCTCGGCGGCGATACCCATGTTGCGCACCATGGAGCGCCCGATGAGGGCCACGCGGCGCCCGTGGAGGGCGGCGGCGTCGAGGACCTGCTGGACGCGGTGGACGTGGCTGGAGAAGGAGGCGACGATGATCTGCCCGTCGGACTCGCCGAAGACGGAGTCGAGCACGGGGCCGATCTGGTTCTCGTGGGCGACCATGCCGGGGACCTCGGCGTTGGTGGAGTCCACGCAGAACAGGTCGACGCCCTCGTCTGCGAAGCGGGCGAAGGCGCGCAGGTCGGTGATGCGCCCGTCGATGGGCAGGGAGTCGATCTTGAAGTCGCCGGTGCCCAGGACGGTCCCCGCGTCGGTGCGGATCATGACGGCCATGGCGTCGGGGATGGAGTGGTTGACGGCCACGAACTCCATCTCGAAGGGGCCGTAGGCCACGCGCTCGTGCTCGTGGACCTCGCGCAGGACGGGGCGGATGCGGTGCTCCTTGAGCTTGGCCTCGATGAAGGCCAGGGTGAGCTCGGAGCCCACCAGCGGGATGTCGTCGCGCAGGCGCAGCAGGTAGGGGACACCGCCGATGTGGTCCTCGTGCCCGTGGGTGAGGACGAGGGCGACGACGTCGTCGAGGCGGTCCTCGATGTAGGAGAAGTCGGGCAGGATGAGGTCGACGCCGGGCTGGTCGTCCTCGGGGAAGAGGACGCCGCAGTCGACGATGAGGAGCTTGCCGTCCACCTCGTAGACGGTCATGTTGCGCCCGATCTCGCCGAGGCCTCCCAGTGGCACGATCCTCATCGCGTCCTCCGGGATCGGGCCTGGGGCGCCAAGAGAGGGGAAGTTCGTCACGGCGGCAGTCTAGAGCACCGGTCCGAGCAGCGGCGGGCACCGGCGGGCGGGCGTCAGTGGATGCCGCGGGCCTCCAGGTAGGCGACGATGGCGCGCTTCATCTCGATGAGGTCGGTCCCAGGGTCGCCTGTGAGGGTCGCGCGCGTGACGATGGCGGAGAACATGCCCTCGACGATGCTCGTGGCGGTGGAGATCTCGCGGCGGCCCATCTGCGGGTTGCGCGTGGCCAGGATGGCGACGAGCCGCTCGTGGAGCTGGTCGTCCGCTTGGTCGACGAGGCCGGGGTCCGCCGCGGAGACGCGCGCGTAGAGCTCGGCGAAGACCCGGTCGGAGGTCTTCAGGGCGTGCAGGGGCGTGACGACGCGGTCGACGACCTCGCCGAGGGAGGTCCCGGGCAAGGTCAGCGCGTCGTCGTCGACGTCGGACTGGGCTGCATGGGCATGAGCCTGGTCTACGGGCGCCCGGACACCGATTCGTCCCGGCAGGCCATCGCCCGCGCGATCGACCTGGGCATCACCCTGATCGACACGGCGGAGATGTATGGCCGGGGCTCCAGCGAGCGGCTGGTCGGCCAGGCCCTGGGCGAGCGCCGCGACGCCGTCCTCCTGGCCACGAAGACCGGCATCCGCACCATGCCGGGGCTCGGGCTGCCGATCGGCCTGGATGGCCGGCCCGAGTCGATCAGGCGCGCCATCGACGGATCGCTGGAGCGCCTGGGAACCGACCGCATCGACCTCTACTACCTGCACCGCGTCGATCCGAGGGTGCCGGTCGAGGAGTCCATCGGCGCGATGGCGGAGGCGGTGGCCGCCGGGAAGATCCTCCACCTGGGGGTCAGCGAGGCGACGAGCGAGCAGATCCGGCGGGCCCATGCGACGCATCCGCTCGCCGCCATCCAGATGGAGTGGTCGCTGTTCAGCCGTGAGATCGAGGAGAGGGCCCTCGACACGGCCAGGGAGCTGGGCATCGGCGTCGTCTGCTACAGCCCGCTCGGGCGGGGCATGCTCACCGGGTCGCCGTCGGCGACGACGAATCTCCCCCTCCTGGATTTCCGCCGCTTCCTGCCCAGGTGGCGGCGCCGGAATCTCGCGGAGAACCTGCGCCAGGTGGAGGTGGTGCGCCAGGTCGCCCGCGAGGCGGGGGCGAGCCCGGCCCAGGTGGCCCTCGCCTGGCTCCTGGCCAAGGGCGACGACGTGGTCCCCATCCCCGGGACGACCAGTCCGAACCACCTCGCCTCCAACCTCGCGGCGACCAGGCTCTCGCTCACCGGGGCTCAGATCGCCCGCCTCGATCGGATCACCGCCGCGGGCGAGCGGAATCCCAGGTGGGGGCAGAGAGCGGGCATGGGTCAGGAGTCCGGGAAGAAGGCTGTGTGACAACCGGGGGGCCGGTTCGCGCCTCCCGCCCGGCGGCGCGAATCCCCGCCATGCGGCGGCTCGGCGTAGCCTCAGCCCCATGACCCCCCCGTCCTCGCCCTCACCGGACTCAGCCGACCGCGCGCTGGAGGACGCCGGGACCAGCGAGTCAGGGGCTGGGGCGCGCCCGGTCGCGCGAGCCTCCACGGCGGATCATGACGGAGCCCCCGCGCGCTCCTCGCGCCGTCGGGCCCTGGCAGTGGCGGGCGCGCTCGCCGCGGGCACCATCGGAGCCGCGGCGGGAGCCGGGGCCACCCACTGGTACGACGGGCGCCGCTCCCCCACGTTCCGCGTCGCCCCGCTGCCGAGCGAAGCCTCGGGCCGCAGGGATGCCATGACGACCTTCCGGGCAGCACCGGGCAAGGGGGCGGTGGCCCTCACCTTCGACGACGGCCCCGACCCCCGCTGGACGCCCGTCGTGCTCGACATGCTCTCCCGACTGGGGGCGAAGGCGACGTTCTTCGTTCTGGGCGAGGCGGCACAGGCCCATCCCGAGCTCATCGCCCGCGAGGTGGCCGAGGGGCACGAGGTCGCCGTTCACAACTGGGTCCACACGGATGTCTACGGAGCCTCGCCGGACGAGCTCGGAGCCGGCCTCGATCGCACGATCGACGCGATCACCTCCGCCGGGGCGCCAACGCCGTCGCTCTGGCGCCCGCCGTACGGGCGCGTGGACGCCGTCGCCCTGGCCGCCGCGGCGGACCGGGACCTGGACCTGGTGCTGTGGAGCCTGCACACGCCGGGGGCGGCCGCGGCCAAGGAGGTGGGAGAGTCCGCGCAGGACGGGGCGATCATCCTGTGCCATGACGGCCGGAGCCAGCCGTACACCGAGCTCATGGAGGAAGTGGGCCGCTCGGTGGAGCGCATCCAGTCCCGCGGCCTGCGCGTCGTCAGCGCCGGCCAGCTGCTCGGGACTTGACGACGCTTATAGGACACTTTGTGTTGGTTTGAGGCCTGGTTTTCGTTGGAATCGCGGGGTTTCCTCGGGGCTCGAGTCGGTTCGTCCCCAGTTCATCCCCGGACATTCCGTGTTGGTCGGACACGAGGTTTCCGTTGCAATGGCAGGGCAAACCCGCGTCTTGACTCACTGATCGGGCAGCGGGGACCCCGGACACATCGTGTTGGCCGGACGGCGGGTTTCCGTTGCGATAACGCCAGTATCGGCGTGATGAAGTCAGGGGCCATATGAGCCCCACCCACGCCTCCCGATCCCACCCGCGCCGCCCTCGGGGCGAGGCTCCCCGGCGTCGCGATCGTCGGCGCGCGGGACTCGCCTTGTTGCGGACGTGTCTGAGGGTTGTGGACGTGCCTTGGGGTTGCCGACGCGCCCCGGGGGCACGTCCGCAACCCTGGCGCGCGTCCGCACGTGCGGGGGCGGGGTGTCACCCGTGTGAGCCCAGGTGAAGCCTCCTCCGATAGGCGGCCGTCGTGGCCCTCTGGACGGGGGTTCGGCGCTCTGTCCGGGGTCTTCCCCCACTGGACGGGGGTAGCGACCCCGTCCTGTGCCCCGAACCCCCGTCCTGTGCCCCGAACCCGCGTACAGACAGTCCGCACGGAGCGGGGCGTGGGCGTCGTCGGCCAGCGCCTGGAGTCCGCCGCGGGGTGCCTCCTGCACCGGTGGTTGCCCCCAGCACCGTGGGGTGCGGTGGGAACGCAGCCGAAGGTGCTCGGCGCAACCACCGGGGCTCAGCGCAGCCGCCGGTGCTCCGCGCACCCGCCGAGACCGCCGACCGGGCCATCGACCCCAGCGCCAGGAGAAACCAGGACCAACAGAAAACGTCCTATAAGCCCTTGACGACGAAGGCCCGACCGCCAGTGGCGATCGGGCCTCATGAGCTCATTCGGAGTACCCCGTACCGGATTTGAACCGGTGCTGCCGCCGTGAGAGGGCGGTGTCCTGGGCCGCTAGACGAACGGGGCGTGAGGACGGGCGGCCAGAGGTGGCTGCCTGAGTACCCCGTACCGGATTTGAACCGGTGCTGCCGCCGTGAGAGGGCGGTGTCCTGGGCCGCTAGACGAACGGGGCATGTGGACGGGCGGCCAGAGGTGGCTGCCTGAGTACCCCGTACCGGATTTGAACCGGTGCTGCCGCCGTGAGAGGGCGGTGTCCTGGGCCGCTAGACGAACGGGGCGCAGTTCTTCAACTGTGTGGTGAGCTCGCGCTCTCCGCTGGGGTACCAGGACTCGAACCTAGAATGGATGAACCAGAATCACCTGTGTTGCCAATTACACCATACCCCAAAGCAGGTGACCCCAGACCGGCGAGCCGATCGGGGCAGCGGGAAGAAATCTACACGGGCTCCTCCATCCTGTCGAATCGTGGGCGCGTGAACGCCACCACAGGGCTCGCACGGGAGCGCTGGCGGCGACTCGGAGCCGGGCAGCCCTCACCATCGCGCACGGCGCCTTCCCCGTGCGCGATTCCTTAGAATCGAAGGGATCCTTCCCCCTCGGTCCCGGAGGTACCGATGACTCCCCACACGTCCCCCACCCGCGGCCCCGGCGGCAAGCCACTCCTGGCCCGGGCCATCGTCGCCGCCGCGTGCCTGAGCCTGCCGCTCGCCCTCGCCTCATGCTCCGACTCCGGGAAGAGCTCCCAGGCCGGCCCCGCCCAGGAGCCGACGACGTCGGAGACGCCCGCCGCCCGGCCGACGCTCGCCGAAGTGGATCCTCCCCAGATCCACTCCCAGGAGACGCCTGGAGACCGCCCCACCCTCAACCCGGGCTCCAACCCCGACGCCACATGGACGCCTCCAGCGCTGAAGTTCTACAACGACGACTACTCCGTCTGGTACCAGGACGACTCCATCACCAAGCAGGACAGCGTCTCCGACCAGGGCAACCTCGAGGGCTACCGCACCTATGACGGCTACTGCTCGGGCTACGTCAACAGGGATATCAGCGGCACTTACCACAACGCCCAGTTCGACGACGACACCTACAGCTACAACCGGGCGAGCCGCGCCGAGCCCATCGTCTACAACTTCGAGAGCGACAAGCCGGAGCAGGTCGAGCTGGTCAAGGACGACGGCGGCATCATGGCCGGCTACTCGGCGCATTGGACGGGCACTACCGACTCCACGGTGTGGAGCCAGCGCGAACTCACCGGCTACCACTTCTCACGGGTCGTGGGCGGGGCAGGCCTGCGCTTCGATGTGTGGATCGGCTGCGAGTCGGGCCATGAGATCTCCGTCGACCAGTGGCACACGATCCTGGGCGGCATCCGCATCGAGGGGATGGACTCCCCCGACCTGTGAGGGCCCGCGGCGCCCGGGGCGGCGATGACAACCGCGCCGCCATCCCCTGCGGCGACAGGGGGCGGCGGCGCGGCCGTTCACGGCACTGAGTTCTCCACGTTCTCTGCGCCGTTGCCAGCGCGCTCAGCGCCTCAGGCGAGGCGCGCCCTCAGGGCGCGCAGGCGGGTGAGGGAGGAGTCGGCGCCGAGGATCTCCATGGACTCGAACAGCGGCGGGGAGACCTGGCGGCCGGTGGCGGCCACCCGCAGCGGCCCGAAGGCGAGGCGCGGCTTGATGCCCATGCCATCGACGATGGCGGCGCGCAGCACCTCCTCGAGGCGCGGCGTCGTCCACTCCTCGGGGCCGAGGGCCTCCAGCGCGGCGATGGCGGCGTCGAGCACGGCGGGGGCGGAGTCCTTGAGCTTGGCCACGGCCTTGTCGTCGACGGCGAGGGCGTCGTCGTCCACGAAGAGGAAGCCGAGCATGTCGCGGCTCTCCCGCAGCAGCTGGATGCGGGTCTGGATGAGGGGGGCGGCCGCGGTGAGGATCTCCTGCTCGCGCTCGCCCAGCTCGCCGAAGGAGGGGGCGGACACGAGAGGGCGGGCCTGCCAGGCCGGGTCGGCGGGATCCGGGTAGACGTCGCGCAGGTAGGGCACGAGGCGGTCGCGGAAGTCGGAGGCCTCCAGGCGCCGCACGTGCTCGGCGTTGATCGCCTCGCACTTCTTGGGGTCGAAGCGGGCGGGGTTGGGGTTGACGTCGTGGATGTCGAAGTGCTCGACGAGCTGGGCGGGGGTGAAGACGTCCTCGTCCTTGCTCAGGGACCATCCGAGCAGCGCGAGGTAGTTGAGCAGGCCCTCGGGGATCATGCCGCGGTGGCGGTGGATGAGGAGGTTGGACTCGGGGTCCCGCTTGGAGAGCTTCTTGTTGCCCTCCCCCATGACGTAGGGCAGGTGGCCGAACTCCGGCACGGACTGCGCGCGGCCGATCGCGATGAGGGCCCGGTACAGGACGATCTGGCGGGGCGTGGAGGACAGCAGGTCCTCGCCGCGCAGCACATGGGTGATGCCCATGGCGGCGTCGTCGACGGGGTTGACGAGCGTGTAGAGCGGGTCCCCTCCGGCGCGCACGACGACGTAGTCGGGCACGGACCCGGCCTTGAAGGTGATGGGGCCGCGCACGAGGTCGGTGAAGGTCACGTCCTCGTCGGGCATGCGCATGCGCAGCACGGGCTTGCGGCCCTCGGCGCGGAAGGCGGCCCGCGCCTCCTCGGTCAGGTCCCGGTCGAAGCCGTCGTAGCCGAGCTTGGGGTCGCGCCCAGCGGCGCGATGGCGGGCCTCGATCTCCTCGGGGGTGGAGTAGGACTCGTAGAGGTAGCCGGCCTCGAGCAGCTCGGCGGCCACCTGGCGGTAGAGGTCCATGCGCTGGGACTGCCGGTAGGGCTCGTGGGGGCCGCCCTTGCCCACGCCCTCGTCCCAGTCGAGGCCCAGCCAGGTCAGCGAGTCGAGGATGGCGTTGAAGGACTCCTCGGAGTCGCGCGCGGCGTCGGTGTCCTCGATGCGGAAGACGAAGGTGCCGCCGGTGTGGCGGGCATGAGCCCAGTTGAACAGGCAGGTGCGGACCATGCCGACGTGGGGCGTGCCCGTGGGGGACGGGCAGAAGCGGACGCGGATGGGGCAGGGCGTGGCGGTGTCAGTCATGATGGGCCAAGCCTAGCCCGCGAGCGCCTACAGCGACTCCGAGCGCGACGAGCTCATAGGGGCGACCTGGCTGGGTCGCTCGGGCCCCGCCAGCATGGATGACACTGGCTCTCAGAGCGGCACCACCCCGGCGGCCGGCGGAGCGGGCTGAGGGCGGCCGGGGCGCATCCGCCGCGGCACCGGGAGCCGGCGCGCCCTCCATATGATTCGCTCCATGACTCAGCCATCTTCTCTCCCCTCCCCCGTCCCGTCCTCCACGGACCTCTTCGCCGCCTTCGACGCCCTGACACCGCAGCAGGTGCGCGCCAAGGGCTCGATGAAGTGGACGAGGAGGCCCGGGCCGGCGATCTCGGCGTGGGTGGCGGAGATGGACCTGGGCACCGCCCCGGCGGTGACGGAGGCCCTGCACCGCGCCGTCGACGACGCCCGTTTCGGCTACATGCCCCCGCCCGCCTGGGAGGCCTGCCGCGCGGCGGTCATCGACTTCCACCGCGACGCCTTCGGCTGGGACATCCCGGAGGGTGACATGAGCCTGCTGCCGGACGTGCTCTCCTCGCTGAAGGTGGTCATCGGGCGCCTGACCCGCCCGGGCTCGCCGGTCATCGTCCCCACCCCGGCCTATATTCCGTTCCTCACGATCCCGGGGCTCCTGGACCGCGAGGCCATCGAGGTGCCCGCGATCCGGGGCGACGGCGTCTCGTCCCCCGCCTGGTCCCTGGACCTCGACGGCATCGAGGCCGCGATGGCGGCCGGGGCCGGCCTGCTCATCCTGTGCAACCCGTGGAACCCGGTGGGCCGGGTGCTGAGCGCCGACGAGCTCGACGCCATCGCGGCGCTGTCGAGCAAGTACGGCGTCATCGTCTTCTCCGACGAGATCCACTCCCCGCTCGTACTGCCCGGCGGGGCCCGGCACACCGCCTACGCCTCGCGCCCGGGGGCCGAGGCCGCCCTCACCTTCACGGCGACGGCGGCCTCGAAGGGCTGGAACATCCCGGGCCTGCGCTGCGCCCAGCTCATCGCCTCCGGCGAGGCCCGCGCGCGCTTCGACGCCGACCCGGTCTGCTCCGGCCTGCCCGAGGGCGCCTCGATCCTGGGGGTGCTCGCCACGACGGCGGCCGTCTCGGAGGGTCGGGAGTGGAACGCTGCGGTGCGCGAGTACCTGCGCGGCACGCTGGAGGCCGTCACGGGCCGCCTGAACGGGATCGAGGGCGTGTCGGTCGTCATGCCGGAGGCCACCTACCTGGCATGGGTGGACTTCTCGGGGGCTGTGGCCGATGGCCGGATCACCGGCGCGCCCTTCGACTTCCTCGCGCGCGAGGCGGGTGTGGATATGAACGACGGCGCGACCTTCGGCGCCGACTACGCCGCGTTCTGCCGCCTCAACCTGGCCACCGGCCGCGGCATCGCCGACGAGATCGCCGATCGCATCACCGCCGCCCTCGCCTGACCCGTCGGCCTCGTCGGCCAGGGGGCGGCGGCCTCAGCGGCGCACGACGGGGTTGGTGAAGCCGCCGATGCCCTCGACCTCGACGCCCACGCGCTGGCCGGCGCGGATCTCGCCGACGCCGGCGGGCGTGCCGGTGAGGATGACGTCGCCGGGCAGGAGGGTGAAGATCGTCGAGGCGTAGGCGACGAGCTCCTCGATCCCCAGGATCATGTCCGCCGTGCTGCCCTCCTGGACAGTCTCGCCGTCGAGCCTGGCGCGCACGGTGGCATGCGAGGGGTCGAAGGCGCGCTCGTCGCCGGGCTCGGGGATCTCGAGCCAGGGGCCCAGCGGGCAGGAGGTGTCGAAGGCCTTGGCGCGCACCCACTGCGGCTCGGCGCGCTGGCGGTCCCGGGCGGAGACGTCGTTGGCGACCGTGTATCCCAGGATCACGCGGTGGGCGTCCTGCGGGGAGAGGTCCTTGGCGATGCGCTTGATGACGACGGCGAGCTCGGCCTCGTAGTGAACCTCCTCGCTCCATGCTGGCAGGACGATGGGGGCGTCCGGGCCGATGACGGCCGTGTTCGGCTTGAGGAAGATGATCGGGGTCTCCGGGACGGCGCCGTCCATGCCGCCGACCATCTCGGCGGCATGGGCGGCGTAGTTCTTGCCGATCGCCACCACCTTGGAGCGGGGGATGACGGGGGCGAGGAGCCGTGCCTCGCCGAGCTCAACGACCTCGCCGGTGGCCTCGGGCACGGAGAAGAGGGGGTCGCCCTTGAGGACGAGCAGGTGGCCCTCGGACTCGCCCGTGGGCACGGCCTCGGCGTCGTCCAGGCCCTGGACGATGCCGTAGCGGGGCTCATCACCGGTGGAGAATCGCGCGATCTTCATGCGCCCAGACTACCGGCGGGGGCCGGGGCGCGATCACGGTTCCCCGTGCCGCTCCCCCGGCCCCCGCTCGGCGAGTCCGCGGCTCAGGCCCGCGTGGCGGGCTCCTCCTCGCGCGGGGCCCAGACCTCACCGGGCAGGTCGCCGGGCAGGTAGGGGTTGTTCTCGCCGACGAAGCGGATCTCATCGCGCTGCCCCGCCCGCAGCTCGCGGTTCTGGGCCTCCCAGTCGCGCAGGGCGCCGAAGGCCCATTTGCCGAGCAGGGTGATAGCGACGATGTTGATGACTGCCATCGCGCCCATAGCGAGATCGGACAGGTTCCACACGAAGTCGAGGGAGGCGACGGCCCCGACGAACGTGGCCACGAGGATCATGAGGCGCAGCCAGGTGTGGTTGGAGCGCGAGCCGCGAAGGAAGTCGACGTTGATCTCCGCGTAGGTGTAGTTGCCCAGGAGTGAGGAGTAGGCGAACACGAAGATGATGACGACCATGAGGTACTGGCTCCAGTCACCCAGGACGTGGGCGACGGAGTCGGAGGTGAGGGTCTTCTTCGCGGCGTCGGCGGCTTCGACGGCCTCCGGGCTGGCCAGGTTGGCGGCGGAGTCGTAGAGGCCGGAGAGCATGACGATGAGCGCGGTCGCGGTGCACACGATGATGGTGTCGACGAAGACGCCCATGGACTGGATGAAGCCCTGCTTGACGGGGTGGGAGGTGGTGGCCGTCGCCGCGGCGTTCGGCACGGAGCCCTCACCGGCCTCGTTGGAGAACAGGCCCCGCTTGATGCCGTTGATGGCCGCCGCGTAGAGCCCGCCACTGATGCCGGCGAAGGTGGCGTTGAGGCCGAAGGCGCCCTCGAAGATCGCCTTGAAGGTGCCGGGGATGGCGGTCGCGTGCAGGACGAGGATGACGATGGCCAGCAGCGCGTAGATGAGCGCCATGATCGGCGCCATCCACTCGGCCACGTGGGCCACGCGCTTAATCCCCTTGAAGACGATGGGGGCGGTGAGGGCGACGAGCACCGCGCCGATGATCCAGGGCTCCACCGAGTGCCCGCGGGACTCCAGCAGACCGCCGATCTGGCCGGCGATCGTGTTGGCCTGGGTGGCCTCGTAGGCGAAGCCGAAGACGAAGGTGATGACGACGGCGAAGACGCTGCCCCAGGCGCGCGAGCCGAGGCCGCGGGTGATGTAGTAGGCGGGGCCTCCTCGGAAGGTGCCGTCGGCGGCGGGGACCTTGAACATCTGGGCGAGGGTGGACTCGATGAAGCCGGTGGCCATGCCGACCAGCGCCACCACCCACATCCAGAAAATCGCGCCCGGCCCGCCCAGCGTGATGGCGATGGCGACGCCGACGATGTTGCCGGTGCCCACGCGGCTGGCCAGGCCGATGGTGAAGGCCTGGAAGGAGGAGATACCGCCCTCGGCGTTGCCCCGCGATCCGAAGACTGTGCGAACCATCTCGGGGAAGAGCCTGAACTGCACCGCGCGGCTGCGGATGGTGAAGTAGAGGCCGACGGCGATGAGCGCCCAGGCGAGGAAGCCGGCGTAGAACTGGTCGGAGATGTCTCCGAGGGTCTTGGTGGCGTCGTCGAGCGCGCCCGTGGGCAGCACCGCCGTCAACGCGGGGACAGGGTGGGTCAAGGGAATAACCTCCAGAAGCCGGGGGTGGGACTCGAGGAGCCTAGGCCCGGCGTGTTACCCGGCTGTGTCATGGCTGGGCCGTCGGGGCGGCCTCCCAGACTCCGTCGTTGGTGTCCCCGGGCAGGAGCGGGTTGCCGTGGCCGATGAACACGGGATCGACGCCCTGGCGGCGCTGGGCCTCCCAGTCGCGCAGGGCGCCGAGCACCCAGCGGATGAGCAGCACGAGCGCCACGAGGTTGATGATGGCCCCGAGGCCCAGCAGGATGTCGGCCAGCGTCCATACCGTGGTCAGGGCCTGGAAGGCTCCGAGGGCGGCGCAGGCGACGGCGGCGCACTGGAGGGCCTTGGACACCCACCGGTTCTCGGTGAGGTAGTCGAGGCAGACCTGGGCGTAGGAGAAGGCCCCGATGATCGTCGTGTAGGCCAGGACGACGATGAGGATCGCCATGGGCCAGCGCGTCCACTCCCCCACGAGGAGCGCGATGGCGTCCTGGGTGAGCGAGCCGGCCACGTCCTTGCCGGTGAGGCCGGGGGCGTAGACGGCGTCGCCGGCGATGAGGATCGCCAGGGCGGTGGCCGTGCACACGAAGATCGTGTCGATGACGACGCCGAGCGCCTGGATAAGGCCCTGCTGGACGGGGTGGCGCACGGCGGCGGAGCCGGAGGCGCAGGCGGCGCCTCCCAGGCCGGCCTCGTTGGAGAACAGGCCGCGGCGCACGCCGTTGAGGATCGCCTGGGTGACCCCGCCGGCGAGGCCCGCGAGCCCGGCCCGCAGGCCGAAGGCGCCCTCGATGATCTCCACGAGGGCGTGGCCGGAGGCCGCCGGGTGGGTCACGACGATGCCGAGGACGGCCAGCAGGTAGGCGGCGGCCATGAGCGGGGCGAGGATCTCGGCGACGCGGCCGATGGCCTTGAGGCCGCCGAGCAGCACCGGGGCGGTGAGCGCGACGACGATGAGGGCGCTGCCCCACACGGGGACGTCACCCGCCGCGGCGAGCGCGCCAGCCACCGCGTTGGACTGGACCAGGGGCATCGACAGCCCGTTGGCGGCCAGGAAGAAGACGGCGAAGATCGCGCCGAGCCAGGGCAGGCGCAGTCCCTTGGCGATGTAGTAGGGCGGCCCGCCCCTGAAGCTGCCGTCGTGGTGGCGGATCTTGAGGACCTGCGCGAGGGTGGACTCGGTGAAGGCCGTGGCCGTGCCGAGCAGGGCCACCACCCACATCCAGAAGATAGCGCCCGGGCCCCCGAGGATGAGGGCCAGGGCGACGCCGACGATGTTGCCAGTGCCCACGCGGCAGGCCAGCCCGACGGCGAAGGCCTGGAAGGAGGACAGGGAGCGCCCCCCGCTCGCCCGGGAGCCGATCATGGAGCGGGCGATCGGGACGCTGTGGCGCAGCTGCACGCCGCGGGTGCGGATCGTGAAGTAGAGCCCCGCCCCGATGAGGAGCCAGACGAGGAAGGTGGAGTAGAGGAAGTCGGAGACCTGGCCGAGGATGGTGTTGAGGGTGGTCATGGTGGCTCCTCTCAGCGCCGACCAGCGGCGGGCGCGCCGGGCGTGGGGATTTCAGCGGCAGGGGCGCCGGGCGCCGTCGTGTCCCCATCCCAGACGCCCGCGGGAAGATCGCCGGGCAGGTGGGGGTTGGCGCGGCCGACGAACACCGGGGCGCGGCCCTCGCGCAGTTGGGCGTCGAAGTCCCTCAGGGCTCCCAGGGCCCAGGGGGCGAGGCGGACGATGACCGCGAGGTTGAGCAGGCCGAGCAGCCCGAGGGCGATGTCGGCCAGGGCCCACACCACGGGCAGGTCCAGGATGGTGCCGGCGAAGGCGGCGGCGGTGAGGGTGAGGCCGAAGACCTGCTCGGCGCGGTGCTGCCCACCCAGGTAGTTGACGTTGACCTGCGAGTAGGAGTAGCAGCCGAGCACCGTGGAGAAGACGAGGACGAAGATGAGGACGACCATCGGCCAGGTGGTCCAGGCCCCCAGGTGCTCGGCGACGGCCTCCTGGGTGAGGACGGCCCCGATGCCCTTGGCGTTGTCCGCCGTGTAGGTGCCGGGGGCGTAGGTGTCGGTGGCCAGCAGGATGAGCAGGCCGGTGGCGGTGCACACGAGGATCGTGTCGATGAAGACGCCGAAAGACTGGATGAGGCCCTGGCGCACCGGGTGGGTGGTGGTGGCGGTGCCCGCGGCGTTGGGCACGGTCCCCAGGCCCGCCTCGTTGGAGAACAGGCCTCGGCGCACACCGTTGAGGACCGCGGCGACGATCCCGCCGGCCACGCCGTACAGGGCCTGGTCGGCGCCGAAGGCCCCCCAGACGATGGAGCGCAGGACGCCGGGGATCTCGGTGATGTTCATCGCCAGGACGACGATGGTCGTGAGCACGTAGATGAGCGCCATGACGGGCGCCATCCACTCGGTGATCCGGGCGACGGACTTCAGGCCGCCCAGGACGACGGGCCCGGTGAGCATGATGAGGAAGACGCCGACCATCCAGGGCGCCACGGACGGGACGGTGGCGTTGATGACGCCGGCCAGGGAGTTGGTCTGCACCATGACGACGGTGATGCCCACGGAGATGATGCACAGGATGGCGAAGACACCGCCCCAGGCCCGCGAGCCCAGGCCGTTCTTGATGTAGTAGGCGGGCCCTCCGCGGAAGGTGAAGTCGCGGCCGCGCTCCTTGAAGATCTGCGCGAGGGTCGACTCGATGAAGGCGGTGGCCATGCCGATGAGCGCGACGACCCACATCCACAGCAGCGCCCCGGGCCCGCCCATGAGGACGGCGATGGCGACTCCGGCGATGTTGCCGATGCCCACGCGCGCGGCCAGGCCGACGGCGAAGGCCTGGAAGGAGGAGATCCCGCCCTCGGCGTCGCCGCGCGAGCGGGTGAGCGCGCGCACCATGGTCCCGAAGTGCCGGGCCTGCACGGCACGGGTCCGGATCGTCAGGTACAGGCCGACGGCGATGAGCAGCGCGGCGAGCACATAGGTGTAGAGGAAGTCGTCGACCTGGCCGAGCTGCTCGGCGAGCGTGGCCGCGGGCAGGGCTGTCGGTGCGGTGAGCGGGACGGGGGTCATCATGATTCCTCTTCGCTGGTCAGGAACAGTGCTCGGCGCCTGTGGAGGCGGCAGGCTGGGTCGTTCGGGGGTCGTGGGGGGCGGCGTCGTCGGGAGAGGCCCACACGTCGCCGGGGACATCCCCGGGCAGGTGGGGGTTGGCGCGGCCCACGAAGACAGGCTCGGCGACGCCCGCGCGGATCTGGGCCTCGTAGTCGCGCAGGGCTCCCGTGCCCCAGCGGATGAGCCAGAGCAGGGCCACGAGGTTGGTGAGGGTCATGACCGCCATGGCGATGTCGACGGCGTTCCACACGACGTCGAGGGTGAGGATGGCGCCGGCGGAGGCGGAGACCACGGAGAGCACGCGCACCGTCCAGCTCGCCCAGCGCCGGGGCCCCACGAGGTACTCCATGTTGACATCGGAGTAGACGTAGGCGGCGATGATGGAGGAGTAGGCGAGCACGAAGATGAGCACCGCCATGGGCGCCACGGTCCAGCCGCCCAGCTCGTGCGCGATGGCCAGGGTGGTCAGGGTCGCGGGGTTGGCGTCCGGGGAGGACCAGACCTCGGGCCCGGCGATGAGGATGACGAAGGCCGTGGCCGTGCAGACGATGATCGTGTCCACGAAAACGCCGAGGGACTGGATGAGCCCCTGCTGGACGGGGTGGGCGACGGTGGCGGTCGCGGCGGCGTTGGGGGCGGTTCCCTGGCCGGCCTCGTTGGAGAACAGGCCGCGCTTGGTGCCGTTGACGACGGCGGCGAGGATGCCGCCTCCCAGTCCACCGGCGATGGGCTCGGGGGCGAAGGCCGCGCGCACGATCTGGCCGAGGACATCCACGAACTCGTGGATGTTCGTCAGGCAGATGAAGGCCACGAGGATGATGTAGATGAGGGCCATGATCGGCGCCATCCACTCGGTCACGCGCGCCACGGCCCGCACCCCGCCGAAGACGACCATCGCGGTGAAGACGAAGATGAGGGCGGCGACGACGAGCGGCGCGGAGGTCAGGCCCCCGGCGCCGGGAAGCGGGGCGGCGTCGTCGGCGCCGAATGCGGCGAGCAGGGTGCCTGCCACGGAGTTGGACTGCACCGACGTGATGATGAACCCGCAGGTGACCAGCGAGATGACGGAGAAGACGACGGCGAGTGGCCGGCTGCGCATGCCCCGCGTCATGTAGAAGGCGGGGCCGCCGCGGAAGGCGCCGTCGGCGGAGCGGACCTTGAAGATCTGGGCGAGGGTGGCCTCGAAGAAGGCGGTGGCCATGCCGACCAGCGCCACCACCCACATCCAGAAGATCGCGCCGGGCCCGCCCATGAGGAGGGCGGCGGCGACGCCGAAGACGTTGCCGATGCCCACGCGCGCGGCCAGCGAGATCGCGAAGGCCTGGAAGGAGGAGATACCGCCCTCGGCGCCGCTGCGCGCGCCGCGTACCTGCCGGACCATGGAGCCCAGGTGGCGGACCTGGACGCCCCGGGTGGCGATAGTCAGGGCAAGACCCGTGCCGACCAGCACCCACATGGTGATGTGGGCGGTGATCCAATCGGCGATCTGCTGGAGGTTCGCCGCGAATGCGTCCATGCTGCGCCTTCCGCTGTGTATGGGAACGCCGGGCATGCTCTCATGAAGAGGCCCCTGCGCGAAGCGCCATGCCGGATCCTGGGCCGCGGGCGCCCTGATTCCCATGTGGGACGATGGCGCCATGTCGACCGGCCCAGCTCCCCAGGCCCCCGCGCTCAACGCGATGCTCGATGCCCTCATCCCCGCTGATGACCCGCAGCGCGTGCCCGAGCCCGAGGAGGTCTACCTCGCCTTCACCGAGTGGGCCGAGTCCACGGGCCGCACCCTCTACCCGCACCAGGACGAGGCCCTGGGCGAGATCCTTGAGGGCCGTCACGTCATCGCCGCGACCCCCACGGGCTCGGGCAAGTCGATGATCGCGCTGGCCGCCCACACGGCCTCGCTCGCCCGGGGCGGGCGCTCCTACTACACGGCGCCCCTCAAGGCCCTCGTGAGTGAGAAGTTCTTCGAGCTCGTGCGCCTGTTCGGCGCCGACAACGTCGGCATGGTCACCGGGGACACGTCGATCAACGCCGCCGCCCCCATCATCTGCTGCACGGCGGAGATCCTGGCCAACCAGTCGCTGCGCGAGGGCGAGGAGCTGGACACGGACTGCGTCGTCATGGACGAGTTCCACTACTACGCCGACCCGCAGCGCGGCTGGGCCTGGCAGGTGCCGCTCCTCGAGCTCCCCCAGGCCCAGATGGTGCTGCTGTCGGCCACGCTCGGGGACGTGTCCTACTTCGTGGAGGACATGGAGGCGCGCACGGGCCGGGAGGTCGCCGTCGTCGACGACGCGGTTCGGCCGGTCCCCCTGGAGCTGGAGTACTCGGTGGAGTCCATCGAGGAGCTGCTCACCCGGCTCGTCGGGCAGGACAAGGCGCCCGTGTACGTCGTCCACTTCTCCCAGAAGGAGGCCGTCGAGCGCGCCACCTCCCTGCTCAGCGTCGACCTGGGCCTGACCAAGGCCCGCAAGGCCGAGGTGGTCGAGGCCATCGGCGACTTCCGCTTCGGCCCGGGAT
This sequence comes from Actinomyces timonensis DSM 23838, assembly GCF_000295095.1. GTDB lineage: Bacteria > Actinomycetota > Actinomycetes > Actinomycetales > Actinomycetaceae > Actinomyces > Actinomyces timonensis. Next base: position 180,769 of record NZ_JH806633.1, on the reverse strand, counting down.
TCGGGGCGACCCTGTCCAAGCTGCTGCGATCGGGCATCGGCGTCCACCACGCCGGGATGCTGCCGCGCTACCGCAGGCTCGTGGAGCGGCTCGCGCGCGCCGGGCTGCTCAGTGTCATCTCGGGCACGGACACCCTGGGGGTGGGTATCAACGTGCCGATCCGCTCGGTCGTCATGACCTCCCTGGTGAAGTTCGACGGCGCGAAGGAGCGCCACCTCACCGCCCGCGAGTTCCACCAGGTGGCGGGGCGCGCCGGGCGGGCTGGCTTCGACACGCGCGGCTATGTGACGGTCCAGGCGCCCGAGCACGTCATCCTCAACGCCAAGGCCCTGGCCAAGGCGGGCGACGACGAGCGCAAGCGCCGCAAGATCGTGCGCAAGAAGGCCCCCGAGGGCCGGGTCAACTGGACGGACAAGACCTTCGAGCGCCTGCGCGACGCCGCCCCGGAGACCCTCACCAGCCAGTTCCAGGTGACGACCACCATGATCCTCAACCTCATGGAGCGCCCGGGGGACCCGGTGGCGCATATGGCCCGCCTCCTGGAGCGCGTGCAGTCGAGTGCCACCGAGCATCGGGCCCATGTTCGCCGGGCCCTGGACATCTACCGCTCACTGCGCACGGCGGGCGTGGTGGAGCATGTGCCGAGCGCCGTGGCCGCCGCCGATGGGCGCCCCCGCCTGCGCCTGGCGGTGGACCTTCCCGGGGACTTCGCCCTCAACCAGCCGCTCGCGCCCTTCGCCCTGGCCGCCATGGATCTGCTCAACCCCGAGTCGCCGGAGCACGCGCTGGACGTCGTCAGCGTCGTCGAGGCGACCCTCGACGATCCCCGCCCGCTCCTGTACGCCCAGCAGCGGGCGGCCCGTGGCGAGGCGATCGCGGCGATGAAGGCCGAGGGCATGGACTACGAGGAGCGGATGGCCGCTATCGAGGAGATCACCTGGCCCCAGCCTCTCATCGACCTGCTCGCCCCGGCCCTGGAGATGTACAAGCAGGCCAACCCGTGGACGGCCGAGCACGAACTGCGCCCCAAGTCCGTGGTGCGCGAGATGGTGGAGAACGCGATGACCTTCTCCGACCTCGTCTCCCGCTACGAGCTCGGGCGCAGCGAGGGCGTCCTCCTGCGCTACCTCACGGACGCCTACCGGGCGCTGCGCCAGGTGGTCCCCGAGGAGCACCGCACGGAGCAGGTCGAGGAGGTCGTCGACTGGCTCGGCGGCCTCGTGCGCGCCGTCGACTCCTCCCTGCTCGACGAGTGGGAGGCGCTGGGGGCGGCGGAGCGCGGCGAGCTGCCGGGGGCAGGGACTGTTCCCGGGGACCGCGCCGGGGCGGATGACTCGTCCGGGGTGGAGCGGGCCTTCGGCGCGGGCGAGGACGGGACGGTGGCCTTCACTCGCAACCGTCATGCCTTCCGGGTGGCGGTGCGCCGCGAGATGTTCCGGCGCGTCGAGCTCATGGCACGCGACGACGTCGAGGGCCTGGCCCGCCTGGACGCCGCCTCGGGCTGGGGCGAGGACCGCTGGGATGAGGCGCTGGGCCGCTACTGGGACGAGTACGACTGGATCGGCACCGACACCGCGGCGCGCGCCATCGCCCTGGCGCCGCTCGATGAGTCGCCCGATGCGACGGCCCTGGTGAGGGCGGGCGTGTCGGAGCGGCTGGCTGAGGCCATCGAGTCGGCCGGTCGGCGCGTGTGGCTGGCCGCCCAGGTCATCGAGGACCCCGAGTCCGACCATGACTGGCGGCTGACCGCGCTGGTGGACCTCGACGCCTCAGACACGGCGGGCAGCGCGGTCGTGCGCCTGCTGGGCGTGGGGCCGCAGCAGGGTTAGCCCGCCTCGTTGGCCTCCGCGACGGACCTGACCGGCTGGCGCAGGACGGTCTTCATCCTCTCCGGTGCCACGCGCCTGGGGTCGCTGAGGTAGATCTCGTGGTGGGGCCCGTTCCAGGTGAGGCCGAGGCCCGGCATGACCTCGTCGTGCAGGCGCGCCAGGGTGGGGGCCTCGTCGTTGTAGGTGCCCACGTGGAGGATCTGCAGCGACCTGCCCTCATTCAGGGGGAGCTCCTTGAGGGCGGAGACAGGAAGGTCGGGCTTCTTGCGCGCCGCTTGCGCCAGCCCCTCGGTGATGTCCTGCGAGGAGACCGCCTCAGGCAGGGGGATCATCATGGTCCAGTCCCACTCCCCCTTGTCACCGGCAACGAAGGCCGCATTGTCTGCGCTCATCCACAGCCCCTCCAGGGGGCCGACGACGAAGTCGTCGCCGGTTCGTTTCTTCAGCACGGCGCGGATCGCGTAGGCGCCCGCGTAGAGCGCCTGGATCGCGGTGGCGTAGGCCGGTGAGGTGTTGGGGTCGCCGTGGCCGTCGATGGCCAGGTAGGTCATGGCCGGTACGTCCACCTCCGTGAAATCGGCCTTTCCCGGCAGGTACAGGTCCTTGCGGTCCTTCTTGATGTCAGTCCTCATCACTGTCTGCTTTCTTGAGAAGGGTTCGGGTCCAGGCGAGATCCGCTTCCTGGCGCAGGATCTCGTAGTCGAAGATGGCCAGGGCGTGCTCCTCGTCGACCTGGGCGCGCAGAGCGCGCAGCTCGTCGAGCCTGACCATGAGAGCCTCGGCGCGTTGGGCGAGGAGGTCCGTGAGCGCGGGATCGTCGAGCCGGGGGTAGGCGTTGAGCGCCGGGAGCACTCCGGCGCTGGGTGGGGCCGGGGTGAGGACACGTTCACCGGCGGCCTTGCTCAGCTCACGGTGCCCGGCCTCGGTCACGCGGAAGACGGTGCGCCGCCCCTGGGAGCCTTCGTCGGGCTCGAGGAGTCCTCGTTCTGACAGGCGCTTGAGGAGGTAGTAGACGGAGGAGAAGGCCAGGGAGGTCCACTGGCGGTAGCCGCGCTGCTCGATGACCCGGTCAAGGTCGTAGCCATGGCGCGGCTGCTCGGCAAGGAGCGAGAGGAGAACGATGTCGGCGTCGGAGGACATGCCATTACTCTAGCACTAGAGTAATGGTGAGCAAGCCAGTCACGGAGTTGCTTCACCAGGACGGCGAGGTCGGAGGGCCGCGCTGCTACAGGCTGACCGCGCGAGCAAGCTCGCGGATTTGGGCCGGACGGGTGCGACAGCAACCGCCGACGAGCCGCGCCCCGGCGTCGATCCAGGAGGGAGCCTGCGCCGGGATCCCAGCCCCTTCGCCCGTGGACTGCCAGGTCTTGGTCGCCGGGTCGTAGAGATCGCCCACATTGGGGTAGGCCACCAGCGGTTTGTCGGTCGCCGCACGCAGCACCGGCAGCGCTCGGCCGACGACGCCCGGGGCCACGCAGTTGACGCCGACCGCGACGACCATCTCCTCCTGCGCAGCCCAGGCCGCCGCCTCGGCCAATGGCGTACCGTCAGCAAGAGTGACGCCGTCGAGGCGCACCTGGAAGGAGACCCAGCACTCGGCCTGAGGAGCGAGGCCCTTCACCATGGCGACGAGTGCCTGCGCCTCGTCCAGGCGCGGAAGCGTCTCCAGGGCGAACAGGTCGACCCCCTCCCCCACCAGGACCTCGATGCGAGGCAGATGCACCTCCCGGAAACCGGGATCCTCGGGGACATCAATGCCGTAGGCGCCGGTGTACTCACTGCCATCAGCCAGATAGGCCCCATAAGGTCCAAGCCCGCCGGCGACGAGCACCGGCTCCTCGGGGTGCTCCTTGGCGAACTGACGCGCTGCCTCCTTGGCCAGACGGGCGCCGGCTGCGATGACCTCCCTCGCACCGGCAGCATCCTGCCCGGAGCGGATCAGCGCCGGGAGCGTGGCCTGGTACGTGTTGGTGGTGATGACGCGAGCCCCCGCATCCAGGTAGTCGGAGTGCACCTCGCGCACGACGTCGGGCGCCGTGGTGAGCGCCAGCGCCGACCACAGCGCGTTGCGGGTGTCGACCCCGCGGGCGTCGAGCTCGGTCCCCATCGCCCCGTCGAGGACGACCGGACCTCGGTCCAGCAGATCAGACAACCGAGCCGGTTCACGCCCGAAGGACGTGGCGGATACCGAGAGCGTTCGCATTGCGACACGGTATCGAATGGCTCGAGACGGCACCGGTAGCGTCTCAGGCATGGACCCGGTTGCACATCACCGCGAGCCCGCCGCGTCAGCCTGTGAGATCCGCTGGCGGTCCGGCGCCCGAGGGACCTTAGCGGGTCTCGATGATCCGCTTGCCGAAGGGGAAGCAGGTAACGGGGATGAGCTTGATGTTGGCCACGGCCAGCGGGATCCCGATGATGGTGACGGCCTGCGCCGCGGCGGTGGTGACGTGACCGATGGCCAGCCAGAGCCCGGCGACGAGGAACCAGATGATGTTGCTGATCCCGCTCATGGCGCCGGCCCCGGGGGCCGGGACCACCTCACGCCCGAAGGGCCACAGGACGTACCCGGCGATGCGGAAGCAGGCCACCCCGGCGGGGATGGTGATGATGAAGATGCACGCGACGATGCCAGCGAGGAGGTAGCCGAGCCAGAGCCAGAAGCCGGCGAAGACGACCCAGATGACGTTGAGCAGCGTGCGCATAGCACAGTCCTATCAGGCTGGCCCCACACCGGTCACCAGAAGACGCGCTGGGCGATGGCGTCGGCGAAGTTGTTGAGGGCGTCAGGGGCCGAGCCCAAGTAGAGGCCGGCGTCGATGAGCGAGACCTCCATGAGGTAGAAGCCGCCCTGGCCGTCCTCGACGACGTCGACCCGGTTGAACAGCAGCTGGATGTCGCGCCCGGAGCGCTCCTTGATGTGCTGGTGGATGGCCTTGCGCACCCGCTCGCCCCACAGCCACTCCTGCTCGCTGGGCTCGCGGGCGGTGACGATCTCCTCATGGACCTCGTCGGTGGAGCGGAAGGAGGGATGCAGCATGGGGGCCTTCTCGACGGCGTGAGAGAGCACGCCGTTGAAGTAGACCAGTGAGAGCTCGCCCCTGCGGTCCACCTCCTCGAGGTAGCGCTGCACCATGACGGTGCGGCCCCGCGAGATGTGGTGCATGGCGTCGTTGATCGCCTCGGAGCGCGATCCGGCGTCGATCGCCGTGTAGCGGCCCGTGCCACGGCCTCCCGAGGAGATCGCCGGCTTGACCACGAAGTCGCCGAAGGCCGGGAAACGGCAGTGCACCTGGTGCTTGGACAACCCGGCGTCGGGCTCCAGCCACAGGGTTGGGATCATGGGCGCGCCGAGCTCGCTGAGGCGGCGCAGGTAGTGCTTGTCCGCGTTCCAGGCGACGACGTCGGGGTGGTTGGCCAGGCGCGGGACGGAGCGCGTCCACGCCATGAAGTCCTCGTAGCGGTCGCTCTTGGCGTAGTCGCGCACCGACCGCAGGACCACCATGTCCGATTCGCCCCAGTCGATACCCGGCTCGTTCCACACGGCGATGCGCGGCTCGATGCCACGCTCGCGCAGCGCGTCGGGCAGGGCGCGGTCGTCCTCGTCGAGGCCCGGGAAGTCGGTGGAGGTCACGAGGGTCACAATCGGCATGCTCACGGTCCCACCGTACCGCGCGCACGGCCCTAGGTCCCGCGTCCCGTGTTGTGAGAACCAGCAGGCCTGCGGGGGCGCCTCTCAGCAATGGCACAATGCCGGCATGAGCGCCCCCGAGCAGACCCTGCCCCTCCCGACCGATTCCCCCTCCTCCACCAGCGCCTCGCCGTCGTCGGCGCTGCGCGGCTTCTACCCGGAGATCGAGCCCTACGCCACCGGCATGCTCGAGGTGGGCGACGGCCAGAGCATCTACTACGAGGAGTGCGGGAACCCGGAGGGCATCCCGGCGGTCTTCGTCCACGGCGGTCCCGGCGGCGGCTGCGCCCCCGCGCACCGCCGCTGCTTCGACCCGGCGAAGTACCGGATCATCCTCTTCGACCAGCGCGGCTGCGGGCGCTCCCTGCCCCACGCCTGGGAGCCGGAGGCGGACCTCACGGCGAACACCACCTGGCACCTCGTGAAGGACATGGAGCGCCTGCGCGCCCACCTGGGCATCGAGTCATGGCTCATCTTCGGGGGCTCCTGGGGCTCCACGCTCGCCCTGGCCTACGCCGTCACGCACCCCGAGCGCGCGGCCGCCCTCGTCCTGCGGGGTATCTTCACCCTGCGCCAGCGCGAGCTCGACTGGTACTACGAGGCGGGCGGCGCGGACATGGTCTGGCCCGACGAGTGGGAGGCGTACACGGCGGCGGCGGGCGACGGCGTCGGCCCGGGAGGCTACATCGAGCGCTACCACGAGCTCCTGACCAGCACGGACCCCGCGATCCATGGCCCGGCGGCGATCGCGTGGACCACCTGGGAGGCCGCGACCTCCACCCTCCTGCGCGACCAGGAGCACATCGACGAGGTGCAGGACCCGGCCTTCGCCCTCACCTTCGCGCGCATCGAGAACCACTACTTCGTCAACCACGGGTGGATGGACGACGGCGAGCTGCTCACCCGCGCCCGGACCCTCGCCGACCACGGCATCCCCGGGGTGATCGTCCAGGGCCGCTACGACATGTGCTGCCCCATCGGCACCGCCTGGGCGCTGCACCGCGCCTGGCCGGAGGCCGAGATGCGCATCAGCCCGACCGCGGGCCACGCCTTCAACGAGCCCGAGACGCTCGACTCCCTCATCAGGGCCACCGACCGCTTCGCCACCGAACTGGCTGGGCTGGCCGGGTGATCCGGGCTCGCCGGGCTGTCAGAACAGGCTCGGCAGGGAGAAGCGACCCCTCTGGAAGCCTGAGATCTCAGGCACATCGGGGCCCGCAGGCCCCTCCTGGCTGGACTCGCGGCGCGGCCCGGAGGTACAGTCTGTCTCCGTTGCCAAGCGCTCGCGCCTAGCGATCATGACAATCCAATGCCTCCTTAGCTCAGTTGGTTAGAGCACCTGACTCTTAATCAGGGTGTCCAGGGTTCGAGTCCCTGAGGGGGTACGACGCCTCCCGGTCCTTCCGGGAGCCGCCCACAAAAAGCCTCCTTAGCTCAGTTGGTTAGAGCACCTGACTCTTAATCAGGGTGTCCAGGGTTCGAGTCCCTGAGGGGGTACGACGCCTTCCGGCAACGCCGGGAGCCGTCGGCCACGCGAGTGGCCGATCACCGCTAGCTCAATTGGTAGAGCAGCTGACTCTTAATCAGCGGGTTCAAGGTTCGAGTCCTTGGCGGTGTACCACGTTTGGATCGGCGCGATGCCGCTGCGGGAATGAATCCCGAGCGCACGCCGCCGTGCCGCGATCGCGCAGGCGCCCTCCCCCATGGAGAACACCTCCGGGAGCCCTGTGCCTTTCGCGCCCACCGTGACCATCCGCCGGAGCGCGGCAGCGCCATCGAGCAGGTCCCTGCCATCCCTGCCCGCGCCCCGGCATTCAGGAGCCCTTATCGAAGGGCTGAGATGAGAAGAAGGAGAGAGCAATGACGAACATCATCAGCATCACCGCGTCCCGCGAGGACGCCGAGCGCGAGCTCGCCGCCGCCCGCACCGAGGTCGACTCCTTGGTCGCCAGCGCGTCCCCGTCCCGCCTCGAGCGGGCCCTGGAGCGCCTCCAGGCCGCCGAGGAGGCCATGGACCTGGCCGCCTGAGGCCACGATTCCGTGACGACGCCCAAGAAGATGAGGACAGGGAACGAATCATGAGCACCCTCGCCGTCGGGGACACCGCCCCGGACTTCACGCTGACCGACGCCTCTGGAGGAGAGCTCGGCCTGGCCGAGCTGCGCCAGCGGGCGAGCGTGGGCGTCGTCGTCTACTTCTACCCCCGCGCGTCGACGCCGGGCTGCACCAAGGAGGCCTGCGACTTCCGCGACTCCCTGGCGGCCTGGCGGGCCGCCGGCTACGAGGTGGTCGGGATCTCCCCCGACTCCCCCGCCGCCCTGAGCCGCTTCGCCGAGAAGCAGTCCCTGCCCTTCCCGCTGTTGTCCGACCCCGAGCACGCCGTCATGGAGGCCTGGGGCGCCTGGGGCGAGAAGAAGAACTACGGGCGCGTCGTCACCGGCGTCATCCGCTCGACCGTCGTCGTGGACACCGCTGGGAAGGTCCTGCTGGCAAAGCACAACGTCAAGGCCACCGGGCACGTCGGCCGCCTGCGCGCCGAGCTCGGCATCGACTGACCCGAGGGCCCGGACGGCCCACTGGTCCGACCGGCCCGGCGCGCGCCGTCGGGCCGCGGCGAGCCCGCTCGAGCGGGTAGGCTCGCCCCTGAGCGCGAGTGGCGGAATTGGTAGACGCCCCAGGTTTAGGTCCTGGTGCCTTCGGGCGTGAGGGTTCGAGTCCCTTCTCGCGTACCAACAAGCTCTTACCCGAACCCACCCCAGTCGAAAGCGTCTGGGATGCGGTTCCGGATGATGAACAACGCTCACCCACCAGGGTGAGCGTTGTTCGTGTTGTGGAGCTCGTGGGCGCGGCGTCAGCGGTGGGCGGTGTGGTCGGCTTGTCGGGCTGACCCAGGTGCTGCAGGTAGTGCGTGTGAGCGGCGGCGTGCAGGCCGGGGCTGGCCAGCTGGTCGAAGGGTGGGGTGAGCAGAGCGCTGAGGCGAGTGCCGGAGCCGGTGTCGGCGAGGTTGACGGGATGCGGAGTGACTCCTCCCCCGCTGGCATCGCCGGTTCCTTCTTCTCCGGCACTGTCCTGTCCATCGTGTGCGCCCGCGTCCTTGCCCGGCTGCTTGCCGCTGTCGGTCGTTCCTTCGCCTGGCAAGATGACCCGTCCCTCCTCATCGACTAGCGGGTTGACCAGCACCCGCTGGAAGAAGACTTGGTTGAGCAGCTTCTTCAGGTGGGCGGGCGCAGCGCTGTAGAGGCGGTGGCAGTCTTCGAGAAGGTCAAGGGCTTGGGTGAGGTGCTGGCGGACTTCGGCGGCGTCGGCCTGGTAGGCGGCTAGCTGGCGCTCGATCTGGTTCAGCTCGGTGGACAGCTCGGCCTGTTCCTCCTTGAGCAGGTCAAGGGGGACGGCCCCTTCGTAGTGGGCATGGAGGAGACGGCGTCGTCTGTCCTCGATGTTGGTGCGCCGCGTCGTCAGGGAGCGCACTGCCTTGGCCTTGTCCCCTTCGATCTGTGCCAGCTCGTCATGGAGGTAGCGCTCGATCTGCGTTCTGTCCTCCGCGCTAAGCTCAATGGCCCGGTAGAGCTCAACCATCCGGTCTTCGACGACGTCGATGAGCACGGCGGTGAAGGCGCAGTCGTGTAGGCGGCAGCGGCGGGCGCAGACGAAGTAGGGGTAGATGGTGCCCTTGCTGTTCTTGGCGTTCTGGACGGACAGGCGCGTCCCACACTGGCCGCAGACGACGGTGCTCTTGAGGAAGTGGTTGTGGATGCGCTGGCGCTCCCCATAGCGGCGTGAGGCCAGGATGGTCTGCACGGTCTGCCAGGTCTGGCTATCTACCAGCGGCTCGTGCTTGCCCGCATACTCCACACCCTGGAAGGTGACGATGCCCTTGTAGTAGGGGTGGCGCAGGATCTCGTGCAGGCGCGTTGCCGTGATGGGCTTGGCGCAGCGCCGTGGCGTAGGTGGGATGTTCAGGCCGAGGGTGTTGAGGTGGTCGGCCAGCTGCCGCACCGTCCAGTTACCGGTCGCGTACTCCGTAAACGCCAGCCGCACCAGCGGTGCCCGCTCCTCATCCAGGGCCACAGTCCGGATCTCCCGTCCGTTCTCGTCCCTGGCGCGCACGTTGATGTACCCCAGCGGCGCCTTACCCAGCGTCCCGCCGTTTCTGGCTTTCTCTCCCATCCCCTTGATGACCTCATTAGCCAGGTTGCGGCTGTAGAACTCGGCGATGCTGCTCATGATGCCGTGGAGCAGCATGCCGCCAGGTGTCTGGTCGATGTTCTCGCTGGTGGAGACCAGCCGGACGCCGGCTTCCTCGAACGCCCGGTTGATCTCCACGTCATCGGCGCGGTTCCGTGCTAACCGGTCAAGCTTGTGGACGATGACGTAGTCAATCCCACCGTCTTCTTTGAGGTAGGCCAGCATCTTCTGCAGCTCGGGCCGGTTAGCCGAGCGGGCGGACTCGCCGCGGTCGGCGAACTCCTTGACCACCAGCGCCCCCATCGACTGGGCCTTGCGCTTGTTGGCCTCACGCTGAGCCGGCAGGGAGAAGCCCTCCTCCGAGCCGCCGCGCTGGGCCTGCTCGCGGGTGGAGACGCGGATGTAGGAGACGGCCCGCTTGGGGGTGAGCTGGGCCGCCATGGCGGTGAAGGAATCGGGGGCGAGTGCGTCAGGCATGGTGCACCTCCTCATGCTGTTCATTGGCTTGACTGGTCGTGCTGGTTACGCTGGCGTCGCCGGCTTTGCTCGTCTCGCGGGCATCTGTGCCGCCATCTACTTCACCGGCCTGGTTGACGTCGCTGGGCTGGCCGGGCTCTCCGACCTGATCTACTTCATCGACTCCACCGGTTTCACCAGGCTGGCTGGACTGGCTGTCCCGCTGGCGCTGTCTGCGCTCTTCCTCCCTCATCGCGTCGAGCTGGCGCATCCACGCACCTTCCTCGTCGTTCCACCAGGCTGGTGGGGTGCCGTCGCCGGGGTGCCAGGTGTTGAGGCAGACTAGGTGGGTGCCGGCTTGTGCGAGCTGGTCGACGACCTTGTCTGCTTCGGTGGTGGTGAGGTTGGGGGTGGGCCAGCCCGCCGTGATGACGTATTCGACCCCACCGCGCTGGCAAGCATCGAGCAGCATCTTCAGGCCGTACTGGCGCCCCTCTCGGTCGTGGAACTCGGTGACCAGGTTGAGGCCCATCGCGTCGGCATAGTCCTCCACCAGCTCCCGTTGCCGGGCCAGCTCGAAGGGGTAGCGGGCCGCGCCGTAGAAGATGGCGATCGGCCCAGCAGCCGTCTGGCCGTCCAGCGCGGCGGTTGGCACGGCGGAGTGCACCGCCGGGTGCTGCTCCTGTGCGTTCGTTGTTGTCTGCTTTGTCATCTGCATCCTCCTCTCGTCATACATATTGCTATTTCACTGGTTTAGTGTTCCTCCTCTTTCTATTGACGCTCAGATGGACGGAAAAGTCCAGTCGGATTTCGTATTGCCGAGAATCCCGCCCGCCATTCCCGCAATGATCGGTTTGCCGCATCGTTGCGCCATTTCGTCTCCTCACAGATACCACCCACCTCTTTCTGCCGTGACGTTCTCTGTGCGGAGAAAGCAGCGCACTGAGAAGGTCAGGGCGGGTGGAGTGTTTTCGCTGCGTCATGGCCCGCGCTGGATCAGGGCGGCGAGCTGTTCGGGGGCGGCGGTGATCTTGAACAGCCCCGGGGTCAGCGTCTGGTCGGCAGCGATCTGCTCAGTCAGGCGGCCTGCCCGTGCTTGGTTGGTCAGCAGCCAGACCACCTGCGGGTAGTAGCCGTGCTGAGCCTGGAAGGTGCCGCTGGCCAGGTGAGCCTGGTAGTCGTGGCACTTGGCCAGCAGCCGTGCCGGATGCTCGGTATCCAGGTCGATCTCGAGCAGCCAGTGATCTTCTGCGCCGGTGTCCGTCGCCGTGATCGCTTCCAGATCCGGCTTGAGCCAGCCCAGCGCCCCACCGAGCCGCAGCCAGGAGCGCCAGCAGGCCGGCTCAGTACGCAGCCGGGCCAGGTGCCCACCGACGGCGTGAATCGCCTGCTCGATGACGACCCGTGCCTGCGTGATCGCCAGCGTATGAGCGAGGAACAAGGCCGACGGCTCCTGAACGCGCCGCCGCGCTCCGCGTCCTTGCCCCTCGCTCGTCAGGCGCTGCCCCGCCGCTGTCAGGTACCAGACGTACCCTGCTGAGCCGGCCCGCGTACCACCAATCCGCCGCGCCAGGTGAGCAACCAGCCCCAGCTCGTGCTGGCGTCGCAGCCGCCGACTGGTCTGGCGCAGCGCCGAACGGGCCGAACCGTACTGCCCCGACAGCTCGGTGATCTGCGCCAGCTGGCGCGTCGTGGCATAGCGATGAGCCGCTAGCAGGGCCAGCAGCGCCCGATCGGTGGCATCGAGCCGCTCGGCGATCGCCCGCAGCTGGGCGCGGCCAATCCGGGCCGGAGCGCGGCGCTGAGACTTCGCTGCCTTTGTCTTCGCTGCTGCCTTCATCGTCGTTGGTGTCGTCGCGGACGTCGGCACTGTCAGACCGGTGTCTGTCTCGACGCTCGCGTATTCCGATGTCGATATCGCTGTGTTCATGACTGTTTCCTTTTTCGTGATCGTCATGTGGTTGATCGAGTCGCTGCTGCGAGCCAGGGGCCGTGAGGCTGGGGCCGTTGCCAGTGGTGATGGGATGGCCACACGGGGCCATCAGTCGCCTCCCGTAACCGCGCCTGTGCCGCACCACAGCGCCGATAGCCCCCACCTGCTCGCTGCAGCGATGCGTCTAGCGATTCGTCTCCCGACACGTCTCGGCAAGCCAGTGGTGGAGACAAGCGCAGGGGCCAGATAGGGGCGATACATCGCAGCGAACTTCGTAGCCCCGATGGTGTCTGAAGCGCTGCCCGGGCCGCCCTCCCTCCTCCGGAACGCTGTAAGGGTCGGCATTCACTGAATACCGTCCTCTTGCGCTGGGCTGAAAACCGCTCATTGCGATCGGTTTTCACACTCCTGCGGATTGAGGGACGGCCCGTCAGCGCCACCAACGCGCTGCGGAGGACACGCTCAATTCCTCCGCCTGTCATGCTGTTCCTCCATCCCGTCCAGGCCTGCGGCCGAACACCACGCCAGCTGTCGAGCCAGGTACGCCGTTCGCTGGCCCGCTGTCTCCGCCCGTGACTTCTCCCCCGAGCTCACCTGTCGCGTCGTCCGTTGCCATCTGAGCCATGTCATCACCGGTCATCTCGCCGTTCTGCCTGAGCCGCGCGAGCAGGGCGGCCTCAACCTGCGCGGCGTCCTGGCCGTAGCGCGCTTGGCTGCTGGCGCGTAGGGCCAGGGCGTCCTGCACCGGTGGGGTTGGTGGCAGGGTGGTGGCGTGGCACCAGGGATTCTCCCGCCCGTGGTGCATGGTGCGGGCGTAGACGCCAAAGCGCGGCAGCAGCTGGAAGTCGGTCGCCTCCAGGCCAATCGCCTGACGGGCCAGCTCGGCCGCGTCTGCCGCGCTCAGGGAGAAGATGATCTTGTTGCGCGCATTGGCATCGATCCCGGCTTTGAGCGCCGGGGGCAGCTGCCCCCGGTACTGATGCGCCAGGTGAAACGCCGCGCCCAGTGACCGGGCCTGAGCCAGAGCGTCGGCCAGGCTGCCCGGCAGCGACAGGTAGTCCTGTACCTCGTCAATGAAGACACTGACCACATGCCGCCGCGATGGCTCCACCGCTGCCCGGGCCAGGATGAGTGGCCAGAGCTGGCCGACCAGCAGCGACCCGAGCAGCCGCGCTGACTCCGCCCCCAGCACCCCCTTGTTGAGACTGACCAGCACAATCCGCCGCCGGGTGAACACCTCTCCCAGGTCGAACGACGGCGCGGCCTGACCCAGCGTGGCCCGCAGGTGGGGGCGGATGAGGAAAGGCTGGAGCCGCGTCAGCACCGGCCCAACCCACTGCTGACGCTGCGCCTCACTGAGCGCCTCATAGGCCGCCCAGAACTGCCCCGTCCCCAGTGGATCCGCCTCCGAGGCCGCAATGAGCCGCTGGCGGTAGGCCGTGTTCGTCAGCACAAGGGGCAGATCGACCAACGTCGCCCCCGGCGTGCGGGCGAGCGTCACCAGCGCCGCAGAGAGCACCTGCTCCACCCGCACACCCCACGACTCAGCGAACACCCCCTTCAACGTCGTCAGCACCGTATCGGCCACCAGCTCCGGCGACGCACCACCACCTGACACGCCGCTACATGATGACAATGCGCCGCTGCGCGTCATCTGCGTCCGGGCCAGCGGATTGATCCCCACCGGCCGGCTACTGGTCGGGTCGATCACCACCACGTCATCACGCCGCTGCTCAGGAATCCGCGCCAGAATGTCCGCCACCAGATCCGTCTTCGGATCGATCAGGAGCACACCCCGACCCGCCTGAATGTCCGCCAACGCCAGATGCGCCAAGGCGGTGGACTTACCTGCCCCCGTCGGCCCCAGCAGCACCGTGTGGTAGAGCGCATCACTAATCGAGATACCAAGCCGCTCACCCGCCTGATCCGCCACCCCCGTGGCAAACGCCCGCTGCGTCTCACGCGCCACAGGTAGCGGCAGCACCCGCGGATGAGCTGACGGCGTCGCCGGCAATGGCAGCTCACCCACCGGCCAACCAGCCATCCCGACCACCTCCGCCGCACCAAGCTCCAACCCCGCCCGCCACGGCCGCCGCACCGCATTGAGCTTGGCAGGGTGCTCCGTGCGGGCGCGCAGCCGCACCCCCGGCCCCTCCAGCAGACGCAGCGCTCCCAGCAGCCCCTGCAGCAGCACCCGCTGGCGCAGCGGGGAAGCTGCCCGCACCCCCAGACGCAGACACGCCGCCGCCCGATGCCGCCCCACCTGCGCCCGCAAGCGCCGACCCCGCTCACCACTAAGAGACGGAATCGGTACGAGGCCAAGCAGCTCCAGCCAGCCCTGCGGCTCCACCCGCCCCAAAGCCTGCGGGGCAAAGCGCTGCCCCAGCTGCAGCTGCACCACCAGCTCCTCGTCCTTAGCCGTCACCGCCAGTGCGGCCAGGACGGCCCGCACCACCGCGCTGAGGCGCTCCGTCGCCAGTCCCGCCCCGACTGGCCGGGCCGACACCACCACCGCTTGGCTCACCGCCCGCCGCGAGAACCCACGCGACACCCGGCAGCCCGGCACCAGCTCCCGCACCACCGAGACCAACCGCTCACCCGCGCTCGAGCCCACCGCCCATGTCGCCCGACCACCACAGGCCCGCAGCTCCAGCACCACCCGACCAAGCGAAGCGTCCGTTAGGATGCGCTCCACCAGACCCACCGCCGCGTCCTGGGCAAGCGGCAAGGCAAAGCGGAGTTGGTGCCACACCAAGGGGCGAGCGGGGCGGGCCATCACGGGGTACCTCCCGGGGTGGAGAACGGAGCCGCATCCTCGTGAGGTGAACGGTGAGCGCCATCATGACGCTGGCGAGAACACCGACCTGCCAAGACACCACTCCCAGGCAATGCCGACGCGGGCTCATTCGCAGCACAGCGCCCCACCGAGGCGACACCGCAAGCACTCTGCCCGCTATGAGCGCCAGCCCACGGAACCGCAGCATCACTTGCGGCAGCCGCCCCATCGCTGCTGCCAGGCTCACGCCCCGCGCAGAGCCCCGCACCTGAGGAAACCACCTCGTCAACCGCCGCCGACTCCACAGCCTCATCTACCGCCATCTGCCGCGCCAAAGCCAGCACAATCCGCGCCACCGCCCGGTGATCCATGCTGCTCTGCCGCACCGGCACCAAGCGCACCCGCCGCGACGAACCCGGGCGACCACCAAGGTGCGGGGCCATCATGAGTGCCTCCTTGGGGCATAAGGCCATCCACCGTTCTTCCGGTGACCTCCAGCCGTGGAGTGAGTGCATCGCTTCCGGCTGGCTGTCTCAGTATCAAGCGCGGGACTCGAACTGCGACCATCCCATTGCGACTGATGCCGTTGCTCAACCCGTTCCATCTGACGACGCCTATCCGTCTGCTGATGGCTTCTGAGCGGCTCCCTCACCACTCCCGTCGGCTGCGCCACCAGCGCACTGCCAGCCAGGCGGCGGCGCTCACGGCGAGCAGCCCGACGAGCCAGGGCCAGCTGCTTTGCACGATGGCGACGATCCACCTCAGCCCCATCGCGATCAGGAGCAGACCGACGCCGCATCGCAGCAGACTGCCAGCAGGCGAATGCCTCGAATCGCTCATCATCACCATCTCCTCGAAGACTGCCGATTGGGTACTTGTCATGCCACGGCCGACTCATCGCAGGGCCTCCTTGCCGTTACCGTCATCTCTGTCGTCACCACAGGACGCACCAGCCACCACCGTCTGCACCGGCTCCGTCCGCTCCGTTGCCGTGGTCGTTGTCTCGGCGTCTGCCTCACGCGCCCGCTCGCTATACCGCGGCACGGCAAAGCCGGGGATACGGATATCTGAGTCCACCTGGTCGCCCCACACCGCCCAGGGCTGGTTCGACTCTGGCCGGCGGCGGGCAAACAGCTCCAGGTACGGCCCAGGGCTGACCCGCTCGATGATGGCGAACTGCTCAGCCGGCTTGCGTGAGTGCTCGGTGACGGGGGCGTTGAACCAGGTCGGCTGGGAGCGCGAACCCAAGGGCGCCTTCCCCCGAGTGCAGAACAGCAGCTGCTCGGTGGCATTGCGCAGCTGGTAGCGGCCACCCAGGCCCAGGCGGAACTTCACCCAGGTCAGCGGGCTACGCACCGTAAAGCCCCAGGCCTCAGCCACCTCATACGCCCTCGGCAGCAAGGCATTCGTCGTCCAGAGCCACAGATGGGCATCACGGGCCGCCAGCGACCCCACCGGCAACGCCGTGATCCGCGCCAGGCTCATCGTCCGGTAGTGCTTCTCACCACTCTGCAGTGGCCAGGGCGGATCGACCAAGATGGTGGCGAAACCACCAGGCGGCAGGCCAGGGATGGCGGGTGATGAGCCAACGCCACCAGTCGGCACGCCGGCTTTCCCGCCGCTGCCGGCGGCTTTGCCTGGACTGTCTTGGCTGAGCACCGCAGCGCTGCTGGCAACGCCCCCAGAGTCACTTCGACCGGCCGAGCCAGGCCCATCGCTCATAGCGTCACCCGGTCGCGGCACACCAACGTTCTGACCTGCCAGTGATCCCGCCTGCCTGGCCGTCTCACCGTGCCGAGAGGCTGCTCCCCCAATGCATCGCCGGGCTGCTTGTTTTGTCTGCTGCATGATGTCCCTCCTTTTTGTTCATACGTGCTATTTGCTCCGGGCTATCCAGCCGCCAGATTTTCGCGCATCGGAAGCCGGTTGCCCTTATCCCATACATTCCACGAACACTTGTTTGTTGCAAGGCCTCCGGATTCAGATTGCAAAGCGACGCGACACGTACCGCCATCGACCGATTTCTGTGGTGCCACCCCAGGAAACAAAATGGACACGAATGCCATTTAGTGGCTATGAAAGTCGGTGCTGTAGTTTTTGCAACAAGTGGGAGAAAATGCTCAGAATGCGAGTGAGGAATGGAGCCGATCGCTCACGGCTGCCGCTCGTCCGACCGAGCCGGCCTGTGCTGCGTGCACCGCCTGGGACGCGGCCGCGGTGGGCGGCGCGAGGGCGCGTGAGCCGGCCAGGTAGGGCGGGCCGTTCCAGCCGCCGACTCACCACTGGTGCCGTCACCGTCCGATGCATCCGGCACCGCTCCAGGAGACGCACCACCATCGCTGGTGTCGCACCTTCCGCTGGCCGCACCAGCCTCCCACACCGCCTGCTCGTTGTCCTGCAGCACCTGGGCCATTGCTGCCTGCATGGCTCGGCCGGCTTCTTGGCGCTGCTGGCTCAGCTCACTACCCAGGGCCAGGGCGGCCGCCCAAGATGAGCCGGCTGGTATGCCCGCCGCGCGCCCCGCTCTGGCCGCCTGGTGTGCCGAGTGCCAGCTGGCTGCAACCTCACCGGCCAGCTGGCCGGCTTGGTAGCTGCTCGGCAGCGCGGCGGACAGCGACAGCGGCGGCTCACCAACGGGCACCGGCTGACTCGTTCCGCCCGGTGGCGCCTCCCGCCACTGGGCCAGGCCATCGCGCACCCCGTGGGCAAACGCCCAGCCGATTGCGCCCACCACCGCCAGACCGATGAGGGCCAGGATCCCGACTATTACCGTCATGATGCAGACCTCCGAAGATGAGAAGAAAAGAAGGAAGCGAAGAGAAGGAACGTGAGGAGACGTCGCGCCGTCCCTGGGGCTACAACTGCCCGATCCGCTGCCCAGCGCCCAGCGCATACCCCGTGATGATCGCTTCGTAGAACTGGGCACCGCCGGGGGCGATGCGGGTCTGGGCCTCGGCCTGAGTGACCAGCGTGGCGATGTTGGTCAGCACCTGGGAGGTCAGGAAGGCCCGGGCTTGCTCGGCCTGGGCGGCTACTTCTGCCTGGGCGGCGACCTGCTCGATCTCTCGCCTGGTCACCCGGGCCTGGCCATTGCCCAGCACCATCCCCATCCGGGTGCGCTGGGGCGAGAAGAGACTGAGATTGGTAGAGGCCATGAGGAGTCCTTTCGAGGAGAGAGGAAGAGAAGAGAGGAAGACGACCAGCCGGGCTGGTCATCTCGGGCCGACGGCCCGTGCTGCCGCTCTGGGGAGAGCGGGCCGTACCACCCGCCACTTGCCGCGCCAAGCCGGCGTTTTCCGCCGGTCTGGCCTCATGCTCGTGGCGTTGGTGAGAACGGTAGGCAGGCCGCGCCGCAGTGCCGTCAAAGTTGGAAGAAAGTTGGAAAAGAGGGCTCACTCAGGCGTCCACCACTGGCGCACACGAGCTGCTACGAGCCAGCCCCCTTGCGGTCGGCAGGCCAGCGACTACGCCGAGAAGCCAGTCCGCCAAGCCAGGAGCAGACACCTCGCCGCTGTTCTTCGGCCCCCCGCGCTATCTCCTAGTTTGTCCCGGCCGCTCGGTCTAGGCTGGCTTGCGGCCCGTCCCGTCCGCCGATGCCCGAGTCGCCACTCACGACAGGCCCGTCACAGCAGGCGTCTCAGCCAGCACCGGTACTGGCACCTCGGTCGCCTCGTCGCTGCCCTGCCCCAACGACGTCATCTCCGCTCATCCCGCTCCTGACTCCCGCCCTGCCCCTACTTCCCCAGGAGGCTTGCTCATGTCCCGCGCTCGTCTCGACGCCGATGATGCGGCTTCCTTGTTGCGTGAGCTGGCGTGGCTGCGTAAGCGCGGTGGGTTTACGGCGGCGCGGCTGGTGCACGCCCCGATCGTCGATGAGGTGCTCCGGGGCAGTTTGGAGGACTCCTTTGAGCGGCTACGGCATCGCTTTGTCTCAGCCATCCACAGCCTGAGTGAGAACGGGAGTGAGCAGGACGAGCCGCTGGTGGGTGTGCTGCTGGCGGCCTTTGCGCTTAGTCCTGAGACGGTGGGTAGTGGCAGTTTGCTAGATCGGCGGCGGGCGATGGCGAGCCGCTTGGGGTGCAGCATGGAGACGATCGCTTCTCGGGAGGAGGCAGGCCTGCGCCTGCTGCACAGCCGTCTGGTGGCTGGGCGCTACTCCCAGGCACCCTTGGTGCTGGATGTGCCGGAGATGCACGGTGGGATTGTCTATGAGGAGACCACCACGCTCATCGTGGTGGAGCAGCGTCAGTGGCGCGGCACGGTGGAGCACTACCGGCTGGCCAACATGGCCGGCGAGCTGGACTTCGTCACCATCTCCCGCTCCTACCCCGCCCATGTCACGGCGCAGCCGGGCGGGGAGTTCAGCGTCAACAGCCGCCCCGTCGAAGGCGCTGGGTGGAACGACCACTTCTGGCACATCGACCCGGCTACCGGCAGGCGCACCCCGATGCAAGACGCCACGCGCTACGACCTCGTTTTCCGAGCCGAGCCCCTGCCAGGCGAGGAGCCCACCACGCCGATCTCCTTGGCCAGTCGGGCCTTCCACGCCCGCTCGCTGCTGGCCACCATCCAGGTGCGCTTCATCGGGGAGGTGCCGTCCAGCATCTGGCAGTTCACTGGGGCTAGCCCCTTTGCCCGCCCACAGGCCGCCAGCCAGTACAACCGCACCAGCCTGGATGCCCAGCAGCGCGCCACTCTCACCCAGCGCGATGTGCATGGTGAGCTGTTTGGTGGGTTTGGGTGGGAGTGGTGAGGGGTGATGTGCCCAAAAGTGGGCCTCGCCGTTGGAGGGTTGTGCTAATTGCCGGTTGGTCAACTCTGGTATTCGTCAATGGTGATGCGCGCTACCAGGTTGCTAGCGTCAACATCGCCTGATCCACGCTCCTTTCCCCGACGGTTCGTGAGGACCCAGAGATGACACAGCCACCTGCTAACGGTGGCGGCTCGGTTACCGGAGTCGCCCCGCATCATCCCGACTCCATCGCCCAGCAGGCACCCGCCGGCGAGGTGCTACAAGTCGGCACCGTTGCCCTGATCGATGACCACGATGTCATCGCCCTGGGTGTGACAACCATGCTGGCGATGACCGCCAGCCTTCACTTTCGGGGAGGGTATCCCAGTGTTGCGCAGCTGCTGGAGGAGACGGCCGCGACGAAGGAGCGCTTGCCCGATGTAGTACTGCTCGACCTGCGCCTACCGGATGGCTCCGACCCCTCACACAACGCCCGTACCCTGCGCACGCGAGGCGCAGCGGTGATCGCCTACACCAGCGGCGATGACCCCTACCTGATCCGCCGCGCCTGTGAGGGCGGCGTCCTGGGTGTTGTTCGCAAGTCCGAGACACCGGATGTCCTGATCAGCACAATCCGGGCAGCGCTGCGTGGTGAGCTGACGCCATCACTGGACTGGGCAAGTGCTCTGGATGCAGACAGCGCATTCGTCACTTCTGCGCTCACGTCCAGCGAGCAGGAGGTGCTCTCGCTCTACGCCACCGGCGCGGAGGCGAGCTTCGTCGCCCGTCAGCTCAGCCTGTCGATCCACACCGTCAACACCTACGTCTCGCGCATCCGCCGCAAGTTCATGGACGCTGGCGTCCCCGCTGGTAGCCGCGTCGATTTGCTGGTACGGGCCCAGGCCGAGGGACTCGTGCCCACACTGGATCTCCAGCACTCGTTCTGAGCGCTATGGCAGCCTCCGCCGCTCCGTTCGCTGCCGACACCGGCTTGACCAGTGCTTCCCAGCAGAAGCGAACCGGCGTGGTCAACCGGATGCTACTCGATGGCACCAACCAAGACGCGTATCAGATCATCCTGATTATGGGGGCAAGCGCGTTCGCGCTTCTGTTTGAGCTCATGCATCAGCAACCGTCGCTCTTGCGGCAAGTCGTGGAGGCACCAACCTGGTACAAGTGGGGAGCTGGGTATCCTTTCTTGTGCGCGCCAGCCATCCCACTCATACTATGCCCAACTTCCCTCTTGGCATTGTCGCGGCGTTTTACAACACGGAGCGCTGCAGCTGCTTCAGGAGCCCGCTTGGGCGCCAAAGCATACTTGACCATTCACGTCTGGACATGCCTCGCCACCGCATTCCTGCACCATCTCGATACGGCCCAGCCGCATCTCGTATCAGGCATCCACGTCCT
The DNA here is from genome assembly GCF_000295095.1 of Actinomyces timonensis DSM 23838. Lineage (GTDB taxonomy): Bacteria > Actinomycetota > Actinomycetes > Actinomycetales > Actinomycetaceae > Actinomyces > Actinomyces timonensis. The sequence continues at coordinate 159,757 of NZ_JH806633.1, read as the reverse complement.
TCCCACATTTGCGCTGGTCGTACCGGCGGCACTCCTATCCTCGATATCCACATGGAGAACATCCGTTTGCGGACTTGGTGCACTTTTTATCCTCGAACTATACGTTCGGGCCACCATAGGAAACGAAAGCACCCTGACGATATGGTCACGGTCTATCTATAGCGCCGTCCTTGCTGGCGCTTACAGTTTGCCCATCAGTTGGCTCATCGAGCGCGCACGCCAGCTCGATCACCAAGAACAGCGAAATAGTTTAGAAGAGAGTCATATCGCCTCTCTCGGAGCCCGGTTGGCAGGAAGCCGCCATGCACGTAACCTTGCACACAACCATATTTTGGCTGCACTGGTGTCGGCATTTCCCGAGAGAGGGACACCCGCACAAAGACTTCGATCGGTCGCCAACGATGCGCTTAGCCTCATGGAGCAGCCAGAGTCAGGCCATGATGCCCACAACACCGCCGAACTTATCGATCAGCTACGCTCATGGTGCTGGCAGCAGCCACAGACCTATATCGAGTATGATGTTCATCCCGCGACATTCCCAGAAAACGACGATGCAGGATTTGACATAACGGAAGACGAGTACGCCGAGATCCTTGCAGCCGCTCTTGAAGCGCTACGAAACGTTGCTAGCCACGCAAGCGGTAAGAATGTGAGACAACACGTTCGCTGTACAGCATCCATATATCAAAGCGCTGACACGTTCTCACTTTCTATTGCCGACGACGGTGTCGGCTTTGATATAAATCAGTTGAGTCCGCTGCGGCTCGGACTAAAAAACTCCATTATTGCTCGCATGCAAAGCCTATCAGGTGGAGACGCATTCGTCTCTTCCGCAATAGGAAGCGGCACATCAGTAACACTCGAATTGAAGCGAGCAACTACCGCTGTTCCAGCGGAACCGTCACTTCCTCTCACCGGTGAGGGGCTGTCAGCTACCGTGCACGGTTCCTGGGGACGTATTGGAATCGCGGTCATCCTGCTATCCTGCTGGCTGCACGTCGCACGAGCAGCCGACTCTCAGATTCATCTCTACGCATCCGTTTTGTGTGCGACAGCGACCACCATCACGTTCACATTATTTGCCTGGCCACCCACTGGCCGGACGCGCATATTTCAGCAGTATGCCACACTCATATGTGTGGCGCTTGGCGTTATCCCATTTCTTGTTTGGGGGCCAGTCACACCAACACTTGAGTTAGCATCCTGGCCTCAGGGTCATCACGGTATCTTGATGGTGATCCTCCTACACCAACACCGTTGGAGGCTGATGCTAACCAGCCACTCCATCGCCGCAATGGCTCACACGATCCCCGTACTCGTTCTCCATGTTTCGGCCATGCCTTTCGTGCGTTCTATGGCGTTTCAAAGCATCAACATACTCACCGTCGCCACCGTCATTGCCCTGGTGCGCTCAATCGAGCCACGCATCACCGCCATGCAGCGCCAAGCCCACCAGGCACAGGTGCTCCGCACCGCCAGGCAAGCCCGCCTCGAGGCCGAAACCACCCTCCTGGCCGACGTCAGCCAACGTTCGCGCCCAGTGCTTGAGCAACTGAGTTCACTCACCGACGCTCCAAGCGACGCCTTGGTGCAACTGGCCCGGCGGGTCGAAGCCGAGCTGCGCGATCTGATTCGTGTCCCGCGCCTGGCTGGGCACCCATCCCTCGGTGATGCCGTTCGGCAGGCGCGCGATCGAGGCGTCGACGTCATCCAGCTCGACGACTCGCAGCAGGACACAGACCTCACCATCACACCACCACCGCTCCCCACCACGCTGGTCGACACCGCCACTCGCATGCTGCACCGCGCGAAGAACGGCGAGTCAGTCGTCCTTCGCCTCTGCCCGCAGCACTCGCCGTACGCCGCCACCATCCAATGCCATAGCGCAGCGGGGGCGATCGCGCTAGAGCGGATTCGGCGCACGAGTTGACGTTGGCATCAGCGATTGACACACCCAGACAGCCCTCGAGCCCCAGCAGAGGCGTTCAGCGCCGCTCAGCCACGACTCACCAGTCGACACACACGCTGTAGGCGTTCTCGAGCTCTCAGCAGCCAGCAAACACGCACGTAGCACCCGCATACATGCATGACTCATACCGTTGCGAGCAAATCGATAAAGACTACGAATCAAACTTACGAGACCGCACTGCGCCAGACCTTCCCACCATTTGTCTAACAACTTGCAGTTGATACGACACCCAGCCTGGGACTTCCACACAGGACACACCAGCTCACGTTCACGTATCCCACAAACCGCGTTAATACCACACCGCAAACCACTGTCTCAGTACTCAGACTGGTCGATTACGCCACGGTCTCACTAATCTCGGTTCCGTCAAGCGAATGCGAGCCAGGACAGCACCGGTGCGTGTGCGCAACGATGCGTCTAGAGCTCGCTTCGCTTTCCTCTCCGAATCCCGAATCGTCGAGTAAGGAACCCCCGAGATGGCATATGAGCAGACTGTCGCCGTGGTCGACTACTACGAAAAGTTCAGCCAACATAATGCGACGCGGCCGCTAACACTAATCAACAACATAGGCACTCCGGTCTACAACCAGCATGCCGCCTGGCGCTAAACGTGTTACTTGCAAACAAAAACAACTTTAAGAAATCCCGACCGATGCGGTATTACACAACACCACACATACGCCGTCTACAATGGCATACCCGACTTCGAGTCGTCACGCTTCTGGCGGTCTTCTTCGTAGGCGCGTGCAGCAATCACGCAACTAGCCCTGCTTCTCCGTGGGCTCGGCCAGCGATGCCTATCGAGGCACCGACACTGCCTGATTTACAGTGTGTGCCAAACGGCGATGGATCATGCACAGCAACGTTGGACTCCGATACGCTGTTTGACACCGGCAAAGCAACATTAACGGCGGAGGCGATGACGATCGTCGACCAGCTAGCAAAAACCGTACGATCACAGAGTGCCTACGTACAGCTTGTCGGTCATGCTGACGGACAGGGCGACCACGCCAGCAACCAAGTGCTGAGTGAACATCGCGCCAATAGCATCAAGCAGGCCTTGATCGAGCGCGGGATTGCAGAAACCGCAATTAATACGTGTGGCGTCGGCGATACCGGAGCTGCGCCGCAGCAAGACGATCAGTCCTTCCGGCGCGTTGATGCACTGATCGCCAAGAGCAAACCATCCAGCTGTCCGGCACGGTAGGAGAAACCATGAAAAGAAGCCCACTCTCCCTCTTAGTAGCCGCTACATTTAGCTTTGCATGCTGCGCCCCTATTGCTGCCTGCGAGCAGCAAAGCGCAGATTGTAGTCAACTTGGCGTTAACTCGTCCGACGCACCCACATCTACCAACGCGCAGAGCGCAACCATAGTAGCTCTTATCGACTTGCCCAACAATGAACCCTCCACCATCCAACGGGCAACAGACGAGGTATACAGCGAAGTCGCACGCCAACTGGCAAACAAAACCGAGGTCACCTTGATCGGCGCGATCTATACCGGCGATGGTAATAGCGTCACGGAGTTGACATGCATGGATGGCGCTCATCGTTCGTTCACCTACATCCCCAAGCACAACAACCAAGTAGCTATGGAGCGAAAGAAACGTGACTACCTCGGCGAAGTCAAGAAAGACATCACCACTACGATGAAGTCGCTGAGCCTTGATAATAACCAACGAGGTGACTTCCGCAGCCTGTTGACCTGGACGAAGGACAGGGTGAAATCGCAAGGCAGTGCCGATGTCAACATTATCCTGTGGAGCAACTTTCTTTCCAATGGCACTGATTGTCTCGACATTGCCGATGCAGCGCCCGCTTCGTCAGAACTTGCGAAAGAGATCGTCCAACGATGCGCTGATCAACAACTGCTCCCCTCATTCGGTGAAACAAACATGACCGTCCTGGGAGCTGGCAACGTAAGCAATCCCGCCGTCACAACGTTCAGTACGCAACTAGCTGCCGAGTTCTGCGCCCAGCTATCTAAGCACTGTGTTGTTGCCCAGAAGGAGGAGTAATGAACACTGAAACGCTGCAACCAAATGAAGCTGCCGCCGAGATTAGATCCTTGCGGCTTTCGACACCGATTCTGTCGGCAATTGCGGGCGCAGTCGCCCTTCTGGCGGCCGCCTTGCCGGCCTGGATTATTCACGACCAGATCCCAAGCATGCTATGCGCAACGTCCGATCTATTCGCTTGCGGTAGCGCATTCTTGATGGGGAATGCTTTTCGCCTTCGGGACGCTCGATCAAGAGCTGGATACAAAGCACGTCTCGCAAATAGGCCACCAATTGAGACACTAAGCATGATTCCGCCCCAGCATGTCACATTTGCCCGCATGCGAGCAGCAAGACGTGGAGTACTTGCCTCAATGGCGATGCTGTTGGGAACGTTTTTGACAATCGCGTACACCCAAGATACTACCAAGACTATCGCCGCAATTGCTATTCTCGGCTTAGTTTCCGCAACGATCTGCTATCTATGCGGAACATGGACGCGTCCGCTCGATTGAACTTAGGGAAGAATAATGGCAAAGGGAACCAGGCTAGGTGCCACAGCAGCTCAGATTGTTACCATCGGAGATCTGGACGTGCTTGTCGATCGTGCAGGACACCAGAAAATCCTAGACGGAATCGAGCAAGTAGAACTGGCAGAAACCGAGCAACGGGCCGAACAATACGTTGGTCACATCGAAGCACGTATTCGACGCGTAGATCAACGTATCGACAGAAGAGATCAACGTCGACAGGAGGAGAACTCCACCACTATAGACAAACAAAACCTGGCACAAGCCTGGCGAGAATCTGGAATCCGATCTAAATTCGTACTGGTTGATGCCCCTTTTGTAGTACGATTTGTTTCCTGGATAGTTTTCGGAGCGGTAGACTTTTATCTATTTGCCACAGCAATGGCCATCGCCTTAAATGAAGATCAGTATGATGAGTCTGGTGTTCTTGGCATGTCTTCCGGGTTTTGGACTGGAGGAGTCATGGGGCTCATGGTATTCGCTATTGGCGTCGCTCTTGCTCATCTACTTCGTCAGTCAGACTACATAAGAGCGCAGCGAGAACTAAAACGTGAACTGAAGGAAAAGGGGCAAGAACTTATAGTTGGCGCAAATAGCTTACACCTCTACTGGTTCGTCGGCGTACTGTTTGGAATTCTGAATCTTGTAGCTCTGCTTGTTCGCGCTCAAAGCGTAGATTTCCGCTGGTGGCCGCTTGAATTCACAAAGATTGGGCCGTTACTCCTCCAGATGCTTGTTCCGTTTGTCGCGGTGGGGGCAGAGGCTATCATGTTTGATCCGACCGAAGTTCGACTACGAAAGCCCGGCCCTATCGACAGTCTTCTGTATCACCAACGGCGAAAGCTCGAAGAACGTCTCGAACAACGTCGACTTAAGGTGAGTAAATTCCGAGACATCATGGCTGCTCGCTACAACACGGAGAGAGCATCTCTGAAAGTATTCCACGACAGCCAAGGATTCCCAATCACGAACGATAATGACGGAGCCTGATACGCATGCCATCCCCACTCGGTAAAGGGCCATCAATTCATCGTTCGGCACGATCATTAAATAAAATGCTTTCGTCGCATATTGCGTTAGCGAAAGCAGGAAAACTTCCGGAGCCCTCTACCGCTAGCCTTGGGTCTACGACTATGTCTATCGCAAAGAAAGCGAAGCAAGCATTCCTCGGCCCCAACATTTATTTAACAACAGAAAGACATACGGTTGCTAAACAGCCGGATAGAACAGAGCATTCGGTGAGAGGCCCTCGCGTGAAGGACTCTGGGGTACTCGAAGGAAAGAATATAATGAACTTTGAAGCGTGGTGGAAGTTTCCTAAAAGCAGAAGAGGTCAAGACTGGAAGAAAGGAAACAAATTCTACAATGGTCATCTTGAAATAATTGATAACATTAACGGCGTCGACCCTCGAGGCAGCGAAACTTTCAAAAATGACTCTTGAACATCAGCTGGTTAAGTCGTTGATAATCAGCCAGCACTATGCTACTGTTAAATCTATGAAATCTCACTACACGTTACTGAAATTAAGCGACGATTGTCGGCATGTAGGCATCGATTGGACGCTAGACTCCGGCGGAACAATATGTAGAAATAAATTGACGTCTGACACCATTACTTTTGGCGCTAACAATAGATGCCCTTGGTGTATTGAACTTGGAGTCGACCTTGTTCAACTAAAAGGTGCCGGAATAACTGCTCCCCACCCTCTAGAACCTGGTCGCTACGCAATCGTTGTGTGTTCTCCATCATTCATTGACGACCCCTGCGGAACAATGTATTTCGGAGATGGTGATGTAGAACCACTGATTATGGACACGCTCAATTATGATGCTGTTTCTAACTTTGTTCAAGAGAAACTAAAGGAATACTTTTTTATATCCACGCCGGAGCATCCATACGGCGACGAAGCAGCCTTTCATAATGCCACAAAACATTGGCTTTGTGATGTAGATTGGAATGACTATCACTAGTCACCCTATCGCCGACTGACTAAATAGCTCACTCATCAAGTATAAGGTAATTTACAAACTGAGACCAATATAGTAGGTATTCACCATGCCATCCACCTACTCTCGAGGATAAATACCTTGCCTCTCTCCCCCGGCAGGTCGAGATTCCTCTCGCGACGCCAGGGCACTACATCACTGGCCTCTATGCCTTGAGCTTGGCTGCGCCGGAAGGTACTAGTGGGGACTGGCACGACGTCTTCCACTGGCAGGACGGCACTGAGCAGCCACGTGAGATTGTAAGGCCAGTTCCTGCCATACTCTCGATTGTGAACAGGCTCCCTGTGTGGTCTATAATCAAAGCCCACAGGATCGAACGGAGCATGGGAATGGCAGGGATCGATAATCTTGGCGCATACGGGCAGTTGACGAATGCGGCAAAGGCAGCTGGTGGTGTGGAGAAGTTGATCGCCAATCTCGAGTCAGCTGCCGTATCACGAGCGGCGATGGGGTTGCGCATGCAGGGCGTAGTTTTCACTGCGATCGGCGTGGGTATTGTTGGAGTTGCGTACAAGTTCTATCAGCGAAAGAAGCAAGTGAACGTTGAGTCACAGAAGACTGCTCGGGCTGAGCTACGTAAAGCCGTTGATGCAGGAGAGCAAGAACAGGACGATGATGCAGACGGCCAATGAATAATCTGGCTTACTGTCTGAGCCTGCAAAAGTCGATGGGCGGTTGTTTGTTCTCTAGCCTCGATCTTTCATTGGTTGGTTGAGTGGGGTGTGGGTGGCGTCGTTGCCGGTGTCGTGGCTGGGATTATGCCGGTTGGGTGTGACGGCTTGCCGCGTGTGGTCTCGCGGTGGTCGGGCCTTTCGGGGGGCCAGAGGGTTCTTCCTTCAGGATCGTGGTGGACAGGAGGCAGGAGCCGTGTGTCTACGGAGCCGGTAGGGCCTGGAGGTGCCCGAGGCCGTCAAGCAGAAGGCTGGTCCAGGGGTGGCGGGCCTTGTAGCGCAGGACGGTGCGGCGGGCGTGGTGGGCGATGACAGCGGGGATGCTCATCAGCCGCAGGCGGATCGTCCTGGGCTCCCAGGCGCGGGCGGGAGCGTCGGCCATGGCGAGCAGCTGGGAGAAGGCCAGCAGGTCACAGGCCAAGGCCACGATCAGGCACCAGACCCGGTTGGCCGCAAACCCCTGCAAGGGAAAGCGGTCAAGCCCGGTGTCCTTGGCGCAGCGGATACGGTCCTGGCAGCGGGCCCGCAGCCGGTGGCGCACCTCGAGATCGGCGAGCTGACCCACCCTCGTGCTGGTGGCGAAGGCGGTCAGCCGGTAGCCGCCCACGTCCTCGAAGCGCAGCTGGGCTCCCTGGTGGGGCCGCTCTCGGCGCATGATGACCCGCATCCCCTTGGGCCAAGCGGTCAGGTCCAGCAGGTCGGCGGGTCTCAGCGACGTCCGCACCCTGTCTGGGCTGGCCGTCAGCGTTGTAGGCCGGGGCCCAGGCAGTCTCAGGGGATGGTGCCCGTGGATCTGCGGCGTGTGCTCGGGAAGCGTGAACCCCGCGCTGTAGGACACCCGCCGACGGGCCAGGAACTCAGGTGGTCTCCTTCGTGCCTCCGGCCCCGTCGATGCGCACCAGCACCTTTCTACCGGGGCTGGGGCCGAGCCCGGCCTGGTCCAGTGCCCGGCGGATGATCTCGATGTGGTCGGCGCCAGTGTTTGATCCCGCGTTTCCAAAACGCAGCATGATCGCCGCGCGCTCACCGGCCCCCTGGCCGGGGCCGTGGTCGAACCATGCGGTCAAGGGGGTGGTAGCCGAACCCCTTCTTGAAGGTCGGGGCCGCCCCCTCTTTGTCTGAGTGGACGCCCACCAGGGTGGCGTCGACGTCGATCACCAACGGACGCTCAGCACTGATTCCAGCCGTTGGTCAGTGCTCGCCGGCCAGGTCCCACACCCGCTGCCTCACTGTCCTGCGGGCCCGGTTGACGGCGGCCTCGACAGCCTCGACGTGGTCGGCCAGGGCCCCCACAAGTCGCGAGACCGTCGGGTCAGAGCCAACAGGCCCGAAGACCTCCTTGTCGCACCGCAGCAGCGAAAGGTCAGACAGGCACCGACCTCCCAGGGCCACGCACACCGCCAGATCCAAGATGATCTTGCCCGGGTCGTGCACCGCCCACGACCGCCGCCACGCAGACAGGACCTGCGAGAGCTCGTCGCCCAGGCCCGTGACCCTGCTCGTCTCGGTCAGCAGCCTCGCCCCGGCCAGCCCCACCGCAGGAACACCCCCCGCACTCCACACCCACAACCGAATACAACCCGCTATTCTTCACCGCGAAGGTGTCCTTCCTCTGGAGTTCTCGGATCTCAGCAACCCGCATTATTCCAGGCGAAGCGACACCTTCACCCCATCTTCAACACCCCGACGATGAAAACTCGAGGCTAGAGCATATTCGGCGAGATAGTTGACGGCGGCTGCGTCGGCATAATGCAATTCAACACCGTTGTGGGGTGTCATACCGCAGCGGTATGACACCCCGCAACGACATCGATGGCGATTCTGGTCAGAATGCAACCTCACGCAGGTTCGGGTCAGCCTCTCTAAGAGCATCTTCGACGCTGCTTTTCAGTTTTAGGCTAGCCCCTTTAGAGATCTGGGTACCGATGTTCTGCTTAAAGGCAGTGGCGAGGAGAACTTCGGCAACACGATGCCACACCGCCGTGACGTTGATGACATTTGCATTCTCCTCTGGGTCAGCATTGACGGAGATCTGCACTCCCCCAAAGGTCCGAAAGCCCATCTTCTGCTCTGCATAAATTCCAATATCGTCCGGCTCTGCCAACGCGTCATATCCCAGCGAGTCGATGCTCGCGTTGGATAGAGGCCCTCGCAAAACGCTGCGAATGTCGGACTGCGAAAGACGTTTGGTGACGAAGGTGGATGTCTCTCGGTCGGCTGCCATGATCGTCCCTCTCTGTTGAAGCGGGCACCGCCCAGTTCTTGTCAACCGCGGCGGCAATGTACCGCCTACTACGCAGTAGGCGATGACATGAATCAAGCACGAGAAACAATCCGCTCGCAAGGCTTTGCAAAAGTCGTCTAACAACTTGTACCGCCAGCCGACACCAAACTTGCGAAACGCGACACAAGTAGGTGACCACATTTGTAGCATCACGACAACAATGCCCACTACTTCGATACCACTTGTTGTATAACCACTCGGACTGTCATCATGCGGTGCTGCATGGATAGCCTCGAGTCGTGTCTATCAAATGACGCCCGAGTTCTTTGACCACCTAAGGGGAACGGTACATGACTGACTACTCATCCGAAAATTCAACTCCTGTTGATTTCTACGCAGAGCTTGACATCGACAAGAGCGCTTCTATCGAGGATATACTGCATCATCTTGCCCTGCAGAAGGAACGGTTAAGCAGGCAGGCCCTATCTGGTAACAGTAAGCGAAGTGAAGCCGTCCGAGAGAAACTTGCTCATATCCGAGAAGCAAATAAAGTGTTTGCGACCGAAATTTCGCGGCAGGCTTACGATCACTCTTTAACGCAGCGCCCAGAGAAGCCTGCCAAAGTCGATTGGGTGAAGCGCGCCTGGCAGTCGTACTATGATAACGAAATCGGTACCGCCAGGATCGAGGCTGCTCACGCACGAGCCGATGACGACTCAGGCGCAGAAGCCTATATTGTCTCAGCGTGGATTGCCCAAAGCGTCGATAGCTACGAAGAGGCACTCACCTATACGGACGAAGCACTCTTTCGCAGTCCTACAACTGTCGAGAAGAGTGAGATTCATGAGGTCAGAGGCGCAATCTACCTCGGCATGGAGCGCCTTCACGAATCGATCAAAGAATCTCGCCAAGCGATTATCGACCAGCCCGACGAGTTTATCGTTCTCGACATCAAGACGAGGATCGTCAAAACTCTCATGCAACTGCATGATTACGACGCTGTTCTCGCCGAGGCTATGACGTTGCTCGAGACGACACCAAGGATGCCGCAATCCTGGCAGATCGAATTGGAAGCCGCCATTATTGCTACCATCGATAAAGCGTGCTTCGATAAGTACGACTTCGCTCATTCTGCTGCTGACTATCGCGAGTGGAGAACTAGAATAGCTAACAGCAATCTCCCTCATATCAGCCGGACAGCAATAACAACTGAGTTAGATAAGCAGATTCGGCGAACAGATCTCGTTGTTGAGGCTCTCGACACCCAGAACTCTCTTCCTAAAGATGATCCGAGTTTCACATTTTGGTGCATCATCTTCTTCCCACTGTGGATCGTGTACTTCATGCGCAAGCAAGAAATTCGCGAAGGCGAACGGCGACTCGCCGACCTCGATCGACAGATCATAGCATTGGACTTTGAGATGGAGAACGACGCACAGGAGTACGTCAATGGAAGGAGGCCACAATGACAGGCGTCGCAAACTTATTTCGCATTGGCCGAGATCAGTTTCCACTCATCGGCAACCACAATATCTGGGTCGACGACTCCGCGCCAGACCTCAGTTCGCTGGAGTTTTGTCAGTTTCTCGTTTGTGAAGCCCTGACGCGAACAAGTCCTGGGGAGCTGGAGGTGTTGGTCTATGATTCGGCGCTCTCTGGCATCGCTTCACCATTCCAGGAAGTCAACTCTAGCGGCGAGAAAGTTCTCAAGCAGATCAACGACGCTGAAGAACTGAAGGAGACACTGCGGTTCCTGCGCAATCACGTCCGGGACGTCCTCAATATTATTCAAGGACGCGCACCAAACTTACTCTCCTTCCGCGAGCAGTATCCGCAGGTCACAGAAGGCTACAAGCTGGTCGTCCTGTCTTCTTACTTCTTGGCTCTCGACGAAGAGATTCAAGGACAGGTGATGCAACTACTGCGTGCTGGCCCTCGCGCCGGCGTGACCTTCCTCATCCACTCGCTGACTGATGAGGATCAAAACGTCATCGAAGAACTCGTCATTGACCAGTGCGACCACTACCAAACAAGTCCAGGAGGGAGAGTTACCACAGGCAATAATTATGCGGGCTATGCCGATATCAAGACCATAGAGACACTCATTTCATCATCACAGCAAGTCGCACGAGACATCGCTAACTCAACAGTACAACCGCTGAACTTCAAGGAAGTCGAAAGCCTGTCAGACACCTGGACAGAATCCAGCCGCGATGCACTGACCTTTGTCATTGGTCGCCACGGCCTGTCAACAATGGAGGTCACCCTTGGCGACGAGCTCAACCAGCGCCACAACGCCCTGATCACCGGCGCGGTCGGGCAGGGCAAGTCCAACCTCATCTCGGTGGTGGTGCACTCCCTGTGCCAGCGCTACTCCCCTAGCGAGGTCGAGTTCTACATGCTCGACTTCAAGGAAGGCGTCACCCTCCAGGCCTTCGCCCCAGACCCGCACACCGGCTCGTTCCTGCCGCACGCCCGTGTGCTGGGGCTGGACGCGGACAGGGAGTACGGCGTCAACGTCCTGCGGCATCTTTTCGCCATCTACCGCCAGCGCATGGCCACCTTCAAGGCCGCTGGCGTGCAGAACATCCGCCAGTACCGCCTGGCGGATCCTGAGGCCGTCATGCCCCGCATCGTGGTGGTTATCGACGAGTTCCAGATGCTCTTCGGCGAGGACGACGACACTGCCGAGAGCGCGGTCGACTTGCTGGTTAAGGGTGCCCGGCTGTTCCGCGCCTGCGGCATCCACTTCATCCTGGCCTCCCAGACGATCAGCAGCGGCTACCTCTTGGGTGGCACCGCAGGCGAAGGGCTCTTCGGCCAGGTGCCGGTGCGCATCGCTCTGAAGAACTCCCTGGCGGAGTCCCACGCTACGCTGGGGTTCAAGAACGACGCTGCCAGCCACCTGCGCTCCAGAGAGGCCATCGTCAACCTTGACTACGGCGAGCTGTCGTCTAACCGTAAGACCACCATCGCCTACGCCGACGACGCCATCTTGGCCGAGCTGCGCACCGCCTGGTGGCAGCAGGCCCAAGGCACCGTCAACCCACCAGAGGTCTTCGAGGGTGAACGCCGCCTCAGCCTGCACAACGACGCACGCGTCTTGCCGTCGCTCCACGCCGGCCAGGCGATGCTTGGCAGACGCATCAGCGTCGGTGCCGCGCCACTCACGGTCGACTTCACGACCGACGTCGGCCGCAACCTGGCGCTGCTTGGCACCGGCCCGGGCCACGCCGTCCTGCTCAACACTGCGCTCTCCCTCCTGCACAGCACGCCCGCTGCCGAGTTCATTCTTCTCGACCTGATCGGCGACTGGCACCTACCGGCTCGTGACTCTGTGCGCGCCGCCTTCGAGCAGCAGCTCACCAAGATCGGCGGCACCTACCGCATTGTCGACAAGCACCAGGCAGATGCTCTCGTCGACGAACTGGCCGAGCGAGCCGCATTCACAGCCGACGATGCCAGCGCGCCACCGGTCTACGTCATCGGCCTCGGCTTAGAGCGTTGGCGCAGCGACACCACCAAGATCAAGGCGCTCTTCGCCAATGCTCCGTTGGCTGGCATCCACCTCCTGGGCTGGTGGAACAAATACTTCTCCTTCAAAGCCATGGTCGGGCTCGGCGGCGACAACAACTTCGACATCCGCATGGCCATGCACCTCGACCATTCCTCAGCCCGCGAGGCCTTCAAGCAGCCCATCCTGCGCTGGACGCCGCAGGACAACCGCGCCCTCGTCTGGGACAGCGCCACCATGAGCAACCCACAGCTCGTCATCCCGTACAGCCGCATCAGCTGACAGAACCCACCGCTCCACCAGGCTCAGCATCTCCCTCTCTCTACCACCGTGTCGAAAGGTACCCACACTATGTCTCTCGCCGACGTCCTCGCCACCGTCGAGTCCATCAAGCAGCAGATCGAAGACCAGCTCTCGCAGATCGCCAGCTTCAAGACCAAGACCGAGGACTCCATCACCCTCGTCACGTCCGAGCTGGAAGGCGACAACGCCGGCCACGAGCAGCGCATGCTCGCCGCGCTCAGCCAGGCACTCGACAGCCTCGGCGGTGCCGAAAGCGCGCTCAACGCCTCTGCAGACGGCTGCCAGCAAGTCATCAACCTCTAAGACAAGAAACAGGAGCACCGCTATGCCCGCCCTCGCCAACGTCGTCGCTGCTGCCCAGCAGATCGGCAGCAACGCCACCCAGCTCAGCACCGGTACTAGCGCCACCGCCCAGTCCCTGTCTCAGAAGGCAGATGAGCTGCAGTCCGTCACTGCTCCCTCCCAAACGGGCGAGAGCGCCGCCCAGCAAGTTCGCACCGCCAGCCAAGCTCTCGAGAGCTGCGCAGCCGCCATGAGCCAGCTCAGCTCCGCCGTCGACGACTTCGTCCAGCACGCTCAGCAGTAGCCCCACCTCATGCCAGAAACCATTAGCGAAGAGGCAAAGCAGAAACTTCTCCAGCAGCTACAGGACGCACTTGGCTTGGTGAAAAACGCCGATACCAGCGCCCACGACGTAGCCGCAATTACCCACAGCGTTGCCGACGGCCATCAACTCACCGAGGTGATGCTGCAGCAAATGGCGGGGGTAAAAGGATACCTGGAAAACTGTCGAGCAAGCATCAACGACGCAATAGGTAATATCGAAGCGATTCCACTTGACCCACCGCCGGAAGACTAGCACCAAGGACAGCACGCAATGTCGCACAACTTTCAGGAAGTGATTGACGAACTACATCGAGGCCGAGAACTACTCACTTCGACCAGTGGCACGCAAGGAACACTCAGCCGACTTAGCGACATTATCAGCGATGTCTCCAGTCAACTATCCAAATACTGCAGCGACGACGCCTGGATAGCGACGATCAATCTCAAGACAGCTCAATATATCATAGACAACATCACCAGAGGCTGCATCACTGCATACAACAATGCTAACGACGAGCTAATCATCAGAATTCAAGGTCACCCCGCTGTTGCCAACACCGTAACCCAAGCTATAGGCACACTAGCAGTGCGCCAGTACGTCACTGAGGTAACAATATTAAAAGCCTGGGTAACTGAACAAAAAAAACGCTGGAGGACGAGAGTCATTGACCCTACCACCGACAGCGTGTATGGCCTAGCCACGGGGAACTTAGCCACCGACAGACGCACCAACCACATTCTTTACGGCCCCTTAGATGACATTCAATACAAAGAAAGGCCGAAGATCATCAAAGGACACTTGTATCCAGGAGTAAGTAGCAAAAACGCATTCCCTAAAGAGTGGACAGCCCAGAAAATAATGAAAGTTACATCACAGATAGTAATTAACCCGTCAACGAACTGGAAACCCACCACCCCTACTGACGCAACACTTAAAAAAGCCAGACAACAACACGAACATATCAGAACGAGATGGAAAGCAAAGTTCATGGTCGACGAGGTTGAAGTAAACGTCATCATAGAGCCTTCTGGTGAAGGTATAATCACCTCGCACCCAACAGACAACTATAGGCATAAATAACCTTGGCAAATCAATTGGAGCGTGTTATATTATGTCCATGAGCGAACAAGTTAAACAAACGATAGCACTTTACAGTTATATTGACGAATCTCCTTACTTGTCTCAATCACAAGCCGAAGAAGCGAGAGAATACGCCAGGGTCGGCGAGTGGGCAATTTCACTAGAGCACATATGTCTCTGCGTTGCCTCTAACTTATCTAAGCAAAACAAACACTTGTCAGAAACAGAAATTAAAACACTCGAAACCTTAGTCTCCATTGTAGAAGAAGAGGAGGGGGAGGCGTTTCATCGCGACTACTTTGACTTTGTTGTAGGATGCTAGCCATCAACACAAAAACTAATCTGCCTGAGGCGATCATTCATACAATAAGGCCTATTCACAGCATCCGGCAAAGGTGCTTTGACCTGCGCAGATGCTGGAGCCAGCTAACCCTGTGAATAAACCTCAATGTAATTAACTGGCGTTAATATGTACTTCTATTGCATGGCATAACTGTGAATAGAATTTCTACCCCTCAACAGACAAGAGCCATTGATTACTACCAGGAATTCGGGTTCAAGCGGCAAGAATCAACAGATCAACTACGCCAAGACGTTGAACGCGTTCAGCGTCAATGGCGACGGAGAGCCTCTCTCACCAGCAAAGATGGTGTGAGAGGCAAGTGATAGCCTCAGTTTCCTGACATGAGCTTTACTTTCGACGAAGCTGAGTCGATTCTCTCGCAGCGACACTCGCAATGATTTCCCCATCAGTTTTCTCCTCCGATAGGTCAACCGAATAATAGAAACTCAAGTTCGAGTCATCTTTAAACTTGGCATAGAGCTCTGGGCGCAAGAACTCGCTCTTTTGTGAGTTGAAGGGCGAACGCTTTTTCAAGCTGCCGTCACTCTTCTTGCCGGTTCGTCTCACGTCTATGCAGTAGATCTTGTCGGGATCGTCGCTAGCATCCGAGATGCCTAGTTGTCGCACAACGGCTTTCTTTTGTCCCTCGCTCAGATCCTTGATTTCGACAGGAATCCACTTGCCAAACTGCTCAGTGAACTGATGTAAGAGGTCACCTAAGTTGTCCGCCCACTCGATGCCGAAGAACTCTCTTAGTGTTTGCGCGTCTACCATAAGCCCGTTCTGATTCGCAGGCACCGAGAGAGAGTCTGCGATATCTGACTTCCTCATGAAGCACAGGTGAACGAGCGCATAGTCATCCGGCTTTGGACTGTTGATGTAGTCGGTAACTGTGACGTAGTACCCCTGCTTTTTGTAGGTAAAGTCAAAGCACGTCACCACCCATCTTTGCTTCCGCATGGCGTCTCGCAGTGCCTTCAGATTTCGTAGCGGCAAGGACATAGTAGCGACCCCTTCGTGTACCAACTGATGATGCATCATCCTACCGAGCAGTCAGCAGAAATACAGGCTACTGTCATCAATGCTGACAAACATCAGCAGCCCTGCTCTCCCACCCCCTTCAACCCTCCACTACTTCTGCAGGAGCGTCAGAGCTTCCACCCCAATCTGCTCGGCCATCTTCTCCAGGCTCTTGAGGGTGAGGTTGCGCTCGCCACGCTCCACTCCGCCCATGTAGGTGCGGTGGACGCCAAGAACGTCTGCGAAGGCTTCTTGGCTCAGGCCTCTCTCCAGCCGGTAGGCACGCAGGTTCCTACCCACCGTCTTCTGGAGATCACCAACAGCCACATCTCTCAGCCTGGCCGCCTGCTACTTGAAGGTCTACAGACTGATGAGTAGCATCAAGTGGGATGAGCGGCAGATGATGTGCGGTATCAGAGAGGGAGGGACACCATGACCATCATCCTCCAGGCCCTGGCCGAGGCCCACATCTCCACTATCCTCGAGGCGTGCGCGCACTGGCCGGAGCTGGCGCAGTATGGCCCGCCGTACTGGCGGCCCAGGAGCAGCGCAGAGTTGCGCCGCAAGATCGCCGATACAGCGGGCCCGCAGCCTGCGACGGCCTACAGCTTCGTCTTGGCAGATAGCGAAGGGCGGCTGGTCGGTGAGGCCTCGATCCATGCCATCGACTGGCGTAGCCGTGTCGCCCAGGTGGGCATCTGCATCTGGCGGCCGAACGATCGAGGCCAGGGCTATGGCGCGGCGGGCAGCCGGGCAGTCATCGACTGGGCGGTTGGCCACCTGGGGCTGCATCGCCTGGAGGCGTGGATCGTGGCGGGTAACGCCGCTTCGCTCGGTCTCTTCCGCAGCCTCGGTTTCGTCGAAGAAGGCCGGCTGACGCAGCGCTGCCTGGTGGGCGGCCAGTACGTGGACATGCTGGTGCTGGCGCGCATCACTGGAGTGTAGGGAGATGGACGCGGGGGAGTGGATGGTCGGCGGTGGCCAGCTGCTCCCTGTTCCCTGCTTCTAAGTCCAATGTCGCTGTTCTCCGTTGGCTGCTGCCGCTGGCCTGGCTTTCGCGCCTCGCGTTGCGGTTGGCTGCGGTCGTGCAAGCAGACGGAGCTTGGGGGAGAGGAGGCAGCGTGCGGCCTGAGCAGCCAGCAGGTGAAGCGGAGCGATGCCCTGCGTGGTGCGTCGTCAACCATGATGTGGCGAGTGATGAGCTTGATGGTGTCGTCCACGAGAGTGCTCATCTCCCCGTGGCGGGCGTCGTCCCCCAGCGCGGGCACGGCAGCGACGGTGTACCCCAGCGGCAGGCAGTACCGACCGAGCTCTACCTGGTGCGCTACCAGTACGCCGGTGAAGCGGATGAGTGGCTCTACCTCGGCGACGGGCACCACGGGCTGGACGTCAGCCCTGAGACGGCGCAGCGGCTCAGATGGGTGATTGGCCGAATGATGGATAGTGAAGCCGAGCGCCGTTGAGTTAGCGCTAGCAGTACCTACGCTCCCTGCTGCCCTAGTTCGGGAAAGTGGGCTTCCACCAGGCGGAGGCGACGATCAAGGTCGCGGTAGTGGCTGTCTTGCGTGGTGAAGACGCTCTCGTGCATCGTGTCGCGCACGCCGGCTTCGACGACCATCTTGCGGTTGATCCGTGCGATGTCGTGCTGGATGCTCGCCTGCGTTGCCTTCATGTCGGTGAAGTCCTCCTCCAGCTTGGCACCCTGCTCTTCCACGGTGTGCTGCAGGTCAGCCTGCATCTTGGCGATGGTCTTCTGTGCATTGACGATGTGACCCTGCTTCTCGTTCAGCTCATCGTATTTAGCACGCAGATCGTCCTGGCCGGCCTTCAGATCGTCGTATTTCATGACCAGATCGTCGTACTTAGCACGCAGGTCATCCTGCCCCGCCTGCAACTTGTCGAGCCGCCCATCGATTCCTTCAAGCCGCTTGTCGATCTCGTTAAATTTTTCGGTTACGGTTGTTGTGAGTGCTGCAATTTGCTGTGAGAGTTCTTCGTTTGTCATAGTTCTATTTAAACACAAAGCGGGCATGCAAACAATGTCGGGATGCTTATTTCTGTCGCATTCGAAACTGGTGCTGACCTGTGCAAATGCGGGGGTGTCGTGTGTGAGTACCACTTCTAATGACACCCTTTACGGCGGGATTGTCTACGGTATATTGCCCTGCTGCTCGACTTACCTGCGCTCCATTTGCCATACTCTGACAACACTGCTCACGTTTGCTCTTTTTGTTCATGTTTTGTTATACTATATCTATTCATGGCCAGCAAAGATGTACTACCGCTGTATCGTCGGCTGCTCAAGACCAAAGCAGCGTTGCTGGCCGTCTCATTCACCTTGATCGGTATTCTGCTCATCATGCTCAACGCCTGGCTGGCGACGCTGAGCCTGGGCGACTGGAGCTGGCTGCATCATCTGCCGCTGGATGAGGTCGGTGGCCCATTGCTTGGGGCTGGCCTGGTCTCCACCGTTCTGGACTACTCCTACCGGCGCGACCAAGAGGACGTCGCCATCCAGCGCACCCAGCAGGCCATTGTCGACCTGTCGCCGGCCAAGCTGTGGAGCGCCCTGTGCGAGGGCCTTACCCGCCACCCTGCAGAGCTGGCTCGCCTGACCACGCCCGAACGGCTCGACGATGCGGCGGCGGCCATCATGGCGCAGCGACTGGGCGACGAGCAGTTCGCCCGCGAGATCTATGCCGACATCCGCGACCAAGCCATCCGCGCCGCCGAGCGGTGGTACGACGTCGAGGCACGCGTTCGGCTCTCTACTGCAGTAGAGAGGAGTACCGCAGGTACTCCTCTGCTCGACGTGACGGTGGAGTGGGAGTACACCACCGTGCCCAGTGGTAGTGAGCGCCGCTTCGCTTGCGTATCCGATCGGGCGGCGTACAACGCGCTGGTGATGGACACCCCCATCACGACGACGTGGCTCATGACTCCACGGCCCGGGATGGATGCCGCCAGCCGGCGTTGCTTCGAACTGCTGTCGTTCACCGTCGACGGCGAGGAGATGCCAATCCGCCGCACGGAACACGAGGGTGGACAGACCTACATTGTCGACACCTCTGTCTCCACCGCGGGCAACCCCGTCCGCATCCGTCACGTTTACCGCACCGTGACGCCTGCGTGGGGCCACCGCATCTACGTTGAGCTGCCGCAGCCAGCACGTGGCTTCAGCTTCGACCTGGACTACACCAACACCAGCATCGACAGCGTCAGCGTCACAGACATGGCTGCCAACGGGCGCGCAGCGCAGATCGTCCCATCGCCGAAGCGGGCAGCTGGCAGATCGCTCAGCCTCCGCGCACCTGGGTGGTTGCTGTCCAAGAGCGGATTCGCCGTCGTTTGGACGCTCGAAGACGAGCTGCCCCAGAGCGAGCGCTCCGAGGCAGCGTAGTGCTGAATGCTGTACACCTGCTCAGTCGCCACCACACATCACGGGGGTCCCTCCTCTCACCCTAAGATCTGCCGTCGTGACGCCGATGCTACTCATCAGTCTGTAGACCTTCAAGTAGCAGATGGCCAGGCTGAGAGATGTGGCTGTTGGTGATCTCCAGAAGACGGTGGGTAGGAACCTGCGTGCCTACCGGCTGGAGAGAGGCCTGAGCCAAGAAGCCTTCGCAGACGTTCTTGGCGTCCACCGCACCTACATGGGCGGAGTGGAGCGTGGCGAACGCAACCTCACCCTCAAGAGCCTGGAGAAGATGGCCGAGCAGATTGGGGTGGAAGCTCTGACGCTCCTGCAGAAGTAGTGGAGGGTTGAAGGGGGTGGGAGAGCAGGGCTGTGGTGGGCACAGACATGCCTCCCAAGCTAGCCGCAGCAAGGAATCGAAATTGCGACTAGTCTGAATCAACCAAACCTATCGCATTACTCGCACGCAATAAGACCACCTGACGCCGCGCCCTTGTGATCGCGACTCTCAACAGCCTCCGAGCGCTATCACGTTCCGACGCTGACGCATTGAGTCGAACGAATGCATGAGAACTCCGCGGATCACCATCAACAACGACTACGCCGTCAAACTCCTTGCCTTTCGCCTTGTGCACCGTCATCAGCGAGCATCCATAAGGCTCTCTATAATCAGCTTGCAGCGACTGCATTTCAAGCGGACGACGTAGCGCATTCGACGCCCCCAGATAACTTGCTTGTTCATCCCACAGATTACTCAAACATTCTCCGATCTGATCGGACGCTCGAAATAGTCGAACAAACTTCACATCATTATATAAGCTATCCAACTTGCCGATGTTGGTGTCGAATAAACTGCGAGCTCGCAACCAATCATCCCCAGGACTGCCACTAAATGCTTGCATAGTTTCGTAAGCTCTGCTGAAGTGCTTCGATAACTTATACTTCGGGGCATCATCATGACATAACCTGAACATATCACCTGACAACTTATCACTCATTTCTTTTGCATATTTCACACCACCAGACTTCGAAGCGTTCTTAACATCAAAGTACTCAGCGAGTAGCTCAAACGTTTGTATCAACGCAATGTCTTTTGGAAGTGCCGTCCATTCCAGGATGGAAGCGACAACAAGCGAGCCAGATATGGTGAGGGCAGTATCCCACAGAACATCATGCGCAACCGGCTTGAATGACTGCCCACTATAGACATGCTCCTGAGTAAGGTAATCGGAGACATTTGCAACCATCAAGTTGGTTCGCGCAAGAACAGCGACGGAAGGCTTTTCGAGCCCCTCTCTTCGCAGACTTGACAGCATCCATACGGCAGTCGCATGTACTTTCGCATCGATACCATTTCCACGGTATGGCGACACAACTACTTCAGGTACTGACGGAAGAGGAGTGTTTTGAAGTAGGGCGTTAGCGTAGGTGAGAATTCCTGAATTTGGGCTTCGATGATTGTCGTCACCGAGATCAAACTCAGCCGGACGAAGGTAATCACGAAGATGCTGTAGTCTCTCAGCACTCACATGCTCATCATATTCAAAAATCCGCTGATCGGGATCAGCAAGGAACATCAGGTGCGACCGCTGCGAAAGTGTCTTGACCAGCTCCCATTGTGAATCATCGGTGTCCTGAAATTCGTCGAGAATGATCACCGGGTACGTGTCTGCAATAAGTTCAGCAACTGCATTCGATCCCGAAATAAGTTGATTAGCAACCGCCGCAAACTCACTGAAAGCATAGCATCCTTCTTCTGACGCCATCCGCTTCAGCTCACTCGCCCAGTGACCCGAGAAACGCGATTTTAAAAGCGCTTCTTTGTTGGGAGATATGATCCGAGGGGGTTCTCCCGAAAGAAGCCGGCCATGAGTTTGAATGACATCCAGCGCAAAGGAGTGATAAGTACGCACCTCGATTGATCGCCGCTCCTGTTTGTCCAGTAGGTCACGGCATCTAATTTCGACCTGGCGAACAGCGGCTCGAGAAAAACTCAAGAACAGAACCGCCTGACCATCGGAAAGTTCCGATGCGTATGTTTTGGCCTTCACGAGGGATAAGGTTGTCTTGCCAGATCCAGGGCCGCCAAGTACCAGTACAGGGTATTCAGACTGTAGTGCGCTCTGGGCATCATTCGACATTTTCATGCGAACAACCTACAACTCTTCTTCGCCGATCTGATCATCTAAAGCAGAACCGTCTAATGACAACTCTTCCTGGCTAAACTCGGGAACACCAATGTATCCTTCTGACGGCTTCAGATACTCATCAATAAAGAGCAGCGCATCACGAATAAACGGCGGCAGTTCTTCCTCACTTTGACACTGTTCGATGAGGAATCCAGCATAGCCAAAGCCGTAGGAGTCTCCTTTTCTTGCTTTTAGTACCTTCTCCACAAGATATTTTAGATCGACATCCTCAATAAATGGGTCATAGTTGCAGTTTGCTGGATAGTCGTCACGTGTCGAGACTTCACTAAGAAAGCGATGCAGCACCTGATGAGGTGTTTCCTCGACGAGTATGCGCTCGATTCCTTTCTCTGGGGATTGCCAAAACTTGTCGAAATTGCCTATACTAACTGCTGCGTCAGGGGAATCCGGACTATTTGGTTCATCTCGCATACCGAACACTGGCTTCCCAAGAGCTTTGAAAATTGGCCCAAATTTTGGCGCCTCTCGATCATTCTCAGCATTGAATAATGAAACACCAGCTAAATCAATGTGAGAGTAACCCTTATGGAATTTCTCAAGCGCCGTCGACACGGCATTAACGGCCGCGACTTCGGTCGCACCTTCGACTACAAATACTGCCCTGCTGAGGATCGCCTCAGCAAACTGCCGACGTTGAGCGCGATAATTCTTTGGCTTAATTACATCAGCCTCAATCGGATTGCCTGAGAATTGATTCTCGCCACTACGACCTAAAATGACAACACTCTCGGCATCATACTGCTCAATAATGTATGGCGAATGGGAGGTGACTATAGATTGCCCCATTTTTTGGAGAACATATTTTACCACCCGACGTTGGATGTGGGGAGACAAAGCGATCTCAGGCTCTTCCATCACAAATATTGCCGAACTCTCTCCCTTCATGTCAGCAATGATCGTCAGCAACGCGAAAACGAGCAGATTGACTGCCCCAGTGCCTTGTCGGTTGAAAGGAACAGGATAGTTACTCGGTTGAGTCGCAACGAATAGCCTCACGACTTCACGCAGATTGTCTCGAGTTAGATTGGATGCATAGAAAGATGTCGGATCATTCTCAGAAGAGAGATTAACAAACTGACCAAGACGTTCCTGCAACCGATCGCGAATCGACTTAAGCTGCTCTATTTCTCCGATAGCTGGGTTAATCTCTTTAAGTGCCTGAAGAGTATCTGGCCACATCTTTGCGTCGCCTTCTTCTCCAAGGCGAAGGATAGTGTCCAACAGCGATCCTCGCTGGAGGCTCAAGGCTCGTGTTCCAGTACGCAATGCACGCAGGTAAATGAATCCGCAGATTCGCTTGTGGGCACGAGTAAACACCGAGCGTCCTCCTCCCAATGAAGCCTTTTCCTCGTCGTCGAGGTCATCCGGATGTTTTACTGGATGATCAAAGAATGTTCCCCCAACGAAGTCATCTTCTTCGGGATCATATCGACCGACAAATACCACCGGCAACGCCCAGGTGACGTTCTCGTTGTCGGCACGCGAAAGGCCGTTAACTTCTTCATCAACAAATTGAAGTGAAGCATCATCCCAACGACGAAGATGTTGTCGGAAACGTATCTGATGGGTTCGATCGAGGCTTGTTAGAACCACGCGAATAACAATGTCCCGCGATGAGCCATCATCTTCTTCATATCTTCCATTATGAAAGTCGTGCTCGTCAATGACCGGACGTCGGTACAGACGTTCCGGACCCAACACCAGATCCAAAGCCTCGCAAACGGTTGATTTACCAATGTTGTTGCCACCAACAAGCAATGAATGTTGCCGAAATATGACATCCCCGTTAGCGATGCCTCGAAAGTTGTCAATAGTTAGCGTACGGATTTGCATTTTGGTTGCCAATGGGTGAGACGGGACAGATCTCACCCAGATTATACCCTATTTGAGGCTAGACGCACCGTTTTCAGGTCGTTAATGTATCGATTTGGTAAAACCGCTGTTGTTCAGGATCGTCCTGGGTCGTCCTACCGTTGCGAGAGCCATCAGGCCTGAGTTTGCTGTTCGTTACCGCTCGGTCGCCAGATGCTTGCTCACCGTATCCCGCCCGAAGCCGAGCTCCAGGCCGATCTCGATGTAGGTACGCCCCTGAGCGTGGAGCTGCCGAGCACGCTGGAGGTCATCAGTAGTGAAGCGTCGCCTGTGGCGGGGCGGCTGCGTGGCCTGGCGGCAGGTAGCACGGACAGTGGTCTCTGCGACGCCGACCTCCGCAGCGATCTGACTGACACCCATACCTGTGCGGGCCAGATCGAGAATCTGCTGCTTCTTCGTTGCGTCGATCGGTCGGCAGGCCGTGTTGCGGATGCGGCGGGTACTCGTGGTCTCGCTAGCCGCCGCAGTAGGCGCTACGCTAGCCGTGCTCGATTCCGTAGCCACCTCGCCCGCGATGAGGCGCCTACGGAAGGCGAGCAGGGGTAGCCAGTTGTTCGGATTGATGCTCCCCAGGTGTACTGCCCTCGCGCGGGCACGGCTCCGGCCCGGTAGCCTGTCCCGCGTGACTACGACTGGCTTCACCCGCAAGGACGGGCGCGCGACCAACGAGCTGCGCCCCGTCACCATCACCCGCCGCTGGCTCGACCACGCCGAGGGCAGCGTCCTCATCAGTTTCGGGCGCACCCGCGTGCTGTGCGCCGCCTCCTTCACCGAGGGCGTGCCGCGCTGGCGCAAGGGCAGCGGCGAGGGCTGGGTGACCGCCGAGTACGCGATGCTCCCCCGTGCCGGATCCGAGCGCAGCGGGCGCGAGTCCGTGCGCGGCAAGGTCGGCGGCCGCACCCACGAGATCTCCCGCCTCATCGGCCGCTCCCTGCGCGGCATCATCGATGTCGGTGCCCTGGGCGAGAACACGATCGCCCTGGACTGCGACGTCCTGCAGGCCGACGGCGGCACCCGCACCGCCGCCATCACCGGGGCGTACATCGCCCTTGCCGACGCCGTCGCCTGGGGCACCGAGCGCGGCCTCATCAAGCCCCGCGCCGGGCGGCCCGTGCTCGCCGACTCACTGAGCGCCATCAGCGTCGGCATCATCGACGGCGTTCCCTGCCTCGACCTGCCCTACGAGGAGGACGTGCGCGCCCAGACCGACATGAACGTCGTCCAGACCGGCGACGGCCGCTTCATCGAGGTCCAGGGCACCGCTGAGCACGCCCCCTTCGACCGCGACGAGCTCGGCGCCCTGCTCGACCTGGCCGCCGCGGGCAACGCCGAGCTGGCCGAGCTCCAGCGCCAGGCGCTGGCAGAGCGCGCCGACGGGCCCATGACGGTCTCGTCGGGCACGGGGGCCTGACAATGGGCGTGGCTCCCAGCGGCGAGCAGTCCGTGGGCTCCCCCGCCGTCGAGGTCCCGGATGGCGCCCGCCTCGTCCTGGCCACCCATAACCCCGGAAAGCTCGCCGAGCTGCGGGAGATCCTGGCGCCGCTCGTGCCCGGGCTCGCGCCGGAGGCGATCATCTCCGCGGCCGAGCTGAGCGCGCCCGAGCCGGTCGAGGACGGACTCAGCTTCTCGGAGAACTCCCTCATCAAGGCGCGCGCGCTGGCGCGGGCCACCGGGCTGCCCGCCGTCGCCGACGACTCGGGGCTGTGCGTGGATGTGCTCGGTGGGTCGCCGGGGATCTTCTCCGCCCGCTGGTCCGGCCGCCACGGCGACGACGAGGCCAACCTGCGCCTCCTCCTGGACCAGATCAGCGCCGTCGCGGATCCGCATCGGACCGCGCGCTTCACCTGCGCCGCCGTCCTCGTCGTCCCCGGGGAGGGTGGCGGCGCGGGCAGCGAGGAGGTCATCGAGCGCTCGATGGAGGGGCGGCTCATCACGGAGCCGATCGGCGAGGGGGGCTTCGGCTACGACCCGATCTTCGTGCCCGCCAGTGAGGACGAGCCGGGGGCGGCCGGGCGCACGAGCGCCGAGCTCAGCCCGGCGGAGAAGAACGCGATCTCGCACCGCGGCCAGGCCTTCCGAGCCCTAGCGCCCATCCTCGCCGACCTCCTCACTCATCGCCTCCCCCAATAACTGGGAGGCGTCGAGGCGGCGCTGGATGCCTTTGGGGGTGAGCGACTCGTGCGCCTTGCCGAAGCCGTAGAGCCACCGCCAGCCGATGAGGACCGCCACGAGCAGCACTCCCGTCATGAGACCCCATGACACGAGCCCCGCGCCGCCACGGGCGGCAGCCCGCATGATCGTCCAGGCGACCCATGCCAGGGCGACGACGGCGCCGCCCTCCGGCCAGGGCCGCTCGAGGTGGTGCTCTCGCCCGCGCACCAGCACCCAGGCAACCACCCAGGCGACAACGACAGCCGCGATCCCCTGGGCCAGCGCCGTCGGGATCGCGGCGGGCTCATGCGCACCCGCCGCCCCCAGCACGGCCACCGCGGCGGCCCCGAGAGCGTCGGCGGGCAGGACGAGACACCAGCGCGTGAGGCGATCACGGGTCCAGGGGCAGTCGGCGCCGTCGGGGACGGCGGGGGCCCAGTCGATGAGGCTCCCCGTCCCGGCAGCCGGGGAGGCGGGATCGCCCTCGCCCGCGGAGGCGCCCGCGGCAGTGGTCCCGCGCTCGCTCACAGCTCCCACACCATCGAGCTCATGGCGGCGTCCACCGGGCCCGAGTAGGCGCGGCGCGCCTCGGCCAGCGGGATGGCGGGGTCCGTCCAGGGCTGGATGTGGGTGAGGATGAGGCGCCCCACGCGCCCCTCGGCGGCGAGCTCGCCGGCGCGCAGCCCTGTCAGGTGCATGCCGCGCACGGCCTCCCCGCCCTCGACGAAGGCGGCCTCCGACAGGAGGAGGTCGACGCCCTCGGCCATGGCGGTCATGCCCTCGCAGGAGTCAGTGTCACCGGTGAAGGCCATGGTGACGATGCGCGATCCATCCTCGCTGGGCCCCTCGATGCGGAAGCCGTAGGCCTCCACCGGGTGGAGCGCCGTGTAGGGGGTGATCGTCATGGGGCCGACGCGCACGGGCCGTCCCGGTGTCACGGTGCGCACATCGAACTCGGTGCGGTAGTCCTCGTCGGTCTTCTCCGTGCCGTCGACGCCGCGCAGGCGCTCCAGCAGGTTCGAGGGGCCCAGGGTGAGGACGGGGCCAAGCGGGCCGGTGGGGTTCCAGCGGCGGTAGACGTGCATGCCGACGAGGTCGACCATGTGGTCCGCGTGGCAGTGGGAGATGCAGATGGCGTCGAGGTCGGCGGGGTCCACATGGTTGAGGAGGCGTCCCATCGAGCCCGGGCCGAGGTCGAGGATGACGGACCAGGTGTGCTCGGCGCCGACCGGGCCCAGGGGGTCACCGCCGCTGGCCTGCACCAAGTAGGAGGAGGCGGAGGAGCCTGGTCCCGACATGGAGCCGGAGCAGCCGATGATCGTGAGCCTCATGCGCTCTCCTCGTCAGACGCGGCGGGGACGGGCACGGCCTGCTCAGACTGCGCTGACTGCTCGGTGCGCTCCGCCGGCCGCGCCGACGGCGCCGGGTGGCCAGCGCGGGAGACCTCGCCGACCTCGGGGCCCAGGAAGCGGCGGGCGAGCACGGCGAAGGCCTCCGGGTCCCCCGTGGAGCGGAAGTCGTGCCGGGGGGCGGGGGCGGCGGGGTCGCGGAGGAGGTCGCCGGCGGCGAGGGCGCGGTAGACGTCCTTGGCCGTCTCATCGGAGGAGGCGACGAGCCGCACGTCCTCCCCCATGACGTAGGAGATGGGGCCCACGAGCAGCGGGTAGTGCGTGCAGCCGAGGATGAGGGTGTCGACCCCGGCGTCGCGCATCGGCGCCAGGTACTCCTCGGCGACGCCGAGCGCCTCGGGGCCGGTGGTGATCCCGCGCTCGGCGAGCTCCACGAAGCGCGGGCAGGCCTGGCTGATGAGCTCGACGCCCGGGACGGCTGACAGGGCGTCGGAGTAGGCGCGCGAGTCCACGGTGCCCTGGGTGGCGATGAGGCCGATGCGCCCGTTGCGGGTGACGCGGGCGGCTGCGCGGGCGGCGGGATGGATCACCTCGATGACCGGCACGCCCTTGCCAAGGGTGTAGCGGGCCCGGGCGTCGTGGAGCACGGCCGCCGACGCCGTGTTGCAGGCGATGACGAGGAGCTTGACGCCGGAATCGACGAGCTCGTCCATCACCCCCAGGGCGAGGGCGCGCACCTCGTCGATGGGACGCGGCCCGTAGGGGGTGTTCGCGGTGTCGCCGATGTAGAGGATCCTCTCCCCCGGGAGCTGATCCAGGACGGCGCGCGCCACCGTGAGCCCGCCGACCCCGGAGTCGAACATTCCGATGGCGGCGTCATTCATGGACCCGAGACTATGCGGCGCTCAGTCCCCGAGGAGCCCTGAGACCAGTGATTCCTGCCACCAGGTGAGCATCGTGTAGAGGATCGCCGCCGCATGTCGCTCCCTGACCTGCGGATCCGCGTCCCTGCCAGGCGCCGAGTCAGCGAGGGAGTGAATCGCCTCAGCGGCCTCGGGGCTATCGATCCCCAGGCGCCGGGCGAGGAGGAGTCGGGCGTCGTTGAGCGCCCCCAGCCACGCGCCCTCCGCTCCCGCCGCCACCCGGACGGCGCCGCCGGAGCCGGAGGGGGCCAGGAGCTCGGCGACGACGTCGCGCGCCCGGGAGTCCTTGAGGTCGCGCAGATCCGCGCGCCTGAGGGCGGAGATGGCGACGGCGACCTCCGGGTCCTCCGAGGCATCGGGCAGGAGGGTCTCGCGGGCGAGGGCGGCCTCGGCCCGGAGCGCGAGGTCCGCCGAGGTCTCGGCGGGGTGGTCGTCGTCGGCGCGCAGGACGGTGGCCACCTGCAGGAGGAGGCCGGCCAGGGCCTCGCGCTCCCAGGCGGCCAGCTGGCTCTCCCATCCGCCGTCGACGGCGGCGAAGGCCCTCATCGGTCCTCTCCCCCGCCGTCGGGCAGGCCCGCCAGTGGCTCAATGGTGGCGCGCAGCCCATAGGAGTGCATGGCGGTGACGTCGGCCTCCATGCGGGGGCGCTCGCCGCGGGAGACGGTGGCCCGGCCTGTCATGTGGACCTGCATCATGAGGTGGGCGGCCTTGGAGCGGGGGTAGCCGAAGTAGCTGGCGAAGACCCAGGTGACGTAGTCCATGGTGTTGATGGGGTCGTCGTGGACGACAGTGGCCCACAGGCGATGGGCGCTGGTGCGCTCATCTGCCTGGATGATCGGTTCCGCGACCGGCACGGCGGGGCTCATGCTGTCAGCGTAGCCGGAGGTGGCGGGCATGCGGCGCGCATTCCGTTGGGACTAGGCTGTTGTCATGACGATCACGCCCGGCGCTCTGCCCGCCTCGCTGCCCACCGCGGCCTCGACCTCGCTCATGACCGACATGTACGAGCTCACCATGCTCCAGTCGGCGCTTCGGGCCGGCACCGCCGAGCGGGACAGCGTCTTCGAGCTCTTCGGCCGCAAGCTGCCAGGCTCCCGGCGCTTCGGCGTGGTGGCCGGCACGGGGCGCCTCCTGGACGCCATCGAGGCCTTCACCTTCGCCCCCGAGCAGATCGACTTCCTGCACCGCACCGGGGTCGTCGACGACGCCACGCTGGACTTCCTGCGCGGCTACCGGTTCCGGGGAACGATCCGGGGCTACGCGGAGGGCGAGTGCTATCTGGCCGGCTCGCCCCTGCTCACGGTGGAGGGCACGTTCGCGGAGGCCTGCATCATCGAGACGCTGGCGCTGTCGATCTACAACTACGACTGCGCGGTGGCCTCGGCGGCCTCGCGCATGACGATCGCCGCCCACGGGCGCCCCTGCGCGGACTTCGGGGCGCGCCGAGCGCATGAGGAGGCTGCTGTCGCGGCGGCGCGGGCGGCCGTCATCGGCGGCTTCACGGCGACCTCGAACCTGGAGGCGGGCATGCGCTTCGGGATCCCGACGGTCGGGACCTCCGCGCATTCCTTCACCCTCCTGCATGACAGTGAGGAGGAGGCCTTCGCCGCGCAGGTGGCCTCGCTGGGCCCGGGCACGACGATCCTCGTGGACACCTACGACATCGCCACGGGCGTGGAGCGGGCCGTCAAGGCCGCCCGGGCGGCCGGCGGCGAGCTCGGCGCGGTGCGCCTGGACTCCGGCGACCTCGTGGCCGAGGCCTTCAAGGTGCGCGCGCAGCTCGACGCCCTGGGGGCGACGTCGACGAGGATCACGGTGACGAACGACCTCGATGAGCACGCGATCGCCGCGCTCGGCGCCGCGCCCGTGGACTCCTACGGCGTGGGCACGAAGCTCGTGACGGGCTCGGGGCGCCCGACGGCGGCCCTGGTCTACAAGCTCGTGGAGCGCCGGGGGGCCGACGGCGAGATGGCCGAGGTCGCGAAGTTCTCCTCGGGCGGCAAGTCGACGGTGGGCGGCCGCAAGTGGGCAGGGCGCGTCATCGACGGCGCGGGAACCGCCACGGAGGAGCTGCTCGTCTCGGCGCGCACCGAGGCCGAGGGCCTGGCGGCGCTGGAGGAGGCGGGGGCGCGCCCCCTGCAGGTGCCGCTCGTCATCGATGGGCGGATCGTGGAGGAGCACCGGGGCGCCGGTGCGCTGGCGGCCGCGGCGGAGCGCCACCAGGTGGCGCGCGCGGAGCTGCCCTACGAGGCGTGGAGGCTCAGCGACGGCGACGCCGCGATCCCGACCCGCTATCTCGACCTCGACGGCCGCACCGCGACCCGGCGCTGAGGCGCTGGGTCGCGGACGGGCGTCGACCGGCGCTTGAGGGACGGCGCTGCCCGCCGTCGTCGGCCCCTTCCGCCGTATCGGGCGCGGGCCTGACCCTCGGCCGCCTCAGCGCTTGCCGACGAACCAGCGGCGCAGGGTGCCCACGCGCTTCTCGATCTGCTCGGTGGTGGCCTGGGCGACCTCCGGGCCCCCGCACACGCGGCGCAGCTCGTTGTGGACGGCGCCGTGGGGCTGGCCCGAGCGGCGGGCCCAGGCGGACACGAGCGAGCTGAGCTCCTTGCGGGCGGCGGCGCGCTTGCGGGCGTCGTCGACGCCGGAGTTGGCGCGGCGCTGGGCGGCAGCGGCGGCCTGGCGCTTCTGGGACTTGATCTGCTTGTCCTGGCGGGCACGCAGCAGGGCGGTCACCTGCTCGGGCTCGAGGAGGCCCGGCAGGCCCAGGTAGTCCTGCTCCTCCACGGAGCCGACCATGGCGCCGGTGCCGAACTCGCCGCCGTCGAAGAGGACGCGGTCGAACTCGGCGGTGGAGTTCATGGCCTCGAAGGCGCCGAAGAGGTCGTCGGAGGCCTTCTCCTCCTTGTTGGCCTCGGCGATGAGGCGGTCCTCGGGGTAGCCGAAGACCTCGTCCTCGTTGGAGCGCGGCTTGCCGAGCACGTGGTCGCGGGCGACCTCCATCTCATTGGCCAGGCCCAGCAGCGGGGTGACCGAGGGCAGGAAGACGCTGGCGGTCTCGCCGCGCGCCCGCGAGCGCACGAAGCGCCCGACGGCCTGGGCGAAGAACAGGGGCGTGGAGGTGGAGGTCGCGTACACGCCGACGGCCAGGCGCGGGACGTCCACGCCCTCGGAGACCATGCGCACGGCCACCATCCAGCGGTCAGTGGACTCGGCGAAAGTCTCGATGCGGCTGGAGGCACCTGAGTCGTCGGAGAGGACCACGGTGGGTGACTCCCCCGTGATCGCCCTCAGCTGGCGGGCGTAGGCGCGGGCGCGCTCCTGGTCGGTGGCGATGACCAGTCCCCCGGCATCGGGCACCTGGCGGCGCACCTCGCTCAGGCGCTGGTCCGCGGCGGCCAGGACCGCGGGGATCCACTCCCCCTTGGGGTCGAGGGCGGTGCGCCAGGCCTGGGCCTCCAGGTCCTTGGTCAGGGGCTCGCCCAGACGGGCGGCCACCTCGTCCCCTGCGCGGGTGCGCCAGCGCATCTCGCCCGAGTAGGACATGAACATGACCGGGCGGACGACGCCGTCGCGCAACGCGTCGGAGTAGCCGTAGGAGTAGTCGGCCTTGGAGCGCTTGATGCCCCCGGCCTCCTCGGCGTAGGTGACGAAGGGGATCGGGGCGGTGTCCGAGCGGAAGGGCGTGCCGGTCAGGGCCAGGCGGCGCCGGGCGGGGGTGAAGGCCTCGCGGATGGCGTCGCCCCAGCTGAGGGCGTCGCCGCCGTGGTGGATCTCGTCGAGGATGACGAGGGTGCGGATGGAGTCGGTGCGGGCGCGGTGCAGCGCCGGGTTGGCGGCGACCTGCGCGTAGGTGAGCGCCACGCCGTCGAAGCGCGATCCGAGCGCCCCCTGCCCGTTGGAGTAGGAGGGGTCGATGTGGATGCCGACCTTCGCGGCGGCCTCGGCCCACTGGTACTTCAGGTGCTCGGTGGGGCACACGATGGTGACCTTGTGGGCCTCGCCCAGGCGCAGGAGCTCGACGGCGATGCGCAGCGCGAAGGTGGTCTTGCCGGCTCCCGGCGTGGCCACGGCCAGGAAGTCCTGCGGCATGGCCGACATGTACTTCTCGAGGGCGGCGGCCTGCCAGGCGCGCAGGGAGCGCGTCGTGCCCCAGGCGGCGCGCTGCGGGTAGGCCGGGGAGAGGTGCTCCGCGGCGAAGATCGAGGGCTGGGTCGGGTTGTGCTGGGCCTGGCTCCCGCGCGCGGGGCTCACTGACCGCCTCGGCCGAAGGGGAACCGCGGGCGGCGCGGGCCCCCTGAGGAGCCGCCATCACCGGAGCGCATGGACTCCATGATCTCCTTGCAGGTGGGGCACACGGGGTACTTCGACGGGTCGCGCCCGGGCGTCCACACCTTGCCGCACAGGGCGACGACGGGACGGCCGGTGGCGGCCGCGGCGGCGATCTTGTCCTTGCGCACGTAGTGGGCGAAGCGGTCGGCGTCGCCGTCGTCCGTGGACTGCAGCTCCTCGCGCTCCAGGACGGCCGTGCCGACGGAGCGCCCGGGCTCGGCGCCCGGGTCCGCGGGGCTACCAGGATCAGCAGGATCGGAGCTCATGCGGGGAAGGATCATGCGGCCAGTCTAGGCCCGCTCCCCGGCGCGCTCCGAGCCAGCCGCCTGTGCGATAACTCGCCCGCCCCGCCCCTCCGCCGAGACCGGGCGAACAGCACGCCGAGACCGGGCGAACAGCACCGCGAGATGCGAAACCACCCGGCAATTCAAAATCTCGCGGTGCTGTTCGCCCGGTCTCGGTAATAGGGAGGATCAATGGGTGAGGAGGGAGGCGGCGGCGGGGTCGACGAGGACGAGGGCGTCGGGGTGGTTCTGCATGACAGTGCAGGGCCACTGGGCGCTGACCTCCCCCTCGACGAGCTGGCGGATGGCCTCGGCCTTGCCCGCCCCGGTCGCGATGAGCACGAGCTTCCTCGCCCTCATGATCGTCCCCAGCCCCTGGGTGATGCAGTGCGTGGGGACGGCGT
This sequence comes from Actinomyces timonensis DSM 23838, assembly GCF_000295095.1. Classification (GTDB taxonomy): domain Bacteria; phylum Actinomycetota; class Actinomycetes; order Actinomycetales; family Actinomycetaceae; genus Actinomyces; species Actinomyces timonensis. The sequence goes on along the minus strand of NZ_JH806633.1, from coordinate 126,551 downwards.
CGATATCGCCGTCGAAGAAGCGGGCGTTGTCGCGGCGGGTCTGCTCGGTCAGGACATCGACGTGCGTGGGCGAGTCCAGCGGACCGCCGGGCTCGTTGAAGGCGATGTGCCCGTCGGAGCCGATGCCCAGGATCTGCAGGTCGCAGTAGCCGGCCTCGGCCATCTGGCGCTCGTAGTCGGCGCAGGCCGCCTGGAGGTCGTCGGCCAGGGCGTCCGGGCCGTGGAGGGCGCCGGGGCGCATGTCGACGCGGGAGCGCAGGTTGCGCTCCATGAAGGTGGCGTAGCGCTCGGGGTGCTCGTCAGGGAGCCCCACGTACTCGTCGAGCATGAAGCCGGTGACTCGGGCGAAGGACAGCCGTCCGGCGGCGCAGCGGCGCACGAGCTCGTCGTAGAGGGGCAGGGGGCTGGAGCCGGTGGCGGTACCGAGGACGGCATCCGGCTTGGAGGCCAGCAGCTCCTCGATGGCGTCGGCGGCGCGCTCGGCGATGGCCTCGGGGGTGTCCAGGACAACGAGTTCCATGGTTGCTCTCCTCGATCAGTGGGATCTCATGCGGGATGGGCGCCTGCGCGCTCCTGATTGAATTGTAGGATGTTCGATCACCAGACGTCATGTCGTGAAGACCGTCCGCCCCTTCCATCACCCGGACGCCGGCATGCCGCATCCGCGCATGTCACAGGCCCGGGCCTCCGTCTCAGCGCACCTCCATATGCCCCGGCCAGGACGAGATAGTGGCGAGAACCGCAACCTCGCGCCGATCCAGCGCCCTCCCGCCGGCGGCGACGCCCACCGCGACGCCGGCGACGCCCCAGAGCACCCCGCCCACGAGCACGGCCCAGCCCCAGGCCCACGCGCCCGCCGAGGCCACCGCGATCGCGGGACCCCAGACCGGCGCGCTGATGAGCGGGATCACGAGAAAGCCCACTGCCTGCTGGAGCCCCGCGACGAAAACGGTGCCCGAGGTCCTCGACTTCAAAGGGCTCTCCCCAGGGGCGTTGACCTCGCAGAGGACGAGCGTGCTCACGACGCAGGACCATGCCAGCGCCGTGCCGTGAATCGCCGCCATCGCGCCGAGTATGAGCGGCACCATGGCCCAGCGCCCCGTCCACCCGGCGAGGGCGAGGAGCGTCCCCGTCAGGACGGGGACCTGCCACAGGAGCGCCGCCACCACGCGGCCGAGGCGGTCATCGCGCCCCCGCAGGCCAGCGCTGATATGCGACCACAGCGCCGTCGAGTCGTAGCCGAGGTCGTTCAGGAGGGACCAGCCGGCGATGATCGCCATGAACGCGGGCCCGATGGCCATGGTCACCACATCCGATGGAGAGGCGTCGCGCCCGGAGCTCGATGCCGCCGTGGCGGCGTGGAGGCTTCCGACGACCGCCAGCATGACGGGCACGAGGACCACGCCGAGCGCCTGCGTGAGATAGCGGGGATCCGCGCGCCAGTACCTCAGGCACCTCGCGGCGACGGCGGCCGCGGGAGAGGGCATGAGCCGTGACAGGCGCTTGTGCCAGGCCAGCGCGTCCACCGCTGAAGCCCCTCCGCGCGCGGCCCTCGCCGAGGCGTAGGCGTCAGCGCGTCCGGCGCTCCGGGCGGGCCCTGTCATGACGCGGGCCATGACCCGCTCCCAGAGGGGGATGAGGAGCGCGACGAGCGCGACCGACCCGATCGCCTCGCCCAGGGCGACCCCGGGCCTGCCCTGCGCCAGCTCCCCGGGGGCCGCGAGCGTCCACCCCAGGGGGCTCGCGCCGAGGGCCCGCGCCGCCGCGCGCAGGCCCTCGAGGGACACGCCCTGCGCGCGATTCGCGAGCGCGTTGAACGCGTTGATGAGGAGCACTCCCCCGATGACGAGCACGGCGGCGATGACACCACTGGCGTCCCGGCCGCGCCGCGTCGTCGAGACCCCGAGTCCGATGACCACGATCCGCGACAGGAGCACGCAGGTGGCCAGCGCCACCGGCGCCATGAGCAGCGCGAGCAGGGCCGCGAGCCAGTGGCCGGCGACCATCCAGGTGATCGCGGGCAGCAGGACGACGACACTGGTGACGATCCCCGGGATCCCGAGGGCCCCGGCGACGGCCAGGCCGACGGCGAGGGGGCGCGAGGGCGCGATCCACGCGGCCATGGCCCGCGGGTCGAGAGTCGAGTCGACTCCCACGACGAGCAGGGGGACGAGCGCCCAGCCCAGCACCAGCAGGGCGCCGACAGCGCCGAGGACGAGGGCGGCGTCGCCGGTTCCCGCCCTGGCGCCGAGGAGCACGGAGCCCGGGATCACCCCGCCCAGGACCGAGAGCCCCCACAGCGCGCCGAGGACGGCGGCGACCGTCGTCCAGGCGTTCCGCGTGATGGCGTTGAGGGTGAGCCTCCACCTCAGTCGGATGAGGGTCGCAGCCATGACAGCCCCTCCGTCGTCGTCGGGCCGCCCACGAGCTGGGCGAACCGGGTATCGAGGTCCTCCCCCGCGGCGACCTCGTCGGTGGTGCCCGCGGCCAGGACCCGTCCGGCGCCGATGACGCCCACGTGTGTGCAGAAGCGCTGGACCGTGGCCATGACGTGGCTGGAGATGATGACCGTGCCGCCGGCCTGAGCGAAGTCGCGCAGGATCGTCTGGATGGACCTCGCCGCGACGGGGTCGACGGCCTCGAAGGGCTCGTCGAGGACGAGCACGGAGGGCGAGTGGACGAGCGCGCAGGCCAGGTGGACCTTCTTGCGCATTCCCGCGGAGTAGTCGGCCACGAGGGTCTTGCCCGCGTCCCACAGCTCCAGGACGTGGAGCAGCTCGGTGGCCCGCTCGGTGACGACGTCGCGGTCCATGCCGCGCAGCAGCCCCGAGTAGGTGACGAGCTCGAGGCCGTTGAGGCGGTCGAAGGTGCGCAGACCGTCGGGCAGGACGCCGAGGAGCGTCTTCGCCCCGGCGGGGTCCGCCCACACGTCGACGCCGTGGACGAGGGCGCGGCCGGCGTCGGGGCGCAGGAGGCCGGTGCACATGGACAGCGTCGTCGTCTTGCCCGCCCCATTGGGGCCGACGACGCCGTAGATGGAGCCCGTGCGGACTGACAGGCTGAGCATGTTGACGGCGATCTTCTGGCCGAAGGCCTTGCACAGCCCCTCCATGAGAAGGGCCGGGGGGATCCCGGATGTTGTCTGGCTCATATCACCAGGCTACGAGGGGCGCGACGAACCGGTCCTCGTCCGCGTGGACGATGTCGCCCATGATGCCTCCTCCCGCGGAGCGACGAGAAGGGGTGCGCCACCGTCTCGGTGGCGCACCCCTTGAGGTCATCTGGACGGCTCAGGGACGCCTCTCGCGTCCCGCAGCCCTCTCGGCCGGACTCACTTGTCGGCGACGGCCTTCTTGAGGGCCGAGCCCACGGTCAGCTTGACGCCGTAGCCCGCGGGGATCTGGATCTCCTCACCGGTGCGGGGGTTGCGGCCAGTGCGGGCAGCGCGCTTGACGCGCTCCACACCCATCAGGCCCGTGATCTTGACAGCCTCGCCCTTCGAGACACTCTCGACGAGGACGTCCTGGAAGGCGGCGAGGAACGCGTCGGCCTCGGTCTTCTTCAGATCGGTCTTGGCGGCGATGGCTGCGATGAGCTCGGTGCGGTTGACGGACATGTCTTGCCTCTCGGTCGTGGAGCGGCACCTCGGTTGGGTGGTGCCACTGGCCGCAACGCTATGCACAAGTGAGGCGTTTTGTCAGTTGCTGAGCCGATTTTCGGCGTATGACACACCAGATCAGCGCCTCAATCGCCCCGCGAGCCCCATGAGCCCCACGCGTCCCGGCATGGCCTCCCACCTGGGAATCCGCAATGAGCGCTCAGGCGGCGCCCTCACTGCCCCTGCCGGCTCCCCCCACGGCGCTGACGAACCAGGAGGCGATGGTCGTGGGGTGGGTGATCGCGGTGCCCACGACGACGGCGAAGGCGCCATGCTCCATGGCGGAGGCGGCCTGTGCGGGGGTGTGGACCCGCCCCTCGACGACGAGCGGCAGACAGGCGAAGCCGACGATCTCGTCGACGAGCTCGAGGTCGGGCCCGTCGGTCTTGGGCCGCTCGCCGGTGTACCCGGCCAGGGTGGTGCCCAGGATGTCTACGCCGGCGTCCTGCGCGGCGCGGGCGTCGTCGGCCGATCCGCAGTCGGCCATGATGAGGGTGCCCGGGCGGGCGGCGCGCAGCCCCTCGACGGTCTGGGCGAGGGTGAGCCCGTCGGGTCGGGGGCGCCGGGTGCCGTCGAGGGCGACGATCTGGCTGCCGGTGGCGGCCACGGCGATGGCGTGGGTGAGGGTTGGGGTGATGAAGACGCCGTCGTGCCCGTCCTTCCACAGACCGATGACGGGGACGTCGACGTGCTGGCAGATGAGGGCGAGGTCCGCCAGGCCCTGGGCGCGGATCCCGACGGCGCCGCCGGCCACGCAGGCCTGGGCGACCTCGTCCATGGTGCGGGGGTCGCGCATGGGCTCGCCGGGGTAGGCCTGGGCGGAGGCGATGAGGCCCCCCTTGAGGCGGTCGAGGAGGGCCTGGCCGGGCTCGGTCTCGTTCGTGGCGGTCATGGCGTGGCCTTCTTTCGTGGGGCGTTCATGGGGCGGGACGTGGGATGCGGTCGGGGGCCGGGCGCCGCGGGGCGCTGGCGGCTCAGTCGAGGAGGGCGAGGGCGCCCCTGGCGGCGCCGATGATGGGGGCGGTGGTGCCGAGCTCGGCGGGGACGATCCCGATGCCGGCCAGGGGCTCGATGATCTCCGAGGCGAAGGTCTCGCGCAGAGGGCCCCACCACAGCTCGCCGGCCCTGGCCAGGCCGCCGGAGATGATGACGCGCTCGGGGTCGAGGACGGTGGCCACTCCGGCGATGGCCTGGGCCAGGGCGACGGCGGCCTCCCGGTAGACGCGCGCGGCGAGCTCGTCGCCCGCCTGGGCGCGCTGCTCGACGTCGTAGGCGTTGGCGGCGGAGGGGTCCCCGCCGGCGGCGAGGTAGCGGCGGTGGATCTGGGGGCCCGCGGCGATGGGCTCGAGGTGGCCTCGGCGCCCGCAGGTGCAGGTCTCGGCCGCGGCGAGGCCGGAGGGCATGTGCCCGATCTCCCCGGCGACGTGGTGGGCGCCGCGCAGGGGGGCGCCGTCGAGCAGGACGGAGCCGCCCACACCGGTGCCCACGGCGACCATGAGGGCGCAGCGCGTGCCGCGCCCGGCGCCGAGCCAGGCCTCCCCCGCCGCGTAGGCGTCGACGTCGTTCTCGACGTGGATGGGCAGGCGGCCCAGGCCCCCTGCCTCCAGGCGGGCCTGGACGCCCTCGGCGACGCGCGTGCCGGCCCAGGCGGTGATGGCGTCGGTGGCCGAGACGATCTCCCCGCGCTCGACGTCGACGACGCCGGCGGTGCCGATGCCCACCGCGCTGATGGCCACGGGCCCGCCAGGCCCCTCCCCCGCGCTGGCAGCGCCCGCGCGCGCCGCCTCCATGACGAGGGAGGCGATGGCGTCGAGCATGGCGCCCGGGCCGTCGTGGGCGGGGGTGGGGATGGAGGCGATGGGGCCGAGCAGGGCGCCGTCGGCTCCCACGAGGGCGGCCGCCATCTTGGTGCCGCCCAGGTCGAGCCCGACGACGACCGGGGAGCCAGCCTCGCCGCTGGCCCTGGGCGCGCCCGGGGCGGGCGCCTGGCCGGACGCATCGGTGGGGGCCATGGGAGTCCTTTCGTCGTCGGCCCGGGCGGGCGCGGTGGAGAAGCGGGCGGAGAAGCGGGGCAGTCGTTCGGGGAAGAGGAGAGGGAGGGTGGGGGCTCGGGTCCGGGCGCGCGCCCGGACCCGAGCCCCATGGGCATTTAGATGAGGCCCTCCTCCTTCATGATGGCCACGACGGCCTCCTTGTTGGCGCCCTCGAGGGGCTTGATCGGGAAGGCCATGTTGTTGGACTTGATGATGCCGAGCTCGACCATGGCGGTCTTGAAGGCGCCGATGCCGGTGGCGTCGCCTGAGCGGCCCTTGACGGCGAAGACGGTCTCGAAGTCGGCGGCGATCTTGTCCTGGATGTCGCGCACGCGGGCCCAGTCTCCCTCGCGGGAGGCGTCCCACATCTCGCGGTAGGGGCGCGGCTCGACGTTGCCGTAGCCGGGGACGAAGCCGTCGGCGCCCAGCAGGAGCATCCCGTCGACCATGAGCTCGTGCCCGGACAGGAGGGCCAGGGGGTGGCCGGCCTTCTTGTTGGCGGCCACGAGGCGGCGGAAGCCGACGTCGTCACCGGAGGAGTCCTTGACGCCGGCGATGACGCCCTCGGTGCCCAGGCGCACGAGGAGGTCGCGGGACAGCTTCCTGCCCCCCAGGCGCACGGGGACGTCGTAGGCGAAGACGGGGATCGACACCGCGGCGGCGATGGCGCGGAAGTGGGCGGCGAACTCCTCCTCGTCGTTGATGGCGTAGAAGGGGCAGGTCGCCACGATGCCGCCGGCGCCCAGGGCCTCGGCGCGCTTGGCGTGCTCGATGACGCGCTTGGCGGTGGTGTCGATGGCGCCGGCGAGGACCGGCACGCGGCCGGCGGCGCGGGCGACGGTCCGCTTGACGATCTCGTCGCGCTCGGCGTCGGTGAGGTAGGCGACCTCGCCGGAGGAGCCGAGCACGAACAGGCCGTGCATGCCGCCATCGATGAGGTGGTCGATGATCTTGTCGAGGTCGTCGTAGTCGACGTCGCCGCTGGCGGTGAAGGGGGTGATGACCGGCGGGATGACGCCGGTGAAGCGGGTGTCCATGAGGATGTTCTTCCTGATTGCTGGGATGGGTTGGGGAAGGCCGAGCGCCGGCAGCGGCGGCGCTCAGCCCTCGAGGAGGGAGGGCACGGCGGACAGCAGCGTCTTCGTGTAGTTCTCCTGGGGGTTGTTGAAGATCTCCGCCGTCGTGTTCATCTCGAGGATCCGGCCGTAGTACATGACGGCGATCTTGTCCGAGACGTAGCGGACGGTGTTGATGTCGTGGCTGATGAACACCAATCCCAGGCCGAGGGTGGCCTTGAGGTCCTGGAGGAGGTTGAGCACCTGGGCCCGCACGGAGACGTCGAGGGCGGAGGTGGGCTCGTCGGCCACGATGATGTCCGGGTCCAGGGCCAGGGCGCGGGCGATGGCCACGCGCTGGCGCTGACCGCCGGAGATCTGGCGGGGCAGGACGTCCAGGGCGGAGGGCGGCAGGCCCACGAGGTGGAGGAGGTCGCGCACGCGCGCCTCCCTCTCCTTGGGGCTGCCGACGCCGTGGACGTTGAGCGGGTCGATGAGCGTGTCGTGCACGATCATGCGCGGGTTGAGCGCGGTGGCGGGGTCCTGGAAGACCACGGACACCGAGCGCCCGAGGGCCTTGCGGTCGGCCGCGGAGTGGCCGATCCTCTTGCCCTTGAAGTAGACCTCGCCCTTGGTCAGGGGCTGGAGGCCCACCATGACGCGCGCCGTCGTCGACTTGCCGCACCCGGACTCGCCCACGAGGCCGAGGGTCTCGCCGCGGCGCACCGTCAGGGAGACGTCATTGACGGCGTGGACGGTGTCGGGCTTGAACAGGCTGCCAGTGCGCGAGGTGTGGATGACGTGAGCGTTCTTCAGCTCAATGACGGGATCGGCCTCGGTCCAGGCGCCGGAAGCGGTGCTGCCGGTGCCACGAGAGGATGTGCGTGCGGCCATCAGTGGGCCTCCTTCGCGAGGATCGCCTCGAGCTCGGGGGTGATGGCGAAGACGTGATCCGGGTTGCCATCGACCGGCTTGAGGGTGGGGCGGGTCTCGAGGCCCACGGTGGGGTGGGAGGAGCGCGGAGCGAAGCGGTCCCCGGAGACGAACTCGGAGGGGCTGGGCACGGTGCCGCGGACCTGGTGGAGGCGGTTGGAGCCCGCCTCGATGGAGAGCACGGCGCCAAGCAGGCCCCGGGTGTACTCGTGGGTCGGGTTGACCAGGAGCTCGGTGGTCTCGGCCTGCTCGACCACCTGGCCGGCGTACATGACGGTGATCCGGTGGGCGAGCTTGGCGACGAGCGCCAGGTCGTGGGAGACGAACACCATCGCGAAGCCGAGCTTCTCGCGCAGGTCGTTGAGGAGGTCGACGACCTGCTTCTGGACGGTGACGTCCAGGGCGGTGGTGGGCTCGTCGGCCATGACGAGGCTGGGGTCGCGGGTCAGGGCCATGGCGATGAGGACGCGCTGGCGCTGGCCGCCGGAGAGCTCGTGCGGGTAGCTCTTGAGGGTGCGCTCGGGGTCGAGGCCCACGAGCTCGAGGAGCTCGGCGGCGGTGCGCTTGCCCCCGCGGGAGGTCAGCTGCTTCATCTGGGCGCTGATGAGCATGGAGGGGTTGAGGGACGACAGCGCGTCCTGGTAGATCATGCTCATCTCGTGCCCGCGCAGGGCGTTGTGCTGCTCGGGGGTCATCTCGAGGATGTTCTTGCCCTTGAACAGGATCTCGCCGGTGATGCGGGCGGTGGGCGGCAGGAGGCCCATGACGGCCATCGAGGAGATCGACTTTCCGCAGCCGGACTCGCCGACCAGGCCCATCGTCTCGCCGGGGCGCACCGAGAAGGAGACGTCGTCGACGATGTTGACCTCGCCGTGCTGGGCGGGGAAGGCGATGGACAGGTTCTTGACCTCCAGGACCGGCTCGGCGCCGGTGTCGGTGTAGACGAGGCGGTCGCCGCGCTGGCGCTCGGCCACGGCCAGCTGCTGGAGGCGCTCGGCCAGCGGCACGTCCTCGGCGGCGGGCTCGGCCAGCCCGGTGAGGCTGCTCATCTCCCCGCCCTTGGCGGCGCCCGCGGGGACCGAGGCGTGGGCCTCGACGGCGGCGCCGGCCTCGTCCCAGGCCTTGGCGGTCTCGACGGCCTCCATGGCCTCCTCATCGGCCTGGACGTCGACCTTGCGGCGGATGCGCGGCGAGGCCATGGCGTCGGTGAGGCCCTCGGACAGGACGTTGAGGCACAGGGTGGTGATGAGGATCATGAGGCCGGGGAAGAAGGTCGGCCACCAGGCCCCCTGCAGGAGGAGCTCCTTGCCCTCGGAGAGCATGTTGCCCCAGGTGGGGGTGTTGACGGACTTGATGCCCGCGCCGATGAAGGACAGCGAGGCCTCGAAGACGATCGCGTCTGCCACCAGGACGGTCGCGAAGACCATGATCGGGGCGATGCAGTTGCGGGCGACGTGCTTGGCGAGGATCCAGGGCACGGAGGCCCCCATGACCTTCGAGGCCGCCACGTAGTCCTCCCCGAACTGGGACAGGATGTTGGCGCGCACGACGCGGGTGAGCTGCGGGATGTAGAGGATGGCGATCGACACGATGATCACCGGGAGCATCGGCAGGCTCTGGGACAGGGCCGACACGAGCACGGCCGCCAGGGCGATGCCCGGGAAGGACATGACGATGTCGAGCACGCGCATGAGGACCTCGGAGACCCACTTGCGCGCGGTGGCGGCGATCGCGCCCAGGACCACGGCGACGGCCAGGGCGAGGGCCGTGGCGGACAGGCCGACGACGATGGAGACGCGCGAGCCGTAGACGACGCGGGAGAAGACGTCGCGCCCGGTCTTGTCAGTGCCGAAGAGCTGCTCGCCATTGGGCTCGACGGTCACCGTGGTGATCTCGCCGATGCCCTCCTGGTAGGTGGTGCCCTCGGCGAGGCCCGTGGTGGAGGGGTTGTAGGTGGCGATGAGCGGGGCGAGGAGCCCCATGAGCACGATCGCGAGCAGGACGATGACGGCGATCTTGGAGCCGAGCGGCAGGGCCTTCCAGCCCTGGAAGCGCAGGCCGGGCTTGGCGGCCTTCTCGAGTGTGCGGCGGTGCAGCATCAGACGCTCCTGATTCGCGGGTTGACGAGGACGTAGAGCATGTCGACGATGATGTTGATGACGATGAACGCCAGCGCGACAGTGATCGAGACGCCCTGAACGATGTTGACCTCGTTGCGGGTGATGCCATCGAGGATGAGCTGGCCCATGCCCTTGATGTTGAAGATGATCTCGATGACGACGGCGCCACCCATCGAGTAGCCCACGCGCAGGCCCAGGACCGTCAGCGGGGTGATGAGCGCGTTGCGCAGGACGTTGCGGGCCACGACGACGCGCTTGGGGATGCCGGCGCCGATGGCGGTGCGCACGTAGTCGCGGTCGAGCTCCTCGACCATGGCGGTGCGCACGACACGGGTGAGCGAGCCGATGTTGGGCACGGCGATGGCAAGCGCCGGCAGGAAGACCTGGCGGACATACTCGCCGGGGTCGTCGGAGAAGTGGACCCAGTCGGTGATGAGGGCGGGGAAGATCCCCGCGCCCCCGGGCACGTCGGTGAGCCACTGGATGAGCAGGAGCGCCAGCCAGAACGAGGGGGTGGCCAGGCAGGCGATGGAGACGACGCGGATGACCTGGTCGGGCCAGCGGTCGCGGTACAGCGCCGCGACGACGCCGAGGATCGCGGCGACGATGATCGCCACGGCCAGGCCGATGAGGGTGAGCTGGAGGGTGATGGGGAAGGCGTCTGAGATGAGCCGGCTGATGTCGACGCCGGTGAAGCTCTGCCCGAGGTCACCGTGGACGAGGCCGACGAGGTAGTCCCAGAACCTGGTCAGGAGGGGGTCGTTGAGGTGGTGGTCGATCCGGTACTGCTCGAGGGCCTCCGCCGATGCCGCCTCGCCCAGCGCCAGGCGCGCGGGGTCTGCCGAGGAGAATGACATGACGACGAAGACGAGCAGCGTCACACCCAGCACCATGACGGGCAGCGCCAGGAGGCGCCGTCCGATCAGGCGGATGAGGTTGGACACTGGAGTGCTCCTTTGCTTCGGTGTCCCGCCCGGGAGGGCGGTGGTCGGCCTACTGGCCCGCCTCCGGCGCCCATGGGAGGCGCGGAGGCCTGGCGGTCGGCCTCAGGTCTATTGTCTGACGTCTGACAAGTAATGGCAAGTCGGTGCCCATCACACCAACCGCGGCGCGCGCGGCGCTCCCCCGACGAACGGAGGAGCGCCGCGCGCGCCTCAGGCGGACGAGGCCATGAGCCTCAGTTGTTGTTGGAGCCGACCCCGGTGAAGGACAGGCCGGTCAGTGTGATCGGCTTGAAGTTGACCAGGGTGTCGCCGTTCCAGGCGGTCGGGGTCTTGCGGTGGAAGATCGGGTAGAGCGGAACGACCTCGGAGATGGTGTCGAAGATCTCCTGCCAGGCGGTCACCTGCTCATCGCCGGTCTTCTGCACGGCGGCGTCGAGCAGCTCCTGGACCTTGGTCTGCGACTCCTGGCCCTTCCAGTGCATGCGCTTGTCGATCCAGGTGTCACCGGCGTACCACCAGCGCAGGAGCAGGTCCGCGTCATTGCCGAACACCGAGGGGTCGCCGGGGGCCACGACGATGTCGTAGGCCTCGGGGTTGCCGTCGATGGTGTTGTAGACGTCGGCGGACTTCTTCTCCTCGTAGGTGACCGTCAGGCCCGCGGCCTCGAGGTTCTCCTTGATGATCGGGCGGACCGAGGAGAACCAGCCGTGGTCGGAGCACAGCAGGCGCACGGTCGTCAGGCCGGTCTCGGCCAGGAGGGCCTTGGCCTTCTCGACGCCGCCGGTGGAGTAGTCGACCTTGGCGGCGCGGTAGGCGGGGTGCTCCTTCTGGACGAAGCAGGTGGCCGGGGTGGCCAGGCCGGCCATGCCGTTCTTGCAGATCGAGGCGTAGTCGAGGGCGTAGAGGATCGCCTGGCGGTTCTTGACCTCCTTCATGGGCTCGGAGCCGCAGTTGAACATCGCGAACAGGAGGCCGAAGCCCTGCTCCGCGCTGACCTTGATCGGGGCGGACATGGTGGTGAGCTGGGCGGCCGGGACGGCGTCGATCGCCTGGACGGTGCCGTTGCTCATCGCGTTGGTGCGCGTGGTGTCATCGGGCAGGACCTGCCAGGTCATGGACTTGGCCAGGGCGGGCTTGGGGCCGTTGTACTTGTCGTTGCGCTCGAAGACGACGGTCTTGGAGGCGGCGCCGTTGTCCTTCATGACGTAGGGGCCGGTGCCCACGGGCATCTGGTCGAAGGCCTTCGCATCGGCCTCGACGACCGCCTTCGGGACGATCTTGACCACGGCGATGCGTTCGGCGACCAGCGAGAAGGCGTACTTGAGCGTGAGGGTGACGGTCTTGTCGTCCTTCTTCTCCACCTTGTCCAGGAAGGGGAGGAAGGAGGCGTAGAGGGACTTGTTGTCCGGGTTGAGGACGCGCTCGAAGGAGAAGACGACGTCCTCGACGGTGACGGCGGTGCCGTCGGAGAAGACCGCGCCGTCGCGCAGGGCGACCTCGTAGCTCGTGTCGCTGACCTTCGTGGGCAGCGCGGCGCCGAGGGCGGGGTAGCACTCGCGGGTGGCGGGGTGGATCTCGGTCAGGCCCTCCATGGTGTGCCAGTTGGCGGCGACGGTCAGGGCCGACGTCGTCGTCATCGGGTCATAGCCGTTGGTGCCGAGCTCGTAGGAGATGCCGGCGGTGATGACGCCGTCCTTGTTGGTCACCTCGACATCGGGGGCCGCCGAGGAGCCAGCGCCAGTGCTGGACTTCTTGGTGCTCCCGCCACCGCAGGCGGCAAGGGTTGCGGCGATGCCTGCGGCCAGGCCCATGGTGGAGCTGATCTTGATGAAGTCGCGCCGGGATGCGCGGGGAACTGAAATCGCCATTGATGGACTCCTGAAGATCTGACGTCTTATGTCCGACGTTGGTAGGATGACTGTATCAGGTTCGACCCACTCCTAGCCAACCGTTGACAGAACCGTGTCAGAATCTCTATAGGACCTTGGCCGACGAAGGCCCGATCATCGAGCAGAAGAGTGAGAGAGTGAGGTGCGCCACAATGGCCCCTGGAGAAGCCCCGCGCAACACCTATGCCGCATTGTCCCCGGCGCCGATGACCCAAGCGTCCACCGCGATGAGCACGATTAAGGACTACATACTCTCCCACCACCTCCGACCAGGCGACCCGCTGCCCACGGAGTCCAGGCTGTGCGCGGACCTCGGCGTGTCGCGCTCCTCCGTGCGCGAGGCGGTGCGCACGCTCGTCGCGCTGGACATCGTCGAGGTCCGCCATGGCCACGGCATGTTCGTCGGGCAGGTCTCCATGCGCCCGATGGTCGAGTCGCTCGTCTTCCGTGGCCTGCTGACCCCGGGCGATGACTACGCGAGCCTGCGCGACGTCGTCGAGGTGCGCACCACCCTGGACATCGCCCTGGCCGACCAGGTCGTCGAGGCCTGGAAGGACCGCCCCGACCCCGTCCTCGACGGCTACATCGAGGACATGGAGGAGCTCGCCGGGGAGGGCAAGACCTTCTCCGAGCAGGACCGGGCCTTCCACGCGCGCATCCTGGAGCCCCTGCCCAACCATCTGTGGGCCCACCTCATCGACGCCTTCTGGGCGGTCCACACCCTGACCGTCCCGCTCATGGACGCCCCGGCGGCCGAGGACATCATCATCACGGCCAAGGCGCACCGCGAGATGCTCGAGGCCGCCAGGAAGGGCGACGCCGAGGCCTACCGCGCGGCGACCCGCAAGCACTACGCCCCGCTGGTCTCCGCTCTGAGCGCCTGAGCGCCCGGGCGTCCGTCGGGACGCCGCCGCCTGGCCCTGCCCGCGCCCTGGCGCCGGCGGGGCCGGTTTCTCTCCACAGGCCGGGGCGGGCCACAATGTCGCTGTTCTTGTCCCTCTCCGCACTCCCGGGAGACCGCATGACACAGGGCACCGCCCTCAGCACCACCCCAGCCGCTCCTGCCCGGCGCCTCGACCCGGTCGACGCCGTGCCCCCGATCGGCAGGCTCTCGATCCTCTCCATCCAGCACGTGCTCGCCTTCTACGCGGGCGCCGTCGTCGTCCCGCTGGTCATCTCCTCCGGGCTCAACCTGGATGCGAAGACCACCATCCACCTCATCAACGCCGACCTGTTCACCTGCGGCATCGCCACGATCATCCAGTCGGCCGGGCTCGGCCCCAAGATCGGCGTGCGCCTGCCCCTCATCCAGGGAGTGACCTTCACCGCGGTCTCGCCCCTCATCGCCATCGGCATGGCGGCCTCCGGGGGCCAGGGAGGGACCGCGGGCCTGGCCACGATGTACGGCTCGATCATCGCCGCCGGCATCCTCACCTTCCTCGCGGCGCCGTGGTTCGCCCGGCTGCTGCGCTTCTTCCCCCCGGTGGTCACCGGCACGCTGCTGACCGTCATGGGCACGACCCTCATGAGCGTGTCCGCGGGAGACATCGTCTCCTGGGGCACGAACGCCCCGGAGGGCTCCACCGACGCGCAGGTCGCCGCCCTGACGATCAAGGGGCTGCTCTACGCCCTGGGCACGCTGGGCGTCATCGTCCTCGTGCAGCGCGTCTTCAAGGGCTTCATGTCCACGATCGCGGTCCTCGTGGGCCTCGTCGTCGCCACGGCGGTGGCGCTGGCGCTGGGCGACGCGGACTTCTCCGGGGTCGCGGCGGCGGCGCCGGTGGGCGTCACCACGCCGTTCTTCTTCGGCATCCCGCAGTTCTCCCTGGCGGGCATCGTGTCCATGGCCATCGTCATGGCGGTGACCGCCGTGGAGACCACCGGCGATGTCTTCGCCACCGGCGAGGTCGTCGGCAAGAGGATCACGCCGCGCCATATCGCCAACGCGCTGCGCGCTGATGGGCTGTCGACCCTCCTGGGCGGGGTCTTCAACTCCTTCCCCTACACCTGCTTCGCGCAGAATGTCGGGCTCGTGCGCCTCACCCAGGTGAAGTCCCGGTGGGTGGTCACCGCAGCGGGCGGCCTCATGATCCTCCTGGGCCTGCTGCCCAAGGCGGGCGCCGTCGTCGCCGCGATCCCCTCCCCCGTCATCGGCGGGGCGTCGCTGGCCATGTTCGCCTCCGTGGCGGTGGTGGGCATCCAGACCCTGGCCAAGGTCGACATGCATGACAACCGCAACGCGGTCATCGTCTCCTCCTCGATCGGCCTGGCCCTGCTGGTGACCTTCAAGCCGGACCTGGCGGGCATGATGCCGTCCTGGCTCGCGATCCTCTTCGGATCGGGCGTGACGATCGGCTCGATCACCGCCGTCGTCCTCAACCTGATGTTCTTCCACGTGGGGCGCCAGTCCGGCCCGGATGTGGCGCGCGTGGACGGCCGGGCGGTCAGCCTGGAGGAGGTCAACGCCATGGACCGCGAGCAGTTCGTCGCGGCCCTCTCCCCCATGCATGCCGGGGCCACCTGGCCCGCCGAGCGCGTGTGGGAGCGGATTCCCTTCGAGTCGACCGCCGAGCTGCGGGAGGCCTTCCAGGACGTCGTCCTGTCCGCCGACGGCGTGGAGCAGGCCGCCCTGACCGCTGGCTACCGGGACATCGTCGACCTCATGCTCGGCCAGGGCGCCGAGGATGACCCCCAGGCCGGCCTCGACACCGCCTCGCTGGCCCTGGGCGAGTTCAACGACGCCGAGGCCGCCGAGCTGCGGGCGCTCGCCGAGGCCTACCACGAGCGCTTCGACCGCCCGCTGGTCATGTGCGTGGAGCGCCTGGCCGACCGCTCCCAGCTCATCGCCCGGGGCTGGAGCCGCGCCCAGGCCTCCCCCGCGCGCGAAGCCCGCACCACGATCGGGGAGATCGTCGACATCGCCGACGAGCGCTTCGACGCCATGATCGCCGACGCCAACCCCGTGCGCTCCGCCTGGGCCCGCAAGTTCGAGCAGCTCGACTGACCGGGCGTGAGCGCGCTGAGGGCCCCGCACCATGTGGTGCGGGGCCCTCAGCGTTGGTGGAACGTGGGGAATCGAGCCCCGGCACGCGTTTGCGCCCTCATCCCGCTCCCGCGCCCTCATTCTCGCAGTTTGAGGGCGCGGGAGCGGGCCGAGACGGTTTCTGCGGGCCGAGGGCGCGGGAATGGTGGGGAATCGAGCCCCAGCGCCAGCGACCTCAAGGCTCGATCAGGCGGCGAGTGCGACGGCGGTCAGGCGATCTGGGTGATGCGACCGGGGGTGAGGCCGACGGCGCCGGCGGTGTCTCGCACGGTGCAGCCGGCCTGGAGGAGGTCGTGGACGGTGGCGAGGGTATCGGCCCTCAACTCAGCCTCCGCGGCGCGGAGTCGGGCGCGGCGGTTGCCGACCTCGATGGCATTGGCGACCTCGGACGGAAGACTGGGATCAGCGGACAGGAGGACGAGGGGGGTGACGGCGTCGTCCAGGTCGTCGGCAAGGGCAATGGCGTCCGCGATGGCGGTGCGCAGGGCCGCGAGTGTGGGGGCCCAGGTGTGGGCCTCGGGCAGATTGTCAGCCTGGGCGAGCCAGGCGGTGCCCTCGCGAGTAACGGTGGCATTGTAGGTGGCAGTCATCGGAGCCATCCTTTCCCGAGTGCGGGCTCAAGACCACGAGCGATTGCGGCGAGAGTTCCGGCTGGGATATCGCCAGTGTGCTGCGGAACGACAGTATGGAGGGTGGTGCTGTCAGGACGACGATAGGACACCGCGCCTATGGCCATTCGGTGGGCGCGCGCCGGGTTGGGGCGCGCCAAGCAGCGGCCTCGCCGTCGTGCTCGCGGCCGTGTCCGCTCGGCCGCCCATCGAGAGCAGCGGCGGGAGATCTTGAGCAGCGGCGGGACGTTCAAAGCAGCACTGGGCCGTTGAGAGCAGCACGGGGAACGCTGCTCTCGACTGCCCAGTGCTGCCCACAACGGTCATGCGCTGCTTTCAACGGCGCGGCGTCGCCAGCAACTCCCAGGGCGCGTTCCGTCCGGCCCGCCTGTACGGGGGTTCGGGCGACACGACGCGGGTTCGGGGATCATGCCGGGGGTTCGGGGCACAGGACGGGGTCACAGCCCCCGTCGTGACGGGCAAGACCCCGGTCAGACAGGCAAAACCCCGTCCAGAGTGCCACGGCGGCCACCCATCGGAGAGTGATTCACCAGGGCTCACACGGTTCACACCCCGCCCCCCACACTTGCGGACGCGCGCCAGGGTTGCGGACGTGCCCCCGGGGCGCGTCGGCAACCCCAAGACACGTCCACAACGAAGCGAATCCCGCGCAGCGGCGACGACGGGCCGCGCCCCATGGGCAGGCGCGGGCGGGACCCTCCAGCCCCGACTCCATCAAGCCGATTCCGGCACCATCGCAACGACAACCCGGTATCCAACCAACACACGGTGCCCGCCTCGACTGACGGGCGCGAGCGCGCTGAGGGCCCCGCACCAGAGTGGTGCGGGGCCCTCAGAGGTGAGTGGAGATGCGGGGAATCGAACCCCGGTCCGACGGGCATGCAACAGGACTTCTCCGGGCGCAGCTCGCTTTTGAGTTTCTCAGCCCCGGCGTCTCACGCGAGCAAGGACGCCGACGGGCTCAGTCGATGAGGAGTCCCGAGGAACCTACCGACACGGTTCCTCAGCAGTGGCTCCCTAGATGACGCCAGGAACCGGGGCGGAAGCGATCCCCGGGCTGACGGACTTCGAGGCTCGCTCAGGCGGCGAGGGCGAAGTCGGTGCGAGTGTTATCGGCACCTATAGGTTCGCGCAGAGCGTTGACGAGATGACTGCGCATCCTCGGCCCGCTTCTCCTGAACCCATGACCGTCGTCGAAACCGATCATCCCCTATGGAGTTGTACCGCGAGCCGGCTCGACGAGCGGGCCCCGGGCGGCTGCTCATCATAGCAGTCGGCCCGCGAGGCGGTCCAGGCAGCCTCCAAGCCGTCTCCAGGCAGCCTCCGGGCAGCCCAGTGGCCCGGGCCCCAGCCCGCCCGGCCCTCAGCCCCGACGGCGGTTGGCGGCCGCCATGGCGCGGTGCGCCTCGCGGTTGTCCTGGGCCTCCCGCAGCGCCTGGCGCTTGTCCCAGTCCTGCTTGCCGCGCGCCAGGGCGATCTCGAGCTTCGCCCGCCCGCCGATGAAGTAGAGCTCAAGGGGGACGATGGTGTAGCCCTTGGCGGACACGCGCATGGCGAGCTTGGCGAGCTCGGCGCGGTGCAGGAGGAGCTTGCGCTTGCGGCGCGGGGCGTGGTTGTTCCACGTGCCCTGGAGGTACTCGGGGATATAGGCGCCCTGCAGCCAGGCCTCGCCATTGCGGTCGATCTCGATCCACGCCTCGGTGAGCGACGCCCGTCCCATGCGCAGGGCCTTGACCTCCGTGCCGGTGAGCGCCAGGCCCGCCTCGTAGCGGTCCTCGATGAAGTAGTCGTGGCTCGCCTTCTTGTTGCGGGCGATCGTCTTGTGGGCGTCCGAGGCGGCCTTGGCGCGCTCGCCGGGTGTCGGCTTCTTGGGCTTGCCCTGCCCCGCCCTGCCTGATGCGGCCATGGTCGTCTCCCTCCGGTTCATCCGATGCGCTCGCCGCGCCGAGTGGCCCCGGTTGGTGCCGGAGGCGGGCGCGGCGCGCGGACTGGAGAGTCTACGCGCCGCGCGGGCCCCTTCGCGCGCGCCATTCGTGCAGGAGCCCCTTCGCGCGCTGGGCGCTCCGCCCTCGGCTCAGAAGCCGGGCAGGGTCATGGGGTCGATGTAGACGCCGTCCTGCGCGACCTGGAAGTGGACGTGCGGGCCTGTCGCGTAGCCCGTCGAGCCGGTATACCCGACGACGTCGCCGCGGTTGACGTACTGGCCGTCCGCGATCGCCCGCCCGGAGAGGTGGCACAGGGTGATGACGTAGGAGTGCCCGTCGATGTACCCGGCGTTGATGTCGATGCCGATACCGCAGGACGGGGAGTCCCAGTAGGTGGCCGTGCCGGAGACCGCCGCGTACTGCGGGGTGCCCTCGGAGGCGGCGAAGTCGGTGCCCTGGTGGCCCACGCCGACCCCGGTGACGGGGTGGATGCGGAAACCGAAGGGCGAGGTGACGGTGAGCGGCCCGGAGATCGGGTGGCCGATGTAGCCCGAGCCCAGGGAGTCCGCGGCGATGGAGTCCGAGGAGACCCCCGTCTGCCCGGCCGCGTAGGCGGCGCGGTTCTTGGCGTCGATCTCCGCGATCTTGGCCGCGGCGGCGTCGGCGTCCTTGGCGGCCTGGGCCTGCTGGGACTCGAGGTCGCTCTTGCGGGCCTCCAAGTCGGAGGCGGCCTTGGCCTTCTGGGTGGTGAGGGTGGAGACGTTGTCCCGCTTGGTCTTGGCGTCGTCGCGCGCGGTCTGGGCGGCGGTGGCGGCGGCGTCGGCGTCGGCCTTGAGGGTGGCGACCCGGCTGGTGGCCGCGTCCTGGCGGGCCTTGCGGTTGGCGTCCTGGGCGCGCTTGGCCTCCGCAGCCGAGAGCACCGACTCCTGGACACCGGAGGCGATCTGCATGGTCTCGGCGCGCGAGCTCAGCTCCTCGGCCGAGCCCGACTCCAGCACGTAGGTCAGGGAGGTCACCGAGGTGTCGCCCTGGTAGGTGGACACGACGAGCTGGGCCACGGAGCCGGAGGTCTCGTCAGCGGTCGCCTGCGAGGAGGAGGCCTCCGCGGTGATCTGGTCCAGGGAGTCCTGGGCGATCGTGAGGCGGTCGGCGGCGGTCTTCTGCTCGCGTTCCTTCTCCTTGAGGGTCGTCTCGGCGGTCTTCAGTTCCGTCTCGGCGTTCGACAGGCTGGTCTGGGCGTTCTGCAAGTCGATGTACGCCTGCCCCAGGTCCGCGGAGACCCCCTCCAGGGAGGAGGCCAGCTCGGCCTGCTTACGCTGCGCCTCGTTCTGCTCATCGACGGCGTCGGATCGGTCGTCCGCCAGGGCGGAGGAGATGGGAGTCAGGCACAGGGCTGCCGCGAGAAGGATGGGGAGGCTCCGGCGGGACATGGTTCACACCCTCGTGTACTTCGACAGGGAGGCGGCCGAGGAGATCGCGGCCAGCGCGACGGCGGCCAGGATGAGCCAGGGAGCGATGTAGAGCACCTCACTGGTCCGGATGAAGGCGGTGGTGAAGGTCACCGAGCGGCCCAGCCAGTGCTCGACGATGTAGTACACGCCGAGCCACAGCGCGCCGATGGCCATCAGCGCCCCGATGAGCGCCGCGATGACGCCCTCCAGGATGAAGGGCAGCTGTATGAACAGGTTCGAGGCGCCCACCAGCCGCATGATGCTCGTCTCCTTGGAGCGGCTCATCGCGGACAGGCGGATCGTCGTCGAGATGAGGAGGACCGCCGCCAGCGCCATGATCGCCGCCAGGCCCCCGGTGATCCAGGTGGCGCGGTTCATGACCAGGAAGAGGGGGTCGAGGGTGGAGCGCTGGTCGACGACGCGCTCGACGCCGTCGCGCCCCGTGAACTGCTCGTCGACCACCTGGTACTTCTCGGGGTCGTTGAGCTTGATGCGGAAGGAGACCGGCATCATCTCCTCCGTGGCGGTGCGCCCGATGGAGGAGTTGCCGTAGGCCTTCATGAACCTGGCGTAGGCCTCGGCCTTCGACTCGATCGTGTACTCCTTGACGTAGGGAGCCAGCGCCTCGGAGCTGACGAGCTGCTCGACGGCGTCGATCTGCGCCTGCGTGGCCTCGCCGGCGGCGCACTCGGCGCGGGCGGACGACGGCGGGCACATGTAGACCGTCACCTCGACCTTGTCGTACCAGTCCCCCTTCATGGTGGAGATCTGGGACTGCAGGAGGGCGGCGGAGCCGACGAAGAGCAGGGAGACGAAGGACACGAGGATGACCGAGATCGTCATGGCGACGTTCCGGGACAGCCCTTTGAAGGTCTCGGCGGTGATCAGGCGGAATCTCATCAGTGGTTCTCCTCAGCGGTCCGAGCCGTAGACGCCGCGGTCCTGGTCGCGAACGACCTTGCCGCTCTTGAGCTCGATCACCCGCTTGCGCATCTGATCGACGATCTCGTCATCGTGGGTGGCCATGACCACCGTGGTCCCCTGGCGGTTGATCCGGTCCAGGAGGCGCATGATGCCCACGGAGGTCGAGGGGTCGAGGTTGCCGGTGGGCTCATCGGCCAGGAGCAGCTTGGGGCGGTTGACCATGGCCCGGGCGATGGCGACGCGCTGCTGCTCGCCGCCGGAGAGCTCGTGCGGGAGGCGCTTCTCCTTGCCGGACAGGCCGACGAGCTTGAGGGCCTCGGGCACGGCCGTGCGGATGTAGTGGCTCGGCTTGCCGATGACCTGGGCGGCCAGGGCGACGTTCTCGGCGACCGGCTTGGTCTCCAGCAGGCGGAAGTCCTGGAAGACGAAGCCCATCTCGCGGCGCAGCTGGGGGACCTTCCAGGTGGAGATCTGCGACAGGTCCCTGCCCAGGGCGTGGACCTTCCCCGAGGTGGGGCGCTCCTCGCGCAGGGTCAGGCGCAGGAAGGTCGACTTCCCGGAGCCGGAGGCGCCCACGAGGAACACGAACTCGCCGCGCTCGATCTCGATGTCGACATCGTCGAGCGCGGGACGGGCTCCTCGTTTGTAGACCTTGGAGACATGGTCGAATCGGATCATCGGTGGATCGCTCCTGGCTGGCACAGGCGCCAATGCGCGCCGGTCACCGCCACGGTACGCAGGGTGAGGACGAATCCGGCCCATGACACGCCCGGCGCGAGCAAGGCGACATCCCTGTGATCCGCCCGGCCCACAGGACCGCCCGCCCGCTAGCCTGGGCGCCATGAATGACCAGGAGGCGCCGACCGCCGCGAACGACCCCTTCACCTCGATGGTGGATCAGGGGTCATGGGCCCGTTTCACGCCGTCGCTGGCCGACTTCCTGGCGGCCCTGGGCGGCGGGGCCCCGGTCACCCCCTCGTCACCGGGCCCCCTCTTCCCCGCGGGGACGATGATCCTCATCACCGCGCCGGCTCCCGTGGCCGACCAGGAGGCCCTCGGCCGGCGCCGGGGGCTGCGCGCGATTCTCGGCGCACGGCACCGCCCGGAGGCCTCCCCCGAGGTGCCGGGGATGATCGTGCTCGGGCGCGGCGGCGGGGTCGAGGTGGACCTGCCGATCCTCGACGAGGCGGGCAGGTTCCTCCTCGACGACGCGATGCGGCAGGCACTCGGCGCCCTGGGGTGGGCCAGCGACGGCGAGGTCATGCGCCAGGCCTTCGACGACGCCGCCCGGGCCGCTGAGATGATGACGCGCGCGCTCATCGAGGTGCTGCGGGTGGCGCACCCCGCTGACCTCGACCCCCTCGTCACTCAGGTCTGAGTGGCTCGGGCCTGAGCGGCGCGGGAAATCCCGGCGGATCGCCGGGCCACTACTCCTCCCGCGCGGCCTCGTCGTCGACGACGATGTAGGGCGGCTCCGACTGCTGGGCCGGGGCCTCCTGCTCGACCGGCGCCTCCCAGTGGTCGGCCGGCAGCGGGGCCTCCGGGAGCGCGCCCGGCTCCACGGCGTCGGCCGATCCGGCGCTGGCGGCGCCGGGCGTGGTCGCGCTCGTCGGGCTCGCAGGGGTGGCAGGAGTCGCCTGGGCGTCGGGGAGCTCGTTGCCGTTCTCATCGCGGCGGACCCGGGCGAAGCGGGTGAAGCCGCGGCTGAGGTCGTGGCCGGCGGCGGTGAGGCTGAGCACATTGGTGATGACGACGCCCTTGCCCGAGTCCCACGCCTCCTGGGTCATGCGGCCGGTGAGGAGGACGGGATCACCCTTGCGCAGGGACTCGGCGGTGTTCTGGGCCAGGCTCCCCCAGCACTTGGCGGTGAACCACACCGTCGGGTCGTCGACCCACTGGCCCGTTCGCGTGCGGTGGCGGGTGGTGGTCGCGACCCGGAAGCGGCAGTAGGCCAGGCGCCGCTCATCGGTCCCGGAGAAGCTGAGGACGGGGTTGGTGCCCAGGGTGCCCTGGATGGTGAGGTCGAGCTGGTGCGTCATGATGACTCCTGTGGGTGAGGGAGCCGGCCGAGCGCCGGTTCCCTCCCACGGTGCCGCAGACCCCCAGCCCCGTGGACCATGCGCCCCCAGACGTGCGCGCGCGATGAGCGCGGCGGCGCCTGTGGTTCCCGGGTGCCCCGGCAGCGGGCGCGCCAGCAGCCAGCGCTCAGACGCGCAGCGCCTCGCGCAGCTCCCTGTGGCGGGCGAGCACTCCCTGCGCGGGCGTGGTCAGGCCCCGAGCGGCGACGACGGCCAGTCTCTCGCGCACCCGGTCCGCGTAGTCGTTGGCCTCCTGGTCGGCGCGGGCGATGCGCCGGGCGCCGGACCACAGGAAGAGCAGGGCACCCAGGACGAGCAGCGCGATGGGGAGGAGGAAGTTGCCGCCCTGCGCGATCATGAGGCCTCCCCAGGCGAGTCCCAGGAGGGTGGCCACGAGCCCGCCCCACCAGCCGAGCTCGATGATCGGCGACCGGTGCCCGGGCAGGCGGATCGAGCCGACGGCCTCAGCGGTCTGGGCGGCCAGGGTCTCCGGGCTCATGACCTCGGCGTCGACGCTGCTCAGCCACGCGGCGGGCAATCCCTCTGTGGTGCGGCGCATCCAGGTGGTGCGGATGGCGGTCACGGCCGGGCGGGAGGGGGTCTCCGGGCGGGCCAGGGCGCGCGGCAGCGGCCGCGCCAGCCCCTCGCGGATAGAGGCCTCCACGGCGCGCGCGCCCGAGGCGTGGATGAGGGCCTCGACGGCGGCGGCCTCGTGCTCGGGCGAGGTGCCCACGGGGTGCGCCGCGGCGGCGGGTCGCAGTCGCAGGCAGATGGCGTCGAGCTCGGCGGAGGCGGTGCGCGCGGCGTTGGACTCGCGCGAAACCCGCTCGATGAGGATGTCGCGGACCTCGGTGAGGTTGTCGCCCCGGACCGCGGAGACGGGGATGACCCGGACCTCGTGGAGCCCGTCGGAGTCCAGCAGGGAGCGGATGTCGCGAAGGAGCCGCTCCTGCCCACCGGGGGGCAGGGTGTCGACCTGGTTGACGAGCAGCAGCATGTCCTCCTGGCGGGCGCCAAGTCCGCGCAGATAGCCCTCGTGGAGGGCGGCGTCGGCGTACTTCTGCGGGTCGACCACCCATACGAGCACATCGGCCAGGGGCACGAGCCGGTCCACCTGGAGGGCGTGCTCAGTGGTCACCGAGTCGTAGTCGGGGACGTCGAGGAGAACGAGCCCGGCGAGCTCGTCCTCGTCGTCGGCGTCGAGGAGGGACTCGCGGCGGATGCGGCGCTCGTCGTTGACCCCCAGGAAGTCCAGCAGGGCGACGGCGTCATCGCCCCAGGTGCAGGCAGCGGACTCCGAGGTGGTGGGGCGGCGGGCGCCCACATCGGCGAACTGCAGGCCCGACAGGGCGTTGAAGAGCGAGGACTTCCCCGAGCCGGTTCCTCCCAGGAGAGCCACGACAGTGTGGTCCACGCCCAGGACCAGGCGCTCGCCGACCTCCTCCAGACTGGTGCGCGCGGGCAGGGCGAGGGAGGCGGGGACCTCCGTCGGGCAGGAGTCGATGGCGGCCCGCAGGCGGTTGAGCCGGGCGTCGAGGTGCGCGGCGTCGAGCACCATCGGGGCCTCCTCCTTGGCGGTCGAGGCGGTGGTCCAGGACTGATCGGGCTTGGGAGAGGTGGTCATGCGGTCGCTCCAGGGCGGGTGAAGGGAGTGAGCTCGCCCGAGCGCAGGCGCAGGGCAGCGGCGAGCGCGGGGTCGGGGGCGAGCTTGAGGGCTGTCCCGGGGGGAGCCACGCGGGCCAGGGCGGCGTCGAACGTGGCGGTCAGGGAGGCGCGCGCGGAGGCGACGGCGTCGGCCAGGCGCAGCCTGTCCGTGGCGGTCCGGGCGCCCTCGACCCCGGCGGCGGCCGCGATGATGAGGTCGCCGATCGCCGTCCCCCGCAGGCCACGGGCGGAGGCGCCGGGATTGGCGCGCACGTCGTCGGCCCACTGCGCGATGATCGCCTCGGAGTCGGGAACGGCCGGCAGGAGGCGCCCGGCCGACTCCTCCGCCCCGGCCTCCGTCCAGATCCGCTGGACGTCGTCGGCCAGGGCGACGAGGGCAGCCTCGAGGCGCGAGGCGAGGGCCGCCTGCGCGTCGGCGGCGAGCTTGGCCAGTGCCGCGGTGCGCGCCTTGGCCGCGCGCGCGAACAGGCCCCATGGCAGGCGCGATCCCGTGGCCAGGGGGGCGAGCGGGGCGCCTGAGGAGGCCAGAGTGACCCACCGGGTGGCGGGTGCTCCCTCACCGATCTCCCCGCGCTCCAGGTCGGAGCGGATCTCGGCGCCCGGGTCGACGAGCAGGGCGGCGGTGGCCTCTTCCAGGCGCTTGGCCGCCTCGTCCTGGACGTCGACGGCGTCGGCCAGGGCGGCCAGATCGTTCTTGAGGGCGGACCACAGGCCCCGCCCACCGCGGCGCACGAGGCCAGCGGCGCGGTGGCGCCCGGCCAGGAGCTGCAGCCAGTCCCGGATCTCGCCGACGGCGTCTCCCGGCAGGAGGCCCTCGTGCGGGCCGGCGTCGGGGATGACGAAGAAGGGGGCATCGGCCAGCTCGATCTGGTCCAGGCGCGTCATGAGGTCCCTGCGAACCTCGGGCAGGACGTCGGCGCGCACGCGGTTGAGGACGATCGCGATGGGCATCTTCCGCTCCGCGGCGGCCTCCAGCGTGGTCCACGGCGTCTGGTCACCGTAGCGGGCGGCGGTGGTGACGAAGAGCCACAGGTCCGCCGATTCCAGAAGGCGCGCGGCCAGGATCCTGTTGGACTCGTGGACCGAGTCGAGGTCCGAGGCGTCCACGAGGGCCAGGCCCGCGGGCACCGCCGCCGACTCCTGGATCGTGCACACGCTGGCCAGCGAGTGGCCGCTGAGTGACGCGCGGTCCTCTGGGTTGACCACGAGGACGGGGGTGCGCGTCGTCGGGCGCAGGACCCCGGCGACGGAGACCTCCGCGCCGAGCACTGAGTTCACGAGGGTGGATTTGCCAGCACCGGTGGACCCGCCGACGACGACGATCGCCGGGACCTCGGCGTCGGCGATGCGGGGCAGGACGTGGTCACGGATCTGGCAGACGAGGCTGTGGCGCAGGCGGCGAGCGGCCTCCGTCTCGGAAGCGCCCAGCGCCAGATCGAGCCGCTGGAGGTCTCCGACAGTGCTGTTGAGCACCTCGATGAGCTGGGCGCGGCTGAGCGCCGAGGAGGGCAGGCCGTCCCCATGGGGTGCTGGGGATGCCGACGGGGCGGTAGGGGGCATGATCCAACAATATGGGCTTAAGGGCTGATCGCGCTTCATCAATCCGGCGCGGCGACTCCACTCCCTGGGCCCGGTGGCTCGGAAAACGGCGTCATTCCAACGGTGCCCCCACCCGGACTCGAACCGGGAACCTGCGGAATAGACGTCTATTGGACGGCTGGTAGCGGCGATTGACGGCTGAGTGGTGCAACTGGCGGCAACGTGCGGTCATTTCGCGTTGCGTCCAGCGGGCAGCGGCGACGGTGCGTCAATTTCGCGTGGGAAAGCGGTGCGTAAACGTGCCGCCCCACGGTCACGCACCCATGTCTTGCACTACATGCTGTAGTGCACTACAGTAGTGCCATCGGGAGCGACCAATGAGGAGGAACCCACCATGAGCACCAACATCCGCTACCGCGTCCACTGGATCACCGAGCACGACGTCCTCGTCGACGTGGGGTCGCCCGAGGAGCGGGCCACGTCCACCTGCACGTGCATCATCGAGCAGTGGAGCGACGAGGGCGCCGACTGGATCGCCGCCGACGACGACCGCGTCCGGGACGCCATCGATGCCCTGCGCGAGGGCGACGACTGGGAGTCGCCGGACCCCTATGACGACGCCAAGGCGCGACTCCTGGCCAAGGCCGGCCTCACCGAGGCGGACCTCACCGACCCGGACTGCGAGGACTGGTGACCACTGCGGGCGGGGCACCCCGCGCGGGCGCCCCGCCCGCGACGACAAGCGGCAAGAGGAAGGGAGAGGATCGTGGACAAGGAGAAGCTGATCGCCGAGGCGGTGCGCCTCGCGTCGAAGGAGCGCGCCGCGCGCGACGCGGCGGATGATCTCCTGGCCCAGCGGGACGAGGCGATGCTGCGCGCCGTCGAGGCCGGCGCATCCGTCTACTCGCTGCGCGAGCCCATGAAGTTCGCGTCGCACAAGAGCGCCTACATCGCCGTCGAGCGCGCCCGCCGCCGACGCGAGGCCGAGGAGTAGGGTGAGGACGACCACCGCCGCGCTCGCGGCCGTCCTCGCCCTCGGCGCGGTCCTCGTGTGGACGACGACGCGCAGCGCACCGAATGTCGCGCTCGCGGCGTGGAGCGCCTGGGCGGCGGCCCTGGCGACCGCCGTCCTGGCGCGCAGGCGCGCCCGCCGGTAGAACGCACTGAACCGCCCCCTCACCACGCGCAGTGGTGAGGGGGCGGTTCAGTGTTACAAACGTAGGAGATTCTGTCCCCGGCTGGGCCGGACGAGAAAATTTTCCCTACAGATGAAAGGTGGTCAGGCCCTGGTCTCCTCGGTCCCGGAGACAGTGACGTGGGCACTCGCCATCTTGACGAGGTCCCCCGCGTCACCGGGCCCGCGCGTGAGGCGCGTCCCCGATACGGTGACGCGCTCGGCCGGGGCGGCGGCCGCGCCCGCGATCTCCATGTAGGCGCGCCCCCCGGGCAGGCTGAACCCGGTGATGCGGTTGTCGCTGATCGTCACGTCCTGGCATCGCAGTGGGTCGATGGGGACCTCGTGGCCCCAGTCCTGCGCCGCGTTCAGGTCCCCGTCGGCGGGGATGCCCGTCCCACGCCCGGAGGCGTGGATGAGGATCGTGTCCGCCCCCGTGGTGGAGACGAACTCACAGCCCTGGACGGTCAAGCCCTTGATGCCTCGCAGCTTGATCACGGACGTGTCGTAGAGCCCCTTGTTCTCGTGGGGGTCGACGACGCGGCAGCCCCGGATGGTCACGTCCCAGTGCTCGCCGTGCTCCAGCTTGTCGTGGTTGCCGATGATGTTCGGCGCTGGGTAGGTGCGTCCTCCGACCGTGAGCGGCAGGAAGCGGCAGTCCTCGACGATGACGCGTGAGCACGCGACGCCGTCGTAGCCCGTGGCCTGGTTGTGGGAGAGCGTCCCCTGGAGCGAGGCGCCGACCTGGATGTTCTCCTGGAGGGCGCCGTCGCCGACGACGAGGCGGCCGCGCCACTCGCAGTCGGTGAACCGCAGTCCGTCGACGGCGACGGCGTCGACGACGTGCCCGCCGCCGCCGGCGACCTGCTCGAAGATGCACCGCTCGAAGGCGATGTCCCGGGCGTGGTGCAGGGAGGCGACGCACAGGCCCTTCCCGCTGGCGTAGTCCCCCACGATCCTCAGGTCCCGGACGGTGAAGCGCTCTCCGCCGTCCGGGATCCTCCGGTTGTTCTCGGCCTTGGAGGCGAAGAGGATGCCGCCGGACGTCGGTCCCCGCGTGATGGTGGCGCCGTGGCCCTCGATGGTGATCCCGGAGCCGATGCCCTGGACCCACCCATCGATGCGGTAGACGCGCCCTGGGTCGAGGTGGAGGGTGCCCCCACCAGAGCGCTCCAGGCGCCCGAAGGCGGCCTGGAGCGCTGCTGTGTCATCGGTCCTGCCGTCGCCGGCAGCCCCCACCATGGTCGTGGAGACGGCCGGCGCGGGCGAAGGCGGGTCAGCCTTGAACCCACCCCCGGCGTTTGATCTCCCGGGCGATGAACTCGCCCAGGACCTTGTGGCCGGCCGCGTTCATGTGCGTGGCGTCGAACGTGCCGGGCTTCTGCCAGACGTCGCCCATCAGGGACCTCGGCAGGGACCGCTGCGCCAGGTCTTCCCGATCCCCGCTGGTGACAGGCAGTCCGGCGTCGACAAGGGCCTGCTCGCTCGTGAGGTAGCTGGAGATGTCCAGGACCATCGGCCCGAACTCGTTGACGAGCGCGGCGTTGGCCTTGTCCATCATCTTGCGGCGCGGCGCGTCCCGGTTCTCGCCGCTCATCGGCGGGATGGTCAGGACCATCAGGTGGCTCGGCTGGGCGCCCGCGTAATCGGTCCCCAGCCGAGAGATGATGTCCCGCAGATTCTGCATGTACTTCTCGACGAACTGGGCGTCGCCGTAGTGCTGGAAGAGGTCGTTGATGCCCAGCTCGATGATGAACTGGGCGCCCTTGGTCACCGTGGACTCGATCTGCGTCGAGCACCGGTACGTCCCGGGCGGCAGGGGGTGAGCCTGCCCATCGGTGTTCCTGGCGAACACGAAGTAGTTCTTGCCCTGCGCCTGGTCCCAGCGAAGCCGCATGTACCCGGGCACACCGTCCAGGGTGACCTGCCAGTACGTGATGTACGTGTTGACATCCTTCACGTTGTTGCGGAGCAGCTTGCCGTTCATGACGTCGAGCGGCGGGCTCGACAGGGTGACCCGCTTCTCGACGTTCTTGCCGGCCGGGATCTGGTCCCCGTCGATCGAGGACACGATGAACGGGTGAACACCCGAGTAGATCAGGAAATCACTCGTCAGCTGGCCACTGATCGCCTGGTTCTGGAACGCGAAATTGTTCAGGTCCCGCTTCGCGATCGCGTCCCACCGCTCCGACGTCTTGTTGGCGCCGCCGCGCTCGGTGACGTTGCCGCCGGACCAGGAGTCGCCCAGGATCGTGATCGGCATCGTCGAGGTCTTGCCCTCACCAGCCCGGAACTTCGCCAGGTACGGCGCCTGGTTGTTCCAGCCGGGGTCGGGCTTGGGGACGAGGAGATCGCCCTCGGGAGCCCCCGGCGCCACCTTCAGGGCCTGCGCGATCGCCTCGCGCACGTAGGCCTCGACGGCCTCACGCGACATGAGCCCGCTCAGCTCCTGCTTCGTGGCCAGTCCCTGAACCGCCGACCGCACCTCCTGCTGCGCGGCCTTCTGCGCCTCAGCGGCGACCTCGTCCTTCTTCGCGAACGCGCTCAGATCAGCCTCAGGAGCCTTGTCCCCGGGCACAGTGACGGTGACGCCACTGACGGACCCCTTGCCCGGCTCCCACCGGGTCCCGTTGAACCGCAGATCCACGCGGGCATGCGTGTTGCCCTGCGTGTCCGACGCCGGGATCACCAGGGACAGGTCCTTACCCGCCTCCCCCGTCGGGTCCACAGTGAACGAGCCGCCCTTGGTCCACACGGCGCGAGGCTGCTCACTCGCGGTCCCATAGGACACCTTCACCTGAAGGCTTGCGGGAACCGCCCCGGTATGCACCACGTGCAGCCCCAGGACGAGGTCCCTGCCGCCGGGCACCTCGAACACCCGAGTGGACACGTCACCGCGCCACGTGTCCGTCGGGGTGGCGATGACGGACGCGGTACCACCGTCGAGGCGGATCGTCTTGGAATCGTAGACCTTGCCGCCCTCAAGGGATCCCACGAGCACTGTCGGCGCCGTCTCGCCCCCCGCCTGGGCGGCCCAGTAGGTGGGCAGCATCCTGGCGGCCCACGCGCTCAGCGGAGCCGTGACGAACGCGGCCGGGGGCGCCGCGTAGGGGGACGAGGCGGGCACGCCGAGCGGATCCGCCCCGGGAGTGAGCCCACGGTCCGTGAGGAACAGCCCATCGGGCCCCTCGGCCTCGGCCCGCTCATAGACAGCCCGGACGTTGCCGGCGGTGACGTCACGGACCATGTGGACGATGTCCACACCGGTGGACACCATCGCAGGAGTGACCCGCAGCCACGCCTTGCGCTCCCCGCTCGCCTTCAGGTACTCCACGGCCGTGTCCTCGAAGGTGCACAGGCCGTCGAACCCGGCGTCCAGCATGGCGTCGGAGACCGCCACACCGGGATTGCCGAAGACGTAGAAGCCAGCCCCGAAGCGCTCACGGATCTTGGTGATGAGCTCGGTGTACCAGGGGACGCGCTCGGCGTGGGAGTCGAGTCCGGAGGAGACCTCGTCGAGGAAGACGCCGTCGAAGACGTCGGCGCCGTAGAAGGTCCTGGCGTAGCCGAGTTGGCGGATGATCTCGTCGTGGCTCCATTTGGCGGCGTCCGGGCGTCCCTCGCCCCACTTGGCTGGGGCACCGGCCATGCCCTTGTGCGTGGGCACGTACCACAGGACGCGGGCGCCTGCTGCTTTGGCGGCCTTGGCGGCCTTGGCGTAGGCGGGGACCTCGACGGACCAGTCATGGTCGGAGTGGTCCATGACAGCGGTGCCCAGGGGCGCGGGGGCCAGCCACGCGCGCCATGCCGAGAGGTCGTCGTCCGGGCGGGGGTAGGACACGGAGAACCACGCGCGGCCGCCCTTGGCCGGCGCAGTGGGGCGCTTCTCGACGGCGCCGATGCGCTCGGCCAGCGCCTCGACGTCCTTCATGCTCGCCTTGGTGTCGAGGTCGCTTGTGCGGGCGTAGCCGCTCAGGTCGACGTCGCCGCCGCCGGGGTGGTCCTCGATCTTCTTGACGCGGGCGCCGAGTGGGGCGATGGCCGCCTTGATGGCGGCGTCCGCCCCGGCCTTGGAGTAGAGGGTGAATGCCATGGGGGTTCTCCTGGTCAGCCGAGGGTGAGGGTGCCGTCGCCGTTGTCACGGATGTTTGCGCCGGGGGATGCCCCGCCGCCGCCCGGCGATGGGGGCTGCGGGGACGGGGGCGGCTGGTTCAGGGCGCTCGCGATGTTGACGGTGCCCCCGTCGGGGACGGTCACGGTCATCGCCAGCTCCTCCGAGCCGGGGATGCGCAGCTCCAGCCGGTAGGTGCCCGGCACGACCTCGACGTCGAGGGCGCCGTCGGTCAGCATGCAGGTCGCCGTTGAGACGACGACGCCCAGCGGGGTGGATTCCAGGAGCCGGGTCGGGGTGATTCGGACGGAGGTCGCTACCCCCGTGTTGTCGGGGAGGATGAACTTCCCCTGGATGCGGCCGAGCGCCATGCGGGGCCCCTTTCTGGTCAGAGGATTGGTGGTGCGGCGTGGCGCCCGCCCTTGGCGGTGGCGCCCGGTGGGCAGGAGTCGCATCGGGCCGATTCGAGGGCGTCGAGGCGGTTCTCGACCTCGGCGGCGATGCGAGCGCCCTCCTGCCGGATGGAGGCCTCCTCGGCCTTGGAGCGGGACGCGAGCTTGTCGATCCCGGCCCGGAGGCCGTAGAGGGCCTCACCGATGGTGATCTCGGCGGAGCGCTGCGCCTCGGCGACCTGCGTGACAGCCAGGCGCGTCTGGCGCTGGTCCTCCAGGAGCTCGGAGAACTGCCTGTCCAGGTCCTCCCGCAGAGGGGAGCTGTGATCATTGGTGATCGCGTAGTGGGCGTCCTCGGCGGCGCGCCCGGCGATGTCCGCCGACCGACCCGCCCGCTCGACTTTCTCCTCGATGCGCTTGTTCGCGCGGCGCTGGGGGACCCATGCGGCGATGAGTCCGCTGACGGCACCGACGAGGGCGGTGATGAGCACTGAGACGGCTTGCAGCCACTCCGGGTCCCGCAGTGGG
The DNA here is from genome assembly GCF_000295095.1 of Actinomyces timonensis DSM 23838. Classification (GTDB taxonomy): domain Bacteria; phylum Actinomycetota; class Actinomycetes; order Actinomycetales; family Actinomycetaceae; genus Actinomyces; species Actinomyces timonensis. Next base: position 94,460 of record NZ_JH806633.1, on the reverse strand, counting down.
GATCCCGGAGTGGCCGCCTCCGTCAGGAGGATCCCTGTCATCAGGTGGCGGGGGCCTCGTGCTCGCCAGTGGCGCCGCCGCCGATAGCCTTGCCGACGGCGCGGGAGGTGTCGTAGACGCCGGCGCCGCCGGCGGCGAGGAACGCCCCGGTGACGATCGCGCCGTAGACGTCGGTGCCCGCGAGGTAGTGGTCGGCGAGGGACAGGCCGATGCCGAAGACGACGGCGAGGGCGCCGGCGAACTTCGTGGGCAGGCCCAGGTCCTTCGCGAAGGTCACCAGGGCGATGACGGCGAAGGGGGTGGCGAGGGTGGTAGCGGCGTCTGCCATGGGTCAGCCCTCCTTCTTGGTCAGGGTGTCGGTGAGCTTCTCGATGGATGCGCGCATGGCGGCGATGTTGGCGGCCATCTTCTCGGTGCGGGCGTTGGTCGCGAAGCTCTCGCGGGCCATCTGGCCGATGGCGGGGGCCAGGTGGTCGTGCAGGAGAGAGCTGATCGTGTTGACGGTGTCGGTTGCTGCGGACAATTCGTCCTCCTGTGTGTTGGCGGCGCCGGAGGCCCCAGCGCCGGGGTCGGTGTGATCGGTCGTGTAGTAGCGGCGCCAGTCGGCGGCGGAGCCGTGGAAGACGTCGAGGTCCAGGTCACGCGGATAGCCATTGACGCGGCCGGTGCCGGTGTACTGGTGGATGTGAGCGCTCATCGGCCACTGGCCGTGCCACGGGTCGGCGTCCCACCCGGTGGGCTTACTGTCGGCGTACTGGGCGACCCAGCGGCCCGTGTCGAACTGCGTGGCCACGCCCCACGGGTAGGAATCGGCAGGGGCGTAGAGCATGAGCCACCTGCTGTCGACGCGCTCGCTCAGGCGGGTGAGGAAGCGCCGCAGGTAGCCCTCGTCGCCCCATGCCGCGTTGTCCGGCTCCTCCCAGTCGACGCAGATCATCGCGTAGCCGAGCCACGAGCTGATCGTGGCGGCGAAGAGGTCGGCCTCGGCCTCAGCGCTGACCTCGCCCTGGATGTAGTGGTAGAGGCCGAGGGGGCGTCCCTGGTTCCAGGCCTGCATGGCTTGGTCGTGCCAGTGCGTGTTGAGGCCGGTGGTGCCCCGGGTGACCTGGACGATCACGAAGTCGGGGTTGACGGCGGCCAGGTCGATGCCGGCCTGGTAGTTGGCGATGTCGATTCCGAGCAGAGTGGTGCGGGTATCCGCTCCTTGCGGCGCGCTCGGGGCGGGGGCGGTCTGGGAGGCCTGCCAGGCGGCGGCCTCGGCGACGGACCCGCCGGGGCGGCGTGGCTGGGCCGGGGGCCGCACCGCGCCGTCGGTCAGGGGCAGCTCCATCGACCAGCCACCAGCCGGGTAGGCGGCCGGGGGCCGGATGATCCACTCCCACTGCCCGGTGAACGGGTGCTCCCAGAAATTGACGACGCGGGTCTCCTGGTTGGTCTGGTCGCCCGGCTCACCGCCGACGATCTCGCCGAGCTCGTTGATCCAGGCCTCGGCCAGGGTGCCGTCGGCGATGGCCACGGACACGTGCCCCGGCTTCCACAGGATGTCGCCCTTCGAGGGGTAGCCGGCGGGCACCAGAGACCAGCCGACACTGGTCAGCTCGTCGATCATGTCGTGGGTGCTCGACGCGCCGGCCGTGGGGTAGCCGCCCATCTGGGCGCCCCAGATCGTGACGCTGGAGCAGTCACCGGCACCGCCGTCGCGGATATCCCACCTCCCCCCGGTCCCATCGCCCTGCCCGTAGCCCGTGGACCACTTATCGCAGACGGTCCACACGGCTCCCACATACGCGTTGATGTCCATGCCTCTGTCCTTTCTCATGGGTCGGGCCCTGGCAGAGACGACTGCCAGGGCCCGGATGGGTGGTGGGTGTCGTGGGGTCAGCCCATGGAGATCGGGAACGCGACGACGTCCAGGTAGGTCCACTCGGCGTGCGGGGCGAGTTCGCCGGTGCCGGATGGCTGCCCGCCTCTCACCCCCATCTGGATTTTGGGGGCGGTTCCTGCGGGCACGTTGGCGACGACGATGATGTTCTGGGTGGAGTCGGTCCCGACGCTGAATCGGGCCTTCCCGACGATTCCCTGGGCGTTGATCTCAAGGTCCATGTGCCCGCTGATGTTGCTCATCCAGGCGGCGCCGAAGGCGATGATCTTCCGGTTGTAGGGGCGCATTTGCAGGGATGAGATGATCATCCCGGAGTAGACGCCGGAGTTGAGGGTGTTCTTCCATGAGTGCCCGTAGTAGTCGCGGGCCGATTCGATCTGGTTGATCGGCACCAGGTCGATGGTCTCGTCCCCTCCCCTGGCGCCGATCGACCGGTACATGACGCCGTCGATGTCGATGTAGGCGGGGTGGGCGCTTGTCGCCGGGTGCCCCTCGGTCTCGGCCCGGGCGAGGGCGAGTCGGGCTGCGGGGACGGAGGATGCGGCCATGATCGTCCCGAGGGCGTCGAGCGCGTTCGGCCACGCGGTGAGCAGGTCGTCGCCGGCTTCCGGGATGGGGGCGCCCTTCCAGTGCGTTGTCGCCATCACGTGTCCTTTCTAGAGTGCCGAGATGAGGCTGATCGCCAGTGAGCACGCGTTGGTGCCGAGGTTCGCCCCGGTCTCCTGGAGGCCCCACAGTGTGACGACGTCGTGGGCTTTGAGGCGCACGACGTCGGAGAAGGTGATCCATGAGGCCCTGTTGTGGGCCGCCGAGATGACGGTCGAGGCGGAGCCCCATTCGCCGCCGATCTTGTAGGCGACCCCCCTGGGGGTGGATGTGGACGCCCCGAATCCGATCATCCCGGTGACGTTGTAGAGCCCGCCGACGGGGACGGACAGTCCGCCGCCGGATTTGATGACCCCGCCGCCGAGGTCGCCGGTGGCGTTGGAGACGGGCATCGTGTGCCATATCCCTGAGGAGAGCTGGACGACCTGCTGGTAGTGGAGGAGCCCGTACGGCCTGTCCACGAACGTCACCCATGACTGGTGCCGCATGGGGGCCCCGTTCGCGGCGACGCCGATCTCCTTCGGCGTCATGACAGTCTGAACGCTCTTGGACTGGAACCGGACGGTTGGGAGCCCATTGGCGTTTCGCTCGATGTACAGGCCGCCTCCATTGGCGGTGATCGGCGCCGTCTCGATGGAGTCGATGGTGATCCGTGCTCCCTTCGGGATGACAGACCAGTCCAGATACATCTGGTGCTTCCAGAGAACATTTTCGTAGGGGAAGGTGGACTCTTTGGGGATCGTGAATACGTGCACGAGTCGAGTCGTCGTGGAATCGACTTCAGTCGCGAATGCCTGAGCCTTAATGCTCCGCTGCGCGTCAGCGTCCCAAATCCACGCCTGCGCACCCTCTTCCACATGAGTCCACTTAGTGTTCTCGATGGTGGCTGTCACTCGCAGCAGCTGCTCGGTTCCCGGCGTGATCCCCCAGTCCCTGATCGACTCGGTGTAGTCGATCTGCGGGTAAGTCTTATCCGCAGCCGTCTTGACGAGCGCCTTGTTGAACGTGAATCGTGGCTTCGTGTAGGAGCCGTCGGTGATGTACTCCGTCGTTACGTCGGCGTACGGCGTCGGGTCGGCGGTCGTCGGCGTCCTCTTGAACGCCCTGAAGTGGGCCGCCGCTGTGGTGTTGAGCCCGACGCGCTTCCAGGCGATCTCGCCGTCCGCGAGCTCTGGCATCGCGATCATCCCACCCATGAGGGTGTTGCCGATGAGGTCGCCGACCACGGCTTCCCCGGCGATGGTGGCGTTCCCGGCGGTGAGCATCTGCGTGGTCACCTCAAGGTACTGGCCGATGGCGGCGACCATCTCCTTCGTGACGACGAGCTTCTCCACGCCGATCGCCCCGTCCGCGATCATCGGCCCGGGGATCGGCGTCCCGTCGTTCGTGAGCCGGGAGGTTCCGATCGGCGCCTTGGAGAACTTCTCCAGCTCGGCCTTGACGCGCTCGGCGGAGTCCGCGAGCTTCTTCTCGGCGTCCTTGAGCTGGCCCTGGGCGAGGAGCATCTTCCCGGCGGTGGCGCCCACGCCGGTGCCGTCGCCCTTCACCGTGGGGGGCTCCATGATCTGGAGGATGCGGCCGGAGCCGTCCATGAGGACGATGACAACGGCGTCGAGCTCGTAGGTGCCGGCGGCGGGCCCGACCTGTTCCAGGCCCTCGCCCTCGGCGGCGGTGTGCGGGATGCGCACGCGCACCATTCCCGCCGTGGGGTCGATGGCGATCACGCGGGCGGTGACGATCGACCCGGACCGGTTGCCGGCGGACGCGGCCGCGTTCAGTGACGCCGTCGCCTTCCCCGATGAGCTGGGGATGGCGTCCAGCCACAGGCTCCTCACCATGCCAGCTCCTCCATGTCGACTCTCATCGTGCCGTCGGGGTCTCCGACGGGCAGGCTGTAGGCGGTCACCCGGCCGACCAGGTGCTCGGTGGCGCCGTCGTCGTGCTCGATGACGGCGGCGATGACATCCCCCGTCTCGATCCTGGGGTCCGGGATGATCTCCAGGGACCGGGAGGACGCTTTCGCCAGGGCGTCCCTCATGTAGGTGTCGGCGGCCTTCTGGACCTGCTCGCCGCCGGTCGCGGCGTTGAACTCCCGGTGGTCCGTGACCCACCCGTACTCGCTGGGGTGGTAGGGGTCCATGGTGGCGGTGGATTCGCCGGTCCACCGGGTCACGGACTCCTCCTCACCGGATCCCTCCGTGCGGGATCCGGTGACGTAGACCCGGTTCGGGCGGCGCTTCACGCTGGAGCGGGGCGCGCCGACGAGCAGGTCGCGGGCCGTGTAGGTCGCCTGCGGTTCCCGGGCGTCGCGGATGGGGTGGATGTGTAGGGCGGCGTCGGCGCCGACGCGGTAGGCGACGCCCTGCGCGGCGCACAGGTCGCGGATCGCCTCGGTGCGGGACGTGCCCCACTGCGTCAGCGATGAGATGGGGCTGTCGGGCACGCCGTCGTCGAGGATGACGGGCAGGGATCCGGCGAGGCGCTGCGCCTCGGATCTCAGGGTCGCGCCCGCCGCCGGGGAGGAGCCCCACGCGAAGGGGTCCTCCTCCAGGGTCTGCATGAGATCCAGGGCGGTCACCGAGACGGCCTCGGCGCCCTCCTTCCAGTCATTGATCTGGAACCAGCCGAGCTCGACGCGCCCGACGCTCCCGTGGTGGTCGATCAGGGCGACCACCTGGACGCGCTGCCCGAAGTTGCCCAGCGGGGAGTCGTCGTGGGTGGGGGCCCAGTCCCTGGGGGCCTCGAAGGTGACCTGCCCGGGCACCGTCCTCGACGTGGTGACCTCCAGCTTGACCGCTCGGACGGGGATACTGGTGGCCAGGACGCGGCGGCCACGGATCGAGGAGACCTCCACGCCGACGGCGACGGCGCCGGACAGGACATCCAGGGGCGGTCCGGGCCTCATACCGGCATCCCCTGCACGAGCTGGGCGATCCTGAAGGCGCTGTAGTGCTGCCAGCCGCCCTCTCGGTGGGCGTCGGCGTAGGCCTGCCACTCGCCCCACGTGGTCACGGGGCACGCGCCCATGGCGGTGCCCAGGCCGTGCCCGGTGGTCTCGGGCAGCGCCTGCGTCCAGGCGACCTTGAAGACGATGAGGCTGTCGGTGACTCGCGTGCGCTTGACGGTGTTGACGGTGACGCACCTGGGTGGCACGCCCGGTGTCTGGGCGGCGGGCACGAGGAGGATCGGCGAGTGGGAGCGCAGGGTCGCCCAGACGTCCGCCTCGCGGGCGGGGTCGTCCAGGGCGATCTGCCCCTCCCCCGTCACAGGGTCGTCCTCGATCGCCCAGCGCGCCACGCGCGCGTTGAACTGTTTGACCGTGGACGCCCAGGAGACCGGGTCGTCGTTGCTCTCGTAGGCGAGCCAGGGCACGGAGCGCCCGGAGGCGTCGCAGACGTGGACTCCCCACCAGTCGCCCTCGGGGCGGACCAGGGTCACTGACTCCAGGCCCGCCCGGTAGGTGGTGGGTACGCCTGGCTCGGCCAGGGCGTCGGCGATCAGGTGCTCCCCCGGGCCGACGACGGCGAGCACCCGCTCGTCGGCGAGCACGAGGGTCGTGAGCGCCGTCGTGCTCAGGAACAGGGACGGCAGCCGTGAGACGGTGCCGACCCATCCTTTGAGCGCCATGACGGGGCCCCCTTCTGTCAGATCGCGTTGATGGCCTGCACGGCCACGTCCGTGGCCCGCTCGTCGACGTAGGCGGTGAACTCGCGGTCGCCGACCTTGAGGATCACTGTCTCGGGGAACGCCCCAGGGCGGTTCTCCAGCAGGTCCCACTGGCTGGACGTGAACACTGGCTCGGGCTTGCCCGTGGCGTTCTCGACCAGCGTGAACCCGGGCTGGAGGAACCCGCCGGAGTCGTACCGGAAGCGCCCGTATCCGCTGATCGCGCCGTATTCGGGGTACTCGCGGACGGGGATCCCGAATGTGGGGGCCTCAACGATGTTGCCGTTGCCCTCGCTGATGGCGACGTGATAGGCGGGGCGTCCCCAGAAGACCAGGTCGCCGGCCGCCGGGGACGAGACCGGCTCGGAGTTGGCCTGGAAGGAGGCCGCCGTGTGCCGGGGCACGTTGTAGCCCATGGCGCGCAGCGCCCAGACGATCAGGCCCGAGCAGTCCACTCCCCCGGGCACGCTCACACCGCCCCACACGTAGGGCGTGCCGAGTGCTTGGAGGGCCTGCCCCACCAGGTCGCTGGACGCGGCCGGTGAGACCTTGTCCGTGAACGACTTGATGAAGCTCTTGATCCCCTCCCAGAGCATGGAGGGGATATGCCCGCCGAGCTTGGTGAGGAACCCGGAGCCGGGGATCTGCCCGATGAGCGCCTTGACCGGCTTGAGCATCAGCTCCTCAAGGGCGCCGAGGGGGTCCTGGATGATGGACTTGGCGGCCTCGGCCGCGTCGCTCATCCAGTTGATGGCGCCATCGATGGTCGAGGCGACGCCGTGGCGGGTCTTATCCCACGCCTTCTTGAAGATGCCGCCGTCCCAGAAGTGCTGGGTGAACGGCCGGTAGCCCCGGTCGCCGCCGGGGACCGGGGAGCCGGAGGCGGCGGCCCGGTTCATGGCGTGCACGGCGGCCGGGCCGCCGACGGCGCGCACCCACTCGGGGCGCATGATGGCCTCTCCCCCGGACAGGGCGAGGCGCCCGCCGCCGTCGTTGGACACGAAATGGTAGATGTCCCGCCCCGGCGAATAGCCCGGGAGGACGCCTCCGGATGCGTATCCGGCGATCGGCGCCACGGTCGGGAGGCGGGTGTCGAGGCCGATGGTCTCAGCGATTTTGTCAAACGCTTTTTTGATTCCGCCGGTGTAGACCGTGTTAATGACGAAGTTGATGGGCTTCGCCGCGATCCCCTTGATGGCGTCGAAGGCGGTCTTGAGCGTGTCCTTGAACTTCGTGAACGCCTCACCCATCTTCGTGGCGACGGTGGTCACCGTGGGCTTGAGCGTGTTGTTCAGGAAGTCCTTGAACGAGGTCAGCTTCTGGTTGATGAAGTTGAACGCGGGGCTGACCGCGTTGTTCCAGAGCCACATGACGATGCTGCCGACGGCGCGGATCACGACGTCGGCGACGGACCCCATGAGCCGGAACGTCGGGACGAGGACCACGCCGATGGTGCTGATGAGGGTCCCCAGGACGCTGATGATCGTGCCGAGCACCGTGGACAGGGGCGGCAGGACGGCCGCGATGATGTTGCCCAGGACGCTGACCAGGGTCCCCAGGACCGATGCGAGCACCGGCAGGACCGCCTGCACGATCGGGACGATCGCGTTGATGACCGACTGGAGCGGCGGCATGAGGTTCTGCACGACGGCGAGGATCGCCGGCATGAGGGTCTGCGCCAGGTTCGCCAGGATCGGCGCCAGGAGCTGGATCACCTGCGCGAACAGGCCTGCGATCACGCCGACGAGCTGGGCGAAGACCGGGGCGATCGCCGTCAGTACCTGTGAGAGCACGGGGAACACTGACTGGGCGAGGCTGGTCAGCGCCGGCATCACGGCGGCGAGCGCGGTGGTCAGCGCCTGCCCGATCGTGACCACGAGCCCGGAGAGGATCGGGGCGAGCTGGTTGATGGTCTGGGTCAGGATCGGGAAGACGATCTGACCGATCTGCACCAGGCCGGGCGTTACCGCCATCAAGGCGGCGCCGAGCTGGTTGCCCAGGGCCCCGGCGATGGATGCGAAGGCCCCGCCGAGGGCGGCGATCGTGGGCTGCATGGACTGGAAGATCAGGCCCAGGGAGGAGAACGCGGTGCCGACGGCGGAGCGCAGTGCCTCCGACTGCGTCCACATGGAGGCGAACAGGCCGATGACGAGCCCGACCGGGCCGGACAGTCCGCTGAACAGGCCGCCGATGACCGGGAGGTTCGTGGCCAGGCCGCCCAGGGCCCCGACGACGGCGCCGATGATCGGGGCGAGCCCGGCCAGGGGCCCGAGCATGGAGGACAGTCCCTCGCCGCCGCTGGCCTTGATCGCGGTGATGGCGTCGGCGACGCGCTGCCCCATGCCGGTGATCCCGGAGGTGAGCTCGTTGATCTTCGCGGCGATCGCGTCAACGCCGATGGCCTCGATGATGGAGGCAAGAGCCTTCTTGACGCGGTTGCCAGCGTTGGTGAAGGCGGTGCCGATGCCGCCGGTGGCGGTCTTGGCCTGCTCGGCGAAGGACGCCATGCCGTCCAGGCCCTGCTCGTTGAGGGACAGGAGGGCGTTGTTGAACTGGTCGAAGGAGACCTCGCCGTTCTTCATCGCATCGTAGAGGGCGGATGTGTTGCCGGAGGCTCCGAGGATGGACTTGCTGATCATGTCCATCTGGCCGGGCATGGCCATGGTCATGGACCGCCAAGCCTGCATGTCGACGGTGCCGTTGGCGAGCATCTGCCGGTACTGCTCCATGGCGTTCTCCACCAGGGCGGTGGAGGCGCCGCCGGCGAGGAGCGCGTTGTTCAGGGCCAGGGACACGTCCGTGGCCTTGGTCAGGGACCCGGTCAGGGGCGCCAGGCCCTTCGCTGTCTGCACCAGTGCGTCGGTGCTGGTGGGTAGGCCGTCGAGGGCGCCGCTGATGCGCTTGATCTGCTGGGTGGCCTCCTCGGAGGAGTAGCCGATGTTCCCCATGACCTTGGGGAAGTTGTTGAGCAGGTCGGCGCGCTGGATGGCGCCGCCGAGGTTCCCGGCGATGGTCGCGGAGAGCCCGGCGATGGCGAGCCCGGCGGCGTTGACGCCGGTCTGCACCGCCCCGGAGAGGGCGCCGCCGATGCTGGAGCCGATGCGCCCGGCGGTGCTGATGGCGGCGCTCGCCCCGCTTGAGAGGGCGGAGCCGATGCGCCCGCCTATGCCGTCCAGGGCGCCGCCGACCTTGGAGGAGATGAACTGGCCGACGGGGGCCCATGCGGAGCCGATCCGGGACAGGGCGCCGCCGACGGGGGCGAGCCGGGAGCTGATGGCCGTCCCGAGCCCGGACAGGCTGGACGAGACACGGGCCTTGATGGCGTCGCCGACGAAGGCCCACTTCGCGGCCGTCTGCGCGACGACACCTGCTGCCGGGGCGAGGCGCGACGTGATCGCTGACCCGAGCCCTGACAGGCTGGAGCCGATGCGCCCGCTGATCGCCGTGCCGATGCCGCCGAGAGATCCAGCGGCCTTGCCGACGATGCCGGACAGTGGGGCGAGCGCGGTGGACGCCACGCGCCCCACGCTGCCGAGCGCCGTCCGGAGCGGCCCGGTGATGTGGCTGGTGATCGAGGCGAGGGCCCGCCCGATGGGGGCGAGCTCCTTGATCGTCGTCGAGGATGCTTCCCGCGCGTACGCGCCGAGCAGGCGAATGGAGTCGGCGGCGGAGCGGGTCTGGGCGGCGATGGCCTTGCCGATGGAGGGAGCGGATCCGATGGCCTTCGTCATCCCGGCGACGAGGCTCGCGCCGAGGCTCTGCCCCGCCCTCGTGGTGACGGCCTGGGAGCCGCCGAGCGCCTTCGCGATCGCGCCCTCAACGCCCTTGAGGGAGGGGATGATCTGCACGTACGCGGCGGCGAGCTCGACGGTCTCGGTGGCCATGCCATCCCCTCCCTCAGCGCTATTGAGCTCGTTGTGTGCGGGCCTTGAGACGGGCGACCTTGCGCCGCATCCTCTCGTCGTCCCGCTCCTGCTTGGCCTTCCACCCGACCTCCGGTGGGGCGGGCGCGGCAGGCGGCTTCGTGCCCTTCTTCGCGAACAGGGAGAGGACGACGGTCTCCAGGTGCCACAGGCCGCGCAGGATCGCGGCGGTCTCGTCGCTCCAGGCCATATCGCCGCCGTTGACGCGGTGAAGGCCCGCTCCCGGTGGGAGTCCCTTGATGAGGGTCAGGCAGCGGCGGCAGGTCATGCGGCCGCGCCACAGGTCCGCCAGGTCGACGCCGTAGTAGCGCTGGAGGTCGGCCTCGATGACCTCCCCGTGCTCGGCCAGGAGCGCGGGGAGGTCGGTCAGTTTCCCGCGCCGACCGCGTTGAGGAGCTCGGTCGCCATGGCGTGGACGGTGGAGACGCGGAGTCGTCCGTCATCGCTGCGGCATGACTCGATCAGGGCGTCGCGCTTGTCATCGTCATGGATCACGGCCTCAAGGAATCGGTCGGGGACGCCCCTGGTGAGCAGGGTGACGGCCTCGTAGTCGTCGATGTCGTCGGGGTCGATCAGCAGATCGACGTCCCGGAATCGGATGCTGATCGGCGTGCCCTGCGCCTCGGCCTTGGGAAGTCGGTCCTGGGGGGCCTTCGCGCCGGCGGCTTTCGCCCTGGTGGCGGTCTTCTTGGCGGTGGTCTTCTTGGTAGTGGCCACGGTTTCTCTCCTGTCGGTCAGTCGTCGGTCGACTGGGTGTGGTGACCTGGCCCCCGCAGCGGACCGACACGCTGCGGGGGCCAGGAGATCGCTGTCAGGACTTCTTCATGTTCGGGTCATCCGTGATGAGGATGATGTCGGATGCGAAGGTGCCCTTGATGGAGTAGGCGGCGTCGTCGGTGGCGTTGATCGTGAACTCGGAGCGCTCACCGACCTCGAACCGCGAGCACGCGTAGACGTAGGTGTGCCCGTTGGCCTTGACCGTGACGGCGATGGCGCAGGCGTCGATGTCGCGTGCGTTCGACATCGTGTGGGTCGTGATCCCGCCCTGCGTATCGGTGTTCTTGATCTTCCACTGGAGGGACAGGGTCTGGTAGTTCGACTGGAGGGCGATGAACTCGAAGTCCGTCGAGGAGTCGGTCATGACGGTCCGGTAGACGCGGTGGCCCTGGTGGGCCTTGCGCTTGTCGACGGAGTCGTCAGGGCTGAACTTCATCCCGTCCTCGTTGATCCAACCGACCTCTTTCCACGGGTCGGTCAGCGCGCTGAGGTCCGTGGGCAGCTGGGTGCCGAGGGGTGCGAGTGCGACGGCGTCGTCGTCGGATCCGAACTGGAGGATCTGGGTCGCGTCGAGCTTGGCGTAGGTCATGCGGTCTCCTTGGTGGTGTCGCTGGCCTCGCCGCTTGCGGGGTCGGCCTCCTGCTTCCATCCGCCGGGGCCGGCGGTGGTCTCGGTGGCGGGCTCGTCCTGGACGGCCTGCCCGTAATGAATGAGCCGGGCGATCTCGCCCGGCTCGGTGACGTCCACGACGTCCTTGATGCTTCTGGGCTCGCCGTCGACGACGGCGGGCGCGGTGATGCGCATCCTCATGTGTTCTCCCTGATCCGCTGGTGCTTGATGAGGGCCGTCCACCGGTAGCGGTAGGAGCCGGATGCGGTGGGCGGCTGGTAGGAGGGGCCGCCGATCTCGCGGCGCCTGGTGACGCGGATGCCGCCGGGCAGGACGGGCGGCATGGTGAGGGTGACCCAGTCGCGGGCCTGCTGGGCCAGGTCGCTGGCGTCCTTCTTGGAGATGTCGGACCAGGCCTCGAAGGTGAGCATGGGCTCGTCGGAGGACAGGGTGCCGATGCCGCCGGATCGCTCGATGAGCACCCACTTCGGTGGGCGGGGGTTGGAGGTCTGCCCGACGACGGGGACGTGGAGGATCGGGGCCAGGGCCTCGACGAGAGAGTCGATGATGTCCATGTCTGTCAGGCCCTTCCCGCGTCGAGGGCCTTGATGAGGACGTTGTCGTCCGCCTGCCGGACGATGCTCTCGTGGGTGGAGGTGCGGATCTGCACGCTGTAGCGGCGGATGCGCTTGTCGCGGCGGCGGACCTCGAAGCCGGTGCCGGCGGCGTCGGCGATCTGCTGGGCCTTGCGGTCGAGGAGCGCCTGCACGCCCGGCGAGGTGAGGAGTTCGCGGGCGCCCTTGGAGTTGATCCTGACTCGCACGGTGCTGCTCATTGGTTGCCCTCCCATCGCTTGCACAGGACCTCAAGGTGGTCCAGTCCTCCCAGTGGGGACTCGAAGACGCTGGGCTCGCCGATGACCTCCCAGTCGCGGCCGCCGTCGGGGAACCGGATCCGGGAGCGGGCGGTGCACGTCGAGGCGGGGTCCAGGAAGACCTGGCGGCCGCCGGCGGCCACGTCGCGGCCGCCGGTGGTCTCGATGCCGGACAGCGAGTACCACACGCAGGTCTCGACGGTCTCGACCGGGCTGGTCCAGTCCTCGACCTGCTGCCCCCACTCGACGCGGGTGCCGGGGTTGAGGATGGTGACGGTCTGCGACGCGAACGACGGCAGCATGGACGCCTCACCCTCCTTCTTCAGGCCCAGGATTGGAGTCGGTAGGGGGCGAGCGCGGTCATGTCGTCGCCGTCGAGCTTGAGGCCGGTGCGGGCCCAGGACACGGAGACCTGCCCGGCCTGCTCCCTGGTGGCGCCCATCGGGGATGCGCAGGCGCCCAGGACGGCCTGCGTGATGACTGAGGCGACTGCGGGGGCCTCCTCGTATCCGTGCCGCATGGTGACCTCCACGGCCCGGAATCGTCGCGGGAATGGGGGCCCGTAGGACTCCAGCATCCCGGCCCGGCTCCATCCCCACTGGGTTGGAGCCCACTCGATGCCGTTGACCTTGACGGTCTCGACGTCGACGACCCGCCCCGATGGCAGTTGGAGGGCGTGGCCGCCGGTTCCGTCCAGGGTGACGGTCTCCCGGATGATGGGGGCGATGTGCCAGCCGCACCACTCCTGGACGGCGTTCTGGGCGGCCCTGATGAGGGAGGGGAGGCGGGCGTCTGCCTGGCGGATCTTGCCGCCGGAGGCGATCGCCACGTCGGCGGCGGTCACCATTGCGTGGAGCATGCCGGGCATCGGCCTGCCTCCCCTCGTTCCCTCACTTGTTGGATGCGTGACGTGCCTTGTTGGCGCGGGCGGGTGCGTCCTTCGCCTCGGCGGGCTCCTCCGTGTCGGGAGCGGCGTCCTCGGCGGGCTCCTCCGTGTCGGGAGCGGCGTCCTCGGCGGGCTCCTCCGTGTCGGGAGCGGCGTCCTCGGCGGGCTCCTCCGTGTCGGGAGCGGCGTCCTCGGCGGGCTCCTCCGTGTCGGGAGCGGCGTCCTCGGCGGGCTCCTCCGTGTCGGCGAGGCGGAGCCCGAACTTGTCGAGCTCGTCGACGCGGTACCGGATGCCCCGGATCGTCACCATGTCGCTCATCAGCCGGCCGCCTTCACCAGTGCCAGGCGGTTCGGGCGCCAGATGACGACGCCGGCCCGCAGCTCGGCGCGCACGTACACGAGGTTGCGCTGCGCGTAGTCCTTGTGCTGGTTGAACGCGGTCACGGACAGGCCCTCGCGGTCGAGGAGCTGGACCTGCTTGAAGTCACCCATGAGCGCCTGGCCCTTGGTGATCTTCTCGCTGGTGATGACCGGGACGCCCCACAGGGTGTTCGGGCCGATGCCGAAGGGCCCCTGCCCGTAGAAGCGCTTCTCGGCGTCCTGGAGGAGGTCAATCTCCTCCTGGTCCTCGGGGTTGAGGAGGATCGCCTGGACGGTGCCGCCGACGCGCGCGATCTTCGTCTTGGCCCGGCGGACGGCCTTGATGATGTCCATGACGCCCTCGGCGGAGGTGTAGGTCTGCTCCTGCACGCCGCTGGTCTTCAGGATGCCCTTGGGCTCCTGGGCGCCGGTGCCGTTGAGGATCTTGTCCTCGATGACCGTGTCCAGGTTGTAGGCCAGGGAGGTCTGCATGTAGGACGCGAAGGCGGGGGCGTCGGAGAGGAGCTGGTTCGTGACGGTGAAGCCGTCGGCGAAGGTGTAGGGGGACGCGGTGGCGAGCGAGGTCTCCATGTCCGAGGTCGGCTTGAGGCCGTCGTTGGGGCTGGTGGCCTCGGCGACGATCGCCGCGTTGTTCGTGACGCTGGTGATCTGCACGTAGTCGAAGGCGCCGGCCATGCGCCCGCGCCCGATGACGTCGAGCAGGGTCAGGGGGCGGCGGTCCACCATGTCCACGGTCGGCATGCGCAGCGTCGCCGGGCGGCTGACCGGGGTGCCGAGCACGTCGCCATCGGCCTTGCGGTTGGCCATGAAGTCGGCCATGTCGCCGATCTTCACGCGCGGCATGGACAGGGGCGTGCCCTCTCCCAGGCCGGTGGGGTTGGCCTTCTGGAACTCGGTGTAGGCGTCGGACTTGATGTACCGGTCGCCGAGCGTGGTGGCGTTCTTGAAGCCGGAGTCGTCACCGGCGTCGTAGGCGTCCTCCTCGGGGGTCTTGGCGATGCCGATGAGGGCGGCGGTCAGGCCCTTGGCCTTGGCGATCTTCTCATCGAGGGCCTTGACCTCGTTGACGGCGTCCTCGACGGCCTTGATCTGCTCGTCGGTGACGTCGCCGCCGGCGGCGTTCATGATGTTCTGGGCGTCGATGGCGGCCTTAGCAGCGGCCTCGCGCGCCTCGGTGAGCGTGGACAACGGTCACGCTCCTTTCTGCCCGGTGAGGGCGTTGATCTGCTGGTTGAGTCGCGCGACGGCCTCCACCCGTGCCGCCTTACCGCCATCGGGGGCGGCCTCGGAGCCATGGGTGTTGTCGTCGCCTTCCCCCTCCTCGGGGGCGGTCTTGGTGGTGGCCATCCGCTCGGCGGCGATGGCCCGCAGGGTGTTGATCTCGTCGTCGGTCAGCGCGGTGGGCGCGTGCTTGACGTCCTCGATGCTGGTGTCCTGGTTCGCGCCGATCGGGACGACGCTCACCTCGTAGAGGGTGAGATCGCGCAGCTCGCGTGCCTTGGTCTTGTCGTCGAGCGTGACGACGGCGTCCTCGACGACGTCGTAGGCGAAGCTCATCTGGGCGACGGCGCCCGCCTTGAGGAGCCGGTGGACCTGCGCGCCGGTGGGGTTGTCGAGGTCGAGGGAGCATGTGACCTTGAGCCCGTGGTCGTCCTCGATGGCCTCGATGACGACGCCGATGAACATTTCGGGCTGGTCCAGCCTGTGCCTCCACAGGACGGGGATCGGCAGGCCCTTCTCCTTCCACTCCTTGAGGGTGCGGGTGAAGGCGCCCTTGGCGACGATGTCGCCGTAGGCGTCGGGCTCGCGTGTCCAGGTGGAGGCGTAGCCGGTGAACCCGGCCCCGTCGTTCGTGGCCTTGACCTCGACGGCGATGCTCTTGCGCAGCATCATGGGTCCTTTCAGTGGGCGTAGTAGAGGTTCACGGAGCAGGTGCATCCGGCGACCTCGTCGGCGCCGCCGACGGGGTCCCCGGGCCACTGCATGCCGTTGGAGAACGGGGCGTGCGCCGGGGCGATGTCCCCGTTCATCGCGACATGCGAGGGGCGCGGGTTGTCCGCGTAGGTGACCCACTCCTTGACGCACCGGCCCGGGGCGGCCTGCTTGGCCGCCTCGACGACGGCGAATCCGGCCATGGCGGCCGCGAGCGCGCGCCCGGCCGATGTCGAGCGCTGGTTCTCGGCGTTGGTGAACACCTGTGCGATGTCGCCTTCGGCGGCGAGGGCTGCCTCGATCTGTCGTCGGGTGGTCTCGTTGACCCATCGGGCCCGTGACGCCGTGACGGCCTTGAGGTAGTTCAGGGTGCGGTCCTGGTCCCAGTCCTGGTCGGGGTCGAGGCCCAGGGAGCGGACGGCGTCGCGTCCCATCTGCTCGACGCAGGCGGCGGCGAGTCGGTACAGGTCGGCGCCGAGTTCGCGGTCCCATCGGTCCTGGTCCCACCAGTCGGCCTTCGGGCCGATGGAGGCGGTCACGGAGCGGGCCTGGCGGGCGAAGAAGCGGCGCAGGATCTCCTGGGCCTTCTCGTCCCATCCGCCGGTGAGGTCGGCTGATTTGACCAGTGGGGCCCCGTTGGGGGCCTTCGAGGCCGGTGCGGGGGCCGTGCTCTGGTTCTGGGTGCCGGAGTCGGTGGGTGAGGCCTGCCCGCCCACGAGGACGTTGAGCGGGGTGATGAGGTCGTCCCCGCCGTCGATGGCCGGCAGGTTCTGGCGGGCGCGGGCCTCATTGCGGGTGAGCCATGGGGCGCCGGTCGAGGTCTGGAGGATCCGCGCCTGGTCCTCGAAGGAGCCGCGGAGCTTGGCGTCGAGGTGGGCCTCGACGTAGAGGCCGGAGTTGGGCTCCAGGATGTCCACGAGTGGTGCCAGGGCCTGCTCCCAGGCCTCGATGTAGGGGCCCAGGTTGTCGCGGTAGAGGGACTGGCGGAAGGCGTCGACGTTGGAGTAGGTGCCTTCGCGGACGCCGAGGATCTCGGGGGCGATGTGGTAGGCGGTGGCGACCTCGACGTCGGTCAGGCGCCGGGCCTCAAGGTCGTTGAGGTCGGCGGGGCGCCATTCGCGGTCATGCCACTTCATGCCCTCGTCGAGGACCATCACGCCGCCGGCCCGCTCGGCGTGCGCCTCGAAGGAGCGCAGGCTCGTGAGGAAGTTGTCGCGGGCCTCTCTCTTCGGCCAGGGGGTCTCGCGCTCCACCCATCCTGTGTGCAGGGCGGCGCGGCGCATGACCTCGCGGCGGTAGGACACTGATTCGGCGGACTCCCGCAGGAGCGCCGCCAGGGTGTCCACCGGGGAGGTGCCGCGCCCGTGGGACTGGGAGTAGCCGACGTCGAGGAGGAACCCCGCCGGGTCGAGGTCGCGGGCCTGCCCATCGGAGCCGGTGACACGGACGGCGGTGATGCGGTCCAGGCCGTCGGTGACGAGCCGGAAGCGGCGCGGGGGGATCCGCACCAGGCGAGTCCCGCTCTTGTCCTGCTCGACGGCGACGGCCCAGCGGTCGTTGAGGAGGCCGTCGAGGATGACGCGCTCCCAGAACCGCATCTGCGTCTGCCCGGGAGCGTCCGTGGGGCGCGCGATGAGCTCGGCGAGAGCGCCGTCGCGCACGCGGGCGCGGTCGTTGTCGCCGTCGAGCCGGTAGACGTGCAGCGGAATGCTGGCGATGTTGGCGGCGATGAAGCTGGTGACCTTGCGGATCGACGGCTGTGTCCTCCACGCCGAGGCGAGGATCGACTCCCCGCCGTCGTAGTCCACGAGCGGGACGCCGGGGTCCGCGACGTCGAGGCTCACCACGCCGCGCTCCTCGGCGAAGGCACCGAGCTCCCCAAGAGACTGGAAGATCACGAGACCACCTGCACAGGACACGGGAGCGGGACGATGAGGAGCCCGTCGAGCACGGAGCCGCCGGCCTGCTCGCAGTCGGCGAGGATGATCCAGTCGCGCCCGACCTGGCGGAGGGTCGCCCGGACGGTCTGCCCGTCGACGGCGACGACGACGCGGTGCCCCACATAGGGCCTGAGGGCCTTGCGCATCACGCACTCCATTCGTCACCAGAGGTCCACTGGACCGTCCTCGTAGATCGATTTCTCCTCGGGGACGGTCGTCAGCACGTCCCAGAGGGCTGCGGTCACCGCCACGAGCGGCGCCGCGTTGTGCGGAGAGTTGCGGCGGTCCCATGACCAGCCGTCCCCGTAAACGCGCTGCGCGCCGGTCCTGGCCGGCAGATCCAGCACCTCCTGCCCGCGATGGGACAGAGGCGCCAGCGCCCCGCCCGGGTCGGCGGCCGCCATGACGCGGTCGTAGATCAGTCCGCAGCCGACGGTCAGGTCCGTGCCCTGCCACGGGACCACGGTCACGCCCTCGACGTCGGACAGGGCCTGGATGAGCGTCGCCGCCGGGCATCCCCTGCCCTGCACCACGACGCGCACCGGATGATCCTCATCCGCAATGCTCGCGAACCAGTCGGGCACCCACTCGATCCAGTCCCCGCCGGGACGACCAGCGGCGACCTCGACCTGCGGGCGCCCATCCTCACGGAACCCGGCGACCCCGATGTATGCGCTCCCCCGGTCCCAGTTCACGTCCACGCCGAACGTCACCGGTGCCCCCTCGGGGATCACGCCGTTGACGTCCTCGCACAGACCCCACGCCTCACTGCCGAACGGGCCCTCGACCATGCCGGTGACCCACTGGCACAGGCACTCGGTGCGGAACACCGGCTCCGGATCCGTCGCGCACGCCGACGCCAGGGTCGACTCGGCCATCGTGTACCCCAGTGAGGGATTCGCCTCGGCCCAACCGGCGCGGTCCGCCACCGGGAGCCCCGGACGCGCCGACCACTCGAACAGCCCGAGGGTCCCGTCCGCCGCCGTCAGCGCCTCACCCGAGCAGATCCCGTCAGGGTCACCGACCGCCAGATGCGCCTTCTTGCGCAGGGACATCAGCACCACGGACGAGTCGTCGCCGGCATTGCTCATGCCCCAGATCTGCGCCTTGGGACGGGCCATCGTCGTCTTCGTCACCGCGCCCCAGGAATCCCAGTTGGTGTGCTCCCGCAGCTCATCGAGGACGACCAGGTCACCGGAGAGCCCGCGCCCCGCCTTGCGGTTCGCGGCCTTCACCTTGTACTTCTGCCCGCCCTTGAGATCCAGGCTCTTCTTGCCGTTGACCTTCACGACGCCCTTGACCTGCTCATTCAGGGCGTCGACCGACTCGACGATCTCCACGCACTCCGACCACACGGTCTCAGCGACGTCGAGGTCCTGCGCCGTGCCGATCACCAGCCCCACCTGGAGCGCGTACAGCGCCCAGATCGTGAGCACCTGCACGACCGTCGACTTGCCATTCTGCCGGCCGACCAGCAGCACGATCGTGCGGTAGCGGAGCCGATCCCCGGACTTAGCGAGCTCCAGCGCCCGGATCAGCAGGGCCTGCTGCCACGGCAGCAGATCGATCCCCAGGATCTCGTGCGCGAACTCGATCACCTGGTAGCCCAGCGACCTCGACGGCGTCAGGGGGCGCAGCGGAGGAGTGTGCACGCGCGGCTCGGACAACCCGCGCCGGCTCGCGTCCTCCACCAGGGGGCACTCCCGCTCCGCTTTGCGGATGAACCGGTCGTAGTAGGCGCCCGCGTCAGACGGCGTGGAGCTTCTTCGTGC
The DNA here is from genome assembly GCF_000295095.1 of Actinomyces timonensis DSM 23838. Classification (GTDB taxonomy): domain Bacteria; phylum Actinomycetota; class Actinomycetes; order Actinomycetales; family Actinomycetaceae; genus Actinomyces; species Actinomyces timonensis. The sequence continues at coordinate 75,212 of NZ_JH806633.1, read as the reverse complement.
CCTTGCGGAACTTCGCGAGCGCGTCGGCATCGTTCTTCTTCTCCTTCTTCTCCCACACGGCCCGCATCTCGGGCGTGAGCCCGAGTGCTGCCGAGGTCTTGAGGAAGAGGGACTCGCTGACGTTGTCGAAGCGCCCGTCGATCACCGGGAAGTCGGGGTCGTCCAGGCGGGCGGCGAGCCGGCGGAGCAGTTCGACCGTGCCGGCGTCGGCGTCGGTGATCCACTCGGCGGCCTGGAGGGCCTCGTCGAGGGTCGCGAGCATGGAGACGTCGGCGGGGAGGGTCATAAGTGACTCCTAAGACTGTTTTTCCGCGCGACCCCGGGCATCGCCTCGGGGAGGGGGAGTCCACTGCCCGCCCCTCTCGGGGCCCCGCTCAGCACCCCCGTGATTGTGACCCCCCTCTCATGTCAGACGTCTGAGGTGTGGTCTGCCCCACTGTTGGCTGGTGGTGCCGAGGTCGGGGGTGCTGGTGGTGGCGCCTCGGGATCGGTTGCAGGCGGAGTGGGTGATGCGGAGGTTGGCTGGGTCGAGTCTGAGGTGCGGTGCGTCGCGCCATGGCTTGATGTGGTCGACTTCGGGCGCGTTGGGCTGGTTGGGTCGCGCGCCGTAGTGGATGGGCAAGCCGCATATTGCGCATGGAAGGTTGTGTTGCTTGGCGTCGTTGGTGATGCGTGTTCGGAGGGTCTTCCATGCTCGGCTGTCGCGTCGTGTGGTCATGGGCGTGTCCTTTGGTTGGGTGCGGCGAACCCCGCGAACCTGGCCGGGTTGGTGGCGGCCGTGTGGTTCGCGGGGTTCGTCTTGATCCCGTCGCATCCCTGACGCATCTGCGACTGCGGGTTGTCCTTGGGCGGACTGGTCCCGCTGGGGTTGAGTGTTGCAGGGTGTCTAGCTCGTGTCTAGTTGACGGTTGGTTTTGGGCGTGTCGTTGGTGGGTGGGTGTGGTGGGTGGATGCGGTTGAGGACCTGGTGGAGGGGGTAGAGGGTGCGTCCCTGGGGGTCCTTGCCTTGGGGGGTGAGGTGTCCTCGGTGGGCCCAGGTGCGGATGGTGGAGGGGGTGACCCCGGCGGCGAGGGCTGCGGCGTTGGTGTCGACGAGGGGGGTGGTCACTCGCTGGGCTCGTCCTGCTCCTCGACGATGATCTTCAGGATCTTGGATGTCAAGGTGACTGCGAGGAAGAGGTCGGTGAACCTGCGGAGGTTGCGGTGCTGCTGCCAGGCGAGGTAGGCGACGGCGATGGCGAGGGTGGTGATGGAGGCGGTGGTGATCATCGGTGGTTCTCCTGGGTCTGTCGTGCGTGGGCGATGAGGTCTGCGGCGTCGAGGAGGAGTTGGGCGGTTTGGTCCCAGGTGAGGGGGTCTTCTTGTTGGAAGGTGAGGGCGACGTCGTTGAAGTGGTCGGTGATCTGGTCGAGTTGGTCTTCTGTCAGCATGTCTTCTTCTCCTGGTCGCAGTGCGCGTGGATGGCGATGCTGGCGCTCATGCCTGATCACCCACGGTGCTGAGGAAGCTGATGAGGCAGCAGAGTGGGCAGTCTTTTTCTTCGTGGGGGATGTCGGGGTGGTCGCTTGACGGGACGGCGGTCATGTCCTCCCACTCGTCGATGCTGTCGCAGTCGAACGCGCCGGCGATGACGACGGTGTCGGTCCCATACAGCTGGTACTTGCGTTTGCTACTGTCGAGGCACCTGTAGCCTGTGAAGAAGGCGAGGGTCCCGGGCTCGATCGGGTTGCCGTCGACCTTCCCCTTGAGGATGCGGATTATTGGCGCTGTCGGTTCGGGCTTGTGCGCGAGGAGGAGGACGGTTGATGCGCTGGTGGCCTCGTCTTCGCCGTGGGTGCGGATGGGGAGTGTCTGTTCGTTGGGGTCGTAGTCCTCGATGGTGAGGTATTTGTCTCCCGGTTTCAGGTCGCTGCCATTGATGATGAGGGTTTTGATGTCGATGCGGGTCATTGGTCAGTCTCCTTCGAGGAAGTGGGTGAGGTCGAGCACGGCCTGGGCGGGGTCTGTTAAGTGGTGGTTGGTGGTGGCGTATGGGGTGGTGCGCGTGGCGTTGATCTTCCCGGTGTCGTCGTCGATGGTGAGGGTGTAGGTGCGCAGGCTTGAGGTGATGACGCGTATCCAGGTGGGTCGGCAGAGGACGGTGATTGGTTCGGTGGGGCCGGTGGTGCGGCGCATGGCGTTGATGAGGATCTGCCATGGCGTAGTGGTGGTGGTCATCGGTTCAGAGGGTGGTTGTGATGGTGAGGGTGGTGAGGGCGGTCGCGGTGAGGGCGGTGGCGGCGGTGATGATGGAGGCGCAGGTGTCCTGGGTCTTGGTGTCCCAGTGGGCGCCGTGGTGGTAGAGGCGCAGTGGGATGGCGAGGGCGAGCGTGGTGGTGGTCATCGTGGCCGCGACGGTGAGGAGGGTGGCGGCGTAGGCCCATTGCGGGAGGTTGGCGAGGGTGGTGAGGGTGTTCATGAGGGGTTGGTTTCCTGGGGTTAGGTGAGGGTGGTTTGGCCGAGGATGACGAGGAGGAGGACGGCGCTCATGCCGGTGGCGAAGGTGAGGGTGATGGTGTTCGAGGCGCGGGCGTCGAGTTCGGCGGCGTGGAGGTGGGCGGCTCGTCTGGCGGTGAGGATCGCGAGGGCGGTCAGGATGAGGGCCGTGATGAGTCCTGTGGTGGTGGGGGCGGTCATGGTTGGTCCTGGTCGCAGTTGTGGCAGATGAGGGCGGCCGGGGGTTCGCCGGTCATGTCGGTTCCGCAGTGCGGGCAGTAGCCGATGTCGGGGCCGGCGTCGTCGTAGTCGTCTTCGGGGATCATTGGTCTGCTCCTGTCAGAAGGCGGGCTCGCTGTTGCCGGGGCCCCATGGGTCGTTGGCCGGGGGGTGGGGGGCCGGGGTGTCCCATCCGCTGGTCTGGTGGGCGGCGGGGTTGGGGTTGTGGGTTTGTGGGCGGCGGGGGATGACGCCTCGGAATCTGGGGTGGGCGAGTTCGAGGGATTCGCCGGGGGTGCCGTCGCGGCGCGTGTAGGTGCGGCGGATGAGGGTGCCGGTGACGGTGACGCGGTCGCCCTTGGTCAGGGTTTCGGCGGTCTGGGCGTCGTGGTCCCAGAGGGCGCAGCGGATCCACAGTGGGTCGCCCTGCTGCTCGAACTCGCCGGTCTGCCGGTTGAGGCGGGTCATGGTCGCGGCGATGCTGAGGTCGGTGACCTGTTTGCCCTGCGGGGTGAAGCGGGTCTCGGGGTCCTGCCCGAGGTTGCCGGTGATGGTGGCCTCAACGCTCATCGTCGTCCTCCTGCACGTCGTCGTTGTCGTGGTTGTTGTCGAGGTGCTGGGAACAGGTCTCGCACCAGGCCGGAAGGTCCCGGTCGGTGGCGTCGCCGAGCCTCATGCCTCCACCTCCTTCTCCGAGGGGCGTGGGGTGTTGCGGAGCCAGTCGGCGGCCTCACTGGTCAGGGGGTAGGGGACGGTGCCGTGGAAGCTCCGGGTCTTCGTGGTGGAGCCGGTCTCGAAGAGGAGGAGCATCCATGAGTCGCTGCGGGTCTTGGAGAGGTGGGCGCGGCGGATGCCGTTATCGAAGGAGACGCTCTGGCCGGCGTCGGGGGCCATGGCCCGGATGAGGTGGGCGGCCCAGCCCATGTCGGCGCTGACGCCCTCGTCTTCCAGGAAGTGCCGGTACATCAACTGGATGCACGTCGTCGCGAGGGACGCCGCGTCCGCGCCGGTGTCCTGGTCCCAACTTGCCGTGCGATCGACGGCCCCTGTGGCGGTGAGGAAGTCGCGGGTGATGCGCCAGGGGGTGGGGCCGCCGTGTAGGACGATGCGGATCCGCTCGCCGCCGATCTGCCAGACGGCGAGGTCGTCGTCGCCATGGCAGCGCATGTGCCCGAGTCCGAGGAGGTGGTTGTCCGCGAGCGCTTTGCGCAGGACTCCGGTTGCCGTGGTGGGGTTGTCGTCGGGGAGGCTGGTCTTGATGAGTTTGCGGATCTCCTCAGCGAGGGTGGACGGGGCGAGGCAGCGGAGGAGGTTGAACTCTCGGTCGGTGGTGAGGTCGGAGTAGTTGAGGTTCCAGAAGTCCTCCTCAGCGCTGTACGTGATCTCGGCTTCCATGGCGGGGCCGTAGAGGGTCACGAGGGGTTCGTTGTTGCCGGCGGTGAGGTCGAAGGGTCCCCAGTGGGGGCCTTGGATGCTGGTGATGATGGCGGCGATTCGGTGCCATTGGCTGGTGGCGAGCATGGGCTAGTGGACCTCCGTTGTGTTGTTGGGCTGGCGTGTGGTGGCGAGGAGTGGGGGGAGTGTGGTGATGAGGAGGAGTGCCACGGTGGGCAGGAGGATGTGGGGGGCCCTGGTGATGATGGCGGCGACCAGTCCGGTCAGGGCGATGGTGATGGCGGTCGCCTCGATGCGCTTGGGGTTCACCGGTGCGCCTCCCAGTCGGGGTTGTCGAGGTTCTGGCGGAGCAGGGTGAGGAGGTCGCGGATGGCGTCGATGTTGTCGCCGCGCACGCCGGCGGCGGTGATGTCGAAGCTGAGGACGGTCCCACTCATCCCGGCCTTGTTGGTGGTGATCTCGGCGAGGGGGGTGATGGTGAAGCCGGCGATGGGGATGGTGGGGCCGACGGCGACGCCTTCGTCGGGGTTGACCATCCAGCCCTTGCCGTCTGGGATGAAGCCCGCGTCGTTGCTAGGCTCGTTGTTGAAGGGGGTGTGCATTGCTTCTCCTTCCTCGGCCCTCGCCCGGCTGCATCCCGGGCGGGGGCTCTTCTTGTGTTGTCCGGGTTGTCAGGCGGGTGTTTCGATGACCTCGAAGGCGGTCTCGAATTTGACGGGGTGGTGGGCGAGGATCGCGCCGATGAAGGCGGAGCCGGCGTTGGCGTCGCCCCGCAGCTGCCGTGAGGCGGTGCTCTTGTCGACGCCGATGGCGTGGGCCCAGGCGGTCACTCCCCCGGCGTCCTTGCATGCCCGCTGGACCCACTCAGTGCGGGCGCGCACTGTGTGCGCCATGTCGGACCTCCTTGGTGTTGGGTTGGGCCAACTCGCTGGTTGGGTTGGCCCGTCACGGTCCGACCGTACACCCATCGTTGGTGCGCCACAACTCGAATGTTGCGTCAACCCATATTGCGATTTTGCAACAACGCAACTATGCTTGCGCGTATGAGCAACACGACCTGGTGGGGCTACGTTCGGTCCCTCATCGGAGACGACGCCTACAGCACCGCCGCCGACCGGGCCGGCTTCGACAAGTCCGCGTTCACCCGGTGGGCGCGCGGAGCGGGGGCGGCCCCGGAGTTCGCCGTCAAGCTCGCCCGCGCCTACGGGGCCAACCCGCTGCCCGCGCTGGTGGCGTCGGGGCTCCTGACCGAGGGCGAGGCGGACACGCGCGAGGTCGCGGTCGGCACGCGCGACGCGCTGCGACGGGCGTCCGACGCCGATCTCCTGCGAGAGCTGCTCAGACGCGTCGATGACGTCGGGGCCCTGGCCGGCCAGTCCGGCACGGGGCGCCGATGACACGGGGCGCGCCACCTCACGAGATGATGATTGGAGACGGGATCATGAGGAAGTCGAAGCAGCCGTACGAGACCGTGACGGTGCGCAAGTCGAAGGAGACCAGCAAGCTGGTCGCGCAGGGATGGGAGGTGGTCTCGACGTCGGGGAAGGAGAACTGGTTCTGGGGGTCGGACTACCGTGCGGTGCTGCGGCGCCCCAACCCGAAGTACAAGGGCCGGGCGCCCATCGCCTAGCAGCGCGCGAATTAGGGGGCCGTCCCCACCACTGGGTGGGGACGGCCCCCTAATCGTCTTGGACCGGCGGGGCCGGTCGTCGCCGGTTACATCTCGTCGCGCCGAAAGGAACCCCCTAAGAGTGATCTTCAGCATTCATTCTGGTTGGCGGAGCGGCGGCAGCGCCGGCACCCAGGACGCCCGGCACCGCAGGCACGCCGCCCTCTCCCCGTCGAACAGCACGACGCCGTGCCCGCACTCGGGGCACGGCGGGTCGCAGTCCCGCAGGACGCGCACCGGCTCGGCCAGCCCCTCGACCTGATCGCAGCGCGCCAGTAGGAGCGTCAGCGCCCGCCCGGTGCCCCACAGCACCTCGAAGTCGGTGCGCTCGACCTCGGCCGCCGTGGCCGCCAGGAACGCGCACCCCTCGGCCAGCCCGAGGCGGGCGAGCCCCGCCCTGAGAACGCCCCGGTGCATGGCCTCGCGCTCGCGGACGATGCGGGCGGCGTCCTGGGCCAGGGCGATGACGGCGTGCCTGGCGGGCGCGCGCCCGGCGAACCTCCCGGCGAACCTCCCGGCGGCCGGGCCGTGCCCGCTCCTGCCGGGGGTCGGGTCGAGCGCGGCGATGCGGCGGGCGACCTCCGGGGCGCCCCACTGGATCCAGTCCACCCACTCACTCATTGTCCCGTCCTGTTCCGTGCATTTCCTGTGAGCCGATCTGAGGAACTTTTTCCACCCCACCCTTCCCGGGGTGCATCCGACGCATTCTGTCGCGTTCTAGGCGGCAGCGGTGGATGATCCGGGGGGGTTCTGAGCCTGCGGAGGACTTCCCGGGCGCGCTCCGGGCCGGTGAGTCCGCCGAGGACGTCCGGCCCCTCGATCGCCGGCGGCGGGGTCCGCCCGATCGCGTCCCACGCGGCGTCCTCGGCCGAGTCGCGGTCCAGGCCGTCCATGAACCGCTCCTGGGCGATCCGGCGCCAGGCGATCTCGACGGCCGGCTCACGGCCGAGCCCGGCGGGGATGAACTCGCCGTGGGCGGCGATCTCGTCGCGCAGCCTGGCCCGGCGCTCGGCGTAGGAGCCCGAGGGCGCGGACCGCATCGCCTCCAGGAGGTCCCCGGGAGTGACCTTGGGCGCCCTCTCGGATGTCTCGCGGCGCGTGGCGAGCCAGGCGGCGCCGGCCATGAGCCCGGACTCGGTGGCGTCCGGGGCGGCGGCGTTGATGGCCTGGGCCCAGAAGGCGTCCTGGCCCCGCATCGCGAAGTTCAGGTTCGCCAGGGTCAGCGCGTACAGGACGCGGCCCATCGCCTGGGTGGTGATCATGCCGCGCCCCCGATCATCATCGGGAGCGGCGCCGGTTCCTCGGACGGGCGCTGGGAGTCCAGGAAGATCTGCTCGGCCTGGGACAGTCGCGGCGCCCGATCGCGCTGGGCGGACAGGCGGAGCCGGTCGAATTGTTTGCGCAGCGTCGGCATGGACAGGACGTTGGCGCGCCAGAAGTCGTCGCCCTCGACCCAATCGATGGCGGCGAGGGCGCTGTCGACGGTGACCTGGTCGCGGTCGATCATGAGCCGGGCGCTGGTGCGCCAGGCCCTGGTGATGCGGGGGCGCTTGCCGGTGCGGCGCTGGACGGAGTCGGCCATGGCGTCGCAGACCCGCTCGACGTCCGGGCGGTCCTCGTCGTCGACTCCACCGACGGCGCGCTTGTCCCGGGCGAGCTCTTCGCGCTCGCTGGAGACCAGGGCGACGCCCAGCCCCGGCGGCTCGACGTAGCCGTCGGAGGCCGGGGGCGAGGGCTGCGGCGAATCGGGGTCGGCGATCTCATCGCCGACGAAGAATTTCCCTGTTCCCTGTTCCCTGTTCCCTGTTCCCTGTTCCGGGAGTGAGCCCTCAGTGAGGGTGTCATGAGTACTCACTGAGCCCTCAGTGAGTGTGCAGGTTTCGGCGTCATAGCGCGGATATCTCGGCTTCGACGGGCGATTCACGCGCTGATGTTTGTCCCACGCATTGACCTGTAGATAACTCCCCCCGTCGGGGCCCCGGAATCGGGTGATCAACCCCCTGTTTGAGAGCGTCATGAGGCCTCCGTGAACACTCACTGAGCCCTCAGTGAGTGCGTCGAGAGGGAACAGTGAGCACAGGATGAGCTGCTCACTGTCGCGCCCCACGCCGTTGTCGTCCACATAGGACCACAGGCCTATGAAGAGCAAGCGCTCGAAGTAGGTGAGGGCGGCGATGTCGTCGCTCGTCCAGAAGTCTGGCTTAATGGTCCGGATCCTCATGCTCAGCTCCCAACGTTGGCGTACTCCAGTAGGACGTCGGCGTGGCAGGGGGCGTCGAGCGGGCACCAGCACATGAGGTCGTGCCCGCCGAGCTCCTCCTCGGCGTAGACCTGCCCGAGCAGGTCGTCAGCGAAGATGTCCCGGAAGTAGCAGACGGCGGACGCCTGCGCCGCCTCGTAGTCCAGGTGCGTGTCGAGGACGTCGAGGTAGCCGTGGCAGGCGAGGTCTATGACCTTCCAGTCGTTGGTGTCGCGCACGACCTTGTAGGGGTTGCCCCACTTGGTGCCGCGCCCGACATAGATGGCGGGCTTGCCGCATCCGCAGGAGCACATGGGTGCCCGCCACCCCGTGGCGCGCTTCCTCTGGACCCGCTTGGGTGTCATGCTGCGACCCCCTCGGGGTGGAGTGCCCGGCTGGTGCGCATGCGCCACGTGAACGCTGCCCACTCCTCCTCAGACCACGGGTTCATTCTGTCCTTCGCCTCGGCGTCGCTGGCGTCCTGGTTGAGGCCGTGGAGGTGCGCGGCGATGGCCTCGCGCGCCGCGTCCTCAGTGAGGCGGATCTGTCCTGACAGGACACGGGGCAGATAGTCCGCGTCGCTGGAGTGGCCCAGCATTTCGCTGTGCCACTCGTAGGTCATGCCCCTTGGGTTCTCCTCCCAGAGCTCTTCGGCCCAGTCGATGACGTAGGAGCGGACGTCGAGGCAGGCGGGGCACTCGTTGAATCGCCAGATGCTGCCCTCGTCGGCCACAGTGTCGGAGCCATATCGAGTTCCCGGGGCGATGCGGCGTCCGCAGACGTCGCAGTGGGCGCGGCCTCGGGAGATGGGGCGGGATTCTCGGATGACGCGGTTCATGGTGTCTCCTCAGTGATGTGCAGGGTGAGTCGGTGGGCGCCGGTGGGCAGGTCGGGGATGGCCGCCCCGATGCGCATATCGGGGCCGATCAGGTGCGTGGCATCGTCGTCGGGGAGGAACTCGTAGTCGATGAGCCCGTCCACGGCGGCCTTGATGGTGGGGTAGGCGTTGGCGGGGTCTGTGCGTCGGCGTGTGCGGCCGTGCACGAAGACCTCGATGCGGGCCCGGGCCAGGTGCTTGGGGAGGTGGGCGCGGCGTGCCTGCATGCGGGCGATGGCCCGCAGGTCCCGCACGCGCCTCGCTTTCTCGGCCCAGTGGTAGCGGCCATTGGAGGTGAGCCACAGGGACGCGGGCACGTCGAGGGTGAGGATCATGGGTGAGGTCACAGCAGCCTCCCCGCGATGACCCTGGAGACCGCGCCGGACCCCGGGAAGAGATCGTCCACAGTGTCCTCGGCGGGGTCGTAGCCCAGGAGATCCAGCACCCAGGTGACCCACTGGTCAGGCTTGGCTCCGACGAGCCCGGCCTGGGGGTGGGGGGCCTGGAGCGTGTCGGGGACGCTCATGCCGGTGCTGGCGGCGCGACGCGAGTCGGGCACGCGGAAGATGAGCGCCTCCCAGGTGGATCTGACCCTGGCGCCGTCGGGGATGGCGTTGGTGACATGCCAAATGCCGCATCTGGCGCCCAGCAGGTCCGCGTGCGGCAGGAGCTCGCCGAGGGTCTTGGCGGACGCCGCCATCGCCCACCCGTCCCAGTGGAGGTCGAGGTCGGTCATGAGCTCCATGTGCTGCTCGGGGTCATCCCACAGGCCGGCATCAGGATGCCACTCTCTATCCTCGCGCCTGCGTCCTTTGGCTCTCCCGGGAGTGCCGTAGTGCGGGTGCTGTCCGCCGCCGTACCAGAGGGTGGCGCGTCCCAGGTACGGCGGGTCGGCGATCGCCAGTCTCATCAGCAGGCCTCCCTCGCGATGAGGGATGCGAGCATGTCCGGTGTGCCGAGCTCATCCGTCTCCTCGGGGGCGTGCCCCCCCATGGCGGCCCAGCCGGCGAGGATGCTCAGGGCGTGGGCGGCCTGCTGGGGGACGACGCCGTTGCCGAGCAGGCGCAGCTGCGCGGTGCGGGACACGCCCGGCACGTCGGTGACCCACCCCTCGGGGAGGCCCATCATCCACTCCACGAACCGGGCGGACAGGCGTCGCCCGGTGGGGGTGGGTTCGGTGGGGGGCGGGCTCGGGCGGGTCAGAGTCTCCCACTGGATGATGGCCGGCAGGTAGGTGCCGTAGTCGATGCCGCCGCGCTCAGCGGTGCTGACGGCCAGGTCTCCGAGCGAGAGCCCGTACCCTGGGGACTGCCGCTGCTCGGGCTGCGCCTTCGGGGTCGGCAGGAGCCTCACAGCCGAGCGATCACGGTCTGGAGGTTCGGGGCGCCCGTCCCGTGGGTGCCGGGGCCAGTCGCTGATGATGCGGAGGGCGTCGGCAGCAGCCTCCCGCCGCGTGGCGAGCAGGAAGAGTCTGGCTCGCCGGTGGGGGGCGCCGACGTCGGAGGCGCGCACAGTCGTCCACTGCGCGTCATACCCGAGGTCGGCCAGGTCTCCTGCCACACGGCCGAGCGCCCGGCATAGGGGCTGCTCCTGGTCCACAGTCCAGCCTCGGGCTCCCACGAAATCGTCATCGTCACTCCTACTCCATGCCGGGGCCGACAAGGCCCCGGCGACGTTCTCCCAGATGACCACCAGCGGGGCGAGCCGGTGGATGGCGGTGACCATGGACTCCCAGAGCCCCGACCTCGTGCCGGGGCGCATGCCCGCCCGGCGCCCCGCAGTTGACAGGTCCTGGCAGGGCGACCCGCCGGTGATGACGTCCACGGGCTCCACGCGCGCCCAGTCCACGCGGGTGACGTCACCCAGATTCGGGGTGTCCGGGTACCGGTGGGCGAGCACCGCGCGGGGGCCGGGCTCGATGTCAGCCACCCATGCGGTGCGCACGGGGCCGAGCATGCCGAGGGCGAGGTCCAAGCCCCCGTATCCGGCGAACAATGATCCGACGGTGGTCATCACGCATCCCATTCGTCGGCCAAGTCCGTGAGGATGGAGGCGGCGGCCATTTCTGCGGCCTGGACGGGGGTGAGGGTAATCCCGTCTCTGTTGATATGGCGGTAGACGACCAGATCGCTGGGATATGGGCCGGCGATGATCTCTATGCCGTGCTTGTAAATGCCCCATCCGATGCGATGCTGGTCGTTGGAGACGACATAATTGAGGCACATGTTGAGGTGCAGGGCTTTCAGGATGCCATTGGTCTCCAATATGGCACGGTAAGCGCTCGGGGCCGGTTCGGCCTGCGAGACTCGCTCGACAATTTTATCAATGGCTTCCTCGGTGCTGTACGAGCAGGGTAACCACGGCGCGTACCATCTATTGCGTCCCGATAAACTGATGACGGTGGCCGTATCGCAGCCGACAGTGACACCGAGAGCGTATGGTTCGGCTTTGACTGACGTCAGGGCGGCGACGCTAACGATCCTCTTCCGGACGAGGCTGTCTCGCATGTAAATAGCTGTGTCGTCACCGATTTCCAGCGTCTTGGTCCCGTTGTAAGCCTCGGCGAGGAGGACGCGCTCGTGCAGGACTCGCTCGATGCGGGAGGACGGGCTCATGATCACCTTGTCGAACACTGGGTCTGCGACCCAGGCGGCGCCTCCGTTCTCGGCGATCACGAACGGACGCCCATTCTCGAAGATACTTCTCACGAATATCATGATCTTTCCTTGCTACTAGTCAGTGGTGTGGAGACTCAGGCTAATGTTCGTCACAGACTGTCCCCGTCGATCAGTGTGCAGACGATTGACGCCACGCCTTCGAATGTGCGCGGCAAGAAGGTGTCAAACACATCTGCCATGCCATCCCCGTTGAAGAGCACGTAGACGACGTCGTCAGGTTCCTCAGCGATATAGCAGCACCGGTTGTCCGCCACCTCTATGACCACGTCATTGCGCTGTATCACGGGGCATTTGAAGAGAGCGAGTACTCTCGCCACTAGTCGCTTCATTTCGAACGCGCTGTACGGCGCGTGAGTGCCCGAGAATACGCGGGAGACTCGCCCAGACGGCTCGAAAGGTTTAACGCCGGGTATTTCCGGTGGGAGAAGGAGGTTGAAATCTTCGCCCTGTAGAACTGCATAATTGTGATCCAACGCGTCAGTTGCAATGAGGTCAAGGTAACCAAGTCGTGGTGAGAGTCTCAACGTGTCGAAGCCTTCGACGGTGGTGCGTTCCAGCGTCGTCCTCTTCTTTTCGGGGAAAATCATTGCCGGGCCTCGATCCCGAGTTCTTTCGCCTGCTTCTCGGTCATGGGGCGCGCGGTGAACCGCAGGATCATGACGGGGCGCTCCCCGTGGCGGATCTCGGCGGTGACCTGGCTGGTCAGCACCATGCGCGCCGACCGCAGCTCGTCCATGAGGTCGGCGATGGCCTCGCACCTCTGGTGGGTCAGGGGGACGCTCTGGAGCATCCTCCACGTCCACTCGCGCTGATCGGCGTTCACGGCCGGGCCTCCTCGACGACGGCCTCGCCCACCTCGACGGCCTCGGGGGCCGGTTCGGCGGTCTTGGGGGCCGGTTCGGCGGTCTTGGGCTTGCGCTTCCGGCTGATGCGCACCGGCTCGGTGCTCTCCAGCTCGATGTCCTCCACCGAATAGGCCATGCCCGCGAGCGCGTCCGGGGCGATGCGGCGGCAGGCCTCAGCGGCGCCCTTGGCGTAGAGCATCGCCTGCGGGTCGGAGGAGTACTTCTTGTTGGAGGTGTAGCCGGCCTGCTGGGCGCGCTGGATAGTCCATGTGCAGCGCTCGATGTGCTCGCTGCCGCGTCGCCGTCCGCAGACGGTGACTGATTCTGGGGTGGATTCCTCGGTCCAGATCTCGTGGCCTGCGGCGAGGACGATGGAGACCATGGAGCGGGCGTACAGGCCGGTCTTGCCAGCGACGACGTAGATGGATTCCAGGGCGGTGGTGGGGTCCAGGCCGAGCGCGATGCCCCTCATGATCGCTGCGGCCGCGTCTGCGGGCTTGCCCCTGAAGACCTCGGGGCACTGCGCAGTGCTGGTCAGGGCGTTGGCGAGGGCCTTAGCGAATTGCATGGAGTCGGCCCATGCGGACAGGCTGCGTCGGGCGCTGTCGGCGAGGGCGACGGGGCCGGCCCCGGTGGAGGCTGCGGTATCCAGGTCCTCGCGCAGGCTGGTGGGGTGGGTGTTGATCAGGTCGGTCATTTGTAGGTCCTTGGTCAGTGGGCGGGGGCCCAGGAATCGATGGTGGGGATGAGGCGGGAGACGGCCAGGACGCTGGTGAAGGCCTCCATGGCCGCTTCGATGGGTGGGCCGTCGACGAGGCGGGCGCCGTCGGGGGTCAGGTGGACGACGGCGATCCGGTCGACGAGGGGGATGGGGACCTCCTGGTCGTCTTGGACCATGAAGTCGGCGCTGGCGTAGGCGGCGAGCTGGAGGAAGTGGGAGCCGTGGACGCTCTTGGAGGTCTTCCAGTCGCACAGGGTGGGGGTTCCGTCGACCCAGGCGAAGAGGTCGGCTGTGCCGGCGTACCAGTGGGTGCGGGAGGCCAGGCGTGCCTCGGTGGCGATGGGGCGCACGTCGTGGGCGTCGAGGAAGTCAGCGGCGGCCTGGACGTAGGGGACCATCTGGGGGTTGACGTCGACGTCGTCGCCGTGGGCCAGGGATTCGGCCAGGGCGTGCACGGCGGTGCCTCGGATGGCTGCCCTGTCTCGCTCGGCCCAGGGGGCGCGCTTGAGGGTCTTGATGACGGCGTCGGCGCCCATGGTCGCCACGTCGTGGGCGAGGGTGCCGGAGGTGTTGACGGCGGTCTCGGCGACGACTTTGGCGGCCCAGTAGGGCAGGGCGGGTTTGGGCAGGGCCTTGCCGATGATCGTGGTGACGCCGGGGACGGGCCGGCCGTCGAGGGTGTAGCGGTGGCGCTTCTCGTCGAAGGTGAGTGTCGTGGTCATGCCGCGTTGCCGATGCTGATCGGGGCGAGGCGGTCGACCTCGTCGCGCGGGATGAGGGTGCCCCGTCCGATGGGGCGGGCGTAGCCGGGCAGGGAGCCGCGCCGGAGGGAAGCGTAGATGGTGGATGGGGCGACGCGGAGGCGGCGGGACGCCTCGGCGACGCTGTAGCAGTCGCGCACGCTCAGGCCCGCCGGCAGGGCGTCGAGCTCGCGTGTGGTGGTCGTGATCATCACTGCTCCTGAGTCAGTCATCCACTAGACCGTCTAGTAGATGCCGACGACACTAGACGCAACTGAGTCGAAAATCAACAACACGCTGCCGCACTGAACCGCACACTGGACGAATTTGCCGGAAATCGTCATCATGGGCGCATGACCGACTCCCTCTCAGCCCTCATCCGCAGATCCGGACGCTCATACGCCCAGATCGCCGCCGACGCCGGCATCTCCAAGGCTCGCGTCGGACAGTTCGCCCTGGGTCAGTCCACGACCGCGCCCACCCCCCGCACGGTCCACGGCCTGGCCTACGCCCTCGGCGTGGACTCGCAGACGATCCTGGACGCCATCGCCGGGGAGATCTCCCCGGCGTCGCGCGCCGACGCCATCGCCTCCCGCATCGCATCGCTGCCCGATGACCGCCGCGCCGTCATCGAGGCGACGCTCGCCGCCCTGGAGGCGATGCGCTGATGCCCCGCCCACCACTGCCCATCGGCACGTGGGGCTCCGTCACCCTGAGACAGACGGGCGGCGCGTGGGAGGCGCGAGCCCGCTTCCGCGACTACGACGGCGTGACCCGCCAGGTGCGCCGCACGGCCCCCTCCCGCACGGGCGCCCGCAACGCCCTGACCGCCGCCCTGACCGAGCGGGCGCACTCGGTCGGGCACGATCTCACCGCCGACTCTCCCGTGTCCGAGGCGATCGCCCGGTGGCGCACCGGCCTGGCCGACCGCAGCGAGGGCACGCGCCGCCTCTACGCCTGGGCCCTCGACCGGCACCTCTCCCCCGCCGTCGGGCGCCTGCGCCTGCGCGAGCTCACCCCGCAGACGGCGGACCGCGTCATCATGACCATCAGCGAGCGCCACGGGCCCGGCACGGCCCGCACCTGCCGCACGATCCTGTCCCAGGTCATGAGCGAGGCCGTCCGCCTGGACGCCATCGACTCCAACCCCGTCGCCGCGACCAGGGCCCCGCGCACCGCCAAACCGGAGCCACGCGCCCTGACGCCCGCCGAGCTCGCGGCCCTGCGCGAGGCCGTCGCCGCGCACGAGGCGCGAGGACGCTCGAAGTCCGACGTCGCCGACGTCGTCGAGGTGCAGCTCGCGACCGGCATGCGCATCGGCGAGGTCCTGGCCCTGCGATGGCAGGACGTCGACCTGTCCGCCGGGACGGTCACCGTGTCCGGCACGGTCGCGCGCACCGCCGAGCGCCCGCGCAGACTCTTCAGGCAGGACCGGCCCAAGACCTCCTCGTCGAGGCGCACGCTGTGCCTGCCCGGCTTCGGCCTCGACGTGCTCATGCGACGCTCCCTGACGCCCCTCGACGACACGCTGGTCTTCCCGTCGAGGGCGGGGACGGTCAGGGACCCGGAGAGCGTGGAGCGCACGCTGCGCCGCATCCGCGCCGGCATCGGCATGGAGTGGGTCACGACTCACACCATGCGCCGGACCGTGGCCACGGCGCTGGGCACCCCGGAGGCCGCGAGCGCCCAGCTCGGCAACGGGGCGGGCGTCGCTAGACGGCACTACATGCAGCGCCCGGACGTGGCCCCGGACGCCACGGAGGCGCTGGAGACACTGGCACCAAAGCGGGGCGTAAACGCGCCCGAGGCCGTCCAGTAGACGAGGGGCGCCGAGGGGAGCATGGCGCGCTACCAGCGGTTATGGTGCCCCCACCCGGACTCGAACCGGGAACCTGCGGATTAGAAGGCCGATGCTCTATCCATTGAGCTATGGAGGCGCGCGCCGGGGCACCCCAGCGGCGACCCCAGCCTACGGCACGCCGCCTCTCGGCCACCTCCGCCCGGTATCGTGGCGTGGGGCGCCGACGCCCGGCTGGGGCGATCTCCCGTCACCACCCATGAGCGCGTCGGCATCCCACTCCAGCCCACACGTGGACCTGTTCTGCCCGTCCGGAAGGATCGCCGTGCCACCGATCGCGCTCGTCGTCCAATCACTGTCCTCCCATGCCTCGGCGGAGCCCAAGACCTTCACCGAGCCGTTCCGGGTAGGCCGCACGCCCGACTGCCAGGTCCAGGTCAACCACCCGCTGGTCTCGCGCCACCACCTCATCGTGCGACCCGAGCCCGCCGGCTGGTACGTGCTGTGCGAGGGCCGCAACGGCATGCTCGTCGACGGCGTGCCGGTCAGGGAGGCCTTCATCACCCATGGCACGCGCATCCAGCTCGGCGATGCCTCGGGGCCGGCCATCGCCCTGACCCCCGTGGGAGGTCCCGTCGCACCGCCCATCGCCCCCGGCGCACCCCAGATGGGGATGCCGATGGGCCCGCCGCAGGGGCAGCCCATGATGCCGCCGATGGGCGCGCCCGGGGGACCACTGCCCGGGCAGACCGGGCAGCCCTTCGTCCAGCCGCCCGCTGGCCCTCCGTCGGGCCAGTACCCGCCTCCGACGGCTCGGCCCCTCGGGCCGCAGGGCCCGCAGGGGATGACAGGCGCCCCCGGCCCAGTGCCCATGGGACCCGCCGGCCAACCCGGCCCGCAGGGGATTCCCGCCCCGCACGCCGCGAGCGCCTCGGGAAGCACCTGGGTCCCCGGCCCTGCCCAGCCCGCCCCGGCGGAGAACCACCCGGATCGGCCCGAGGAGGAGCCCGGGCGCCTCGGGGGCGCTGGAGAGCCTGTCGGCACCTCTGGCACGGAGCCCTCAGCACCGTCCGCGGAGGCGCCCGCAGCGGCCGGGGACTCCTCCCAGAGGCAGAGCGCGGAGACGCTCCTGGGCGTCCCCTCGGCGCCGAGCGCCGGGGCCCCCGCGGACTCCGCGCTCTCCGCCCCCTCGTCCGGGGAGGACGTGGAGCGCATGCGCGCGCCCATGCGCCGCCAGACGATCCAGGCCTTCCGCATCAAGGCGGCGGGGACGATCGGCCGCGCGCCGGACAACGCGCTCGTCCTCGACGACCCGCTCGTCTCCAAGCACCACGCCAGGATCGAGCCGACGCCCCAGGGCATCCTCATCACGGACCTGGGCTCGACCAACGGCATCTACCTGGGTCCGCAGAGGGTGCCGCGCATCCTCGTGACGCAGCCGAGCATCGTCGGCATCGGCTCGACCTTCATCGCGGTCAACCCCGACGGCACCTGCGAGGTGCAGGTCAACGCCGGCACCGGCGGCGAGCTCATCGGCCAGGACCTCGTCTTCGAGGTCAACGGCGGGGATCTGCGACTCCTCGACGGCGTGTCCTTCTCCCTGCCCGGCAATGAGCTGCTCGCCGTCGTGGGCCCCTCCGGCGCGGGCAAGTCCACCCTGCTCAAGGCCCTCACCGGGGAGCAGAAGGCCCAGCAGGGCCAGGTTCTCTTCGACGGGATCGATGTCTACGACCACTACCCGATCATGCGCAACAAGATCGGCGTGGTCCCCCAGAACGACGTCGTCCACCAGGCGCTCACCGTCCAGCAGACGATGGACTACGCCGCCGAGCTCCGCTTCGCCAAGGATGTCTCCAAGGAGGAGCGCCGGCGCAGGATCGCCGAGGTGCTGGAGGACCTCGATCTCACCCAGCACGTGGACAAGCGGGTCAAGAAGCTCTCCGGGGGCCAGCGCAAGCGGGTGTCGACGGCGATCGAGCTGCTCACCCGCCCCTCCCTGCTGTTCCTCGACGAGCCGACGTCGGGGCTCGACCCCCAGCTCGACCGCGACGTCATGGACCTGCTGGCGAGTCTCGCGCATGGCACCCGGCCGGGCGACACGGGGCGCACGGTCGTCGTGGTCACCCACAACGAGAACCACATCGACCGGGCGGACAAGGTCCTCATCCTGGCCGCCGGCGGAAAGCCCGTCTACTACGGCCCGCCCCAGCAGATCCTCGCCCACTTCCGGCAGCGCCACGCCGAGCTCACCAGCCAGGGCCGGCTCAAGCTCTACGCGCCCAAGGGCGACTTCACAGATCCGCCGGCGATCGACGGTTTCGCCGACGTGTACGCCCTCATCCGCAACCACACCCCTGAGCTGAGGCAGTACCTCGAGGCGACCGTGCCCTCGACCCGCCGCGGCGGCGCCCCCGCCAAGGAGCGGGAGGTGGATGCCTCCACGAAGAGGATCCCCAAGCAGTCGGCGCTGCGCCAGATGTCAACCCTCGTG
Source organism: Actinomyces timonensis DSM 23838 (assembly GCF_000295095.1). GTDB lineage: Bacteria > Actinomycetota > Actinomycetes > Actinomycetales > Actinomycetaceae > Actinomyces > Actinomyces timonensis. The sequence goes on along the minus strand of NZ_JH806633.1, from coordinate 57,065 downwards.
CGCAGGCACCTGCGGATCATCGCGGCGGACCCGTCCTACCTCATGTTCATGCTGGCGCTGCCGGTGGTCATGGGGCTGCTGACCAAGGCGATCCCCGGCAGCGACGGCTTCTCCATGCCGGTGATCCCCGTGCCGACGGCCGAACAGCCCTGCGTCTTCTACTCCAACCAGGCGCTGCAGCTCCTCGTCATCCTAGTCACCGGCGCGGCCTTCTCCGGCATGTCGGTGACGATCCGCGAGCTCATCGGCGAGAGGGACGTGTTCCTGCGGGAGAAGGCGGTCGGACTGCGCTCGGGCTCCTACCTACTGGCCAAGACGATCGTTCTCGCGCTCATCGTCACCATCCAGGTCGGTCTCATGGTGGGGATCTCCCTGCTACTCAACAAGGCCCCGTCGTCCGCGATCCTCATGGGATCGCCCGTGCTCGAGCTCGCCGTCGGCCTGTGGGCGGTGGCCTTCGCCTCCGGCCTCCTGGGGCTGGCGATCTCCGCGTATGTGTCGAGCTCGGAGCAGGTCATGCCCGTTCTCGTGGTCTCGATCATGGCCCAGCTCGTGCTGTCCGGTGGGATCATCCCTGTGGCGGGCAAGGCGGTCTTCGAGCAGCTCGCGTGGTTCATGCCCTCGCGCTGGGGCTTCGCGATGACGGCCGGGACGGTCGACCTCAACACCATCAACCCGCTCCACGCCGACGACCTGTGGGACCACACCTCGGGCCAGTGGCTGGCGAACCTCGGCGCGCTGGGGATCATCCTCGTCGTCGCGCTGGCCGTGTGCTACACGGGGCTGTGGCGCCGGGGCCGCCGCTGAGCGCGCCCGCGCAGAGCCCGGGATTTGGGGCCCGCCATCGGTGACGATGGCGGGCCCCAGTTCGCTGCGAGTGGTCGGCGGGAGGCGCGCTTCAGCCGTTGACGCGGTAGAGGACGTACTCCCCGGTCACTGTATCGGGCTGCCAGATGAGGAAGAAGTTGCGCAGACCGGCGGGATCGACGCCCGCCGCACGGAGAGCTGAGTCCTTCGCCTCGGCGCCCCGGCCAGGAGCCGCCGCCCAGTCCCCGGGGACGTGCCACAGCTCGGCACCGGTCGACGGGTCGTAGGCGCCGAGGATGTCCCCCTTCCGGGGTGAGCCGTAGATCGATCCGCTCAGTTGAATGAGGATCGTCTTGTCATCGGCGGTCCAGCCGATGGGGTTGAGGGTGCAGTCGTCGCCCACCTCCTTGGGCGGGATGGACAGCGAGGCGCTGCCGAGGGTGGCTGTGCAGGCCTTGGCATCCACGGTGAGCACGTCCATCCGGGAGGCCCCCGCCACAAGGGTCTTGCCATCAGAGTTCGGCTTCTGGAGGCTGGGGAACTTCGCGCTCCCCTCGAGCGTGATCTTGTGCCCCTGGATCCCCTCGTCGCCCGCGCGCTCGAGGATCTCCAGGAGGCGCTTGGGACTCACGGGGCCGGAGAGAACCCAGGAACTCCTGCCGGGGTCCGTGGCGGTGCCAGCACTATTGCCGGCCGAGTCGTAGACCGTGCAGGTGCTGCCATCGCAGTTGTAGACGGTCTCCGGACCGGCATCGATACCGATGCCCCCCGGTTGCGGCTTGCTGCCATCGAAGTCCGACGAGCTGCCCGAGGAGCTGGTCACGATCTGCTTCCCGGTGGCCGAGTCGAGGACCATCGTCTGCTTGGACCACGAGTCGTAGGCCTCGATGAAACCGTCGCGGATGATCGCCTTCTGGAACTCGCCGCGCACGGTCCACACGGCGCTCCCAGCGCTGTCCAGGGCCATCAGATTCCCCTCATATCCGCCACTGTGAACGATCGCCCGCGTTCCATCGGAGCCGACGGGCTTGTGGTCCTTGGGCAGGGGGGAGGAGCTCTCCGTCGCCGCGCCATCCGCGCTGAGGGTCACGAGCACGGACGCGCTCTCGTCGTTGCGAAGGCAGAGCGCCTGGCGCTCGGTCCAGAAACCCATCGCGTCATCGCACTCCCCACTCCACGCCGCCTCCTGGGAGGAAGAGAGGAAGTCATAAAGATAATACTTATTGAAATCGCTGGCACCTTGTCCCTTGGCGAGCATTGCCGAGCCCTCAGGGGACAACCGGGAATCGTCGTCCGCGCGCTTGAGCTCTCGGGCGGATTCGGCGCTGCTACCCGCGGCGATGCCCGAGGTCCATCCCATGGCCGAACGGCCTACGGTCCCCGCGTCGCTGCGGAACCACCACCACGCGCCCCCCGCGGCGAGCGAGAGGACGAGGAGGACAGCCAGGCCGCCGAGCACCGCCTTGCGACGACAACGCTTGCGGGGCACGGGCGCAGCATCGGAGGGCAGCCCCGGCGGGGCGTAGAGGGCGGCTGGTGACGAAGGGCTCGCGGCATCCCCTCCGGGCGCCATGCCCGCGCCCTCGTACTGCCCCTGACCGGGGCTGGCGGCGCCACCCACGCCACCCGGCATGACGGCGGTGGTGGGCACGGTCCCCGCCGAGCTCATGAGCGTGGCCTGCTGGCCGCCGTCGTAGGCCGGGGCGCCACCCGCCATGGCGATCGTCGGAGCCGTCTGACCTCCCTGGCCCGCGGGGAGCCAGGGGGCGGCCATGGTCGGTGGCGTGGAGGTGCTCGCGGCCCCTGCCGGGCTGAGCCCGGAGGGCCCGGAGGCCACGGACGGGGCAGAGGCCGCTCCCCCGCTTCCCGCGCCTTGATCCGCCGTCGGGATCTCGTCCCAGCCGTAGGGCATGACCGAGGGGATGGTCGGGGGCGGGGAGACCAGGGCCGCTGTGGCCGGCAGCCCCTGGAGCGCCGGGACCATCTGCTCCAGGCGGGAGGCGACCTGCTCCATGGCGGGGCGGCGGTCGGGGTGCTTGACGAGCATGGAGGCGATGAGCTCCCACAGGTCGTCCGGGATGCCCGCCGGGCGGCCCGGATCGCGCTGGGCGTGCTGGGCGAGCACCTGGACTGGCTGGCCCACATAGGGAGGGACACCGCAGGCGAGCTCGTACAGGACAATGCCCAGGGCGTAGACATCCGCGGCGGGCGCGGGCTGGGCCCCCGCGATCGTCTCGGGGGCCATGTAGAGGGGCGTTCCGACGGCACCGGTGCCGGTGACCGTGGCCAGCGAGTCGCAGATCCTGGCGATCCCGAAGTCCGCGATCCTTGGGATCGGGGCGACGATGCCGCCGTCGCCCCAGGTGGTCACCGCCGAGGGGGTCATCGTGGCGGCGGAGTCGATGGTCTCCTGGGCCGGCGACGCGTCTGGGGAGGCGTGGCGCCCGCGGCGCGCGGCGGTCTGCCAATTCTCCAGAAGGATGTTGGCCGGCTTGATGTCCCGGTGGACCACGCCAGCGGCGTGGACGGCGACGAGCCCCTCGGCGATCCGCGCGCCCAGGCGCGCCAGGGCGGCGGGCGGCAGGGGCCCACTGGACATGACGGCCTCGCGCAGGTCCGACCCCGGCACGTAGTCCATGACGATCGCAAAGGTGGTGCCCTCGACCACCATGTCGCGCACGGCGATGACATAGGGAGAGTGGACGCGCATGAGAGTGGCGCGCTCGCGCACGAAGCGCTCGACGACGCTGGGGTCCTCGATGAGGTCCGAGCGCAGGATCTTGACCGCCAGGGGCTCGGCCGCGCCGTCGGACTCCTCAGTCCTGCTGGCGAGCCAGACCTCGCCCTGGGCGCCGCGCCCGATCCGCTCGTTGAGCAGGTAGGAACTGCCGAGAGGACGCGGCTCGTCAGGGGATGTCATCGAGGAACTCCGTGATCTGCGGGGCAAGGGCTGGCACTGGGACCGAATCTACGTCAGGCAGCGGGGCGATGGGGAGCCGCCGGGAGGGATGGGCGTGCCGGGGGACGAGCCGGACTAGACTGCTGGCCCGTGAGCCGACAGATAACGACCTCGGATCCCCTGGTGTGGATCGACTGCGAGATGACCGGCCTCGACCTGGGCGCCGACGCGCTCATCGAGGTGGCCGTCATCGTCACCGACTACGAGCTGACCCCGCTGGGCGAGGGCATCGACGTGCTCATCAAGCCCCCGGCCGCCGCCCTGGAGCAGATGGGCGACTACGTGCGCTCCATGCACTCCTCCTCGGGCCTGCTCGACGAGCTCGACGGCGGGCGGACGATGGCCGAGGCGCAGCGCGTCGTGCTCGACCATGTCCGCTCCCTCGTCCCCACGGCCCGCACGGCGCAGCTCGCCGGCAACTCGGTGGGGACGGACAAGGCCTTCCTCGCGCGCGACATGCCCGAGCTCATCGACTACCTGCACTACCGGGTGGTGGATGTCTCCTCCATCAAGGAGCTGGCCAAGCGCTGGTTCCCCAGGACCTTCTTCCAGGCCCCGGAGAAGCAGGGCGGGCACCGCGCGCTCGCCGACATCCTGGAGTCCATCGACGAGCTGCGCTACTACCGCGCAGTGCTCTTCCCCGACGGCGAGGGGCCGTCCTCGGACGAGTGCCGGGCCGTCGCCGCCGAGATCCTCGCCCACCCGACGACGGCGGCCGGCCGCCAGGCCTGAGCACCCGGGGCGCTGGCCAGCGGGGCCGCCGGGCAGCTCCGGGGAGCGCCGGGCGGTGGCGTGACGCAGTCCACGGCCCCTGGTTTGCCGGAGGTCTGAGCGAGCCGATACAGTACCGATTCGTTGCGGTCCTGCTCATCGCGGGCACTGCGCATGGTGGCTGTAGCTCAGTTGGCAGAGCGCTTGGTTGTGGTCCAGGAGGTCGCGGGTTCAAGCCCCGTCAGCCACCCCGAAGGTCAATGATTCTCCAGCCTTTCCCTCCTGATGCCAGTTCGAATCGATGGCGAGAAACCTTGTCATGACGGAGCCGCCTCCCCCATCGGGGTCTCAGATCAGGAAGGCTGGCTCCACGATCCGGAGGCACGCTCGCGGCGAGGCGCCGGCGGAGGAGTTCGCTTCCGCTCTGGACGTGGTCCGCCGATACCGAGCCTCCTTCGCCAAACCGCTCTCCGAGGTGACTGATGAGCTACGACGTATCGTCGGCTCACTCAACATCAAGGCTGAGATCTCCCAACGCCTCAAGCGGATGGACACGATCATCGACAAGCTCTCCCAACGCGAGACGGGCCTCAGCCTCGACCGGATGGTCGACCTCGGAGGATGCCGTGTCGTCTTGGACGACGACAGCCTCCACGACCTCAGTCGGATCGGGGAACAGCTGAAGCTCACGTGGGCGGGGGACATGCAGGCCAACCGCGAGAAGGACTACATCTCAGAGCCTCGGGCGTCTGGCTACCGCGCCAAGCACCTTGTCCTCCTCAAGGACGGCCGGCTCATCGAGATCCAGCTCCGCACTGCGCGCATGCACGCCTGGGCCCAAACAATGGAAGCGCTCGGCATGTTGGTCGACCAGAATCTCAAGCAGGACCAGGGGCACAGCCTCCCGCAGGAGTACGGACGCGCCCTGTCCAAGATGTATCAGCAAATCGATGGGAGCTATCGCATGACCGATCAGGATCTCGTGGACTTCCAGCGAATCAGCGAAGAGCTATCCTTTATGTTTGAGAAGATGTTCGATGAGAGGAGGCTCGCAGATGGCCATTGAGACCAGCACTACCAGGCAGTTCCTCCTGGTGTACGACCGCAAGCGGGACTTCTTGGCGGAGCAGAGGGACTTCGGCGCGGACATGGACGCGGCTGTCGATGCGTTCCGGGAGGCCGAGCTGCGCTACCAGGATCAGCCGGAGATGGACATCGTCCTCATCGGCTCCGATTCCATCGAGACGATCAAGCGAACGCACTCCACATACTTCAAGGGGTTCAGCAGCCAGGTCCTTGAGGACATCCGCGCGCCCCTCGAGCAACAACTGATCCGCCAAAGCGCCTGACAACCGCGCCTCTCCCAGCCCTTGGTGACGAGCGGCACGTATCGCCGGTAGCCTCGAAGCATGGAGACGACGACCACCTCTTCACCACGGCCGATCGTGGGCTGGAGCCTCATGGCGATCGGCATGCTCCACACCCTCACCGGCCTCGCCTCCCAGTGGTCGCGGATCACCACGGCCCTCGCCGAGGACGGGGTCGGGACCTGGGCATCGAGCGCGGAGACTGCTGCCGCCTACTGGTTCCTCGTCGCCGGGGCGGCCCTCATCCTCCTGGGAGGAACCATCGCCGCGCTCGAGCGCCATGAGCCAGCGCTGCCGAGGGGAGTCCTCGCGGGACTGGCGGCCCTGACGATCGGCGGCATCATCACAATGCCGGCCTCAGGCTTCTGGTTCCTGACGATCCCGCTGGTCCTCGGGCTCCTGCGCCGGCGCGGCCAGGCGGGCCCGACCGCCAGCGCGGGCTGACGCCGGCTCGGATCAGCCCCGCTGCCGCCACTACCTCCTGGCGCGACCTGTCATGGCCGCCCTCCGCACAACACCCTTCGCCAGCGGGTTTGCCCGACTCCCAACACTGGGTTAGGTTCCCCATACTTGATCGCTCGCGAGCGGGCGCGGACAGCTCTCGCTCCTCCTCCGAGACCGCTTCCCCGTCCCCTACCCCGACCCCGTTCCATGCAGCGCAGAGACTTCATGCTCCTCCTCGCCCTCGGGACCGCCACGGCCACCGGGGGATGCTCGCTCCTTCCCGGCAAGGACGGTGCCACCGCGAGCCCCTCCCCCACGCCGTCGTCATCGGGGACCATGGCCGCCGAGGCCTCGTCACCCTCCCCCACACCGTCGCCCACCCCGTCCCGCAGTCCTCTCTGGCTCCAGGACGGCCCACCATCACTGCCCTCCCCCACTGCCCCGGACGGCGTGATCACCGGGCTGCCCGACGGGGTCGGCAACGTCGTGGCGATCACCATCGACGACGGCGCCGACTCCGCCGTCGTCGACGCCTACCTCGACTTCGCCAAGGACTCCGGTGTCCGCCTCACCTTCTTCGTCACCGGCTCCTACCCCTCCTGGACCGACAACCGCGCCAAGATGCTGCCCCTGGTGGAATCCGGGCAGATCCAGCTCGGCAACCACACGTGGACGCACCCCGGACTCACCTCGCTGAGCGACGGCGCGATCATCTCCGAGCTCACCCAGTGCGAGGACCTCCTGAGGAGCCAGTACGGCGTGACCGGCACCCCCTTCATCCGCCCGCCCTACGGGTACCGCGACGAGAGGGTCGACGCCGCCTGCGCCCAGATCGGCTACACCGCCCCCACGATGTGGTACGGCTCCTTCGGGGACTCCGGATTGCTCACCGAGGACGTCCTCCTCGGCGAGGCCCGAAAATGGCTCCTCGCCGAGCACATCGTCATCGGGCATGCCAACTTCCCCACCGTCACCCACCTGTACGGCCAGATCATCGACATCCTGCGCGAGCGGTCGCTCACCACCGCCACCCTCGACGACGTCTACTTCGGCGCCGGTCACGACCGGCACGTGTGAGGAGGGCTGATCAGCGCGGGCTGACGCCAGCTCGGATCAGCCCCACCACATGCCCGTCGGTGAGGGCCTCCCAGGTCGCCTCGACGATGTCGGTGCCCACGCCCACCGTGGACCAGGTCCGCTCGCCGTCGGTGAGGTCGATGAGCACCCGGATGATCGCGCGCGTGCCGCGCTCGGCGTCGAGGATCCGCACCTTGTAATCGGACAGCTCGAAGGCCCGGATCTCCGGGTACACCTCCGCGAGCGCGTCGCACAGGGCCGCGTCGAGGGCGTTGACCGGGCCATTGCCCTCCCCCAGCACCGCGAAGCGCTTCCCGCCCGCGCGCAGCCGCACCGTGGCCTCCGCCTGCGTGCGGGTCGAGCCGTCCACCGGGAGGAAGCGATCAGCCCCCACCGGGGCGGCCCGCACCGAGGCCTGCCAGGACTCCACCCGGAAGTACTCGGGCAGATCCCCCAGCGCGTGGCGCAGCAGCAGCTCGAAGGAGCCGTCAGCGGCGTCGTAGGCGTAACCGGCGGCCTCGCGGGCCTTGACCGCCTCCGCCACACGGCCCAGGACGTCCCCATCGCCGGAAGCATCGATACCGAGCTCGCGGGCCTTGAGCTCGATCGAGGCCCGCCCCGCCATCTCCGAGACGAGCATGCTCATCGTGTTGCCCACGCGCGCGGGGTCGATGTGCTGGTAGAGGTCGGGGTCCACGCGGATCGCCGAGGCGTGCAGTCCCGCCTTGTGAGCGAAGGCCTTGGCCCCCACATAGGCCTGGCGGGTGGAGGGGGCGCGGTTGGCGATCTCCCCCACCGAGCGGGAGATCCGCGAGAGCTCCGACAGGCGCCGCGCCCGCTCCTCCTGACCGCCGGGAAGGGCCGTGAAGCGGGTCTTGAGCTCCAGGTTCGCGATGATCGTCAGCAGCTCGGCGTTCCCGGTGCGCTCCCCCATGCCGTTGACGCAGCCCTGGACCTGGCGGGCGCCGGCCTCCACCGCCGCCATCGCCCCGGCCACGGCCAGGCCGGAGTCGTCATGGGTGTGGATCCCGACGACGCAGTCCGGCCGCCCCGCGGCGTCAAGGGCCTGGCGCAGGCGGGCGACGGCGCTGGTGATAGCGTCCAGCAGCGCGCCGCCGTTGGTGTCGCAGGCGATGACGGCGCTGGCACCGGCGCGGGCGGCGGCCACGGCCACCTCGATCCCGTAAGCGCCGTCGGCGTCCGCATCCCGGTCCAGTCCGTCGAAGAAGTGCTCCAGGTCGATCATCGTCTCCCGGCCCGCTCCGACCAGAAGGGCGGTCGAGTCGGAGACCATGCGCAGGTTCTCCTGGGGCGTCGTGCGCAGCGCCCGCTCGACATGCCTCGGATCGGACTTCGCCACGAGGGTGATCGCGCTGGCACCGCTGTCCAGGAGCGCGCGCAGGCCCGGGTCCTCGGCGGCGGGGGCGCCCGGGCGGCAGGTGGCGCCGAAGGCCACGAGCCGGGCGGTGGCCAGATCCAGGTCCGCCGCCCGCGTGAAGAGCTCGGTGTCCTTGGGGATGGCGCCGGGCCAGCCCGCCTCGACATAGGCCACGCCGAGCTCGTCGAGGAGCCCGATGATGGCGAGCTTGTCCCCCACGGTGAAGGAGATCCCCTGCTGCTGGGCGCCATCGCGCAGGGTCGTGTCGTAGATGGCGACGGCGTCGCCACTCGTGGGCAGAGTCGCGCCACCGGCTCCCATGGCGCCTCCTTCATCGATCATCGGCCAGCGGATGGGCCGTCAGGACGGCTATCAGTCGTGGCCAGTGCGGCATTCCAGCCGTCATCCTGTCACGAAACAGCATCCGTCTTCCCACCGGACCACCCGCTGGCCGCGTCTCGGCACCCGCCGGCCCCATGCCCTCCCGCGAAGGGAGGAGCCTGTGATCTCCACCGGTTCCACTGCGCGCGCAGCGCCTATAGGGGATACTGGGAATACGCCGCCTGAGGCGCCTCAGTGCTGATATAACCGCTGACCTGTTGTATCTCTCGCACGGGTTCCGCGGGCACCGCACCCTTCCCCCCTGACCGAAGGACTCTCCCTGTGGTTGAGCATGGCGCCGCGCCGACAGCGCCCGGGACGAGGACGGCCCAGCCGTCCACGACGCCCCCAGCGCCGCCGGAGCCCCCCGCGCCCGCGGAGCGCGGGGCGGGGCCGCAGTGGCGGGAGCGTGAGATCGGCGGCTCCCGCCTGCACCTGCCCCACGGCGCCACCGCCGCGCTCGACTCCGCGATGTGGGCGCTGGCCGTGATGATCGTGGCCGCCCTCAGCCTGACCGCGGGGATCGACGCGCGCCCCGAGGGCCTGGGGGTCACGCTGACGGCACTGCTGTCCGTCGTCCTCCAGGTCACCGGCTACCTTGTCTTCCTGCGGGGGCGGGCTCGCTTCGCGACGATCGACGAGATCCCCTCGGTGCTGCTGACCGACGTCGTCATCGCCGTCGCGCTGTCCGCGGCCTCCGGGATCTCCGCGGGACTCCTCCTTCCCCTGCGCGACACCATCCTGTCCGGGGGCGCCGCCCTCACCCTCCACCTGGCCTGCCGATGGCTCTACCTGCGGGTGGTCGAGATGCGCCAGCGGCCGGTCGGCAAGCGCGCCCGCCGCACGATCGTCATGGGAGCCGGGCACGGCGGCGCGGCGGCGATCAGCCTCATGCAGGACGACACCTCCTCGCCCTACACGCCCGTCGCCCTGCTCGACGACGACCCCGCCAAGCGGCACCTGAGGCTCTCCGGGGTGCGGGTGCTCGGCCCCTGGCGCTCCCTGGCGCAGGTGGCCAGGGAGACCAACGCCGACCTCGTCCTGCTGGCTGTGCCCTCGGCCAGCCCGGACCAGGTCGACGGCGTCGTCACGCGGGCGCGCGAGCTCGGCCTCGAGATCCGTGTCATGCCCGGCACCGAGGAGCTCATGGGCCTGGCGCCCTCCCTCGCCCCGGCCCAGCCGAGCGCCCTCGCCCAGCGGGGCACGGGGATCTTCCGCCCTCTGGAGATCTCGGACCTGCTGGGGCGCCGGGCGATCGACACCGATGTCGACGCCATCGCCTCCTACCTCACTGGCGAGAGGGTCCTCGTGACCGGCGCGGGAGGCTCCATCGGGGCGCAGCTGTGCCACGAGATCGCCCGGTACCGGCCCGAGCGGCTCATCCTCGTCGACCGCGACGAGTCCGCCCTCCACGCCGTCCAGCTGTCCCTCGACGGCGAGGCGATGCTCGACTCCCCCGACCTGGTCCTCGGAGACCTGCGCACCCCAGGCCTCATCAATGCTCTCTTCGACGAGGCGCGACCGACCATCGTCTTCCACGCCGCGGCGCTCAAGCACCTCACCCTCACCGAGCGCTTCCCCGAGGAGGCGTTCCTGACCAACGTCGCCGCCACGCGAGACCTCCTGGCGGCCGCCACCAGCCACGATGTGCGCCTGTTCATCAATATCTCCACTGACAAGGCGGCCGACCCCACGAGTGTGCTCGGCTACTCCAAGCGCATCGCCGAGAGGCTGACCGCCGCCGTCGGCCGGAGCCTGCCCCCCGAGCGGCGCTTCATCTCCGTGCGCTTCGGCAACGTCCTGGGCTCGCGCGGGTCGGTGCTCCACACCTTCGCCTCCCAGTTGGAGCGCGGGCTGCCCCTGACCGTCACGGACCCCCGCATGGAGCGCTTCTTCATGTCCATCAACGAGGCCTGCCAGCTGGTGCTCCAGGCCGGGGCGCTGGGGCGCAGCGGGGAGGTGCTCGTCCTGGACATGGGCGAGCCGCACAATATCGAGTCCCTGGCCAGGCGCTTCGCCGCCCTCATGGGCTATGACGAGCCGCAGGTGGCCTACACGAGGGTCCGTCCCGGGGAGAAGATGACGGAGTCGCTGTTCGGCGCCGGGGAGGACGACCGCCGCCCCTGGCACCCGCTCATCTCCCATGTGGACGTCGCGGCGCTCCCACTGGGCATCCTGACGGACATCGACGATCTCCGCGCGCGCTCCGAGTGGGGGCGCCAGGGCGAGCTCGTGCGCAGGTGGATGACCGACACGAGCCAGGCTCCCGCGCCAGCCACAGGGCCTCGCACCGACGGCGCAGGGGACGCGATGATCGCGGACGGCCCAGAAGGCGCGGAAGCCCTTGTGAGCGGTCCCCTAGCGGCGAGGCCAGCCGGTACGCAGGCGATCGCGCTGGCAAGCCGCCAGCCGGGCAGGCCGGTGAGCACACCCCGTCCTGGCGCCCCGGCCACCAGGGGCGCTGCCGAGCGGGCCGGGGCCACCGCGTGATCCCGCAGGCCGTGTCGATCCCGTCCTCGCCCGGCGCCTCCTGGGGGGCCTGGGACCTGGCCGTCAGCGCACTCACCGGCCTGGTGGCAGGGGCGGCCCTGACCGCCCTCATCATCCCGGTCCTGCGGCGGGCCGGCGTCATCGATATCCCCGTGGGCCGCTCCCTCCACGCGCGGCCGATCCCCCGCGGCGGGGGCGCGGCCCTGGCCCTGGCCACCGTCGTGGCCGTCATGACGGGGCTGGTCAGCGCCGTGGCGAGAGGGCCGGTCCCCAATTCCGGCAGGATCATCGAGGTGGTGAGCGTGGGGCTCAGCGCGATCCTCGCCCTGGCGATCCTGGGGCTCGGCGACGATCTCTACACGCTCCCGATCGGCGCCCGCCTCATCGCCCAGGTGATCCTGGGCGCCGGACTGGCCCTCCTCACGACGTCGATCACCGGCGCCCCGCTGTGGCTCGCGGTCCCGCTGGACGCGGGCGCCGTCGCCATGGTCAACGCCACGAACTTCATGGACGGGGCGAACGGCGTCGCCGCCGGGCACGCCCTCGTGACCGCGGCGTACTACGCGCTCGTGGCCTGCCTGGCGCGCATCCCCGGCCTGGCGCTCGTCATGGCGGGGCTCGGCGGGGCGGCCGCCGGGTTCCTGCCCTTCAACGCGCCCCGCGCGCGGGTCTTCCTCGGCGATGCCGGCTCCTACGCTCTCGGGGCGGCCTGGTCCTTCGCCGCGGCGCTCTGCCTGGTCTCCGGGGTGCCCCTGCTCGTCGCGGTGGCCCCGCTTCTCGTGCTCGCCACGGACACGGGCCTGACCCTGTGGCGCCGCGCCCGCTCCGGGCAGCGCTGGTACGAGCCGCACCGCGAGCATGTCTACCAGCGGCTCGTCGCCGCGGGGTGGCCGCATGGGGCGGTGGCGGGCCTCGTGGGCGCCTGCGCGGCCGCCTGCTCGGCGGTCGCCCTGGTCTCCTGGGAGGGACCCGGCGGGCGTGTCGCGTGGGCGCCGGGGATCATCGGGGCGCTGGCGGTCCTGGCGTGCTACATGAGCCTGCCCGCGATCGTGGGCGCGGCGCGCGGCCGGGCCCGCGGCGAGGACGGCCCCTACCCGCGGGCCGAGTCGCCCGAGGGGGGCGGGGAGCGATGAGGATCCTCCTGCTCACCCACTACTGGGAGCCCGAGGCCGGCGCGCCGCAGAACCGCTGGCGCCGGCTGGCCCGTGGCCTGGTGGAGCGCGGTCACGAGCTCGCCGTGCTCGCCCCCGCCCCGCACTACCCGGCGGGCACGCTCCTCGATTCCTCTCCCCGGCTCGCCCCGGGGGCCATCGCCCGCGATGCCAGCGGGGCGATCATCCACCGCACGGCCTTCCGGCCCTACGGGACGGGCATCGGCGGTCGGGGCGCCGATCAGGCGCTCGCGGCGGCCGATGGGGCCCGCCTGGCCCTGGCGCGTTTCGGCGGGCGCCACCGCCCCGACGTCGTCATCGGCTCGGTCCCGGGCCTGCCCACCCTGCCCGCGGCGCTGGCGGTCGGACGCGCGCTGCGGCGCCCCGTCGTCGCCGAGCTGCGCGACGCCTGGCCGGACATCCTCGATTCACGCCACCACTGGGCCGGCGCCCCAGGCGAGCCTGACCGCATCAACAGCGCGGACATCAATAGCGCCAACAGGCCCGGCAGGGCGCCCGGTGGCCTCAGCGGCGCGCTGCCGAGTCTCCCGCGCCTCTCGCGCCATCGCGCCGCGGGACTCATCCCCCCGGCGGTCACCGCCCTGGAGCGGCGGGCCGATGCCGTCGTGGCCACCACCGACTCCTTCGCCCAGGCGCTGCGCGAGCGCGGCATGAGGAGGGTGGAGGTCATCCGCAACAGCGCGACCCCGTCCCACTGGAGCCTGCCCGCTCCCCCGCTGCGCCGACAGGGCGATAACGGGCGCCCGGAGCTGCGCGTGGTGTATCTGGGCACGATCGGGCGCAGCCAGGGGCTGGCGTCCGCTGTTCAGGCCGCTGCCCTCGCGGCGGACCAGGGGATCCGCCTGAGGCTGCGGCTCGTCGGCGATGGCGCGCAGGCCGCCCATGTCCGCGCCACCGCCGTCAGGCTCGGCGCCCCCGTGGAGATCCTCCCGCCCGTCGCGCCGGAGGCGGTGGCCGAGCACTACGCCTGGGCGGACACGGTCCTCGTGAGCCTCCAGGACTGGCCCGCCATGTCCATGACGGTCCCCTCCAAGCTCTACGAGGCCCTGGCCACCGGCCGCCACATCTCCGGCGCGCTCGACGGCGAGGCCGCCGCCATCATCCGATCCGCGAGCGCCGGGATGGTGGTGCCCCCGCAGGACGCCGCCGCGCTCGCCTCGGCCTGGGCGGCTCTGGCGGCGGACCGCTCCCGCCTGGCCGCGAGCGCCGGGCCGCGGTGGCTCACCCGACACGCCGGCGAGCGCGACCAGCTCGACCGCTACGAGGCGCTGCTGCAGGAGGTCGCCCGTGCCTGAGACCAGAGCCCCCTGGACGGGTTCCTCTCACGCCGCCCCGCGGCCGGCGCCCCCTGTGACGCTCACCCGGCTTCGCGCCGTCAGCCTCCTGGCCGACACCGCCGCGCACCATATGGCGGAGGACCCCCTCCTGCTAGCCCTGCAGAGCGCGCGCCGCCTGCCCCATGGGGCGCGCGCGGCGCTGTCCGAGGCGGTGGGCGCGGGCGCGGCTGGCGGCTCGATCCGCCCGGCCCTCGCCGCCATCCTCGCCGACCGCCCGGACCTGGCGGCCGAGGCGCTCTCCCAGGCCCACCCCGGCTCCGGCCTGGGACGGCGCCTGGCGGCGGAGATCGCGCTGGCCTCGGGCCGGGCCGACCTCATCCCCGGCGGGGCCGAGGGCGCCCCAGCGAGGATGAGGGCCCGCCAGCTGTGGTCGCGGGGGCAGCTGTCCGAGGCCATCGGGGTGCTCGACGCCGCCCTTGCCGACTCCCCGTCGCCCCGCGAGCCCCGGCCCGCGCGCTCTCATCGCCCGCTCCGGGCAGCCCGGGCCCGCCTGTCGGCCGAGCTGGCGACGATGTCCCCCGGCTTCGCGCTGCCCGCCGTCTCCTCCCCCCACTGGCAGGGGCCCCTGCGCTCGGCGGCCCCCCGAGTGCTGCACCTGCTCACCAACTCCCTGCCGCACACCCAGTCCGGCTACGCCATGCGCTCGCACCACCTGCTCGTGGCCCAGAGGCGGGCGGGCGAGGAGCTGCGGGCCGTCACCCGGATCGGCTACCCCGTGACCGTGGGCCGTGTGGGGGCGGCGCCGTGCGACGTCGTCGACGGCGTCGAGTACCACCGGTTGCTCACCGCCCGGCTCGCCCCCACGCCCGCTGCCCGCCTGGCCCAGACGGCGCGCCTTCTGGCCCAGCAGGTGGCGGCCTTCCGCCCCGAGGTGCTGCACACGACGACGAACTACGCCAACGCCCTCGTGGTCGCCGCCGTGGCCCGGGGGCACGGCCTGCCGTGGGTCTACGAGATGCGCGGGATGCTGGAGTACACGTGGGTGGCCTCCCGTCCCCCCGAGCAGCAGGCCGAGGCCCTCGCCTCCCAGCGCTTCGCCCTGCTGCGGGCCAAGGAGACCGAGATGGCCCGGATGGCCGACGCCGTCATCGTCCTGTCCGCGCTCCAGCGCGACGACCTCGTGGCTCGGGGCGTGCCGGCCGAGCGGATCACGGTCATGCCCAACGCCGTCGAGGCGGAGGTCCTGTCCGCCGAGCACCGCTCCCCCGCCGAGGCGCGGACTCGTCTGGGCCTGCCCGCCGACGGCTTCTGGGTGGGAAGCGTCTCCTCCCTCGTCGACTACGAGGGCTTCGACGTGCTCCTGCGCGCCGTCGCTCTCGCGCGGGAGCAGGGCCTGGACGCGCGCTGCGCGATCGTGGGCGACGGCGTCAGCCGCCCCGGGCTGGTCGCGCTGGCGGGCCAGCTGGGGCTCGGCCCCGGGGTCTGCGTCCTTCCCGGCCGTGTCCCGCCAGGCGAGGCCCTGGGCTGGTACCAGACGCTCGACGTCTTCTGCGCGCCCCGGCGCGACACCCCGGTGTGCCGGATGGTCACGCCGATGAAGCCGCTGACGGCGCAGGCGCTCGGGCGCCCGGTGATCGCCTCTGACCTGCCCGCGCTCGTGGAGGTCACCCGGGGCGGCGGGCTCCTCTTCCCCGCGGGCGACGCGGGCGCCCTGGCGGAGAGGATCCGCCAGCTCGCCCAGGCCGGCAGCGAGGCGGGAGCCTCCCGAGCGGCCCACATCACGCCGTCGGCTGGGATGAGCCTGCCCACCTGGGAGGAGAATGGGATGGCAGCCCGCACGATTCATGAGGAGGTGCGATGAGTATCAGTCCTCCGGCACCCTGGCTCGGAAGGTCCGATATGACAGGGCTGAGGCCCGTCGGCAAGCGCCCGCCCCTGGGGGCGTACATCCGGCAGACCTGGCGGCGCCGTCATTTCATCTGGGCGGACGCCCGCGCCCGCGCCCTGGGCACCCAGCGGGGAACACTCCTGGGCAACATCTGGCTCATCGTCAAGCCGATGCTCGACGCCCTCGTGTTCTTCTTGGTCTTCGGGCTGCTGCTGGAGACCAACCGCGGCATCGACAACTTCGTGGGCTACCTGCTCGTGGGCGTGACGATGTTCCCCACGCTGCAGCGCGCCATCACCGGCGGGGGCCAGGTGCTGTTCGCGGGGAGGAACCTCATCCGCTCCTTCTCCTTCCCACGGGTGGCCCTGCCGATCTCCTTCATGATCCGCGGCGCCCTGGACACCCTGCCGCCGCTGGCCGCGCTGCTGCTCATCGTCATGATCCTGCCGCCGCACGCCTGGCCGTCGTGGCACTGGATCCTCATCATTCCGATCTTCGCCCTGCAGAACCTCTTCGCCCTGGGCCTGACGCTCTTCACCGCGCGGCTCACGGCGCAGCTGCCGGATATGCGCAATGTGTGGCCCTTCGTCGCCCAGTTCTGGTACTTCGGCTCCGGGGTGTTCTTCTCCTTCGACAAGATGATGCACCGGCCCGCCGCCCGGTTCGTCGTCGACTGGAACCCCGGCTACAAGCTGCTGACCATGTACCGCGACGTCATCCTCTACCAGCGCGTGCCCTCGGGGCGCGACTGGGCGGTCATGGGCCTGTGGGTGCTCATCACCGTGGGCGTCGGGTACGTCTTCTTCTGGGCGAAGGAGGAGTCCTATGGCGTCGAGCGCTGAGATCCCCCCGCGGGGCGGCTCGCCGACGACGGCCGGCCAGGCAGCGGTGACGCCCGCGACGGCCCCCGCGACCGTCGTCGTCGACGACCTCCATGTGCGCTACCGGGCGCCCTCGGCGGACGCCTCGGCCATGCGCGCCCTCAGCCCCGCCCGGCAGGTCGCGATGAGGGCCCTCGGTCAGCGCCCGCGCGTGGCCGTCGACGCCCTCAAGGGCGTGTCCTTCGTTGCCCGCGCCGGGGAGTCCCTGGGGATCCTGGGACGCAACGGCTCGGGGAAGTCCACCCTGCTGCGCATCGTGGCGGGCCTGGAGACCCCGCGCTCCGGGAGGGTGCTGGCCCGCTCAACACCGGTGCTGCTGGGCGTCAACGCGGCCCTCGTGCCCGACCTGCCCGGGGAGCGCAACGTCATCCTCGGCTGCCTGGCCATGGGGATGACGCCGGAGCAGGCCCGCGCCGCCCTGCCCGGGATCGTGGGCCTGGCGGGCATCGGCAAGGCCATCTACCGGCCCATGAACACCTACTCCTCGGGGATGGCCTCGCGGCTGCGCTTCGCGATCGCCGTGTCCGCCAGCCCCGACATCCTGCTCATCGACGAGGCCCTGTCCACCGGGGACGCCGCCTTCAAGGAGCGCAGTGAGAGCCGGATGGCCGAGCTCCGCGCGAATGCCGGCACGGTGTTCATCGTCAGCCACGCCGCCCAGACGATCGAGGAGATGTGCACGCGGGCCATCTGGCTCATGGACGGCGAGCTCATCGGCGACGGCCCCGGCCCGGAGATCGCCCACGACTACCGCTGGTGGTCCTGGAACGTGGCCAAGGGCGAGCACGCCACCGCGGAGGAGATCCTTCAGCGCTGCCGCCGCAAGTGGGCGCCACGCGCCCCGGCTGCCCCGGCGCTGGCCCCGGCTGCGAGCCCTGCGCCCGCCCCCTCGGCACCGCGAGCGCAGGCACCGGCGGCAGCACGGGAGACGGCCTCGGCGCCTGTCGTTAGGATGAGCGGGCAGGCGGCCCCCGGGCACGCCGCTCCCCCACCCGTATCTCCCCGCGCGGCGCGCAGCACCGGCTACGCGCCCCGTCACCGTAAGGACGCCTCCCAGTGACCGCACCCGCCCCCGCTCGATCCCTGGCGATCCTCGGATCCTGCGTGGGCAGGGACTCCGCCACGGTCCTCCAGGAGCGCGGCTGGCGGGTCACCCGCTACATCGCCCGGCAGTCCATCATCTCCACGGGCACCGCGGTGGACATCAGCGCCATCGACGCCGGCGCCCTGGAGAGCGATTTCGCGCGGCGCTGCCTGGCCTCCGACGCCGCGGGCGACGCCGAGGCGCAGCTGGAGGGCCTGGCCACCACCACCGATGCGCTCCTGTGGGATCTCACCGACGAGCGCCTCGGCATCATCGAGACCTCCCCCGGGCACTGGCTCACCCGCTCCACGGAGGGGCTGACGGCCGGCCTGCGCACGGGCTCCGACTTCTACGCGCCATTGGGCGGGCGGCTCATCGAGCTGGGCACCGACGAGCACCAGGAGCTCTTCGCCACCGCCCTGCCCCGCCTGGCGGCGATGCTCGAGCGCGTCGGGCTGCTGGAGCGCACGATCCTCCTCCAGGCGCCCTGGGCGGCGCGCACCACGCGGGGGCGCTCCACCCTGCGCAGCTGGGGCATGAGCGCGCTGGGCGCCAACTGGGCGATGATCGACTACTACGAGCGGGCGCGCGAGCTGGGCACGCATGTGCTCCAGGTGCCCGACGAGCTCGTCGTCGCCGACGACAACCATCGCTGGGGGGCGGCCCCCTTCCACTACATCGGCGCCTTCTACGAGTGGGTGGCCGACGGCGTCGAGGCCTTCGCCGCCCGCGCCTGAGCCCGGCCGGCGCGACTCAGGGCATCTCGCCGGCCCCCGGCGGGCCCCAGTGGCTGATGCGGGAGGTCGCCAGGATCTCGGCGTCGTCGATGGCCCAGGTGTGCTCAGCGGCGTCGCCCCGGCGCTGGACGAAGCCGAAGCGGGAGGTGGAGTAGACGCGCGCGCCGGCGTCGATGGCCCCGCGCAGCAGGGCGGTGTCCTCGCCCCGGGAGGCGTCGGGGAAGCCGACGGCGCGCGCGAGGTCGATCCTGGCCACGATCGTGGGGCCGGAGACGAAGGCGGTGTACCGGTGCTCCCACTCGGGGAAGCGCAGGACGGTGAGACCGCTGCCGGACAGGTGCATGTAGTGGGCGTGCTTGCCGACGATCCCTGCCCCCGAGTAGTCGATAGCGGCGAGAGCCTCGGCCAGGTAGTGGGGGCTGTAGAGATCGTCGTCGTCCATCTTGGCGATGAGGTCGGCGTCGACCCGCTGGAGCATGGCCGTGTAGTTGGCCCCGAGGCTCGCGCTGGTCGGCGCGCTCATCCAGGTGGGCTCCAGGCCGAGCTCGCGGGCGCGGGCGCGGGCGGCGTCGTCGGCCTCGAAGCCGTGGGTGAGGATGACCGGGCGGATCTCCACCCCCTCCTGGGCGGCGAGGGTCTCCAGGGCCCCTGCCAGGCGGTGGGGGCGGTTGGTGGAGATGAGGGGCGCGATGGTGGGGGGCCGGTGGCGCCGCTCGGCCATCCCCAGGTCGGCCAGAATGGTGTCCACCCGGTGGGTGTAGGTGTGGTGGGCCCAGATCTCGCGCTGGGCGAGGTGGGTCATGCGCTCGCCGAGCCCGGGATTGGCGCACAGCGCCCGGATGGCGTGCTCGGCGCCGGTGCGGTCGCCCAGGACGGCGAGGCTCCCGGCCGGCAGGAAGGCGCCAGTGGCGGGGCTGGGCATGGTGACCACCGGCGTGCCGCAAGCGGTGATCTCGAAGATCCGGCGCGCCATCATCGACGGGCTGGTCACCACGGAGTTGACGTTGAGGAAGACCCGGTGGGCGCGGTAGGCGGACAGCATCTGGATGTAGTCCAGGCTTCCGCGCACGGCCCGGTCGTGGGGCGCCGGGAACTGGTAGCGCTCGTCCTCCCCCAGGTAGCGCGAGTAGATGACGAGGTCGTGGCCGCTGCGGCGCCCGGCGTCGGCGGCTGCGCCGAGGAGGGTGTCCATCTGCTCGCGGCGCTCGGGGTACTTGTGGGCGAAGTACATGCCGGCGAAGGCGACGCCGTGGCGCTCAACGGGGCGAGCATCGGGCCCTGTCAGGCGGATGGGGTTGTGGATGGAGGGCTGGGCGGCGAAGGGCAGGAGGCCGACGCGGTCGTGGCCGAGCGCGGCGCGGTAGCGCGGCAGGAGGGTGGAGTCCGTGGTGTAGACGCGGTCGAAGAGGGCGGCGGTGGCGATGGCGTCGTCGTAGTGGGCGGGGTCCTCCTTGTTCCAGAAGACCGTGGGGATGCCCGCCGCCCGGGCGGCGGCGACGAGGGCCCGCAGGCCCTCGGAGGGGGCGGACTCTCCGAGCACCTGGTAGATCCAGGCGTCGTCGTTCCCGTGCCAGGCGGACTCGACGAAGATGAGGTCGAGGGGCTCGGATGCGATCTGCTCGCGCCAGCGCCCGGGGTCCAGGGGGACGGCGCGCCACTCGTAGCGCAGGGCCAGGGTGGTGAACTCGTCGGCGATGACCCCGGCCCTCACCTGGTGCCGGGGCTCGGCGTCCTCGGGGAGGGACCAGTCGGGGATGCCATCCACGCCCCGCGGGGCGGCGGTGCGCGCGCGCCGGTGGCTCGCGGTGGGGCGGGCCGCGCGCTGGCGGCGGCGGTGCTCCCTCAGGCCCGCCAGGCCGCCGTGGCGCAGGTGCCACAGCGCGCGCCGCGCGCTCACAGCTCGATGGTGCCCTCGGGGAGGGACCAGCCCAGGATGAGGGCGTTGACGGCCATGAAGGTCGGGCCGAGGACGACGCCGGGCACCCATGGGTGGTCGGCGATCCGGTAGTCCGAGGAGTCGAAGAGGAGGGTCGGGCGCTTGAGGCGCTCGGCATACTCGACGACCATGTCGTGCTGCGGGGACTGCGGGGAGGTGAGGAAGACTCCCCTGGCGCCCGTGGGCCGCTCGGAGGCCAGCAGCTCGGCGAAGACCGCGTCCTTGGTGGAGGTGAAGACCTCCGGGCCGGTGAAGTGGGCGTCGTCGCGGGAGCGCTCGTAGTACTCATCCCCGAGGACGGGGTCGGCCGCCACGAACGGCAGGCCGAGGGCCACCCCGTGGCGCACGGCGCCGGTGGCCCCCTTGGAGGAGCCCAGGAGGCAGACCTGTGCGGGTGGGATCTCGAGGGAGCGGATCACCCGGGCGATGAGCGAGCTGACGGCGGTGGCGTTGCCGGGGGCGTCGAGGGTGTCGCCGTAGAAGGAGCCGACCACGCCGCCCAGGTCGCCGATGCGCAGGATCGCGGTGTCCCCGGGGGTCAGGCCGCGCAGGTGCTGGTAGTGGTGGGGGAAGTACCTCCACAGGGAGGCCTCGTTGTAGTTCGAGTGAATGGCGGAGAAGACCACGACGAGGCGCCGCAGGGCGTTGCCGCCCTCGGGCAGGATCATCTGGTAGAGGACGCCGTCCTTCGTCATGGAGATCTCGCCTGAGGTGATGGGCTGCCAGAAGCTCCGGATGCGGCCGCGGGCGATGTACTTGGCGACGCCGTCGCCGCCCTCCCAGATGAAGTAGCCCTTGCCCGCCAGGAGCTTGTGCAGGGCGTGGAGGCGGGCGTCGGATCGGCCTACCCCGATGGGGCCGCCGGAACCGGTGATCGCCGCGTCGGCGACCCGGATGAAGTCGGGGTCCTGCTCGGCCAGGGCGGCCTGGAAGCCGGCGGGGTCGGAGGCGAAGTCGTCGAGGGGAACGTCCCACACGCCCTTGTGGGGGCGGCGGGGCAGGAGCTCGACACCATCTAGGTAATCCATGTCGGTACCTCTCAGCTCTGGCGGGCGCTGGTGGACAGCGGCGCGATCGTGCTCCCCACCGGGATCCCCAGCAGGAGGGCGTTGAGCGCGGCGATAGCGGGCCCGAGGACCGCGCGCGCCACATCGGGGTGGGCGGCGACCCGGGGGTCATCGGACTCGTAGACGGCGCAGGGGCGCCGCAGGTCCCGGGCGAAGGCCTGCGCGTCGGAGGAGATCTCGGATCCTCTGGCGGTCAGGACGGCGCTGGGCGGCGGGGAGGCGCTGCCGGGCTCGTCGATGAGCTCGGCGAGGACCTCCTCGACGCGCTGGGGGAAGATGGGGGCGCCGGTGAAGTGCTGGTCGTCGCGCTCCTCCCGGTAGAAGGTGTCGTCGACGATCGGGTCGACGGCGACGAAGGGAAGATGCAGGCGCAGGCCGTGGATGGCGGCGCCGGTCGCGCCCTTGGAGGGGCCGATGAGGCAGACGCGCTGGGGCGGCAGGCCGAGCCTGCGGATGGCGGCCACGATGAGCTCGGAGATGTCATCGCAGTTCGACGGCGCGTCCGCGGTGTCCATGAAGAAGGAGCCGGAGATGCCGCCGAGGTCCCCCAGCCTCAGCACGGCGGTGCCAGGGGGAGTGAGCGATCCGATGTGGCGGAACTGGGGGAAGATGTAGCGGTCCAGCCCGGGGTGGTTCCAGTCCGAGTGCATGCCGGAGAAGACGACGACGAGGTAGCGGGGGGTCACGCCCCACTCGGGCTCCTGGAAGGAGTAGGCGACGCCGGAGCGGGTGAGGGAGCACTCGCCGGTGCGCACCTGGTCCCAGAACGAGCCGACGCAGTCGCGCCGCACGAGGATGCCCTCGCCGTCGCCGGCACCGGCCACGAGGTAGCCCTCGGCGGTGATCGCCTTGAGGGCCGCGCGGACCTTAAGGTCCTGGCGCGCCAGGGCGATGAGAGTGGTCCCGGCACCGAGGCGCTCGTCGGTGACCCTCAGGCGGTCCGGCGGCGCCATGGTCGCCGGCTTGAGCGTCGAGCGGGGCGAGGCCATGAGCGAGGGCAGGTCCACGGTCACGGTCCTGCTTCCCGCCTCCTGGCGGACGGTCCCCACGTCGTCGAAGACTCCCACTGTTCCTCCTCGTGCTGGGCGCGGTTGATGCCTCTGGTGGTCGATCGGTCAGGTCATGAGGGCGCCGAGCGCCCGCTCGGAGGCGTGCCCGTCGTCCCAGGGGACGAAGAACTCGGCGCGCTGGCGGTAGCGGTCCCCGTAGCGCTCGTTGTAGCCGTCGATGCCCCCCAGCTCGGCGAGGAGGGCGTCCTGCTCGTGCAGGAGCGGGCCGACCGCGCACTCCCCCACGGTCATGTACATGCCGCGCGAGGCCGTGTAGTCCTCCAGGTCGGGGACGTAGTTGAACACGGGCTTGCCGGTGCACAGGTAGTCGAACATGACCGAGGAGTAGTCGGTGACCAGGGTGTCGGAGACGATGAGCAGGTCGTTGATGTCGTGGTGCTCGGTCAGGTCGAGGATCCTGGCCCGACTGGCGTCCTTGGCCGAGGCGCGGCGGTTGTAGTTGTGCCCGCGCAGGATGATGGTCCACTCCTCACCCAGCTCGCTGGCCAGGCGATCCAGGTCGAGGAGCTCCTGCATGGCCGAGACCTGGCCCCCGGCACCGGTCTCCCGGAAGGTCGGGGCGTACAGGAGAACGCGGGCGTCGGCGCGCAGGCCGAAGCGGGATCGCAGCTCGCTGCGCTCGGCGTCGTCGGCCCGCACGAGGCGGTCGTTGCGGGGGTAGCCGATCTCCAGGATCGGGCCGTCGTAGAAGAACTCGCGGGCGGCGATGGAGGAGAAGAAGGGGTTGGGCGAGACCAGGCCGTCCCACTCCGAGCTCTCCTCGCGGCCCCGCAGGGCACCGACGGCGTAGGCCCAGGGGGTCTCCTCGATATGGGAGCGCCCGATGTGCTTGAGCGGCGTGCCGTGCCAGGTCTGCAGGTAGCGCTGGAAGGGCCGGTTCCCGTAGCCCTCGATGCCGCCGACGTTGTTGACGACGTAGCGGGCCCTGGCGAGCACCTCGAACCACTTCGCGGAGCCCTTGAGCAGCGGGGTGGCGCCATCGGGCACGATGACCGAGCCGTCGTTGACGGCCCAGTAGAGGTCGAGGCCGGTGTTCTGCCTCTTGAGCTCCTCGAAGAGGGCCAGGGGCGAGTCCGCGGCGTGCCCCTCCATGAAGGAGGCGAACACGGCGGCGTCCATGGGCTCAACACTCGTGGCGGTCTTCCACTGGTTCAGGAGCCGGAAGCGGTTGTGGCGCCCGCGCTCGGTGTGGAGCAGTCCCTCATCGACCAGCATGGTCATGTCCAGGGAGTCGGCGGAGATGTGGAAGCGCGAGTGAAGGGCGCCATCCCAGATGTTCATCTGGAGGGTGGTCTGGAGCAGGGAGGAGTTGGCGCGGATGCGGTACTTGGAGTCCCGCCCGTCCACGCGCAGCCAGAAGTGGTACTCCCCCGTCCTCCAGGCGATCTCGCGGTCGGCGTACCAGCCCTTCTTCCAGGGGCGGATGGTCACCGCGAAGCGCCCGGGCGAGGGGACATCGAAGGAGCAGTGCTCGAAGGCGCCCTTGTCGCTCCACATCGACACCGTCGACGCGGGGTCGACCTCCGCGGGGCAGCGGCCGGTGAGGCGCCAGGCATGGTCCTCGTAGGTGATCTCATCGACGATGAGCGAGGAGGCGCCGTCGACGAGGCACAGGGAGCCATCGGAGTCCCCGCGCACGGACCAGGCCTGGTCGCCGCTTAAGCGCACGAGGCCCTGAGCGGGCACGACCCGCTCCCAGTCGCCGCGGGCGTTCTTGACCTCCAGGTGCCAGCCGTTGCGCGCCCCCTTGGGGACATCGCGGCCCGGGACCCGCGACATGGACATCGAGGCCTCGACGGCGCCGCCATCACCGCCTTTGAGGACGGCGGGCAGATTGGTGGAGTCGTGGTCGCGGATGTAGCGGGCCTCGCGGATGGGCGAGCCGTCGACGGAGCGGATGAGGGTGGCGAGGCTGGCGTCGCGCTCGACGACGCTGGTGGCCAGGAAGGAGAAGCGGCGCTGGTCCACGGTCAGGGGCCGGGTCCAGGACGACCAGTCGATGGAGGCGCTCCAGCCGTCGTCGGAGATGGCGGTGTCCCCCAGGCGGATCGCGCCGCCGCGCCACACGGGGCGCAGCTCCTCGACGTCGGAGGCATGGGTGCGCGAGGCCACCGAGTACCACATGGTCCAGGTCCGCGAGGCGCCGGGCTCCTCGGGCAGCGCGGGCAGGCGGGTGGCCAGGGGCTCGGAGACGATGAAGCCGCAGTCCTCGCGGTCCCCGATGCCCGCGGGCCAGGAGCCGTTGGCCCACTCGTTGCGCACCCGGCGGTGCTCGATGGGCACGGTCAGCCCGTCGTTGGAGCGCAGCTCGAAGGAGATCACCTGCTCCGCGCCGGTGGGCAGGATGTCGAGGAAGGCGTAGCCCTCGACGGTGAGCAGGCCGTCGTGGATCTGGGCCTCGGTGACGGTGCAGCGGGGCTTGGCGTAGCGGACCATCGAGTCGTAGCCGCCCTCGATGAGGGGGGCGAGCATCTCAGGGTTGACACTGAGATCGGCGTGAATGCCGCGCTCGTCCTCGACGATGGGGATGTCGAAGAAGTGCCGGTTGATCCACGCCTCGGCGCGGTCGGCCATCTGGATCTCGCCGCGGGCCTGCCAGGCCACGAGCGCCCGGCGCCCGAGCGGGATGCGGGCCATGAGATCGGGGGTCACATGCGGCCAGTAGCGGGTGAGGGTGGAGATGTAGGCCTGGTCGAACTGGGGGTCGCGCCCGAGGTAGGGGGCGTAGACGGGCAGGTCCCCCTCGAGGAGCTTGAACAGGAGGGTGTCGCGCAGGACCTCGGAGTTGGCCTGGTCGGCCACGAGGTCCCAGGTGCGGTCCACCATCTCCATCTTGTCGACGAGGTTCTTCAGCTCCCCGCGCTTCTGGGTGATGGAGGAGCGGTCCTCGCGCTCGCGGTAGAGGTAGACCGAGTCGAAGACGACGTCGATCGAGGAGGCCGCCGCGTAGGCGCGGGCCACGGGGAACATGTCCTCGTAGAGCTTGCCGACGGGGAAGTCGATGCCGTTGTCCGCCAGCAGGGAGCGCCGGTAGACCTTGTTCCAGGAGGTCGTGTCGAACATGAGCTCGGGGTGCTCCTGGATCTGCACGCCGGTGGCCACCCTGGAGCCCGGCGCGAGCTCGGGGTAGAGGGCCAGATCATGGGAGTAGCCCTGGTTCCAGCCCTGCCATTTCCTCTCGCCCTGGAATCGGAGGACGTTGCCGGTGGCGATATCAGACCCGCTGTGCTCGAGGGCGCCCATGAGGCGCTCATAGGCGCGGGGGTCGAGGAGGTCATCGGAGTCGACGAATCCGATGAAGTCCCCGGTGGCGACGGCCATTCCCGCATTGCGCGCGTCGGAGAGCCCGCCATTGGGCTTGTGGACGACCCGGATGCGGGCGTCACGGGTGGCCCAGGCATCGCACATCTGGCCGCAGCGGTCCGGCGAGCCGTCGTCGACGAGGATGATCTCCATGTCCTGATAGGTCTGCTTGACCACGGACTCGACGGCGGCGTCGAGGTATTCCTCGACCTTGTACACCGGGATGATGACGGAGAGCTTGGGGCCGGTGGTCATGGAGTGCTGGACCGGCTCGGTGGAGGTGGCGGCGGCGAGCACCGGCGGCAGGTGGGACGGCTCCTGGGCGCGCTGGGCGCCCTGGTGGCGCCGGTGGTAGAGCGCCCGCCGCACGGACTTGGGCACCACAGCGCGCCAGATCGGCTTCAGGGCGGTCGTCGCGGAGGATTCAGAGCTGTCCGCGGCCATCGGGCCTCCTTCGTCTGCGGGTGCGCGGGTCGTCAATGAAGAGGATCAGGACTGGGTCATATCGCTCTTGATCTGCGTCGTCGATATCTCGGGCGTCCGGGGCAGGTACACGACCTCGCAGAGCGAGCCGAGCTGCTCATCGAACTTCCCTTCCCAGTCGTCACCCATGACGAACGTGTCGATCTCGTATTTCGCGAGGTCATCGACCTTCTGCTCCCATGTGTTCTCGGGGACGACCAGATCGACATAGCGGATGGCCTCGAGCATCGCCCTGCGCTCCTCATAGGAGAAGTAGGCCTTCTTACCCTTCCCCGCATTGAATTCATCAGACGACAGGGCGACCACGAGATAGTCGCCGAGGGCCTTCGCGCGCCTGAGCAGCTCGATATGCCCGTAGTGCAGGAGATCGAATGTCCCATATGTGATGACACGACGCATCGAAGAACTCCTCAGGGAGAGGGCAGAGCACCTTCAGAACCGAAGATCACGATTCGATACCGAGTATGGTCGATCAATCCGGTCCTGTCACTCGTTCAAAGGGACCGATTCCATGGACAACCTCACAGGAACAGCATTTGATCTGGTAATTCTCAGAGAACACTCAGGATTGCCGACGCGACCAGAGCCCCCGGGTGTCGATGACGGTCCTGCCCGCGAGCGCCGACTGGTCGAGCCCGCGTATCTCCCGGTGGTCCACGAGGAGGAGCACCGTGCCCGCCCGGGCCACCGCCTCGGCCACCGGAGCCAGGCTCACACCGGGCCAGCGGGCGAGGGAGTCCGGCAGGGCGCCGATATGCGGCTCGGCGACGACGATCCTCGCGCGCGGAAGCGCCCGCGCCAGCGCCTCGACGATCGCCAGGGCAGGGGACCCGCGCAGATCATCGACGTCGGCCTTGAAGGCGAGCCCCAGCGCCGCGATGGTGGGGGCCTCCTGGCCCCTCACCGCGCGCAGCACCCGCTCGACGACGCGGCTGGGCGTGGCGTCGTTGACCTCGCGGGCGGCGCGGATGAGGCGCGCCCGCTCGGGGGCGGCCTCCACGATGAACCAGGGGTCCACCGCGATGCAGTGCCCGCCCACGCCCGGGCCGGGATTGAGGATGTCGACCCTCGGGTGCCGGTTGGCCAGCGCGATGAGCTCCCAGGGGTCCACTCCCTGGTCCTGGCAGATCGCGGCGAGCTCGTTGGCGAAGGCGATGTTGACGTCGCGGTAGGCGTTCTCCGCCAGCTTGGCCAGCTCGGCGGTGCGCGCGTCGGTGAGCAGCGGCGCACCGGTGGAGAAGGCCGCGTAGAGGTCGCGGGCGCGCCTCGCCCCTCGGGCGGTCAGCCCTCCGATGATCCGGTCGTTCTCGATGATCTCCGCCATCGCCCGGCCCGGCAGCACCCGCTCCGGGCAGTGGACGACGTCGACAGCCGCGCCCGCGGGGAGGGCGGGCACAGTGGCCCCGGCCCCGGCGCTTCTCGCGGCGCCCGCCTCGTCCCGCTCGGACAGGGGGACGGCCAGATCGGGGCGTGCCGCCTGAATGGCGCGGGCCAGGCGCGCCGTGGTGCCGGGAGGCGAGGTCGACTCCAGGATGATGAGCTCGCCACCGGCGAGCACGGGAGCGATGGCGGTCGCCGCCGCGTCGATGCTGCTCAGGTCAGCCCGGTGGCCGGCGGCCAGGGGCGTGGGCACGGCGACGACGTACGCGTCGGCGCGAGGCATGGCCTGCTGGGCGGTGAGCCTGCCCCTCATGATCTGCTCGGCGATGGCCTGCCTCAGTCCGGCCTCGACGAAGGGCGGCTCACCCCTGCCCACGGCCGCGACCCTGGCGGCGGAGGTGTCCACGCCGATCACCCGCAGGCCGGCCCTGCCCAGCGCGGCGGCGGTGGGCAGTCCGATGTACCCCAGGCCAACCACCGCGACGGTGCTGATCGGGGCCCCGTCCGCAGGGTCGGCCGAAGCGAGGGTCCGCGTCGTCGTCACTGTCTCACTCCCTCACTCCATCTCGATGCCCATGGGGCTGCTCTTCCCGCTCGTCCTCGTCATGCGGCCCGCGAGCGGCTGGCTCCGGCTGGGCCGGGACCCGCGCCTCACTCGACCGTGGAGGGGAGCTGCGGGACGGTGTCGGCGTGCTCGACGAGGTACTGCGAGACCGTGTCATTGGCGACCGCCTGGAAGAGGGGGGTGTCGGCGGTCGGGTCGAGCATGACGATCGACTGGCCGTCCTCGCTCGTGCTCGTGCCCTGGTAGGGGGCGGTGACGTAGGTGATGCCGCTTGATCCCAGTCCGCGCAGGCCCAGGGCGAGGGACTGCATCTCGTCGATGGAGAAGCCCTCATCCACCGACACGGTCCCAGCGGCCTTGGAGAGGAAGCTGTAGAGCCCGGCAGGATCGGACATGAGCCCGCCGTTGAGGACCTGGGAGACGATGGCGCGCATCCAGGCCTGCTGGCGCTGGATCCTGGAGAAGTCGCCGTGGGAGAGGCTGTAGCGCTCACGGGTGAAGGCCAGGGCCTGGGCCCCGTTGAGATGCTGGGCGCCCGCGTCGAAGTGGGTTCCCGCCAGCGTGGTGGGATTCTCCAGGCGAAGGGTCACCCCTCCGATCTCGTCGGTGAGGGTGGCGAAGGACTCGAAGTCGGCCACCGCGAAGTGGTCGATGCGCACGCCGGTGAGGTTCTCAACGGTCTGGATCGCCAGCGCCGGCCCGCCGTAGGAGAAGGCGGAGTTGATCTTCCCCTGCCCGTGCCCGGGGATATCGACCCAGGAGTCCCGGGGGATGGAGAGCACGGAGATTCCGTGCCGGTCGCCATTGACGTGGACGATCATCATGGCGTCCGTGCGCTGGCCGCCCTGCTCCCACTGGGAGGGGTCGCCAGCGCTGATCCGGGAGTCCGATCCCATGACGAGGATGTTGACCGGGGCATCGCCCTGGACCTCCGCCGCGGTCGGGCGGTCGGTGAGGCTGGAGAAGGGGTCGGGGATCCGCTCGATGGCCGAGTCCACGCGATGGCGCAGCCACCATCCGAAGGCGCCCACAGCCGAGACCAGCACGAGGAGGAGGACGAGGGCGGAGATGAGCGCGGCCCTCCAGCGGTGCCGGCGACGGCGCGCTGGAGGCTCCTTCTCCGTCTCATCGGAGGCCGCTGGCGCCGCAGAGTCCGGGGTAGCCGCGGCGGCGATCGCGAGCGCCGCGGCGTCGTCGGTCAGGTCGTCGGCGGGCGCCTGTTCGGCGGGGGCGGTGGGAGCAGCGTCCCCCGGGTACTCAGCGTCGTCGACGGCGTTGGCAGCCTCAGCGTCCCCAGCGTCCGCGGCGGAGAGCTCCTCAGGATGAGAGTCCCCCTCGGCCTCCGGGGTGCCCTCGGGAACGGCGGGATCGTCCGCCTCCTGGGACTCGTCCGGGGCGGGGGCGGCGTCGGGCTCGACGGGGCTCATCGGATCGCCTGGGCCGGCCAGCTCGGCGCTTGAATCGTCGGTGTCGCTCGGCACATCCGGATTTCTCGCGTTGTCATCGGCGGCAGGGACGAGATCAGGGGTCTCGTTCATGGCGCTATGGCATCACACCGGGGGCGTTTCCACCAGCCAGCGAGACCGGTAGGAGTGTCATCAGGGCAGATGCTCCAGGGCCTGGGATATCCAGGCGCGCAGATGCTCCAGGGTGTGCTTGACAGGATCTGGCCCGGCCCCCTCCGGGGCGCCAGTGGCGGGGGCTGACTCGCGCCCCGGCCCGGGGGGCGCCGCGAGGAGACGACGCAGCCCGTCGATGAGCCCGGCGTCGTCGTGGGTGATGGGCCAGGGGGCGTCGTCGGGCCAGTGGCCGTACAGGCCCTGATGGTGCCGGTAGTCCTCCAGGTCGGGCACATGGGCGATTGCGGGGCGGCCCGTGAGAGCGAAGTCCATGATGATGCTGGAGTAGTCGGTGACGAGGATGTCCGCGGCGAGCATGAGGGACTCCACGCTGGGGCGGTCGCCGACGTCGATGACGCCCGCGGGCGCGCCGGGAGCTTCGGGGAGCTCGGGGTCTCCGCTCGGGGCGCCCAGGGCGGGGCGGTTCATGTGGTGGCCGCGCAGGAGGACGACGGCGCCCGTCTCGCGGGCCACGCGCTCGGCGTCGACGAGGCGGGTGATGGAGGACTCGCCGTCGCGCAGTTCCTCGCGCCAGGTCGGGGCCAGTAGGACCACCGGGGCGTCGTCGGGAATCCCCAGCTCGGCGCGCGTCCGGCGCCGGGTCGCGGCCCGGGCGCGCGGATCGGCGGTCAGGGGCGCGTTGCGCGGGTACTCCCCCACCCACGTGGGGCCCGTGTAGCCCAGGGCCGAGCGCAGGCGCTCCTCGGCGGATCGCGACTGGGCGAGCAGAAGGTCCCACTGAGGGGCCTGGGCGTCGATCATGCGCAGGTAGGTGAGGCTGGTCGCCCCGGGGGCGGCGTCGTGGCCGAGGCGCTTGATCGGCGTGCCGTGCCAGGTCTGGAGGACGCGCTGGCCGGGGCGCTTGGCCCACCAGATCGGCAGGCAGTCGTTAGTGATGATGACTCTCGCAGTGCGCAGGGCGCGGAACCACTCCTCGCTGCCGCGGATGAGCGGGATCGTGCCGGGGGGCGCGGGCACGGTCCCGTCGACGACGGAGAACCAGAGCGGGGCCCCGATCCCCCGGCGGGCGAGGTCGGCGGCGATGGCGCCCGGGCTGTCCCCGCCGCTGCGCCCCTGGAAGGACTCCAGGAGGATGCCGTCGGCCAGCGGCCCGAACTCCGCCTCGATGAGCAGGCGCCTGCCGCGACGCGTCCGCTCGCTGGGCGCCAGGGGCGGCAGGAGGCTGACCGAGACGCGCCCGGCCTGGACGGCGAGCCTCGCGCCGCGGCATGGGCCGGCAAGGTCGAGCATGGGGGCGAGCCCGCCCGCAGGTCGGCAGTCCACGGCTGTCCCGTCGGGCAGCGCCCAGCGGAGCCACGAGGCACCGAGGGGGATGGCGGGGTCGTCGAGCGGGATCGATGCCCGCCACACGGGGGCGGCGGGGCGCGCGGGCGCTGCGGGGGTCATGACGGCCTCCACGGGGCCCCGGGAGGAGGCCAGGATGAGGCGGGCTGAGCGCTCCTCGGCCCAGTCGCCGCCGGGCCCCTCCAGCCAGAGCCGCTCCTCCTCGATCCAGGCGCGGTCGATCCGCGCGGCCCCGGGGTCCTCCCCCGGCGCCGGAGGCGGGCTGGCCGGAGCGGCCCGCCGCGCGCCCACCCACAGGTGGCCGTCCGGGTCGCGCCAGGTGGCGTGCTCGCCCGAGGGCAGGGCCTGGCTCATCCAGGCCGGGGCCGTGAGGAGGGCTGAGACCTCCTCGGATCCTGCGCTGAGTGTCACGCGCAGCGGCGCGCCGGTCTCGGGGGGCGCGTCCATGGCCAGGGTGGCGCGGAAGCCCGCGGCCTCGTAGCCGCGCCAGGGGTCCTGGGCGGCCTCGTCGGCCTCGGGGGCACTGCGGGGCTCGATCTCGATGGTGCCGCGGATTGGCGCCCCTTCCTCGCCGGGACAGGCCGATCCCTTTCGCGTGCGCTGGCCGACGAGCTCGATCCGGGGTCGCCCTGCGAGCGCGGGGTCGAGGCCGGGCACGCGCGCCCACCCCTCGATGACAAGGCTGCCCGCGTCGCGCCAGACCAGGTTCGTCGCCCGCGCCTCCAGGCCGAGGTCAATGGGCCGGATCGCGATCAGCGGCGCCGGTAGCGGGCTCAGCCGGTCCAGGACGGGGGCCGCGGCGCTCAGGCCGGCCCCGGCGGCGTCGGGGATGAGAGGGACGCTGGTGGTGTCCTCAGCGCGAGAGCCCAGGGCCTCCCAGAGCTCGTCGAGGGAGCCGTGGGCGAGGGTCCACAGGAGCGCCCGGTCGAGGAGCGGCAGCATCCCCCAGGCCGGGTCGGCCGCGTCCGGGAGGAGCCGGGCGGCCAGGGCGCGCAGGCGCAGGGCCTCCCCCTCCCCCGACGTCGCAGCGGTCAGTGCGAGGGGCAGGAGCCGGTTCCTCAGGATCGTCGCGAGGAGGCGCTCGCGCACGGGGCCGGAGGCGCCGTCGAGCAGCGCGGGCAGGCGGTCAGCCGTGCGGGCAAGGGCGTCCATCTGGCGCTCCCGGCTGGCCGGCTCGGCTGCGGTGCGGGAGCGGACGAGGGTGTCGACGACATCGATCCGCCGGGCGGCCACCAGCAGGGCGAGGGCGGCATCGCCGCGGTCAGCACGATCGTCGGCGGCGTCAGGGGCATCGAGCGCTCCGCGGCTGGCCAGCTTCCGCCAGGCGCGGGTGCGGGCCACGAGGCGGCCGGACGCCGGGGCCTCCAGCAGGTCGAGGGCGTCGTCGAGGCGCAGGCCAGCGTCCACCGGGCCCAGGGGCTCGGGGGCCCAGTCGCCGTCGAGCGCGCGGCCCGCCCCGATGGCGAGGTCAGAGCCCGTTCGCCGCAGCGACTCGATGAGGGCGGCGGGCCCGTCGTGCTCGATCCGGTCCTCCCCCGCCATGAGGAGCGCCCAGCAGGAGCGGGCGGCGTCCAGGGCAGCCCGGGCGCCCCCGTCGATGACGCGGACGCGGGAGTCGCGAGTGGCGAGTTCCTCAACCGCCTCGCGCGCGGCGCCGTCGAGGGCGCCATCGCCGCTCCCCCCGATGGCGACGAGCACCTCGATCTCGCGCAGGGACTGGTTGAGGCAGGAGCGGATGGCGGCCCGGGCCGTTTCCGCAGTGCCGGGATCGACCAGGACGATGCTGAGCGCGGGCCTGCACCACCGCCGTCGCAGGCGCTGGAGCAGGGGCGGACCGGGCACGATCAGGGGGTGGGCCGGGTCAGGGGACGGGCGGGCGGCTCAGGCGAGCCGGTACATCCAGCCGTAGGGGTCGGGCGCGGTGCCGTTCTGGATGGCGGTGAGCTGGGCGTGGATCTCGCGGGTCACCTCGTGCCCGCCGAGCTCGACGTCGAAGCCCTCGCCCTTGAGGCGGCCCAGCGGGACGACGACGGCGGCGGTCCCGCAGGCGAAGACCTCGGTGATGGCGCCGGAGCGGATGCCCTCGAGCAGGCCGGCCAAGCTGATCGTGTCCTCCACGATCCGCCGCCCGGAGTCGGCCAGGAGGCGCAGGATCGCGGAGCGGGTGGAGCCCTCGAGGATCGTGCCGGTCAGGCGGGGCGTGCGCACGGTGCCGCCGGCGTCGACGACCATGAGGTTCATGCCGCCGAGCTCCTCGATGTTCGTCTGGGTGACGTCGTCGAGGAAGCAGACCTGGTCACAGCCCTGCTCGGCCGCGATCTGCTGGGGCAGGAGGGAGCCGGCGTAGTTGCCGCCGGTCTTGGCGGCGCCCGTGCCGCCGCGGCCGGCGCGGTGGTAGTCGCCTGAGACCCAGATGCTGATGGGCGTGAGGCCGCCCGTGAAGTAGACGCCGGACGGCGAGGCGATGACGTAGTAGTCGATGACGCTGGCCGAGTGGACCCCGAGGAAGGGCTCGGAGGCGAAGGCGAAGGGCCGCAGGTAGAGGGACTCTCCCTCGCCGGAGGGGACCCAGGCGGCGTCGGCGCGCACGAGGCCGACGAGGGAGGCGATGAAGTCCTCCTCGGGCAGCTCGGGCATGGCCAGGCGGCGGGCCGAAGCGTTCATGCGGGCGGCGTTGTAGCGGGGGCGGAAGGTCCACACGGAGCCGTCGGCGTGGCGGTAGGCCTTGATGCCCTCGAAGACCTCCTGGCTGTAGTGGAGGACGGCCGCCGCCGGGGACAGGTTGAGGTCGCCGAAGGGGATGATGCCGTGGTCGGTCCAGCCCTGCCCGGCGACCCAGCGCGCGTGGGCCATGTGGTCGGTGAAGGTGGAGCCGAAGCCGGGGTGCTCCAGGAGCCTCGCCCGCTCCTCCGCGCTCGCGGGAGCAGGGTTGGGGGTGAGGGCGAAGCGGCCGGCGAGCTCGTCCGCGGCGGGGACGGGGACCTCCGCGGCGCGGGCCAGCGGGGTGGTGAGGGAGTCGATCGGGGAGATTGGCGTCGCAGCGGTGGTCTCAGGCATGGGCCCACCCTACGTCCGTTCTCATTGAGCGGACAGTGGATCTCATATGCCGTCCCGCATCGACCCCGCATCGAGGGCGACGGAACCGCTGTGACGATCAGTCCGTCGGCTCCGCCGTCACAACGACAGCGGAGCTGGGCTCCCCGCGGCGTCAGGCCCGCAGGGCGGCGACGATCGCGTCCCCGATCTCACTGGTGGAGCGGGTCAGCGGGCCGCCCTCCTCGTTGGCGCGCGCCCGGGTGGCCATATCGGCGTCGACGGCGGCGCTCACCCGCGCGGCGGCCTCGGGCTCGCCGATGTGCTCCAGGAGGAGGGCGACGGCGGAGATGGTGGCGGTGGGGTCGGCGATGCCCTGGCCCGCGATGTCGGGGGCAGAGCCGTGGACGGGCTCGAACATGGAGGGGAAGGCGCGGTCGGGGTTGATGTTGCCGGAGGCGGCCAGGCCGATGCCGCCGGTGACGGCCCCTGCCTCGTCGGTGAGGATGTCGCCGAAGAGGTTGTCGGTGACGATGACGTCGAAGCGGGAGGGGTCGGTGACCATGTAAATGGTGGCGGCGTCGACGTGGCAGTAGTCGACGCTCACGCCGGGGTACTCCGCGCCGACGGCCTCGACGGTGCGCCGCCACAGGTGGCCCGCGTGGACGAGGACGTTGTGCTTGTGGACGAGCGTGAGGTGCTGGCGGCGGGCGTTGGCCTGCTCGAAGGCGTAGCGCACGAGGCGCTCGACGCCGAAGGCGGTGTTGACGCTGACCTCGGTGGCGATCTCGTGGGGAGTGCCCACGCGCACGGCGCCGCCGTTGCCGCAGTAGAGGCCCTCGGTGCCCTCGCGCACGACGACGAAGTCGATGTCCCCGGGCTCGGCCAGCGGCGTGGGCACGCCCGGGTAGTACTTCGACGGGCGCAGGTTGACGTAGTGGTCGAGCTCGAAGCGCAGGCGCAGGAGGAGGCCGCGCTCCAGGACGCCGGAGGGCACGGACGGGTCGCCGACGGCGCCCAGGAGGATCGCGTCGTGCTCCTTGATGGCGGCCAGGTCCTCGTCGGTGAGGGTGTCGCCCGTGGCGTGCCAGCGCTCGGCGCCCAGGTCGAAGTCGGTGCGCTCGATGGTGGTGCCGGTGCCCGCCAGGGCGGCGTCGAGGACCTTGAGCCCCTCGGGGACGACCTCCTTGCCGATGCCGTCACCGGGGATCACTGCGAGCTTGATGGTCTGCGTCATACGCGGACCCTATGGCCTGCCCCGGCGCCTGGCCCCCGCATCTCATATCCCGGCCCTCCCCTCGCCGAGACCGGGCGAACAGCACGGCGAAACCGGGCGAACAGCACGGCGAGACCGGTTCACTCGCCGTCGAGGATGCGGCGCGCCCGCTCCACGAGCGGCGCGATGGCCTCCCGGCTGGTGTGGTCGTAGCCCTCGACGATGCCATCGGCGACGGCGACCGCCCACTCCCCGCGGTGGCGGTACTTCTGCACCCGCTTGGCGAAGGTCTTCAGCAGCGCCTTCTCCACGAGACCGAGGCCCTCGTAGCGCACGCCGCCCTCGAAGTAGAAGAAGGGGTAGCGGTCCTGCGCGAGCTCGGCCCGGGTGAAGGTGGCGGCAGGGACCCGCCAGTTCCGGTCGGGGTGGACCGGGGTGCCGCCGTTGGCCCACACGAGGACGCGGCCCGACTTCTCCAGCCCCTCCTTGGCGAGCTTGCGCCTGAAGGCGCTGAAGCCCCGGATCGTGCTCATGCGCACGCCGGCGCCGAAGACGATGAGGTCGTAGCCGCGCAGCGGGAGCCGGCGCGCCTGCTCCCAACTCATGACATCGGCACCCAGGTCCTCGGCGATCCACTCGCCGTAGGCGCGGGAGAAGCCGGTGAGCGAGTTGTGGATGACGAGGGCCGCGGGCTGGGCGGGGACGGGCCGGGTCGCGGGGGCGGGGGACGCTGTGGTCGCGGGCGTTTCTGACACTTCGTGCTTTCGGGATTCGTGGTGGCCGGGGACGGCCGGACTGTACGGAAGTGCCGTCCTAGGGTGCCAATCGAGCACGCCGCGCGCACTGCGCCCCCGCCTGCCCTCGCCGGGAGACGCCCCCTCCCCGCTCCTCCCCCAGGCGCGCCGTGGGGCCCGCCGATGCTCTCGGCGGGCCCCACGGGCGTGTCGCGGACCGGGCGTCCTTCCACAGATCGAAATCTCGCCGTGCTGTTCGCCCGGTCTCGCGAGAGAAGAGAGGGGCGTCAGCGGGCGACGGAGCCCTCGGTGTAGTCGGCGTCGACCTCGGCGCGCCAGGCGAACATGGAGCGCACCTCGCGGCCGGTGGCCTCGATCGGGTGGGCCTCGCCGGCCGCCCGCAGCTCCTTGAACTCGGGGGCGCCCGCGGCCTGGTCATCCATGAAGCGCTTGGCGAAGGAGCCGTTCTGGATGTCGGCCAGGACCTCCTTCATGTGCTCCTTGACGTCCGGGGTGATGACGCGCGGGCCGGAGACGTAGTCCCCGTACTCGGCGGTGTCGGAGCAGGACCAGCGCTGCTTGGAGATGCCGCCCTCGTTGATGAGGTCGACGATGAGCTTCATCTCGTGGCAGACCTCGAAGTAGGCCATCTCGGGCTGGTAGCCGGCCTCGACGAGCGTCTCGAAGCCGTACTCGATGAGCTTGGAGATGCCGCCGCACAGGACGGTCTGCTCGCCGAAGAGGTCGGTCTCGGTCTCCTCGCGGAAGGTGGTCTTGATGGCGCCGGCGCGGGTACCGCCGATGGCCTTGGCGTAGGACAGGACGAGGGGCCACGCCTGGCCGGTGGCGTCCTGCTCGACGCACACGAGCACGGGCACGCCGCGGCCGGCCTCGAACTCGCGGCGCACCGTGTGGCCGGGGCCCTTGGGGGCGACCATGATGACGTCGATGTCCGCGGCGGGCTTGATGTAGCCGTAGTGGATGTTGAAGCCGTGGGAGAAGAGGAGGGCTGAACCGGGCTTGATGTTCGGCTCGATCTCCTGGGAGTAGAGGGTGGCCTGGACCTGGTCGGGGGCCAGGACGACGACAACGTCCGCCCAGGCGACAGCCTCGGCGATGGGCTTGACGGTCAGCCCGGCCTCCTCGGCCTTGGCGACCGACTTCGAGCCCTCGCGCAGGCCCACGACGACCTCGACCCCGGAGTCGCGCAGGCTGAGCGCGTGGGCGTGGCCCTGGGAGCCGTAGCCGATGACGGCCACCTTCTTGGAGGCGATGACGGACAGGTCCGCGTCGTCGTCGTAGAACTTCTCTGCTGCCATGGTGGGTCACTTCTCCTTGAGTTGATCGGTGATGGATCTCGGACCGCGTGTGATGGCGACGGTCCCGGACTGCACGATCTCCTTGACCCCGTAGGGCTCCAGGGAGGTCAGCAGCGCGCGGACCTTCGACTCCGAGCCGACGGTCTCGATGACCACGGAACTCGGGGAGACATCGACGACATGCGCGCGGAACAGGTCGACGATCTGCAGGACGGCGGTGCGGTTGGCATCGTCGGCGTGGACCTTGATGAGGTAGAGCTCGCGCTCCACGGAGGTGGCGGGATCGAGCTCGACGATCTTGAGGACGTTGACGAGCTTGTTGAGCTGCTTCGTCACCTGCTCCATGGCGCGGCCCTCGGCGTTGGCGATCACGGTGATGCGCGAGACGCCGTCGGTGTCGGTGGGGCCCACGGCCAGGGAGTGGATGTTGAAGCCGCGACGGGTGAACAGCGCGGACACGCGGGTCAGGACGCCCGGGGTGTCCTCGACCAGCACGGACAGGGTGTGCATGGTGCTCGCTGGGCTCGCTGCGCCAGCAGTGCTCGCTGCGCTCATGGGGCTCACTCCTCCTCCCACGCCGGGCTCATGCCCAGGGCGTGCTGGATCTCGTCATTGGACACGCCCGCGGCGACCATCGGCCAGACCTGGGCATCCGCCGAGCAGATGAAATCGACGACGACGGGGCGGTCGTTGATGGCATTGG
Source organism: Actinomyces timonensis DSM 23838 (assembly GCF_000295095.1). GTDB lineage: Bacteria > Actinomycetota > Actinomycetes > Actinomycetales > Actinomycetaceae > Actinomyces > Actinomyces timonensis. Next base: position 18,679 of record NZ_JH806633.1, on the reverse strand, counting down.
CCTTCTCGATGACCGCATCGAGGTCCTCCAGGCGCTCGCAGCGCAGGCCGACGGCGCCGTAGGCCTCCGCCAGCGCGACGAAGTCGGGGATGCGCCGGGTGCCGGCGCCGGTGTGCAGGTCCGTGTTGGAGTAGCGCTGCCCGTAGAACAGGGTCTGCCACTGGCGCACCATGCCGAGCGAGGAATTGTTGATGATCGCGACCTTGATCGGGATCTCGTTGAGGGCGCAGGTGGCGAGCTCCTGGTTGGTCATCTGGAAGCAGCCGTCGCCGTCGATGAGCCACACCGGCCTGTCGGGCCGGCCGACCTTGGCCCCCATCGCGGCGGGCACGCCGTAGCCCATCGTGCCGGCGCCCGCCGAGGTGAGCCAGGAGCGCGGCTGGTTGAAGCCCAAAAAGTGCGCGGCCCACATCTGGTGCTGCCCGACGCCGGTGGCCCAGATCGTGTCCTCGGGCGCGCCCGCGGCCAGGTGGGTGATGACCTCCTGGGGCTGGAGGATGCCATCATCGGTGTCGGTCCAGGCGACGGGGTAGCGGCGGCGCACGTCGGCAACCTCCGCCACCCACGGCTCCAGGCTCACGCGCTCCTCGCCCAGGGCGGCGATCGCCGCGGTGAGCGCGGGGACGACGTCGCCGACGTCGCCGACGATGGGCACGTCGGCGGTGCGGATCTTGGAGATCTCGGCGGGGTCGACGTCGACGTGGATGACGGTGGCGCGCTGGGCGAAGGTGTCGGGCTTGCCGGTGACGCGGTCGTCGAAGCGCGCGCCGAGGCTGACGACGACATCCGCCCTCTGGAGGGCTCCGACGGCGGGCACGGTGCCGTGCATGCCCGGCATCCCCAGGTGGAGGGGGTGGTCGGTCGGCATGATGTCGAGCGCGGTGAGCGTGGTGACGAAGGGGGCGCCAAGGGTGTCGATGAGCTCGGTGAGCGCCTCCGTGCTGATGCCGGCCCGGGCCAGTCCGCCGCCGAGGTAGAGGACGGGGCGCTGGGCGTGGGCGAGGACCTCGGCGGCCTGCTCGATGCGCCGCTGGTTGGGGCGCCCGGGGAGGCTGTAACCGGGAAGGCGCAGTTGGGGCGGCCAGTGGAACTCGGCAATCCCCACCTGGGCGTCCTTGGTGACGTCGACGACGACGGGGCCCGGGCGGCCAGTGGAGGCCAGGTGGAAGGCCTCCGCGACGCGCTCGGGGATCTCGGCCGGGTCGGACACCAGGAAGGAGTGCTTGACGAAGGGCATCGTCGAACCGATGACGTCGGCCTCCTGGAAGGCGTCGGTCCCGATGGCCGAGGCGCCCACCTGCCCCGTGATCGCGACCATGGGGACGGAGTCCATATGGGCGTCGCCGATGGGGGTGATGAGGTTGGTCGCCCCGGGGCCGGAGGTGGCCACGCACACACCGGGCCTGCCGGTGGCCAGGGCGTAGCCCTCGGCGGCATGCCCGGCGCCCTGCTCGTGGCGCACGAGGATGTGGCGGATCTTGGTGCTGGACAGCAACGGATCGTAGAAGGGGAGGATCGCTCCACCCGGCATGCCGAAGATGTCGGTGACTCCGAGCTCCTCCAGAGAGCGGACGAGCGCCTCGGCGCCCGTCATCACCTCGGGGACAGCGGCAGTCGGGGTGTCCTGGCGCGCCATCATCGCCCTCCTATCGGTCGGTCCGCCCGGCGCTGCGCCGGCTGGGACCACCGTATGGCAGTCCATGAGGCGAGTCATATCAGAGACCGATCGTCCCATATCGTGGAATCACGAACTCTCGATGAAGGCTATGCGCCTGGTCGCGTCGATTGCGGGGTGCGCTGTGCCTTTGATCCGTCATCAGACATAGGCCCCATGATGAGAGAATGTCAGGGCAACCGCCGGGCCGCACCGGCGGGGAGGGGGCATCGCCGCTCCCTGGACATGACCGCATCTCAACGACGATCCTGCGCGCCGAGGCCGGGCAGGACCGGAAGGCTACGATCATCGTGACCCACGGACTACTCACGCATCTGGCCGAGAACCCCGTTCTCGTCCTCTTCTTGCTCATCGGTATGGGCATACTCGTCGGCCATATCAAGGTCCGAGGCGTCAGCCTGGGCGCCGCCGCCGTCCTCTTCGCGGGCATCGCCCTGGCTGCTTGGGGGATCTCGCAGCACGTCGAGATCACGATCCCTGGCCCCCTGGGGACGCTCGGACTAGCGATCTTCACCTTCGCCATCGGCATCCAATCGGGTCCCAACTTCTTCCACGTCCTGCGCACCGCCGCCGGCCCCCTGGCGCTCATGCTGCTCTTCTTCGTCCTGGCCGCCAGCGCGGGCCTGGGGCTGGGCCACGCCCTGGGCATGGACTCCGCCCAGATCGCCGGCACCTTCGCCGGCGCGCTCACCAACACCCCGGCGCTGGCCGCCGCAGGCAACGCCGCCACGCTCTCGGGGAATCCCGACGGCGCCGCCATCGCCACGGTCGGCTACGCCGTCGCCTACCTGTACGGCGTCATCGGGATGCTGTTCTTCAGCCTCCTGGCCCTGCGCTACCGCACCTCGGATCGTGACAAGCCCTCCCCCCTGGCCAATCGCACGATCCGCGTGGAGCGCTCCGACGGCCCGGTGATCGCCGACATCGCCGCCAGGATCTCCGGAGAGCTCAAGTTCTCGCGCCTGCGGCGCGGCGAGACCGGTCCGATCACCCGTCCCTCGGGCGAGGACCGCGTCTTCAAGGACGACCTGGTGACCGTCGTCGGCACCCAAGACGCCGTCAACCAGGTCATCAAGGAGCTGGGACACGGCTCGTCGCACTCCCTCATCGAGGACCGCAAGTACCTCGACTTCCGCCGTATCACCGTCTCGGACCCGAAGCTCGCCGGCCACACCCTCGCCGATCTCGATATCGACCACCGTTTCGGCGCGACGATCTCGCGTGTGCGGCGCGGCGACGTCGACATGGTCGGGACCCCGGACCTGGTCCTCCAGCAGGGCGACCGCGTGCGCGTCGTCGCCCCGACCGGGAGGATGGCCGAGGTGTCGAAGTTCTTCGGGGACTCGGCCCACGGCCTGTCCTCGATCAACCCCATCGCGCTCGGCCTGGGCATGGCCCTGGGCATCGTCATCGGCGAATGGGAGATCCTCACGCCCACCGGCGCCACCTTCTCTATCGGCTCGGCGGCCGGCACGCTGCTCGTCGGGCTCGTGTTCGGCCGGATCGGGCGCATCAAGAACTTCGTGACCGCCATCCCCTTCACGGCCACGGCTGTGCTCGCGGAGTTCGGGCTCCTGGTCTTCCTCGCGCAGGCGGGCACGAAGGCGGGTGGCCAGATCGCCGATGCCTTCACCGGCGGCGACTGGTGGAAGATCCTGCTGACCGGCTTTGTCATCACGACGATCGTGGGCTTTGGGCTGTACGCCTCGATGCGCTGGGTGGTGAAGATGGGCGGGACGCGCCTGTCCGGGCTCCTCGGCGGCGCGCAGACGCAGCCGGCGGTGCTGGCCTTCGCCAACGAGCGCACCGGCGCCGACCCCCGGGTGGCCCTGGGCTACGCGATGGTCTACCCGGTGGCCATGATCGTGAAGATCCTCATCGCCCAGATCCTCGGAGGGCTGTAGTCCGCGCGTGGGCGTCCCGCTCCCCGGATCCCCGGCCGCCCACGGACCGCCCACGGCAAGGGGCCTGGCTCACCATGGATGAGCCAGGCCCCTTGCCACGCCACGACGCCGCTGAGCAGGACCCTCTCAGGCGGTCTCGGGCTCGGGCAGCTCGATCATCCCGGAGGTGGGCATGTCGTGGCGCCAGTTACGGTCGGTCATGATGCGGGCCAGGGCGAGGCCCACGCCGATAGCGGTGATGACGAAGAGGACCTCCGCGATGCTGGCGGCGGCCTCGCCGACGGCCACCCGCGTGTCGACCGTGTGGTCGTTGAGCGCGGAGATGGCCCGGTAGAAGGGCACGCCCGGGATCATGATGACGACCGCCGGCACGGACAGCGCCACGCGGGACAGGGAGGCCCGTGAGACGAAGGCTTGGGCGAGCAGGCCGATGACGACGGCGGCCAGGCCCACGGCCATCTGCCACGGGACGTGGTAGACGTCGATGAGGACGAGCCTGCCCGTGTTCGCCACGGCGCCGATGACCGCCGAGATGAGGCAGGCCCGAGCCCTGGCGTTGAACAGGACGGCGAAGCCGTAGGCGGCGATGAAGGAGCACAGGAGGCGGAGGCCGTGGAGGATCGGGCCCTCGGGCGTGGTAGCGGCGGTGCCGGTGACATCCCAGTCGGCGATGGAGGTGACGGTCCACACGGCGACGCCGGCCGCCATCATGACCATCATGACGTAGGACATGCGGGACACAGCTGAGGAGAAGTCCTGCCGGACGAGGTCGAGCATGGCGGTGACCATGGGGAAGCCGGGGATGAGGAAGAGGATCGCGGAGATGATCCCGCCCTGGTGGCCCGCCGAGATGAGGCCCGCCGTGCTCAAACCCGCGATGACCATCATGTACAGGGTCGAGGCGACGACACCGCTGACGAGCCATGTGTAGAAGTGCTGCATGTGGCGCACGAGCATGGCCCGCCGCACCGCCTGGCCGAGGGCGGCGGCGAAGAGGACCGCAAGGCACTCGGCCCATCCGCCCTTGTTGAGGAAGCAGAACCCGGCGCAGGCGATACCGGAGGCGAGCGCGTTGGAGACGGGGCCGTAGAGCCCGTGCATCTGCTCGACCTTGACGAGCTTGGCCTCGAGCACCTCGACGCGTTCGTGCGCGCGCAGGTCGTGGACGATGCGGCGCAGCGCCTCGAGGCGGTCGACGTTGACACCGACGCGCCGGACCTCGGCGGTCTCAGTGCGGAAGCGCTCCCCCTCGTAGGAGGAGGTGACGAGTTCCGTCATGGTGACAGTGGCCTGATGGCGGTCGATGCCGACGGCGGAGGCGGCCCTGGCCATGGATGACTTCACCCGGTAGGAGCCCGCTCCAGCGGCGAGCATGAGCTTGCCGAGGTGGAGGACCACCTCGGACTGCTGCATCAGCCTGTCTGCGTCGAGGCCGGAGCGGGGGGCATCCGGGTCGTGTGGAGGGAGCGATTCATTCACGCGGATCATCGTGCCCGACCCACTGTGACGAGTCAGGGTCCGAAGGCCCAGTGCCGGACGTGGTTCTGAGCACGTCCCTCTTCAGCATCATCGCGGCGCGCCGTTCCTCCAGGCGGATTGACAGGGTGAGAGGGCCCTGGTGCCATATGGGGCATGACAGGCAATGAGCGGCAGCCGCGTGTTCGCGCCGCGGATGTGGCGGCCGCGGCCGGAGTGTCGACGACCGCCGTCTCCTTCGTCCTCAACAGCCGCGATGAGGGGAACATCTCGCCCGCGACTCGCGAGCGCATCCTGCGGGCCGCGCAGGAGCTCGGGTACCGCCCCAACCATGTTGCGAGGAGCCTGCGGAGGAACTCGACCAGCTCCATCGGGCTGGTCACGGACGCATTCGCCTCCTCGCCCTTCGGGGGCAGGCTCCTCGCCGCGGCCACTGAGGCGGCCAATTCCGCTGGCAACGCCCTGCTCATGATGGATCTCGGAGGCCGCGTGGAGCGCGCCGCCGAGGCGATCGAGGCGCTGGAGAGCCGCCAGGTCGACGCCATCATCTACGCGACCATGGGCTTCACCGAGCTCGACGAGCCCCCGGTATCCCGCATCCCCCTTGTGCTCGCCAACTGCGTCACGCGCCGCCCGGGCAGGCCCTCGGTCAGTCCCGACGACGCCGGAGGAGCCAGAGCAGCCCTGGAGCATCTGGCCGGCCTGGGGCACACGCGCGTGGCGATGCTGGGAGGGCATTTCTCGCCTGGCGCGCGGGGCGACGAGGTCGGGAACGTCTCGGGCCCGATCCGCTGGCGGGCATTCAAGCAGGCAGCTGATGTCAAAGGGATGGATGCCAGGCTCATCGGCCGAGGATGGGCGATCGACGACGGCTATGCCGCCGCGATGGAGGCGCTCAGCCTCCCGGGCGCGCGGCGGCCGACGGCGCTCTTCGCCGTCTGCGACCGAGTCGCGGCCGGGGCGCTGCTGGCGGCCGCGCGCCTGGGGATCCCCGTTCCCGAGGACCTGTCGATCATCGGCTTCGACGATCAGGAGGCGCTGGCGGAGAGCCTTGTCCCAGCGCTGACCACTGTCGCCCTCCCCCACGCGCTCATGGGCTCCACCGCGGTCGCGATGGCGATGGCGGCCGCCCGGAATGACTCGCCCGACCCGGCCCATCGCGTCCTGGAGTGCCCCGTCGTGCTCCGCGGCTCGACGGCGCCGCCCCGGTCGGGGCGAGTCGCCGTCGAGCCCGACAGAGCCCGCTGAGCACCACAGCGGCGCCCGCATGACGCCCGCACGGCGCCTCAGGGCACCCGGGGAATGATCTCCGCGGCCCTGGCCGTCCCCTCGGTGGCGCAGTCCACCTGCCACGCCTCGTCATGCCGCCATGTGGCGGGGATCCCCGAGGAGCGGTAGAGCTCTAGCACCGCGCCATCGACCCAGGCCTGGTCCCCCTGGGACAGGTCGACCGTCCCCAGGACGGGATGGGTGAGCGTCACGCCGTCCCCGAGGACGTCGATCGCCCAGCGCCGGTCGGCCAGGCTCGTCCGTCCGGTGGGCAGCGCCCTCACGGCGCCGATGAGGGTGGTGGCCGCGCCCAGGTCGATCCTGGAGCGGACCTCGCCGCCGACCAGCGACAGGCGGCGGGGAAGGCTCAGGCATCCCGCGTGGTCGCGCACCGCCGGGTCCTGCCCCTCCTGGCGCACCCAGCCGATGAGGAGAGGATCGGAGTCAGTGACCACGACCTGCGGGGCGTAGAGGTCAGCGCCATCGTCGAGAACATGAGCGCTCTCCGCGACGAAGCGGAGGCGCCCGTCCTCCTCCGTGAGATCGCCGACGGCGGCGACGACCTCGCTGAGCCGTCCGCGGTCATGGAGGGAGACGATGAGGACCCACCGCCCGCCGAGCGGGAACAGCTGGGGGCACTCCCAGACGTCGGCGCTCCCGATCCGCCTGAGCACGGGATCGTCGTCGACGAGCAGGCCGAGGTATTGCCAGTCGGTCTCGCGCTCGCGGTCGAACAGCGCGATGGCGGGACCGCCGTCGTCCAGGCCCGCGCCGAGCACCGCCAGCCGGCGGCCCTGGTGCTCGAACACGTACGGGTCGCGCATGATGGCGATGCCGTCGGCCCTCGGGGTCTGCCCGACGACGATCGGCGCCTCCCAGTCGCGCAGGTCGGGGCTCCCCCAGCGCAGGCAGATCGTCGACTGGACCGAGGCGTCCACGACGCCCGAGTACGCGACGGCGGGCCGGTCGTGCCCGGGCACGAACACCCCCGACCAGCACCCGAAGGAGTCGGGACCACCGGGGGTCGGCGAGAAGGCGACGGGCTCGGCATCCCAGTTGGCCAGGTCCCTGCTCGTGACATGGCCCCAGGCGATGTGGCCGTGGACAGGCCCTTGCGGGTTGTGCTGGTAGAACACGTGCCAGACGCCGTCGACGAGGGTGATCCCGTTGGGGTCGTTGAGCCACCCCCTGGCTGGGCGCAGGTGGTAGCTCGTTGTGGGGGCGCTCATCGTCCCGTTCCTCCTTATCGGTGCGATCCCGCCGTCAGGCCCTCGCGCAGCGTGCGCTGCCCGAAGGCGAAGACGAGGAAGGCGGGGATCATCGAGATCACGACGCCCGCCAGGACCGTGGCCACGGATCCAGTGCCCATATTGCCCTGGAGGGAGACCAGTCCGAGCGGAAGGGTGAAGTTCTTCTCGCTGATCTCGAGGATGAGGGGCCGGAAGAACTCGTTCCAGTGGAAGTTGAAGGCGAGGATCCCGACGATCGCCATCCCCGGCATCGCCAGGGGCGCGTAGATGGCCCGGAAGGTGCGCCACGCCCCGGCGCCGTCGAGCTCGGCCGCCTCGCCCAGCTCCGCGGGGAGTCCCATGAAGTACTGGCGCATGAGGAAGGTCCCGAAGGCGGTGGGGATGGCGGGCAGGATGAGGGCGATGAGGGTGTCGGCGAGGTGCATCCCGCGGATGAGCATGAACACCGGCACGATGGTCACCTGCATGGGCACCATCATCGTGGCGAGGATGAGGGCGAAGAGCATCTTCTTGCCCCGGAACTCGAAGCGGGCGAAGACGTACCCCGCCATCGCGGCCGAGACCATCTGGCCGATGGCGATCGCGCCCGTGACGAGCACCGAGTTGAGGATGAGCAGCCACATATCGACTTGCTTGAACACCGCCGAGTAGGACGAGAAGTCGAATGTGCTGGGGATGATGGAGCTGTCGGCGGACAGGGCTTCGGCGGGTGGCCGCATCGAGGCCAGGATCGTCCAGATCACCGGGGCGAGGGTGATGAGGCTGGCGACGGCGAGGACTGCGTAGGTGGCGAGTTTCTTCATGGGTCGGGCTCCTCAGCCGTAGAACACGAAACGTCGGGACAGGCGGAATTGCAGCGCCGTCACGAGCATGATGACGATGGTCAGGATGATCCCGATCGCGGAGGCCCTCCCGAACTGGAGCTGCTTGAACGCCGACTCGTAGATCACCATGACCGCGGTGCGGGTGGAGTCGCCCGGGCCCCCGCGCGTGAGCACGTAGGGCTGGTCGAAGATCTGCAGGGCGGAGATGATCGCCATGACGGAGGCGACCAGGGTCGTGGGACTGACCAGGGGGAAGGTGATCCTCCAGAACTGCCTCCAGCCCGTGGCGCCGTCGACCTGGGCCGCCTCGTAGACCTCCTTGGGGATGGAGGCGAGTCCTCCGAGGAACAGGAGGAACGAGAACCCGAAGTTCTGCCACACGTAGACCAGGACGACGACCACCATCGCCCCATGAGTGGAGGTCAGCCACGGGACATTGCCGATGCCGAGCATGGCCAGAAGGTGGTTGACCAGGCCGAAGTTCTCGTTGAACAGGTAGGTCATGATGATGGAGACCGAGGCCGCCGACAGGATGAGGGGGAAGAAGAGCACCGAGCGGAAGAACGACCTGGCCATGCTCGGCATCTTGCTGTTGACGAGGACCGCGAGGCCGAGGGAGAGCGCGAGCTGCAGGGTCACCGCCACGACGACGAAGCCAATGGTGTTGAGGAAGGAGACCCGGATCGTCGGGTCGGCCGCGATGCTGGTGAAGTTGTCCAGGCCGACGAACTTCGGGGGCGTGATGATGTCCCAGGAGAAGAAGGCGAGGCCGATCGAGGCGAGGATCGGCAGGAAGCTGAACACTCCCAGCCCGATCACTGTGGGCGCGAGGAACAGCCAGATGAGGAGTTTCCGTTGCATGTCATGCCTCCAGGGCTCGGGTGAGGTCGGCGTCGAGTCGCTCCAGGGCGCCGGGGAGGGCGTCGGCCGGGCCCGTCACCGCGCCCAGGACGTTCTTGATGAGCGCTGTCTCGACGGCGGCCTGCTGCGGTGGCGCGGGGATAGGGGCGCAGGGGTGCTGGTCGAGGGTGTCGTAGAAGACCTTCCAGTGGGCGGGGCCCTTGGCCGCGTAGAAGGCCTCGTCGCACATCGAGCGCCGTGTCGGAGTGGTGTCCGGCTTCGTGAATGCCAGGCGCATGCCCTCCTCGGATGTGCAGAACTTGACCCATTCCCAGGCCTCGTCCTTGCGCTTGGAGGTCCTGAGGATGGCGTAGCCGGCGGCGCCGAACTGGTGGCGCTGGGACCGCCACTTCGGGAAATAGGCGACGTCGTAGTCCTGAGACGCGAGGCCGGCCGCGGACAGGCCCTCGACCCAGTAGCCGCCCGCTGGGGTCATCCCGATCGATCCGCCTGAGAACTGCCCGACGAGCTCATTGCCGCCGCCCTGGGCCGGGCTGGTCCCCAGCCCTTCCTCGACGATCGCCCGGAGGAACTCGAAGGACTCGGCGACGCGGGGGTCGGTGGCGTTCGAGCCCTCCCAGAGGTAGCCGCCCGAGTAGGAGGCCTCCTGCCCCGGGTAGAACTGCTGCCAGAGCCACTGGCCACCGTCGGCCTTCTTCTCGGTGAGGAAGCTGGTGTCGTTGGCGTAGAGCCAGGGAACCACCCCGCCCCAGAGCCGGTTGGTCCAGTAGAACGGGATGAATCCCGTGCCGGAGCTGGCCTTCATCGTGCGGGCCATCGCCAGGAAGTCCTCGTGGGTCCAGTCCGAGGCCGGGTACGTCACGCCAGCGCGCTCCATCGCGGTCGTGTTGAGGTAGACGTTCGCGGCGTTGAAGTCGATGGGCATCTGGTAGAGCGAGCCCTTGTACATGAACGCCTCGATGAGACTGGGGTGGACATCGTCGAAGTAGTTCTTGACCTCGGCGGCATCGCGCATGACGTAGGGATCGAGGGGCTCGGCGAGCCTCTCGGCGAAGAGCTGGGCGCCCTCGGTGGCCACGACGCACACGTCCGGGGGCGTGCCGGCAGCCACCATGGTGAGGATCTTGGCGAAGAAATCCGCCCAGTCGGCCCCTTGGACCGCCTGGAGCCGGACGGGGATATCGGGATGCTGGGCGGCGAACGCCTCGACGAGCGACGCGCGCGCGGCGGCGTCCTGGTTGGTCCCCAGGATCGCGATCGTGAGCGAGTTGTCGTACCGCCCGGGGATGTCCGCCCCGATCAGACGTGACCACTGACTGCCGAGCAGGGCCGCCGAGCCGACCCCCACAGCGCCTGTCAGCAGTCCGCGTCGGGAGAGCTGAGTCATCGTTGACCTCCTGCCTAATTCGATTTAGGTGGAGTCATTGTTGTGCCCGCCACAGGGGGTGTCAAGAGGGGCGCTGGCGGGGATGCTGGGGAGGCGGAGCCCGTGAGCCCCGCCCAGGCCTCCCGACCTGACTCATGACGCTTAGAGGTTGCGCCGGTAGGTCAGGGTTTCCGGTTTGGTCGGGTCTCCCAGCGGTAGCGTGTCCAGGCCTCGCCGATGAGCCTGCGGGTGATGATGATGGCGTTGGCCAGCGCGATGAACGCCTCGATGACGATGGTTCGTCTCTCAGTGCAGATGAGGAGCTTCTTGAAGCCCCGGTTGTGCCATGAGTTCGTGCGCTCGACCACCCACCTCGCCCCGGCTTGGAGCGGTTCGCCCTTGGTGCTGATGACCCAGTCGCAGCCCAGCAGCTCGAGTAGGTCCCGGGTCTTGCCCGAGTCGTAGCCGGCATCGAGGTGCACGGTGATGCGCTCGGGCAGGTCGAACCCGAACCGACCCAGCCTGGCCAGTGTGGGAGCCAGCAGTGGCGAGTCGTGGCGGTTGGCGCCCGCGACCTGGCACCCGATCGGGATACCGGAGGCGCCCGGCCATCAGCGAGCGCTTCGTGCCCTGCTTGGAGCGGTCCACCGGGGACTTTCCGGCGGCCTGGCCCCCGCAAGGGGCTTTGACGATGCACCCGTCGACAATGATGTTGTCGAGCTTGAGACCGACGATCTGGTCGTAGGCCTCAAGGCACAAGTCCTCCAGGCGGGTGAAGACGCCAGCGGTGATCCACTCATCGCGGCGACGGCGCATGGTGGTGGCCGAGCAGGTGGCATCGGCGATCTTGTTGTAGGCGGCGCCCAGCACGAGTACCTGGACGAGCTTGTCGAACACGAGCCGGTCGGGGATTCGGGGCCGGTGGCAGCCCAGGGGATGGTGATCGGGCCGCTCGGGCAGCAGCGCGGCGAACTGGACCCACAGCGGTTCGAGGATGGAGGATGGGACAGCGGGCATGAGGAGACCTCCTGCACCAAGAACCGAGACTCGACACCTCACCTTCTACAGGCCCTCATGCCCGCCACCGCGCAACGCCACACCCCACCTACCGGCGCAACCTCTTATGTGCATCGGATCTATTGCCTCACGAGGCTCGTGACGTGGGGTGGGCGCCGTCGGTTCAGGGATCTGATGGACGCTGTGAAGGTCTGGGCGTGGTGGGGAAGCCGGTCGTAGCGGAGGGCGTCTCGTCGTCGAGCACATCGGTGCAGGCAGGCCGGGGAAAAGCCTTCGATCGCGGTGCGCAGGTAGGTGAGGCGGCCTGACGCTTTGCTCGGCCTGGAGGCCTTGGGCGTGAGGCTCCTCGCCTGTGGACCCGACAACCTCCCCCGCATGGGGCACGTCCGACCTTCTTGACGTCCAGGTGGATCATGTGATCCGGGAGGCGGGTCCGGACGGGCTTTTCGGCTCGGTTGGTCTGCCCGGTGGGATCGATGCGGCCTCGGCGGCTACATGGGCGACAGGGTGGCCGGCCTGGATGCGCATTGCGAGCCAGTAGCGGTTCTGAGGCGTCAACGGAGCATCACGGCAGGTCATGCCAGCCGGGCGTTCTCCTGTCAGAAGGATGATTCAGTACCACACAGCCCGGCGGCCCAGTCCTCACTGCCGCATTCCACCACCCAAGGTCACCGTCCCATCACTCGTCTATCCAATCTCGCCGATCGGTGGACTCAGTGGGTGAGGCTCCGCCCTCCGCCCTCTGGGGCTGCACCAGGACGGCCACGGTGCGCGCCGGCACCGAGATCGTCCCGCTGGCGCGGTCGAAACCGGTGCGGCGCACCACCTCGTCGGCCCCCTCGGCCTGGATGGGGGAGAGGTGGAAGTCCCGGCCCGCCAGCTCGGGCAGCGGCTGAGTGAGCGTCTGCCCCGAGGCGTTGAAGACCACCAGGACGGCGTCGAGCTCGGGGTCCACGTCGCTTCCGCCCCGGGTGTCGTCGATGAGCATGACGATCACTCCCGGCGGTGCCCCGAAGCCCGCCCCTGGGAAGCTCAGCTTGTCCTGGATGAGGCGGGCCGAGCCCAGGCTGAACAGTGGTGTCGAGGCGCGCAGCCGCAGCAGGTCCAGGGCCTGGGAGCGGGCCGCCGCGATCTCCTCGGGCGAGGGCCGCAGCCAGTCGTCCTGCAGCAGCGGCCCCTGGATCGCCCAGGAGCCCTCATTGCGGCTGGCCGGCGGCAGGCCCCGCCCGAAACCATTGGACTGCCCCGTGAAGTCGATGGCGTTGAACCAGTCCCCCGAGTTGTAGGAGTCCCGGTCCAGGGACTTGCTGCGCAGCAGCTCGGTGCCCGCGCACCAGAAGGCCGGCGACTGCGCCAGCGCCACCGTGGCCAGGCACACCGTGTTCATCCGCACCCGCTCGGCCACCGGCATGCCCTGGGGCAGCTTGTAGGCCAACAGGTCATAGAGCGTCTCGTTGTCGTGGGCGTCGACGTAGTTGACGTTCTCCTGGGGGTGGGAGGCGAAGGCCGCCGGCGCCCCGTTGTGGATGAGGTCAATGCCGCGGCGCACCGACCCGTCCGAGAAGGTCATGACATAGTCCTTGAGGTTGCCCGCCAGACCTAAGCGCACCAGATCGGTGCGGTGCGCCAGATCCGCAGACTGGTCGTGCCAGCCGCGGTGGTCCAGGCCGCTGGGCTGAGTGAGCAGGCCGGTGCCGAAGCCCTGGAAGACGCGGTGGTCGGGGTCGAAGGCGCCGCCGCCGTGGACGGCGTCGCGCAGGCGGTCGTTGAAGGCGCCGATCCCGGTGCCGTCGAGCTGCCCCCGGGTGGCCTGCACGAACAGGGCGTTGCCCGCGACCTCCCCGAAGTTCCAGCCCTCCCCGTAGAGGTAGATGGAACGGCCGTCGACGCCGTCGGCCTCCAGCGTCAGCTCGTCCAGGGCCGCCCGCACGCGCTCCATGACGGCGCGCGGGTGGTGGCCCATGAGGTCGAAGCGGAAGCCGTCGACCCGGTACCAGCGCGCCCAGCGCACCACCGAGTCGACCATGAGGCGCGCGCACAGGGCGTTCTCCGTGGCCGTGTTGGCGCAGCAGGTCGAGCTCGTCACCCGCCCGACGGCGTCGAGACGGTGGTAGTAGCCCGGCACCACCCGGTCCAGGACGCTGCGCGGATCCTGCCCGCAGGCGGCCGTATGGTTGTAGACCTGGTCGAGGACCACCTGGAGGCCCAGGTCGTGCAGGGCCCCCACCATCTCGCGGAACTCGACGACGCGCGCCCCGCCGTCCTGGTGGCCCTCGGTCGCGTAGGAGCCCTCCGGGGCGCCCCAGTGGAGCGGGTCATAGCCCCAGTTGTAGGCGTCGTGGTCGGCCACCTCCGCGACGGCCGCCTGCTGGTCGGTCGAGGCCGGGTGCGCGCCGGCGGGGATGTTGGGGGCGCGCTGGGAGCCGCGGTGCTCGGGGATGGTGGCGATGTCGAAGGTGGGCAGCAGGTGGATCGTGTTCATGCCGGCCCGGGCCAGCTCGGCCAGGTGGCGCACGCCCGCCGAGCCGGCCACCGTGAAGGCCCGGTAGGTGCCGCGCAGCTCGGGCGGGACGGTGCCGTCGGCGGCGGAGAAGTCTCGCAGGTGGAGCTCGTAGATGCTGCGGGCCGAGTCGTTGCGAACCGCCGGCGCCCGGGTGGTGGCCCACCGTTCGGGGGCCAGGCGTGGGTCGGCCAGGTCGACGGCGACCGAGCGGGTCGAGTCCGTCGTCAGCGCCGTCGAGTATGGGTCGGTGACGACGTTGGTCTCCACGCGCCGAGTGGAGGGCACGTAGACCCGCACCTCCCACAGGTACTGGCAGCCGGCGGTGATGGGGGCGGCGGGCCGGCCCGGGCCGGGCTCGCCCCCGGGGGCGCTTGCGACGGCGTCGGCCGGCTGGTCGGGGCGGTTGGCGACGACCCAGCGGCCGTCGCTTGAGCGGACGGCCGGGGTGCGTCGCGGCGGGCCGGGGACCTCCGGCACCGAGCCCAGCGGGTCTCCGGTCTCCCAGGTCAGGAGGGTGACGGCCTGCGCGGTGGGCGCCCACAGGGCGAAGGAGGGCAGGCCGCCGGTGAAGGTGACGCCCAGCTCGGCGCGGGTGGCGGCCTCGGCGTAGAGGTGGTCCAGGAGGATGGCGGTCTGCACCCCGGTGAAGGCGTCGAGGCGGGCGCCGCTGACGTCGGCGGCCTCGGTGGGGTACGGGAGCCCGACGTACTGGGCGATGGCGACCTGGCCGGTCAGGGCGGAGGCGACGGCGTCGTCGTCGAGCAGGGGTGCGCCGTCGGCATCGGTCGCGCTCAGGGCGATGTAGCCCTCCAGGTGGGGGTGCGCGGCGAGGACCTCGCCGGGAAGGTTCCCGACGATGCGCAGGGGCGTGACCGTCGGGGCGGGCATGCCCTCTGCGCCCAGGATTCGGCCGTGGATGGCTGCGGCGCCGCCGCCGGGTGCCGTGATGAGACGCAGGGCGAGGCCGGAGCCGGGGATGGGGTCGCCGGCGTCGGTGACGACGACCTCGCGGTCCATCCCCCGGGGCAGTAGCGACAGCGGCCACGCCACGATGGCGGGGGTGACCCAGTAGGCGCGCTGCTCCTCACTGCCGGTCACGGGCGGGAGGGCCGCGGTGGTGTCGAGTGTGCAGGTGAGCGTGTAGGTGAAGGTCATGGTGGTGTCCTCCCGGGTGGAGGCGCCGTGGTGGGACGCCGCCGGTCCTGCCGGTCGTGTCGCGGGCGGCCCCGTATGAGGGGGTCGGCAGTGGGGCCGCGCACCTCGTAGTCTCCCCCGGGCGGCGGGGCCCTGTCAGCCCGATGGCGGGAATTCTCCTGCCCGGCCTGCGGCCCGGGGCCTCGGGCGTTCCGTCGGCGGGTGAGTCCTGCCCTGGCCGGGGGCATCCGACGCGTGCGGGGCCGTTTCGCACGGTCGGGGACATCTCTGTGCGGCCGGGTGCGGTTCGCGCGTTCGGGGACAGGAATCCGGTCCCCGCACGCGCAGGATGTCCCCGGCTGCACGGGATTGTCCCCCTTGCTGCCTCGGACATGTGACATCTCTGGAGTATGGCGACAGTCCCGTGACATCACGTTCGCCGCCTCAGGCGCCGCAGCCCGTCTTCGTGTCCACATCTGCAGCAAAGGCCTCAGCAGGATTGGAACGCGAGAGAGCGAACCGCGTGATTCCGCGGTTCTGTCGGCGACCCGTTCGGGGCGCAGGCTCCTTTGCTGCAGATTTGGACATTGTCACGTTGTTGTGCGCAGTTCCGGCCGCACGGACGTGCCCGTCGGTGGTGAAGGGCTGAGTGGGACGGCGCGGGTCGAGGTGGCCCGACGGGCGACGGTCGGCACTGATGTCACCGCCAGGCTCTACGCTCGAGGCATGGCTCGCCGTACGCCCGAACCCGACTCGCCCTCGCTGTTCGACGCCGCCGGCCCCGATGGCTCCGGCTTCGTTGACGACCCGGCCCGCCCGCTGGCCGACCGGCTGCGCCCGCGGGTGCTTGACGACGTCGTCGGCCAGGACCAGCTGCTCGCCGACGACGCCCCGCTGGGCCGCATGGTCGCGTCCGGCCGTCTGTCATCGGTCATCCTGTGGGGCCCGCCGGGCTGCGGCAAGACGACGATCGCCCGGCTCCTGGCCGACCGCACCGGCATGGTCTTCGAGCAGGCCTCGGCGACCTTCTCCGGGGTGGCCGACCTGCGCAAGGTCTTCACCCCCGCGGCCCGCCGCCGCGAGATCGGGCAGGGCACGCTCCTGTTCGTCGATGAGATCCACCGCTTCAACCGCGCCCAGCAGGACTCCTTCCTGCCCTATGTCGAGGACGGAACAGTTGTCCTGGTCGGCGCGACCACCGAGAACCCGAGTTTCGAGCTCAACGGCGCCCTCCTGTCTCGCTGCCAGGTCATGGTCCTGCGCCGCCTGGACGAGGCCGCCCTGACCGAGCTGCTAGCGCGCGCCGAGTCCCTGATGGGTCGCAGCCTCGCCCTGACTGAGGATGCCCGCACCTCCCTGCTGTCCATGGCCGACGGCGACGGCCGCTACCTGCTGGGCATGGTTGAGCAGGTCCTCGCCGCCCAGGACGCAGACGGCCCGGAACCACTTGACGTTGAAGGGTTGCGCGGCGTCATCGCCTCCCGGGCTCCCCTGTACGACAAGTCCCGCGAGGAGCACTACAACCTCATCTCCGCCCTGCACAAGTCGATGCGCGGCTCCGATCCGGACGCCGCCCTGTACTGGCTGGCGCGCATGCTGAGCGGGGGCGAGGACCCGCTCTACGTGGCGCGCCGTCTGGTGCGATTCGCCAGCGAGGACGTCGGCATGGCCGACCCGGCCGCCCTCCAGATGACGCTGGCGGCCTGGGACGCCTACGAGCGCTTGGGGTCGCCTGAGGGGGAGCTCGCGATCGCTCAGGCGGTCGTCTACCTGGCCACCGCGCCCAAGTCCATCGCCGTCTACCGCGGCTACGGCCGCGCGGTGCGCCTGGCCCGACAGACCGGCTCGCTCATGCCGCCGGCCCACATCCTCAACGCCCCCACCCGACTCATGAAGGAACTCGGCTACGGCGAGGGCTACGAGTACGACCCGGACACGACCGACGGCTTCTCTGGTGCGGACTACCTGCCCGACGGCGTCGAGCGCCAGGCCCTTTACGAACCCACCGCCAACGGCCACGAGCGCCGCATCCGTGAGCGGCTGGAGTACTGGGAGGGCCTGCGGGCGAGCAAGCGCGGTGAGGGCTTTGGTGAGGGAGGCGACGGCCGGTTGGGTGAGGGCGTCGGCGGCAGACTGAGCCAGACGGGGACTGAGACGCAGGCCAGTTCCTGACCTTTCTCGTATCGACGGGGACAACCGACGCGTGCGGGGGTATTGCGGCGCGGCCGGGGACAATCGACGCCGTCGGGGACGTTTCTCCTGACTCATGACGCTTAGTGTGCCGGGGGTGGGGTGCTCAGGGCGGTGAGGATGTCGTTGGCGGTGTCGGTCAGACGTGGTGCGGCTGCGAGGTGGTGGCCGTTTAGGTTAATGGTGACCTCCTGCAGGCCGCGTAGCTCGCGCACGATCCTGGCGATGCTGATCCCGGTGGTCTCCTGGAGGTAGCGGGCTACGGCCAAGGCGGCCATGACCACGGTCAGGTGAGCCTCGATAGCATCGCGGGTGTGGTGGAAAACGGGGCGGGCCCTCAGGTCGTGCTTGCTCATCGGCGAAGGACTGACCGGGCGTGCCACAGCTCGTGATAGGAGGAGACGACCTCACCGGCGCCCATCAGATGCGCGGGGATGTTGGTGACGTAGCCCTTGAGGCCCACCAGGGAGCGGGCCCGGGCGATGGAGGCCTCATCGAGGACCTGATCGCCTTTATGGGTGGTGACGAACCTGGTGCCCTTGGGACGCTTCTCGCCGGCGACGGATGGCCCTAGCGCGGTTCTCTTGGGCGGTCAGGGTCTGAGTGTCCCTGGCGGCGCGCTTCTTGGAGTAGGCCCACACCGCCCACCACGACCCCGGATACTTGGCTGGATCCCAGACGGGCTCAGCCCTGAGGCTCTTATTCCGCTCGGTGTTCGAGCCTGTCTTGGGGGTGATGGTGTCGATCAGCTGCCCATCGGTGAAGGCGTCCCCGTGCCAGTGGCAGTGCGCCTCCAGGTCCCCCGGGGCGCGGGTGGTGCGTGAACCGACGATGAAGCCGACTCCGGCCTCATCCAGGGCGTTCAGGTTGGCGGCTGAGAGCATGCCGGCGTCAGCGACGATGACAAGGTCCTCGATGCCGTGGGCGGCCTGGAAGGCCTCCACGATGGGGATGATCGTGGTGGTCTCAGCCTTGTTCCCTTCCCAGCAGCCGATTCTCAGGGGGAAGCCGGCCCGGTCGACCAGCAGGCCGACAATGACCTGGGGGTCGGCCCTTCTCTCTTTGGAGTAGCCGACCTTGCGCGGCTCGTCCTCCTTCTCGGTGTCGAAGTAGAGCGTGGTGACGCCCGTAGACACAGTGACACGTCGCCGGCGGCCATGGCGTGCTTCAGAGCCGCGGCACTGATGGCTTGGCGGTAGTCGCGCTCGAT
>NZ_JH806632.1:1407250-1430417 GCF_000295095.1 Actinomyces timonensis DSM 23838 | reverse complement strand
CAACGCGGCATTCCAGTCCATAAAGCCCAGAAAACAAGAAAACCAGGCCCAACCCAAACCACCACCAAACAAGCAGCAGCCCAGGCCAAACAAAAACACCACACAACCAACACCAACCCAACCCCACCAGCCAAAACCAGCAGAACCAGACCAGCACCAATCATGCGGCAACCCACAACACCCAACCAAAACAGGTCAAGCACCATGAGCCAAAACAATGACATAAACAAGCATGACACACTATCGAGTTCTCAAACAACACACCCAGGAGAGCATTCCAAGGGGCCTTTCGCTCCTTGCGCCGCTCTCAAGGCGACTCGACCAAGTTAACCAGATTGCCGCGAGCCGGTCAACTTCAGGATGAGTGATCCCGATCTCAACTGAACTCGTGGCCAGATGAACTGGCCGGGGTTGCGCGTCGTCGGCCTGACGGCCGTCGCAGCAGCGGACGGAACATTAGCCCGGCACCCCGGCAGCATGTCAAACCAAGCGAGCGTGACACCGAGCACGTCGGGGCTCGCACGCTTCGCAACCCCCTTCGAATAGGCGTGGCCCCTGCCTTACGAAGGACGCTCCGCGCGATAGACGTAGTGCAGCGGCGGGTCAATCGGGTTGTCGGGCTCCATCGGCCCCTCCGCGACCCGCAGCAGACCTGCTTTCTCCAGCGCCCGCCACGACGCCACGTTCGCAGCCACGACCGCCACGAGAACCGCCGGAGCCTCCGGATAGCTGCACCACGTGTCCTCTACCAGGGTCGCGATGATGCGCGAGCCCAGACCTCTCCCACGCAGCGCAGGATCGGCGACGAGGTAGTCCAGCTCGACGGTTCCCTGCGCGACCTCGATGACGGAGGAGAACTCGTCAAGGTCCTCGGGGTAGTCACTGATACGTGACCGTTGCACGAGGCCCATCGGGCGACCATCGAGAAGGACCACAAGGTCCTCCTCCGGCTCCTTGCCACGACAGCTCGGACCGAAGTCTCGCGCGACGGCCTCTGCACTGGTCTCGTGATTCCACCACCGCGCGGTCTGCGGCTCACTCAGCCACTCGGACAGCATCGGAAGGTCCTCGGCCGTCAACGCCCGCCAGGTCAGCACGCCCTCAGTGGTATCCATGTCGGCAGGATAGCGGCCGCCACGCCGGACGCCGAGGTGACGACGTGAAAGGGCCCGGACCTTACGGTCCGGGCCCTTCTGAGGTGGAGCTAGGGGGATTCGAACCCCCGACCTTCTCATTGCGAACGAGACGCGCTACCAACTGCGCCATAGCCCCAGGTGCCGGACGATAGTAGCACCAGCGGTCCGGTCAGCCGCAACCCAACGGGCCGTGAGCCGCGCCACCGTGCCGTTTTGGCAGGCCCCTCACGCCCCGGCGGCGCGGCGGCGCTCCAGGACCTCGTCGAGGTCGATGGGCTTGAAGGCCTGCTCGTCGTCAAGGACTGGCGCGGGCGCGTAGGAGCGCGCGTTGCGCGGGCGCACCGGGGAGGCCACCGACTCCGCCTCCGGCAGATCCAGGTCCGGAACCGCCCGGCGTCGAGCTCGAGCGGCGAGCGTGTACGTCGGAGCGGGCACGGCCACGGGGCGCCACCCTTGCGGCGGCGTCGACGTCGCATCGCGCCGGACCGGAAGGGCCGTCGCAGATCGGGGCAGAGCAGGCTCGGGGCTCGCCTTCGCGGCGCCACTCCCCCGGCGGCTTCCCGCCGAGGAGGCCTCGGTGGACCTGTCGCGCTCGCTCACGGCCGCGCTGCCGGCATCGCCCTCCTGGCCGGCGTCGGCATCGTGGGATGAGGCGATGTCGTCGTCCACGGATTCCAACGGGCGCGGCTCCATCACCCACTCCATGGATTTCTCCACGGACTCCGCCAGAGCATCCTCGGAAACCGTCTCCGCAGCCTGCGCCGATGCGGAAACCGTGGACGCCTCGGCGGCGGGGCTCGCGAGCTCCTCACGATCCTCATGGACAGCCGGCTCGTCAGCGCTCCGCGTGCTCAGCGCGGAGTCCGCCGAACTGGCCGAGCCAGCAGAGCCGGCCGAGACCCCGACGGCCTCATCAGTGGAGACCGCCTGCTCCGGGGATGCGGCCGATCCCCTCGCGCTCGATCCAGCAGAATCCCCGGCGGCGGACGGCGCCGCGACGGCCGACCTGGGCGGGGTGGGCTCGATCCTCATCTTGGGGCGGGCGCCTGTGAGGGTGTCGAGCTCGTGCTGCAGCGTGACGATGCGCCGCCACTCGGCGCGATCAGCGGCGTGGGAGGCCTCAGCGGCCTTGTGCCCGGCGACCATCGAGACCCCGAGCAGCGCCGTCGGGAGCAGAGCGGGCCACCACGGCATCACGGTCACCAGTCCCACCAGCCACAGCCCGAGGCTCACTCCGAGTAGGCCGGCGGCGACGCGGGCGCGGTTGGTGGCGGCGTCCTGGCGGCGGGCGCGGGCGCCGTCATGCGCGCGCTGGGCCTGCGAGAGCTCGCGCTCGACGCGCAGCGCGCGGACGTTCCTCACTGCTGGCCTGTTCATCGCCCTCACCTCCGGGAGCCGTCGGAAGATCCTCGCGTGCCCGCCCTGCTCGCAGGGCTCGTCAGAAGCCATGAATGTCTCACCGGTCGCCAGGATCCGCAGGTCAGCGGAATAGCGATCATCGGAACGGGACAGGCTCATGACCTCGCGGCGCCCGACCAGGAAGGGCAGGAGGTACGCGGTGAGAACGACGACGAGGGCGAGGAGCGCCCAGACTTCAATTCCCACAGCGCCACGGTACGGGCCGCCGAGCCCCTGCGATGAGAGATCAGCGGCGTGTTGAGGCCTGGAATGACGCCAATCCAGCCACGTCCGTCCCGACATTCACAGCAGTCACTCGCGACGCACGAATCACGTCCCGTAGGCCCGCCGGGCACCACAGCACCACAGCCCAGCGATCCTCAGGGGAGCGCCGGGACGGTGGGCGGGCTCAGGCGTCGAGGAGGAGGCAGTGGAGCGTGTCCCCGGCCGAGACGCTGCGCGCCTCCTCGGGGACGACGGCGATCGCGTTGGCCCGGGCCAGGCCCATGAGGCGAGTGGTGCCGGGCTCCGCCGTCGGCTCGGCGCGGTAGCCAGTGGACGGCGAGCCGGTCAGGTGCACGGGGACGAACTCCCTCCTACCCACGGGGGACGCCCATCCCCGTGTCATCTCCGCTGGCAGGCTCGAGCGGTGGAGACCCTGCCAGCCGGCGATCTCGCGCAGCACGGGCCGCACGAAGGTCTCGAAGGCGATCTGCGCGCTCACCGGATCGCCGGGCAGGCAGAAGATCGGAGTGCCCTCCACGGTCCCCACGCCGAGCTGTCTCCCGGGACTCATGGCGACGGAGTCGAAGCGCACCGAGCCGAGCGGCGCGAGCGCCTCCTTGACCGTGTCCCCCTGGCCCACGGACAGCCCGCCGGTGGTGATAAGGACGTCGGCGCGAACGAGTTGGTCCTCGAGGGTCTCGGTCAGGGCCCCGAGCTCGTCGGGGACGGCCGCGACGCGGAAGGCCCGCCCGCCCGCGTCGGTGACGGCGGTGGCTAGGGCGTGCCCGTTGGCGTCGTAGACACTGCCGTCCTGGCGGGGCGAGCCGGGCTCGACGAGCTCGTCGCCGATGGACACGATGACGACGCGCGGCGCGGGATGGACCTTGACGCGCAGCCGCCCTACCCCTGCCAGGAGGGCGATCTGCCGGGCGGAGACGCGGGAGCCCTGGGGCAGGACAGTCGTCCCGGCGGCCACGTCCTCGGCGCGGCGACGCACGTTCTCCCCCTCGACGACGACGGAGCGGACCTCGACCCGCTGGGTCCCGCGATCGGTCTCGATCCAGGGGACGACGGCGTCGGCGCCGACGGGCAGCGGGGCGCCGGAGTCGATGAGCATGGCGGTGCCGGGCACGAGGCGGGCGCTGCTGGTATCACCTGCGCGCACGGCGTCGATGACGTCGAGGCGGGCGGGCTCGCTCGCCGTCGCGCCACGGATATCGGCGGCGCGCACCGCGTAGCCGTCGAGGCTGGCCAGGTCCGCGGAGGGCAGGTCGAACTCCGCGACGACATCCTCTGCCAAAACGCAGCCGACGGCGTCGAGAAGGACGACGTCGAGCGGCGGCGCGGCCTGCGCGATCTCGAGGCACGATGCGAGGTGCTCGGCGACGGTTCTCATGGATTCCTCCCTGCCCGCAGGTCCCGGGATCTCGGGCGGCACCGGGGTGAGGCCTGCGGCTCCAGGCAGCCAGGCTACCCGCACGGGGCGGCCTACCCATCCCAAGGGGCCGCCCGGCGCGCCCATGCCACCGGAGAACCTGAGAGGATGGAGGGGTGAATTCTCAGGTGCGTCAGATCCCCGCTATCGCGGGGATGGAGACCAGTGATGCCAAGGACCGGCTGCGCAGGGAGCTGCGCCAGCAGCGTCGCAAGCGCCACTCGCACCTGGGGGGAGAGCATGACGCCGCCTGCGCGGCACTCATGGAGCATGCCCTCCAAGCCGTTGAGGGCATGGGGACGATCGCCGCCTATGTCTCGGTGGGCGATGAGCCCTGCACGCGCCTGCTCCTGGAGCGCCTGGAGGCTGAGGGCCGTGAAGTCCTCCTGCCTGTCCTGGGCCCGCAGCTCTCCCGCTGCTGGGGGCGCTTCACGGGGGTCGCCGACCTTGCCGAGCGCGCTCCGGGCCGCCCTCCCGAGCCGGGCGGAGAGCCCCTCCCGGCGGAGGCGATCTCCGCCGTCGACGCCCTGCTCATCCCCGCGCTCGCCATTGATCGATCCGGGCAGCGGCTCGGGCAGGGCGGGGGCTGGTACGACCGCGCCCTGCCGCTGAGGCGCGAGGGCGCGCTCGTGCTCGCCATGGTCTACGACGACGAGCTCCTCTCGACGTCCCTGCCCACCGAGGGCCACGACCAGCGCGTGGACGCCGTCATCACTCCCGAGCAGTGGTTCCTCCTGGAGGGCTCCGTCTTCGCCTCGGGGTCCTGAGATCCCAGCGAGGCTCGCGGGGCCCGGGGCAGCGGTGCCGGCGACAGCCGGTGCCGGGCGCCGGGAACCACGGACGCGCGTGCGCCCACCCGCGGCAGCGCCCTGTGGACGAGGCGCCTCGCACCCCGAGCGGTGGGCCCACCCTGGGGGCATGAGCCCTCACCCGCGCCTGGAGCGCTCCTCCGCCATCCGACCGTCGCTGCGCCTATGGAGGGCGCGCCATCTCGTCGTCGCCGTGTGCGTGGGAGCCGCGGTCCTCCTCGCTCTCTCCATACTCCGCCCCTCACCGCAGGGCGACGACAGCGCGCTGGTCGCGGCCCGAGCGATTAGCGCCGGGGAGATTATCGACGCCGACGACGTGGAACGGCGCGCGATCCCGGGGACGGCGCTGCCCTCCCAGGGCCAGGCGGACGAGAGCGTGATCGGGAGCAGGGCGGCGATCCGGCTGGAGGAGGGCACTATCCTGACAGAGTCGATGACGAGCTCGGCTCGCGTTCAGGGGCTCGCCGACGACGAGCGGATCGTGCAGGTGCCCGTCGCGGTGGGAGGATCGCTGGCGGAGCCGGGCGCGATCGTCGACATCATCGGTGAGAGCCCAGTCACAATCGCCAGCGCATCTGCCACACCCTTCGCGACCGACGGCCAGGCGGACAATTCCGCGCCGTCGCAAGCTGTAGCCAGCGAGGACACGAGAATCCTCTGCTCTGGCGCTCGCGTCATCGGTACCACAACCGAAGGCAACACTTCTAGATTTTTTTCAGGGAATAAGGTCACAATAGTAGAACTTGCCGTTCCGGCCGACGCCGCTACCCTTGTCGTCGGTGCGGCAACGCAGGGCGCCCTCGGCCTCGCGCTGAGCCCCTGACGACCTCATCGCAGTCGAGACGATCTCGGATCAACCGACATCGACTGCACGATGCAGCCAACCGGCTGCCAATCATCGTCCCGGCCACGCGCCTGTCGCCCCTGCGGGGCGCGCACTCACACCGAAAGGTTCTCCCCTCATGATCAAGGGATTCAAGGAGTTCATCGCCCAGGGCAACGCTCTGGAGCTCGCCGTCGCCGTCATCATCGGTGGCGCCTTCAAGCCGATCGTCGACTCCATCACCAAGGTGATCCTGGACATCGTCGGCCAGATCATTGGTTCCCCGAACTTCGACTCCGTCCTCCAGTTCAAGATCAAGGAGAGTGGCCAGTACATCCAGCCTGGCACGATCCTTACTTCTGTCATCAACTTCCTGCTGGTCGCCATTGCCGTCTACTTCTGCATCGTGGTTCCGATGAACAAGCTCAAGGAGATGCAGAAGAAGGAGGAGGCGGAGAAGCCCGCCGAGCCGACCGATGTCGAGCTGCTGGGCGAGATCCGCGACCTCCTCGCCGCTCGCAACCACTGAGCCACACTCTCAGCGAGGAACTGGGCCCCGCCGACCACCCGGTCGGCGGGGCCCAGTTCCTTCTCTTCCCTCGCGAGACCGGGCGAACAGCACGGCGAGATTCCGATCTGTGGAAAACCGCCCGGTCTCGCCGTGCTGTTCGCCCGGTCTCGGCGGGATGGTCAGGACCAGTGGGGCGGGACCTCGGCGCGCAGGCGCGCGTCGTTGGCGCTGCCGCTGCCGGGCGATTCATCACCGCGGGAGCGCGCCTCGGTGAGGGCATCGACTCCCCGACGACGCGCGTTCTCCGCGTCCTCCTCGGTCATCTCGCCGCGCGCCACCCGCGCGGCGTCCTGCGGGGACAGGAGCACGGCGCGATGCCTGCGGCGACGCCCATGCACAGGCGCGCTCATCGGCCCCGCCGCACGGCGTTGCCGAGAACCGCGTCCACGCCGGTCCCCCGGCGGGTGAGTGCGAGGGCGTCGCGGAGCTCGGTGAGCTCCTCCTCCTCGCTGCGAACCATCCCATCGGAGCGGATCCAGGCCACGAGGTCGTCGAGCTCGTCGTCGGAGTAGGCCTGGAGGGGCAGCCCCTGCGCGATCGGAGGACGGGCCGTGCGCCCATCCGCCCTGGCGGCAGGCGACGGCGCGCCGGTCGAGCGGGTCGGAGCGGAGGACGAGGCCGCCGGAGCAGGCGCCTGCTCACCCTCCTGCGAGCCCGTCGTCTCGGCCTTTCCCTGCGCGGCGCCCTCTTCTTGGGAGGGGGCTGCCGCGCCGTCGTCGGCGTCGTCGACGTGCTCGGGGAGCTCGGGCCCCTCCTGGCGGGACTGGGCGGCGGAGCGCTCGTCGAGGATCTCGTCGATCATGATCTCGATGGTGCGGGCCTCGGCCTCCGGATCGACGAACACGCCCGCGGAGAAGGAGCGGTGGACCCGCCACCCGCGGTGCTCGAGGCGCTCCACCCAGTGGCGGTCGCGGCGCCGGAGGCTCGGCTCGGCCACGTAGTCGTCATCGTCGGTCAGGACCGCGACGAACAGCTCCTCGGGGAAGTCTGGGTGACCGATGGCCAGGGGGATCCGGGGGCCGCCGTCGGCGCCCCACTGGGGGACGACCACGAGTCCCTTGCGCCACAGGTGCCAGGCCAGGTCGACGAGGAGCCGGTCCGGCTCGCCGTTCTCCGCCGGGCCCACAGGGGTGCCGCCGCCCGCGGCGCGCGCGAGCACCTCGCGCAGCAGCCTGGCGCCCGGCGCCCGCAGGCGGTCGGGGTCGAGGTCCTCGGCGCTGATGGAGGAGATGACGGTCGTCGCGCCCCGCGAGGCGCACAGGGCCTCGACGAGCGCCACCATGCCGCCCTGCTCGCCGAGCTCGCCGAAGGAGTGGATGGTGCGACCATGCGGGGTCTTCGCGAAGCCGACCGACAGGATGACGCGGTCGCGGCGCAGGGAGCGCGCCTCGCGCAGGTCGATGACCGTGAAGGGCTCCTTGACTCCCGAGGAGAAGAAGTCGTCCAGGGCGGGCGACTCGGCGGCCGCGGAGGCGACGGCGCGGCGGATCTCGTCGGCGTGGCGGGTGTTGAGCGCGATAACGCCCAGGCTCTCGTCGGGGCGGGTGAGCGCGTGCTCGATGACGACGTCGACGACCTGGTCGACCTCCGCGGGCACGGTCTCCACGGCGCTCTTGCCCGGTGCCGGCATGCCGCGCCCGTCGACTTCGATGAGCGAGAGCGTGGAGTCCCCCGGCGGACCTGGGATGACCTCGACGATGCCCTCGTAGCCGTTGGCGGCGAGGAAGGAGGCGATGCCGGCGTCGAGCTGGTTGCGGCCGGTGGGCAGGGTGACGGCGGGCAGGAGGGGCCCGAGCTCGGCGGCAAGGCCCTGCTCCGCCCGGCGTGGGTCGCCGATGACGAGGACCTGCTCGGCGCGCACGAGCGCGGGGAGCGCCTGGGCCACAGGCATGCTCGCCGAGGCGTCGAGGATCGCGAGGTCCACGACGGCGCTGGGCGCGAGCACCTGCGGCACGAGGGTCGGCGGGACGATCCACACGGGGCGGGCGAGCCAGGCCACCGGGTGGGCGTCGAGGATGTCGCGCAGGGGGACGCCGTCGTCCTTCGACAGGGCGATGTACAGGGAGCGGGCCTGCTGCTTGTCGGCCTCGACGGCGGCCCGCACCCGGCGGGCGCAGGCCTGGGCCACCGGGCCGGACAGGGAGGCGGACTGGGCGGCGTCGAGTTGGCGCAGGCTCTCGGAGAGCTCGTCGAGGGCCTTGGCGTCCAGGCCCCCCATATCCGGGTCCTCGCGGAGGGCCTGGGCGAGGACGGAGGACCACCAGCAGTAGGTGAGCTCGTCGTCCAGCTCGTCGTCGGGCACCTGGCGGGCGCGCAGGTCCTTGACGAGCGGGCCCATGCCCAATTCGTCGATGGCGATGGTCGTCTGGTTGCGCTCGGGCTGGGCCTGCGCGGTCTCCGGGTCATCGGCCAGGGCCTTGACGCGGGTGGTCAGGTCGGCCAGCGGGGTGTCCACGAGGGCCGGGGAGCCGTCGTGGCGGTCGAGGAGGGGCTGGAGCTCGGTGAGGGCGTTCATCGCCCGCTCGCAGGTGCGGCGCATCTCGTCCAGGCCCTGCGGGAGGGTGGGCCATCCGCCGTCGGGATCGTGGCGCCGCCACTCCTCGCGGCGCTGCTGCACCTTGACGAGCTCGGCGTGGAGGTCCTCGACGACGCGGCCGGGGCGCACGAGGTCCTTGGCCTGACGGGTGAAGCGGCGCCGCGCGGAGCCGCTCATGACGATGCTGCGCTCCTCGCGCCAGCGCTTGGTGGCCGTGGCGATGACGAGGTCGGCGGCGGAGCGCTCGAAGACCTCGGGAAGGAAGACATCGAGGGAGTCGCGCACGCCGTCGAGCATGTCGAGCTGCTCGGACCACGTCGCCAGGGTGGTGGCGCGCCGCAGCCCTGTGTAGGAGGAGACCTCGCGGCTGTGGGTCTCCACGGCCGGGAGCATGTCGTCGGCCAGGCGGCCCAGGCGGCCCAGGGCGTCGGTGACCTCGTCGAGGTCGGTCAGCGCCAGGCCGCTCCAGGGCGAGGGCGCCTCGACGGGGCGGAGCATCCCGAGGGAGTGGGCGCGGTGGAGGATGCGCGAGGCGCGCTCGCGGCCGGCGTCGTCGAGGCGCTCGAGGCGACCGGGGACGATCTTCGCGGTGGTGCGGGCCTTCGAGCGCGATGAGGTGAGCTCGGCAAGGGTCTGGAGTGCCTCATAGGCGGAGACGCCCCACGGCTCGCGCCTCGTGTGCAGCGCCGCCACGTAGCGGGACAGGCGCTTGCGCACGGCGGTGAGGCGCTGGCGGACGCGCAGGATCTCGGGGACGTCGAGCTGGGGCGGCTGGGAGCCGAGCCCTGACTGGACGGCCTCGGCGGCGTGGCGGCGCCAGCTGGCGTCCTCGGTGAGGTCGACGACGAGGTCGCCCAGGCCGAGGTCCTCCAGGGCCTGGGCCACGGCGTGGCCGTCCCCGCTCGTGGCCGGGATGTGGATGGCGGTGCGGCCGGTGGCGGCGGCGTCGGCGAGGACGGCGGCGAGCGTGGCGGCGACATCCGATCCGGGGGGCGCGTCGAGGAGGAGGGATGCCCCCAGGCCGACGGACTCGACGACGTCGAGCTGGCCGGGGTCGAGATCGCCCGCGCCGCGCTCGGCATCGGGGGCGCGGTCGTCGCGCCAGGGGGCGGGCAGGTCGACGGCGAGCGCCCGCTGGGCGGGCTCGACCCCGGCCAGCGCGGCGACGAGCGCTGACAGGCGCGCGCGCTCCACGACGGCGTCGAAGTCCTCGACGAGCGCCTGGCCGGGGTGGACGAATGCGCCGACGACGAGGCGCTCGCGCAGCTCGAAGCCGGGCAGGTAGTCGCGGCAGGCGGCGGCGATGCGGGTGAGGGCGGCGCGCGGGGTGAAGCCCTCGGCGGTCAGCGCCGCGTGGGCGAAGGCCTGGATGTCGGCCGTCGATCCGTAGCGGCGCAGGGCGCGCGTGAGGACGGGGTTGACCTCGATGGAGGGGTCGACGGAGATGGTCGCGTCCGCGGAGGCACTGGCCAGGCGGACCGGCCGCATGAGCACGGGGGCGTTGACCGTGCGGACGGTCCCCGGGGGGCCCGCCGGGCGCGAGGACAGGGCGCTCTCGAGGGCCGAGGCGAGGACGGGGTCGGAGATCTCGTGGCGGGGCGCCTCAGCGGCGCCGTCGCCGTCCGTCCCGCCCGTGCCACCGGCGGGACCGCTCCAAGCGCTCCCCGCGCCATCGGCGGCAGAGCGCCGGGACTCGTCCCGGATGGTCTCGGTCCAGGTGGCGACCCCGATGGCGAGGTAGACGGGGGCGACGCCGAACTGCCTGGCGAGGACATCAGTGCGCCCGGCCACCTTGCGCACGGATCTGCGGGCGGCGGCCAGGGCGGTGGGCTCGCGGATGAGACTGGACAGGGGGGTGGGGCGCCCGGCGTAGAGCTGGGCGAGTCCCGAGGGGTGCGCTGCGGTGAGGTCGACGGCGCCGTCGAGCAGCGAGACGTCGTCGAGGCTGGCCACTCCCCCGAGGCCGACGAGCTCCTCGCGCCAGCTGGCGAGCGCGGCGTCCACACGGGCCCGGCTGGCGTCGTCGAGGTCGGTGGGGGACGCGGGAGCGGGTGGCTCCGGCGTCGGCGGGGGCTCGGGGGTGAAGGTGCCGGGGAGGTGCGACTCGCGTCCGCCCCCGCTGGCGCGCCCCTCGGCGGTGCCCACGCGATCGCCCGCTGCGTGGCCCGCGCTGTGCCGCGCTCGGCCGAAGGAGAAGAGTGAAGGCGCCATGCTCCGACAATATCCGCGCGCGGCGCGCTCCTGCCCGAGGCGCCCCGGGGTGGCGCCGCGTCAGCGCCGTTGCGGGCCAGCCGGGCCGTCACGCCCGATGCCGTATCGACGCGGGACGCCCGGCTCCCCGCATGGGCGTGTGGGATCCGGGCGTCCGGCAGTGGTGCCCCCGGCGCGATTCGAACGCGCGACACCCGCTTTAGGAGAGCGGTGCTCTATCCCCTGAGCTACGAGGGCGGGGCGCGGCAAGCCTACCAGCGTGCCGCGCCGGTCGGGCACCGGCGTGCGGCCAGGGGCTCAGGCGCGCTCCCACGGGACACTCGAGCGGGTGACCGCCGAGTCGTCATCCTTGGCGCGGGCCGGCACCACCATGATCGGGCAGGCGGCGTGGGACAGGACCGCCTGGCTCGTCGAGCCCAGGAGGAGGCCCGCGAAGCCGCCGCGGCCGCGCGAGCCGACGACGACGAGGTCGACGGCCGTGGAGAACTCGGCGAGGAGCTCGGCGGCGTTGCCGTCCAGGGCGTGGCGGCGGACGGTCACCCCGGGGTGGCCCTCGAGGGCCTTGGCGACGGCGTGGTCGAGGCCGGCGCGCACGTCGGCGAGGACCTGCTGGCGGTCGACGGCGGCGGGGAGCCAGGCGAGCGCCCCGGTCCCGGTGCTCATGGGGACGGCGGCCACGGCGGTGAGCTCGGCGTCCCAGGCCTCGGCCTCGCGGACGGCGCGGCGCACGGCCTTGTGGGCGGAGCCCGAGCCGTCGACGCCGACGACGATCCTCTTGACCGGGGTGAAGGCGGTGCCGGTGGTGTGGCGGGGGACGATGACCGTGGGGCACTTGGCGTGCGCGGGCAGTGCGGAGGAGACGGTGCCGAGCAGGCGGTCGGCGAAGCCTCCACCACCGCGGGTGCCGACGACGGCCAGGGCGGCGTCGGAGGAGAGGTCGACGAGGACACCGGCGGGGTCGCCGGTCTCAAGAGAGCTGGTCACAGCGACGCCGGCCGCCTGGGCACGGGCGACGGCCTCGTCAACGACGGCCTGGGCGCCGGCGCGTATCGCTGTGTCGTCCAAAGCGGCGTAGCCGCCGTCGAGGGAGGCGGCGGTGAAGGAGGGCAGCGAGTAGGCGCAGAGGATGTGGACCCTCCATCCCTCGCGCGCCGCGCGGGCGACCGCCCAGTCGACGGCGCCCAGTGACTCGGGCGACCCATCGACACCAACGAGGACGACTTTGTCTTCAGCCATGGTTCCTGCTTCTTTCGTCGGGCTCCGCGGCGCCCGGAAGGGCGCAGCGGTCCAGTCGCGCTCAGCATACCTGTGGCGCAGGGCACGACGGGGAGGTTCGATGGGCACCGGCTCCGCCACGCGCGTCGAGGGGGCGGCCGCTGTCGCGGCCGCCCCCTCGACGGTGTAGATCAGTCCCGAGCCGGCCCGTGTCAGCCGATCCGGATGAAGGAGATCGGGGTGCCCCAGATCTCGCGGTACACGACGCCGGTGGACTCGTTGCCGGCGTCGATCATCATGCCGTTGCCGGCGTAGATGCCGACGTGGTAGCCGTAGTAGACGATGTCGCCGGGCTGGGCCTCGGACATGGAGACGGCTGTGCCCGCCGCGGCCTGGGCCCCGGAGGTGCGGGGCAGGCTGATCCCGGCCTGGGCGTAGACGTACTGGACGAAGCCGGAGCAGTCGAAGCCCGAGGGGGAGGAGCCGCCGTAGACGTAGGGGGTGCCCACGTACTGCATTGCGATGGACACGATGCTCGAGCCGGAGGCCGAGGCGGGAGCAGCGGCGGGCTGCGCCTGGGCGGCGGGGGCCGCCTGGGCCGCGGCCTGCTGGGTGGAGGCATCGCCCTGCTCGGCCCGGGCCTCCTGGGCCTGCTCCGCCTGGGGGGCGGGGGTCTCGACGACGGGCTTGGGGGCCTCGGCCGCAGTGGCCTCAGCGGCCTCGGACTCGTGGTTGAAGGTATCGGCCTGCACGTCGGTCCCGACGACGATCGCCGCGTTGGTCGTCACGGCGGTGTGAGCGTCCAGGGCGAGCTGGTTGAGGCCGGAGGCTTCGAGGGATCCCGCGGAGGCCTCGGCGGGCTCGGCGACCGAGGCGGTGGCGGCTCCGGAGGCGACCATGGTCAGGGCCAGGCCGGAGGAGGCGGCCAGCGCGATACCGCGGCGGGTGGCGGGGGCGACCTCGGTGAGGGGAGTTGTGGGACGTTTGGCGGCGCGGTGGCGCGCCTGGGAATGGGTGGTCATATTCCTCTCCTGTGGCCGCCGGGGTTAGCTGTCGGGTTCGGGCTGGAGAAGCCCTACCCGCGTCAAGCGGGATTCACCCCGAGGGTCGCGGTCAGGTCCGCGGCCCATGAAACGGTTCCCCCGTCCCCATCGCTCAGGTTCGCCAACTCGGGCCGGACGATGGGGCTGGGCCCCGGACCGAGCATCGCGAGGGGGAAGCCCCGCGACACCTGAGAGGCTACCCGAGCGCCGACACGCGAGTCACGGGATGATCAACGACACGATCGTGACCTGCCACACAGAGGCGCCCCTCTTTCACTGTCATTCCAAGGGATTCCAGCCAGGTCAGGGCGGCTTCAGGCCTACCCGAGGTGGCCTGCCTCACGAGGAGCGCTCCACCACATGAGATGTCTCGGCTCCGCCCCACGGGAGGGGCGGAGCCGAGACGGAGGATTCGGAGCCGGGATGATCCGGCAGCCGGGACCGCTCAGAAGCGGAGGTACGTGGCGCCGCCGCGGACGGCCAGGTACTGGACGCCGACGCTCTCGGACTCGGCGGAGACCATCATGCCGTCACCGGCGTAGATGGCGACGTGGCCGGGCCACCAGAGGACGTCACCGGGCTGCGCCTCGGAGGCGGAGATGACGGTGCCGGCCGAGCGGATGCCGCCGGAGGAGTGGGGGACGCTGATGCCCGCCACGTTGGCGTAGACGTAGGAGACAAGGCCGGAGCAGTCGAAGGCGCTGGGGCCGCCGGCGCCGTAGACGTAGGCCTTGCCGACCTGGGCCATCGCGAGACCCACGATGGAGTTGCCGGAGGAGGGGGCCGCCGGGGCGGCGGCCTCGGAGGAGGCGGCCTCCGCAGTCGCGGCGGGGGTGGCCTCGGCGGTCTCAGTCGCCTCGGCGGTGGGGGCCGCAGTGGCCTCCGGAGTCGCCTCGGCGGTCGGGGCGGGAGCCGGCGCATCGGCGGCAACAGCCTCAGCGGCGTGGTCGAAGCCGTCGACCTGGGCGTCGCTGGCGACCTCGACGGCCGGGTTGGCGATGACAGCGTCCTGCGCCGGGGCGGCGAGAGCGGCGGTGCCGACGTTGTCGCCGAGGGAACCGGCGGACTCGTCGAGCTGAGTGGTGTCGCTCGCGGCGTTGGCGCCGGAGGCGATCATGGTGAGGGCCAGACCGGAGGTCGCGACGACGGCGAGGCCGCGACGCGCGGCCGGGCCGGAGGCCGACAGAGGGGTGATCGGCCGAGTGGCCTTGCGGTGGCGTGCCTTGACGCTAGAAGTCACTGGTGTTCTCCTGGAGAGCCGTCGAGGTTAGCTGTCGGGTTCGGGCTGGAGAAGCCCTACCCGCGTCAAGCGGGATTCACCCCAAGGAGGATCCGAGCACGGGACTCGTCTCATCCGGGAAGTGGTTCCCCCGTCCCTGCCGGTGATCTGGGTGGGAATCAGGAGCGAGGGGCGCCGACAGGGTTTGGCTCCGCCCATCTCTCCGCAACCGGGGCATCGGCTGCACCGCAGACACTAGTCGAAGTTCCGATCAAGAGTGAAGTCCTGGGCGGAACCGCCCCCTGTGGCATCCCTCTCCTAGGGATCCCATAGGCACATCTATCCAGATCAGGCCCCCTGGGGCCCGATCAATCCTCATCAATGCGGGATATGCGCGACCGGGGAGGCGGCTCAGCGCTCCGGGGCGGCCTGCTCGAGGAAGAGGTGGCGGGCGACGTCGCCCGGCAGCACGATCGGCATGCCCGTGGGGCCCACGACGCGCACGCCCCCGGCCGATCCGCGCAGCTCCACCTGGGCGCCAGCGCAGATCCCGGCGTCCTCCAGGAGAGCCAGCAGCTCGGCGTCGGCCTGGATCGGCTCGCCGATCCGGCGCACCACGGCGGATCCGACGCCGTCGCGGACGACCCGGTTGGCGCTCAGCTCGTCCTTGCCCGGCGCGGGATGGTCGGCCCGGCTGCCGGGGATGGGGTTGCCGAAGGGATCGGAGGCCACGTCGCCGAGGATCTCGGCGAGACGATCCTCGACCCTCTCGCTCATGACGTGCTCCCAGCGGCAGGCCTCGTCGTGGATGTAGCGCCGGTCGAGGCCGACGACGTCGAGCAGCAGCCTTTCAGCAAGGCGGTGCTTGCGGATCACCTCGGTGGCGCGGCGGCGGCCCTCATCGGTCAGCTCCAGCGAGCGGTCCTCCGTGACTCTGATGAGCCCATCGCGCTCCATGCGCGCCACAGTCTGGGAGACCGTGGGGCCGGAGTGGTCGAGGCGGTCGACGATCCGCGCGCGAAGAGGGGTGACGCCGTCCTCCTCCAGCTCGTAGACGGTCTTGAGGTACATCTCGGTGGTGTCGATGAGCTCGCTCATATGCGCTCGCGCCTCCTGCGATGACGGTTCCCCGCCCACACGGGCGGCCGGGCCGGCGCGCCGCCCGGTTCACGGGGCGCGGGGCTTAAGGAGAAGGATATCGGTCACTCGTGAGCAGGAGCCCCGGAGTGCTCCTGCCGGGGCCCGCAGCGCGCTCCTGCCGGGGGCGCTCGGGGCCCTCCGCGAGCGCGGAGGACCCCGGGGTCGTTCTGGCGGAGCGTTCTGGCTCAGGCAAGGCCGAGGATCTCCTTGATGGGCGCCATCGTGAAGTAGACGGCGAACAGCGCGGCGGTCAGCCACATGAGCGGGTGGACCCGTCGGGCGCGCCCGACGGCGATCTCGACGAGCACGTAGGTGAGGAAGCCCGCGCCGATCCCGTTGGTGATCGAGTAGGAGAACGGCATCATGATGATCGTCATGAAGGCTGGGATGCCCAGCTCGGGCCGCTTCCAGTCGATGTCCGCCACCTGGGTCATCATGAGGAAGCCGACGACGACGAGCGCCGGGGTGGCCGCCTCGTAGGGGACCATCGCGACGATCGGCGACAGGAAGACGGAGGCGAGGAACAGGGCGCCGGTGACGACGTTCGCCAGTCCCGTGCGCGCGCCCTCCCCGACGCCCGCGGCGGACTCCACGTAGGAGGTGTTGGACGAGACCGCGCCGAGACCGCCCGCGATGGCGCCCACCGAGTCCACCACGAGGATCTCGCGGGTGCGCGGCGGGTTGCCGTTGTCATCGAGGAGATCGCCCTCGGCGCCGATGGCGACCATCGTGCCCATCGTGTCGAAGAAGTCGGCGAGCATCATGGAGAAGACGAGCAGGACGATCGAGACGGCGCCGGCCTTCTCGAAGGAGCCCAGCAGGGAGAAGTGGCCGAGGCCCGACAGGTCCGGCATGGAGATGGGGCTGCCGCTGAGCGAGGGGACGCTCAGCGCCCAGCCGGTGGGGTTGGCCTCCTTGTCGAAGGCGCCCAGGCTCTCGACGGCCTCGATGATGACCGCCAGGAGGGTGGCGCTGATGATGCCGATGAGGATGGCGCCGCGGACCTTGCGGATGTGCAGGATGATCGTGAGGAAGAGGCCCACGAGGAAGACGATGACGGGCCATCCCTTGAGGGAGCCGCCCAGGCCGAGCTCGAGGGGCGTGCCGCCGGCGCGCACGACCTTGGCGTCCACGAGCCCGATGAGGGCGATGAACAGACCGATGCCCACGCTGATCGCGGTGCGCAGGAACGGTGGGACGGCCCGGAAGACGGCCTCGCGGAAGCCGGTGAGGACGAGGACGAGGATGATGACGCCCTCGATGACGACGATGCCCATGGCGTCGGCGAAGGTCATGCCGTGATTGCCGACGATCGTGTAGGCGACCATCGCGTTGATGCCGAGCCCGGCGGCCATGGCCAGCGGGTAGTTGGCGACGACGCCCATGAGGATCGTCATGACCCCGGCGATGAGGGCGGTGCCGGCGGCGATCTTCGCCTTGGCGCTGGTGACATCGCCGTCGCCCGCGAACGCGCCTCCGAGGATGAGCGGGTTCAGCACGAGGATGTAGCTCATCGTGAAGAAGGTGACGACGCCGCCGCGGAGCTCGCGGGCGAGAGTCGAGCCGCGCTCGGTGATGTGGAAGAAGCGATCGAGCGCCGGATAGGAGCCGGAGGGGATGGGGCGGGAGGGCGCGGTCCGCCCGGGAGAAGTGGTGCTCACGTTGCCCCATTGTCGCAGACCCCGGGCGCGCCGATGACATCCCGTCAGGACACGGGACACCCGTCCGCGACGATAATGCGTGTATGAAGATCCACTCACCGCTGACAAGAGGGTGGGATCACACGATATGCGTATGAATGCGCCTCTCACACGCGGTTGGCGGGGGACCGTCATGATCGGCGCTGCCGCGACAGCGCTCACCGCGCTCCGACTCCCCCCGAGGGTGTGGGACTCCCTCTACTACGAGGACGGTTGGCTGTTCCTCGGGCAGTGGCGCGCCATGGGCGCCTCCAGCATCGTCGAGGGCTACGGGGGCTACCTGCATACGATCCCACGGCTGGCATCGGGGGTGGTCCACGCGCTGCCCGTGACGTGGTGGGGCGTGGCCACAACGGCAATGGCCTGCCTTCTCCCCGGGATGATCTGCGCCGCGCTGTGGGTAGTCAGCGCTCGTCTGGTCTCCCGCCCCGCGGCGCGCGCGGCGGTCTCCCTGGTGCCCGCGCTCACGCCGTCGACCGGGGACCAGGTGGTCGGGAACCTCAACTGCTTCCACATCTACTGCCTCGTGCTGCTCTCGGTCATGGCCTGCTCCCCGCCGGATGGCGCAGGAGCCGGAAGGAGCGGGGAGGCCAATGCCCGGCGCGCGGCCGGGTGGATCGCCAGGGCTCTCGCCGTCGTCCTGCTGGTGACCACGGAGATCCAGGCGGTGGTCCTGGCCCCGGTCATCGCGTGGTTGGCGCTGCGTCGGCTGTGGCGGAGCCCGCTCGTCGTCGGATGGGTCCTCGGCATCGTGGCGCAACTGGCCACGATGATGGTCAGCCCCCGCCCCGGCGGCTACGAGGAGGTGGTGGACGGACTGGGCCCTGTGGCTCGCGGACTGCTCATCAATACCGCCCTCACCCCAATCACCAGCGACCGGTGGGTCGTGGCGCGAGTCGTCGAGGACACTGGATGGGCGGGGCTCGGCCTCGGGATGGCCGCCCTCACGGGTGTCTGCCTATGGGCGGCGCGTGCGGGCGGGAGCGCGGCGGGGCGCTCCCGGCCCTCGGAGATCGAGCGCCTGGCCCCGATCATCTGGCTGGTCCTGGCTGTCGTCCTGTGGATCATGTCCTGTCTCCTCAACGGCGGGGTGTTTGTCGATGGGAGGGGAGTCCCCCTGCCGTGGCGCTGGGGGGTGGCGGGATCGATGCTCGTGACCATCGCCGTGCTCGTGGCCGTCGACCGGTGGGCGGCGCGGCGCGCGCGACGACGCGCGGCCCGGGCCGCCCTCGCCGTCCTGGCAGTGATCGCGGTGGGGATCGTCATGGCGGGCTTCCACGCGCCTCTGCCGATCAGGATCGGTCAGGAGCCCTGGTCTCAGGCGGTCCGCCGCGCCGGGGCAGAGGGGTGCGCGGATCCTGCCGCCGCGACCGTCAACATCCCGCAGTGGCCGACCCGCCGGGTCGTGGTGGCCTGTGAGCGGATCCGGCGCTAGAGGGCCTCGAGGCCGCCAAGATCCCCCGTGAGGCCCTTTCGGCGGCCGACGACGGTGGACGCCCGGCCCTGTCATGGCCGAGCACGGATCATGGGGCGGTCGCGGATAATGCGTGTATGAAGATCCTGCTCACCGACACCTCCTTCCTCGATCCCGCCCCATTGATCGCCGAGGGCCACGAGGTCGTCCTCTTCCGCGAGAGCGCGCCCGTGCCGGCCGAGCACCGCGATGCGGAGGCGATGGTCCTGTGGGGCGGGGGCGGCAGCGGCAACCTGGACGCGCTGCGCGACATGGCCGGCTACATGACGCGCCTGCGCTGGATCCAGACCCTCGCCGCGGGTCCCGATGCCATCCTCGCCGCGGGCTTCCCCGACTCCGTCGCCCTCACCACGGGGCGCCACTTCCACGACGCGACGGTGGCCGAGCACACCCTCGCCCTCGCCCTGGCCTGCGCGCGATCCCTGCCCCAGGCGCTGGCCGCGCAGCACGAGCACCGGTGGGCCCGCGAGCTCGGCGGGGCCAAGCCCCTCCATGACCCCGACCGCCTCACCACCCTCATCGGCGCCCGCGCGCTCGTCTGGGGCTTCGGCGCGATCGGCCAGGCGACCGCCAGGCTGCTGGGCGCCGTCGGCGCCCAGGTGCGCGGGGTGGCGCGCAGCGCGGGGACGCGGGCGGGATACGAGGTCATCGCCGTCGAAGACATCGACGCCGCCCTGCCGAGCACCGATCTGCTCGTCATGATCCTCCCGGCGACGCCCGAGACGGCGGGGGCGCTCGGCGCCGAGCGGCTGGCCCTCCTGCCGCGGCGCGCCGTCGTCATCAACACCGGGCGGGGCTCCACGGTGGACACCCTCGCCCTGGACGCCGCGCTGCGGGAGGGCGGGATCGCCGCCGCGGGCCTGGACGTCACCGATCCCGAGCCCCTTCCCGCTGACTCCCCTCTTTGGGACGCCCCGAACCTCGTCCTCACCCCGCACGGCGCGGGAGGGCGCCCCGTGGGCGCGATGGAGCGGATCGTGCGCAATGCCGCGATCGTGGCCGCCGCGCCCGCGGGAGAGCCGATCGACGGGCTCGTATGACGCCGCCAGCCACCGGAGCCCCCTTACGGCGCCCAGCCGCGCGGCCGGTGCGCGTCCAGCGGCACGACCCCGCCGAGCGCCCCATGCTCGTCACCTGGGAGGCCACCCGCGCCTGCGCCCTGGCCTGCCGCCACTGCCGCGCCGAGGCCGTGCCACTGCGCAGCCCCTTCGAGCTGGACCTGGAGGAGGCCAAGGCGCTCATGGACGAGGCCGCCGCCTTCGGCCAGCCCGCCGTCATCTTCATCATCACCGGCGGCGACTGCTTCGAGCGGCCCGACCTGGCCGAGCTGGCCGCCTACGGGACGCACCTGGGGCTGCATGTGGCGCTCTCGCCGTCGGGGACGGACAAGCTCACCAAGGAGGCGCTCGCCGAGCTCCAGGACGTGGGGGTGAATGTCATCTCCCTGTCCGTCGACGGCGCCACAGCAGCCACGCATGACGCCTTCCGGGGCCTTGAGCGCACCTTCGACCGCACGATCGCCGGCTGGGAGGCTGCCCGGGAGCTGGGCATGAGAGTGCAGATCAACTCCGTGGTGGCGCGCCACAACGTCCACGAGCTCCCCGACATCGCGGCGCTCGTGCGCGATCACAGGGCGATGACCTGGTCCGGTTTCCTCCTCGTGCCCACGGGCCGCGGCGTCGACCTGGGCGCCCTGGACGCCGATGAGGTGGAGGACGTGCTCGGCGCCTTCTACGACATGGGCGAGGCCGTCCCCGTGCGCACCACCGAGGGGCACCACTTCCGGCGCGTGTGCCTGCAGCGCCAGGTCCTGGCCGACCGCGGCATCGAGGGCGAGGAGATGATGCGGATCATGGGCTACGGACCCCTGTACCGCCAGCTGCGCGAGCGCATTGCCGAGCTCGGCCTCGACTCAGGGCCACGGCGGCGCCGGCCCCCGATCACCGTCAGCTCGGGCAGCGGCTTCGTGTTCGTCTCCCACACCGGGGAGGTGACGCCGTCGGGCTTCTTGGAGAAGAGCGCCGGGAACGTGCGGGACTCCTCGCTCACGGAGATCTACCGGCACTCGGAGGTGTTCACAGGCGTGCGCGACCCCGGGCTCCTCAAGGGCCGCTGCGGGGCCTGCGAGTACAAGGCCGTGTGCGGGGGCAGCCGGGCGCGCGCCTACAACATGACGGGCGATCTGCACGCGGAGGACGCCTCCTGCGCCTACCGGCCCGGCAGCTTCCCGTTCCCCGACGACGTCGCCGCCCTCATGGGCGGCGCCGGCGGGGCGCAGCAGGGGGCACCGATGGGGTCGGGGCCGGGGAAGTGATCCGAGGGCCGGTCCCCCGCACCATCGGGCGCTGGGCGCCCTCCGGTGCTCCCGCCAGACCCGATGCCAGCCCCTCGGATCACTTCCCCCGCCCCTCTTTGGGACAGTCCGTAAGCGCGTGGCAGCCGCTCTCAGGCGCGGGTGGGCATAAGGGCCTCGAGGTCGGCGAGGCTGGTCACTGAGTCGGCGTCCTCCTCGCGGTCCTCCCCCTCGTCCGCGGCCTCGGGCCCGGCCTGCTCAACAGCCTCAGCCGGGCGATCCGCGCCGAGCTCGGCGGCGAGATCGGCGACGGCGTCCCGCGCGGAGACGGCGCGATCCTGACTGGAGTCAGCGGGGTCGGCGTCGGTGTCGGTGGGAGCCTCCGGGCTCTCCGGGGACTCGCCGGCCTCCGGGACCTCGGGAGTCTCGGCGTCCTCAGGGGAGCCGCCAGCAGCGGGCTCCTCGGCGGCGGGCTCGGATCGCTCCTCGGCGGGCGCGTCCGCGGCTGGCTCCTGCGCCACCTCGGCGAGCGGGGTGCCACCGCGCAGGTCCTGGCCGTCGGAGGCGACGACCTCCATGCGCCCCTCGTCGACGCGCGAGGGCGCCACCGGCCACTCCGGCCCCTGGTCGGGCAGATCGGTCTCGGAGTGGGCGCCGCAGCCGTGGTCGAGGGAGACGACAGTGCCGTCGTCGGGGGCCCACTCGTTGGCGCAGATCCCGAAGGCCTGCCGGAACGGCCCCGCCATGGGGATGAGGAAACCGCAGGTGGAGCACGTGGCGTGGGCCTTGCGGACGCCGTCGGCGTGGGGGCCATGATCGCCGTCGTACCAGCGCTGGGCGGCGCGCTGGACGCCCTCGGGGCTGAGGACCCGCGCGCGCCCGAGGTCGAGCTCGTCGAGTGCGACCCGGTCCCCCTCGTCGTCGCCCGTGGCCTCCCAGCCGGGCTCGAGGCGCTCGTCGGTCTCGCGCAGGGGGAGGCGGTCGGAGCGGCCGACGTCCCCGGGCGCCAGGCGGTCGGCCCAGGGCACCCACACGGGGGCGAGCAGCGCGTCCTCCCCGGGCAGCAGCTCGAGCTCGACGACGGTGGC
The DNA here is from genome assembly GCF_000295095.1 of Actinomyces timonensis DSM 23838. GTDB lineage: Bacteria > Actinomycetota > Actinomycetes > Actinomycetales > Actinomycetaceae > Actinomyces > Actinomyces timonensis. The sequence continues at coordinate 1,408,101 of NZ_JH806632.1, read as the reverse complement.
GGTCCGCGAGCGCGGCGCGCGGCTCATCGTGACGGCCCAGCGCCAGCCGCGGTAGCCGGCCAGGGTGCACTCGAAGAGGTGGGTGACGAGGCGCTCGGCATCCGCGCGGGCGGCCGCGTGGGGGCCGACGGTCTCGGGGATCGTGATCTCCATGAGAGCGGAGCGGGCGAGCTCGACGGCGGTCGCGCTGGTCAGCGTGCGGTCCTTGGCGGCGAGCGCGGCCTGGGACGGGGTGGGCAGCGAGCCGCCGCGGAGCAGGCCCGCGGTGGCGGGGTCGACGGCGGTCCCGACGCTTCCCCGGGGGACCTCAGGGGCTTCAGGGCTCTGCGGGGTCGCGCTCATCTCGGGGGAGGTCGTGCCTGCCTGGGCGCTCTCGGTTCCAGTCACGCGGCCCAGTGTAGAGGGGGCGTCCACGACGGGGTCGCCACCGGCCGCTCCGGGGCGCCGCAGTGCCCCGAAGCGCGCCGGGCGGCAGCGCTGCCGCCCGCCGGGCCCCGTCAGCCCCGATTGATCGGCTCCACCGAGACGATGCGGTGGATGGCGACGGTCAGCTCGGTCTCGCGCGCCACGTCGGCGAGCCTGACCCGGCCGGGCTCGACGGCGCGCACCCGCGCCTTGCGCTCCTGGACCTCGCCGTCGGGTCCTGCCAGGCGCAGCCGCAGGAGGGAGCGGCTGGCCTGCCCCTGGCGCAGGACGGCCAGGGCGTGGACGGGGTCGCTCGCGGCGACGGCCGGCCCGGCGGCGGCGAGGGCCTCCTGACCGGCGCGCATCCTGCCGACCATGACGGCGAGCTCCCGGCTGGCGGGGACGCGGCGGCGGGAGGCGATGGCGTGGCCCGGCCGGGTGGGCTC
>NZ_JH806632.1:1383848-1407020 GCF_000295095.1 Actinomyces timonensis DSM 23838 | reverse complement strand
CGCCACCCGGGCCGCCCGCGGCGCCGTCGAGGACGAGGCGGCCCTGCCCGTCCTCCATGACGGGCGCCAGCCCGGTGGCCCGCAGCTCGCGCAGGACCTGCCCCGCGCTGGCGGTCGCGGTGAGGATGCCGGGGGCGGCCTCGTCGAGGCCGAGTCCCGCCAGCCGGGACTCGGCGAGGAGGCCGGCGGCGGTGGCGGGATCGGGGACGCGCAGGATCGCCGCGACGGGGCGCACGCGCACCGCCCCGTGGCGGCGGGCGGCGTCCTCGACGAGGGCGGCCAGTGCCCCCGGCAGCGGGGTGGGGCTGTAGGCGCCGAGCGCGTCGAGGATCTCCTCCGCGCCGAGCCCCGCGTCAAGGGCGCCTCGCACCGAGTCGGGCGTGAAGCGCAGGGTGAGGGCGCCGCCGCGCGATTCGACGACGGCACTGCGCTCGAGCAGGGCGGCGAGAGGCGCGACGGGGCGGCCCGGGACGATCGCGGTGAGGTCGGACTGGACGAGGAGCATGGCTACCGGCTCGGGCAGGTCGGCGGCCAGGGCATCCTCCAGGGCGGCCAGCGAGGCGGGGTCCGCCTCAGCGCCGTCGGGCGCCCCGAGCGCGTGCTCGGCGAGGGCGCGGCCCGCGCGCGAGAGAGCCCCGCCGCCGGTGATCCCCAGGAGCTCGGCCTCGGAGAGGATCGCGGTGATGGCGCCGTCGGGGATGGCACGGCGGGGCCGAGCGGCGATGAGAGTCGCGCGCGCGAAGCCGGGGGTGACGGAGGCGCCGTCGGGCAGGGAGGCGAGGAGCGCGAGGAGGCGGCGCCGGAGCGAGCGGGCCCAGGGGGCCTCGGCGGCGTCACCGAGCACGGCCCTCAGAGCGCCGTCCTCGGTGCGGCTGCCGACCAGCCAGGGGGTGCGGGCGCTCGATGCCCAGGCGGTGGCCAGGGCGGCCCAGCGCTCGGGGAGGGGCGGGGCGTCGTCGTGGGAGAGCCAGGCGAGGGCGGGCGCGGCGGGGAGCCAGGCGGCGCCGTCGTCGTCGAGGCCGAGGAGGCCCGCGGCTGCGGCGATCTCGATGATGGTGGCCGCCTGGGCGGGGGCCAGGCCGAGGGCCTCGGCGGTGCGGGCCAGGGGGCGCACGCCGACTCCGCCGGTGCGCAGGAGGGGGCCGGGCTCGCGCAGCCATTCGCGCGCCAGAGCGGTGACGAGGCGGACGGCCTCCTCGGCGTGCTGGGCGGACTCGGCGGCGATGGTCGCGGGCGCGATCGTGGTGAGGGAATCCGGGCTGGGGCCGGTGAGCGCCTCGGCGGGCGGGGGCCAGGCCGCGGCGTCGGGGGCGAGGGCCTCGGCGAGGCCGGGCGAGGGGCGGCCCGAGATCGTCAGGGCGAGGCGGGAGAGCTGGGAGAGGCGGTCGGCGACGGTCTCGATCGGCAGGGAGAGGCGGTCGGCGAGGAGGGCGGCGGTGTCATCGGTGCTGGCAGCGCTGGCGGTGCTGGCGGAGGTGGTGGAGCCGGCCGGGGCGGACTGCTCGGCGGCGAGGGAGACCAGGCCCTCGGCGACGGCGATGGCGGCGGCGTCGAGCCCGGCGAGCGCGAGATCGGTGCTCGTGCGCCCAGCGGCGCGGGCCGCGAGCGCGGTGAAGGAGGGCGACGGCGGGGCGAGGAGGTCGGGGCGGGCGAGGAGGAGTGCGGCGATCTCGCGATCGGGCAGGCCGGTGAGGCTCGCGGCCAGGTCGTCCACTGTTGCCGGCCCTGGTGCGCCCGCCAAGCGCCGCGGCGTGTCCTCACTGCTCATCCCACCAACGGTACCTCATCCCACCAACGGTACCGCCCCGCGCCACTCACCCCCACGCCAACCACTTCTGCAGACATATACATGGATATACAAAACCACTATACTCACGCATAGATCTGTAGATCGGATGGTGCCATGGACCCCGTGCTCAACCCCTACGTCCCCGGAGCGGGCCGCCGCCCCGCCGCGCTCGTCGGACGCGATGATGTCATCAAGACCTGGGACACCATGCTGCGTCGGGCAGAGCGCGAGAGGACGGACCCGCCGCTCGTGCTCTATGGACTACGAGGAGTGGGGAAGACTGTCCTCCTCACTCGCCTGCGCCACGATGCGGACGGGCGCGAGTGGATCACGGTCCAGATCGAGGCCGGGACCGGAAGATCCCTTCGCGAGATGGTGGGCGAAGGGCTGTACGGCCCCCTGAGCGACCTCGCGCGGCCCTCAGCCGGCAAGCGCCTGCTGCGCGCCCTGAAGACAGCACTCTCCTTCAAAGCCTCCTATGACCAGACAGGCTCATGGTCCTTCGGTCTCGACCTGAGCGGAGAGAGCGGCGGCGGCGCCGACTCGGGAGTACTCGAGACAGATCTCAAGAAGATCCTTAAGGACGTCTCGCTCGCAGCAGCCGAGGAGGGCAAAGGGCTCGCGCTCCTCATCGACGAGGCACAGGACCTCTCTACCGAGGATCTCACCACGTTGGTCGCCGTCTCCCACGCCGCGGCCCAGGACACCTGGCCGGTGCTCTTCGCGCTCACTGGGCTTCCCAGTCTCCCGCAGACCCTCTCAGAGGCGAAGTCCTATTCCGAGAGATTCCGGTTCGTCGAGGTCGAGCGACTCGACTCGGATAGTGCTGCCGCCGCGCTCGCCGACCCCGCGAAGGCGGAGGGCGTGGCGTGGGACGATGAGGCCCTCTCGCATGTCGTGGAATGCTCCGGGCGATATCCGTACTTCATCCAGCAGTTCGGACAGGAGGCGTGGAACGCGGCACTTGGAGAGCGCATCGACAGGCGAGCGGCTGAACTCGGAGTCATCTCAGGTCTCGGACAACTCGACAATGGGTTCTTCCGCGCCCGCTGGGACCGCACAACCCAGAAGGAGAAAGGCTACCTGCGGGCCATGTGCCCCGAAGGCGAGGAGGGCATCGGCAGCGGCGAGGTCGCCAATCGGCTGAAACGGACCATTCAGAGCCAGAGCATGGTACGCAGGTCCCTCATCCGCAAGGGCATCGTGTACGCGCCCGACCACGGCATCGTCGCCTTCACGGTCCCGGGCATGGTCGGATTCATCTCCCGACAGCACGGCGAATAGGGGCCCGCCTCCGTCGGCATGGGCGAGAGCACGTACCCCTTCACCTCCCAGGAGCGCGATACTCACCCCTATGCCCACCACGCCCGGCTCGTCTGCCCCCGCTCCCCCCGACGGCCCGCTCATCGTCCAGAGCGACCGGACGGTCCTGCTCGAGGCCGCCCACCCCGCCGCCGATGACGCCCGCCGGGCCATCGCTCCCTTCGCCGAGCTGGAGCGAGCCCCCGAGCACATCCACACCTACCGGATCACGCCCCTGGCCCTGTGGAACGCGCGGGCCGCGGGCATGGACGCGGAGACGGTCGTCCACGTGCTCGTCACCTACTCCCGCTTCCCGGTCCCCCACGCCCTGCTCACCGAGATCGCCGAGACGATGGGCCGCTACGGCCGCCTCCAGCTCGTCGCGGACCCCGCGCACGGGCTCGTCCTCCACGCCGCCGACCGGCCGGTCCTGGAGGAGGTCATGCGCTCCAAGCGCACCGCGGGGATGCTCGGGGAGCGCCTGGGGGACACCGACGTCGTCATCCATCCCTCCGAGCGGGGCCGCCTCAAGCAGGCGCTCATCAAACTGGGCTGGCCGGCGGAGGACCTGGCGGGCTACGTCGACGGAGAGGCCCACCCCATCGCCCTGGCCGAGGACCCGGCGGCAGCGGCCGCCGGCGCCCCGGGGGCCTTCGCGCTGCGCCCCTACCAGCGCCAGGCGGTCGACGCCTTCTGGGCCGGCGGCTCCGGCGTCGTCGTCCTGCCCTGCGGGGCGGGCAAGACACTCGTGGGGGCCGCCTCGATGGCGCGCTCGTCCACCACCACGCTCATCCTCGTGACCAACGCGGTCTCGGCGCGACAGTGGAAGGAGGAGCTCATCCGCTTCACCTCTCTCACCGACGACGAGATCGGCGAGTACTCGGGGTCGCGCAAGGAGATCCGCCCCGTCACCATCGCCACCTACCAGGTGCTCACAATGAAGAGGAAGGGCGTCTACCCGCACCTCGACCTGCTCGACGCGCGCGACTGGGGACTCATCGTCTACGACGAGGTCCACCTCCTTCCCGCCCCCGTGTTCCGCATGACGGCCGACCTCCAGGCGCGCCGCCGCCTGGGCCTGACGGCCACGCTCGTGCGCGAGGACGGCCGGGAGGACGAGGTCTTCAGCCTTATCGGCCCCAAGCGCTACGACGCCCCCTGGAAGGACCTGGAGAACCAGGGCTGGATCGCGCCCGCCGTGTGCACGGAGGTCCGCCTCACCCTCGACGCCGGCGAGCGGATGGCCTACGCGACGGCGGAGGCGGAGGACCGCTACCGCCTGGCGGCCACGAGCCCGCGCAAACTGCCGGTGGTCGAGAAGATCCTCGCCCGCCACCCCGGCGAGGAGGCGCTCGTCATCGGCTCCTACGTCGATCAGCTCGAGGATCTGGCCGAGCACTTGGGCGCGCCGGTCATCACGGGGGCGACGACGGTGCGCCAGCGCCAGCGCCTCTACGACGACTTCCGGGCCGGCCAGGTGCCCGTGCTCGTGGTCTCCAAGGTCGCGAACTTCTCCATCGACCTGCCCGGCGCCTCGGTGGCGGTACAGGTCAGCGGCTCCTTCGGCTCCCGGCAGGAGGAGGCGCAGCGCCTGGGGCGGATCATGCGCCCCAAGTCCGACGGCCGCCAGGCGCACTTCTACACAGTGGTCGCGCGCGACACGAAGGACCAGGAGTTCGCGGCCCACCGCCAGCGGTTCCTCGCCGAGCAGGGCTACGCCTACGAGATCATCGAGGCCGACGACCTGTGACCTGATCGCTCAGGCGTGGGCGAAATGAGTTGCCCCAGGCGCACTCCGACGGCGACGATGGGCTTTGATGCTATCGACAGCCCGTTCCTCGCGCCGTCCCTGTGACGCGCCGCGCCTGGCCATCCCGATCCTCCTCGTCCTGGGCGCGGGAGCACTCATCGCGCCCACCGCCGCCGCCCAGGCCCCCTCGGCCGCCAGCGGTCCCGCCGCGCTGGCAGCGGCTCCGGCGTCGAGCACGCCCGCCACAGGCGCCGCCGCCCGCGTCGTCGACGGCGCGAATATCCTCGATGACGCGGCCGCTGCCTCCGCCGTCGAGAAGGCCTCGAAGGACGGGATCACCCTGTCGATCCTCACGGCCACTGACGACTCCAGCAAGGCCGAGGCCCTGGCGAAGAAGGAGTGGAGCGTCAAGGGCATGGGTGCCTCGGACGTCCTGCTCGTCATCAACATGCCAGCCTCGGGCTCCAACTCCTACTACCTGGCAACGGGCAGCGCCATCCCGTCGTCGAAACGCAGCCAGTTGGGCAGCGACATCGGCTCCTACATGCGCTCGCGCGACTTCGACGGCGCCGTCGCCGCGCTGCCGGACCTGCTGGCCACGGCCAAGGGCAGCAGCAGGAGCAAGAGCGGGGACAGCGACTCGTCGGGCGGATCGACCACGGGTCTCCTGCTGGTCGCTGGCGGGGGCGCGGCTGCCGCGGGCGCTGCCGCTTACGCGATCTCGCGCCGCCGCAAGTCCGGCGATTCATCCACCCAGGAGGACACCGTGTTCTGGAACCGGAAGAAGAAGAAGACGCCCGAGCAGGTCGGCCCGGTGCCCCTCGACCAGCTCATCACCCAGGCGGGCGCCGCCCTCGTCACCGCCGATGACGCTGTTCGCTCGGCCGACGAGGAGCTGTCCTACGCCCAGGCGCAGTTCGGGCTGTCCGCGACCGACTCCTTCACCGAGGCGCTGAACCAGGCCAAGGCCCACCTGAGCCGCTGCTTCGAGCTGCGCAAGATCCTCGACGACGACATCCCCGAGACCGAGCCGCAGCAGCGCCAGATGTACGGGGAGATCCTCGACCACTGCCAGCAGGCCATGGGGACGATCCAGGCGCAGAAGCAGCTCTTCGAGGAGCGGCGCGGCATCGAGTCGGCCCTGCCGACCTCCATGTCGGAGACCGCCCAGCGCGCCGACGAGACCGAGCAGGCGATCACCATGGCCAAGACGCTCCTGGTGACCCTGCGCGCCACCTACCCCGCCTCGGCCCTCACCTCGGTCTCCGAGGCGCCCGACCGCGCGGAGCGGCTGCTGGCCGCGGGCCGCACAGCCCTGGAGCAGGCCAAGGCCAGCGCCGACGCCGGTCAGCAGTCCACCGCCGTCGAGCAGGTGCGCATCGCCCAGGGCTCGATCGCCCAGGCCGGCACCCTCGCCGCGCAGGTGACCAGCGCCAACGAGCGCCTGAGCACCGCCCAGGCAGATCTCGCGGCGGCGATCGCCTCCATCTCCTCCGACCTCGTGGACGCCAAGCGCCTGGCCGACCAGGTGCCAGGCGCCACCCTCGCCCCCCTCGTGGCCGACGCCGAGGCCGCCATCGCCGAGGGCCGCGCCGCCTCCGGGCGGGCCAGCACGGACCCGTCGGCCCCTGCCGCCGCCGGCCAGGTGGCAGGCGATCCCTTGGCCGCCCTGGACCACCTCAGCCGGGCCGAGACGGCGATCGACGCCGCCCTCGCCCCGGCGCGCGCCAAGGAGGAGAACGACTCGCGCGCCCGCAGCCAACTGGGCTCGCGCCTGTCCCGCCTCAACTCGCAGATCCAGTCCGTGACCACCTACATCACCACCCACCGCGGCGCCGTGGGCTCCTCGGCCCGCACCGCCCTGTCCGAGGCCAGCCGCCACGCCTCGGCGGCCACCACCACGCAGCCCACGGACCCCCAGGCCGCCCTGGCCGAGGTCGCCGCTGGCGAGCCACTGGTCGCGCAGGCGCAGGCCCTGGCGGAGGCCGACGTGCGCAACGCCGGCAACGCCTGGGGCGATGGCTCCAACTACTCCGCGCGGTATGGCCGCTATGGCCGCAGCGGCAGTGGCCTCGACCTCGGCTCGCTCGTGCTCGGCGGGATCCTCATGGGCGGCATGCTCGACAACGACCGCCCCCACCACTTCGGCGGCTGGGGAGGCGGTGACTCCGGAGGCGGCTTCGGAGGATTCGGCGGGGACTTCGGGGGCGGCGATTTCGGCGGCTCCGGCGGAGACTTCTGACCCACACACCTGTTCAACCCATCACCTCAACCACCACTCGAAGGGAACCCCACTATGGCTGAGAAGCAGTCGATCCTGGGCCGTATCGGCCAGTTGACCCGCGCCAACATCAACGCCCTCCTCGACCGCGCCGAGGACCCGGAGAAGATGCTCAACCAGCTCGTGCGCGACTACACGAACTCCATCGCCGAGGCCAAGCAGGCCGTCGCCCAGACGATCGGCAACCTGCGCATGACCGAGAAGGACTACGAGGCCGACGTCGCCGAGGCCAAGGACTGGGGCGCCAAGGCCCTGGCCGCCTCCCGCAAGGCCGACGAGATGCGCGCCGCCGGGGACGCCGCCGGCGCCGACAAGTGGGACTCGCTGGCCAAGGTGGCCATCACCAAGCAGATCACGGCCGAGAAGGAGGCCAAGGAGGCCGAGCCGACGATCGCCTCCCAGCGCCAGGTGGTCGAGCAGCTCAAGACTGGCCTGAACCAGATGGAGGTCAAGCTCGGCGAGCTCAAGTCACGCCGCGACCAGCTCATCGCCCGCCAGAAGACCGCCGAGGCCCAGGTCAAGGTCCAGGGCGCGATCAGCTCCATCAACGTCATGGACCCCACCTCCGAGCTCTCCCGCTACGAGGAGCAGGTGCGCCGCGTCGAGGCGCAGGCCGCCGGCCAGATGGAGCTGGCGAACTCCTCCCTGGAGTCCCAGTTCGCCGAGCTGGAGGCCTCCGACTCCCAGATCGAGGCCGAGGCCCGCCTGGCCGCCCTCAAGTCCGGCGGCAACGCGGCGCTCCCCTCCGCGAGCGCCGCCCCCGCCCAGATCACCAACGGGGACGACGCCGCGGTCAACGCCGCCTTCGAGGCCCTCAAGGCGCAGAACAAGCCAGCAGCCCAGCCCGCCGCTGACGAGGACGCCTCCTCGTACTGACGCGCCTGGCAGAACGGTCGGGAAAGGTGACGGGATTCGATCCGCGGGACTGGACCGCGGATCGGATCCCGCCGCCCCGACCTCCTCTCAGTGCGATCTCAGTGCGCTTGCCCCCGCGCCGCCCGGCTACGATAGGCGCATGAGCAACCCCACCTACCTCCTCATCGATGGCGAGAACATCGACGCCACCCTCGGCATGAGCGTCCTCGGCAGGCGCCCCGAGCCCGATGAGCGCCCCCGGTGGGACCGCGTTCTCTCCTTCTGCGACTCACTGTCGGACGCCTCGGCGTCGGACGGGGAGGGAGAGGACGCGCACGGCCTGTTCTTCCTCAACGCCACGAGCGGGCACATGCCGATGGGCTTCATCCAGGCGCTCATGGCGATGGACTACCGCCCGATCCCCCTGTCCGGCACGGGCGCCGTCGATGAGAAGGTGGTGGACACCGGTATCCAGCGGACCCTCGACGCTTTGGCCGAGCGCCTCGCCGCCCAGCGCGAGGAGGACGACTCCGCGCGCCTCCAGGTGCTCCTGGGCAGCCACGACGGCGACTACATCCCCCAGGTCGAGCGGCTCCTCGACGGCGGCGCGCAGGTCGGCGTCCTGTGCTTCCGCGAGTTCCTCAACTCCCATCTGGCGGCCCTGGAGACCAAGGGCCTGAAGATCCACGATCTGGAGTACGACGTCGACGCCTTCACCTCGGTGCTGCCGCGCATCCGGATCATCCCCCTGCAGGAGTTCGACCCGCTGCAGTTCATCTGACGGGCGGGCCCGCCGCCGCGCGAGCGCCCCCCAGCACCCATTCAGGAACCTCCCAGGAACCCTGCGACAATGGGCGCATGGATCTCGACGCACGCACCGGCACGCCTCAGGCATCCACCGAGGCCAAGCTCCTCGTTGTCGACGACGAGCCGAACATCCGCGACCTGCTCGCCTCCTCCCTGCGCTTCGCGGGATTCGACGTCGTCACCGCCACCGACGGGAACCAGGCACTGCGCACCATCGAATCCGATGATCCCGACCTCATCGTCCTGGACGTCATGCTCCCGGACATGGACGGCTTCACGGTGGCCAGGCGCGTGCGGGAGCGGGACATCGCCACGCCGATCCTCTTCCTCACCGCCCGCGACGACATGGATGACAAGATCCAGGGCCTGACGGTGGGAGGGGACGACTACGTCACCAAGCCCTTCGGCCTGGAGGAGGTCGTCGCCCGCATCCGCGCCATCCTGCGCCGCACGCACGCCGTCGACGAGGCCGATGACGGAACGCTGCGCGTGGCCGACCTCATCCTCGACGAGGACGCCCACGAGGTGCACCGCGCGGGGGTCGAGGTCGAGCTGTCCCCCACCGAGTTCAAGCTGCTGCGCTACCTCATGATCAACGCGGGGCGCGTGGTCTCCAAGACGCAGATCCTCGATCACGTCTGGGAGTACGACTGGAGCGGCGACGCCGCGATCGTGGAGTCCTACATCTCCTACCTGCGCCGCAAGGTGGACCAGATCGAGGCCCTCGACGGCACCACGGTGGTGCCGCTCATCCAGACCCGGCGCGGCGTGGGCTACATGCTGCGCGAGCCCAAGGGTGAGTGATGCCCCCATCCCGGAGACGGGGCCGATTCCACCCCATCATCGAGTCCAAGCGCTACTGGCACTCCCAGCCGCTGCGCACGCGCCTGGCGCTCATCACCACGGGCCTGCTGACCGTCGGCCTCCTGGCCACCTCCCTGGTGACCACCCAGCTGCTGCAGACCCATCTCATGGGACAGGTCGATGACCAGCTCAAGGTGACCTCCCGGACGATCGGCGACCGGGGCCTGGAGTACCTCCAGCAGGACGACAAGAGCTCGCAGGCCCCCACCACCTACTACATGGAGGCCCAGTACTCCAGCGGCAAGATCGGCCGCATGGTCAACGAGAAGACGACGGCGGAGTACGGGATCCCGTCACTGGGGGACCTGTCGTTGGGGGACGGCAACCCCTTCACCGTCGCCTCCTCGCTGGCGGGCCACTACTGGCGGGTCCTGCCCCTGGAGATCAAGGACCAGGACGGCAACTACGCCGGCGTCGTCGCCATCGCGCTGCCACTGCGCAATGTGCAGGAGACCGTGGAGCAGACCAGGCTCGTCGTCGCCGTGGCGGACGTCGTCGTCGTCCTCATCGGGGCGGGCCTGGCCACCTACCTCGTCCATCGCTCCTTCGGCCCCCTGCGCCAGATCGAGGGCGTGGCCGGCCGTATCTCGAGGGGGGACCTGTCCGCCCGCGTGCCGGTGACCGAGCCGCCGATGACGGAGGTGGGCTCGCTCCAGCAGGCGCTCAACACGATGCTCCAGCAGAACGAGCACGCCTTCTCGGTGCAGGTCACAGCGCAGGAGCGCATGACCCGGTTCGTCTCCGACGCCTCCCATGAGCTTCGCACGCCGCTGTCGGCGATCCAGGGCTACGGCGAGCTCTACCGCATGGGCGGCGTGCCCGCGGGCCGCACGAGCGAGGTCATGGGGCGCATCGAGTCAGAGGCCACCCGGATGGGCCGCCTCGTGGAGGACCTCCTCCAGCTGGCCCGCATGGACGAGGGCCGCAAGATGGACATTGCCCCGGTGGACCTCACCGCCGTGTGCGCGGGCGCCCTCACGGACATGGTGGTCCTGGCCCCAGAGCGCGATTGCTCGCTGCTGCGGCTCGACGGCGCCCCCGCGGACCCCCAGCCGCTCATCGTCATGGGGGACCGGGACCGGCTCGCCCAGGTGATCACGAACCTCCTGGGCAACGTGGTGCGCCATACGCCCGCGGGGACCCCGGTGGAGATCGCGCTCGGCCCGATCGGCCAGCGCTCGGTGATCATCGAGGTGCGCGACCACGGGCCGGGCATCGCCCCCAAGGACGCGAGCAAGGTGTTCCAGCGCTTCTACCGGGCGGACACCTCCCGGAACCGGGAGACCGGCGGCTCGGGACTGGGCCTGTCGATCGTCGCGGCGATCATCCAGCGCCATCACGGGACGATCGGCATCACCCCCACCCCGGGAGGCGGCGCCACGGTGCGCATCGAGCTCCCCCTGGCCCAGCCCGGCCAGGCGCCCACGGCCAGCGGTGGGCCCCGGATCGCGTGAGCGCGGTCGCGGGCGCAGACCCCGGGACCGGCCCAGGTCCTGGGCTGAGCGCGGCCCGTCGTCGCAGGTGAGGCGCCCCGGACTGGCCCCGGGACCGGCGCCGGGTCGCCCTCGGAACCACCCCGATGGGGAGCACTGCCCAAGGTGGCCGGTAGAACACGATCGCGCTTCGACTTTCCCGCCCCGCAGCCCTACGATGGAAACTGTTCTGTTATCTCCTGAGGCATCGGAGGCATGGCATGGCCGTCAACGACGCGCCGCAGTGGCTGCTCCCCGCCTTCGTGCGCAGCCTCAAGGCCCTGGGCACGACGGCCGAACTGGAGCAGATCCGCGCGACCGGCCAGGCGCTCATCGAGCGCTGGTCCACCCCGGACCGCCGCTTCCACAACCTCAAGCACGTCATCGACATGCTCGCCCGCGTTGACGAGCTCGCGGACGAGTCCCATTACCCCGATGTCATGCGCATCGCCGCCTGGTACCACGGCTGCGTGTTCTCCGCCGAGACCAAGGAGACCTACCAGCGCAACGGCGGCGAGGACGAGGTCGCCTCCGCCGCCGAGGCCGCCAAGGAGCTGTCCGCCCTGGGCGTTCCCGACGCCACGGTCGACCGCGTCTGCGCCCTCATCCTCAATCTCAAGAGCCACACGCTGCCCGCCAATGACATGGACGCCAGCGCCCTCAATGACGCGGACCTGGGGACCCTCGCCGTCGAGCCGCAGTTGTACAAGAAGTACCGGATGGCCGTCCGCGAGGAGTACGCCCATATCCCGGATGAGCGCTACTACGAGGCGCGCCTGGCGATCATCACCCGCCTCCTGGGGCGTGACAGGCTCTTCTCCTCGCCGCTCGGGGAGCGCTGGGAACTGCCCGCGAGGCAGAACCTGGAGGCCGAGAAGAATCGGATCGAGTGCGCACTGGCGAAGATCGCCGCGGGCGACTCCCTGCCGAGCGCGGATCTCGCCTGCCTCGAGGCCGCCGACGCCGGTGGCGCCGTCCCGTCCGCCGCCCCGGCTGCGCCCGTCAGTCCCTCACGCGGGGTAAGGGCCGTCGCGCCACCCGCTGAGGTGGCCGTCGAACCGTCGAGCGCTCCGGCGTCCTCGACGGCGGGCCCTGAGCCCCTCCGGCCCGCTGAGCCCGCGGGGGCGCCCGCTGCCGTCTCCACGCAGCCCGCCGCGCAGACGCGTCCCGCCGCCCTGCCCCCGTCGATCCCACCGGTGGCCCCGGCATCGTCGGGCTCCGCGTCATCGGCGCCGTCCTCGCCGTCGCCGCACACGCCCTCGCGGGGATTCCCCCGCGCCGCTGAGCCGAAGCGCGAGCACGACGAGCACGCCACCTCGATGGAGACCTGCGCGGAGGATATCGACCGCCTCCTGTCCTCTCGCCGCGCCGGGGAGGAGGCCGCGCCGCGAGACCGCCAGGCGATGGCGCAGGCGGAGCGCGAGCGCATGGCCGAGCGCCTGCGCCTCAAGACCGAGGAGGCCAAGATCGCCCGCGAGGCCCGCACCGGCGAGTTCATGCCGATCCTCGACGAGGTCGTCGACGACGGCGCCGGGGACCTCTGAGCCCCTTCCCGCGTTCCCTCCCGCCCGCCCCTGCCGCCGACTTCGTACCTTTCATGTCGACTTCTGTGGGTAAGGGTACGAAGTCGGCATCAAAGTGACGATCTCGCCGCCGAGGGGGAACTCGCCGCTGGCACCACAGGCGGCGGGGCGCAGGGCACTCGTAGCGGCCTGTGGAGGACGGGGCGGCCTCTCCCCCGCGCATGCCTACCGTGGATCGACGGCGCCATCCGGCGCTCATCCACCCACGCAGGAAAGGCCCCACCATGCCCGTCTTCTCCGTCGACACCCAGGCGGTCTCCGACACCGCCACCCGGACCGCCACTCGCATCTCCACCATCCAGGCCGAGGTCGACGCCATGAACAGCGACATCGCCACACTGGAGACCACCTGGTCCGGAACCGCCTCCATGTCCATGAGCTCGGCGGCGGCCTCCTGGCACCTCACCCAGCTGCGGGTCCAGGACAGCCTCGACATGCTCCGCGCCGCCCTCGGCATCTCCGCGGACTCCTACTCCAGCGCCGAGTCCGGCAACCAGGCCCTCTTCGTCCCCGAATGAGCCGCCGCGCGCGACGGCGGGCCGCCCCACTGGAGTCCAGTGGAACGGCCCGCCACCCGGATGATCGTCCGGGGCCCGGCGCTGCTCGCGCCCGCCACCCGGACGACAGGCGCTGATCGCTAGCGGATCAGTACATGCCGCCCATCTCGTCGCCGCCGGCGGCCGGGGCGGCCGGGGGCTCGGGCTTGTCCGCCACAACAGCCTCGGTGGTGAGGAACAGGCCCGCGATGGACGCGGCGTTCTGCAGGGCGGAGCGGGTGACCTTGACCGGGTCGGCGATGCCGGCCGCGAGGAGGCTCACGTACTCGCCAGTGGCGGCGTTGAGGCCCTCACCGGTGGGCAGGTTGCGCACGCGGTCCACGACGACGCCGCCCTCGTAGCCGGCGTTGACGGCGATCTGCTTGAGCGGGGACTCCAGGGCGACCTTGACGATCGCGGCGCCGGTGGCCTCGTCGTCGGAGAGCTCGAGGCCCTCCAGCGCGGCGGCGGCCTGGATGAGGGCCACGCCACCACCCGCGACGATGCCCTCCTCGACGGCGGCCTTGGCGTTGCGCACGGCGTCCTCGATGCGGTGCTTGCGCTCCTTGAGCTCCACCTCGGTGGCGGCGCCGGACTTGAGGACGGCGACGCCGCCGGCCAGCTTGGCGAGGCGCTCGGAGAGCTTCTCGCGGTCGTAGTCGGAATCGGACTTCTCGATCTCGCCGCGGATCTGGGCGACGCGGGCCTCGATGGCCTCCTTGTCCCCGGCGCCCTCGACGATCGTGGTCTCGTCCTTGGTGACGACGACCTTGCGGGCCTGGCCCAGGTCCTCGATGGTGGCGTTCTCCAGCTTGAGGCCGACGGTCTCGGAGATGACGGTGCCGCCGGTGAGGATCGCCATGTCCTGCAGCATCGCCTTGCGGCGGTCGCCGAAGCCGGGGGCCTTGACGGCCACGGACTTGAAGGTGCCGCGGATGCGGTTGACGACGAGGGTGGCCAGGGCCTCGGCCTCGACGTCCTCGGCCACGATCGCCAGTGGCTTGCCGGCCTGCATGACCTTCTCCAGCAGCGGCAGGAGGTCCTTGACGTTGGAGATCTTGGACTCGACGAGCAGGACGTAGGCGTCCTCGAGGACGGCCTCCTGGCGGTCGGCGTCGGTGACGAAGTAGGGGGAGATGAAGCCCTTGTCGAAGCGCATGCCCTCGGTGACCTCGAGCTCGAGGCCGAAGGTGTTGGACTCCTCGACGGTGATGACGCCCTCGTGGCCGACCTTCTCCAGGGCCTCGGCGATGAAGGCGCCGATCTGGGGGTCAGCGGCCGAGATCGAGGCGGTGGCGGCGATCTCGTCCTGGGTCTCGACGTCCTTGGCGTCGGCGAGCAGGCGCTCGACGACGGCGGCCACGGCCTTGTCGATGCCGCGGCGCAGGGCGATCGGGTTGGCGCCGGCCGCGACGTTGCGCAGGCCCTCGCGCACGAGCGCCTGGGCGAGCACGGTGGCGGTGGTGGTGCCATCACCGGCGACGTCGTCGGTCTTCTTGGCGACCTCCTTGACGAGCTCGGCGCCGATCTTCTCGTAGGGGTCCTCGAGCTCGATCTCCTTGGCGATGGTCACGCCGTCGTTGGTGATCGTGGGGGCGCCCCACTTCTTGTCGAGCACGACGTTGCGGCCCTTGGGGCCGAGGGTGACCTTGACGGTGTCGGCGAGGACGTTGAGGCCGCGCTCCATGCCGCGGCGGGCCTCCTCGTCGAAAGCGATGATCTTGGGCATTGTGTTCCTCCACTGCGTGGTGGGTGGCCGGTTCGCGCCCGCGACGGACGGATCGGTTCCAGGCGTTCACGTCACGCCCAGCGCCGGCCCTCACGTCCCAGCCGGGTCAATTGTCACTCGAAGGCTCCGAGTGCTAACGGCAATGCTGGCACTCTCAGTGCCCGAGTGCAAGGCGCCTATCGCGCCGCGCCCCCGGCTTCTCCCGATGGCGAACCGGGCGCGCCCAGCGATGAGTCATGGACGGGCCGGACGAGGGGCGGCCGCTCCTGACTGGTCGGACGCCTTGGGCCGCTCAGCCGCTGAGCTCGGCGGCTGTCAGCAGGACGAGCGCGCAGGTCCAGGCCAGGGGCGCGGGACCGGCAGGGCTCCCGTCCGCGACGACCTTCTCCGGCAGCGCTCCAGCCGCGGTGCGGTGCGACTCCAGCCAGGCCATGAGCTCCTCGGCCTCGCCGCGCTCCCCTAAGGCGGCGGCCGACCATGCCAGGAGGGCTGTCTCCGGGGTCCAGGAGACGCCGTCGTCACGCCAGCCCGAGCCCGGTGCCACGCCTCCCGAGGCGCGGGTCATGCGCGCGCGGGCTCCCGCGCGGACCGGCGCGCTGCCCTCCAGTTGCTGGGTGAAGGGCGGGCCGACGAGGGCGATCGCGGCGTCGACGTCGTCGTCGCGCACGTGACGGCCCCAGCCGGGGTTGAACACCCGCTCCATCGCGCCACGCACCCGCGCCACGCGATCAGCGAGGCCCTCCCGGGACGGCGCCGCGCCACCGGGCAGCGAGTCCGTGAGCGCGAGGGCGGCCTCCAGCCCCAGGAGGACCGGCGCGGCCAGGCCGAGAGTCGTCCGCTTCTCGGGGACCTCCCAGTAGTCGGCACCGGCCGGGGGCAGGTAGGTGAGCGTGGAGGTGAGGGCCATGAGGCGCGCGGCGGCCCGCGCGGCGGGGGCGGCCAGGTCCTCAAGATCCGCCGACGAGGCGGAGCCGCCCGGCCCTCCTGGTGCAGCGCGGTCGGCGCCCTCCCCCGCGGCGAGGCGGCCGAGCGCCCAGAGGAACCATCCCGCGCCATCCTCCTGGCGGGGGCGGTTGTCTGGCGCCTGGCCAGCGGCGTTGTAGCGCGCCTCGAAGCCGCCGTCGGGAAGCTGCAGCGCGGCGAGCTGGCGGAGGATGGCGAGGGCCTCGTCCCTCAGCCCCACGGCGTCGAGGGCGACGGCGGCGAAGGAGGCGTCGCGGGGCCACACGTAGCGCCAGGCGCTCACGGGACCGGCGACGACGGCGCCCGCGTCGAACACCTCGGGGGCGGGCCCGTCGGGGTCGGGGAACTCCTGGGCCGCGAGCACGGGGCCGGTCAAGGCGAGGAGGTCGGCGAGGGCATCGGCGGCCAGGTCCTTCCAGCGCCTCTGCGGGAGCCGGGCGCCCGAGGTCCGTCGCTGGTACGCCTCCAGGGCAGCGGCGCGCTCGGCGTCGTCGGGTCCCAGGGGGTTGGCGGAGGAGGCGGGCACGCGCGTGCCCGGCAGGCACTCGATCTCGGTGCGGGGGTGGAGGGGGATGATGACGCCGTCGGTCCAGATCACCACTCCTCCGCTCAGGAGGACGGGCTCGGGGCGGGCAGTCAGCCAGTGAGCAGCAGTGGCGGTGGCGAGGGCGCCGCCCGCGAGCAGAGGAAGGCCGATGAGGGTACGACGGCGCAGGGAGCCCGTGCCCCTATCGCGCGGCGCCCCGATCGGGCCAGCAGGATCGGGCGCGCGCTCGGCGCCCATCAGGCGCTCATCGGCGGTTGTTGGCCTCGCCGTTGCCGACGCGGTCATTCCCGGTCCCGCCATTGCCGGTCTCGGCGGTCGCCTTACCGCCCGCGCCATCGGCGGAGGTGGCGGCGGCGCCGTCGCCACCCGTCTCCTGGTAGTCCTCGCGCAGGATGATGACGATCGGGTTGGTCTGCGCCTGCCCCGCGTCCTCCACGGCCTCGCCGCCGCCGAGGGCCGCGACGACGGCCTGCGCCGTGGCAGCGTGCTCAGCCGACTTGTAGTACACGGTGGTCTTCTCGGGACTCGTCTCCGAGTAGGTTCCCTGGGGGATGGTGATCTGCGTGTAGCCGGCGGCCGTCAGCTTCTCGCCAGTGCGGCCGGCCAGGCCCTGGGTGGAGGTGCCGTTGTAGAGGGTGATACCGGTGGACATGTCGGGCTCGCCCGTCGGCGTCGCGGAGGCGCCGGGCGCTCCATCGCTCGGGGTGGCGCCATCGGTGGCGCCCTGCGATGCGGGCGCACCGGTTCCGGCAGGGGTCGCCGTCGACGTGCCGGCGGTGCTGTTGGAGCTGTTGGAGGAGTGGCCCAGGAGCTTGACGGCGCCCCAGGCGAGGATCGGGACCAGGATGAGCACAGCGAGTAGGGATACCCAGCTCCGCCAGGCGGACGGCTCGGCACGGTGGACGCCGATCGGCGCGGGTCCATCGCCCCTGCCGTCGTCGAACTCGTCGTCGGGGTAGTCGTAGTGGCTCACGCGGGCAGAATACCGGCCCACCGCCCCCGGCGCAGCGGACACGACGAGGACGCGCCTATCTCTCGCCGCCGATCCATCGCCGCGAAGCAGCACGGGCGCGGGCCGGGCGAGGGACCTCCCACGCGGGATTCGGCCATGTCCCCTCATCGTCCCTCAGCATCCCCTCACTGGCGGTGGGGACGCTCTACGCTCGGGGCATGAGCGAGTCCCATGAGCCCCAGCCTCTCGACCAGATCATCGACCCCTCGTGGGCGCGGGCGCTGGCGCCCGTGGAGCCGACGATCCATGAGATCGGCGCGCGCCTGCGCCAGGAGATCGCCGAGGGGCGCGGCTACCTGCCCGCGGGCACGGATGTGCTGCGCGCCTTCACCTACCCGCTTGAGGACGTGCGCGTGCTCATCGTGGGGCAGGACCCGTACCCGACGCCGGGCCACCCCATGGGGCTCAGCTTCTCCGTCGCGCCGGGGGTGCGCCCGCCCCGGAGCCTGGAGAACATCTTCACCGAGCTCGTCAGCGACCTCGGCGTGCCCCGGCCGACCTCCGGCGACCTCACCCCGTGGTCCCGCCAGGGGGTCATGCTGCTCAACAGGGTTCTCACTGTCCAGCCGGGCTCGCCGGCCTCGCACAAGGGCTGGGGCTGGGAGCGGGTGACGCAGCGGGCGATCGAGGCGCTGGTGGAGCGCGGCGGTCCGCTGGTGGCGATCCTGTGGGGGCGGCCCGCGCAGTCGCTCACGCCGATGCTGGGCTCGACGCCGATCGTCGCCTCGCCGCACCCCTCGCCGCTGAGCGCCTCGCGGGGGTTCTTCGGCTCGAGGCCCTTCTCGCGCGCCAACGCGCTGCTGGTCGAGCAGGGCACCGCCCCCGTCGACTGGCGCCTCCCCTAGCCCGCGAGACCGGGCGAACAGCACGGCGAAACCGGGCGAACAGCACCGCGAGATTCCGGTCCGCGCGCTCACCAGCCGGCTCAGTTCCTCACGCCCCCTGGGATCGGCCACCCGTATCGGTCAGGCGGGAGCGCGGTGGAGGTGCATGCGGTGGCCGGGGCCGATACCGGGCAGGGCGTCGAGTATGCCGGGTTCCAGGCCATCATCCGCCACCCAACCGGTGATCGTGTCGACTCCGAGGTCGAGGAAGAGGGGGTGCATCGGCGTCGACGGCCCCACGAGGACAGTATGTGCCCCTCCGCCGGCCGCGAGCTCGATCAGGCGGGGCATCGTCTTGTTGACCAGGCTCGACGACGAGATGAGGACGGCGTCGCAATCCGCCAGCAGGTACTCGCAGGCGGTGTCCGGGTAGTCGCCGGGGCGCGGGTCGCGCTCCAGGATGAGGACCTCCGCGGCGCGGGTCAGCGCGCCCCGGGCGAAGGGGAAGTGCCCGATCACGCCGATGCGCCCTCCGGCGAAGCGATCGTTGTAGGGGTCGAACACCTCGCGCCAGCCCACCCCATCCCCCGTGGGCTCGAAGCCATTGGCGACGGCGATCTCCTGGCGGGAGTACCAGGAGTTGATGACGGCCAGGCCCACACTCGCCTCGGCCAGGTTCCACGACTTCACCAGCGAGGCGGCGTCGCGGAGCGGGCGCCCCTCCACAGGGGCATCGGCGCTGAGCGCCGGGCGCGAGCGCGCGTCAATGGTGTAGGCGGCGCCGCACCCGCCATGGTCGTTGAAGGCGCGCGTCCACTGCGGGCCGCGGTGGACGGCTGTCACCCGCGCGTCATCGGGGAGGTCATCGATGAGCGCGTCGTAGATCTCCCAGGGGTTGGGCATGAACTCCACTCCAGACGTCAGAACAGTTGATGAGGATTGCCTCACCATATCGGCGCGCCCGACCAGCCTCCGCCCCTGACCGTCCTGCGGGATCGCGCCGTCACCATCCGGCGTGGCCCCACGATCTCGCCGTGCTGTTCGCCCGGTTTCGCCGTGCTGTTCGCCCGGTCTCGATCAGGGGGCGGCGGGGGGAGTCAGCGTGAGCATGCCCCAGGCGGCGAGATCGCGGCAGTCGGCCACGAGCTCGGCGGTGAGCGCCGCGGCCTCGGCATCGAGGAGGGCGGCGACGGCGCCCGCGATCTGGGCGATGGACAGCTCGCCGTCGGCCACGCCGATGAGCGCGGCCAGGGCGGTGCCCGCCTCGACGGAGCGCCCCAGTCCCCCGCCCTGGCGCAGCAGGATGACGCTGGGATCGGCCTGCCCGGGCACGAGGTAGCGCTCCTCGGTGACATCGGCGGCCACCACCGGCATCAGCGCAGCGACGGCGCTGTCATCCAGGAGGGCCAGCTGATCGCGGACGGCGATCGACGCCGCGACATGCGCCCCCAGGGCCCCCGACGGGCTCGTGCCCACCTCCTCCAGGACCCGCCAGGGCCTCCGGCTGGCGCCGCCCGCCCCCTCGGCCGAGGGCCGGTGCGCGAGGAGGTAGCCGAAGCCGATGGCCTCGACGCCGCGCGCCTCGAAGTCGCCGATCCACGCCCCCAGGGCCGCCTCGAAGGCGTCGCGCTCGCGCTCGGGGGTGAGCCCGCCGTCGCGCAGCCACATGGTGGCGTACTCGACCGGGTCCTGCGCGTCGCGCTCGATGACCCAGGCATCGACGTCGTCGGGGAACCACTCCCCCACGGTTCCCCGCCAGTCGGCGCCGGCCCCGTGCTCCCAGTTGCCGAGCATGACGAGGGTGCCGCCGTCGGCGAGGCGACCGGCGAGGCCGGGCACGAGGTGGGGCAGGACGGGCCCGCCGGCGTCGCGGTACTCCATGAGCGGCAGGCCTGCCTTGCGCACGGCTGGCGGGGTGATGACGAAGGGCGGGTTGGAGACGATGAGGTCGTACTGGCGCTGCCCGAGGGGCTCCAGGAAGGACCCGGCGAGGAGCTCGAGGCGCTCGGGGGCGACGCCCGCCAGCGCGGCGTTGAAGGCGGTGAAGGCGAGGGCCCGCTCGGAGATGTCGGTGGCGGTGATGCGCTCGGCGTGGCGGGCCAGGTAGAGGGTCTGGATTCCGCAGCCGCAGCCCAGGTCGAGGGCGGCGCCCACGGCCCCGCGCGGAGTGAGCCCGGCCAGGGTGAGGCCGGCGCCGCCGATGCCCAGGACATGGTCGGGGGCCAGCGATCCGCCGGAGACGAGCTCGCCGACGTCGGAGGCCACCCACCAGCGGACCTCACCCGCGTCGTCGCGGGCCTCGTGGGGGCGCAGGTCCACGAGGGCGCGCACGAGGGCGGCGTCATCGATTCCGGCCTCGCGGCCCTCCTCCCCGCCCTGCCCGCGCCCGTCCAGGGCGACGAGCCCGATCCGGGTGGCGCCGCGAGCGCCGGTGCGCGGGAGGACGGCGTCGAGCTCCCCCGCGGTCACGGGCTCGCCGAGCATGAACAGCGCGGTGAGGATGGCGACTGGATCGGGGGCGGCGCCAGGCGCGCGCCCGTCCTCCAGGGCGACGCGGACGGCGCGCAGGGCGGGCAGGCGGATCTCCCGGCGCAGGGCGGCCTCGGCGACGCTCCCGATGAGGCCGGTGACGGCGTCGATACCCCAGCCGGATTCCTCGAGATCGGCTCGCAGGGCGGCGGCCTGCCGCTCATCGAGGGCCGGCGCGGGCGGGGAGGGCTGGGGCGGCGCGGGCGCCTCGCCGGTAGGACCGGGAAGAGCGGAGTCGTGGATGGCCATGGGACCAGTGTGCCGCGCCGCCGAGAAGAGGCGGCGATGGCCGACGGCGGGCGCGCCCGGCATGGGAGGGCCGGGCGCGGACGTTGGAGCCGCGTGCCGGGCTCGAACCGGCGACCTGCTGTTTACAAGACAGCTGCTCTACCAACTGAGCTAACGCGGCGGTGCGGGCCCGTCGTGCGGGCCCGGGCGCAAGTGTGGCACATGCGCCGGCGATCGCGGGACGCTCAGGGGGCCGGAGTGGTGGCGGGAGCCTCGGACGGGCTCGCCGCCGGCGCCCCGGCGCCGCCCTGCTGGCCACTGACGTAGTCGGCGAGGCTGTTCTCGGCCTGGAGCTGCTGCAGATCGACCAGCTGCCCGTTGTAGAGAACCGCGGGGGTCCCACTGAATCCCTTCTCCTTGCCATTCGTCTGGAAGGCCTGGTTGGAGAGATCGATCCACTTGTCGTACTTGGAGGACTTGACGGCTTCCTTGATGGCGTCCTGGGTGTCCGAGGACAGGCCCGCGCCCGAGGCCGTCTCCCAGATGCCCTTCTTCTGCAGGAGGGTCACATCCCTCTTGGCCGCCGCCTGCTCGAAACGGGAGAACAGCGCGGTGTGGAGGTCAAGGGCCTTGTCAGGCTCCTTGTCGAGGACGACGCCCATGGCGTTGTAGGCCCAGATCGTCCACTTGAGCTTCAGGACATGCGCGGGATGGAGGACCAGCGTGACCTTGCCATCGGTGACGAGTGACTTCATCTCCGCGGAGTGGAGGGCCTCGAATTCGGCGCAGTGCGGGCAGGAGTAGTCGAAGTAGATATCGAGGACTGGAGCGCCCTCGTTGGACGTGCCGACCTTGAGATCAGAGCCGTAGGTGAGCGCGCCGCTCTCGGGATCCACCGAGGAGGGAACGAGGCTGCCCTTCTCCGTGTTCAGGTCCGGGGCCTTCTCCTGCCCGTTCTCGTCATCCCCCTCGGTGCTCTTCGACTTCCAGATCAGGCCGCCGATCCCACCGACGACGGCGACACCACCCACCCCGATGGCGGCGCGGCGGGTGATGGTGGCGCGATGGGCCTTGCGGGCCTGCTCCTCGCGCAGGGCCTGCGCCTTGGCACGAGCGGCCTCTCGGCGCTCAGCCTTGGTCGGGCGTGGGTCATTCGAGGCCATGCTCGGTTCCTCCGAATCTGGTGGGTAGCGGCGCGACAGGTCGCACCGACCATAGTTGAACATTCACGTGTCAGGAAGGGGCAGGACGGATTGCGACCTGTTCAGAGGCGGACGATCCCCCCCTCCAGCTCCAGAGCCCGCCTCACACCCTTCCGGCGATCGCCGGTGGCATCGCGCTTACTGGAAGGGGCTGAGCGTCCCGGGCGGGAGGCGCAGAAGCACTTCCAGGACGAGGCAGCCCACGCCAAGGGCGAGGAGCACAACAGCCCAGAGCACGCGGATCGGCTGGCTGGGCATGAAGGCGGAGACGATCTTGGCGCCGCCGCGCCGAGTGGCCGATCCCCACGGGACGAACCACAGGATAAGCAGGAAGACGAGCTCGCAGCCCGCCATGAGAAGGGCTCTGCGGTGACGGAGGTGCATGCCCTTCAGGAACGACGGATCCATGCCGACCTCCGCGCCCATCGGCCCTCGAAGCAGGAGGTAGAGGCCTCCTGCGACGACGCCGGCGAGGAGGATCGCCGGTAGCGCCGCCCCGAGGGAGCGCAGCAGGTAGAGGGGGCTCGAGGCCCACATCCGCGCCGTGTCCCCCGCTGTGGCGCTCCCCCGTTGGAGGCGGCGCCAGCGCCGATCGTCATCCCCGCGACCCGCTGCGCCGGCGAGCACCGTGAGAACCGATGCGACCAATGTCACCCAGATGGGCGCCCACATAGCGAGCATGACGAGGAGGAAGGCGGCGCACAGGATCATGGTGCGGCGCCGCTGGGGCTCGCGGGCCCAGTCGGGGAGAACGGCGGCCGGGGCCGCAGTGCCGCCAGGCGCTCCCGCGGCCACTGCGGGGCCGGTCCCGGTGGCCGCGCCCGCGGGCCGCGCCGCCGGTCCGTTCGACCAGCCCGACGCGGCGGGGCCAAGGGCGGTGCCCCCCGCCTGTGAGGGCT
>NZ_JH806632.1:1336067-1383287 GCF_000295095.1 Actinomyces timonensis DSM 23838 | reverse complement strand
CAGGCCCACGGGCGAGGCACCACCGGGCACACTCCCGCCAGCGCCAACCGCCCCGCCGGGCCCACCCGCGCCCCCAGCGCCGGAGCCGGGGGCGTAGGAGGCCGGGATCGCCTGGGCCCCAGACCTCGCATCGGGGGCGGCGCCCTGGAACGGGCTCGGCGCGGGAGCCCGCCCGTAGGCGCCGGGGGAGGTCCCATATCCGGAGGCCGCCGGGCTCATCGTCGGACTGCCACCCGGGCGCTGGACCGACGTCGGGCTCGGCTCGCCCACCGACGGGGCGCGATAGAGCGGGCCCTGGGAGCCCAAGGACGGCCGCGGCTCAACGCCACCGGCCCCGGGCAGGACCGCGGCGAGAGCGCGCGAGCCGTCCCCGCCGTCGGCGATCTCGTCGAGGACGGAGAGCAGGTCGTCGATCGAGAGGCGGTCCGCGGCCCTGGGCTCCAGGGCCGCGCGGAAGGCGCGCGCCAGGGCGGGGCAGTCCTCGGGCAGATCACCGAGCTCGGGCGTCCCGGCATAGACGCGGCGGAAGACCACCTGCCAGGGGCCGGAGCCGAAGGGCGCGCGGCCGGTCACCGCGAAGAGGAGCACGCCCGCGCAGGCGTACCAGTCGACGCCGGGGGAGGGCTCGTCACCGTCGAGCATCTCGGGTGGGATGAATCCGGGGGTCCCGGTGACCTGGCCGGTCTGGGTGAGGCGGACGTCGTCGGCGACCTGGGCGATGCCGAAGTCGATGAGGACCGGCCCCTGGGCGCCGAGCATGACGTTGGAGGGCTTGAGATCCCGGTGGATGACGCCGGCCGCGTGGACGGCCCGCAAGGCGTCGACCAGGCCGTGGGCGAGGTCGGAGAGGTCGCGGGCGTCGGTGACGAGGTCGTAGGCGCCCTCGTGGTCGACCTCGCGCTGGAGGGTGGGGCCCTCGACGAGCTCGGTGATGACGAAGGTCATGCCGTGGGCGGACTCGGAGTCGCCGGTCTCGATGTCGAGGATGCGGGCCACGCGGGCGTCCCGGACCCGGGCCAGGACCTGGGCCTCCCGATCGAGGCGGCGCCGGGCCATGGGGTCGGCGGCGATCTGCGGGTGGAGGATCTTCATGGCGACGCGGTCGCCAGCCTCATCGGCCACCTCCCAGACCGCGCCCATGCCCCCGGCGCCGAGGCGCCGCAGGAGCCTGTAGCCGCCGACGGTGGCGCCCGCCCGCAGTCCGCTGATCGACGGAGGAAGAGAGACAGGGGACTGCGTCATGCGGCCAGAGTACCGGCCGAGCAGAAGGGACCACAGCATGTGATGCAGTTCACACTGCATTTGCCCAGGTCTCCTCCCATCGGATGTCGCGCTTCGGAGTGGGCCATGACATTATGACACCCGTCGAGGGCTCCCGCCCCGGCACCGCGCCAAGGACGCCACGCGCTGCCCGACTCGATCGAATTTCGTCAACGCTGACATCCCGGCACCTCTCCACTACGGATCGTCCGGCACGTACCTGCCGGTGAAGGGAATAACTCCATGGCTACCGTGACCTTTGATCACGCCACCCGCATCTACCCGGGCAACGACCGCCCCTCGGTGGATCAGCTCAACCTCGAGATCGCCGACGGCGAGTTCCTCGTCCTCGTCGGCCCGTCCGGATGCGGGAAGTCGACGTCGCTCCGCATGCTCGCCGGCCTGGAGGACGTCAACTCCGGCCGCATCCTCATCGGCGACCGCGACGTCACCGATGTCCAGCCCAAGGACCGCGACATCGCCATGGTCTTCCAGAACTACGCCCTGTACCCGCACATGAGCGTGCACGACAACATGGGCTTCGCTCTGAAGATCGCCGGTACTCCCAAGGAGGAGATCGACAAGCGCGTCCGCGAGGCCGCCAAGATCCTCGGCCTGACCGAGTACCTCGACCGCAAGCCGAAGGCCCTCTCCGGTGGTCAGCGCCAGCGCGTGGCCATGGGCCGCGCCATCGTGCGCAAGCCGAAGGTCTTCCTCATGGACGAGCCGCTGTCCAACCTGGACGCCAAGCTCCGTGTCCAGACCCGCACGCAGATCGCCTCCCTCCAGCGCTCGCTGGGCGTCACGACGGTCTACGTCACCCACGACCAGACCGAGGCCCTCACCATGGGCGACCGCATCGCGGTCCTCAAGGACGGACTCCTCCAGCAGGTCGGCACCCCGCGCGAGATGTACGACAAGCCCGCCAACGAGTTCGTTGCCGGCTTCATCGGCTCCCCCGCGATGAACCTGGGGCACTTCACCGTCAGCGGCGACGTCGCCTCCATCGGCTCGGCGAAGATCCAGCTGAGCCGCGCCACCCTCGACGCCATCAAGCCTGAGGACGGCGGCAAGGTCGCCATCGGCTTCCGCCCCGAGTCCCTCGAGGTGGTCTCCGCCTCTGACGAGCACTCGATCCCGGTGCGCGTGTCCTTCGTCGAGGAGCTCGGCTCCGACGCCTACATCTACGGCGAGCTCGTGGGCGCTGAGGGCTCGGAGGACAAGCTCGGCAGCGGCGAGGACTCCAGCCAGATCATCGTCCGCGTTCCCCCGCGCACCGCGCCGGGCGCTGGCGAGACGGTCTACGTGCGCATCAAGCCCGGCCAGGAGCACATCTTCTCCGCGGCCACCGGCGAGCGCCTGCCCGCCTGATCGCATCCGCGAGCCGCGGCCTCCGGGCCGGGCCCGCACCGGAGCCCCGTTCCCACCACGGCGGGGGCGGGGCTCCTCGCATGCGCGGGCACCGGGCGGCCCGCCGCCGGGCCGTGACCACCTGGGCGGCCCGTCGCCGCGGGATTCCTGCAAGAATCGTCCCATGCTCATGTCCATGCAGATCTCGGCCGCGACGATCGACCCGGCCCTCCTCGACCTGCCCTGGGAGCTCCCCCTGGAGGAGTGGCCCCAGGATGTCCTGGCGGCCCTGCCGCGCGGCCTGTCACGGCACGTCGTGCGCTTCGTCAACCTCTCCGAGCGCGTCATCGCGGTCAAGGAGATCGGCGAGTCGGTCGCCCACCGCGAGTACGAGCTGCTGCGAGACCTCGTGCGCCTGGGCGCCCCCTGCGTCATCCCGACCGCCGTCATCACGGGCCGCATGGGCGTCGACGGCGAGCATCTCAACTCCGCCCTCGTCACGGAGCACCTGTCCTACTCGCTGCCCTACCGCGCCCTGTTCAGCCAGTACATGAGCCCGGACACCGCCACCCGCCTCATCGACGCCCTCGCCGTGCTCCTCGTGCGCCTGCACCTCCTGGGCTTCTACTGGGGGGATGTCTCGCTGTCCAACACGCTGTTCCGCCGCGACGCCGGCGAGTTCGCCGCCTACCTCGTGGACGCGGAGACGGGCGAGCTCTACCCCGAGGGCGGGCTCACGGAGGGCAAGCGCCTCTACGACATCGACGTCGCCCGCACGAATATCATCGGCGAGCTCATGGACCTGCAGGCGGGGGCGCTCCTGGAGCCGAGCGTCGACACGATCGAGGTCGGGGACCGGATCGTCGAGCGCTACCACGACCTGTGGGAGATCCTCACCGGCGAGGAGTCCTTCGCCATGGGGGAGCGCTGGCGGGTGCGCAGCCGTATCGAGCAGCTCAACGAGCAGGGATTCGACGTCGGCGAGCTCAACATGCGCACGGACGAGACCGGGGAGCACCTCGTCATCCAGCCCAAGGTCGTCGACGCCGGCTACTACCACCGCCGCCTGCTGCGCCTGACGGGCCTGGATGTCCAGGAGCGGCAGGGGCGCCGCATGCTCAACGACCTGGAGGCCTACCGCGCCACGCGCGGGATGCGGGACCGTCCCATCGAGCAGGTGGCGCACAGCTGGCTCGCCGAGGTCTTCGAGCCGACCATCCAGTCCGTGCCGATCGAGCTGCGCCGCAAGCTCCAGCCCGCGGAGATCTTCCACGAGGTCCTGGAGCACCGCTGGTACATGTCGGAGGCCCAGCAGCGGGATGTGTCCACCGAGGAGGCCGTGCAGGACTACATCGCCCATGTGCTCCCCCAGCACTGGGATGAGGAGTCCTACCTGTCGCTCGGGGACACCCAGGAGATGGCGGCGATCTTCGTCGACGACGAGGAGGAAGCTCCGATCGAGGACGACGCCGAGTTCGCGGCCCGCGACGAGGAGACGGCCGAGGCCTACAGCGCCAACCCCTTCGGCTTCACCGCCGGCATGAAGTTCAAGGGCGAGTGAACGCCCCTCCCTGCACGAGAACGGGCGAACGGCACGGCGAGACTGTGGTGCGTCAGGACATCTGAGGCATCGATCGTGTCTCGGATGTCCTGGAGCGGTCTGGGCGGTGGCTGGGGCGGTGGCGGCCGATCGGGATCGAGGCAGTCCGACGACCACTTGTCCCCCGGCACCGACCGCTTGTCCGGATCCATGCCCACTCCCGCCCGCGGCTGCGCTTGACTGGATAGCGGGGCGCGAGCCCCGCCCCACCGCACGCGCCTGAGGTAGTCATGAAGATCAGCATCCACGTCGATCCCCGTGTCGAGGAGACGGAGGTGAGCGTCCGGGCCCAGGCCTTGGACGAGGAGGTGCGCCAGATCGAGTCGGCACTGACCCATCTGGGCGCTCCTCCCCGCCTGACCGGCACTGGCGGCAATCGCACCGTCCTGTTGGAGCCCGCCCGCGTCTTGCGCTTCTTCACTCGCGACAAGCGGGTCTACGCCCACGACGCCGCCGGCACCTGGCGCGTCCAGCCGCGCCTGCACGAGTTGGAGCGCCTCCTGCCAGGCAGTGACTTCATCCGCATCAACCAGGGAGAGATCGTCAACCTGGCGCACGTGGCCTTCATGGATATGTCCGGCGCCGGGACGATCTGCGTCCAACTGCGCGACGGCACCCGCTGCTTCGTCTCGCGGCGCTCGATCCCCCGCTTCAAGGCCGCGCTCGGCCTCTAGCCCCATACAGACAGGACAGAATCCCAATGATCGCCGCACACCTCCTCAAGAGCCTCGGGACCGGATCCCTCGCGGGCGTGACCGTCGGAACCCTTCAGACGCTCGTCGTCTCCTCCGCCGGCGGCACGCGATACACCCCCGGGAACCCCGCTTTCCTGTCGGGCTTCGCCAACGAGAACGTCGCCGTCCTCGTCGAGCTGCTCGTCTACGCCCTGCTCGGCGGGGTTTGCATGCTCGCTTCCGAGGTCTACCGCTCCGACCGCCTGAGCATCGCCACGAGCACCCTCGCGCACCTGGGCCTCGTGGGTGGCTCCGTCCTCACGGCCGGCTGGTACCTCAAGTGGTTCTCCGCCTCCACGGCCCTCGGCTTCGCCGTGGTCTTCCTGATCATCTACACCGTGATCTGGGTGGCCAACTACCTGCGCTACCGCCGCACGATCAATGCCGTCAACGCCCGCCTGAGCGAGCGCTGAGCCCGCGCGCCGCCCGTCTCTGAGCCCCGCCACCAGGAAGGAGACCACGATGACCACCGCTTGGCCCAACCGCGACCGGCGCTCCGGCCCCGCCGTCGCCACCCTGGAGGGGGTGACCAAGACCTACGACGGCGTGAACGTCGTCGACCACGTGGACCTCACCCTGGAGGCAGGGCGCGCAGCGGTCCTGGTGGGCCCCAACGGCTGCGGGAAGACGACGACGGTCGAGATGCTCATCGGCCTGCGCCGTCCCAGCGCGGGGCGGGCCACGATCGCCGGGATCCCGGTGGTCCCCGGCGGCGAGCACCGTTTCCACGTCGGCGTCCAGCTGCAGACCTCCGGCCTGCCGGCCAAGATCAAGGTCCGCGAGGTCATCCGGGCTGTGGCGTGCCTGTACCGCGACCCCGCAGACTGGCGGCCCTTCGCCGAGAGGCTGCGCGTGGACGCCTTCCTCGGCGCCACGGTGGACAACCTGTCCGGTGGGCAGCGCCGGCGCCTGGACATCCTGTGCGCGACGCTGGGCCGCCCCTCCCTGCTGGTTCTCGACGAGCCGACCAGCGGTATCGACCCCGAGGGGCGGGCGACCGTATGGGATTTCATCCGCTCCCAGAGCGCCGCGGGCTGCGCCGTGCTGGCCACCACCCACGATATGGCGGAGGCGGAGGCCTTCTGCGACGACCTGCTGGTCATGGCGGACGGGCGGATCCGCCTGCGCGGCTCGGTCGAGCAGGTGCTCGCCGCCCTGGACGGGGACCGGCGCCTGCGGATCATGTCTCCGACGCCCGAGGCGTCGTCCCTGGTGCGCGCCTCCGGGCGCCCTTACGGGCGCAGCGGGAACTCCCTGGTCGTCGTCGGCAGCGCCGCCCAGATGGAGGACCTGGCCCGGTCCATCGACCGCGCCCCCGGCGCGGGGAGCATGGAGACCCGCATGGGCCCGGTCCGTCTGGAGGACGTGTTCGCCATCGTCGTGGCGGACAGCACGAGCAGCAGAAGCAGGAGCGATGGCCCGGTGCCGCGGCCCGCGGCGCTCTCAGGCGAGGAGGCGGCATGATGGCGCGCGACGACAAGGCGGGATCGCAGCGAAGGATGCTGCGCGTCTGGTCCATCCAGGAGCTGCTCCTGCTCCTGCGGGAGCCCGTGGCCGTCTTCTTCTCCCTGGCCCTCCCCCTGGTGGTCTACGTGTTCCTGTGCCTCCCATACGCGGAGGAGCCGATCCCCGACACGGATCTGCGGTTCATCGACACGATGTTCCCCTCCCTGATCGGAACCATCGGGGCGAACCTCCTCCTCATGGGACTGCCCATCTACGTCGCCGAGCTGCGCTCGCGCCAGGTCGACCGCAGGTACAAGGCCCTCCCCCTGCCCGGGAAGGTCTTCGGCGCCGCGATCACGATCGCCATGCTCGTGATGATGGCGCTCGCCTCAGCCATCATCATCGCCGTGGTGGGGCTCGCCCACGGGCTGCGGGCCGAGGCAGCGAGCCCGGCGTTCATCGTCCTGAACCTCAGCCTCATCGCGTTCCTGTGCGCCGTCGGCTTCTTCTTCGGGACGCTGCCATTCGGGGCCCGCACCATCCAGGCGCTGACGGCGGCCATCTTCTTCATCCTCTTCTTCGGCTCAGGCGCGGCGGGCCCGATCGACCCCCTGCCCGAGTGGTTCAAGGGAGCCCTGGAGTGGAATCCCTTGAAGATCTGGTTCGACGCCTTGGTCCGCGTGTACGCGGGCGCGGACGTCTCGTCCGGGACCGTGTGGAGAGCACTCCTCATGCTGGCCCTGGGGACGGCGCTGGCGCTGATCGGCCTACGCGACTGGCGCCGGACCGAGTAGGGACGCCGCGCGTGAGTCCTCTCCGACTCCGACCTGCCCAAGCCGGTTGCGGAGGGGGCGAGCCTCCGCGCGACGGGCCAGAGCAATTCTCGCCGTGCTGATCGCCCGGTCTCGGTGGATCAGTCGGAGACGAGCTGGGCGTCGACGAGGCGCGTCTCCTCGTCAGCGCGACGGCGCAGCTCGCGGTGGCGCACCACGGAGGCCAGTGAGGCCTGGAGGATCGCGTCGACGAGCACCATGGCGCCCACCGCCGCCACCCCCTTGTGGACCCCGCCGCGACGGCGCATGGCCGCGCCCAGCAGCGCCCCGCCGACCCCGCCCTCCAGGACGAGGGCGGCGCGCACCGTCCACGGCTTCTCCGTGACGGTCTCCACGTAGGCCTGCCGGATCGCCTGGCCGGGCGTGCCCGGGTCGCTCACCATGAGGCCCACGGAGCGGGTCACGGCGTTGGCCAGGCCGCGGGGCTCGTGGACGACGACGCCGGGCACCTCCACGGGCGCCAGCGCGCCGGAGAGCACCTGGTCCACCCAGCCCGGCAGCCCCAGGGCCTCGACCATCGCGGTCAGACCGGCGGCGCCCGGGGTGGCCAGTGCCTTGGCGACGGCCTCGGCGTCGGCGCCCGGAATGGCGGCGGCGATCGCCGAGGCGTCAGTGACATCGGTGAGGAGGTCGTCCACCACGGCGCTCAGCGCGGGCCCCGGCTCGGCCACCCCGCCCCACACGTACTGGGAGGTCATGCCCCAGGAGAAGACGGCGTCGTCCTCGGAGTCCCCCGTGGTGACGGCGCGAACGGTCATATCCCCCTCGTCGACGGTCAGGACGAGCGCGGGCAGCGACTCCTCGTCCCAGCCGAACATGCCGAGCGACAGGCCCTCGCCGGAGTGCAGGACGATGCGGCGGTCGATCTCCGGGAGGGTGGCCACGGCGAGGGGGCGCTCGAGGAGCGTGGCCTGCAGGGGCACCATGTAGGCGCTGATCGGCGAGACGATGACGGTGCGCGCCGTGGGGGTGGCGTGGCGGGCGAGCTCGGGCAGCTCGGCGTCGTCGGGAAGGGCGTCGAAGGAGGCGGGGCCGATTGTCACCGAGGCGCTGAAGGCTCGGGCGAGGGTCTCGGCCAGCTCGCTGACCCCCATGCCGGGCACGACGCCGCCGCGGCTGGGCGGGGTGACGGCGACCCGCGCCTCGGCGTCGGTGAGCAGGGTGATCGACAGCAGGTGCGGTGTGCTCGGGTACCACTCGAGGCGCGCGACGACGCGCTCGGAGTCCAGGCGCGCGGCCACGTCCTGGGGCGCTGTGCCGGGGGCGATGACGACGCCCTCCGTGCGGTTCCAGCGCTGCGATGCGTCCTGTGCCATGGCGGTCTCCTCGGGGTTGACTGCGGCCCATTGTGGCAGCAATCCGGCCCGCGTGTGAATGGAGGGCGGCGCAAGGGCGCCCAGAGCCACCCAGGGGCGCCCAGTGCCGCCCCGTGGTTCCCGCCCCGCCAGCTCAGCCCTCGGCCGCCGCGCGGCGCAGGCGGTCCACCTCGTAGAGGGTGATGCCCGTGGCGACGGCCGCGTTGAGGGACTCCACGCTCGCCGAGATCGGGATGGAGGCGATGATGTCGCAGGTCTCGCGCACGAGGCGGGACAGCCCCGCGCCCTCGGCGCCGGTGACGATGACGAGCGGCGCGTCCGCCAGGGAGAGCTCTCCCACGGGCGTGTCGCCCCCGCCGTCGAGCCCGACGACGAAGCAACCCTCCTTCTTCAGCTCGCGCAGGGCGCGCACGAGGTTGGTCTCGCGGGCCACGCGCACGCGGGCGGCCGCGCCGGCGGACACCTTCCAGGCGGTGGCGGTGACCCCGGCGCTGCGGCGCTCGGGGATGATGACGCCGTCGGCGCCGAAGGCCCCGGCCGAGCGCAGGACCGCCCCGAGGTTGTGGGGGTCGGTGACCTGGTCGAGGGCGATGAGCAGGGGCGTGTGGCCGAGCGAGCGGGCGCGGTCGAGCAGGTCGGCGGCGGTGGCGTACTCGTAGGCGGGGATCTCGATGGCCACGCCCTGGTGGGCGGCGCGGTCGGTGAGGGCGTCGAGGTCGAGTCGAGTGGTCTCCAGGACCGGGGCTCCGAGCAGCGCGGCGCGCCGGACGACGGCGCCGAGCCGGTCATCGGAGGCGGCCGAGACGGCCATGAAGACGCGGCTGATGGGCACACCGGCGCGGGCGGCCTCGGCCACCGCGTTGCGGCCGCAGACGACCTCGAAGCCCTCGGGCACGCCGAAGCCCTTCTTGAGGCGCTCCATCTGGTTGACGCGCTGGTTGGCGCCGACGGCGCGGGCCTCCGCCCGGGCCTTCGCGCGGGCCTTGGGGTGGCCGACGCGGTTCTCGGCCTTGGGGGTGGGGCCCTTGCCCTCGAGGCGCTGGCGGCGGTTGCCGCCCGACCCCTTGGTGGCGCCCTTCTTGGTCCCGGGGCGGCGCCGGGGGCCCGGGTACTGCTCGTTGCCGGGCATCGCATGCCCTCCTATCAGCGGGTCGTCATGGGGGTGGTGGCTGGTGGTCGGGGGGAGAGAGGCTGCTCAGCCGAGGTGCCAGCGGGCGCCGCCCGCGGAGTCCTCGACGACGACGCCGGCCGCCGCGA
Source organism: Actinomyces timonensis DSM 23838 (assembly GCF_000295095.1). Classification (GTDB taxonomy): domain Bacteria; phylum Actinomycetota; class Actinomycetes; order Actinomycetales; family Actinomycetaceae; genus Actinomyces; species Actinomyces timonensis. Next base: position 1,373,491 of record NZ_JH806632.1, on the reverse strand, counting down.
GCTGGTCGCGCAGGGCGTCGGCGCGGCCCCAGTCCTTGGCGGCGCGGGCCTGGGCGCGCTCATCGAGGAGCGCGGCGACGAGGTGGTCGAGGGCGCCCATGGCGGCATCGGAGCCGTCGGACCCGGCGCCGCCGAGGACGCCCGCCCGCCAGGGCTCGGCGAGCGGGTCGAGCCCGAGGACGTCGAGCATGGCGCGCAGGTCGAGGGCCGCGGCGGCGATCGCCGCGGGCTCGGGGGCGGGCGCGGCGAGGGCGGCGTTGAGGGCCTTGAGGGCCGCGTGGACGCTGGCCATGGCGGCGGCGAGGTTGAGGTCCTCATCCATGGCGGCGGTGAACTCGGCCGGCAGGGGCCGCGAGCGCAGCTCGGAGGCGGGGGCGTCCACAAGGTTGCCCCCGCCGTCAGCGTACTGCTTGAACACGCGGGTGATCGCTCCGGTCAGGCGCTCCCAGAGGGCGGCTGCGTCGCCGAGGGTCTCCTGCGAGAACTCCACCGTGGAGCGGTGGTGGACGGTGCCCAGCGCGAGGCGCAGGACGGGCGCGGGGTAGGCCTTGAGCAGCTCGGCGACGACGAGCGAGTTGCCCAGGGACTTGCTCATCTTCTCGCCCTTGATGGTCACCCAGGCGTTGTGGACCCAGTGGCGGGCGAAGCCCCAGCCGGCGCCGTGGGACTGGGCCTGCTCGTTCTCGTGGTGGGGGAAGCGCAGGTCGATGCCGCCGCCGTGGATGTCGAACTCATCGCCGAGGTAGCGCCGGCTCATGGCGGAGCACTCCAGGTGCCAGCCGGGGCGGCCGCGCCCCCAGGGGGTGTCCCAGGCGGCGTCGGAGGGCTCGCCGGGCTTGGCGGCCTTCCACAGGGCGAAGTCGCGCGGGGAGCGCTTGTCCGCCTCGACGTCGTCGTCGATCTGGGCCTCGTCCTCGGTGGTGGCGAGGTCCTCGAGGCGCTGGTTGGTGAGCGAGCCGTAGTCGGGCAGGGAGGCGACGTCGAAGTAGACGTTGCCCGGCGAGCCGACGTAGGCGTGGCCGGCGTCGATGAGGCGGGAGATGAGGTCGATCATCTCGGGGACGTGGCCGGTGGCGCGCGGCTCGTAGGTGGGGGGCGCGACGCCGAGGGCGCGGTAGGCGGCGTCGAACTCGCGCTCGAAGCGCTGGGCCCAGGCCCACCACTGAACGGAGGGCTCGGCGGCGGCGGACTTGGACAGGATCTTGTCATCGATATCGGTGACGTTGCGGATGAGGACGACCTTCTGCCCGCAGCGCTCCAGCCAGCGGCGCAGCACGTCGAAGGCGATGCCCGAGCGCATGTGGCCGATATGTGGGGAGCCCTGGACGGTGGCGCCGCACAGGTAGATGCCCACCACCCCGGGGGTGACGGTGGGGGCCAGGGGGACGACGTCGCGCGCGGCGGAGTCGTACAGGCGCAGTGCCAGTGCTGGGGCGTCGGTGGTCGCGGTGCTCACGGGGGCAGCCTAGCCGGTGGGCCTTTCGCGGGTCGGCCGTGGTCAGGCGCGCGTGGGCGCCTCGGCGGCGTGGACGAGGGCCGTGGCGATGGCGAGCAGGCCCTCGGCGCGGCCGAGGAAGCCGAGGTGGTCGGTGGTGGTGGCGGAGAAGTGGACAGGGGCGCCCACGGCCTGGGTGAGAGCGGCGGTGGCCTCGGCCATGCGGGGGGCGATGCGGGGGCGCTCGCCGACGAGCTGGACGGCGATATTGCCGATCTCGAATCCGGCGGCTCGTACGCGCCGCGCCGCCTCGGCCAGGAGCGCGCTGCCCGCGGCGCCCTTCCACTGCGGCTCGGCGGTGCCGAAGTTGGAGCCGAGGTCGCCCAGGGCGGCGGCGGAGAAGAGGGCGTCACAGCAGGCGTGGGCGACGACGTCGCCGTCGGAGTGCCCTGCCAGCCCGGTCTCCCCCGGCCAGTCGAGGCAGGCGAGGCGAAGGGGGGTGCCGGAGTCGGGAGCGGCGAAGGCGTGGACGTCGGTGCCGATCCCCGTTCGCGGGATGACGACGGCGGGGTGGGCGGCGGGGGCGGCTGCGGGGCTGGCGTCGGGTGAGGTCATAGGAGCAGTGTGCCCGCGCCGACACTCCTGTGGCATGCGCCTTGCCGCGGTTTTGCTCGGATTCCTCCTAGCCGCCGTCGCCTGCTGGTACCTCGGCCAGTACCTCAACATCAGCCGGCCGGCGAAGAAGATCGACGAGCATCTCGAGCTGCAGCGCGCCGAGATGTGGGAGCGGTTCCACACCGGGGCATTCCAGGCGGCCCCCGGCTCCCCCGCCCCCGCCAGCGAGGAGGAGGCGCGGGCGCAGATCGAGGGCCTGATCGACGAGATGCGGCCAGGGCCGCTCCGCTCGCACCGCAACGTCCACACCCTGTTCTTCATCCCGATCCAGTGGCTCTCGGTCGTCTTCGCGTCGCTGGGGGTCGGCCTGATCATCTCCGGCATCGGCAAGCTGTGAGCCTCACCGGCGCCTGATGGCCCACGCCGCCGACGAGGCGGCCACCGCCTGGGACCAGCGCCGCGCGAGAGCCCGGCGCGAGAGCCGGGATATCCTCGGGTGTGCCCGTTGATCACCGTGCCGCGCGCGCCGTCGGCTCGAGCGCTCCGTCCGCGCCGTCTGCGCTATCGAAGGCCGCGTGCGCGCTGCACGACTCCGGCGCCTGCCGCTCCTGCCCGCGAATGGGTGTGGCGCTTGCCGATCAACTGGCCGCCAAGCAGGGGGCGGTCGCCCAGCGGCTGGGCCCTCATGTGCCTGACGGCGCCTGGGAGCCCCCGGTCGCGAGCGCGCCGCTGCGCTTCCGCGGCAAGGCGAAGATGGCGGTCAGTGGAACGGCGAGCGCGCCAGTCCTGGGCCTGGCGGATCGTTGGGGCGGCGCCGTCGACCTGCGCTCCTGCCCGCTCCACGTGCCAGCGATCGAGGAGGCCCTGCCGGTCCTGGCCGGGTTCATCGGCGAGGCAGGGCTGGAGCCGTACTCGATCCCCGGCAGGCGCGGGGAGCTCAAGCACCTCCTGGTGACGGCCTCGCCGGACGGCGATCTCATGGTGCGCTTCGTCCTGCGCTCCGATCGCCTTGTGGGGCGCCTGCGCGATGGGCTGGGGCGCCTGCGAACGCTCCTGCCGATGCTCGCCGTGGCCAGCGCGAATATCCAGCCCGTGCACCAGGCCATCCTGGAGGGGCCCGAGGAGATCGTGCTCACCGAGGAGGATCGCCTGCTCATGCGCCTGTCCCTGCCCGGGGACGCGGGAGCGCCGGGGGCGGCCGCCCTGATGGGAGGGGCCGCGCCGTCGGGCGGGCGAGGGGCCGCCGCCCGGGGCGAGCTGGCTCTCTACCTGCCGACGCGCTCCTTCTTCCAGACGAACACCGCCGTGGCCGAGGCACTGTACGCCACTGCCCGCGACTGGGCGGCGGACGCGCCCGCTGGCACAGGCCCGATGCGGCGGGCGTGGGACCTGTTCTGCGGGGTGGGCGGCTTCGCGCTGGCGCTGGCAGGAGCGGCGAGCGGGGAGGAGAGGAGTCCCGGGCCGAGCGTCCTCGGGGTGGAGATCTCGGCGTCGGCGATCGACGGCGCGCGGGCCTCGGCGGCGCTGGCGGGGCTGAGCGCTGAGCAGGCGCGCTTCGAGGCGGGCGACGCCCGCGTGCTCGATCCCTCGGCGGCGCGCGGGCTCGGCGGCCTGCCGGACCTGCTCGTCGTCAACCCTCCCAGACGCGGCATCGGGGAGGAGCTGGCGGGGAGGATCGAGGCCTCGGGGGTGGCGCGGGTGCTGTACTCCTCGTGCAATCCGGCGTCGCTCGCCGCTGATCTGGGGCGGATGCCGTCACTGCGGGTGCGCCGGGCGCGCTTGTTCGACATGTTCCCGCATACCCCGCACGCCGAGGTGCTCGTCGAGCTCGTGCGCTGAGGCGCCGTCGAGAGCGCTCTCCATCCCCGCGCGCCCCTCGCCGAGAGGTGCTTCCTCCACCGACAGGTGCGCCCAGCACCCACGGGTGCGGCGACAACGCACCTCTCGGTGCTTGCCGCACCCACCAGTGCTAGACGCACCCGGCGATACGCGCGGAGCCCCCGCGCCCAGGACGCGCCGGGATCCACAGGCCTCCTCACGCACGCCGCACTCCGCGCGCTGTGGAGAGGCGCGGCAATGCCGACAAACGCGCCGCAATCTGGATCTCATGCACATCTCAGCCCAGCGCGCCGCTTCCCAGACCACACCGGCCGTCCCGCCGCCGCCCCCGCTCCCCGTCATCGTCATCGCCCACGAGTCCGCGAGCACCGCCATCGGGCCCCTCCACCCGGAACGCATCGACGGCTTGGTGCGCGTCGCCCGTGGTGTCTACGCCGAGGCTGAGGCCTGGAAGGCGATGCGTCCCGCCGAGCGCCACCGCCTTCTCATCGAGGCGGTCCGTCGGACAGATGATGAGGCGGTCCTTGTCGGTCCCTCCGCTGCCATCGCCTATGGGATCCCCGTCGTCGGGATGCGCTTGGAGCGTGTGGAGGTGCTCCGACGCCAAGCCTCACGCTCTCGAACAACACTCATGCGGCGACGGCACCGGGCAGGGAACCTCGACATCGTCGAGCACGGAGGGCTCCTCCTGGCGAGCGCTGCCGACGCCGCCGTGGACATCGCCCGATGGGGAGGCCTCATCCCGGGCGTATGCGCGATGGACTCCGCGCTCCACCAGGAGTTGTGCGTGTGGGAGGAGCTCCGCGAGGCGCTGGAGCGGATCCCAGCGGGCTCCCGGGGCCTGCGGGTAGCGCGGACCGCCCTCGGCCTGGCCGACGAGAGGGCGGAGTCCCCGGGCGAGTCGGTGTCGCGGGTTCGCCAGTGGCAGGGCCGCTTGCCGCAGCCGGTCCTGCAGTACGTGCTCGACGCCGGTGGCCGGGTGATCCGCGTCGACTTCTACTGGGCCTCGATCAACCTGGTCGGCGAGTACGACGGCCGGATCAAGTACGACCCCGCCTCCTTCGGCAGGGACACACGGGCCGTACTGCTCGATGAGAAGGACAGGCAGAACGAACTGGAGGATCTGTATGGCGTCATAGTCCGGCGCTGGGGCTGGAACGACGCGTGGTACCACGACGGCGCGGCGATGATCGAGTGCCTCGTCCGCGCAGGCCTGGAGCAGATGCCCGCGCCCTGGCCGCTGCGCGCCTAAACCGACAGGTGCTTCCTCCACCGACGGGTGCGCCCAGCACCGAGAGGTGCGTTGTCTCCGCACCTCTCGGTGCTGGAGGCACCCATCAGTGCGCAGCGCGCCTGTCAGCACGGGCTCAGCGCACCCGGGAACGCGCGAGAAGGAAGCTCCCGACATCGCTCGCACAGCCGCTCGTGCGCGAGGACGCCACCGCCGCAGGCCATCGCCGCACGCCATCACCCCACGGCATCCCGCTATCGTCGCCGGCCATCACCCCACACCATCGCCGCAGGCCATCCCTAGACAGACTTTCTACTAACTAGGTAGCCTGACTAGCATGACGCCGTCAACGCAGATCCTCCACGGCTTCCTCGCCCCCTGTCTCCTGTCCCTCTTGGAGACGGCCCCGGACTATGGCCTCGCCCTCGCCCAGCGCCTCGACGCCGCGGGCCTCGGCACGATCCCGGGCGGAACCCTCTACCCCGCGCTCCTGCGCCTGGAGAAGCAGGGACTCATCACCGCCTCCTGGCAGCCCTCCACCTCCGGCCCGGCGCGCAAGTACTTCGAGATCACCGACGCCGGTCGGAGCGCCCTGGCCTCCCACCGCGAGGAGTGGGCCTCCTTCAGCCAGGCGGTCGGCGGCATCATGAGCCCGCGCCCGCTCACCCCCCTCGCCCCCGCGACCCCGGGCACCGCCCCCGAGCGCAGCACCGGGAGGACCACATGACCTCCCTGCGCACGGTCCCCGCGCCGCACGATCCTCACGCCGCCTGGTGCGCCACCCTGCGCGCCGAGCTCGCCGCCCTCGGCCTGCCCGGCCCCGCCTGCGACGACGCCGCGACCTCCGCGAGCAGTGAGGCCCTGGCGGCCGCCGCCCCGCCCGAGGCGCTCTTCGGCCCCGCCACGATCTACGCGCGCGAGCTCGTCACCGCCCTGCGCGCAGGCTCCCGCCCCGACCCCCTGCCCTCCGCTCCCGGAGAGGTGGTCCTCCGGCTCGACGGCGTGAGCGCCATGCGGTCCCACCGCCCGGTCCTCACCGGGATCAGCCTCGAACTGCGGCGCGGGGAGGTCATGGCCGTCGTCGGCGCCAATGGGGCGGGCAAGTCCACCCTGCTGCAGATCTGCGCAGGGCTCCTGCGCCCGAGCGCGGGCCGGGTGGAGCGCGCTCCCCGCTTCGGCTACGCGCCCCAATTGAATGGCCTGGCCCCGCTGCTCACCGTGGACGAGCACTGCCGCCTCTTCGGCGCGGCCCGGGGCATGGCGCCGCGCCGCGCGGTCGCCGTCGGGCATGGGCTGCTGGCCGGCCTGAGATGGCGGGCGCGGGGAGGGCAGAGCGCTGGCACACTGTCGGGCGGGACCCAGCAGAAGCTCAACCTCGCCCTCGCCCAGATCGACTCCCCGGACCTGCTCCTCCTCGATGAGCCCTACCAGGGCTTCGACTCGCTGGCCTACGAGGACCTGTGGGGGCTCGTGGAGGCCTGGCGCTCGAGCGGCGCGGGGGTCCTCCTCGTCACCCACCTGCTGCGCGACCTCGACCACGTCGACCGCGTCATCGAGCTCCCCAGCCCCGAGCGCCCCGAGGAGGTGGCATCATGACCCTGCTCGTCGCCCGCACCACTGTGGTCGAGCTCCTTCGGCGCCGCGGCGCTCTGGCTCTCACCTGCCTTCTCCCCCTGGCGTTCTTCGCGGTGCGCGTGGACACCCACTGGACGGCGCTGCGGCTGCTGTCGATGGGCCTGGGGTGGGCGGTGGCGACCCTCGCCCTGTTCACCCACGTCTCCTCGCGCGGCATCGACCGCCGCCTCGCCGTTGCGGGGGCGCCGCCCCTGGCGCTGCTCGCGGGCCGCCTCCTGGCGGTCCTCGCCATGGGCTGGGCGCTCGCCTGCGCCTACTCGATCGTGGCGATCGCGACGATCGGGGACTCACTCGAGCGGCCGACGGCGGTGGTGCCGCTCCTGCTCCTTGGCGCCACCGTCGCGGCCCCGCTGGGCGCGCTCACGGCGGCCCTCGTGCCCCGGGACTTGGAGGGGGCGCTCCTGCTCATCGGGATCATGGCGGTCCAGCTCCTCGTGGACCCGCAGGAGTCGTGGACGCGCGCCCTGCCTCTGTGGTCGGCCCGTGAGCTGGCGAGCCTCGCCGTCGGGCCGGTGGCGGACGCTTCCAGCGCGCTCGCGGGCGGCCTCGGGCACGCGGCCGTCTACACGGCGGCGCTCGTCGTGGTCAGCGGGGCGCTGGGCTGGCGGCGCCTGCACGTGGTCCCCGCCGCCGCGCCGACGCCGGCATAGCCGGAGAGGGGCGCCTCCCCCGCGCCATCGGCGGGTGCCTCCAGCACCGGTGGTCGCGCCGAGCACCGTGGGTTGCGGTGGCAACGCACCCGAAGGTGTTTGCCGCAACCACCGGTGCCAGGCGCACCCGGCAGTGCTCAGCGCAGCTCGGCCAGGGCGCGCCGCACGGCAGTGATGCGCTCCTGGATCTCGGCGGCCAGCATCGGGATCTCCAGGTCGCGAACGGCTCCAGCCAGGTCCGCCAGGTCCCGCGCCTCGGGGAAGCCGTCCGCGACGAGGGCAGTGGCGCGCCGCACCGGCTTGCTCTGCCCCGCGCCCGCCGCGGCGGCCTCGGCCAGCAGCTCGGTGAGGGGGCCGTGCGTGGCCGTGAGCTCCTCGGCGACGGCGTCGAGCTCCCCGCCGACGAGCTCGCGACGGGCCTCCAGCAGGGCGCGGTGGTCGGTGAGCCGTGAGATGCCCTCGCTCAGGGCGTTCGTCAGCTCCTCGAGGGAGCCGACGGCGTCGTTCTCGGTGACGTCGTCGTCCCCGGCCAGGATCTGGGCGGCGAAGAATCCCGAGGCGAGGTTGTGCAGGCGCATGAGGGCGATGGCGAAGCGCACGGAGTAGGCGTCGCCGCGCAGTTCGGAGACCTGCCCGGCCAGGGGGCGCAGCTCCTCGGCGCATTCGAGGACGAGGGCGTCGACGCGCTGGTAGCGCTCCTCGAAGCCGTCGGCGCCCTCTCCCTCAGCCCCAGGCCGCGAGCCAAGGCGCGCGACCTCGTCCCTCGTGGCGCGCAGGGCCACTCGCAGTTCGGCAAGCCTGGCCGCGAGCGCCTGGATCTCGGTGGCGCGACTGTCGAGGAGGCGAACGAGGCGGGCGAGCTCGTCGAGCAGGGCGAGGTGGCCTCTGGTGGCCTCCTCGATGGCGTGCATCTCCGCGAGAACGCGGGCCACGGGCCCCTCGGCCCCGTCGGCGCTCGGGATGCCCACCCCGGCGGCCACGAGGGCGGCGACCTCGGCGGCCACGGCCTGCCGGGTGAAGTCCACGGTGGACTCATACCCCAGCGCCTCGAGCTCGCGGGCCAGGGCGGCCTGCCCCGCGGCGGCGGCCTCCCGGCGGGTGGAGCCTCCCGCGGCCGAGGCGGCCTCGACTTCCCGAACCCGCGCGAAGGCCCGTTCGAAGGCATCGCGCTGCTCGGTCAGCTGCGGGAGGGTGCGGATGGACAGGTAGCCGCTGCCCGAGGGGACGATGGTGGCGAAGACCCGGTAGTGCCCGCCGTCGGAGGCGCGGTTGGTGATGTAGGCGCTGGCGGCGTGGCCGGCCTCGATGTCCTCCCACACCCCGCGGAAGAGCCCGGCGGGCATGACGGCGTGGCGCACGACGTTGTGGGCCCGCCCCACGAGCGCCCCGCGCGGGTAGCCGGACAGGCGCATGAAGATCGAGTTGGCCCGGCGGATGCGGCCCGCGGCGTCCGTGGTGGAGAAGAAGATCTCGTGGGCCTCGAAAGCGCGCTCCTGAGCGGGCGGCGCGCCGGCTCCGACCGGCTCGCTCTGACTCGTCGGCTGGGTCGGCTCAGTGTGCTCGGTCATGGCGGGGCTCCCTCCGGCCAGATGCTCGTCCCAACGGTCCCATGCTGGGTCCCCTGAGACTACCCCCGATGCTGACACCGTGTGCCCGCCCTCGCCAGCTCCCCATCGCCGCTAGGCTCAGGGCATTCGCGCCGACCCTCACGCGGCGCGCGTCCCCGCGGCACTCACTCAAGAGAGGCACCACGATGGCCACCGAGATCGTCACCCAGGCAGGACCCGAACTCGTCGAGGCGATGGAGCGCCTCATCCCCCAGCTCTCCCGCAGCGCCCCGGCGCTCACCGCCGAGCAGTGCGAGGCCCTTCTCGCACAGGACGGCGTCTACCTCTTCGTCTTCCGCCCGGACTCCCCCGCCGGCGCCGCCCCCGCCCCGATCCTGGGAATGCTGACCCTGGCGACCTTCACGATCCCAACGGGCCTGCGGGCCTGGGTGGAGGACGTCGTCGTCGACGCCGAGGCGCGCGGCCAGGGCGCCGGCCGCCAGCTCGTGGAGGCGGCGGTCGCCCACGCCCAGGAGCTCGGCGCGCGCACCGTCGACCTCACCTCGCGCCCGTCCCGCGAGGCGGCCAACCGCCTCTACCAGCGCTGCGGCTTCGAGCTGCGCGAGACGAACGTCTACCGGCACAGCGCCCCCAAGAACTGAGCTCCACGAGAGCCGAGCCCGAGCCGGGCCCGCGCCTCGGAGCCGAGCCCCGGGCCCGGGCTCGAGCCTCCGCCCGAGCCCGCTACGAGCCCGGCTCCCGCGCGCGAGGCGCCCCCGCCCTTGCCCAGGGCGGGGGCGCCTCGTCGTTCCAGCGGGTGGCCGGCGCGGCCCTCCGCTCAGTTCTCCGGGAAGGGCCGCACGACGTCGCCGACGATGTTGCCCCAGCCGTAGCTGACGGTGATGTGCTCGATGCGCGCGGGGTTGCCCATCCAGTCGGTGTGGACCACCTGGTCACCGCCGAGGTAGATGGCCACATGCGTGATCGTCCCCGAGCCGTTGACGTAGAAGATGAGGTCGCCGCGCTGGCGCTGGGACAGCGGGATGTGCTGCATCTTCGGATGGCGGAAGAGCTCCTGCGAGGTGCGGTAGTCGGGCCAGGCGTGCCGGTGGGTGTTGATGGGCTGGGGGTCGAGGCCGCCCGCGTAGAGCGACTGCAGGACCAGCCCGGAGCAGTCGTAGCCCAGGGCGTAGGGGCCTGCCCCGCCCCAGGTGTAGCTCGATCCGATCTGGTTCTGCGCGTACCCGATCATCGCCTCGATGCGCTCGCCGCGGGTGGCGCTCAGGCGGATGGGGGTGGCGTGGTAGGCCTCGATGGCGAACCAGTCGTAGCCGGTGCCCAGGGCGTCCCAGGTGGTCTTGTCGACGACGCCGGTGGGCGGCAGCCCGGCGCGGCTCTGGAAGTTGGCGACGGCGGACATGAGGGCGTCGTCCACCGAGGCGAGCTTCGAGGGGCTCCACATGCCGAGTGACTGCTGCACGACCCTCACCTTGACGCCGTTCATGCCCTTGGTGAGGTTGTTGCTGGCGCCGCCCAACGGGGTGATGGTGTTGGTGGGCTGGAGGAACCAGGCCGGCGCCCAGTAGGCCCACCAGGCCCCAGAGTCGTAGAACCAGTAGGTCTTGCCGTCGATGCTCCGGCTCCCAGTGGCCATGACGCCGCTGGAGGGGTCCATGTAGTACCACTCGTCCAGGCCCAGCCAGCCGGTGGCCATGGCGCCGGTGGCGGGGGCGTAGTAGCGCCAGCCGTCGGCGTGCTTGACCCATCCCAGCGCCATGGCGCCGTCGGAGTCCAGGAAGTAGCGCGCCCCGCCGACGACGAGGCTGCCGGTGCGCATGATGCCGCTGGAGGTGTCGAGGTAGTACCAGTGCCCGCGGTCCCTGAGCCAGCCGGTGTACTGAGTGCCGGAGTCGCGGTTGTAGTGCCAGCCGGCGGCGTCGCGCCACCAGCCGGTGCGCATGTACCCCTCGGCGTCGAAGCAGTAGATGGCGTAGTTGATGGGAGCGCACTGGGAGTAGGGGAAGCTGCCATCGGGGTTCTTCCACCACCAGCGCCAGCCAGCCTTGACCCAGGTGCCGGCGGGGTTGAAGGAGGAGGGCTCGACTGCGGCCTCGGCGACGGCGTCGGGATCCTCCTCGCCGGCGGGGGTAGTCGCATCGGGGCTCGTCGGTGCTGCCGAGGCCGAGGCGGCGGGGTCGGGCTGCTCCGAGGGCGCGGGCCCCAGGCGGTTCTCATCTCCGGCAGGGGAGGCCGACGCCGAGGCGCTGGGCGACGGCGTGGCCCCCGGGTCGTCGACGGCGCTCGCCTGCGCGGCGAGGGGAAGGGAGAGGGCGGCGGCGAGGCCCGCGGCCGCGAGGCGGCGGGTGGTGCTCCGTGTCCAGTGCACAGGTGTCTTCTCTCGTGGGGAGGCGGGCGCCCCATCGCGCCAGCTGGGTGAGGTTCTGCGGGGCGCTTCGTGTGTCAGGGCGTGGGATGGTGATGTGTCAGAAGACCACCGGCCAGGTCGACAGGCAGCCCGTGAGGGTGATCTGCGCCTGGGTCCGGGAGTCGGTTGCGGTCTGGTACTCGGGGTTGGGCGTCGGGGTCCTCCCGGACTTGATGTCGTCCTCGGCCTGGGCCGGGTCCGCGTACTCGGCGATCTCGCCGCGGGAGAGCTTGCCGCTGACGCTGGTATAGGTATCCAGGGAGGTCAGCGCGGCGGTGGCCGTCGGGTCGGAGCCGGCGGCGCTGGTCAGCTGGTCCCGGTAGGTCGATGCGAGCACTCCGGCGAAGGCCTCCCAGGCCTGCTGCGTGGCCACGGAGTCCCCTGAGGCGGCCAGAGCCGTGTACTTCTGGCCCTCGGGGGTATCGGCCAGGGCCTGCGAGACGACGCCGTCCATCGCCGTGCACTGCGAGGATGCGGAGACGGTGGAGAGCGGGGCGGGGGTCGATGTGGCGGTGCGCAGCTCCGTGGGAAGCCCCGCGCCGGGCTGGGCGGTACCCGCCGTCGAGGTTCCGGAGTCCGCGGCGGGTGTCGACTCGGCGCATCCGGCCCCTCCGACGACGGCGATGAGCGCCGTCATGGCGGCCGGGAGGGCCCGGGCGGGGATCAGGGAGATGCGGCGTCGCGTCATATCCCAGAGGATATCAAAATGATGACGATCGTCACATCCTAGGAAGTCTGGGGCCCTTGCCGGAGAAGGCCGTCGATGAGCTCCGCCATGGAGCCGACGACGCGCTCGCAGGCCTGGCTCACCTCGGGCGGGGCCCACGGCAGGGTGATGGGGTGGTCGGCGAGGGCGTGCATGGAGACGTCGTTGTAGGAGTCCCCGAGAGTCCACACTTCGAGACCCTCGGAGGCCCGGAGCGCCGCCAGGGGACCCGCGAGAAGCTCGGCGAGCCCTCCGCCCTTGGAGGATCCGGTCGGCACGATGTCGAGGAACTCCAGGTTGCGATGGCACTCGATCCCCGCGCCCCAGCGCTCGGCGGCCTCGATCTCGATGCGCTCGCGCAGGAAGTCGTCGGTGACGCGCAGCGGCACGCCGATGAAGCGGTGCTCGCCCATCTGCGCTGCGGTCATGGGCTCGAAGACCTGGAGGATGGAGGACACATCGCCGTTGTTGTCGGACAGGATGTAGTCCTGGGTGATGGTGGTGGCGTAGGTGGACACGCCCGGCAGGTCGGCGGTGTCCTCGGCGACGGCGCGGGCGACGCCGTCGGGGAGGTAGCGGGCCGCGAGGACCTGGTAGTCGCCGTCGATGAGGACGGCGCCGGTGAAGACGATGCCGTAGTCGAAGCGGACGCCCGCGGGCTCCAGGACGCCGCGCGTGGCGAAGATGGATTTGCCGGTGTCGACGGCGAGCAGGTTGCCGGCGGCCCGCCATCGCCCCATGGCCTCGCGGTCGGCCGGGGAGACGCCGCGGTTGAAGATGATGGTGGAGTCGAGGTCGGTGACGATGAGGCGGCGCATGGGCCCTCCGTTGGGCTTCTGGCTGGAATATCGGATCTCAGGGCTGGCGGGTCTGGCGCGGGCGGCGGTGCCAGGACGCGCGCGAGGGGCGCGGGAGCGGTGCTCCCCGCGCCCCTCGCAGCCTAGGGCATGAGGGCGGCTGCCCGGCTCAGCCGAGGAAGCCGGACCAGGCGCCGAGAATGCCAACGACGAACATGCCGAGGATGATCCACAGCGCGTTGACCTTCTTGTTGAGCAGCCACATGCACAGGAAGGTGAGACCCAGGGCGGCCGCTCCGGGCAGCAACTGGTCGAGGACCGTCTGCAGCGTGGTGTCGGTGACGATGCCGGTGTCCTTGTCCTCGACCGAGCTGACCACGGCCGGGAAGTTGATCGTGGTCCACTTCGAGACCAGGGCGCCCATGACGAACAGACCCATGACGGCGGCCATCTGGGTGATCTTCTTGAGCTGGCCCCCTCCGACATCGGCAACCATCGCGGTACCGCGCTCGTAGCCGAGCTTGAGGCCGTACCAGCGCGTGACCACGCGCAGGACATTGATGCCCAGGAAGAACAGCAGTGGTCCCACGATGGAGCCGTTGAGCGCCAGCGAGGCGCCCAGGGCCGCCAGGACGGGACGGGCGGTTCCCCAGTAGATCGGGTCGCCGACTCCGGCGAGCGGTCCCATGAGGCCGATCTTGACGTTGGTGATGGTGTCATCGCCGATGGGCTCGCCCTTGGCGCGCTGCTCCTCCATGGCGGCGGTGACGCCGAAGACGACGGACGAGACCCAGGGCTGGGTGTTGTAGAACTCCAAGTGGCGCTCGAGGGCGGCGGCCTGCGCGGCCTTGTCGTCCTTGTAGACCTTCTTGATCGCGGGCATGAGGGTGAGGCAGAAGCCCATGGCCTGCATGCGCTCGAAGTTGAACGAGCCCAGGAGGGTCGTCGAGCGCCAGTACATGGACCGCAGGTCCCTGTTGGTCAGCGAGCGCTCCGGGGCGGCGGTCGTGGTGGAAGTCATGATCACGTTCTCCATTCGCTCAGTCGAGCTCGTCGTCGAGGTCGTCGTCCGCGTAGGCGGCGCCGTTTCCAGCGGCCACGGGGGCCGGCTGGGACGAGGGAGCCGGCTTGGCGAACTCGGGGTTGAGCTGGGTGTAGATGACGGCGAGGCAAGCGCCGATGATGCCCAGGCCCACCAGCGTCACGCCCGTCGGCATGACCTTGAGGACCCAGTTCGCCATGTCCCCAGCGCCCTGGGGGTCGGAGACGGATCCATTGCCGGCGATCGTCGTGGCGAAGGTGGCGAAGACGAAGCCCAGGAAGAAGAAGGGCATGAGCTTGCGCGCCTTCATCATGTTGATGACCATCGCGTATCCGACGACGACGATGAATCCACCGGCGATCCCCAGTCCCTTGGTGATGACCTCGGGGATGGCGTCCAGCGCGCGGTGGACGGCGTCACCGGAGGCCAGTGCGGCGACGATCGCGGTGGGCACGGCCACGCGCAGGCCCTGGAGGAACAGGGCGGTGAAGTGCATGATGGCGATGCCGCGGTAGTTCGCTTGCTTGGCGTACCGGTCGGCTTGGTGGGCGAAGAACACGGCGATGGTTCGCACGAAGATGGTCAGCGCTTGGCCAGCGACGGCCAGTGGCACGGCGACGCTGATGGCGGCGTCGATGGCTGCCTTCGTGCCGCCCGCGCCGTCCATCGAGGCGACCGCGATGACGGTGGAGACAGTCGAGGCCAGGGCGGCGTCAGGGGCCATCGCGGCGCCGACGTTCATCCAGCCCAGAGCGATGAGCTCCAGGGTGCCCCCGACGACGATGCCGACGGTGGGCTGCCCCAGGGCGAATCCCGTCAGGGTGCAGGCGACGAGGGGCCGGTGGAACTGGCGCTCGTCGAGGACGCTCCCCATGCCCGCGACGAAGGCGACGATGGTGACCAGAATGATCTGGAACGTGGAGATGTCATGCATGGCAGAACCTTTCTCATGCGAGGCGGCTCGGGGCCGGCCTCACAGCATTCCCTTCGCTTTGAGGGCGGGCATGAGGTCGGAGCGTCCCGTGGAGGGGACCTGCTGGATGTACTGCGGGATGCCGCGCGAGTCGATCTCCGCGAACGCGGCGACATCCTCGGGGGAGGCGTAGACGGCCTGGGAGACCTGGGAGGTGCCCTGCTTGAAGGTCATGCCGCCGACGTTGACCTCGCTGGCCTCGATGCCGAGGTCGAGGAGGCGGACGATGTCCGCCGGCGTCTCGACGACGATGATGGCCTTGAGGGAGGCGTACTTGGGGTTCTTGTAGACGCGGGCCGCCTTCTCCACGCCCAGGACGTAGACCTTGACCTTGCCGCCGCCGGTCTGGAGGAGCAGGGACTTGCGCAGCTCGTCGTTGGCGGCGCTGTCCGAGACCGCGAGGATGGCCTCGGCGCCCAGGGAGCCTGCCCAGTTGTTGGCGACCTGTCCGTGAACCAGGCGGGAATCGATGCGCAGGAGCTTGATGTCCATCAGAGCTCGTCTCCTTCGTCGTCAGAGATAGTGGGGGTTGTGGTGGGGGTGAACTCCTCGGAGAGGATCTTGATGCCGGCCTTGCCGGCGGTGCGCGCGACCTCGACGAGCTCGGGCAGGTCGGCGCCGGCCATACGGCGGGCGAGGACCTCGACGAGCATCGGCAGGTTGGCGCCGGAGACGACGTCTGCGTCGGGGCGCTCCGCCGCGAAGCGCGCCGCGGCGTTGTAGGGGCTTCCTCCGAAGAGGTCGCACAGGATGAGGTGCTGCTCGGAGGTTGAGGCCTCGACGGCAGCGGCGTACTTGGCGAGGAGGTCGTCGGGCCCCTCCGATTGCTCGAAGGTGACGGCGACGACGTCGTCGCTGGGACCGACGATCATGGCGGAGGAGCCGAGCAGCCCCTCAGCCATGTGCCCATGAGCAGCGATGATCACGGAAACCACGGATAACCGCCTTCCAGTCGGGCCGGTCGCGGGGATCTCCGCCACCGGCGAACGGTGTGGTGAGGCGGACGATAGGCGCGATTCCGCGCGAATGCGACGAGATGACACCCGATCAGGCAGGCGTTAACAAGCGTTAGTAACGCGAGTGGGAGAACGTTAGCAATGAGACGCCCAGCACATCGGCGATATTGCGTGGGTCACAGCCCCTGCCCATCACCTTCATCGCTAACTATGATCTTCGTCACACAGCGAGCCTTCCTCTCAGTTTCCGACCCCACCCCTCACCGAGACCGGGCGAACAGCACCGCGAAACCGGGCGGTTTTCCACAGATCGGAATCTCGCCGTGCTGATCGCCCGGTCTCGGCAAAGGGGGAGCGGGGGTGGGGAGAAGGGCACGGGCTAGGCCTCGGGGACGTTGCGCTCCAGCTCGGCGATCCAGGCGGCGCCGCTGACGTCGGAGGGCATGCGCCAGTCCCCGCGGGGGGACAGCGAGCCCCCGGCCACGACCTTCGGGCCGTTGGGCAGGGTCGAGCGCTTGAACTGGTTGGCGAAGAAGCGCTTGAGGAACAGCAGCTCCCAGCGCCGGATCTCCGGCAGCGAGTAGGCCACCCGGTCCGCCTCGGGCAGCCCCTGCGGCCAGTCGCCCTCGGAGGCATCGGCCCACGCCTTCTCCGCCAGGAAGGCGATGCGGCTGGGCCGCGAGCCCCGGCGCAGCACGTGCCACAGGGTGAAGTCCTGCAGGGCGTAGGGGCCGATCCGCGACTGGGTGGACTGCATGGGCTCGTCCTCGCTGCCGGGCACCAGCTCGGGACTGATCTCGGTGTCGAGGATGGACAGCAGCGTGCGCCCGACGGCGTCGTCGAAGATCTGCTCGGCCACCACCCAGCGGATGAGGTGCTGGATGAGGGTCTTGGGGATCCCGGCGTTGACCCCGTAGTGGGCCATGTGGTCGCCCACGCCGAAGGTGCACCAGCCCAGCGCCAGCTCGGAGAGGTCTCCCGTTCCGAGCACGATCCCGCCCCGGGCGTTGGCGATGCGGAACAGGAAGTCGGTGCGCAGCCCGGCCTGGACGTTCTCGAAGGTGACGTCGTAGACCTCCGGGCCGCGCTCGCCGCGCCCGTAGGGGTGGCCCATCTCGGTGAGCATCTGCGTGGCGGTGGGGCGGATGTCGAGCTCGGAGAAGGAGCAGCCCAGGCCCACGGCAAGGTCCTCGGCATTGCGGCGGGTGGTGGCGCTCGTGGCGAAGCCGGGCATCGTGTAGGCCAGGATGTCCGAGCGGGGCCGGCCGAGCCGGTCCATGGCGCGCGCCGCCACGATGAGCGCCTGGGTGGAGTCCAGGCCCCCGGAGACGCCGATGACGATTGTCGGGTTGCCGATGGCGCGCAGGCGCTGGACAAGCGCCTCGACCTGGATGTTGTAGGCCTCGTAGCAGTCCTGCGCCAGGCGGGCAGGGTCGTCGGGAACGAAGGGGAAGCGGTCCACGCGCCGCCGCAGTCCGATATCCGTCCGGGGGGCGCGCAGGTCGACGGCGGGGATCTCGATGCGCTCGAAGGCGCGCGGGTCGGTGAAGGAGGCGGGCCCTGGGGCCGCTCCCCCGGCGGCGCGCGCCAGGGTGCGGGCGTTGTCCTCGAAGGTCCCCTGGCGCAGGCGCTCGGCGCGCATCCCCTCGATGTCGACGTCGGCGATGGTGGCCCTCGGCCCGTCGGGGAAGCGCTCGGAGGATCCGAGCAGCTCGCCGTTCTCGTAGATCATGGTCTGGCCGTCCCAGGCCAGATCGGTGCTGGACTCGCCCTGCCCGGCCGCGGCGTAGACGTAGGCGGCCAGGCCCCGCGCCGATGAGGAGCGCGCCATGAGATGGCGGTCCTCGGCGCGGCCGACGGTGATCGGCGAGGAGGAGATGTTGAGCAGCACCGTGGCGCCCGCGAGCGCGGCCACGGACGACGGCGGGACGGGAACCCACATGTCCTCGCAGACCTCCACGTGGAAGGTGAGGCCGGGGACGTCGGCGACGTCGAAGAGCAGATTGGGGCCGAAGGGCACACTTGCGCCAGCGCTTCCTGTGCCGCCAGCAGTGCTGGAATCACCGGTGCCGCCCGGCCCCCGCACCCCCCTCAGGACCGCGCGGCGCTCGGCGCACTCGGGGGCGTCGCCGGCCGCGAAGTGCCGGGTCTCGTAGAACTCGCGGTAGGTGGGCAGGTAGGACTTGGGGGCGACGCCGCGCACGGCCCCGCCGGCGATGACGACGGCGCAGTTGAACAGCCGGTTGCCCAGGCGGATCGGGGCGCCGACGACGACGGCCGGCAGGAATCCCTCGCTCGCGGCCCGGATGGCCTCGATGGCGGCAAGGGTCTCGTCGAGGAGGACCTCGGCGTGGAGGAGGTCGTCGATGGCGTAGCCGGTCAGGCACAGCTCGGGGAAGGCGGCGAGGCAGACGCCCTCCTCCCCCAGCGCGCGGGCCTGGTCGATGATGGCGGCGGCGTTCTTGCCAGGGTTGCCGGGGACGACGGGCAGGGTGACGGCGGCGACGCGCGCGAAGCCCTGGTCGTAGGCGGAGTGGAAGGCGATGCTCGGGCGGTCGGGGGCGCCGTCGCCCTGGGGGGCGGCGGAGTCCTGAGGGGCCTGGGTGTCCTGGGTTGCCATGCCCCGATCCTGCCCCGATCCTGCCCGGATCCGCCAGCGGGCCCGGCCTGGCGGGGCGTCCCGCCCGTCCCGGCCCGCCCGGGCAGAGCCCCTAGATGGAGGCGCGGCGCACGAGGCGCCCGGGCAACAGGGTCTGAGTGGGCACGCTCTCGCCTCGCAGCATGGCCGCCAGCCGCTCGACGCCGACCCTCCCCATCTCCTCGAAGGGCAGGGCCACGCAGGTCAGGCCGGGGCGGAGCTGGGCGGGGGCGAGGTCCTCGTCGTCGATGCCGATGATGGCGACGTCGTCGCGCACGCGCAGGCCGCGCTCGCGCACGGCATCGTAGGCGCCGATCGCCATCCTGTTGTTGCCGCACAGGATCGCGGTCATCCAGGGGTTGGCCTCGAGGAGCTGGCCCGCGGCCCGGTAACCGCCCTGGATGGTGCCGTACCCGACGGCGATGGCGGCGCTGCCCCAGTCGATCCCGGCGCGCGCGAAACTGGCGCGGTAGCCGTCGCGCCGGGGCTGGGCGCCGACGTCGGCGCCGGAGACCTCGATGACGCCGATGTCCCGGTGCTCGCCTGTGAGGAGGGCGTCGGCCTCGAGGCGGGCGATGGCCTCCTCGTCGGGGCGGACACTGGGGTGCTCGCCGGCCGAGTCCTGGCAGTTGACGAGGACGGTGGGGGTGCCGCGGGCCTCGGCCGGCATGGCGACCTGGACGCAGCTGGCGCGCGCGTGGAGGATCGCGCCCACCCGGTGCTCCAGGAGCGAGGCGACGGCGCGGCGGTCGTCCTCCGCGCGCCCCGTTGTGGGGATCAGGAGGAGCGGCATGCCCTCGCGCAGGGCGGCGTCCTGCATGCCCCGGATGATGGAGGAGGCGTGCGGCCCGGTGACGATATCGGTGACGACGCCCAGGGCGCTGCTGGGCCGGGGGTGGGCGAGGCGCGCCGTGCCCTGCGGCCGGTAGTCGAGCTCCTTGGCCGCCTGGAGGACCCGCGCCCGGGTCGCCTCGGGGATGCGGGAGTCGGGGCGGTCGTTGAGCACGAAGGAGACGGTGGTCCGCGACACCCCGGCGGCGATCGCGATATCCGCCATCGTCGCCCGGTGCTCATGAGGTCTCACGGCCAACCTCCTCCCAGATCTGCTCCGGGACCCACGATGCCACAGGGCGGCCCCACGGGCGCGCGGCGCGCGCTACGCTCATGGGATGGCGGTCACAGTCCCTCCCTCCCGTCCCCCCTCCCTCCCCGGCTTCACGATCCGAGCGGTCCTGTGGGACATGGACGGCACGCTCATGGACTCGCAGCCGTTCTGGGACGAGTCCTTCATCGCCCGCACGCGCGACGCCGGGGGGACCCCCACCCCGGCGATCGTGGAGCGCCTGACCGGTGCCTCCATCGAGACGGCACGGCACCTCATCGCCGCCACCGGCGCCGTCGCCGACTGGCGGGACCCTGCTGCAGCGGATCTCTTCGCCACCATCGCCGACGACGTCGCGGCGCGGGTGGCGGCCTCCCCTCCCCTGCTCCCGGGCGCCGAGCGCATCACCTCGGCCTTGGCCCAGATCGGGGTGGCGCAGGCGATCGTGTCCGCCTCTCCCCGCAGGATCGTCGAGAGCGTGGCGCGCGCACTGGGCGATGTGTTCGCCGTGACGGTCACGGGGGACGACGGCGCGGGAGCGAAGCCCGACCCCCTCCCCTACGCCACGGCGGTCGAGAGGCTCGGCCTGGCCCCCGCGGACTGCGTCGTCGTGGAGGACTCGGCGACGGGCGCGGCCTCGGCCCGCTCCAATGGGATCCATGTGGTGCAGATCGGAGCGACCAAGGTATTCCCCGCCGACCCCGGGCTCGTTGTCGTGCCGGACCTTGCCTCGATCACGCCGCATCTGCTGCTGTGGGCCGAGCGAGAAGATCCGGCGCTCTCGCGAGAGCGGCCATGAGCGCGCGGGCGCGATGGGGCCATGAGCCCCTGCCCTGCCCCCGGCCGGTGCCGGAGGGCAGCCGAATGGTCCTGGGCCATCGGGGCGTCCCTTTCCCTCGCGCCTGAGAACACGCTCTCGTCGATCCGTCAGGCCGCGCGGGCGGGGGCCACCTGGGTGGAGATCGATGTGGATGTCCTCGGTGACGGCACTCCCATCGTCATCCACGACTCCTCACTGGACCGCACCACCAACCGCAGCGGGCCCTACGACCACCTGTCCCAGGCGGACCTGCACGGGATCGACGCCGGCTCGTGGTTCATCGCCGAGGACGGCTCGCGCCCCTATTCCGGCGAGCCGCTGCCCACGCTGGGGCAGGTCCTGGAGATGGTCGCCGCGGAGGGCCTGAGCGTCAATGTGGAGATGAAGCCCTGTGAGGCGGGGGCCAGGGTGTGCGCGGAGCTCGTCGACGCCGTCGCGAGGCATCTGGATCAGTTCGCCGCCACGGCTCCGGGGAGCCAGGCGGTGGCCTCCTCCTTCAACCCTCTCCTCCTGGATCGCCTGGGCCGGCGCCGCCCGGCCACGCGGCTCGCGCTTCTCATGGCGGCGGGCATGCCCACCGGGGCCTGGCGCTCCTACGCGGAGATGCTGGGGGTCGAGGCGATCAACCCAGCCGATGAGGGCCTGGAGCGCGCCCTGGTCGAGGAGATCCGCGCGTTGGGCTACGGGGTCAATGTCTGGACCATCAATTCGCCCCAGCGCGCGGAGGAGCTCTTCTCATGGGGGGTCTCCGGCATATTCACCGACCGGATCCACGAGTTCGGACACCTCGTTACGGAAATGTGATCCCATGGGCGCAACAGCCCCGATCTGGCGATTCTCCGCCGTTTTGAACCGATTGAGGAGCGACGAGGTCCCATTCCACGAGAACTTCCGAGACGCGAATGTGCTTCAGGGCCATCACGTCGCATATGATGACGCCGTCGGGAAACGCCCCGGCACGAGGAGATCAGGGACTCCGATGACATGCCGCGGCGTTCGGGACCCGCGCGATTCAGGGACCGCGCCCCCGTACCCGACCGGGGCCCCGCACCGTGTTGAGGTGCGGGGCCCCCTTTTCGCTCCCCAGGGAGAACACATGCGAATCAGGGCATGCGACACACGACTCTTTGGAGTCGTCTCTCACATTAATAATAACGAAAAGATAACATCCTGAAACGCCTCTCGCTCTTAGTGGGATACCACCATTCTCATGGTCATCCGACATACATGGTCCACGTTCACCATCACCTATGATTCATACCCCACCGGGTGTCCTGATGATCGTTCGCATGGACTCTTTGTCGGGGCGCGAGGAGGCGCGCCACACACGCTATGCGCAGGGGCGCGCCCGGTCTTTTCCGGACCGGGCGCGCCCCATGATGCGGCGCCCTTACACGAGAGGCACCGAGGGGGCGCTCGACGCGCTCGGCACGCGCCCCCCGCCCACCGCCCGCAGCGCGAGGCCAGCGGCCGGCCCATCCAGGCTGAGATCGACGACGACCTCCTGGCCATCGAGGACCTCCCCCGCCAGGATGAGCCTGGCCAGGCGGTCCCCGATCTCCCTCTGGACGAGGCGGCGCAGGGGCCGTGCCCCGAAGGCGGGGTCGTAGCCCTCATCGGCCAGCCACTGGCGGGCGGCGTCAGTGACGGTGAGCGTGAGGCGGCGGTCCGCCAGGCGCTCCGACATCCGGGCCAGCTGGATCTCGACGATCCGGCCCAGCTCCTCCTTGGTGAGTGGGTCGAAGACGAGGGTGTCGTCGAGCCGGTTGAGGAACTCGGGCTTGAAGTGGGCGCGGACCTGTGTCATGACCTCGTCGCGCTTCTCCTCGGGGCTCAGCACAGGGTCGATGAGGAAATGCGAGCCGAGGTTGGAGGTGAGCACGAGGATCGTGTTGCGGAAGTCCACGGTGCGCCCCTGGCCGTCGGTGAGGCGGCCGTCGTCGAGCACCTGGAGGAGCAGGTCGAAGACCTCCGGGTGGGCCTTCTCCACCTCATCGAGCAGCACCACGGAGTAGGGGCGGCGCCGCACGGCCTCGGTGAGCTGGCCGCCCTCCTCGTAGCCGACATACCCGGGAGGGGCGCCGACGAGCCGGGCCACCGAGTGCTTCTCGGAGTACTCCGACATATCGAGGCGCACGATGGCGCGCTCGTCGTCGAAGAGGAAGTCAGCGAGCGACTTCGCGAGCTCGGTCTTGCCCACGCCCGTGGGGCCGAGGAAGAGGAAGGAGGCGGTGGGGCGGTCCGGGTCGGACACGCCTGCCCGCGAGCGCCGCACGGCGTCGCACACCGCGGCGACCGCGGTCTTCTGCCCGATGAGGCGCTCCCCGATGACCTCCTCCATGTGGAGCAGCTTGGCGGACTCGCCCTGGAGCAGCCGGCCCACGGGGATGCCCGTCCAGGCCGCGACAACCTCGGCGATCTCGGCGGCGCCGACCTTCTCGACGATCATCGGCTCGGCGGCCGCAGCGGTTCCCCGCGCGACGCCGTCGGGGCCGGCCACGGCGGAGGCGGACTCGGCGGCCTCGGCCTGCCGGATCTGCTCCTCCAGGGAGGGCATCTCCCCGTACCTCAGGCGACCGGCCTCCTCGAAGCGCCCCTCGCGCTCGGCGAGGTCGGCCTTGGTGCGCAGTTCGTCGAGGGCGGCGCGCAGCTCGCCGATGCGGTTGTGCCCGGCCTTCTCGGCCTCCCAGCGGGCGGTCAGTCCGGCGAGCTCCTCCGAGGCGTCGGCGAGCTCGGCGCGCAGGCGCTCGAGGCGCTCGCGGTCGGCCGCGGCCTCCACGGACTCGGGGGCGCTGGGGGTCCCGGAGTCGGCCTCACCGGCTCCCAGCGACTCGGCGAGGTAGGACTCCTCCATGCGCATGCGGTCCACGCGGCGGCGCAGGGCGTCGATCTCCTCGGGGCTGGAGTCGAGCTCCATGCGCAGGCGGGAGGCCGCCTCGTCGACGAGGTCGATGGCCTTGTCGGGAAGCTGGCGCCCGGTGATGTAGCGGTCGGACAGGGCGGCGGCGGCCACGAGGGCGCCGTCGGAGATCGTCACCTGGTGGTGGGCCTCGTACTTGGGCGCGATGCCGCGCAGGATGGCGACGGTGTCGGCCACGCTGGGCTCGTCGACGAGGACCTGCTGGAAGCGGCGCTCCAGGGCGGGGTCCTTCTCAATGCGCTCGCGGTACTCATCGAGCGTGGTAGCGCCGACGAGGCGGAGCTCGCCGCGGGCGAGCATGGGCTTGAGCATGTTGCCGGCGTCCATCGCGCCCTCAGAGCCGCCGCCAGCGCCGACGACGGTGTGCAGCTCGTCGATGAAGGTGATGACCTCGCCGTCGGAGTCCTTGATCTCCTTAAGGACCGCCTTGAGGCGCTCCTCGAACTCGCCACGGTACTTGGCACCGGCGACCATCCCGGCCAGGTCGAGGGCGATGAGGCGCTTGCCGCGCAGGGAGTCGGGGACGTCGCCGGCGACGATGCGCTGGGCCAGGCCCTCGACGACGGCGGTCTTGCCGACACCAGGCTCGCCGATGAGGACGGGGTTGTTCTTCGTGCGGCGCGACAGGACCTGCACGAGGCGGCGGATCTCGGCATCCCGGCCGATGACGGGGTCGAGCTTGCCCTCGCGGGCGGCCTCGGTGAGGTCGGAGCCGTACTTCTCGAGGGTCTTGTAGGTGCCCTCGGGGTTGGGGGAGGTGACGCGGGCGCCGCCGCGCAGGGCGGGCAGGGCGGCGCGCAGGGCCTCGGCGGTGGCGCCCTCCTCCCGCAGGAGGGAGGCGACGGCGTCGCTGGGGTTGCCGGCGGCCAGTCCGATGAGGAGCATCTCGGCTGAGATGTAGTCATCCCCGGCGGCCTTGGCCTCATGGGAGGCGGCCTCGAGGGCGGCGAGCAGGGCGCGCGAGGGCTGGGGCTGGGAGACGGTGGAGCCCGAGGACGCGGGCAGGGAGGTGAGGACGCGGCGGCAGGCGGCGCCGATGCGCTGGCGCCAGGCCGGGTCCTGGTTGACCGCGGCGAGCAGGGCGAGGGCGGTGGAGTCCTCGGAGCCGAGGAGCTCGGCGAGCAGGTGGGCGGTGTCCACCTGGGGGTTGCCCGCGGCGGCGGCCGCCTGCATCGCCCCGGAGATCGCCTCCTGGGAGCGAGTGGTGTAGTTGGTGTCCATATGGTTCTCCTTGGGATGTCATGCCTGGTGGGCGGGTCTGTGCGGGAGGGCCCAGCGCGCGGGCCGCTCCCTCCAGGCACCTCAACCGCCGACGAGTTGAGTCTATTCCACTCAACTTTCGTAGGCGCCGAGGCTCCTGCGTGATGGGGAGAACTCCACAGGCCTTCTTGTCAAGATGTCGGAGTAGCTGCTGCGTGGAGGGGGTTATGGTGGACACACGTCGTTACACCAAGGAGATTCTCATGAAGACGACCCGCTCCCTCGCCGCCGTCGCGGTGCTCGCGCTGGCGCTGCCGCTCGCAGCCTGCTCCTCCGACAGCTCCAAGGACTCTGGCTCCGCAGAGACCACGACAGCCACCACCGCAGAGGCCTCGACAGCCACCACCGCAGAGGCCTCGACAGCCGCCCCGTCATCCGGTGCATCCATGGCCGCGACCGTGACCGATGGCCAGGAGGCAAAAGCCCCAACAGCCGGCATCACCTTCCTCGCACCCAGCGACTGGACGGTCATCTCCGACCCGGCCAACCTCGACGAGGCCGCTCTGAGCGCTGCCGCGGAGGCGATGGGCCAGGATCCGACGACCTTCAAGAACACCATGAAGCAGGTCGACCTGATCGTTTCGAGCAAGGAGGCCAAGTCGATCGGATCCCTCCCCTACGCCGACAACATCGTCGTGGCGCGTCAGGCCTACCCCGAGTCCCAGGTCCCTACGGATGAGGCATCCGCGACCACGTTCGCCAAGGCGACCGGCGCCAACAACATGACGAAGTATGAGAAGATCGGCACTGCTAACGGTGACGCCACCGTCATCCGCTACGACATGACGATTCAGGACGGCACGGGCTACGGTGCTGTGATCTTCGCCCCCGCCTCCGGCGGCAACTACGCGGGCATCACCGTCTCCGCCACCGACCCGTCCACCGTTGACGAGCTCGTTGCCCGGGTCACCGGAAGCGTCAAGTGACGCTCTCGATCCTCTGAGCCTTTCTCTCCCGGAGGGCCCGCACCCGCCCCGACGCGCCTCTTCGGCGCGTCGGGGCGCGCCGTTCCAGCCACCCTCTGGCCGCTTGCCCACCCCCACTCGTCGTCGAGAGCCCCACCCCGCGCTTCCCCTAAGATCAGTGCATGTCCACCTACCCCCCGAATGGGCAGTATCCCGGGCAGTACCCGGGTCAATACCCTGGCCAGTACCCTGATCCATCCTCGCAGCCGCCCGCCCAGGCCTACCCGTATCCCGGCTACCAGCAGCCGGGATACGGCGGCGGCAACCAACCCGGGTACACGCCGTCGACGCAGGCCGGGAACCAGTTGGGAGCCCAGGGCCCCTTCCAGCCCATCGACGCCGCCTACGGCTACGGCTCCCCCGGCCAGCAGGGCCCCCAGCAGCCGAAGAAGAACACGGGGCTCATCGTGGGCATCGTCAGCGCCGTCGTTGTTGCCCTCATCGCCACCGGCGTCGGCGCCTTCGTCCTCATGCGCGGCGACGATGACTCCGACCCCAAGGCGGAAGCCACCGCGACCGCCACAAAGACCAGTCGCACCGAGCCCACTGAGGAGCCCACCCGCACCAGGCGACCCACGATGTTGGCGACCCCGAGCACATCACCGACCCCGAGCGCATCACCGGCAGAGACCATGACAGATCTCTCCGGCCCGGTCACCGGGCTCACCGTCCCTGTGCCGAGCACCTGGGTGAGCGGGACGGCGGGCGCGCCGGACCCCTCGGGGCTCCTCAAGGACACGAGCTACATGGATGCCTACGCGCATGACACGGCCGCGTTCGAGCGAGTCGAGATCGGGAACACGCCGCTTCCCAACCTCCCGGATCAGACCACGGTGAACGATGTCATCACCAAGGATGGCACTTCCACGCTCTCCTCCTACGAGGACATCTCCACGGCGAACGGAGCGGGGAAGGTGGCCTACTACACGAACGCCTCCGGTATCCCGGGATTCGGCTGCCTCCTATTCGTCCCAGCCAAGTCCGGCGCGGTCGCCGTGGTCGAGGTGATCGCACTGACCCCGGAGAAGGTCAAGGCTCGCATCACCCAAGTCGCCAACGGTCTTCGCTGATCGGTCGCGCAGCGCCAACCTCACCCACCACTGCGGGTGGGCCAGCCTCTGAGGAGGCGGGTCCACCCGCGCCGTCGTTCACGCGCCTCTCCGCCTCTCGCTCTGCGGCGAGTCGTCCCGGAGACAGTGGGTCCCACCGCGCCCCCACGCCTTACCACCACGACGACGCTCATCTAGCAATCACAGCATGTAAGCGCGGTTTCCTGATGGTCCACAGTCGGGCGATGGAACGGAGTACGGCACCGGCGGTCAGCCCGGCGACACGCCCTCGGCGCAGATCGCCACCCAGCCGGGTGCGCAGGGCCCCTTCCCTCCCTTCGATCCCGCCTACGGTGACGGTGCCAACGGCGCTCCCAGCCAGCAGGGCCCCGGGCAGCCCAAGAAGCGCACCGGGCTCATCGTGGGCATCGTCGTGGGCGTCGTCGTCGCCCTCATCGCCGCTGGCGTCGGCGCCTTCCTCCTCATGCGCGGCGACGACTCCACGCAGGCGGAGGACATGACCAGTCTGACAAGCCAGAGCGTGGGCATCACGGTCTCCGTGCCGAGCACGTGGATCACCGGCGATGGCAGCGCCCCTGACCCCTCGGGCATCGTCGAGTACACGGAAGGCTTTGACGCCTATGCTCACGACGCCGATGAATCCCGGCAGGTGCGGATCGCCAAGGACCCTTTCCCTTACGTGCCGAATGGAGCGATGGCCAGGATGGTCACGGAAAGCCTCAACACGGTGGGAGTCACATCCTGCAGGAACATCGACACTCCGAATGGCACCGCGACCGTCGCCTACTTCATGAGCTACTCGAGCACGGTGTCGTACGGATCCATTGCGTTCATCCCAACAACCTCGGGCAGCGCGGCCACCGTGCTGATCGTCGCCCCCACGGAGGCCGACGCGACCGCGCTCACGAAGAGCATCGCCGCTTCCGCTCACTGAGCGCGACCACCAGGCCGAGGGACGACGGCGTTCATCGACGTCCTCGGGGAGGGGACGCCCATCCCGCGTGAGTACAACGGGCTCCTGACCTATGTCGGGCTCGATCGGGCGAAGGTCTACGCCTACTACACAGGGGCGCCAACGTGGAGCCTGGCCCTGGAAGCCGTTCTCATCATCGCGTACGTGGTGCTCGTCTTCCTCTGCGCCGTCGAGATCGGGCGGCTCGTGGCCCCCACCTCCCCGCACTGGCAGGGCAGGGGCACGCCGTGGGAGCGGATCGAGAGGGCTGCGCGGCGCGTGCGGCGGCTCGGCACGGCCGCGCTATTGGCGGCATGGGCTTTCGGGTACATGATCCCCGTCTCCTGGACACCCAAAGGGCACGGCTCATCACCGATGAGCGTCGGGGGCATCACCTTCATCGGGATCCTCGCCTCGGCCGTCGTCATCTGGGGGATGACGTACCTCGTGGCCGCCCTGACCCGACTCCATCACAGCAGCAAGGAGCTCCAAGCGGAGAACGCCTCGCTGCGCGAGGACACCGAGGGGCTCGTATGAGGGTGGTCTGCCACCTCGACGAGCTCCTGGCCGCGCGCGGCATGACGCTCGTCGAGCTCTCCGAGAGGGTCGGCGTGACCACCGTCAACCTCTCAGTGCTCAAGAACGACCGCGCCAAGGCCATCCGGTACTCCACCCTCGCCGCGATCTGCGAGGCCCTCGACTGCGGCGTCGGAGAGCTCCTGGAGGTCGTCGATTAAGGGATGGCCTGGCAGTCACCGGTGGTTGCCGCGAGCACCGGTGGGTGCGGTGAGCACCGAGAGGTGCGTTCTCACTGCACCCCTGGGTGCTAGGCGCACCCATCGGTGGAAAATGTCGCCGTCGGTGGAGAAGGTCGCCGTCGGCGCCCCGCACCCGCGTCCTACTCTTCTGGCATGACCGCCGCCGACCTCGCCCTGGACCGCGCCTCAGAGCTCCTCGAGTACGCCGCCACGCTCCCCGGGGCCTGGGTGGGGCACAAACCCGAGTGGGACACGAGCGTGGCGAGCATCGGCCCCAGGCTCTTCGCGCTGCTCCTCACCCACACCGATGGTCGGCTCATCGTCAACGTGAAGCTGGAGCCGGAGGACGCCGTCGCCGTGCGCCGCTCGATCCCCTGGACCGAGCCCGGCTTCCACCAGGCCAAGAAGCACTGGGTGAGCATCGACCTCACCGCGCCCGGCTACGAGGCCCCCACCGCCCACGAGCTCGTCGAGGACTCCTACCGACTCGTCCACTCGCTCCTCCCCCGGGCCGTCCGCGAGGCGCTGAGCCTGGCTGACGCCGCAGGGGAGCCTCCGCGCCCCACATGGCAGTGGTGATCCGGAGGCCTCGCCCAAGCCAGGCACCGGCCGATCCGGAGCACCCATTCGCACTTCCCGCGACATGGCAGCGACGTGGTCAGTTTGCCCTATGGGACTGTGTCTGATTCCATCATGTCAGGCACGCGCCGCCCGGCGCGGTGTCCCCCGACGGAAGGGATCACATCATGGGAATCGATGACCTCAAGGACAAGGCCGGCGACCTCGCCGGCAAGGCTGGCGACCTGGCGGGCAAGGCCGGCGAGGCGCTCAAGAGCGACAAGGCCGAGGGCGTCAGCGACAAGGTCCTCGGTGCCGCGGCTGGTGCCGCCAAGAAGGTCACCGGCGGCAAGTTCGACGAGAAGATCGACTCCGCCGTCGAGGCCGCCGACTCCAAGATCGGCAACGAGTGACACCCAGCGGCGCAGCGACGCCGACCCGCTCGCGCTGATGAGCACGGCGGCCCAGCCGCCAGAACGTGGGGCCCCCGCGCACGACGTGCGGGGGCCCCACGCGCGCTGCGGGCGGTGGCGCGAGGGCCGGCCGTGCGGAGTACTCCGTACTCCGCACGCGCGGCGGCGCTATGCCTCGGGCGCGGCGGCCGTGCCGAGGTCGTCGACGGCCCGGGCGATCTCCTCGGGCGCATCGAGCATCATGAGGTGGCGCGACTGCGGCACCCGCCTGATCTCCAGATGGGAGAAGGCGGCCTCGAGAGTCTCCTCCTGGCCCGCTGGGTGGAAGGGCTTGCCCTCCAGGAGGATCGCGGGCGCCGCCGCGGGCGCCGCCTGCTCAGCCCGTAGCGCGGCAAGATCGGCGGCCTGGCCTCCGTAGGAGGCGAGCTCCGCAGCCGAGGCGGCCAGCGCCTCGGGGGTGTCGTGGCAAGCGCGCCACAGCTCGTCGTCGAGGGCCTCAGGATGGGAGGTCTCGTGGCGCATCCCGTAGCGGATCGCGGCCGCCGCCACGCGGCGCACGGGCTCGGCCCGGACCGCCGAGCCCAGCGCGCGAGCGATGCTCGCGGCCCCCGCGCGGCGCAGCCTGCCGGAGTGGGCGCTCGCCTCCACCGCCGGGTCGGCGAGGACGATCCCGCTGACCGCCTGCGGGTGCAGGCGCGCCAGCGCCTCGGCCTGGAAGGAGGACATGGAGTGGGCGACGACGATCGCCGGGGCGTCGTCGCCGATGATCCGGGAGAGGATGCGCGCCTCCTGGCGCAGATCGGGGAGGCCATCGTTGACGGTGCCGCAGCGGCCCGGGCGGTCGACGGCGATGATGGCGCGACCCGGCAGGGCCTCGACGACGGCGTCCCAGGCCACCGAGGCCAGCCCGCACCCGTTGAGAAGGACGACGGCGGGCCCGCCGCCCGGGCGGCGGTAGACGGTGTGCTCGGCGAGCCGGGCCTCCCACCGGTCCTGCGCGTCAGTCATGTTGCTCCTGGGGTAGGTGCCATGCCAGGTAGGCGATCCATAGTGAGCATAGGAGGATCTGGATGATCTGGATAGGTCCCTGCGCGCCTCGGAGCACATAGGGCGCGGCCACGCTGGACAGCAGCAGCGCGCTCACCACTCCAGCCAGCCAGGCCACCTGCCGGGCGAGCCGGGTCCATCCGCTGCGGGCCGCGAGCGCCAGGGCGACGAACGCGATCATGGCGACCTGCGCCGTCGAGGTGATGACCGAGGCGGCCTCATGGAAATGCCTCTGGAGGCTCGGCGTGGCGGCGCAGGCGGCGTCCCGGCTCTCCGCGCAGGGCAGCTTGAAGATGACATCGAGGGCCGTGCCCAGCGCCACCCCGGCCAGGGCGACGGCGAGGCGCCGGGACCAGGGCTGCCCGAGCCAAGCCTCCCAGCCCCGCCAGCCCGTGAGGGCGATGATCGCGAAGACGGCGGCCGCGGCGATGTCGGCGGCGCGGAAGAACCAGGCGAAGGGCTGGTCGGCGGCGGCGAGCTCGGAGAGGTAGCCGAGGAGGGCGTCAGGGCTGCCGTTGAGGGGCCAGGCCAGCCAGGTGTTGTAGAGGACGACGGCGCTGAGGGCCAGAACCCAGCGTCTCACCGGCCCGGCCTGACCAGTGGGAAGGCGATGGTCTCGCGGATCGAGGCTCCCGTGAGCATCATGACGAGGCGGTCGAGGCCCATGCCCAGGCCGCCCGAGGGGGGCATGCCCTGCTCGAGGGCCGCCAGGAAGGCCTCGTCGAGCTCCATCGCCTCCAGGTCGCCGCCAGCCGCGGCCAGGGACTGCGCGGTCAGGCGCTCGCGCTGGATGACAGGGTCGACCAGTTCGGAGTAGGCCGTGCCGACCTCGGAGCCGAAGATGATGAGGTCCCAGCGCTCCGCCAGGCGCGGATCGCTCCGGTGCTGGCGGGTCAGCGGCGAGGTCTCGGCTGGGAAGTCGGAGAAGAAGGTCGGCTCCACCGTGGTTCCCTCGGCCAGGTGCTCGTAGAGCTCCTGCATCATCGTGCCCCAGCCCCACTTGGGGTCGTAGGGCATGTCGATGCGGTCCGCGTGGCGACGCAGCTCGGCCACCGGCGTCTCGGTGCCGACCTCCTCACCGAGCCCGGTTGAGACCGCCTCGGCGATCGTGACGGTGCGCCAGGGGGCGGCGAGATCGATCTCGTGCTCGACGCCGTCGACGCTGCCGCGCACGATGGTCGATCCGGTCGCGGCGCGGGAGGCCGCGATGACCATGTCCCGCATGACGTCCTTCATGATGGTGTAGTCGGCATGGGCCTGGTAGGCCTCGAGCATCGTGAACTCGGGGTTGTGGGTGGCGTCGGCGCCCTCGTTGCGGAAGTTGCGGCCGATCTCGAAGACCCTCCCCATGCCGCCGACCATGAGGCGCTTGAGGTACAGCTCGGGGGCGATCCGCAGGTAGAGGTCGAGGTCGTAGGCATTGATGTGGGTGCGGAAGGGACGGGCGTTGGCGCCGCCGTGGACCGGCTGGAGGATCGGTGTCTCCACTTCCAGGTAGTCCCGGCCCAGCAGGGTGTCGCGCACGGCCTGGATCGCCGCTGAGCGGGAGCGAACCATCTCGCGCTGGCGCTGGTTGACGATGAGGTCCACGTGACGCAGGCGCACGCGCGCCTCGGGGTTCTGGATGCCCCGGCGCTTGTCCGGCAGGGGGCGCAGCGCCTTGGAGGTCATCATCCAGGAGTCGGCGAGCTGGCTGCGCGTCCCGGTGCGCGAGGCCCCGATCGTTCCGGGGACGGCGATCTGGTCGCCCCCGCGCACGAGGCGTCGGAAGGAGGCGAGGGACTGGGCGCCAGCGCGCCCGGACTCCAGGATGATCTGGAGGTCGCCGCTGGCGTCGCGCATGGTGGCGAAGATGACGCCGCCGTGGTCGCGGATCGTGAGCACCCGCCCGGCCACGGTGCAGGGGCCGTCGGCGGTGGCGCACTCGGCGTCGACTCCCACCGACGCGGGGTAGGGCTCGATCCCCTCGGCGAGCATGGCCTCGCGGGTGGCGGCGCGGGCCACGAGCTGGTCGGAGTGCTTGGGCTCGGGGCGCGCGACCGTCGATCCGGCACTGGCGGCCAGGAGCGCCGCCGACTCCTCCGCGCTGCGCCGGTCCTGGTCGGGCACGGGGCACAGCCACCGGGGCGCGTTGACGAAGCCCTCCGCGATGCCCATGGCCGCGGCGACCCGGGTGAAGTCGCTGGGCTCTGGGTAGCAGATGAGGCGCGGCACCCATTCGGGTTCGTACTTGGCATTGGAGCGGTAGAGGGCCTCGAGCTGCCACCAGCGGGAGGCGAAGAGGAGAACTCGCCGCCAGAGCCTCTGGATGGGACCGGCGCCGATCCGCGAGCCCTCGGTGAAGGCCGAGCGGAAGACGGCGAAGTTGAGGGAGACGCGGTGGATGCCGAGCTCGCGGCCGTCGTTCATGAGAGCGGACACCATCAGCTCGGTGACGCCGTTGTCCACCTGGGGGTGGCGGCGCATGACGTCGAGGCTGGCGCCGTCGGCGCCCCAGGGTGCGAAGGAGAGGAGCCCGGCGATCGTCCCGCGCTCGTCGCCCTCGGGGAAGAGGGCCTCCACCATGACGCACTCGCCGTCGGAGGGGTCGGCGAAGCGGCCCAGCGCCATCGAGAAGCCGCGCTCGGGCTCGCCGTCGAGCCAGTGCCCGGCCAGGCGGGCGAGGTGCTCCAGC
The DNA here is from genome assembly GCF_000295095.1 of Actinomyces timonensis DSM 23838. Lineage (GTDB taxonomy): Bacteria > Actinomycetota > Actinomycetes > Actinomycetales > Actinomycetaceae > Actinomyces > Actinomyces timonensis. The sequence continues at coordinate 1,340,463 of NZ_JH806632.1, read as the reverse complement.
TCGCCGACGGGGATCGAGGAGTGCCGACGGATCCGGGTGGTGTAGCCGAGCTCGGTGAGCTTGACGACGGCGCGGCGCACCTCGGGCAGGTTGTTGATGGCGAACGAGGCGGTGGACAGGACCGCCTCATCGCCCAGGCGCAGTGCGCGCAGCCCGGCCTCGGTGTAGGCGCGCGCGCCGGCCTCGGAGGCGCCGATGACGGCGGGCACCCAGCCGTAGGACTCGGCGTGCCGTTTGAAGGCCAGGGCGGAGGAGGCCCAGCTGGCGGGATCGCCGAGGGGATCGCCGGAGGCGAGCGCGACGCCCAGGCCGACCCGGTAGACGACCCCGCCGTGCTCGCAGAGGAACGCGGACTTGTCCCGCCGGGTGGCGAAGTATCCGAGGGAGTCGGAGGGGTGGGCCGCGAGGAGCTCGCGCACACGCATCTCCTCGTCGACGGTGAGGCGGGCCTCGCTGCGCTGGGAGCGCAGCAGGACGGCGAAGGCGGCGAGGAGGCTGAGGGCGAGCCCGAGGCCGACGAGCGCGAAAACCCACTCGGGCACGGGCGAGGGCTCGGATCGATTGGCGACGAGCTCGAGGAGGAAGCGCTTGGCCTGCCTCCAGCCGACACCCGTGTAGAGGAAGGAGCCGAGGATCCCGAGCTGTAGGACGATGGCGATGCCGACGATGAGGACAAGGATGACGCGACCCGAATTGCCCCGCGGGGACCGCACGCTGAAGGCCTTCCGGTGGCGCACGAGCAGGATGAGGAGCGCCACGAGCGTCAGCAGGTTGACGAGGAGCGGCCATCTAGCGTCGGGGACCGCGAGGTTGTCGGGGGCCATGTGGAGCGAGGCGAGCAGCCCCGTGAAGGCGAGCGCGCTGAAGGCGACGCCGATGAGCATGATGATCCATGCCGCGCGCTTGCGCCGGGCGATGCCCGAGCCGAGCAGGAGCAGGAGGACGGCTGAGACCCAGTCGACGATCGGCAGGGGGATGAGCCAGGTGAGGACGATGTCCATCGCCTTGCCGAGGCCCGGAACTGAGGACAGCGAGGTGCTGTTGAGCAGGGAGAGGATGCCTGCGGTGAAGAGGTAGCGGGACAGGAAGCGGACGGCGAAGGCGGAACGGTTGGTCACAGCCGTCCTCCTGAGGGAGTGGGGCGGGGATCAGAGAGCATGGGGTGATTCTCCCCCAAGGCGGCAGCGGCCCCCTCATCCGCGAGGCCGAGGCGCTTCAGTGGCCGCTCAGCCGCCCGGCGTAGAGAGGGCTGCCCCACCCCGAGAGACGGAGTGGGGCAGCCTTGCGGCGCAAGCGTCATCATGTGTGACGAGCCATCTCGCACCCGTGGGGCGCGGTACGGCTCAGGCGCGCGGGACGCCGTGACGCGCGATGTCGAGGAGGGTGCGCAGAGTCACGAGGGCGAACAGCGAGACGCCCAGGCCGCCGATGCCGCGGGTGAAGATGACGTCCCACCAGCTGACGGTGAAGAACTTCGTGCTCCCGGAGGAGCCGAGATCGATCCCCGTCGCGGCGTCGATCAGGCCAGCGAGGAAGAACATGGCCCAGGCGACGAGCACGCCGATAACGGCGAACTGCATGATCTGCTTACCGCTCTTGACCGCGAACTCCGACGTGCCGTCGAGGAGGGTGCTGAACATCGAGCCGCCCGCGGGGTTGGCGGGGCCGGGCTGGCCGGGCATCTGCTGGCCCGGGGCATACTGCGCCGGCTGGGGCTGCTGGTACTGGGCCTGGTACCCACCGGGGACTCCGGGCGCGGAGGGCGCGGACTGCGGGTTGTAGGGCTGGCCGGGTGTCATCGGCTGAGACATTGTGGGATCTCCTTGATAGGGGTGACTGACTCAGACTACAAGGTCATTGGATGGTCATGGCATGACGCTCCGCACAGCGTCCGTGGGTGAATGTCTGTGGAAGCTGAGGGTTTCCCTTCCCAGACACGAGAACATTCGCCCAGGTGGGGGCCTATTTTTCCCGCGCGGCGCGCCTCAACGCCTCTGTGCGCCTGGTGCCTGCCGCTCAATCCGGATGGGGTGGCCTCCCCTGGACGGCACGACCTGGACCTCGCCGTCGGCAGCCGCGGCGAAGACCCTCTCGACGGCGGCTTGCCTCAGGCGCAGGAGCCGGTTCTCCCCCTCCAGCTCCTCCAGGCGGGATTCGAGGTCGAGGATGCGGGCGATGCCCTCCAGGTTGACGCCCTCCTGGCTGAGGGCCTGGATACGGCGCAGTTGCTCGACGTCGCGGTGGGAGTAGCGCCTCCCCCGCCCGGAGGTCCGGGCGGGGCTGACGAGGCCGAGGCGGTCGTACTGGCGCAGGGTCTGGGGGTGCATGCCGGCGAGCTCGGCGGCCACGGAGATGACATAGACAGCGCGGTCGGCGGCGTCGTCGGCGAGGAAGCCGAGTCCCTGGCCGGTGGCGCGCGAGGCTCGCCGGGCACTCATCTCGCGGCCTCGTCCCTCAGCGTGGCGCGCGGGTCAGTGCCCTCCATGGCGGCGTCGAAGTCCTGGAGGGCCTTCTTGGCGGCCTTCGAGAGCTTCTTGGGCACGGCGACCTCGATGGTGACGAGCAGGTCGCCGGTGCGCTTGGTGGTGGCGATGCCCGCGCCGGAGATCCGCATGACCGTCCCCGAGGGGGTCCCGGGCTTGATGCGGACCTTCTTGGTGGTCCCGTCCAGGAGCGGCACCTCGACGTCGGCGCCGAGCGCGGCCTCGGCCAGCGAGACGGGCAGGTCCATGCGCAGGTTGGCGCCGTCGATGGAGTAGACGGGGTGCTTGGCCACGGAGATCGTGACGATCATGTCCCCGTTGGGGCCCCCGTGGTTGCCGGGCCGGCCCTTGCCGGACAGACGGATCTTCTGGCCGTCGTGGACGCCGGCGGGGATGCGCACGGTCATGGTGCGCTTGTCCGCGGTGAGCTCCACGGTGGTGCCGGCCACGGCGTCGCGCAGGGACAGGGTGGCGGAGGTGAGGACGTCGGGGCCCTTGGTGGCCTCGGGCGTGCCGCCGAAGCCGCCGAATCCCCCGAAGTTGAAGGCACCGGGGCGGCCGTTCTTCCGGGTGGGACTGGGGGTGCCGCCGAACATGCGCAGGAGCTCGTCGAGATCGGGCTCGGCGCCGCCAGCGCCTCCCGCTCCGCCGGTGGAGAAGCGGACGTTGCCGCCCCCGCCGAACATGGAGGACAGGATGTCCTCGAAGCCGCCCCCGCCGCCGGTGCCCCCGGCGGTGAAGCGGGCGCCGCCGCCGGTCATGTTGCGGATGGCGTCGTACTGCTCGCGCTCCTTGGGGTCGGACAGGACCGCGTAGGCCTCGCCGACCTCCTTGAAGCGCTCAGCGGCGACGGCGTCGTCGGGGTTGCGATCGGGGTGGTACTGCTTGGCGAGCTTGCGGTACGCCTTCTTGATGGCCGCGGAGTCGGCGTCCTTGGCGACGCCGAGGACCGCGTAGAAGTCCTTGGTCATCCAGTCCTGGCTGGCCATGGGTCACCTCCTCCTTACTGGGGTGGTCGTTGGTTCGTTCCTTGTGTCTGGGTATCTGAGTGTCTGGGTGTCTGCCGCACGCGCGCCCGGGGCGGGTGGCGGGCGGCGGCGCGGGCCCGAGCGGGCCGGGCCCGCGCCGTCGGTATCGCCAGTGCTGCCGGCTCAGGCCGGGTTGGAGACCTGCACGCGGGCGGGCCGCACGACCCGCTCGCCGAGGCGGTAGCCGGGCTGGAGGACGAGGGCGATCGTCGGCTCGGTGACTTCGGTGGACTCCACGGCCATGAGCGCCTCGTGGATGGTGGGGTCGAAGGCCTCGCCGGCGGCGCCGAAGCGCTCCAGGGAGAACTTGTCCGCCAGGATCGACTCGAGCTTGGTCACCGTGGTCTCGAAGGGACCGGTGAGGTCGCCGTGCTGGCGGGCGAGCTCGGCCTCGTCGAGGACCGGGATGAGGGCCTCGACGACGCCGGCGGCGCCTGCCTCCTGGTGGCCCGCCACCGACTCGCGCGAGCGGCGCACGAAGCCCTGGTACTCCTGCTGGAGGTTGTACAGGTCCGCGCGGGCGCGGGCGAGCTCGTCGGTCAGGCGGGCGTTCTCGGCCTGGGCGGCCGCCAGGGGATCGGACTCATCCCCCGGGGCCTCCGAGCCCTGCGGCGCCTGGGCATCCGGGCCCGCCTGGGCCGTCTGCCCCGGGGCGCCCGCCGCCTGGGCGGCGCCGAGGTCGACGCCGTCGAAGGCGGATTCGACCTCCTCGGCCAGGCCCGGGTCGATGGGCTCGTGGCCGGCGCCGTCGCCCTCGGGAGCGGAAGCGCCGGTGCTCACTTGGACTCCTCGTCGTCGACGATCTCGGCGTCGACGATGTCCTCGTCCTTGCCGGAGGCCGCGCCGGTGGCGCCCGCGGAGGCGCCGGACTGGCTGGAGTCCGCA
>NZ_JH806632.1:1326209-1334429 GCF_000295095.1 Actinomyces timonensis DSM 23838 | reverse complement strand
GGGTCGTGTCAACCCGACGCCACCCAATCTTGAGTCTGACTGGCTCAACCTTGTAGGTACGTCGTCCATTCCGCCAGCAGCAAGTGACCTGTGGCACATGCAGATGGCTCAGGCCAGCTAACACCCCAGCGCACGCCCGTCGTCCTGAGCACTGCGGACACGTCCAGCAGGGCTATCCCGCCTCCCCGTCCGACACCGAGCGACAGGCTCTCGACAAATGGGAGACGGCTCTGCGCAACAGGCTGTCGTCCGACGGCTGCCCAGCCAACAGAAAGAGGCACCTATGGGACTCGACGACCTGGCCAAGAAGGCCGATGACGCTCTGGGCTCCGACAAGATCGAGAAGATCAGTGGCAAGGCACACGATGCCGCAGCCACAGTAGCAAAGAAGGCCGGTGACGCCCTGAGCTCGGAGAAGGTCGAGAAGATCAGCGACAAGGCGCTCGACGCTGCCGCCACAGCAGCCAAGAAGGTGACCGGCGGCAAGTACGACGCCAAGATCGACTCCGCCCGCGACGCGGTCGACGGCAAGCTCGGCTCGGACTGATCCGGCTGCAGGCTTCCGCCTGTGGCCAGCAGCCTCGGCCTTGCGGCCACGGGAGCAGCCAGAGGGTCCCGCACTGCTGAGTGCGGGACCCTCTGGTGTATGGCCGGGCCGGGACCCCTCATTTCCCGGCCCGAGCCCCCCTGAGCCCAGGCTACTGGGCGTTGAGCGCAGCCGTCGGAGGAGTACGTGAGGCCCGTACAGCCGGGTACACCCCAGCCAGGGCGCCGATCACGATAGTGACTCCTAGGCCGCCAGCCACTGCGACCACTGGCAGGGAGAAGGGCCAGCCGTTCGCGGCCGCCATCGCCCCTGTCACCCCGATGCCGATCACGCACCCCAGCACACCACCCAGGGTGGACAGCAGCAGCGCCTCGGTCATGAACTGCACGAGGATATGGCCCCGCATAGCCCCCAGGGAGCGTCTCAGCCCGATCTCACGACGGCGCTCCAGCACCGAGATGATCATGGTGTTGGCCACCCCGATACCGCCGACAAGCAGGGCGATCGAGCCCACCCCCAGCAGCAGGCTGGTGAAAGCCTTGCCCGCCGCGTTCTTGGCCTCCAGCGCGTCCGAGGGGCGCGAGACCTTGACCTCGTTAGGCGCCTGAGGGGAGATCGAGGGTGCCAGCAGCTCGCGCACCTGGGAGACCGCCGGGTCCTGGCTGCGGGTGTACACCGTGGTCGGCTTGGCGTCGTGCCCCAGCTCGCTGGAGGCGACCTCCTGACCGATAAGCGCGGCGGTGTCGAGCTCAGGGGCCAGGACCACCGGCTTGAGGATGCCGACCACCGTGAACCACCGGCCACCAAGCCACACCTTGGTGCCTGGGGTGACGACACCCAGACGCTGAGCCGCCGTATGGCCCAGGACCGTGGCCGGGTACTTGCTGGTGGCCTCGTTGAGCCAGGTGCCCCGGTCGATCTCGCCCGCCACGACGTCTAGCAGCGAGCGGTCCGCAGCCATGGTGCTGATACCACCCGAGGCGTTCTTGTCAATGAGCGGGCTGCGGTAGACCAGCGCGTCCTTGATCAGCCCGGTGCTCGACGCGCTCTGGACGCGCTCGATGCGGCGGACCTTGCCGACCGTGTCCTCCGGCAGGGAGGAGGACCTGCCGAACAGGTCCTGCCCGGCTGAGGCCGTCAGCAGGTTGGTCCCCAGCGCGTCAAGCTGGGCGGAAAGCTGGGCGCGGCTGGACGCGGAGATACCGACCACCGCGATCATGGCGGCGATACCGATAGCGATCCCCAGGGCCGACAGCGCAGCACGGGTAGGACGGGCCTTGATCCCGGTGCCCCCCAGCCGCAGCACGTCCGAGAGGCGCAGCCGCGAGCGCTGGAGCGGTGCGCCTGAGCCTGCGGGACGGCCTGTCCCGTAGGGGCGGCTGGTCTTCTGGGTCCCGGCTGCCGGGACGTGGTCAGGCCTGGTCGTAGACGTCGCCTCAGACGGCATACGTGACCTCCTTACGGCTGGAGTCCCCCACTATGCGGCCGTCACGGATGGCGATCTGCCGGGGCAGCTGGGCGGCCAGCTCGTTGTCGTGGGTGATGACGATAATGGTGGTCCCCTGGGCGTGGAGCTCGTCGAGGAGCTCGACGATCGAGGCCCCGGAGGCCGAGTCGAGGTTCCCCGTGGGCTCGTCGGCCAGCAGCAGCGGCGGCTCGCCCACGACGGCGCGGGCGATAGCCACCCGCTGCCGCTCCCCACCACTCATCTGGTGGGGGCGGTGGTCGAGGCGGTGGGCCAGGCCCACTCGCTCCAGGGCGGCCCGGGCGCGCCGTCGCCGCTCGGAGCGGGGGACGCCGCTGTAGAGGAGCCCGTCTGCCACGTTGTCTACCGCGTTGACCCCGTCAGCCAGGTGGAACTGCTGGAAGACAAAGCCGATACGGCTGGCGCGCAGGGCCGAGAGCTTGGAGTCGGACAGCGAGCCGACGTCGACGCCGTCGATCTCGACCGTGCCCGAGCTGGGGCGGTCCAGGGTGCCGATCAGGTTCAGGAGCGTGGACTTGCCCGAGCCTGAGGGGCCGACGATGGCGACGAACTCTCCCTGGTCCACCTCTAGGCTCACGCCCGCGCAGGCGGCCACGGGGGGCTCGCCGTAGGTGCGGCGCACGTCTCTGAGAGACAGGATGCGGCTCATGTCTGCGGCACCACCACTCGCTGCCCCTCGGAGATACCCTCCCCGGAGATCTCGACGCGCCCGGCGGCAAACAGGCCGGTGGTCACAGGCACCTTGCGGGTGGTGCCGTCAGACTCGACGATCTCGACACCGTACTCGTTGGGACCCAGGGCCAGCAGCGCACCCACCGGCACCGACAGGACGCCCTCACGCTTCTCGCTGGGCAGGGCCACCGTGACGGAGATCTCCTGGAAGTTGGTGGTTGCCGAGGCGTCGTCAAGGGTGACGGTGACCGGGATGACTCGCTCCTTGGTCTCGCTGCCACCTGCACCCGCCCCCGAGCTAGAGGTCTTCTCCGTGGGGGTGCCCACCGAGGTGATGGTGCCGGTGGTGGTCTTGGAGTCCGGCAGCGAGATGGTCACGGCGGTGCCGACAACAGCCAGCTTCTGGTCGGAGAGCTTGACGTGGGCGTCCACCACCTGGGTGGTGGAGGTGACGTCGTAGAGCTCTGCCTCGGGGCTGACCCGGTCCCCCAGACGGGCGCTGACTGTCCCGACGCGCAGGTCCTTGGGGCTGAAGACTATCCGTCCCAGGGGGATGGTCCCGGTCTGGGACAGCCCGACGGCCTTCTGCCACTTAAGGATGGCGCTGGTGGTGGCCCAGGTGAAGCGGTCGTCCGGCTCGTAGCTGAAGTAGCCCAGCTCCTTCAGGGCCGTCTCCAGCTGGCGGATGTCCTCGCCGTTGTCCATGCCAGGCTCAAAGCTGCGCCAGGCGGGCAGTGAGCCGTGCATGAGGTAGGCGGTCTCGGTTCCCGTGCGGTAGAGGACGTCGCCCTGGGTCAGCACGGTACCGGAGTCCGGCACCTGGATGAGTATGCCCTCAAAGCCAGCCTTGAGCTTGTGCGGCTCGGAGTAGCGCAGGGTACCGGTCACCGAGGTCTCCCCCTGAAGATCACCCTTGGTGATGGTGTCGGTGGCGCCGGTAAAGGTCGAGGTCTTCGGGCTGTCATCCTTGGCGGCGAAGGCACCTGACTTGAAGGCGAAGGCGCCCGCTCCCGCACCCACGGCCAGGGTGGCGACAGCGCCTACGGTCAGGAAGGTTCGACGCCGAAGGCTGTGCCCCGGCTCCCTGTCCAGGGAGTCAGAGCTTCCGGCCGGAGAGGCCCCGCCGCTGCGCGGGCGGGCCGTGGTCTCATTCATGTACATACCTGTCTGAGTTGATAGTGGTGAACTGGTCCGTGTCGTAATGACGTGCGTCTGTGGGGGCGTCGTGGCTCAAGGTCATGCCCCGGTCACGCCCCCGCCAGGCTGGGCTACTTGTTGCCCCCCAGGCTGGAGAAGCACTTGTCCATGACATCCTTGGGGATCTCGCCGTTGAGCTGGAGCCCCTTCTCGGGCGAGGGGTCAGGCACGTCGTAGCCCTCAGCGCGCAGGCACTGAGCGGCCTTGACCAGGTCCTGCTGGACATCAGGCTTGGAGAGGTCCTCGACACCCGGGGCGGGACCGACCTCCTTGACGCACTGGTTACCAATCCTGGTGGCCTCCTCCGTCTGGGGGAACTGGACGCTGCCCTGGGAGTCGGGGTCAGAGACGTCAACCCCCTTGTCCCGCATGCACTTGACCATCCTGAGCAGGTACTCCTCGTTGCTTCCTGGCGAGGCGCTCTGGGAGGAGGACGCCTGCTGGCCAGCGCTGTTGGAGGAGGACTTGTCACTGCATCCTGCCGTCACGCCGACAGCGCAGGCCGCACAGGCCAGGAGCGCGACGGTCCGGAGGGTGAAGCTTGTCTTGTGCATGTTGTTCCTTTCAGTTCCGGCCAGCTTGCGCATGGCCAGGGGCAGACGGACGACCAGTGCCAGCAGAGTCGGCACGGACCGGCCGGGGCGCGGTGCAGCACCTCGCGACGCCCTAAGCCAACCCGGGGCGACGTTGCGAGACCCTTCAAGAATTCGCTTATCTGTCGTTAACACGGCCCCTGGTTGGATAGTCGCGTTGTATGAGGCCGCCCGGCGCCCCCGCAGTCAGCACAGGGGATGCACAGGGCACTGGAGGACCACGAGCAAGGAGTACAACGCGATGCGCGTTCTGGTCGTAGAGGATGAGGAGTACCTGGCTGAGGCCATCGCCACAGGGCTGCGGCGCGAGGCCATGGCCGTCGACGTCGTCGGTGACGGGGCTAGCGCCCTGGCGCAGGTGGAGTCCAACGACTATGACGTCCTTGTCCTGGACCGGGACCTGCCGGTGGTCCACGGCGACGAGGTCTGCCGCCAGGTGGTTGCCAGGCACCCGAGCACCCGGGTCCTCATGCTTACGGCCTCACGGACGCTGAACGCCCGCGTGGGGGGCTTTGAGCTGGGTGCGGACGACTACCTGACCAAGCCCTTCGAGTTTCCGGAGCTGGTGGCCCGGCTGCGAGCACTGGGACGGCGCAGCCAGCCGGCACGTACCCCGGTCCTTGAGGCCCACGGGGTACGCCTGGACCCCTTCCGCCGGGAGGTCTACCGCGAGGGGCGCTTTATCCGTCTGAGCCCCAAGGAGTTCGCGGTCCTCCAGGTCCTCATGGAGGCTGAGGGCGGGGTCATCAGTGCGGAGCGGCTGCTGGAGAAGGCGTGGGACGCCAACGCCGACCCCTTCACCAACTCCACCCGGGTGACAATCTCGCACCTGCGCCGCAAGCTGGGCGAGCCCTGGGTCATCCAGACGGTCCCCGGTGCCGGCTACCGGTTCAGCGCATGAGCGGCCCTCTCACGTCCCGCCCTCAGGGCGTGGGCCCGGCTGACCCGCCGTCTGCCACCGACCACTCCCGTCAGGAGCGGCTTGACCGCCCGCGGCACCTGAGCATCAGGGCCCGGCTGACCGCGACCTACGCAGGCCTGGTGACCCTCTCGGGGACGATCCTTATCGTCCTGGTCTATGTCTACACCCGCTATATCACGCTCTCCATTGACTTCGGCCAGCCGCAGAGCGACTTCCAGACCAGCTCCACCACCCCGCTGGCCGCCCAGGTCGACACGAACCTGTTCGACCTGCTCGGTACGATCCTGCGCTCCGCCGTAGGGGTGCTCATCATGCTGGCACTGGTCTCCGGGACGGTCGGCTGGGTGCTGGCAGGGCGGATACTGCGACCGCTGTCGTCCATGAACACCGCTGCTAAGCGGGCCGCCTCAGGAGACCTCAGCCAGCGGCTGGTCCTGTCCGGGCCGCGTGACGAGATCCACGACCTGGCAGACACCTTTGACACCATGCTGGCCTCCCTGGAGCGGTCCTTCTCCGTGCACCAGCGCTTCGCGGCCAACGCCTCCCACGAGCTGCGCACCCCCCTGGCCACCGTGCAGACCATGATCGACGTCGCCCTGTCCGACCCGCAGGCCTCCGCCGAGGACCTCCGCAAGGTACTGACCCGGGTCCTGGAGACCAACCGCGCCAACCAGGAGACCATTGACGCCCTGCTGGACCTGGCCGACGCCCAGTCCGGCAGGCTGGCCCACGAGAGCGTGGACATGGAGGCCACGGTCCGTGACGCCCTGGCACTCATCGCGCCGGAGGTCACCGAGCGGGGCCTGCACGTCTCCACCCACCTGCGGCCCGTCCGTGTTCCGGGTGATCCGGTGCTGCTGCGCCAGAGCGTGTCCAACCTGCTGGGTAACGCAGCCCGCTACAACGTCGAGGGCGGCAGGATCACGGTCGGCTTGTCACACCTGGCCGACGGCGTACGGCTGACGGTCCGCAACGACGGGCCGGTAGTACCTGCCGAGCAGGTGGAGTCCCTGCGCGAGCCTTTTGTCCGTAGCGAGGGCCGGGGGCGGACCAGGGGCACCGGGCACGGGCTGGGGCTGGCGATCGTGACCGCCGTCGCCACCGCCCACGGTGGGGCCCTGCACCTGAACGCCAACCCTACCGGCGGGCTGACTGCTGTCCTGGAGCTGCCGGTAGAGGAGGCCGCAGGCGACGTGCCCGCACCAGGTACCAAAGACTGACGGTCGCCGGCCCAAGGGGTGGCGACCGTCAGAGGTATGTTGCGCCTCGGGTTTGATGGAGGCAGTGATGCAAGGGGGAAAGGAATCACTGTCATGGGGCAGAGGAAGTATCCGATCGAGCTTCGTGGATCGTGCCACGAGGCTGGCTCGGCAGGCTCTGGCGGATCCTGAGCGCGCCAGGGGCGCGATCAAGAGGGTCGCCGATGAGCTGGGCGTCCATCCCGAGGCGCCGCGCACGTGGGTGCGGACCGCTCAGGTCGATGCTGGGGGGCGGCCTGGGACCACCACGGCCGATGCTCAGCGCATCAAGGACCTGGAGCGCGAGGTGCGCGAGCTGAGGCGGGCCAACGAGATCCTGCGCAAGGCGAGCGCGTATTTCGCCCAGGCGGAGCCCGGGCCGCCGGTAGCAGACCTCGTGGGATTCATCGAGGACAACAAGGGGGGGCTCGGGGCCCGGACCGATCTGCCGGGTCCTGACGGACTCGGGCCGCCAGGATCGCCCCGTCCACCTGGCTGCGCCGCCAGAAGCCGGCCCCCGTCAGCCAGATCGGTGCGCGACGAGGCCCTCAAGGCCGAGATCACCAGGGTCCACCAGGCCAATTACGGGGTCTTGGGGGCCCGCAAGATCCACGTCATGCTCAACCGTCCCGAGCGCGCTGCCGAGCACGGCCTGGGGCATATCGCCCGGTGCACCACCGAGCGGGTGATGAGGATCCTGGGCATCCAGGGCGCGCGCCGCGCCCGCAAGCCCAGCACCACGATCTCGGCGCCCCGCCAGGAGTGCCCCGCCGACCTCGTGGAGCGCCGTTTCGAGGCCAGCGCTGCGAACCGCCTGTGGGTCGCGGACATTCCCCCACTTCGTGGGAGGTACCCCCTCCTATGTGCGCACCCTGGAGGGGTGGGTGTGCACGGCGTTCGTGATGGATGTCTTCTCGCGGCGGATCGTGGGCTGGCAGACCAGTGACAGCCTCAAGACCGATCTGGCGCTCGACGCCCTGGAGATGGCCGTCTACCAGCGCAAACGTGATGGCATGGATCTGAGTGGGCTCATCGACCACTGCGACCGGGGTGTGCAGTACCGCGCCGTGCGCTACGGGGCCGCGCTGGACGACTGCCAGGCGGTGGCCTCGGTGGAATCCAAGGGGGGGACTCCTACGACAACGCCATGGCCGAGGCCCTGAACTGCCTGTACAAGGCCGAGCTGGTCAGGCCCCACGGGCTGTTCAGAAACCTTCAGGACGTCGAGATCGCCACCGCGCGGTGGGCGCACTGGTACAACACGGCCCGGCCCCACTCGGCGATCTCCATGCAGACGCCCGTCGAGCACGAGGCCGCCTGGGCCCTCCAGGCCCCCACCACCGACACTGACGCCGACGCCGGCGCCGGACTCGCCGAGTCGGCGCCACCAGACCCCGGACAGCGCCAACCCGCGCTAGCCGGAACCAGATAAACAAGCCTCCACAAAACCCGGGGCTTGACAGCTGCTGCTGTCCTGGCTCACTTGGAGTCCTCGTCGTCGACGATCTCAGCGTCCACGATGTCGTCCTCCGCGGCGGGGGCCTCCTGGGGAGCAGCCTCCCCCG
>NZ_JH806632.1:1252973-1324630 GCF_000295095.1 Actinomyces timonensis DSM 23838 | reverse complement strand
GATGACTGTCAACTTCTTGGCCGCTCACCTTGAGCCTGACTGACTCAACCCTGGGGCGCGGGTGGGTATTCCCACGGCTCCCCAGTGACACCCGCCACCCATCTCACATGTCCGGCAAACTGCCGTACACAGGTAAGATGGCACCCATGACCCCCACCGCGACAGCGCCAGCGAGACTGGAACTCCGACTGCCCGCCCAGGAGAAGGCGGATATCGAGGAGGCTGCGGCGCTCACCGGCCGCACAGTGACCGAGTATGTGCGGACAGCCGCCAAGGAGGCGGCGCGCCTGGATCTCACGCGCTCGATCCAGGTTTCCCCCGAGGCTTTCGACGCGCTCCTCGTCGCGATCGACTCGACTCCCCCGCCGAACCCGGCAATGACCCGTGCGCACGCCCGCGCCGCGGAGCTGGGGCTATGACCGCCCACCCCCACTGGCGCATACGCCCCTTGCGAGAGGACGACGCCGTCGAGTCCTTCTCCTGCGGACACGATACCCTCGACCTGTGGCTCCGGAAGCACGCCTGGGCGAGCCAGCGCAGGCGGACCGCAGCGACGCAGGTCCTCCTGAACTCCCCGGACGAGGCTGCGGGCGCCGTCATCGGCTACTACTCCCTCGCCTCGACCTCGGTGATATCCGCAGACCTTCCCCGCCGCCTGGGGCGCGGCCAACCGGCCATCTTGCCCGCCTTCCTCCTCGCGCGCCTGGCGCTCGATCACTCCCTCCAGGGGCAGGGCATGGGAGGGGCCCTCCTCTCGCATGCTGTCCGATCAGCCGATCAGGCGAGCCGGATGGTGGCAGCCAGGCTGCTCGTCGTCGACACGATCGACGCCAGCGCCGCATCGTTCTACGAGCACCACGGGTTCACGCCACTGACCACCGACGATCGCCACCAGCGCTTCGCCGCCATCATCAAGCACCTGCTCTGAGGCGCCAGCCCGGCAGCGCGGCCGTTTTCAGCCAGCTCCCAGGCGATCCTTCAGGTTTCTTTCAGGTGGCGCAGCTTGAATGTGGCCACCGTCGAACGATGCGCGACGCGAGGGTTGGGGAACCCGGTGACCCGAGCGCATCGAGACTGGCAAGGGTCCTAGGGAGCCCGCGTCGGTCGTTTCGACGAAGGAGGCTGACTCCTCCCCTGTCATGGGAACCAGGGAAGTTGAGCAGCCTCACGAACGAAGGGCCCGCGGCCCCGAGAATCGCCACTCGGGGCCGCGGGCCCGCGTCATGTCGGCGCGCGGGACTCGCCTCGTTTGCGGACGCGCCCGGGGGTTGCCGACGTGTCCCGGGGGAACGTCCACAACCCTGAGGCACGTCCACAAGCACAGGCCTCGGCAATCGAGCGGTGAGAGCCCCGGCCCGTAGAACCAGAACCAACAGAAAGCGTCCTGTGAGCCGCGCCGGGTGTGGCTTCGCCGGGTTGTGGCCGCAGGTCGGGTGCCTCCAGCACCGGTGGTTGCCTCTGGCACCTTCGGTTGCGTTCTCACCGCACCCGAAGGTGCTAGACGCAACCCACAGTGCTAGACGCAACCGGCGGTGCAGAATGTCGCCGGCGCTGGAGGATCCAGGCGGCGGCGCCGGGCACGCCGGACAGCACCACCGCCCCAGCCCGCGCCCAGACGGCTCCAGGACATCTGAGACACAAACGCCCTCTCAGATGCCCCTCATCACGCCTCGCTCGCCCGCCCGGAACCCGCCTCCTGTTTTCGACCGGTCTCGACGAAGGGGCGCGCACAGCCAGGGGATCAGAATCTCGCCGTGCTGTTCGCCCGGTCTCGGATATAGAGAGGGACTATGAGGTGTCAGGGGCGTGGGAGGGTGGGGGAGTCCCCGTCGGGGCCCTCGACGTCTCAGCGCCGCCCCGACCGGCCCAGCGCGCGGCCCCCGCCGCCCGCCGCGTCGGATCACCGGCTAGCATGGGGCTGTGATCTTCAAGGCCGTGGGAGAGTCCGCCCCCTACCCCGATCATGGGGCGAAGGAGCAGCGCGTCTGGGCGACGATCGCCCCCCGCCAGGTGCGGCTCGACCAGCTCATCACCACGCGCGCCACCCTTGACCTGCGCGACCTTCTCGATGAGGACTCGACCTTCTACGGTGACCTCTTCGCGCACATCGTCTCCTGGCGCGGCAGCCTCTACCTGGAGACGGGCCTGCACCGGGCTCTGCGCGCGGCCCTCCACGGGCGCACCATCATCCATGGCAGGGTCCTCGAGCTCGACGATTCGGGCCGCCCCCTCCTGGCGCCGCTCCCGCCGTCCTGACCGAAGCCGCGCGACGTCCCGCATGGACGGGGCCGCCGTCGTCTGCCAGGCCCACACCACCCGCGCCAGTCGATTAGTCTGGGGAGCATGAGCACTTCGGACCCCCGATCTGAGTACCGCCGGCGCCTCCAGCACCGGCAGAAGGTCATCATCGGCAGCGTGCTGGTCGCCCTCGCCGTCGTCCTCATCACCTCCATCGGCGTGTACTCAGGGGTCCTGCCCGCCTACAGCCCGGACTTCTCTGCGGACCCCAAGGCCTCCGCGACCGCCGTCGCCCAGCCCTGCCCGCCGAGCGGCGCCACCAGCGTCGACCTCACCACCATCCAGGTCAGGGTCTACAACGGCACGCAGAACGCGGGGCTGGCCGGCGTCGTCGGCGACTCCCTGGAGCAGGCGGGCATGACGATCCTCGAGCGCTCCGACTGGCCCGACGGCACCTACAACGGCGACGTCGCCATCTCCGCGTCCCAGGCCGGGCTCACCAACGCCTACTCCCTGGCGCGCGCCTTCAACGGCATCGTCATCGTCCTGCTCGACACCAACCGGGACCCCACTGACACGTCGGTCTCCGTGATCGTCGGCACCGATTACGACTCCGGTCTCATGTCCCCCGACGCCATCGGCGAGCTCGCGGCCGGGGAGGCGATCGAGGCGCCGTCGTCCTGCGCCTCCGTCGCCCCCGAGGAACCGGTGGCCACCGCCCACTGAGCCGCGCAGCACGCGCCCGGCCCCGATCAACGCTCTCGCGCCACCGCCCGCAGGATTACTGCTGGCGACGGCGCGAGATCGTTGTTGGCAGGGCCGCGGCGGGCTGGGACGCGGCCGGGCACCGCCTGGCCGGGCACCGCCTGGCCGGGCTGGCCCTGGCGGCAATGCCGCGAGCCGGGGCCTACTTCTTGACGCTGCGCTTGGCGTAGGCGGGGCCCTCCAGCTCGGTGCCGGCGGGCGCGGAGGCGGGCGAGACCTCCTCGAGGTTCGTGCCCCGCGCCTTCGAGATGGCGCGCATGGAGTGGTAGACGATGATCGCCGCGCCGGAGCCCAGGGCGATGCCGGAGAAGGTCATGTCGCCGATGACCCAGGTGTAGTCGGCGATCGCCACGACCATCGCGACGGCGGCGGTGTTGAGGTTGACCGGGTCGGAGAAGTCCACGCGGTTCTGCACCCAGATGCGCACGCCCAGCATGCCGATCATGCCGTAGAGGATCGTGGCGGCGCCGCCGAGGACGCCCGCGGGGATCGTGTTGATGAGGGCGCCGAACTTCGGCAGCATCGACAGGCCCAGCGCGCCGATGGCGGCGACGACGTAAGCGGCCGTGGAGTAGACCCGGGTGGCCGCCATGACGCCGATGTTCTCGGCGTAGGTGGTGGTTCCCGATCCACCGCCGGAGCCGGCCAGGATCGTCGACAGCCCGTCGGAGATGAGAGCGCGGCCGGTGAGGTCGTCCAGGTTCTCCCCGGTCATCGCGGAGACGGATTTCACGTGGCCAATGTTCTCGGCGATGAGGACGAGCACCACCGGCACGAACAGGCCCATGAGGCTGAGGTCGAAGGAGGGGGCGCGGAACTGCGGGGCGCCTACCCAGCCGGCGGCGTCGATCGCCGAGTAGTCCACCTCGCCGCGGATCATCGCGGTGACGTATCCCACGAGCACGCCCAGCAGGATCGCCAGGCGCCCCATGATGCCCTTGAACAGGACCGTGATGAGCAGGATCGCCACGATGGTGACGACGGCGGTCACGGGCGCGGTCTTGACGTTGTTCCAGGCCGCGGGGGCCAGGTTGAAGCCGATGAGGGAGACGATGGCGCCGGTGACGATCGGCGGCATGAGGCGGTCGATCCAGCGCACGCCCGCGAAGTGGACGATGACGCCGATGATGAGGAGGGAGGCGCCGGCCATGATGACGCCGCCCTGGGCGAGGGAGGCCTTGGCCTGGTCGAGAGGGGTCCCGCTCTTGGCGTCGAAGCCGGTGACAGCGGTGATGGGGGCGATGAGGGCGAATGAGGAGCCCAGGTAGGAGGGCAGGCGCCCAGCGGTCACCACGAGGAAGAGCAGGGTGCCGAAGCCGGTGAAGAACAGCGTCGTCGCCGGGTCGAAGCCGGTCAGGAGGGGCACGAGGAAGGTCGCGCCGAACATGGCGACGATGTGCTGCATGCCGATGCCGATGGTGCGCGGCCATGAGAGGCGCTCCGACGCGGTGACAACGGCGCCGGGGGTGATGGATCGTCCGTCACCGTGGAGGGACCAGCCCCGGAAGAGCGGGGACGAGGACGATAGGGGCGATGAGGGCACGTGCGCTTCTCCTGTCGCGGATCGAGGAAGGACTCAGCGGCGTCGCCTCCCGTGGGATCGGGGGCGCTCGCGCGCGACAGGACCTGGCAGGACCCTGCCAGGCCTCCAGCATAGGCGCATCGGGGGCATGCTCCTGACCACGCCCGGGGGCCGCCGATGGTGGCATCGGTCGCACGACGCCGACGGCGCCGGGGCTGACTGGGCCGTCGGGCGCGTCCTCCTCCGCCGAGAGGATGCGGGCGATGACCCGCTCGGGCGAGGATGCTGCCATGACCTCGCCGCGCGCCCCGTTCCCGGGAACCGAATCACTCGATCCGGCGCAGATCTTCTCCGGCCCCGGCTACCAGGCTCCCCCCGTGCGCACCGATGGCATGGCCATGGCGGCGCTCCTGTGCGCGATCATCTCCTTCATCCCCCTGGTGGGGCTGGCCGCCGTCGGCCTGGGCGTCTGGGCCCTCCGGCGACTTCGGCACTCCTACGGCACGGGCCGGATGATGGCGCGCCTGGCCATCGTCGTGGGCGCCACGACGTCCGTCCTGTGGCTCTGGGGCATCAGCGCGCTCGTCGCCGCGACGGGGTGAGCAGTGGGCGAGCAGTGCCGGGCGGCAGCACCCGCTCCGCGCGGGTCGGGGCTCTGAACGCCCACCGCATGCCCTCGCTGTCCGGGGGACAACCATGACATCTGCCCGTAGCGAGGCCTGTCCTAGGGTGGATCGCATGAAGCCCTTCATCATGGTGTCGACGCGTCCCGAGATCACCGTCGCCGAGGACGAGTACGAGTCCTTCCTGTCCCTGGGCCGGCTCGACCGCGCGGACCTCACCCATGTGCTGCTCGAGGAGGTCGACTTCCTCGGCTCCTTCAACGCCGAGGACGTCTCCGGCGTCGTCATCGGCGGCAGCCCCTACAACGTCTCCACGCCCGAGGCCTCCAAGACCCGCTCCCAGCTGCGCATCGAGGAGCAGGTGAGCGAACTGCTGGCCGTCGCCCTGGCCAAGGGGGTCCCTGCCCTGGCCACCGGCTTCGGCCTGGAGGTGCTGGCCGCCTACCTCGGCACGACGACGTCGGCCGAGTTCGGCGAGACCCTGGGCACGGCGGAGGTGTTCCTCACCGAGGAGGGGCGCCACGACCCGCTCCTGGACGGCATGCCGCCCTCGTTCACCGTGCTCGTCGGGCACCACGAGGGCGCAGTGGATGTGCCCGAGCACGCCACGCTTCTCGCCTCCTCCCCCGACTGCCCCGTGCAGATGCTCCGCGTGGGCGCGTCCGTCTACGGCACCCAGTTCAACCCCGAGCTCGACGCCGACCGCTTCGCCCAGCGCATGAGTGTCTACACCGACGCCGGCTACGGGCACCCCGGCCAGGTCGAGGAGCTCCTGCGCGGCGTGCGCGGCGGAGAGCATGTGGCGGGCCGGATCATCGCCCGGTTCTTCGAGCACTTCGCCCGGGACTGACGGACGGGTGTGCCGAGGCCGGAGCATCCACCCCGGTCCCCACTCAACCGCGCGGCGTCAGGCGAGCGTGGCCAGGGCCGCCTCGATGACATCGCAGATGACGACGGGCGCGGGCCTGTGCGCCACGGGCATCCCCACCGGCGGGGTGACGGCGGCGCGGCGGCCGGCCACCCTGGCCGCGCTGCGGCGGCCCGAGCCCGGGCGCGGGGGCGCGCCGGCGATCGAGTCGACATAGAGCAGGCCCGCCACCTTGACGCCCCGCACGGCCAGGGCCATGGCCTCGGCGACCGTGTCCATGACGACGACGTCGGCGCCGAGCCCGCCGAGCACCGCGGCCTCGGCGCGGCCGGGCCGCACCGGCCCGGGGACGAGAGCGGCGACGGCACTGCCGCTCACGCCGTCGACCTCGGCGACGACCTCGGTGAGGGGCTCGTCCCATGTGGCCTCGACGGGACCGGTGGCGGGGAAGAGCGGGGTGCCGGAGAGGTTGAGGTGGTCCCCCATGGCCAGGAGGTCGCCGAGCTCCGGGGATCCCAGTGACGAGGCACGGCCCACGAGGAGCGCGGCGCGGACCCCCGCGCCCGCGGCGATGCGCGCGAAGGCGGTGGTGCGACGGGCGGCGCGGCCCTCGAACAGACAGGTGCGGCCGCGGGCGACGAGGACGCCGAGCCCACCGCGGTCGTAGGACATGAGGGAGTCCTCCTGGCCCGAGGAGCCAGGCGCGGAGACGCCGGGGAGGAAGGAGAGGCGGACGCGGGAGGCGGGGCGCCCCCAGGCGTCGTCGAGGTCGGTGAGGAGGGTGGGCTCGGCGATGACAAGCAGGTCGTGGCGGGCGCGGCCCGTGGCGAGAACGATGGAGGCACCAGCGGGGTCCTCATCCCAGGTTCCGGCTGCGGCGGGGGACGTTGCCACGGGATCTCCCTCCAGTTGTCTCCGAATGCTCCGGGGGCAGCCTACCTGTTCCTGCTACCAGGGCCCTATGAGGCCCATCGCCGCCTCTCACAGGCTGGCCCGCCGACGGCTCAGAGCTGGCGGCGGTAGTAGATGGTCGCCCCCAGGAGGGTGATGGCCTCGAGGAACATGAGCCCGATCGCGAAGCGGCGCAGGGGCACGGCGTCGAGCGCCGCCAGGAAGCCCAGCGCGCAGGCTCCGGCGTAGCCGACGATGCCGACCACTTTCCAAGCGCGGCGCGCGATCTCCTGGTCGCGCTCATCGTCGATGCCGTCGAACTGGCGGGCGAAGGCGGAGTCATAGCCCCGGCGCCCGCGGTGCAGCAGGAACGCGCAGACGGCCATGGTGATGAGCGCGCCGATGCCCCCGCCGAGAGTGACGCCCTGCAGGTGCTCGCTCGTCGTGTCCGGCAGGAGCAGGAAGATGACGAAGCAGGACAGGCCGAGCACGCAGTAGACGCTGAACCAGATCCGCTGGAAACGGCGCTTGCGGGCGCGACGGCGCTCCTCGGGGCTGGGCTCGGGGGCGGCCGGCGGCTCGGCGGCGGAGGTGGGAGCGAGCGTGGGCTCAGGCATGGAAGATCTCCTCGACGGTCAGCCCGAAGTAGCGGGCGATGGCGATGGCCAGAGGCAGGGAGGGGTCGTACTTTCCCTTCTCGATCGAGTTGACCGATTGGCGGGACACTCCGAGCGCCTGGCCAAGCTGCGCCTGGGTGAGCCCCCTGGCCTCCCGCAACTCGCGGACGTCGTTGTCCATCCGGTTCCCACCCCCGCACCGCGCCCTGCTCGAATGATGTCATGCTTCCTTGACACGTTTAGTGTGAGTGCCGGACGCCGCCGCGTCAAGCGCGCGCAGGGCGACGGCGGATGCCGCCCTCGCCGTCGCGCTCGGCCCCTGGGGGACAATGCCCGCATGACGCCAGCCAAAAGCACCAGTCCGGGCGCGCCCGGCGAGGGCGCCCTCGAGGCGCTCCTGGCCTCGCCGCCCGACCTCCCCGTCGTCGCCGGACTGCCGCGCCTGCGCTCCCTGCTGGACTCCCCAGCTCCCGACGGCGGGGCGCCGGCCGCCGTCGTCACCGCGCCTCCGGGGACGGGCAAGACCACGCTCGTGCCGCCGATCGTGGCGCGGACGCTCAGCGGCGCGGGAGGCGTGGGGGGTGCCGGGCGGGTCATCGTCACCCAGCCGCGCCGGGTGGCCGCCAGGGCGGCCGCGCGGCGCCTGGCGAGCCTGCTAGGCGAGGAGGTCGGGAGGACCGTCGGCTACGCGGTGCGGGGCGAGCGCCGCTCCGGGCCGGGCACCCGCATCGAGGTTGTCACGGCGGGCCTCCTCCTGCGCCGCCTCCAGGCCGAGCCGGACTTGCCGGGGGTGGGCGCCGTCGTCCTCGACGAGGTCCACGAGCGGGCGCTCGACGCCGATCTCCTCCTCGCGCTCCTGCTCGACACGCGCGCGGGGCTGCGCGAGGACCTCGTCCTCATCGCGATGTCGGCGACTCTTGAGGCCGGGCGCCTGCGCGAGCTGCTCGGCGGGGCCACCGGGGGCGGCGGCAGCGGCAGTGGGGGCGACGGCGGCGCGGACGGGTCCCGGGCCCTCGCCCCGCTGCTCGGTGTCCCCGGCGCGATGCACCCGATCACGGAGCAGTGGGCGCCACCACCGGCCAGCACCGCGCGCCTCGGCCCGCGCGGGGTGCCGAAGGAGTTCCTCGCGCATGTCGCCGCCACCACGGCGCGGGCCCTGGCGGAGCACGACGGCGACGCGCTCGTCTTCCTGCCCGGCGCCCGCGAGGTCGACGACGTCGTCGCCCGACTGCGCCAGAGCCTGCCGGGGGCAGGGGACGGTGTGGGAGACGTCGACGTGCTGCCCCTGCACGGGCGGCTTCCCGCGGCTGCCCAAGATGCGGCGCTGGCGCCGAGCGCGCCGGGGCGGCGGCGGGTGGTCGTCTCGACGAATGTCGCCGAATCCTCGCTGACCGTGCCGGGAGTGCGGATCGTCGTCGACTCGACCCTCGCCCGCGAGCCGCGGCTCGACGTCGCCCGCTCGATGAGCTCGCTGGTGACGGTGGGCGAGTCCCGCTCGGCGGGTGTCCAGCGGGCGGGGCGCGCCGGGCGCGAAGGGCCGGGCGTCGTGCACCGGTGCTGCACGCCGTCGGACTGGGCGCGCGCGGCGGCCTCCCCCACCCCGGAGATCCTGTCCGCCGATCTCACTCGGCTCGCCCTGGAACTTGCGGCCTGGGGCGCGCCCGGCGGGGTCGGGCTTATCTCGCCGGCATGGATCGACCCACCGCCAGACGCGGCAATGCGGGCGGCGACTGAGACTCTGAGCGCGCTCGGGCTCGCCGAGGATGGCGGCTCGGGGCGGATCACGCCGCTCGGCCGTGCGGTGGCGGCGGTTCCCGCCCCGGTGAGGGAGGCGCGCGCCCTCCTCGTGGCCGCGGGCATGATCGGGGCGCGGGCCGCCGCTCGCGCCGCAGCGCTCCTGACCGCTGATCTACGGGTACCGGGGGCGGACCTGTCGGCGCTGGCCAGGGCCGTCCGCGAGCGCCGGGCCGGCGCGAGGGACGCCGCCCAGTGGCGCCAGGAGGCCGAGCGCCTGGAGCGGGCGGTCACCGAGGCGCTCGTCGGCACGGGGAGCGCCGGGAGCACGGAAGGGGCGGCGGGCGCGGCAGGTGTCCGGGAGGCCCTAAGAGGGCTCGGCTCCGTTGCTGGCCTGGGTTCCGACGGCGCACGGGGCCTTGGAGGGCCGCGCGGCCCTGAGGAGTTGGTGGCGCTGGTGGCGGCCCTGGCCCGCCCCGAGTGGATCGCGGGCCGCCGCGACTCGGCGGGCTCGGCTGGTCCGGGTGGCACGGGCGGCTCTGCTGGCCGGGGTGGCGCCACTCGTTCCGCCGGTCCCGCCCCTGGGCGAGCGCGGGCGGGGGTCGCCTACGCGAGCGTGGGCGGCACGGGCCTGCGTCTCCCGGCGGACTCGCCGCTGGCCTCCTCCCCATGGCTGGCCGTCGCCGACGTCGGCCGCTCCCCGGGCCGCAGTGACGCCCTCATCCGCGCGGCTGCGCCTATAGATGAGGGCTTGGCGCTCGCCGTGGCCGCCGACTGGCTCACCGAGGAGGACCGGACGGTGTGGGCCCAGGGCCGTCTGCGCTCCGAGCGCGCCCGCCGCCTCGGCGCGATCGTCCTGGCCACCACCCCCGGCCCACCGCCGGGGCCGGGCGAGGCCGCGAGCGCCGTCGTCGACGCTGTGCGGGAGGAGGGCCTGGGGATCCTGCCGTGGAGTGATGGGGCGCGCGAGCTGCGCGGCCGCCTGGCGCTGCTGCGCGCCGAGATCGGCGAGCCCTGGCCGGCGGTGGACGACGACTCGCTGCTGGCCGCCGCCGAGATGTGGCTGGGCCCGGCCGCCGCGGCCCTGGCGTCGGGCGGTCGGCGCTTCGACGTCGGCCGCCTGGACATGCTGGCCGCGCTGCGGGGGCTCCTGCCGTGGCCCGAGGCGGCGCGGCTCGACGAGCTCGCCCCGGAGCGCCTGGAGGTCCCCTCCGGTTCGCATGTCCGCCTGTCCTACACGGGCGACGACGGCGAGCCGCTGCCCCGCCCCGTCCTGGCGGTGCGGGTGCAGGAGTGCTTCGGCTGGGCGGGCACGCCGCGCGTGGCGGGCGGGCGGGTGCCGGTGCTCATCCACCTGCTCTCCCCGGCCCGGCGGCCGGTGGCGGTGACGGACGACCTCGCCTCCTTCTGGGAGCAGGGGTATCCGCAGGTGCGCGCCGAGCTGCGCGGACGCTACCCGAAGCACGCCTGGCCGGAGGACCCGTGGTCCGCCCCGGCGACCCGGGGGACGGGCCGGCGCCGCCCTCAGGGCTGAGGGGCTGCGGGCGCGACCAGCCGACGGCGGCTTGCTGCGCGTCGGCGCCCGTGCGTGCCAGGCTGGGCGCATGAGCGCGAGCACGTTCCGCAAGCTTGATGAGGGTCCGGTCTCCACGGCGGTCGAGGCGCAGGGCCTGAGGTGGCTCGCCGAGGCGATGCCCGACGGCGGCGCGCACGTCGTCCCGGTGACGCAGGGCGACGGGTGGATCGAGGAGCCGCGCCTCAGCCACGGGGGCACGACGGCTGAGGCTGCGGAGGCCTTCGGCCGGGCGCTGGCGGTCACGCACGCGGCGGGCGCCCCGTTCTTCGGGGCCGCGCCCCCGGGATGGGATGGCGTCGGGCAGATGGGGCGCTCGCGCATCCGCCTGCGCGACCACGACTCCACCGATCCGGCGGACACGGGCCGGGCCTGGGGCGCCTTCTACGCCAGGGACAGGATTGGCGCCTATATCGGCGATTGCCGGGATTCCGGGGCGCTGAGCGAGAGGGGCGCGCGGGTGCTGGAGCGGGTCTGCTCGCGGCTGGCCGACGGCGTCTTCGACTCCCCGCAGCCGGCGCTCGTCGAGGCTGGGGCGGCCGCGCGGGGGCAGGCGCGGGCGGTGTCCCGCACGCATGGGGACCTGTGGTGCGGCAATGTGCTGTGGGTGCCGGTCGGGGAGACCGACTGGGCGCCGTCGGGCGCGGGGCTGGGACCGGCCGGAGGGACCGCAGACTCGGGCGCGGGTTCGAGCGCGGGACTGCCGGGCGACGTCGGCGTCCTCATCGACCCGATGGCGCAGGGCGCGCACGCGGAGACGGACCTGGCGGCGCTGGGGATGTTCGGGCAGTCGCATCTCACACGGATCATCGGGGCCTACAACGAGGTCTCGCCGCTGGCCGACGGGTGGCGCGAGCGGATGGGGCTGCACCGCCTGCACATGCTCATGATCCACGTGTTCCTCTTCGGCGGCGGCTATGGCATGGAGGCGGTCAACCAGGCCCGCCAGTACGTGTGAGCCCGCGGGCCACGGCGAGGCAACAGGACGAGTGAGGGCCCCGATCACGTGGATCGGGGCCCTCACTGACTGGCGGTAGCGCTGGGATTCGAACCCAGGGTGGCTATGAACCACACAGACTTTCGAGATCTGCACCTTCGGCCGCTCGGACACGCTACCTCAGGCGTTGAGGGTACACGCCCGCGCCCTTCCCGCCCAACCTGGCGCCCCTGCGACCTCCCTCACGGCCTCTCCCGTCCCTCCGCCGAGACCGGGCGAACAGCACGGCGAGACCGGGCGAACAGCACGGCGAGATTCAGAGCGCGGATGACGCCGTCGAATCTGGTAGGAACTCAGATCTCGCAGGGGCTCAGGAGGCGGGGATCTCGCGCAGCACAGCGGCGGGGACGCCCCCGACGACGACGCCCGCGGGCACATCCCGTGTGACGACGGCGCCCGCGGCGATGACCGATCCGTCCCCCACGGTCACGCCCTTGGTGAGGACCGCTTTGGCGCCGACCCACACGTCGTCGCCGAGCCGGATGGGGGTCGGGTACGTGGTGGCGCGGTCGGCGACGGCGAGGCCGTGATCGAGGGTCGCCATGACGACGTCGTGCCCGATGAAGCAGCGATCGCCGATCCAGATGCCGCCCTGGTCCTGGAAGCGGCATCCGGAATTGATGAACACGTCCTCACCGAAGTGGGTGTTCGCGCCGAAGTCAGTGGTGAAGGGAGGGAAGAGGCGCAGCGATTCCGGCACGGGACGGCGGGCGATGCGGGCCAGGATCGCGCGGACCTCGCCGGGGTCGCGGAAAGCGGAGTTCAGTTCCGCGGTGAGGCGCTGCGTCTCGATCGCGAAGGCGCTCTGGAAGGCGCCCTCGGGAGCGCCACCGCCCACCGGCCTGCCGGCGTTGACATGGTCCAGGAAGGCCTGGAGGGTCATCTCCCCGCTCATCGCGCTCTCCTCTGCCGCTGGCCCGTAGCCCCGCCGTTCTCCACCGGGGCCCGGCTGCCGATGCTACGCGCCAGTCTGTGGAGAACCACCCGGTTTCGCCGTGCTGTTCGCCCGGTCTCGCGCAGGGAGAGCGGGGAGAGGGAGGGGGGCAGCGTCAGCGGCGGGGGGCGAAGAAGTCGGTGAGGAGGGCCGCGGACGCATCGGCCCGCAGTCCGGCGACGACCTCCACCCGGTGGTTCGCCCGGGGGTCGCGCAGCACATCGCGGATCGAGCCGCAGGCGCCGGTGCGCGGCTCCCAGGCGGCGAGCACCACGCGCGCGAGCCGCGCCAACTGGATCGCGCCGGCGCACATCGTGCAGGGCTCCAGGGTCACCACCAGGGAGCACCCGTCCAGGTGCGAGCCCTCCAGAGCCCGGCCAGCGGCTCGCAGGGCCCGGATCTCGGCGTGGGCGGTCGGGTCGCGCTCGGCCTCGCGGGCGTTGGCGGCCTCGGCCAGCACCCTCCCGCCAGGATCGAGGACGACGGCGCCCACGGGCACCTCCCCCTCCCTCCCGGCGACCCGCGCCAGGGCGAGGGCGCGGTCCATCGCGGCGCCGTAGCGCTCCTCCAGGAGCGCTGGCTGCCTGGCAGCCGCGCCGTCCCCACCGGTGGGGACGGCGCGGGGAGCCGACGCCGATCGCTCAGTCACGCCCCAAGCCTCCCACAGCCCCGCGGCCCCGCCCCCGCAGTCCCCCATACCCTCCCCCATCAGCGCCACCTCGGATCGTCATCATTCTGAATTATGATTCCCAGGATTCTGCCAGCCTTCGGAGAGTGAATGTTATGAAAATGTTGCAGGCCTTGAAGACTCAAGAAGAAGGAGACAACAGGTGACTATCCAAGCGGAGCGGGCCTCCCTCGCACCCCAGGAACCGCCCCAGGCCACCGCCCCCGATGGGTCCGCTGACAAGCGCCTCAACACCACCGTCTTCGCGGTCTCGGGCAGCATCATCGCCGCCCTCACCCTCGCGGCGATCCTCGTGCCGCGCACGATCCAGAGCATCTTCAACACCGCCGTGGCATGGGCGTCGCGCTGGTTCGGATCGTTCTACGTCCTGGAGATCACGGTCGTCCTCGTGTTCGTCGTCGTCCTGGCGCTGTCGCGCTACGGGACCACGCGGCTGGGGCCGACCAACTCCACCCCGGAGTTCTCCACCTTCTCCTGGGCGGCAATGCTCTTCGCAGCGGGCGTGGGCACGGGGATCATGTTCTTCGCCGTCGCCGAGCCGGTCTCCCAGTACCTCACGCCACCCACGGGCGCCCCGGAGACCGAGGAGGCCGCCCGCAACGCGATCGTCCTGACCCTCCTCCACTACGGGGTGTCCGGCTGGGGCCTGTACTCCCTGGTGGGCATGGCGCTGGCCTACTTCGCCTACCGGCGCCGCCAGCCGCTCGCGGTGCGCGCCACGCTGCGCCCGATCCTTGGGCGATACACGGACGGGATCCTCGGCGACGTCGTCGACGCGGCCGCGCTCATCGGCGGGGCGATCGGGATCGCGGCCTCCCTGGGCGTGGGGATCGTGCAGTTGAACGTCGCCCTGACGATCCTGTTCGGCATCCCGCAGGGGACGGCCGCCCAGATCGGGCTCGTGGCGCTGTCGGTCCTCATGGCGACGGCGTCGGCGGTCTCGGGCGTGGACCGCGGGGTGCGCATGCTCTCGAACATCAACGTCCTGCTGGCGATCGCCCTGGCGCTGTGGGTGCTGGTCACGGGTGACACGGCGTTCCTGCTGGACGCGCTGGTCGGCTCGATCGGCGATTACGTCACCTCCTTCCCGGGCCTGACCCTGGAGACCTACGCGTGGAGCCGCCCCACCGAGTGGCTCAATGGCTGGACCCTGTTCTTCTGGGCGTGGTGGATCACGTGGGCGGCGTTCGTGGGGATGTTCCTGGCGCGGATCTCGCGCGGCCGCACGATCCGCCAGTTCGTGCTCGGCTCGCTGGCGCTGCCACTGACCTACGTCATCATGTGGGTGTCGATCTTCGGCAATCACGCCCTGTCCGTCGTGCGCGGAGGGGACCGGGCCTTCGCCGAGCTGACAGCCTCCACCCCGGAGCAGGGTTTCTACGCGCTCCTCGAGGCGCTTCCCGGCGGGCCAACCCTGGTGGCGCTCTCGCTGTTCATCGGGATCCTGTTCTATGTGACCTCGGCGGACTCGGGCGCGCTTGTCATGGCGAACCTGTCCACGCGCACGCGCACCGGCGATGAGGGCGACGCCCAGCCGTGGCTGCGGATCTTCTGGGCTGTGCTCGTGGGAGTGCTGACGATCGCCATGCTGCTCGCTGGCGGCATCCCGATCCTCCAGCAGGCGACGATCGTCATGGCCCTGCCGTTCAGCGTCGTCCTGCTGCTGGTCATGTACGGCCTGTGGAAGGCGCTGCGCACGGAGGCGAGCCACCGCGACGCCCGCTCGCACGCCTTCCGCAACCGCGCGCTGGGCCTGACGGGCACGGCCGCTGGCCTCAAGCGCGCCTCGTGGCGGGACCGCCTGGCTCACACCTTCGAGACGGTGTCGCCCGCGCAGGCCTCCCGGGCCCTCAATTCCCGGATCGTCCCGGCCCTGGAGGCCGTGGCCACCGAGCTGCGCAAGGAGAACCTGGCGGCCGAGGTCTATGTGGAGGGCCCGGAGGCACAGGATCCCGACGACGAGCGCAACTTCCTCGGCCGCGCCACCCTCCTCGTCACGGCGGGGCCCGAGACCGGCGAGGGCGAGTGGGTCGCCGAGGCCGGTGGCGAGGGCAGTGCCGAGGCCAGAGTGATGGGGCCAACGGTGGAGCGCTCCAGCGGGCTCGACTCCTTCCGATACGTGGTGCGGATGGTGCAGGCGCCGGTGGCGGCCTTCGGCGTCGTCGTCCATGAGGCGACGGACCTCACGGTGCGCCTCGAGGTCCGCCCGCGCGGCGGGGGCCAGGGCTACGACGTCATGGACTGGTCCTCGGACCAGGTGGCGCATGACGTCCTGGACCACTACGAGCGCTGGCTGGATTACCTGGGGAACGCCTGAGATGAGGCCCGCAGCGCCCATGCGGCGCGCCCCGGGGCCGTAGGCTGGCCCCATGCATCTCATCGACGTCGACCACCCCCTCATCGATCACAAGCTGGCGGTCCTGCGGGACCGGACGACGAACTCGGCGGTGTTCCGCCAGCTCGTCGATGAGCTCGTCACCCTGCTGGCCTATGAGGCGACGCGGCATGTGCGCACGGAGCCGGTGGATATCGAGACGCCGGTGGCGGTGGCGCCGTGCCAGCGGATCGCGGCGCCGCGGCCGATCGTCGTGCCGATCCTTCGGGCGGGCCTGGGCATGCTGGAGGGCATGACGCGCCTGCTGCCCACGGCTGAGGTCGGGTTCCTGGGGATGAAGCGCGATGAGCAGACCCTGGAGGTGGACACCTACGCGAACCGCCTGCCGGACGACCTCTCCGGGCGCCAGTGCTTCATCATCGACCCGATGCTCGCCACCGGGCACACGCTCACGGATGCCACGAACTACCTGCTGGATCGCGGCGCGCGGGATGTGACGGCCCTGTGCCTGCTGGCGGCCCCGGAGGGCCTGAAGTACCTGGAGGACGCCATTGGCGACCGCGCGAACGTCACGGTGGTGACTGCCGCGGTGGACGACCACCTCAACGAGCAGGGCTACATCGTGCCGGGCCTGGGCGACGCCGGCGACCGCCTCTACGGCATCGTCGACTGAGGGGCGGGACGGAGCTGCCTGGCCACCTTACCGACGCGCCACTGGCCACAACTCGACCGCCGTGCGATGACGTGCTCCGTGGCCGGTCACGTCATACCCCGCAGAAGGCATGAGGGAAGCAGTTCCGTCTGATTATCGGGTTCATCGAGGCTTATTCATAGGGTGTAGGTGAATATGAGTCCGAGGACTGCGGTGATGGTTTCCGGGAAGGTTTCCGGTGGTCTTCTGCAGCCGGTGCGCAGGACTCTCCAGGTCTTGATGCTGGCGATGACTCGTTCGATCTTGTGGCGAATCTGGTTGACGGCCCGGTTGCAGGCCTTGTCGTCTGGGCGGGGGGGAAGTCTCGCGGGTTTTCTTCTCGGGGTGATCACGCCCAGCCCGATGCGCCCCTTGTCGCCAATACGCCTGGGTGGTGACGCCCCGTCGGGCAGGCCGGTGGCGGGCACGTCGAGCAGGCCGCCGCGGCGCAGGGCCTGAGCGCCGTGCGCGCATCCGTCCTGGGGGTCGGACACCCAGGCCAGGGCCCCTGACAGGGCGCAGGCCACCTGGACGCTCAGCCCCGCGGTCTTGTGCTTGCCGGAGCACAGCTCAAAGTGGTCCTTCCAGGACCAGCACTGAAGCAGGGCGGAGTCGATGATCAGCTGGGCCGTGGCATCCAGGTCCTCCACCGTTGGAGCACTGCCGTTCAGGCATGCGGCAATCAGGGGCGTGCAGGCGCTGATGACGCGAAAGACGGTGGCCTGCCAGACTCCGTAGAGCTCGGCGAGCAGCTCCTGGGGCAGGTTGTGCCGCAGGCAGGTCAGGGTCAGGCGCACGCACACGAACAGCCCCAGCGCCCTCGCCCCGAACACAGGCAGAGGACCGGAGGCGTGAATGGCCTCGCACAGGCCCATAACCTCACACCGAGGGATTCTCGTGCTGCTATTCGTCATGGCGGTTTGCCTCTTGGTTGGATTGGCTTAAGCACCAAGGATTCTCTCAAGAGCAAGCCGCCACCCTGCTTAGCGGCACGCTATTACCAACAAAACACCCCTATGAATAAGCCTCGTTATCTGGCCCTTCCGGTTTGAGGCGGTAGCAGGCTGGTAGTCCGGGGCTGGCGCGCTGGAGGTCTTGCCGTGCATGGCAGGACATCCTCAGAGAACCCATCAACTTGTGCAGGGACTTCGAGAGCCCCCTCTAATCCCGCACGTCCGCACTCTCATACTGGAAGAGCCCCTTTGCGCCGAACCGCACTGACACAGTTGATTGAATCATATTCAGGGCGGCCTGGGGGCAGGTTGCCGTCGTCGGTCATCAGGGGAGCGCTCCCCAAAGCATCCGGGCGCAGGCGACGGAGAGCGAGGAAGAGACGGCACACCTGGAGAAGACCGCTTCCCGGTGTCCTCCCGCCGCGCGGTCGTCGACCCCGATAGGGACAACAGACGAGCCCACGCCCTCGGATTGTCACAGCCCGGTCACTATGCTCGTGGCCATGAGCGATGACCGCCGTTTCCCTGACGCCAGCGCCCAGCACGCGCTTTCCGGAGGCCCGACCCCCGAGGCACCCACCGGCTCACTCGCGATCCCGCCCGCGCCGGAGGAGGCCGCCAGCCCAGCAGGCCCGGCACTCTCCTCCTTGCCGCCGAGCCGGAAGCTCATCGCACTCAGCGCCTCCGCAGCCTTGCTCCTAGCGAGCATCGGGGCGGTTGGCGGCTGGTACCTCGCGCGGCACACCTCGCCCACCGACACGGAGCGCTCCACCGCCGACCAGGCGCAGGCCGTCTACCCCGGCCTCCGGCCTGCCGGACCCCTCTGACGACTGGCGCAACGGCGCCACGAAGACCTGGAGCATGAGCGTGGACTCCGGGGCGACATTCACCTACACCCCGGACCACGTGTTCGTGCTCAAGGACCGCCTTGATGTCACGGCCTACTCGTACTCGGGAGACACGATCTCCGAAGCGTGGTCCGCCAGGCTCGGCCGCGACGACGACAGCCTCTACACCACTGAGGCCGCGGTCCTGCAGTGGGGCTCCGCGTGGATGATCAACGGCGGCACCCTGTACGACCTCAACACGGGGCCTCCAGTCCGGCCCCCTGGGGGACGGGTGTAACGGCGGCGGTCGTCGACGACGTCGCCGTCAGCTGCGACGCCAATGACCTGTGCACGGCATGGAACACGGGCCTCCAGCAGCTGTGGAGCATGACCGTGCCCGGCACAGGGGACAAGAGCCCCGAGCCCACGAGCGACTCCGAGACTCGGACCGTCCAGCCTTACGTGACCAGGAACGGCCACCGCTACACCGACCTCCAGAACATCGTCATCGACCTCGACACCGGCGAGACCACCACCCTCACCCCTCCGAAGGAGCTCGAGAAGGTTGGCACGATATGGCCGGACCAGGACGGCTGGGTCCTCAGGTACACGACGCCCGGCGTCAAATCTGACCAGTACGCCAGTTTCTCCGTGGATGGCACCTTGGTCGAGGGCTACGAGAGCGGCGACGACGCCCCAAAGTCAGATCAGCCGATCTACCCGCACCGGGAGTTCCCAACCCTGGCGGAATACAAGTCGAAGTTCACCACCGTCAAAGCCACCACTGCGACGGGCACGTTCTCCGAGGTGGAGCACTGCCTGACGCACGCCACCATGTCCAACGGCGTCACGATCGCGCCCCCGGCGCCCACCACAGCGCCCATCCACGGACAGACTGTGGAGCACTACTGCATCGACGTCGCCTACTTCTCAAGCGACGGCAGTATCGTCATGCTCTCCAACCTGCATATCGGTTTTGGGAGCTTCGGCCAGATGTCCGATGGGATCACCGGGGCACCCATCCCCTTCGAGGGCATGGACTTCGCCGACCAGGCCAAGGTCACGCTCGCGACCCCCGCCTACGCCATCGGCGACAACCCCGCCACCGGCCAGCTCACCGGCTATCGGCCCGCGAGCTGAGCCCCTCGCCGACGCTCGCCCCCGGCAGGGCGGCTCAGTATGCTCGGGTCATGGGCAGCGATGGCAGCGATGGCCGAGACCGGCGTCGGCGCAGGAGCGCCGTGAGCGTGCTGGCCGCTCTCGTCCTGGCCGCCACCGGCGTCGGCGCGGGCTGGCACCTCGCCTCCTCGCCGGCGCCCACGCAGATCGACGCCGCCCCCACCATCCCCGCGCTGGGCGACGACGAGCACCAGTACCGCCCCGTCATCCCCAACCCCTCCGATCAATGGCAGGCGGGCGCCGTCAAGGCCTGGTCGGCCACCATCAGCGCAGGCGCCGAGGTCGTCACCTCCACCGACCACGTCTTCGCCATCGATAACCGCACCAACCTGACCGCGTACACCATCGGCGAGGACAGCGACTCCCTCACCCAGGCCTGGACCGCCACCCTGAATCTGGATGGCCAGACGCGCGCTCCCGCTGGCACGCCGAGCGTCCAGCAATGGGGGCACCGCTGGCTCATCCACGGCGCCACCCTCTACGACCTCACCACCGGCGCCACCACACCCGCCCCCTGGGGCAGCGGCGTGAGCGCGTCCGTCGCCGACGACGTCGCTCTGGCCTGCGACACCTCCCACCAGTGCCGAGCCTGGTCCACGGACCTGGGCGAGCTGTGGTCCACAGCCATCCCGGGCACCAACCCCGATGCGGGCGGCTACTCCGCCACCAGGGAGCCCCGCAGCGTCGTCGTCCATGAGGGCCGCCGCTACGTCTCGCTCGGGGCCGGGTTCGTGGACCTCGATTCCGGTGCCTTCACGCCCCTGGCGCTCCCCAACGGCGCCACTGCCTCCGGCTACCCGAGGCCCGCCAAGGACGGCTGGGTCGTCGCCTACTCGATGCCAGGAGGCGGCGGCGACCGCTACGCGAGCTTCGACCTGACCGGCGCCTACCAGGAGTCCTATGAGCGGGGCACGCGCCCCTCTGACCCCAGTTTCAGCATCTACCCGCACCGCCGCCTTCCCACCCTCGCCCAGGCCAAGGCGGAGATGACCGACCCCTCCGATCCCTCCGCCCTGGGCCACGCGACGACGGCGCGCTTCTGCGTCACCGAGATCACCATGACCGGGCGCCCCGCCTTCACCCCGCCCACAGCCGACGGCGATGCGAGCTCAGGGGACGCATGCCCGATCGACGCGCGCTCCTCCGACTCCGGCGGCGTCATCCTGCTGGTCGACACCGCCGCATCGGACACGAGCGCCGCCGCCTTCCACACCCTCGTCAACGCCGACACCGGCAAGAGCATCGCCCTGGAGGGTTCGGCGGACACCGCCACCCTCACCCTCACCTCCCCCACGACGCTGGTGAGCTGGGACTCCTCCACCGGCAGTCTCATCGGCTACCGCGCCACGCGCTGAGCGGGCCCCGCCCACCGGCCACTGCGGCCACCCAGCGGCAGATCGGCCCGGCCGCGCACTCGCGCGGCCGGGCCGATCAGTGCAGGAGGCCGGGGATCAGAATGCCGGGCGGACGGAGCCGTCGGACCAGGTGGTCTCGATGTAGGACTTGAAGTCCGCGGAGTTCATGATCTCGGCGAGCTTCTTGAGGGACTCG
The DNA here is from genome assembly GCF_000295095.1 of Actinomyces timonensis DSM 23838. Lineage (GTDB taxonomy): Bacteria > Actinomycetota > Actinomycetes > Actinomycetales > Actinomycetaceae > Actinomyces > Actinomyces timonensis. The sequence goes on along the minus strand of NZ_JH806632.1, from coordinate 1,303,644 downwards.
TTGTCCTTGTCCCCTGAGCGCACGACGAGCTGGTTCGCGGGGGCGGCGTCGACGGACTCGAGCTTGAGAGCGTCGGTGACAGGGGTGAGCCCGGCATCAAGGGCGTAGTTCCCGTTGAGGACGACGGCGGACGCGTCCTCCATGGTGTTGGCCACCTGGGCGCCGTCGACCGTCGTGAAGGTGAAGTTCTTCGGGTTGCCGGTCACGTCGGAGTCAGTGGGCAGCTCGGCGTCGGGGTTGAGGGTGACGAGGCCGGCGGCCTCGAGCAGCTTGAAGCCGCGGGCCGTGTTGGCCGGGTCGTTGTTGAGGACGATCTGGCCGCCCGCGGGGATCTCGTCGAGCGTGGTCGCCTTCTTGGAGTAGATGCCCATGGGCTCGACGTGGACGTCGGCGATGGACACGAAGTCGTAGCCGTGCTCGTCGATCTGCTGCTTGAGGTAGTTGGGCGTCTGGAAGAAGTTGGCGGCGATGGAGCCGTCGTTGAGGCTGATGTTCGGCGTCGTGTAGTCGTTGATCTCCTTGATGTCCAGGTCGATGCCTGTGCCGGACAGCAGGTTGTCCTTGATGTGGGTGAGCATCGTGACGTGGGGCTGGGGGGTGGCCCCGATGGAGATGACGACGGTGTCGCCGTCCTTCTTCATGCCCTTGGGCTGGCTGTCGGAGTCCGAGCCGCAGGCGGCCAGGGTGGCGGCGACGGCGGTGGCCAGGGCTCCGGTGGCGAAGGCGCGGCGGGAGATCGAGGAGGGCAGGAGGGTGCTCATGGGGAGTCCTTTCAATGGAAGGGTCTGGAGGTGCTGGGCGGTGCGATCGGGGGACGGCGGAGCGGCGTCGGCGATCATCTCTGCCGGCTGGCGGGGGCCTCAGCGGTGGTCCACCAGCCGGCTGAGCATGTCGCCCACGAGCTGGATGACGCCGACGATGAGGACGATGAGGACGACGGTGACGATCATGACGTCCGTCTGGTTGCGCTGGAAGCCGTACTGGACGGCGAGGTCGCCCAGCCCGCCGCCGCCGACGGCGCCCGCCATCGCCGAGTAGCCGAGCAGGGTGATGAGCGTGACCGTGGCGGACTGGATGAGGGTGGGCAGGGCCTCGCGCACGAGGACCCCCCAGGTGATCTGGTTGCTGGAGGCCCCCATCATGAGGGCGGCCTCGACCTTCCCCGCCTCCACATTGTTGACGGCGGTCTCCACCAGGCGCGCGTAGAAGGGGATCGCTCCCACGGTCAGCGGCACGCAGGCCGCCTCCCAGCCGAGCGACGAGCCGGCGATGACGCGGGTGAGCGGCAGGATCGCCACCATGAGGATGATAAACGGCAGTGAGCGGCCGATGTTGACGATCTGGGAGAGGACCTCGTAGACGAAGCGGTTGGGGTGCCGGCCCCGCTTGCCCGTGGTCACGAGCGCCAGGCCCAGCAGGAGGCCGAAGAGCACCGCGAGCGCCCCGGAGACGAGGGTCATCTCGAAGGTCTCCATGGTGGCGGGCCACAGCTTGTCCGTGATGGCGGGGTTCTCCAACCACTTCTTGTCCCGCGCGCCTGCGGGCAGCACGGCGGCGAGGGAGTCCAGGTGGGCAGCGGCGTTCAGGGCGATCATGAGCGCACCTCCGCGGTGGCGCCGGCGGCCGCCAGGGCGTCGACGACGCCGGGGGCCTTGTCGGCTGGAATGGTGAGGGCGAGGCGGCCGACCTGCGCCTGCCCCAGGGTCTCGAAGACGCCTCCGGCGACGTCGGCGCCGTGCTCGGAGGCCAGGGCGAGCACATGCGCGGCGGCGGGCTGGCCCGGGTGGGCGGTGAGCGCGACGTCGATGACGGCGTCGCCCTCGGCCAACGAGCCCTCAGGGATCGCTGGGACGGGCACGAGCTCGTGGGACAGGCGCGAGTCGACGTCGGAGGCGACGTCCTCGATCGGCCCGGACTCCACGATGCGGCCGGCCTCCAGGAGGCTGACGGAGTCGCAGACCTGGCGGACGACGCTCATCTCGTGGGTGATGATGACGACGGTGACGCCGAGGCGGTCGCGCACATCCTTGATGAGGTCGAGGATCGAGCGAGTGGTCTCGGGGTCGAGGGCGCTGGTGGGCTCGTCGCACAGGAGCACGGCGGGTTGGTCCGCGAGTGCCCGGGCGATGCCGACGCGCTGCTTCTGGCCGCCCGAGAGCTGGCTGGGGTAGGAGCCGCCGCGGTCGGCGAGGCCCACGAGGTCGAGCATCTCGGCGACCGTCTCGTGGCGCTCCCCCTTGGCCACGCCGGCCAGGGCGAGCGGGTAGGCGATGTTCTGCGCCGTCGTGCGCGAGTCCAGGAGGTTGGCGTGCTGGAAGACCATGCCGATCCGGCGGCGGGCCTCGCGCAGCTCGCGGGCCGACAGCGCGGTCATGTCCTGGCCCGCCACGCGCACCTCCCCGGCGGTCACGGGCTCCAGGGCGGTCAGGCAGCGGATGAGCGTGGACTTGCCGGCGCCCGACGTGCCGACGATCCCGTGGATGGAGCCCGCGGGGACGGTGAGGGTGAGGCCGTCCAGGGCGCGCACCTCGGTGCCGTCACGCAGGGTGTAGACCTTGACGACGTCGCGCAGGGAGATCATCGAGTCGTCCGCCGCCTCGGGGGCGCCCGCCTGGGCGGCCTCGGCAGTGGAGAGCTCGGCGTCGGTGAGGTCGGTGGGCTCGTCCGCGACTGCGCCGTCGGCCTCGATCGGCTCGGCACCTGGGATCGGATCGCTCATGAGTCCTCCATCGGTCCTGGCGGAAGCACCCTCACCCTCACAGGGGGTTGCTGCAGCGTCGTCGAGCCAGGTCTCTCAGCTGCTCTGGATGGTCGGGAGAACGGTACAAAGGCGAGTCGCGGGCGCGCAAGCCGCGCGACGATTCCGGGACCAAAGTCACGAACTGATGACGCGGGGCGGAAAAGCCCGCCCAGATCTACGATGCCTGCATGACCACGATCCTCCCGGACCTCCTGGGCGAGCCCTGGGTGGCGCGCCGCATTCCCGTCACGCCGTCCGACGCTGCGCCCGGGGCGGATCACGCGATCCTCGTCCACCGGCGCGACGCCGGCGCCGCCCGTCACGCGCGGGCGGTGCTGTACATCCACGGCCGGACCGACTACTTCTTCCAGACCCACCTCGCGGACGCACTCGATGAGACGGGCTTCGAGTTCTACGCCCTGGAGATGCGCGGCTGCGGGCGGGCGGGCGCGGACCTGCCCGAGGGGTCCTTCCCGCACGACACGACGGACCTGCTCGTCTACGACGAGGAGATCACCGAGGCGGTGCGGATCGTGCGCGAGGAGAAGGGGCACGGCGTCGTCGTCCTCAACGCGCACTCCACCGGCGGGCTGTCCGCGGTGCTGTGGGCGGCGGACCACCCGGGGGCGGTCACGGCCGTCACGCTCAACTCGCCGTGGCTGGATCTCAATGCCTCGGGCTTCATGCGCTCCTACGGCACGGCGGCGGTGGACCTCATGTCGCGGTGGATGCCGGGGCGGGTCATCGCGAACCCGGCGGCGCCCGAGGCGGACGACGCGGGCGCGTTCGAGGCCGACCCCTACGCCCGCTCCCTGCACGCCAGGTGGGGCGGGGAATGGGACTGGGACCTGTCGCTCAAGCCGTCGCCGGGATGGCCGGCGCGAGCGGGGTTCCTCACGAGTGTGCGCCGCCTGCAGCGGCGGGTCCGCCATGGACTGGGGATCGAGGCGCCGGTACTCCTGTGCTGCTCGACGGCGTCGGCGGCCCCCGGTGCCGGGCGCGAGGCGGTGCTGCGGGCGGACGCGGTGCTCGACGTGACGCAGATGGTGGAGCGCGCGCCGTTCCTCGGCGAGGACGTCACCGTGCGGCAGATCCCCGGCGGGGTGCACGACCTCGCGCTGTCCCCCGAGCCCGCGCGCGGCGAGTACCTGGCGGCCCTCACCGGCTGGCTCACCGCCCGCCTCCCCTGATCCCCGAGACCGGTCGAAAACAGCATCGAGAGCGCTGGGCGAACAGCACCGCGAGACCGGTTCACTGTCCACAGGGACGGCGGCGGCCTGGCGCCCCGGTCGGCCTGTGGAAACGCGGCCGGTTTCGCTCCTTACTTCGACCGGTCTCGCAGGAGGGCGGAGAGGGCGGGGGTGAGCTCGTCGACGACGCGCTCGATCGTCGCCAGGGTCTCCTCGAAGTCCTCCATGCGGCCGTACCAGGGGTCAGGCGCGTCGAGCCGCGACCGGGAGGCCCGCCCCGCCGCGATCGCGTCCAGGTCCGCCGCGCACTCCGGGTCGAACTCGCGGAACATGCGGATGCGCCGCGCCAGGTCCTCGGTGGCGTCCGGCCGCTGCGCGCGGCGCTGCACTTCGCGCTCATGCGAGGCCGTCATCGCCAGGATGAGGTCGGCCCCAGCGATCTCGGCATCCGTGATGCGGTGCGCCCGGTGGGAGGCGATACGCGCCGCGACCTTTGCTCCACCAGAACCGCCAGCACCGCCGTCGCCGCCCGCCTCGCCGTCGCCATAGCCGCAGCTGAGCAGGAGCCTCCTGGCCCGCGAGTCCATCGGGTTGCCGCGCTCCTCACTGGAGACCCCGGAGGAGGCCACCTCGACGCGCCCGGCAAGGCCCGCGGCCAGGAGGCGGTCGAGCATGACGATCTCCGCCATCGCCGAGCGGCAGATGTTCCCGGTGCACACCATCATGAGCCTGTAGGGGCCGTCGGGGTGGCGAGGGGTGGGCAGGTCGCGGGGGCAACTGGCGGTCGCAGGATTCGAGATCATGAGCCGATCGTGCCAGGTCCGCCCTAGGCTCGCCCCCATGATCGATCCCCGCGAGCCCCACGGGGCCGAACCGACTAGCGCCTCCCACCGCGCACCCACTGCGGTCGACGCCGTCGCCGAGGCATATGTCGAGCGCCTGGCCGAGGTCTCCCCCGAGTTCGCCCTCTACTCCGGCCTTCCTGGCAGGGCAGGCGCCTTGGACGACTACTCCCCCGCTGGCGCCGACGCGCTGGCCGAGTTGCGTGCCGAGGCCCTGGCCGCGCTGGCCGCCACCGCGTCCGCGGACGACGTCGACCGCGTGACGATCGTCGCCATGCGGGAGCGGTTCGGCGTCGAGGAGGAGCTGCACGAGGCCGGGGAGGACCTGCGGGCGCTCAACAACATCGCCTCCCCGATCCAGACGATCCGCGACACCTTCGACAACCACCCCATGGCCACCACCGGCGACTGGGAGGACTTCGCCTCCTGCCTGCGGGCGGTGCCCGGGGCACTCGCCGGGCACCGCGACTCCCTGCGGGTCGCGGCCGCGCGCGGGCACCACCCCGCCGCCCGCCAGGTGCGCGCCTGCCTCAAGCAGGCCGAGGACCAGGCTGCGGAGGCGTCGTCGTCCTTCACGACCCTCATCGAGGGGGCGAGCCTCGCCGACGGCGAGTCCCTGCCCGCCGCTCTGACCGCGGAGCTGCGCGAGGCCGCCAGCCTGGCCCGCGCGGCCTACGCGGAGGCCGCCCGGTGGCTCGCCGCCGAGGTCGCGCCGACCGCCACCAGTGACGACGCGGTGGGCCGCGAGCGCTATGAGCTCTTCAGCCGGGAGTTCCTCGGCGCGCGCATCGACCTTGACGAGACCTACGAGTGGGGCCGGGAGCGCCTGGCCGCCATCGACGCCGAGCAGCGCGCCATCGCAGCCTCCCTCTACGGGTCGGGCACCACCGTGGCCGAGGCCCTGGACCGCCTGGGCGCTGACGCCTCGCGGCAGCTCCATGGAACGGCGGCGCTCCAGGCCTGGATGCAGGAGACCTCGGACGCTGCGATCACTGCCCTCGACGGCGCCCAGTTCGACATCCCCGCCCCGTTGCGCGCGCTGGAGTGCCGGATCGCGCCGTCGTCGACGGGCGGCATCTACTACACCGCGCCGAGCGACGACTTCTCCCGCCCGGGCCGCATGTGGTGGTCAGTCCCTGCCGGGACTCAGGACTTCGCGACCTGGCAGGAGCGGACCACGGTGTTCCATGAGGGCGTGCCGGGCCACCACCTGCAGATCGGCATGCAGACCCTCCTGCGCGACGAGCTCAACTCCTGGCGGCGCCACGGCTGCTGGGTCAGTGGGCACGGCGAGGGCTGGGCCCTGTACGCCGAGCGGCTCATGGCGGACCTGGGATTCCAGGAGGACCCGGCGGACCGCATGGGGATGCTGGACTCCCAGCGGCTGCGGGCGGCGCGCGTGGTCCTGGATATCGGCGTGCACCTGCGCAAGGAGCGGCCCGCCGAGCTCGCCGCGCTCCCGGGGGTGGGCGAGGGGCGCTGGGACGCGGCCTCCGCCTGGGAGTTCCTGCGCGGGAATGCCGCGATGGACGAGTCCTTCCTGCGCTTCGAGCTGGACCGCTACCTGGGGTGGCCGGGGCAGGCGCCGTCCTACGCTGTCGGTCAGCGGCTGTGGGAGAAGGCGCGGGACGCCTCACTGGCGGCGGCGCGCGCGGCGGGGGCCGACGACCCCCTCAAGGCCTTCCACGCCCGGGCGCTGCGCCTGGGCAGCGTGGGCCTGGACGTCATGCGCGAGGCGCTGGTCGCCTGAGAACGGCCGGGAGGAAGCGGTCGGCACCCGGCGCCAGGCACATCGGCCTCCCGCGCCGTCGCGCCAGCTACTCGTCCCAGAAGGAGGCGACGTCGACCGCCCCGCCGGTGGCCTCGAAGTCCGCGCGGGCGGCGTCGCGCATCCCGGCGTCGTGGAGCCAGTCCAGGGCCACGGCCGCCAGCCCGTAGGCGCCGTCGAGGCAGGCGGCGTCCCCCGTGGACGAGCCGGCGGCCTCGGCCATCGCGGGGGTGTGGAGGGCGACGTCGCCGTGGGTGGTGACCTTGATGAGCGGGTGGATGCCGGGCACGCGCTGCGAGACATTGCCGAAGTCGGTGCCCGCGGCGATCGTCTCGGGCAGGACGCCGGCGGGCAGGGGCTCGCGGCCGCGCTCGCGCTGGGCGCGCACCCAGGAGGCCAGGAGGGCAGCGTTGTCCCGCACGGGCATCTCGTTGGGGTGGGGGTCGGGGGTGATCTCGACGCCGGTGCCGGTCATGAGGGCGGCGCCGCGGAAGACGTCCTCCACCCGGGCCACGAGGTCGCGCAGCGTGGTCAGGTCCTTGGAGCGGATGAAGACGTTGAGCTCGGCGCGCTCGGGGATGATGTTGGCGACGTCGCCGCCGTGGGTGACGACGGCGTGAATGCGATCCATGGGCAGGATCTGCTGGCGCAGCAGGCCGATGCCGGTCAGCGCGAGGGTGGCGGCGTCGAGGGCGTTGCGGCCCATGAAGGGCTGGGAGGAGGCGTGCGCGGGGATGCCGCGGTAGGTGACGCGCATGCGCCGCTGGCCGAGCCAGGTCTGGTGGGTGACGTCGGCGGCGTAGGAGTGGGTCTGGATGGCGGCGTCGATGCCGTCGAGCATCCCGGCCTGGGCGAGGGCCTCCTTGGCGGTGGAGCATTCCTCGGCCGGCGTGGTGGTCAGGACGACGGCGCCCGGCAGGCTCCCGGGGCGCTCGGCCTCGAGGGCGGCCAGGGCGAGGAAGGCGCCCACGGAGTTGGCGCACATGACGTTGTGCCCGCAGGCGTGGCCGATGCCGGGCAGTGCGTCGTACTCGGCGAGGATCGCGATGGTGCCGGGATGGGCGCTGGGCACGGTGGCGGGCGCGGCGGGCCCGATGCTCGCGCGCAGGGCGGTCTCCATGCCGAAGACCCCCACCTCGAGCTCGATCCCGTGGGCGCGCAGGAGCTCGGCGACGGCGGCCATCGCGTGGTGCTCCTGAAAGCCGACCTCGGGGTGGGCGTGCAGGTCGTGGGACAGGGCGAGGAGCTCGGGGGCGAGGCGCTCGACGATACCGGTCAGGGCCTCGCGCAGCTCGGCGGGGGCGCCGGCGCCAGCGGGGAGGGCGTGGGCGGGGCCTGCGGCGAGGCGACGGGCCTCGGTCTCGGCGGCCATGAGGTCCTGGATGGCGGTGCAGGGCTGGGTCGGCTGGGAGAGGTCGGGCAGGGTGGCGCGGGCGGTTCGGTGGGATGGCTGGGGACGGTTGGTTCGGGAAGTGGCTCCTCGATCAGCGCTCATGGCCCCATCATGCGCCGGGTGGGTCCTTCTCTGAAGGGGCGAGGCCGCGCACCGCCTCTCCAGCGACTCCTTGCGCGGCATGCCGCCCGGCTGCCACGCCCCTGTGCGCCTGCGCGCTCGTAAAGCTGCACAACCCGCATCCTTATGAAACACAACAGGCGCTTGTGTTGCATTAGTGGCGCCGACGGCGACATTCTCCCCCGACGGTTGCGCGCGGCACCCGTCGATGGGGTCGCAATGCGGTGGAAGCGCGCTCGCAGTCGATCTCGCCGTGCTGATCGCCCGGTTTCGCCGTGCTGTTCGCCGGGTCTCGATCAGGGGGCGGGGGTAACGGGGGCGATGGCGGCGTAGGAGGCGGCGGCGCCGGCGGCGAGGACCGCCGTCGAACCAGCCCGCATGCCCTCGGCCACGGCCGAGGCGAAGTCGTGCCCTGCGGCGAGCGCGGCGGCGAGCACCCCGACGCTCGCGTCCCCGGCGCCCGTCGTGTCCACCACGGGCCCCAGGTCGAGGGCGGGCAGATGCCCGCTGCCCTCGGCGCACGCCCACACGGCCCCGGCCGCTCCGAGGGTGACGAGCACGCTGGCGATCCCCCGCTCGCGCAGGGCGGCCGCCGAGGCGAGCGCCTCCTCCGGCGTGCCGGGCGCGGGCGAGCCCAGCACGAGCCCGCACTCGGTCTCATTGACCACGAGCACGTCGACGCTGTCCAGCACCTGCGGCGCGATGGCGTAGACGGGCGCGAGGTTGAGGACCACGCGGGCCCCAGCCCGGTGCGTCCAGTCGATGATCTCCTCATTGGTCGCCGCCGGGATCTCCCCCTGGAGGACGACGACGTCGCCGGCCTCCAGCCCGATGGCCTCAGCGGCATGCGAGCCGGTGACGCGGGCGTTGGCGCCGGCGTCGAGGATGATCGTGTTCTCCCCGGCGGCGCTGACGGTGATGAAGGCGATGCCGGTGGTGATCTCCTCATCCGTGCGCAGAGCGCCCACATCCACACCATGGCCGCGCAGCTCCTCGCGCAGCGTGATCCCGGAGGCATCCCCGCCGACGCAGCCGACGAACAGCGCCTCCGCGCCGCCGTGGGCCGCCGCTGCCGCCTGGTTGGCCCCCTTGCCTCCAAGCCGGTAGCTCGTCGACGTCCCCGAGAGGGTCTCCCCCGGCTCCGGGAACCGCTCGACGGTGACGGTGATGTCCTGGTTGATCGACCCGACGACGATGACACGACCCATGGCATGAGCTCCTTTGCTTCAGCGGTGAGTTACCACCGTACCGCCTCGATCGGCTCAATCCCAGCGAAATCCCTTCGTGATGCCCTAGACTGGGTAGCCGTTGATGAGGGCCGCGCTCCCTGCACGCCCCCCGTCGTGACCACAGTCACGCTGACAAAGGAGTCGAATGTGACAACCACGATGATCCTCGACTGCGACCCTGGCCATGACGACGCCATCGCGATCCTCCTCGCGCTGGGCAGCCCCGATGTCGACCTGCTCGGCATCACGACGATCGGCGGCAACCACAGCCTGGACAAGGTCACCTACAACGCCCGCGCGGTCTGCGAGCTCGCAGGCCGCCCCGAGATCCCCGTCCACGCCGGCTGCCGTCGGCCCCTGATCCGCGACGCGATCGACGCCGCCTACATCCATGGCGAGACCGGTCTCGACGGCGTCGACCTGCCCGAGCCGAGCCGACCACTGCCCGAGCGGCACGCCGTCGACTGGCTCATCGAGACCATCATGACCCGCGAGCCCGGCACGGTCACGATCGTCCCAACGGGCCCGCTGACGAATATCGCGATGGCCGCCCGCCTGGAGCCGCGCATCGTCGAGAGGGTCAAGGAGATCGTCCTCATGGGCGGCGCCTACGGGGTCGGCAACGCGACGCCCGTCGCCGAGTTCAACATCCTGTGCGACCCCGAGGCCGCCCAGATCGTGTTCAACGAGTCCTGGCCCGTGACGATGATCGGCCTGGATGTCACCCACCAGGCGCTGTGCACGTCCGAGGTCCAGGCCGCCCTGTGCGAGGCCAACCCGCGCCTGGCCTACGCCGTCGGCGGGCTCATGGACTTCTTCCGCTCCACCTACCAGGACCAGGAGGCCTTCCCCGACCCGCCCACGCACGACCCCTGCGCCGTCGCCCGGGTGATCGATCCCGGTCTCGTGCCCACGAGGCGCTGCCGGATCGACGTCGAGCTGCGCGGGGCGCTCACCTACGGGATGACTGTCGCGGACATGCGCGCGCTCGTCGACGAGTCCGACCCCACCTGCACCACACAGGTGGGCGTGGATTTGGACGCCGAGCGCTTCTGGGCGCTCGTCGCTGACGCCCTCGCGCGCCTGGGCTGACCGCACTGCGCACTTTCTGTCAGACGCTCGCTGGGCTGACGCCCTCGCGCGCCTGGGCTGACCCCGCGCGCCACCTTCCACCGTCCCCACTCCCCTACCGCTCGATCGAAGGGACCCATCTATGTACTTGATCGTCAACGTCCTGGGCATCGTCGTCTTCCTGGCGGCGGGCTGGCTGCTCTCCCACGATCGCAAGAAGATCCCCTGGTTGTCCGTGGGAATCCTGACCGCCCTCAACCTCCTCATCGCCTATGTGCTCACGAGCTTCGCCTGGGGGCGCGCGGGCGTCAAAGGCGCGGCCTCGGGCTTCAACGAGCTCGTCTCCGTGGCCTGGAAGGGCATCAACTTCGCCCTGTCGAACTGGGTGGGGGCCGAGGGCGTGGACCCGGCGCCCGTGAACTTCGTGGTTGCCGCCCTGCTGCCCATCCTGCTCGTCGTGCCGGTCTTCGACATCCTCACCTACATCGGCTTCCTGCCCTGGCTCATCAAGTGGATCGGCCGGGGGCTCAGCACGATCACCCGCCAGCCCAAGTTCGAGGCCTTCTACTCCATCGAGATGATGTTCCTGGGCAACACGGAGGCCCTGGCGGTCTCCAAGCTCCAGGTGCAGCGGATGAACCCCGGGCGCAACGTCGTCATCGCCATGATGTCGATGAGCTGCGTGACGGCATCCATCCTGGCCGCCTACATCCAGATGGTACCCGCCGAGTTCGTGCTGACGGCGGTGCCCATCAACTGCCTCAACGCCCTCATCGTCACCTCCATGCTCTACCCCGTCGACGTGCCGCCGGAGGAGGACATCATCGTCACCTACGAGGGCGCCGGGGACGAGGAGGCCGCGAGCGAGGAGGCCGACGGGGCCCGGGCCGCGGAGCAGGGCGCGCCGAGCGGCGGCAACACGCTCGGGGGCCTGAGCACCCTGGTCGCCAAGGTCCTGCGCCGCGACCCCGGGCGCGCGGCGAGCAGACCGGCGAAGGAGCCCTTCTTCTCCTTCCTGGGCGACTCCATCCTGGGCGCGGGCAAGCTCATCCTCATCATCACCGCCAACGTCATCACCTTCGTCGCCCTGGCCGCCCTCATCGACAAGATCCTCGGGGCGATCTGGGAGCCACTCTCCCTGGAGTCGGCCCTCGGCGTCATCATGTACGTGCCCGCGCTTCTCCTGGGCCTGGATAACTCGACCGCCTGGGACATGTCCCAGCTCATGGGCCTCAAGCTCGTCACCAACGAGTTCGTGGCCATGGGCCAGATCACCGCCGAGATCTCCGGCTACGCGCGCCACTACCAGGCGGTGCTCACTGTCTTCCTCACGTCCTTCGCGAACTTCGGGACGCTGGGCATGATCATCGGCTGCTTCAAGGGCCTGGTGGACAAGGAGCGCAACGACCTCATCTCCAAGAACGTCGGGCGCCTGCTCCTGTCCGGAATCCTCGTCTCACTATTGTCGGCCAGCATGGTCGGCCTGTTCGTGTGGTGAAGGAGGCACGAACCATGACCCGCAAGCTCATTCTCGACCTCGATACCGGTATCGACGACGCCCTGGCGATCGCCTACGCCCTGGGCAGCCCGGAAGCCGAGCTCATCGGCATCACCGCCACCTACGGCAATGTCCTCGTGGGCGATTCGGTGCGCAACTCCCTGGCGGTGCTCGACCTGCTCGGGGCGCCGCAGGTGCCCGTCTACCCGGGCCTGCCCCACGCGATGGCCCGCGATGGCTTCGAGGTCCTGGAGATCTCCGCCTTCATCCACGGCCGCAACGGCGTGGGCGATGTGGAGATCTCCCCCTCGCCGCGCGCCGCGGAGGAGACGAGCGCCGTCGACTTCATCATCGAGGCCTCCCGCGCCCATGGCGAGGATCTCGTGTACGTGCCCACGGGGCCACTGACCAACCTGGCCGCCGCCCTGGAGAAGGACCCCAGCCTGGCCGAGCGCCTCAGCGTGGTGCTCATGGGCGGAGCCCTCACGGTGAGCGGGAACGTGAGCCCGTGGGCGGAGGCGAATATCAACCAGGACCCGGAGGCCGCCGACGCCGTCCTGCGATCCGGGGTGAGCGCCACGATGATCGGCCTCGACGTCACCCTGCAGACGCTCCTCACCTACGAGCACACGAGCCGCTGGCGTGAGCTCGGGACGGCGGCGGGCGCCTTCCTGGCCGACATGACGGACTACTACATCCGGGCCTATGAGACGACGGCGCCGGGGCTGGGCGGCTGCGGCCTGCACGACCCGCTGGCGGTCGGAGTCGCCGTGGACCCGTCCCTGGTGACGATGCTGCCGATCAACCTCAAGGTGGATCTCGACGGCGCCACGCGCGGGCGCACCATCGGCGACGTCGAGCGCCTCGGCGCCCCGAGGACGAGCCGGGCGGCCGTGGCCGTGGACGCCGAGCGCTTCCTGGCCGAGTTCATGTCCCGCATCACCGCCCTGGCGCGGGCCGCCTGACGCGCGGCTCAGCAGTCCGGCCCATCCTCGTGCCCTGACAAATCTGCGATGGATCGCAGATTTGTCAGGGCACGGGGGCTGGCGCCCGCCTCGTGGGAGCGGACGCGAGGGGGCGGCGCGCGCCACCGGTACGGGCGACGGCGGAGGCCTCCTGGGCCTCGACCGCGTGGGTGAGAGTCAGCACTGGCCCGTCATGGCCGCGCCGACGGCGCAAGGCCACCCGCCGGGGCGGGCGCGCCATGAGCGGCGAGACCAGGCGGCGCTCAGCCCTTGACGGGCATGACGAAGGAGCAGCCCAGGGCGAAGGGGAATCCGGGCTTGAGCAGGCAGGCGACGACGGGCTCGGCCAGGTCGATGAGCAGGCCGGCGTCCAGGCCCTGCTCGGCCTCGGGGCCGGCGCCCGCCAGGAGGGCCTCGTAGGGGAGCGAGAGGTCGAGCAGGGACATGCCGCCCCGGCGGTCCGCCTTGTCCCAGGCGCCGCCCTCCATCTCCATGAGGGTCCCCAGGTGGAAGCGCATGACGCGCTGGGAGTCCACCTCGGAGGGGATGGAGAGGATGTGGTGGGCCTCGGGGTCGCGGGGCGCGCGCAGCGTGAAGACGAGGATGGCCCCGTCGCGGGCGGCCCTCAGCATGAGCCGGGCGATGTGGACGGCGAAGGAGGCGGTGTCGAAGCCGCCGCCCATGGCCTCGGGCACGCTCAGCGGCTCGCCAAGGGGGACGAGGACCCCTGTGCCAGCGTCGTTGATGGCGCGGCGCCCGGTGGGGCCCTCGGCGCGCAGGCGCAGGCCGCCCTCCTCCAGCGTCCCGAACTCGACGCGCTCGGCCCAGCCCTCGGGCACGGAGGCGGGGCCGGGCTCGGTCTCCACGTGGCCCAGGCCCAGGACGTCGGCGAGGTCGGTGCCATCGGTGGGCCGGTACCAGGCGATCTGGTCGCCGTCGAACCACAGGGGGACGACGCCGTTGAAGGGGATCCCGAAGCGCGCATGCGCGGGCAGGGGCGGGATGACGGGAGCGGATGGCTGCGCCGAACCGGTGGGGTCCGGCCCGCTGATCGGGTCGTTGCTCGGGCCCGCGAGGTAGTCGCTCATGGGGCCAGGGTAGCGGGAGGCACTGACGAGAACCGGTGGAAGGAGCTCGAACGAGAGGGCGGCCCGGGCGCCGTCTCCCTTCGGCGCCCGGGCCCACCCGGTCCGTGTCATGCGGCGCGATCTGCCCTTCGCCCGGCCCGCTCAGGGGCGTGTGGCCGGAAGCCGCATGGAGATCGATCAGGAGCGATCGCGTCCGTTCGATCTCATGGCTTCAGCATGCCGTGCCGCTCCTGGTCGCGCCATGGATCGCACTACCCACCCGGGATGCTCAGCGCGCCCGCGCGGCCTGCTGCCCCACTCGCGCGGCCTGCCGCGCCGCCAGGCGCTCGGCCTTGCGGGAGCGCTCCCAGCGCTGGACGGGCCGGGCGGTCAGCGCCAGGAGCGCGAGGACGGCGAGGGCGGACGTGATGAGGACCCAGGCGTCGGCGTGCCGCACGCCGAGGGCGCCCACCTGGGACATGTCGGTGAGGATGTTGAGGGTGAGGACCGCCAGCAGCGCGGTGCGGCTGCGCGGGTGCCCGTTCCAGGAGGCCCACCCCAGGGCGACGACGACGAGCGTCAGGCCGAGGGAGGCCAGGCCCACGGCCGCGGACATCGTGGCGGCGGCGTCGGCGATTTCGTCGAGGTCGGTGATGCTCGTGGAGAGCGCCTCGATCACTGTGCTCAGAGCCTCGGCGGCGCCGATCATCGAGCCCACGCGGGCGCCCAGGAGCAGGGCGATCAGCCCGAGCGCGATGAGGAGCTGGCCGGGGCGGCGGCGCGAGGCGCGCGCGTCGATCGCCCGGGCTCGGGAGAGCTCCACGGTGTGCTCCGAGTCGGGGACGATGTCGTGCAGGTCGAGGACGTAGAGGTCGCCGTCGGTGATGACCCGGTCCCCTCCCCCGTTCTTGTCGTGGTATGAAGTGAAGAAGTCCGGCCAGACCTCGAGCCCGGCGGCGGGGCAGGCCCAGCGGATGTCATCGACGACGTAGTCGCGCTCGACGTCGATATCGGCGTCGATCTTGTGGGTGACCTGCAGGGTGAGGGCGGACAGGCCGACGGCGCGGTCGTAGGTGGCCGCGGCGAGCCAGTCGACAGCGCGTCCGCCGGGCAGGACCCAGTTCGCGGGGGTGTGCCACAGGCGCACGTGGTGGCGCTGCGAGGGGTTGCCCTCGACCTGCTTCTGGTAGGCGACGTCCTGCGCCCGGCCGAAGAGCTGGAGGGTGGAGACAGGCGCGCAGGGGTAGGAGCGGCGCAGGAGGGAGGAGACGATGATGCGCCAGCCCGAGCGCGGGGTGATGGGGTCGGCGCGCACCCAGCCGGCGCTGCGCATGGCCTCGTGGAGGTCCTCCTCGTGGCCCAGGAGCGCGAGGTTGACGGGGTCGCCGAGCAGGCCGTCGGGGGTGCGGGTGCGGCCGATGAAGTAGTCGGGGACGTAGAGCCAGGTGAGGACCTGGTGGACACGGGGGATCGCCAGGTAGGCGAGCAGGCCCCAGAAGGCGATGCCGGCGAGCACCACCCAGGGGGTGAGGTGCCAGCCCGCGCCGATGACGAGCCAGGCCAGCCAGAGGGCCGCGCCCGCGGCGAAGGCGAAGAACACGGCGTCGATGACGTCGTCGAGGCCCCAACTGCGGGCGTGGGCCTGGGCCATCTTGCTGGTGCCCCGGTAGACGGGCGGTGCCGTCGGCCGGGGCCTCACGGGCGCGGGCGCCCCCTTGGGCTCAGAAGTCCCAGTCGTCATCCTCGGTGGCCTCGGCGGTGCCCATGACGTAGGACGAGCCCGAGCCGGAGAAGAAGTCGTGGTTCTCGTCCGCGTTGGGGGACAGCGAGGCGATGATCGCTGGGTTGACGTCGACGGCGTCGGCGGGGAACAGCGCCTCGTAGCCCAGGTTCATGAGGGCCTTGTTGGCGTTGTAGCGCAGGAACTTCTTGACATCCTCGGTCAGGCCGAGCTCGTCGTAGAGGTCCTCGGTGTACTGCTCCTCGTTCTCGTAGAGCTCCATGAGCAGGTCGAGGGTGTACTCGCGCAGCTCGGCCTGGCGCTCCGGGGAGGACTCGCGCACGGCCAGCTGGTACTTGTAGCCGATGTAGTAGCCGTGGACGGCCTCGTCGCGGATGATGAGGCGGATGAGGTCGGCCGTGTTGGTGAGCTTGGCGTGGCTGGACCAGTACATGGGGGCGTAGAAGCCGGAGTAGAAGAGGAAGGACTCCAGCATGGTGGAGGCGACCTTGCGCTTCTCCGGGTCGTCGCCGCGGTAGTAGTTGAGGATGATCTGCGCCTTGCGCTGGAGGTTCGCGTTCTCCTCGCTCCAGCGGAAGGCCTCGTCGATCTCCGCCGTCGAGATGAGGGTCGAGAAGATGGAGGAGTAGGAGCGGGCGTGCACGGACTCCATGAAGGCGATGTTCGTGTAGACCGCCTCCTCGTGGGGGGTGCGGGCGTCCGGGATGAGGGAGACGGCGCCGACGGTGCCCTGGATCGTGTCCAGGAGGGTCAGGCCGGTGAACACGCGGGTGGTCATGTTCTTCTCGGCCTCATTGAGGGTGGCCCAGGACTGGATGTCGTTGGACAGCGGCACCTTCTCGGGCAGCCAGAAGTTGCCGGTGAGGCGGTCCCAGACCTCGAGGTCCTTGTCGTCGACGAGGCGGTTCCAGTTGATCGCCTGAACGCGGTCGATGAGCTTGATGGGCTCGTGCATGTTCTTCCTCCGGAGGGGTGGGCGCCCGCGGGCCGGCCGCGGTGGGGCCATGCTAACGACGACGCCCAGCGGCGGCGAGCCTCGCCGAAGGCCCGCCGCCGTGGTGATCGCTACTCCTTGGGCGCGTCCTCCCCCGCGTCGGCCTTGAGGCGGGCGTTGGCCTTCTCGACGTCGAGGCGGGTGAGGAGGAAGAGGATGAGCGCGTTGGCCGCCAGGGGCAGCCAGGCGTACATGAAGAAGAGCATCTGGATGACGGAGTCGGCCTGGACCGCGGCGTCGCCGTCGTACCCGCTGAAGGCCAGGAGCCAGCCGGCGACGGCGGTGCCCAGCCCTCCCCCGACCTTCACTCCCAGCGAGGTGCAGGAGAACATGAGGCCGTCGATGCGCTTGCCGGTGCGCAGCCAGGTGTTCTCCGAGGCCTCGGCGATGAGGGCGTTGAGAGTGCCCTGCAGGGGGCTCATGCCCAGCGAGGCGACGCCGGACAGGATGAGCATGAGCGGCACGCTGCCCATGTAGGCGGCCACGACCACGCCCAGGCGCCCGACGACGGCGATGACGTAGCCGACGACGTTGACGCGGTACATCTGGCCGATCCGGCTGACGATCATGGGGGTGAGGACGAGCCCGGCGATGAGCGGGATATTGATGGCCCAGGCGAAGTCGCCCAGCAGCGTCTTGTCCTTGAGCACGTAGGTCATGAAGTAGATGCCCATGTTGAGCATGGCGGTGAAGACCTGGGCCAGCAGGAAGACGGCCAGGATGATGAGGTAGTACTTGTTCCCCGCCAGGAATCGCAGGGACTCGCGCAGGCCCAGCTTCTCCTCCTCGCCATCGCCGGCGGCGGAGGCACTGCCGGGGGCGGCGCCATCCTCCTGCTCCGCGGCGTCGGAGCCCTCATCCGCACCCGTTCCCTCGAGCTCCTCGGGTGGGAGCTCCTTGACGGACATGACGGACAGGCTGTTGACCGCCAGGCCGAGCAGCGCGTAGATGATCGCCACGGCGCGCCACCCCTGCGCCCCGCCGCCGAAGGCGTCGACGGCCTCGACGGTGACGCTCTGGATGAGCAGGCTGGTGGAGAAGGCGAAGATGAAGCGGATCGAGCCCATCTGCACGCGCTCGGCGCTGTTGCGGGTCACCAGGGCGGTGAGCGCCGAGTATGCGATGTTGTTGGCCGTGTAGAACACGGCGTTGAGCAGCGTGTAGGCGATGAAGAACCAGGCGTACTTCGCGGTGTCCCCCAGGGCCGAGGGGATGGCGAAGACCGCGATGATCATGGCGGCGCAGCCGAAGAATCCCCAGAACATCCAGGGCCGGGCCTTGCCCATCCGCGTGCGCGTGCGGTCCATGAGCGTGCCGAAGGCGACGTCGGAGAAGCCGTCGAAGAGGCGGGAGAGCATCATGAGGGTGCCGATGACACCGGGGTTGAGGCCCGCGGTGTCCGTCAGGTAGATCATGACGAAGGCGGACAGGAGGACGTAGACGACGTTGCCCGCCACATCGCCGGATCCGTAGCCGACCTTGTTGTACCACTTGAGGTACCTGCGCTCCTCGGCGCCGGGAGCCATCGAAGAGCCTGTGGAGTCCTGCGCGCTCATCGGACGGCCTCCTCGCTGCTCGCGCGGAGGGTGAGGGCCAGGGAGAGGTCGCGCGCCGCCACCTGGTAGCGCTCGGCCAGGGCCGGCCCGCAGCTGTTGGAGCCGATGCCCGCCATGGCGGCGTCGAGGGTGAGGACCGTCGAGCCGCAGGGGACGAGCTCGGTGTTGTGGCGCCGCGAGGCGAGCTCCTCGGCGGTGTAGGGCGAGGCGTTGAAGGAGAAGGGGTGGTGGCCGACGGCGCTCAGGCCCAGGCGCGCTCCCCCGCCGCCCGCTCCGTCCTCCCCGCTGACGACGGCGACGTAGTCGCAGTCCGCGTGGCTGCCGTTCTCCTGGGGCTTGATGTGGTCCTCGTGGAACTCGGGCAGGCTCGCGGTGAACTCGCCGTGGCGGCTGGCGCGGCGCTTGTCGGCGTAGGCGCCGCCGGGGCCGAGCCCGTAGTAGGAGACCCGGTCCATCGCCTGGGGCAGGAAGAGGCGCAGGCCCAGGCGCGGCAGGGGCGGGAAGCCCTCGGCGCGCGTCATGTCGAGCGCGAGGTCGATATCGCCGTCGCCGCGGATGATCCAGGTGATAGTGCCGCGCAGGGCGGGCTGGAGGGTGGGGGCGACCATGGCGATCTGACCGCGCAGGGTCACGAGCCCCTCCTGCGCGGGCTCGACGATCTCCAGGCTCTCGGCGCGCGCCGTCGCCCAGTGGTAGCCGGCCCTCTCCCACTCGGCGCGGATGTGGCGGTCGTTGTCCGTGGGGGCGCGCCAGATGGTGAGCTCGGCGGGGCGGTCGAGGAGCTCGGCGGAGCCCGCCCGGATGCTCGTGGGCAGGGCGGTACGTGTGTCGAAGGCGCAGGCGAGGCCCGGCGCGACGACGTCGATCCGTGAGCCCGTCCGCCTGGCGGTCACAGGGCCGGCCGGAGCGGGGCGCTCATCCAAAGCGGCGACCGCGCGGTGGCGGCGGTCCGCGCCGGGCAGGGCGACCTCGTCGAAGCCGAGCTCGTGGCCGGCGTCGAGCAGGGGCTCGTCGTGGGCGAGGCGGTAGGTGACGAGGAGGTGGGCGCGGCCCGTGGGCGGGATGGTCAGGGGCAGAGCGAGGGCGGCCTCGGTGTGGGGCGCTATCGGCGCGGTCAGGGGGATGTCCCCGCTGGCCAGGGTCTCGCCGTCGCGGGTGAGGGCGTAGGAGACACGGGCGTAGGAGGCGAGGTCGGTGTGGTCGAGCTCGTTGCGCAGGGTGAGCAGGCCGGCGTCGGCGTCGTAGGAGAGGACGCGGGCGGGGCGCTGGACGTTCTTGAGCTCGGCGAGCCCGGAGTGGGGCACGCGGTCCGGGGAGACGAGGCCGTCGACGCAGAAGTTGCCGTCGTGGACCTCCTCGCCGCTGTCCCCGCCGTAGAGGTAGATGGGGCGCCCGTCCAGGGCGGTTCCTGCGGCGACGGCGTGGTCGCACCACTCCCAGACGAAGCCGCCGCACATGCGCTCGTCGGCCCGGATGATCTCCCAGTAGTCCTCGAGGTCGCCGGGGCCGTTGCCCATGGCGTGGCTGTACTCCACCAGCAGGAAGGGCTTGTCCGGGCCCGAGTCGAGGTAGTCGCGGACCTCGTCGAGGCGGGGGTACATCCGCGAGTACAGGTCGAGGTTGGAGAAGTCGTAGGCGCGCTTGGAGCTGTGGTAGATGGCGCTCTCGTAGTGGGTCAGGCGCGTGGGGTCGAAGCCCTTGACCCAGGCCAGGGCCGTCTCGAAGGTGCAGCCGTAGGCGCACTCGTTGCCGGCGGACCAGGCGATGACGCTGGGGCGGTTCTTCTCGCGGTGGACGCACAGGCGCATGCGGTCCACGGTGGCCTCGGTCCACTCGGGGTTGTCCGCGATGGGCTCGTTCCAGTGCTCGACCTGGTTCTCCCAGGAGGGGTCGGCGAGGAAGCGGGCCTGGGCGCCGTGGCTCTCGTTGTCCGCCTCGGACATGACGTAGAAGCCGTACTCGTCGCAGAGCTGGTAGAAGCGCGGGTCATTGGGGTAGTGGGAGGAGCGCACCGCGTTGATGTTGTGCTCCTTCATGAGCCGCAGGTCGCGCTCCATATGGGCGAGGTCGACGGCGGGCCCGGTGACGGGGTCGGAGTCGTGGCGGTTGACGCCGCGCAGGGTGGTGGGCCGCCCGTTGAGCCGCACGACGACGCCGTCGGCGCTGACCTCGCGCAGGCCGACGCGGTCGGTGATGGCCTCATCGGGTGTGATGAGGGTGAGGGTGTAGAGGTAGGGGTCCTCGGCGGTCCATGGGTGGGGGGTGGGGACCTCCAGGCGCAGGCGATGGGTGTAGGGGGTGTCGGCGGCGCCAGTGGCCCCCATGCCGGATGACGGCGCGGCGGCGTCGGGCTCGAGGGCGCCCGAGGCGACCTTGACACCGTCGCGGTCGGTGAGCACGGCCCTGGTGGGGACCTCGCCTCCTCGATAGGACGCCCGGATCTCGACCGTGGCGGGGGCGGCAGCGCCGTCGGCGCCGGCCGAAGCAGCACGTGAGACAGACCCGTGGCCGAGGGCGGTGGTGACGGCGTAGTCGAGGAGGGAGACGCGGGGGCGGCCCAGGAGGTAGACGTCGCGGAAGATGCCGCTGGTGCGGAACTTGTCCTGGTCCTCCATGTAGGTGCCGTCGCACCATTTGAGGACGAGGACGGCCAGGCGGTTGGCGCCGGGGCGGATGTGCTCGGTGACGTCGAACTCGCTCGTGGCGTGGGAGACCTGGCTGTAGCCGATGTAGGCGCCGTTGAGCCAGACGTAGAAGCAGGAGTCAACGCCCTCGAAGACGAGATGGGCACACGGGGCCTCGGCGTCGGGGGTGTAGTCGAAGTCGCGCAGGTAGGCACCGCAGGGGTTGTCCTGGGGGACGCGGGGCGGGTCGAAGGGGATGGGATAGCGGACGTTCGTGTACTGGTGGTGGTCGTAGCCGGTGTGCTGCCAGGTGCTGGGCACGGGCACCTCGGCGAAGTCGAGGGCGGCCGGACCCGCGGGGGCGGCGGGCGCGGCGTCGGCCTCCCAGAAGGGGACGGTGAGGTCGTGGATCGAGGGGAGGTAGGCGAAGCGCCAGGTTCCCGAGAGCAGGTGGAAGCGGTCGGAGTCCTGGCGCTTCCAGGGGCTGGGGTCCGGTGGGGTGGAGGCGGGGATGTAGTAGGCGCGGGCAGGGAGGGTGTTCTCATGGAGGACGCCGAGGTCCTCGTAGTGCCGGGGGATGATCATCGCTTGCGGTCTCCTGCGACTGACGGCGTGAGGCCGGGCCGCGTCGATGCGGCACCGTGGGACCTCGTTGATGTTGACGTTATCATAGAGGCGGTTCGGGCGACCGACAAGGTTTTGACTGGACCATCTTCCTCATCGAGAGATCTCTGGCTCCACACTGTGGCAACGTCACCACGAAGCGACGGCGAAAGAGTGCTTTTCGCCCCTGATAGCCTCGCGCCATGGCCGGTCAGCGCAGGAGCACAGGGGCGCCGTCGCTCGGCGACGTGGCCCGACTGGCCGGCGTCTCCACGCAGACCGCGTCCCGGGTCTCCATGGGGGCCGCCAATGTCCGCCCGGCCACCCGCGAGCGCGTGCTGCGGGCGATGAACCAGCTCGGCTACTCCCCCAACCGGGCGGCGCAGGCGCTGCGACGGGGCTCCTTCAAGGCGATCGGCGTGCTCACCCAGCAGATCCAGCGCACCGGCGAGGCCATGACCACCGCGGGGGTCGTCGAGGCGGCGACGGACGCGGGCTACGCGGTGAGCCTCGTGCAGGTGGACCAGCCCGAGTCCGATGACATGCGGGAGGCGGCGGTGCGCCTCGCCCACCAGGCGATCGACGGGCTCGCCGTCGTCCAGGCGGGGCGGGCCGGCCCGGAGCACCTCGCACTGCCGCCAACGATGCCCGTGGCTGTCTCGGACTCCGCGCTCGTGGGCTACTACCCCTCGGCCAGCGCGGATCAGGCCGGCGGGGTGCGCGCCGCCGTCGAGCACCTGCTGGGTCTGGGGCACCGCGCTGTTCATCACGTGACCGGGCCCGAGGGCTCGCAGTCGGCGCTCATCCGCCGGGCCACGTGGGCGGCGAGCCTGCGGGAGGCGGGGGTGGCGGTGCCCGATCCGCTGCCCGGGGACTGGAGCGCGGCGTCGGGGTACCAGGCGGGGCTGCGGCTGGCCGAGGACCCTGGCGTCACTGCCGTGTTCTGCGCCAACGATGAGATGGCGCTCGGCCTCATCCGCGCGATGCATGAGCGGGGCCGGGCGGTGCCCCGCGACGTGTCCGTCGTCGGGTTCGATGGACTGGACCTGGGCGAGTTCAGCTTCCCGCCGCTGACGACTGTCCGCCAGGACTTCAAGCGCCACGGCCGCGAGATGGTCGCTCTGGTGCTGGAGCAGGTGGACTCCGGGCCGATGGATGGCTCGCGGAGCATCATGATCCCCACCGAGCTCGTTCTGCGCGGCTCGACGGCGCCCCTGGGGCAGCGGGACTGAGACGGGCGGGCTCGGGCGAGCAGGCTGGGGCGCCTGACCGGGGCGCACGACCCGGGGGCCTGACCGGGGCCGGGCGGGCGCAAGGGGTGCGGGCGCGGCGTCGGCGTGAGCACAATCGGCCCATGACATCTGAGACTGGCGCGCCCAGCGCCCCTCCGATCACCCGCGACGGCAGCGCCTCCGAGCTCATCGCCGATCTCGCCGAGCGCCTGGCGCGGGACGTCTCGCGCGATCCGGACGCGCGCGTCGTCGTGGGGCTCACGGGCGCGCCCGGCTCCGGGAAGTCGACGGCGGCGCGCGAGCTCGCGGCGATCCTTACCGAGGCGGGGGCGCTGGCGGGCGAGGTGCCGATGGACGGTTTCCACATGTCCAACGCGGTGCTCGACGAGCTGGGGCGCCATGGGCGCAAGGGCGCCCCGGACACCTTCGACGTCGGCGGGTATGTAACCACCCTGGACCGGGTGCGGCGCGGGGAGGAGGTGCTGGCGCCGGTCTACCGCCGCGACCTGCATGAGCCGGTGGCCGCGGGCACGCGGGTGTCCGGGGGCGGCGTCGTTCTCACGGAGGGGAACTACCTGGCCCTGGGCACTGCCGGCTGGGAGGCGGTGCGCGAGCGCATCGACCTGCTCATCATGCTGGCGGTGCCCACCGAGGAGCTAGCGGCCCGGCTCGTGGCGCGGCATATGAGTTTTGGGCGGGACCGCGTGGACGCGGCGCACTGGGTGCGCGTCGTCGACCTGCCCAATGCCGCGCTCGTGGAGGCCAGCGCCCACCGCTGCGACGAGGTCTGGACCCCCTCTCCGTAACCCGCCCCTCCTCTCCCTCGCCGAGACCGGGCGAACAGCACGGCGAAACCGGGCGAACAGCACGGCGAGACCGGTTCAGAACACGCGCGGGGCGGGTCCACTTACGCTGGGGCCATGCTTGTGGCTTTCTCCGTGTCCCCATCCACCACTGATGATCCCGATGGCTCGCTGTCCGCGGCGGTCGCCCGAGCGGTGCGCGTGTGCCGCGAGTCCGGACTGCCCTGCGAGACGACGTCGATGTTCACCACCCTGGAGGGAGAGTGGGATGAGTGCATGGCGGTGGTCAAGCGCGCCTGCGAGGCGGTCGGCGAGGTGAGCCCGCGCGTGAGCCTCGTGCTCAAGGCGGACATCCGCCCGGGCTTCACCGGCCAGCTCACCGCGAAGGTCGAGCGCGTCGAGGCCCACCTGCGCGACCAGGGCTGAGACCCGCGCGCCCGACGAGCACGGACCCGCGCCTCTTCCATCCTGCCCCGCAATACGCTACCATTTGTAGCGCAACCGTTAGTTGCGTTTGTGATGCGGATGCGGAGTGATGGTCATGCTCGCAATGATGATGCCTGGTCAGAGGGCGCGCGGTGGACGTCGGAATGGTCGGGGGCTCGGTGATGGCACGGGGAGGCGCGCCGTCGCGCCCGGCGGAGTGGACGCGGTGGACCTGGCGACAGCGGGGCTCTTCTTCTCCTGGCTCGCGCACGACCTGGAGGAGTACGCGACCATGCCGGGCCATCCGCACCCCTTCCTGAGGTCGGCGCCATTCCTGCCCGAGGACGTGCGCCGCGACGGGTTGTCCCGCGATCAGGTCTACGTGGCGCTATCCGCGATGGGGCTGCTCATGGCAGCGGCGTCGATCGACGGCTACCGCACGCGGGGCCGCTCGGCCTTCTACCAATCGATGCTCTACGGCTACGGGATGCATACCTTCATCCACCTGGGCTCGGCGGCGCTGACGCGCGGCTACACCAGTGGCTGCGCGACGGCCCTCCCTGTGGTCCTGCCCTTCTGGCTCTTCGCCAATGCGGCTCTGAGGTCCGACGGCGTGGAGCTCGAGCCCCGGCGATGGACGATGGCGGCCTTCCCTGTGGTGGCGCTCGCGCTCCACGGCGGCGCCTACCTCGTGACGCGCCGGTGGAAAGGGGCGCGGCCATGAGCAGCCCCGCGCGCCCGCGCCGCGCCGAGCTGACGTGCTTGGCGCTGGCGGCGAGCTACCTGGCCAACGACGCCGAGGAGCTCCTGACGTACCGCGCCTCCTCCCGAGAGCTGTGCCGCGCCCTGCCCGATTGGGCACCGATCCCGGACGGACTCAGGCAGGACGGCGTGAGCCAGGCCCATGTGACGACGGGGATCGCGCTTATCGGCACCCATTGGGTGGGCGCCTCGATCGCGGGCTATCGCAGCGGTGGCCGCTCGGCGTGGTTCCAGAACGCGGCGGCGGCCTTTGGCCTGCACGGGTTTGGGCACCTGGGCCTGTGCCTGGCGCGGCGCGGGTACGTCTCCGGCGCGCTGACCGCCCCGCTCGTCATCGCCTCGGGCGCTTGGACCTGGAAGGCGCTGCGCGAGGAGGGCGTGCCGAACCGGGTGAGCGCGCGCGGGATCGCCGCCTCGCTGCCGGTGCTCGCGGCGGCGCACGCCGGGGCCGCGCTCATCGTCCGCGCCGTCAGGAGGAGGGACAAGGAGTTCCCCGTGGGGAACTGCGGCGGCCAGGCCTGAGCCCGCCCGCGCACCCAGTCGCTCCATGCCCCTGGATCTCAGGCCCCGACTCGCATACGGTAGAAGGGCTCAGGGCAGTAGCCCTGCTAAGTGAACCCGGCAGCCTGCCGGACGGTGGGCGAGCCGGGTTTCGCGTCATCTCACGGGACCTCGACCACGCTCAACTCCAGCCCTGCGAGGTCCCTCCCCTCGCTCGCGGGCTCTCGCGCCATGAGCCAGCCGACCTCAGAGCATGCAGGAGACGCAGCCCTGGACCTCGGTGCCCTCGAGGGCGGCCTGGCGCAGGCGGATGTAGTAGAGCGTCTTGATGCCCTTGCGCCAGGCGTAGATCTGGGCGCGGTTGACATCGCGGGTGGTGGCGGTGTCCGGGAAGAACAGCGTGAGGCTCAGGCCCTGGTCGACGTGCTGCGTGGCCGCGGCATAGGTGTCGATGATCTTCTCCGGGCCGATCTCGTAAGCGTCCTGGTAGTACTCCAGGTTGTCATTCGTCATGTAGGGCGCCGGGTAGTAGACGCGCCCGATCTTGCCCTCCTTGCGGATCTCGATCTTGGAGACGATCGGGTGGATCGAGGAGGTCGAGCCGTTGATGTAGGAGATCGAGCCGGTGGGCGGCACCGCCTGGAGGTTGCGGTTGTACAGGCCGTGCTCCTTGACCTTGGCGGCCAGGCGCGCCCAGTCCTCGCGGGTGGGCACATGCGCCGAGGAGGCGGCGAAAATCGCCTTGACCTTCTCCGTGACGGGCACGAAGTCCTGCGTCGTGTACTTGGTGAAGAACTCGCCACTGGCGTAGGCGGAGTCCTCGAAGCCGACGAAGGTCTCACCGCGCTCGATCGCCAGCTCGCACGAGGCCTCCAGGGCCGCGTAGAGCACGCAGGCGAAGTACACGTTGGTGAAGTCCAGGCCCTCCTCGCTTCCGTAGAAGATCGACTCGCGCGCCAGGAAGCCGTGGAGGTTCATCTGCCCCAGGCCGATGGCATGGGACTCGTGGTTGCCGCGGTCGATCGAGGGGACGCTGGGCAGGTGCGTCTGGTCCGAGACGGCGGTCAGCCCGCGCACGGCCGTGCGAATGGTGCGCGCGAAGTCCGGGGAGTCCATCGTCTTGGCGATGTTGAGGGAGCCGAGGTTGCAGGAGATGTCCTTGCCGACGTGCGCGTAGGAGAGGTCCTCGTTGAGCTGGCTGGGCTCGGAGACCTGCAGGATCTCGGAGCACAGGTTCGACATGCTGACCTTGCCCTTGATGGGGTTGGCCTTGTTGACCGTGTCCTCGAACATGACGTACGGGTAGCCGGACTCGAACTGGATCTCGGCCAGCGTCTGGAAGAAGACGCGGGCGTTGATCTTCTTCTTCTTGATGCGGCCGTCGTCCACCATCTCGCGGTACTTCTCGGTGACGTTGATGTCCGAGAAGGGGACCCCGTAGACGCGCTCGACGTCGTAGGGGGAGAACAGGTACATGTCCTCGTTGTTCTTGGCGAGCTCGAAGGTGATGTCCGGGATGACGACGCCCAGCGAGAGCGTCTTGATGCGGATCTTCTCATCGGCGTTCTCGCGCTTGGTGTCGAGGAACCGCATGATGTCCGGGTGGTGCGCGTGGAGGTAGACCGCGCCCGCGCCCTGGCGGGCGCCGAGCTGGTTGGCGTAGGAGAAGGAGTCCTCCAGCAGCTTCATGACGGGGATGACGCCGCTGGACTGGTTCTCGATGCGCTTGATGGGGGCGCCCATCTCCCGCAGGTTGCTCAGCAGGAGGGCCACTCCCCCGCCGCGCTTGGACAGCTGGAGGGCGGAGTTGATGCCGCGGGCGATGGACTCCATGTTGTCCTCGATGCGCACGAGGAAGCAGGAGACGGGCTCCCCGCGCTGGGCCTTGCCTTCATTGAGGAAGGTGGGGGTGGCCGGCTGGAAGCGGCCGGACATCATCTCGTCGACGAGGTCGAGGGCCAGCTGCTCATCGCCGTCGGCCAGGGTGAGGGCCACCATGGTGACGCGGTCCTCGAAGCGCTCCAGGTAGCGCTTCCCGTCGAAGGTCTTGAGCGTGTACGAGGTGTAGTACTTGAAGGCACCCAGGAAGGTCTCGAAGCGAAACTTGTGGGCGTAGGCGGCCTTGAAGGCGGACTTGACGAACTCCGGGGAGTACTTGTCCAGAATGTGGCCCTCGTAGTAGCCCTCCTCAACCAGGTACTTGAGCTTCTCCTCCAGGTCGTGGAAGAAGACCGTGTTCTGGTTGACGTGCTGGAGGAAGTACTGCCGGGCCGCCTCATGGTCGGCGTCGAACTGGATCCTGCCCTGCGCGTCGTAGAGGTTCAGCTTCGCGTTGAGCGCGTGGTAGTCCAGCTCCGGGGAGGACACGGTCTCTGAGCCGGTGTCCGTCAGCGTGTCTGCCAAAAGTCTTCCAATCCTTCTTTGACGCGTGCAACGTCCGTGGGGGTGCCGAGCAGCTCATATCGGTACAGGAACGGCACCCCCAGCTTGCTGGCGATGATGTCACCCGCCAGGCAGTAGGCCTCGCCGAAGTTGGTATTGCCCGAGGCGATGACGCCCCGGCACAGCGCCCGATTGTCCGGGTTGTTGAGGAAGGCGATAACCTGCTTGGGCACCGCCCCCTTCACGGCGCCACCACCATAGGTCGGCACGACGAGGATGTACTCGTCGTCGACCCTCAGGGGAGACTCCTTGGGAAGGAGGGGGATCCGCTTCGTCGGGAAGCCGAGCTTCCCGACGAAGCGATGCGTGTTCTCCGAGACGGAGGAGAAGTAGACGAGGAGGGGCGCGTCAGGCACGACTCGCCGCCACCTCAGATGGCGACGGCCTCAGCGGCCGCGACAAGGCCCTTGATCTTGTCCGGGCGAAAGCCGGACCAGTGGTCCCCGCCAGCGATGACGACGGGAGCCTGGGCGTACCCCAGGGACTTGACCTGCTCCAGGGCCTCAGCGTCGACGGAGATGTCCACCGTGCTGTAGGACAGGCCGGCCTTGTCCAGCGCGCGGTAGGTCGCGGTGCACTGGAAGCAGTTGGGCTTGCTGTAGACGGTGATCGGCATGGCTGGGCCTTCCTCTTGATCGGAGCCCCCTGCGGCCGCCCCGGACTCCCTGCGATGAGGGGGTTCCACTGGCGTAACCACACGGTTGTCATTCTTGGGAGGGCACGGGTCCCTCGCAGATCTGAACACTACCCCTGGGGGTGGGGGTGGTCCACCACCCCAAGATGATGTGTCCACCACGCTGCTGTGCATAGCACTCCTCCTCCCTGTGGACAGTGGGCCCCGGCCTGTGGACAGCCGGTGGGCGGGCCCGCCCGCCGGCCCCGGCGCCAAGAGAGTCCGGCCCCGCCGAACCCGCGCCACCATGCTGCCGCAGGGGTCTGACACGAATCCGGGGCCGTTAACCACAGCCGTTGAAGCCACCGCGCGCCGGGCGCTTCCCCAGCCTGGGGATCGAGACCGAAAAGTCATCCGCGTCGCAGCGCGCCATCGGCGTGTCGCCCGGCGGCCCGCGCCGCGGCAGGCGCCCGCCCCACCCACGCCGCTCGATCCGGGCCCGCCCGAGCTGAAAAACCCATGCGTCGCTCTCACCGTTCTCACAGGCTCCCCATGGGATCAGGCATTTCACTAGTAGTCACCAGCCAGTGACAACCTCAGGAGTGATCCCCATGACCGCCCTCTCCCTCGCCTACATGGCTGCCGACATCATCGCCCTCGGCATCCTCGTAGGCGCCCTCTACTCCCGCCGGCACCACCGCAAGGACCTCGTGGCCGCCTACACCGGCGTCAATATCGGCGTCCTTGCCGTCACCCTCCTGCTCTCGACGGCCTCTGTGGCCGCTGGCCTGGGCCTGGGCCTCTTCGGTGTTCTCTCCATCATCCGCCTGCGCTCCACCGAGCTGGAGCAGCACGAGGTCGCCTACTTCTTCGCCGCCCTGGCCCTCGGCCTCCTCGGCGGTATCCAGACAGCCCCGCTGGCGATGGTCGCCGCGCTCATGGCGCTCGTCGTCGTCTCCCTGTGGCTCGGCGACCACCCCGCGCTCCTGGGCCGCAACCGCCACCAGATCGTCACCGTGGATCGCGCCATCGCCAATGAGGCGGAGCTCAAGGCCCACCTGGAGTCGCTCCTGGGCGGCACTGTCCGCAGCCTCACCGTCCAGAGCCTTGACCTCGTCGACGACACGACGCTCGTGGATGTGCGCTACACCCTCCCCAGCGCCGGCGCACCCACGGCGCCAGCCCATGCGGCTGACGCGACCAGCGCCATGACCGCGGCGGCCGCCGCCTCCACCGCCAGCCCGCAGGCCCGGGCGGGAGTGGCGGCGACCGCGCCGGTCCACCTCACCGCCGCGACGGGCGAGCCCGAGCAGTGGAACCCCTCCGCCCCCCTGCAGCCGAGCTTCAGTCCTGGCAGCCAGGCGGTTCCCCCCACCCCTCCGGCCCCTCAGCCTCGCTACGAGTCACTCACCGCCCTGCGCTGAGCATGACACGTCCCAGCATCCGCCACCACGTCCCTGAGAGGAGAGGATCATGACCGCCGCCACCGCAACAGCCGCCACCTTCTCCCGGAGCACCGCCGCCCCCCTGACTCCCGCGGCGCCCACCCTCACCGGCCACCACCTCACCGCCGCGGCCACGCACCCGGCGCTGAGCACGCGGGCCCTTGACGCGATCAGCCTTGACGAGCTCAACGCCACCGCGGGCCTGCTGACCCGCATGGACCGCAAGTACCTCGTGCCCGTCGAGGCGGCGCAGGCCCTCCTGGACGCGCTCGCCTCCGGCATCGTGGGAAGGTCCCGGGCCCTGGAGATCAAGGGGCAGCGCTCCTTCGCCTACGCCTCGACCTACTTCGACACCCCCGACCTCGCCGCCTACCACCTCACGGCCCGCAAGCGCAGGCGCCGCTTCAAGGTACGCACCCGCTCCTACCTCGACTCCGACCTGTGCTTCCTCGAGGTCAAGACCCGGGGCCCCCGCGGCGCCACCATCAAGGAGCGCATCCCCTACGCCCTCGACGACGCCGACCGCCTCACCCCTCAGGGTCGCGCGTTCGTCGCCGGGCTCCTGCTCGGCTCCAACGTGTGCCGCACCCGAGAGGAGGCCGAGCGGGTCGCCTCCGAGCTCACGCCGGTCATGGGCACGACCTACGAGCGCACGACCCTCCACCTGCCGCACGCGGAGGCCCGCTCCACCATCGACACGCGCCTGGCCTGGATGCCCATGCGGGCCTCCCGGCACTCGGCCACAGGCGCGATCCGGGGAACCGCCAGGCCCGCCGGGCCGCAGGCGATCATCGAGACGAAGAGCCCGGGGACGCCGTCGCCCGCCGACCGCTTCCTGTGGGGCCTGGGGCACCGGCCCGCCAAGATCTCGAAGTACGCCACCGGCCTGGCCCTCCTCAATCGCGATCTGCCCGCGAACAAGTGGCACCGCGTCATCACGCGCGACCTGGCGGGCGCGGCGGCGGCTCCTCGCGCGACGCGGCCCCGCGGCTGAGCCCGCGCAGGGAAGACCGGCCTCACGGGCCGTCTCGCGGCTGAGCGCGGGGATGGCCCGTGAGGCCGGTCATTCAGCCATCCGGCGTCAGTCCATCTCGACGTCGAAGTCCCACCGGACGCCGAAGGGGTCCCGGACCTGGCCGTAGTGACCGCCCCACGGGACGGGGCCGAAGGGCATGAGGACAGTGCTGCCGGCCTCCACGAAGCGCTGGATGAGCGCCGCCTCGGCGTCGATGCCCACGCCGGTGTGCAGGATCGAGTAGTTCGAGTTCTCCAGGTCGGCCGAGGGGTCGAAGCCGTCGCCGCCGGCGATCTGGCAGCCGTCCAGGGTGAGGGTCGCGTGGGCGACGGCGTCGGCTGGCACGTCCTCCATCCCCTCCATCGATGGGAACTCGCCGTAGGTCATGACCGACAGCTCCCCGCCGAGGAGCTCGTGGTAAAGGGCGAAGGCCTTGGCGGCAGTGCCGGGGAAGCTGATGTAGCTGGCAAGAATGGGCATGGGCGTCGTTCCTTTCCTGTCGACGCCGCCCACGCTACGGACAGCCGGGGGCCGGCGCTTGTCGCAGGTTGCTCACTTCAACGGTGCCCCGCCCGCGCAGGCCGTCCAGCAGCAGCCACGGCAGGTTGAGGGTGATCGGCGGGTCGGAGGCCAGCTGGTCCCTGAGCGAGAGCGAGAGCGACGCCGGCTCCTTCAGAGGGAAGATCACCGGCTCGCTCGCCATCTGGCGGCGGTTGCTACCCATATGGAAGTAGGAGCCCAGGCGGTCGGCTCGGGGCACCTCGACGACCATGGCCCAATAGCGCCCGTCCGGGATGGCGCGGACCTCGTAGTCCCGCCGCCCGAGCAGGGCGATCCCCAGCAGGGGCTCGCGCTTGACCAGCGGCTCGGGGTGCAGCGCGAGGAAGAGGGCACTGCCGGGTTCGGCGCCGTCGACCCGCAGGCGCAGGCCGTGGGCCTGGGGGTGCTCGGTGGGCGTGAAGCACCGGCGCACGAGCACCATCTCAGGGTCCTCAGCCTGGATTCCCTGAACGAACCGCGCGAGCTCGCGCATCTGCGCGCGGAAGGCCGACGGCGCCAGGCCGGTGTGGCGGACGAAGGCGTGGTGGTAGCTCGAGGGCGAGTCGAAGCCCGCCTCGACCTGCGAGCGGGTGACGTCGTGACCGGCGATGAGGGCGTCGATGCCGCGGTCCACGCGGGAGGCGGTGACGAAGTCGCGCAGCGGGAAGCCCAGGTAGTCGCGGATGGTGCGCGAGAGGTGGAAACGGCTGAGGTGGGTCGCCGAGGAGAGCGCGTCCAGGGAGCTGGCCTGGCCGCTGCGGGCGGCGTCGAGATGGGGGTCGAGCTCGGGGCGCGGTGGTGTCGCCCGCGGGCGCGGACGGCTCCGCTGACCGATCGCGGTCGGCCTCGCGCGCCCCTCCTCGATGCTCACGCCGGACATTGTCGCCGATACGGCAACCAGTCCGTGACCGACCCGCGGCCGACCCGCGACCGGCCGCCGCGCCCGTCACCACCCTTCGTCATTCCTCGCCGTTCTTCGTAGCCATGTCATCCGCCATTCACAGCAGGCTCACAAACCGCCTGGGAAGCATCGATGGTGTCACCGACCAGGACCCGCTCAAGGGTCCCCAGAGGAGCCCAGCATGAAGAACCCACTGACCCACCGACGCACCGCCCGCCGAGCCGGCGGGGCCCTGGCGGCCCTGGCCTCCGTGGCGCTCGTCGCCGCCTGCGGGACGGGCGCTGCCTCCGTGACCGGGGCGGCCAACGGCTCGTCCAGCGCAGCCAGCTCAGGCTCCTCCTCCGGCTCGGAGACCAGTGCCACCGCCTGGACAGAGATCTCGGCCCAGACGGCGTCGGCCTCCACCGGAGCCTCCGCCGCGACGATCAACAGCGCCAATGCCGAGGTCGCCGCCGACTCCACCGCCGCTGAGGACGCGGGCACGTACGAGGCCTCGAGCGCCACGACGATCACCCTGTCCGGCACGAGCGCGAGCGTCGCCGGCTCCGGCTCCTCGGGGGCGGCCGGCGCCAGCGTCGACGGCTCCACGGTGACGATCAGCGCGGCCGGTACCTATGTGATCTCCGGCGAGCTCACCGACGGCGAGATCATCGTCGCCGCGCCGGACGCGGACGTGCGCCTCATCCTGGCTGGCGCCACGATCACCAACGCCGACGGGCCGGCGATCGACATCCAGGACGCGGGGACCGCCGTCGTCACCCTGGCTTCCGGCACCACGAACAGCCTGTCCGACGGCGCCACCTACGC
The DNA here is from genome assembly GCF_000295095.1 of Actinomyces timonensis DSM 23838. GTDB lineage: Bacteria > Actinomycetota > Actinomycetes > Actinomycetales > Actinomycetaceae > Actinomyces > Actinomyces timonensis. Next base: position 1,270,756 of record NZ_JH806632.1, on the reverse strand, counting down.
CGACACCTCGGAGGGCGCCGCCAGCGCGGCCCTGTTCTCCTCCGACACCCTGACCATCACCGGCACCGGCAGTCTCACGGTCAACGGCGCCTACCAGGACGGCATCGCCTCGAAGAACGGGCTCGTCATCACCGGCGCCCCCACGATCACCGTCACCGCCGCCGACGACGCCATCCGCGGCAAGGACTACCTGGCGATCAACTCCGGCACCATCACGGTCACGGCGGGAGGCGACGGCCTGACGTCCAACGAGGACGACGATGAGACCAAGGGCTTCGTGAGGCTCGGCGCCGCCACGATCACCGTGACCTCCACGGACGACGGCGTGGCGGCGGCCACCGATGTCACCGTTGAGGGCACGACCCTGTCGATCACCGCGGGCGGGGGCCAGGCCAATGCCGTGCCCGAGGAGAAGAGCGGCCCGGGCCAGCAGCAGTCGAGCGCCACCGACTCGACAGCCTCCACGACCCCGAGCCCCAAGGGCATCAACGCCGGGGTCTCCTTCACCCAGGACTCCGGCACGGTGACGATCGACGCCGCCGACGAGGGCGCGCAGGCGGCCTTCGTCAACGTCAGCGGCGGCGCCCTGCGCATCGCCTCGGGGGACGACGGGATCAACACCTCCAACGGCGATCACACCATCGGCGGCTACGGGGAGGTGGACTCCGAGTCGAACGAGGGCTCTGTGCTGACGATCAGCGGCGGCGAGGTCCAGGTGAGCAACGCGGGCTCCGACGGCCTGGACTCCAACGGCTCGGCGCATGTCACCGGCGGGACGGTCCTGGTCTCGGGCAGCGCCGGCTCGATGGATGGCGCCGTGGACGCCAACGGGGAGACCACCCTCATCGGGGCGAGCGCGTCGACGGCGGTCGCCGCGGGTGACACGGTGACGGTCACGGACTCCTCCGGGACGGCGACGACGGCGACCGCCGCCTTCAGCGCCTCGAGCTTCACGGTCCTCGGACTGACCGAGGGCACCACGTACACGGTGTCGACGACGTCCGGGGGCTCGACCTCTCTGGCCGCCACCGCGCTGACCGCCGGTGGCGGCCCAGGAGGCGGCCCGGGCGGGATGCCTGGGCCCGGCGGCGCTCCGGGCGGCCCCGGTGACGGCCAGGCTCCGGGGAACGCCCCGGCGGCCCCTGGCAGCGGGAGCTGAGGGGCCCTCTTAGGAGGGGACTCGGATCCAGGCGGCGGCGCTGGCGGGCAGGATCACCTGCTCGTCGGCGCCGTCGCGCGCGGGTGGGGCGCCCGGGGCGCTCAGGGGCGCGGAGGCGAGGAGGAGCTCGCCGGCGGGCAGGGCGACGGGCTCCTCGAAGGCGATCCAGCACTGGAGGTCGCCCCGGGCGAAGGCGAGGGCACCGGGTCCGGGCTCCAGCCAGCGCACCTCGCGGCTGGCGCTCGCCCAGGCGTCGCGCCGCAGGGCGAGGCCGTCGCGGTAGAGGCCGAGGATCGAGGCGGGCACAGGGGCGGGCGCCGCGCCGTCGGCCTCGCAGGGGTCCGGGGACTCCTGGGCGTCCTCGGCCTCCTGGGCCTCGACGGCGAAGGCGCCCCACCCGGCGGGCTGGGGCAGGTGGGGCTCGGCGCCGCAGTCGGGGCCGAAGCCGTAGGAGCTGCCCTCGGCGCGCCAGGGCAGGGGGACGCGGCAGCCGTCGCGGCCCTTCTCCTTGTCCCTCATGCGGTGGGCGATGGGGTCGGCGAGGCGGTCCTCGGGGATGTCGGGGACCTCGGGCAGGCCGAGCTCGTCGCCCTGGTAGATGTACATGGAGCCGGGCAGGGCCATCTCGACCATCGCGGCGGCGCGGGCGCGGCGCCGGCCCAGGGCGGCGTCGCAGGCGGGGGCGGCGCCGTCGTTCATGAGCCATCGGCGGGCGATGCGCTGGCTCACCCCACCGAGGTAGTCGGGGTCGGAGTCCTCGGGGGCGTCGTCGTCGGCGAGGTCGAAGCCGAGGCGGGTGGCGACGCGCGGGGTGTCATGGCAGCCGAGCACCCACGTGGTGGAGCCGGTGGTGGCCAGGTCCGCGAGGCCCGCCTCGATGGCCCAGCGGAAGGAGGGGGCGGTGAAGTCGGCGTCCTGGAGCTGGAAGTTGAAGGCCTGGCCGAGGCTGGCGGCGTAGGCGGCGCGGCGCGAGGGCCAGACCCCAGCCTCGGCGACGGCGAAGCGCGGCGGGTCGTAGGAGTCGAGGACGGCGCGCCAGTCGCGGTAGATGGCGTGGACGGCGTCGCGGTCGAACAGGGGGTGGGAGCCGTCGGCGGGCAGCGGCCACCAGGGTATGGTCTCGAAGGAGCGGAAGGGCTCGGTGAGGTCCTTGGCCAGGCCGGGCGCGACGTCGACGCGGAATCCGGCGACGCCTCGGTCGGCCCAGAAGCGCAGGGTGGTGAGGAAATCGGCGCGCACCTGGGGGTGGTCCCAGTTGAGGTCGGGCTGCTCGGGGGCGAATATGTGGAGGTACCACTGGTAGGGACGGGGCGTGCCGGGCCCGGTGAGCGGGCGGGCGTCCGGGGCAGAGCCCTCAGTGCCGCTGGTGTCCTCTATGCGCTCCCAGGCGGGGCCGCCGAACATGGACACCCAGTCGTTGGGGGGCTCCACGCCGCCGTCCCCGGTGCCGGAGCGCACGTGGTAGAGGGCGCGCTCGGGGGCGTCGGGGCCTCCGGCGAGGGCCGCGCGAAACCAGGCGTGGTGGTTGGAGGTGTGGTTGGGGACGATGTCGACGATGACGCGGATGCCGTGGGCGGCGAGGGCGGCGACCATGCGGTCGAAGTCCTCCAGGGTGCCGATCTCGGGGGCGACGTCGCGGTAGTCGTCGACGTCGTAGCCGCCGTCGGCCAGAGCGGAGGGGTAGAAGGGAGAGAGCCAGACGGCGTCGACGCCGAGGGAGGCGAGGTAGGGGGCGCGGTCGGTGATGCCGGCGAGGTCCCCGATGCCGTTGCCGTCGGCGTCGGCGAAGGAGCGGGGGTAGATCTGGTAGACGACGGCGTCGCGCCACCAGTCAGGATCAGAGGGGGCAGAGGGGGCGGCGGCCTGGGCGTTCACAGGGAGACGATCCCATAGGTCGTGAGCGCCGTCGAGTTCACACCGAGAGCCGTCGGGACGTGGGCTCCAGGTGGGTGACGATCCAGGTCGTGACAGGGTCAGGCATATCCGCCCCGACGGTCCAAGCCTCATGGAAGAGGGCGACGGTCTCATCGACGACGTCGAGCACATCTTCATGGCCAACGCGCAGGACCTCCTGCAGACGGGAAAAGTGCTCTCGAGTGACGTCGCCCAGCGTGCGTGCGCCGAAGAAAGGCAGACCGAGGACCGGGTTGTCCGGACTGGGGAGGTACGGCGCCGTGCAGACGAGGTCGTAGGCGGGCGAGAGGCTGGCAGTACGCCGGTCGCGGTAGATGAGCGACCAATTCTTCAGATGCGCGTCACCGTTGCCAGCCAGGAGGTTGAAGACCGTGCGGCGCACGAGTTCTCGGATCGAAGCATGGTCATGCCCACGATAGGCGATCGCGGCAGTAGTCTCCACTGTGGATCGGTATTTCCCCTCCCCGATGCCGTATTGACCGAGCACCTGTGCGAAGTCCTCAGCATGGACGCGCCCCTGCGCGGTGCGATCGAAGCGCCGAACCGCGTAGGCCTGGGTCTCTTCAGTCGGCCAGGCCCCCGGGGCAAGTTCATCGATCGAGGAACGCTCCCACAACGCGATCTCAGGAATATCGATCCGAACCTGGCCGGCCAGGCGCATCGTAGCGTGCTCGTTGGCCGGGAGCCCCGGATACTGGGGATCCGGCGTTTTGAGGATCCAGTCGCCATCCTCACCGTGAACGGGAACGGCGAGACGGTCTCCTTCACGGCGCACGGAGAACTTGAGCGCCATCCCCGCCAAGGACGCCCGTGTGGGTATAGGCGTCAGAGCAACAGACGACACAGTGCCGGGCACCTCATCAAAACCCTTCTCCATTTCTACGGTGTCTTCGAGGATCACAGCCACGGCACCTGGCAGGTCGCGACCAATGCGCGCCAAAAGATCCATCTCCGAAGAAGCGCGCACCCCCTGCTCCTGGGCGATAAGATCGCGAAGACGCCCCTCCGGAAGAAGATTGGAGAACCAGGCCGGAATACTGTTGGTCGCGCGAGGCTGAGCCCGTCGATGATCCTCGAACCATTGCCCGAGCACGCTCCTACCGGGCCGATTCCAGTAATAATGGTCGACCACGAACTTGGCGAAGGCACCTCGCCTCTGCAGAGCGCCCACGTGCTCACCATGAAGAGTGACTGCGTAGATCTCCTCCTTCAACGCGGGCCCGCCTCCGCATCGGCGGAATGATCGGCCTGGAGGATTCCGTCGAGCGGCGGCGAGTCCTCGAGGCCGTGGGCTGTCCGCACAGCTACGAAACGACCCAGGTGCTCGGCAAGGAGCTCACCTCGGAGCTGAATCGCCCTCGCCCCTTCATTGTTCTGCAGGCAGGCGACGATCTCCTCAGTGAGAAGGAGAGAGTCCAAGCGCGCGACACCATCGTTCAAGCACTCCACGGCTCTCCGCCGGTCCATGCCGCAGATCATTCGATTCGCCGCCACTGGAGAGCCCTCGGCTAGCGCTTCGGCGGGCACAAGCTCTGTCAAAGCTGCAGTCGGCGTGCCACTGGACGCCAGCAGGTCCGCAAGGGCTTCAATCGTCATGGGCTCACCCGTGCGCAGGTCAGTAGGCTCAAGACTCCACAGGGCGCTGGCGATCACCTTCGAGTCCGAGCGGGTCGCCCGGAAAGCCGTGAGCTCTGGTATCGGCGCCTCGCCGTCAAGGCGGGCCGCTTCAAGGAGCCGTTGAACAGAGTCCGACTCCTCGCCTGCCACAAGGCAGGCGGCCATGCTCCTCAGGTCCGTCTGGGAGCCGCTGATACCGAGATGATCGGCACCCACGCTCGTGCGCCACAACCAACGACCAAGGAGATCGAGATTGCGACCATGAGGTCTGGGAAACAAAGCGAAAAATCGGGTGAGCACCAGCAATTGGAAACGGAAGGGCAGGAAAGTCCAGTGAGGGACTCCTTCTTCTTGGAGGAAGCGCACGGCGGCGAGCAGTGCCGCCTCCGTTCCCCGGTATGCCTCGTCCTTGCCCTCACGAGGAAAATCACTCACTCTCCGTCGTGAATCTGAAAACTCGCCGTGCAGGTCCCGGGTAATGTCCGTATGCCGGCGCACCAGGAGCGCCTGAATGACAGCGGCGTCGGGGAGCAGGCCGAAGTCCGTCTGGGACGCCACAGACGCCCGGATCCCCTCGATGGTCAGTCTCTTGCCAGGCCCACCGTGAAGCGCGTCGAAGACCTCCGCGTCATTGAGGGGCTTGCCCCGGTTGTTGATTCGGTCGAAGATCTCCCTCAACACGGACTCATCCGCCTCGGACATTGTGGTTGCCGGGATCTCCACAGCGCCCAAACTAGCGACCGCACCCTGCATCCGTGCGGCCTCGTCACTGGCCTCAGGATGGTTCCCCAACCAGGCGAACGCCCTTCCTAGATCGAACAAGTCCGGCAGCGGGACCACAAGGTCCTCCTCTGGCTCTCGGCGCCGGACGACCTTCCCCGTCTTGAGGGAGTACCCCAGGGCAAAGCGCCTGTCCTTACCCCCCTGGGGGTCAACTGCGTTGACCAGGCTCGTAATGCGCTGCTGGCCGTCGACCACCCACAGCGCGTCGGAAACCTCTGGGGCGTCGACGTCGAGCGCCCCGATGCGCAGCCGCCCCGCCTGCGCAGGCCGTTTCCACAGCAGGAGGCTGCCCACAGGGAAGCCCCGCAGGAGAGAATCGAACAGATCCAGGACGTCCTTGGTCTCCCAGCGGAAAGAGCGCTGGAACTCAGGCACGCGAATGCGCCCCGCACGCACCAGGGTGTGCAGTTCGCGGATGGTATAGCTCTCCGACCGGGAGATCGTCTCTGGCTCGTCCATGCGCCCCATCATGCCAGGTAGCACCGACACAATCGCGAGGCGATGCCGGCTCCTTCGCCCCGGGCGGCGCGCATCGAGGCCGTCATCTCCGCGAGGTGCACGACAGGTAGGCGTCGGAAGTGGTCACGGGTGATCTCGTGCAGAGACGGCGTGGGGAGGGGCGCGCTCCCCATGATGATCGCGCCGTTTCCGCCCCCGCGACCGCATGGCCCACGCCATAATCCCCAGCCATGAGCACGTCCCCTGATGCGTCGCCTGAGGCCGACCCGCCTGAGCCCGCCGAGCACACCGATGCACCCGCGGGCGCTCCCACCAGCGGCGCTCACGACAAGCCGCGCAAGCCCAGGAAGCCGAGGGTAAGCCGATCCCGCCTGTCCGCGGCTATCAGGCGGGAGGCCGCGGCTCCCCTCTTCCTGCGCGCTGCTGCATGGGGCGCGCTCGCCGCCGCGATCATCGCGCTGGCCGCGGCGCTCTGGTTGCTCATGCGCGAAGGCCAGGAATGGGACGGCGCCGGGCGGACCGGGCTCACTGTGGTCGGGATGACCGCGTTCGTCGGCCCAGCGTTCGTGAGCATCAAGCCAGGGGAGAACCGATTCGGTGACAACGCCCGGATCGTCACTATCGCGATCGCCAGCGGCGTGATCGCCTGGGCCATCCTCCACTCATGGTGGCAGTCCTGCTTGGAGCGAGGCGACCGCCCCATGGCGCCGGTGCTCCTGGCGACCGCCACAGTGCTTACTGGCATGAGCTGGATAGCCCGCACCCTGCGACTCATCCTTGAGGAGATGCGCTGCCAGCGCGCCCTGGACGACGCGCGCGCCGACGACGCCGGGCTGGCCGACGCAGCGGACCCGTCACGTCAGCCCGGTGGTCGCCACACCTGGGCTGTCGCCATCGGAGGACTCTGCGCGCCGGCGGTGGTCGTGGCACTGGTCACCACCACGGCGCTCGCCTTCGTGCCCTCGCGAGACCTCAGCGTCCATGCCACCGTGAGCACCGCCAAGCCGGTCTCCGACGACGCCCTTCCCGCCACTCCCACAGGAGCACCAAGCCAAGTGGCGTGGAAGATCGGGGCGACGTCCCGGAGTTCCGATCTTGAGAGCGTGCCAGGTACCCGGGGGCCGATCATCCTCTCCAAGGGCGAGGTCCAGGGGCTCAACGGTGAAGATGGCTCACTCCTGTGGACATACCACGAGGCTTATTCATAGGGGTGTTTAGGGTGTTTTGTTGGTAATAGCGTGTCGCTAAGCAGGGTGGCGGCTTGCTCTTGAGAGAATCTTTGGCGCTTAAGCCAATCCAACCAAGAAGCAAACCGCCATGACGAATAGTAGCACGAGAATCCCTCGGTGTGAGGTTATCGGCCTGTGCGAGGCCATTTTCGCCGAGAACCCCGATCTGCCGATCTGCCGGTCTTCGGGGCGAGGGCGCTGGGGCTGTTCCTGTGCGTGCGCCTGACCCTGATCCTGGCTGCGGCACAACCTGCCCCAGGAGCTGCTCGCCGAGCTCTACGGCGTGTCCCAGGCCACCGTCTTTCGCGTCATCAGCACCTGCACGCCCCTGATCGCCGCATGCCTGAACGGCAGTGCTCCAACGGTGGAGGACCTGGATGCCACGGCCCAGCTGATCATCGACGGCGCCCTGCTTCAGTGCTGGTTTTGGAAGGACCACTTTGAGCTGTGCTCCGGCAAGCACAAGACCACGGGGCTGAGCGTCCAGGTGGCCTGCGCCCTGTCAGGGACCCTGGCCTGGGTGTCCGACCCCCAGGACGGATGCGCGCACGGCGCTCAGGCCCTGCGCCGCAGCGGCCTGCTCAACGTCCCCGCCACCGACCTGCCCGACGGGGCGTCACCACCCAGGCGTATTGGCGACAAGGGGCGCATCGGACTGGGCATGATCACCCCGAGAAGAAAACCCGCAGAACTTCCCCTCCACCCAGACGACAAGGCCTACAACCGGGCCGTCAACCAGATCCGCCACAAGATCGAACGAGTCATCGCCAACATCAAGACCTGGAGAGTCCTGCACACCGGCTACAGAAGACCACCGGAAACCTTCCCGGAAACCATCACCGCAGTCCTCGGACTCATATTCACCTACACCCTATGAATAAGCCTCACGACTTCTGGAGCGCGGATTCAGTCTTCTCGCCATACAACCCCCCTCCCCGCATGCTCGCATCGAGCCCCGACGGCGAGTATGTCGCCTTCAGCCTTCTTCCCGTCCCCGACGGCCCAGGACTTGGCATCTCACCTGAGTCCGATCCGCGAGCCTGGATCAATGGGGTCGCCGTTGTCTCCGCGAGGACGGGGGAACTCGTGCGCATCGTCCAGACCAAGGAGAGCGTCCTGGGCCAGGCACTCACCAATGACGCGCTCGTCGTCCAGACCTCGACCGCACTCCGTCCTAGCGGAGGGAGCATCTCCACCTACTCGTTGAGCAACCCTGGGGAGGCCCCCTCCACATGGGACTCCACCGGCTGGCTCGTGGGCGCCACCTCCCGAGGAGTTGTGCAGTCATCAGTCAATCCGTCCGACAGATGCTTCGATATGTCCTGTTCGCCGGGTATCGTCACCATCAGTGATCCGGCGACCGGCACCGTCACTGAGACCTACACCGGCGTGAGATGGGTTCTCCCCAGAGGCGGCGGCCTCGTGCGCGATGTCGACAGCCAGGGGGTGCCCCTTGCCTCGCCCTCGGACGACGCGGCGGGAAGTGAGCTGGTGGACCTGGAATCCGGCGCCACACTGAGCACATCGGGCCACGACGTCACGCGGGTCGTGACCACCACCGGTACGGCGTGGGTGCTCGGCACCGCACGCGATGACGAGGCTGGAACACCCGCGCGCTACGTGGGATGGACGCCCGTCGGCGGGAGCGAGGGACTGCGCCAGGAGCCCCTCGACGTGATCGAAATCGAGTCGGCGGACGATCAATCCGACTCTCACTCCCTCCGCCGCACCACCCTCACGATGGAGGGCGCTGGCTGAGCGCCGTCAGCGCAGGAAGCCGCTGACGGCCCGCGCCACCTCCACGAAGGACACGGCGCCGGGGTCGGGGGTTCCGAGGGACTTCTCCCCCAGCGGCCGGGCCCGCCCCACCTTGGCGACGATCTCCGCCGTCGCCTGCGCCGCGTCGTCGGCGGCGGCCACGGCCGCCTGCCACGCCTCGGGCAGGGACTTATCCGAGGAGGCAAGGGCCTCCACGAAGGGCGCCATCGCGTCGATCATCGTCTTGTCCCCCACCTTCGCGCCGCCGAGGCGCTGGACGGCGTCGAGGCAGGCGCGGGCGGCCTCCACCACGCGCGCGGGGTCGTAGGGGGCGTCGTCGCGCAGGACCGCGCCGAAGGCGGTGAGCACCGCGCCCCACAGCGCCCCGGAGGTGCCGCCCGCGCTGGCGGACCAGGCGGTGCCGGCGGCGTTGAGCGTGGTGGAGGCACCGGCGTCCTGCCCGGCCACGGCCGCGGCCTCCTTGGCGGCCGCAGCGGCGCCGCGGGTCATGCCGATGCCGTGGTCGCCGTCGCCGGCCACGGAGTCGAGGCGCCCGAGTTCGGCCTGAGACTCGGCCAGGACGGCGCTGATCGCCTCCAGCGCACCCACGGCGGCGGCGGCGATCTTGCGGGAGTCGGGGCTGCCCTCGGCGGTCACGGTGACGGCCTCGGCCTCCTGCGGGAGCTCGGTGTCGTCGAGCTCGACAGCGCCCACGGAGCCGCGCCGGTAGGCGGGGGTGTCGCAGGGGGCGAGCCACAGGGGCTCGATGACGTCGTCAAGCCACACGAGGGTGAGCGAGAGCCCGGCCATGTCCAGGCTGGTGACGAACTCGCCGACCTGCGGGTCCACGATCTCCAGGCCCGCATCGGCGAGGCGGGCTCGGATGTTGTTCCACACCACGAACAGCTCCTCGTACTTCGTGGCGCCCAGGCCGTTGACGATGGGCACCACGCGGGCGCCGGCGTCCTGGGGGCGGTCGGCGAGGAGGCCGTCCACGAGGAGGCGGGCAACGTCGTCGGCGGTGCCGAGCTCAGCGTCGTGAATACCGGGCTCGCCGTGGATTCCCAGGCCCACGCCCATCGTGCCCGGCTCCACCTGGAAGAGCGGCTCGGCGGCCCCGGGCAGGGTGCAGCCGTCGAAGGCGACGCCGAAGGAGCGGGTGCGGTCGTTCGCCCGGTTGAAGACCTCGACGACCTCGTCGATGCGCAGTCCCGCCTCGCAGGCGGCCGCCGTCACCTTGAAGACGGGCAGGTCCCCGGCGATGCCGCGGCGCTTGAGATGCTCGTCGGCGGACGCGGAGGCGATGTCGTCGGTGACCAGGACGCAGCGGGTGTCGATCCCCTCACTCTTGAGGCGCTCGGCGGCCTGCCCGAAGTGCAGGACGTCCCCGGCGTGGTTGCCGAAGCCGATGAGGATGCCTGCGCCCCGGTCCGCGGCCTTGCACACGGAATAGGCCTGCGCGGCCGACGGCGAGGAGAAGATGTTCCCGCACACGGCGCCGTCGGCGAATCCCTGGCCGACCCATCCGGCGAAGGCGGGGTAGTGGCCCGATCCACCGCCGACGACGAGGCTCACCTTCCCGGGGGCGGTGCGGGTGGCGCGCACGACACCCCCGAAGACCGGCTTGAGGTAGCTGGGGAAGGCGCTGGCGAGGCCGGCGACGGCCTGGGCGGGGAAGTCGTCGGGGTTGTTCACGAGTCGGGTCATGGCGGGTCAGCTCCTTCGCTGCTGGGCTGGTGACGCGGACCCCGGCCCCTGGAAGGCGCGCGCCCGGCCTCGACCGCGGCCTCGGGGCGATGGGAGCGCTCAGGGGATTCAGGGCGGATCAGCGGTTTCCGACAGTCAAACATGAGATGGTGTGGATCACAAGATGCCGCACGAATGAGCAGGAGCCCCGATGAGCGACACCCTCATCCCCTCGTCCACCGGCACGATGCCGGCCCTCACCCTGCGGGGCCCGGGCGACGCCGCGCTCACGGATAAGCGGATCCCCTCCCCCGGCCCGGGCGAGGTGCTGCTCGCGGTGGAGTCGACGACGATCTGCGGCACGGACCTGCGCATCATCTCCGGGGAGAAGACGAGCGGCGTTCGGCCGGCCGTGACCCTGGGCCATGAGGTCGCCGGGCGCATCGCGGCTCTCGGCGAGGGCGTCGGCGACGGCGGTGACGGCGAGGGCGTCGGCGGCGCGGCGAGTAGCGCGGGCGGCCAGGGCCTGGCGGTGGGGCAGCAGGCGACGGTCTCCATCGTTGTCTCCTGCGGGGTGTGCCGCTCCTGCCTGCGGGGGCGCGAGCACCTGTGCGCCTCGATGGAGCTCATCGGCTATGGGATCGACGGCGGCCTGGCGCCCTACATGCTCGTCCCCGCGCGGGCCGTGGCGCGAGGGAACGTCATCCCGGTGGCGCCGCGCCCCGAGATGCCGCCAGCGCGCCTGGCACTGGCCGAGCCGATGTCCTGCGTCCTCAACGGGCACCGCCGCCACAGCGGGGTGAACCCCGGGGAGACCGTGGCGATCCTCGGCGGCGGTCCGATCGGACTGCTGCACGCCCAGCTGTGCCTGGCAGCGGGAGCGGGCCGGGTGATCGTCTCGGGCCGCAATGAGCAGCGGCGGAAGGTCGCGGAGAGTCTGGGCGCGCAGGCGGTCGCGCCTGAGGATGTGGAGGCCGCCGTCTCGGAGGCGACGGGCGGATGGGGCGCCGACCTCGTCATCGTGGCGATCGGTGCGGCGGAACTGGCGGATGCCTCTCTGTCGCTCGCGGCTCCCGGCGGACGGGTGAGCTGGTTCGCCGGATTCCCGAAGGGCTCCTTCGCGCAGATCCAGCCCAACACTGCCCACTACCAGGAGCTGACGGTGAGCGGGGGCTCGAATGCCACGCGGGCCGATGTTCGCGACGCCGTCGGCCTGCTGGCGGGAGGGATGATCGATGAAGAATCCATCGTCACCCACACCTTCGGCCTGTCCCAGTGGCGCGAGGCCATGGAGGCCGCCCGCAGCCACATCGGCGTCAAGATCGCCCTCGATCCGCGGCGCTGATCCCCGCGCCGCGCGATGCCCGGCAGCTGTCGACTGCACACCCCTTTTACCAGTCATGTATTCTCATTATCAGTATTGGTGCCAGTCGTCATGGAGGCCCGCAATGCCCGTCTTGTCCCTCCCAGAACTTGTCCACCCGGCCTCGATCCGGCTCTCGCTCAGCGCCGAGGACTGACGGGAGGCGGTACGAGCCAGCGGCGAGGCCCTCACCGACGCCGGCGTCGCCGGGGCCTCGTACACGGACGCCATGATCCGCGTGGTCGAGGAGCACGGGCCGTACATCGTCATCGCCCCGGGGTTCGCGCTCGCGCACGCCCGGCCCGACGCCTCGGTGACCCGCACGGGCATGTCCTTCCTCCGCCTGGCCTCACCCGTCGCATTCGGCCACGAGTCGAACGATCCGGTACGCCTCGTCATGGCCCTCGCCGCGCGCGACGACGAGACCCATCGCGACGCGCTGGCCTCCCTCGCCACCGTCCTGTCCGACCCTGAGCGTCGCCGACAGCTGGACGACGCCCAGTCCCCGCAGGAGGTTCTCGAGGCCCTACGGGCCCCCGAGCCCCGCCCCGGCACCAGGACCGGGACCGGCACCACGGTCCCCGCGCCCACCGGATCGGTCGCCGCCCAGCGCCCTCCCGCGGGCGAGGGGCGCCGGACGCGCGCCGGATCGCAGCCGACCGTGGCCTCCAAGGGACTCCTCCTGACAGTTTGCGGAAACGGCGTCGGCACGAGCCTGTTCCTCAAGAACACGGCGGAGCAGGTGCTGGACCGCTGGGGCTGGGGGCCCTACCTGGCCGTGGAGGCGACGGACACGATCTCAGCCAAGGGGCGCGCGAAGGAGGCGGACTTCATCATGACCTCCGGCGCGATCCCCGCCCTGGACGCCCCGATCGTCTTCCCCTACGCCCAGAACGCGGTTCTCATCGGATTCCTCTCCAGCTTCGCGGGCGGACTCGTCGCCCTGGCGCTGCTCGGCACGGTGCTCGGGCCCGCGTTCGGCCTGGCCCTCGTCCTGCCCGGGCTCGTCCCGCACTTCTTCACCGGCGGCGCGGCCGGCGTCTACGGCAACGCCACCGGCGGTCGTCGTGGAGCGGTGCTCGGCGCCTTCACCAACGGGCTCCTCGTCACCTTCCTCCCGGCGCTCCTGCTGAAGGTCCTGGGGGCCTTCGGCTCGGAGAACACGACGTTCGGCGACACGGACTTCGGGTGGTTCGGAATCCTCATCGGCAATGGGGCGAAACTCGGCACCGTCGGCGGGGCTGTTGTCCTCCTGGCGATCAGCGCCGTCATTCTCCTGGGAGCCATCGTGTTCCAGAGGAAGGTCGTTGACACTGGATGGGACCCAGCGCCCGCGCGCGCGGCAGCCTCTGGCACGCTGGCTGGAAGCGGGTCCTCCGGAAGCGGACCCTCGCAGGCCCGCACGGAGCAGGGCGTCGCAGCGCAGGAGTACCCGCTCATCGAGCCTCCCGCTGGCGCGCCGCTGCCTCCCGCCTCGCTCGGTGAATGACAAGCCCTGCCGCTGCCCGTAGCATCATCAGATGTGATGGACGACCCCTCTGGCGCGCCCACAGAGCCGGCGGGCTCCGCAGCCTCCGCGGATCCTGCCCCGACCACACGCGCCGTGGCGTCCCAGCAGCAGGATCCTCTGCGCTCCGCTGGCACAGGCGCCCTTGCTGCCGCAGTGGTTGTGGCGGCCGGGGTGGCGTACCTGTTGTGGCAAGGCCATGACACCACCTGGATCCCTCGTCTCCTGGCCGTCCTGGCGGGCGCCGGCATTCTGCGCATGGTCCTGGCCAGCGCGCGGATCATCCCCACCACTGACCGCGCGCCCCTGGGCTCCAGCCGGTACGCCGACGGCGCCCGCATCGCCGCGGTCGTCATCCTCACCGCATTGGTGGCCGGAGTCGTCCTCTACCCGTCGTGGAACCTGTACCGGACCTACGCCGTCGGCTCGCCCATCCTGGTCCTCGTGTGCGTGACCGTGACCCTGGGAGGCTTGTCCCGACTGGCCTTCCTGGTGCGCCGCATCCTGTGGGAGAGAAAGATCCCCGCGGCCCCGACCCGGCGGCCCCTGTCCGGCGAGCCCACACCCTGGACCCGGCTGCGCCGCTGGACGCTCACGACGCTGGCGGCCTGCAGCCCGGCCGTAGTGACGGCACTCATCGTCGCCGCGGTGGGCGCCTCCATGCCCGCCCCGGACCGGAGCCTGCGCGCTGAGCAGACACTGGCTGACGCCGTCGGCCAGGACACGCTGCCGGCGGTACCCACCGGCGCCCCCGCCAAGAGCACCTGGCACACCACCATCATGGGCAAAACCCGGACGATGGCGATGGTCGCCGGGGTACGCGGCCCCGTCATCATGACCAACCAAGGCGTGCAGGCACTCAACGGCGACGACGGCGCCATCCTGTGGACCTACCAGGCTCCCGATCGCCGCTGCCTGCGCGCCTTCCGCACTCCTGTCAACCTGGCTATCGCCCCCTGTCTACTGGTCAGCAGTCCAGACCGCAGGCACGTCGCGCTCGCGGTCGTCGATGAGGACCCGCGCTTCAAGGAGTTCCGGGCGGTGACCGTGGTCATCCTGGACACCATGACCGGCCAGGTGACGGCCCAGCACCAGTCACCACCACTGACCCCGGAGGAGCAGCAGGAGTCCACCAGCTTCCTCATGGAGGCGCCCGTTCAGCTGACGGACTCGGCGGCCCTGATCGGCACAGACGTCATCTCCTTGACGGACAGCGCCGTGATTGGCCAGCTCGAGCCCAGCGGGACGGGCCCTGGCAGCCCTGGCACCTTGCACGGCGTCTACGGCGGCACCGCGGGGCACTCAACCTTCCTGCTGCCCGGGCCGGCCAGCGACGACGGCGCCCCCACCCTCACCCTGGTCCCCGACTCCAACTTTGATGCGCGGGTCCCCCTGGAGGGCGTCTGCACGAACCCCTTCGCCCACGACCAGCCGATCATCCAGGACGGGTGGACCGCGACCTGCGATCCATTAGGGGACCCCGCTCACGCGCCGACCCCATGGACCATGACGGCCGTCAACATTGATGAGGTGGCCGCTGCCGGGAGCGCGCAGTCGGTCCAGCAGGTCCAGCTGGGTGAGGGCATGGGTGTCAATAGCGTCGCCTCCGCTGCCTCAGGCACCCTCATCACACTGCCATTCCGCCCGGGCGCCGGAGGCACCCCATCGTTCTCAACAAGTCCCCCGTGGGCCGGGACGGTCCTCGAGCAGGCCACGCGCACTGCTGTCCCTGCCGAGCAGAGCACCAGTATTGGCGCAGCAACACTGACCTACACGACGCCCTCCTCCGATGTCCCCGACGGGGGCAGCGAGCTGGTCATCAGCCCAGGCGGCGGGGCGGCGCCCCTGAGCATCCCCGTCGCACCGCCCCTGGTCTGCTCCGCGCCCGCCTCAGACGAGCAGCAGCACGGACTCGTCTCCCACCACACCTCGGCCCGCTGGGAGCCTCAGGTGCTGACGGCCCCCGGGTGCATCGTCCTGGCGATCTCAAGCAGCGACCCGGCGGAAACTGAGACCATCATCTACGCGGTGAGGTGACGCATACGCTCACGACCCTGGGCCCGCAGCGCTGCGCCCCGGATTCAATCGTCTAGGCGCTGGGTGCTCAGCACTCGACGACGTTGACGGCCAGCCCGCCCCGGGAGGTCTCCTTGTACTTGGAGAGCATGTCCTCGCCGGTCTGGCGCATGGTCTCGATGACCGTGTCCAGGGAGACCGTGTGCCGGCCCTCCCCCCACAGCGCCATGCGGGCCGCGTTGATCGCCTTGACCGCGGCCACGGCGTTGCGCTCGATACAGGGGATCTGAACGAGTCCTCCCACGGGGTCGCAGGTGAGCCCCAGGCTGTGCTCCATGGCGATTTCGGCGGCGTTCTCGACCTGGGAGGGAGTGCCCCCCAGGGCCTCCGCGAGCCCCGCGGCCGCCATGGAGGAGGCCGATCCCACCTCGCCCTGGCAGCCGACCTCCGCCCCGGCGATCGAGGCGTTCATCTTGATGAGGGATCCGACGGCGGTGGCCGCCAGGAGGAAGCGGTGGACGCCATCGCGCCCGGCCCCGGGGATGAAGCGCTCGTAGTACAGCAGGACGGCCGGGAGGACACCGGCGGCGCCGTTGGTGGGGGCGGTGACGACGCGGTGCCCGGCGGCGTTCTCCTCGTTGACGGCCAGGGCGAACAGGTCCACCCAGTCCATGCCGCGCAGGGGGTCGGCCAGGGCGAAGGCCGCGGCCGGCCCTGAGGACTGCGCTTGAAGGCGGCGATGGAGGGCCTTGGCGCGGCGCCGCACACCCAGGCCGCCGGGCAGGACGCCGTCGGCGGCCATCCCCGCCTCCACGCAGGCGACCATCGTGGAGTGGATGAGGTCCAGGTAGGCCTCGACCTCCCGAGTGGGCCGCACGGAGGCCTCGTTGGCGGCGACGACGTCGCTCACCCGCAGGCCGGTCTGGCGGCAGATCTCCATGAGCTGGGCGGAGCTGGAGAAGGGCAGAGGGGCGGGCGTGGCGTGGGCGGAGGCTGATGAGACGGTGGCCAGGGCCTGGATCGACGGCGCGCCCTCGACCCCCACGTCCTCCATGACGAAGCCGCCGCCCACCGAGTAGTAGCGGCGGCGCAGCACCTCGCGCTCGGCGTGGGCGGTGATCGTCATGCCGTTGACGTGGTACGGCAGCACGCTCCCCGGGAGGAAGGAGATATCCCGGGAAGGGATGAACGGGACGGGGCCGACGCCGTCGATGATGAGCCGACCGGCCGACTCGACCTCCTCCCACAGGTCTTCGCAGACCCGGGAGGGGACTGTCTCGGGCTCATAGCCGGCCAGGCCCATGACGACGGCGCGGTCGGTGGCGTGCCCGCGCCCCGTGGCGCCGAGGGAGCCGTGGAGCTCCACGCTCAGGCGGGTGATGGGGCCCGGATCCGCCTCGCCGCCGGAACCGGCGGGTGTGGCCGCGGCTGGGCGCTGACCGGTCTCGAGGACCACGACGTCGGCCAGTGCTGCTGCGAAGGCGCGGCCAGCACGCATGGGGCCCACCGTGTGCGAGGAGGACGGGCCGATGCCGACGCGCATGAGGTCGACGACGCTGAGCGGCCTCGTGGCGGCCTCGACGCTGATCGCGCCTGCCAGGAGGGCGGCGGGGGTGACCGAGTCGAGGCCCGCGGAGAGGAGGGAGGCGCCCAGCGATCCGGTGGGGAGGGCTCGCCTGCGGGAGGGTTGGGGCATCGTCATTTATCCATGATGCGCTCTTGCCTGGAGGTGGCGCAGTGAAGCGCCGGGCGCTGGTGCTGGGGGTCCAGCATCAGCGCCCGGCGGCGTGTGTGGTTGGCTGAGGTCAGTCAGCCGGTGGGGGTCAGGCGACCCAGGCGCCCGAGGCGTTCATGAAGTACCAGGTGCCAGCGTCCTGGACCCAGCCGGTGGCCATGGAGCCGTTGGGCAGCAGGTAGTACCAGGTGCCGCCGGCGTTGAGCCAGCCGGTCTGCATGGCGCCGGAGGCGGGGTCGAGGTAGTACCAGCGGCCGGCCTGGGCGATCCAGCCGGTGCGCATGGCGCCGGAGCCATCGAGGAAGTACCACTTGCCGCCCTGGGCGATCCAGCCGGTCTGCATGGCGCCGGAGTCGTTCATGAAGTACCAGGTGCCACCGACGTGGATCCAGCCGGTGCGCATGACACCAGCACCGTCGAGGTAGTACCAGGTGGCCCCGTCCTTGAGCCAGCCGAAGGCCTTGGCGCCGGAGGGCTGGACGTAGTTCCAGTTAGCCCCGTCCTTGACCCAGCCGGCCTTGGGGGCCTCGGGCTTGGGCTGCTCGGTCGGCTCGGCG
>NZ_JH806632.1:1113695-1252318 GCF_000295095.1 Actinomyces timonensis DSM 23838 | reverse complement strand
CTCGGCCGGCTTGGTGGTCTCAGCGGGCTTGGTGGTCTCAGCGGGCTTGGTGGTCTCAGCGGGCTTGGTGGTCTCAGCGGGCTTGGTGGTCTCAGCGGGCTTGGTGGTCTCAGCGGGCTTCGTGGTCTCAGCGGGCTTCGTGGTCTCGGCCGGCTTCGTGGTCTCAGCGGGCTTCGTGGTCTCGGCCGGCTTCGTGGTCTCAGCGGGCTTCGTGGTCTCGGCGGAAGCCGGGTCAGCAGCCTCGGTCGTCTCAGCGCCCTTACCCTCGGGCTGGGAAGTGGCGGTGCTGCTCGCGTTATCGCTGGCGGAGGGCTCACCGCCAGAAGTGGTCGCCGCAGCTGCCGCGCCGACGCCGAGGAGGAGGGTGGCGGCGGTCATGGCGACAGTCGCGCGAGCCTTGTTCATGGGATTGCTCATCATTCACCAATCATCGAAGAGTGAGGGATGCGCCGCGGCGAGGAGGGGGATCGCGCCGAAGCACGTGCAATGCTGGCACAGACGTCCGGGAGAGAACACCCAAAAAGTCACGAAGCAGCAACTATCGACGACACGCATTCCCCCTATTCGATCACTATCGGATAACGTCCGGCGACTGATCTGCAAACTTATGCGAGACCTCCCACAAATCACGATTCGGGCTCAGTTCTCGTCAGCTGCCGATTCCCGGGCATGAGGAGGCCCCGCGCCCGCCGTCTCCCCTCGAGGCGGCGGGCGCGGGGCCAGTCAATACGGCTCAGCGCACCCAGGCGCCAGAGGCGTTCATGAAGTACCACTTCCCGCCATCGAGGACCCAGCCGGTGGACATGGAACCGTTGGAGAGCATGTAGTACCAGTGACCGCCCGTGGCGACCCAACCAGTGCGCATCGCGCCCGAGCCATCCATGAAGTACCAGCGACCGCCGTCAGCCACCCAGCCCGTGGCCATGGCTCCGTTGGCCTTGAGGTAGTACCAGTGACCGCCCGTCGCGACCCAGCCCGTGGCCATGGCCCCGTTGGCCTTGAGGCAGTACCAGGCGACGCCGTCGTGGATCCAGCCCGTGCGCATGGTGCCCGTGGCGTCCATGTAGTACCAGGCCGCGCCGTCCTTGAGCCAGCCGGTGGCCTTGGCTCCGGAGGGCTGGATTTAGTTCCAGGCGCTGCCGGTCCACGCCCAGCCCTTCTTCGCGGGGGCAGCGGGCGCCTGGGGCTTGGGGGCGTCGGGCTTGGCCGGAGGCTTGGGCGCATCAGGCTTCGGGGCCTCGGGCTGAGCCGGGGGCTGCTCCTGCTTCCCGTCGTCGCCCTTCGGGTCCTGCTCCTCAGGGGCCTCGGGATCAGCCTTGGGACGCAGGTCGATGTCACCCACTGCGACATCCTTGCCGATCATTCCGGCAATCGGCGTCGAGGCATTCTTGTCCTTGACGTTGCCGAGGTAGGTCCACTCGACGTCAGCGGGATTGTCGGCCTGCTCCCCGGCGGAGAAGCGGTAATCCGTGGAGTCCAGGCCAGGAAGGGTGAAGGTGCCATCGGACTTGGTGGGGGTGTAGCGGACCGCGAGACCCTCCTTGACAGGCTCGGCCCGCACGATCCAGCCCTTGCCGGGCTTGCCCTGAGCGTCAATGACCTTGCCCGTGGCAGTCCCACCGACGACGACCTTGACATCCTGACGCACCGCTTCGCCCTTCTTCAGGGCGACCGTCGGCGTCTTGCCCGCCGCCTGGGCCTGCGTGGTTCCATCGACGTAGCCAGCGGCGTAGATCGTGTCCATGTCCCTCGTGGCCACGGTGCCGACATAGTCGCCGGAGTCCAAGGCTGAAGACATCGACGCGCGGTAGATGCCGCCCGTGACGTCGGCGGCGAACTCCGCCTTGTCATCCGCAGCAGTGTGGAAGCGGACGTCGACCGTGGGCTGCGCGTCTGTCGTACCCGAGATCGTCCCGTAGGCACCAGCGGAGGGCTTCCAACGGAGGTCGACCCGCTGGTTCTCGGGCGAGGTCTCCACGCCTTCGGCCAGAGTGTCGCCGCATTCGAGAGTGTAGTGATCGTTGCCCTCGGGCTTGAGGGTGTAGCTCACAGCCGACCTCGTCTCCTGGGCGTTGGCCTCCCAGGTGAGCTTGATGTCGTTGGAGACCTTCTTATCGGCCTAGTCGGTGAGGGTGCAGTCGAGGGAGCCCGCGAATTCGGGCAGGTCGGTGAGAACAACGGTGAGAGTGCCGTTCTTGGCCGCCTCGCCGGCAGGAGCCTCTGCGGCGGTGGCGGTCGCGCCTGCGGCGGCGCTGAGCATGAGTGCGGTGACGGCAAGGGTGGAGCCCGTGCGGCGGGCGGTGAGCATAGGGGTACGCATAGAGAAACCGTTCGTCGTAGGAGGCGGATGAGGGAAGGGAGGGGAGAAGATCGAGAGTCAGGTGACTGCCAGCCGCGAACCATCTCAGGGCGATGCGGGGCGAGCCATATGCTCGCCATAGGAACAGACGCTCACAAGACCCGGGGAGTCTCGAAACAGCCTCGCTTGCGGCACACCGCGTCAGGACACGATCACAGCAGCAGTCTCGATCAGGCGGTTCAGCGCGCCCCGCCCCGCCAAGGACGAGACGAAGCGCACTGAACCGTTTCAAGGCGGGTTCAGGGGATCAGGGGGATTCAGGGACCAGACCGGACAAGGGGTCACGGACGGTGCGAGAATCTCAGGCCGTCCAGGCGCCGGAGGCGTCCATGAAGTACCACTTGCCGCCGTCGGCGACCCAGCCCGTGGCCATAGCGCCGTTGGCGCGCAGGTAATACCAGTGGCCGCCCGTGGCGACCCAGCCCGTGGCCATGGCCCCGTTGGCCTTGAGGTAGTACCAGTGACCGCCCGTCGCGACCCAACCAGTGCGCATCGCGCCCGAGCCATCCATGAAGTACCAGGAGCCGCCGTCAGCCACCCAACCAGTGGCCATGGCGCCGCCGGACCGCAGGAAGTACCACGCGCCGCCGATGAAGCGCCAGCCAGTGGCCTTGCCGCCAGTAGACGGATCGATGTAGTACCAGGTGGCGCCGGAGCGGACCCACCCAGTCGCCTGGGAGGCAGCGGGCGCGGGCTGCACCGGTGCGGCAGCGGCGGCGGCCGGCTTCGAGCCGGAGAAGGAACTGCTCGATGCCCCGGCCTGGGAGCCAGCGGCAGGCGTCAGAGCGCCGACGTTCGCGGGGTTGCGGTACAGGGCGAAGTTCTGGGTCGCGTACCAGGAATGGGTGGCGGCGTCATAGTGGACGGCGATGCCGATATGGGTGAAGGACGGATCGAGCATGGCACCGAGGTGGCCCGGGGAATGCAGCCACTGATTGAACAGAGAGTACCCCTGGTTGCCATTCTTGTAACCGTAGTAGTACTGCCAGGCGATATTCTCAGAGCCACCGCCCCAGCCCGAGGGGTAGAGGTCCCAGAAATTCTCCGGGGCACCCTTCTCCGTGATGTGGTGGTGGAATCCTTTCGGCAGATTATTCGTTCCCACGCCGTAGGAGGCCATATGCGCGCTCCAGTCACGGGCGACGGTGTCGAGCTTGACGGCGCGCTTGACCGGGTTCAGCCCCTGCTCGACGCGGAGCTGATTGACGCGGTCGAGGATCTGCTGCTCGTAGTCGGCGATGGCGGACTGGGACCACCCCAGGGAGTCATCCTCGGCGACGGTGCCCTCGGGGACATCGTTGACGGAGGGCGAGACCGTGACCTTCTTCGCGGCGCTGCCCTCACCCGAGATCACGGTGGTGGCGCGGTGGTCCTTGGGGTTGGTTTGGCTGGAGTCCGACACGACGGGCGCGGAGAGCGCCCCGATCGTCCCGGGGGTGTCGGCGAAGCCGAGCGGGTCGGAGCAGTTCTGGAGGCACGAGGACGAGGCATTGCCCGATCCATCGACGGGCATCATCGATGCCGCGGCGCCTGGAACCACCAGCGCGCCCAGAATGGCGGAGGCGAGCAGGGGCGCGAGTCGAGATCGGAAGCGAACGAACTGCCGGGATTCTTTCAAGGAGGATGTCATGGGGCTCTCGGTGAAGTGCGATGTGGTGGGAGGGGAGACAGGGACTGGGAGAGGGACAGGGCGAAGAAAGGGGAACGGGGAGAAACAGTGAAGGGACAGCGCACCAGAGCCCTGACTCTTGGCGCGAGGGCACAGCAGATGCTAGCAGCGCCTCAGCGGCCTTGAAATTGAGACTCCGCCGCAACCATGCGAGCCTCGATAACAGTTCGTCGACGGCGCCGGATGACATTCTCGTCACGCCGGATCATCGCGGGGAGGACTCGCGCTCGTCACATTTCACTGATGACCTGGGAGGGCGAGAGATCCGTCCTGGGGCCGCGAGCGCCCCGCGCGGGCACCGCCGATGTGCCCCGTGATCCCGGCGAGATGGCGGGAACGCGATGACGCCCGACTCGAGCCCCGTCCTGGAGCCCGACACCGGGCGTCATCGTGATTCATCCGCAATGGTCAGGAGACCAGAGAGCAACACAAAACGCGCGACAGTGGCGGCCAGCGGCTCAGTCGGTGGCGCGCACGAGCCACCAGGCGGCGTACGGCGGGACGGGGACCATGCCGTCGCCGTCGCCCTCGAGCGTGGCCGAGCCCGAGGGGACCGTGTCCGTCAGGGCGTCGACGGCGCCGAGCACGCCGTGCTCGGCCAGGCGCCAGGCGGGGATCTTCCTCCACTCCGGCGTCACGTTGTACACGCCCACGAAGCTGCCCAGGGGGTGGTCGCGGAAGGTGACGAGCACGCCATCGTCGTCCAGAGGGGCGACCTGCGTGCGCACGTCGGCGCTGAGAACCGGCAGGGAGGCGCGCACGCGGCCCATGTGGACGAGGTCGGTGAAGACGCGGCCCTCGATGGTGGAGCGGTCCCAGCGGGTCTCCATGAGGCGCTCGTCGAGGCGCGGGCGGCCGGCCCAACGGGAGTCGGACTCATGGCCGGGCTCGGTGTCCCAGTTGGGATCGTTGAACTGGGCGAGCTCGTCACCGGACCAGATGACGGGGACGCCGCCCCAGCCGTAGAGGATCGCGTTGGCCATGCGCAGGGCGTTGATGCGCTCCTCGCGCCACTGCCACAGGGAGTCGACCTCGTGCTCGGGGGTGAAGTCGTTGATGCCCTCCCAGGCCTCGGCCACGGACTCCAGGCCGATGAGGGAGGCGGCGGTGCCGGAGATGCGGCGGTCCCCCGTGGCCGGGTTGTACTGGAAGACGAGACCGCGGGCGTCGGACAGGGGGTAGAGGCCCGCGTACCAGTCGGACAGGAAGGCGCGGTGCCAGTAGCCGGACAGGCCCACGGCCTCGGCGTCGCGATCGTCGATGGCCCAGCCGATGTCATCGTGGCAGCGCAGGTAGGTGATCCAGGTGGAGGTGGAGGACTCCGCGGGGAGGTTCCGCAGCGCGTGGGCGCCGAGCACCGCGTTGCGCGCGGCGAGCATGGACCACACCTGCACCATGAGGGAGTTGTGGTAGGCGAGGTCGGAGACCTTGTTGGTGTACCGGCCCTGGCCGAGGTACTGCAGGAGCTCGGTGGGCGCCACGATCGCCTCGGCCTTGAGGATGATGGCCGGGCAGGTGATGCGCGCGATGGCGCGCAGGACCTGGGTGATGGCGTGGACCTCGGGCTGGCCCTGGCAGTCGGTGCCCTTGCGCTTGATGGTGAAGGCGATGGCGTCCAGGCGCAGCACCTCCACGCCCCGGTTGGCCAGGTCGAGGATGATGGAGACGAACTCCTCCATGACGTCGGGGTTGCGCCAGTTGAGGTCCCACTGGAAGGAGTTGAAGGTGGTCCACACCCAGCGGGAGAGCTCCTCATTCCAGGTGAAGTTGCCGGGGGCGAAGTCGGGGAAGACCTCGGGGAGGTCGCGCTCGTACTCGTCGGGCTCGGCGCGGTCGGGGAAGAGGAAGAAGTAGTCCTGGTAGCGCTTCTCCCCCGCCCGCGCGCGCCGGGCCCACTCGTGCTCGGCGGCCACATGGTTGAGGACGAGGTCGACGACGAGGCTCATGCCCTCCCCGCGCAGGGAGCCGGCCAGGTGCTCGAGGTCGTCCATGGTGCCCAGGTCCGGGCGGACGGAGCGGTAATCGGCGACGGCGTAGCCGCCGTCGGAGTCCCCGGGGCGCGGGGTGAGCAGCGGCATGAGGTGGAGGTAGCTGACGCCGAGCTCGCGCAGGTAGGGGATGCGCTCCTCGACGCCGCGCAGGTTCCCGGCGAAGCGCTCGGCGTAGCAGGCGTAGCCGATGCGCGAGGGGTCCTGGATCCAGGAGGGCTTGAGCATCCGCTGAAGGTCCAGGTGGCGCAGCTCAGGGCTGCGCTGGGCGTAGGCGGCGGCGGCCTCGGTGAGCAGGAGAGTGGCGGCCTCGGTGGCGGCCAGCTCGCCGTAGAGGGTGACCAGGCCGTCCATGACGTCGGGGAACCAGCGCTCCAGGCGGGTCGTGAAGATCTCCTGCTCTATGGGACTCAGCGCCACGAGCGGGGTGACGATGGCCCGGGACACCTCATCGGGGATGCCGACCGGCGGGATGGGGGCGGGCTGTGTCTCGGGGGCGGGGCGCTGGGAGCTCATGGGCTCATGATTCCCTAGGTCGGGCCGTCGCGACAGTGCGGACCAGGATTCATCGCCCGTGGTGGTGGCCAGCTGGCGCGCGCGCTCACCGGGCTCAGGCGCGCACCTGCTGGGCGAGGTCATCAACGGGGAACCAGACCACGCGGCGCCCCTGCTTGGCGGAGGCCAGCAGGCCCCGGACCTCAAGCCCCTGCAGGTCAGAGCGCGCTGTCTGGGGGACGACGCCGTGGACCATGCGGTGGGCCTCCACGGTGACGCTTCCCGTGGGGTCGCGCAGGAAGGACTCGACGACGGCGATCTGCCGGTGGTTGAGACCCCATTCCCGCAGGGCGCGCGAGGCCTGGCGCAGCTGGCTGGTCTTGCGCTCCAGGTAGGCGTCGAGATCATCGATGGACTGGGCGACGACGCGGGCCTGGGCGAGGAGGAAGTGGGTGAGGTCGCCCTCGTCGCCCTCGGTCAGCAGGAAGCTCCGGGCGTACTGGGCGGGCGCGCGGCGCAGAAGGCGCGAGACGGAGAGGAACTCGGTGAGGAAGAAGCCCTGGTGGAGCATCGCCCAGTAGAAGACCGCGCGCGCCGTGCGCCCGTTGCCATCGACGAAGTAGTGGTCGTAGCCCATGATGAAGTGCGCGGTGATGGCCCGGATGAGCGGCGGCATGTAGGGGGCACCCTGAGAGGCATCATCTGCGGCATTGGCGAAGGCGCACAGGCGCTCCAGCCTCTCGGGAAGATCCTCGGCAGTCGGCGGGACGTGGAGCACCTGCTCGTCCCCGGAAGCCCCGTAGATGCGCACCCGCTGCTCCCCTGGGTGCCGGAGGCGCCCGGCGTCGTCGGGATCGTCAAGAGTGCCCTCGGTGACGATGCGGTGGATCTGTGTGATGAGCGCGGGGGTCAGCGGCTCGTCCTTGAGCTCCGTGATCCGCTGCATGGCCCGGTAGTTGTTGAGGATCATGCGCTCACTGCGATCCCGCGGAGAGCGGTCCTCGCGCAGCATCTGGTTGGCGCGGACCCGGGAGGTGGAGGCGCCCTCGAGCTGGGAGGAGGTGATGGCCTCCTCGATGAGGGAGCGCACGAGGTAGCGGTCGCGCGTGGCGGTGTTGGCGATGGGCTCGGGGAGCTCGACCTGCCCCCGCGCCCGAGTGGAGACGTCGTCGATGAGGCGCAGGAGGGGATCGGGCAGGTTGTAGGTGAGCGGCGTGCCGTCGGTCATCGTCAGGGGCGTGGAGCGCGCTGTCCGCTCGCGGTTCAGCCGCACGGCGGTCCACCACTCCTGGCGGCTGAAGCCCTCGGGGGGATCGTGCCGGAAGAACCACTCCCAGGGGTGGTACTCGGGGTCCACGGCCAGCGATGGCGCGGTGAGGACATCCGCGAGGCGGCCAGAGCCAGCCAGCTCGCCCAGGAGCTCGCTGAGCGCGGCCGGCGGCGGGACAGGCGTTGTCACCAATCGCTCCTTCCACCTGTCACTAACTGCTAATTTTGTCCAAATTAGCAGTTAGTGACAGGTGGGCCGGACCAGGACTCGACGTCGTCACTGCCGACCGCGTCCGGTGGGGCCAGCGCCCTCGCGGGCGAGCAGGCTCTCCTTGACCGCCAGGCCGTAGCGGAATCCGCCCAGGGAGCCGTCACTGCGGGCCACCCGGTGGCAGGGGACGAAGAGCGCGGCGGCGTTGAAGGCGCAGGCTCCCGCGGCGGAGCGCACCGCCCGGGGCCTGCCGCACAGGGCGGCGTACTCGCCGTAGGTCACGAGCCCACCCGGCTCGATGCCGCGCAGCACCTCCCAGGCCCGCTCGCGGAAGGGGCCCGAGCGCTGGAGAACTGGCACAGCGGCGGGGGCTCCCAGCTCGCCGTCGTAGTAAGCCTCCAAGGCTGCGAGCGCCTGGGCCAGCGCTGCGGGAGTCCCGCTGCGCGGCGCCTCCTCCAGGCGGTCGGGCCGCAGGCTGGGATGGATGAGGGCGAGGAGGCCCTCAGGATCCGCGGTCCAGCCCGAGGCCAGCACATGGGACCCCGCGATGATCGTGAAGGGACCGTCAGGGGTGGGCTCCGTGGCGGCCACCGCCGTCAGACCATCAGCGCACCGGTCCTGCTGCGATCGCGTCATGCCCCTATCCTCCCTGGGCCCGCGGGCGGGATCCACCCTCAGGCGAGAGCGAGGGCCAGGGCCGAGGTTGCCTCGTCCCAGGGCAGGCGCTCCTGCTCCAGGCGCAGCCCCCAGTCGGCGATCATCCGCCAGGCGCGCATCTGCTCGTAGCCGAGGCCCTCGGGCTGGAGGCCGTCGCGGCTGGTCCGCCTGCTGGGATCGGCCACCGCCAGGGAGCGCCACCGCTCCAGAGTCGGGGCGTCCATGAGCACCGGCACGATGCCCGGGAAGCGCTGGATGAGGGAGGCCAGGATCCTCATGCCGTCGGCGTCGAGGTCCCCCCAGTAGACGACGCGCCGCGCGTGGCGGGCCCAGGAGAGAAGCGGGAGCGTGTGGATGACCTTGCTGCCCGCGCCCCACACGGCCACTGTGCGCGGCCGCTCCTCCAGGGCGAGGAAAGTGGCCAGGTTCTCCACGGCGACGACGTCGATGAACCCCGCCCGATCGGCCCACATGCGGCCGATCTCCTCCACAGGGGCCTCGACATCGCGCAGGCCCCCGGCGGCCAGATCCGGATCGAGGATCCGCACGCGCACGGTCGTGGGGGCGCGGCGCAGGCCCAGTTCGGACTCCACCAGGCGGTCCCCGCCCCGGGCCGCGCCGAGCAGGCGCAGCACCACGCGGCGGTGCCGCTCCAGCCACTTGGTGTCCAGGCCGGCGATCGGCAGCTGGCGCAGGTAGATCCCGGAGGCCGGGTGGGAGGCCAACCAGCCCACGGCGGCGACGAGCCGCTCGACGTCGTCGTCCTCGTACTCGACGACCTCGCCGATGACGGCGGCCACCGCCTCGGCTGCGCCGCCCTGTCCCGGCAGGCCCGTGGGTCCCACGCCCAGGGCCTGAAGCATCTCCGCGATCATCTCGGCCCGCGAGCTCGCCAGCCCCCAGTGCCCGGCGCGGCCAGCGGCCGAGGCGATGGCGTCGGCGCCCACGAGCTGGGCGCGCACGGGCAGGTGCTGGGTGCCCAGCGACGCCCAGCGCCTCCCCTCCCAGGTGACCGTGCCGGGGGCGGAGTGCTCCCACTGGCGCCAGGCGGCGATCCAGGCGGCGACGCCGTCGACGTCCGCGAGCGCGAGGTCCTGCGTGGGAGGGTCGAGGGACAGGGGCAGCACCTCGGCGCGCGCCTGCTCGGGGTTGGCGGCCCAGGCCGCGTAGACGCGCTGGTAGCGCACGGCGGCGCGGGCGGCGAGCTCGGCGGGGCCCCTCATAGCGCCTCCAGGTCGAAGCCCTCGAAGAGGTCGCCGGTCTGCTCGGGGTCGGCCCAGGCGCCCCGGCGCGGCAGGGAGTCGGCGTCGAAGAGCACCATGGACAGGGCGGAGGCGTCCCCCTCGGGGGTGTTGGTGACCATGGCGGCGCCGCCCACGTGCTCCTCCAGGGTCTGGAGCATCTTCATGGGAGTGGCCAGCAGCAGCTGGAAGCCGAAGCCGCGGAAGACCTCCAGGCCGGCGCGGGTGAAGTCGGCGTCGGTCTTGTCGAAGGCCTCGTCGAGGACGACGAGGGCGTAGCCGGGCAGCTGGCTGCCCGGGTCGGTGAGCTGGTAGCGCAGGGCGGCGGCCAGGCAGAACACGACGAGTTTCTGCCTCTGCCCGCCCGACAGGCCCGAGGCGCCCTCGTAGACGTCGACGACGACGCCGTCGACATTGCGCTCCTCGGCGCGGAAGGCCACGTGGAGGCGGGTGTCGAGGCACTGGCGGCGCCAGGCGGCGTCGCGGGGCTCCGACGAGCCGAGCCGGCTCATGATGCGCCCGAGCAGGGCGTAGCGCTCCTCGGCGCGCTCGGGGGCCTCGTCGTCGAGCTCGAGGCTGCCCGAGGCGATGGTGGCCAGGTCCCGCAGGAAGTCGTTGACCACGGGCAGGCGCCGCTCCTCCACCTTGATGCGCAGGTGGTGGCCGGGCGAGTACTCGGTGGTGGCCAGGGCGTCGTTGACGGGCCCGATGCGGGCGCGGACCTGGCTGACGGCGCGGCGGATCTCGGAGGCGAGGTGGCCGATGTTCTGGCGGGACTGGGAGCGCAGGAGGGCGGCGAAGCGGCGCTCGTGGCGGGGGAGGTCGTCGGATTGGAGGCGGGCGAGGATCGCCAGGAACTCGTCGAGGTAGTCGATCTCGGGCAGGACCTGGCCGCGGGTCTCGGGCCAGGTGGCCACGAAGGTGGACATGGTGACCACGGCGCTGGCCACGGCCCGGGCCTCGCGGCGGGAGGCGGCCTCGCGCTGCTCGACGATCTCCTTGGAGACGCGGGCGGCGACCTCGCTGATCTCCTCCAGGTTCGGGCGACGGCGCCGGTGGGCGCGGAAGCGCTCGTCGAGCTCGGCGCGCATGGGCCCCGACTCGGGGGCGGACAGGATGAGGGCCTCCTCCTCGTCGCCCGGGGTGGCGGCGCCGGCGCGCAGGGCCTGCTCGCGCTCGCGCAGGCGGTCGAGCTCGGCGGTGGCGGCGTCGCGGTTCTCGGTCTCCCGGGCCAGGGAGGCGCTCAGCCCCCGCAGGGACTCGCGGGCCTGGGCGAGCGCCTGGCGGGCGGTCTCGATGCGGGCGTCGAGCTGGGCCAGGCCCGGCTGGGCGGCCCGCAGCTGCTCGCAGCGCCGCGCCCACTGCTCGGCCTGGGCGGTGGCGGAGGCGACGTCGATCTGCTCCCAGGTGAACTCGGTGGCGCGCTGGCAGGCGGCGAGCCGGTCGCGCAGGACGGCCTCGCGGGAGTCCAGGCCGTCGAGGCGCGCGTCGGCCTCGGCCTTCTCCCGGGCGCGGGCGGCGAGCTCGTCGACGACGAGCTCGAGCCTCTCTCGGGCGTCGACGCCGATCACCCAGGTGCGGGGGTCGGCCAGGTCGCGGCGGTCGTCCTTGAGATGGGCGGTGCGCGAGGACTTGACCTGGCCGGCGCGGGTGACGCCGCGGTCGACGGCGGCCAGCTCCTCGGCTCCCTCGACGCACAGGTGGTCGAAGCGCCGCATGAGCTCGGCGTTGAGCCAGTCGGCGTGCTCGGTGCCGGGGATGGGCTCGATCTTGCGGGCCAGGGCGCCGCCTGGGACGCGGGGGATGCCGCGGGCGGCCTGGGCGGCGGGCAGGAGGCGGTCGAAGTGGAGGCGGGCCCCCAGGTGGAGGGTGTCGACGGCGGCGAGGACGTCCCGGTAGAGGCGGTCGGGGACGAGCATGTGGGTGCCGAAGCTCCCGGCGACGGCCTCGATGGCGACGCGCCAGTCCTCCTCGCCGTCGACGACGCGCAGGATCTCCCCGGCGAAGGGCAGGACGGAGGCGGGCTGGCCGATGACGGTGGCGATGAGGTCGCGGGCGCCCAACAGGCGCGCGGGCATGGCGGAGCGGCTGGCGAGGATCTGCTCGCGCTCGGTGGTCAGAGCGTCGATGCGGCGCTTGAGGTCGAGGGCGGCCAGGCCAGCCGTGTCCCGCTCGGCGCGCAGGGAGGTCAGCTGCTCGCGCAGGCCGGCGTCCTCGGCGGCGAGGACCCTGCCGAGCTCGTAGTGGGCGCGGGCGTCGGCGGGGGCGGTGGCGTCGAGCTCGTTCAGGCAGCGCTCCAGGGCGCGGGCGGCGTCGGCGCGGCGGGCGGCCTCCGCCTGGGCGGCCTCGAGGCGGGCGGCGGCGGTGGGCAGCTCGCTCCCGGCGGCGCCGTGGCGCTCGGCGCGCAGGAGGTCGAGGTCGGCGACGGCGGAGTCCTCGCGGGCGGCCGCCTGGGCCACCTCGGCCTCAAGGCCCGTGACGGCCGCGGCGGCGCGGTCGCGCTCCTCGGCCAGGCGGGTCAGGCGCAGGTGGTGGACGTAGCCGGGCACGGCGGCGGCCAGCGCCTCGGCGTGGGCCTGCTGGGCGCCGGCGTCGATGATGGTGCGGCTGAGCTCGGACAGGGGCGCGAGGGCACTCTCCTGCTCGCGGGCCTCGACGACGGCGGCGTGGGCCTCGCGCAGCTCCCCGAACTGCTCGACGGCGGCGTCGGCCAGGCGCAGGGTCTCGGGCTCGTCGAGCATGAAGTCGCGCAGGAGGGTGTCGAGACTGGCGAGGGACTTGGCGGCCTGGGTGCGGTGGAGGAGGCGCTGGGCGACCTCGCTGGACAGGCCGAGGCGGCGGCGGAAGGCGGCGGCGAAGGCCTCGTACTTGTCGAACAGCCGCAGGCCCTCGGGGCGGTCGCGGCGAATAGCGCGCCGGTCGATGCCGTGGGCGAGGTAGGGCAGGAGGCCGGTGAGGTCCGGGGAGCCCTCGGCCATGAGGAGGAGCTGGGCGACGGCGTCCCCGGCGTTCGTCCCCGCGCGCACGTGGAACAGGACGATAAGGGTGAGGGACTCGGCGCCCTCGCCGCCCTGGGAGAAGGTGAGGGCAATGCCGCTGCGGGTGGCGCCGGTGCGCAGGAAGTCGGTGACGACCTCCCCGGTGGCGCCGTCGGTGGTGCGCCGGTAGGCGCCGCGCACGTAGCTGAGGATGCTGCGGGCGCGGTCGGTGGAGCCGGAGTCCTGGGCGGCGGCGTTGAAGCGGCGGTTCTTGGCGGGCACGAGCACGGCGGACAGGGCGTCCAGCAGGGAGGACTTCCCCGAGCCGGAGGGGCCGGTGAGGATGAGGCCGTCGCGAGGCACGGGCAGGTCGTGGTAGCCGTTGAAGGTTCCCCAGTTGTGGACCTGGATGCGGGACAGGCGGTGCTGGGCCTCGGCCTCGCGCAGCCGCGAGCGCGTGCGGGCCGAGCGCGGCGCAGGGGGCACCGGGGAGGGCGCGCGGCGGCGGGCGGGGGCGGCGGAGGTCGTCGTGCTCATGGGCGCTCCTCGGCGTTGGCGCTCCGGGTGGATGAGGAGGAGGCCGGGGCGGCCGGGGCGGCGGCGTCCGGGGAGGCCGGGGATTCCCCGGGAGAGGCCTCGCCGTCGTCGCTATCGCGCTCCTCGCCGTCCTCGCTCAGCATGGCCTCATACTGGGCGGCGACGGCGGCCACCTGGTCGGCGCCGAAGACGAGGGCGAGGATCGGGGAGATCTCGTAGCGCTCGTCGACGCTCGTGGACTGCAGGAGGGAGGCCTTCGTCATCTTGGTGATGGAGGCCCCCACGCGGCGCTCGAAGCCGGAGATGTCCGTCGAGGCGCGGCGCCGGTAGATGGCGAGGTGGTCGATGAGCTCGGAGCGGTCCACGAAGACGCGCTGCCCGGCGCCCATGGTGCGCAGGAGGAGGGTGCGCAGGTGGAGCAGGAGGGCGGTGTCGATGAGGGTGAGCGGCATGGTGCGCACGACGGAGGGGGCCTGGCCAGTGGGGTCCTCGCTGTTGCGCACGAAGGCGAAGCCGGCCTCGCGGTCGACGATGAGGCCGAGGAACATATTGGCCAGGTGGTGGCGGACGGCGTCGAGGTCCGCCATGAGGGCCTGCCAGAGCTCGGGATGGAGGGCGGCCGAGAGGTAGGGGCCCTGGACGAGGCGGACGATGGCGCGGCGGGTGTCGCGGGGCAGCGTTCCGGCATCGCCGTCCCACAGGGCCCCCGGGGGGATCTCCGACGCCGGCTCGGCTGGCGCCGGCACGTCCGCGGGCGCCGAAGGCTCGGCGGGCTCCGGAGACGCTGAGGGGGCAGGCGGCGGGGGCGGCGTCGCGCTGACCCCGCCGGGCGGCAGCGGCGGGACCTCGAGGGTCGTGTCCTCCAGCGGGCTCTCGGGGCTCATTCGTCGTCTCCCTCGGGGCGCGGGGCCGATGCGGCGGAAGCAGTGAAGTCGGTGGCCGGGCTGGCCGTGGCGGGCGCGGTGAGCACGAGACGGGGGATGGTGGCGCGGCGCTCCTCGCCGCCCGCCGTCGACCAGGAGACCTCCTCCTCGCCACCGGCGATCGCGCCGTCGCGCCGGCCGATGAGGAGCAGGCCGATGATGCTGGCCAGGCCCTGGGTGGCCGGATGGTCGGCGAGGATGTCCCCCAGGGTCGCGGTGCCGCGGCGCGCCATGGAGTCGGCCACCGCCTCGCCGAGCTCGATCATGTCGATCTCGGAGGCGCGCACGGCCTGGCGCATGGAGTCCAGGTCGAGGTCGGTGGCGCTGTGGGTGATGATCTCCTCAGCGACGTCGGCGTCGGCGGGGTTGTTGAGGCGCCAGGAGCCGACGCTGGCCAGCGGCAGCCCGGTGAGCTCCAGGCTCATGCCCATGGGGGCGATGGGGGCGGCGCGCTCGGTGAGGCGCCCGGCGAGCACGGAGGCGCGGGCGAGCTCGTCGGACAGGCGGCGGTGCTCCTCGAAGGCGCGGCTGGCCACGAATCGGCGCAGGGAGCGGGAGAAGCCGGTCATGGTCTGGCGCACGCCGCTGGCCTCGGTCATGAGGGTGGAGCGCCAGTCGCGCAGGAAGCGGCGGTCGGCCTCGTCGAGCATCTCGGCGAAGCCGCGGCCCAGGGCCTCGTCGATGTGATCGTCGAGCAGGGCGGAGGACTCGGGGTCCTGGAGGAGCTCGAAGAAGCCGAGGAAGGAGCGGCCCGCCTCGGAGGACTCGATGCGGTCGACGCCGCGGAAGACGTCGTCGAGCACCTCGCCGCGCGACCCGGGGGCCTCGACGATCCTCTCGCGCAGGGAGCGGTTGAGCTCGGCCATCTCGGAGCGCACGCGCGCGAAATCGCCGGGGATCTGCTCGGCCAGGGCGATGATCTCCTCGAGCCGCTCGGCGCCGTCGTGGGGGTCGAGGGGCTCGGACTGGCCGGCCTCGATGCGGGCGATCTGGGTGTCGATGGCGTCGCGCTCGGCCCGCAGGCCCGCCAGGCGGCGCTCCATGGAGGGGTCGGAGTCGCGCACGAGACGGTCGAGCTGGCTGGCGATGGAGGCGAGGCGGGACTGGGTGACGGCGGCGCGGGGGCGCTCCACCTGGGAGAGGTAGCGCAGGGCGGCCTCTGCGGGGGCGGAGAGCTCGTAGGACTCCTCGCGCTCGCCGGGGGCGGTGGAGCGCACGAGGATGCCCTCGGCGCGCCAGCGGTCGCAGTAGGTGCGGGCGGTGGTCTTCTCCCCCAGGTCCATGCCGGCCTCGCGCAGGGAGAGAAGGTCCTCGTCGATGAGCTCGTGGAGGTCGGCCACGCTCATGCGGCGCTTCTGCCCACCCAGGTGGGAGCCGAGCACGGCGACGGCGATCGCGGCCTGGTCCAGGCGCAGGAGGCGCAACCCGGCGTCGGCCTCGGGACCGGCCAGGAGGCGGCTCGCGCTCAGAGCGGCGGCGACGACGCCTGAGGACCGGGGCATGGCACCTCCTTCAGTCCGGCAGGGCGGCGGTTGCGAACGCGCCGCACGGTACCCGCCATCCCTGACACCCGGCTGAAGGCGGGGCACGCGCTGGCCCTACTCGACGATGACCGGCTTCCCCGCCTCGGGGTCGGCGGGCCCGACGCCGTCGCCATCGAGGTCGGCGCGGTCGACGTCGTCGAGATCCACCTGCTCGATGGGCACCAGGGGCGAGTCCCCCGCCGAGAGGAACAGGCCCACCCAGGCGGCGCGGCGGTCAGTGTCGATGAGGATGGCCTTGGCGAAGAGGGTGAGCGGGACCGCGAGGATCGCGCCGAGCGCGCCGATCACCTGGGACCAGAACAGCAGGGACACGAAGGTGACGGTGGTGTTGAGCCCGACGGCGTCGCCGGTGAACTTGGGCTGGATGACGGACTGGATGACGAAGTTGAGCAGTGAGTAGATGACGATCACCCACAGCGCCGTCCAGGGACCGGAGTCCACAATGGCCAGGAGCGCCGGGGGGATGACACCGATGACGAATCCGATGTTGGGGATGTAGTTCGTGATGAAGGAGACGACGCCCCAGGTGAGCGCCATGGGCACGTTGAGCCACCACAGCGCCATCGTGTCGAGGACGGCGACGATGAGCCCGAAGACGGTCGAGACGAGCCAGTAGGAGCGCACGGACTCCGCGAAGCCCGCGAGCGCGGAGGCGAGGCCGGGTTTGAGCGTGACGAGGGCGCGGGTGCGCGTCTCGATGCGCGCCATGTCGAACATGAGGAAGATGACGGCCAGCCCCATGACCATGAGCATCGAGCCAATGCCCGAGATCTGCTCGAGGACCGTCTGGGCGAACTCGACCACCTTGGAGGTGTCCACCACCTTGGAGGCCTGGGCGACGAGGTCGGCCTGGGACATGCCCATCTGGGTGAGGCGGTTCTGGAGCTGGGCCCAGATGTCGGCGAACCTGTCCGAGTAGCCCGGGAGGGTGTCGATCAGCTGCATGACCGCGATGCCGAGGAAGGCGAACAGGCCCAGGACGAAGGCGTAGATGATCGTGATCGCGGCGACCGCGGAGACAGGCCTCGGGATGCGGTGGCGGGTGGCCCAGGTGGTCAGGGGGCGCACGGTGATGACCAGGGTGAGGGCGAGGAACACGGGGCCGATGAGCTCGCGCGCGTAGTACATGCCGGCGCAGCACACGGCGAGCGCGGCCACGGTGAAAGCGATCGTCTCGCCCTGGCTGCGCTGGGCCGCCACTGCCGGGGCGCCCTGGGATGGAGGCGCCGACGGCGTCGCGGGGGCGGGCGCCGTCGGATCCGCTGGGGCCACTGGGGGGCGCGGCGCCGTCGACGGCTCTTTCCTAGTGCTGCCAGTGCTCATGGACCGTATCCTCCCATGCCCGCTCAGGCGCCTCCGAACTCATCCCACAGCGGCGCCGCCACCAGGGGCGGGGGCGAGGAGGCGCTCGATCCACGGATCGACAGCGGCGTAGTAGCCGCGGCGCCGGGTGCGGCGGATGAGGTGGCCCGCACCCGTGATGAGCACGGGGGTGATGAGCGGGTTGCCCAGAGCGCGGGCCTCCTCCAGGCCCTTGGCGCCCAGGCGCGCGGAGCCGGGCTGGTCGCCGCTGAGGAGCAGGGTGGGCACCGTCAGGGCGGCCATGGCCTCGCGCCAGGGGACCTCCGGGGCGACGACGCCGGTGCGCAGCAGCGCCGGATCCATGCGCTGGCTGGCCCACACCGAGGGAAGCGCCTCGCTCTCGGGCATGGTGGCCGAGGCGAGGGCGCGCAGGACGGCGCCGGCGGGGTTGGCGAGCTCGGCGTCGAGGGCCCGCGCCCGGGCGGCGCCGCGCGCGAGCAGTTCGGCCGGGCCGCGGGTGCCGTAGAGGGCGGGGTCCTCCAGGACGAGGCCGCTGACGAGCTCGGGGTGGCCGATGGCGGCGACCATGGCGGTGGCCCCGCCCATGGAGTGGCCGAGAACGACCGGCGCTGGCGCTGCGGGCAGGCCGAGGGCGGCGCGGCCGGCGGCCTGGGTGTCGAGGTCTGTGAGGAGGTCGAGGGCGTCGTCGACGAGTTGCTCGCCGGCACGTTCGAGCTTCGCGCCCTCCCAGCGGGGCGAGAGCCCGTGCCCGCGGGCGTCGACGGCGATGACGCGGTAGCCGCGCCGGGCCCAGTGGTTGATCGCGTCGGCCTGGGAGATGGCCGAGGAGGTGATGCCGTGCAGGAGGACGAGGGTGGGGGCGTCGTCGCGGCCCACGGTGATCCGCGCCAGGGAGGAGTGCATGGGCGACATCCTCTCCCATTAGGCTGTCGCCATGACAGGGGCCAGAGATACGAATAAGCAACAGGCCACCACCAGCGACGACGCGCGTCACAGGCGGATGAACGTGGAGTCCTTCAACCTGGACCATAGGAGGGTGCGGGCCCCCTACGTTCGTATTGCCGACCGCAAGGAGCTGCCGGGCGGGGACACGCTCATCAAGTACGACGTCCGCTTCTGCCAGCCCAACTCCGAGCACCTCGATATGAGGGCGGTCCACTCGATCGAGCACCTGAGCGCCGAGCTCATGCGCGACCACACCGACCGGCTCATCGACTTCTCCCCCATGGGGTGCCAGACGGGCTTCTACGCGCTCATGCTGGGAGTGGAGAGCGAGGAGTTCCTGGGGCTGCTGGAGGCGACGATGCGCGACATCCTGGCGGCCGCCGAGGTGCCCGCGGCCAACGAGGTCCAGTGCGGCTGGGGCGCGAACCACTCGCTGGAGCAGGCCCAGGAGGCCGCGCGGGCCTTCCTCGCCAAGCGCGACGAGTGGGAGACCGTCATCCCCTCCTGACCCGCTCGCCCCGCCCCCTCTCTCATCACCACTCCCTATAACCGAGACCGGGCGAACAGCACGGCGAAACCGGGCGGTTTTCCACAGATCAGAATCTCGCCGTGCTGTTCGCCCGGTCTCGCGCGGGGGCGGGGACGGGACGGGGGCGGGGCGGGGGAAGTGACGTGGGAACAGGACCTACGATCGACGCATGACCGCCGCTCCCGCGCCCGCGCCCCTCGCCCGGCACCTCGCCGGGCCGCTCGACGACGCCGAGGCGCCCGTCCTCGTCCTGTCCCATGGGATCACCGACTCGGCCGCGTGCTGGATCGAGGCGGTCGAGCGCTGGGCCCCGCGCTACCGGATCGTCGCGCTCGACGCGCGCGGCCACGGCGACTCCCCCCGCTGGGACGACGCCGACCTGAAGAACCAGGAGACCGCCGGGCGCCGCCTCGCCGCCGACCTCACCGACGCCCTGGAGGACCTGCGCGCCCACGGCCTGCGCACCTCCCCCGAGGAGCCCTCGGCCGGCTCCCTGCGCGCGCCGCTACTGCTCGTGGGCCACTCGATGGGCGGGGTGACCAGCCTCGACGTCGCCTATCACCGCCCGGACCTGGCGGACGGCGTCGTCGCAGAGGACCCGGCCTTCGTCACCCCGGCCTGGCGGGCGCTCCTGCGGGCGAACGCCTTCCGTCAGGTCGCCGAGATGAAGGGCATCGCGAAGGACCCCGAGGCCCGCTTCACCGCCGAGACCACGGAGAACCCCACGTGGTCGCACCGGGAGACGCGAGCGAGCGTGGAGGCGTCCTGCGGCGTCGACCTGCGGTTCATCGGCCTGGGCTGCGTCTCCCCGCCGACGCCGTGGGAGGAGGTCGTCGACGGACTGGCCATCCCCACGCTCATCATCACCGGCACCGACGGCGTGGTGCTGCGCGGCGACCACTACCTCAACCTCCTGGCGCGGCAGAACCCGCACCTGTCCACCTCCGTCATCGTGGACGCCCCGCACTGCGTGCGCCGCACCTTCCCCGAGCGCTTCCACGCCGTGGCCGACCCGTGGATGGAGATGGTCATCGCGCGAGGGCGGCAGGGGCGGAGCTCCGGGCGGGCCACGTAGGCTCGCCGCATGACGTCCTCGCAAGGCTCACAGCTCTCGCAGCCCCCCACCGCTTCTCCGCGCCCGGTCCGCCGGGTTGACGCGATCGTCCTCGTCGCCATGGAGGAGGAGGCGCGCCCCTTCCTCGACCGCCTCCCCGCGCTCGACGGCGCCGCGCCGATCGCGCTGCACGGCGACGCCGCCTGGGCCGCGAGCCTCGCGCTGCCCTCCGCCGCCACGGGCGACGCCGTGAGCACCGCCCAGGGCGCTGAGGGCCCCGACGGCGCTGCGGGCACAGACGCCGCTGCTCCCGGGACCCCTCGCGAGCTCGTCCTCATCCGCACGGGGATCGGCCTGGTGGCTGCCGCCTCGGCCCTATCGGCGGCGCTGGGGCAGGTGGCCCCGCGCGCGATCATCTCCGCTGGGACGGCGGGGGGCCTCGCCCGCGCCGTCGAGGTGGGAGACGTCTGCGCCTCGACGACCCTGGCATTCACGGACGCCGACGCGACGGCCTTCGGCTACGCCCGCGGCCAGATCCCCGGCCAGCCCACGGTTTTCGAGGCCGCGCCCTCCCTGCTCCGCGCCGTCGGGACCCATGGCCCGGAGGCGCTGGCCAGCGCGACCCCGGGCTCGTCGTCGGCGCGCCTGCACGCCGGGCAGATGCTCTCGGGCAATTCTTTCGTGACGGCGGCGAATGTGGCGGATACGCGCGAGGCCTTCCCGGAGGCGGTGAGCACGGATATGGAGTCGACGGCGCTCGCGCAGGTCGCGGCCGCCGCGGGCGCGCCCTTCGCCTCCGTTCGCGGGGTCTCGGACCTGTGCGGGCCCGAGGCGGGCCAAGACTTCCACATCGGCGCCGATGAGGCCGCGGCCCGCAGCGCCGCCGTCGTCATCGCCGCACTGGCGGCGCTCATCTGAGCCCGCGCGGCCTGAGCCCGCGCCCGCCCCAGCGCCCGTGCAGCGCTCAGGAGAGCTTGACGTCGCCGAGGACGGCGACCGCCCCGGAGGCCCCGCCGCTGGGCGTGAGGACGATCTTGAGGCTCTTCACGCCGGTGAGATCGAGCGTGATGCTCTTGGAGACCCCGCGGGAGATGGTCTCGGTGGCCACGGGCGTGGAGTCGGCGAAGATCTGGAGGCTGAAGCTCGCGCCCGGATCGCGCGTCTCGTCACTCAGCCCAAAAGTGCCGGTGAGCTGCGTGTAGCCGCCGCCGAGATCCCACTCGCCGCTTCCGTCAGAGCTGCCGGCGCTCGTGTAGGTGAGCGCGTGGGCATAGGCGGTCCCGGCGATCTTCGCCGAGCCGGGCGAGAAGGTGGAGCTCTTGGCGGGCAGGTCGGCGAGGTATCCCGGGGAGGTCTTCGCCGCTGGCGCGCTCGTGGCCGCCGACGCGCTGGCTCGCGGCGACGGCGTCGCGGAGTGCCCCGCTGAGCGCGATGGCGTGGTAGAAGCCGGGGCGGTGAGGCCTGCGGTCTGCCCCGCCTGGTCCGGGCCCGAGTCGTCGGAGAGGACCCGGCTGACCGCGTACCCCCCTCCAGCCAGGGCGACGACGGCGAGCACGACGATGAATGCGACGAGCGCTTTGCGCGGGCGCCGCTTGGACGCCCCCGCCGTCGGCGGCGCGGCTGGCACGGCCGCGGGGGTCACGCTCGGCGGTGCCATGGCCATGGGCGCCTCGTCGTCCGGCAGGGGCTGGGTGGCGGCGTACGGCTCAGCGCTCATCGGCTCCACCGCGCTCTCGCCTGGAGTGCCTTGGAGAGCCGCGTCCGTGGCGGATGCGGCAGAGGCGGTGGGCGGGCTGACGACCATGGTCGCGGCGGCGGGGCTCTCCACCGGCACGCCAGGAGGCGGGGTCGTCAGCGAGGGCGCGGCGGGGATACCTGCCAGTGAGCTGGTCATCGAGGCGAGCGCCTGGTGGACCTGCCCGATCGCCGGCCGCGCGGCGGGGTCCTTGGCGAGCATCGCGCTGATGAGCTGCCAGAGGGGCTGGGGGACGCCGTCGGGGCGCCCGGGGGCGAGCTGCATGTGGAAGCGGAGCACCTGGACGGGAGGCCCGAGGAAGGGCGGGACGCCGCAGGTGAGCTCGTAGAGCAGCGCGCCGAGGGAGTAGATGTCCATGGCAGGGGTGGGGCGCGCTCCCTCACTGACCTCGGGCGCCATGTAGAGGGGGGTGCCCATGCCGACGGTGGTCTTGGCCGCGCCGTTGGCGTCGCAGATGCGGGCGACCCCGAAGTCGGCGACGCGCGGGGTGCTGGGCGTCGTCGCCGAGTCCATGAGGATGTTGACCGGTTTGAGGTCGCGGTGCACCACGCCGGCGTCGTGCGCGGACGCCACGCCCGCGGCGATCCCGGTGCCGAGCCAGGCGACCTCGGCGGGCGGCAGGGCGCCGCGCCCATTGATGAGGTCGGCCAGGCTCCCGCCCACGACGTAGTCCATGACGATGGCGAGGGTGTCCCGCTCGACGACGATGTCCCGGATGGCGACGACGTTGGGGCTGTGGAGGCGGGAGAGGATGTCTCGCTCTTTGAGGAAGACGTCGACGACGCTGCCTCCCCGCGTGAACTCGCGGCGCAGGAGCTTGAAGGCCAGCGGCTCCTCGGAGCCCTCGGCGTGGCCGCGCCATACCTCGCCCTGGGCGCCGAATCCGATGGACTCCTCCAGGAAGTAGTAACTGCCGAGTCGGCGCACAAGAGCTCCTTCGTGGGTCCAGGAGCCCAGGCTCCGTGACCGTTCCGTGATGCGCTGCCATGCTATACGAGGCGCGATGGGCAGGACCAAGGGTGGCGCCGGAAGCGCGCGCGACGGGGCCAGCGGGGCCTGGACAACAGGGACGGCGGGGCGGAGGCCCGGATCCGTCGTCGGCACTCGCATGATGGGATCGCCCGGGTCCCGGTGCTGCGCGACGGGCCCGCGCGGGTGCAGGCTTGGCCCATGAGCACTACTCCCCCCATCGCCCTGGCCATCGCCGGCTCCGAGGCCTCCGGTGGCGCTGGCGCGCAGACGGATATCAAGACCTTCCAGCAGCTCGGCGTCTTCGGCTGCACGGCGCTGACCTGCATCGTGTCCATGGACCCGAAGGCCAACTGGGACCACCGCTTCGTGCCGGTGGACCCACAGGTGATCGCCGACCAGATCGAGGCCTGCGCCACCGTCCACACCCGGATCGACGCCGTGAAGATCGGGATGCTCGGCACGCAGCCCACGATCGACGTCGTCGACACCGCCCTGGAGCGCTACGGCTTCCCGATCGTCGTGCTCGACCCGGTCCTCATCTGCAAGGGCCAGGAGTTCTCGACGGCGATGGCGGTGGACAACGCGCTGCGCGAGAAGATCCTGCCGCGCGCCACGATGGTCACCCCGAACCTCTTCGAGTCGGCGACGCTGGCGGGCGTCGAGGAGATCACCTCGGTGGAGGCCCTCAAGGACGCGGCGAAGCGCATCTTCGACCTCGGCGTGCCCAACGTCCTGGCGAAGGCGGGCCCGAGCCTGGGCACCGGCACGGCGCTGGACGTGTTCTACGACGGCTCCACCCTGGAGGTCCTCGAGGTCCCTGCGGTGGGGACGGAGCGGATGCACGGCGCGGGCTGCACGCTAGCCGCGGCGGTGACGGCCGAGCTCGCCAAGGGGGCCACTCCCCTGGAGGCAGCGGTGACGGCGAAGAACGTGGTCTCGGCGTCGGTCAACCCCGGCATGCGCGGCAACATCCCCTTCACCTACGTCTGGCAGGGCAACTACCAGGGCTGATGCGCCTCACTGGGAATCCTCAGAGGCCATGACCACTCTACACTGATGACATATGACCAGTGTAGAGTGGTCATATGTCATGGGATCCCCAGTCTGCGGCACGACTCATCGCGACCCTGCGGCGCCGTCGGCACGACCTCACGGATGTGGAGGTCAAGAGCGCGGCCGACGGCGTTCCCCGCCTCGGCCCCACCCTGTGCGCCTTCGGGAACATGCCGGAGGGCGGCACGATCATCCTTGGCCTGGATGAGTCGCGAGGATTCGACGCCGTCGGATTACGGGACGTCTCCGAGCTGGAGCAGGCGGTGGCCGCTCAGGCACGGGGAGCGGTGACCCCGCCCGTGCAGGTCTCCTTCACATCGATGGACGTCGATGGTGCGACAGTTCTATTCGTCGACGTCGCCGGCCTCCCACTCGCCGATCGGCCCTGCGAGCACCAGGGACGGGCCTTCCTGCGCCAGGCGGATGGCGACTATGAGATGAGCGAGCAGGAGCGGGCGCAGATCGAGGCGGTCA
Source organism: Actinomyces timonensis DSM 23838 (assembly GCF_000295095.1). Classification (GTDB taxonomy): domain Bacteria; phylum Actinomycetota; class Actinomycetes; order Actinomycetales; family Actinomycetaceae; genus Actinomyces; species Actinomyces timonensis. The sequence continues at coordinate 1,228,341 of NZ_JH806632.1, read as the reverse complement.
AACTGACGAGCCGGACTCGCCGCACTGAGGATGCAGCTCCTGTGGATGGCACGAGCATGGCCGATCTCGACGATGATCTGCGAGCGGTCTACACGCGCCTGGTCCGCGGCGCATCGAGGCGCTTGCAGGGACTGGACGAGGAGACGCTGCTGCGGAGGACCGGCGTGGTGGAGCCCAGCGGCGGCCGGTTGACGCTGGCGGGCCTGTACGCGCTGGGCGAGTACCCGCAGCAGTTCATCCCGTCGTTGAGCCTGACGGCAGCGGTTCACCTGCCACGCTCCAGCGGGGCGCGCCTGCAGGATCTCGTCCATTTGACGGGGCCGCTGCCGGTGCTGCTGGAGGATGCGATGGTGTGGGTGGAGCGCAATACGCGCACGCGGATCGCCTACCGCGAGGACGGTCATGCGGCAGATGTGCCAGAGCTGCCGCTGGGGGCAGTGCGGGAGTTGATAGCGAACGCGCTGGTGCATCGCAGCCTCAGTCCGATGAGCCATGGCAAGCGGGTGGATGTGCGCTTGAGCCAGGATCGACTGGTCATCTCCAATCCGGGAGGCCTCTATGCGATCACCGCCTCGCAGCTGGGAACGCCTGGCGGGCGCAGTGCCCCGAATGAGTTCCTCTACGCGATCTGCCACCACCTGCGCGGGGCCGACGGCGCGCGCCTGGTCGAGGCCGAAGGTGGCGGGATCATCGAGGTCCGCGAGGAGATGAGCGAGCAGCATCTAGCCCCGCCCGAATTCTACGATACGGGCGTCTCGTTCACCGCGGTCCTGCATCGTCCACAAGAGGACGACACTGCGGCCACACCCCTGCCGCAGGTTGTGCTCACGCCGCCGTCGGCCGGGAGCGCAGCCGGGGCGCCAGCAGGCCCACGGCGCAGCAGCGTGGGCGGGGCGGGACTCCCCCGCCACGGCAAGCGGGTCTTGGCGCTCCTCGACGAGCCGCTCACGATCACACAGGTCGTGGAGGGCTCGGGCCTCACTCTCAACCAGGCGCGCTATACCCTGCGCCGCCTTGCCGCCGCTGGCCTGGTGGAGATGCGGGGATCCCAGGGCGACCGGGGCACCGCCTACGCGCGCGTCACCTGACACCGCCCTCCCGAGATGGCCAGGTTCGAGGATTGCTCGGGCCTTGAGGGTCCTTCAGGGAGGCTCAAGGCTCAAGCACAGCCCTCTGACCTGGGATGACGAACGATCTAACATCGCGTCAGAAAAAGGAATCCTCAAACCTGGCCACCTCCACCGGCCTCGCGGTGCGAAGCTAGCGTCATGAGCAACAAGACGGATCTTCAGACGTGGATCATCGAGGCACCGCAGCGCAACGGTGGCACAGCTCAACTGCTTGACGTCGCGAAAGACATCTGGGGCCACCACGAGGCAGACCCCCGGGAGCGAGGCGATCTCTTCTACACCTGGCAGTACGGCATGAGATGGGCCGCGCAAAGGCTTCGAAACGCCGGAGAACTCGCCCCAGTCAATAATGCCAGGAATGGAACCTGGTCACTTCCACACGATCCCGCATAGCCGATCGTCGATGTGGACTGACGATGTCTTCTCAGGATTCCGACCGCGCGGCTGAGTCCTGCGCCTCCTCGCCTGCCGTCGCCCGCACGATGCGCGGCAATCGGCGGCGGGACACGCGGCCCGAGCTCGAGATCCGGCGCCGGCTCCACGCGCTCGGGTACCGCTACCGGGTCGACTTCGCGCCGGGGGCCAACAAGCGGCGCCGCGCTGACATCGTCTTCACGCGCAAGCGCCTCGCTGTGTTCATCGACGGCTGCTTCTGGCACTCGTGCCCCGAGCACTCGCGCCCGCCCGCCACCCACGCCGACTACTGGCAGCCCAAGCTCCGCCGCAATGCCGAGCGCGACCGCGAGACCACCGCCATGCTCCAAGCCGAGGGCTGGACCGTCCTGCGCATCTGGGAGCACACCGATGCCGCCGACGCCGTCGCCCAGATCCGCTCCACCCTCACCCGGCTCGCCGCCGGCCCCGCCGAGCCCTGAGTGACTACTTCCTTGGCGCCCTGCGCCTTTCCTTCCGTTCCAACCGGTCGACGACGATGGTGCGGCCGCGGTCGGACTCCATGGGGTCGATGGCGGCGACGACGGCGTCGTCCACTCCCAGCACCGCGAGCACTGCCAGGACGTTGCCGAAGGTGACGCGCTCGGGATGCGTCTCAATCATCCGCAGCGTTGGGCGGGAGATGCCGGCGCGGTCCGCCACCTGCTCAGCTGTGAGCCCCTGCGCGCGCCGCCACAGGCGGATCGACGGGCCCACGCGGTCCAGCAGCCGCCGCATGCGCGGATGGAAGCTCGCGGCCACAGCTCCTCCTCGCAGACACAAGATGGGAAGAATTATTCCCATCTAGGCACATAATGGCAAGGAATGTTTCCGAACCTATCGTGGCCCGGACTCCGCTCACCCCACGAGGGCGAGGACGCCGAGCAGTGACACCGCTGCGCTCACCACGCCAGCCCCAGCGCCAAGCGCGAGCGAGCGCAGGCCCGTCGCCGCCAGGCGCCGCAGGTTGACGCCCGCGCCCATCGCGCACATCGCCATCGTCAGCAGGAAGCCCGCCACCTGGGTCCCCCAGGAGAAGACCGAGGCGGGCAGGACGCCGTCGAGGAAGGACCTCAGCAGCACCGCGAGGAGGAACCCGATGACGAACAGCGGCACGATCGGCGCGCTCCCCGGATTCCCCGCACTCCCCGCTCTGGCCCCAGCGCCCTCGCGCGCCGGGCCACCCGGCCCATCAGCGACGCTGTGCTCCACGGGAGCGCCCGCCAGGACATCGCCGACCTCCGAGCGCTCCGCCGCGAGCCGCGCCCGGCGCTCCGCGCGCCGGGCCTCCACCACTCCCACGATCGCCACGAGCGGCGCCAGCAGCACGACGCGCCCGAGCTTGGCCAGCACCGCCGCATCGAGCACGCCCGCGCTGATGAGCCCACCGGCGGCCACCACCTGGCCGACCTCGTGGACGGAGGCGCCCACCCAGACCCCGGCGCCGCGCTCCGCCAGGCCCAGCGCCTCCACCAGGAGCGGCAGGGCGACGATCATGAGCGTGCCGAAGAGGGTGACCGAGGCGATCGCCGTGGCCGCGGCGTCCTCGACGTCGTCGTCCTCCCCATCGGAGCGGACCACCGCGCTCATCCCGGCCACGGCCGCGGCGCCGCAGATAGCGGTGCCCGTGGCGGTGAGCACCACGGTGGCGTGCGGGACGCGCAGCATCCGCCCGAGGGCGAGCGTTGCCAGGTAGACACAGGTGACAGTCGCGGCGATGACGGCGACGGCGCCCCATCCCAGCGCCATGACGGCCGGGATGGACAGGCGCAGGCCCAGGAGCACCACGCCCGCGCGCAGCACGGTGCGGCCCACCACTTTCAGGCCGGGGTCGGCAACGGATGGCACAAGCCCCATGTTGCGGGCCACGAGCCCCACGAGGATCGCCACGAGCATCGCGGACAGGAGCGGCACCCGGTTGTTGACCAGGGTCGCGATGGCGGCCACGACCGCAGCAAGCACGATTCCGGGCGCCAGCCGCGCCATCTGCGCCATCTGGCGTTGAATAGGCATCTTCTCTCCGATAATCACACAAAGATCGGGCGGGGCAGGCGCTCTGCTCGAGGCCTGCCCCGCCCGGGAGCGTGGGTCGCGCGCCGCTGGGCGCGCCGCCGCTGAGGCCGTCAGTCGCGCAGGCCTCGACGCAGGATGAGGACGACTCCGCCCACACCCAGCGTGATGATCGCGAAGAGCACGAGAGTCGCGTTGGCGCCCGTCATGCCGAGCATGCCCAGCAGCTTCTCCTGCGCGGAGCGGGGCGTGCTCGCGGGCTCCGGCGCGGCCACGACCTCCGAGCCCGTGCTCGGGGCACCGACCGAGTCAGTGCTACCACCCGTCGGGGCGGGCACCGGGGTGGCGGAGGCCGTCGCGCTCGCGGAAGCGCTCGGCGTCGCAGTGGCGGTCGCGGTCGCCGTGGCGTCCGGGGTGGCGGAGGCGGTGGCGTCCGGCGTCGGGCTCACCTCAGGCGCGGGCTGGGCGGCCTCGGTCGAGGTGCCGCCGCTCGGAGCGCCCGAGTTGCTCGGCGTCGTCGACGGCGAGGAGGACGAGTCCCCACCGGAGACCTCGAAGCCCGCCTGGACGTCGCCGGGGTAGGCCGTGAAGTTCTGGGTGGCGTAGATGGAGCCGTTGGAGGAGCGGGCGATGCCGATGCCGATGGCCGTGGCGTTGCGGTCCACCATGTTCTGGTAGTGGCCCGGCGAGTTCACCCACTGCTCGAACAGGGCGTTGCCGAGGTCCGTGCCGGACAGGCCGTTGCCGTTCATCGCGACGTTCTCGGCCACCCACGTCCAGCCCGAGGGGAAGGCGGCGCGCAGGTTGGGCCGGTGGTACATGTTGTTCTCGCCAGCCATCTGGCCGGACCAGTCCTGGGCGACGTCGTCGAGCACGACGAGCCGGGTCAGCGGCTGGAGGCCACTGCTCTGGCGCAGCTCGTTGACGCGGGTAAGGATCTGCTGCGCGGCGGCGCTGTCCGCAGAGGTCGCGGCCGGCAGGACGGCCCCGGAGACTGCGGGGCTGACCGGCGACGCAGGCGCCTGCGCCGCGATGGCCTGGGGGGCGACCCCCACAAGCGACGCGGAAACGGCGGCGGCGGCGAAGAGGCGGGCGATCTTCACAGGGCTGATATCTCCATGGGTAGTCAGTTCTGTCGATGACTCACCGACGCGCTAGGGGCTCGGGAGCATCAGGGACGGATGGGGTCCGCGCCCTCATGATACCCACTTCGTGATCTGAGCGTTACCTTGCGAGCTCAGGACCTTCCTCAGGACTGGCCCGTCGCCGTGGGTTTGGGAGGTGACTCACAGGGCCACGAGTATCTGAACCATCACGATCTTGACGACGATCGCGAGCGCGAAGAGGGTCGCGTACCCGGCCTCGATGCGCTCGTCGTCGCTGCGGGACAAGGCATAGGAGAGGATCGCCGGCTGCCCCACGAGGCCCGCCAGGCCGCCCGCCGCCCGAGCCGCGGATAGCCCAACGAATCTCGCGCCCGTGAGAAGCACCACGGCGTTGACGACGACGATGATCGCCGCGAGCCCGCCGACCGCCAGGCCCGTGGTGGAGAAGGCGGCGGCAGCGAACTGCGGGCCGGAGGCGAGGCCGATCGCGGCCAGGAAGAAGAGGAGCCCGAGCTGGCGGATCGTGGCGTTCGCGGCGTGGGGCAGGCCCCACAGGAACGGGCCAGTGCGCCCGAGGCGCCCGAGGATCATCCCGGCCACGAGCGGCCCCGCGGCGACCCCGAGCTTGAGGGTGATGCCGCCGGGCAGCGGGATGGCGACGAGCCCGAGCAGGACCCCCAGGGCCATGCCGATGCCGACGCTGAAGGCGTCGATCTGGGAGATCCCCAGCTCGGAGTCGCCGAACCAGTCGGCGGCCTCCTCCAGCTTCTCGCTGGGCACGACGGCCAGCACCCTGTCCCCGAGCTCGAGGACGAGGTCGTCGCGGGCGAGCAGGTCGAGGTCGCCGCGCCGCACGCGGGTGATGACGCCGGCGAAGCGCCCGGGCATATCCAGCTCGGCGATCGTGCGCCCGGCCACGCGTGTGGAGGAGACGGTGAGGCGGCGGTGGTCCACAGCCCGGCGATCCTTGGCCAGGCAGGAGCGCAGTCCCGTGCCCAGCTCGTGCATGGCCTCCTCGACGGCGGCGGGCGCCCCGACGACGACGACCTTGTCCCCCGGCGCCAGCTCCTCACCGGGGGAGACGACGCGCGTGACGCCGTCGCGCTCCAGGTAGGAGATGCGGATATGGGCGCGGGTGAAGGCCTCCATCTGGTCCAGGCGCACACGGGTGAGCACGTAGACGCTGGTGGCGGTGATGCCGTCGGCACTGGCGGGGCGCGGGTCCTTGGAGCCGGGCCAGCGCTGGCCGATGACGATGGCGACGACGACGATCGCCACGGCCACACCCACCGGGTAGGCGATGGCGTAGCCGATGGACGGCTCCTGGTTCCCGGCGGCCTCGATCGCGGCGTCGAGGACCGGGGAGGTCAGGGCGCCCGCGTAAGCGCCTGCGTCCATCGCGGGCGTCACCCCGGCCAGGTGCGAGAAGCCCGCCCCAACCGCTCCAGCGGCGACGAGCGCGACGACGCACAGCGCCATGATGGGCATCTGCCGCCCAAGGTTGCGGAAGAAGGTGTTGCCCGCGCCGAGCCCCACCGTGTAGCAGAACAGGCCGAGCCCGAGGGCTCGCAGCGTTGTCAGGTCAGCGCCGAGCCGGGGGTCCAGCGCGCCGACGGCGAGCCCCACGAACAGCGCCCCGGCCGCGCCGAAGCGGATCGGCCCGAAGGGGATCTGCCCGACGGCGGTCCCGAGCCCGATGACGAGGAAGACCGTGAGCAGGGGGGTGGCGGCGAGAACGTCGGTGACGCCGTCGGGGATGAGCCCCGTCGCGACCGGATAGGTCATGTGAATAGCTCCAGGCACATCGCACAGAGTAGGCCACATAAGCGCGAATTCCCTCCTCAGGGTGGGGGTGGTGGAGCCGGTCCGCAGGCCAGTCCCCCGCGCCGTCTCTCGCAAGCTCGCGACGGCGCTCCCGCCAGACCCGATGCCAGCCCTGCGGACCGGCTCCACCACCCCCACCCGCACAGTCCCGGTTTCGCCGGGAGGCAAGGGGCTTGGTGCGCCGTCGCCGTCGGGAGTAGATTCGCAGCAACTCAACCCATGCACGTACGCGCAGCAGCACCGCAGCGAGGAGCATTCCCATGGCCGACTTCACCGACGACGGCATCGACCGCACCACCACCCTCAAGGTGTCCGGCCTGACGTGCGGGCACTGCGTCGCCCACGTCACCGAGGAGCTCGAGGCGCTCTCGGGCGTCAAGGACGTCTCCGTCGTCCTCAACAAGGGCGGGCAGTCCGTCGTCACGGTCGTCTCCGACGTCGTGCTCGACGACGCCGCCCTGGCCGAGGCGATCGACGAGGCCGGTGACTACACACTCGACGCCGCCGAGCGCGACGTCCGCATCTCTTGACCACCCGGACGGTCGACCTCGTCGTCGGCGGCATGACCTGCGCGTCCTGCGTGGCGCGCGTGGAGAAGAAGCTGCGCAAGATCGACGGCGTCGAGGCCAGCGTCAACCTGGCCACCGAGTCCGCACACCTCACTGTCCCCGAGTCCGTGACGGATGACGAGCTCATCGCCACCGTCACCCGGGCCGGGTATTCGGCGACCCTCGCCTCCCCCGCCGCCGCGGGCGCCCCTGAGGCTGCCCCAGGGCGGGCGGCCCCCGATGCCCAGACGGGCCAGGAGGCGCCGTCGGCCAAGCCCGCGGGCGCTCCCCCCGCCGCGGGCGAGGCGCCCGTGGCCACTGGATCAGCCGAGCCAGCCGCGCCAGCCGCGGTGGGGAGCACCCGCGGCTCGCTGGGAGCCTCGCATCTCGCGCGCGCAGAGGATCTGAGGCGCCGCTTGATCCTCAGCCTGGTGCTCTCGGTCCCTGTCATGGCGATCTCGATGAGCTCGGCCCTCCAGTTCACCGGCTGGCAGTGGGTTCTCGCCGCGCTCACGCTGCCGGTGGTCACCTGGGGCGCCTGGCCCTTCCACCGCACGGCGCTGGCCGGGCTGCGGCATGGGGCCTTCACGATGGACACGCTCGTCTCGCTCGGCGTGGCCGCCTCCACGCTGTGGAGCCTATGGGCGCTCATCTGGGGCGGCGCGGGCGAGATCGGCATGACAATGCCCATGGACCTCGCGGGCATGCTCACTGGCAGTTCCGGCGCGGGCGAGCACCACGCCCATATGTACTTCGAGTCAGCCGCTTGGGTGACCACCTTCCTCCTGGCCGGGCGCTACGCGGAGGCCCGCGCCAAGTACCGCTCCGGGGACGCCCTGCGCGCCCTCCTCGAGCTAGGCGCCAAGGAGGCCAGCCGCGTCCGCCTGGCCGCGCCGGACGGCTCCACCGCCGCCATCGACGTCCTCGACGACGACGGCGCCCCCCGCCCCGAGGCTCAGCGCCGCGAGGAGCGGGTCGCCGTCGACGACCTCGCCGCGGGCGACCTCATCGCCGTGCGCCCCGGGGAGAAGATCGCCGTCGACGGCGTCGTCGTCGAGGGCGCCAGCGCCGTGGACGAGGCCCTGCTCACCGGGGAATCCGTGCCGGTGGAGGTCGGCGTCGGCGACGAGGTCACCGGCGGGACGATCAACACCTCCGGGGCCCTGCTCGTGCGCGCCACGCGCGTGGGCGAGGGCACGACGCTCGCGCGGATCGGCGCGATGGTCACGGCAGCGCAGGCGGGCAAGGCCCCCGTGCAGCGCCTCGCCGACCGCATCTCCGGGGTGTTCGTGCCCGCCGTCCTCGGGATCGCCGCCCTCACGCTCGTCGGCTGGCTCGTCGCCGGCGCCTCGGTCCAGAACGCGCTGACAGCATCGGTCGCGGTGCTCGTCATCGCCTGCCCCTGCGCCCTGGGCCTGGCCACGCCGACCGCGATCCTCGTGGGCTCGGGCCGCGCCGCCCAGCTCGGCGTGGTCATCCGGGGCCCGGAGGTCCTGGAGTCCACGCGCTCGCTCGACACGATCGTCCTGGACAAGACCGGCACCGTGACGGCGGCGCGCATGAGCCTCGACGCCGCCGCCAGCGCCGGGATCGGCACCGATGGGGCTGAGTCGGGGCAGTGGGGTCGATCCGCGGGCCAGTCCCCCGCGCCATCGGGCGCTGGGGCGCCCTCAGGCGCTCCCCTGCCACGCGCAACTGAGGCGAGCGGCGCCGAGCTTGCTCGAGTGTCCGAGCCGATGGCAGCGCGTAAGAGGGGCGAAGCCCCGAATAGACCCGATGCCAGCCCCGCGGATCGACCCCACCACCCCTCCCTCCCCGCACTCGACCCCCTCGTGCTGGCGGGGGCGCTCGAGGCCTCCAGCGAGCACCCGGTGGCGGCGGCCATCACAGCAGCGGCCCGCGAGCGCGTCCAGGCCGCCGGCGCCCAGCTCCCGGGGGTCGAGGGCTTCGTCAACCACGAGGGCAGGGGCGTCACGGGACGGGTGGCGAGCAGCGCCGCCGGGACTGGCGGCACCTCCCAGGTCGCCGTCGGCCGGGCCGCGTGGATCGCCGAGCGCGGCGTCGCCCTCCCCGGCCACCTGGCCGACGCCCTTCAGGCCGCCGAGTCGACGGGGGCCACCGCGGTCGTCGTCGCCGTCGACGGCCAGGCTGCCGCCGTGCTGGCGGTGCGCGACACCGTCCGTCCCTCCTCTGCCGGGGCCATCGCCGAGCTGCGCGCCCTGGGGATCCGCCCGATCCTGCTGACCGGGGACAATGCCCGGGCAGCCGCGCATGTGGCCAGCGAGGTCGGGATCGACCCGGCCGACGTGCGCGCCGAGGTGCTCCCCGCGGACAAGCGCGACGTCGTCGCCGACCTTCAGGCCTTGGGCGCCGTCGTCGGCATGGTGGGCGACGGGGTGAACGACGCCGCCGCCCTCGCCCAGGCGGGCACCCAGGGGCTCGGCCTGGCCATGGGCTCGGGGACGGATGTGGCCATCGAGGCCGCGGACATCACTCTTGTGCGGGCCGACCTCGACGCGGTCGTCGCCGCCGTGCGAGTGAGCCGGGCCACTCTGCGGATCATCAAGCAGAACCTGTTCTGGGCCTTCGCCTACAACGTGGCGGCGATTCCGCTGGCCATGGCGGGGATGCTCAACCCGATGATCGCTGGCGGGGCGATGGCATGCTCCAGCGTCATCGTCGTCGCCAACTCGCTGCGGCTGCGCAGAGCCGGCTGAGACGCTGGACGCACCGGGCAGATGCGCTGCTCCCCGTAGAATCCCCGCATGACCGATGCCGCCGCCGAGCCCCCGACCTCGGGGAGCGCGCCCGCCGACGCCGCGCCAGCCCCTTCCGCGGCGCCCGCGACGCCGCCAGCGCCCGACATCCCGCCGATGCCACCGATGCCTGCGACCTCCCCGGTCGGGATCCCCCGTATCGGCGTCACGCCGGTGGTGCAGCCTGCCCCGGAGCCGGAGCCCGGGCCCCGCTCGGCGACGCTGCTCGTCGACGAGTCCCCGCGCCGTCGTCGCCGCGCCGAGGACCTGCTCAGCCTCGCCCTGGTGAGCGCGGGCATCCTGTCCGTCCTCGTCCTGGCCACCTACGCGCATGAGACGACCACCGGCGTGACAGCGGATGTCCGCGTGGTGCTGTCCTCCGTGCTGCGCCAGGTGCTCATCCTTCCCCTGCAGACCCTTGAGGGGCTCGCGACCTTCCTCATCCCCGTCCTCATCCTCCTCGACCAGCTCCTGCGGGGCCGCTGGCGGGGGGCCGCGGAGAGCGCCGCTGGCGCCGTCGCCGGCTGGACCCTCACCATCATGGCGCTGTGGGCGCTGGAGGCCTGGGCGCCGCCCGCCCTCCTGGCCGGTCTGACCGTCAGCGCCTCCGGCTTCCCCCGCCTGGGCGTCTCGGTTGTCTTCGCAGCTCTGGTGGGCCTGCTCACGGCCGCGGGCGAGCGGCGCTCGTCAGCAACTGTCCGCTACGGCTGGGTCGCGATCTGGACGATCGTGGGGCTCGCCGTGCTTCGCTCGGCCATCACCCTTCCCGGTGCGGTGCTCTCACTGCTCCTGGGCCGCCTGGCGGGCCTGGCCCTGCGCTGCCTGTTCGGGGTGGAGGACCGCTCCGTCCACGGCATCGCGCTCGTCAGGGCGCTGCGGCGGGCGGGAGTCGACGCCGTCCGGGTGATCCGCGTCGATAGCGCCCCCGGGGCGACGGCGTGGTGGGTGACCACCGACGCCCCCCTGGGCTACACCGAGGAGGTGCGGGAGAACCCGCTGGCGCCAACGAACGCCTCCCCCGCGCCGGCCACCAGTGGCGGCGCCGCCGACTCCCGGGCGCTGGCGGCGCCGGCGGCCACGCCCGCCGAGCCAGCGGGATCGCCCGCGGACGTCCCTGCCACGGGGCCCGACCCGGACACGGCGGCCGTCCCACCGGCCCGTGAGGGCCGCGCCGCCGCGCCGTCGTCGACGATCGCCCCCGCGCCGGCGATCGACTGCCTGGCGCTCATCGCCGAGGCCCGCTCGCTGTCCCAGGAGCGGCCCAGCGCCCACCGCGTGTACGCGGTCTGGGACCGCACGGGCGCGCGTCACGATCTGACGATCATCGACGCCGACCGGCAGGTCGCCGGCTACCTGGCCACGCTGTGGGACCGCATCCGGGTTCGCGGGCTGTCCCCCGAGAGGGGCATGTCGATCCGCGCGGAGGCCGAGCACGCCGCGCTCATGACCCTGGAGGCCCGCCGCGCCGGGGTGCGCACGCCCACCCTTCGCGGCATGGCGGACACCCCGGAGTCCGTGCTCCTCGTGACTGACCACATCGCGGGCTCGCGCGCGCTGTCCGAGCTCGGCCCCGATCTCCCCGACGCGGTGCTCACAGGCCTGTGGGACCAGCTCCGGCGCGCCCACGCGGCCGGCCTGGCGCACCGCAGCCTGAGCGGGGACAGCGTCGTCGTCGACGAGGCGCGCCGCGTGTGGCTGCTCGACTGGGACTCAGGGGAGACGATCTCCTCCGAGCTGTCCCGGCGCGTCGACCTCGCCCAGGCGCTCGCGCTCCTGGCGGGCTCGGTGGGCGTGGAGCGCGCCATCGCCTCCGCCTCGCGGATCCTCACCACTGCCCAGCTGGCGTCGATCGCGCCGATGCTCCAGCGCGTCGTGCTGCCCGCGGACACCCGCCGGGCGATGGGGCGCCGTGGCCGGGTCCTCCAGGAGCTGCGCGACGCGCTCGTCGCGCTCACGCCCACCGCCCACGCCGAGCCGGCCCGGATCAACCGCTTCCAGGCGCGCACCGTCGTCATGGCAGTCATCTTCCTCGTGGCCGTGTGGACGCTGCTGGCGCGGATGAACTTCGAGGAGGTCTCCGACGCCGTGGCGGAGGCCAATGCGTGGTGGATCCTCGGCGCGCTGATCTTCTCGCTGGCCACCTATGTGGGCGCCGGCATCATCCTGGTGGCCTTCACCCCGGAGCGACTGAGCCTGTGGCGCTCCACCGAGGTCCACCTGGCCTCCTCCGTGGTGGCGCTCGTGGCGCCCGCGGGCGTGGGCGGCGCGGCGATCAACCTGCGCTTCCTCACCCGCAAGGGGGTGCCGACGGCGGTCGGCGTGGCGACGGTGGCGCTCGTGCAGGTCGTGCAGTTCCTCGTCACACTGGTCCTGCTCGTCATCCTGGCCGCCACGACGGGGCAGTCGACCGGCCTGACCCTGCCCTCGGGCTGGGTGCTGCTGGGCGCCGTGCTGCTCGCCGCGATCGTCGCCATCGTGCTGGCCGTGCCGCAGGCGCGCGCCTGGATCTGGGAGAAGATCGAGCCCACGTACCGGCAGGTCCAGCCCCGGCTCGTATGGGTCCTGTCCAACCCCATCCGACTGCTCGCCGGCGTGGGCGGCTCGGTGCTCCTGAGCCTGTCCTACATCCTGGCCTTCGGGGCGAGCCTGTGGGCCTTCGGCCTCTCACTCCCCTTCTCCGTGCTGGCCATCACCTACTTCGCCTCGAACACAGTCGGCTCCGTGGTCCCCTCCCCCGGTGGGATCGGGCCGGTGGAGTTCGCGCTGACCGCCGGCCTCATCACAGCGGGGATCCCCAGCGGGACCGCGCTGTCGGCCGCGATCGTCTACCGCCTGGTCACCTTCTGGATCCCGATCCCCGTTGGCTGGCTCAGCCTCCAGCGCCTCCAGAAGCTCGGGGAGCTGTAGAGCGTCGACGATCCCGTCCTCAGGCAGCGTCGCGCTCCATGTCCTGCCAGCCGCGGCGCAGCACGATGGACTCTCGGCTCAGTCCCGTGTCGAGGAACTCGATGCGATCGGGCTCCAGGACGAAGACCCGCTTGTCCATGAGCTTGGAGATCCCGCTGGCGGCCGCTGGCAAGTGACTGGCCGCGCGCCCGGCGAAGGCGCGCAGGGCGGCCAGGCGCCTGCGCCCACGGGGCTCGCAGACTCTACCGATGACCTGGAGGGAGACCAGACGGCTCCCGTCCCCCGCGGGGGGGATGACGACCAGCGCCGAGCACCGGCGATCAGCCTCCATGTTCCTCACGTGCCGTGAGCCCCTTGACGAGACGAAGACGAGACCGAGGTCCCGCAGGGCGCCGAAGAAGCAGGGCGTGAGCCGGGACCCGCAGCCCTCGAGCGTGCCCAGGACGCACATGTCCTCGCCGTCAAGCACGGAGCGCACGCGGGCTAGCAGATCCTCCATGCCCAGATCCACGTCCTCCGAGTCCGTCGTCCACGACGTTGCTATCACCTTGTCCATCGCCCTCTCCCTCAGTTCCTGGTGCTTTCCCAGCGGAAGAAGCGCACGGCCAGGGGCACGACGATGGCTGCGGCGATCGCTACGACCGTGAAGTCGATGACGGTGCTGTGGCGCTGGACGTCGCTGCCCGCCACCCAGTAGAGCAGGTCTCCGAAGTAGGTCGTGGGAAGGAGATCGAGAATGCGCAGCACCGAGTCGGACAGCAGGCTCTGCGGGAAGGCGACTCCCCCGGTGAACATCGTGAAGAGCTGGACGAAGGTCGCGATGTTCGTCGCGGCCTGCCCGGAACCCACCAACGAGCCGATGATGTAGCCCAGACCGAGGAAGAGAACCGAGGAGGGCACTGCCACGATGACGGCCTTCCACACCGCCGTGATGCTCACAGCGTCGAAGGCGGCGCCGAACAGGATGACGAGCGCGGCCAAGGTGATCGCCAGGACTACCCGGATCGCCAGGTGGGTCATGATGAACTGCGATCGTGAGACCGGGGTGGTGCCCAGTACTCGGAGGGTTCCCTGGTCCCGGTACTCGGCGATCGGTCCGGACGTGAGGGTCATGCACGTGCCTGTCAGAGCCAGGCAGAGGGCGAGCGGAACCACCAGGCTGGTGAAGTCGGGGCCCGTCCCGCTCATCGAGGAGGCGAGGAGTGAGTTCATCGCTAGGAACATCCCCGACATGAGGAAGGGGAAGGCCAGGACGAAGTAGAAGTTCGCACGGCTTCGGGACAGCTCCCTCCAGTGCGTGAGGAGGAGCGGGCTGGTCAGTCGACCCGGGGTCGCGGCGGCAATGGTGCTCATGGTCAGTCTCCTGTCGTGTCGCTAGTCGAGATAAGGTCATTACCGGTGGCGGCGCGATAGGCATCGCCCAGGGTGGGGTGGTGAATGCTGAGGCTGTGGCACCCACCGATACGGGAGAGCACCTGCAGGGCCTCGTCCGTGCGCAGGGTGTTCAGTGTGGCTGTCCGGTCAGGCTTGATGTTCAGCTCGCCAAGCGCCCGCAACCGCGTGCGTTCGGCCTCGGTGAGGGCCTCGGCAACCTGGAAGACCACCGACGGGCCTCCGGCGAGCGAGGAGATGAGATGCTCTGGATCACCGGCATTGACGCATCGGCCCGCGTCCACGATGAACACGGAGTCGGCCAGGGCAGTGGCCTCCTCCATCGAGTGCGTTGACAGGATGATCGTGGTACCCCGGTCCCGCCACGAGCCGAGGACTGACCACAGCTGCTCCCTCGCCCGGGGATCGAGCCCGGTTGAGGGCTCGTCCAGGATGAGGACCTGAGGGTTCGAGACCATGGCCAGCGCCACGTTGAGGCGCTGCAGGGTGCCGCCGGACAGCTTGGTGACCTGGCGGTCGAGGACATGGGTGAGTTCCAACGACTCCAGGACGGCGTCCGCCGGGTAAGGGCGGGGGTAGAACGACGCCCATAGCTCCACCAGCTCGCGGACCCGCAGGTGCTCGAAGATCTTCGCCTCCTGCGGCTGGATCGACACTCGCTGGCTGAGCTCCTTGTGAGCCGTGAGCGGGTCGAGGCCGAGGGTGCGCACAGTCCCGGAGCTGGGGGCCCTCAGGCCCACAGCCATCTCCAGGGAGGTGGTCTTCCCGGCGCCATTAGGACCGAGGAAGGCGTGGATCTTGTGCTGCTCAGCGCTGAGCGTCATCCCCGCCAGGGCGTCGATCCGCCCTCCTGGGGTGTCGTACTGCTTGCGGACGTCTCGCAGTTCGAGTGCGAGGTTCTCAGTGTTCATGACAGACCTTTCCATGAGAGGTGATCATTGCTCCGGGCCCCGCTGAGATGCGCCGCGAGGGCCTCCTCAAGCGGGTTGAGACCGATTCGGTTGATGTGCATGTGGACGAGGTCAAGAGGGAACTGGGGCGCTGCGGTATCCCCGTGGTCAGCCACAAGCCTGGAGACCACCGGCGCGAGATCCGACCAGTCGGTGGGCGGTTCGGCCTGCGCTCTCACACGCTCATCGAGGGCCGCCGCCTCGCGCCGGATCTTGTCCGGCTCGAGGCCGCCGTACCGGAGGCGCTCAGCCCACCGGTTGGCGATGCGGGCTGACAAGACTCCCTCCTCATCACCGCTCTCGCGCTCAACGGCTCCGATGAAATCGGTGGCGGAGGCAAGGCGCTGCAGCGGCGACCAGTCCCAGACCTCGTTATCGACACAGGCCTGCGAGCTCTTCTCGAAGTAGATCTCGGTGTCCTCGATGCCCCGGGCTCCCCCGTACTTGGCGCGTTCCGGGGAGTAGAGCGAGACTGTCACGCCCCGCCCCTTCCCCGCTGAGGCGACCAGTGGGTCGGGGATGATCCTGTGCATCTCCCGCGACTGACGTCGCCCGATGAGCTCCTCGAGCCTGGGCAGCCCGTCATACCAGATATCGACATCCTCGATGCTGCCCCGCAGCCTCACACGGAGGTGGTGGCCGACGGTGTCCATGTAGCGCAGGAAGTGCCAACGGTCGACTCCGCGCAAGGATGCCTTCCACTCGAGGACGGCTGGCAGCAGGGCCCCGACGTCGTCGCCGTCGCCGGAGTAGACCTTGAGGTACAACCAGTCGAAGCGCGCGGTCATCGCCATGCCTCCTGCCTGGGCCAGCGCAGTGACACCGCGAGTTCGCTCACGCGGGGCAGTCCTGCAGGATCGTGGAAGGGGTGCTCCCCGACGGCGGGAAGCGCCTCGGTGATCCGGATTCCCCGGGTCCGCCTATCGAGCCAGTGCCACAGGGAGGCCAGGGAGGTGCGGGAGGCGAAGTCCACGTACTGGGGCTTGCGCCGATCGTTCGTGGTGCCTCCCCCTGTGTTGAGCTGCTGAATGAAGACCTTCTCGGGGATCTCGTGCCGGAGCCGCCACTCGTGGACACGGCGGATCGACAGGGTATCCCCCTCCACCGTGTCATCGAGGAGGGTCGCGGGGGTCATGCGCCAGGACTCGCGCTGGGTGACCAGGCGCCGTCCCATGATCTCTCTCGGTTCGTGGCGGATCTCCCCGTTCCCGAGCCGCTGGTACCCGCTGGTGAGTGTCCTGTAGGACTCCGTCATCGGTGGGAAGCGGACCCACGGATCGGCCAGGAGCGCCACCCACCTGAGGTAGCCGTTGAGCAGGTGCTGAGGGGTCAGCCCCAGGTAGGCGAGTCCCACCGGTCCGTCGTCGTCCCATAGCTCCAGGGAGTCCGTGGCCGGATCGTGGACCAGGCTGAGAGACTCCAGGGCGACACCGCGCGGTGACGTGGGCTCGCTGGGCAGTTGGAGCTCGGGCAGGACGCCGGAGCAGACGGCCTGCCCGGTATTGCACTCGGCCCAGGTGGTCAGCTCGAGCACTCGTCCGCGCGGCCACAGGCCGGTGATCTCCGACTCGAGCTCAGCCCGGAAGCGCTCGCCGAAGAGCCGGTGGAAGCGGGCCTGGTAGGCGCCGATGCCGTTACCCGAATTGTTGAGGACAACGAGGTGGTTGGGGCCTGAGAGGTCCTCCCACGTGGGGGCGACCGGCTGGAGCATCACCCCGATGTGGCGCGGCGCGGCCGTTCCTCCGCAGGGCAGGAGGGAGCGGTGCTGCGCCTCGTCAGCACTGGCCCGCATGTTCTGCTTGAAGGCCGCAGAGAGCTCGGGATCGCCGTCGTTGTCGACCGCCAGGGCCATGCAGAACGACAATGGCGAGTCGCAGCGTCCTCCCACGCCGTAGCGCTCGACGAAGCGGCGAACCATGAGATCGTAGGCGAAGGAGCGGAAGACCCACGGCGAGGTGATCTCGGCGAGGTCGTGCAGGTCCTCGCGCAGTCCCGGCGTTGTGAGGACATCGGGGACCACGAAGGGCGCCTCACGATCCTCGTACAGCAGGCCGCTGGGACGACTCCCCAGTTCACCGCGGTCGAAGACCTGGGAGGAGAAGTCCTTGAGCCGGCGCAGGGCATCGGTGCGGCCGGTGGCGTCGGAGCGGGAGCACTCCTGGCCGACCGAGCGCGCCCCCAGCATGTCCTCGACACTGACCCCGCCGATCCCCTCGGGGAAGACCGTGCTCAGCGCGCCGAGGGGCTCCTCACCGCGCTTCCACGGCACTTGCTCGCGCAAGAGCCCCGCCTCCAGGTGGCGGCGGATACGCGCGTTGGAGACCTCCGGGGTGAAGGAGTCGCTGTACTCGCCTATCGCCCACTCGGCCCCGGCGACGAGCTCCTCTCGGAAAATGACGCCGTCGTGGTGCACGTGCTGGGCCAGCATGACGAGCTCGTCGTGCTCCTCGGCTGGTACCTTTCCAACGGGGGAGGGCGTGAGGACGAGCCCCGGATGCGCCTCGCCATCGCGTGCGGCCTGGTGGAGGAGCCCGGAGGCCAGGTGCATGGCCACCGTCTGGGTTGAGCGCCCACGACCGACGGCTCCGGCCACGTTGACAGTGGTCAGCCCCGAGAACGGACTGGTCTTGAGGGCCGTGCGAGTGGCGTAGTTGTACAGGCTGCGCACCAGCCGCTCGGAGGGCTTCCTCCCGGGCTTGTGGTGGATGAGACGATCAACGAGCTCCGGCGTGGCAAGGGCCAGGCTTGACAGGTAGGCGGTGTCGGAGACGGTGCGCGTGAGGGCGTCGCGCATCGCGTCGTCGTCGGCGCCCAGCAAGGCCTCCAGCCGGGACTCCAGGTCCTCGCGCTCGGCGCGAACGGCCTCCCAGGCATCGAAGGCGCTGGCAACGCCAGCGGGGGCGTTGGCCCGCAGGGCCTCGGCCGCCCTGGCTTGGACCGCCTTGCCGGCGAAGACCTGCCGCTTGGCCTGGAGCACAAGCCTGCGGGCCTTGGGGTCCTCGATTGTCGGGACGACGTCGAAGATGCGATCGATCAGCGGCTGCGCGAGCTCATCCAGGGTCTCCTCGATGTGGTCGAGGCGCTCCAGGCAGGCGCCGATCTCGGCGGAGGCCCCCGGCACCGCGTCGACGGGCAGGCCGCCGATGCGGGTGAGGATGGTGGGGCTGATACTGACGTCAGGAATGGTCATGGTGGTCATGACGGGACTCCTTGGACAATGACTTCGGTCGAGTGGTAGATGCTCCAGATGACGGCCAGGACGATCCAGGCGGCGAAGGCGTAGGACAGCGCCCCGTAGACCATGTAGGCGGTCCTCCGTCTGCGGGAGCAGCAGGAGAGATAGCTGGGCAAGCGCCTGCCGCGTAGGGCTGAGATGATGGTGGTCCGAGCGCGTCCGCGCAGGTCGATCTCGCCGGTGGCGGCCTCGATGGCGCTGACCGTGTCCGATGGCGCCAGCGGATTGAGGTTGGCGATGAGGAGGATGAGCTGGTAGCCCAGGAGCGTGGTGGCCACGAGGTGCGTTGTTCCGCCCGAGGTCGCGGCGACGATGGAGGTCACGCCCATGATCCAGCCGTCATTGACCATTCCGGCCAGGGCGATGGCGACGCGCGGCGCGCGTCGGCGCAACCGGTAGGCGTCCGTGCGGTCCACGTAGGCCACCGGCATGACCCAGAACAGCAGGGCGACTCCTAGTCCTCGGGCGGGCTGGCCATGCAGACCGCAGACAATGGCGTGCCAGGACTCGTGGAAGAGGATCGCCACGAGTTGGATGACCAGGGCCAGCAGGGCGACAGTGGCCAGTTGCGCGGGTGAGTTCCCGGCCATTCGGGACAGGCCGTGCGTGGCGATGGTGCACAGCCCTGCGGCATAGCCCGCAAGGGAGACGATCACCACGAGCGCCACCGGCACTGGACGGTACAGGGGACGGACGAGTTCGACCACGGGGGCCAGCACGCGCGCGAAGCCACGGGAAATGATGAAACGCGGCATCATCCGGTCTATCCCGGTGCGTCGGCGCTTCTGCGGGACCCCACCCACCATGAGCTGGTGCTTGGCCAGACCGCGAGCGAGAGCCTCCACATGCGCGGATCGCACGGGAGTGGCCGACAGCCCCCGGGCATTGACGGCCGAGGCGATGTCGGCGGATGAGCGCTTCCCGTCGAAAAGGTCGATGATCGACGAGGCGAGGTCACCCACACGGTGGTAGGTGCCGCTGACGGTGTCGTGGAGGAGGGGCAGTCCCTCCATGCCCACGATCTTCTCCACACCGTCGCGGAGTTGAGGGGCAGGTGGTGAGGTGATGGTCATGTGGGACTCCAATGTCGCATGCGGGGAGGAGACGGCGGGCGAGCAGTGCGAGCACCGCTCGCCCGCCGCACGAAGTTGGTATCAGCCCATGGTGGAGGCTGAGCAGACCGAGGCTGCCGAGCTGCCGGGGCAGGAAGCGGTCGAGGCACTCGAGGCGCTGAACGTGCAGCCGAGCGCATTGCCCTCAGCCAGAGTCTCGAGATCAACATCCTCGGACGCCAGGTCGATGTTGTTGATGTCATCCATGTTTCTCTCCTTTCTCTCAGTTCTTTTGTCAGCCCAGGCTCGCATAGGTGGAAGCAGATGCCGCCGTTGATGCCGGGCAGGAGGCCGTGCTCGCACAGCCTTGCGTGGAGAAGCTTCCAAGGGCACTGCCCTCAGGCATGACCTCGGTATCTTCAAGGAGTTCGTCGGCCATCAGCTGAATGTCGTTGTCCATAAGTGTTCTCGCTTTCTTGAGTGTTGTGAATGGTGGTGGGAGCGATGCTTCAGGGTGAGGATCACCCGTAGCTAGAGGCAGAGGTGAAGGTCGAGGCGGATGAGGCGGGGCACGAGGCGCTTCCCGCAGTGGCCGCCGAGGACCAGGAGCCGAGCGCGTTGCCGTCCGGCAGGTTCTCGACGTCCTCGTCAATGTCCTGACCAAGAAGGTCGATATCGTTGTTCACGGTTGTCCTTTCTTCGTGCGTGACGAGTGGGCGGATCAGGAGTAGCTGGAAGCCGTTGTGAAACTTGAGGCGGATGAGGCGGGGCACGAGGCGCTTCCCGCGCTTGTGGCGCAGGCGAAGCATCCCAGGGCGTTGCCGTCGGCCAGAGCCTCGATCTCGCAATCCTCGGCGCTGAGGTCGACATCGTTGTCGTTGATCATGTGGCGTCACCTCCTTCCAAGAATCTCGGCCGCCGCGGAGAACGGCAGGAATGCGGCGAGCATGTCAGCCCCCCAGGGAGGACAGGCTCGAATAGGTGGAATAGGGGCATGAGGCCGTGCTCAGACACGACACGCTTCCCCAGATGGATAGGGAGTCCTCTTCGGACAGGCACTCAAGGTCGAGGTCCTCGGCGAGGAGGTCGATAACGGGCTGGTTCATGGCTGTTCTCTCCCGGATGCTCTGCTCATCAGGACCGTGCGGCCCCGACCGGTTCCTTGAGCGCGCTGGCAACGGGCCGCGGGGGCTGCGCCCAGCTCGCTTCCCGCGCTGGCGGCGGTGCGACGGTCATGGCGAACATCTGATGCCTCGAGGCGCCATCGGAGTGCAGGACGTGCCTGACCGACGCGGGAATGAACCCCGCGAACACCGTTCCCACCAGCCCGTGAGCCACACCGGACAGGTGGAGGTCGTAGATGGCTCCGGCCGCCCGGGCCATGGCCACGCGGTATCCGTGCGTTCCCGCCCATGAGTCGGCTCGATCGAGGTCGACGGCCACTGACACGATGGCGCCAGCCGCGGCGAACTCCTTCTGAACGCCCAGCTCATCCCAGTGCTCGGGAGCGGGGAGCTCGCCGACACGGGCCGCTCCATCCGCGTCGACGCGGTAGATTCCCGGCGCGAGGTCGATGCTCCTCAATGCGAAGACGAAGCCCTCCAGCGGCACCGACGCCGCCGCTTCTCCCCAGTCGTCCCGATCCTGGCGCAGCGCCTGGCGCAGCGCCGTCAGCTGGTCGGTGAGGAAGAGTCCATCAGTCCCGTAGGAGAGTGAGGATGAGCGGCGGTCGAAGGTCTCTCGCAGGCTCAGTCCCGGCGCCGGAGCCTCGGGGAGATCGACTGGGCGCTCGCTAGCGAGGCGCTCGAGCACGCGGTCCGCGCTCGCCCCATCGGCCGTAGGGCCGGGTGCCGAGAATCCGGCGATCATCTTGTTCATGAGCGAGTAGTCACTGCGCATCGTTCACTCCCAGGTAGGTCACGGTGGTGATGGGCTCGTGGTTGGGGTCGGCGTGGCAGGCGGCGCACAGTGCCTGCTCATCCCAGCGCGGGACGGGATCCCAGGGGATACCGAGGGCCGCGCAGGCCCGCCGCGCAGCGGCCGTCGAGCATCCACCGTCCTGAATGGAGACCCTCAGCGCGAAGGACCCGTACTTCCGGGCGACCTTGGCGACATTGGCCGTGAGGATGAGGGTGACCGGGGCCTCCAGGCCTGCGGCGGCCTCACCCAGGCGGGTGAGCGTGTGCTCGGACTCGTTGTAGGCGTATGTGCCTGTCGGCAGGATGCGCGGATCGTTGATGACCACTCGCGCGCCGACCGAGCCGATGTTCCCGCCCGCTGCCGTCCATCGGCGCAGCTTGTCTCCTTGCTCGGAGTGAGGGCGTATGCCGGCGGCGTAATTGAGGATCAGGCCGAGCCCCTCCAGGTCGAGGCCCGTTCCCGGGTGGTCGAGCAGTTCGGGGCGGGGCTCGGGAAGGGTGACTGTGTCCGTGCCCGCGTAGGTGCGGAACTCGAACTGGAGTTTGAGGTTGGAGGGCTTGTAGTGGGCCTGGTGCCCCTTGATGTCGACGAACTGACGGGGCGGGATGGCCACGGACTGCTCGTAGCGGGCCGCGAGTGAGGGTACCCCGGACATCGGGCCCCGCGCTTCCCCGCAGGTCGGGCACCCCGCACGGGTGGCGGCGCAGGCGTGCATCGACCTCAGGGTCTTGGGACTGAGGACCATCGAGTCTCCCGGCAGTGCGGAGACCATGCACCGACTGAGCAGGGCGATCACCTCGCGGCAGGCCATTCCCAGGCCGAGGAGCGCGGAGGCGGGATCCGCGGCCTCATCGCCCGGGGCCACGAGGCTGGCCAGGCTGCATTCCAGGCAGGGGGTGAAGGCCGGGTCGACATACGGGCCGACGTGGATGAGGTCCTGGCGCAGGGCGAGCCGGAGGAGGGGGATTCCTCGTCGCCACGCCTCAGCCCCCACCGTTGCGAGCTCGGCATGTGATGACGGGGTGTCGATGAAGACGACGATGCTGGCCTCGTCCACACCGTCCACCAGTGCGCATGGGGTACCACTCAGGAGGCGCGCCAGCATCAGCGCCGCCTCGTCGTCACCAGCGACGTGAATACGGGCCGTGCGGAGCCGCTGCGCCCCCTCCGTCCAGTGCCTGGCCACGCCTGTGGAGTCGCCCAGGCGGGACAGGAGCGTGGCGAGCCCGTCGGGAACATCCGACTCATCGAGTGCTGCTGCCTGATCCTCGACGGCGCCACAGGACCACAGGAAGGCAATGGCCTTGAAGACCACGTTTTCGTCGAGCGAGAGCTCATGCGCGATGTCGCCATGCGTCCGGCTCCCGTCGCACAGGTCGAGCAGGGGCCGCAGATGGCTGCTGGCGAAGGCACCGGTGAGCCGCTGCGGCTTGGGCACCCCGCAGAGGACAGCGACGCCGTCGTCGTCGATCACACGCACTCCTCGCCGTATGACGGGAAGGTCGGGGATTTGGAACTGCTGGTCATGACGAGCGGCTGCGCCGACGATGTCGGCCGACATAGTTGAAGCCATGGTGTTTCTCCGTTCTCAGAGCAGGGACGCGATCGCGGCCGTGGGATGGCGGTCCTGGCCGTAGCGCGAACCGCATCGTTCGCACCGGTCGACCGCGACCGTCTCGTACTTGTGGAGGCCCCCTCGGACCAGGTCGAACAGGCGGACCTCGCCACCGAGGGACGTCCCAACGTTCTCACGCCCGATATCCGCGAGCGCCTTTCCGATGAAGCCAGCGGCGATAGCGACCTCGCCACCGCTGAAGCCAGCCGGGAGCTCGGCGCTGGACCGGGTCAGGCGGAGGGATCCTCCGGAGTGCTGCTCCTGTCGCAGTCGGCAGCAGCGGTAGCAGGCAGTCCGACCTGGTACCACCACTGGGCCGCACTCGAGAGAGGTCGGGTGGAGTTCGACGCCGACCGAGGGGATGCCCCTGGCGAAGGCCACGGAGTCGATTCGGTCCCGGTCCTCGGGGCGGTGGCCGGACCACACCGAGATGATGGTGGTGGCGTAGGGGATGGAGGCGGTGTACACCGGGCCATCGGCCTCGATGAGACGCGCTGGAGAGGTGTCGAGCAGTTCGATCACCTGCTGGCCGAACTCTCCGGCATGAATGACGAGCGTGTCGTCTGGAAGTGTGATGCGCATGCGTGTTCCTCGTCGGTTTCCTGTGGTCGTGCCTTCTCGCTTCATCACGCGAATGGCTGGATCTCGGGGTTGATGGCTTCTTCGGGGTGAACGATCAGGCCCATGGCCCTGGGCGCCTCGTACAGGCGCGGCGTCGCCAGGTACCGGGCGGAGTGGACGAAGGAGAGTGGCATCGCCTCCGGCACGAGTACCTTGACGACGTGCATGCCGACCTGCCTCGCCTCGTCAGTCGTGATGTCCGCGACGATGACCTCGGCGCCTCGCTGGGCCAGCTTGTCGACAGCCCAGGCCAGTGGATCCTCGCCGGGAGCGGGCACGTCTCCGATCTGGTGGAGCGGAACCGTTGGCCGCTCTCCCTCGAGCAGGAAGTCAAAGACATCCCGGTGCGAGGCTTGGGCATGGAGCACCGCTCCGCCGACAACCGATTGCCCGACGTCAGCCAGTGCCTGCGGGCTCCTGGCATGCGCGCGCAATGCGATCCTCAGGGAGGAGAACTCCCGGTGGATCTTGGCCAGCGCCCTCTCCGGGTCGAGGTCGCAGGTCGCGGCGACCACCTGCGACAGCACCGGGTCGTCGCTGAGCTGGACCCCGTAGAGAACCGGGATACCGAAGTCGGTGGTGGCGCTGAACAGCCGGGGCTCGATGTCGCATGAGGTCCCCATGCGGTGGTACTCGCGCGTCTCGGGCCGCAGGAGCGCCTCATCGACCTCCACACGCGGCAGGCGCAGGCGCTGCAGCCAGGTCAGGGAGATCGAGTCGCGCTCAACCACCTCGAGCAGGCCACCGAGCACAGCCTGCTTGAGATCTGAGTGCGCCGCTGTTCCGGTGGACACGCAGTGGGAGAAGAGCTCGGAGCGGGAGAAGACGGGGAAACGCAGGTAGACCAGGTTTGCCGGGACGAGAACCTCACGCTTCCGAGTGAGAGACCACGCCCGTTGCCAGCGGATCGGCAGCCGGGGATCGTAGTGGGCAAGCAGGCTGTCCTCGGCGGACAGCTCCCGCTCCGAGCAGCGCGGGAACCGGTTGGGACTCACGGCGAGATCGCCGAGCGCCTCCTCGGAGTCCATGACGAGCTCGGAATCGGTCCATGTGCAGGACGAGTAGCGCTCCAGGGACTCCACGATGGAGATGTCGCGGGCACGGACGGGGTCGATAGCGCCGCCAGCGCCGTCGAAATTTCCTTGAGCGTTGGAGTGGTGCCAGTTGCGCTGGGTTCGAAGGACAGGCGACGGATCGTCGAGGAGAGCGGTGTAGATCGAGAAGGAAGGCTCGTTCTCGCCAGTAGGCAGGGGAACGGCCTTCGAGACGAGGCCATAGGGGGACTTGAGCCGACGGGCGCGGCGCAGCCCGGCGGGACTGGGCTCCCTGAGGGTACTGGAATACATTCTTGGTCACCGTCCGTGTGGGTATTGTGGTGATGGAGAAAGCGCTTGAGACAACGGAGCGGTCAAGGCTCGGCGTTGAACCAGTGCTATCGCGTGTTGACTGGCGGGTTCTCCCGCCCGGTGATGAATCCAGTCAACACCGACCGCCGCCGCGACAACTCGGCCAACCTGGCTAACCAATCGACGGGAGTGATGGCGGGGCGGATCATCCCTTGCCAGACCACGGGAATGACGATGTGAGCGAGTTGGCTCTTCCATCTCGGGCCCGGCCTGCCCCATCGAGCCGATCGATGGGCGACGCTCACCCGATCAGCGGAGTCGATCGGCCGATCCCAACGATCCGTCCCGTGCGTAGATTCATGGCTCCTCCGTTTTCGCGGCATCGCGCCCGTCGGTTTGTTAGTCCAGTTGGCCGATTCGCGGTGGGCGCTGACAACGTTGACTTCAACCCATCACCCCTGGAGCGGCGAAGCCCCACCGCACCGAACCATCTACTCAGAAAGGACCGCGACGATGCACGACCTGATCAGCATCAGCCAGCTGACCAAGAGGTACCGCGCCGCCACCATCGCCGCCAGGGCCACCCGCCACCACGGCGTCCCCCGCCTCATCCTCAACCAAGCCCTGGCCACCACACCCATCGCGGCCCTCTACGCCATCGCAGCAGCCGCCTCCTCCCTGGTCGCCGCCCACCTCGTCCTCGACCGCCACCACATGACCCTGCGCGCCACCAGCAGCATCATCAACACCTCACTGGGCACCATCACCATCATCATCCTGGCAGCCCCCTGGGGGACCTGCTTCGGCTGGCTCATGCGCCGCACCATGGCCGCCATCGCCGTGCTGGCCGCATGGACCACCTTCCTCGAGCCCCAGCTCCTCCCCATCCTGCCCAAGAGCATCGCCACCTACATGCCCGGCAACCTCCAGATGACCCTGGTCCACGACCACACCGCCATCGGAACCCTCACCCAGCTCCAAGCCACCTCGCTTCTGTTCACCTGGCTCGGAATCCTCACCCTCATCACCACTCAGATCACAAGGAACCGTGATCTCCATGCTTAATACGCCCGTGATCCCCCGTCGACTCATCCTCTCCGGAGGTGACGATGAGCCCTACCGCGCCTTCGAGATCGCCCACACCCTCGACGAGGAGTGTCTGACAGAGGCTCTGGGCGCTCCCCAGCACGCAGCGGATATCCTCGTGGCGCAGTTGCGGCATGACGAACACGCTCGAGTGAGAAAGGTGGACGAGCATGTCTGAATCCACCCCGCAAGGGTATTCACTTTCAAAGCTCTACACTGGCAACGGAGCCCAGCGTTATCACGAGCTGAGCCTGCACGACAGCTCCGAGATCCCTTCTATCCTCGAGCTCCTCTCGCAGATCCACGATCCCACACTGGCAGGGATGAGAGTCCTTGAACTCGCCAGCGGCAGTGGGCGCGTCACGCTCCCAATAGCGGCGGCAGGCCATCGTGTCCTGGCCACGGATCTGAGCGAGGACATGCTCAGCATCCTCCGCCAGCGCATCTCGGACCGAGCCGCTCGGCGCGCAGGACTGGATGAGCGGATCGAGGTCCGCCAGGCGGATATGACCGCGTTCACCACCGACGAGCGCTTCAAGGCCGTGTGCATCCCAACGGTCTCGATCACCCTGCTCGCCCCTTCTCAGCAGCGCCACACCTTGGAGAGGGCCACCGCCTGCCTCGCGCCAGGCGGGACCTTTCTAGTCTCCACTGAGCACATCGTCGCCCGCGAGCCCATGACGCACTCGATCCAGCTCCGTCGCGACGTCGAATTCGTCGAGACCATCAACCCCACCGCCGGAACCTGGAGGACAATCCTGCGATGGGGGGACGAGACCTACACGACCGACCTCTACCTGACGCCTCCTAGCTGGCTGACGGCCGAACTCAACAAACTCGGCCTCACGGTGTTCTTCCAGCACTCGGTGCCACATCCGGGCCTGCCCGGCCGCAGCAACGTCCTGTTGGGCGCCGTCGCCCCGTCTCATCCGCTGAGCGCCCGGGAGATGAGGCCATGAATCACCGTCCGCTCAACATCCCATACGCCTCGGGGTGGGGCAGGCTCGTTCATCGTCGACCAGCAGCGGGAGTACGTGGCGTGCGGCCTCGGCTGCGACCCGGATCGGGGGCAGGCGGCGCTCTCCCGCTCGTGAGGACTGCCAGATTCACGATCTTTACTCCGCGATGCGTCGCGTGTCGGCCCCCCCGAGCGTCCTACGCGGGTTCGCAGCGATCATGACCGGGCCGTGTGGTGGGGCGCCCCTGGGAATACCGAGGCTTTCTCTCAGTGGCTCGCCATCGACGAGCTCTCGGCGAACGGCAGCGGTTTGGCCGCTCGCTCCTGCCATCGTCTCCCCCATCCGATCCTGTAGCAGGAGGAGCGGCACGGGCACTGGCGTTAGGATTCCGCTGGACACGCCCGACGACGAGGGGATCCTGTGGAGACACTCACACGACTGTCCGCGCTGCGGCAGACCCTCTCCCAGGGCAGTGCCAGCCTGCGCAAGGCTCTGCGCGAACCAGCCGACGTCGTGGGGAGCCACTGGCTCTACGCTGTGATCTCGATCGTGCTGGGAATCGCCTCTGCAGTGCTGCTTCTGGGCACCAAAAGCAAGTGCCTTCCTGTGGATCTCAGCCTTGTTCTCACCGCATCTGCGACTCTCTACCTGACTACGCGGCGCCCCGTTCCAGGGACATGCCTGTACTTCGCCTGCTGGAGCGTCGAACTCTCGGACCCGAGCATCTCCGGCGCGGACATGGGGTTCATCACTCTGGGCTTCTTCTTCGTCATCGGCATGACCTTCCCCCTTTGGCTAGCCGCTTTGGTGGAAGCACTTATGCTCGCGGTGGCACTCCTCAGCCCCTTCTGGGGAGGGAGCGACACCAGCGGTCTCCTGTCCACCATGTTCTTCTCCTTGATCTGGTTCGTCCTTCTTGCGCTCGGGTCACTACTGCGCGCCACCGAGCAGACCCGTCGCCATGAGGGGCTGAAAGCCGAGGAGAGAATCGCGGGTCTACGCATCGACATCGCACGAGAGATGCACGACCTCGTCGCCTACTCGATGTCCCAGACGGCTCTGCGCGCTCAGCGCGCCGCAGCCGACCCCACCTACCCACCGGAGGCTCGCGACGAGTTCAAGGCCCTGGAGTCCACCGCCACGGACGCCCTCCACGAGCTCCGCCTCCTCCTACGCGCCCTGAGGCAGTCCACCCAGGACATGGGGCAGGCGGTCGAGATCTCCACAGGGCTCGGGCAGGCCGTGACCAACCTTCCTGCGGCCCTGCAGGCCATCTGCGACGACATCGCCGCCGCCGGCTTCGACGTCACGTTCCACCAGCGGGGCGCTATCGCGCCCAGCCGCCTCCAGGCGACCACGATCTCACGGGTGGCCCGGGAGATGGGGGCGAATATCATCCGTCACGGCGCCCCTTCTGGTCGGGTCACCCTCACCCTCGCCCTCGGCCCGCGGGCTATCCGGGTGGTCACCACCAACCAGATCCAACAAGGCGCCCCCCACCTGCCCACCTCGGGATCTGGCATGCTGGGCATGCGCGAGCGCCTCGCCACCGTGGGAGGCTCGTTCACCGCGCTCGCGCAGGACGGCGCATGGATCGCCACCGCCTCCATCCCCTGCTCGGAGCTCCCCAATCCCACCACCCCCGAACCCCAGGAGTCCACCGCATGATCCTCGTCGGTATCGCAGACGACGACGCCCTCGTCCGCTCCACACTCACCGAGCTGCTCGGCACCACGGAAGACATCCATGTTGCCTGGGCCGCCCACGACGGGCAGGATGCCCTAGAACTCATCCGCGCAGGAGACCCCGAGATCGAGGTGCTCCTGCTCGACGTCCAGATGCCGCGCATGGACGGCATCGCACTCGCCGAGGCCCTCCATGAGGAGAAGCCAGATCTCGCCATGCTGGTCCTCACGACCTTCGTGGCCGATGCCGTCCTCCACCGCGCCCTCGCTGCCGGGGTCCGCGGCTTCATCGCCAAGGAGGATCCCATCGCCTCGCTAGCGGCCACGATCCGCCACGTCGCCGCCGGCAACATGGTGCTCTCAGCGGCCTCCTCCGCGATCATCGCCCAAGGCCCGACCACCGATGACGCGGCTCCAGTGCTCCCCCCGGCGCAGGCGGCGGACGCTGACGCCCTCCCCCCCGGCGTCACCCTCTCACCCAGGGAGTTGGAGGTGCTCTCCCTCATGGTGGAGGCGCTGTCCAACAAGCAGATCGCGCGCCGCCTCAATCTCAGCGAGGCCACCGTCAAGACGCATGTGTCCACCCTCATCGCCAAGCTCGGCGTCCAGGACCGGGTCGGCGCCGTCGTTCACGCCCTGCGCTCGGGGCTGGTGTAGCCCTCCTCCGAACCGCTTCCTCCAGGCCATGCGATCTCAGCCGATCGACCGGGCCGACTGGCCGAGGACGCGGACGGAGCGAGGAGGAAGTATTGATCCCGTCAACGACGACACCTCCTCGAAAGGACAACACGTCATGCGCTTCCTCACCGCACTGGTTCCCATGAACAACGGCGATTGGTTCCGATTCTTCTGGTGAGCCGGGTCTCACACGAGATCGGGCCGCCTCCTCGTGAGGCGGCCCGTTTTCGTGATCCCCGCGGGCACGGCGTCCGACCGCATGAGGCACTCAGACCGCGGTATGACCCGCTCGCCAGCGCGGATTCATCATCGGCGCGGATCCTCCCCGCGCGCGGCGCTCCTAGCGTGATGCCAACGCATTCGCACCATCCGTTCAAGGAGGAGCCGTCATGAGCAGCGTCGCATCCGCCGCCCCCACTCTGCCGGGGATCACGAGCGCACCCCAGCGCATTCCCGGCCGCCAGACCCTTCCCCGCGCCCTGCGCGCCGAGTGGATCAAACTGCGCACCCTGCGCTCGACCTGGATCACCACCGTCCTCGCCATCGGGCTCACCGCTCTGTTCGGTGTGAGCGTGGCGGTCGGGTACGCGTCATCGGAGGATCAGAAGCTCGTCGCCCCGCACTCGATCACCGAGGGCGCCCCCTTCGGCCAGATCGCCGTCGGAGTCCTGGCCGCACTCGTCATCACAGCCGAGTACTCCAGCGGGCAGATCCGTTCCTCCCTGGGGGGCCGTTCCCGTCCGGGGCCGCCTCTTCAGCGCGAAGGCGCTGATCGTGGGAGGCTGGGGCTTCGCCGTCGGGACGCTCTCCGCCTTCATCACCTGGGCAGTCTCCTACCCTCTTATCGGCGACCTCGTCATCCCCCTCACCGACCCCCGCTACCTGGGATATATCTGGGGGACGGGGCTTGCCTTCGGAGGGATCGCGCTCATGGCCCTGGGGCTGGGCCTCCTCACCCGCTCGACTGCCGGAGCGATCACCACGGTGAACTGCCTACTCTTCGTCATCGATATCCCCTTGAAGCTCCTGAGCGGGCAGCGCTGGGCGCAGACCCTCGAGGGGATCCTGCCCTCGACCACCCAGCTCGCAGTGCGCGATCCGCATGAGATCGTTCCTCGCTGGGGCGTCCCGGGAACCATGGCGTTCCTGGAGCACTGGCAGGCGATCGTGGTGTTCTCCGCCTGGTGCCTCGTTCCCCTGGCGGTCGGCTGGGTGGTCTTCTCCCGCCGAGACGCCTGACCTCCCCAGCCTCGGCCCTAGCCCGAGCCTCAAAGTGGCGAGGTTTGAGGATTCCTTTTCCTGGCATGTTGTCACATCTTGCGTTCACCGAGGTCAGAGGCTCGCAGTCGAGGCGTGCCTCGTGCTCAACGCCCCTCAGGACCCGAGCAATCCTCAAACCTCGCCACTTTGCGCTCACCACGCGAGTCTTGGTGCCCCAGTCAACGGATCCAGATCGACCACCACGGGCACCGGCCCAGCGTCCAACCCCCTGAGCGCCGCCTCGACGATGATGACACCGCAACCGCGCATGACATCCTCGTAGGTCAGCCGGACAACCGGCAGACCCCTCGACATCATCCGCTGATCGCGGTCCCGGTCCTTGGCGAGCGCCTCCCGGGAGGAGTGGTAGGCGAATCCATCGGTCTCAACGAAGAGCCGCCGGTCCACGAGCAGATCCACCTCGCCAACCCCATCGACGACCACCCCGACATCCACCTGATGGCCAGCATCCTCGAGCTCGACGCGAAGACGGCTCTCGATCAATGAACGGGACCGCGGGTTGGCCCGCTCCAAGCGAGCGCGCGCCGTCGGGGCTTGGTGACCGTCACCCTCCAGTAGTGCGCGGATCTCCTCGAATGAGACAAGCCCTTCGCGAAGCGCGGCATCCAGTGCCGCGACAGCATCGATCTCAGGGGAGCGCCGGAGCATCCGCGCCAGGATGAGTTCCGGCGAGGCGACGGGCATCGCGAGCGGATCGATTCGGCCAAGGTGGGCCTCTCGGTGGACGATGACACCACCAGGCGCCCTGATGACACCAGTATTGGCGGGCACCGCGATATGGAACTCGCGAGGACGGCGCATGACAGGGAGCCCGTAGTACTCGAGCGCGGACTCGGCCGTCAGCACGCCGCCGAACGACCGGCAGACGACGATCGCCCGCGGCGCGTCCGGTAGGTGGATGACGCCCGCTGTCCGCTGCGCGTCGCCCGCATTGAGGAGGTCGGCGAGAGCCCGCTGACCAGTCCGTCCGAGGCGGATATCCCGCCTACGGAGGGCGCCATGCCCCGACCGGAGCAGCTGGAGGATCCGCTGTTTCTCTGTATCCCGCTTCACCATGAGCAGGATTGTGGGAGAGCTTCAGGCGCGCCGAGGCCGGGCCTCCACAGCGCAGGCATCCCACTGAGGATGCCGTCACTTGTGGTTCACGGCTCTCCGTGCCTCAACCCCAGCCTCGAAGTGGCGAGGTTTGAGGATTCCTTTTTCTGACACATTGCCATGCTTTGCGTTTGCCCAGGCCAGAAGGCAGCACTCGAGGCGCGGCTCGCGCACAAGAGCCCCCGCAGCCCGAGCAATCCTCAAACCTGGCCACTTCGCCCTGGCGGGTGGGGCGGGCAAGCTCAGCTCGTGCCTACCGCCGCCGAAGAGCGCCCGCCAAGCGCCGAGCAGCACCGGAGCGAAGCCACCACCATGCGCTGGCCATCACGACAAGCCACAGCGGCGAGACGAGCACGGCCAGCCTGGTGTCCTCGGCCTGGATGAGGGTCCACACCACGAAGGCGAAGAACACGATGCTCGCCCAGGCGCTCACCCGGTCCCCCGGCATCTTGAAGGCGCTGGCCTCGTGGCGCTCGGGGTGCAGGGAGCGGAAGCGCAGGTAGGAGACGACGATGATGATCCACACGAGGATGAACAGCACGCTCGCCACCGTGGTGACCACGGTGAAGGCGTCGATGATCGACGAGGTCGTGTACAGCAGCGGGATCGCGGTCAGCAGCGCGGCGCAGGTGACCACGAGCGCGGGCCCGGGCACGGAGCGGGAGGTGAGGCGCTTGAAAACGGCAGGCCCGTGCTCGGACCAGGAGAGACCGTAGAGCATCCGGGACGTGGAGTACATGCCGGAGTTGGCGCTCGACGCGGCGGCGGTGAGCACGACGAAGTTCACCAGCGACGCCGCGAGCCCGAACCCGGCCAGGGAGAACATCGCGACGAAGGGGCTGGACTCGGTGACCTCCCGCCAGGGGGTCACCATCATGATCGCTGTGAGCGCCCCCAGGTAGAACAGGAGGATGCGCACTGGGATGGCGTTGATGGCTTTGGGGAGGGTGACCTCAGGGTCCTTGGCCTCGGCCGCGGCAGTTCCGATGAGCTCAGTGCCCACGAAGGCGAAGACGGCGATCTGGAAGGCGCCGGTGAACCCGGAGAAGCCATTGGGGAAGAGACTGCCAACGGGGTCGGAGAGGTCACCGAGGTTCCCCAGGGAGGCGACGGCGCCGTTGGGGGCTGTGAAGCCGATGACCACGAGCACGATGCCGACGACGACGAGCGCGAGGATCGCCACGATCTTGATGATGGAGAACCAGAACTCGATCTCGCCGAAGGCCCTCACCGTGGTGAGGTTGAGGGACAGCAGCAGGGCGACGGTGACAGTGGCGGGAAGCCAGAGGGGGACGGTGGGCCACCAGTGCTGCACGTACTGGGTGATGGCGATGACCTCGGCGATGGCGGTCACGAGCCAGCAGAAGTAGTAGGTCCAGCCGGTGAAGAAGCCCGCCCAGGGGCCGATGAGGTCGTGGGCGACGTCGGCGAAGGACTTGTACTCCAGGTTGGACAGCAGGACCTCGCCGAGGGCCCGCATGACCAGGAAGAGGAAGCCGCCGATGATCGCGTAGACGAGGAGGACGCCGGGGCCGGCCAGGGAGATCGTCTTGCCGGAGCCCATGAAGAGGCCCGTGCCGATCGCCCCGCCGATGGCGATGAGCTGGATGTGTCGATTGGTGAGGCGGCGCTGGAGGTGCTCGCCGCGCTCGACGATCTCGTCGAGATCGTGCTCGCCCGTGTTGGCAGTCATCGATGTCTCCTCAGGGGTGGGTGTGACTGGGGCAGCCTACGCCGAGAGGTGTTTCGAGCATTAGGCTCGTCCGCGATGAGTCCAGTGCCCAGCCCCGACGACGCCGTTCCTCCCCAGGATGGAGCCGCCGCGTATCCGATCCCGCCTCTGCCGCCCACCCCGCCCGCGCCCCCGATGCCGCGGGGCGCCTCCATGCCGCCCGACGCCCCGGCGCCGGGGAGCGCCGTCGAGACAGCGCCGACGCCAGCCCCGGACGAGGAGGCCCCGCCCGCCTTCCGGCTGAGGCTGCCCAGGTCATCCCGGGACTGGCTCGACCTCCTGCCCGCCGCGCTCACCGTCCTCATCGGCGCCTGGGTGCTCGTCACGTACTCCGTGGGCCAGTGGAGGGCGATGACCGTCCCGAGCTGGGACCTGGGCATCTTCTCCGAGGCGGCGAAGGCCTACTCCCATCTGGATGCGCCGATCGTCCCGATCAAGGGCCCGGACTACAACCTCCTGGGCGACCACTTCCACCCGATCCTCGTGCTGCTCGGCCCGCTGTGGGCGCTGTTCCCCTCGGGCCTGACGCTCCTCATCGTCCAGGACCTCCTCCTCGCGGTGTCCGCCTGGCCCATCGTGCGCCTGGCGCAGCGCCTCACCCACCCGATGGTCGCTCTCGCCCTGGGCCTCACCTACGTGCTCAGCTGGGGATTCCAGGGGGCCGTCGCCGCGCAGTTCCATGAGATCGCCTTCGCCGTTCCCATGCTCGCCTTCGCCTCGGCGGCCTTCGTCGAGCGCCGGTGGCTGGCCGTGGCCTGCTGGTCCGCGCCGCTGGTCCTGGTCAAGGAGGACCTCGGCCTGACGGTCCTCATGATCGGCCTGGCCGTGGCCGTGCGGGGCCTGGGGGAGGTCAAGCGCGGCCGCGTGATCCACCCGGTCGGGCGCCTGACCACCTGGCAGCTCGGGCTCGCGCTCGCGGCCTTCGGCGTCGCCATGTTCTTCCTGACCACCATGGTGTTCCTGCCGATGCTCAACCCGGGCGGCTCGTGGGCCTACTCCATCGGGTCTGGCGGCGCCGCTGGCACCCACCAGGACTTGCTCACCCGCCTGTTCTCCCCGGAGGTCAAGATCGAGACCCTGGTCGTGCTGCTGCTCACCGCCGGCGGCATCGGACTGGGCTCGCCGTGGATCGCCGTCGTGGCGCCGACGCTGGCATGGCGGCTCCTGGGCTCGGTGACCTTCTACTGGGAGTGGAAGAACTGGCATTACAACGCCGTGCTCATCCCGGTGGCGATCGGGGCGCTCCTCGACGTCGTCGCCGCCCTCAAGCGGCGGCGCGCGCGTCGGCCCGACGGCGCGGGCTGGCTGGGCGTGTCGCTGTGGGCCCGATGGGTCGCGCTGCTCGGCCTGGCCACCCCGATGCTCCTGGGAGTGATGACCGCCCACGACCTCCCGCTGTGGCAGATGAACAACCGGGACTTCGGCAAGGCCCCGCAGCGCATGAGCGCTATTGAGACCGTCTACGGCCTCATCCCCGAGGGGTCGACCGTGGAGACGGACCTCTCCCTCATGTCCTACCTGGTCCCGCAGGCCGACGTCGCCTGGGTGGGGACGGGCAGCGAGGCGCCGCAGTACGTGGTCATCGACGCCCGGTCGTCAGCATGGGGAGGCAATGCCCCGCGCGACGCCGCCGCTTGGATCGAGGGCCGCACCGGCCGCGACTACATCCTCATCTTCAACCAGGACGATCTCCAGGTCGCCCAGCTCGTCGGCGCCAACTGACATGCGCGCCTCCTCCACCCCCGACTGGCCCGCCCTGACGGTGGTGGGCCTGGGCGGGGTCATCGGCACCTCGCTGCGGGCGGGCCTGGCCGAGCTCATCGGCGCCTCGCCGTCGGGGATCCCCTGGGCCACGGCGACGGCGAACCTCACCGGCGCCCTCCTCCTGGGCCTCATCCTCGGCTGGTTCGCGGTGCCCGGGCGCCAGGCGGGCAGGTACCGGCTCGTCCGCCTGGGGGTGGGCACCGGACTCATGGGGGCACTCACCACATATTCGACGCTCATCAGCGAGACGCTGCGCCTCATCGGCCAGGGGCGCGCGCTCCTCGGGGCCTTCTACCTCCTGGGCTCGCTTATCGCGGGCCTGGCGCTGGCGGGCCTCGGGCTGAGGCTGTCGGGGCTCCTCGAGGGACGGCATCGCACCCATCGCACTCATCGGGCCGACGGCGCCCGGGCTGGCACGACAGGCTCGGGGCCAGCATGAGCGGGGCGTGGGTATGGCCCCTCATGGCCCTGGCGGGAGGCGCGGGGGCGATCGGCCGCTACCTCGTCGACGGCCGCGTGACAGTGGCAGCGACCCGGGGCGGCTCGAGACCGTCAGGATCGTCGACGCCCGCGTCCCCGCCCGTGCCCGTGCCCGTGCCCGTGGGGACGATCGTCGTCAACGTCACGGCCTGCCTCCTCCTCGGCCTTCTCACCGGCTGGGCGCAGGCGGAGGCGACGGCGGGCGCCGCGCACCTGGCCCGCGTCCTCGGCACAGGCCTCATGGGCGGCTACTCGACCTTCTCGACGGCCAGTGTGGAGGGCGCGCGGCTCGCCTCGCTCGGGCGCTGGCGGGCGGCCGCCGCCCACGGCCTGGGCATGATGGCCGCCTGCCTGGCCTCGGGAGCGATGGGGATGGCCCTGGGCGCCTGGCTCGCCCACTGAAGGAGCGTCCCGGATCCGTCGCGATGGGCCGGACAAGCGGCCCCGGTCTCGCGTTGTCTGCCAGACTGCGGGTATGACCTTCTCGCAGGAGCCCGCCGCCGCGCCCACCGAGCCGATCCGTCCCGCCGTCCCGGACGGGGCGCCGCCGGCGCGCAAGAACAACCAGGCCATGGTCATCGTGCTGCTCATCATCATCGCGCTCCTCCTGGCCACAATCGCTGGGATCCTGGTGAAGCGGAGCACTGGCGGATCGTCGGCCGCCCCCACGACGACGGCGCCCCCGGCCGCCACGACGGCGCCTGCGCCCCCGGCACCCTCGCTCAGCCCCGAGCAGTTGCAGATCCTGCGCGACGAGCCCAAGCGCGACCCCAATGACGGCCAGGCCAAGGGCGCCGCGGACGCGCCGGTGGTCCTGACGATCTTCTCCGACTTCGGCTGCCCGTACTGCACGAAGTTCGCCCAGGAGACCGAGCCGGGTCTCAACGACCTCATCGAGAACGGCACTCTGCGGATCGAGTGGCGCGACCTCGCGCAGATCACCCCCTCCTCTCCACTGGCCGCCCAGGCCGGCATCGCCGCGGCGAACCAGGGCCGCTTCTGGGAGTTCCACGACGCCGTCTACGCGGCCGCCGATCCGACCGACCACCCCGAGTACACACAGGACAGCCTCGTGGCCTTCGCCCAGAGCGCCGGGGTGCCGGACATCGAGAAGTTCAAGGCAGACATGAGCGCTGACGCCACCGTCCAGGCGGTCGCCCAGGCGAAGGAGCACGCCCAGAAGATCGGGGTGACCGGCACGCCCTTCCTCATGATCAACGACACGTACATCAGCGGCTTCGCCCCCGCGGACACGGTGCGCGCCACCATCGCCGAGCAGGCCGCGAAGTAGCCCCCGCCGCCCACAGGGTCCTGGCGTTCGGTCGCGGAGAACCTGCGACGCCTGTCACAATAGGCGGGCCTCGGCATCGCGCCCATCGACGGGCGCGCGCCCACCCGGCACCGCATCACCCGAGGCATGGCGAAGGAGCACACATGGCGGATCAGACCGAGGCGAGCACCCGGACGGACAGCGGGACGGCGCAGGATTCACGCGGCGCGCTGAGCATTGGCGTGGACGTGGGCGGCACGAAGATCGCGGGCGGCGTGGTCGCCGTCGACGGCGAGGTGCTCGCCACGATCCGCCGCGATTCCCCCGCCAAGGAGCGCCAGGCGATCATCGACACGATCGTCGAGGTGGTCCGCGAGCTCAAGAACGATTTCCCGGCCTGCGCGACGGTCGGCATCGGCGCGGCCGGCTTCATCGCAGAGGACCGCAACACGATCGCCCATGGCACGAACCTCGACTGGACGGGGCTGCGCCTGGGCGACGCCATCTCCGAGCGCGTGGGCATGCCCGTTGTCGTCGAGAACGACGCGAACGCCTTCGGCTGGGCGGAGGTGCGCTTCGGCGCCGCCCAGGGCAAGCGCAACGCGCTGGTCGTGGCCATCGGGACCGGAGTGGGCGGAGCGGTCGTCGTGGACGGCAGGCTGCTGCGCGGCGCGCGGGGCTTCGCCGCCGAGATCGGGCATATCAACGTCGTGCCGGATGGGCGCCCCTGCGGCTGCGGCCTCAACGGCTGCCTCGAGCGCTACGCCGCGGGCACGGCCCTGGGCGTCAACGGCTGGGAGCAGGCGCGCTTCCGCCCCGCCTACGCCGCGCGCATCATCGAGCTCTCGGGCGGGGACGCCAACAACATCTCCGGCAAGGCCGTCACCGCGGCGGCCCGCGAGGGCGATCCCTGCGCCCTGGAGTGCTACGCCCAGCTCACCCACTGGCTGGGAGTGGGCCTGGCGGACCTGTGCGCGGTGCTCGACCCGGAGATCATCGTCATCGCCGGCGGCCTGGCTGAGGCGGGCGACATCCTCCTGGAGCCCACGCGGAAGGCCTTCGAGGCCAGCCTCACCGCCGGCGTCAACCGCCCGCCGATCCCGCTGGTGCTCGCCGCCGGCGGCCAGGAGGCCGGCCTCGTGGGAGCGGCCGACCTCGCCCGCCAGGGCTGAGCCCCGAGCGGCTCCCGACGGCGGGTCCGCCGTCGGGAGCCGCTCAGCCCTCGTAGTCGGGCTCGGCGGTGATGTCGCGCGCCATGTTGGAGAAGCGGGAGAGGTGGCCCTGGAAGGCCACGGGGATCGTCTTGGTCTGGCCGTTGCGGTGCTTGGCGACGATGATGTCGGCCTCGCCGGGGCGCTCCTCCATCGCGTAGTACTCGGGGCGGTGCAGGAGCATGATGATGTCCGCGTCCTGCTCCAGCGAGCCGGACTCGCGCAGGTCGGACATCTGGGGCTTGTTGCCGGTGCGCTGCTCGGGGCCGCGGTTGAGCTGGGCGACGGCGATCACCGGGATCTCCAGCTCCTTGGCCAGCAGCTTGAGGGAGCGGGAGAACTCGCTGACCTCCTGCTGGCGGGACTCCACGCGCTTGCCCGAGCTCATGAGCTGGAGGTAGTCGATGACGAGGAGGCCGAGGTCGTTCTGCTGCTTGAGGCGCAGCGCCTTGGAGCGGATCTCCGGCATCGTCAGGTTCGGGGAGTCATCGATGTACAGCTGGGCGTTGGACACCGGGTTGTAGGCCAGCGCCACGTCCTGCCAGTCGCGCTCATCCATCTGGTTGGAGCCGCGCAGCTTGTTCATGGAGACCCCGGACTCGGCGGCCAGGATGCGCATCATGAGCTCCATGCGCCCCATCTCCAGGGAGAAGTAGCACGAGGGGATGCCGTGGTGGATGGACGCCGAGCGGCAGAAGTCGACCGCGAGCGTGGACTTGCCCATGGCGGGCCGGGCGGCGATGATGACCATCTGGCCCGGGTGGAGGCCTCCGGTGAGCTCATCGAGGTCGACGAAGCCCGTGGGCACACCCGTCATGGCCCCCTGCTCGCGGCTCTGCCCGGCCTCGATCTCGAGGTTGGCCTCGCCCAGGAGCTCGGAGATCGCGATGTAGTCCTCCTTCTCCCCCTCGGAGTGGGCGACGGAGTAGACCTCGGCCTCGGCCAGGGTGACGAGCTCGGCGATGTCCCCAGCGTCCTGGGAGTAGCCGAGCTGGGTGATGCGGGTGCCGGCCTGGACGAGGCCGCGCATGAGGGACTTCTCGCGGACGATGCGGGCGTAGTAGGCGGCGTTGGCGGCCGTGGGCACGCTCGCCATGAGGGAGGCGAGGTAGGGGGCGCCGCCGATGAGGTCGAGCTCGCCGCGCTTGGCGAGCTCGTCGGCGACGACGATCGGGTCGGCCGGCATGGAGCGGTTGTAGGCGTCGACGATGACGTCGAAGATCGACTCGTGGGCGGGCTGGTAGAACTCGTTGCCGCGCAGGATCTCCAGGACGTCGGTGATCGCCTCCTTGCTCAGCAGCATGCCGCCGAGCGTGGCCATCTCGGCCTCGTCGTCGTGCGGGGGGACACGGTCGAAGACGCCATCGAAGCGGGCCGCCGCCGATGGGCCGGACGCGCCCTGGCCGCCCCGCCCCAGCGCGCCGGACTCGTGAGGAGCGCTCACAGCGGTGCGGTCGATGACGTCGGTCATGGCTCCCCTTCCTCTCCGGCGCCAGGAGGCGCGCGCGCGACATTAGCCCCCACCTCCGGGCGCGGCAAACGCGCCCTGGGGGGATGTTGTGGGCAGACCACCGACACCTGTGGAAAGCGGTGGATAACCTGGGGGCGACGCGCCGCACAGCCTGTGGATAAAGTTGAGGTGACGACCTGCATGTTTTCGACGATCGTTGACATACCAGCGTGATCTCCGCGCGGAGCCCATGCTCAGACACCCACAGGACGATGCGACAAAATCCGTACAGAATCTGTGGATAACCTCGTTTTCCTGTGGAATAACCTCATCCTCGCCTTCAGGTCTGGACCACTCGGCTGTGGGTTGAGGCGAGCGCGAGATGCCCCCACGCCGCCATGAGCCGCCGTGGGAGACTGGGCCGCCCCCCACGACCCCGGAGACGATGTGAGCAGATCAGCGCGCGATCACCACCCGCTCGGCGCGACGAGCCGAGACCGGGACGGCTCCATAGCCGCCCCCGATTCGGGGGGCTCCGCGAACCGCCGTCGCCTCGACCGCTCCATCCTGGGACTGGCGGTGCCCGCGCTCGGCGCCCTCGTGGCCGAGCCGCTGCTCGTGCTCGTGGATTCCGCGATGGTCGGTCACCTCGGCGCCACCTCCCTGGCGGGCCTCTCCCTGGCATCCACCGTGCTGACCACCCTCGTGGGCCTGTTCGTCTTCCTCGCCTACGCGACAACAGCGACAACGGCGCGCCTCTTCGGGGCGGGCGACCGCGCCGGGGGCCTGCGCGCGGGGATCGACGGGCTATGGCTCGCCCTCCTGCTCGGGGTCGGCACGGCCATCATCCTGGAGGCGAGCGCGCCGTCGCTGGTGGGCGCCCTGGGAGCCCAGGGGGCGGTGGCCGATGCTGCCACCAGCTATCTACGCGCCTCCGCGCCGGGCCTGCCCGGGATGCTCGCGGTCCTCGCCTCGACGGGCACGCTGCGCGGCCTCCTGGACACGAGGACGCCCTTCGTCGTCGCCACAGCCGGGGCGGTGCTCAACGCGACCCTCAACGCGGTGCTGCTCTACGGCGTGGGAATGGGGATCGCCGGCTCCGGCCTGGGCACGGCGCTCGCGCAGACCGCGATGGCCCTGGCTCTGGCTCGCCCCATCGCGCGCGCCGCTCGGGACGCGGGGGTACCGCTTCGCCCTCATCGCGCGGGGATCGGCGCGTCCCTGGGGGCGGGGGTGCCACTCCTCGTGCGCACCGTGTCGCTGAGGGCGGCGATTCTGCTGACGGTCTGGGCCGCGACTGCCCTGGGCGAGGCGCCGCTGGCGGCGCACCAGGTGGTCAACTCCCTGTGGACTTTCGCGGCCTTCGCCCTCGACGCGCTGGCTGTGGCGGCGCAGGCACTGATCGGGACCGCCCTCGGGCAGGCCGATGCCGCGGGCTCCGTGGACGAGGCGGGCACCCCATCGGGAGCCGGAAGCGCGCCGGTTCTCTCCGTGGCCGCCGTCGTGCGCCGGACGGTCGCATGGGGCGCGCTCACGGGCGTCGCGCTGGGCGTCGCCATGGCGGCGGCCTCGCCGTGGCTGCCGCGCCTGTTCACCACCGACGCGGGCGTCGTGGGCCTCGCGGCACCGGTTCTGCTGGTGACCGCCTCGGCGATGCCGTTGGCCGGCGTCGTCTACCTGCTTGATGGGGTCCTCATGGGCGCGGGCGAGGGGCGCTACCTGGCGCGCGCGGGCCTGCTGACGCTTCTGCCCTACGCGCCGCTCGCGGTCGTGATCGGGCGCCTGGGCGCTGCCAACGGCGCGCAGGCCTTTGGCGGCCATGGCCTGCTGCTGCTCTGGGTCGCCTTCGCGTGGGTCTTCATGGGCGCGCGGGCGGCCACCACCGGCGCGCGAGCCCGCGCCTGGCTCGCCTGAGGGCGCTCAGCCGAGCTCGATGTACTCCACGATGGTGCCGTCGCCATGGCGGGCGACGGCGCGCGCGCCATTCGGGCCGGCGTCGGGGCCCTCGAGGATGCTCCCCCCGTGCTCCTCGATGGCGGCGATGGCGCTGGCCATGTCGCGCACCGCGATGGTGGCGGTGTGCGCGCGGATGTCGTCACCGGCGCCCTGGACGAGGATGAACTGGCCGACGCGGGCCAGGCTCATCGGCCCATAGGTGAAGCGGTGCTCCTGCTCGCCGGTCAGGCTCCGGTAGAGGGGCAGGGCGGCGTCGATGTCGTCGACGTACGCGCGGGCGAGGACGGTCACGATGTTCGAGTCAGCCATGCCCGGGCAACCCATGGCGAGGCCGGCCTATTCCTCCGCCGTCCCCTGCGAAGTGGCCAGGTTTGAGGATTCCGTTTTCTGTCACCATGTCATGTCATACATGTGCACAGGTCAGAGCCTCTGGCTCTGCCGAGGTTGGTTCCGATGAGGCGCCAGTGGCCCGAGCAATCCTCAAACCTGGCCACATTCGGGCCCGAAGGAACGCGTGAGGGCCCGCCCTGGCAGTCCAGGACGGGCCCTCAGGCGCGAGTGCTCAGCGAGCGGCGACGACGTACAGCTCCACCGGGGCGACGACGTCGGCGTGCAGGCGCACGGAGGCGCTGTGACGGCCGGTCGACTTGATCGGGGGAACGACGGTGATCTTGCGGCGGTCGATGGCGGGGCCACCGGCCTCCTTCACGGCGTCGGCGATCTCGGCGGTGGTGACGGAGCCGAAGAGGCGGCCGTTGGCGCCGGCCTTCGCGGTGATCGTCACGACGTTCTCGGTCAGCCAGGCGCGGGCGGTCTGGGCGTGCTCGAGGGACTCGATGCTGCGACGA
Organism: Actinomyces timonensis DSM 23838; assembly: GCF_000295095.1. Classification (GTDB taxonomy): domain Bacteria; phylum Actinomycetota; class Actinomycetes; order Actinomycetales; family Actinomycetaceae; genus Actinomyces; species Actinomyces timonensis. The sequence continues at coordinate 1,186,002 of NZ_JH806632.1, read as the reverse complement.
CGACGGGCCTCGGCCATCTGGTCGATCTGCTTCTGCGCGCCCTTGGTCCAGGGCGTCGCGAGCCTGCGCGGGACCAGGTAGTTGCGGGCGTAGCCGTCCTTGACGTCGACGACCTCACCGGCAGCGCCGAGGTCGGCCACGTCGTGGGTGAGGATGAGCTTGGTGGTCATATCCGTGCCTCCTTCTCAGCGAGCAGAGCTCGTGTAGGGCAGCAGGGCCATCTCGCGGGCGTTCTTCACGGCCTTGGCGATCTTGCGCTGCTCCTGGACGGAGACGCCGGTGACGCGACGAGCGCGGATCTTGCCGCGGTCGGAGATGAACTTGCGCAGCGTGGCGGTGTCCTTGTAGTCGATGACACCGACCTTGATCGCCTTGACGGGGCCGACCTTCTTCTTCGGCTTACGAAGCTGGGGCTTCGCCATAGTGGTACTCCTTGTTGCGAGCGCCGACGGCGCTCATACGAGATTGGTTTGTGGGTGTGGGAACGGGCGCGAGGCTCAGAACGGGGGCTCGTCACCGAAGGAGGTGGAGCCGCCCGTGGCCCATGGGTCGTCCGCGGCGCCGCCCCTGGGGGCGTTGTAGCCGGACTGACCGCCTTGATTCTGGCCTCCCTGGAAGCCCTGGCCGCCGCCCTGGTTGTTGTTCCAGGATCCGCCCTGGCCGCCCTGGTTCTGACCGCCTTGGTAGCCGCCGCCCTGGTTGCCGCCGAAACCACCCTGGCCGCCCGTGCGGGTGACCTGGGCCTTGGCGCGGCGCAGTGACGGGCCGATCTCATCGACCTGCATCTCCACGACGGTGCGCTGAGCGCCCTCACGGTCCGTGTAGGAGCGCTGCTGGAGACGGCCCTGGGCGATGACGCGCATGCCCTTGGTCAGGGACTCGGCGACGTTCTCCGCGGCGTCGCGCCAGATCGAGCAGCGCATGAACAGCGTCTCCGCGTCCTGCCACTCATTGGTCTGGCGGTTGAAGGTGCGCGGCGTGGACGCGATCGTGAAGGACGCGACCGCCGCACCCGACGGGGTGAAGCGCATCTCCGGGTCCGCGGTGAGGTTACCGATGATCGTGATGACGGTGTCGCCGGCCATTTCGCTTCCTTCCCTTGAGTTGGCTCAGGCCTCGGGACGCAGGAGCTTGGTGCGCAGGACAGTCTCGTTGAGGCCGAGCTGGCGGTCGAGCTCCTGGGCGATCTCGGGCGTGGTGGTCATGTCGACGACGACGTAGAAGCCCTCGGAGCGCTTCTTGATGTCGTACGCGAGACGGCGCTTGCCCCAGACGTCGACCTTGTCGACCGTGCCCCCGTTGCTGGGGACGACCTGCAGCAGCTTCTCGAGCGACGGCGCGATGGTGCGCTCGTCCGTCTCGGGGTCGAGGATGATCATGATCTCGTAATGACGCATGCTTGGTACCCACCTCCTCTGGTCTCAAGCGGTCACGGTCTCTCCGTGACAGGAGGGTTGATGCGTGCGGCGCGCCGCCGGAGCGGGGTCGCCCAAGAGCGCACCGGGGCATGAGCCTACTCCAGGGCCGCCGCCGCCCGGAAGGCGGGGGCGGGCCCCCGGTCGTGCAGTGCGACACGTGCGGGGGTCCGGGCCGTCGTCAGGCCTCAGTAGGCGAGTTCCGGGGAGTAACGCGGGTCCCAGCGCGGATCCCAGTAGGCACCGCGCTGCGGGGCGTTCCTCTGCTGATCCGACTTGCCTCCCCTCTCCGGCAGGCCATTGCCGGAACCGCCGTCGCGACCATTGTCCTTCTCCGGGTCCTGCGGCCCACCGCTCGGTCCCCCGCCCGGCCCGCGCGTCGGGGCCTGCTGATTGGGCTCGGGCGTGAACCCGCGCTGGTTGTCCTGGCTCGGGGCTTGGGTCGGCGCCTCCTGCGTCGGCTCGACCGGCTGGACGGTGACCTCCGGCTCCGGGGTCGGGAAGGAGCCATCAGAGGTCGCGGGCGCCTGGGCGCCGCCGAGGGAGCCCGGTGTGTAGGACTCGGCCGTACGATCCGGGAACTGCTCGACGGGCAGGCCGTTCAGCGCGGTCTCCATATAGGAGGTGAAGATGTCCGCCGGATAGGTGGAGCCGGTGATCTCGGAGTACTCGCCCCACGGGGTGATCGACTCCTCCTCGCCATTGGCCCCCGTCTGGTAGAGCGTCACGGCCGTGGCGACCTGCGGGGTGTAGCCGACGAACTGGGCCGACTTGTTGTCCGATGAGGAGCCCGTCTTGGCCGCGACGGGCCGTCCGAGCCGCAGCGCGGTGGTGCCGGACCCCTCGTTGACCACCTGCTGCATCGCATAGGTGGCATCGGCCATGACGCCGTCGGAGAAGACCTTCTCACCATTGGTCGACGCTGTGTAGGACACGTTCTTGCCGTTGGCCGAGGCGATGATATGCGTCTGGTGGCGCGTGCCCTGCGAGGCGAAGGTCGCGTAGGCCGTGGCGATATCGATCGTGTGCGGAGAGGCCGAGCCGAGCACGCTCTGAGTGTTGGGATCCTTCATACCCGCCGTGTCTTCCGGGTACCCGGCCCTCGTGGCCACCTCGTTGGTGGTCTCAGGTCCCACGTCCTTATTCAGCTGAAGATAGGGCGTGTTCACCGAATAGGTGGTGGCAGTGACGAGGTTAGCCCATTTGAACTGGGCGTTGCCGAAGTTGACGTACTTCTGGCCCTCGATCGTCATGGGCGAGGTCCCCGGATAGCCGTTGGCCAGGGTGGCGCCATTCTCCAGAGCGGCTACGAGCGCGAAGGGCTTGAAGGTCGAGCCGGCCTGGGCCACGGCCCCCGTGGACGAGTTCAAGCCTCCGGTGAGGTAGTCGCTCCCCCCATAGAGAGCGAGGATGCCACCGGTCTTCGGGTCGATCGACACCAACCCGACTCTCAGATTGGGCGAGTACCCCTCAGGCAGGCTCTGAACTGCGGCGATGGCCGCGTCCTGGTCGGTCTTGTTGATCGTGGTGACGATCGACAGACCGCCGGTGTCGATCTGCTGATCGGTGAGCCCCGCCGTCGTCGTGAGTTCCTCGCGGACCATCTGGAGGAGATAGCCGTTGGGGCCCTTGTAGGTCTCGTCGTTGGTGACGTCGATCGTGGCGGGGAAGGTCGCGGAATCGTACTCGGCCTGGGTGATGTAGCCGTCATCGCGCATGAGGCCGAGCACGCGGTTCCAGCGGACGTGGGCCTGGTCCTCGTCGATCGCGGGGTCCCAGGCGCTGGGCGCGGGAAGGATCCCAGCCAGAAGGGCGGACTCGGAGTAGGTCATCTGGGACGCCGGGTGACCGAAATAGGCCTGGCTGGCGGCCTCGATGCCGTAGGCGGATCGGCCGAAGTACACCGTGTTGAGATAGGAGCCGAGGATCTCCGCCTTGGTCTTCGATCGGTCGATCTTGAGGGCCATGATGGCCTGCTTGAACTTGCCCGTGTAGGAACTGGTCGTATCGACGTAGTAGTTCTTGATGTACTGCTGGGTGAGGGTGGAGGCTCCCTGGGTCCCCCCGCCACTGGCGTTGTTGACGAGGGCCCTCAGGATTCCCTTCGGGTCCACACCGCTATTGGTGTAGAAGCTCCGATCCTCGGAGGCCACGACGGCGTTGCCCACATGGGACGGTAGCGTCGAGGCATCGATGATCGTGCGGTTGACCTCGGCGAACTGCCCCATCTGGGTGGTGCCGTCGGCGTAGTAGACAGTGGTCGTCTGCGCCTGGGCGAACTCGCTGGGCTCGGGCACCTTGATCGTCGAGTAGGCGTAGACGAACAGGCCCAGCACCGCTGCGATGAAGAGGAGGGTGGAGCCCAGGCAGAAGCGCCAGCTCGGGATCCAGCGGTGGATCGGTCCCTTGCCGCGCCTGGGGTAGTTGAAGATCCTCCTCAGGCCCTTGGGGGCCGGGGCAGCGCTCGCCGCCGCGGCCCTGGCGGCCTTCTTGGCCGCCCGGGCGTCGCGCGCGCCGCGGCCGCCCGTGGGAGCCTTGCGGCCGCGCTCCTGCCTCCCGGAGCTGGCCGCCTGGGCGAGGCGGCCACCGTGGGGACGATTGCCTCCTGGGTTCGCGTTGACTGTCACGCGCTCCTCATTCCTGCAGTGCCGGTCGGCTCACCGGGATTCAGGGCTGGGGGCCCAGCGAGCCATCGTGCGGTTCCAAGTATGGCCGGGAAGTACCCCCAGGGGGCAAGAGAAGGACGATGGGATCACGACCCGGCGTCGCCTCGTCACGCCCGGCGCCCCCTCTGATCGGCGTTATTACAGGCCACGGCATCCTATGGCGCCTATCACTCAGACGTCGGTCACATCCGGTGGGATCCTGCCCGCTCCCGCTGGACCGGGCGGAATAGGCCGTGGGACCCCTCCGCCGCCCGCCTGACGCGCCTAGGCTCGGGGCATGGACTCAGCCGCCACCCCCTCCGCTCCGCTCCCCGCCACCGCGCTCACCACCCCGACCGACGCCATGCGGGCGGCGATCTCCCTGCGACTCCAGCTCCTGGGCATCCCCGGCCCCACAGGCGCCACGTCCACGGAGATCGACCAGCTGGTCTCCCCGATCATCGCCCGCGAGCGCGAGCTCTCCCGCCGCCTGGCCAACCGCCACTGCGCGGCGGACCACCGCATCCAGGACTTCCTCGACTCCTACCTGTCCGGCACCGGCACCGGCACCAGCGCGCGCCTGCCCCGGGCCACCTTCGTCCTCGACCAGCCCGGCATCGCCCAGGCGCTGTCCTTGCCGGCGGACGGCAACCGCTTCGTCTCCGACTACGTCGAGTCCTACCGCGTCCTGCAAGGGGTTCTGCACAACCCGCGCAATGACCGGCGCACGACGGCGGGCGTCTTCCACGTGGCCGAGGGCGGCCTGCCCATTCCGGACGACAAGATCGCCGTGCCCAAGGAGGTCTTCGGGCGCCTCCTGGAGCGCGCCGTCGACGCCCCGGCCGATCTGCTCGCCCTGCCCTGGACGGCCGATCGCCCGCAGGCCGAGCGCGCCCACTGCTTCGTGTCCCTCCTCCTGCGGCCCATCGTCGTGCCGGAGGTCCCGGGCTTCTCCGACGCCCGCTCCATGGAGATCCGCTTCATCGCCCCGGGCGGGCTCGTGTCCAACCTCGACTTCGTCGAGGGGATCTTCGGCAACGGCGGTGACCCGTACCTGCCGGAGAACGACGCCTCCCTGGAGCCGGGCACGTGGACGGGCCACACCGGCTGCGTCATCCTTGCCCCGCACCTGACCCGCCTGACGAAGAAGGAGCTCGGCCTGCCCTCGTGGGAGGAGGCCACGGAGCGCCAGCGCCGCGACGGCATGTGCTACCAGTCCGCCGACGAGCTCTACAACGGCGGCAAGGCCTTCAAGTGCGTGGCCCGCGACGAGCGCGGCGTCATCGTCACCGTCATCGCGGACAACTACTTCGGCTACTGCAAGAAGGAGGTCAAGACCCAGATCGGGTACTCGGCCAACCTCTTCGGCTGCGTGGAGGAGGAGCACGCCGGTGGCGCGATCGCCTTCCCGCGCTACGACCTGGGCCGCGAGTTCCGCGACGTCCACACGCCCGAGGGCACGACGGTCGCCGCGGTCATGGAGGCCAACCCCGGGCGCTTCGAGCTCCTGCCCGAGGGGCACGCCCGCGACCTGCTCGACGACGCCGTCGTGCTCGTGCCCGGCGGGGCGTTCTACTCGATGCTCACCCGCACGATCCAGTGGGCGGATGACGCCGGCGAGCACTCGATCCCGCTGCTGGCGGGGCGCACCTACGTGACGCCGTCGGGATACCAGGTCCACTGCAAGGCAGCGGTGGGCAATCCCAAGCAGTGGCACATGATCGGCACCGCCCCCTGGCACACGCAGCTGCACAAGCCGGCCACGGTCTCGGGCGGCGGGAAGTCGGAGATCTCCAAGTCGATCCTCGACGCCTTCGTGTTCGGCGAGGCCTATATCGCGGACGTCGAGAAGGACTTCGACGCCGTCCAGGAGATCCTCGACGGCGACTACACCGACCGCTTCGTCGACGAGGCCAACAAGAGCTCGGACCACCGGCCGATCCTCTCCGAGCGCCGCAGCCTGGGCAGTGTCATCAAGCTGCTGACGCCGTCGGAGATGTACACGGCCGAGTACAACGCGTTCCTGGAGTCGATCCCGGCCCATATCAAGGAGCTCATCTTCACGGTCAAGCGCTACTACCGTCCGGAGTGGGGCGGCGACTGGCGCTCGCACTTCTCCGTGGGGGTCATGAACGGGCGCCAAGCCAACTCGCTGCGCCTGGACGGGGACACCGTCAAGGTGAACATGCTGCGCGTGGGCTTCGATGACGACGGCGCCTGGCGGCTGTTCTCGCTGCGCCCGGACTTCGCCGCGGCGGCCAAGGTGCAGACGGAGGATGACATCACCGCCTCGACGGTGGCCCCCGCCCTGGAAGGCGACGCAGGGGAGGCCACAGGCCTCAGCCGCAAGTACGTCACCAACTGCGAGAGCCTGCTCTTCCAGCGCCCCGATGACGCGATCGTGCGCGGCTATGACAAGCAGACGGAGTCGGACATGTCCGGCACGGGCCTGTTCATCTCCAATTTCCAGCCGCTCACCCCGGCGGACGCCCGAGCGATGGCGGAGGACGCCCCGGGACTGTCCGAGTTCACCGAGCCCATGCAGGACCTGGTGCGCCGCGCGGCGGCCCTGCCGGACGGCCCGGACGCCGGCCATGAGACCTACTGGGTGTCCACCGCGAATCCCCGGCTCGTCGGCGGCACCCCCACGAAGAACCCGCGCTACCTGCAGGTGCGCCCGGATATCGCCTCGCCTGAGCATGTGCGCCTGGCCGAGCTGGCCAGCCACCTCTACGCCGGTGTCCCCCTGGACGAGCCGATTCGCCACAGCGTGGATGTGGTGGCGGCCGGGCGGCGCAACAACCCGCCGGAGCCGGGCGTGCCGGCCCTGTGCGCCTACAACCCCCTGCATTTCATGGAGCTGCCCGAGCTGTTCATGGAGTTCATCTCCTCGATGACCGGCAAGTCGCCGTCGACGACGGGCGCGGGCAGCGAGGGCGCGCTGACGAAGTCCCCGTTCAACGCCCTTCCCCCGGTCTACGACCTCAACGCGGCGCTGCTGTCCTACGCGCTCAGCGGCTACGACGGGTGGCTGTCCTCGGCCGGCTACATCGGCCCGAAGGTGAAGGTCGCTCACGACATCTCCATGCTCGTCCCGGAGATCTTCTCCCGCATGGAGCCCGACGAGCGCGACGCCCACCGGCTCATCGAGGCGGGCTACCTGGAGAAGATGGAGGACTACGTCTTCGACGGGCGCACCATCCAGGCCTCGCGCCTCGGCTACCGCATGAACCAGGCCTTCGCCTCGACGTTCTTCGGGCGGATCTTCCTGCACCCGGATGTGGTCTTCACCAAGGAGATGCTGCGCCCCGAGCTGCAGGACCCGGAGGTCTTCGCCGACTCCATCGAGGTCATCGTCACCACCCATGAGGTGGTGGCCCGCAAGTACGTGGCCGATGGCTCGATCGAGCAGGCGGTGCCGCCGCTGCGCGCCCTGCTGGAGATCATGGCCGACGGCGTCTCCCGCGAGGGCTGGACGCTGGCGAGCCCGGAGTTCCGGGCCCTGTTCGACCGCGAGGCGATCCTCGCCTCCGACTGGTACGCCGCGCGCGTGGACGCCAAGGTCCGCCGGGATGTCGCGGTGGCCGACGGCGCGATCGCGGGCCTCACGCGCTTCCTCACCACCGAGGGCAACGAGGTGCCGGTGGAGCGCCTGGGTGTCGAGTCCCGGCTCGCGGCGGCCCGCGCCTGGCGCGAGCGGGTGGGCTCGGACGCCTACCGGGCCTCGCTCGTGGGCACGCTCGGCCTCCAGCCCGATCTGGCCTGAGAAGGGAGAGCCGCCCCTGACCCTCTAAGCGGGCCGGGGGCGGCCCCCGAGGGCGCGCACTCCGGAGCGGTAGCCGGCGACGACGGCGAGCACCATCGCCACCAGGCCGATCTGCACGGGCCGCGACCATCCTCCGTCGGGGAGGATGAGCACGGCGACGCCGGCCGCGAGGCACTCGGCGGTGTTGAACAGCACGTCGTAGATGGAGAAGGCACGGCCGCGGAAGGCGTCGGCGGCATCCGACTGGACGATCGTGTCGACGGCGATCTTCGCTCTCTGCACACCGACCCCGAAGATGAAGAGCCCCACCATGAAGGGGATCCGCGCGTGGGTGGCGGCGATGAGCACTTGCCCGGCCGTCCCGCCGAGGAGGCAGGTGACGACCCAGGCGGCGGGCGTGATCCGCTCATGGGCGATGGGGGTGAGGATGACGGCGAGGAAATGGCCGGCGAGCATCGCCCCCATGAGGGCCCCGAAGTTCGCCAGCCCCGCGTCGGCATCGCCGTCGGCGGCCAGGAGATTGCGGCTGGCCAGGATGATGGTGATGAGCTCCATGCCGTAGACGAAGCGGTGCAGGGCCATCGTGCCCAGTGCGAGAGCGGGGGTGCCGCGGCGCACGAGGTAGCGGATCGCGGCGGCCAGGTCAGAGGCTGTCGAGGTGAGGGCGGCGCCGAGCGTGCTGGCGCCGTCAGCAGCCCGGGTGCTGAGAGCCGGGGCGGGCCCTCCTGGGGCGGGCCCTGCTGGGGCGGGCGCGCCGTCGTCGGCGCTGCTGGGCAGCCGCGAGGGGCCGAGCTCCCCGGGGGCGAGGCGCGTGACGAGGAGCGCGGCCAGGGCGTACATGGCGACGGCGCTGAGCAGGCTCGCAGTGTCCTGCGCCGTGCCCGCGGGCAGGAGGAGGCGCAGAACGACGCCGATGATCGCGCCGATAGCGCTGGCGGCGCCCCCGAGGGTCGGCACGATGGAGTTGGCGGTGAGCAGCCGCGCGGGGCTGATGATCTGGGGGAGCCCTGCGGAGAGCACGGCCAGGAGGAAGCGGTTGATCCCCATGACCACGAGCACGAGGACGTAGACCACCGGGCCGATCCCGGCCAGGTAGAGCGCGACGGCGGTCGCGCCGATGAGGCCGGCGCGTGCCAGGTTGCCGTACAAGATGATCTGGCGACGCCGCCAGCGGTCGATGAAGGGCCCGGTGAAGGGCCCGACGATGCTGAAGGGCAGGAGCATGACCACCAGGGCGAGGGCCACCCCGGCCGCACTGGTCATGTTCTGAGGCGCGAAGAAGAACAGCGTGGCCAGGCCAGCCTGGACGAGGCCGTCACCGGTCTGGGAGATGAGGCGCACGCCCAGCAGGATGCGGAAGGCGCGGGTTGTCCCCAGGTCCTTCAGGTCGCCGACGAGCCGCATTCCTCCATCCTGCCCGATCCGCGGGGCGGGCGGGCGGGACTAGGCCGGCAGTTGCCCGCGGCTCAGACGCAGCGGGCGGACAGCACGCCGTCGATCGCGAGGAGCTCGGCGAGGACACCGGGGGCGGGGTCGCCCTCGACGTCGACGAGGGTGACGGCGAGGTCGCCCCGGGACTTGTTGAGCAGGTTGGCGATGTTCTGGCCGTGCCCGGCGACGAGGGTGGAGACCTGGCCGACCATGTTGGGCACGTTCCGGTTGACGATGACGAGCCGGTGGGTGCCCTCGGCGCGGGCCATCACCGCCTCGGGGAGGTTGACGGAGTTGTGGATCTGGCCGTCCTCCAGGTAGCCGCGCAGGGAGTTAGCGGCCATGATGGCGCAGTTGCGCTCGGCCTCCTTGGTGGAGGCGCCCAGGTGCGGCAGGGAGATGCAGCGGGGGTGCTTGTGGACGGCCGGCGAGGGGAAGTCGCAGACGTAGCCGCCCAGGGTCTCCTCGTCGAGGGCGGCGACGACGGCGGCCTCGTCGACGATCTCGGCGCGGGCGAAGTTGAGGATGACGGCGGTCTCCTTCATGAGGCCGACGCGCTGGGTGGACACCAGGCCGCGCGTGGACTCCAGGAGCGGGACGTGGACGGTGAGGATGTCGGCCCGCTTGAAGACCTCCTCCATGGACTCGGCGCGCTCCACCTCGGCGCTCAGGTGCCAGGCGGACTCGACGCTGATGGCCGGGTCGTAGCCGATGACGCGCAGGCCCAGGCCCAGCGCCGCGTTGGCGACCTGCACGCCGATGGCGCCCAGGCCGACGACGCCGAGCGTGCGGCCGGGCAGCTCGAAGCCGACGAACTGCTTCTTGCCTGCCTCGACGGCCTTGGCCATCTCGGCGACGTCGCCGGTGAGGGTGTGGGCGAAGCGCGCGGCGGGGATGAGGTTGCGCGAGGCGATGAACAGGCCCGCCAGGACGAGCTCCTTGACGGCGTTGGCGTTGGCGCCGGGGGTGTTGAACACGGGGACGCCGCGCTCGGTGAACTCGTCGACCGGGATGTTGTTGGTGCCGGCGCCGGCGCGGGCCACGGCCAGGACGGAGTCGGGGATGGGGGTGCCGTGCAGCTTGGCGGAGCGCAGGAGGAGCGCGTGGGGCTCGGAGACGCCGCCGCCGACCTCGTAGCGCTCGTCGGGCAGGCGGGACAGGCCCGCGCCAGAGATCGCGTTGAGGGTCTTGATGCGGAATCGCTCGGGCTTGGGGGGCACGGGGGCGTTCATGGTTCTCCTGTATGTGCTGATCGAGGGTGTCGGTGAGGCGCCTGGCTCAGGCGTGGGCGCGCTCGAACTCGGCCATGTAGTCGATGAGGGCGGCGACGCCGTCGGCCCCCATGGCGTTGTAGATGGAGGCGCGCATGCCGCCGACGCTGCGGTGGCCCTTGAGGTTGACCAGGCCCGCGTCGGCGGCGCCGGTGAGGAAGTCGGCGTCGAGGGCGGGGTCGGCGAGGGTGAAGGGGATGTTCATCCAGGACCGCGAGCGCGGCTCGACGGGATTGGCGTAGAAGTCCGAGGAGTCGATGGCCTCGTAGAGGGAGCGGGCCTTGGCCTCGTTGGCGGCGCCGATGGCCTCCAGGCCGCCCTGCTCCTCCATCCACTCCAGGATGAGGCCGAGGAGGTAGATGGAGAAGGTGGGCGGGGTGTTGAGCATGGAGTCGTTGGCCGCCATGGTCCTCCAGTCCCAGATGGCGGGGACGTCCGGGCGGGCGCGGTCGAGGAGGTCGTCGCGCACGAGCACGACGGCCAGGCCCGCGGGGCCGAGGTTCTTCTGGGCGCCGCCGTAGACGACGCCGAAGCGGGAGAAGTCGACGGGCCGCGAGAGGTAGGTGGAGGAGAAGTCGGCGACGAGCGGGATGTCGCCGGAGTCGGGGATGTAGGGGAACTCGACGCCGCCGATGGTCTCGTTGGGCGTGTAGTGGAGGTAGGCGGCGTCGGCGGGGACGGCAAGCGAGGCGGGGTCCGGGGTGGTGGTGTAGTGGGAGGCGGACTCGTCGGCGATGGTGGCGACGTTGAGGCCCTGGCGCGTGGCCTCCTTGGCGGCCTTGGTGGACCACTGGCCGGTGTTGATGAAGGCGGCGGTGGCGCTGGGGGCGGCGAGGTTGGCGGGGATGGCGGAGAACTGGCCGGTGGCGCCGCCGGCCAGGAAGAGGACGCGGTAGTTGTCCGGCAGGGCGGCGACGCGGCGGAAGGCCGCCTCGGTCGCGGCCGCGCAGGCGACGAAGTCCTTGCCCCGGTGGGAGTCCTCCAGGACCGACATGCCGGTGCCGCGCCAGTCGGTGAGCTCGGCGGCGGCGCGCTCGAGGACGGGCAGGGGGAGTTGGGCGGGGCCTGCGGAGAAGTTGTGGACGCGCATGGGGCCAGTATGCCCATGGACGCGCCATGCGGGCGTCATCAGTCCACGAGGGGGCCGGGCGCGAGGAGGCCCGGGCGACGGCAGGGTGGTGCGGGTGGCGGGTTGGGCGCGGCGAGCATCGTGGGGTGCCTCCCGCACCGGTGGTTGCGCGCAGCACCGTGGGGTGCGGGGAGAACGCAACCCAAGGTGCTCAGCGCACCCGTCGGCGAGACAGGCCAAGGCCGGGCTCGGCGATCCAGATGCTCAAGCCACCATGTCCGCGATGTCGACTCTGCGCTTGAGGTCATGGCCCCAGGCATAATCACCAGTGCGGCGCTGCGCCTGCCCGAGGATGATGGAGGGAGCGACCTCCAGTTCCTCAGCAAGGCGCTTGACCTCCGCGAGGCTGCGCCGCTGAGGGAGACGCTCGGCGTAGTCCTCTGGAACGAGGAGCCGGGCGGCGAAGGCGTCCGCCTCCTCCTCGATCGCGCCCTCCACTCCCTGGAGGTAGAGGCCCTTGGGGTCGTGAAGGAGGACATGCCCGATCTCGTGGAAGAGCGTGAACCACAGTTGGTCGTCGCTCTTCCACAATCCGGAGAGCTGGATCACTGGATGGCCGCCGATCCACCGGGTGGCGCCATGGATCCCCAGCCCTGGCACGGCTGGGACAAGGGCGAGGACGACGCCGCACTCCCGCAGTCGCTGCTGCGCTTGACGGACGCCCTCGGCTGGCGGAAGGACGGTGAGCCTCCGAAGGTCGGGAAGCGCTGATTCCACGCGGGACCGCTCATATCCGGCGAGCGAGTCCATGTGAGCGTCGCGCTCAGCGAGCCGGAGCCAGGCTGCCAGGGCGGGTGCGTCGTCGCGCCCCACTGCGGAACGCCGATAAGCCACAGAGCCCTTCTCCCAGGTGGACTGGAAGGCGTCGAAAGTACCGACTTCGAAGAAGCGGAGCAGATCCTTCACCGTGCCAGCCTTGTCTCTCGCACCAGCGGCAATCACGCCGGATTTCCGCAGGTAGGAGAGGGGAAAGGCCTTGGCCTGCTCGAACTGCCCCGCCAGGTCCTCGGCCGCGCGCCGACGGGCCAGAGCCTCGCGATAGCCCGCTTCGTGAAGGTTCCAGATCCTGGCGGGCACGCCCGTCACGTTCTCCAGCCGAAGCGCGAGGTCGTGGCTGAGCGGCGCCTTGCCGTGGAGGAGCTCACTCACATGCTTGCGGGAGACGTCGAGCCTGCGGGCGAGCTCAGCCGCGTTGACGCCCTCATCCTCCATCCACTCCGCGACGAAGTCTCCGGTGGGCACGATGTAGTCGGGATAGTGAGTCATGACGGCCCTCCTCGGGGTGCGGTGGATTAGTGATAGTCGACGATGTCGGTCACGAGAGCGACCACAGGGGTGCCGCCCTCGTCGACGACGATGAGGCGCCAGTTGCGGCCGAGCCGTGCGGACCACTGCCCAGCACGATCTGCGGTCAGTTGCTCCCATCTACCGGTGCCGTGGAGGAGCCCGGCGAACGATTCGACGTTGTACAGCTCGGTGATGCGCAGCCGGAGCTTCTTGGCCACGGCCGCGTCGAGCTGGCGCTTCATCTGGCGCTCGTTGGTGCAGATCGTCTGGATCTTGCGATCCGCGTACCTGACCTCCATGCGTACTATGTTACCCGATTCGTAACGAATCTTTCAGATTAGAGGGTGGCGTTCGGGTCACAGCTTGCCTGAGAGGTTCTATCCGCCCCTCCACGGCGGGCGGCGCAGATCCTCAGCACGAAGTCGCGCACCGAGAGCAGCGATCTCCGTTGGCAAGCACCAAGCCGCAACACACCCCATCGCTCAGGCTCCAGTCACTTGCCATGTAGGCAAGTCATCTGAGAGACTTGCCTACATGGAAAATAATTTGCCCCAGTCCCGCGACGACACGTCCGTGAACGCCGCTGAGGCGCGCCAGACGCTGAGGGCGCTGGGTGCCGACCAGTCCGACCTGGCCGCGCGCGTGGCGACACCCGCGTGGTACCACCCTGTCATGGGTGGACTGGCCGCAACGGAGACGCTTGCCCTCGGGCTTCTTCCGCCAATGTTCTCGGCGCTGATTGTGACCGTCTGCGTCACCCTCATGCTCTTGTCCCTGCGCTCTTACGAGTCCCGCTGCGGGGTCTCGATCCAATCCTTCCCGGGACCGCACAGCAGACACCAATTCGCCGTGGCCATGACCATCGTCATGGCCGGGCTGAGCACCGCCCTGGCAGCCAATCTGCTCCACTTGTCCTCCTGGTGGGCCGTGGGCGCGGCTGTGGTGGTGGCCGGCGCCGTCGTGGTGTTCGGCCACCTGTACGACAACGCGCTGCGCCAAGACCTCGCGCAGGGGAGGTGAGACGGTGCCTAGAGGTACCGCGCCAGCGTTCAACGAGGTCATCCACTCGCCGACCCGCTTGCGCATCTGCTCGCTGCTGCGAACCGCGGAACTGGAGTTCGGGGTTCTCAAGGAGATCCTGGCGATCAGCGATGCTGCCCTGTCGAAGAACCTCAAGGTCCTATCCGATGCTGGCTACGTCGAGATCCGCAAGGACAGGTCGCCCGATCGTCATGACCGCCGCCAGATCACCTGGGCGAGCCTGACCAAGGACGGTCGCAAGGCCGTCCAAGCGCACCTGGCCGCCTTGGAGGAGATCATCCGCTCGGGCGCCGACGGCGCGCACTGAGCCCCGATGCGTCCGAACGAGCGAACCCTCGCCACGCATCACTGAAGGCCTCACTATCTACAGTGAGGGCGTCAGTTCCTACAGTGAGCGCCGGGTTCCTTGAGTGAAAACTCCACTGAGGCGCGGCGGCGCCGTAGCGATGCGCCCGTCAATGGCGGCGGCGGAGGCGCAGGGCGACGATCCGGCCGACGATGGCCGCGAGCGCGACAAAGAGCACCCAGCGGACAGTCCCGAGCCAGCTCTGCGGGAGGAAGGCGTAACTCAGGCAGCAGACGAGGGCCCACGCGCTGAGCATCCTCATCTGCGGGGTTCCCCAGAGACCCGGGTGCGGGCGGAGAGTGGGCCGGGAGGCTGGTTGAGATGGCATGGGAGCCTCGATCCTGACCGCCGGCGCGGTCACGGCCCCATTGTGCTCCCGCATACAGGTCTTTTCGTCCCATGCCCGGCAGGCGATCACCGTCATGCGCCCCAAGGCACTGGCCCTCATGCGCGGGCAGGGGCACGCGTGCCGGCAGCGCGATGGCACGGCACGCTCAGGTTGGCAGCGCCTCCGCAGATTCCGCATGATTCCAACGTACCGCATTCCGTCTCGCGTCGCTGCGAACTCTCCCGTGTGCATCGCCGCAGGAAATGCACACGGGAGACCCGCCGACCTCGGAACCCGATCAGAGAAACGTTGAAACGACGCGGATTCTGATCCGGCCATCGTCGGCTGAGCGTGCCGAACCCACGGCAAGCAGCAGTCGGCGGGCCGGGCTTGTCAGCCCGACCCGCCGGTCAGTGGTCCGCAGCGCGGCAGCGCGGCTCGCGCGCGGCCCAGTAGCGCTCAGTCCACTCAGTACCGCTCAGTGCGACATCAGTGCGCGGAGTCTCCCGGCCGCGTCACGCCCTTGCCGCCCTCGTTGCCCAGCAGGTCGCTCACGGGCTTGCCGAGAAAGGCCTGGGTGAGGCCGTCGAGCTGGGGGATGACCGAGGCGGCCATCTGGGTGATCTTGCCGGCGCCATCGGCGGAGACCACCGTCATGCCCTCGATGCGGCCCATGGGTTCGGCCAGGGCGCGGGCGATCTCGGGGAGGACATCGATGACCTGCTTGGCCTTCGCGGCCTCGCCATAGCGCTCCATGGCCTCGGCCTGCGCCTTCGTGGCCTCAGCGGCGGCCAGGCCCTTGGCGCGGGAGGCCTCGGCCTCAGCCTCACCGGCGGCGCGAACGGCCTCGGCCTCGGCCAGGGCACGGGCCTTCGTGGCGGTCGCCTCCGCCTCGGCGAGGCGGGCGGTGGCCCCGGCCTGGGCCTCGGCGTCGAGGCGCTTGCGCTCGGCGGCCGCCTCAGCGGCGTTGATCTGCTCGGCCTTGGCGGCCTCGGCGCCGCGGGTGCGGGCGTAGAGGTCGGCGTCGGCGGGCTTGCGGACCTCGGTGTCGAGCTCGCGCTCGCGCAGGTCGGCGCGGGCCTGGGCGGCGCGCTGCTCGATCTCGGCGACCTTCCGGTCGTTCTCGGCCTTGGCCAGGGGGCCGGCGGCCTCGGCGTCTGCCTGGGCGGCGTCGATCTCCTTCTTCAGGGCCGCCTTCTTGATGGCCAGGTCGCGCTGCTGCTGGGCGACCGTCGCCTGGGACGTCGCCTCGGCCGCGGCGGCAAGCGCCTCGGCGTTCGCGGTGGCGATACGCGCCTCCTGCTCAACGCGCTTGCGCTCGGGAACACCCAGGGAGGCGATGTAGCCGTCGTTGTCCTCGATCTTGTTGATCTGGAGGGTGTCGATCGCCAGTCCCATGCCGGCCAGGACGGTCTCGGCGCCGTCGAGGACCTGCTGCTGGAGGGCCTCGCGGTCGCTGATGAGGTCGGAGACGGTCATGGCGCCCACGATGGAGCGCAGGGTTCCCTCCAGTGCCTCGGTGGTGGCCTCGGCGATGGCGCCCTCGATCTGGGCCTTGCCCATGAAGCGCTGGGCGGCGGCGCGGATCGCGGCGTCGTTGTCGCCCACCTTGATGGCGGCGACGGCGGAGACGAACACCTTGATCTTGTTCTTGTCCTCGGCCTCCACGCCCAGGGCAACGGTCTGCTGGGTCATGGGCAGGTAGCGGATGGTCTGGAGGATGGGCCACACGAAGTCGCGGCCACCGGGGAGGATGATCTTGACATCCCCGGTCTTGGCGCTTCCGGAGACCATACCGACCTCGTTGGGCGGGATGACGACGAATCGACTCGCGGCGAAGACGCCGATGAGGACGACGAGCGCGATCGCCGCGACGGCGATGAGGATGATGCTCAGCATGGGTGGGGGAACCTTTCTCGATTCAGGAATCGGTCTTGTTGATCAGGGACGATGGGCGCCGCGAGGGCGGCTGGCGCCTTACTCGCCGGCCAGGGCGAGCCGCGAGACGACGACGTGGATGGCGCCGCGCTCATCGCGGCCGGCGTCGACGACGGTGACCGCCTGGCCCGCTCGCAGCGCCTCGTCGCCGCTGGCCACGAGCTGGTGCTGGCCGCCCCGTGGGGCCTCGACGAGCACCTTGCCCCTGCCATCGCGCCACCACAGGACGGTGGCGGGGGCGGCGACGAGCTCGACGGCCTCCAGGGGAGCGAGCACCTGGGGGCCGCGCCGGCGCAGCGCCCTCCAGCCGGCGCGGGTGAGCGCGCCCGCCGCCAGGGCGGCCGCGAGCGCGAGCCCGACGGCGGGCCACCTGGGCAGACTGGCGGCCCGGGTGACGATGAAGCCGGTGAGCCCGGCGGCGGCGAGCCCGACGGCGATGACGGGCGCGGCGCCGTCGAAGAGCGCGTCGAGGAAGTCGTCGAGGATGACGACGAGCAGCATGAGGAGGACGCCCGAGCCGATGAGGCCCAGGAAGAGAGGCGTCAGGGTCATGGTCTTATCTCAGCGGTGCCGGGCGGGCGCGTCCAGTGGGAGAACTCCCCGCATTCCGGGCCTCAGGAGCGATCTCGGCAATCGGCCTCACGAGCTCGCGCCCCCGCTCGTGCCCCGCGTGCCGTCCTTGTCCTTGCCCTTGTCCTTGCCCCGCTTGTCGTCCCGGCGCTTGTCCCGGCGCCCGGCCTCGGCGCGGGCGCGCTCCTCGGCCGGAACGGCCGCCCACCAGGCGCGCAGGGCCTCACGGGCCATGTCCTCGCCAAGCGGGCCGCGCTCCATGCGCAGGTCCATGAGGAACTGGTAGGCCTTGCCGACCATGGGCCCCGGGGGCAGGCCGAGCTCGGCCATGATCTGCGCGCCGTCGAGGTCGGGGCGGATCGCGGCGAGCTCCTCGGCCGCCGCGAGCTCGTCGATGCGCCGCTCAAGATCGTCGTAGGCGTGGGAGAGCATGGCGGCCTTGCGGCGGTTGCCGGTGGTGACGTCGGCGCGAGTGAGGCGGTGCAGGCGCGTGAGCAGCGGCCCGGCGTCGGCGACGTAGCGGCGCACGGCGGAGTCGGACCAGGCGGCATCGGCGTATCCGTGGAAGCGCAGGTGCAGCTCGACGAGCCGGGCGACGTCCTTGATGGTCTGCTTGTCGAAGCGCAGGGCGGTCAGGCGCTTCTTGGCCATGCGCGCGCCGATGATGTCGTGGGCGTGGAAGGTGACGGTGCCGTCGGGCAGGAAGCGGCGGGTGGCGGGCTTGCCGATGTCGTGCATGATCGCGGCCAGGCGCAGCACGAGGTCCGGGCCGGGCACGGGCCCGTCGGGGCCGGTCTCCAGGTCCATGGCCTGCTGGAGGACGACGAGGGTGTGCTCGTAGACGTCCTTGTGCCGCCTGTGCTCATCGACGGTCTCGCGCAGCGCGGACAGCTCGGGCAGGACGACGTCGGCCACGCCCGTGTGGACCATGAGCTCCAGGCCGCGGCGGGGGGCGGGGGCGAGCAGCAGGCGCTCCAGCTCGGCGCGAACGCGCTCGGCGGAGACGATCTCCAGCCGGCCGGCCATCTCCTCCATGGCGCTCATGACCTCCGGCTCGACGTCGAAGCCGAGCTGGGCGGCGAAGCGCGCGGCCCGCATGATGCGCAGGGGGTCGTCGTCGAAGGATTGCACGGCCGTGACGGGGGTGCGCAGGATCCCGGCCTCCAGGTCCTCAAGGCCCCCGTGGGGGTCGACGAGCTCGAGGTCGGGCAGGCGCAGGGCCATGGCGTTGACGGTGAAGTCACGGCGCGTGAGGTCGCCCTCGAGGCTGTCCCCGTAGGAGACGGCGGGCTTGCGCGAGCCGACCTCGTAGGCCTCGGTGCGGTAGGTGGTGACCTCGACGACGACGTCGCCCTTGCGCGCGCCGATGGTGCCGAACTCGCGGCCGACGTCCCAGCAGTTGTCCCCCCAGGCCTTCAGCAGCTCCTCGGTCTGCTC
The DNA here is from genome assembly GCF_000295095.1 of Actinomyces timonensis DSM 23838. GTDB lineage: Bacteria > Actinomycetota > Actinomycetes > Actinomycetales > Actinomycetaceae > Actinomyces > Actinomyces timonensis. Next base: position 1,167,398 of record NZ_JH806632.1, on the reverse strand, counting down.
GGGGCGCGCGGAGGTGGTCAGGTCGAGATCATGGGGGGCGACGCCGAGGAAGGCGTCGCGCACGGGCCCGCCGACCAGCGCGATCTCGTGGCCTGCCCGCGCGAAGGCGTGACCGAGGGCGGCCAGCGACGGCGGCAGGCCCGCTAGGGCGTCACGCGCGGTGGGCGTCAGGGAGGGGGTCGGGCAGGAGGCGCTGGCCGGGGAGGTAGTCATCGGGGCAAGCCTGCCATGAGCCCGCCGCGCCGGCTCCCCGCGAACGTCTTGGGGAGAGCCGGGACGCCCCGGAGCAGGCGCCCATCGGCGTGTGAGGAGCACCTGGTCCGCCTCGGCGCGCACTGCGCCGATCGAGGGGCCTGGACCGCCTAGAGTGTCCCTATGCCCTCTCACCGCACTCGCAAGCCCCGCGCCGGTTCCTCGGCGAGGCACTCGAGTGCGCGCGGCCTGCCCGTTGTCGATGAGACGAGCGCCGGCGGGCTCGTCGTCGACGTCCAGGACGGGCGCGCCTTCGCCGCCGTCATCGCGCGCCGCAACCGGGGCGGGCGCCTCGAGTGGTGCCTGCCCAAGGGCCATCTGGAGGGCGAGGAGACCGCCGAGGAGGCGGCCGTCCGCGAGATCGCCGAGGAGACGGGGATCACGGGGCGCGTGCTGCGCCACCTGGCGACGATCGACTACTGGTTCGCGGGCGACGCCCACCGGGTCCACAAGGTCGTCCACCACTTCCTCCTCGAGGCCGTCGGCGGGGACCTGACCACGGAGAACGACCCCGATCATGAGGCCGAGGATGTCGCCTGGGTCTCGCTCGACGACGTCGGCAAGCGCCTGGCCTACCCCAATGAGCGCAGGATCGTTGCCGCGGCCCGCAACATCCTCGTGGGGGATGGATGAGCCTGCGTCGCACGCGGCGACTGCTGGCCTCAGCAGCGGCCATCCTGTCCAGCGCGGCCATGATGATCGCCGGGCCGGCGCTCGCCGCGCCCGCGGCTGCCGGGGGTCCAGCGGGCCCTGCGGGCGCAGCGGCCCAGGGAGGCGCCTCATCGGTCGAGGTCCTGCCCGCGGGCAGCGCCGCCAGCGTCCCTGGCGCCCTGGGCGCTGGTGAGACTGCCCCGGCCGTCACCGACGGCGCCCTCACCCTCACGGTGGACGCCATGGCCCCCGAGGTCCTGCACTCGGGGGAGGATCTGCGCATCTCAGGGACCATCGCCAACGGCACGGCCACGAACCTGTCCGGCGCCTCGATCGTGGTCCAGGCCCAGCAGACCACGGAGGTCTCCACCGGGAACCTCAGCTCCTGGCTCGCCGGCGAGCGCTCCACCTCGCTCGTCACCGCCATGGACGAGGCCCTCGGCTCGGATGTCGCCCCCGGCGCCTCCCAGCGCTTCTCCGTGACCGTCAAGAACTCGGACCTGCCCCTGGCGGACACCGACCAATGGGGGCCTCGGGGCATCCAGGTCACCCTCACGCAAAGCGGCTCCACGCTCGCCCAGGACCGCGCGATCTCGCTGTGGGACAGCGGCGCCTCCGTGGACCCCAGCCGCGTCACCGTTGTCATCCCGGTCACCGCCAGCCCCGCCGAGCTCGCGCTCCTGGCGGACCTGGGCACCACCGAGCAGCGCGAGGCGGAGCGGGCCGCTGAGGAGGCGGCCAGGGCGACGGCGACCCCGACGGCCAGCCCCACAGCCTCCGCCGCCCCCAGCGCCTCGCCGAGCCCGGGGGCCAGCCCCTCCGCGGCCCCGTCCGCGAGCGCCTCGGCCGGGCCATCCGCGACCGCCTCGCCGACCCCCTCCGCGGGGCCCGACTCCGTCCCCTCGGCCTCCTCGCAGGACGCCCAGCCCTCCATCCACGCCCTGCGCCAGCGCGTGACGGGGATGCTCGATCTGGCCGGCGACGGCGTCGTCCTGGCCATCGACCCGGCCCTCATCGACGCGCTCGGCATGACCCCTGAGCGCCTCCAGGCGGCCGCCGCGGCGGGCTCGGGCGGATCCAGTGCGACGGCGACCCCCGCGCCCAGCGCGTCCCCGACCCCCAGTGGCTCGCCGAGCCCCACGGCCTCGCCCTCGGCGACGGCCGCCCCGCGGGATATGGCGGAGGAGGACCTCACTGAGCTGGCCGGCTCGCTCTACAGGGCGCTGACGGGGTCGGGCGCGAAGGGCAAGGGCGACGTCGTCGTCCTTCCCTGGGGCGACGCCGATGTCTCCGCCCTCACCCACCTGAGCGCCACGGACCTCATGGCCTCCGCCACCACCCGGGCGAGCGGGTCTCTGCTGGCCGGAGCGAGCGCGAGCACATCCCTGGCCTGGCCGGCGGGGCCCCTGGACAGCTGGACGCTGTCCGCCCTGCCGGAGTCGGCCAGCATCGTCGTGGCCTCCCCGGGGGACATGGACGTCACCGAGCCGCTCACCTACACGCCGTCGGGCATCGCCTCGCGCGATGGCCGCACCATCCTCCTGCCCGATACCCCCCTGAGCGCGGGGATCGCGGGAAGCCTGGAGACGCGGTCCTCCACGCAATCCCTCAGCGAGCTCGACACCCGCCAGTACCTGCGCGCCCAGACGGCGATCCTCACTCGTCAGGCGCCGAACCTGGGCAGGGACGTCGTGGTAGCCATCGACCGCCACACCGCCTCGACGACCTCGCCCACGGCCCTGGGGGCCAGGGTCGACGCGCTGAGGCGGACCAGTTGGACGACGGCGGCGAGCCTCGCCGACCTGCGCGCCGACGCTGACGCGCAGGCCGCCCAGGATGAGGAGCCCAGCCGCACCGCGCTGCCGGACCTCCAGGTGACCGACGCCGAGTTGAGCGATCCCGAGCTCGCCCAGGCCAGGGCCGTCGCGCAGCGCGTGGGCGCCACGAGCTCGGTCCTCCACGACCCCACGGCGATCATGGGCACGCGCGCGCAGCTGGTGTCCTCCGTGTCCGCGGCTGCCTGGAGGTGGGACTCCGCTGGCCGCACGGCCCTCATCGCCGGCGCTGACTCCGCCGCCAACTCGGTGGTCAGCGCCTTGCAGGTCACCCCGACCTCGACGATCAACCTCATCAGTGACAGGGCGCAGCTCCCGATCCGCGTCTCGTCGTCGCTCAAGCAGGACTCCACCGTGCTGGTCGAGGTCATCTCCGGATCGCCGCGCCTCCAGACCAAGGAGGCGGTCTCCGTGGTGGTCCCGGCCGGCGGGCAGGCCGTCGCCTCCGTGCCCGTGACCGCCGTCGGCTCGGGCAACGCGAGCCTCACGGTGAGGATCCTGTCCTCGGACGGCACCGAGGTGGGAACCCCGGCACGCCTGCGCATGCGCGTGCGCGCCGACTGGGAGGGCCGGGGCACCAGGATCGTCACCGGCGCCCTGGTGATCCTGCTGGCCGCCGGCATCTACCGAACCGTCCGGCGCGGCAGGCGCGCTGTGCCCGACGCCCCGCTCGCGGGCGCCCCCGAGCTGGAGGGAGACGCATGACCCCCGCGCACGCCCAGAACGTCCCCATGGGGCCCCGGCCCGGCCAGGGGGCGAGGCCAAGCGCGCCCGTCCAGGCGCCCCAGCCGCTGGCAGCCGCCCAGCAGGCGGCGCCTCAGCCCAGCCAGCGCGCCCAGGCGCCCCGGCCCGCCCCTGAGCCGCGCCCGAGGCGGAAGCCCCCCAAGCCGGCGTCGATCATGCGCTCCTCGGTGGTGATGATGGCCGGGACCATGGCCTCGCGCCTCTTGGGGCTCGTGCGCAACGCCCTGCTCATCGCGGCCCTGGGGGCCACGGCCTCCGGCGCCGCCGACGCCTTCAACATCGCCAACACCCTGCCCAACCAGCTCTACAACATGCTGGTGGGCGGCATCCTCAACGCCGTCCTCGTCCCGCAGATCGTTCGGGCCCTGCGGCGCGAGAACGGCGAGGAGGTCGTCAACCGCCTGCTCACCGCCGCCGGCACCCTCATCCTGGCCATCACGGCCCTGCTCACCCTCGCCGCGCCCCTCATCATCCTGCTCTACGGCGGTGGTCTGGGGCGATGGCTCCCAGTGGGCTACGCCTTCGCGTTCTGGTGCATGCCGCAGGTGTTCTTCTACGGGCTCTACGCCCTGTGGGGACAGGTGCTCAACGCCCGGCACATCTTCGGGCCCTACATGTGGGCGCCCGTGGTCAACAACGTCATCTCGATCGCCTCGCTCATCGCCTATATGGCGATTTACGGCCGCTACGCCGGATCCGACGGCGGCCCCACCGAGTGGGACGCCGTGCGCATCACGCTCATCGCTGGGATGACGACGCTGGGCATCGTCGTCCAGGCGCTCATCCTCTACATCCCGCTGCGCCGCTCGGGGTTCACCCCGCGCATCATCTTCGGGGTGCGGGGCCTCGGCCTGGGCGACACCTCCAAGATCGCCGGGTGGGCCCTCATCGGGATCGTCGTGGCCGCCCTGGGCGACTGGGCGGTCATGAACCTGGGCTCGCGGGCCGTCTCCGCGGCGGAGAAGGTCGCCAGCCAGGGCGTCATCGTCCCCTCGACGACGATGTACAACAACGCCCTCCTCATCTACATCCTCCCGCAGTCCCTCGTGACGACCTCCGTGGTCACCGCGCTGTTCACCCGCATGAGCGAGAAGGCCGCGGCCGGCGACGGCAAGGGCGTGCGCGACGACCTCTCCCTGGGACTGCGATCGGTGGCCGTGTTCACGGTCCTGGCGAGCGCCGGGATCGCGGTGCTGGCCACGCCGGCGCTCCAGGCCTTCGTCCCCTCCATCTCCCTGGCGCAGGCCCATGCGGCCGCGCCGATCCTCGTGGCCCTGGCGATGGGCATCGTGGTGCAGGGGATCTGGTTCACCACGCAGCGGGTCCTGCTCGCCTACGGCGACACGCGCCGCCTCGTGCGGGCCGACGTCACCGTGGGCATCATCCCCGTGGTGTTCTGCTTGCTCACCTACTTCCTGGCGGAGCCCCAGCACTGGATGCTCTGGGCCGCGATCTCCTCCCCGGTCGCCCAAGCCGGGGCAGTGGCCGTGGTGGTGCCGCTCATGCGCCGCCACCTGCCCGACCTCGACGGCCCCCGGGTCATCTCCACGCACCTGCGGCTCATCGGCGCGGCCGTCCCCGCAGTCATCGTGGGCATCGTCGTGCGCGAGCTCCTGGGCGACGCCGATGGCCACCTCATGGGCGCAGCCGCTCTCGACGCCGTCTTCCTGGTCCTCACTGTCGGGGCGATCATGACGATCGTGTACCTGGCCGCGGCCCGGGCCCTGCGGATCGACGAGCTCGCGATTCTCATGAACCCCGTCGCCGGCATCGTGACCAAGGCCGGGGGCATGCTCCCCGGTGGGGCGGGCCGGGCTCTCGCCCGCATGGGGGCGTCACTGAGGATGACTCCAGCGCGCCCCGCGCCCACCACGGCGGCGCCAGCAGCTGCGGCTCCCTCCGCGCCTGCCCAGGCACCGGTTGTCCCGCCAGCCACCCAACCAGCGGCGATGCCCAGCACCGCGCCCGCGCCGCCCCAGCAGCTCCCGGGCTCCGTGCCCCCTGCGGCCAGCACCGCCGCCTGGCCCACCGGACGGCCAGCCGCCGCGCAGGCGCCGTCGTATGGCCCCGCCCCCTACGGCCAGCCGCAGGGAGTGCCGCCGCAGGCGCTGGGGCAGCCGATGCCCCAGCCGGGGCAGCTGGCCCAGCCCAGCCAGCCCGCCCCTGCGGCGCCAACCGGCCCAGCCGATCCGCGCACCACGCCGGGCGCCCCGGCGCCCATGGCGCCCTCGCGGCTCGCGCCCCAGGCCCCCATCGTCCCAGTGCCGGGCGCGCCGGCCACGAGCGAACCCCCCGCCACCCTCCCGCCGTCCTTCGCCCCGGCGGGCAGCACCGGCGCATTCGCCACCGGACCGACACTTTCCTTCCCCGGGCCCCTCTCACCCGCGACGATCCCGCAATCCGGGTCCCCAGCAGGGCAGGTCTCCCCTTCTGGTCCCGATTCGTTCGCTGTGAGCACCCCAGGGGCCGCTACGATAAGTCCAAAGCCACAGATAGCCGAGAGCACGGGAGGCAGTGTCCGCATGGACGGCATGGATCAGGCGAAGCCCATCGGGTCGGGGCGCTACGCGCTCACGGCCGCGATGCCCGCCACCCTGCCCCGTATCGTCCGGCATCTCGGCCGCGACGCGATCCTGGGGCGCGAGGTCGTTGTCCTGACTCTCAGCGGTGCCACACCGCATCGCGATGAGATCCTCGATGCCGCCTCCCGCGCGGCCCTCATCGATGACGCCCGCCTTCAGCGGGTCTACGACGTCGAGCACGGCAACCCGGCCTTCATCGTCACCGAGTCCGTGGCAGGCCGCTCCTTCGGCTCGCTCGTGCGCGAGGGACTGACCCCCGCCCAGGTCCGCACCATCGTCGGGGAGGCGGCCCAGGCGCTTGAGGCGGCCTCGCGCAGGGGCCTGCACCACCTCAACCTCGCCCCCGAGTCCGTGCGGGTCCTTCCCGATGGCAGCGTGCGGATCTCCGGCGTCGGCATCGAGGCGGCGGCGCTCGGCCTGGAGAAGTCCAGCGGCGATCCACTCGACTCCGATCGCGCCGACGCGCGCTCGCTCGTCGAGCTCCTCTACTTCGGGCTGACGCGCCGCTGGCCGGGCAAGCGCGCCGGTATCGCCTCGGCACCCACCTCCGAGGGCGTGCCCGCGCGTCCCTCATCCTTCGTGCCCGCGCTGGCCTCCGAACAGGATCTCGACGATCTCGCCACCAAGTACTTCGCCGATAAGGCGCCGATCTCCGCCTCCGAGGTCGCCCACCAGCTCGGTCGCTGGGAGGCCGACGCCCTCCAGGGCCTCGTGCCCGAGGCGCCCGCGACGCTGGGACAGGCGCCCGCGCAGGCCGCCCCGGCGGCGCCCGAGGCATCGCCCAGGACAGCCGCCTCTCCCGCGCCTGCCGAGGTCGCCAAGACCGTGCTCGGCCGCCTGCGGGGCCTGTCGGCCAGCCGGGGCGGAGCCCTGGGAGCGAGGTCCGGCACCAGTGCCGGCTCCGCCGCTGAGGCCGCTGCGGCAGGGGCCGCCTCGAGCGCGCCGGAGGCCGCCGCTCCCGCAGCAGAGCCTTTGGTGCCAGCGGCGCTCGCCAGTGCTCCCGCGCAGCCCGCTCCGACGTCAACCGGCTCTGCCGCGCCGGCCACCAGCACCGAGGCACCGCTCCCGCCGTCGGCACCGGCGAGCGCCGCGGCCGCCCCACCGCCGCCCGCGGCGGCGCCCGCGCCTCCGGCCTTCCTGCCGGCCCGCCCCGCGCCGACGCTCCTCGAGCCCCTCGACACCACCGGCTCGCTGCCCCGCATCGTCGATGACATCAACGACGGATCTGAGGACGATGAGGGCTCGGAGGCCGACAGCCGCGTCTCGACGGGGATCATCGTCGGGCTGCTCGCGGTCGTGCTCATCGTCGCCTACTTCGCGATCACCAACATCCTTCAGCTGCTGGGCGTGCCCCTCATGGAGAAGGAGGTGCCCGCCGCCCGCACGGTCCCGTCCACGGCGGCCGCCGCCCCCGGCGGCGATGGCCAGGGAGGAGGAGGTGCGACCCCGCAGGTGCCGATCACCATCACGGGCGCGAAGAGCCTCAGCGGCCAGCACCCCGAGCTCGAGGGCCGCCTCGTCGACGGGGACACCTCCAAGGAGTGGTACACGCAGTGGGCCAACCAGCCCACAGGGCTCGGCGACGTCAGCATCGCCGTCACCCTGCAGCAGGCCGCGCCCGTCTCCGGGATCGACCTCCAGGGCACCGGCCAGGGCGGTCATGTCCAGATCCGCGCCACGAGCGTCCAGGACCCCCAGGGGGGCACCGTGCTCGCGGAGGGCCCCTTCACCTCGGGCACCACCTCGTTCTCCTTCGATGCCGCGACAACGGACACGATCGTCGTCGTCATCACCGAGCTCCCGGTGGCCCCAGACGACGGCAAGAACAAGGCCACTATCACCGAGATCACCCTTCGATAGGCGCGAGGGCGGGAACAAGCGGTTTTCATCGCTGGTTGCACCAGCTGCCGCTGCCCGATCACTCGCACACAGGAGAGTCATGATCCACGACGTCGTCATCGTCGGCTCCGGACCCGCCGGCTACACGGCCGCCATCTACGCCGCGCGCGCGCAACTGAGCCCCATCGTGCTCGCCGGCTCCGTGACAGCCGGGGGCGCCCTCATGAACACCACCGAGGTGGAGAACTACCCCGGGTACGACGAGGGCATCATGGGCCCCGAGCTCATGACCCACATGCAGGAGCAGGCCGAGCGCTTCGGCGCGGACATCCGATACGAGGACGTCACCTCGCTCGAGCTCACCGGCGACATCAAGCGCATCACCACGGACGACGCCGTCTACGAGGCCCGCACCGTCATCATCTCCACGGGCTCGGAGTACCGCAAGCTCGGGATCGACGGCGAGGACCGCCTCTCCGGCCACGGCGTCTCCTACTGCGCCACCTGCGACGGCTTCTTCTTCAAGGACAAGCCGATCGTCGTCGTCGGGGGCGGCGACTCCGCGATGGAGGAGGCCACCTTCCTCACGCGATTCGGCTCCTCCGTCACCGTTGTCCACCGCCGCGACCAGCTGCGCGCGAGCGCCGCCATGGCCGCGCGCGCCCAGGCTGACCCGAAGATCTCCTTCGCCTGGAACTCCAAGGTCGTCGCCCTGGCCGGCGAGGAGGCGCTGACCTCGGTCACCCTGGAGGACACCGTCACCGGTGAGCGCCGCGAGATCCCCGCCGAGGGACTGTTCGTGGCCATCGGCCAGATCCCGCGCTCCGAGCTCGTCGCGGGCGTCCTCGAGCTCGACGACGCCGGCTACATCCTCGTCGACTCGCCCAGCCAGCGCACGGCCATCCCCGGGGTCTTCGCCTGCGGCGACGTCGCCGACGCCACCTACCAGCAGGCCATCACCGCCGCCGGCTCCGGATGTCGCGCCGCGCTGGACGCCGAGCACTACATCGCGTCGCTCGACGCCTGACCAACCCACAGCACGTCACTGATTAGGAGAACAACCATGTCCCAGGCCCTCGCCGTCACCGACGCCACCTACGAGGCCGAGGTCGCCTCGTCCGAGCTGCCCGTCCTCATCGACTTCTGGGCCGAGTGGTGCGGTCCCTGCCGCCAGATGGCGCCCGTCGTCGATGAGGTCGCGGCCGACTTCGATGGCAGGCTCAAGGTCGTCAAGATCGACGTCGACGAGAACCCCTCCACGGCTGCCTCCTTCGGCGTCCGCTCCATCCCGACCTTCGCCGTCGTCAAGGGCGGGGAGACCGTTCACCAGTTCGCCGGCTCGCGCGCCAAGGGCGCCTTCGTCAAGGAGATCGAGAAGGTCCTCGGCTGAGACCCATCGCTCCCGAGCGCATGCTCCGTTGATGAGCGACGCCCCGGCATCGGCTCATTCCGCGCCGCGCCCCTGCCCCTCATGGGGTAGGGGCGCGGCTGTCTCAGAGGGCCGGGGGCTGCTCCTCACCCATGATCCATAAATCGTCATTTCTTATAATTATAAGATTAAAAACCTATTTATAGTATCCTGGTGTTTCACGTGAAACACCTGCCGCGCGATGAGCGCCGGCTGCCTCAAAGGGGAGCCCCGTCCTACGATGGGCACGACTCCCATCCCACTTCGACCAGCGAGGCGCAGCATGCAGTTCATCTCCACCCGCGGCCAGGCACCCTCAACCAGTTTCACCGAAGCACTTCTCATGGGACTGGAGCCCGACGGCGGCCTCGCCGTGCCCACCTCGATCCCGACGATCAGTGCCGCTCGACTCGAGGAGTGGAGGTCCCTCGACTACACCGCGCTCGCGACCGCCGTCATCGGCCTCTTCGCTACCGACATCCCAGAGGCAGATCTGCGGCGGATCGTCTCGGCCGCGTACGGCCCCGATCGCTTCCCGGCTCCCGTGGTTCCACTGAAACCGCTCGACGCCGTCGCACCGGGCCTCGCGTTGGTGGGTCTCTCCGAAGGCCCGACGATGGCCTTCAAGGACCTCGCGATGCAGTTCCTGGGGCAGGCGATCCCATACGTGCTCGCACGCGATGGGAAGGTCCTCAATATCCTCGGTGCCACGAGCGGTGACACCGGCTCCGCCGCCGAGCACGCCTTCCGCGGGCAGAAGGGGGTCTCCGTCTTCATGCTCTCGCCGGCCGGGAGGATGAGCGACGTGCAACGCGCGCAGATGTACTCGCTCGCGGATCCCAATATCCACAACATCGCGGTCGACGGGGTCTTCGATGACTGCCAGGCCCTCGTCAAGGCGCTCAACAACGACGCGGCGTTCAAGGCGGAGCACAACCTGGGCGCCGTCAACTCCATCAACATCGGCCGCATCGTTGCCCAGGCGGTCTACTACGTGTGGGCATGGCTGCGCGCCTCCGACGGCGTCACCCCTCAGGAGAGGGGGGCGTTCCACGTGGATGTCGCGGTGCCGTCCGGCAACTTCGGCAATATCTACGCCGGCCACCTCACCCGCAGTATGGGACTCCCCGTCCGCCGGCTCATCCTGGCGACGAATGAGAACAATGTCCTCGACGAGTTCTTCACCTCCGGCATCTACCGCCCGCGCTCGTCCGCCGAGACCCTGGCGACGTCCAGCCCCTCAATGGATATCTCGCGCGCCTCGAACGTCGAGCGTTTCATGTGGCAACTCCTCGGTCCAGAGGAGTTCGTTGCACGCTGGGCCTCGCTGGAGACGACGGGCGCTCTCGATCTCACCGACCATCTCGAGGCCATGCGCGCGGAGTTCGGCTTCGTCTCCGGTACCTCGACGCACGCCGACCGCCTTGCCGCGATCAACCGCGTGCAGTCGGAGGCTGGCGCACTCATCGATCCTCATACAGCCGACGGCGTCACCGTGGCTCTGCGCCACATGGAACCGGGCTTCCCGACTCTCGTCATGGAGACAGCCCTCGCGGCCAAGTTCGCCGAGACTGTCGAGGAGGCGCTTGGCGAGGCTCCTCAGCCACCAGCTTCCGTACGCGAGCTTCTCGCCAAGGAGCAGCACGTCGTTGAGATCCCGAACAGCGAGGACGAGTTGCGAGCCCTTATCGCGCGTTCAGCAGTGCGCTAGGACGGAACGGGGAGGGGCTGTGTTTCACGTGAAACGGCCAAGAGGCGTTTCACGTGAAACATAGTGAGAGCGCCGCCGCGTCCCGCCACGAACTCATTCTCCGTCACGTCGCATCATTCGAACGGGGCTGTGTTCCACGTGAAACACAGCCCCGTCGTCGTGGAGAAGGCAAGGGCTGCCGGCCCCGCCTGGCATGGCAGACTTGGGGTACAGCAAGGCTGCCCGCCCGGAAAGGACGATGACGTGACTGACCCGCAGCATGTGAAAGGGAATAGGCTCGATCCCTGGCTCGATAACTACGCCGCGCGAGCCCACGGCCTGCGCGCCTCCGAGACGCGCTCCCTGTTCGCCGTGGCAGCCCGCCCCGAGGTCGTCTCGCTCGCCGGTGGGATGCCCAATCTCAAAGATCTTCCCCTCGATCAGCTCGCCGATGCCACCGCGACCATGCTGCGCAAGGATGGGGGGAAGGCCCTCCAGTACGGCAACGGTCAGGGCTTGCCGCGTCTTCGAGAGCAGATACCCGAGGTGATGGCCCTAGAGGGGATTGACGCTGATCCTGAGGATGTCGTCATCACCACGGGTTCTCAGCAGGCCGTCGACATCATCACCGAGCTCTTCATCAACCCGGGAGACGTGGTGCTCGCCGAGGCTCCCACCTACGTCGGCTCGCTGTCCATCTTCGCCACCTATCAGGCGGACGTGCAACAGGTGGCCATCGATGCGCACGGCGTCATCCCTGAGGCCCTGGAGGAGCGAATCGAATCGCTCAAGCGCCAGGGCCGCACCGCCAAGTTCTTCTACTGCCTCCCCAACTTCCACAATCCGGCGGGGGTGACCCTCTCGGAGGAGAGGCGCCCCCAGATCATCGAGACCTGCCGGCGGCACCACGTGCTCATCGTCGAGGACAATCCCTATGGCCTTCTGGGCTTCGAGGGGCAGACCTACACAGCGCTCAAGACCATCGCTCCAGACGACGTCGTCTACCTCGGCTCGTTCTCAAAGATCTTCGCCCCCGGCTATCGCGTGGGATGGGCGGTGGCTCCGCCGGCCATCCGGGACAAGATGAAACTCGCGTCCGAGGCGGCGATCCTCTGCCCGTCCTCGATGGGGCAGTACTCGATCTCCACCTACCTCGACCAGTTCGACTGGCGCGCGCAAATCTCCGAGTTCCGCGGGATGTACCGCCGTCGCAGGGACGCCATGATCTCGGCCCTGGAGGAGCACCTCCCCAGTTGCACGTGGAACACTCCGGACGGCGGCTTCTACGTGTGGCTTGCTCTGCCCGAGGGGCTGGATGCGAAGGAGATGCTCCCCAGAGCTGTCACGAACCTCGTCGCCTATGTCTCCGGAACGGCCTTCTTCGCGGGCGGCCGATCCGGCGCGGACCATCTCAGGCTCTCCTTCTGCTACCCCGAGCCGGAGGAGATCAGGGAAGGGGTCCGCCGCCTCTCAGAGGTCGTGGCCCGCGATCTCGAGCTCGTCCAACTCTTCGGTCCGGCCCATCCTGAGCCGAGTCCCGGTGTGTCCGCTCCCGCCCCCGACCAGATCTGAGGTAGTTCCATGACAACCACAACGTCACCCGAGCCCCTCCGCATCGCCGTCCTCGCAGGCGGCCTCAGCCACGAGAGGGAAGTATCCCAGCGCTCCGGCAACCGCGTGGCCCAGGTCCTCCGCCACCTCGGCCACAGCGTCATCGTCCTCGACGTGGATGCCCGCATGATCTCCTCTCTGCGCGCCTTCGCCCCCGACGTCGTGTGGCCGCTGGTTCACGGTGGACATGGGGAGGACGGTGGGCTTCAGAATGTTCTCATCGGGCTTGAGCTGCCCTATGTTGGGACGCATTCGGACGGGTGCCAGCGGGCCTCGTTCAAGCCGACGGCCAAGGCGACCGTTCGCACAGGCGGCGTTCTCACCCCCGATTCGCTGACCCTCCCCAAGGACTACTTCGCCCAGATGGGCGCGCAGGATGTACTGGGCATGGTCACCGATCATCTCGGGCTACCGGTTGTGGTGAAGCCGAATCAGGGGGGATCAGGCCTCGGCGTCTCCCTCGCCTCGAATGCCGATGAGCTCCGCGCGGCCATGGTGGGATGCTTCGCCTACGACGAGCGCGCGCTCATCGAGAAGTACGTCGGAGGGACCGAGGTCGCGGTCTCCGTCGTCGACACGGGATCGGGTCCACGTGCGCTCCCTCCCGTGGAAGTCTCCTCCGACGGGGCTTACGACTTCGACGCGCGCTACAACCCCGGCCGCTCCGAGTACTTCGTCCCGGCGAGGCTCTCGGAGGCAGTGATCGCTCGACTTCAGGAGACCGCCGTTATCGTCCACACGACGCTGGGGCTCGGCAACATCTCGCGGACCGACCTCATTCTCGACGAGGCGGGAACACCCTGGTTCATCGACGTGAACGTGACACCCGGGATGACGGAGACGAGCCTCTTCCCGTTGGCCGCTGAGGCCGACGGCGACCTCCCGAGTCTCTACGACGCCCTCGTCCACGCTCCTCTGCTCTAACGGAGAGCCCCTACCCCGATTTCCCATCTCCCCGGCGCCCTGAAGGACGCCGGGGAGATCTCGTTGTCGCGAGCACTTTGCCCCAGGCTGTCGCGTTTCACGTGAAACCAGAGGAGCGTCTCGCGGCTGGCTCTCAGGGGCGGCGTTGGCGGCGGGACGAACTGTTTCACGGTTCATGGACAAGCTGTCCGTTTCACGTGAAACAGGCTCTTCGCTCGCGCCGGCCTGAGTATCGGTCTAGGTGTGTTTCACGTGAAACAGAATCAGCCGGGCGCCGCCGCCTCACGCTTGCTTTCCAGCGCTCTCTCCCGTTTCACGTGAAACATCTCCGGCCCGGCCCCTCATGCTGTTTCACGTGAAACGGTCGCGCCGCCAATCGTGTCGATTGGCGGCGCGACCGTGAGCGGGTGAGATCAGGAGAGGCTAGACCTCGTCGAGCGAGGTACCCGGTGCGAGGGCCTCGACGAGCCTCGCCAGATCATCCTCGCCGGCGAACTCGATCGTGATCTTCCCCTTCTTGGCGCCTCGAACGACCTTCACCCTAGTATCGAAGGCATCCGAGAGACGGGTCGAGAGGGCAGGGAGGGGAAGTGAGCGACTGCGCTGGGAGCTCGGCTTCGCCGCGTTAGCGGGTTCATCGTGAAGCGCGACGAGTTCCTCCGTGGCCCGGACGGAAAGCCCCTCGGAGACAATCCGCTCAGCAAGCGTCTCCATGGCATCGTGATCGGGCAGACCGAGAAGAGAGCGGGCGTGCCCGGCGCTCAGCACGCCGGCAGCGAGGCGCCGCTGCACGGTGCCGGGGAGCTTCATGAGACGCAGGGTGTTGGAGATCTGAGAGCGTGATCGCGCGATCCTCCGGGAGAGCTCAGCATGGGTGCAGCCGAAATCCTCCAGGAGAGCCTGATAGGCCGCGGCCTCTTCAAGCGGATTCAGCTGAACACGGTGGAGGTTTTCCAGCAGGGCGTCGCGGAGGAGATCCTGATCGTCGGTGTAGCGGACAATCGCGGGGATCGTCTCAATGCCCGCGTGCTTAGAGGCCCGCAGACGACGCTCGCCCATGATGAGCTCGTAGCGCGTTCCTTCTTCATCATCGATACGACGGACGACGATGGGCTGAAGAAGACCGACTTCCTTGATGGAGGACGCGAGTTCCTCAATGTCCTCCTCATCGAAGACCTGACGCGGCTGCCTCGGGTTGGGCGAGATGAGTTCCACGGGAAGCTCTGCGAACGTCGCTCCCGGGACAGGGACGAGTCCGCTGGAGTCCTCAGCGGAAGCCTCTCCGTCGCCGTCCTTCTCGTCATCTCCCGGCTCAGCGTCATTGGCCTCCGCGGGCGCATCCTTCGCCGCCGTGTCCTGCGATCCAGTGGTCTCGACGTCGGCAGCCTCGGCCGTCACATCCGTCGCCTCGTCAGCGGGAGACTCGGTTTCACGTGAAACGGACTTCTTTCCTGAATCGGGATCCTTTGCCGCTGTTTCACGTGAAACATCGTCGATGGCCTTCGCGGCCTTCTTCTCGATCTCGCTCGCTGGCCGCTTCGCCGCGACGCTCTTGCTCTCCTCTGTTGTTTCCACGGGCTGCCGGCTCCGGTTGCCCGAGCTCTTCCGCCCGTTCTTGGCCGCCCGCTTGGAGGGGGCGAGGAGAGTGGCCGCGATGTCTGCCGAGGTATGCGAGGCGTGCCCAGATGCCTGGGTTTCCTCTGCGGCAGGAGCTGTCTGCTCGCTCTCGCGGCCCTTCGCCTTCGCGCCGTCGTCCGCCTTGGCCACACGAGCGCGCCCCTCGGGGAAGAAGACGTCCGTCGGGCGCCGGGCTGGCACCTCCGCCTGGGCCTCCGGGATGAGGGCCTGCAGCCCACGACCGAGTCCGCGCTTCTTCTGCGCCATCTGTGCTCAGGCCTCCTTGGAGTTGTTGTTCGCCGTGCCGGCGCCATTGCTGTCGTGATCCAGGCTCCCCGCGTCCTCGACTGGAGGATTGTGGGAGCCCCCGGTGGCCTCGCGCACGACACGCCGCGTCTGCCACCCCTCCACGCCGCGGTCCGCGATCTCCCACGCGAGTCGCTTGTACGCGATGGCGCCCGAGGCACGTGGATCCCAGAACACTACCGGGGAGCCAAAGGAGGGGGCTTCCGCCACGCGGATCGACCGAGGGATCTTCGTGTCCAGTGTCGCATCGGGGAAATAGGTCCGCACCTCTGCCTCGACATCCCTGGCGAGGGTTGTGCGTCCATCGAACATGGTCAGAGCGATCATGGAGACCGCGAGGACGGGGTTGTGGATCTCGGCGATCCGCTCGATCGAGCGGCTGAGCAGCGCCAACCCCTCGAGGGCGTAGTACTCGGCCTGCATGGGGATGAGCACCTCGTTGGCGGCCACGAAGGCGTTGATCGTCATGATGCCGAGGCTCGGGGGGCAGTCGATGATGATGTAATCCATCCGGGGCTCGCCCTCCTCGTACCGGGAGCGCAGGTAGTCCTCGAGGGCGAGGCGGAGCCTGGATTCACGTGACGAGGCGTTGATGAGCTCGATCTCGACGGCGGCCACGTCGATCGTGGCAGGCAGGCAGTAGAGGGTGGGGGCGAAGCGCGTCTGGACCACGACGTCCTTGAACGGCATGCCGTCGACGAGCACGTCGTAGATCGAGGCGTGCTCCTCATCGTGGGGCACACCGAGGGCGGTCGAGGCGTTGCCCTGCGAGTCGGCGTCGATGAGCAGCACGTGAAGCCCCGCCTCCGCGAGGGCGGCCGCCACGTTGACGGCGGTCGAGGTCTTCCCGACCCCGCCCTTCTGGTTGGCCACCGCGATCACTCGGGTCTGCTCAGGTGGCTGGAACCCGCCCTCGGCCAGCTCGTTCAGCGTCGAGTGATCAGCTCGGACCTGATCGAAGATGGATCCCGGCACGCTGCTCTCCTCCAACGACGGCGCACGGTACCTCCAGGGGCACCGTCTGTCCCGTCAGTCTACGGCAGGAGCACCGCCAGCCACTGATGGGCGCGAGGCGAACTCAGCGGCGCGGGCGCTGAACCTGGACGACTTTCGTCACGTCGTCGCCGGCGGTGACGACTTCATGGACGACAGCGGGGAGGAGCTTCGCCTTCTTGATGACGTACTTGGCGTCGCGGACCTCATCGTCCGCCTTGGCCCCCTTGAGGGCGAGCAGGCTCGCGCCCGGACGGAGCATCGGCGCGGTGAGGCGGACGAGCTTGGAGAGGTTGGCGACGGCACGCGCGGTCACCGCGTCGTACTTCTCCTTCATCTCCTCGGCCCGGGCACGGTGAATCGTCACGTTGTCGAGGCCGAGCTCCTCGACGACGTCCGATAGCCAAGCCACGCGACGTTCCATCGTTTCGATAAGCGAAACCTCTAGATCTGGTCGGATGATCGCGACGATGATCCCGGGAAAGCCGGCGCCGGATCCGACGTCGGCCACGGTCCCCCGGGAGGGGAGGAAGGGTCCGACGGCGGCGGAGTTGACGAGGTGCCGGGACCAGAGGCGTGGGAGCTCGCGAGGGCCCACCAGCCCCCGCAGCTCGCCCTCGGCCACGAGCATCTGGGCGAAGTGCTCCGCCGCGGGGAAGCCGAGTCCGAAGATCTCGCGCATCTCCTCGCTCGGCTGCTCGACCTCAGCGGCGCGGTCCTCCGGGGCGCCCCCGCCGTCCTCCTGACCCGATCCCATGATCAGTCCTGGTTCTCCTCGTCGGCGTCGGCGCTAGTGGCGCTGGCGGCGTCGTCCCCATCATCGTCGTCATCGATGCCCGGCTCGGCGCCGTCCTCGGGCAGCATGACGACGACATGCCGGTGAGGCTCGGCGCCCTCGGACTCGGAGACAAGGCCAGCAGCCGCGACGACGTCGTGGCAGACCTTGCGCTCGAAGGGGTTCATCGGCGCCAGCGACACGGTCTCGCCCGAGGCGTGGACCCGGGCCACCGCCTCGGCGGCGATCTTGGTCAGCTCCTCGCGCCGCGCCGCGCGATAGCCGTTGATGTCGAGCATGAGGCGCGAGCGGCTGCCGGTGCGGGCCTGGACGGCCAGCCGGGTGAGCTCCTGAACGGCCTCGAGGACCTCACCGTCGCGGCCGACGAGGTCGGCGAGCTCGTGCTCATCGCCCTCCTCCGAGGCGACGATGGCGATGGAGGCGCGGCCGTGATCGACGTCGATGTCGATATCCCCGCCGAGGTCGGCGATGTCGAGGAGTTCCTCGAGGTAGTCGGCGCCGACCTCGCCCTCCTCCTCCAGGCGCTTGACGGTGTTGGACACGGCCGGGGCCGCCACCGCCTTGTCAGTGCTGTCGGTGCTGTCTGCGCTGCCAGTGCTGTCAGTCACGATCTTTCCGTTCCTTTGATTCTCAGAGTGCGGTGCTGGGGGCTCTCGCCCGGCTCAGCGGTTCTTGCGCTGCTTCTTGGCCTGGGCCTTGCGCTTGGCGGCCGCCTGCTGGCGGGCACGGGCCTTGCGCTCGTAACGGCGTCGGGCGATCTCCTGCTCGGTGAGCCCGCCGTGCTTGGTCGAGCCCGACGATGTCGAGGACGAGCCGTCATCCTGCGCGTCCTCACCAGAGTCCCGCGCCGCGGCGCGAGCCTCCTCGGCGGTGGGCGGCAGGGAGGATTTCTTCTGGCGGTTCTTGCGCACGGGCTGGACGCGCTGGCCCCCAGTCTTGCCAGCGGCCTCGGCCGCCGCCAGGCGCTTGGCGGCCTCCTCCTCCTCGAGGGAGGGCAGTCCCTTGGCGGCGCGCTTGGCGTTCTGCTTGGCGCGGTAGTTGCGCTCTGCCTCGGATCCCGGGGCGGGCATCTGGTGGATCGTGTAGAACTGCTGGCCCATGGTCCACAGGTTCGAGACCAGCCAGTAGATGAGCACGCCGATCTGGAAGTTGATGCCGGTCACCGCGAACATGATGGGCATCGCCGTCATCATGATCTTCTGGGTGCGCATCATCGGGTTGTCGTCCGTCTTGGACGAGTCCGGCATGTTCTTCGTGGTGATCTGCGCCATCGTGTACCACTGGCTCACGGACATGGCGAGGATGAGGATGACGGAGACGATCTGGACCGTCAGGTTGCCGTCGGCGTGCATGAAGGACGAGGACAGCGGCGCCCCGAAAACCGTCGAGTCCTGCACCTGCTGGGCGAACTCCTGGGTGAGCGGGCCGATGGAGTAGTGGCCGGAGTAGCCGTTGCCGTTGGCGATGGGCTGGAGGTGGTAGAGCACCCGGAAGAGGGCCCAGAAGATCGGCAGCTGCACGAGGATGGGCAGGCAGGAGGCCATGGGGTTGGTCCCGTGCTTGCGGTAGAGGGCCATCATCTCCTCCTGCTGCCGCTGGCGGGAGGCCGGGTCCTTCTTGCCCTTGTACTTTTCCTGGAGCGCCTTGAGCTCGGGCTGCATGAGCTGCATGCCCCGCTGAGCGCGGATCTGCTTCACGAACAGCGGCATGATGAGCAGGCGGACGACGATCGTCAGGCCGACGATCGACAGCACCCACGCGATGCCAGAACCGCTGGGCAGGCCGATCGCGACCAGGGCCTGGTGGATGTGGACCATGACCCAGGCGATAGCCACCTTGAGCGGCCAAAGGAACGAGTCCATCTGCACTCCTTGTATGCGTCTGGCGGGAGGGAACCGCCTGCCGGATGAACCGGCGCTTCCCGCTCAGCCCTTCTCGAGCTCGAAACGGGGGATGTCGTGTGGGTGGTGGTAGCGCCATTGACCTCGGTCAGGCACATGATCGACGCCGCCCCTGCTCCAGGGATTGCATCTGAGGATCCGCCAGGTCGCCAGCACGAGGCCCTTGAGGGCGCCATGTGTGCCAAGCGCCTCGACGGCGTAGGACGAACAACTCGGGTAGTAGCGGCACCGAGCGGGGATCGCCGGGGAGATCCACCGCTGGTAGGCCTGGACGCAGGCCGTCATGGCCCGGGCGAGGACGGAAAAGCGGGAGGAGGATGAGCCGGTCATCGCCGTCGGTCCCTGTCCGCCAGCTCGCGGCTGCGGGCCAGCGCGCGATCGAGATCGACGCCGAGCTCCGCGCTCGTGGCGCCGTCGGCCGCTGCGAGCCCCCGGATGACGATCCGCGAGCCGGGCTCGATGCCCCCGATCCTCGCCCTCATGAGGGCCCGGATGCGGCGCTTGATGCGATTGCGGTGCGTGGCCCTGGCCACCTGCTTCTTCGGCACCACAACGCCGACGAGTCCGGGAGCTGTGTCCCCGGCCTCGCCGGCGCGATAGTGAACGACGAGCCTGCGGCTCCCACTGCGCGCACCGGACTTCACCGCGATCGAGAAATCATCCGATCGCAGCATCCGATGCGCGGCCGGGATCACCTCAGGCGGCGAGACGCGCGCGGCCCTTGCGGCGGCGCGAGGCGAGAACGGCGCGGCCAGCGCGGGTGCTCATGCGCTTGCGGAAGCCGTGCACCTTGGCGCGACGGCGGTTGTTCGGCTGAAAGGTCCGCTTGCTCACGGGGATACTCCTGGTCGGAAACGTGGAACAGCGCGACGCGGGGCCGCGGCGCTGTCGCTCGCGGTGGCGGCCCCAGGGTGAGGGGCGTGACTCCACGCGAACGTCCGCACCACAATACGTTTCGGCGCTCTGACGGGTCAAACCCCCGGTGCTGCTCGGAGGTGAGAAACGGGCCACGTCGGCGGAAGGGGCCCCCGCGGGTTACCCTCGTTGCCTAGATCCGTTCATCATCACTCAGGAGAACCACGTGCTCGAGGACGCGGTCACCAAGTGGCGCTCGGCTCTCGAGGTCCTCGCGGCCTCGGGAGAGCTCGGCCAGGGCAAGGTGTCCATCATCCGCATGACCCGGGTCATCGACGTCGATGGCACCCTGGTCCTCGTCGCGGGCTCCTCATTCGCCAAGGACATCATCGACAAGTCCCGCGGCCCCATCGGCCGCGCCCTCATGGCCGCCTGGGGCACGGAGGTCCCCTTCGAGGTCATGATCGATACCTCTGGCGACCTCGTTCCCCCGCCCCCGCCGTCGGCCCCAAGCGCTGAGCAGAGCCTGCCCGGGGGCCCCTTCCTGTCCTCCGTCCCCCCGGCGCCGCCGATCACGCCACCGGTGGTCCACCCCACCACCATGGCCGACGCCGGATCGGCCCCCTCGAGCCTGACCCCGTCCTCGGTGCCCTCGGGCGCGCCGATGCCCCAGCCGACGCCGTCGGCCCTCGTCGCGGGGCGCACGGACTTCGCGATCGGTATGCCCGTCCACGCCCCCTCGGCGGGCAGCACCGGATCGAATCCCTTCGCCGCGACGGCTCCCGCGGGCTCCGACGGCTCGACGCTCAACCCGCGCTATACCTTCGACACCTACGTCACAGGCTCCTCCAACCGCTTCGCGCACGCGGCGTCGATCGCCGTCGCCGAGGCCCCGGCGCGCGCCTACAACCCCTTGTTCATCTACGGGGGCTCGGGGCTCGGCAAGACCCACCTGCTCCACGCCATCGGCCACTACGCGCGCACGCTCGACCCCACGATGCGCATCAAGTACGTCAACTCCGAGGAGTTCACGGCCGATTTCATCGCCGCGGTGCGGGACAACCGCGACAACGGCAGCCTCGACTCCTTCAAGCGGCGCTACCGCGACGTCGACATCCTCCTCGTCGACGACATCCAGTTCCTTGCGGACAAGGAGCAGACGCTCGAGGAGTTCTTCCACACCTTCAACGCCCTCCACTCGGCGGGCAAGCAGGTGGTCCTCACCGCAGACCAGCCGCCCAAGGCCATGAACAACCTCGACGAGCGCCTGCGCTCCCGCTTCGAGTGGGGACTGCTCGCCGACGTCCAGCCGCCGGACCTCGAGACGCGCATGGCGATCCTGTCGCTCAAGGCCCGCGCCGAGGGCCTCGACCTTCCGATGGACGTCCTGGAGTACATCGCCTCCCGGGTCACCACGAACATCCGCGAGCTCGAGGGCGCGCTCATCCGGGTGACCGCCTTCGCCTCCCTCAACCAGCAGACGATCGACCAGACCCTGGCCGAGATGGTCCTGCGGGACATCATCTCCGATCCCGCCGGCGAGGAGATCACCACCTCCCTCATCATGACGCAGACGGCGGACTACTTCGGCATCACCGTCGACGACCTGTGCAGCGCCAACCGCTCGCGCCTCATCGTCCACGCGCGCCACATCGCCATGTACCTGTGCCGCGAGCTCACGGACCTCTCGCTGCCCAAGATCGGCCGGGAGTTCGGCGGGCGCGACCACACCACGGTCATGAGCGCGGACAAGAAGATCCGCCAGCAGATGGCCGAGCGCCGCTCCACCTTCAACCAGGTCACCGAGATGACCAGCCGCATCAAGCAAGCGGCCCTGGAGCAGGACTGACCCTCCCTCGCGAGACCGGGCGAACAGCACCGCGAGACCGGGCGATTATCCACAGGCTCAGCCACTCCCACAGCAATCAGCACCTCTGTGGTTCCTTCAGAACCGGTCTCGCCGTGCTGTTCGCCCGGTCTCGGTTATAGGGGTGGATGATGAGTTTGCCTTGCTTTGACGGGGATGCGCGCAGCCGTGGGGCATGTATGACTCGTGTGATCGATGAGGTTCTTGAGTCTGGATCCACGTCTGTGGACAGAGCTGTGGACAACATCGCCGATGCCGTGGACCACCACCCCCTGCGCTGTGGCGCTCATGGTCTCTCCCTGTGAGTCGGCCCCGGCCGCTCCTACGCCCCTCCACCCCTGCCGTGCCCCGGGGCACCGAACCACTCTTTTGTTATTCCACATCCCCTCCCGCGCGCGGCCAGCGCGGAAGCCCGTTACCCACAGGATCCACACCTCCTACTACACCTACCAACTCACTACACCGGCCCGAATCACACGACCGACCAACGAGGCACCGCGCGCCCCCTGGGATCACCTACCTCACCGAGCTCCCCGGACCAGGCCGCGCCCCGATCCCCGCCACAGCAGGCGCCTCGTGCGCCGGCCGCAAACCGTCTACACTCGCCGATGTTGTCCGTCCGCACTCTCGTCAGGGGGCCACAGTGAAGCTCAGGGTCGACCGCGATGTCCTCGCGGAGGCTGTCACCTGGACAGCCCGTTCCGTTCCCGCCCGTCCCCCCGTGCCCGTCCTGGCCGGAGTGCGCCTGGAGGCCTCCGGTTCGACGCTCGTCCTGGCCTCCTTCGACTACGAGGTCTCCGCCCACTGCGAGGTGCCGGCCGACATCGAGACCGAGGGCGTCGTCCTCGTCTCCGGACGACTGCTCGCCGACATCGCCAAGGCCCTGCCCGCCAAGCCCGTCGACCTCGAGCTCGAGGGCACCAAGGTCATGGTCACCTGCGGATCCTCGCGCTTCTCGCTGGCCGCCATGGCCGCCGACGACTACCCCGCGCTGCCCTCCATGCCGTCGACCGCTGGAACGATCGACGCCCACGACCTCGCCCAGGCGGTGGGCCAGGTCTCCATCGCGGCCTCCCGTGACGAGACCCTGCCGCTGCTCACCTCCATCCAGGTCGATGTCCAGGGCAACGCCCTCACCCTCATGGCCACGGACCGCTACCGCCTCGCCGTGCGCGAGATGACCTGGACGCCGTCGGACTCCTCCCTGGAGACCACTGCCCTGCTCAAGGCCCGAACGTTGTCTGATGTGGCCAAGTCGCTCACCTCGTCCGGGGACGTCACCCTCGCCCTGGGCAATGGCGGAGCGATCTCCTCGGGCCTCATCGGATTCGAGGCCGGCGGGCGCCGCACCACGTCCCTTCTCACCGACGGCGACTACCCACCGGTACTGCGCCTCTTCCCCGAGCAGACTCTCATCCACGCCACCGTCGGGCGCGAGGAGCTCATGGCCGCGGTCCGCCGCGTCAGCCTCGTCGCCGAGCGCTCCACCCCCATCCACATGTCGTTCACCCAAGGAAGCCTCAGCCTCGAGGCCGGCCAGGGCGACGACGCCCAGGCCTCCGAGAGCATCGTGGCGCACCTGGAGGGCGAGGACATCGCCACCGCCTTCAACCCGGGGTACCTCCTCGACGGGCTGGGCGCCATCTCCGACCCCTACGTGCGACTCGACTTCACCCACGCCTCCAAGCCCGCGGTCCTGACCGGCATGAGCGCCATCGGCGGCGAGGAGGACTCCTCCTTCCGCTACCTCATCATGCCGATCCGCTTCGGCGCCTGACCCGGCGCGAGGCACTGACAGCGTTCTCGCAATTCTCACAACCGTCCTCGCGCGCCGCTCGTGTACGTCTCCGACCTGGCACTCGATGACTTCAGGTCCTATCGGCACCTCGTGGTGGGCCTGGAGCCCGGCATCAGCGCGTTCATCGGCCCCAACGGGCAGGGCAAGACCAACCTTGTCGAGGCGATCGCCTACCTGTCCACGCTGAGCAGCCATCGCGTCGGCGCGGATCGGGCCCTCGTTCGGCGCACGGGCGACGGCGAGCAGCCCGGGGGCGCCGTCGTGAGGGCGAAGGTCGTTCACGGCGATCGCCCCAGCGTCATCGAGATCGAGATCATCGCGGGCAAGGCCAACCGCGCCCGGCTCAACCGGGGCGCCTGCCGCCCGCGGGACCTCACCGGCATCCTGCGCACCGTCGTCTTCGCCCCGGAGGACCTTGCCCTCGTGCGCGATGAGCCCGGGGTGCGGCGCCGATTCCTCGACGACCTCGCCGTCATGCTCCGGCCAGCGCTCGCCGGGGTGCGCCTCGAGCACGACAAGATCCTCGCCCAGCGCGCGAGCCTCCTGCGCTCGGCCCGCGCCCACAGGGGCCGGGGCTCCTCCTCGGTGGAATCGATGATGTCCACCTTGGAGGTCTGGGACGCCCAGCTCGCCGCGGCCGCCTCCCGCCTCATCGCCGCGCGCGTGGAAGTCGTCCAGCGCCTGCGCCCCTGGGTCGAGTCCTGCTACGAGGCCGTCTCCGACAACCAGTCCGAGGCGCGACTGGCCTACCGCTCCAGCCTCCTCGCCCATGAGGGAGCCGATGACCCCGAGCCCGGTCCCGCCTGGGAGGAGACGCTGGCCGCGGAGAGCGCGCTCATCGACGCCGCCCAGCTCGCCGCCCGCCTGGAGACGGCCATGGGCGGGCTCCACGAGCGCGAGGTCGAGCGCGGCGCCAACCTCGTGGGCGCCCACCGCGACGACCTCTCCCTCTTCCTCGGCGGCCTGCCCGCCAAGGGCTTCGCCTCCCACGGCGAGCAGTGGTCGCTGGCGCTGGCACTGCGGCTGGCCTCCTACGAGATGCTGCGCCACGACGTCGACGCCTACGGCGGCGATGGAGAGCCCGTCCTCATCCTCGACGACGTCTTCGCCTCGCTCGATGACAAGCGCCGCAGGGCCCTGGCCGCGATGGTGGCCGGCGCCCAGCAGGTCCTGGTCACCGCCGCCGTCGACGCCGATGTGCCGGAAGGGCTGACGGGCGCGAGATTCCGCGTGTCCGGATCGGAGGTCACCCGTGACTGATGCGGACAAGGAGACCGGCGACAGCGCGAGCCTCGCCTCGCGCGCCCTGTCCCGCGTGCGGGCCTCGGCCTTCGAGCGCGGCCAGATGCGCGGGCCCATACGAGACAGTGGCGCCCCTGGTGCGGATGACCCCGCCCCCTGGGACGCTCCCCGGCGCCGGGTGGGGATCGACGGCGAGGGCGCTGCCAGCCCCGAGGGATCGGACTGGACGGACCGCGCGCCAGGGCTGGCCACCGATCGCGGCCGCCCGGGCCCCAGCCGCTTCGACCCGCGCACCGCGAAGAAGGATCTCGCGCGCATGGTCGACCGCAAGGGATGGGCGGGGATGCTCGCCGTCGCCGGCGTCGCCGCCCGCTGGGAGGAGATCGTCGGGAGGTCCGTGGCCGAGCACTCGCGCGTGGAGTCCTTCGAGCCCGGCAGGATCACCATCCGGGCCTCCTCCTCCAGCTGGGCCCAGCAGCTCAGGCTCATGATGCCCACGATCATGCGGCGCGTCAGCGAGGAGGCCGGGGGCGCCGCCGTCGACATCCATGTGCTGGGGCCCGCCGGGCCGACCTGGCGTCACGGCCGCTTCCCCGTGCGCGGCGGGCGCGGCCCCCGTGATACCTACGGCTGAGGCGCCGCCACCCGAGGCGCGCCCCTGGGGACGCCCGAGCCCCCGCCGCAAGGGTGACGCCCGGCACGCTCCGCCAGGCCGCCCGACGTCGGGTTCAGGAACGGTTTCGCGATAAGATCGCGTCGGACAAGCCCATGGCGCGTCGAGAGTATTGACACGTACCCCTCCCCACGGAGGGGGCCCGCTTCCCAGGAGAGCCCTGTGAGCGCGGAATGCCAACGACCGTCCCGGGCGACGCGGCGGGGCCACCGCCCCGCACCGCCCGGCCCGCCCGCACCGCGGGCGCGAGAACTGAGGAGCAGCAAGCACGTGCCCGACCAGGACGCCTCTGAGAACCTTGTGCCCGAATCCACCTCCGCTGACGTGGCATCACCCCAGGTAGAGACTCATCCGGCGACGCCGGCCTCGCCCGCCACCGCGGGATCCGCGGACTACGGCGCTTCCGACATCACAGTCCTGGAAGGACTGGAGGCCGTGCGCAAGCGCCCGGGCATGTACATCGGCTCCACCGGCGAGCGGGGCCTGCACCACCTCGTCTACGAGGTCGTCGACAACTCCGTCGACGAGGCCCTCGCCGGCTACTGCGACCACATTACCGTCACCATCCTCGCCGACGGCGGCGTGCGCGTCGTCGACAACGGCCGCGGCATCCCCGTGGACATCCACCCCACTGAGGGCAAGCCCACCGTCGAGGTCGTCATGACGATCCTCCACGCCGGCGGGAAGTTCGGCGGCGGCGGCTACGCCGTCTCCGGAGGCCTCCACGGCGTGGGGATCTCCGTCGTCAACGCCCTGTCCACCCGCGTGGACACCGAGATCCGCCGCCAGGGCTATGTGTGGCGCATGTCCTTCGCCGACGGCGGCCGGCCCGTCACCGAGCTCGTCCGGGGCGAGGAGACCGAGGCCACCGGCACCACGCAGACCTTCTACCCCGACCCCGAGATCTTCGAGACGGTCGACTTCGACTACGAGACCCTGCGGCGCCGCTTCCAGCAGATGGCCTTCCTCAACAAGGGACTGCGGATCACCCTGACCGACGAGCGCCCCAGCGCCGTCGAGGAGGGCGACGAGATCGCCGGGGACGAGGGCAAGCCGGGCGACGAGGCGCCGGTGCCGGTCAAGGGCCACCGCTCCGACACCTTCTGCTACGAGCACGGGCTGCGCGACTACGTCGCCTTCCTCAACAAGTCCAAGAAGGCCGAGCTCGTCCACCCCGAGATCATCGACTTCGAGGCCGAGACCGTCCTCGAGGGCGCCCGCGCCATCAGCCTCGAGATCGCCATGCAGTGGACCTCCGCCTACTCCGAGTCCGTCCACACCTACGCCAACACGATCAACACCACCGAGGGCGGCACCCATGAGGAGGGCTTCCGCACCGCGCTGACCACCCTCATCAACAAGTACGCCCGCGACAAGGGCCTGCTCAAGGACAAGGACGACAACCTCACCGGCGACGACATCCGCGAGGGCCTGACCGCCGTCATCTCGGTCAAGCTCTCCGAGCCGCAGTTCGAGGGGCAGACCAAGACCAAGCTCGGCAACACCGAGGCCCGCACCTTCGTCCAGCAGACCGTCTACGCCCAGCTCGGGGACTGGCTCGATTCCCACCCCGCGGACGCCAAGTCCGTCATCTCCAAGGCCTCGCAGGCCGCCGCCGCCCGTGTGGCCGCCCGCAAGGCCCGGGAGGCCACGCGCCGCAAGGGCGTCCTGGAGTCCGCCTCCATGCCCGGCAAGCTGCGCGACTGCTCCTCGCGCGACGCCTCCGTGTGCGAGATCTTCATCGTCGAGGGCGACTCGGCGGGCGGCTCGGCCGTCGGCGGGCGCGACCCCGAGCACCAGGCCATCATGCCGATCCGCGGCAAGATCCTGAACGTGGAGAAGGCCCGGCTCGACCGCGCCCTGTCCTCCGACACGATCCGCAGCCTCATCACCGCCTTCGGCACCGGCATCGGCGAGGACTTCGACCTGGCCAAGCTGCGCTACGGCAAGATCGTCATCATGGCCGACGCCGACGTCGACGGCCAGCACATCGCCACCCTCCTGCTCACGCTCCTGTTCCGCTACATGCGGCCCCTCATCGAGCACGGGCACACCTACATCGCGATGCCGCCCCTCTACCGCCTCAAGTGGTCCAACGCGGACCACGAGTTCGCCTACTCCGACGCCGAGCGCGACAAGCTCCTCGCCGCCGGCGCCGACGCGGGCCGCCGCCTGCCCAAGGAGGGCGGCATCCAGCGCTACAAGGGACTGGGCGAGATGAACGACCACGAGCTGTGGGAGACCACCATGGACCCCTCCTCCCGCATCCTCAAGCAGGTCACCCTCGATGAGGCCGCCAACGCCGATGAGACCTTCGCGATCCTCATGGGCGACGACGTCGAGCAGCGGCGCTCCTTCATCCAGCGTAACGCGACCGACGTCCGCTTCCTCGACATCTGATCGCCGCGGCCGGCGCCCCGCGCGCCGCCGTCGGCCCCCGCAGCACCGCCTGGCAAGGCACCGAAGGACATTGAAGGACACTGAAGGATCCACGTGAGCGACGAGACCACCACCCCCACCGACGTCCGGGAGCACGACCGCATCCAGCCCGTCGACCTCCAGATGGAGATGCAGCGCTCCTACCTGGACTACGCGATGAGCGTCATCGTCGGGCGCGCCCTGCCGGACGTGCGCGACGGCCTCAAACCCGTCCACCGCCGTGTCCTGTACGCCATGTACGACGGCGGCTACCGGCCCAACTCCTCCTTCTCCAAGTCCTCCCGCGTCGTCGGCGAGGTCATGGGTAACTACCACCCCCACGGCGACGCCGCCATCTACGACGCCCTCGCGCGGCTCGTGCAGTGGTGGTCCCTGCGCTACCCGCTCGTGGCCGGTCAGGGGAACTTCGGGACCCCCGGCAACCTCGGCCCCGCCGCCCCCCGGTACACCGAGTGCAAGATGGCCCCCCTGGCCATGGAGATGGTCCGGGACATCGACGAGGAGAGCGTCGACTTCCAGGACAACTACGACGGCAAGAACCAGGAGCCGGTCATCCTGCCGGCCCGCTTCCCCAACCTGCTCGTCAACGGCTCCGAGGGCATCGCGGTGGGCATGGCCACCCGCATCCCCCCGCACAACCTGCGCGAGGTCGCCCGCGGCGTCCAGTGGTTCCTCGATCACCCCGACGCCACCCGCGAGGAGCTGCTCGAGGCCCTCCTCGAGATCATCCCCGGCCCCGACTTCCCCACGGGCGCCACGATCCTGGGCCGTCGCGGCATCGAGGACGCCTACCGCACCGGGCGCGGCTCCATCACCCAGCGCGCCGTCGTCAACGTCGAGGAGATCCAGGGCCGCCAGTGCCTCGTCGTCACCGAGCTGCCCTACCAGGTCAACCCCGACAACCTGGCCGACAAGATCGCCCAGCTCGTGCGCGACGGGCAGGTCGGCGGCATCGCCGACATCCGCGACGAGACCTCCGGGCGCACCGGTCAGCGGCTCGTCATCGTCCTCAAGCGCGACGCCGTCGCCAAGGTGGTCCTCAACAACCTCTACAAGCGCACCCCGCTGCAGGACAACTTCCCCGCCAACATGCTCGCCCTGGTCGACGGGGTTCCCCGCACGCTCAGCATCGACGGCTTCGTGCGCCACTGGGTGGACCACCAGATCGACGTCATCGTGCGCCGCTCCCGCTACCGCCTGCGCAAGGCCGAGGAGCGCCTCCACATCTTGGAGGGTCTGCTCAAGGCGATCGACGCGCTCGACGCCGTCATCGCGCTCATCCGCCGCTCGCCGACCACCGAGGAGGCCCGCACCGGCCTCATGGGGCTGCTCGGCGTCGACGAGGCCCAGGCCGAGGCGATCCTGTCCCTCCAGCTGCGCCGCCTGGCCGCCCTGGAGCGCTTGAAGATCCAGCAGGAGGCCGAGGACCTGCAGGCCAGGGTCGCCGACCTGCGCGACATCATCGCCTCCCCGCAGCGCCAGCGCGACATCGTCTCCACCGAGCTCGCCGAGATCGTCGACAAGTTCGGCGACGAGCGCCGCACCCGGATCGTCCCCTTCGACGGTGAGATGAGCATGGAGGACCTCATCCCCGAGGAAGAGGTCGTCGTCACCATCACCCGCTCCGGCTACGCCAAGCGCACCCGCACCGACGCCTACCGCTCCCAGCACCGCGGCGGCAAGGGCGTGCGCGGCGCCACCCTGCGCGAGGACGACATCGTCCAGCACTTCGGGGTGACCACCACGCACCGCTGGCTGCTGTTCTTCACCAACCTCGGCCGCGTCTACCGCGCCAAGGCCTACGAGCTGCCCGAGGGCGGCCGTGACTCCAAGGGCCAGCACGTGGCCAACCTGCTCGCCTTCCAGCCCGGCGAGGAGATCGCCCAGGTCATGGAGCTCGGCGCCTACGACCAGGCCGACTACCTCGTGCTCGCCACCCGCCGCGGCCTGGTGAAGAAGACGCGCCTGTCCGAGTACGACTCCAACCGCTCGGGCGGCATCATCGCCATCAACCTGCGCGACGACGAGGACGGCAACCCCGACGAGCTCATCTCCGCCTCCCTCCTGTCCACGGGTCAGGACCTGCTGCTCGTCTCCCGCCACGGCCAGTCCCTGCGCTTCCACGCCGACGACGCCACCCTGCGTCCCACCGGGCGCGCCACGAGCGGCGTCACCGGCATGCGCTTCCGCGAGGGCGACTCCCTGCTCGCCATGGATGTCATCGACCCGTCGTGGGTCAGCGCCGACCTGTTCGTTGTCACCGAGGGCGGCTTCGCCAAGCGAACCAATGTGCGCGACTATCCCGTCAAGGGTCGCGGTGGCCTGGGGGTCAAGGTTGCCAACCTCGTCGAGGAGCGCGGCGACCTCGTGGGCGCGCTTGTCACCGCCCCCACCGACGAGGTGATGTGCATCATGGCCTCCGGGAAGGTGGTTCGCTCCGCCATCGCCGAGGTCTCCGTGACCGGCCGCGCCACACAGGGCGTGACCTTCGCGAAGCCGGACGACGGCGACCGCATTATCGCGGTGGCCCGCAACGCTGAGCGGGACCTCGACGCCGATGACTCTGCACAGGCCCCCGCCGACGCGGTAGCGTTGAGCGACGACGAGAGTGAGGACCAATGAGCCAGCCCGACGCCGCCCAGCCCCTGGACGCATCCATCGGAACGAACCCGCCCGCGGCCGGCGCCGCGAAGCCCGGCAAGGGTGGCAAGCAGCCCGCGCTTGGCAGCCCGCGCCGCGTGCGCCTCGTAGTCAACCGCATCGACCCGTGGTCCGTGCTCAAGGTGTCCCTGCTGCTCAACGTGGCGATTGGCATCATGATGGTGGTCGGCGCCGCCATCGTGTGGTTCATGCTCGACTCGATGCACGTGTTCTCCCAGATCCAGAACCTCGTGAGCTCCGTCGTCGACACCCAGTCCAATGCCTTCACCGGCGTCGTGGAGTACATGAAGTTCTCCCGGGCCATCTCGATGTCCACGATCATCGCGGTCGTCAACCTCATCCTGAGCACCGCGCTGTGCACACTGGCATCCCTCATCTACAACGTCATCGCCTCGCTCGTCGGCGGGATTCATCTCACACTGGCGGACGACTGACCGATTTGGTTGTCCCAGACCCGATGGGATAATCTCATCCGGTCTCAAGGGCCTATAGCTCAGTTGGTTAGAGCGCATCCCTGATAAGGATGAGGTCGCTGGTTCGAGTCCAGCTAGGCCCACGGCACCGCAGCGACGGCGAGGAGGCTCCACATGAGGAACCGGACAGCCCTGACCGCTGCGGTTTTCTCGTGCATGGGCGCGCTCGCGTACGCGACCTGGCTCAGGTACGAGGCCGCCCGCAAGGAGCAGGCCGCCTGGGCCGAGGTCACAGACCCGGTCGAGGAGATCTGAGCCTCGCGCCTCCCAGGGGCCATGGCGCAATTGGTAGCGCACCTGCTTTGCAAGCAGGGGGTTACGGGTTCGAGTCCCGTTGGCTCCACTCCCGACCACCACCCGCGATGGCGCGGGCATCACCCGCGACACCCTGCGCAAGATCGAGACAGGAGACCCGGGTGTCAGCTTCCGCAGTGTCAGTCAGGTCCTGCGGGCATTAGGGATCCTCGATGCCGTCGTCGACGCCGTCGATTCCCTCAACAGCGATGTCGGCCGCCTGCGGGCGGACCGCCTGAGGAAGAGGCGCGCGCGATGACCAATACGCCCGACGGCGCCGCGCCATTCAGACGGGCCTGGGAAGCGGGCGGCCGGCCACCGTCTCGACTAACTCGAAGGCCTCCTCGAGGCTCATCTCCACCCCGAGGTAGGTGAGGCGGTACAGGACGGTGCCGATCATCATGTCGACGCTGAGAGCAGCCTCGGGCCCCTCCCACTGCCCCGCCTCAATCGCGCGGGCGACGGCGTCGATCGCCCCATCCCGCAAGGGCGCGATGACCCTCGCCCGATAGGACGCGGCCGCCTCGGGCCGCGACAGCAGCTCATGCGCGATCTGGATGATGACCGCCCCGAAGGGCGGCGTCGCCAGCACCGTGTGCGCGCGCTGGATATGCGCGACCAGATCGGCCAAGGGGTCCCCCGTGGCGGGAAGGCTCCGCGGCCCGAGCGCCGCGTCCACAGCGTCCACCGCGAGGTCCACGAGGGTCCCCCACCGCCGGTAGATCGTCGATTTGGGGACGCCGGCGGCTGTGGCCAGGGCATCGGCCCGCAGGGCGCCCAGCCCCCCTGAGGCCATGAGGCGCGCGGCCGCGGTGAGGATCCGCGCGTCGATCTCAGGATCACGCGGTCGCCCGCCGCCCCGCGGTGCGCTCGACTCTGCGCTCGACTCCATGGTGACCATCCCCATCCCTCTCGGACCGCCGTGGCGGCATCGGAGCGGATTCTTCCAAATGCGCCCAAACAGCGCTATCCTAGTTACGCAACAGGTAGTCGCGAAATAGGAGGAAGGAACCATGGACCGCGTCGACCTGGCCACCGCAGGCCTCTTCTTCTCATGGGCAGCCCACGACCTCGAGGAGTACGTGACGATGCCCTCCGCCTCGCGCGAGCTGGCCGAGCGGATCGACTGGTTCCCCGAGGAGCTGCGCCGCAATGGCGTCTCCCGCGAGCACGTCCAGGTGGCGATGGGCATCATGGCGGCGCTCTTCGCCGTCGGCTCTATCCGAGGGCAGCGCAGCCGCGGCCGATCCTGGCTCTACCAGGCGCTGCTCCAGGGTTACGGGCTCCACACCTTCAGCCACCTCGGCTCAGCGCTGCTGGCCCGTGGCTACACCAGTGGCTGCGCGACCGCCCTGCCCATCGTCCTTCCGTCCTGGCTCTGGGCCCGGCGCGTCCTGCGCGAGGAGGGCGTGGCGGTGCGCCCCAGCTGGTGGGTCATCCCGGCCTTCCCCGTCGTCGCCGGCGCCGCCCACGGCGCTGCCTATCTCGCAACGAGGGGCCGGCGCGGCGAGACGGCCGCCTCCTGAGCCCGGGTCTGACCACAGATCGAGCACAGTTAGAGCGCGCCCGAATCACAATCCGCCTCGGCTGCCCACAGGCTGCGAAGAAGCGCGGGCATGAGCCTTGTGGAGGCCTGTGGATAAATGAAGGGTTGCAATTCCGGGCTTTCCCCACTTGGGGATAGGCCTGTGGAAAACTACAGCGCTGTTCTTCCACATGGTTGTCCCCAGGTGTGGATGAACAACAACGGTGTGATTCGCTGTCGCCTGGAGGCCCCTCAGACGCTTGCCAGGCGCAGGGCCACGAGGCCAACGAGGAGCAGCGCGACGGCGCCGGTGCCAGCGGCCGAGAGGGCGCCCCGCCGTTCGCGCGGCGCCCAGGCGTAGATCGCCGCGACGATCCCGCCAGTGACGAGCCCGCCCAGGTGGCCCTGCCAGGAGATCCCCGCCGCGGTGAAAGAGAAGACGAGATTGAGCACGAGGATCCCCACGATGCTCGTGGTGTCGCGGCCGAAGCGCCGCTGGATGACGAACAGGGCGGCGAACAGCCCGAAGACCGCCCCGGAGGCGCCCACGGTCGCGGTGTACCAGTCCAGTGAGTCCGGCGAGGACAACCAGTACACCGCCGTCGAGCCTCCCAGGGCGCCCAGCGCCATGAGCGCGCTGTAGCGCCAGCGGCCCAGAAGGGGCTCGAGTGCCTCGCCCAGCACCCACAGGGCCCACATGTTGAAGGCCAGGTGCATGATCGACCCGTGCAGGAGCGCGCTGGTCAGCAGTCGCCACGGCTCAGCGCCCACGAAGGCGGGCACGAGAGCCAGGTCCCGGACCACGTCCAGCCCCATCCCAGTCGCCGCGGGGAGCTTCTGGGCGATGAAGACGACGACGCATACGGCGATGAGTGCCTTGGTGATGAGCGTGGAGCCGCCGGTGAGGCGGCCGCCGAGCACCGTCGTCGGGGCCCGGCGGCCGGAGCTCGCTCGAGTGGCGCAGTCGACGCAGTGCACGCCGACGGCGCTGGGCACCTGGCAGGCGGGGCACACCGGCCGGCCGCAGCGCTGGCAGCGCACGTAGGCCACCCGATCAGGGTGGCGCGGGCAGACCGGCGCCTCTGCCTCAGGGGCGCCTGGGCCGCCCGTCGTCGTCACTGGACGACGCTCACTGAGGTGATGGTGATGTCCTGCAGCGGACGGTCGGTGCTGTCCGTCGGCGTCGCCGAGATCGCGTCCACCACGGCCTTCGACTCGTCGTCGGCGACGGCGCCGAAGATCGTGTGCTTGCCGTGCAGCCACGTCGTGGGGGCCGTGGTGATAAAGAACTGCGAGCCGTTGGTGCCCTTGCCCATGTGGCGCCCGGCGTTGGCCATGGCCAGGACGTACGGGGCGTCGAAGGTGAGGTTCGGGTCGATCTCATCGTCGAAGGTGTAGCCGGGGCCGCCGCGGCCGGTGCCGAGCGGGTCCCCGCCCTGGATCATGAAGTTCGGGATAACCCGGTGAAAGACGACATTGTCGTACAGGGGGGCGTTGGAGCTCTCACCAGTGCGCGGATCCGTCCAGGTTCGAGACCCGGTGGCGAGCCCGACGAAGTTCTCAACGGTCACGGGCGCCTGCTCCGGGAAGAGCGTCAGACGAATATCTCCGAGGGTGGTGTGAAGAATCGCTTCCATGGACTCATCGTCCCATGGGCGGGCCATCGAGTGCCGGTGCGCCCGAGGGTTGCGGGGTGTGTTCACCCCAGGCAAAACGCCGTCATCAAGAGTCCCCGCCCGGGCGTGAAGAGTGCCACCATGGGTCCCAGTTCGCCTCACGCCGCCCTGGCACCCCGCGACACCACCATCTGAATGCCCCCAGGAGGAGAGCGCCATGCCTTGCAAGACCGCCGACAAGAGGATCGACTCGGACCACCTCCGCCAGGAGGCCGCCAACCTCGCCGACGCCATCGCCGAGAGGGCCGAGCGCGCCGCCGAGTGGGCCGCCCCGCACGTCGCCCGCGCCGGGGAGAACATCTCCCGCGCCGCCAAGGAGGCGCAGACGCGTTTCGAGCCCGCCTACAGCGAGGCCCGCGCCCGCGTCGTCGACGACTACCTGCCGCGCGCCCAGCGCGCCGCCGAGGCCGCCCGCGCCGCGATCGCCGAGGCCCCCGCGCCCGTCGTCGCCCCCAAGAAGCGCTGCTGCCGCCGTGGCCTCAAGCTCCTCGCCTGGACGACCGTTGTCACCGCCGCCGCTGGCGCCGCCTACGTCGCCTGGCGCCGCAGCCAGCCCGTCGAGGACCCGTGGGCCGAGGAGTACTGGGCCGACTCCGCCGAGGAGGGCGCTGAGGCCGCCGAGGCCTGAGCCCCACCGGGCGCGGATCGCGCCTGTGCCCGCGTCATGACATGTCGCGACGACGGCGCCCCTGCCTTGAGAGGTCGGGGCGCCGTCGTCGATCGTGGTGTGAGCGCCGGCCGGGCGTCGAGCACGGCAGGGGCGCGGGGCCTACTTCCAGCGCAGCAGGCCGAGGAAGCCGACCATCATGATGATGAAGCCGACGTAGAGATTCCCGTTGGACAGCCAGTCCGCGGCGTGGTGGTCCAGGAAGTACGGCAGCGGGTACATCCCCTTGAACAGGTAGGTCACCACGACCCACAGGAGCCCGATGACCATGAGCGCGACCATCGCCGGGGCGTACCAGCCGGGACTTCCGGTGCGCCCGACCTTCTGGGGAACGCGGGAGACACGGTTGGCCGCAGCGCGCGACTCCTCCTCGGCCGCCTTCGCCTTGGCCGGGTTGCCCGAGCGCTTGGCGCTGCGCTTCGCCTCATCATCAGACTTCTTGAGCTTGTTCAGCAGGGCCACGCGGGCCTCCTCCTAGCATGGCGAGCCTGGGGAAGGGCTCGTGTGCGGGCACAGAAACGCTCTTAGCCTAGGGCATGGGTGGCGCGAGGCGAGAGATGGGAGTGTGATCACGCCTGCCCCTACAAGCAGGGACGACGTCCTAGACTGGCGGTTGAGCGGAGGGCAGGCTATCAGTCCCGCCACATCCCTGAGGAAAGTCCTGCAGAAGACGGAGTGCGGATGACCAGCATGAGGCATGGCGGCGCGGCCGGGCGCAAGAAGCGCTCGGCGCTCGACATCATGATCACCGGTGTCGGCGAGATCCTCATCACCGTGGGTCTCGTCATCGCCCTCTTCCTCACCTGGCAGTTGTGGTGGACCAGCCTGGACGCCCAGGAGGAGGCCGCCGCCACGCGCGACGCCTTCCAGAGCCAGCAGGTCGACTCCCCCAAGACCGAGGGCATCAAGCACTACGACAACCCCCCGGTGCCCGACGCCGTCGGCAACGGGGAGACCATCGGCATGCTCATCGTGCCCAAGTGGTACGGCAAGACGAACAACAACATGCCGATCCTGGAGGGCACGTCAGCGGACATCCTCGACTCCGCCGTCGCCGGCCACTACCCGTCCACTCAGCAGGTGGGCGACGTCGGGAACTTCGCGATGGCCGGGCACCGGCGCACCTCCGGCAACTCCTTCCGGCGCATCGACCTGCTCGAGAGCGGGGATGAGGTCGTCGTGGCCACCAAGGACACCTGGTACGTCTACACGGTCACCGAGCACGAGATCGTGGACCCGAGCACCGTCGACGTCATCGCGCCCGTCCCGCACCACCCGGAGGTCGCGGCCACCGACCGCATGCTCACCCTGACCACCTGCCACTCGCTGACGGTGGGCGAGTGGGGCAACGACCACCGGTGGATCACCTACGCTAAGTTCTCCTACTGGATGCCCCGATCCGAGGGCCGCCCGGCCTCGGTCCTCAACGACCCGGAGGTCAACTGATGTACGGATGGATCTGGCGGCACCTGCCCGGACCTGTGTGGCTGCGCCTCATCGAGGCGCTTATCCTCGCCGTGCTCGTGGTCCTCGGACTCTTCGAGTTCGTCTTCCCCTGGGCCAACGAGACCTTCCACCTCTCCGGCGAGGCCACCGTCTGACCGAGACCGGTCGATATCAGGAGCGAGACTGTGATGTGTCAGGACATCTGAGACACCGATTGTGTCTCAGATGTCCTGGAGCGGTCTGGTCGGGGGCTGGGGCGGCGGCGTCCGGCGCCGCCCGCGCCGCCGCCTGGATCCTCCACTGCCGGCGACGTTCTGCACCGCCGGTTGCGTCTAGCACTGTGGGTTGCGCCTGGCACCTTCGGGTGCGGTGAGAACGCAGCCGAAGGTGCTTACCGCAACCACTGGTGCTGGAGGCACCCGACCTGCGGCCACCACACGGCGAAGGCGCACCCGGGACGCCGCGGCCGCGCCGTCGCCGTCTCGCCCTTGCGCCCTGGCCCCGCACAAGCCGTCTCGGCCCGGCGCTGCGCCCTCATCCTCGCAGTTCGAGGGCGCAAGAGCGGGCCGAGACCGTTTCTCGGGGCCGAGACGGCGTCTGTGGGCCACCGGCGCGCCCACCGCCCCGGACCGGCCCCGGCCCAGCCCCGACAGGCCCGGTTACTCCATCAACCGCCCCCGCACCACCACGGCACTGTCTCAGATGTAGATCGGCAAACCTGTCTCAGCTGTCCTGACACATCACAATCAGCATCGAAACCGGGCCTGTTTCCACAGGCGCGCCTCATGGCGGCCTCACGCCGTCGTCCTTGTGGACGGCGAACCGGTTTCGTTTCTATTTTCGACCGGTCTCGGTGAGAAGAGAGAGCGGGGGCGCGGGGTCAGTGGGCGCCGTCGCCGCCGTTCTCGCCTCCGTTGCGCGGCTGCTGTGAGGGCGCGGGCGACTGAGTCGACTTGCCGCCCGGGGTCGCGGTCGCGGTGGGGGCGGCCTGGTAGTCGAACTTCTTGTAGTCGATGGTGACCTGGGAACCGGCCTCCACCGAGCTGCCCGGGGCGGGCGAGGTCCCCGTGACCTCGCTGGAGTCCTTCTTGGCCTGGTCAGAGGTCTTCTCCGTCGTCGGGCTGTTGACGTTGTAGGTCAGGCCCGCGTCCTGGAGGGCCGACTGCGCCTGCTCCAGCGTCATGCCCTTGACGTCGGGGACGGTGACCCGGCCGGTGGACAGCACGAGCGAGACGGTGGTGCCGCGCTGGACGGAGGTCTGCGCCACCGGATCGGTGCGGATGACCTTGTCCTTGGCGACATCCGAGGAGTCCTCAGACGTCGAGGTGCCGACCTTGAGGCCCGCCTTCTCCAGGGCCTCGCGCGCCTCCTCCTGGGTCTTCCCGGAGACGTCGGGGACGTCCACCATGGCCGTGCCCAGCGAGTACTGGACCGTCACCGTGGATCCCGGCGCAGCGCCCGTTCCCACGGCGGGGTCGGTCGAGACCGCGCGGCCCGAGGGGATCGTGTCGGAGGCGACGTCGTCACCCTTGGCGTAGACGAGGCCTGCGGACTCGATCGCGGCCTTGGCCTCCTGCTCGGACTTGCCCGTGACATCCGGGACGGCGACGCTCGTCGGTGTCGGCGATGCGGTCGGCTTGGGATCGGCGCCGCCCAGGACACCGCTGCTGATCGCCCACGCGCCGAGCACGACAGCGATGATGAGCGCCGCGATGAGCAGCCACAGGCCGAGGCGGCTCTTCGACTCGTGCTCGTCGTTCTTCTCGGTCGGCATGACCAGGGGCTGCTGCGCGGCGGGCGGCGGCGGCGCCGGGGTCTCGGCGCGAGAGGGGCTGAAGGTGTCGGTCTGCTGCGGGAGCGCCGTCGTCGGCGCGGCGGCCCAGGCGGAGGCGGCCGGGGCGGCGACGGCGCTGCCCCGCTGCGCGGCGAGGAGATCGGTGCGCATGTGGGCCGCGTCCTCGTAGCGGTCATCACGGCGCTTGGCCAGCGCCTTGAGGACCACGCGGTCGATCGGCTCGGGAATATCGGCGGCGATCGACGACGGCGGCTTGGGGATCTCCCGCACGTGCTGGTAGGCGATGGCCACGGCCGAGTCGCCCGTGAACGGTGGCTGCCCGGTGAGGAGCTCGTAGAGGAGGCAGCCGGTGGAGTAGAGGTCCGAGCGGGTGTCGACGACCTCCCCGCGGGCCTGCTCCGGGGACAGGTACTGGGCGGTCCCCACGACGGCGTGCTGCTGGGTCACGGTGGCCGCCGAGTCCTCGATGGCCCGGGCGATGCCGAAGTCCATGACCTTCACGGCGCCGGTGGAGGTGATCATGATGTTCCCGGGCTTGATGTCCCGGTGGACGATGCCGGCGCGGTGGGAGTACTCCAGCGCGTCGAGCACGCCCGTGACGATCTCGACGGCCTCGGGGATCGGCACGGCCTCGCCGTCGCCCAGGAGCTCGCGGACGGTGTGCCCCTCCACGTACTCCATGACGATGTAGGGGACGGAGCGGCTGGACCCGTCGGGCTGGACGAGGGCCTCCTCGCCGGAGTCGTAGACGGCGACGATCGAGGGGTGGTTGAGCGCGGCGGCCGACTGGGCCTCGCGCTGGAAGCGGGTCTGGAACGTGGAGTCGCTGGCCAGGTCCGAGCGCAGGAGCTTGATCGCGATGACGCGGTTGAGGCGCCGGTCGTAGCCGAGGTGCACCTCCGCCATGCCGCCACGGCCGATGAGGTCACGGATCTCGTAGCGTCCGGCGAGGATCGGGGGGAACGTGTCGGTCACGATGCCTCCTTGACTGAGGTGACGGGCACTGGGGCGGGGAAGCCGGAGGCCTGCACGATCGGCGCTGAGCCTGCCTTGCTCAGGGCTCCGGCAGTAGTGGGTGGTTGAGGGGTGGCGCCCGTCGTGCCCGGATGCGCTGAGGCTAGGGTACTCATGACGGCGACGACGGCGGCAATGAGGATGAGCACTGCGCCGGCGAGCATGAGCAGGGTCGAGACGGGCAGGCTGGTCAGGAGCGGCAGGCCGAGGCGCCCGCGCCCCGAACTGCGGCGGGGCCGCCGGGCGTCGCGGGGATGGTGGGACACCGGCAGGGCCCTCGTGCGCGCGCCGTGCGCGGCCCGGCGGGCGGAGTGGATCTCGGGCCGGCGCTCGGGCCACCGCTCCGGCGCGCTCTGGACGATCGCCGCTGCCCACTGCGCGGCGCTCGCCGAGGCGCGCGGGCGCTCGGCCGCCTTCGCGGCCTTGGAGGAGGCCTGCGCGGCACCCGCCTGATCGCCGTCGGCGCTGGCCTGGGAGGAGGTGGAGGCCTGGGAGTCCTGCCCGACCCCGGCAGTGTCCTTCCCGGTGCCGCTTCCCGCGGCGATCGCGCTACTCGCCGTGGCGGTGGGGGCCTGGTCCTGGGTGCGGCCCGTGGACGCCCAGGCGAGGCTCTCCTCGGGATCCCAGTGCTCCTCCGGCAGGTGGATGACGATCCGGTCGAGGCGCCGGGCGAGCTCGCGGGCCGAGGCGGGCCGATCGGCGGGCTTCTTGGCCAGGAGCTCCATGACGACCTGGCGGACCTCGGGGGGAACGCTCTTGGGCATCGCCGGGACGGCCTCGTTGACATGCGCGAAGGCGATATCGACCTGGGTGGAGCCGGTGAAGGGACGGCGGCCCACGAGGGCCTCGTAGGCGATGATCCCCAGGGCGTAGAGATCGCCGGAGGGCTGGGCGGCGTTGCCCATCGCCTGCTCGGGCGCCAGGTACTGGGCGGTTCCCATGACCATGCCGGTGGCGGTCATCGGCCGCTGGTGGGGTCCGGTGGAGATGCCGAAGTCGGTGAGCTTGGCCAGGCCCTCCCGGTTGATGAGGATGTTCGAGGGCTTGACGTCGCGGTGGACGACGCCGGAGTCGTGGACCACCTGGAGGGCGCGGGCCACCTGCGCGAGGATCGGCAGGATCTCCGCGGGCGCCATCGTGCCCTTCTCCTCCAGGATGTCGGACAGGGCGCGGCCCTGCACGAGCTCCATGATGATCCAGCCCGAGCCCTTGCGCTCCCCGGAGTCGAGGACGACGGCGAGGTTCGGGTGGCGCAGCCCCCGGGAGTTGGCGGCCTCCGCCCTCAGGCGGGACAGGAAGATCTCATCCCCGGTGAGCTCGGGGCGCAGGATCTTGGCGGCGACGATACGGCCGGAGTTGAGGTCGGTGG
Organism: Actinomyces timonensis DSM 23838; assembly: GCF_000295095.1. Taxonomy (GTDB): domain Bacteria; phylum Actinomycetota; class Actinomycetes; order Actinomycetales; family Actinomycetaceae; genus Actinomyces; species Actinomyces timonensis. The sequence continues at coordinate 1,126,455 of NZ_JH806632.1, read as the reverse complement.
CGCGCCAGACCTCCCCCATGCCGCCCAGGGCGATGCGCTCCAGGAGCTGGTAGCGGCCCTGGAGCTCGAGGCCCACCTGTGGGATCACTGGTTCACCGCCGCGTCGATGACGGCGGCCGCGATCGGCCCCGCCTCCGAGCCACCGGTGGCGGTGGGCGAGGTCTGCTGGCCGCCGTCGATCACCACGGCCAGGGCGATGGAGGGCTTGTTGATGTCCGTGCCGGCGAAGCCCACGAACCACGTGACCGGGCCTCCCTCGTCGGAGCCCGTCTCCGCGGTGCCGGTCTTGCCGGCCACCTGCACGCCGGCGACCTGCGCGGTGGTGCCGGTGCCGGAGGAGACGGCCTCCTGCATGAGGCCTGTGAGGGTCTCAGCGGTCTTGGCGTCGATCGGGGTGCGGGCGACCTCGGGACTCGTCGTGGACACGACGGATAGATCGGCGTCGAGGGTGCGCGCCACGAGGTACGGCTTCATCTGCTTGCCGTCGTTGGCGACCGTGGCGGCCACCTGGGCCATCTGGAGGGGGGTGACGCGCACCGACTGCTGGCCGATCCCCGCCATGGCGGTCTCCGCGGCCGACGAGTTGGCCGGGTAGGTGGAGGCGGTCACCGGCAGGGAGAAGTCGTCCTTCGTGCCGAAGCCCCAGGCCTCGGCCTCCTTGGCCAGGCCGTCGTCGCCCACATCCATCGCGAGCTGGGCGAAGGGCGTGTTGCAGGACTGGGCGAAGGCCGTCGACAGGGTGACGGTGCCGTTGCCGCAGGACTCGCCGCGGTAGTTGAACAGCGAGTGGCTCGTGCCGGGCAGTGTGATGCTGTCAGGGGCGTCGAGGGAGGTGGAGGTGGTCACCTTGCCCGCGCGCAGGGCAGCCGAGGTGGTGAGGATCTTGAAGGTCGAGCCCGGCGGGTAGAGGTCGCCGCCGGTCGCCCGGTTGACCAGGGGCTGGCCGGGATCGGCGGAGTACTGGTCCCAGGCGGCGGAGACGGTGTCGGCGTCGTGGGAGGCCAGGGTGTTGGGGTCGAAGGACGGGGAGGAGACGAGCGCGAGGACCGCACCGGTGGACGGGTCGAGGGCGACGACGGCGCCGCGCCGCCCGCCCAGCGCGTTCGAGGCGGCCTGCTGCGCCTGGGCGTTGATGGTCAGGTCCACCGAGCCCCCCTCCTGGGAGGCGCCGGTGATGAGGGCCTTGACACGCGAGGAGAACAGCGAGGGATCGTCCCCGTTGAGCACCCCGTTCTCGGACTTCTCCATGCCGGTCAGCTCGGAGCGCATCGGCGATGAGTAGCCGGTCACCTGCGCGTAGAGGGGGCCCGAGGAGTAGACGCGCTGGTAGGAGTAGACATCGTCGGAGGCCTGCGAGGAGGCCACGGGCGAGCCCGCCACGAGGATCTGGCCGCGGTGCGCGCCGAAGGCGGCGAAGGCCGCGCGCTGGTTGCGCCAGTCGGTGGTCAGGCTCCCCTCGGAGGATTCGGCCTCCCACACCGCTGGCCGCGCGAAGCCCTGCACGCTGGTGACGGAGACGGCCAGCGCGAGGAACATCATGGTGACGAGCACGGCCACCTGGTGGATCTGACGGTTCATGGCTGGGCTCCCTCCACTCGCGGCGCTGGCTGCGGGGCGGTGCCGGTCGGGGCGCTGCCCTGCTGCTTGTCGACGCCGTCGGGCGGCGTGTCAATGGTGATGTCCGGGTCCTCGTCGAAGGAGCGCCCCGTGCCCGAGGGCGTGCCGGCCGGGCCGTCCGCGCCGTGCATCTCATCGAAGTCGAAGTCGGGGTCGAGGACGAGCTTGCGCAGGCCCGCGGGCAGCTCGGCGGTGTCGATGATGCGCGGCGCCGTCGACGGCGGGCGGCGCGCGGCATCGGACAGGCGCACGAGGAGCGCGAGGATGACCCAGTTCGCCACCAAGGACGATCCACCGTAGGCGAGGAACGGCATCGTCAGCCCCGTCAGCGGGATGAGGCGGGTGACGCCGCCGACGACGACGAAGACCTGCAGCGCGATCGTGAAGGACAGGCCGGTGGCCAGGAGCTTGCCGAAGCCGTCCCGCAGGCTCATGGCGGTGCGCAGGCCGCGCTCGACGAGCACGATGTACAGCACGAGGATCGCCAGGATGCCGGTCAGTCCCAGCTCCTCGCCGATGGAGGAGACGATGAAGTCAGAGTTCGCGAACGGCACGAGCGTGGGGTAGCCCTTGCCCCAGCCCGAGCCGGTCAGGCCGCCCGAGGCCATCCCGAACAGGGCGTCGGGCAGCTGGCGCGAGGAGGTCTCGTAGACGTCCAGGTCCATGGCGTGCAGCCAGTTGTCGATGCGGGCCTGCACGTGGGAGACGTGCGTGGCGGCGAACCAGGCCGCGGGAACGAACAGGCCGGCGCCGATGAGCAGCCAGGAGGGGCGGTCCGTGGCCACGTACAGGGTGACGACGAACAGGCCGAAGAGGAGCAGGGAGGTGCCCAGGTCGCGCTGGGCGACGAGCACCATGATGCTCACGCCCCACACGATGAGCAGCGGCACGAGGTGGCGGGCACGGGGCAGGTTGATCCCCATGACCCGGCGCCCGGCCAGGGCGAGGTTGTCCCGGTTGGCCACGAGGAAGGAGGCGAAGAAGACAGCCAGGAGCACCTTGGTGAGCTCGGCCGGCTGGAAGGACATGGGGCCGAGCCGGATCCAGATCCTCGCGCCGTTGATCTCCACGCCCAGGAACGGGATGAACGGCAGGATGAGGAAGATGAGACCCGCGACCATCGCCGACCAGTCCCACCGCCGCAGGACGCGGTAGTCGGGGATCATGAGCACCGCGCAGAACAGGGCGATCCCGATGCCCGTCCACATGGCCTGGCGCGGTCCGACGTAGTACTGCCAGGCCTCCAGGATCTTGTAGGACATGTCGAGGCGGGAGATCATCGCCAGGCCGATGCCGTTGAGGGCGATCGCCGTGGGCAGGATGATGGGGTCCGCCCAGGGGGCCTTCCAACGCACCCACAGGTGCACGACGATGCCGATGAGCACGAGCGCGCCGCCGAGCTGGACGGCCTGGGCCGGAGAGGTGCCGGTGCGGTTGAGAGCGGTGAGGACGAAGCCGCTCAGGCCGATGACGACGGCGACGACGATGAGCACGGCCTCCGCCCAGCGCCCCGTGGTGCGGTGCGCGCCCAGGGGGCTGGCGGGGGAGGCGCTCATCGGCTGGCTCTGGGGCCCTCGGGATCGGAAGCGCACGTGATCACCCCTGAGCGGTCGCGGCTGGCGTCGATAGTGCGGTTGGCGTGGCGCTGGGGGTGGGGGCGGCGGTGCCGCTCGGAGTCGGGGTGGGGGTCGGCGGGAGGATGGTCGCGGCGGTCACCGTCTGGGCGACGTAGGCGCGGGCCTCGTCGATCGAGCCCTTGGCCACCGTGGCAGCGAGCCGGGAGCGCATCTCCGCGGTGAGGGTGTCCACCGGCGGGTTGTCGTAGGTCTCGACGACGTGGCTGAGGTGGAGGGGGCCCACCGACTGCGGGATCCCCTGGTAGATGACGACCTGCTCCTCGCCGTTCGCAGAGGCAGTGGTGACGTAGTACTGCCGTTGGGTCCACATGTACCCCAGGCCGAGTGCGGCGGCCAGGGCGATGAGCAGGATGAGGGCGGCGACGAGGGAGCGGCGGCCGCGGCGGCGCTGCGTCTCGGCGCGCTCGGCCTGCTTGGCGGCCTCCTCGGCGACGAGCTCGCGCTCGGAGCGGCTCGCCTCCTTGCCAGTGTCCGGATCGAGGCCCGCCACGAGGGCGGCCGCCTTGGCGGCCGGGGTATCGGCGGAGCCGGTAGCGGGACTCGCCGCGCTCTCGGCGCCCGCGTCCTCCTCGCCGTCGTCGCCCGGCCCGGGGTCCGCCGGGGTCCCCGCGCTCTTGGCGCGGGCGGCGGCGGCCAGGGCCCGCCGGTTGGCGGCCGAGCCGACCACCTGCGTGTCCGACTGGGGGGACTCGTCGTTGTCGACGATATCGACGATGACGACGGAGACGTTGTCTGGGCCGCCGGCGCGCAGAGCGAGGTCGATGAGCTGGTCGGCGGCCATCTCCGGCTCGGGGATCGAGGTGAGGACCTCGCCGATCGTCTCGGCGGTGACCGGGCCGCACAGGCCATCGGAGCACAGGAGCCAGCGGTCCCCGGGGACCGCCTCGCGGATCGACTCGTCGAGCTGGACGTCGCCCTCGGCGTCGCCCAGGACGCGCAGGAGGACGGAGCGCTGGGGGTGGCGGCGCGCCTGCTCGCGGGTGAGGCGGCCGGACTCCACGAGGTACTCGACGAAGGTGTGGTCGGTGGTCACCTGGGTGAACTCGCCGTCGCGCAGGAGGTAGGCGCGCGAGTCGCCGACGTGGACCATGGCGAGCTTGTTGCCGGAGCGCATGAGCCCGACGCAGGTGGTGCCCAGGCCCGCGAGCTCGGGGTCGGAGGCGGAGCGCTCGATGAGCTCGGCGTGGGCGTCCTGAACGGCCGAGCGCAGGAGGCTCAGGAGCTCGCCGGCCTGGTGGGAGTCGGCGTCGAGGGGCGCCAGGTGCTCGATGGCGACGGCGGAGGCGATGTCGCCGCCGGCCGGGCCGCCCATGCCGTCGCACAGAACGCACAGGTGGGGGCCCGCGTAGGCGGAGTCCTGATTGGACTGCCTCACGAGCCCGATATCGCTCCGGGCGGCGTAGCGCAGGGAGATCGTCATGGGCGCAGCTCCAAGGTGGTCTGACCGATCTTCACGGGAGCGCCGATCGGCAGCTCGACGGCCCCGTGCACCGGGCGCCCGGCCAGCATGGTGCCGTTCGTGGAGCCCAGGTCCTCCAGCCACCAGGACCCGTCCTTGGGGAAGACGCGGGCGTGGCGGGAGGAGGCGTAGGAGTCATCGAGCACGAGGGTCGATGAGGGCGATCGGCCGATGATGATCGACGAGGGGGACAGGGGAACGGTGGAGCCGGCGAGCGGCCCCTCGGTGATGATGAGGCGGCGGGCGTCGTTGCGCCTGGGCGGCGCCGGAGCGGCCTGCGGGGCGACCGGGCCCTGCCCCCGCTGCGCGCGGGGAGCGGAAGGGAGCGCGCGCCCGGGGCGCCCGATCGGGATATCGGCCATGTCGCGCCGAAGAACGCGGATGACGAGATAGACGAAGAGCCACAGCAGGACGATGAAACCCAGCCGTAGAGCAGTGAAGGCCAGCTGGCTCAAGTGGCCGCTCCTACGGGTGACGGCGCCTGGTTGGCGCTCTGCGACCCGTCCCAGAACATGATCCGGGTGCGGCCGATCGTCAGCGTGTTGCCGTCGAGGAGGGTGGCGGCGTCGACCCGGTGGCCCTCGACGAAGGTGCCGTTGGTCGAGCCGAGGTCGGTGGCGATGGCGTGGCCCTGGGTCAGGCGGATCTCCAGGTGGCGGCGGGAGACGCCGGAGTCGTCGACGATGATGTCCGCCTCGCTGCCGCGGCCGATGACCGTGACCTGCCCGGTGAGCAGGTAGCGCTGGCCGTCGATGTCGAGGATCGGCTGGGCCGGCGACGGCGTGGCGACCGGGGTGGAGGCGCCGCGGCGTGTGGAGGAGTCGACCTCGATGGCCGAGGCCGTGAGCGTGGAGTCGGAGGCGAACACGACCTCGACCGGCCCGACGAAGGAGTAGCCCTGCTCGGCGGCATGGGAGGTGGCGACGTCGATGAGCTGGCGGGCCATCTCCTCCTCACCCCAGGCGCGGACGCGCTCGATGGCGGTGGCGGGGAGCCGGACGCGGAAGTGGTTGGGCACCACGGAGCGATCGCGCGCGAACGAGGCCGCCCGCTTGTCCATCGTCTCGCGGATCTTGGAGGCGATCTCGATCGGCTCGATGTCGTCGCCTAGCCGTGACACGGCACGGTTGGTGACGCTCCCTACGCCCTTCTCGAGCTTGTCCAGGAAACCCATGGACTCAACCTCCCTGTGTGGGGACCATGCCCGGCCGCACAGACCGGGTTCTCTCCGCGCCCATCGTAACCGCTGATCCGGTGCGAGCCGAGTGGGGCGCGTTGCAAGACGGTCGACATTCGCGGGCGGCGCACCCCGTGGAGCGCCCGGGTGACTGGTGTCACTGCCGGTGCGGCGCTCCCAATTGGACTCGGAGGGCGCTGGGCGGCTATCGTCTCTCTCGCTTCTCGCGCGAGTGGCGGAATTGGTAGACGCGCACGGTTCAGGTCCGTGTGATCTAACGATCATGGGGGTTCGAGTCCCCCCTCGCGCACCAGCCCCACGGCGCAGGCCCGGTCCCGATGGACCGGGCCTGCGTTGTTGCACGCGGATGCTGGCGGTCCGGCGGAGTTGCTGAGCCAGCGAGGCTACGGGCGGGTGGCGGCGGGACTGGTGGGGCCGTTGTGCTCTGGTCGAGGAGGCCGGAGCGCGCGGGGGCCGCGCTGGACGGGGGTTCGGTCCTCTGGACGCGGTCTTGCGCGTCTGTACGGGGGGTGCGACCCCGGTCTGAGGGCCGAACCCCCGGTCAGAGGGTCAAACCCCCGTACAGGGGGCACTAACCCCGCAGCCTGACCGCAAGGTTGAGGTCACGCCATCCACGGGCGGGGCGTGATGGGGAAGCTCCCCGGCTCCGTGCTCGCCGGTAGATGCCGGAGAGTCCGCGCAAGGAGGGCTTCCGGCGCCCGCAGGTCGGCGGAGCCCGCTCGCAGCAGCTTGATCCCGATGTCCTCGGCGCGCTCGGATCGTCGTTTCTCGTTCAGCACGGCCTCCGGGTGGGCGTACTTGCCCTGGCCGTCGTACTCCCACCCGAGCCGGACCCACGGCCAGCCCAGGTCCGCGTAGTAGTGCCGGCCGCCCGCGACGAAGTGCATCTGCACCACGGGCACTGGAGTCCCCATGCGCAGCAGCTCGAAGCGCAGTCGGCTCTCGGGAGGAGATTCCACGAGCGGATTGAGGAGTGGGAGCATCCGCAGGGCCCGCCGGCGTCGTCTCCGTCCTCCTGCGCGCCTGATGATGGGCTCGACCTCGGCCAGCACCCGTGCTGCGGCATGCTCACTCCGCTCCCGATGGAAGCGATCGGCCTGCGCCGCGATGCGCAGGAGGGAGTCGCACACCACCAGCGCGCTCTGGCCAGGCAGGTCGAGGAGGCAGTCGGCGATGGTGCGGGGAATCGTCGTGACGGGGATGCCGAGCGCCATCGTCTTCTCATTCGGCGGAAGAGCGAGGCGATGGCGGCGATGGTAGACCTCGTGGCACGGTCCGGCGCGGCCCTGGCGCGCGCGGCGCCTTGGGTCGCCGTAGTCGAGACAGGGCAGGGGCGCTGACGTCCGGCTCGCCTTCGCCCCGCAGATCGTGTGGATATCCGGCTCGGCCTGGTCGGTGTCCGCGCCGTGGAGGAGAGCCGCGGACTCATGCGAGAAGGCCTCGACTGACGGGCATGTCCGATGGATCGCGATGATCCGGGCGAGCGTGGCCTCACGCATCTGGCCCCACGGGTCAAGCCCGGGTTTGGGCAGGAAACGAACACCGCGAAGAATGGGCACCGACTCGGGCGGGGGCTCTGAGGAGAGGTCGGCCGCGCGCAGCACGGTGGGGGCGATGGGAAGGGTTGGCGCGTGGGAGTCGCTGATGCTCATGGGGCGAGGATGACGTCCCGCGCAGTGCCGCGGTACCGGGCCTGTGAGTCCGGCGACGTCGAATGGCGTGACCGCGCTTGTGGTTCCCGAGGGCGCCGGTGAGGTGCGCGCCGGCGCGCGCGTGGGCCCGGCTCAGGGGCGGCGTCGGCGCTCGACGACGCGGGAGACCATGAGGCCGGCGACCGCCCCGCACCAGGAGCCGACGGCGTTCTGGGCGACGTTCGCCAGGCTCGGCCTGCGCGCGAGGGCGGGGATGAGGGCCTGGGCGAGCTCCGCGCCAGCGCCGATGAGGCAGCCCAGCAGCGCCCACCTCCACCAGGCCACGCGGGGCCAGGCGAGGGTGAGGATCGCCGTCAGCGGTGCCAGCATGATGAGGTTGAGGACGATGTCCTTGCCCACCTCCCCCAGGAAGAACGGGCCGAGGAAGCTCTTGGTGGAGGCGATATCACCGCCCGAGGGCCACAGCACCGCCATGAGGACGGCGCTTCCGTAGAGAACCGCCAGGGCCCTCGCCGTCCTCCTCCGGGGGCCGGGGCGGTGGGCGTATCCGGGCGTGGTGAGCCGGTCCGGCCCGCCGCGGGGACCGCGGGGGACGTCCTCCACGAGGTCGGCCTCGCCGTCGGGAGCGGTGGCGGCCACGCCGTCGACGCGCTCAGCGGCACCCGGATCATCGGTGCTGAGCGTTCCGAGGCGGGAAGAGGACGAGGTCATGGGAGTGGCCACGATCTCCAGCGTAAGTGCTGGCGGCGCGGGTATCGAGACCACAGCGGCTCGAAATGGTCACGAGACCGGTCGGCTAGCAGCAGCCGGTCTCCACGCTCCGCTCGGCGAGCTCGCGCCGCGCCCGCCAGTACTCCCGCTCGCTCATCGGCTCGTGGTCCGGATGCTCGCGCCGATGACGGGCGACGTAGCGGTCATACCCGGACTCACCGGTGAAGTCCCGCCACATGGCGCGCGCCTGCCGCAGGCCATCGCGCAGACCGTCGGGGAGCCCCATCAGGGCGCGAGTCATCCGAACCACCTCCTTTGCTCCGTCGGCCCGGCCTCAGTGGGCGCCGTGCGGCGCCTGGCCGGGGATGAGAGCCGGGTCTCCCACGGCCTCGTACTCCTTGACGAGCTTCTTCTGCAGCGGCGAGGCCACCATCGTGCTCGGCGCGTAGAAGTTGGACTCCTGGTACGGGTCCTCGGAGTTCGAGGTGTCGTGCGTCCGGATCGTCTTGATGACCCGCAGGAGCGCCATGACCATCACGAAGGCCACCATGACCACGAAGATGACGGACAGGGTGCCCTGGATCATCGTGTTGCGCACGATCGCCCGCTGGACATCGATCTGCTCGGGATCGGTGAGGGTCGCCAGCTTCGCCTTGGCGTCCCGGTGCTGCTGGAAGTAGCCCACGCGGGAGTCGGTGGAGAAGATCTTCTGCCACGACGCCGTGAAGGTGACCACTGTGTCGAAGACGAGCGGGATGAGCGGGATCCACACGTACTTCGTGTAGCCCTTGCGCACCACCATGACCGTGCACACCAGCAGCGCGACCGCCGCGATGAGCTGGTTGGCGATACCGAAGAGCGGATAGAGCGTCTGAATGCCTCCGCGCGGATCCGTCACGCCCATGAGGAGCAGCGATCCCCAGGCCGCCACGACCACGGCGGTCGTCGCCCAGGCGCCCACGTGCCACGAGGGGTCGCGGAACTTCGGGAAGACGTTGCCCAGCGCGTCGGAGAGCTGGAAGCGGGCCACGCGCGTGACGGCGTCGACGGCGGAGAGGATGAACAGCGCCTCGAACATGATGGCGAAGTGGTACCAGAAGCCCATCATGGCCCGGCCACCGCCGATCTGGTGGAGAATGTGCGACATCCCGACGCTGAGGGTCGGGGCGCCGCCGGTGCGCGAGACGACGCTCGGCTCACCGACGTCGGAGGCGACCTGCTTGAGGGCGTCCGCGCCCTCGTAGGTCTTGGGGTTGCCGGCCTCGTCCCAGGAGTCCCACGTGGGGTCCATGCGGTTGCCGTGGGCGTCGGTGACGTTGAGGTTCTCGACGGCGGCGTCGGCGATCTCGGCGCGCGCGGCGGCCTTGTCGTCGCCGTTGTTGGCCGTGGCCGTGGCGACGACGTCGGGACCGGCGAGCTTGTCCATGGTGGCAGCGGAGGTGTTCATCGAGAAGTAGATGCCCGGGCTCAGCGACACGGCGGCTGCCAGGGCCATGATGGCGACGAAGGACTCCATGAGCATGCCGGCGTAGCCGATCATGCGCGCCTGCGACTCCTTCTGGATCATCTTGGGGCTGGTGCCCGACGAGACCATGGCGTGCATGCCGGATAGCGCGCCGCAGGCGATGGTGATGAACAGGAAGGGGAAGATGCCGCCGGCGAAGACCGGTCCCTCGGTGTTGAGGGCGAACTCGGAGACGGCGGCCATCTCGACGACGGGGCGCACGATGATGATCCCGGCCGCCAGGACCGCGATGGTGCCGACCTTCATGAAGGTGGACAGGTAGTCACGCGGGGTGAGCAGGACCCAGACCGGCAGGACGGCGGCGAGGAAGCCGTAGATGACCATGGCCCACACCAGCGTTGTGCGGTCCAGGTGCAGGAACTCACCGAAGGAGGACTCGGCCACCCAGCGCCCGGCGATGATGACGCCGATGAGGACGGCGAAGCCGACGATCGAGACCTGCGTGATCTTGCCGGGCTGGACGTAGCGCAGCCAGATGCCCATGAAGATGGCGATCGGGATCGTCATGCCGACGCTGAAGACGCCCCAGGGGGACTCGGCAAGGGCGTTGACGCAGACCATCGCGAGGACCGCGAGGACGATCATGAGCATGACGAAGACGACGATCGTGGCGACCGTGCCGCCGATCTTGCCGATCTCATCGGTGGCCATCTGGCCCAGCGACCGCCCGCCGCGGCGCATGGAGAAGAACAGGACGAGCATGTCCTGCACCGCCCCGGCGATGACCACGCCCAGGATGATCCACAGGGTCCCGGGCAGGTAGCCCATCTGCGCCGCGAGCACGGGGCCGACCAGCGGCCCGGCGCCGGCGATGGCGGCGAAGTGGTGGCCGTAGAGGACCACGCGGTGAGTGGGGTCGAAGTCGCGGCCGTTGTTGATGCGCTCGGCCGGGGTGGCGTTGGTGTCATCGGGGCGCATGATCGTGCGCTGGATGAACAGCCCGTAGAAGCGGTAGCCGATGGCGTAGGTGCAGATCGCGGTCACCACGAACCAGATCGTGTTGACCCGCTCCCCGCGGGCCACCGCCAGCATCCACCAGCCCAGCACGCCCAGGGCTGTGATGACCACCCAGGTCGCGATGCGCTTGGGGGTCCAGGTGGTGTCAATCCTGGTGCCGACGGGCACGCCGGCCTTGTTCCTGATGATGAGCCGCTCCTCCTCGGGTGTGTAGGAGGGCAGGTCTTTCTGATCCTGGGAGTTCATAAGTTCCCTTCTCGGCGCTGAGAGAGAGTGTTGGTGTGCGAGGGACGCGAGGCGCGCCTGGGATGACAGCCTCGCAAAGCCTACTCATTGTCGCAGGCTTTGGCCACGTTGAACACACCTGTGTCAGCAAAAAGGCGGCATAGCGGTGCCAAGTGTGGACAGACCGCGCCTGAGGCGCCGGGGCGCGCCGAGGGGCCCGCCGATGCTCTCAGCGGGCCCCCGGGGCTCAGCGCGAACCGGTCTCGCGGTGCTGTTCGCCCGGTTTCGCCGTGCTGTTCGCCCGGTCTCGGCGAGGAGGGAGTGGGGAGGAGCCGGGGGCGCCCGCCGCCGCCCAGACCGCTCCAAGACATCACAGACCGGCAGCGGACCAGTGGAGTGCCAGCGGAGGACGAGCGAGGGACCGCTGGTCGCGGCTCTCACCATCCGCCTCGCCGCGGCGCCCGCCTCCTACTACGATTCTCACGCAACCGCTTCCTCTCGATCCCAGGACGCCGACGTGAGCAACGCGAACAGCCCCAGCCCGACCAGCCCGACCAGCCCGACCCCCTCCTCCGTCCCCGGCGCGGCCTTCGACGACGGCGCCTCGACCGCCGCCGACCCGGACCGCGAGAACCTCACCTGGGAGCTCTTCGGCGTCGCCGAGCGCGAGCTGTCCGCCCAGATCGTCGCCTCTGGCTGGATGCCGGACCTCATCATCGCCATTGCCCGCGGGGGCCTCATCCCCGCCGGCGCGATCGGCTACGCCATCGGGATCAAGGCGATGGGCGCGATGAACGTCGAGTTCTACACCGGGATCGGCGAGACGCTGGAGGAGCCGGTCATCCTGCCCCCGCTCATGGACGCCTCCGAGCTGCCGGGCAAGAAGGTTCTCGTGGTCGACGACGTCGCCGACTCGGGCAAGACCCTCAAGCTCGTCATGGACCTCCTGCGCAGCCAGGGCCTGGAGCTGGGCGATGAGACGGTGCCGGTCGACGCGCGCAGCGCCGTCATCTACCGCAAGCCTCGCTCCATCTTCGCCCCGGACTACTGCTGGAAGGAGACCGACAAGTGGATCAACTTCCCCTGGTCGGTCCAGCCGGTCATCACCCGGGAGTCCCTGGGCTCCCCCTCATGACCCCGCCCCCGCACCACCGCGGCGCTGTCCCAGACGCAGATCGGCAAACCTGTCTCAGATGTCCTGGCGCACCACAGTCCTCCGCTGGTCCTCTGCTGGTCCTGCGGCGGTTCTGGCCTCGTGGGGAGCCCCACTAACGCCCCGCCGCGTGCGATGCTGGTGCTATGAGCGAGTCACGCGCAGCCGCAACCGCACTGGCCGACGCCCAGGAGTCGGAGGTCGCCGGCACCTGGGCGCCCATGGGCTGGGAGCCGGCGGATCCCGGTTTCGGCGATGATCCCTTCGGCTCAGTCCTAGGAGACCCGCTCATGGGCTCCCCGCTCTTCGACGACGGCGATGCCGCAGCCGCCGCTGCCGCTCCCGGCTCCGGGGACCGGCCCGACGCGGCTGACGGAGACCACGACGAGTCGAATCCGGCCGCGCGGGCGCTCGCGGCCCAGCAGGCCCAGCAGGTGGAGGAGCTTCGGGCCGCCGCTCGTCGCTATCTCGACCAGGCGGCCTCCCCGCAGCCGGTCGCCCAGAGCGCGGGTCCCTCGGGCCCGGCTCAGCCAGGGGCACGCGCCCAGGCCATGCCCCAGCGCTCGCAGCCCCCTGCCCGCCGCGGCCTGCCCCCTCAGGGCGTCGCCGCCCCCTACGGGTACGAC
>NZ_JH806632.1:1009924-1113209 GCF_000295095.1 Actinomyces timonensis DSM 23838 | reverse complement strand
CCATGCGCCCGATGCCCAGGGGCGCTGCCACGCCGGGCGTGGTGCCCGGCGCCCGCCCTCAGCCCCGCCCGGCCCGGGTCGCGGGCAGGCCGGCTCCCGGCGGCAAGAAGGCGCAGAGCAGTGGGACGAGCGTCATCGGCTTCATCATCATGCTCATCTTCCTGATCTTCAGCGTCCTGCGCTGACAACGTCCGGGCGCTGCAGCGCCCGGAGCATGTGAGAGGGCAGCGGCGCGCGGGAGGAATGGCGCCGTCGGCACCGCTACCGCCGGGCCGGTCAGCCCGCGGCGGGCGCCTCCTGCGAGGCGTAGCCGTGGTGGAACGCCCACACCACCATCTCCAGGCGCGAGCTCGTGCCGGTCTTCGTGAAGAGGACCGAGATATGCGACTTGACCGTCGCCTCGGCGATCGACAGCCGCTCGGCGATAGCGCGATTGGAGGCGCCCTCGCACAACAGGTGCAGGACGTCCGCCTCCCTTTCGGACAGCTCGATGCTCCCATCGGCCTGGCGGACGGAGGCCAGCGCGTGGTCGATGAGCCGGGCCGTGGGCACCGGCGCCACGACCTTGGCGCCGGAGTGGACGGCCCGCACGGCGGCCAGGATCTCCTGGGGTGGCGCGCTTTTGAGCAGGAACCCGCTCGCGCCGGCGGCCAGGCCGCGCATGAGGTCGGAGTCGGTGTCGAGGGATGTCAGCAGAATGACCCGGGTCTGCGGGCAGGTTCGCAGGACCTCCTGCGTCATATCAACGCCGTCCATCTCCTCGGAGTGAATATGGATTTCACTGATGATGACATCGACCTGGTGCGCCTGGAGGAATTGCAGCGCCTCATGGACGGAGCCCGTGGAGAGCCGGATCTCGAACTCGGTGGAATCAGAGAAGTAGGACTGAAGATGCGCCAGCGCCATGGCGTCGTCGTCGACAAGCACGACGGAGATCAGATCAGACAGATTCTGGGCGGAGGGGCTCCTGGAGGGCATAAGTCTTCTCCATCGGGTCAGGGGTAGCAGGATCAGGGATGGCCAGAGAATATCCCATAAAGTCCAGATAAGCCGCTTGAACTGCGCAAATGAGGATATGTGTGTGTCGTGTTCTCCTACGCCCGCGCGATGATCCGTGGTGATCGTGGCGGAACCCCGCGGCGACGAATGGATGAGCGCGCTCCACTCGAGGGCGATGACGCTCTAGACGAAGGGCTGAGGCTGATCTCTCACGGCCTCGGGCAGACTCTGGCCTGGTTCAGCGTCGCCGAGCCCTGATGGAGGCGCTGTTCCTGACACCGCGACCCGACATTCAGGCATAACCAGTCCTGAATGGGTGGCCGTGGATTGTGAAGAGTCCCTGACAGGTGTCCGAGGAGGATTCCGTGTACCGCTCCGCCCTGCGCGAGGCCGTCGCGCCCTCATTGGCGCGCGCCGCGGCCCTGGAGTCGCCCTATGGGCTCATCTCGCGCGCCGCGGAGCTGCCCCTGGCCCCCGGCGAGCCCGCCTACTCGATCTGGACCGGCCTCCTCGGCGACCTCTCCCAGTCCCTGGCCTCCCAGCGCACCTGGAACCACCGGGCCGAGTCGGGCAACATCGACGGCGCGGGCGGCGCCATCGACCCCGAGCTCGCCCGCCATATCGCCCTCGTCGAATCCCTCGAGCGCTACTCGAGCTGCGCGTGGACCGACTCCGAGCTCATCTGGGACACCGCCGCGGGCCTCGGGGACGCCGCGATCGGCCCCGAGCGCTGGCCCGCCTGCTCCGAGGCCGAGCTCGCCGACCCGCGCTGCGGCCTCATTCCCTCCGACCGCCGCCTGCCCCTGCGCTGGGTGCGCGGCTGGTCCCTCACCCGGGGTCGCGAGGTCTACGTCCCCGCCCTCCTCGTCTACCTCAACTTCCCCATCAGGACCCCCGCCGAGCGCTTCACCAACCCCGTGTCCACCGGCACCGCCGCCCACTCCGACCTGCGAGCCGCCGTGCTCGGCGGCCTGCTGGAGGTCATCGAGCGCGACTCCATCGCCCTGACCTGGCTCCAGCGGCTGCGGCTGCCCGAGGTCGCCGTCGACCCGGGCGCGCTGGACGAGACCACCGCCGAGTACCACCGCATGGGCACCTCCACGGGACTGGAGGTGCGCCTCTTCGACGCCACCACCGACTACGGCGTGCCCACCCTCTACGCCGTCCAGACATCCGAGGCCGACGCCGAGCTCGCGCAGGTCGTGGCCGCCACCTGCGATCTCGACCCCCAGCGCGCCCTGGCCAAGATCTACCGCGAGCTCGCCTCCCTGCGCATCGCCCTGCGCTCCCACGCGCGCAGCCCCCGCTTCGAGGAGGTCAAGGGCGCCGACCTCACCGTCGTCGGAGGCGCATTGGCCGACGCCGACCCCTCCATGCGCCACATCTTCGACTTCCTCTTATCGGGTCCGCGGCCCATCCACGCGCTGGACGGGATCGGCGCCCTACGGCACGGCCCTGACGACTTGGAGCAGGTGGTCGCCAGCCTGGAGCGGGCCGGGGCCGAGGCGATCGTCGTCGACCTCACCACCGACGAGGCCCGGCAGGTCGGCATGCGCGTCATCAAGGCGCTCATCCCCGAGGCCATGCCCCTGTCCTTCAGCCACTACGCCCGCTACCTCGCCACCCCGCGCCTCTACGAGGCCCCCCTGGCGATGGGTCTGACGGCCCACGACGAGTCCGGCATCAACCCCGTCCAACAGCCCTTCGCCTGAGGGCCCCAGTCACGACGCCACGGAAGGAGGCGCCCGATGAGCTCACCGACCACGGCCTACCTCGCCCAGGGCGACTACGGCCACGCCGTCGCCCACCGCCTCGCGGGCCCGGAGGACGCGCTCCTCGATGTGCGCGACGAGGTCTTCGGCGCTTCGCTGCCCTACGCCGACCGCCTCGCCCTCATCTGCGACGCCGACCGCGACGACCTGCGCGCCGCCCTCGATGCCGAGTCCTTCACCCGGGGCATCCCCTCGATCGGCCTGGAGCTCAGCCCCACCCAGCTGCGCTGCGGCCCGCTCGTCATCCCCGGCGCCACCCCCTGCAACGGCTGCTCGACCCGCCGGCGCCGCCAGCACGGCTACCGGCCCCTGCCCGAGGGGCTGGCGCCCCTGGAGCAGGGCTACGCGGAGCACCACGTGGTCATCGGCGTGGGCCTCATCTCGATGGCCCTCGGCCTGCTCGACGAGGGCGGCGCGGCACACGAGGAGGCGGGCGGGCGCGTGTGGACCGTCGAGCTCGTCACCGGGCTCACCTCCAGTGCCCGGGTCACGGCCGTCGACCGCTGCCCCACCTGCTCGGGGCGCTACGACGGCGCGCGCGACGGTCTGTCCGAGCTCGCCGTCCTCCTCCCGGCGCGCTTGCGCGCCACTGTCTCCAACCCCTCCAGGACGGTGATCTGAATGGCGGCGAGCAGCAGCGCGATGCGCGCCTCCGAGGTCGGTGCGGCCGCCCAGCGCGACCTCCAGTTCCGGATCCCCCGCAAGCCCGTCCTGCGGCGCGGCCTGCGCCTGCGCTGGGACGAGGAGGCCTGGGTCATCGATGGCGCCCGCAAGAGCCAGGTCCTCGGCGGCGCCTTCGCCCGCGAGCACCTGGGCGCCTACATCGAGGCCTGCGACGGCGCCCACACCCTCGACGAGATCGGCGAGACGACCGGCATCGGCTCCGAGGCCGCCTTCGCCGCCGCCTCCCTGCTGTGGACCGGCGGGGTCATCGAGGAGGGCGACACCGAGCCTCTGGGGGCGCTCGCGCCTCTCGCGACGGCCGGGCCGCAGGCCGGCGACGGCGCCTGGCCGGCCCCCGCGCTCATCTGCCTCCTGTCCCGCCTCGGGGACTCCACCGGTGTCAATGACTCCTGGCAGGACGCCGCCCGGCGGCTGGCCGCCGCCCGCGTGAGGATCGTCGGGGCGGGCGGGGCCAGCGGTGCCCCCGCCTTCGCCGGCGCCCTGGCCGGCGCGCTGGCCCCCACCCTCCGCGCCCAGGCCGGCGAGGGCCCGCAGGCGGGGGACACGCTCGTCGTCGCCGTTGAGACCGATGGCGCGCGCGAGGCGGTGGCGCGGGCCGCCGAGCAGTGCTGGGAGACCGGCACGCCCCTGCTGCGCGTGCGCGCCGAGCGCGATGCCGTGACCATGGGCCCCTACATCGACCCCGCCTTCTCCCCATGCCTGGACTGCGCCACCTCAGGTGAGGCGCCGATCGGGCCGGCGCCGGGGCCGGCCCGGGTGGACCTCGCCATGGGCCTGGCGGCCAGGAGCATCGCCGCGGTCATCGCGCGCGCCACCGTCACCCACCTGCCCGGCGACTCGCGGCGCACCGACCTCGTGACCCTGGCCAGCACCCACATCCCCGTCGTCAGCCGGCCCGGCTGCCCGGTGTGCTCGGTGAGCGGGGGAGGCCCGGAGAGTCAGGTGGGGGAGGACGCCGCCCCGGTGGCGCCGTTGGTGCCCGTCGGCGCTCGCTACGAGCAGTCGGTGGCCATCCCGCCCGCCGCCTTCGTGGACTCCAAGGGGCACCAGCAGCACTACAAGCCCTCCAACCTGCGCCTCCAGCACGCCTTCCGCGATTGGCCCGTCTGCCCGCGCGCGCCCCTGCCCGCCGCCGACCTCGCCCTCCTCCAGCGCCCCTGGCCCTCTGGGGCGGGCGAGGAGGGACCGCGCGCCGACGGCGTGAGCACCACTGAGCTCGCCACGATCCTCGCCCTGGCGGCCGGGGTGCGCGAGCCCCTCAGCCGTGGCGCGAACGCCGAGGGCGGTTCTGACGGCACTGCCAGCACTGATCTTGGCGCCAAACTGCGCCGCTGGACCGCCGCCGGTGGCAACATCGGCTCCGTCACCGCCTACGTGCTCGTGCCCGAGCAGCCTTCTGCCGCCCTCGCCCCCGGCACTTACGTGTACGTCGAGAGGGACCACGAGCTCGCGCTCGTCGGCCCGCCCGCGCCCGCCGGCAGCGCGACCCGCGTCGTCCTGACCGGCAATATCGACAAGGTCTCCCAGAAGTACTACTCCTTCGCGCTGCGCCTGGCCGTCCAGGACTGCGGCTGCGCCTTCGAGGTCATCCGCCTCGTGGCCCGCGCCCTCGGGCTGCCGATCCGCGCGCGCTCCCGCTGGGACGAGAAGGGGATCGCCGCGCTCATCGGCACCGATCCCGCCCGAGAGCCGGTGTGCGCCGTCGTCGAGCTCCCCGACGGGGCCGGGGGAGCCCGGGGGACTGAGGGAGCAGCGAGGACAGGAGGAAGCGATGCGCTCTGACGTCGAGACCCTGCGCGAGATCGTGGCCGGTTTTCCCGACCCCGCCACGCCGCCGACGAGCGACGGGCTCGCCGAGCGCCGCCCGCGCCGCCCCCTGGCCGCGCTCGCCAGCGCCCCCATCGAGCAGGCCGGCCCCTACTCGCGCGACCTGCGCACGAGCCTTGAGCGGCGCTCGTCGACCACCGACTACGGCGCCGAGCCCATCGAGGCGGCCGCCCTCTTCGCCGATATCGCCGCCGCCCTCGATGAGGACGTGGCCACCTGGGGGGAGGAGGCCGCCGTCGGGTCCCTGGAGATCTTCGTCCTCCTCCTGCGCCCCAGCGGCGCCGAGCCCGGGATCTACCGGATCAGCGCCCAGGCGGGAGGCGACGACGGCGCCCCGCACGCCGTCGAGCGCCTGCGCCCCCTGCCCAGCCCGGAGGAGGTCGAGGGCATGGCCGTGCAGAAGGAGTTCGCCCGCGCGGGCGCCATCATCTCCGCGGCCGCCAGCCTCGACGAGGCCGACTCCTGGGGAGGGGCCCACGGCTACCGCTTCGTCATGGGGCGCGCCGCCGCCCTCATCTACTCCCTGCACCTGCGCTCCATCGCCCGCGGACTGGCCGGGACCGTCTTCGCCGGCTTCTCGACCTCCGCGGTGCGCCACCTGCTCGACTCCGACGGCGTGAGCCGCCACCAGATGTTCGCCGTCACGGTGGCCTCGCCGCCCGGATAGAGACCGCGGCGCCCCGTGCGCCGCGCCCCAAGCGCCCCATGACGGGGCGAGGGGGCCGGTCCTGCCAGACCAGCCCCCTCATCAGGCCCTCGCGGGCCTGCTCCTACACCAGCCAGTTCATGTGAAGGAGGTGAACAGCATATGACCACGATCGACCTCACGCTCGCCGACAGTGACTTCGGCGTTGAGGAGCTCCCCGAGGGCAACGCCCTGGGTTGCGCCTTCTCCAGCGCCAGCGCCTCGTGCCCGGCCTGCGCCGCCTGTGCCTCGACCTCGGGCTGCGCCGCCAGCGCCTCGACGGAGGCCTGCGCCGCCTGTGCCTCGACCACGTCCTGCTGAGGACGCGCGCGGTGGCGGTCGGAGGGTTTTCGTCCTCCGGCCGCCACCGCTCCCCGATCCCACGCACCCGTCGCGACCACCTGAGGGAGGCAGGAGCCCACGATGACGGCCACTACCGACATCCCCCGGCTGCGCCAGGGCGTGTCCCTGATCGTCGGCATGGACAACCAGCCCATGCTCTTCGACTCCGACTCGGGCAAGTACCACCGGCTCGGCGCCGCCGCTGCCTTCATCGTCGGCCAGTTCGACGGGCGCAGGAGCCTGCCCACCATCATCGAGCAGCTCCCCCAGAAGATCGACGACGCCGGCGCCCAGCGCATCAACGGCCTCGTCGAGTCCCTGCGGGGCAAGCAGCTGGTCAGTGTGGCCTCCGCTGCCCCCGGCGCCCCCCTCGTCGCCCCACGCCCCCATCCCGAGCGCCGCCCCCGGTTCGTCCACGGCCGCCACATCGCCCCCCTCCACCAGGGCCGGCACGTCAAGGTCCACCCATCGCGCTGGAGCGGTGGCTGGCTCCTGCCCCGCTTCATGCTCTGCCGGGGCTACCACCGGGTGGTCGCCCCCATCGTCCGCCTCCTGCGCCACCTGCCCGCCCGCAGCCTCGCCGTCGTCTTCATCCTGGCCGCCGCCGCCGGCTACGCCGCGGGCGCCCTCGCGCTGCTGAACCTCGCCGGCGGCGCGCGCCCGCCCATCTCCGTGTTCATCATCGCCGTCGCCATCCAGCTCGTGAGCATCGTCGGGCACGAGTCCTGGCACGCGATCGTCGCCGGCTGGCTCGGGCCGCCCGTGCGGGGCCTCGGCGTCGCGCTCATGTTCTGGGTGATGCCCATCGCCTACGTCGACCGCACCGACTCCTACCGGGTGCGCTCCCGCCTGGGGCTGGCCATGCTCGCCATCGCGGGCATGTGCTCCGACGGCGTCGTGTGCGGCATCGAGGCGGCCGTCGCGGCATCGAGCGCGGGCCAGGCCCGGCAGGTCGCGCTCACCCTGTGCGCCTTCCAGCTCACCATGCTCTTCACCAACTCCAACCCGCTCACCCAGTCCGACGGCGTGGCCGCCATCGAAGCCCTCACCGGCTCGGTCAACCTTCGCGGCCGCTCGATGCTTGTGCTGCGCTGCGCCCTCAGGCGCGTCCCGCTGCCCCCGGCCCTGGCGGTCATGCGCCGATCCGCCCGCTGGGGCTACTTCCTCTACGGCCTGCTGTCCTCCCTGCTCGGCATCACCATCATGGTGATGAGCCTGACCTGGATGAGCGTCCTCCTATTCAACCTGGTGAGAGGCCTTCTCGCATGACCGCTGCCCCGATCTCCCCAGCGGCGCCAGCTGCCCAGGGCCCTGCCGCGGCCCAGACGCCCCGGCCCCGGGTGCTTCTGCTGCCGACCCTCGTGCGCGTCGGCGGCCTGCCCGAGCGCGCCATCCCCCGCCCCACTCCCGCCCTGACGACGGCGCTGGAGGACTACCTGCGCCGCTGCGCCGCGCTGGAGCCGGTGGGCGAGGCTCTGCTCGACCCGCTCTACGAGCTCATCCCCGCCCTCGAGCGCCCTGAGAGGCGCGCCGTCCTGGCGGCCAAGCGCCGCATCTTCCAGGGCCGGCCGAGCGCCCTGGACGACCGGGCGCGCGCCGCGATGCCCCCGGAGCTGGCCGACGGCGTCGATGAGTGGGACGCGATGCTCGCCCAGCGCGACGGCGCCTATGCCCGGCTCGAGGAGGCCGTGGCCGCGGACCTCGAGGCCAGCAGGTCGGTGCTCGCCGAGGGCCTGGACGAGCCGGGCTACCTGGAGTCCCTTGCCGTGGCCGCCCCCGGGCTCGTGTCCACCCTGGCGCAGCGGGGGGCGCGGCTGGGCGACGATCGCGTGGCCCGCAGCCTCTACACCCTCGCCACGCGCGCGGCCCTCAAGACCAGCCCCTTCTCCGGGCTGACGACCGTCTCGCTCGGCGCGGGGCCGAGGGCGCAGGGGAGCGCGGCCGGGGGAGGGCCGGGCCTTCCCACCGGGCGCGGGTACCGGATGCTCGCCGTCCACCTCGCCCATGGGATCCTCATGGCCCTGGCGCGCGAGCTCGACCCCGCCAGCGGCATCGAGCTGGAGCCCCTGCCGGTGCGCGAGGCCGTGGCGCCCATCGGCCCGGGCGCTGGGCGGACCGGGGGAGGTGATGCCGCTGGGGAGGCGACCGCGTCTGCCTCCATCCCCCTGACCGCCCTGCCCGAGTACGACTACGCCAACGGCATGGTCTTCCGCCGCGAGCAGGTCGCCCCCGCCACCTGGGTCCCAGCGGTCCTCGGCGCCCCAGCGCCCGGGGTGGCAGAGGAGGGGCCTACGGAGGGTGCCGCCCGCCCAGCCCCACCAGCGCCCATGACCATCCGCGAGGCCGCCGCCCGGCTGGAGGCCCGCGACGCCGGGCTGCGCCTGACCCGCCTCCTCGACTCCGGGGCGGTGCGCGTCCACGTCCCCTGGCAGCGCGGCGAGAACCCCTTCCCCGCGCTCCTGGCGGCGCTGTCCCCCTCCCAGCGCGAGGCCTGGGGGGAGGACCTGGCCTGGCTGGCGGGCCTGGGCGACGCCGTCGGGAGGGCCGCGGGCCCTGAGCGCGCCGAGCTCCTGGGCCGGGCCGCCGCCATCGCCCAGCGCGTCTTCGACGACGGCGAGCTCGGCGAGCGCCCCAGCGGCCTCCTCTACGAGGACCGCGAGTCCCCGCTCGCCTGGCCCGATCCGTCGCGCGACGAGGCCTTCGGGGCCGACTGCGCGCGCCTGGCCCACCTTGCCGACCCCTGGGTGACGCGCTCCCACCTCTACGAGCTTCTCGTCGAGCGCTTCGTCGCCGTCTTCGGCAGCGGCGGGATCTGCGAGGACCCCCTCGCCTTCCTCCTCACCCTCGCCCACGCCCCCGACGGCGACGCCGAGATGCTGGCCACCGCCGCCCAGGACTTCACGAGCGGCCCCAGCCCGGAGCGGGCCGGCCTGCCCGGCGGCGCTTCCGCCTCCCCCCGCCACCTCGGGGCATTCCTCCAGCCAGTCGCCACGGGACCCACTGCGTGGGGCAGCGGCGGCGGCCTCACCGTCGTCAACGCCTTCACCAACGGCAACGGCGCCCTCCAGGCCCGCTTCCACCGCCTCCTCGGCGAGGACTACCGCGAGCACCTGGCCCGCGCCCTGCGCGCCGCCTGGGGGACCGAGCGGCTCCTGGAGATCCAGGCCGCCACCGAGTGCAACACCGGTCAGGCCGTCTCCTGCGGGATGCTCCCCGCGCTGCGCCTGCCGGGCGACCCCGGCTCGCCGGGCGCCGTCGGCCTCGACGAGCTGCGCCTCGTCCACGACCCCGCCACCGCCACGCTCTTCCTGGCCGATCGCGACGGGCCGGTGGGCATCTCCTACCTGGGCCTCACCCCCCAGCACCGCCTTGGCGGCTACCTCGCCTGGCTGGCGCTCCTGGCCGACCCGTGGTCCCGCCTCCCCCCGATGGCCGATCACTGGATCAGCCGACGGCGGGGAACCGCGGGCCCGCCCGCCGACGAGCTCACCCACGAGCCGCGCGCCGTCGACGGGCGCCTCGTCACGCGGCGCGAGTCCTGGACCTTCCCCGCCCACGAGCTCACCGACCTGCTGGAGCGCGACATGACGGCAACCCTGGTGAGTATCGCGCGGCTGCGCGAGGCCTGGGGGCTGCCCGCCGAGGTCTACGCCCACCAGCTCATGCCCAACCAGGGCGCCACCTTCGACGAGCACAAGCCGCGCTACGTGGACTTTCGCTCGCCGGTCTCCCTCATGGCGCTGCGCGGGTGGATCAGCCCTGACGCCGAGCACCTCTCCCTCGTGGAGGCGCTGCCCGCCCGCGACGAGCTCGCCGGCGCCACGGGCGGTGGGGAGGCGACGACGCTCGAGTACCTGGTCGGCTTCCAGTGGCCCAAGGGCGGGGCCGGGAGCGGGCCGGCGGGCACGCTGGCCCCCGGGGAGAGGAGCGCGCGATGAGAGAGGACCGCGATTGGCTCTACGCCCGCCTCTACTGCCCCGGCGGGGATGACACCGACGCCCTCCTGCCCGCCGTCGCCGCGTGGCTGGGGGCGGCGCGGGAGCGATGGGAGATCGACTCGGCGCATCTCCTGCGCTTCGTCGACCTGCGCGGCCACCACCTGCGGCTGCGCGTCAAGGCCGCGCCCGACGTCCTCGACCAGCTCGCGGCCGGGCTCGCCCCCCTCGACCGGGCCTGCCGGGAGTCGGAGGCGCGCGTGCTGCCCCGGCTCGTCCCCGACCCGCTCACCAGCGCGGAGGCGGGGCGCGCGGGCGTGGCCCTCGCGGTCTACGGCCCCGAGTACGCGAAGTACGGGGGGCCTGGCGGCGTGGAGGCCGCCGAGGCGCATTTCGACGCCGCCAGCCGGTGGTGCCTGGAGCAGCGGGTCTGGGAGGTGCCCCGGTCCGAGGCACGCGCCGCGCTCGCGGCTCACTACCTCGCCCGGGCGGCGACGGCGATCGCGCGCCCCGGTGCTGCGGGCTGGCACGCGCTCGGGGCAGCCCCGGCGGGGGAAGGGGGTGCCGGGGAAGCCACTACGGCGTCGGGCCTGCTCGCCGCCCACCTGCGCGCCTGGGGGTCCCGCCTGCCCGCCGAGTTGCGCGGCGGGGCGGGCCTGGAGGAGATGGTCGGCGGTGTCCTCGCCGCCGCTGGCCCGAGCGGGCCCCTGGCTCCCGAGATGGTGGCCTCCCTGGACGCGCTGGCCGAGGACGCCGCCCTCGCCGTCGGCCGCATGAGCGCGGGGGACGAGTGGCGCCGCGCGATCGACCTGCTCCACATCGACGTCAACCGCCTCGGCCTCAACCCGGCTGAGGAGGCGGTGGCGGGACTGGCCGCCCGCTACCTCCTCGCCGGGGCCTGAACGGACACTGGGCTACTCAGCGACGTCGATAGGTCGTGAACGTATCTCCTCGACCGCCGATGATCTCGACGAATCCATGCTCAACGAGGAGCCTCAGCGCGTAGGACACCTGCCGGTTGTTCAAGCCTGTGACCCCGGCGATGGTGGACCGCGTGACCGCGCCACCCCCGAGCGCTCGCCACACAGCCGAGGCGTTGTGGGTCAGCGCGCCGACCTCTGCGGGTACTTCCTCGTCGCCGATCCCATCGGTCACTGGGCTCGAGGGTGCTGGTTCTGCGGCTCGCTCAGGTGCCTGTGGATTGAGCGCGGCATCTGTGAGGGTGGTGCGGGGGAGGAGGGAAGTGAATCGGACTCCCGTGTCGAGGAATCTCAGGGGCGCGAGATGTGCGTCGCGCACTGCCTGCTGCGCCGCCCGAATCCCGGTTCCCAGTCCCTCGATCACCCGATGGCCCTCGTCGTCGGAGGTGAAAGTCGCGATCGTGTACAGATACTCGTTGACCGCCGATATTCCGTCTCGAGTACCCAGCTGATCCACGCTCAAGCCCCACAGCCCGCCAGGGCTGGAGATGACGAGGCGGTCGGGCAGAAGGCGAAGCTCGATGGACTTCAACAGCGCGGGCTCCGATAGATCCCGGTGGATGAGGGCATTCGCGATGAGCTCGCGGACAGCCACCATCGGGTATTCATGAGCATCCCACCCATGACCATCGGCGGAGAACACGATGCGCGAAGTCGTCACTCGCTCCACCCATTCAACCGCCTCACGAAGCATCTGGGGGACCGGTCCTGTGATGGACAGTCGGTCCTGGGCCCGATCACCGTCGTCGGGTAGAACGGCGGCGGTGATCGCCAGGCTTGGGAACTGCTTCTGAGGGTAGCTTCCCAGCGCGTAGAGCCCAGCGAGTGTGAGTGTGCCGTGCTCGGTGAGGATGTTGAGCCTCGAAAGGATTCCATCGTCGCTCTCGCCTCGAAGCGCGGTGGAGCCCGAGCGCGCTGCCCTGAGGAACTGCGGCACAAGATCGGGGGCGAGGTCGGCCTGGCTCGTCCCGGCCACCTCGACTGAATCATTGCGCGGCCGGGTATGGCGTAGCAGGAACTGCTGCTCCTCTTGAGGCGATAGGCGGTAATCGCCGTCGTACTGGCGCAGGTAGGCGGCCTTCGTCTCGTTCCAGCGGCAGGGCTTGGCGTTCGTGGGCACCTCGAACACGTTGGCGACGACAACCTCGTGCCCATCGACTCGGATCGACCTGGTATTGACGGTGATCGCCGTTGAGAAGCCCTGACGAGCCTGTGCCACGAGAGACTTCATCATGGCGGCGGGATCGTCCACGC
The DNA here is from genome assembly GCF_000295095.1 of Actinomyces timonensis DSM 23838. GTDB lineage: Bacteria > Actinomycetota > Actinomycetes > Actinomycetales > Actinomycetaceae > Actinomyces > Actinomyces timonensis. Next base: position 1,100,731 of record NZ_JH806632.1, on the reverse strand, counting down.
CGACGACACGCAGTGGGCTCTCGCTGACGCCCAGCAGGATCGTCCCCCCACCGGGGAGGTTGGCGAAGGCGCTGAGGGTCGGCCCGAGCGCCTTGGGCGAGTATGAGCTGAAGGTCTTGGCCTCGATGTCGAGGCAGTCCCCTCCATCACGCTTAAGGCGGGTGAGAGCCCCAGTCAGCCCCTCGTCATCGACAATCATGGACAAAATTGTAGATGATTGTCGATGAGGTTGTTGATGAGCCGGCGCGCCCGGGGCCCTCAGGCGGGCTCGTCGCCGAGGTGAGCGACGAGGGAGGCGGCCAGGCCCGTGTACGTCCCGGGGGTGAGGGCCATGAGGCGCGCCTCGACGTCGTCGGGCATGCCGAGTCCGGAGATGAACTCGCGCATGCCCTCCGGCGTGACCTTCTTGCCGCGGGTGAGCTCCTTGAGGCGCTCGTAGGGGTCGGCCATGCCCGTGGCCCCGGCCACCGACGCCGCCCGCATGGCCTGCTGTACCGGCTCGCCCAGCACCTCCCATGTGGCGTCCAGGTCCTCGGCCAGGCGCGCCGCGTCGACGTCGAGGCCGGCCAGGCCCCGGCGGATGTTGTCGATGGCGAGCAGGGAGTGGCCCAGGGCGACCCCGATGTTGCGCTGCGTCGTCGAATCGGTGAGGTCGCGCTGGAGGCGGGAGGTGACGAGCGTGGCGGACAGCGTGTCGAGCAGCGCCCCCGAGACCTCGAGGTTCGCCTCGGCGTTCTCGAAGCGGATGGGGTTGACCTTGTGCGGCATCGTCGACGAGCCCGTGGAGCCCTGGGCGCTCAGGCGCTGGCGGAAGTAGCCCAGCGAGATGTAGGTCCAGGCGTCCGTGGCCAGGTTGTGGGCGATCCGCCCGAAGCGCGCCACGTCGGCGTAGAGCTCGGCCTGCCAGTCGTGGGACTCGATCTGGGTGGTCAGCGGGTTCCAGGTCAGGCCCAGGCCCTCGACGAAGCCGCGGGCCACCGCCTCCCAGTCCGCCCCCGGCACGGCGACGACGTGCGCTCCGTACGTGCCGGTGGCCCCGTTGATCTTGCCGAGGTACTCGGCGGCCTCGACGCGCCGGACCTGGCGGCCCAGGCGGTGGGCGAGCACCGCGATCTCCTTGCCGAGCGTCGTGGGGGTGGCGGGCTGGCCGTGCGTGCGCGCCAGCATCGCGGCGTCGGCGTGCTCGCGCGCCATCGCGGCCAGGTCGGCCACGAGCCCGCGGGCGGCCGGGAGCCAGACCTCGGCGATGGCCGAGCGGATGGTGAGGGCGTAGGCGAGGTTGTTGATGTCCTCGGAGGTGCAGAAGATGTGGACGATCTCGCCCACGCCCGGCAGGACGGAGGCACCGCCGTCGGCGCCCACCACCCCGGGGGCCTCGGCCGCCGCGGCGAGGCGCCGCTTGAGCAGGTACTCCACGGCCTTGACGTCGTGGCGGGTCTCGGCCTCGATGGCACCGAGCTCGGCGATCTCCTCGGCCCCGAAGTCCTCGACGACGCCGCGCAGGTAGTTCTTCTCCGTCTCGCTCAGGCGGGGGGCGCCGGGCAGGACGCCGCCGTCGGTGAGGTGGATGAGCCACTCGACCTCGACCTGCAGGCGGGCCCGGTTGAGCGCGGCCTCGGAGAGGTGGTTGACCAGCGGGGCGGCGACGGCGCGGTAGCGGCCGTCCAGGGGGCCCAGGGCGATGGCGGGGGAGACGGTGGAGAGATCGACCATGCCACTCATTGTGGCAGGTTGGCGCCGATCTCTGCGAGTGGGGCCTCCTGGGTCGAGATGAGGGCGGGCTGGGCCTCGGGGCGGCGTCGGCGGTAGGCGGTCACGATGACGTACAGCAGGATGCCGGCCGACGGCAGGTTGATGGCGGCGGCGGGCTCATGGCTGTAGAGGCCGTGGCCGAGCAGCGCGGTCGCCAGCCCCAGGCCGATGACGGCCAGTGCGAGGACCGAGGGGCCCGGGATGCGCTGGGACGGCTCGGCGCGCTGAACGTGCTGGGCCTGGAGGAAGATGAGACTGACCGTCAGCAGGCTCAGAGGCGTCAGGAGGGAGGTTTCCCAGCCGAACAGGCCGCCGCCGACCGTCAGGGCCAGGACGGTCGTGGCAAGCGTGAAGACGACTGGAGGGAGGAGTCGCATGGTTGATGACCTTCTAGGGCGGACATGGTGGGGAATGGTATGACCGGGCAAAATCCTGCCGGATCCTTGTGGCATTTTCAACAAGTGGTCCGTCGTCGTTGGCGGGGAGCGCTCCCCGGTCGCCACCAGCCTATACGGCCCGCCGGCCCCGGACCCGTGAAGTAAGTTCCGACCAGGGAGAATGTGATGCCTCTGTGATGCCTTGGGTGCTGTGCGGGTCAGTGGATAATGCGGTTATGACGACGGACCGGGTCCAGCACGGAGCGGCAGTCAGAGTTCTGGTGGAGCAGGACCTGGCCAGTGAGCAGATGCTGGCTCTTATGCGCGAGGCCGCGGGACTGCCCGACGCCGAGCTGCGCAGGATCATTGCTGAGGAGCTAGTGCTCATGGAGGTCGTGGGTACGGGCCCGCGGGGCGTGCCCACGTCGGTAGCTGCCTACGTGTCTCGACCCGATGGCGTCGTGTTGGAGTACATTGCCGTGGCTCCGGGGCTACGTGGCGACGGAATCGGGCGGGCGCTCGTTGATGCCCTTGCCAGTGTGTCGGGGCAGGTTGTCGCCGAGACCGACGACGATGCCGTCGGCTTCTACCGGGCGCTCGACTTCGACATCGACCCTGCGCCGTTGGACCCGCGCTGGCCGGGGCGCCGCCGCTACCGATGCGTGCGGCGGTCCTGATTCCGAACGGCGCATGTCGAGGACTGCGTTTCGCCCCGAGGACGTACTTCTCCTCCAAACGACGCGGCTGCGCCCCCAGCCATCTGGGGGACAACGCAGTCCTCGCGCCGAAAGTACGTCCTCGACCGACGTCGTCGAAGGACCCGAGCGGCTGGTTGTGCCATATGCTGACTTCATGGGTCGCTTCCGCACTGATGACGCACCGGCACTTATTCGTGCTGCGCGTCTGGATGCAGGGCTCTCACGGGTGCAGTTGGCCCAGCGTGTTGGCTTGAACGAGTCGGTCTTGATGCAGGTGGAGTCCGGGGCGCGTGCGGTGTCCGACGAGCTGCTCGAGGCGGTGCTGCGCGCAGCCGGTTACCGACCGTCACTCCCGCTTGCCATGCAGGCCGACAAGATTCTCGCCTGCGCCGAATCTCATGGCCTCAGCAACCTCCGCGTTTTCGGGTCGTCAGTCCGCGGGGAGGATGACTTCGACTCTGACATCGACCTTCTGGTCACGCCGTCGACCAGTACCGACCTGTTCGACCTGGCCCTGTTCGTCGATGACGTTGAGAGACTCACTGGGTTCCCGACCGACGTCGTTTCCGACTCCCCCCTACCTGTTCAGCTGACTGACGCCGCACGAGAGGCGGTGCCGCTGTGAACGAGGAGCATCAACGGGCTCGCTTTACTCCGCGTACCAGGCAGGATGGGGCAAGGCGCCATGATCGTGAGAATCTGGACGCCGAGCTTGCGCTGATTCGTGACCGGATCGACGTCGTCATCGCGCACGGACGAGAAGAGTTTTACGACGGAGCTCAAGCCTATGACGTTGCCTGCATGGTGATCATCCGACTTGCCGCTCTGCTGGAGCGACCTGAGTTCATGCCTTACCTGGCGGCGATCTCCGAGGACGAACGCCGGGCCATTCGAACCACACGCAACATTGCGGCTCACGCAGGCTATCGCTCGATGGATGACAGTCTTTTCTGGATGGCAATCACTCGGCGTGTTCCCGAGATCTTGGACCGGATCCGTGCAAGCAGGTGACAGGCCCTATCGGGCCGAGGTCGTGTGCGCGGTGACCTCACGGGTCCGCCGGTCCCTCAGGCTGCGCGCCAGGACGTAGCCCAGTAGGCCCAGCGCGGGCAGGATGAGGAGCGCGACGACGTCGGACCGGTAGAGGCCGCGCGCGAGAACGAGCCCGGAGAGGATGACTCCGACGGCCCCCAGCAGTCGGACGCCCGACGGCGGCAGGCTGCGCTCGCTCGGACCCGAGTTCTGGGCCTGCAGCAGGATGAGGCCGAGCAGGAGCATGCACAGCGATGAGGTGAGGCTGTTGAGCTGCCACCCGAACAGCATGCTCCGGATCGAGGTGACCAGGACGGCCAGGGCAAGGACAAGAATGGCGGGCTTGATGAGTCGCATGTCGAGCACCTCGGCGAACGGGTTGCGGTTGCGAACGTTCCCAGTCTAAGCCGGTGTCCTGGTCGGAGCCTGGCCGGTGGTGAGGGTGAGTCGACGCCGGCCGGGCTCAGGTCCCGGGGCCTTGGGGGGCAGGGCTCCGGCCTCAGGCCTCGGAGGGTGCGCCCGTGGCGCCGTCGCGCGTCCAGTAGCCCTGGTGCTGGATGCTGCGCCGGCTCAGGCCAGAGGCGATCAGGTGGCGCCGCACCGCCTTGGTGGCGCTGCTCTCCAAGGCGATGAAGACCCAGTCCAGGGCCAGGTCTCCGGTGTCCGCCCACAGGGTGCGGTCGACGGCGGCCAGCAGCCTCTCCTCGGAGACCTCGGGACTCACCCGGATGAGTCGATGGTCGCGTGCGGCCAGGGGCAGGTAGCCGGCCTCGGGCGCCATCATGACGACGGTGGCCAGGCTGCTCGGTGGGGAGGCGGCGACGGCGTCGGCGAGCGCCGGCGCGGAGGCCTGGTCGCCCACCAGGAGCATCCGGTCACCGGGGGACGGCATGCGGTAGCCGGTTCCGCCCATGAGCTGGACGGACACGGTGGCTCCGGGGCTGACCCGCTTCGACCACAGCGACGCCGGACCGCTGGGCTCATGGTGCAGGACCAGGATGATGGCGGTGGCCTGCTCGCGGTTGATGCGGGTGATGGTGTAGGCGCGCTGGTGCTGGTGGCCGCCCTGCGGGATCCGCATGCGCACCCAGGCGGTGGGCGGCAGCATGGCGGCGCCGGTGCCCAGCAGGCTCGGGCAGTGGACGGTCAGCTCGGCGTAGGGCGCCAGCTCGCGCACTGCGGTGATCGTGAGCTTGTGCTCCGGCGCCCGCAGCGCCTTGAGCACTGTGCCTTGGAATCCCCTCCCACCACGTGCCATGCGCGTGTCCGCCTCCCGGTCGTCTGATCTCGTGCTCAGGCGAACCATAACCGGAATGGTTGAAGGCTTGCTTAGGGTCTCCTGCTGAGAATGCTGGAGAAAATGCCGAAAGAAATCCGGTGGTGAGCGGGGTGGCCGGGTTGAACGTATTGGGAATCCTGAGATGTATCGACGGAGCCGGTGCTCGGGATCGTCCTCAGAATTGCGCGAGGACTTGCCGTGCGATGGCGGCGCCCAATGGGATGGGGACGGCGTTGCCGATCTGCCGGGCGATGGAGGTGCGGGAGCCGATGAAGCGGTGCGTGTCGGGGAATCCCTGCAGGAGCGCCGCCTCGTAGTGGGTGATGGCGCGGTTCTCCACGGGGTGGAGGTAGCGGCCCTTCTCCGGCTTGAAGAACTCGGTCCGGATCGTCACGGAGGGGCGGTCCCAGTGCAGGCGTCCCATGACGTCCATGGAACCGGAGGTGTGCCGGAGCCAGCAGGGCGCCTTCAAGTCGTCCGGAAGATCCGCCCGATTCCCGCCCTCGGGGATCGCGGCAAAGCGCTCGCGTGATTTGGGGCTGTAGCCCCGGGAGACGTGCAGCTCCCGGGGGGAGAAGGCGCCGGGCACCCGCCGTGAGCCGACTCGGGTGCGGAGCTGGTCGAAGCGCTCGTCCATGTCGGGCTGCGCGGGCACGCCCAGAAGCGTCTGCCGCACCGTCCGGTGCGGGGGCAGGTCGCCTCCCCCGTCCGGGGAGTGCGTGGGCTCCGGGAACCCGGGGGCGGCCATGTCGTTGCGGTGCCCGATGAGGACGGCGCGCCGGCGCGCCTGCGGGGCGCCGTAGTCGGCGGCGTTGAGGACGCGGAAGTCGAAGGAGTAGTCCTCGAGGAACTCCCCGGGCGCGGTGGCGGCCAGGAAGTCGCGGTACTGGGGCGACTTCCCGAAGGCGGGCACGTTCTCCACGACGAAGTACTTGGGTCTGGCCCTCTGAATGACTTGGGCGTACTGCTCCCAGAGCCGGTTGCGGGCGTCTTCCGCGTCCCGCTTGCCGAGCGTGCTGAACCCCTGGCACGGCGGGCCTCCGACGACGACGTCGACGCCTGCGGGGATCGTCCCCTCGGCGAGCCAGTCCTGGATGGCGCCCGCGTAGACATCGGTCTTGGGGAAGGTCGCCCGGTAGGAGGCGGCGGCCTCAGGGTCCATCTCGACGGCGGCGATGCTGCGGAAGCGGGACGACGCCGCATGGAAGCCCGCAGTGAGACCTCCCGCCCCGGCGAAGAGGTCGAGGACGCGGATGGGGCGGGCAGTCATGGAATCAGGGTAGCCGGCCGGTACGACACCGAATCGAGGCTCACCGTCGGTTCAAGGGTGTGATTCGTGTCGGCGGGCGGTCGTAGGATGTTCCCGTTCGCACCCGCGGAGAATTCCCCCGTTCTCCGTCGACAGGAAGGACTCCCGTGCCCAGGAAGCTCATTGAGGTGGCGCTGCCTCTCGACGCCATCAACCAGCAGTCCGCTCGGGAGAAGTCCATCCGCAAGGGGCACCCCTCCACGCTGCACCTGTGGTGGGCCAGACGCCCCTTGGCGACCGCCCGCGCCGTGCTCTTCTCCCAGCTGGTCGACGACCCCTCCGAGCGCTACGAGGATTTCCTGGAGGCGGCCCGGGCCGCGGGCGAGGCCGCCCCGGAGTCCGCTGCGGAGCGGGCGGTGGAGGCGGAGCGTCGCCGCCTGTTCACCCTCATCACCCGCATGGTGAACTGGGACAACATCGGTGATGAGCACCTCATGCGTGAGGTCAGGGAGGAGATCCGCCGCTCGACGGGGGAGGAGCCTCCCGCGGTCCTCGACCCCTTCGCCGGAGGCGGCTCCATCCCCCTGGAGGCACAGCGGCTCGGCCTGGAGGCGCACGCCTCCGACCTCAACCCTGTGGCCGTTCTCATCAACAAGGCCCTCATCGAGATCCCGCCGCTCTTCGCCGGCCGTGCCCCGGTCTTCCCCGGCGCCGACGATGGCACGCGCAGCTGGCCCGGCGCGCACGGCCTGGCCGAGGACGTGCGCCGCTACGGGGAGTGGATGCGTGAGGAGGCCTGGAGGCGCATCGGCCACCTCTACCCTCGGGCCCAGCTGCCCGACGGATCGGAGGCGACCGTCATCGCCTGGATCTGGGCGCGGACCGTCACCTGCCCCAACCCGGCCTGCGGCATTGAGGCGCCGCTCGTGCGGTCGTGGTGGCTGGGGAAGAAGAAGGGCAAGGAGGCCTACATCGTCCCGACGGTTGTTGGTGACCACGTCGAGTACTCCATCGGCCACGATCCCAAGCAGGCGCCGACGAAGCAGGAAGATGGGACGATCTCAGGAGGAAAGGGAAGGTGCTTGGCCTGTGGATCCTTGATTGACAATGCCTACATTCGTCAACAGGCAGCATCTCGGGGGTTCGGACAGCAACTCATTGCGATTGCGGCAGAGGGTGATCGACGAAGGGAGTACCTCGAACCGACGGAGGCGCATACTGATGTGGCGCTGAGTGTTTCGCGTCCCGCCGATGTCCCCAGTCAAGAGGTGCCGACACGTAATCATGATGTTGATCGGCTTCCGATGTATGGCATGCCGACCTGGAGTGATGCCTTCACCTCGCGGCAGTTGACAGCATTGGCCACTTTCTCAGATCTGGTAGCAGAGGCGCGAAAGCAAGTGCTGCTGGATGCTCTTTCCGCCGGAATGGGGGAGGGTGATTGTCTCGACTCAGGGGGCGCTGAAGCTGTGGCCTATGCGGCCGCAGTGGCTACGTATCTTGCCGCCGGAGTGTCAAGGCTAACTGACTATAACTGTTCGATTTGTTCGTGGCATTCGGGGCGCGAGAGTGTCCGTAATGTATTTTCGCGTCAAGCCATCCCTATGACCTGGGATTTCGTGGAATCGAATCCATTGTCCGGTTCGACTGGCAATTACTTGGGGCAGGTTGACTGGATTGCTCGAGTGTTGCTCGAATTGCCTTCGAGATATTGTGCGAAGGTTGATCAACTCGGCGCGGATGTTGTTGAAGTGAGTCACTGCATGGTTTCCACTGATCCGCCTTATTATGACAATATCGGCTACTCGGACCTGTCTGACTTCTTCTACGTGTGGCTGCGCCGCTCCCTCAAGGATGTTCACCCCTCCCTGTTCTCGACCATGCTCGTTCCCAAGGCCGAGGAGCTGGTCGCGAACCAGTACCGGCACGGGGGAAAGGATGGGGCGAAAAGGTTCTTCGAGGACGGCTTTCGCGCCGTCTTCGCCAACGCCCGCCGGAGCGCGAACCCGGACTACCCGATGACGGTCTACTACGCCTTCAAACAGTCGGAAACCAGTGTCGACGGACGGACCTCTACGGGCTGGTCCACGATCCTCGAGGGAATGATCCGCTCCGGCTGGAGCATCACCGCCACCTGGCCCATGCGCTCCGAGCTGGGGAACCGCATGGTGGCCTCCGGGACCAACGCCCTGGCCTCCTCCATCGTCCTCGTGCTGCGGCCCCGGCCCGAGGACGCCCCCATGACCGACCGCCGCAGCCTCATGCGCGAGCTGCGCCGCACCCTCCCCGAGGCCGTCGAGACCCTGCGCAGCGGCGGCATCGCCCCCGTCGACCTCGCCCAGGCGGCCATCGGCCCCGGCATGAGCGTCTTCTCCCGATACTCCCGCGTCATCAGCCCCGACGGCACCGACATGAGCGTCTCCGAGGCCCTCACCCAGATCAACGCCGTGCTCGACGAGGTCCTCGGCGAGCAGGAGGGCGACCTCGACCCCGATACCCGCTGGTGCCTCACCTGGTTCGACGCCCACGGCTTCACTGAGGGCACCTACGGGGAGGCCGAGACCCTCGCCTCGGCCCGCAACGCCTCCATCGACGCCCTCAAGCGCTCCGGCGTCCTCACCTCCGGCGGCGGCCGCGTCGGCCTCATCGCCCCCGCCGACCTCCCCGACGACTACGACCCCCGTGCCGACGACCGCATCTCCCACTGGGAGGTGGTCCTCCACCTCGCCCGGGCCCTCGACCGGCGCGGCATCGACGAGGCCGGGCGGATCCTCTCCGCCGCCGCCGAACGCGGCCTGGGCGCCGACATCCTCCAGTCCCTCGCCTACCGCCTCTACTCCCTCGCCGAGAAGCACGGCTGGACCGAGGCCGGCCTCCTCTTCAACGCCCTGGGCGGCTCCTGGCCGGAGATCGCCGCCGCGGCCCGGACCGCGGAGAGCGCCGGCTCGGACATCCAGACCGCACTCGACCTCGACACCCTGGAGAACCACTGACATGTCCGCCACCTCCAACCGGGACCGCATCGGGCGGGCCATCGAGATCCTCTCCGGAGCCCTGGAGCCCTGGATCGCCGTCGCCGTCGCCCCGAAGGTGCCCGCCGGCAGCACCTGGACCGACCTCCTCGCCTGGAAGGACGGCAGACCCGACCGGACCTACGAACCCTCCGACCCCCAGAGCCAGCTGCGCATCATCACCGAGCGCATCGGGAACCTCGGATTCCTCTTCAGCGGGATCCTCTCCCGCGGCGAGCAGAACCTCGCCGGAGAGCTGCGCGAGGTCCGTAACAAATGGGCGCACAGCAGCCCCTTCAGTGCGGATGACACCTACCGCGCCCTCGACACCGCCGAGCGCCTCCTGCGGGCCATCAACGCCCCCGCCGAGGCCGACCAGGTCCGCGCCATGAAACGGGACGCGCTGCACTCCACCTTCGACGCCGCCACCAGGCGCGACACCCGGGCGAGCGCCGTCGCCATGCCCGGCCTCGGGGAGAACGGCCTCGCACCCTGGAAGGACGTCGTCCGCCCCCACCCCGACATCGTCTCCGGCAGCTACGGCCAGGCCGAGTACGCCGCCGACCTGCACCAGGTCGCCCACGGGGAGAGCAGTGAGGAGTACGGCGACCCGGCCGGCTTCTTCAAGCGCACCTACCTCACCGAGGGGCTCAAGACCCTCCTGACCATGACCGCCCGGCGGCTGTCCGGGGACCCCAACGCCCAGGCGGTCGTCAATCTCCAGACCACCTTCGGCGGCGGCAAGACCCACTCCATGCTCGCCGCCTGGCACCTGGCCGGCCCGACCCCGCTCAAGGACCTCACCCAGGACGTCCAGGAGCTGCTCGCCGACACTTCGATCCCCGAAGACGTCAGACGCGTCGCCATCGTCGGCAACGAGATCTCCCCCGGGCAGCCCACCACCAAACCGGACGGAACGGTCGTTCACACCCTGTGGGGCGAGCTCGCCTGGCAGCTCGGCGGCGCCGAGGCCCACGAGCTCATCGCGCAGGCCGACCGCACCGGCACCAACCCCGGTGCCGCCCTGCGCACCCTCATCAGCCGCCACACCCCCGCCCTCATCCTCATCGACGAGTGGGTCGCCTACGCCCGCGGCCTGTACCGGCGCGACGGCCTGACCGGCGGCAGCTTCGACACCCAGTTCACCTTCGCCCAGGAGCTCACCGCCGCCGTCCAGGGCACCCCCGGGGCCCTCCTCCTCGTCTCCATCCCCGCCTCCGACATCCGCCAGGACGGCACCGTCACCCGCGCCTCCGAGCTCGAGATCGGAGGCGACGGCGGCCGCGAGGCCCTCCAGCGGCTCCAGCACGTCGTCGGGCGCGTGGCCCACAACTGGAGCCCCGCCACCTCCGGGGAGAGCTTCGAGATCGTCCGCCGGCGCCTGTTCACCGACCTCGACGCCGAGGCCCTCCGCAAGCGCGACGCCACCATCAAACGATTCGTCGACTACTACCGGGGGCAGCGCGGCGAGCTGCCCTCCGAGACCTTCCAGCCGGACTACGAGCGGCGGCTGCGCGAGGCCTACCCCATCCACCCCGAGCTGTTCGACCGGCTCTACGGCGACTGGTCCTCCCTGGAACGGTTCCAGCGCACCCGCGGCGTCCTGCGCCTCATGAGCGCCGTGGTCCACTCCCTGGTCCAGGCCGACGACGACGCCCCCCTCATCATGCCGGGCTCCATCCCCTTCGACGACGACGCCGTCCGCGATGAGATCGCCGGCTACCTCGACGACGCCTGGCGCACCATCATCGAGACCGACATCGACGGCGAGAACGCCACACCCCTGCGCATCGACCGGGAACGAGAGCTGTTCGGACGACGGGCACTGACCCGGCGCATCGCCCGCACCCTGTTCCTCGGCTCCGCCGCCACCCTCGACACCGCCCACAAGGGCATCGACCGTCAGCGCCTCTTCCTCGGCGTGGCCATGCCCGGGGACACCCTGGGCAACTTCGGCTCCTCCCTGCAGATGCTCACCGACCGAGCCACCTACGTCTACAACCAGGGGACCCGGAGCTGGTACGACCGGCAGCCGTCGATCAACCGGATGGTCGTCGACCGGGCCGCCTCCCTCGACACCGCCGACGTCGCCCGGGAGGCGGTCGACATGCTCAAGGGAATGGCGGCGAGCGCCCGCGAGTTCGCCCATGTCATCGTCGCCCCGGCATCCACCGGGGACGTCCCCGACAAGCAGGAGACGACACTGGTCATCCTCGGCCCGGACCGCACGGTCGCCGCCAGGAACGGGCGGAGTTCGCAGGTGACCGGGCCCGGCAGGGAGTTCACCGAGGAGCTCCTGCACCATCGCGGCTCCGCGCCCCGCAACCATGTCAACACCCTCATCACCGTCGCCCCCGACGAGGGACGGTGGGCCGAGGCCGAGCAGGCGCTGCGCATCCACATGGCGTGGTCGGAGATGGCGAAGGAGGAGTCGATCCGCGACCACGACCTCACGGCCAGCCAGGCCGAGCAGGCACGCCAGAAGAGGCGGGACACCCAGAGCGTCGCCGAGCGCTCCGTGGCGGGTGCGTGGATCTGGGCGCTCCACCCCGTCCAGGACAACGGCGGCCGCCCCTTCAAGATCGAGCCGGTCAAGATCGAGGGGGACGAGCAGCGGATCGCCGTGCGCGCCGGCCTCAGGCTCGGCAAGCAGGACATCGTCCTGACCGACATCACCCCGACGGCCGTGGCCCTTGAGCTCGGGGGCATGAACCTTCGTGCCCGATGGAACGGGGGCAGGATCACCGTCGGCGAGCTGTGGTCCTACTTCACCCGTTACCCCTACATGCCGCGCCTCCGGGACCGGAGGGTGCTGGAGAAGGCCGTCGCCTCCGTCATGGATGACATCGGCTGGGAGAGCGTCGGCTTCGCCCTCGCCGCCGACTACGACACCGAGCGGGGCGACTTCCGCGACCTGCGCCTCCCGCTGGAGGACGAGGCGCCGAGGATCACCGACACGACCCTCCTCGTCTCCCCCGCGCTCGCCCGTGCGCAGCGCCGCCGTGAGGAGGAGGAGCGGAGGACTGCCGCGTCTGCGGAGTCGCGCGAGCCCGGACCTGCCGATGACACGGGCGCCGCACCCGACGCCACCGCGACCCGATCCGACTCCACCCGCGACGGGCGCGCCGTCCCTCCGGCACCCGAGCCGCAGCCCGTCGCCAACTCGAGATTCGAGGGAGTGGCCGAGCTGGACCCCGGGAAGGACATCGCCGCCCAGCTCGCGCTGCTGGCCGATGAGGTCATCGCCCACCTGAAAGCCGGCGGCGCGGACAGCCTCAACATCGAGGTCTCCATCGACGCGACCCGTTACAACGGATTCGATGCCGACACCGTGCGCACGGTCGCGGAGAACGCCCGCACACTCGGTCTCAAGCCGGGCCGATTCACCGAGGGGTGACCATGGAGGACATCACCGCGGTCTCCTCCCGGACCGTTCCGCCCGACCCGTCCATCGCGGACGCCCTGGGAGCCCATCACGAGCTCCCCACGGCGCTCGCCGACCTCGTCGACAACTCCATCGACGCAGGCGCCTCACAGGTACGCATCCGCATCCTCACCGATGACGACTACGTCACCGGCATGCTCGTCATCGACGACGGCCACGGCATGGACGAGGCCGGCATTGACGCAGCCATGGCCCTCTCCCGCCGTCGTGACTACGGCGAGACGGACCTGGGCCACTACGGGCTCGGACTGAAGGCCGCCTCCCTCAGCCAGGCCGACACCCTCGACGTCTACACCCGTGCGATCGGCGGCCTTCCCGTCGGACGCCGGATCACCAGGGACGAGCCGACCCGTGTGCAGACGCTCGACGCCGCGCAGGTCGGACGGGTCCTCGACGGCCCACTCGCACGCACCGGCGCCGGCCCGCACGTGAGTGGGACGGTCGTCCACTGGCTCGGATTCCACAACGCGCTGACGAGCCCTGACCGGGAGGAGCGGCGCTCCTGGCTCAGCGGGCTCGTCGAGTACGTCCGGGACTACCTCGGACTCGTGTTCCAGCGGATCATCGAGCGCGGCGGGGTCGAGATCTCCATCGACGAGTACGACGTCGAGTCGGAACGGGCCGGCTCCGCGCGCAGGGTACGGGCGCTCGACCCGCTGGCCCGGCAGGCCGCCGCCACCCGCTCGCACCTGCTCGTGAGCGAGGTCGGTCGGACGTCCTTCAACATGACCGCCACCATCCTGTCCGGCACCGCCCTCACCGCCCCCGGAGTCCTGGCGTCGCAGCGGTTGTCATCGGCGAAGGGCGGGCAGGGCCTGTACATCTACCGCAGGGACCGCCTCCTGCAACTCGGCGGCTGGAGCTACGTCACCGAGGGCGGAAGGGACTACGAGAACCTGCGCATCGCGATCGACGTGGACGACTCCCTGCTCGACGTGGTGCGCATCAACCCGGAGAAGAGCGGCGTCGTCCTCGAACCGGAGATGCGCCGGGCGATTCACGGCGCCGTGGGCGAGGAGATCGGTACCTTCAACGACCTGCTCGACGCCGCCCAGGATGCGGCCATGGCGGGTCGCAGGCGGCAGAGGCGACCGGTGGAGCTGGTCGAGCCCGTGGGAGGTCTCAGCCGGGAGGTCTACGACGTCATCGGCGACTCCGTGGAGTTCGCCGGCGCCGATCCCATCAGGATCCGTTGGAGCCGGATGCCGGAGGGCAGACTCATCGACGTCGATATCGAGCAGCGAGTCCTCAAGCTCAACGAGCGCCACCGGCGGTTGTTCTCGGCGAGCACCGATCCGCAGGACGCACCGCTGCTCAAGACCCTCGTGTACCTGATCTACTCGCGCTTCTTCGAGGGCTCCTTCCTCGGTGCGCGGGAGAAGAGGGAGATCGAGGCCTTCGAGAGGATCATCGATGCGGCGCTGTCGGACGAGCTCCGGCGTCGCACGGAGGAGGAGTAGACCATGGACGGGCGTGTTGAGGACGCCAGCGCTCTGAGCCCCGAGACGCTGGCCGCCTACATCGATGCGGGGATCCCCTCCGAGCAGCGGCTCTCGACCGCGCCGGTGTGCGTCCTCGGCATCGACCCGCCACGCGGCGAGCTGACACTGCGCACGCCCGCCACGGGAGCCGACATCGACGTCTCGGCCTACCGGATCATCCGCACCGACCTGTTCGAGGAGCCCGGTGACGAGACCGTCTGGTTCCGCGTCACCATCGACGCCCGAGACATCGAGTACGAGGCCTACTCCCTTTTGCAGTCCATCGTCGACCAACTGCAACGGGGCGACGACATGGAGCGCGCGCTGCACTCCGCACTGGACGCCTACCGGGGACTGCTGTCACGCGTGCCGCGCTTGAGCGAGGAGCAGGAGACCGGGCTGTTCGGGGAACTGGTCGCATTGGACCGTCTCATCGACGGCCTGGGCGCGACGCGGGCCCTGGCCGCGTGGCTGGGGCCCCACGGGGAGGAGCACGACTTCGTCCTCGCGGACTACGACGTCGAGGTCAAGACGACCCGAGGCGAACGCCGCACGCACATCATCCACGGTCTCGGCCAGCTCACCCCCACGTCCGGCAGAACCCTGCGACTGATGTCCGTGCAGGTCACGCTGGCCGGTGCAGCCGAGGGCGCCCTCACCCTGCCCGCCATGATCGCGCGTCTGCGCAGCCGCTTGCGTCGCCATCGCACCGACTTCGATGAGAAGCTGGCCGCACTGGGCATGGCCGGCACGGATGCGGAACGGCTCTACACGACACGACTCCTGCTTCGCAGCGAACCCCGGTTCTACATCGTCGACGACGTCTTCCCCGCCCTCACGCCGGCGGGCCTCGCCCGAATCCTCGCCCACCCCGAGATGATGACCGGCATCGACTACCGCATCGACATCACCGACCTCGCTCCTGAGACGCAGCCGCCTCGGGAGTTCACCGCACGCGTTCAGGAGACGCCGGAGCCATGAGCATCGATCAGTACGACAAGGCGCTGGAGCAGGCCATGACGGGGATGAGCGACCCGATGGACCTGCACCCGGTGGTATCGGTCTTCCTCGCGCCGTCCGGTGCGACCATCGCCCGCGACGAGATCCCCGACCTCATCCTGGGGGCGGACCGCAATGCGCCCGGCAGGCGGCGATTCCACATCCGCCTCGGCCAATGGGACGCGCAGAAGGACGGCGCCTGGTGCGTCGAGACTGCCGCGCACACGCCCGAACGCCGGGCACTCATCCTGCGGTTGCTCGGGCTCTCCGGCGTCGCCGCCCGCCGCATCGACGAGGCCTTCCCCGTCTTCACCGACAGGACCACCGTCATCGCCGCGCCGGACTGGACGCCCTGGTACGACGAAGAGCGCCGCCGAGCGCACCACTTCTACTGGGACGGCTACCGGTCACTGCTGGAGAGCAGACTCCCGCCGGAGTCCGTGGCGGAGATCGACGCCGCCACGACCGACATCGTCAGCCGGCTCGCCGACCCGTCGGGCCGTGACCCGTACCAGTCGAAGGGACTGGTCGTCGGACACGTGCAGAGCGGCAAGACCGCCAACTTCACCGGCGTCATCGCCAAGGCCATCGACGCTGGCTACCGCCTCATCATCGTCCTCACCGGGACGGTCGAGATCCTTCGCTCCCAGACGCAGCGCCGACTCGACATGGAGCTCATCGGCAGGGAGAACATCCTCGGTGGAGTCGATGAGAGGGATGAGGACCTCCTGGCCGAGGTCGACTATGTCAGTACGGACGACGCGGACTGGCGCGCCGGGAAGTTCGTCTCCTACGGGGCCGGGTTCACCAACGCCGGAGTTCCGTCCATACGCCGTCTGACGGGCGCCAAGGACGATTACAAGATGCTCAGGGCCGGGCTCGACGCGCTCGACCCGCGAGCGGGGCACGAGCTCAACGACCCCTCCCGGCCCATGTGGCATCCGGACAACATCCACCGGACCGACGTCCGCATCGCCGTCGTGAAGAAGAACAGGACCGTCCTGAGCAAACTCGTGAAGGACCTTCGCCGGATCAAGGCGCGCACGGCCGAGATCCCAACGCTGATCATCGACGACGAGGCGGATCAGGCCTCCGTCAACACGGTCAACCCGAAGCGCGCCGGGCAGAACGAACGGACGGCGATCAACAAGCTTATCGCCGATCTCATGCGTCGACTGAGACGGGCGCAGTACGTCGGCTACACCGCCACGCCCTTCGCCAACGTGTTCATCTCTCCGGACGACGCCGAGGACGTGTTCCCGCGCGACTTCATCGTCAGCCTGAGCGCCCCGAAGGAGTACCGGGGCGGACGCGCCTACCACGACTTCGAACAGTTGACACCCGAGGAGAAGGAGGATCCGGCGATCTCGAATGAGCGCGCCTTCGTCCGAGATCTCAGGGGCGACAACGCCACAGAACCGGACCTCGTCGATGAGGAGCTCGGCACAGCACTCGACGCCTTCGTGCTCAGCGGAGCCATCAAGCTGTGGCGGGCCAGTGTCAAGCCCGACCTCGCGGGAGCCTTCCGCCACCACACCATGCTGGTGCACGAGTCCGTCAAGCAGGCGGAGCACGCGACGCTGGGGGACCGGATCAGACGGCTGTGGCGGCGCGCCGGATACGGCTCCCCGACGTCCCTGGCCCGGCTGCGCGGTCTGTTCGATGAGGACTTCGCCGCGGTGTCGGCCGCCAGACAGTGGGAGGAGGGACTGCCGATGGCGGCCTCCTTCGATGAGGTGGAGCCCTTCATCGGTGAGGTGCTCGATCTCGTCATGACCGGTGGGTCCGATCCCGTGGTCATCGTCAACGGCGACAAGGATCAGCAGTACAACCAGGTCGACTTCCAACGGGAGCGGGTCTGGCGGGTTCTCATCGGCGGCACCAAGCTCAGCCGAGGATTCACCCTGGAGGGACTGACCGTCAGTTACTTCAAGCGGCGGACCTCCCAGGCGGACACGCTCATGCAGATGGGCCGCTGGTTCGGTTACAGACCCGGGTACTCGGATCTGGTCCGGCTCTACATGGGGCGACGGGTCAAAGGACCACGAGGGGTCGACTACGACCTCTACGAGGCCTTCGGCGCCACCATGCGGGACGAGGAGCAGTTCCGCGACCAGCTGGCGACCTTCGCCAGGATCGACGAGGACGGCCGGCCCGCCATCCGCCCGATCGACGTCCCGCCACTGGTGTTCCAACAGCTGCCGTGGCTGCTTCCCACCGGCCGGAACAAGATGTACAACGCGAAGCTCGATTTCAGTGGAATCGGTGGAAAACTCCAGGACTTTCCCCGTCAACCGGACCGCGGGGACGGCAGTACGAATGAGCGGCACTTCGCGCTCGTACGGCCCTGGCTCGAGCAGGGACGGTTCGGCGACCCGGAGGACTTCGAGTACAGAGACCCCAAGGGATCTGCGACTCGCACATTCACGGGACGGGTTGCACTCATCTCCGCCGAGGAGATGCTGTCGGTGCTTGAGGGCTTCGAGTGGATGGAGAACTACGACTTCACTCCGACGCTGGAGATGATCCGCCGGGCCATGCACGAGGGGAAGCTCAAGGACTGGGCCGTCCTCCTTCCCGAGCTCGAAAGCACCTCGTACAAAACGGCCGACGGGATCCGCATCCCGATGCTCCGCCGTACCCGCCGCGCCGACCGCGGGGGCTTCTCCGGCAGTTCGTTCCGACAGCGCGATGCCATCGAGACCATCGCCGGACTGCCCGACCCCCAGGGTGACGAGCCTCCGCGTGGCGGCGCGGCCCCGGCGTATCACACGAGCACCAGAGGCGCTATGCTCCTCACCTTCGCCGCCGACCCGCGAGGCGGGGCGGAGAGAACTCCGAGCCGCATGCCGGATGAGCTCTCGCCTGAGGACACCGCCACGGTCTTCTCCCTGGCACTGCCGTATCGGGCCGCCCCCAGGGGCAGAATCGCCTTCAGTGTCAGACGCAGGGACCGCAGCGATGACCCCGTCGTCGAGTCCGACTGAAGCGGAGCCGCAGGGGGACTCGGGCTCCGAGGGGCAAGGGCCGGCGCGCGACGGGACGGATGATGCGTCATGGGCCTCATCTCCGGCAGTGGCGAGATCCATGCGATCCAACACGCGCCGCGACACCGGGCCCGAACTGGCGGTTCGCCGCCTGCTGCATGCCCAAGGGCTGCGCTACCGCGTTGATATGGCGCCGTGGAGCAACAAGCGTCGGCGTGCGGATATCGTCTTCACCCGCCAGCGCCTCGCCGTCTTCATCGACGGCTGCTTCTGGCACGGGTGTCCCGAGCATGCCACGCTGCCGGTCTCGCACGCCGACTACTGGAGACCGAAGCTCGCGAAGAACATCGAACGCGATCGCGAGACCACCGCGATGGCCGAGGCGGAGGGGTGGACGGTGCTGCGGATCTGGGAGCACGTCCCACCCGAGGAGGCCGTGCGGCTCATCGTCCGGGCCCTCGACGAGGGCGAAGAGTCCATCGAGCGCCCGTGAGCCCTCGCCCCGCCGTCTCAGGCCATCGGGTCCCAGCTGGGCAGCACGACGGGCTCGGTCTCCAGGGCGGCGCGGACCTTCTCGGGCAGGCGGCTCGCGCGCACGACGACCTCGAAGACGTACTCGTCGAACCAGGAGTCGCTCATCGTGTGGAAGCCCTTGTCCCCGAACTTGTCGCCCCAGGAGTTCTCCACCCGCCAGCGCCGCGGGGCGCCGTCGACCAGGTCGACGCCGGTCAGGCACATGGCGTGCGTGAGCGCCGACTCGCGCGCCACCAGCCGCTCGGCCTTCGTCATCGACAGGTCCACCCCGTACAGGCCCTCGTAGTCGTGCAGGGCGGCGTCCCAGATCCCGGCCTTCTTGTCCCGCTGCTTGGCGACGTCGCAGGCGAACCACACCGGCTCGCCGTCCTGGATCGCGGCGATCGCGGCGGCCTTGAGCACCTCGAGCTCGGCGGTGACGTGATCCTGGACCGGTTCGCCCACCATGACGTCGCTGCGGCCCATGCCGTAGCGCGTGTTGACCGTGATCTCCGGGCGCGGGTCGTGGGCCAGGACCACGAACTCCTCCACCCCGGTGACGTAGCGCTGTGCGAACTGTCGCGGCGTGAGCGTCCCGATCCGGTGAAATTCCTTGTTCTTATCGCGGTACTGCCACACGAACTCCTCGGGCGGGGTCCCCAGGTGGATGCACAGCATCCGGTGAACCTGCTCCAAGGCCGTGAGCCGCAGAGGCTCGGGGTCGACGCCGTCGGGCTTGTGCTCTTGGTGGTCAGCCAGATCGTCTAGCCGCGGCGTCAGTCGCGCTCGCGGTCGAGGGCGGCGACGACGAGCGCCGAGACGATCGAGGTGATAAGGGCGGCCGGGATCGCCCCGGACCAGCCGTCCACCGTCAGGCCCACGGCAAGGTGGTCGCTGGCCGCGCCGCTGAGGAACTCATCCGTGATCCAGCCCGTCAGCCGCAGCATCGCGCCGTTGACCACGAGGGCGAACAGGCCGAAGGTGATGAGGTACAAGGGGAAGGCCAGCACCTTCGCCACCGGCTTGACCACCGAGTTCACGGCGGCGAGCACCGCCCCGATGATGAGGAGGTTGACGACGGCGAGCAGCGTCGTCGCGTTCGCGGGCAGGGACAGCGAGCCGGGGAGCAGGCGCGAGGCGAGCCACAGCCCCGCGGCGTTCCCAGCGATCCTGATGGCGAGTTCCATGGCCCCTATCCTGCCAGCCCCCGTCCGGGGGTGGGCTGTGGTGGGCCTGTGAAAACGCGGACGAGGCAGCTGGAGGGCCCCGAAGTGCCGCCAAACGGCCCGAGACGCCCCGGACCGCGCGGCTGGACTTTGGTCCCTGTCTCGCTACGCTCTGGCCATGACGTATGACGACTCGCGCGCCACTGGCTCGCCCCACGCCGCCCACGACACCAACCCCACCCGCCAGGAGGAGTGGGAGGCCCGCTACTCCGGCGTCGACCAGCTCTGGTCCGGGCACGCCAACGACTGGCTCCCCGAGCTCGCCGCCGACTGGCCCGCCGGCACCGCCCTCGACATCGGCTGCGGGGAGGGCGCCGACGTCCTCTGGCTCGCCGAGCACGGCTGGCGGGCCACCGGCCTCGACCTCGCCCCCACCGCCGTCGACCGCCTGCTCGCCGAGGCGCGGCAGCGCGGCGTTGCCGAGAGCATCACCGCCCGCGTTCACGACGTCGTCGCAGACCCGCTCCCGGATGGCCCCTTCGACCTCGTCACCTCCTTCTACATTCACGGCGGCCCCGAGCCCGGCGCCATCAACCTCGAGACTCTCCTGCGCGACGCCGCCGCGCGGGTCGCCCCCGGCGGCCGCCTCGTCGCCGCCGTCCACTGCGTCAACCCGCCCTGGCACCGCCACCACGCCCACACCTACACCCCCGACGACCTCATCGAGGGCCTCGGCGACGCCGTCGACTCCTGGACGATCGAGGCTGCCGAGGAGCGCTGGCGCGAGGCCACCGGCCCCGACGGCGAGGCCGGGCGCCGCTCCGACGCCCTCATCTGCCTGCGCCGCCCGGAGACGGTATGAGTAAGCCGACGGGCGGTGGCGTGGAGGAGCCGAGGCCCGACGGCGCTGACCTGTCCTCCGGCGCGGCCCCCGCCGACTTACCGGAACTGCCCGCCTGGATCGCCGAGCTCGTGCCCATCGCCGACCGCGCTCGGGGGCCGCTGACCACCGCCCTGCCCTGGATCGGAGCCGGCACCCTCCTGGCCGCGGGCGCCGGCGCCTGGGCGGGTCGTCTCGCCGCGCGCGACCTGCCCGTGGCGCCCTGGCCCATGGCCCTGCTCCTCCTCGCCGCGGCGGCCATCCTCGCCCTCGACCGCGACCGCCCGCAGGACCACTCGTTGCCCGCAGGGGTGGTCACCGGCACCCGCGTCTTCCTCGTCGACCTCACCGTGAGCGCCCTCTCGCTTGGGCTGTGGATCGGACTGCGCCTCGCCGGAGCCCCCCACGGCCTCCTCACCGCCACGACCTGCGCGGGCGCCGCCCTCACCCTCGGCAATCTCGGGGCATGGCTGCGCGCGGGACTCACCGCCAGGGCTCGCGCGGCCGCGGCTGCGCTGACCGTGACGGGCGCGCTGGCCGTGATCGCGGCGGGTCTCATCGCCTCCGTGAGTGAGGGGGCGCGGCTGCCGGGCGCTTCCTGGTGGTGGGTGGGCGCGCTGGCCGTCGTCGCCGATGTCGCGGCGATGCTCGCTGTGCGCCGCGAGCGCGCGGTCCGACGCCGGAGCGCCGCCGTCTGACCTGACCCGGCTCCGGCTGGTCCCGGATGTTTCCGGCCCCCGTGAACCACAGGCGCCGTCGTGCATGGCCCGGGACCTCCTCTGGGGACGCCCCGCCCAGCGCGCCCCGGCCCGGCCTACCGTCGAGTCATGGCACAGCTCGACATCGCGTCGGCCGATACCGCAGTCGACGCCGCTTCCGTTCCCTCCACCGTTCCCACCAGCTGGACGGGGCTGGCCGCCACCCAGTGCCAGAGCGCCCTGGACTCGGCCGTCCTGCTCATCCCGGCCCTCAACCTGCTCCTCGATACCGCGGCCAGCGCCGCTAAGGACTTCGACGCGATGCGAGGAGGCGCGTCATGATCCTCCACGCCAGCACGAGCACTGACCCCGTCCAGCCGCCTGCGGACCAGGGCCCCTACCCGGTGGACAGCGCGGCGTCCCAGGCGGCCTCCGATCCCGCTCCCCAGTCCGGGCCCTACCCTGCGGCAGGTACGGCGCCACAGGCCGTACCCTCCCCGACGCCGCCGCCTGTCACCACCGGGCACACCTGGAGCATGACCCAGGGCCGCCCGCTCGTCCTCGTGGCGGGTGGCTCATCGATCTCGGTCAGCACAGCGGACCTGGATGCCCTCGCGGCCTCGCTCACCACCGCCGCCAGCCAGCTCGACACCGCGGCGACGCATGTGCGCAACGCCAAGACCGACGCCGAGAACGCGCCCGTCCCGGCGGACATCATCGCCGAGGACCCCAGCTACAACCCCGTCACCGGGGCCCAGACCGGCGACTCGCTCCTTCCCGACCCCGACGCATCATTCGTCGCGGGCCTCATCGAACTCCCTGTGGCCGCCTTCGAGCGCCAGCGCAGCACCCTCATCTCGGCCTGCGACGCCCTCCTGACGGGCACCGGTTCGCTCAGCGCGGCCTCGAGCGTGCTCACGTCTCTGGCGGCGGACGTATCCGCCTGCTCGCTCATGTACACCGACGCCGAGAACGGCGCGACGGTGCACACGGATGCCGACGTCGGCGCCCGCAGCTTCAGCGTGTCCCCGGAGGCGGCCGCCGCCGGCGCGGCCCTGGGCGGCGTGCTCCTGGCGACCGCTGGCCTCTGGCTGCCCACCGCCGCCCTGGTCGACATCCTCACCACCCACGGCCTCATGCCCGATGAGGCGCAGGTGATCCTGGAGAACCTCCAGCTCCTGGTCAAGAACGATGTCACCTCCGAGTGGGCCGTGAACAGCCTCATCCTGCTCGCCTGCCTCGGCGCCTGGGCGAGGAAGGGCGAGACCGGACGGGAGGGGGCCACGATCCAGGAGTTCCTCCGCGTCTCCGCGGACCAGCTCGATGCCAAGGCGACGGCGGAGCTCCCCGCTGAGGTGCAGGTGGGCAGCCGGAAAGTGCCCACCTCCTCCCTCACCCCCATGCAGCGCGTCGCCTACGCGCTGGCGATCGAGGCGGAGAAGGCCGGGGCCACCCGCCACGGCACCCCGACCGGCCTGCTCGTCGCGCCGCACAACAAGAAGGGCGCCACGGGCACGGCGGTCCGCGTCCCGCCCGGCACCCAGGACCCCTTCGGGCTGGGCACCGACGTCGCCGCCCAGGACCTCACGGGCTCCCGGATCGACTCGCCCCCTTCCACGGCCTCCGAGCTCCTGGACCACGCCCAGACCGTCAAGGGCCAGACCCAGGCCGACGGCGCCGGCGCCATCTCGATCCTGCGCACGGACCACGCCGATGGCACGCGCAGCTGGGTGGTCATCGTCCCGGGCACCGCGGAGTGGACCAGCGGGGACTCCAACCCCCAGGATCTCGAGACGAACCTCCAGGCCATCTCCGGGCGCCCGACCGACATGGACTCCGCCGTCCTCACGGCGATGCGGCAGTCCGGGATCCAGCCGGGAGAGGAGGTCGGGATCTACGGGCACTCCCAGGGAGCGATGACGGCGGTCAACATCGCCTCCGACCCCGCCGTCATGGAGAACTACACGATCACCAGCGTCCTCACCGCGGGCGGCCCCACCTCCGGGACCGCCCTTCCCGACGGCACCCGCGCCCTCCACCTGGAGTCCACGAGCGACGTCGTCCCCGGGCTCGACGCCTCAAGCAACCCGGTCACCCCCAACCGCGCCACCGCCTACGTGGACACCCGCGGGGGCAGCACGCACAGCGAATCCGTCTACGCCGACGCCGTGCGCGGCGCCGAGAGCGGCGAGCAGGCCTTCGCCGACTACTCGCGCGACCTCTCCGGGCTCACCGGCGCGGGGGAGGAGGGCGCCACCACCACCGAGGTGGTCTTCGACGTCACCCGCGAGTCGTAGGGGCGGCGGGACCGAGGCGCAGACGGGCGGGGCGCTGATCGGCGCATCGGTGGGAGGATGCGGGCATGAGCAGCACGAGCACTTCGTCCACGGGCGCCGCGGCGCCTGCTCCCGCCACCCCGGCCGTCCCGCTGCGACGCGACATCGCCGCCCTGCCGGCCTACGTGCCCGGCGCCCGCCCCCAGGGCGAGGGCATCGCCAAGCTCTCCTCCAACGAGCTGCCCTACCCCGTCCAGGGCTCCGTGCTCGCCGCCCTCACCGACGCCGCCGCCGGCGTCAACCGCTACCCGGAGATGACCGGCCAGTCGCTGGCCGAGGCCCTGGCCGCCAGGCACGCCGAGCACGGGATCGACCCCGCCCAGGTCGTGCTCGGCAACGGCTCCGTGGCCCTCATCCAGCATCTGCTCGACACGGTCTGCGACCCGGGCGACGAGGTCATCATCCCCTGGCGCTCCTTCGAGGCCTACCCGATCTGCATCGCGGTGGCCGGCGCTCAGGCGGTGCGCGTCCCCGTCACCGCCGAGGGCCGCCACGACGTTGCCGCCATGCTCGCCGCCTGCACGCCCCGCACCCGGGTCATCATGGCCTGCACCCCGAACAACCCGACCGGCACCGCGCTCACGGCTTCCGAGCTGGAGGCGCTGGTCGATGGCGCCCCCGACGGCGTCCTCGTGCTCGTCGACGAGGCCTACCTCGACTTCGTCACCGACTCCGCCGTCGGCGACGCCCTCGATCTTCTCGCCGACCACCCCGGCCTCGTCGTCTCCCGCACCTTCTCCAAGGCCCACGCCCTGGCCGGGATGAGGGTGGGCTACCTCGTGGCCGAGCCCGCGCTCGCCGCGGCGATCCGCTCCGTGGCCACGCCCTTCGGGGTGAGCCTGCCCGCGCAGGCCGCCGCCGGTGCCGCCATCTCCCCGGAGGCACTGGCCGAGACCGGGCGGCGGGCGCGCGCCGTCGCCGCCGAGCGGGACCGGGTCCTCGCCGCCCTGCGCGATCAGGGGTGGACGGTGCCCGACGCCCAGGGCAACTTCTTCTGGCTCCCCGTCGGTGAGGACGCCGCCGCCCTGGCCGCCCACTTCGCCGATGCCGGGATCCTCGTGAGGCCCTTCGCGGGCGACGGCGTGCGTGTCTCCATCGGCACGCCCGAGGAGAACGACCGCGTCCTGGCCGCCGCGGCCTCCTGGCCGGGCAAGCGCGCCTAGCCAGGCTGCGGGCCGGGGGCGCCCGGTCAGGCGATGGTGACGAGGAAGAGGACGCAGAAGACCATCTCCACGATCCCCATCGTCCCCGGCCGCAGGGGCCGGTGCTTGAGGCGCACCTGGCGCCACTGGAGCCTCGGCATGACCCAGGCGCGGATCGCCAGCACCACCCACAGGATCGCGTGCGCCCACGGCACATAGCCCCCGGCCGCCGCCCAGAGCACGATCGCGGCGACGACGGCATGGGCGGCCGTGCAGCCCACGAGCAAGCGGGTGTTGAAGCGCTCGCGGATCATCGACTTGATGTAGGGGACGGTGCCCCCGAAGTAGGCGGCGATGAGGGCGGTGGCCACCCAGGACCACGCCCAGCCGGTGAGCTCGCCATTGGGGCTCGACCCGGCCAGCGCCGTCGCCTCCGCGCCCGTGCCGAGGAAGCCGCCCCGCCCCTGGACGGCCAGCTGGTAGGTGATGCCGGCCATAAGTGAGGCGGCCGTCGTCGTCGACAGCCCCGAGGCGAGCGAGCGCTCCCTGCCGCGCCACACCTCGTGGGCGGCGATCCCCAGCAGCGGCGCCATGGGGACGGCCCACTGCAGCAGGTAGGGGGCCAGGACGATAGTCAGCAGCCCGAGCCCCGCGGTGAGCCCTGTGTAGACGAGCATCGGCGGGATGAGGAGCGCGCGCTTGCGGGCCGAGCGCGTGCGCAGCCACTGCGACCACGCCCAGTAGGTGAGGTAGCCGTTCAACCAGGCGGGCAGGAGAAGGAGGTTGAGCCAGCTCCAGCCGCCCACCACGCAGCCGACCATCGGCGGGACGATGAGCATCGCCCAGGCCCCGTGCTGGTTCGGCACCCAGGCGCGGCGGCCCGGCTGCCTGCGGATCTGCTCCTGCGTGGGACGGGGCTTCCGGCCTGGGCGGCTGGGAGTCCGCGTCGGCGGCGAGGAGGGACGGGTCTGAGTCATGCCGGCCAGCCTAAGGGAGCCGCCCACCAGCGCGGCAGGGTTGTCAGTTCCCGGGCCCGACGGCGTGAAGAAGCGCGAGCGGGCAACGAACGGGGGTGGTGCCAGCCCCGCGGACCGGCACCACCCCCTGAAAGAAGAGTCCGTCAGCTCCCGAGGGCGGCGGCGACGACCTTCTTGGCCTCCTCCTGGACGAGGGCCAGGTGCTCCTCGCCCTTGAAGGACTCGGCGTAGATCTTGTAGACGTCCTCCGTGCCCGACGGGCGGGCCGCGAACCAGGCGTTCTCGGTGGTCACCTTGATGCCGCCGATGGGCTGGCCATTGCCGGGCGCCTTGACGAGGCGCGCGGTGATGGGCTCGCCGGCGAGCTCGGTGGCCGTGACATCCTCGGGGGCGAGGGCCGCGAGCTTGGCCTTCTCCTCCTTGGTGGCGGCGGCGTCGATGCGCGCGTAGGCGGAGGCGCCGAAGCGCTCGACCTGCTCATCGTGGAGCTGGGAGGGCGACTTCCCGGTGACGGCGATGATCTCGCTGGCCAGGAGGGCCAGGATGATGCCGTCCTTGTCCGTGGACCACACGGTGCCGTCCTTGCGCAGGAAGGAGGCGCCGGCGCTCTCCTCGCCGCCGAAGCCCACCGAGCCGTCGAGCAGGCCGGGCACGAAGTGCTTGAAGCCGACGGGCACCTCGATGAGCTCGCGGCCCATCGCGGCCACGACCCGATCGATGAGGGAGGAGGAGACGAGGGTCTTGCCGACCTTCGCCTCCGGGTTCCAGCCGGGGCGGTGGGTGAAGAGGTACTCGATGGCGACGGCGAGGTAGTGGTTGGGGTTCATGAGCCCGTCGGGGGTGACGATGCCGTGGCGGTCGGAGTCGGCGTCGTTCCCGGTGGCGACGTCGTAGGGGGTGTTCCCCTCGGCGTCGGGGGTCATGGCCTGGCGCAGGGAGGCCATGGCGTTGGGGGAGGAGCAGTCCATGCGGATCTTGCCGTCCCAGTCCAGCGTCATGAACGACCAGGCGGGGTCGACTGCGGGGTTGACGACGGTGAGCTCGAGGCCGTAGCGCTCGCCGATGGCGCCCCAGTAGTCCACGGAGGCCCCGCCCAGCGGGTCGGCGCCGATGCGCACGCCGGCGGCGCGGATGGCCTCCATGTCGATGACGCTCTCGAGGTCGGAGACGTAGGTCTCGAGGTAGTCGTGCCTGACGACGTGCGGCCCCTCGAGGGCCTCGGAGATCGGCACGCGCGGCACGTCGCGCCAGCCGGAGGCGAGCAGCTCGTTGGCGCGGGCCGCGATCCAGCTCGTGGCGTCGGAGTCGGCGGGGCCGCCGTGCGGGGGGTTGTACTTGAAGCCGCCGTCGCGCGGGGGGTTGTGGGAGGGCGTGACGACGATGCCGTCGGCCAGGCCCGGGCCGGTGGTGCGCGGGCCGGCCTCGGTGCCGGCGCCGTTGGCCAGGAGGATGGAGTGCGAGACGGCGGGGGTGGGCGTGTAGGAGCCGCGTGCGTCGATGGCGGTGGTGACGCCGGCCCCGGCGAGCACCTCGATGGCGGTGCGCCAGGCGGGCTCGGACAGGGCGTGCGTGTCGCGGCCGATGTAGAGGACGCCGTCGGTTCCCTGGGAGCGGCGGTACTCGACGATCGCCGCGGTGGTGGCGACGATGTGGGCCTCGTTGAAGGCGGTGTCGAGAGAGGAGCCGCGGTGCCCGGAGGTGCCGAAGACGACCTTCTGGGCGGGGTTGGCGGGGTCGGGGACGAGGTCGTAGTAGGCGGACGTGACCTCATCAACGTTGATGAGGTCCTCGGGCTGGGCAACTGTTCCTGCGCGTGGGTGCATAAGGGCAGTGTGTCACAGGCCACTGGCTATGCCGAGCATGTCCACCGGGTGGACGGAATCAGCGCGGGTAGCGGGACGGGCGGTCGCCCACCTGGGACAGGATCAGCCCTCAATGAAGTCGCTGACGACGTTGAGCGCGTTGGCGGCCACGTTGGGGCGGCGCCGGATCTCGAGCTCGGCGCGCGTCACCCGGCCGTTCTCCACCAGCAGGGAGCCGGTCCACTTGTGGGGGCAGTCCGGGAAGGTCCGCACGAGCAATCCGCTGCCATCGTCGACGGCGACGCGCCCCGCGCCCAGCAGGTGCAGCCGGATCACCGGCCAGGACGCCTCGCCCAGCGCCGCCTGGACCTGTGGGGGCAGGCCATGGGGCAGGAGAAGGCGCATGTCGGCCGCGTACTCCTCCGGGCCAGCGCCCACAAGGCTGACGAGGATGTCCAGGTGGTAGGCGTGCACCACGGACAGCACCCGCCGCGCCCGGACCTCATCGGTATCCACGCACAGGCGCGTCCACCCCAGGGCGCCGAGTGCCGCGTCCTCAGCGTCGACGTCGATCTGGTGGAGCTCGCCGACGGCGGAGCCCATGGCCGTGGCGACCGTCTTATCGGGGCGGGAGGACGACGGCGGCCGGAGGGTCCCGTCGGCGATCTTGGGCAGGAGGGCGCCGTGGACGCGGACGAGCTCCTCGACGTCCAGCCCCGCCGACGACGGCCGGTAGCCCTCGCGGCGCACGCGCCGGTGGAGTCTCGCCCCGACGCGGAAACCCCGGCGCAAGGGATTGGCGCTCATGGCTTGTGAGCCCGGGCCACGCGCGTGCGCCGTGGTGTGAAGGGCCGTGGCCAGGCGCCGCTCAAGGGGCGTGCCGCGCAGCGGCTCGGTGAGCGCGAGGGTCCCGGGCACGGCTTTGCGGGCCCGCGTGTAGGCGGCGCCCGCGGCGCTGACCGCCCCTGATCCGACGGCGCCCGCAGCGGCACCGGCGGCGCCCGCGGCCGCGTGGGCGGTCGCGCCCGCGGCGCTGGCCAGCCCGGATCGGGCGCGGCCCATCCACCCCCCAGGCGCGCTGGGCTCGTGCTCCATCATCATCCTCATCTCTCCGCCGCTGGTGCGCGCTGAGTGCCCGCCTCCGCCGCCGCTCGGCCCGCGGACGCCAGCATCCGGCGGCCCGCCCGGGCGCTCTACAGTGGTAGCCGCCACGTTACTGGAGGCCCGCGAGCCCCGTCCCCGGAAGGACTGCCCATGCCCACCCGTATCGCCACCACCCAGGCCCCGGCCGCCGTCGGCCCCTACTCCCAGGGCGTGAGCGCCGCCGACGCCCCCGGCTCCCTCGTCTTCGTCTCCGGCCAGGTGCCGCTCGACCCCGCCACCGGCGCGCTCGTCGACGGCGGAATCGCCGCCCAGGCCGAGCAGTCCCTGAAGAACGTGGGCGCGATCCTCGCCGAGGCGGGCCTGGGCTACGAGCACGTCGTCAAGACCACCGTCCTGCTCGCCGACATCGCCGACTTCGCCGCCGTCAACGAGGTCTACGCCCGCTACTTCACGGGCGAGGTCCTGCCCGCCCGGGCCGCCTTCGGCGTCGCCGCCCTGCCCCTGGGCGCCGGCGTGGAGATCGAGGCCATCGCCGTCCGCCCCTGAAACGGCGCGATCCCGGGGCGGGTAACCTGCGGCCGTGAGTTCCCCAACCACATTCCCGCAGCCCTCCGCGCGCCGCGCCATCCGCGCCCTCGTCCCCATGGGCGTCATCACGGCGATGTTCTTCATCATCCCCATCGTCGGCGCGCTCATGCTGGATCTCGACGTGGACGCCTGGATCATCGTCGTCGTGCTGCTCGGCTGCGGCGCCCTCATCGTGGAGGACCAGTTCATCTCCCCGCTGAGGCAGGGACGCAAGCGGCTCCGCCAGGCCCAGGAGTTCTACGCGCGAGCCGAGGCCACCGCCGGGACCGCGCGGGCCGACGCCGCCCGCATCCCCGCCGATGACGCCCACGGCGCCCAGGTCCTCAATCGCCTGAACTGGTTGGAAGGGCGCCAGCGCCACATCGGCAAGCTCGTGGCGGGCATGGGCCGGATGCGCTGGATCGACTGGTACGACCCCGCCATGAGGGAGGCCACTACGAAGCTGGGCGACGACGTCTCCGGCCTGAGCGCCATCAACGACGCCGTCCACAACGCCGCCACCCTCCCCACCCTCGCCCCGGGCTGGGAGGAGGCCTGGGAGAACGAGTGCGGGCCCCTGCGCGAGGACCTGGGCACCTTCCGCGCGCTTAGCGAGGAGGCGGGCGACGCCGTCAGCGCCGCCACCATCGACTCCGAGCTCGGCTGGGCCCGCGTCTGCGGCGCTCGGCTGACCGCCCTGCGCGCTCGGCTCGCTTCCGGCTCCCTGGCCCCCGGCGCCGCCCTCGACGAGCTCGACGCGATGGCGGCCGAGATCCGCGGCCGCGCCGACGCCCTTGCCCGCGGCGCGCTCGCCGCCGAGGGCTCGGGTGGCAAGAAGGAGGGGCTCGAGTACTACCGGAAGTACATCAGCACCTGGAAGCTGCCCGACGACGATGACCGCTTCGAGTACTCCGGCACGTGGGAGGACGAGGGGGCCGACGGCGGGGCCGGTGGCGGGCGGGCAGGTGCGCCGTCGGCGGGGTCCTACAACCCCGCCGCCACCATCCGCCTCAACGTTTTCTCCCCGGGCATCCAGGCCGCGCGCGTGCGCTGGAGCGGCCTGGCGACGGCGTCGCAGTACTCCAGCCCGATCGAGCGGATCCTCGAGGCCTACGACGGCTCACGGGACTCGGAGAAGAAGGGGAAGAAGAAGTCCTAGCCGCTGGGGCCTGCGGTGCGATCACGCCGCTGCCCGGTAGTCTTGCGCGCATGTCGAAGAAGAAGCGCCAGCGCCGTCAGTCCGACGCCGCCAAGGCCCCCAAGAAGCAGCAGGTCCCCTTCGTCGCCCGCCCCTTCGAGGACCTGGCGGACGAGGAGGAGCTTGTCGCGATGATGCAGCTCATCCCGGCCGCCACCCTCACCGCCCGCCTCACCGAGGAGCACGGCGGCACCGAGATCACCTTCGCGAGCCTCCTGCCCGAGCTCGCCCAGGGCCTCAAGCGCGCCGACGGGGAGGTCCTCATCGCGATGCAGACCTCCCTGCACTCCGGGGACGCCTCCCGCGACGTCGCCGCCGCCCTCCAGACCACCCTCGGCCTGGAGCCCGGAACGGGGCTGACCGCGAACGCCCTGCCCGAGCCCGGCCCGCGCCTGCAGGACATGCTCGACCCCTCCTTCGACTCCGAGTTCACCGTCCACGAGTCCTTCGGCTTCTGGCTCACCGCCGAGCAGCGCGAGGACCCGGACACGATGCGCGTCATCGAGGAGGCCAAGGGGGACATCGCCCCCACTGAGCCCGTGCCCGGGGTGGAGCACGCCTACTGGTGCGCCATGAACGGCAAGGAGTTCGTGCGCTGGGTGCGCGGGGAGGACGAGGACGACTTCTTCAACGCCTTCGCCCGCGTCCACGCCGCGCGCGAGTCCGACCTCGCCGAGGGCGTGCGCTTCATCGGCGCCTTCCGCGCCTGCGGCCTGGCGATCCCCGTGTGGGAGCTCCTCCCCGGCATGACCGCGGCCGACCTCACCAAGCCCATGCAGGCGATGGCCAAGCGCCTCGACGCCGCGCTCGCGGACGATGCCCCCCTGGACGCCGACGCCCGCCGCGCCAAGGCCGGCATCATCTCCCGCCAGGTCAACCTCTGAGCCGCTGACGGGTGCATCCTCCACCGACGGGTGCGCGCAGCACCGAGAAGTGCGGTGAGAACGCGCCTCTCGGTGCTGGCGGCACCTGTCGGTGGAAAGCGCACCTGCGGCTCCGCCTACTCGCCGTCGGCTTCGCGCTCCTCGGGGAGGACCCAGGCGCGGGAGGCCTCGACGGCGACCATGACGTCGTCGCCCTCGGCGTGGACGGAGGAGGGCTCGGGATCGGACTCCACGCACAGGATCGTGCCGGCCTCCGTCTCCACCTCGTACTCGACGTGATCGCCGTAGAACACCGAGGACAGCACCCGGCCGTGCGCGCCGACGAGCTCGCTGCCGCCCGCGCCCTCACCCGTGCCCGGGCTCAGCCGCACCGACTCGGGCCGCACGATCACTGTGACGCCGCTGCCCGCGGAGACGCCCTCGTGGCAGGCCGCCTGGAGATCCGCGCCGAGCACCCGCGCCGAGCAGCGCCCGCCGCCGACGTCCCGCGCGGTGGCCGCCAGGAAGTTCGCCCGGCCGATGAAGTCGGCGACGAACACGCTCGCCGGCCGCCGGTAGATCTTCTCCGGCGTGGCCACCTGCTCGATCGTCCCGGCGTTCATGACGACGATCCGGTCCGACATCGTCATGGCCTCGGCCTGGTCGTGCGTGACGTAGATCGAGGTGATGCCCATGCGCTGCTGGAGGCGGCGGATCTCCAGGCGCATCCGCACCCGCAGCTTGGCGTCGAGGTTGGACAGGGGCTCGTCGAAGAGCAGCACTTTGGGGCGCATGACCATGGCGCGGGCCAGGGCCACGCGCTGCTGCTGCCCGCCGGAGAGCTCGTTCGGCGCGCGATCCGCCAGGGAGTTGAGGTTCATCGAGGTCAGCGCGATCTCCACCTGCTCGCGGATCTCCTCGGGCTTGGTGTGACGCAGCTTGAGCCCGTAGGCGATGTTCTCGCGCACGCTCAGGTGCGGGAACAGGGCGTAGGACTGGAAGACCATGGACATGGGCCGCTTGTTGGGCGGCAGTGACACCATGTTCTGGCCGTCGAGGACCACCTGGCCGGAGGTGGTGTCCTCGAATCCGGCGATCATGCGCAGCGTCGTCGTCTTGCCGCAGCCCGAGGGGCCCAGCAGGGTGACGAACTCGCCGGGGGCGATGTCGAGGCTGACGCCGTGGACGGCGTAGACATCCTTGCCCCGATTGGAGAAGACCTTGACGACGTCGCGCAGCTCGAGGCGGCCGGTGGTGGCGGGTCCGCCGTCGGGCCCGGGCGTGGTGGGTGTGGACATGGGGAGCCTCCTTGGCTCAGTGTGCTCGTAGGGGATGCGGGTGCCGGTTGGCGTGCCGGCGCTGGTCCGGCGGCGCGGCGGTGGGACGCCAGCGCCGACGGCGCCGGTGGCTGGCGCTAGCCGGCCTCGCTGCGGGCGTGGCCGGCGCGGCCCCGCATGAGGAGGTTGAGGCCGCCGATGACGGTCATGACGATGACGATGAGGATCGTGCAGAAGGCGAAGGCGTTGCCGAAGCGCCCGGCGTCGACCTCGGCGAGGATCTGGGAGGTCATGATCTTCGTGTGCGGCGTCGTGATGAAGATGATCGGGGAGAGCGTCGTCATCGAGCGCGCGAAGGCGTAGACGAGGCCGGTGAGGAACGCCGGCCGGATGAGCGGCAGGGTGACGCGCCGGAAGGTCTGCGCGCCCGAGGCGCCCAGCGACGTCGAGGCCTCGTCGATCGCCTTGTCGATCTGGTGCAGGGAGGCGATGCCGGAGCGCTGGCCCGCGGGCATGGAGCGCGCCGTGTACACCATGACGATCGCCAGGGCGCCGCCCATGACGGCCCCGCCGCCGGCCAGTGGCGGGATGATGTTGGAGCCGAACATCGCCACCGGCTTGTTGAAGGTGACGAGGTAGCCGATGCCGATGACTGTGCCCGGCACGGCGAGCCCCAGCATCCCGAGGAAGTCGACGATTCCCGCGCCGCGCCTCATGCGCACGACGACGAGCCAGGCCACCAGCATTCCCAGCAGGCCCGCCACCGGGGTGGCCAGGAGCGCCAGGATCGTGGTGTCGACGATGGCGTCATTGCCGATTCCCGAGAGCACGTAGTCGAAGTGCCGCGTGGTGAAGGCGTTGTTGACCCCCAGGATCTCCACGAAGCCGCCGACGACGACTGCGGCGTAGATGGCCAGCACGAGAGTGAGGATCGCCCCGCTCACTGCCAGCAGCGGGATGCGGGCCGGTCCGCCCAGGAGCTTGAAGGAGCCGGCCGGCTTGCCGGTCACCGTGACCGTGGAGGAGCGCCCGGACCAGTACCGCTGGATGAGGAAGACGAGCAGCGAGGGCACGAGCAGCGCGAGGGAGTAGGCGGCGCCGGCGGCCGTGTTGTACTCGCCGGTGATGGCGATGTACGCCCGCGAGGCAAGCACCGTGAAGTCTCCGCCGATGACCAGGGGGTTGGCCAGGTCCGCGATCGCCTCGGTGAACAACAGGAGGAAGGAGGCGCCCAGGCCCGGCACGAGCATCGGCAGGGTGACTGTTCGGAAGACCGTCCAGCGCGAGGCGCCCAGCGAGGCGGCCGCCTCCTCCATGGCCGGGTCGAGGCTGCGGAGCATCCCCACCAGGTTCATGTACGCCACCGGGAAGAAGGACAGCACGAGCACGAGGGTCAATCCGTTGAGCCCGTAGATGTTCCAGTGCTGGCCGAGCATCTGGGTGGAGATGATGCCGTTGCGACCGAACAGGGTGATGGCCGCCGTCGCCACCGCGAAGGGCGGGGAGACCACGGGGAGCAGGCAGATGAGGTGGAAGAGCCGCTTGCCGCGGAAGCGCAGGCGCACCTGCGCATAGGCCAGCAGAAAGCCGACGAGGGTCCCGACGGCGCCCACGACGACGCCCAGGACGAGCGTGTTGAGCACGGTCTTGCGGTTGGCCGACGAACTGATGATGTTGCGCAGCACGGCCATGCCCTTGCCGGACACGGCCTCGCCGAGCACGCGGGCCAGCGGCAGGAGGACCAGGGCGATGAGGGCGGCCAGGACGACGACGAGGATCGCGATCGTCACCGGGTCCTGCTTGACGCGGGTGCGGGCCCGCCGCCCCGCCGGCGCCTGGCTGCGAGAGGCCGGGCCGGCTGGGGTGGCGGGGGCAGCGTCCCCGGGGGTGGTGAGGGGGATGGCAGTCATAGTGATGTCCTTAACTCAGACGCCGACCGCGCCGTCACTCCTTGGGGGCGGCGGCGATCTCCTCGTCGAAGCGGGCGGTGAGTTCCGACTTCGCCTTGGCGGCCGCTGTGAAGTCGTAGTCGACGAGGGTGAGGGTGGACAGATCCACGCTCTTGTCGCTCGGGGTGGCCTCGGGGTTGGTCAGCGCCTGGTAGGAGCCCACGGTCTGGCCGACGTTCTGCGCCTTGGCGGAGATGGCCCAGTCGATGTACTTCTGCGCGGAGGTCTTGTGCTTCGAGTTGGCCACGAGGGCGACGCCGCCGACCTCGTATCCCGTGCCCTCCTTCGGGAAGGAGACCTGGAGGTCGGTCATGCCCTCCTCCTGGTACTTCACGCAGTCGTGGGAGAAGACCAGGCCGACGGCGACCTCGCCGCGCCCCGCGATCTGACCGGGGGCGGTGCCGGACTTGGAGTACTGGAGCACGTTGTTGTGCATCTTCTTCATGTACTCCAGGCCGGCGTCCTCACCTCCCAGGCGGGTGACCTGGGTCCACAGGGTGGTGAAGGCGGTGCCGGAGGTCGAGGGGTGGGCCGTGGAGACCTGGCCCTTGAGGGCGGGGTCGAGGAGGTCGTCCCAGGAGTCGGGGACCTCGACGCCGAGCTTGTCGAGCTGGGTCTTGTTGGAGCAGAAGCCGAGCGCGCCGATGTACACGCCGGTCCAGTTGCCGTCGGCGTCCTTGTACTGGGCGGGGATCTTCTCCGCCTCGGGGGACTTGTAGGCCTCGATGAGCCCCTGGTTGACGGCCTCCCCATAGCCGTCGACGGGCCCGCCGTGCCAGACGTCGAACTCGGGGCTGTCCTTGGCCGAGGCCAGGCGGGCGACGGTCTCACCGGAGGAGAGGCGCACGTAGGTGGCCTGGATACCGGTGTCGGCGGTGAAGGCGTTGGTCCAGGCCTGGCAGAGGTCCTCCATGGCGCCGCAGGCGATGGTGATGGGGCCATCGCCATCGCCGCCGGAGGAGGAATCGGTGGTGCCCGCGCATCCGGCGAGGCTGAGGCTGGCGGTGAGGAGGACAGCGGCGGTCGCGCGACGGCGGAGGGAGAGCATGGGATTGCCTTTCAGTTCTCAGCGGCGCCTCATTGCGCCGATCACATTCATCATGGGCCGTGAGCGCCGTCACGTTCCATGCTTCGACGATCACGGATAGTGACAGCACTGTCATACAGCTGTCACGGCTCACGCGCCGTCGAGCCGGGGCATGAGGTAGCCGCGGCCGCGCGCGGAGACGACGATATCCGGGCTGATGCCCCGGGCCTGGAGGTGGCGGCGCAGGCGGTAGACGGTGGTGCGCACCATCTCCTTGCCTCCGGCGTCGTCGCTCGCGCCCCAGACCTCACCGAGGAGGTCCTGCCAGGTGATGACCGTGTCATGACGGCGGGCGAGGGCCGCGAGCAGCCTGGCCTCGGTATCCGGCAGGGGGATCGAGCGCCCGCCCCAGGACACCCGGCCGGTGAGCGTGGAGACTCGCAGGGGCCCGTTCTCGATCGCCTCCGGCCCTGCCCCGGCGCGCCGGGTGACCGCACGGGCCCGCAGGGCGAGCTCACGGGGGGAGAAGGGCTTCGCCACGTAGTCGTCGGCCCCGGCCTCGAGCCCGGCGATCCGGTCGGGCTCGTCGCCCAGGGCGGTGAGCAGGATGATGGGCGCTCCGATCCCGGAGGCCCGGATGCGGCGGCACAGCTCGACGCCGCTGGCACCTGGGAGCATGACGTCGAGGATGACGAGGTCGATCGCCTGATCGGACAGGATCGCCCAGGCCTCCTCGGCGCTGGAGGCGGTCACGCAGGTGAAGCCCTGGGTCTCGAGGGCGAAGGTGATGATGTAGACCATCTGCGGCTCGTCGTCGACGACGAGCGCGGTGAGTGACGACGGGGCTGGGACTGCGGTCATGCTGACTGGCCCTCCTTGGGCAGGGCGTCGTGGCGCAGGGGGAGGGAGAGGTAGACGGTGGTGCCCCTGGCCATGATCGTATCGATGAGCACGCTGCCCTCATGCGCCTCCATGATGCGCTGCGTGACGAGCATCCCCAGGCCCGCTCCTCGGCTGGCGGGCGCCGCGAGCGGGTTGGTCGTGGCGTAGGGCTCGAAGGCGTGGCTGCGCTCGTCCGGGGTCATGCCCGGCCCGTCGTCCATGACGGTGATGAGCGCGTCCTCGGTCTCAGCGCTCACGCGCACCGTCACGGCGCTGTCCTCGGGGGAGTGGCGCAGGGCGTTGGTGACTGTGTTGGCGATGGCCTGGCGCAGGAGGCGGTGGTCGGCGTGCGCGCGGATCGGGCGGCCGCGCTCCTCCAGGCGGATTGGGTTGCTCGCCGTGCGGCGCATCTCCTGGATGAGCTCGCGCACGAGGTCGCGCAGCTCCACGTCCGCCAGGCGCAGGGCGAACAGCTCGTGGCCGAGGCGGGCCTCGGTGAGGAAGTCCTCGGCCATCTGCTGGGCCTGGCGGGCGTTGTCCTGGATCGTGTGGACGAATCGTCGCTGCACCTCGTTGAGCTCCCCGGGGGTCTCCTCGGCGAGGAGCTCGGCCGAGGCGCCGATGAGGGCGAGCGGCGTGCGGATCTCGTGCGCCAGGACATCGCGAGGGGTGGCCCGGTCCTGGGCGGTGGCGCGCAGGCGCGCGTTGTCGAGGCGGGATAGGCGCAGGAGGTGGCGCAGTCGGGCCGCGATGCCGCAGGCCGCCGCGAGGATGAGGCACAGGGCGGCCAGGAGCGCGAGGGTCCAGGCGCTGGGCATAGGGCCATTGTGCCGCCTTCGCCGAGGGGCGCCGCCCGCACTCGCGGGTGCCTCTGGCACTGACGGGTGCCGCCAGCACCTTCGGGTGCGGTCTCCCCGCACCCGAAGGTGCTGGCGGCAGCCATCGGTGTGAACGGCACCCGTCGGGGAGAACGCAGCCATCAGCGCGCGGCGCGGCAGGCGGTTCGGGCGCTCACCCGTGCCTGCCCGCGCCTGCCCGCGCCAGCCGCTCCGCTCAGGCGATGGAGGCGCGGTAGACGCCGTCGATCGTGGCGGCGAGGGTCGCGTCGAACTCCTCCTGGGACTGCCCGTCGCTCAGCCCCTCCAGCAGCGCGCGGGAGAAGGAGGCGATGAGGCCGGGGTTGCGCGACAGGCGCTCGTTGGCCTCCTCGCGCGGGTAGCCGCCGGACAGCGCCACGACGCGCGCCACCCGGGGGTGCTCCATGAGCGGGCTGTAGAAGCCGTCCTCGGAGGGGATCGTCAGCTTGAGCATGACGACGGCGTCCTCGGGCAGGGCGTCCAGGCCCGCGACCAGGGCGTCGCGCAGCAGCGCCTCGGCCTCGGCCTTGTCCGGGGCGGAGATGGAGACCTCGGGCTCGATGATCGGCACGAGGCCCTTGGCCAGGACCTTCCTCGCCACCTCGAACTGCTGGTCGACCACCGCCTTGACTCCGGCGGGGTTGGCGCCGTGGATGACGGAGCGCTCCTTGGTGCCGAAGATGCCGGCGGCGACGGCGCGGTCCAGCAGCGAGTCGAGCTCGGGCATGGGCTTCATGACCTGGGCGTCGTCGGCGCGCTCGGCCAGGCCCTTGTCGATCTTGAGGAAGGGGACGATGCCCTTGACGTCCCACAGGTACTCGGCGGTGGGGCGGCCCTCGATGGCGCCGTCCATCGTGCGCTCGAAGAGGATCGCGCCGATGATCCTCTCGGAGGTGAAGGAGGGGGATGTGATGACGCGGGTCCGCATGGCGTGGACGAGGTCGAACATCTCGGCGTCGTTGCTGTAGCGGTCGGCGCCGACGCCGTAGGCGGCAAGGGCCTTGGGTGTGGAGCCGCCGGACTGGTCGAGGGCGGCGATGAAGCCGGGGGCGGAGTGGATGCGGGCGAGCTGGTCGGGGTTGGTCATGAGGACTCCTCGCAGGGGATCGGATGTGACGCGTGACATCCTAGCCGAGAACCGTTATCATTAACAGGTCGGCTCCAGTGGTGCGGAGCTCGCGGTGGCCGCCGTCGGAGGTTCTCCGGTCTCTCGACGGCGGCCACCCCTCCTGTTGCCCCCTCCCGCCGAGACCGGTCGAAAACAGGATCGAGACCGGTTCGGGACCGCCCCCGCGCCCCATCGGGCCCCTCCTCTACGCTGGTGCCGGCGGCGCCTGGCCGCCCTGAGCGCCTCGGCCCTGAAGGAGCGACCCCGTGACCACTGACCCCTCCTTCTCCTCCTTCACTCCGCAGCCGATGTCGCCCGCCGTCGCCCGGCTCGTCGCCGACGAGCTCGACGAGGAGCGGGCCCGCTCGGCGCAGGAGCAGTGCGACCAGGCCGCCGAGCTCGTCGATCACGCCGCGCTGGACGGCGCGGACCTGGCCGCCATCGTCGACGCCGTGTGGCTGGGGGAGTGGGCGGCCACCGTCCCGACTTTCACGGACACCCCGGCCCCCGCCGTCGCCGCCCGCCGCGCGTGGAAAGCCGGCCTCGACGGCGCCGGCGACCTCCTCCTCCACTCCGGCTGGCTCGTCCACCTCGAGACCGACGACGAGCTCGTCGTCCGCCTGCGCGCCCAGCACCCCGCCCCGAGTGGGGAGGGGTGGCGGCGCCGCGCCGCGGTGTACACGCTCGTCACCGCCCTGCGCTCGGGCCTGGGGGAGTGGGGGGATGCGGGCATGGCGCTCGACGCCGCCCGCAAGAGCTGGGGCCGCCGCTCCGGCACCGCCCAGGCGA
The DNA here is from genome assembly GCF_000295095.1 of Actinomyces timonensis DSM 23838. GTDB lineage: Bacteria > Actinomycetota > Actinomycetes > Actinomycetales > Actinomycetaceae > Actinomyces > Actinomyces timonensis. Next base: position 1,061,286 of record NZ_JH806632.1, on the reverse strand, counting down.
TGGCGGCGATGATCGTGGAGGACGTGCCCGCCGCCCAGCAGATCCTCATCGGCGCCGGGCGCCGCGCGGATCGGGCCGCGGAGTGGGAGCACGTCATGAGCGGCGGTCTCTTCTAGTAGTCCCTGCTTTTCGGGCGGGCGCCGCCTGAGGCGGAGTCCCCGACGGCGCCGCGAGGGCGCCTGGGATGCGAAATCCAGCACATATCGGGCGAAACATCGTGATGGTACCGTTATCTTCAGCGCCGCCTCGCAGGTGGTGCTGCCTCGTTCGAGGATCGAGGACAGTGGCGTCCCCTGCCGTCGCCGTCTCTCTTGGAGACGACTCGCCGCCTCCCTGGGCGCCGCCCCTGTCTCCTCCCCGACGCATCCCCGAAGAAGGACACCGCCATGCAGAAGATGACCCCCGACCTCCTGGGCATGGCCTTCACCCACCCGGTCATCCAGGCTGAGGTCGACTCCGCCGGAGTCATCACCATCAACGGCCAGGAAGTGACGCCGGTCGACGGGCAGGCCCCCGCGGTCACCTGCATCAGCGCGGCCGTGTGGCTGGTGGGCACCCAGTACGGCGATGAGGTTCTCGCCCCCATGCATGTGCGGGTCGGCCAGGACTCCCGCTGGTACGTCCTCAAGGGCGACATCACCGGGGCGATCCTGCGCGGCCCCAACGACACCAACTTCAGCCCCATCGACGCCCTCGATGCGATGGCCTTCGCCTCCGACGACCAGTGGGAGGCGCTCGGTGCGGACGCCCACAGGACGTGGACCAGCGCGGGAGCCCCGGCCGCGGTGGACATCCACCCCGACGAGGCCCTCGCCGTCAGTGGGCCGCCGTCGATCCCCAGCGCCATGGGGCCGTCCGCTGTGCCGTCCGCCGCGCCGGCTTCCGGTGACGCCGCCGCTCCTGGCGCGACCGATCCCACTCCGTCCCCCAGCGCCCCGTCCGGTGCCGAGTGGCGCTCCGCCTCCGCCGACGCCGCAGCCGCGCAGTCGGCGCGAACGCTCCCGGTCCCCGGCGACCTCACCAGCGCTGGTCCTTACTCGGGTGCCCCCGGCGCCGCATCCGGGCCGGGCCACGCGGGCGGTCAGACCGGCGGCGGCTACCAGTCCGGCACTGGTTACCAGGGCTACGCCCCCGGCTATCAGGGCTACGCCGAGCCCATGGGGCCCGCGGGGCCCGCGGGGCCCGTCGACCCTGCCGCGCCTGCGCAGCCCGAGCCGGTCTACTGGCTCCCCCCGGAGCAGCAGGCCCCACCAGCCTCGCAGTCCCCGCAGCCTCCTCAGGTCCCGGACACCCGCGCCTACCCGACGGCGCCCTCGGCACCGTCAGTGCCGTCCGCCTACGGCTCCTCCGGGGTCGTGCCGTCCGCCCAGCCCTCGGCGCCCCAGCCGACAGCGGCCCAGCCTCCAGCGGTCCCCCCGGCCTTCTCCCCATCACCAGCGGTCCCCCCGGCCCTCCCCCCATCACCAGCGGTCCCCCCGGCCTTCCCCGCATCGCCAGCGGTCCCAGCGGCATCGCCCGCCGCGCCGACGTCGTGGTCCGCGCCAGCGGTCCCCTCGCCGGCGGCGCCCGCTCCCGTGGAGCCCACCGTCCAGCAGGCGGAGCCCGAGCCGATCGGCCTCACCCCCGAGCCGGCAGGGCCGGAGCCCGAGGCGCTCGCGGCGGCGAGCTCCCCGGCTCCCCCTGACGACCCGATGCCGGCCCCATCCGTCCCGGACACGCGGCCGATCTCCGCCCCTCAGCGCTGGTTCCCCGAGCCCGCCGCCGAGTCGCCCGCGCAGCCCCAGCAGGCCGCTCCCGAGGCGGAGCCCTTCGCGCCCACGTCCGCCCCCGCCGCGTCGCAGGACTGGAACCAGCCGATGGATGGTATGGGACAGCCCACGCCGTCGTACCGCTACACCTCCAGGGATGTGCCATCGAGCGGGGATGACAGCGCCGCCAGCGGGGCGTCGGGAAGTGCCGGCGGTCACCGGGTCTCCCGCCGCGCCGTCCTCCTGACCGTCGGGGTCGTCGGCACGGCGGGCGCCGTCGCCGTCCTCGCCAAGACGATGATGGGGCCGTCGACCTCCTCGGCCAGCGCCGAGTCGGGCACGCAGCGACCGACCGGGACGATCGCCCTTCCCTCGCACTCCGCGCCCTCGCCGCTCAGCAGCCAGGCGGTCTGGGAGGCAGAGATCAAGCCACAGACGAGCCCCCTTGCGCTGCCCGACGGCGTCGCCATCCTCACGCCGGGATCGACGATCGACGTCCTCGACACCACTGGCGCGCGGGCGAGCAGCCAGAGCGCCCCGGCGGATGCCCAGGCGCTCGTGCTGGGCGCCATGGGAGGGACCGCGGCCATCTGGGCGGTCACCCCGACCGCGATGTCGTGGTACCCGCTGACCGGCAGCACCCTCGGCGAGCCGACGAGCATCACCCCGCCGCAGGGCGCCACGGTGAGCTGGGTGGGGGGCAGCCCGCTCTTCACCCTTCCGAACTCCTCGGCCGCCGGCGTCGACAGCCAGGGCGTCTACACGGTGACCGTGCCCAGCAGGCACACCGCCACCGCCGCGACGGACAGCCACGTCCTCGTCGTGGACGGCAACGCGCACTACTCGCGGATCGCCCGCTCGGGCGCTCTGGGAGAGGGGACGCTCGTCGGCGACGGCGGGGCGGGCGCCGCCCCGGCCTATATCTGCACGGTGACGGCCTCGCTCGTCGCGGTGGGCTGGAACGACACGACCGGCGGCACCCTGGGCCTGTTCAGCGTCGACGACGGCTCCAGCCTCGCCTCGATGCCCGGGCTCGACCTCGCCGCCCTGCCCGCGAGCGTCGTCGCTTTCCCGGAGCGGGGGGCCTACGCGGTGGGACAGGTCGTCATGACCACCGGCGACCAGCCCGCCATCACACAGGCGGCCCTCGCCCCGGCGACCTGCGACGGCGTCTACTACTACGGCCAGAGCGAATCCGAGCAGTGGCTCTACGCCCAGATGTCTGATCCGACGACGACCCAGGCGATCGACGCGGCCTCGCCGGCGATCCCGTGGGGAGGCGCCGGGGACTACTCGTTCGTCGTCGACACCGACGCCGAGACATGGAAGGTGTACGCCCTCGCGCACTGATCCGCGCTACCGCAATATGCGCTGATCCTGCTAGCCTCGTTATCAGCCCGTGACACTCCACCCCCTGGGAGATCCTGTGAAGCATCCCGTCGCCGGGAACGGCGCCCTTGCTCTTGCCATTGCCGCCTCCATCGCGGTCATCAGCCCCTCGGCCACCGCCGATGAGCAGCCTGACCCTGCCGTTGGCGCGCCCGCCGAACCCGCCGCCCAGAACGGCGCCGCCCAGCCTGCTGGTGACCTCAGGCCGGACTTTCCCGCGGACCCGGGCAACGGCGGCGGCCAGGGCGGTGGCGATCTCAAGCCGGGCCTTCCCGCGGACCCGGGCAACGGCGGCGGCCAGGGCGGTGGCGATCTCAAGCCGGGCCTTCCCGCGGACCCGGGCAACGGCGGCGGCCAGGGCGGCGACGCTCCCGAGGAGCCCGAGGTCCCCAAGGCCGACCCGAACTCCGACACCCGGGAGATCGTCGATGGCCGGGCGGAGTTCGACGTCCCGACGGGCGGCAGCTTCGAGTCCCAGCCCGATAAGGGCGTCGGCACGTGGACCTTTGACGAGAAGAGCGGGAAGCCCGTCTTCACCCCTGGCCCCGACTTCGCGGGCGAGGCCTCCGTGACCTATGTCAGCCCCGATGGCACTCGCCACACGCTCACGGCGACCAGCAAGAAGCCAGCCCCAGAGGCGCCCGAGGATCCGGGCACGCCCGACCCCCAGCCCCAGCCGGACCCCGAGCCTGACAAGCCCGCTCCGGGCCCCGACCAGCCCAACCCGGGCCCGGCGCCCCAGCCTGGTGGGCCTCAGAACCCCGCTCCCCGGCCGGGGAACCCTGGCGGCGGTAACGGTGGCGGTGGCGTCGCGCCCGAGGCTCCTGCCCCGGCGCCTGCTCCCGAGGCTCCTTCCCCGGCGCCTGCTCCCGAGGCTCCCGTGCCCGCCCCGGAGGCACCGGCCGCTCCCGAGATCGCTGCCCCCGCGGCACCGGCCGAGCCCCCGGCTCCCGCCGCCCCAGCTGCGCCTCAGGCTCCCGCTCCCCAGGCCCCGGCCGACTCCGGCGCCGCCGCCCAGGGCAACCCCGCCCTGTCCGGAACCACGAACCCCGGCAGCGTCGTCGCCCCGGCCTCGCCCAACCCGGTCCCTGCCGGGCGTGACGGCTCGGCCAACGCCCCGGCGGGCCAGGGCCTGCAGCGCGACGCCACCAACCCCTCCGCGGGCAGCACGCCCAGCCCTCTCGCATCGAGCGCGGCCCCGAACCCCGTTCCGCAGGGCAGCACCGGTCCGAGCCCGACCCGGACCCCGCGCTCGACGTCGACCACCAACCCCAGCGGCGCGCCGTCGTCCGACTCCAGCTCCCAGCAGGCGGCCCCCGCCACCCAGGCGGCGGCGCCGAGCGAGAAGGGCAGCGACGGCATGGAGATGCTCCCCTGGATCCTCACGCCGGCCGCCCTGGTCGGTGTTGGGGGCGCGGCCTGGTGGTTCATGGCGGGTAGGCGCTCCGCCGCTTGAGCCCGCGCCTGATAGTGCACGCATGAGCGGCGGGGCACCGAGCATCAACAATGCTCGGTGCCCCGCCGTGCGTCTCCCTTGCCCCTAGGGCGAGCTGAGGTCCTGCGGCCTTCGTGGCCAGGCATGCGTTGTGCTCGTTGAGCCAGTCGGGCCGGGCGAGGCGGACAGGGGCCGCCCGGGGAAGGGGTCGGATGGGAGCCCGTCGCCATTGACGGGTCCCAGATCCCAGGCTTCCACGCTCCGGCGACGGTTTCCACCGGTCGCGAAAGCCACCAGGGCAAACGCGTCGATTCCGCAAGCTTTCAGCAACTGGGGCGCCGCCCGCCCGCGGGTTGAGATGGCTCGGGAAGACGGGCCCTCCCACACGCGACCCCGGATCATGGCTACTCTTGCCCCGTGAGCCCGTCCTCCGACCCGCGACCCGATCAGCGCATCGCCGTGGTCATCCCCGCCAAGGACGAGGCCGACCGCATCGCGGCGACGGTCCGCGCCTGCCGTGCCATCCCGCGAGTCGACCTCGTCGTCGTCGTTGACGATGGATCCACTGACGCCACCCAGAGCGCGGCGCGCTGCGCCGGAGCCGTCACCGTCCGCCACTCGGTGAGCCGGGGCAAGGCCTCCGCCATGGAGACCGGGGCGGGCGTCGTCGCCATGCGCGACTACGAGGACGGCCCCTCCCGCCTCCTGCTCTTCATCGACGGCGATCTTGGCGACTCCGCCGCCGCCTGCGCCGACCTCGTCCCACCGGTGATCGACGGCGCGGCCGACATGTCCATCGCCGTCCTGCCCAAGCAGGCCGGTGCCGGTGGCAGGGGCCGCGTCGTGCGCGCCGCTCGCCGGGCCATCGCCGCCACCACCGGCTGGGCGCCGGTCGCCCCGCTGTCCGGCCAGCGCTGCCTCACGCGGGAGGCCTACGACGCCGCCCAGCCCTTCGCCGAGGGCTGGGGCGTGGAGGTCGGCATGACCATCGACGTGCTTGTCGCGGGCCTGACCGTTATCGAGGTCCCCTGCGATATCCAGCACCGCGCCTCCGGCAACGACATGGCTGGCAGGCTGCACCGCGCCGCCCAGTACCGCGCCGTCATGCAGGCGATCGCCCGGCGCAAGCTCCGCGGCCAGCGCGTCCCCGCCCATCTGCGCGACGATGACGCGATCCGCGAGCAGGCGCCCTTCAGGGCGTACCGGGCCGTCATGCCAGCCGCCGACGGAGCCCCCGCGGATGCCGGTGGCCAAGAGCAGGACGCGGACGGCCAGGTGGCCGACGAGGCGAGCCCCGCTCCCCAGGAGCGGACCGCCTGATCCGCCGCCGTGCGTGCCTCCTGCGCGCGGCGGATCAGACCGGCAGGTCGGGCGCTTTCTTCGTGCCTGTCTCTGAGCGCCCGCTCGCCCGCGCCCGCAGGATGAGGGGCGCGGCAGCGGCGGCTGAGATGACCGCCATGGAGAGCCCTGAGTCGTTGAGCAGGGTCTCGACGACGACGAGCGCCCCCAGTCCCACTAGCGCGGGCCTGATCCACAGGGGCGTGGGAGCCGCCGCGACCAGCCACTGGTAGGCGGAGCGGCCCTCGCGCCACGCCCGGCGCTCCCGAGCCCCCCACCAGGCCGCGCTGGCGATGGCGATCAGCCCCGCCGCCAGCGCCGCCAGGGCGAGCCCGCTGCTGACGAAGGGGGCGATGAGGGCCCCAGCCTTGCGCCCCAGCGTGCTCCAGGCCGAGCCGTCGGTGAGGCCCGCGGCGAAGCGCCCCAGGTGGGTGCGCCGATCAGCCGGGCGCGTGAGGTCGAGGGCCGCCAGGATCGCCCCGACCACCAGCATTCCCGCGCCCGCTCCCAGGCCGGCGCGCAGCCAGCCCCGCCGTCCCAGCCGTGGGGCCGCCAGCGCCACCGCGAGGACCACGAGCACGGGCGCGAGCGTGAGGGCGCCCCCCAGATCCGCGCCGAGCCAGGGCGCGCCGTCGAGCACGAGCGCGCCCCCGCCCACGAGCGCCACGAGGCCGACCGTCCAAGCGCGGCCATGGGGGGCGAGGGGGCGGAGCGCGGCGATCACGACGATGAGCGCGGCGGCGGCGATCGCGAAGCCCGTGTTGGACATGCCGTAGAAGCGGCCCGCGACCACGGCATCCATGCCGAGGGCCCCGTTGAAGGCCAGCGGCGCCCCGAGCGCGGCGTCGAGCAGCCAGGCCAGCGCCGTCGCCCCGGCGACCAGCGCCACGGGGTGGTGGGCGGCCCGGGCGGCGAGGGCGATGACCCCGGCGAGCACGGCGCCGATGAGCAGCATCGTGGCGAGCGCGGCAGCGACGGTGGCCCACGAGGGCTCTCCCGCGCCGGCGCGCCACCAGGGGAGGGCACCGGACAGGAGCGCGGCGAGGGGCAGGCACGACGTCGTCAGCCCGGCCGCCCTCAGGGACGCCATCGTGCGCGGTGGGCGCGGGCGCCGCAGGGCCAGGGCGGCCGTGAGCGCGAGGACGCCAGAGGCGATGATGATGAGCAGCGCGCTTGGGATCGTGGCCATATGGGAGGCGCGGGCGCGCAGCGCGTCGTCGGCGAGCCTGTCGATAGCGCCAGTCCCGGTGCCGGTGGTGGCCCTATCGGCGGCGTCCGCGTCCGCGGCCGGGGGAAGGGAGACGGGGAGGGCGAGCGCGCTGCCCGTCATCCGCGCGGTGCCGCTGGCCCCCCGCGGGCTCCCGGTGAGCGCGGCGAGGATCGTGGGGGCGAGGTCGGTCAGTTGGATGAGTCCCGCCTGGTGGGTGGAGGCGCCGACGAGCAGCCCGTCGTCCTCGCCGCGTGGGGAGGTGGTGCCCGCGGGAAGGATGCCGATCTGCGGGCCGGGACTCTCGGCGTCGGCCACGGAGACGATGATGATCCTCGCCCGCGGCGCCGTGGCGAGGACCGCCTCGCGGGCGCGGGCCAGAGCGGTCACCCGCTGCTCGGCGGTGGTGGCGCCCGTGGCCGTGTCGACGAGGGCCAGGCCGCTCGGGCCGGAGGTCAGGATCTCCTGGAGGCTCCCGCTGGCCGGGCTCCCCCCGCCCTCTGCGCCCCTCATGCTGGCCGCGTCCTCCGTGGCCAGCGCGAGAGCAGCGGGTTCCCCGACGGCCGCCACTGGCGCTCCTGCCTCGGCCAGCGCCGTCGCGAGCGAGCCCGGGTGGGCCTCGTAGCCGGAGTCGCGGGTGGCGGCCAGGGCGGATGCGGCGTCGGGAGTCTCCAAGCAGGGGGGGGAGCCCGGCGCGGAGGAGGCGGTGGGGGGCAGGGCGCGGGCGCGGGAGCCGGCGCCGAGGGTCAGCCATCCGTCGGCCGGGCAGGTGGCCGGGTTAGCCGAGCGCACGACGACGTTGACGGGCTCGCCACTGCTCGCGGCGTCGAGGAGGGCGCGGGCGTCGCCTGCGGCGGGGGAGGAGGAGCCCGCGATCTCGCGCAGGTCTCCCCAGGTGAGGTCGCGGGTGCCCAGCACGACGACAGGCGTGGGCTCGGCGGTCTCCTGGGGCTGGGGCGCCGTCGGCTGGGCGAACGCCGAGGACGCCATGCCGACCATCGTGAGGATCATCCCGAGGACGGTGAGCAGAATGATGCCGTAGACGACCGCGCGCGCGAAGCGCTGCTGAGGGTTCCGACGTCGGCTGCTCACCCGAGAAGCCTACGGTCCTCCCACGCGAGACCGGTAGAACTCATGATCGAAACCGGGCGATCAGCACGGCGAGACCGGTTCACTGTCCACAGGCTCGACGGACGACGCGCGTCCTTCGATGAGACTGTGGATATCCGCCCGGTTTCGCGGTGCTGTTCGCCCGGTCTCGGCGAGGGGGAGGGGTCAGAAGTCGTAGGCGTGGACCGCCAGGGTGACGGACACGTCCGGATCACCACTGGCCGGCAGCTCGACCTTCCCGGAGAAGGTGTACTTGACCGTCTGGTCCTTCGGGTTCTTGTCCCATGTCGAGGGGTCCTTCCGGTAGCTGAAGACGATCGTCCCGCTCTTGAACGTCGAGGCGTCGTCCATCGTCACCGTGCTCGCCGGAGTCGTCACCGAGAGCGACGCCAGGTCCGTGGCCTGCAGCTCGTAGGGGCAGAAACTGTCGGTATTGGTCGGCGGTGTCACACAGCTCGTTGCCTTCTCGTTGACCTTGGTCAGGACGAACTGCTTGAGGTCCTCGGTCGCCTCGCCCTCCACGGAGATCATGGCACCCGAGGCGCCGCCGTCCTTGGGTGAGATCGTGGCTGAGGACTTGTCGGTGGTGACGTAGGTGGAGTTCGCCGATGCGGTGGCGATGGGGTAGATGCCGGGGTACATGTACTGGGTGGCAGTACCGCCGGTGCTGTCCGAGGACGCCATCGCCTTCGAGCCCTTGCTCGGGTTCTCCAGGGTGACCTCCGTGCCGCCCACGCTGAGGGCGCCCAGGGACTCGGAGGACAACTGGACGGGCATGGCAAGCGAGGTCTCGACCTTCCAGTTGTTGAGCAGGCCGAAGGACTTGTCCTCGGCGGACACGAGGAAGGTCTCGGTGAACTGCTCGCCGTCAAGGGACAGCGTGGCCTTGACCTGCCTCTCGTCGCCGCTCTTGTCCTTCTCCTCGACGTCGACCACCGTGATCCGCGACGTCGCCGCTGACATGGCCGAGTCGGTCAGGAGGGCGCGCTGATCGTTCGACACCCCCGGGTCCACCATGGCCGTCGCCTCGGAGGCCTTCCCCTCGGCCACGAGATCGAGGTACTTCTCGACTGCCTTCTCCGGTGTGCGCTGGTTGTTGAGCAGCTCGACGGCGACGAAGACCCCCATGAGGAGCGCGAGGCAGGCGACGACGGCGCCCGTCACGAGCTTGAAACGACGGCGCGCCTGGGGGCTCATGGGAGCCGGGGCCGCCAAAGCGGGCGCCGCGCCGGGTACTGCACCGCCCGGGGCGGCAGTCGCGCCCGCGGGGAACGATCCCGTGCCGCCGGCGCCGAGCGGGTAGGCCGCGGTGCTGGGCGCGCCCAGCGGGAACGTCCCCGTGCCGGGAGTGACCGTGGACATCCCAGGCGGCGGGGGAGTGGATGCGGCGGCAGCATCGGCCGACGCATCGGCCGAGACCGCGGGCGCGGCCGCGAACTGGCCGGGCACCTCCGCGAACTGGCCGGGCGCCGCCTGGAACGCCCCGGTGGTGGGCAGGCCCGCGACCCAGCGGTCGACGGCGGCGCCCCCGCCGACGCGCCGCAGCAGCGAGCCCGCATTGGAGTAGAGCAGGCCCGGGACGTACTCGGCGAGCACGGAGATCACCAGCAGGATGAGCACGAGCGTGAGGGACGACCACCAGGACGGGCCGAGGGAGGCGCCCTCGCTGCTGGAGCCCGCGCGGCTGACTGACAGGCTTGCATGGAACCTCAGGGGCACAAGCAGGTGGAGCGTCACGACGGCGAGGACGAGGCCGACGACCGGCAGCTGCCAGACGCGCTCGAAGGAGGGGGCGGCCAGGCGCTGGCGGCGCGCGCCGATACGCGCCGCTGCCACCGCCAGGAGCAGCAGGACCGCCAGGAGCAGCAGGGCTGACCACCCGCCCAGCAGATCCCAGACCATGCCCGTCTTCGACCCGGTGATGAAGGGGAAGCCGTCGAGGAGGTCGTTGCTGCTGCGGCTGCTCGCGGACGTCGAGGCGGCCCCGAGCGTGCCCAGGCTGAGCGCGTAGACGAGCAGATTGCCGAGATAGACGGGGAGCGCAAGGATCGCGGGGGCGGCATCGTTCAGGACGGTGCGCACAATGAACCCCACGACGACGATCGGCCCGAGGACGACGCCGACCGCCCAGGCGAGCGCCCCCACCTCCCGGATCACCTGCTGGACGGCGCCGGGGGCCCGGGCCAGCAGGGCGCTGCCCGCGCGGGCGGCCGTCAGCGCGCCGAAGACGATGAGCCAGACGATGAGGAAGATCCACACCGGCGAGGCGTGAATGCTGCCGTTCTTGAGGTTGCGACTGATTCCCTCGCCGGACAGGGAGACGATGCCGGTGAGGAGGCAGCCGACAATGGCCACCACGAGGGCCTCCAGGGCCGCGCGCAGGGCGACCGCGCCGACGGGCGCCCAAGACTCGTCGCGCGGCGCGCGGCGGCGAGCGAGGAGGTAGACGATCGTCGCCATCGCGCCCAGCGTGCCGAGGGGGAGCATGGACGCGCCGACGGAGAGCGATCCATCGGAGCCCCCGTCGATCCCTCCCGTCAGGTGGCCGCCCAGGCTGTAGCCCATGGCGACCAGGAGCAGGGAGATGCCCGACGGCGCGTTGTCGACTGCGGCCGTGATGGCCACGAGGATGAGGATCGCGGAGACGAGCGCCGTGCCGAGCACCGCCGCGAGGGTCAGCAGGAAGGAGATCTGCGCGGGCGCGCGGCCCAGCGGTGACAGCGCCTGGGACACGACGCTCGGCGGCCCCTGAACGGCGGGCTGGGTGGGAAGCCCCTGGGCCGGGAACTGCTGGGGCGCGTAGACGGCGCCGGGGTAGCCGGGAGGGGGCGGGGCCGGGTAGGGCTGGGGCGGATTCTGCTCGCCCGCGCCCTGCTGGACCGCGCCCTGCGCGCCCAGATCCGGCGCCGCCTGCTCCTGCAGCGGCTGCTCCTCCGCGGCGGGCTGAGGCACGGCCGCGGAGTCCTGGGTCCGCGCCTCTTCAGCGCTGTCACCGGAGCTGCCGCCGGAGGCGGGCTGATCGTCTGGAACCGTGGATTCGTCACTCATGATGCGCCTTCGGGATCGAGGGTGAGGCAGGTCTCATCCTCCCACGGCTCCGTCCCTGACGTGCGCCGGGTCCGCATTCTGGGGGCGGAGGCGCGCCCCGCCCCTTCCCCCGGGCGGCGACGGGGCGCCGCGGCGGGCCTTGTGGACGGGGGCGACGCGCCGCGGCGGGCGCGGATACCCTCGGGGCCATGAGCGCTCCTGTCTGGTCCTTCCTCGGTCCCGCCGGCACCTTCAGCGAGATGGCCCTGCGCGCCGTCGCGCCCGCGGGCATCGACGTCGAGCCCTGCCCCGACGTGCCCACCGCCCTGGACCGGGTGCGCGAGCGCGAGGCCGCCTCCGCCGTCGTCCCCATCGAGAACTCCGTGGAGGGCGGCGTCAACGCCACCATCGACAACCTCATCGCCTCCTCCCCTCTGGTCATCACCGCCGAGGTGGCCATCCCCATCACCTTCGTGCTCGCCGGGCGCGCCGGCGCCCGCCTGGAGGACGTCCGGGCCATCTCCACCCACCCCCATGCCTGGGCGCAGTGCCGCGGCTGGGCCCACGCCAACCTCCCCGACGCCGTCTACGTGGCGGGCACCTCCACCTCCGCCCCCGCCAAGGCGCTCGCCGAGGGCGGCGAGACCGGCTTCCAGGCGGTCCTGTGCAACCCGCTGGCCGCCCAGCAGTACGGCCTGACCGTCATCGCCGGCGGCGTGGCGGACAATCCCGACGCCGTCACCCGCTTCGTCGTCATCTCCCGGCCGGGGCGGGTCGCTGAGCCCACCGGCGCGGACAAGACGACCCTCATGGTCCAGCTCCCGCACGACCGCGCCGGCGCCCTGCTCGACATGCTCGAGCAGTTCAGCGCCCGCGGCGTCAACCTCTCGCGCATCGAGTCCCGTCCCGTGGGCGATTCCCTGGGCCGCTACCGCTTCAGCATCGACGTCGAGGGGCACATCCGTGAGGAGCGCGTCCAGGCGGCCTTCATCGGACTGCACCGCACCTGCCCCATGGTCCGCTTCCTCGGCTCCTACCCCCGGCTCGACGGCCGCCCCGTGGTGGTCAGCGCGGGCACGAGCGACAAGGACTTCACGGTGGCGCGCGCCTGGGTGGCCGACGTCCTCGCCGGCCGAACGCTCTGAGTCACCCCTGGGTCACCCCTGGCTCATCCCTTCCGCGGCACACGGACGATGACGGCGCCGGGCTCCACGCGCACGCGCACCCGCCTGGCGGGGGCGAGGATCTCGCCGTCGATCTCCAGCGGGGCGGGTTCGTCCAGGCTCACCACCGCCTCGCGCCCGCGGCTCAGGCGCGCATCCGCCAGCCCCCGCCCGGGCGCCGAGTAGCGGGCCGGCGAGGGCGGCAGCACCTGGCGGGCGAGTGAGGCCCAACCCGCCAGGCCGTGCCTGACATCGATGGCGGCGACGTCGAGCGCGCCGTCGTCCATGCGGGCGGCCGGCAGGAGGCGGATCCCGGCGGGCAGTCGGCCCGAGTTGGCGATGAGCAGGCAGCGGGCGGTCACCTCCTCGCTCGCCCCGCCGTCGAGGCCGATGGCCATCGGCAGGCGCGGCGCTCCCAGGGTCCGGGCGGCCGCGATCGCGTAGGCGCCCCAGCCCGCATGGCGCTTGAGGCCGGCGCGGGTGGCGGCCACGAGCCGGGCGTCGAATCCGATCCCGGCCACCACGAGGCAGGGCTCCGAGGGTGATCCGGCGGCCTCCAGCGCGTCCGTGCTCACCTCCAGCAGGTCGATCGGGGCGGCCCGGTGCCCCGCTGTGCCCGCCGCCAGGCGCAGCGCCGGCCATCGGCGCAGCGGGAGTCCCAGCCCCCGGGCCGCGAGGTTCGCCGTGCCGAGCGGGACGATGCCGAGCTCAGCGGTGCCGCCAGCGCCGCGGGCCCGGGCCACGCCGTCGGCCACGGCCCGCACGGTCCCGTCCCCGCCAGCGGCGACGACGAGCCCGGCGCCGGCCTCCACCGCCCTCGTGGCTTGGAGCGCCCCGTGCTGCTGGCGGGTGGTGGCCGCCCAGTCGACGCGCTCCCACCCCGCGGCGCGCAGCTCGGCGGCGAGGGCGGCGCGCAGGCGCGGCGTCGCCCCCCGCTTGGAGGGGTTGACGACGACGCAGGCCAGGGCGCCCATATGGCGGCGAGGGCTCAGGCGGTGGGCGAGGTGAACTCGCGGATGGGCAGCCCGGTGTCGCGGATGAGCGCCGTGCCGATCTCGGCGAGCTGGGCGAAGTCCTCGGTGCGCGAGGAGGAGGCGCGGTGGACCAGGGCGATATGGCGCACCGGCGCCGGGTCGGCGAAGCGGGCCACGCCGTGGGTGTCCGCGCTGCCGAGCATGCCCAGCGCGCCCTCGGGGATGACGGTGACGCCCACCCCGTGCGCCACCATCCGCATGACCGTGGACAGCGTGGTGGCCACGGCCACCGGCGGCCGGTTGCCGTAGCGCTGGCACAGGGCGAGGGTCTGGTCGCGCAGGCAGTTGCCCTCGTCGAGGAGCAGGAGGTTCTCGTCGTCGAGCTCGTCGGGGGAGACGTCCTCGCGGCCCGCCCAGGGGTGGCCGGCGGGGGTGAGGATGACGAGCGGCTCATCGAACATCGGCGCCGCGGTGATGCGGGGGAGCCTGGAGTCGACGGCGAGGATGGCGGCGTCGAGGCGCCCCTGGCCCAGCATGTCGAGGATGTCCCCGGTGACCATCTCGCGGAGTTCGGGCTGGAGCTGGGGGTGGTTCTCGCGCAGTCCGTCGAGCAGGACCGGGGCGATATAGGGGGCGAGGGTCGGGATGACCCCGAGCCTCAGCGCTCCCGTGAGAGCGGCGCCCTGGTTCGTGACGGCGTCGGAGAAGGCCTCCGCCGCGAGGACCGCCTCGCGGGCGTAGGACAGCAGGGTCTCACCGAGGGGCGTGACGAGCACGCGCCGCGTGGTGCGCTCGACGAGCTCCCCGCCCACCCGCTTCTCCAGGGCGGTGATGGCCTGGGAGAGGCTGGGCTGGGAGACGCCGAGGGTGGCAGCGGCCTCACCGAAGTGCTGGTGGTCGCACAGCGCGACGAAGGCGCGCAGCTGCGAGAAGGACGGCAGCGAGGAGGAGGGCATAGCGATTCCTGGGGTGAGGATGGGGCATGTATCGGGGGTGGGAGTGTGGAGGGATCCGGGACACGCTTGTCCGTGCAGGGACGGGCCGCGCGAGGGGGTTGGGCGGCCCAGGGAAGCCGCGTCGGACGGGTGAGCTCGCAGGTGGAGCCGCTATTGATCTCACTATAGGCGCTTATCCAATGAATGCAGAAGTATTTTAAGGAGACTCGGAGTGTCCGCTCATTCAGCGGACATTCAGCGGGTGACGGGAACCGCTGCCGGCACCCCCCGCCGCGCGCGGGATCGACGGCGCGCCCCGGCCCGGCCGCTGGCTACACTCGGCCCCATGATCGATCTGCGCGAGCTCCGTGAGAACCCCGAGCCGTACCGCGCCAGCCAGCGCGCCCGCGGCGGCGACGTCGACCTCGTCGACCGCATCATCGCCGCCGACGAGTCCCGCCGCTCCCTCCTGGGCGCCTTCGAGGCCCTGCGGGCCGAGCAGAAGAGCGTGTCCAAGTCGATCGGCAAGGCCTCCCCGGGCGCCGAGCGCGACGCCGCCCTGGCCAGCGCCAAGGAGCTCGCCGAGCGCGTCAAGGCCGCCGAGGCCGCCGCGAACGACGCCGCCACCGAGCTCGACGATCTCGCCCGCCAGTTCCCCAACCTCATCGCCGGCGCCCCCACCGGGGGCGAGGAGGACTACGTCGTCCTGCGCCATGAGGGCGGCGAGCCGCGCGACTTCGGCGCCGAGGGCCTCACCCCCGCCGACCACCTGGCCCTGGGCGAGGGCCTGGACATCATCGACACGCGCCGCGGCGCGAAGGTCTCCGGCGCCCGCTTCTACTACCTCAAGGGCGCCGGCATGCGCCTGGAGCTCGCGCTCATGACCGCCGCCCTGGACCTGGCCACCCGTCACGGCTTCACCCCCATGACGACGCCGACCCTCGTGTCCCCCGCCGTCATGGGCGGCACCGGGTTCCTCGGCGCCCACAGCGACGAGATCTACTACCTCCCGGCTGACGACCTCTACCTCACCGGCACCTCCGAGGTGGCCCTGGCCGGCTACCACACCGACGAGATCCTCGACCTCGCCGCCGGCCCCAAGCGCTACCTCGGCTGGTCCACCTGCTACCGCCGCGAGGCCGGCGCCGCCGGCAAGGACACCCGCGGGATCATCCGCGTCCACCAGTTCAACAAAGCGGAGATGTTCTCCTACTGCCGCCCCGAGGACGCCGAGGCCGAGCACGCCCGCCTCCTCGCCATGGAGGAGGAGATGCTGGCGCTGGTCGGCCTGCCCTACCGGGTCATCGACACCGCCGCCGGGGACCTGGGCACCTCGGCCGCCCGCAAGTTCGACTGCGAGGCCTGGCTGCCCACCCAGGAGCGCTGGATGGAAGTCACCTCCACCTCCAACTGCACCACTTTCCAGGCCCGCCGCCTGGGCATCCGCGAGCGCCGCGAGGGGGGCACCGCGCCGGTGGCGACGCTCAACGGCACGCTGGCCACCACCCGCTGGATGGTGGCGATCCTGGAGAACCAGCAGCGCGCCGACGGCGCCGTCGTCGTCCCCGAGGGCCTGCGCCCCTACATGGGCGGCCTCGAGGTCATCGAGCCCGTCGAGCGATGAGCCTGGACCGGTCGCGCCGCCCCGAGGCGGGGGAGGCAGAGGCGCCCGGCCCGGGCGAGCAGTGGGGGGCCGCCGATGACGTGCGCCCCTCGGGCGCGCCGCTGACTGACCTCGACCCCGACTCCGCCCCGGCCCTCAGCCTCGGGGGAGCCACCCACTACCCGGGGCCCGCCGGGGCCCGCCCCCTGGACGACGACGCCTACGCCCTGCTCGTCGCCAACCGAGCCGAGGCCATCGCCCCGATGCTCGACGCCGCGGAGCCAGCAGGCCCGACTGGTCCTGCGGGTTCGGCGGGCCCGGCAGCGTTCCGCCCCTCGCTCGGGCCCGGCCTCATCGTCGCCCTCGACGTCGACGGCACCATCCTCGACCGCGACGGGCGCGTCTCCGACCGCGTCCACGCCGCCCTGTCCCGCTTGGACGCGGCCGGCGCCCAGATCGTCGTCTCCACGGGGCGCAGCGTGTTCGCCTCCCTGCCGGTGGCCCACCACATCGGGGTCCGCCACGGCTGGATGGTCTGCGCCAACGGCGCCCTCACCCTGCGCCTGGACCCCGCCCTGGAGCGCGGCCACGAGGTCGTCGACTCGGTGACCTTCGACCCCACCCACGTCATCGCCACGCTGCGCGAGGCCATCCCGGAGGGGATCTTCGCCGTCGAGGTCCCCGATGAGGGCTTCCTCGTCACCCGCCTCTTCCCCGAAGGCGAGCTCATCGAGGACCAGCGTGTCGTCAGCCACGAGGAGATCGTCTCGCGGCCCGTCAACCGCGTGGTGCTGCGCGCCCCGGCGATGAGCCTGGAGGAGTTCAGCGATCTCGTGCGCACCACGGGCTCCTCGACCGTCGAGGAGTACTCGATCGGCTGGACCTCCTGGCTCGACGTCGCCCCCGAGGGCGTCTCGAAGGCGACGGCGCTCGCGGGCCTGGCCGAGCGCCTCGGCACCGACGCCTCCCAGGTGGTGGCCGTGGGGGACGGCACCAATGACATCGAGATGCTCCGCTGGGCCGGCCTGGGCGTCGCCATGGGCTCCGCCCCCGAATCCGTCAAGGCGGCCGCCGACATCATCACCGAATCCGTCTGGCACGATGGATGCGCCGCTGTCCTCGACGCCCTCGTCGACCTCCTGACCACTCGATCCCCGCGGGCCGCTGAGAGAGAAGAGCCCTGATGAGCCCCATCATCCGCCGTCCCTACCCCGCCCAGGGCGCCCGGAGCGCCGCAACCGCGGGGGGCGCTCCCGGCGCTGCCGCGGCCGCTGCCGGCAGCGGCGGCCCGATCCCTCCCCGCCCCTCGCGCCGGGCCCTGGGGGCGGCGACGGCGCTCGCCCTGGCCGGTATCGGCCTGGCTGGCTGCGCGCCCAAGGGAGGCGGCTCGGCGCAGGCCAGCGGCACCCCTGGCTGCGACGTGGACCCGGCCCTGCGCGGTACCTCGCTCACGCTCACCTCGCCGCTGACCGGCGTCGAGGGCCAGCGCCTGGAGGCGTCCCTGGAGGCCTTCACGACCTGCACCGGCATCAGCGTCGTCCACACCGGCTCCGACACGCTCGAGGAGGACCTGCGCGCCGGGCGCCACGGGGACCTGGCGATCATTCCCCAGGCCGGGATCGTCTCCGAGCTCGTGTCCGATGGCCAGCTGGTGGCCCTGTCCAACCAGGTCGGGGCGAATGTGGAACTCGGCTGGGAGCGCGCCTGGGGCGAGGCAGGGACCTACAGCGGCACGCTCTACGCCGCGCCCCTCATGGCCGCCGTGAAATCCTTCATCTGGTACTTGCCGTCGGCCTTCTCCAAGGCGGGGTACAAGGTGCCCACCACCTGGGCCGAGCTGGAGTCCCTCACGAAGACGATGGCCTCTGCCAGCGCCGCGGGGGCGGGGGCCACGGCCAGCCCGACGGCGAGCGCGAGCGCCGCCGCGTCCCAGGCCACCGCGCAGGCCTCCCCGAGCGCGAGCCCCGGCGCCAGCGCCGAGCACCCGGTCCCCTGGTGCCTGCCGGTGGCCGACGGCCCCACGAGCGGGTGGACGGTCACCGACTGGCTGGAGGACGCGATCCTGGCCACCCAGGGCCCGGGCGCCTACGACGCCTGGGCGTCGCACAAGGTCCCGCTCAACGACCCTACCGCCGTGCGCGGCCTGGACTCGGTGGCCTCCCTCGTGCTCGCCGACGGCCATGCGCTCGGGGGCCGGGCGGGCGCCTCCTCGATGACCATGGAGGCCGCCGCCACCGCCCTGGCAGAGGGCCGCTGCTACATGGTCCATGCCTCGAGCTCCTTCGAGACCGTGCTTCCCGACGGCGGCGCCGACTTCGACGCCTTCCTCGTGCCGGCCGCCTCGGATGACGACACCCCCGTCCTCGTCGGCGGCGACTACCTCGTCTCCTTCTCCGACAGCCCCGGCGCGAAGGCACTGGCCGAGTACATGACGAGCGCCGAATGGGCGCAGGCGAGGGCCGCGCTCGGCGGGGTGGCCACCGCCAACCAACGGGTGGACGCCTCCTCCATCGGCTCGCCCGTGGGGAAGCGGGCCACCGAGATGCTCCAGTCGCGCCAGACCCTCATCCGCATGGACGCCTCCGACAAGATGCCCCCCGAGGTCGGCACGCACGCGCTGTGGGCGGCCCTGGCCTCGTGGGCCGCCGGCACCCTGGACTCCAAGGCCGCGCTCGCCCAGGCGGAGAAGGCCTGGCCCACCAGCTGAGTCCAGCGGGTGACCCCGCTCACTGGTAGCCTGCGCTGCATCAGACATGGGCGGCGATGGCGCTCCTCCGCGTCCGCGAGCCCCCATTGGCACTGGGTCGAGGAGGACTCATGGGACTGGGATGGTTCGGCGCGCCGGAGCACAACCGCTGGCTCGCCGAGGAGACGCACGCGCTCCTGCGCTACGGGCGGGCGGCGCGGGTTCCCGCCGGCTTCGGATGGATCGGGCCCGACGGCGTCGTCGACACCTCCCATCCCGTCGAGCTGTGGATCACTGGCCGCATGACCTTCGCCTTCTCCCTGGGCACGCTCCTGGGGATCCCCGGCTGCCGCCGCTACGCGGATCACGGCGTGCGGGCCCTGACCCATGTGCTGCGCGATCATGAGCACGGGGGCTGGCACTCCGCCGTCGGTCACGAGCTGGACGCCGAGGGCCACGGCGTCCCCACCAAGGAGGCGGCGCGCAAGGAGTGCTACCAGCACGCCTTCGTCATGCTCGCCGCCGCCGCCGCGACGGCCGCCAACCGGCCCGGCGCCCAGGAGCTGCTCGCCGAGGCCTGCCGCGTCGTCGAGATGCACTGGTGGGACGAGTCCTACGGCATGCCGATCGAGTCCTACGCCGCCGACTGGAGCGACCCGGAGGACTACCGGGGCCTCAACGCCGCCATGCACACCGTCGAGGCCTTCCTGGCCACAGCCGACGTCACCGGGGACGCCGTCTGGCTGGAGCGCGCCATCCAGATCATCGACTTCGCCGTCAACGTCCACGCGCGCGACCACGACTGGCGCCTCCCGGAGCACTACGACACCGGCTGGCACCCGCGCCTGGACTACAACGAGGACGCCCCCGCCCACCCGTTCCGCCCCTACGGCGTCACACCCGGGCACGGCCTGGAATGGTCGCGCCTGACCGTCCAGGCGCGCGCCGCGCTCGTGGGACGGGGCCTGCTCGTGCCCGACTGGATGCTCGACGCGGCTGAGTTGCTCTTCGACCGCGCCCGCACGGATGCCTGGAGGGTCGACGGCGGGCCCGGCTTCGTCTACACCACGGGCTTCGACGGCAAGCCCATCGTCCACGAGCGCATGCACTGGGTGGTGTGCGAGGGCATCTCCGCGGCCGCCGCGATCCGCCAGGCCCTGCTCGACGACGGCCGCCGCGAGATCGAGGTGGAGCTCTACGAGCACTGCTACCGCTCCTGGCTGGACTACGCGGAGGAGTTCCTCATCGCCTCGCCCGGCGTGTGGTGGCACGAGCTCGACGCCTCCAACGCCCCGTCCACGCGGACCTGGAACGGCCATCCGGACATCTACCACGCCCTCCAGGCCACGCTCATGTCCCGCCTGCCGGTGGGGCCCTCGATGGCCCAGGCCATCGCCGAGGGCCGCCTCGACCACCCCTCCTCGGCCGCGCCAGTCCAGGAGAACGGGAAGGGGGCTCGCAGGCGGGGGCTCTTCGGCCGGGGCTGATGCGGTAGGGTCGGGTCTGCCCGGTGGCGACGTCGGGCCATGGAGGAATGACAGAGCGGCCGAATGTGGCGGTCTTGAAAACCGCTGTGCGCCTCGCGCACCGGGGGTTCGAATCCCTCTTCCTCCGCGGCGGCTGCGGCTGCTCAGGCCTCGCGCCCCGCTTTGCGGGGCCGGGGTGCCCTGGGGTAGTCTCGCAGCGCGCTTCGCGTCTGGAGACGTCGCATAGTGGCCTAGTGCGCCTCCCTGCTAAGGAGGTTGGGGTGGAAGCCCCTCGGGGGTTCGAATCCCCCCGTCTCCGCCAGGCAGCCCCGGGATCACCCTCCCGGGGCTTTGTCGTGCTCGGGGTGGGTTGCGAGGGGCGGACGAGCGGGCAGGGCAACGAGCACGACGGCGAGGCCAGCGCCTGCCGCTCCCTGCCCCAGCGCCCGCCCCGCAGGATTTCCCAGGCGCTTCACAGTGAAGTCAGGGGTGTGCTCCCAGGTCCACAGGGTTACATAGTCATCACCGCCGGGCGGAACGGATCGGGAGGGTTGGGGAACCCGTTGATCGATCCGGGCCGAGACTGGTGCAGGTCTTAGGGAGCCTGCTCCAGGCGCTCCGGCGAAGGAGGCCAGCTCCTCCCTTGTCATGGGAACCGGGGGAGTTGAGCGGCCTCGCGAACGAAGGGCCCGTGGGCCCGGGTGAGAGCCCGGGTCCACGGGCCCCGA
Organism: Actinomyces timonensis DSM 23838; assembly: GCF_000295095.1. Taxonomy (GTDB): domain Bacteria; phylum Actinomycetota; class Actinomycetes; order Actinomycetales; family Actinomycetaceae; genus Actinomyces; species Actinomyces timonensis. Next base: position 1,040,477 of record NZ_JH806632.1, on the reverse strand, counting down.
TCGTTCCTTGAACTGCGCCTGACCTGCTTTGATACTGACGAAGATCAACTGTTGGGGATCGCCGGGGCTGCATAGCCTGGATGGCGACCGCCAGGAACAAACCAGGAACAAAGAAGTACTGGCGCTCCATGGATAGGAGTGAACAATGCAGACGATGGATCGCAGGAGCGCTCTGAAGACGGCCCTGATCGTGGCATCAGCGGGCACCGCTGCCGTGATCGCCCCGAGCGCCTTCGCCAAGACCGAGAACGCGGCGCCGCCCGTCAACACGGCGCCGGCCGACCCCGATACCCAGTTCGACAACATCGTCAAGTCCCTCGAGGCCCTGCCTGAGGACCTGAAGAACGCCGATCCGGGAACCACCACCGACTACTCGACAAGGCTCCACAAGGAGTTGGACGGGCTCAAGGTGGTTGATAGGGGCCAGAACATCCAGAAGGATGGCGCCATCCAGTACGGCTTCGGCTTCAATTGTGTGATGTCGGTCGCTGGAGTCATCCTCGAGTATGGTATTCCCGTGGCCAAGGTTATTAGCTGGATCCGCAAGGCCCGCGCCCTCTATGGTGGGGTGGAAGGCATTTTGTACGCTATCCAAATCGGTGCGGCGCAAGCTGAGGTTGGCGAGGAGGCCGCAACTATTCTCGCTGGTATCCTTGGGCTCGACAGCGTGATTAATGCCTGCTTCGGATGAAGCGTTATCGGATGGTCTGGGGGTGCGGAATGTGAAAGATGAGACTGCTGAATCTGGGGTGACTAGTTCCGGTGCGCGGTGGAGGCCCGAGATACCGCTGTCCGCGGTCATCTCGGGCAGGGCGTTCCTGGCAGTGCTAGAGGGCCTCGTGCTGTGGGCGATCGTCGCGATCGTTTCCAAGATTGCTGATCTGGGCATGACGAGCGACTCGGCCTTCGCTTTCGCATTGACCGCTGCCATCATTCGCGAGGCACTGGACGCCACATGCATGCGCGTCATCATGCGGATCCGGCGCTCTCAGGACTTCAAAGGAGGCCCTGCGGCGATCTGCTCCTTCATATGGCCGATCATCGCCGGGGCCGTCGCATCGCTCGTCGTCATGCCGGAGCACTTCTGGCTCCTCACGGCGACCGTGTGGGTCTCCTACGCGCTCCTGACGCTCCGACTCGAGAAGCCCTGGGACACCACCCTGAACTACGCGGAGATGAAACGGCGATCCCGCGCTGTTCGGGTGATGACCCGGGAGGTCTTCGCCGAGGAGATCAGGGACGGGCGGATCAACCTCCCTCCTCTACCACCTGACGAGGATGAGTTGGAGGAGGAGACGCGTGAGCGAGGCGACCACTGACGAGCCTCGGCAATGGTCGCCAGCCATCCCGCTGCGCGACGTCATCGCCGGGCGCGCCCTCGTGGCGCTTCCCGTCTGGCTCCTCCTCAGCCTTCTCACGGGTGTCGCCGATTGGTGCGCCGACCTCGGGATGGGTGTGACCTCCGTGCTCGGCCTTTCGCTGATCGCCGTGGCGGCGCGCGAGACCCTTGACGTGGCCGGTATGCGCATCTTCATGCGAATCCGCCGCACGAACACCTACAAGGGCCGCGCCGCCACGGCGCTCACGCTGCTATGCCCGCCCATCGCGGGCCTCGCGGCGGGCATGGTCGTTCATCCCGGCAGCATGGGACCCGCCGTGCTCGCCCTCCTCGTTGCGCTCACCTACCTGCCCTGGATCCTCCTCGCACGACCGTGGGACAGGCGGCTCACGCACGAAGAACTCCAACGTCGCCGTCGGCCGCCCCAGATCTCGGAGCAGGACCTGTTCCGAACCGGGGTCAAGAACGGGATCTTCACCCCCATCGACCTGCCGGACGCGCACTGAAGGAATGGCGCCAATTCCAGGCGATTCAGACTCGTATTGCTGGCTCTGGTCTGGGGAACGCTCGGTATGCGCCTTTCGCCCGGCGTGTCTGTCATGTACGGTGCATGGGTCACCTGTGAGAGGAGGGCCTTATGCCGCGGCCGCAACTCGATCCTATTCGCGCGCTGATCGTGACTGCCAATCCAGCGGATCATTCTCGTCTTCTGAGAATGCTCCGCGCGGATGAGGCGATGGGAGTGGCGGCATCGACCGTGCGGGCGCAGGACGTCCTCGACGCGTCGAGCAGAGAAGACGCGCACGACGCTCTAGTCGAGGCCGATGTCATCATGCTCGACGCTGATGAGAATGACTCCTGCCCCTGGCGTAGTCTCGTGGGTGCCCTCGCCCAGGAATGCCCGACAACCAGCGTCGTGATGCTCACACGAGGCAACGAGGACGAGGCGCTATGGGCGGCGATGGGCGGGAATGTCGTAGGAGTGCTCACCAAGGACGAGTATCCCAGGAGTATCGCCATCGCACTGCGGCGAGCATGCCGGGGCGAGCCCGTGGTGTCATCTCGGCCCATGCGCCTCCTCATCCAAGCCTTCCGGACCAGTGTTGGCGCAGAATCGGCCCACCAATCACATGACGATGATGAGCCAGCGTCCCTTCCTCCACACCTAAGATCCGTGTATGGCCTCCTCCTCGGTGGGCAATCGAATCGCCGTATCGCGCGGTCGCTCAGCATCACGGAGAACACCACCAGGGTGTACGTCTCTGATGTGCTTCATCGACTCGGGTACTCCTCGCGCACCGAGCTCATCGCCGGCGCGCTGCCCTGAGCGCGCCACGGCGTGAATGGGAGAATGCTCCATTCGCTCCCATTCACGCCGTAGCGCCGTTGCGAGATCAGTTCCCGTCGCTGCCCCCGGCGGTCTCGACGGTGACGCCGTCCTTATCGGCGGTGGGGTAGCCCGGGGCAGGGTCGCACTCGTCGCCCAGGCCGTCGCCGTCGTAGTCCGTCTGCCCCCAATTGCCGACGGTGGGGCAGTTGTCCGTCGCGGCGGGCGTGGAGTCGCCGTCGTCGGAGACGAGGAGATCGGTTGTGGCCACGGCGCTACCGCCATTGGACTGCGTGACCCGCAGCGCCAGGGAGCCCTCCGCCTCGGAGGCGAAAACATGGTCGACCGTCGGCGTAGACGTGGTCTCGTCATAGACGCCATCGCCGTCGAAATCCCACTCGTAGGAGGTGATCTGGCCAGCGGTCGCATAGGAGGCGGAGGCGTCGATCGTCAGCTTCTCACCCGCTCTGGCCACATAGGGGCCCTGGATCCAGGCGAAGGGCGTCTCGGGTGTGGCGTCGGCGGCCGCCAGCGCTGGCGCGATGGGAGCCCTGCGGGCGCCCGCGGGCTTGGCTGCCGAGGGGATGCCCACCTGCTTCGCGATGAGATCGCCGATCTGCTCGTGGCCGATCATGTTGGGGTGGTAGAAGACCGCTGGGTCGAGGCTCCAGGTCGATGTCGTTGTGCCGTCGCCGGCCCGCCGCCCCTCTGTCTCGAAGAACTCGTTGATCCAGCGGTAGTCATTGCGGGCCCACACCGAGGGGTCGGGCTCGTGCCCGCTGAAGGCGGTGGCGGTGCCATCGACGAAGGTCGCCTGCAGCCCCGGGGCAGCGGCGTTCCACTCCTGGACGAGCGACGACTGCATGGCCGTGGCCTGGTCCGTCAGGCCGCGAACCCCACTGCCGGCGTCGTAGCTCTTGCCCCAGTTGCGCAGCGTGTAGGAGGCGTCCGTGGCCAGGTAGGGGTAGCCGACGAGGATCACCTGCGCGCCGTCGGCCAGCTTGGCGTCGAGCGCGGACAGGATGGCCCGAGTGCTCTCCTTGACCTGCGCCATGCCGTTGCTCGCGCTGTCCACCACCTCCTGGCACTCCGAGGCGCTGCGCAGCCCGAGGGCGAAGCACTTCTGGACGATCGCCGCGAAGCCGACGTCGTTGCCCCCGATCGTCAGCATGACCAGGTCGGTGCCCTCGGGCACGGCCGCCACCTGCTCGGCTAGGACGCTCCCCGTGGTGGCGCCGCTGTGGGAGAGGTTGGTCAGGGTGGTGTGCACTCCCTGCCCATTGAGCCAGTTGACGTAGTGATGGGCCCAGCTGTTGCGGCTGCGGTAGGCCGAGGAGTCGCCGTAGTAGTCGCCCGCGCCGTTGCCAGAGGAATAGGAGTCTCCCAGCAGGGCGACGTCGAGGGTGGTGGCCGCCTCCTGCGCGCTCGCGGGTGGGCTCGTGAACGGGACGACGACGGCGCCCGAGAGGGCGACGAGCATCGCGACGAGGACGGGCATGAGGCGGGTGCGGCGCATGGGGTGTCCTTTCCGGTGGGAGGGCTGAAGACTGATGATCGCGGCGCGCCGCAGCGCGCTTCGTCGCGCCCGCAGTGAGCCGGGAGAGGTATTCGTCTGAAATCTAGGTCGGCGTGTTGCCGCAGGTCAATAGTTCTTTAGGATGGCACGGATGGTCAAGAGGGCCCCGTTGCTCCCGCCATCCGGAGGTGGCGCAGGGCCCCTTGCCCACAGGGGAGGGCGAGTCCCACCTGGGCTTGTGCCCAGCCTCACGGCCGGGCGATTTGGTGAGCCCAGGGGCTCGGCGTAGAGTCCTGCCTGTCGGAAACGGCATGCGCCAGTAGCTCAACGGATAGAGCAGCTGACTACGGATCAGCAGGTTGGGGGTTCGAATCCCTTCTGGCGCACCAACACCCCGTCATCGGCTGAATCGACAGTCGGAGCCGGGGTGTTTTCAATGCCCGAGAGGCCCGCGTCCACCAGCCGCCTCCACACGGCCGGTGCGGCCTGCGCCAGATGCCATCCGCCCCTGGCGGCGCGAGCAGTGCGCGCCACCAGGGGCGGATGGCATCAGTCGATCTGGCGGCGCCAACGGCGGTGCGCATGACGCCCCGAGCAGGACTATCCCGCCGCGGGATCGGCTGGGCAGGTCATCCCCTCGGCTGGCAGGCTGCCATCGAGGAGCGCCCCGTTGATCGCCTTCGTCGCGCAGGAGTTCCTGCCGAGGGCCCCATGGATGGCCTCGTCGACGCTCACCAGGTGGCTGCCGGTGAGCTCACGGGCCAGGGACTCGGACCAGGCGTACGGCGTCGTCGGATCGTTCTTGTTGCCGACGACGAGGACGGGGCCGGTGGTCGCCGCGGAGAAGCCCTGGTGCTGCGGGGCGGAGGCGGAGTGCCCCCAGCCGTGGCAGATCGCGTCCATGTAGGCCTTCCGCCCGCTGTAGGCCAGCGGTGACGCCTTCTTGGCGCTGGCCGCCTGGGCGTCCCAGCTCGCCGCGTCGCCCGTGTCAGGGTAGTCGGCGCAGTGCACCGCGTAGGAGACATACGTCGTGTTCCACAGCTTGGCGAGCTGCTGCTCCGCCGTCAGGCTCGGCCCCGCCTGGACACCCTTGCGGCTGGAGGCCTGCACGGCGGTGAGATAGGTGTTGTAGAGCTTCGTGGCATTGCGCGAGCTCATCGCCTCCTTCAAGCCGGGGACCGACTGGGACCAGTAGGTCTCGGAGTGCTTGGCGATGAAGAGGATCATCGACCGGACGTCGGCCGAGCGGAAGGTCGTCGTGGTGTTGTCCAGTGTGAGGGGCTGGGCGTCCGCGCCCTCGATGAAGGTGAGCAGCTGCGCCCGGCCCTCCTCCGGGGTGCCGGTCAGGGGGCAGCCGGAGGCCGCCTGGCAGGCGGTGATGTACTCCAGTGCCCGCTTCTCCCCGGAGGCCATGTCCTCGGAGTGGACCTGGGCGCGGGTGAGCGAGGGGTCGAGGGCGGAGTCGAGGATCATCGTGCCCGCGCGGTCCGGGAAGGACTGGATGTAGGTGGCGCCGAGGTAGGTGCCGTAGGAGGTGCCCAGGAAGTTCAGCTTCTCGTCACCGAGGGCGGCGCGGATGATGTCCATGTCCTGGATGACCGTCGCCGAGTCCATGTGGTCGAGGAGCTCGGGGACCTGGGAGTTCTGGGCGCAGGCGTCGGCCAGCTTCGCGCCCTGGGCCTGGGCCTCGGCTGCCGTCGTCGGGTCCGTGGAGGTCGCGTCCGCGCCGCCGGCGGCCGCGTCGAGGTCCGGGGCGTCGCCCCCGCCAGCGGCCGAGCCCTCCTGGGCGGCCTCGTCCGGGACGGCCGCCTCCTTGTTCTCAGGGACGGCCTCCTGCCGCTCGGCGGCCTGTTTGGAGGCGGCGGCGAGGTCGGCCGCGGTCCAGCAGGTCAACGGCGTGGACTTCCCGACGCCGCGCGGGTCGAAGCCGACGATGTCGTAGGCGTTGCGGACCAGCGGTGACAGGGAGTCGGAGATGATCGGGACGTAGTCGAGTCCGGAGGCGCCCGGGCCGCCGGGGTTGACGACGAGGCTGCCCTTCTCCCCCTTGCCATCAGCGGCGATCATCTTGCGCAGCGCGAGCGTGATCGTCTTGCCCCCGGGCTGCGAGTAGTCCAGTGGGACGGTGATGGTCGCGCACTTGCTGGCATCGCCCAGGCCGCAGTCCTCCCAGGTCGCCGACTGGGACAGGAACGTGCTCAGGTCCGGTGCCGCGGGGGAGGCGCTGGGCGTGGCGCTCGCGGTGGTCGACGGCGATGCGCTGGGGGAGCCGGTGGCCGACGGCGCCGCGGAGGCGGTCGGCTCGGCGGAAGCAGACGCGGAGGCGGTCGCGCTGGCTGCTGCGCTGGCCGGGAGGCTTGTCGCAGGGGTGACCGCGGCGCTGGCGGGCGCGCTCGTCGCGGGGTCCGCCGTCGCGACGGCGCTGCTGGGCGCGGCGGGGGAGGCGCTCGTCGTGCTGCCCGGCGCCGTAGCGCTCGAGGCCGTGGCGCTCGAGGAAACGGCTGGCGCTGCCGGGCCAGCCGCGCCCGGGTTGCCGGGGAAGCAGGCGGCCAGCCCCAGGGACAGGGAAGCCGCTGAGAGAGTCGCGAGGAGTATGCGGTGACGTGCGCGGACAGGGGATTCCATAGGCGCAGCCTCAATCCCGGCGCATACTTTGTGCATCCTCCTTAAGTATGAGGGTAAAGGGCTCCCAACTCGACGTTTGGCGCTCCTGGACGAATGTGGCGCCGATTCACCGCAGGATGACGGCCGTCCCTGCCGCGACGACGATCACAGCCGCGCGCGACTCGGCTAGGCTCCGGGGGTGAAGTTCCTCAACGGGCTGACCCCGTCCTTCGACCTGACCTACGACGACGTCTTCATGGTCCCCTCGCGCTCCTCCGTCGGCTCGCGCATGGGCGTCGACCTGGCCACCGACGACGGCACCGGCACGACCATCCCGCTCGTCGTCGCCAATATGACGGCCGTGGCCGGCAAGCGCATGGCCGAGACGGTGGCCCGGCGCGGAGGGCTGACGATCATCCCGCAGGACATCCCCGTCGACGTCGTCATGGACACGGTCTCCCAGGTCAAGGCCTCCCACCTCGTCTACGACACCCCCGTCACCGTCAAACCGCACCACACCTGCGGCTACGCCATGGGCCTCATCCCCAAGCGCTCGCACGGCGCCGCCGTCGTCGTCGACCCGGAGACCGATCGCCCCGTGGGCATCGTCGACCTCTCCGACGCCTCCGACGTCGACCGCTTCACCCAGGTGCGCGCCGTCATGTCCACCGAGCTCGTCACCCTGCCCGAGGGCATCGACGCCCGCGAGGCCTTCGACCGCCTCAAGGCCGCCCGCCGCCGCATGGCGCCCGTCGTCGACGCCGAGGGCCGGCTCGTCGGCGTCCTCACCCGCGCCGGGGCCGTGCGCTCCACCATCTACCGCCCCGCCGTCGACGCCGCTGGCCGCCTGCGCATCGGCGCCGCCATCGGCATGAACGGCGACCCCGCCGGGCGGGCCACCGAGCTCGTCGAGGCCGGGGTGGACGTCATCGTCGTCGACACCGCCCACGGGCACCAGGACCGGATGCTCGACGCCGTCGCCGCCGTGCGCGCCGCCCTGCCCGAGGGCCTGCCGATCGCCGCCGGGAACGTCGTGTCCGCGGCCGGCGTGCGCGACCTCGCCGCCGCCGGCGCCTCCATCATCAAGGTCGGGGTCGGCCCGGGCGCCATGTGCACCACCCGCATGCAGACCGGTGTGGGCCGCCCCCAGTTCTCCGCCGTTCTGGAGTGCGCCAGCGCCGCCCACGAGCTCGGCGCCTCCGTGTGGGCCGACGGCGGCGTGCGTCACCCCCGCGACGTCGCCCTCGCGCTCGCTGCCGGGGCCTCGAACGTCATGATCGGCTCCTGGTTCGCCGGCACCCACGAGTCCCCGGGGGACGCCCAGATCGATGCCGACGGGCGCGCCTACAAGGAGTCCTTCGGCATGGCCTCCATGCGCGCGGTCCTCGGGCGCACCGAGGGGGAGAACGCCTTCGACCGCGCCCGCAAGGCTCTTTTCGAGGAGGGCATCAGCGGCGGGCGCATGTACATCGACCCGGCCCGCCCCGGCGTCGAGGACCTCATCGACCAGATCATCTCCGGCGTGCGCTCCTCCTTCACCTACGCCGGCGCCGACTCCATCCCCGAGTTCCGCGAGCGGGCGATCGTCGGCCTGCAGTCCGCCTCCGGCTACCGCGAGGGCGCACCCGTCCCCGTCTCCTGGTGAATATGCAGGTCAAGCCGCCATATTCTGAGTAACTCAGTTACTCATACTGGGGTGGGGTAGCCTGTATGAGTATGGACAAGACGAGCACGTGGCCCCAGGTGGGGCGCGAGACGCTGGAATGGAAGGCGATCGCGCCCCAGTGGGGCGCGCCGTCGTCCCGCACCCGTGGACCGGTGACATACGAGGGAGCAGTGGTTCCCGAGATCGCCACCTGCTCACCGATGCTGGATCCCGACACCAGCCAGGAGGCCGACGAGGCCGCTCGGGAGCTGACCCGCCTCGACAGCGCCCTGGGCGAGCGCCTCGCCTCCTTCTCTCCTATCCTCCTGCGCTCGGAGGCCGCGTCCTCGTCCCAGATCGAGAACCTCACGGCCAGCGCGCGGGCAGTCCTCGGGGCCGAGCTGGGCGCCCGGACCGGGGGCAACGCCAAGGAGATCGTCGCCAACACCCGCATGATGACGGCGGCACTCGATCTCGCCAATGAGCTGACCGTCGATGCGATCCTCCGCATGCACGCCACCCTCATGGAGGGGCAGGCTGTTCATCCCACAGGCCGGTGGCGCGATGAAGCTGTGTGGATCGGGACCCGGTCTGACAGCCCCCGGGGCGCCGAGTACGTCGCCCCCCACCACCGCCACGTCCCGGGACTCATGGAGGACCTGGTGGCGTTCATGGCGCGAACGGATCTCCCTCCTCTGGCGCACGTCGCACTGACGCACGCCCAGTTCGAGACCATTCATCCCTTCACCGACGGGAATGGCCGAACGGGGCGCGCGCTCGTGCAGGCGATGCTGCGCGCCCGAGGCGTTACCCGCAATGTCGCAGTGCCAGTGTCCGCAGGACTCCTGGCGGAGGTCGGCGGCTACCACAGGGCCCTGATGGCCTACCGCGAGGGACGGCCTGAGGAGATCGTCCAGGCGCTGTCCCGGGCGGCGCTCCGGGCCGTTGTCAACACCCGCCAGCTCGTCGAGGACATCGACGGCATCCGCGAGGGATGGGACGAGCGCTTGACCGCGCGCCGCACCTCGGGGGCATGGCGCCTGCTGGACCTCGCGGCCAGGCGCCCCGTGATCGACGCGGCCATGGCCGCCGATTTCCTGGGATCGGCGCCGCAGAACGTCTACCCAGCGCTCGCGGCGCTCACCGATGCGGGGATCCTCATCGCCACCAAGGAGTACCGGCTGGGCACTCTGTGGCGCAGCGACGAGGTCCTCGCGGCGATCGACTCCTTCGCCGCGCGCGCAGGCCGGCGCGAGGCGCCGTAGCGAGGGCTCAGGCCGCCGCCCCGGCCTCGAGGGCCTGGGTGAGGTCGGCCACCAGGTCCTCGGCGTCCTCGATGCCCACGCTCAGGCGCAGCAGGCGGTCGGAGAGCCCATAGGCGGCCCGCCGCTCCGGCGGCACGTCGGCATGGGTCTGCGCGCTCGGGTTCGTCACGAGGGACTCCACCCCGCCCAGCGACTCGGCGAAGGTGAACACCGTCAGCGCCCCGAGGAACGTCCCGATATCCACGCCCTCGGTCACCTCGAAGGAGACCATCCCGCTGCGCCCGGGGTAGAGCACCCGCTCCACCAGGGGGCTCTCCTCCAGCGCGGCGGCGACGGCGCGCGCGTTCGCCTCGTGCCGGTCCATGCGCACCCCCAGGGTCTTCAGGCCCCGCAGCAGGAGGAAGCAGTCGAAGGGGGACAGGGTCGCGCCGGTGGTGTTGAGGCGGTACTGGACACGGTCACCCGCCTCCTCATCGGAGACGACGATCGCCCCGGCCATGACGTCGTTGTGCCCGCTCAGGTACTTCGTCGCCGAGTACAGGACGGCGTCGGCGCCCAGTTCCAGGGGGCGGCACAGGTAGGGGGTGAGGAAGGTGTTGTCGACGGCGAGCAGCGCCCCCGCGCTGTGGGCGAGCCGGGCGGCGGCCGCGATGTCGATGAGGGCCATCATCGGGTTGGTCGGCGACTCCACGAGGACGAGGGAGGCGGGCCGCTCCGGCCCCAGCGCCTCGCGCAGCCCCTCGTCGCCCAGGACGAAGTCGACCTCGTACGCGCCCTCGGAGGCGAGCACCTCCAGGAGCCGGTAGGTGCCGCCGTAGAGGTCCTCCAGGGCGACGATCCTCGATCCCGCGGGCGCCAGCGCGCGGATCGCCAGCTCGATCGCCGCCATCCCCGAGGACAGGGCGAAGCCGGCCGCACCGCCGTCGAGCCTGGCCAGGGCGTCCTGGACGACGTCGCGGGTGGGGGAGGCCGTGCGCGTGTAGTCGTAGCCGGTGGACTCGCCCAGGCTGGGGTGCCCGAAGGCCGTGGACAGGTGGATCGGCGTCGTGATCGCGCCGGTGGACGGGTCGGTGCGGGTGCCGGCCTGCGCGAGCAGTGTAGCGATCCGCAAGGAGGGCCCGGTCCCGCGGGAGCAGGAGGTGCCGGCGTCCCAGGTGGGGTGGCGGTGAACCGGGGAGGTGCGGGCGGAGGAGCGAGGGGCGTCGGGGGTACTGGCGGGGACGGTGCTCGGCGAACTGGTCATGGTGATCCTCGGAAGGGCGCGCAGGTGCGGGGGGAGGGGCCGGGTGGGCAGTGATGAACGCGTCCCGCCTCCGAGCGGGAGCGGAGTCGACGAGCGCCGCGAGCGGCAGCGGCCTCGGACTCTGACCGTGATGGGGGACAGCGACGGCTGGCGCTGTCAGCGCATCCGCATTCGACCCATGCCGTCGGCGCGCAGTCGCTGGGCGCGGGGCATGGTCATCGAGGTCGTCATGGGAGGGACGGTAGTGCCGCCACCGGCCGGTCGGTCAAGCGCCGCCCGGCATCCGGTCAGCATCTGGTCAGTGACGATGTCGAGCGATCCGCCCCATTCCGTCACACAACGTTCACACAGCGCGGTACTCTCGCCCTGGTCAGCGGCGCTCAGGCGCGCCTCGGGCCGGTTCCCCATCTCCCACCCATAGCCGAATCCCCACTCTCCCCGAAGGAGAAGCCTGTGCGATTCTCGCCGTCCTCGCGTCTGCGCACCGCCATGGGGGCCGCCGCGCTCTCACTGCTGCTCGCTCTTCCCCAGGCGCTCCTGGGCCAGGCCGCCGCCACGCCCGCCGCGCCGCCCATCCTCCAGCGGGCCGTCGACGAGGCCGCGGGCCAGGCCCAGGCCGGGACCGCTGAGCAGGTCCGGGTCGTCGTCATGCTCAAGGACCAGCCGACCTCGCCGTCGTCGGCGGCGGAGTCCGCGAACCTCGCGGCGCAGGACGCCCTCATCGCCGCCTGGAGCGGCACCTATGGCCTGCAGGTCGATGACCGCTTCGGCTACCTCGTCAACGGCATGACCGCCACGATGCCGGCGGACAAGATCGATGCGCTCGCCCTCGACCCCGCCGTGGCATCGGTGCGCAGGGAGCGCGTCTACTACCCGAGCGAGTACTCCGCCCGGAGCCAGGAGGGCGTCCCCGGGGCCCTGGCCAACTACGGCGCGGACGGCACCGGCACGGTCATCTCCATCGTCGACTCCGGTATCGACCCCTCCCACCCGGACCTGCGCCTGGACGACTGCGGCGCGGCCAAGATCCAGGAGGTCAACCCCACCGGCGGCCAGTTCACCTGCAAGGTCCCCAACGGCTACAACTACGCCGACGAGTCCTTCGAGATCCGCGATCTCACCGGCTCCCAGCACGGCCAGCACGTCGCCGGCATCGCCGCCGCCAACGGATCGCAGGGCAGCGAGCCCGACTTCGAGACCTCCGGGCGCGTCGACGGCGTCGCCCCCAACGCCCAGCTGCTCGCCATGAAGGTCATCTCCAACGACCCCTCCAAGGGGGGCAAGGCCCTCGATGGGGACCTCATCGCCGCCATCGAGGACTCGGTGAAGATGGGCGCCGACGTCATCAACCTCTCCCTGGGCGGCGCCAATGGCGTGCCGGACTCCTCCGACGGCGCCAGGGCGGCCATCGAGCAGGCCCGTCAGGCGGGCGTCCTCACCGTCGCCGCCGCCGGCAACGACGGCCTCAACTTCTCCGCCGCTCAAGGCCCGGATGACACGCTGGGCCGCTTCGACGACGGAACCGTGGCCACCCCCGGCGTCCAGGGGTCGGCGCTCACCGTCGCCTCGCTGAACAACGCCCAGGTCACGGTGCCCCGCGGCGCCCTCGGCGAGGGCGAGACCGCCATCTCCTTCGACTACGGGCGGCTCGGCGGGGCGGCGCCGGGCTCGCCGTCGCGCGTCGTCGATGTGGGGCTGGGGCGCGCAGAGGATTACGCGGCCGGAGCCGATCTCACCGGCGCCATCGCCCTGGTGGAGTACGGGGACAACTCCTTCACGGACAAGCTCGCCAACGCGCAGGCCCACGGGGCAGCGGGCGTGCTCCTGTTCAATCCCCAGATGGGCCAGGGCCAGCCCATCAACCCGGCGGGCGCGGAGGCCTTCCCCCTGTTCTCCGCGATCACCTCGCCCGACCGGGCCCAGGCGATCCGCGCTGCCCTGGCCGAGAACCCAGACCTGCGGATCCGCTTCGACAGCTCGACGAGGTCGATCCCCTACCCGGGAGGCGTGACCCCCTCGTCCTTCACCTCCTGGGGCGCCACCCAGAACCTCGACTTCGAGCCCGAGATCGCCGGCATCGGAGGCGCTGTCTACTCCACGGTGGGCTCCGCGGGCTACGCCACCATGGAGGGCACCTCGATGGCCGCGCCGAACGTCTCGGGCACGGGGGCGCTGCTCCTCCACGACCTGGCCACCCGCTCCCCGCAGGTCCAGGGGTCCGAGAGGATCGATCTGGCCAAGACCCTGCTCATGAACACCGCCAGCGTCCCGACCGCGGCTGATGGCAGCCCTGCCGCGCCCCGCCAGGTGGGCGCCGGGCTGGCGCAGATCGACAAGGCCCTTGCCTCGCCTGTCAGCGCCACCGTCGATGGCTCGCCGTCAGTGGCGCTGCGCGAGGTGAAGGCCCCCAGGACCTTCACCGTCACCCTGACGAACCACTCGGGCGCCGACGCCTCCTATTCGCTGCCCGCCCAGGAGGTCCTCACGGAGAGCAACACCGCTGGCGCGCCGACCACCACGTCCGTCTCGGCCACGGAGACTCTGACGGCGTCGAGCAACGAGGTGACCGTCCCCGCGGGCGGCACCGCCACCGTGGACCTCACGCTCGCCCCGGACACCGCCTCCACCCACTTCATCGAGGGCTGGGTCCGCCTCGCCTCGACCACGGGGTCCCCCGATCTCGTCGTCCCCTACCTGGGATTCGTGGGCGACTGGAACGCCGAGTCGATCATCCAGCCCGAGGGCCAGACCTGGGGCATCGCCGGCGGCGCCACGGACACCACGGGTCTGGTCGGCAAGGTCGACGCCTACACGGTGCCCGTCGCCGCCGCGGGTGGCCAGCGCCGCGCCGTGTCGCCCAACGGCGACGGCAAGATGGACGCCGCCCTGCCCTCGCTCGTCATGATGCGCAACGCTCGGGACATCCACTACGAGGTCCTCGACGCGGCGGGCAACCGGGTCGTCGACCTGGGCGATGAGCAGAACGTCCAGCGCTACACGGGCCAGAGCTTCGCCAACCCCGCCAATAGCGGTCTGCTCGGGCACGGGGGAGCGCCCTTCGACGGCACCGCCTGGAACGCCCAGGCGGGAGCCGTCCAGCCCCTGCCCGACGGCCAGTACACCTACCGGGTCTCCGCGCGCCTGAGCGAGGACTACGACTGGCAGACCGTCGACCTCCCCCTGGCGATCGACACCACCGCGCCCACCGTCACGATCCTGGGCAAGAGCGAGACCTCCGTGCGCTTCAGCGTGGCGGACTCCGGCTCCGGGCTCATGGGCGACCCCATGGTGATCCTCGCCGACGGCACGACCGCGCCCGTCGCCAAGCAGCCGGACGGCTCCTGGACGGCCACCCTCGCCGGCTCCACGCCGTACGCGACGATCAGCGCGATCGACGCCGGCTACAACGTCACCGAGAAGCACGCGATCTACGCCTCCTCCGGGATGTTCGTCGCCGTCGACGGCCACCTCGGCTCCGCCAGCGTCATCCTCGGCGCCGACGAGACCCGGGACATCCCCATCACCGGCTTCGTCACCCCGGACATCACGCGGGTGACGGTCGACGGCGCCGACGCCCCCCTCGCGGGAGGCGAGTTCGCCACCACCCTGGCCGGCAGCCACCCGGCCGGCACGGTCATGGTGCGCGGCTACGGCGCCGACGGCGCCCTCATCGACGAGTTCGCCGTCACCGTCGTCCGCGACACGACCCCGCCGACCGTCACCCTCACCGGCGGCGTTGACGCGGCCGGGCAGGTGATCGCCAGCGCCGACGGCGCGATCAGCCTCACCGGCACCGTCTCCGACGACCGCGCCACGCCCGAGCAGATGATCCTCACCATCAACGGGCAGGGCGTGACCATCAAGGACGACGGCACCTTCAGCCTCGCCACGACCATCGACGCCTCCACGACGTCTCTCGGCATCGCCCTGGACGACGGCGCCAACACCTCCGCGATCACTGTCCCTGTCGCCGGCCGGGCGCAGGCGCCCGAGGCCCCGTCCATCAGCCTGACGAACAGCGGGTGCTCCCGGAACATGATCTGCGAGATCTCCTCCAGCTCCCCCGATCGCAGCGCCGACGGCGTCCTCACCCTGCGCGGCGCCACCAGCGGCGGCGTGGCGAGTGTCGAGCTCACCCCCGGGTCGCGCGCCGCCGAGAACGGCGCCATCGGCGAGAACACGCCGATCACGGCGACCGTCGCCGCGGATGGCACCTTCACGGCGGCCGTGCCCGCGCCGTCGGGTGTCACCCAGTACCGGGTCGTTGCCCGTGACGCCGCCGGGAAGACCCTGATGGAGGGGGTCGCGAGCCTGTACGTGGACGTGACGCCACCGTCGGTGGACTTCACGGAGCCCGCGCTCTACGGCGGCGAGCTCTACACGAACCAGGACACCGTGGCCTTCGCCGGCACCGTCTCCGACGACCAGTGGGGCTACACCCTGCGCCTCAACAACGAGGTCGCGGCGAACTTCACCCGCCTGTTCCACCCCGGGGCGCAGGTCAACCAGCGCGACTTCTCCGAGTCCCTCGCTGTTGCTGACGGCGACACGCTGTACATCGGGGCAGTGGACGCACTGGGCAACTCGCTTCAGGCCGGCGTCCCCGTGCACGTGGACAAGGAGGCCCCCGCGGCCGCCCTCGATGCCAAGGACGGCGAGGTCATCCGCGACAAGCGCGAGCTGACCGCCACCGCCACCGACCCCCATATGGCCAGCCTGTCCGTGAGTGTGGACGGCAAGGCGCTGGACTCGCTGTCCACCTCCCGGGCCAGGCAGCGCACCGACGTCGAGGACGTCCTCGCGCCGGCGGGCCAGGCGGCGGGCGGCGGGGATGCCGCGGCAGCGGCCGGAGCCGGCGCTGACGGCGCGGGACCGGCAGCCGCTGGCGAGGGTGGCGCGGCCGGGGCGAACGGCGCGGCCGACAGCAATGCCGGTGGCGGTTCCGGTGGCGGTGCCGCTGGCCCGGGCGCGCTCTTCGCCGAGCAGACCGGCTCGGCGGACGCCGGCGCCCTCAATATCGGCGTGCCCACGGCCGATATGGCCGTGGGAACCCACGTCATCACCATGGCCGCCACCGACCTCGCCGGCAACACGACCACCCTGTCGAGGGCCGTCGTCGTGGACGCCGACGCCGTCATCAACGGGCCGGACTCGGCCACGGTGACCGTCGAGCCCGGGGCGCTGGCTGATCAGGCGGCCGTGGGCGCGAAGGTTCTCGCGCTCTACTCCGTGACCGACGACGGCTCGGCCACCGCCACCGGCGACACCGCGCTGTCGCTGGCGCCGGGCACCGTGCTCGCGCCGGGGGAGAACACCGTGACGATTGTGGCCACCGACGCCGCCGGCCGGATCGTGACCCGCCAGGTCACCATCACGATCTCCGTGGCGGATCAGACCTCGCCCGGAGGGGGCGGGAATGGCGCCACTCCCGGGCCGGGCGCCACGAGCAGTCCGGGAGGCCCGGGCAGCCCGGGCGGTGGGGCCAGCGCAGCGGATGGCTCCGGGAACGGCGGCACGGCGGCCGACGGCGCGCCGGCGACTCGGCCGAGCCAGCCCGGTGAGCTGCCCGCTGCGCCGCCCCGGCCGGGCCAGGTGGTCGACGCCGGGGGGCAGCCCTCCGGCCGGCCGCCGATGAACGCGGGGGCCGTGGCCAGCACCGGCGCCGACACCGCGGGCGCCCTGGGCATGGCCGCCGTGGCGATCCTCGTCGGTGGAGCGCTCCTGTGGCGCCGTCGAGTGACGCCCTGAGCTCGCACTGACCTCGCACTGAGCGAGCGGGGCAGGCCGTTGGCGCCGCCGCCTTCCTGGAGAGGCGGCGGCCCCAACGCCTCGCGCGAGCCCGGCTGTGACTCCTTCGAGATAATGAGTATGGGTATCGCAAAAGCGGGTCCGCCTCGTCCCCAACGAGCCCGCGCCGGATGCCCGCGACACCCCTATCCCCGTTATCCAGGAGCAATCTGTGCGCTTCTCCCCGCTCACGTGCCTTGGCGCCGCTGCCGCCGATCCCGCCGTCGCCTCCGTGCGCCGCGAGCGCCTCTACCACCCCACCGAGCACGTCGCCCGAGACCTCGAGGGCGTGCCCGCGGCGCTCAAGAGCCACAAGGCGGATGGCACGGGCTCGCTCATCGCCGTCCTCGACTCCGGTATCGACCCCTCCCACCCGGACCTGCGCCTGGACGACTGCGGCGCGGCCAACATCAAGGAGGTCAACCCCTCTGGCGGCTTGTTCACCTGCAAGGTCCCCAACGGCTACAACTACGCCGATGAGTCCTTCGAGATCCGCGACCTGACGGAGTCGCAGCACGGCCAGCACGTCGCCGGCATCGCCGCCGCCAACGGATCGCAGGGCGCCGAGCCCGACTTCGAGACGTCGCGGCGCATCGACGGCGTCGCCCCCAACGCCCAGCTGCTGGCCATGAAGGTCTTCTCCAATGACGCGCACGAGCACGACGCCCGTGACTCGGACATCATCGCCGCCATCGAGGACTCGGTGAAGATGGGCGCAGACGTCATCAACATGTCCCTGGGCGGCCCCAACGGGGTGCGCGACTCCTCCAACGGCGCCTGGACCGCCATCGAGCGAGCGCGTGAGGCCGGTTGCTCACCGTCGTCGCCGCGGGCAACGAGGGACTCAACTTCTCCCCGAACCAGGAGACCCAGGACCTCGTCGGCCGCTTCGACGACGGGACGGTGGGCGACCCCGCCGTCCACGGATCGGCGCTGACCGTCGCCTCGCTGGACAACACCCGCGTCACCGCCCCGCACGGGACCCTCGGCGGGGGGGATGGCGCCCTGCGCTTCGCCTACCAGCTCGGCTCCGGCACCACCCTGACGGGCTCCCACCCCCTGATCCACGTGGGCCTGGGCCGCGCCGAGGACTACGCCGCCGGCGCCGACCTCACAGGGGCCGTCGCGCTGGCCGAGCGCGGCGAGAACGCCTACGCGGACAAGATCGCCCAGGCTCAGGCCCGCGGCGCCGTCGGCGTCCTCGTCTACAACTCCGAGGAGGGCGGCGAGCTCTTCCCGGGGATGGGCGGCTTGGAGGACGTGACGCTCTTCTCCGGCTCCCTGCGCCGCAGCGAGGGCCTGGCCCTGCGCGACGCCCTGGCCGCCAAGCCGGCCCAGCAGGTCGGCGCCGGGCTCGCGCAGATCGACAAGGCCCTGGACACCCCTGTGACCGCGACCGTCGACGGCTCGCCCTCGGTGGCGCTGCGCGAGGTGAGCGCCCCCAGGACCTTCACCGTCACCCTCACCAACCGCGGTGACGCGGACGCCACCTACACGGTGCCCGCCCAGCAGGTCATCACGGAGACCAACGCCGCTGGCGAGGCCACCTCCACGCTCGTGTCCTCGGAGACCCTCAGCGCCTCGGCCGAGGCGCTGACCGTCCCCGCGGGCGGTACCGCCACCGTGGACTTCACCCTGTCCCCGGACACGGCCTCCACCCACTTCATCGAGGGCTGGGCGAAGCTCGCCTCCAGCACCGGGGCGCCCGATCTCGTCGTGCCCTACCTGGGATTCGTGGGCGACTGGAACGCCGAGAGCATCATCCAGCCCGCCGGCCAGACCTGGGGGCCCGGCGCCGTCGAGGACACCACCGCGCTGGTGGGCCCCATGCCCTCCTCCGTCCTGCCCTTCGACGACGGCAAGGGAACCGTCCGGGCCATGTCCCCCAACGGCGACGGTCACCTCGACTCCGCCATTCCCAGCCTGCTCCTCATGCGCAACGCCCGCACCATCCGATACTCGGTGCTGGACTCGGCTGGGAACCAGGTCATCGACCTCGGCGATGACGAGAACATCAGCCGCTACATCGGCGGCGTCGACGAGGAGGGCAAGGCCATCCTCGGAGCGGACGGCACCGTCAACGTCACCGGCCGGGTGACCGACGACCGGGCCAAGCCCTCGGGCATGACGCTCAACATGAACGGCCAGTCCGTCGCCATCAACGACGACGGCACCTTCACCCTGGCTGCCTCGGTGGACGGGGAGACCAACTACCTCGGCTTCGTCGCCAGCGACGGCGCCAACACCGGCTACAAGGTCGTCCCCATCAAGGGCCGGGGGGAGACCCGCTCCGAGGCCACCGTCGCCATCAGCAACGGCGAGTGCAGCCCCGCCGGGAACTGCTACCTCACCTCCGCCAATACCGATCGCACCGCCGACGGCGTCTTCAACGCGCGCGGAACGACGAGCGGGGGAGTGGCGAGCATCGACTTCATCCCCGCCTCGCGCGCCACCGAGGACGGCAAGCTCACCGAGGGCACGCCCATCAGCGCCACCATGGCCGACGATGACACCTTCACCGTGCCCCTGCCCGCGCCCATGGGCATGAGCACCTTCCGCATGGTCGCGCGCGACGCCGCCGGGAAGGTTGTCGTGGAGTCCCTCATCAACCTCTACGTCGACATCAAGCCGCCCTCGATCGACTTCACCGAGCCGGTCCTCTACGGCGGCGAGCTGTACACGAGTGCCGACTCCGTGGACTTCAAGGGAACGATCTCCGACGACGGGTGGGGCTACAAGCTGCGCCTCAACAATGAGATGGCGGCGGACTTCCACCGCTACAACAACCCCGGCGCGAAGGTGAACAAGCGCGACTTCGCGGAGAGCCTCGCGGTCAAGGACGGGGACACGATCCTCGTCGACGCCACCGATGAGGTCTACAACGCCGTGCGCGCCACCATCCCCGTCCACGTGGACAAGGAGGCGCCCGGCGCCACCCTGTCCGGGGTCAAGGACGGCGAGGTCATCCGCGACCGCCGTGAGCTGAGCGCCACCGCCACCGACTCCCACCTGGCCTCCCTGGAGGTGAGCGTGGACGGCAAGGCGCTGGGCTCGGCGGCGACGGCGCGCGCCAAGCAGCGCACCGACGTCGAGGCCGTGCTGGCCCCCGTGGGCCGCCCTCAGGCGGACGGCGACGGGCACGGCCACGGTGGCGACGACGGCCACGGCCACGCGCACGGGCGCGCCGAGGCCGCCGCCGGCGCCGGTGGAACTGAGGCCGCCGAGGCCGCCGAGGGCGCCGCTGCGGGAGGGGCCGGCGGAGGCGCCGCTGCCGCTGCCGGAGATGCTGGCGCTGGGAACGCTGCGGGCGATGCTGCCGCCGCTGGCGCCGGGGAGGCCGCTCCCGGGACTCCCTTCGCCGAGGCGACTGACTCGGCGGACGCGGGCTCGCTCAGCATCCCCGTGCCGACGGCGGATATGACCGCCGGGGCGCACGTCGTCGTCGTGACGGCCACGGACCTCGCGGGCAACACGACGACGGCGACCATCCCCGTCGTCGTGGACGCCGACGCGGTCATCAACGGGCCGGACTTGGCCACGGTGACCGTCGACCGCGGGGCGCTGGCCGATCAGGCCGCCGTGGCGGCGAAGGTCCTGGAGAACTACTCCGTGACCGACGACGGCTCCGCCACCGCCGCGGGCGACACGACGCTGTCGCTGGCGCCGAACACGGTCCTCACTGAGGGGGCGAACGCGGTCACGCTGGTGGCCACGGATGCCGCCGGGCGGGTTGTCACCCGCCAGGTGACGATCACGATCGCCTACCAGGAGCAGCCGCCGTCGGGCGACGGCTCTGGTGGTTCCGGCGGTGGCACTGGCGGTGGCTCGGGTCCGGGCGTGCGCCCGAGCCAGCCGGGCCAGATGCCCGTCCCGCTGCCGGGGCCCGGTGTCTCGGAGGACGCTGGTCTTCCCGCCACGGGGCGGCCCCCGATGAACGCGGGGAAGGTCGCCAGCACCGGTGCCGATGTGCCGGGGATGCTCGGCCTGGCCGCCGCTGCGGCGCTCGCCGGCGCGGCTCTCGTGTGGCGCCGTCGCCGGAGCGCGGCAGCCCATGGCAGCGCCGACGAGTGACGACGCGCTGAACTCGCAGTGAGCTCGCACTGAGGCCTGCTCGGAGTCGGCGCTGAGCCGGCACTGAGCGGGCGGAGCGCGACGCCAATATCGCACTAGATGAGGAAAAATTTTCCGCAATAGCGTCACTTAAGATAGGGTGTGAGCATGCTGCTGGCATTCTCTGTCACCAACTTCCGATGCTTCACGGACGAGGCCGTCCTCGATCTCGTCCGCCCGTCCCTGAAGACCCTCACCCCCAAGCCTGGCTCCTCCTGGATCCAGGAGACCCAGCGCGTGGCCGCGATCTACGGCGCCAACGCGTCCGGCAAGTCGACCCTGCTTGATGCCCTTGAGGTGCTGCGCCGCGCGATCGACGGTCGGCGCGGCATCCTCCACCAGCCAGACAGGTTCAGGCCGGATGCCGCGGAGCCCACCACCTACCGACTCGAGTTCACCGCCGATGAGCGGCGCTTCTCCTACACGCTCAAGGCTGAGGCCTGGGGTATCTCGAGTGAGGAACTCTGGGAGGTCGGCGCGCGATGGAAGAAGGTCTTCACGCGGGGCCAGGCGAACGCGGACGCCCCCTTGGAGGTCTCAACGGCTTCCTCTCTTCGCGGCCCCAATCGTGAGGTCAAGAAGCTCACGGGTGTGGATGACCTCTTCCTCGCTGTGGCCTTCCGCTACCACCACGAGACCCTCTTCCCTCTTGTTCAGGCGCTGCGCGCCACTTCGTTCATCCATCACACAGACGAAGAGAGGCTCGCGCGGATCCGCTGGCTGACAACCCGGCTCGCCAAAGCCCCCGAGATGTGGACCAACGCAACCGCTGTGCTCGCCCAGATGGCGGACCTGGGGGTCCTTCGCGTCGAGCTCGAGGAGCAGGAGGTCCACCCGAAGGTGCTGGAGGAGATCCGCTCGCTGATCGGCCGCCCTCAGGGCGAGGATGCTGAGATCCCCGACGAGCTGCTTCGCCGGCTCCGCCATTCTCTCGCCTTTATCCATCGTGGTCCTGACGGTGCGGAGTGCCGTCTAGGTCTTGGCGCTCAGAGCGAGGGCACCCTCACCTGGCTCGCGACCGCTGGCCCTGCCGTCGATACCTTGCGGCGCGGGGGAGTGCTCGTCGTTGACGAGCTTGACGCGAGCCTTCATCCCCACCTCACCGCCGCGCTGATCGAGATGTTCCAAGACCCGGATCTCAACACGACCGGCGCCCAGCTCATCGCCACCACCCATGACGCCTCGCTGCTGGGCAATGCGCCGACTCCCAGGCTTGAGGCGGCGGAGGCATGGTTCTGCGAGAAGGATGACGACGGTTCCTCAATCATCTACTCGTTGGCTGATTTCACCGATCTGCGCCGGGGCAGCAACAAGGAGAAGCGCTACCTCGTCGGTGCTCTCGGTGGAGTGCCCAGGGTCGACTCTTCCGGCTTGCGCCGCGTCCTCGCGGCAACGGAGGCCTGAGATGGGCCGACGGCGTCCCCAGAGGCGAATGCCCCGCGAGCAGCGCCGGGCGATCCTCGTGGTCACGAACGGTTGGCGGACCGAGAAGGCGTACGTGGAGCGCCTCAAACGGGAGGTTGGGCGGTCAATCGCCCTCACCGTCCGCTTCATCAACGGAGATCCTCGCACCCTTATCAAGGAACTCTCGGGGGATCGCTCGAACCTCACTGACTTCGACGAGATCTGGATCATCGTCGACCACGACGGCACGGATCGATCCGACTTCTTGCGGGCCTGCGAAAGACTGAGCAGGAAGAAACACCCAGTCCACGGCGTCGTCTCCGTCCCCTGCTTCGAGGTGTGGCTCACTGCCCATTACGAGCAGGTGCGCAACTACCAGGACCAACGTGACGCCCAGCGTCATTACGCGCAGATTGCGCATGTGCCCCAGGATAAGGAGAAGCACCTCCCCGAGGACTTCCCGTGGGATGCCGTCGCGGACGCCGCCTGGCGCTGCCGCCTCGCGGGCGTCCCCGAGCCGCCGATCGACACCCAGGGCCCCTGCCCGTCGACGACGATGCCGCACCTCATGCACAGCCTCGGACTCCTCTGAGGCCGGACCGGTCTCGATCCTGATGTCGACCGGTCTCGGCGGGCGAGGCGCGCGGGACCACCTCCATGAAACGGCTTGCAGTATCTTGCAGGCGGGCGCACACTTACCTTGTCCCTGGCGCCCTGACCGGTAAGAACAACGACGTTCCTTGGAGACGACCATGCCCCATCCCTCCACTCCACAATCGCGGCCCACCTCCCGGGCGCTCCTGACAGGCCTGCTCGCCACCCTCAGCCTGGCGCTCGCGCTCCTCGGGGTCACCGGGCTCACCGTGCCCCCGCCCGCCTCCGCGGCCCCCGACGCCGAGGCCATCTCCCTGCCCGGCACCCACAACACGGCCATGGGCTGCGCCGCCGACTGGAGCCCCGACTGCGCTGCCGCCACCCTCACCAAGGACCCCGAGTCCGGCATCCACACGGGTACCTTCACCCTGCCGGCCGGGACCTACCAGTACAAGGTCGCCGTCGGCGGCACCTGGGACACCAACTACGGCAAGGACGGCGCCCCCGGCGGCGGCGACATCGAGTACACCACCGCTGGCGGGCCCATCACCTTCTACTACGACCCCGCCACCCACCGCGCCTGGAGCACCGCCGACGGCCCCACCATCACCCTGCCGGGCGACTTCCAGTCCGCGCTCGGCTGCACCCAGGGCGACCAGGGCGGCAACTGGGCCCCCGCCTGCCTCGCCACTCTCATGCACCCCAACGGCGACGGAACCTGGTCCTACTCCACCTCCTCGCTGCCGCCTGGAACGCACCAGGTGAAGGTCGCCCACGGCCTGGCCTGGGATGAGAACTACGGCGTCGACGGCGCCGCCGGTGGGGAGAACTACAGCTTCACCACCAAGGCCGGCGAGCAGGTCCACTTCACCTACACCCTCGCCGACCACCGCCTGGGCATCACCACCGCGAGCCCCGGCGTCGCCGGCGTCGGCGAATCCCGCGCCTACTGGATCGACGAGACCACCCTGGCCTGGCCCGTCAGCCTCCTGCCCGCCGGGGTGAGCCGTGACGCCGTCGTCGATGCCCAGGGCTCGCCCGTTCCCGGGGCTCCCATCTCGCTCAGCCTCGTCACCGCCCCCGACGGCGGGGCCGCCGTCACCGACGGAGTCGTCACCGGCGGCACCCTCACACCGCTGCGCATCACCGGGGACCTGCCCGCCTCCGTCCTCATGGCCCACCCGAACCTCCGGGGCTACATCGCCGCCAGCCTCACCGGCGCCGACGGCGCCCCCGCCCTCACCCGAGCGCAGGTGGAGGAGGCCCTGACCGGGCAGGTCGGCGTCGTCCAGCAGGGGGCGGACGGAACCGGCGCCACCGCCTTCACCGGCATCCAGCTCGCCCCCGCCCTCGACGCCCTCTTCCCCGCCAGCGCCCGCGACGGCTCCGCCCCGCTCGGCGTCGTCTGGGACGGGGCGCGCCCCTCCTTCCACCTGTGGGCCCCCACCGCCAAGAGCGCCACCCTGCTCACCTGGGGCACGGCGTCGGAGACCGGCAGCGCCCCTGAGGCGGGAGGCGAGGCCGTGCGCACCGCCGCCACCCGTGGGCCCGACGGCCGCTGGAGCGTGGACAACGCCGACGGCGCCATCGCCGCGGGCTCCCAGTACCTGTGGGAGGTGCGGGTCTACGTGCCCGCCACAGGCAAGGTCGAGACCAACCTCGTCACCGACCCCTACTCCACGGCCCTGACCACCGACTCCACTCGGTCCGTCGCCGTGGATGCCTCCGCGCCCTCGCTCGCCCCCCAGCAGTGGTCCAGCGCCACCGCCCCGACCCTCGCCAACGACGCCGCCCACACCATCTACGAGCTGCACGTTCGCGACTTTTCCATTCACGACGCCACCGTGCCGGAGTCCTACCGCGGCACCTACCGCGCCTTCACGCAGTCCGACTCCGACGGCATGAAGCACCTGCGCTCCCTCGCCGATGCCGGCATGAACACCATCCACCTCCTGCCGACCTTCGACATCGCCACCATCCCCGAGGACCGCGCCAAGCAGGTGACCGCCCCCGTTCCCGACGCCGGTCCCGCCAGCGAGGAGCAACAGGCCGCCGTCGCCTCCACCGCGGACACCGACGGCTTCAACTGGGGCTACGACCCCTACCACTACACCGCCCCCGAGGGCTCCTACGCCACCGCTGAGAACCAGAACGGCGGGGCGCGCATCATGGAGTACCGCGAGATGGTCGGCGCGCTCCACGGCGCCGGCTACCAGGTGGTCCTCGACCAGGTCTTCAACCACACCCCCGCCTCGGGGCAGGACGCGACCTCCGTCCTCGACCGCGTCGTGCCCGGCTACTACCAGCGGCTCAAGGCCGACGGCGTGGTGGAGAACTCCACCTGCTGCTCCAACACGGCCAGTGAGAACGCCATGATGGAGCGCCTCATGATCGACTCCGTGGTCACCTGGGCCCGTGACTACCACGTCGACGGCTTCCGCTTCGACCTCATGGGTCACCACTCCAAGGACACGATGGTGCGCCTGCGCGACGCGCTGCGCGCCCTCACCCCGGACAAGGACGGCGTCGACGGCTCGGCCATCTACCTCTACGGCGAGGGCTGGAACTTCGGCGAGGTCGCCAACAACGCCCTGTTCCAGCAGGCCACCCAGGGTCAGCTCGGCGGCACCGGCATCGGCACCTTCAACGACCGCCTGCGCGACGCCGTCCACGGCGGTGGCCCCTTCGACGACGACCACCGCACCTACCAGGGATTCGGGACCGGCGCCGTCACCGACCCCAACGGGCTCGACCCGCGCCCTGAGGCCGATCAGAAGGCCGACCTCGCCCACCGCACCGACCTCGTGCGCATCGGCCTGGCCGGCAACCTCTCCGACTACTCCTTCACTGCCTCCGACGGGACCGTGCGCACCGGCGCCGAGCTCGACTACAACGGGGCCAAGGCCGGATACGCCTCCTCACCCGAGGAATCGGTCAACTACGTCGACGCCCACGACAATGAGACCCTCTACGACCTCGGCGTCTTCAAGCTCCGAACCGACCTCCCCATGGCAGACCGCGTCCGCATGAACACTGTCAGCCTGGCCACCGTCGCGCTCGGGCAGTCGCCGTCGTTCTGGGCGGCCGGAACCGATGGCCTGCGCTCGAAGTCCCTCGACCGCGACTCCTACAACTCCGGTGACCACTTCAACGCCATCGACTGGTCCGGACAGGACAACGGCTTCGGCAAGGGACTGCCGGTGAAGTCCAAGAACGGTGAGAAGTGGCCGATCATGACGCCGCTGCTCCAGGACCCCACCCTCAAGCCGTCGGCCGCGGATATCTCCGCCGCGCAGGCCCAGTCCATGGACCTGCTGCGACTGCGCTCCTCCACGCCCCTGTTCAGCCTCGGCGACGCCGGGCTCATCAAGGCCAAGCTGAGCTTCCCCGGCTCCGGGCCCGAGCAGGCCCCCGGTGTCATCACCATGCTCGTGAACGACCCCGCGGACGGCTCTGCGGGCGGCGTCGACTCCGACCCCGCGCTCGCGGGCGTCCTCACCGTCTTCAACGCCTCGGATGAGCCGATCACCCAGGTGGTCCCGGGGCTGGCCGGGCGGGGCTTCGCGCTGTCGGACGTGCAGGCCGCTGGCACTGACGAGGTCGTCAAGGGCACCACCTTCGACGCCGCCACCGGCACGGTGACCGTGCCCGCGCGCACCGTCGCGGTGCTCACCGAGAAGCAGGGGGCGACGCCGCAGCCGAGCCCGACGCCGGATCCGAGCCCCGCGCCGAGCCCCGACCCGACACCCGCTCCCAGCCCAAGCCCGGCGCCTGATCCGTCGGCGTCGGGGTGGGTGTGGACCGGCAGCGCCTGGACGTATGTCGACCCGGCCACGGGCCAGGCGGTCACCGGCTGGCTCAAGGACGCCGGGTCCTGGTACTACCTCGACCCGGCCACCGGGGCCATGGCCACCGGATGGGTGAGGGTGGGGACCCTGTGGTACTACCTGCGCCCCGACGGCGCCATGGCCACCGGCTGGACCGCCGTGGGCGGGCACTGGTACTTCCTCGAGCCCGCCTGGGGCCACATGATCACCGGGTGGATCGCCACCGGCGGCCACTGGTACTACCTGGCCCCCGACGGGGCCATGGCCGCCGGCTGGCAGTGGATCAACGGAGCCTGGTACTACCTGGACGGCCGCACGGGGGCGATGCGCACCGGATGGCTCAAGGAGGGAGCCTCCTGGTACTACCTCGACCCCGCCACCGGCCGCCTGACCCCCTAACCCCCACCCCTTGATCGCCGAGACCGGGCGAACAGCACCGCGAAACCGGGCGGTTTTCCACAGATCGGAATCTCGCCGTGCTGTTCGCCCGGTCTCGGCGAAGGGGGTGGATCGCGGGGGCTGGGCATGGGAGGGTGAGCCCATGAAGGACGCGAGGGGGCGTCGGCGCACCGCGCCCAGTGCCCACCATGAGGCACCGGTCAAGCACGAGGTCCCCGGGGCGCGCGAGTCCCGCGCCTATTGGCTCGACGCCACCACGCTCGCCTGGCCCGCGAGCCTCCTGCCCGCTGGCGTGCTCCCCTCCGACCTCGGCTCGACCGCCCGCCCGCCAGTCTCCTTCGACCTCATCGTCAGCCCGCGCGGCGGTACCGCGGTCGCGGAGGGCCTGCTCAGCCTCGGCGACGGCGCCCTCGTCGTCCCCCTCATCGTCGCGGGCATCCTCGACGACGTCCTGCCCGAGGCGCTCAGCACGCACCCGCCGCTCGCCGGCTACCTGGCGCTGAGCACGCGGGACCCCATCGCCGGGCGCCGCCTGCCCGACGACTCCGTCGCGGCCGCCCTCACCGGCCAGCTCACGATCGTCCAGCGCACCGTTGATACCGACGCCGTCGGGCACTGGATCACCGCCTGCACCGGCGTCCAGATCTGGCCGCTCCTCGACCTCCTCTACGGCGGCGCCGCCAGCCGCGATGGCTCGGCGCCGCTCGGCCCCACGTGGGGCGGCACCGGTGCTCACGACGACGGGCCGGCCTTCGCCCTCTGGGCCCCCACCGCCGTCGAGGTCGCGCTCCTGAGCTGGTCCACGGGAGACCGCACCGGCTCCGTCCCCCTCGTCGACGGCGAGCCCCTGCGCACCCCCGCCCAGCGCCGCGCGGACGGCCGCTGGGAGGTGCCCGCGAGCCCCCGCATCAGCACGGGGGACCAGTACCTGTGGGAGGTGCGGGTCTATGTCCCCGAGACCGGGCGCATCGAGACCAACCTCGTCACCGACCCCTACTCCACTGCCCTGACGATGGACTCGCGGCGCAGCGTCGCCGTGGACCTCACCGACCCCGCCCTCGCCCCCTCCACATGGGCTGGCCAAGCCGCCCCCGCCGCGGGCAGCGAGCTCGGGGGCGACGCCGCCCGCGCCATCTACGAGCTCCACGTGCGCGACTTCTCCGCCGCCGACCCCACCTGCCCGCCCGAGCTGCGCGGCACCTACGCGGCCTTCGGCGCGGACACTGCCGGGACCCGTAGCCTGCGCGAACTCGCCGATGCCGGCATCGACACCCTCCACCTCCTGCCGACCTTCGACATCGCCTCCATCCCCGAGGACCGATCCGCTCAGGCCATCCCCGACATTCCCGCCGACGCCCACCCGGCCTCGCGCCGTCCCCAGGCCGCGATCGCCGCCGTCGCCGACGACGACGCCTACAACTGGGGCTACGGCCCCTTCCACTGGGGCGTCCCCGAGGGCTCCTACGCGCGTGACGGACATCAGGACGGCGGTGCCCGGATCATCGAGATGCGCGAGATGATCGGCGCCCTGCACGCCATGGGCCTTCAGGTGGTGCTCGATCAGGTCTACAACCACACCGCGGCCAGCGGGCAGGACCCGCGCTCCGTGCTCGACCGCATCGTCCCCTGCTACTACCACCGCCTCGACTCCACGGGTGCCATCGAGGCCTCCACCTGCGCGAACAACATCGCCACCGAGCGGGCCATGGCCGAGCGCCTCATGATCGACATGTGCGTGCGCTGGGCGCGCGACTACCGGGCCGACGGCTTCCGATTCGACCTCATGGGCCACCATTCCGCGGCCACCATGCGCGCCGTGCGCGACGCCCTGCGCGCGGAGGCGGCCGAGGCGATCGGCCACGAGCCCTTCCTCTACGGGGAGGGCTGGAACTTCGGCGAGGTGGAGGACAACCGCCTCTTCGTCCAGGCCACCCAGGGCCAACTGGCCGGGAGCGGCATCGGCTGCTTCAACGACCGCCTGCGCGACGCGCTGCGCGGCGGAAGCGTCGTGGACGCCGACCCGAGGGAGAGCCAGGGGCTGGCGACCGGCCTGGCGCAACCGCCCTCGCCCTTCGACGCCCGTCCCACGCATGGCCGGGAAGCGGATCTCATCTGGCGCGGCGACCTCATCCGCATCGCCCTTGCGGGCAACCTGCGCGACGTCGTGCTGCACTCCGGCTGCGGCCGCTGGGTGCGGGGCGACGAGCTGCGTTACGGCACGGACCCCGCTGCCTTCGGCTCGGCGCCGGCGGAGTCCATCAACTATGTGGATGCCCATGACGACGAGACCCTCTTCGACATCCTCGCCTACAAGCTGCGCCCGGACGAGCCGATGGAGGCCCGGGCCCGCATGGCGGCGCTGTGCCTGGGCGTGGTGGCGCTCGGGCAGTCGCCGTCGTTCTGGGGCGCTGGTGCGGAGATGCTGCGCTCGAAGTCCCTCGACCGCGATTCCTACAACTCCGGTGACCACTTCAACGCCCTCGACTGGTCCTGCGCGGACAACGGCTGGGGTCACGGCCTTCCCCCGGCCGAGCGCAACTTCGATCGCTGGCTCATACAGGCCGGGCTGCTCACCCGCCCCGAGCTGCGGCCCACCGCCGAGCGCATCGCGGCGACCCGGGCCCAATGCCTCGACTTCCTGCGGCTGCGGCGCTCCACCCCGCTGCTCGCCCTGGGCAGCGCCGAGCTCATCCGGGAGCGGGTCTCCTTCCCCTTCACCGGTGATCCGGGTGTCATCGTCATGGTGATCGACGACGGCGCTGGGCCCGGTGATCTCGACCCGACCCTCGACGGCCTCGCCGTGGTCATCAACGCGAGAGCTGGCGAGGCGGTGGTGCGCCCAGAGGCGATGACGGGGCGCCGATTCCATCTTGGCCCCATCCAGGCCCAGGGCGCGGACGACGTCGTCAAGGGGACCGTGTTCGATCCGGCCACGGGTGAGCTGCGCGTTCCTGGGCGCACGGTGGCAGTCCTCGTCGAGCTCTAAGGGCGGGGGTGCGGGGCCGTGTGGCCCCTTCAGGTTGCCTTGAGGGGTGTGGGGTCCTGCCGCCCGGCGGCGGGTGAGGGGCGCTGGTAGGTGAGGAGCCCCGAGAAACAGCGTGGGCCCGTCTCGAAAGAGACGGGCCCACGCTCCGCACAGGAAGGTGAACGAATATGGGGTGCTACCTCAACAGAGGAAGCCCCAGAAGTAGGCACAGCGGATGTACCAGTAGTTCGGGGCGACCGCGTTGCCGGACTGATCGAACTGGGAGGCGGCCTGGGGAGCCTGGGGGCTCGCCTCAGCGGCCGAGGCGGCCGGGGCGACAGCGGTGAGGAGGGAGGCGGCGAGGAGGGCGCCTGCCAGGGTGCGACGACGGGTCACGATGATCTCCTAGGGGTCAGGGAGCTCTGTTATGGCTCCATTGTTGTGGAGCCATGGGACAACGGCATCACCCCAAGGGTCAAGGGGCGTCATCCTTTGGTAGGACGGTCTTGTCTCAGGAGGGTCTCAGGC
>NZ_JH806632.1:1007973-1009287 GCF_000295095.1 Actinomyces timonensis DSM 23838 | reverse complement strand
CGATCTCGTCGAGGAGGGCGGCGATGCGCGGCTCCTCCGCGGCTAGCGGGCGCGCCGCCTGGACCCGCATGACCATCTGGGTGTTGGCGCGGGCGAGGGTGTCGTGCAGGTCCCGGGCGATCGCTGTGCGCTGCGCCCCCAGGGCGGCTGCGCGCTCCGCCTCCATCCGCTCCAGCTGCGCGCGGAAGTAGAGCAGGGCCATGCCCACGCTCGCCGAACCGCTGAGGAGGACCGGTGCTTGGAGGATCAAGGACGCGCCTTCGCCGCCCGATTGCGCGCGGAGGGCAACGTCGATGCAGGAGGCGGCCAGGATGAGCCCAACCTGCCGGAAACGCCGGACGGGGATGAGGAGCGCGGGGCTGAGGAAACCTGCGGTCTCGAGCGGTAGCACGAGGGGGACATGGGGCGCGGCGACGGTCCCTGCGGCTAGGACGATCGGTGCTCCCCAGGGGAAGCGGTCGATGAGAAGGAGGCAGGTGAGCGCGGGCACGCTGCCGGCGATTGTGAGGTCATGGATGTAGGCGAAGAAGGGGCCTGACTGAAGGAGCACGAACGTGATCGCGATGATGAGTCGGAGGACTCCTTGGGCTTGGTCATCGCGCGGATCCAGCCGGCGCAGGAACCGCATTAGAAGCCGCTCGCAAGGCCCCGGCGGTGCGCCTCGACGACGATCTCCAGCCTGCTCGCGACATTCATCTTCCGCATGATCGCGGAGACATGGGTCTTCACGGTGGTCTCGGCGACGTTGAGCCGGCGGGCGATCTGGTGGTTGGAGCGGGCCTGGCACAGGAGCTCGAGGACCTCCTTCTCCCGCTCGGAGAGGTCGAGCTCCTCACCGGCATTCGTCTTCGGGGGCTGGCCGGAGATGTAGCGGTCGAGGATCCTGCTCGTGGGACCTGGCGAGAGCACCTTGCCGCCCTCGTGGATCGTGTGGATCGCGCTGATGAGCTCCTCCGAGGGTGTCGTCTTGAGGAGGAAGCCGGAGGCGCCCGCGGCCAGCCCGCCGTCGAGGAAGGTGTCGTCGTCGAAGGTCGTCAGGATGAGCACGCTCGTCGCCGGTGAGACATCCCGCACGCGCCGAGTGGCCGTCACCCCGTCGAGGATGGGCATCTGCACATCCATGAGGACGACGTCGACGGTCCGCTCGTGGACGATGCTCACCGCGTCGGCGCCGTTCTCGGCCGTGGCGACCACCTCGATGCCAGGCGCGCCCTTGAGGGCGGTGGCGATGGCGTCGCGCACGATCGGATCGTCGTCGACGACGATGATGCGGATGTCGCGGTCATTGGCTGAGGGGGGCATGGCTCTTCTCCA
>NZ_JH806632.1:985136-1007340 GCF_000295095.1 Actinomyces timonensis DSM 23838 | reverse complement strand
TGGCATCCTCCAAGGCCGTGGTCACCCGCTCATCGCGGGGGTGCTGACCCAGGGCCTGCTGGGCGAGGAGCACCATCTGGGTGTTGGCGCGGGCGAGGGTGTCGTGCAGGTCCCGGGCGATCGCTGTGCGCTGCGCCCCCAGGGCCGCCTCGCGGAGCCGGGCCTCGCGCGCCACCATCTCGCGGGAGTAGCGCAGGACGAAGCCGATATTGGCCCCTGAGGCGAGGAAGAAGACCTCAACCAGCGGTACATCTGTGAGCGAGTGGCCGAGAAGGAGGGCGGTGAGCCATCCGACGGGAAAGCAGCAGCATAGGGCGGCCGCCTGGCGGACCCTGCCGTCGACGATGAGCAGGGGGAGGGTGATGATGTCCGCCAGGATGGCCGCGGTGAAGAAGGAGTTGGCCACCAGCGGGACGGTGACGGCGATGAGGGCACCGGTGATCGCCCAGGGGAACCGTTGGCACAGCAGCGGTGCGGGCACGGATAGCAGGGAGAGGATCGTGAACAGGTCCATGCCATTCGCGCTGAGGTCAGCGCTGGCGAGAAGCGCGAGGAGGCAGGTGAGAACACCGCGGACCGTCCACTGGATACGGGGTGTCTGAAGCCGTTCCCGCCACGAGGGGCGGGGCGCGGGGAGCGTCCCCAGGGATGCGGATGCCGGGCTCACACGACGAGGCTAGCCCACCTTCCTGGGCGAAAGGTGGGCTCGTCAGCATCAGTGGTGTTGCATCTGGGCCGGGGAAGGAGCGTGCTCGCGGGCGCCTGTGCGGCTGCGGGCGCTTGACTGGGGGCGTCGTGTGGCGGCGATCCGCCTTTGGGAGGAGCGGCATCGCGCGGAAGGCAGGATTCCGCGCCAGCCGGCGAGAGGCGATGCTTGCGCTAGGCTAAAGGCAGCGGGCGACCGTCCTCTGCTGAACGGCCCTGCGGTCAGCGTCAATCGCGACTGCGGAATGGCCCCTGACACTGCGACCGACTGCCGAGCGCCTGACGGCTATAGCCATGGCGCGCCGGTGCGGGAGGATTGAACCGATGACAGTTGCCCTCGGCGCCCTCGCGACGCGCGATGGTCGTGCTGCCGCGGTGAGCGCTCGAGGTGTCAACCAGTCATTCCACGGGCGGGAAGTCCTCCACGACGTCGACCTCGTCGTCGAGCCGGGGGCTTTCCACGGGCTGATCGGCCCAAGCGGGGCGGGGAAGACCGCCCTCCTCAAGGTCCTCTACGGCGCGCATCGGGCACGGACCGGTGAGGTCTCGCTCCTCGGTCGTGCCCCCGGCGGCCGCGACCGCTCGCTCCTGGGCCGTATTGGAGTGCCGACCACGGCCTCCTCCTTCTTCTCCCGCGCCACGGTGTGGGAGCACCTGAGCACAGTCGCCTCGCTCATGGGGGCGTCGCAGGCCCGCGCCTACCAGTTCCTCGACCAGATGGGCCTGGGACGGGTGCGCGACTGGCGTGTTGAGCTCATCCCGCTGGGCGCCCGCCGGATGCTCGCGCTCGCCTCAGCGATGGTGCATCACCCCGAGGTCCTCTTCCTCGACGAGCCGATGGCCGATCTGGACCGCGCTGAGCGCGCCGACCTCCTCGACGCCCTGGACGATGCCCTCGACGAGGGGACCACCGTTGTCTGCGCCGCCCGTCTCCTGGGCGAGCTGGGCACCCTGTGCGACAGGGTCTCCGTTCTTGACGATGGCCGGGTGGTCGCCGTCGGGCCCGCGGCCTCCTTCGTCGCCGACTCGAACCGGTGCCTGACTCCGAGTTTCGGGAGGGCCGCCATGACCTCGCGGCCTCGGGGCCGCGTTGGCGCCCTCGATCCGATGCCCGCTGTCCTGGGTGGCAAGGGGGCGCTGGCATGAGGCCCTACAAGGCGCTGACCCGCTCATTGGCCCGCACCTATCTGCGCGACCCGGTCGCGCTCATCCTCTCCCTTGTGCTGCCGCCGGCGCTGCTCGTCGGCCTTGCGCTCGCCGCGGGCAGGGGGACCATCGCGGCCTCCGGCCAACGGCTCGACGTCATCGGGCCCGGCGTCATGGCCTTCGGCGCGGCCTGCACCGGGATGCTCGCCGGCGCCCGCAGTGTGGCCGACTGGCGGGACTCTGGCCTGGGAGCGCTCCTGCGCTGCGCGCCGGTGCGGGTGCCCATGATCCTGTCCGCCGCGCTCAGTGTCGCCATCGTCGTCGCCGTCGTCCAGGCGCTCATCCTCGCCGCCATCGGCCTCGGCCTCGGCGCCGGCATGACCGCCACGGCCTGGATCCCCCTCGCCCTGGTCCCCGCCGTCCTGGGAACCCTGCTGTTCTACTCGATCGGCATCCTCGTGGGGGTGGTGACGCCGTCGGCCGCTGCCGCCACCGCGATCGTCATGGTGATCGTCATTCCCATGGCTCTGCTGTCGGGTGTGGCCGCGATGACTGACTCCCTCCCCGGGGTCCAGACTCTTTCCCAGTTCCTTCCCACCACCTACCTGCTGGACGGGCTGCGCTGGCCGCTGACGAATGTTGGTGGAGCCTCCCAGGCCTTGTTCGGCTGGTCCATACTCGCCGCTGGCGGCGCTTCTCTCTTCGGGGCCGCCACGTGGTGCATGCGCTGGGAGTAAGCGGATTTGTGCGAGGGCCAAGCGCCCCGCCGAAACCACGCGCATGGTGAAGGCGCCTCTGCCCATCTCGGGCGGGGGCGCCTTCGCCTATCCGGGGCCCCGTCCCGCCGTCTCGGCCCGCTCCCGCGCCCTCGAACTGCGAGGATGAGGGCGCGACGCCGGGCTGAGACGGTTTCTGCGGGCCGAGGGCGCGGGAGTGGGGAACTTTAGCCGTTCAGGCCGGCGATGATGACGTCGAGCTTGAGGTCCAGCCAGCCGCGCTCGGCCCACTCGGGGCCCGGCTTCAGTTCCTCGGGCATCGCGCCTGCCAGGGCGGAGGGCGGCCAGGAACTCGACGGCGCGGCCGCCCGCAGCCCCTCGACCGCCGCATGGGTGCCGATCACCGTATCACCCGCGAAATCGGCCGCCAGCACCGCCTTTCGGCGATCCAGGCCGGTGGCCTCGAGCGCTGCGATCTCCGCGCGCACGCACTCGGCGAAGGACTGGTGCGCCCACGGGAGGGTCAGCAGGATTCCCGCCAGGCCCGGATGGGCGTCGAGGAGGTCCCACAGGCGATCCGCCACTGTACGAAGGACATCTGACCAGTCTCCATCGAGTCCCGTCATGTCCACGCTGGCGCCGAGCCGGTCGAGGCAGGCGCGCAGGAGATCGTCGCGCGAGTCGATCTCCCGGTACAGCGCCGGCGCCCCAACCCCCAGCCGCGCGGCGACCTGCGCAAGGGTGAAGCTCGCGATGCCCAGGTCGAGGGCGGCGTCGACGGCGTCGGCGCGCTCGAAGCCCGGGCGGGGTCCGGGGGAGCGCCTGTCAGTGGTCGCGGGGCTCATGAGGCGAGGGTATCCCGCCGAGCGCACGTGAGATTGGCTCTCAGTAGAACCGAGGGTAAGGTGTGCCTGAATCAATAGTGAACGCCGTTCAGTATTGGAGGTCCCATGTCATCCCCCACCCTGTCTGACCCGATGACGGAGCCCACCGCTAAGGCCGCGCCGCCCGCCGAGGCGAGCGAGCGAGGTGATGCCTCAGCCGCGCGCGCCGCCGGGTCCCCTGGCGAGCCGTCGGACAACCAGCGCCGCGCCCGCGAGGGCCAGGCCGCGATCAAACGGCTCTCCGCCCCCGTGCGCGGGCGTATCCTGGCCGGCCAGATCCTCGCCGTCGCCTCCGGCTTGCTCTCCATCGCCCCCTACGTGGCCCTCGTGCGCCTGGGCGACCTCCTCCTGAACGCCCGCGCGACCGGCGCCCCCGTCGACTCCGACGCCGCATGGTCCGCCGTCCGCCTGCTCATCGGCGCCTACACGGGGCGCCTGGGCCTGTACTTCATCGCCCTGCTCATCACCCACGCCGCGGACCTCTCCCTGCGCGACCACCTGCGCCGCGCCATTGTGGACCGGCTGGCGGCCGCGCCGCTGTCCTGGTTCACGGCGTCGAGCTCGGGCGCGCTGCGCAAAACCGTCCAGGACGACACCCGCACGGTCCACACCGTCATCGCCCACGGCCCCATCGACTACATCAACGCCCTCGTCACCCCCGTGTGCCTCCTCATCTACGCCTTCACCATCGACTGGCGCCTCGGGCTGCTCTCGGTGTCCACCATCCCGCTCTATGTGGGCACCTACGCCCTGACCATGCGCGGCATGAAGGAGAAGACCGTGGAGATGGACCGGCGCCTGGCCGAGATCTCGGCGACCATGGTCGAGTTCGTCGCCGGCATCAGCGTGGTCAAGGCCTTCGGGCGGGTGGGCCGCGCCCACGGCGCCTATATCGCCGCCGCCGACCGCTTCTCCTCCTTCTACCGCGACTGGGCGCTGCCGATGACGACGACGGCCTGCGCCTCCTACATCTGGGTCTCCATCCCCGTGCTCCTCGTGGTCAACCTCGGGGGCGGCTGGATGCTCGTCGACGCCGGGGAGGTCACTCCCGCGCAGGCCCTCACCTGCGTGCTCATCGCCCTCGTGCTCCCGGCCTCGATGGTCACCGTCGTGTCGATCTCCTGGTCCTACCAGATCGCCGGCGCCTCCGCCCTGCGCCTCGTCGACGTGCTCGACACCCCCGTGCTCGCCCCCGGCGGCAGCGGCGCGCGAGGGGGCGTGAGGAGCGACGACGGCGCCCGGGTGGAGATCGATCATGTCTCCTACTCCTACGGGCAGACCCTCGCCGTCGACGACGCCTCCCTCACCCTCGAGCCGGGAACCGTCACCGCTCTGCTCGGCCCCTCGGGCTCGGGCAAATCCACCCTGGCCACCCTCATCGCGCGCTTCGCCGACCCGGACTCCGGGGCCGTGCGCATCGGCGGCGCCGACCTGCGCGACATGAGCGAGAGCGAGCTCTTCGGCGCCGTGTCCTTCGTCCTCCAGGACGCCCAGCTCCTGCGGGCGTCCATCCGCGACAACATCGCCCTCGCCCGGCCCGATGCCACCGACGAGCAGGTCCGCGCCGCCGCGGCCGCCGCCCGCATCGATACGGTCATCGAGTCGCTGCCCCACGGCTATGACACGATCCTCGGCGACGAGACGAGCCTGTCCGGCGGGCAGGAGCAGCGCCTGGCCATCGCCCGCGCCCTCCTCAAGGACTCGCCGATCCTCCTGCTCGACGAGGCCACCGCCATGGCGGACCCGGAGTCCGAGGACGAGATCCAGCAGGCCCTGAGCGTCCTCGTGCGCGGGCGCACGGTGCTCGTCATCGCCCACCGCCCCGCCGCCTTCCGGGGCGCTCACCGCATTGCCATCATGGAGCGGGGGAGGATCGTCGCCAGCGGCACGCATGAGGAGCTCATCGGCGAGCCGCACTACGAGGCCCTGCTGCGCCAGACCAGCGCCGAGGGGACTGACGACGGCGAGGATGGCGGCAGCGCTGAGAGCACCGCCCGCGCCGGGGACGTCCCCAGCGCCGAAGTCACTGCTGCTCGCGTTCCCGCGGCCGGGCCCGCCGACGCGGCCGGGCCCGCCGATTCGACCGAGTCGGCTGGATCAGTTGGATCGGCGGGGCCTGGCGAGCCAGCAGAATCGGCACAGCCAGCCGAGCCGGAACCTGCGCTCGGCGCCGCGCGTGGGCGCTCGATCCTCGCCAGCTATCGCCGCCTCATGACTCCCGAGTCCTGGAGGATCCTGCGCAAGAGCCTCACCCTGGGCGCACTGGCGGGCGCGGTGTCCGGCCTGGCCCTCGTCGCCCTCCTACCCTCGTCGGTGGCGCTCGCCTCCGGCGAGCCCTGCTGGGGGCTGGGCCTGGGAGGATGGCTCGCGGTTCTGGGGCTCTGCGGCGTCGTCGCCTCCGCGCTCGACTTCGCCGGGCAGCGCAACGGCGTGGTCGGGATCCTCGGTTTCCTCCACGACGCCCACCACGCCATCGGCGCGCGCATCGCGAGGCTCCCCCTGAGCTGGTTCACGGGCGAGAGCGCGGGCTCACTGTCGCGAGCCATGACCCAGGAGATGGTCGACCTGTCCGACGCGGCCCTCCAGTTCCTGTACAAGATCAGCGGCAGCGTCGCGTCGATCGCCGTCGTCTGGGCAGCCTCGTGGGCGTGGGACTGGCGGCTCGGCGTCGTCCTCACTGTGGCGATGCCCGTCCTGGCGCTCATCCTGCGCTGGGCGCGCGCGGCCCTCGACCACGGCAAGCGCCTGAGCGAGCCGGCGGAGAGGGAGCTGGCCGCCCGGATCGTCGAGTTCGCCCGATGCCAGGGGGCGCTGCGCTCCGCCCGCGCCGGCGCCGACTACCCCCAGCTGCGCCGCGCCTTCCAGGCCGCCGACGCCGCCGGGCGCCGCACGCTGTGGTGGGAGACCTGCGGTGGGATCATGAGCGGCGCTCTCACGCAGATCATCATCGTCGCCATGATCGCGCTCTCCGCGCGGCTCGCCCTAGGAGGCTCGCTGGGGCCCCTGGAGGCCGTGGCCACGATCGGCATGTGCCTGCGCTTCACCACGATGCTCGACGACCTGGGCTCCCAGGCCTTGGCGGTGGAGGAGCGGCGGCGTCTCATGGCCCACCTCGACGAGGTCATGGAGGCTCCCGTGCTCCCCGAGCCGGACGCCAGCGCGGCGCTGACCGCGCCCAGCGAGGTGGTGCTCGACGACGTCGTCTTCGGATACCGGCAGGGGGCGCCCGTCCTGCGCGGGGTGAGCATGAGGGTGCCCGCGCGCTCCATGTGCGCGCTCGTGGGGCCCTCCGGGTCCGGCAAGACGACGATCGCCCGGCTCATCGCGCGCTTCTACGACGTCGACTCCGGGAGCGTGCGCGTGGGTGGCGTTGGGGTGCGCGAGCTGACGACCGCCGACCTCATGGCGCAGGTCTCCCTGGTCTTCCAGGACGTCTACCTCTTCGACGACACGCTCGAGGCCAATATCGCCATCGGCGACCCGGACGCGGACGCGCAGCGGTTGCAGTGGGCGGCCGACCTCGCGGGCGTCACCGAGATCGCCGAGCGCCTGCCCGGCGGCTGGCAGGCGAGGGTCGGCGAGGGCGGGCGCGCCCTGTCGGGCGGGGAGCGCCAGCGGGTGTCCATCGCCCGGGCCCTGCTCAAACGGGCCCCGATCGTCCTGTTCGACGAGGCCACGAGCGCCCTGGACGCGGAGAACGAGGCGCATATCGTCGCGGCGATGCAGGAGCTGCGGCGCGCCTCGACGCTCATCGTTATCGCCCACAAGCTCGAGACGATCGCAGCGGCCGATCAGGTGGTGGTGCTCGGGCGCAATGGCCGAGTGGCGCAGCGCGGGACGCACGACGAGCTCGTGGCCCTGCCTGGTCAATACCGCGACTTCTGGGAGTGCCGCTCCCGCGCTCGCGGCTGGGAATTGGTCTGAGGAGGGGCGGCCCCGCCCTCCTCAGCGAAGGCCACAGCTGCGTCCACGGCGGTATACTTCTTTGTATGTCATGGACGACGATCAAGGTGTCATCGGACCTGCGTGACCGCATCAACGCCGCCGCCTCGGAGGAGGGGACGACCGCGTCCGGCCTGATCGACCTGCTCCTGGAGCGCCGTGAGCGGGATGCCCGGATGGAGGCTTTCGGCAAGGCGTTCGCGACGGCTGACGAATCGTACTGGCAGGAGTTCCGGGACTGGGATGTGGCCCTCGATGATGGCGCCGAGGCGCCTGCCACCGGATCGCAGCAGAGGTAGCGCCGTGGATCTCAGGCGCGGCATGGTCGTGTGGGCGGACCTTGACCCGGTTCGCGGTCGTGAGCAGTCCGGGCGAAGGCCGGTCCTCGTGATCGCGTCCAACCGCTACCTCCAGAGGGCGGACACTCTCGCGATCATCCTGCCGGCGACGACCACCGACCGCGGCTGGCCGAACCATGTGCTCCTCAGGGGGGATCTGAGGCTGAGCGAGCCCACCTTCGCGATGACCGAGCAGCCTCGCACCATCACTCGGGGCAGGCTCCACCGGGTGGCAGGCGTCGTGGACTCGCTGTGCATGCGAGAGGTCGACGAGTGGCTTGCTGACTTCATTGGCGAATAGCGACGCGCGCCGCGTCCCCGCACCCAGCCCGGCTCAGGCGCTCCATCGGTGGCTGCCGATAGGCGCATGGCGATCGCATCGATGACAACCGGGTCCGTCAGATCCCTGGCGGCGTATTCGCGAGCGATCTGTAGTTGATCAAGCGCCTGCTCCAGCAGTTCGGGTGCGCTGCGGCGGGCGGAACTCACAGTGGAACCGCCTCGGACAGGATGCGCGAGCGCATGGTGGGACGGATAGCGGTGTCAGCCACAAGATCGACCCGCGCTCCAATGATGCGCTGCAGTTCCAGCTCCAGGGCGGATAACTCCATGAGGCTGAGAGGCTCACCCATGTGGAACAGGAGGTCGACGTCGGAGTTGTCATCATCGGTCCCGGCGGCGACAGAACCGAAGACCCGTACCTTCGAGCCGCCAGCAGCGTTGATAGCGTGGCGGATCTGCGGACGCGCCTGGCGCAGCCTCCTCCCCAATGGGCTGGTGCCGTGGAAGCGCAAGAGTCGCGATACCTCGGGCTGGCTTCGACCGATCTCGGCCGCGATCTGCTTCTGTGACATCCCATCGGCGGCAGCCTGGCGGACCGCGGCGACCAGCCGTTGCCTCGCGGCGCGGGTAGCGGCGTCGCACTCTTGGGCGACAGTGGAGAGTGCCGAAGCCATGC
Organism: Actinomyces timonensis DSM 23838; assembly: GCF_000295095.1. Lineage (GTDB taxonomy): Bacteria > Actinomycetota > Actinomycetes > Actinomycetales > Actinomycetaceae > Actinomyces > Actinomyces timonensis. The sequence continues at coordinate 998,651 of NZ_JH806632.1, read as the reverse complement.
GGCGATTATAGCAAATGCTATTTCTGGTCGATCTCTGGCTCAGGCGCTCTGGCCCCGGTGGACGGCCTCGAGCATGAGGGTGGCGACATCGGCCACCCGCACATCCGCTCCCTCGCTGGCGACGCCGTCGGAGAGCATCGTGGTGCAGAAGGGGCAGGCGGTGGCGATGACCCGCGCGCCCGTGCCGATGGCCTCGCGTGAGCGCTCGACGGCGATGCGCGTCCCGATCGACTCCTCCATGAAGGCCCTCGCGCCGCCGCCCCCGCAGCAGAAGGCCTCCTCGTGGTTGCGGGGCATCTCGACGGCCCTCGCGCCGGTGGCCTCCAGGAGCTCGCGCGGCGGGGAGTAGACGCGGTTGTGCCGCCCCAGGTAGCAGGCGTCGTGGTAGGTGACCGTGGGTGCGGCGGAGGATGCGGCGGGGGGTGCGGCGGAGGGTGCGGCGGCACCCTGGGGGAGGGCGCCTCGGCTACCATCCGCGGCCCTCGTCCCTCGGGCCGCTCCCGCCAGCCCCGCCACGCCTTCGGCGCCCTCCCCCGGGGCACCGCCCGCGGGCCCCGGGGCCACTGGAGTCAGGCGGCCCTCGCGCACGAGGCGGTTGAGCAGCTGGGTGTGGTGCATGACCTCGTACTGGCCGCCGACCTGCGGATACTCGCGGGCCAGGGTGTTGAAGCAGTGGGCGCAGGTGACCACGATGCGCGTCGCCCCAGCCTCGCTGAGGGTCTCGACGTTCTGGGCGGCGAGCATCTGGAAGAGGATCTCGTTGCCCGCGCGGCGGGCGGGGTCGCCGGTGCAGGACTCGGCGTCGCCGAGCACCGCGAAGCTCACTCCCGCGGTGTGGAGGAGCTCGGCGACAGCGCGGGTGGTCTTCTTCGCGCGGTCCTCGAAGGCTCCGGCGCAGCCCACCCAGAAGAGGTAGTCGACCTCGGCCGCGGATTCCACGTCCTCGCCGATGACGGGGACCTCGAAGTGGAGGCCCTTGGCCCAGTCCATGCGCTTGCGGGCCGCCAGCCCCCACGGGTTCCCCTTGGATTCGAGCTTGCGGAACATGCCGCCGAGCTCCTTGGGGAAGGCGGACTCCATGAGGACCTGCTGGCGGCGCACGTCCACGACGTGGTCGACGTGCTCGATGTCCACGGGGCACTGCTCCACGCAGGCGCCGCAGGTCGTGCAGGCCCACAGGACGTCGGCGGGGATGACGTCTCCGGCCAGGGGGGCGGGGCGGGTGGCGACGCCGGTCTCCGACGGCGCGGCCTTGGCGGCCAGGAGCGCCCCGAGGACGTCGCCGGTGTGGGCTGAGCCCGGCGCCAGGCCGGCGCTGCCGGTGGGGCTGGCGATGCCGCGGGTGGGCAGGGCGTCGTCGTCGACCTCCTCGGGGGAGACCCCGAGCTCGGCGGCGGCGCGCAGGTAGGGGGCGGCGGCGGCCGCGTGGTCGCGCAGGGCGAGGGTGAAGAGCTTGGGGGACAGGGGCTTGCCGGTGTTCCAGGCGGGGCAGAGGTCCTGGCAGCGGCCGCACTCGGTGCAGGTGGTGAAGTCGAGCAGCCCCTTCCAGGTGAACTCCTCGATGCGTCCCACGCCCAGGCGCACCTCGGGGCCGGTGCCCTCGTCGGCGGCCTCCATGGCGGCGTCGAGGTCATCCATCGTCTCAGCGGTGAGCGGGCTGCCGTCGGGCAGGGCGATGGGGGCCAGCGGCCCGAGGGCCTTCGAGCCGTCGAGCTCGCGGCGGGCGTAGATATTGATGAAGGCGAGGAAGCGGTGCCAGGCCACGCCCATCGACGGCTGGCGCCCGACGACGACGAACCACGCCATCGACACGACCACCTTGATGGTGGCCACGAGCGTGATGGCGGCGGCCAGGCCCGTGTATCCCAGCGGCTCGAGCGCGGGGCTGGCCCAGGCGGTGAGCGGGAATCGCGTCCAGGTGGCCAGGGCCCGCTCGGCGGAGTCGGGGGAGGCGGCCAGGTGGGCGTGCTCAAGCATCCGCAGGGCGAGGACGCAGGCGACGACGGCGGCGATGATCGCCTCGACGAAATGCGCCTGGAAGGCAGTGGAGCCGGCGAAGCGCGAGGTGCGGGGGCGCGCGCCCCCCTCGGAGTCGGCGGCGTAGGGGGGCTCGGCCGCGCCCCGGCGGGTGAGTCGGCGGCGCACGGCGATGAGGTGGATGATCCCGGCCAGGCTCAGCCAGGCGATGAGGTCGACGACCCACCCCCACCAGGCGGCGTGCCCGAGGAGCGGCAGGGTGAAGGCCGCGCCGCCGAGCACCTGCCCGTAGCCGGTGACGAGGGTGAGGAAGAGCAGCGGGAAGCTGACCATGACGAGCCAGTGCGCGGCCCGGATCCACGGGCGGCGCCTGAATGCCCGGTGGTTGAGAGCGGAGGAGATGGCGAGCCAGGCGCGGCGGCCGGCGGGGCGCAGGCGCTCGCTGGCCACGGGGCGGCCGACCCTCAGGCGCCGGGCGACGGCCAGGCAGGCGCGGCCGAAGACGGTCACGCCGATGATGGTCGCCGCGAGCACGACGACGGCGCAGGCGGCCTGAAGAACCTCAAGCGATGTCACGGGGACCAGGCTACGCGCGCGAGGGCGCCCGACCCGCTATCAGGACCGGCTGGTGAGCGCGCTCAGGAGCGCGTGGAGGCCCTGGGGGCAGTCGGGGCTGAGAGTCGCGTTGTACAGGAGCCTGCCGAAGGACTCGGTGGTCGCCGTGTTGCTCGCCGCCAGGGCCGCGGTGAGAAGATCCTGGGCGGTGTCGACGTCGCCCGAGGCGGCCGCGTGGAGCGCGCCCGCGAAGGCCCCGTTGGGAGCGTGCCCGGCGAGTTCGGCGCGCAGCGCGACGGCGAAGATCGGCGCCTGCCAGTTACCGTCGTCGACGAGCCCGCGCACAGCGAGAAGCGCCTCATCGAGCCCGCCCAGCACCGCGTACGCGGCCTGCGGGCTGGACACCGAGGCCAGGTTGAGATGCATGGCGATCGCAGTCCTCCCCGGCCTCTGGGGAAGGCTGCTCACGTACTCGCGGACCGCAGGATCGGTGAGCAGATCCGGGTGGGCCTCCATGAAGGCCTGCCCCCTGCCCTCCTCCTGCTCGGAGAGCCAGGCGACGAGCAGCTCCGCACCGGCCACCTGCGCGCGGAAGCGGTCCAGGCCCTCATCGCCGTCGCGATGGACCTGCGCGACGATGCCCGCCAGGCGGCGCAACTGGGGCGCGTCCACATACAGATCGGCGACGGCGGCGATCGCCTCCGCCTCATCCGCCGTCGGCCGCGGCCACCGGCGCTCCACATACTCCAGCTCCTGGGCGGGCGACGCCACGGAGAGCCACTCCTGCATGGCGGCGGCGAACTCATTGTTGATCGCCACCGTCGCCCAGGCGGGCAGCGGCGGGAGGGCGCCGTACGCGCCAGAGGCAGCATGGTTCTGGACGTGCTGGTTGATCTCGCGCCGCACAGGGCCGAGCTCGCCCGGCTCCTCGATCCGGTCCGCCTCGCGAAGGGCAGCCAGTAGATCGTCCGCGTCAGCGCGCCCAGCGCTTCCCCCGGCCGACGCCGCTCCGTTGATCCTCCACTCCTGGCGGGCCAGGAGGATGCGGGCGCGGGAGGAGGGAGGGAGCTCCTCAAGGCGCGCGGTGAAGGCGGCCGGCGCTTCCTCATGCCGGCCAGCATCGTGCAGATAGGTGGCCAGCAGGCCGAGCCCCCGGGTCGCGTGCGCGGTGTGGGCGCCAGGATCGGCCACGGCGAGATCCATGAACAGCCCGGCGGACTCCCGCACAGCCTCCAGTGACTCCTCCCCACGCCCCGCGCCCCGCAGGTGGATCGCCAGATTCGCCAGGGAGCCAGCGAGGTTCTCCGTGTGGGGCTCGGGCGCGCTCGCCGCCAGGGCCCGGTAGGCGCCGACGGCCTCCTGGGCAGTGAGCAGCGCCTCCTGCCGACGGCCAGTGCTCGCGAGCCGCGTGGCGAGGTTCGTCAGGGCCATGGCCACCCCGGGCGAGTAGGCGACGGGATCGGAGGCCGTCAGCTCCCGGAAGAGATCGGTGGCCTCCTGCCCCGCCTCGAGCGCTCCGTCCGCGTCCCCGGCGGCGGCCTGGCAGAGGCTTAGGTTGTTAAGGGCCATCGCCAGGGCCGGGGCGTGCGTGGCCGGGTCGGCGTCGGCCAGCGCGCGTCGCAGGCCGACCGCCTCAGAGGCGGACTCGACGGCGGCATGGGCGCGTCCCGCTCCGGTCAGCGACTCCGCGAGGGCCTGGAGCGCCTCCGCGCGCTCGGCGGGGGTCGTCGCCTCATGCGCGCGCCGCTCGGCGTCGGACAGGGAGACGTCGGGCTGAGGGCGATTCGGGGTGCTGCCCTGGGCTGGGGTGGTCATGGTGCTCCGATTCGTCGTCGGTGATCAGGGATCATCCGGTTCGGGGCCTACGGTTCCACGGTCCGCGACGCGCGGGAATGGGGAGTTCTCTCAGGCGAGCGGATTGTGATCGCGCCCGCCGTACCAGCCGGCCGCCTTGCGCAGGGCCAGCTCGCGGGTCACCGCCAGGGCGGCCCCGGACAGGGCGGCGAAGGTGACGACCTCCATGAGCCGGTAGTCCAGGATCTGGGACTCGTCGTTGGGGGCGGGCTTGCCCGTGACGGTCTTCCAGACGGTGCCGAGCGCTTTGTCGGCCACGAAGCCAGCGGCCAGGGTGGCGACGGCGGCGGTCGCCTTCCAGGCGAAGTCAACAGTGGTCTTGCTGGACATGGTGGGGCTCCTTCGGTCGGTCGGCGAGATGCGCTAGGACGATCATGCCCCATCCGCGGTCGTCCCGGTCGATGCTGGCCGCTCTGCCGGTTGAGCCTGGCGGACAAGTGCTCAGCCCCGCCTGACCATGGGTGGGCCCAGTGCTCCATGCTCGTGAAGGAGAAGCGGATGGCTGTGCCCCGCATGTCGTCGCCCCACCCGTCGACGGCCCCCACCCCGGTGACTCTTGAGCGCATCCGGAACCGGATCAATGAGATCGCGCCGGGAGATCTCTATGAGGCCGCTCCTGATGGCCTCGTCATCCCGACCTCGATCGGGATGATCCTCATTCGCATCGATGGGCCCCTCCTGCGCATCACCGCTACCTGGGCCCCGCCGGTCCCGAGCGGTCTCGTAAGCGCGCTCAAGGTCGAGCTCTCCGTCCGTAACGCCGGGCAGCCTCTCCTCGCCGCCTCCCTCTTCCCCGTCGACATGTTCGGCGGGCACCAGGTGGTGGGTGCTGCCACGATCCCGATCGCGCACGGCATGAACGACGACCAGCTTTTCTTCTGCATCGACTCCCACGTGGACTACTGCGAGAGCTTCTTCGAGGAGTTCGAGCAGCGCTTCCCCGAGAGCCGCTTCGATGAGGAGGTCGCCCTCATCGAGGCTGAGCAGGCTGCCGAGGACGCTGCCGCGCACGAGGCCGGGGAGCAGCGCAGCATCGCTGACGACGACCCGGAGTTCATGGAGATCATCCAGAACCTGGGCCCCCTCGGGCCGGCGGAGATCACCCATCAACTCGCCGAGCTCGCCCGCAGCCGGATCGCTGACGACCCGCAGGACGCGCTGTCGGTGCTCGATAGCGCGCGAGACCTCGCATTGGATGAGGGGATCAGCTTGGCGGAGGTCAATGAGGTCCGCCGGGACATCCTCCTGCGCCTAGCAGAGGACCCCGGCTCCCAGGAGGATGCTTCCGCCCTGCGCGCCATCGCCGCGGCCCTGGATGCCTCGCTCGCCGAACTCGGCGCGAGCGGCTCAGGAGGCGAGGGGATGGTGGAGACCGCTGCTCCCGGTGGCGCTGCGAGTGGGCGGCTCCCGGACGTCAATCCCGCGCGCCTGGCGGACGCGCTCGGCTCCCTGGGGAGGACGGTGACGCTCGGCGGCGACGACGTCCTCATGGCTAGTGGGGACAGGTCGATCACCTGGAGCGTCCAGGACGACGACACCCTTGTGGTCCACGCCGAATGGCCTGTCGTCGTCTCCGAGGAGCTCGGGTGGGCATTCAGCGTGGCCAACGAATGGAACCAGGCCGACATGATCGTGCCCGCCCACGTGACTGCGAGGGATCCCGAGGCGGTTGATCTTGACGATCTCCTCCTCGCGGCGCACGGCGAGTGGTGCTACCCCCTGGGCTTGACCGACGAGCAACTCGCCGCCAACCTCGGGCTCATCTGCGACGACATCGACCGTCTTCACGAGTTCCTTCTCACGCGCGGCGTCATCTGAGCACTCCGCCCCAGCGCCCTCAGCCCCGAGAAACCGTCTCATCCCGCGGTCGCGCCCTCATCCTACGAGGATGAGACGGCGGGAGCGGGCTGAGGGCGCGGCTGCGGTCCGAGGGCGCAAGAGGGGCGTGAGGGCGCAGATCCTGGCCCGCGCACGGCTATGCTGGGGCCACTACGACAGGGGAGCGCTGAATCCCGCCGCTGACGGCGGGCGCAGGCGCTGAGAGTGCGGGAGACCGCAGACCCTCGAACCTGCTCCGGCTCGCACCGGCGAAGGAAGTCGAGTTCTCCCCGCGCGCCGTCCTGGCTCGCGGGCCCTCCAGGCACCTGACCAGGAGGCACCATGACCACGTCAACCACCCCCACCACTCCCGGCGCCCGGAGCCGCGCATCCGCCGCGCCCGCCCTCACCCGCCGCGCCCTGCTCGCCGGCTCGACCGCGACCGCCGCCGCCCTCGCCCTGGCGGCCTGCGGCAAGAAGAGCGACGACGGCGCCGCCTCCTCCAAGGAGATCACCGTCCTCACCCACGACGACTTCAACCTCCCCGAGGACCTCCTGGCCGCCTTCCAGAAGGACTCCGGCGTGACCGTGTCCATCTCGAAGTCCGGCAGCGGCGGCGAGCTCGCCAACCAGCTCGTCCTCACCAAGGACGCGCCGCTGGGCGATGCCTTCTTCGGCATCGACAACTCCTTCATCTCCCGCCTGGCCATGGGCGGCGTCGTCGACTCGGCCTCCACCATCACCCTGCCCGCCGGCGCCGAGAGCTACCTCGTGGACGGCTCCACCGCCATCGCCCCCATCGATTTCGGCGAGGTCGCCCTCAACTACGACGTCGCCTACTTCACCGACCACGGCCTCACCCCGCCCGCCTCCTTCGAGGACCTCACCAAGCCGGAGAACAAGGACCTCGCCGTCCTCATCAACCCCTCGACCTCCACCACCGGCCTGTGCTTCCTCCTGGCCACCATCGCGCGCTTCGGCGAGGACGGCTTCGCCGACTACTGGAAGCAGCTCGTGGCCAACGGCGCCAAGATCGTCGAGGGCTGGACCGCCGCCTACAGCGTCGACTTCTCCGCCGGCGAGGGCAAGGGCTCCTACCCGATCGTCCTGTCCTACTCCTCCTCGCCCGCCGCCACCGTGAGCGACGACGGGACGACGTCGACCACCGCCTCCGTCCCCGCCACCGCCTTCCGGCAGATCGAGTACGCGGGCGTGCTGGCCGGAGCCAAGAACCCCTCCGGCGCCAAGGCCTTCATCGAATGGCTCCTCACCAAGGACGTCCAGACGGCGATCCCCGACTCCATGTACATGTACCCCGTCAGCACCGAGGCGACGCTCAGCCAGGCCATGACGACCTTCGGCGCCCTCTCGCCCTCCCCGCTCACCCTCGATGCCGCCACCATCGCCGACAAGCGCGAGACCTGGCTGGCCACCTGGACCGAGGCCGTCGGCCAGTGACCCCGGGGGCGGCTGCTCGTCGAGGCCCGTCGCGCACGCCGGGGGAGGTGATCGGCTGGGCGGCGGCGGTCGCGGTGCCGCTCGCCTTCCTCGGCGTGCTGTTCTTCTGGCCGGTCGCCACCCTCATGGGCCGTGGCCTGGCCCCCGACGGCGCCCTCGACCTGAGCGGCTTCGCCGACGTCCTCACGGCCCCGCGCACGTGGCGGATCCTCACCCAGACCCTCACCCAGGCGACCCTGGCCACCGCGATCTGCGTCCTGCTCGGCGTGCCCGGGGCGCTCGTCCTCTACCGGCGCTCCTTCCCGGGCCGCGACCTCCTGCGCGGGATCGTCATCGTGCCCTTCGTGCTGCCCAGCGTCGTCGTCGGCGTTGCCTTCCACGCGCTCGTCACCAAGGGAGGGCCGCTGGGAGGGTTCGGCCTGGACGGGACGCTCACCGCCGTCGTCGCCGCGCTCGTCTTCTTCAACTACGGGCTCGTCGTGCGCACGGTGGGCACCATGTGGTCCCGGCTCGACCCCCGCTCCGTCGAGGCCGCCCGCGCGCTGGGCGCCTCCCCGTGGCGCGCCTGGCGCACCGTCACCCTGCCCAGCCTCGCCCCCGCGATCGCCTCAGCCGCCTCGCTCACCTTCCTGTTCTGCGCCACCGCCTACGGCGTCGTGCTGGTCCTCGGCGGAGTGGGGATGGGCACCATCGAGACCGAGATCTACGTCCAGACCGCCCAGTACCTCAACCTGCGCACGGCCGCCGTCCTCTCGGTCGTCCAGCTCCTCGTCATCGCCGTGGCGCTGTGGGTCTCCGAGCGCGCCCGCGCCGCCTCGACCGCCCGCCTCCGCCTGCGGCTCGACGTCCCCGCTACCCCGCTGCGCCGCTCCGACGCCCCCGCGATCGCCGTCACGGCTGCCACCATCGGCGGCCTCCTGGCCGCTCCCGTGCTCGTCCTCGTGGCCCGCTCCCTGCGCCGCGGCGGGCAGTGGACGCTCGCCAACTACACGGACCTGGGAACGCGCGGCCAGTCCAACGCCTTGCTCGTCACTGTCTGGGAGGCCGCCGCCACCTCCCTGCGGGTCGCCGTCGTGGCGGCGGCGATCGCCCTCGCGGTGGGCGGCGCGGTCAGCCTCGTCGTCTCGCGCAGCCCCCGCGGGAGGGTCCTTGCCCGCGCCGTGGCGCTCCTCGACGCCGCCTTCATGCTCCCGCTGGGCGTGTCCGCTGTGACGGTCGGCTTCGGCTTCCTCATCACCCTGAGCCCCACGGGCCTGACGGCGTCATGGTGGATCCTGCCGCTCGCACAGGCCGTCGTGGCCGTGCCCCTCGTCGTGCGCACCCTCCTGCCCGCGCTGCGCGCCATCGACCCCCGCCAGCGCGAGGCGGCGGCCGCGCTCGGCGCCGGGCCCGGCCGTGCCCTCCTCACCGTCGACGGCCCCCACCTGGCGCGCGCCGCCGGCCTCGCCGCGGGATTCGCCCTGGCCACGAGCCTGGGGGAGTTCGGGGCGACGTCGTTCCTCGCCCGCCCCACCGAGCCGACCCTCCCCGTGGTCCTCTACCGCCTCATCGGCCGCCCCGGCGCCCAGAACCAGGGGATGGGGCTGGCCGCCGGCGTCATCCTCGCCGCCGGCACCGCCGCGCTCATGCTCGGCTGCGAGTGGCTGCAGAACCGCTGGGCGCGCGCGGGCAGCGGGGAGGGCGCCGTCGACCGCGATCGGGGCGCTTCGGGGGAGGGCCCCGCAGCTACCATCCGCGCTGCTCGTTCCTCACAGCGCTCCCGCCAGCCCCGCCACGCTTGCGGGGCCCTCCCCCGAAACGCCCCTACGACGAGCGAGGAGTCCTCATGACGGATGGGCTGACAATCGACGGCCTGCGGGTGGTCTACCCGGGCGGCCGGGGCGCGGGGCCGGTCGTGGCCGTCGACGGTGTCGACCTGGAGATCCCCGCCGGGCGGATCGTCGCGCTCCTCGGCGCCTCGGGCTCGGGCAAGTCCTCGCTGCTGCGCGCCGTGGCGGGCCTGGAACCCGTCGCGGCCGGGAGCATCCGCTGGGATGGGCGCGACGTCGTCGGGACCCCGGTGCACAGGCGCGGCTTCGGGCTCATGTTCCAGGAGGGCCAGCTCTTCCCCTTCCGGGACGTCGGCGGGAACGTCGCCTACGGGCTGACGGGCCTGCCGCGCGCCGAGCGCGCCCGCCGCGTTGCCGAGATGCTCGAGCTCGTGGGCCTGCCCGGCTACGGGCCGCGGCCCATCACCACGCTGTCCGGCGGGCAGGCCCAGCGCGTCGCCCTCGCGCGCGCCCTCGCCCCCCGGCCCCGCCTCCTGCTGCTCGACGAGCCCCTGTCCGCCCTCGACCGCGCCCTGCGCGAGCAGCTCGCCGTCGACCTGCGCGCCATCCTCGCCGAGCAGGGCACCACCGCCCTCTACGTCACCCACGACCAGGACGAGGCGATGACCGTCGCCGACGAGGTCGGTGTCATGGAGGCCGGGCGGCTGGCGCGCCTCGCCGCGCCCGCCGAGCTCTGGGCCGATCCGGGCAGCGCGAGCGTCGCGGCCTTCCTCGGCTTCGGCCCGATCCTCACCCGAGAGCAGACAGAGGCCCTGGGCTGGGCGGTGCTTCTCGACGGCGGCCGGCCAGGGGCGCGGGAGGCGGGCTCCGGCGGGGGTGGTGCCGCTCTGGCGCTCGCCCCCGGGGCGCTGAGCGTCGTCGGCCTCGCAGGGGAGGCTCCCAGGGGCGATGACGCCGGGGCGCCCGGAACCGCGATGCTGCCGGAGGTGAGCGGCACGGTGCTGGCGCGTCGGGTGCGCCGAGGCAGGGTTGAGGCGGATGTATCCCTGGATTTCCCCGATGGGGACGCCGTCGTCGCCACCGGGGTGAATGGTGTCGAGGGGCCCGCGGGCGAGATCGGCACGACGGCGCTCCTGAGGCTGGATCCGACCCGCACCGCCAATATCGAGTTCTGATCGTGCCCTCTGAGCCGGGGTGTCGACTTGACGCGGGCGGATGCCCGACTGGTCACATCCCGGCCCGAATGACGCTGTTCCCCGATACCCTCGCTAGGAGGGGCCTGATGGCGGGCGATCCCGGGTGGGCCCCGCCGTCGAGCAGCAGCATGATTCGCGCAGGAGGAGGGAGGTCGTGGTGGAGTTCTCCTCGACCCGGGCGCGGGGCGCCTCTTGCGCGATGAGGCGCCGCATGGCGCCACCCACCGCGCCGCATATCCTGTGACGCGGATCACAGGCCAGGCATCGACGCCGGTCATCTGTGATCGAAACGCAACCGGAGTATCCTCTGTCCCATCCGTCACAGAAGTATCACGAAGGAGGGCTGATCGGCGCCCCCGCGCCCGGTCTTTCGGCGTATCGTCAGATCCCCGAGGGCCCTCCGATCCTCTCGTCTCGGCCCGGGCGTCCCGGCAGGTTCCCGTCCTCTCCGGCCTTCTGGGCTTCCTGGGTGTATCCCGCGCCGTCCCCGGCGCCGGGATAGCGGGGCACGGATCCCCACCCGCCATGACCTCCCGTCGGCTTCCTGAGCCGCCCTGACCGCCATCGGAAGGACCATCATGACAACCCGCGAGGACATCACCGCCAGGCTTGCCCATACGGCCGGCCTGGAGCACACGCCGGCCGTGTCCGCCCTGACGGCCGAGGCTGTCACCTGGGCCGATGCCCTGGGTGCTGAGGTCCTCCAGGTCTCCTCCCGTGTTGCCCTCACGCGCGAGTACTTCCTGGGCAACGAGCAGTGGCGGGCCCTGGACCCGCTCAACTGGAGCCTCGCCCGTTTCTCCCAGCGGCCCGAGCTGTTCAGCTCGGAGGCCCTGCGCACCCTGACCTGGGACTGCACGTGGGCGGTGGCGGTCGCCGCGAGCAACCCCGCGGTCTCGGTGGAGCAGCTGCGGGTCCTCGCGCGCAAGGTCGAGGCCTTCCACTCCTCCCAAGGCGGCGCCATGCGGGGCATCTACGGGCAGCGCTCCAAGGTCGCCGCCCTCCTGGGCCGGGAGGATGATGCGGCCGAGGCCCTCGCGCAGTGGCGGCAGGCCGAGTCCGAGGACGACCTTGCCCGCGACGTCTACCAGCCCCTCCTCCAGATCGACTGGGCCACCCGCAACGAGGACTGGGACCTGGCCGTGTCCACCGCCGCCCCCATCCTCAGCGGGGATATGGGCGTGGGCCCGCTGCGCGAGGCCGTGCGCGCCGCCTCGCTCCTCGCCCTGCTCGCCTCGGGCCGCCCCGCCGCCGCCTGGAACGCCCACCTCCACGCCTACCGGGCCCAGGAATCCAGCCCGGGCAGCCTGCGCTCGATCGCCCTGCACTGGCAGTATCTCGCCCTGTCCGGCAAGCCCGACCGCGCGCTCACCCTCCTGCGCCGCCACCTCGGCTGGCTCCCGACGGCGGAGTCCGGCGAGGTCCTCCTGGCCGCCCTGCGCGGCGCGGCACTCGTGCTGCGCGAGGCCGAGGCCGCCGGATGGGGCAACGAGATCCTCGGCGCGGACGCGCCCGTTCAGGCCACCTGGTGCCCAGACCCAGGCATCCCGGCGGTCGTGAGGATCTCGCAGGCTCGCGTCGACGTCGAGGCCTGGGCCCGCCGCCTCGCCGGCCTCTATGACCGCCGCAACGGCAACCGCACCGTCTCCGAGCAACTCAACCGCGACCTGGCGCGCCCCGTCATCGGCGACGGCGGCATCGTCCTGCCCCCGGCGGGCTCCGAGGACTCCGCCACCGAGCCCCTCGACGAGGAACCGCCCCAGAGCGTGCACGTCTCGCGCCTCGCCGGCCTGCTCGACCCCGACGACCAGCGCAGCCGTCGCGAGAACGACGCCTGGACCGCCACCTTCGTCAGGCAGTCCGACCAGCCGCCCCTCGATGCCGCCTCGCTCAAGGGGGAGGCCAAGGCCGCCGCGATGTCCCCCGCCACCCCGGCGAGCGGGCAGGCGAGCGTCGGCGGGGAGGAGACCGGGGGCTCCGCGGGCTCTGCCGGAACGGCTGGAACGGCCGCCTCCGCGGGTACCGCCAGCGCGCCGTCGGCCGCATCCGCCCAGGCCGCCCAGGTGGCGCTGCCGCCCCACGGGGGTCAGGAGACCATCGCCGGGCCGACGGACATGACGCCCGCGACCCCCGCCCGGGGCCAGGCCCGCATCCCCCCGGGGGCGCCGGGCGGCCAGGGCGGCATCCTCATGCCGGACTCCGTGCCCACCGCGCCCAGCAGCGGCGACGGGCGCCCTCCGTCCACGTCCGCTCGCGAGCTGGTCGAGGATGTCCCGACGGCGCCGCACCAGAGCCCGGCCGCTTCGGTCAGTCCCTCCGCGCCCGCCAGCCCCGCGGCCCCCTCGCCCGCGACGGCGCGGCCGGGCCCCGCCGTTCCAGCGCCGGCGTCGTCCGGCCCGGTCCGCCGCTCGATCGTGCAGAGGGTCGCCAACGAGTTCTCCACCGAGGAGATCTCTCCCGTCGAGGACGCCGCTGATCACGCCAGCGCCTCGCCCCAGCAGTCGGCCTCGCCCGTCGCCTACGGGTACGTGGCCTCGCCGCCCTCGGTCGCCTCGAGGAAGGCCACTGTCCCCAATTGGGTGAGGGTGGCGCAGGCGGCTGAGGCCGCGCAGGCCGCGCAGACCCCGCCCGCGACGAGCGAGGCCCCCGCGCCCCCGCCGCCCCCGGGGCCTGTCCCACCCCCGCCGCCGTTGGTCTCCCCAGCGCCTGCCCCCGCGCTGACCGCGCCCGCGGTCATGGCCGAGGCCGCCGCCTTCGCCGACCTGAGAACCCCGAGCACCCCTCCTGACACCATGAGCCCTGAGATCATGCCCATCGGCAGCGCCGGAACCCCGGCAGCCCCGCGGAGCGCCTCGGCGCCCGCTGCCCAGTCGGCTCCGGCAGCCGCC
>NZ_JH806632.1:941392-984835 GCF_000295095.1 Actinomyces timonensis DSM 23838 | reverse complement strand
CCCAGTTGTGGCGCCGTCGGCCCCCTCCGGGCCCGCCGTCCCCGCCCAGGCGCTCTCCGCGGGCACGCCGGTGACCGGCCCGATCCCGGTGCCGCCCGCCCCCGCGTCCCCGGCCCAGGCCTACGCCCCGACCCAGGCGGCACAACCCGTGCCGACCGCGGCCTCCGGAGCGGGCGCCGCCAGCGCCCCCCATGCGCCGAGCGGCCCCGGGACCCCGGATGCCGCCAGCGCCCAGAGCGCGCCCGCCGCCGCGGCCCCGCCGTCGGGGTCCAAGCCGCTCGTTCCCGCCACCCCTCCGGGCGCCGGGAGCCGCAGCAAGCCCGAGCCGATCATGGAGGACACCTCCGCCCCCGACCTCGAGGGCCCCTACCCCGAGCTCGAGATCAAGCACGTCATGCCGGTTTACGGACCCAAGGACGCCGTCCTGCGCTACTCGCGCTCGCTGGCAAGGCTCGGCGCGGACCTGGACGGGTTCGTCGTCGCCGACCGCGTGGCCGCTGGTGGTGTGCTGGAGGCGGACTGGCCGGGCCCCGCCAACCTGCAGATCGAGACGGCCTTCCTGCGCGCCGATGCCAAGCGGCTCCTGCGCGATCACCAGGGCGCGATCCGCGAGCGCCACCGGATGCGCTCCTCCATCGGGGCGCGTGACGGCGAGCTCGGCTTCCTGCGCCTGGACATCCTGAGCCTGCGCGACGAGCTCGCGGCGGACACCGCCGACGCGCCCGAGGGCGAGGGCATCGACGCTGTCCGCGCCGCGGCCCTGGCCGAGCGCGCCCACCACTACCTGGAGGCCCTGTGGGGGCTCGTCCAGGACTCCCTGGAGCGCCTGGGCGCCCTGGAGCGCGTCGGCAAGCGCGACAGCTCCGTCCAGGGCACCGAGTACCGCCGCCTGGTCCAGATGGGCAACACCGCCGCCGACCTCGCCCAGGTGCTCTCGGCCCTGTCCGATCCCGACGGCGCTGACGCCGCCATCGCGCTCTTCGAATGGATCCTCGACGCCGTCCCTGAGGGCTTCCACGGTGACCACCCCGCCGACGACCTCGATCTCCTGCGGGCCCGGCGGCTCAACGAGGCCGGCTTCCCCCACCGCGCCGGCAACCTGGCCGATGACGTCCTGCGCCGCCACGACCGCACCCCCGTGCTCGCCGCAGTGGCAGCGCGCACGATCCTCGCCGAGAGCACGGCGACCGACGGCGCCACCACCGCCTCGTTGGAGCAGCGGCGCCAGGCCGCCGACGCGCTGGCCGCCCTCGAAGCGCCCGTGAGCGGCCCCCTGGCCACCGTCTCGCTGGGCCGCGCCCTGGCCCAGGATGGCCGTCCCGCCGAGGCCGCCGAGGCCTTCTCCACGGCGCTGTCCGAACTGGGCTCCATCGACGCCCCCGGCGTCGAGCTGTACGTCCGCGGCCTGCTCGCATCCGCGCAGTCCGATATGGGGGAGGGGCGCGGCGCCGTCGACAACGCCACCGCCGTGGCCCGGATCCTCGTGCGCGACGGCCGTGTGGACAAGGCCATCGAGCAGCTGACCACCGCGGCGGCGGCCGCCTCTGATCTCGGTGACAATGCCACCGCCGCCGACCTGCATCGCCAGATCGCCGACCTCCACGGCACCGACACCGACGACGCCAAGCGCCACCGCTCCCGCTCCTTGCGCGAGGCCGCCCGCGAGACCGTCGGCGCGTCCAGCACGGCCGAGGCCGCTGAGCGCCTCGATACGGCGCGCGCCCTCATGGAGGAGTCGCGCGAGCTGCTCGTGGAGTCCTTCTCGGGGAAGGACCGGGCCTGGGAGCGCGGCGCCTGGCACGACGCCTACGCCGTCATCCTGGGGCGCGCCGGCCACGACTCCGAGGTCGTCCCGTACTGCGAGGCCGCCGTCGAGGGGTACATGGCCAAGGACGACCGCCAGGCCGCGGCGACGGCGCTGACCCGCATGGTCCGCTCGCTCATCGAGCTCGATGAGCGCGAGCAGGCGCGCTCCGCCTGCGACCGCATCCGCGAGCTCCTGGCCGATCCCACCTGGGAGGACAGTGACGCGCTGGCCTTCGTCGAGGAGATGGCCCCGCGCCTCGCCTGAGCGGCCGCGCGGCGGATCGTGGGCAGTGCCACCGATGGGCGCTGCGAACACCGCGCGGACCGCATGACAAGGCTCGCTAACTGGGGGACCATGTTCCTGCGGGGGTAACGCCGCCCCCCGCAGTGCCATCGCACGCGCACAGAGCACAGGGAGTCCTTCATGGCCATCGCCACCTCGCACCGCTTCTCCTCCGACGATCTACCCGTTGAGGCGGGCCGCTATCGGCTCATCGCCTCGCCGTCGTGCCCCTGGTCGCGCAGGGTCCTCATCGCCCGGCGCCTGCTGGGCCTGACCGAGGCCATCCCGCTGTCCATGTGCTATGGCCGCGGCGAGGACGGCTTCTGGGAGCTCACCGGCGCCGACGGCGAGCCCGGCACCGACCCCGTCCTGGGCGCGCGCTCCCTGGCGGAGGTCTACGCCACCACCCCCGGCTACACCCCGCCGCCCACCGTCCCGGCGCTCGTCGACACCACCACCGGGCAGGTCGTCTCCGACGACTCCGGCACCCTCCTGTTCGACCTCGCCACCGCCTGGTGGGAGCTGCACCGCGAGGGCGCCCCAGAGCTCTACCCCCTCAACCGGCGCAACTCCACCGACGCCTGGGACGAGTGGATCGGCGAGCACATCAACCGCGGGCACGCCATCGCCACCCACTCCGAGAATGAGGCCGAGGCGGCCATGGCGGCGCAGGGCGTGCTCGTTGCCTTCGACGTCGTCGACACGATGCTCGCCCGCGCCACACGCATGCACCCCTCCCGCGAGGGCGGCATGACGCTCGTGGACCTGCCCCCGCTGTCCTCGATCGTGTCCATCGGGCAGTTCCTGTGCGGCACCGAGCCGACCGGCTCCGACATCCGCCTGTTCACCACCGTGCAGGCCTACGAGTACGGCGGCCGCCAGTCCTACCCCGGCGGCGAGGCCCCCCAGATCAGCTTCTGGCCGGCCCTGTCGCGCTGGTTCCGGGCCCTGGAGCAGCGCTCGGGCTGGGTCAGCTCCGACGAGCGCGGAGCCCTGGGTCTGTAATCCGAGCTCCGCTCACCTGCTCAGGACGGGGTTGTAGAGGAGGCGGTTGGGGGTGGTCGGGCACTCGTCGCCCACCGCCATGGGGGCGATGAGGCGGTCCGCCCGCAGGTCCTCCAGGCGTGCCACCACACGATCGCGCAGGTTCCACGGGTCGATGGTGTTGAGGTAGATCTTCGTGCCGCCCTCGAAGCCCGCCAGCGTGGAGACCCGCCACTTCAGCGTCACATGCCACGGCATGGGCTGGTCGACGTCGATCGGCTTGTGGTGCCACTCCTCATTGCTCGGCACCTCCGCGCCCGTCGCGGCGTGCAGCGCGTGGAGAAGGTCGGCGACGGCGTCGACCTCCTCGCGGCTCATCCGCCACGGCTCGCAGATCGCCGACGTCGAGTACACCTCCAGCGTCGGGTAGCGGTGCCCGAAGCCGGCGAAGGCCACCGCGTGCTCATTCGACGCCACGAGGAGGCCCTGGTACGCGGCGTAGTCCACGGCCATCTCGTTGTACAGGTTCGGGTTCATCCGCACCTTCTCCAGCTCCAGCTGGGCGGAGACCCCGCGCTCGTCGATCGCCACGAGCTGCTTGTGCAGGTGGTCGAAGGAAGCACCCGCCGGGCGCAGCCAGTTCTGGAAGACCGCCACATAGCGCACCCACCGGTTCGCCTCGTACAGGTCATGCATCGCGGCCACGGCCAGGCGGATGTAGGCGCGGTGCTCCACCACGCTCAGCGTCCCCGATCCCGCGAGGCCCGATGAGTCGACGGCGTCATCGGTGAAGTGGCGCCGGCCCACGATGACGTCGTGCCCCCCGGCGAAGAACGAGGCCAGGTAGGCGCGGCGCTCCGTGTCCCCCCAGGCGTCCCAGGCGGCCGGGTCCGCCCCGGAGGCGCGCAGCTTGGCCCGGGCGATCGACGACGCGTGCTCGGCCCCCACCGGATCGGCGAGGTAGGCCTCCATGCGCTCGCGGGCGGCGTCGGGGATCTCGAAGCCATGGTTGGCGCGCCAGTAGTCGAAGGAGACGATCTCGAAGAGATTGGGGATGCGCCGGAACTCCGCGGTCGTCGCGGACAGCTCGGAGGCAGGAACTCCGTCGATCCGCTCATAGCCCCCGCCCGCGCCGACGACGACGCGCGACTTCTCCGGCGGCGTCTCCAAGTACCGGCCCGAGCAGAAGGCGCAGGCCTGCTCGCGCTCCCCGGGCGCCAGCCGGTGGCGCTCGGCGACAGGGTGGGAGATGGGCCGGTTCCCGCGCCCGGGCACGGTCCACACCTCCGTACCGGTGAAGGGGCTGATCTGCTTGACGGTCCCGTCGGCCATGCGGGTGAGCGGCTCGGCGGCAGGGGAGTACGGCATGAGCATGCCTCCATTGTGGCGCGCTCGTCAGTCCCTGGAGCGAGAATGGGCCGGGAAACGGCTCACCCGGCTGCCGCGACCGCCGCGGTGACGGCTGCGATCACCGCGGCGTTCGCCGCATCGACGGCTGCCTTGACGGCGGTGCTGGCGGGGTCTCCCTCGGCGATCTCCTTGATCCGCCGCTTGATCTCGCGCCCGCTCAGCCCGATGTGCTCCTTGGGCAGGACGATGCGCGTCGCGTTCATCGCCTGCAGGACGCCGAGGAGGACGCCGTCCGCCTCTTCGGCAGGGGCCGCGCCCATGACAACAGCCTCGAGATGGGCCCGCAGCGCGGCCTCCGGGCCGGGGTCGAGCGTGGGATAGCGGGTGAACCAGTTGAAGAGCCCGCCCTTGGTCTCATCGAGGATCCCCGCGGCCGTCAATGAACCGGCGGCGAGCTCCAGGGCCCGCAGGCCTTGCCACTGCACGATCGTGCCAACACGCCTGCCATCCTTGACCGCCAGTGCGGCCAGGGCGGCGTCAAGGACGGGGTGGCCGGTGGGGGAGTGGTCGATGATGTGGAGCCTCTTCTTCTTGTCCTCGTTGATGCTGACCCTTCCGGCCTGAACGAGGTCGACGAGCACCGCCGCGCGCAGCGCCACCGGCGCCATTGAACTGGCGCGGGCCTCCCGCGAGCCGGAGTCCTTGAGCAGGAGGAGGAGCAGTCTCTCGACGATCAGCATGCTTTGAGCGTAGGCGCGGAGAGCGGCCCGCCTGTCATCCTCGGGCACGAGATCGGCATCGTCGCGCAGGGGGAGCAGGGAGAATCAGGCGGGCGTGTCTCAGCGATCGTCGTCGACAGTGGCCACGATGATCGTGAGGGCGGCCAGGGCGTCCGTGGCGGTCCGCAGGGGCTCGCCCGGGGCATTCATGTCCGTGATCTCCTTGACCCGCTGGTACAGGCCGCTCCAGCCCAGGCCCGTGCGCTCGCTGGGAAGCACGACCCCGCCGATGCCCAGGCCCTTGAGGATCGATAGCAGCACCTGGTCGGCCGCGGTGGCGGGGCGCTCGCCGGTGAGGACAGCGATGAGGCGGTCGACGACCTCCGCGCCCGGCCCCGCGGTGGGGTCCGCCGCCCGCGCGCCGGCGTCGTCGGATCCGGGGAGGGTCGCGGCGAGATGCTCGGCGATGACGTCCTCAAGCGAGCAGTCGCCGCGCCCGATGGCCGAGGAGATTCGGATGCTCTCCCCGAAGGGAAGGCGGGAGAGGGCGCAGTCGAGGATGGGGTTGTCAGTTGGGGCGTCGTCGGTGACGCGCATCATGGGATCCCGACCCGGGGTGAGGTCGAGTCTGCCAGCGAGGAGGAGGTCGGCGAGCACAGCGCCCCGCAGTCCGTAGATACCGCGCAGAGCCCAGTCCCCACTGCCTCCGCTGTTCCCGCTCAGGATCAGGAACAGCTGTTCAGAGATCAGCATGGCTACACGGTATGACAAAATCGCCGGGGTTCCCTCATCCTCCCGGCGGAATCTTAGGGTTCGTACTCACCGACCCTGCTCACATCACTCATCTCCCGACGGCGGTCACCCCCCGGGTACGGGCGGCGATGACGGCGACGGCGCTGCTGATCGAGGCGATCGCCTCCCTGATCGCCCCGGTGACGGGGGCCTGCTCGGCGATCTCCTTGATGCGCTGCCCGAGGGCGGAGTGGCGCAGGCCCGTGCGCTCGGCGCTCAGCACCCTCGAGGCGACGCCAGTGGACTGCAGCAGCGCCAGGAGCGCGCTGTCCGCGGCATCCGCTGCGCGGGTTCCCGCGATCTCGCCGTAGAGGCGCTCCCGCAGCTCGGCCTCCGGGCGGGGGTCGCGTGTGGGAAAGGCGAGGACGGCGGGCGGCATGGCGCTCGTGCCCGCGGGGTCCGCAGACAGGGCGGGCGCGGGGGCGGCGGCCTCGGCCAGAACGCCCGCTTTGACGAGGGACGCCCCGGCGGCGTCGTGGGCGCGCAGATCGGCCCAGGTGACGGCGGAGGCGATGCGCTTGCCATTCTTGACCGACAGGGCGGCCAGCGCGTCGTCGAGCACCGGGTGGCCCGTGGGGGTGGTGTCGACGATGCGCATCCGCGGGCGGCGCGTGGTACGGGCGGTATCGGCCTCGATCCGGCCAGCCAGCATGAGATCGGAGAGGAGGGCCCCCCGCAGCATGAGGTCGTTGTTGCTCGACCAGCCCTCGGGGTTGCCCGAGTCCTCGGTGAGCAGGAGGAGGAGGGACTCAACGATCAGCACGAGCCCAGGCTAGGGGCGGGGCCTCACGGCGAGCCTCGGCCGATCAGCCGATTCGTCCTCCTACCAGCGGACGACAAGCGCGAGAGGACGGGCGCGCCTGCCGGAGAACTGCGGAACCCAGGGGCCCGTAGTCCTACCGGAGTGGGATCAGTTCGACGGCGTCGCGGTCCTGGGGCGCGAGGGCGGAGAGCATCCTGGAATCCACAGTGGCCAGCCGCGCTTGATGTCTCACGGCGAGATCCACGAGATGGAGGTCGGTGACCTGCTTTGGCCCGGAGAGCTTGGCGAGACTGATCGCAGGAGCGGACAGGGGAGCATTATCAGCGAAGAACTCGTGCCTCCGGCTGGAGGTGAGTTCCGCTAGAGCGGAAAGCACATCGCGTGCGGGCAACTCGAATCCAGTCACACTCGGATTGAGTAGAAGGCGCACATAGGCTGACTGGGTGATCGAGCAGGTCGCCCAGCGCTCGACGCCGTCGAACCAGGTGGATACTGCCTCGTGGTGCGCGTGGTTCGTCAGGGACAGCGCGATGAGCGTGTTGACGTCGAGAAGACGAACCAGCTGACGCCTATTGGTCGCCATCTCTGTATCGCTCGATCAACTCGGGGGTCACCACATGGGCGCTTGCCCCAGGCGGGGGAGAGAACACGGGCACGCCCCGCTTGCTGAGGCGATGCGTGCTGCCCTTGAGTCCCTGGAGGGCGAGGTCTGAGATGGCGCGCCCCACGGAGACACCCTCGTGCCGGGCGCGCTCGCGGGCCAGGTCGAGGACTTGGTCGTCAATCTCGAGCGTGGTTCGCATGGGAGCATCATCGCATCACGGCATCATCCTGTCACGAGGCGGATCGGAGGGGATGACATCGGAATGCTCGCTGGATGCCATGCCGGGGGCCGAGCTGCGCCGCCTGCCGCGACCCTGCGGGTGTTGGCCTCCGACAGGCCGTAGGCTGCCGCCGTGGCTCGCGAGATCACCGAGGATGACTGGCCGGCCCGTGTCACCGATGAGGCGATCATCGCCCGGGTGGGCGGGCAGGCCTTCATGCGCGGCAGGCGCTACGCCGAGGAGGGCCGCGTGCGCGCCGTCTCCGCCTCGGCCGGCGGGGACATCATCATGGCCCAGGTGCGCGGCTCGGGCGGGCGCGCCTACCAGACCATGCTCTACGCCCGCGGCGGCACCGGGACCACCGCCCCTGAGACCGCCCCGCGCTGGGCGGGCAACTGCTCCTGCCCCGTGCGCCAGGACTGCAAGCACACGGTCGCCGTCGTCATCGTGGCCCGCGAGCTGGCGCTCGGCCCCCAGGAGGACGGCCCGGCGGACTGGGAGGCCGAGCTCGATCGCCTCCTGCGCGTGACCCGCGCGCCCCAGCGCGTCATGGCCCTCGAGGTCTCCTTCGGCCCCGAGATGCGCAGCCGCTACTCCAGCGCGCTCAGCCTCCTGCCGCTCATCGAGGGCCGCAACGGCTGGAACCGCAAGGGCGCCGCCTGGTCCCAGGTGCTCGGGGGAGGCCTGAACGGGGAGGTGGATGAGGCCGTCCTCCACCCCCTCCAGGAGATCGGCCGCATGTCCCCCGGCGGCTTCTACTACATGGATGACCGCGTCAGCTTCGACGAGGTCCCCGGCCGAGTCTGGTCCATCCTGCGCCGCGCCGTCGACGCCGGTGTGACCCTGACGACCGCCCAGCGCGCGGGCCGCCCTGTGGTCATCGCCCCCGGCCTGCGCGCGGGGGTGGATGTCATGAGGCAGGACGACGGCGCCGCGGTCATCTCCGCGAGCATCGACCTGCGCGGGGTCGAGGGCCTGGAGGCGATGGGCGCCGACGGCGGCGAGCCCGGGGCGGCGAGCCAGCAGCTCATGCCACTGGGGCGCCCGATCCACGGCTTCGCCTGGACCAACCCGGACGGCTCCCTCGTCCTCATGCCCCTGGAGCCCGCGCCCGACGAGGTCCTCGCCCGCTTCCTCGCCTCCCCCAGCCAGCCGGTCGTCATCCCGGCACCGGACGTGGCGCGCTTCGAGTCCGAGTACCTCGGCTCCCTCCAGCGCGCCGTCCCCATCCTCGCCATCGACGCCACCCTCCACGCGCCCGAGCCGGCCACGTTGCGCCCCGTCCTGCGGGCGACCATCGACGGCGCCACCCACGCCGCCACCACGGATTGGCTCATTCGCTACCTCGGCGCGGGCGGCGAGGTGCTCCGCGAGGAGGCCATCGGCGAGCTCGGCGCCCTCCTCGACGGCGCGACGCCGTCGGCCAGCGCGGGGCAGGGCGAGGGGGCCGGTGATGGTTCCCCGCCCCGGGCGGCCCGGGACCTTCCGGGCGAGCAGCGGGCGGCCCGCGAGATCATCACGGCCCTCATCCCCCTGGCCCGCGAGCACGGCGTGTCCTGGGGGCGCCAGGAGTTCAACGGCATCGCCACCGCCCGCTTCATCATCCGCACCGTTCCCGTGCTGCGCGGCCTCGGGCTGTTCGAGGTCGAGCTCGCCGGGGACGTCCCGGACTACCGCGAGGTCGACGACGCGCCCCTCATCACCACCGATGTCACCGAGGATGACGGCGACAACCCCGACTGGTTCTCCCTGCGCGTCCGGGTGCGCGTGGGGGAGGAGGACGTGCCCATCGAGCGGCTGATCTCCGCCGTCGCCGCCGGGGCCACCGAGGTCATGATCGACTCCGGCGCCATCATCAGCATCGACCGCCCCGAGATCCACCGCCTTGCCGCCCTCATGGAGGAGGGGCGAGACCTCGCCGACCCCCACGCGCGCGGCACCATGCGCGTCTCGCCCTTCCAGGCCGGCTACTACGAGCAGCTCGTGGGCCTCGGCATCCCCGGCGAGGCGGCCGAGCGGTGGCGCGACGGCGTGGCCCGGCTCCTCGCCGTCACGGCCGTCGCCAACGGGGAGGGGGCCGACGGCGAGGCCGCCGCCGCTGACGGCGCGAGCGGCGCTGGGGGAGTGAGCCCGGGAGAGACCGATCTCGTGGAGGCCCCGCCACCGGCCGGTCTGCGGGCCGAGCTGCGCCCGTACCAGCTCGACGGCTACCGCTGGCTCAACCTCCTGCGCGCCGTGGGCCTCGGCGGGATCCTCGCCGACGACATGGGGCTGGGCAAGACGGTCCAGGTGCTCGCCGTCGTCCAGAGGCTCGTGGAGGATCGGGAGGCGGCCGCCGTCGCGAAGGACGAGGGACAGGAGGCGCCGAAGGGGCCCGTGCTCGTCGTCGCGCCCACGAGCGTCGTGAGCGCGTGGATGGAGCAGGCGGCGCGCTTCTGCCCCGAGCTGCGCGTGCGCGCCATCACCCGGACGTCTGCCAAGCGCGGCACCACCCTGGCCGAGGAGGCCGCCGACGCGGACCTGCTCATCACGAGCTACACGATGGTGCGCCTGGGCGAGGAGGAGTTCGCCGCCACCGACTTCGCCTGGGTCGTGTGCGACGAGGCCCAGTTCGTCAAGAACCACACCTCGGCCACCTACAAGGCGGTGCGGCGCCTGCGCGCGCCCTCCACCGTCGCGATCACGGGCACCCCCATGGAGAACTCCCTGGCGGACCTGTGGTCGCTGCTGTCGATCAGCGCCCCCGGCCTGCTGCCCTCGCCCGACCGCTTCACCGCCGAGTTCCGCCGCCCCATCGAGCGCGGCTCGGCCCCCAAGCTCGCCAGCCTGCGCGCCCGCATCCGCCCCTTCATGCTGCGCCGCACGAAGGAGCAGGTGGCCGCTGATCTGCCGGCCAAGACCGAGCAGGTCATCGACGTCGAGCTGCCCGCCTCCCACCGGCGCGCCTACGAGCAGCGGCTGGCCCGCGAGCGCCAGAAGGTCCTCGGCCTGCTGGAGGACGACACCGCCCAATCCCGCTTCACCGCCCTGAAATCCCTCACGACGCTGCGCCTCATGGCGCTCGACCCCTCCCTCCTGGAGGACGAGGAAGGCTCGGAGGGGGAGAGCCGCGACGGCGACGGCGGCTCCGGGAAGCGCGGAGGCAAGCGGCCTGGCCGCCGGGCGCGCTCGGCGAAGGTGGAGGCGCTGCTGGAACAGCTGGAGCCGGTGGTCGCCGAGGGCCACCAGGCGCTCGTCTTCAGCCAGTTCACCCGCTACCTGGGCATGGTGCGCGGCGAGCTGGAGGCCGCCGGGATCACCACGGCATACCTGGACGGCTCGACGTCGGATCGGGCCGGGGTGATCGAGGCCTTCCGCTCCGGTGGGGCGCAGGCCTTCCTCATCTCGCTCAAGGCTGGTGGCTTCGGGCTCACCCTCACGGAGGCCGACTACGTGTTCCTGCTGGATCCGTGGTGGAACCCGCAGACCGAGGAGCAGGCGGTGGACCGCGCGCACCGGATCGGCCAGGACAAGCCGGTGATGGTCTACCGGCTCGTCTCCGCGGGCACCATCGAGGAGAAGGTCATGGCGCTCAAGGCCAAGAAGGCCGAGCTCTTCGAGCGCGTCGTCGAGGGGGCCGACGCCGCAGGGGAGGCCAGGGCCGAGGGGGTGGCCGGCGCGGGGGCCGTTGGGACGGCTGGGATGGCGCAGGCGCGCCTGACCGCGGCCGAGATCCGCGACCTCATCGAGCACTGAGGGGCCCATCCGCAGGCGCTGCGGGCGCCGCCGTGGCCGCGGGGCCGGGAACCACAGGCGGCGGTGCGCCCGGGCGGGGAGCGGTTGTGTGGAGGAGCGCTCATGGCGGACCCGCGAGGGGTTCAGGCTCGGGGAGCGGGCATGGTGCCCGCGGGGCCGAGCGCCCCCGATCCAGAGGAGATCCCCATGAAGAACGCCCTGCTCACCCTCCACCGCGCCTGGGGCCTGGCCCATCCCGGCGCCGAGTACGCCATGCTCACCGGACCCATCGCCGCCGCCCTCGAGCGCGCCGAGGCCGCCGTCGAGCGCTCCACGCCCGAGGGCAGCGACCCCAGTGGCGAGGCCGGCATGGCCACCGCCGAGTACGCCATCGGAACGCTCGCGGCGGCCGCCTTCGCAGGTCTGCTACTGGCCATCATGCGCTCGGGGAGCCTGAGGGGCACGCTGCAGTCCCTCATCGAGTCGGCCCTGTCGGTCTGATGCGCGCCGCGATGCCGCTCCCGCGCGCCCGCAGGCCGCCCGCGCTCCGGGACGAGTCCGGCATGGCGACGGCGGAGCTCGCGGTCGCCATGCCCGCAGTCATCCTCGTCCTCCTCCTGGCGCTCTCCGCGCTCGCGGCGGGCGCCACCCAGATGCGCCTGACCGACGCCGCCCGCGTGGGCGCTCGGCAGGCGGCCATCGGGGCCGACCCCCTGGCCGCCGCGGGCGCCGTCGTCCCCTCCGGTTCCTCCATCGCTGTGGGAGCCGAGGGGGACCTCACCTGCGTCAGCATCAGCCGCGCCGCGCCCGGCGTGCTCGGACGGGCGGGGCTCACCCTGCGGGCGCGCGCCTGCGCCTATACCGAGCCGAGCGGTGACGCGCCATGAGGGAGTGGCGGAGCCTCCTCGCGGGTGAGCGGGGAGAGGGGACGGTCCTCATGGTCAGCGTCATCGGGGCGATCCTCGCGATCACGCTCGGACTGACCGGGCTCATGCGCGCGGAGAGCGCGGCCGGCCGGGCGCGGAACGCCGCCGACATGGCCGCCCTGGCCGGGGCGACCGCACTGACATCGATCATCGCGCCCGGCGACCCCTGCGCCGCCGCGCAGCGCCTCGCGTCGGCCAACGGCGCGGACCTGGCGTCGTGCGGCGTTGAGGGCGAGGACGTCGTCGTGAGCGTGTCCGTCGAGGTCAGCGTGCTGGGTGTGCCCCGGCGGGCCCGGGCCCAAGCCCGAGCCGGCCCCGCCGACACGATCAATGCATCCCCCGCCACCCCATAGCCCCTCCCTATATGCGAGACCGGGCGATCAGCACCGCGAGACCGGTCGACATCAGGAGGCGGGTTCCGGGGGTGAGCGCAACCGCCGGTGGAGAATGTCGCCGTCGGGCCGCAGTACCCCCGCCTCCGCCTTCATCCCCGCGCCCGCACTTGCGCCCGCCCCGGCTCCCGCCGAGTAGCCGGCGCCCCCGCGCACACGTCGCACCCCGGTACTGCTCCACTCCCACCCAGCTCCCGCGAGTAGGCTCCCGACCCGGTCCTCGCCCGCGTCAGAAGGAGCACCATGGCCCAGGCCTTCGTCTCTCTGCTGTGGATCGTCGCCGTCGCCCTGCTCGCGCCGATGATCTCGCTGAACATCCCACGCCGCATCGTGCCCGAGACCGTGCTGCTCATCCTGGGCGGCCTGGCCATCGGCCCGAGCGTCCTGGCGATCGCGGAGAAGGGCGAGCCCATCGAGTTCCTCTCCGAGCTCGGCCTGGCCTTCCTCTTCCTCATGGCCGGCTACGAGATCGACGTCAACGAGCTGCGCGGGTCCGGCGGCCGCCACGCCACCGCCGCCTGGTTCGGCTCCCTGGCCCTGGCCTTCGCCACCGTCACCGTGGTGGGCGTGGCCGGCGGGCCCCTGTCCGCCAATGGCATCGCCATCGCCATCGCCATGACGTCGACCGCGATCGGCACGATCCTGCCGATCCTGCGCGAGCGCGGCCTGCTGTCGACGGCGGTGGGCGCGGCGATCCTCAACCACGGCGCCGTCGGCGAGGTCGGCCCCGTCATCCTCATGGCCCTCCTGCTGGGGACCCGCTCCACCTGGCAGTCCGTCGCCGTGCTCGCCCTCTTCCTGGCGATCACCCTGGTCATCGTGCGCTTCACCGACCGCGTCAAGGCCGCCGGGCAGCGCCTCGTCGCGCTCATCCACCTCGGCGGGACGACGACGGCGCAGACCACCATCCGCGTCACCGTCCTCCTCCTCGTGGGGCTGTGCGCGCTCGCCGAGGTCTTCCACCTCGACGTCGTCCTGGGGGCCTTCGCCGCCGGGTTCATCCTGCGCTACGCCGTGCCCGACGGGAACCGCGAGCTGGAGGAGAAGCTCGACGGCCTCGCCTACGGCTTCTTCGTGCCGATCTTCTTCGTCACCTCCGGGATGGCCATCGAGCTGGAGATCACCGCCGACTCCCTGATCTACCTGGGCGCCTTCCTCGTTCTCCTCGTGCTCACCCGCGGCCTGCCGGTCTGGCTCTCCGCGCGCCTGGAGCGCCGTCGCGACGGCCTGCGCGCCTACTCGATGCGCCAGTGCCTGCAGATCGCCATGTACTCCACCACCGCCCTGCCGATCATCGTGGCGGTGACGCAGGTGGCGGTCAACGCCGGCGCGATGAGCTCCTCCATCGCCTCCACGCTCGTGCTCGCCGGCGCCGCGAGCGTGCTCCTCATGCCACTGCTGGGCCTGGCCCTGGGCGCCGACGCCGACCACGTCCCCGCCGTCGAGGCCCTGGCCATCGTCCAGGGCCCGGTGGACTCCGCGGGCAGCGAGGTCAAGAGCGCCTCCACCTCCGCGATCCCCGAGGAGGACGACGGCGAGGTCAGTGTGGTCTCCAAGCCCCGCCAGCCCGCGTCCCCGGCGACGGCGGACGGCGGGTTGGGTGGCGACGTCGCCGCCATCGTGCCCGCTGATCAGCCAGTTGGCCAGCCCGACGGCGAGGCTGGCCTCGAGGCCGTCCCGGCGCCCGCGGGCGATGCGGGCCGCTCGGGCATGCCCAGCCTTCCGAAGCCCCTGCCCGGGCTGCGCCGCGGCGAGTCGCGTGTCACCCGGCTGGGCCTGAGTGAGGAGGAGGCGGCCGCGCTCGTCGAGCGGCTGCGCCGGGTCGAGGAGGAGCGGACGCACTGGCGCGAGCAGATGCGACACCAGATCCACCTCGACCGCGAGGAGTCCCAGCAGCGGCGCGCGGTCCTGCGGGCGCAGCACCGGGCACAGGTGCGCAAGGAGCGGGCCGAGCTGCGCGACATCAAGCGCCAGGCCCGCCAGGCGCGCCGCAACCGCAAGTCCTGAGCCCGGCGCGCCACACCGGGTGTCAAGCCCCGGGTTTCGCGGAGGCTTGTTTGTCTGGTTCCGGCGCGGGTCGGCGTTTGCAGGGCGTGTTCTCCCTCTATCCTGCCAGTGCCTGATCGAGTGCCTCCTGGATCCTCTTGCTCTCCCCGCTGTGGTTGGTCGGCAGCCGAAGCAAGGGTATTCCGCAGGCAGAGAGGATCGAGTCCTTGGTGGCGTCCCTGCGCCTCTGGTCGGCGTTGTTCTCGTGCTGGAAGCCGTCAACCTCAATGGCCAGGATGAGGACCTTGGTGACTCTGTGGTAGATCGCGAAGTCCACGGAGGAGACAGTGCGGAGGAAGTGGCGCTGGCGTTCGTCGAGGTCTGTCTCGGGCGGGACAAGGCTGTGCAGTCGCACCTGCGTCTGCACACTGAGATGCTGATAGGCCTCATCGTGCGTGAGGATGTCCTCCAGCAGCGTGTTCATGATGTTCTCCGACAGGTACCTGCTCGTGCCATGCACACGCTTGGCGAAGTGCTCCAGTCGCTGGGAGTGCTCACGGTGGAGCAGATCGAAGACGGAGACGATAGGGCTCTCACAAGCCGCTGAGGGGTTCTGGTGAACGATGTAGTCCACCAGGTCCTGAATATTGCGGCTGCCTCGGAGCGGGCCGTTGTGGGTGACGAGGATAAACTTCTTCTTGGCTCGTGAGACCGCGACGTTGATCAGACGAGGGTCGTCAGCGAACTGCAGGCCCATGCGCCCCTGACGGGACTGGTCGACAACCGTGCTCATAATGATCGTGTCCCTGCCTCTGCCCTGGAACCTGTGGACGGTGTCAGCGCTGCCTGCGGGAAGATGAGAATACGCCGTTGTCGTCTCATTCAGGCGGTCCGCCTGAAGGCGGAAAGGAGTGACTAGTCCGAGGTGCTGGGCAGCCTCTCCGTGCGCGGCCTGATCGGCCTGTTCCGAGTCGCCAGCGAGCAGGTGGCCAATGACCTCGATCTCCCGTTGGTTGTAGGTCCCGCGGGCCAGGCCTGTGGTGACCCGCCGCGCGTGATTGCCTGGGGCAGTCCTGATTACCGACAGGGGCGAGGTGACGCTGGGATCGGCCTGACGCATCGGGATGAGCGTGCCGTCGTAGTACATCTGGTTGCAGAACTCGATGATTGCCGGCTCGCAGCGATAGTGCTCGGTGAGCATCGTGCGGGAGACGCGCTCCCCGTACACGGTCGTCACTGATTCAAGGATCGACTGAGAGGCGTCGTACAGGCCGAGCCTCTCCTCGTGGAGCTCTGCCTGCAAGGCCCGGTCCAGGGTTACGTCCAGTTGCTTGAGGTCTCCGACCACAACGACATGACGGGCCTTGCTCATTGCCAGAGCAGCGTCTGGAAGGTTCGTCTGGCTGGCCTCGTCGATGATGAGCCAATCGAGCATGCCAAGATCACCGAGATTGCTGCGAATAGACCGGCAGGTGGTCAGGATGACTGGGTACTGGGCGAGCAGCTCAGCGCAGTGCCTGCGCGTGCTGTTCGCCTTGTCGTCGAAGGTGAAGGAGGGAGTCCTCGAGTAGTGGTCGCTCAGAGCCTGGTTGAGCACCTGCCAGGACAGCGCCTGGTGCTCCTGGCGGGCCTGCTGTGGGGACTGGGCGGAGAGGTCAGCAACAAGACCTGCCTCCTTCTGCATCAGCTCGCCGATGCGCTTGGCATAGAAGGCGCGCTCCAACGCCTGCACGGTCGCCGTGTCGTGAGGATCGATCTGCTTGAGGCGCCCGTACTGGAAATAGCGGCGTATCCGGGCCGGGATCGATCGCAGGCCGGCTGAGCCCGGCCCTGGAACGCTGGTTTCCGCCAGGTAACTGAGGATGCGGTCGGAGCTTCTCTTCAGCAGGGGCAGGTCTGACAGGTCAGGGAGCTCCCCGGCAAGAAGGACTCGCTCGAAGTGCTCGGCCTCAAGACGGTAGGCGGCCAGCTCCTGACGCAGGACGGCGATCTGACGGTTCTCCGACCAGATCTTGGTGAGGCGCTGCTCGGCGTGTCGCAGCGCATCACCCGACGTGGAACCTGGAACGTCCTGCGGGCGCTGCGCCTCTGCGCTCTTCTGGGCGTCCTGCCAGGCCCTGAGCGCCGCGTTGCGCTGCTCCTGTTCTGCCAGGAATACAGGCACGCGCTCGCGGCTGCTACCCAGGCGCGCGGCGATGAAACCGATTCCTGCCTCCTGGAGCTTGGCCTGGACGTTGTCAACGGCAGAGTTGCCGAAGGAGACGACACCCACACTGCATCCGGGGCGAGTCACGATGTTGGCGATGAGGTTGAGGATGGTCTCGGTCTTGCCGGTCCCAGGTGGTCCGTCGATGACGCTGACACGGTGGCGCAGTGCCTTCTCGACAGCCTGGCGCTGAGCCTCATTGGACTGGAACGGCAGAATGATGGGGGCGAGGGCATCCGGTGCCTCCTCGTCCGCGGCCAGAAGATAGTAGTTCAGGGCGCTGTCCGGGTGCGGACGACCGATCGGCTCCAGCCGCCTGGCCAGGCTGAGCCCGTTATCGTTATCCTGATCCTTGATTGTGGCTGCGTCAATTTTGTTGGCGGCACCGAGAAGGTAGGCGAGCCTCAAGTCCAGCTGTTCATCTTCTGGCGTGTGCGGCGCGATGAAGACTTCCGCTGCGGTTCTGAAAGACCACCTCCTTGCCTGGCTGCTTCGCCGCCGTAGGTGATACCACCCGCCGCCCGGGGCCTGAGGGTCGGCGAAGAAGACCACATCAAGATCCTCGGGATGTGGCCACAGCTCGCCGCGCACGAAGACCGAGTCGCTGGGGTGGAGCGGGTAGCGCTGACCAGTGAGCTCGTAGGCCCGACGGTGGGTGTAGGTGTACTGCCTGGGGTTGTTCTGGAAGACGATCCAGGTGTGTTCCTGATCGGTGGAGCACGACTGAACATCCTGTGTTCGGTCGGCCGCACTGTTCTTGCTTACGATGATGATGCAGCGTTCTTCAGGATATATCATTGTCGGCCCTTCAGGTGCAGTGGAAGGGATGCTCCTGAAACCTATCTCAGATACTTCTTGGGCTGAAGGGTGGTTTCGCCTTCGCGGATTCGATCCCTTGGTGCCCTAGTGCCCTAGTGCCCGGGTGCTCGCGGGAGCGATCTCGCACGTGCATTGCTAGGGGGAGCTTCCGTCGATCGGCGTCGTTCTCACGTTGTGCGTTCTTGGGGTGGTGAGGCGGAGGGAGCCTCCTCCGCCATTCAAGCGTGACTACCCATGCGGTGATCGAACCAACGGCACGTTCCCCTTCCAGGACGAGCCCATCAACGAGGATCAGTTCGCGACGGATGCCTGGACCTGGATCGTTGGCCTGAGAAGCCCATGTCAGCGGCAGTATCCGGCCTTTAGTGAACTCATTGAGAACCGGGCGCCTGAGCGCGGCGACTCGTCTACCGCCTCGTCGTGGACACCGCTGCTGACCGTCCATCAGTGCCACAGAAGTCGTACATGACCCAGTCGCGCCTCGGGCGTCTTTCTGAACTGCTGAGGTCCTGTCGCATCTAGAAGACCGGCTCAGAAGGGGGAGGTGGGCCTTGTCCCCGACCACGCCCGTCTCTCGGCTCTGGGTCGGCCCCACCTCGCGCCCTCGGCCCGCAGAAACCGTCTCGGCCCGGCGTTGCGCCCTCGAACTGCGAGGATGAGGGCGCAACGCCGGGCCGAGACGGCGGGGCGGGGGTGAGGGCGCGGCGCGCCTCAGTCGGAGGCCAGCTCCCGGCCCGCGAACTGCGCGGCGTGCAGGCGGGCGTAGGCCCCGCCGCGCTCCAGCAGTTCCGCGTGCCGGCCCTGCTCCACGATGTCGCCGTGCTCCATGACGAGGATCGTGTCGGCGTCGCGGATCGTGGACAGGCGGTGCGCGATGACGAAGCTTGTCCGACCTTCGCGCAACCGGTTCATCGCCTGCTGCACCAGCAACTCGGTGCGGGTGTCCACCGAGCTCGTCGCCTCATCGAGGATGAGGACGGCGGGGTTGGCGATGAAGGCGCGCGCGATCGTCAGAAGCTGCCGCTCACCAGCGGAGATATTCGCGGCGTCCTCCTCCAGGCGCGTCTCGTAGCCCTGCGGGAGGGCCTTGATGATGTGGTCGACGAAGCAGGCCTCCGCGGCCGCCTCCACGTCCTCATCCGAGGCGCCGGGCCGCCCATAGCGGATGTTCTCCCGGATCGTCCCCTCGAACAGCCACGGGTCCTGCAGCACCATCCCGGTCCGACGGCGCACCTCGTGGCGCGTCATCAGCGCGATGTCCCGGCCGTCGAGGGTGATGTGGCCACCGTCGAGCTCGTAGAAGCGCATGAGCAGGTTGACCAGGGTGGTCTTCCCCGCGCCGGTCGGTCCGACGATCGCCACCGTGTGCCCCGGCTCCACGCGCAGGGACAGGTCCCGGATGAGCTCGGTGTCCGGCGAGTAGGAGAAGCGGGCGTGCTCCACCTCGATGACGCCGGTGCCCGGCCGGGCGGCACCCGCCACCAGGTCTGCCTCACCGGCCCCAGTTCCCTCGCTGCCCTCGGCGTCAGGGGCCTCCTCCTCGGCGTCGAGAAGCTCGAAGATTCTCTCGGCCGAGGCCGTTCCGGACTGCACTGCCGTGGCCATCCCGCCGAGCTGGCCCAGCGGCTGCGAGAACTGCTGGGAGTACTGGATGAAGGCCTGCACATTGCCCAGGCTCAGCGACCCAGAGGCCACCATGATCCCGCCGACCACCGCGATGGCCACATAGGAGATGTTCCCGATGACCAGCATGAGCGGCATCATGATCCCCGAGAGGAACTGGGCGCGCAGCGCCGAGCGGTAGAGCTCGTCATTCTCCTCGGCGAAAGCCTCCCGCACCGTCTGCGTGCGCCCGTAGACCCGCACGAGGGCGTGACCGGAGAAGGACTCCTCCACACGCGTGTTGATGCGGCCCGTGCGCGCCCACTGATGGGTGAAGGCCTTCTGGGAGCGCGGCCCGATCACCCCGAACACTCCGCCCATGAGCGGGATGATGATGAGCGCCACCAGCGCCAGCTTCCAGGAGATCGAGAACATCATCACCATGACGCCCACGACGGTGAGGATCGAGGTCAGCGCCCCGGACAGCGACTGCTGGAGGGTGTTGGTGACGTTGTCGACGTCGTTGGTGACGCGGGAGAGCATCTCGCCGCGCTGCATCTGGTCGAAGTAGGACAGCGGCAGGCGGTGGATCTTGGTCTCCACCTGCTCGCGCAACCGGTACATGGCGGTCACGGTGATGCGGTTGAGCAGGAATCCCTGCAGGCACATGAGGATCGCCGAGGCGACGTACAGCACGAGCACCGTGGCGAGGATCGTGCCGAGGCGACTGAAGTCGATGCCCTCGCCCGGCCGCAGGTTCATGGCGGCGGCCATATCCGCCATGTCGCCCTCCCCCGAGGCGCGCAGGCCCTCGACGACCTGCTCCTTCGTGACCCCCTGTGGCAGGCGCGAGGAGATGACGCCCTCGAAGATGACGTTCGTGGCGTTGCCCAGCACCTTGGGCGCGGCCACGGACAGCACGATCCCGACGACGCTCGCCAGCGTGATGATCGTCAGCGTTCCCTTGAAGGGGGCGAGCAGGCCGATCATGCGGCGGAAGGAGGGCCAGAAGGCCTCGGCCTTGCCCGGGGGCGGGCCGGAGTGCCAGTCGTCGGAGGCCGCCTGCGCGGAGGCGGCGAGCTTGATCTCCTCCTCGCTCAGCTCGTCGGTGGCGGCGCGCGCGCCCTTCTTGTGGGCGCGGTCCGCCCGCTTGTCGCTTGCGTGGCGGCTCATGCGGCCACCTCCTGTCCGAGCTGGGAGGAGACGATCTCCTGGTACACCTCGCAGGTGGTCAGCAGCTCCTCGTGCGTGCCGGTGCCGACGAGGCGCCCGCCGTCGAGCACGAGGATCTGATCGGCGTCGGTGACCGTCGTGATCCGCTGGGCGACGACGATCTTCGTCACCCCCACGGTGGCGGGCGCGAGGGCCGTGCGCAGGCGGGCGTCCGTGGCCACGTCGAGGGCGGAGAAGGAGTCGTCGAAGATGAGGATGTCCGGGCGGCGCACGAGGGCGCGGGCGATGGCCAGGCGCTGGCGCTGCCCGCCCGAGACGTTTGTACCGCCCTGGGTGATAGGAGCCTCGAGCCCCCCGTCCATCTCCTCCACGAAGTCGCGGGCCTGGGCCACTTCAAGCGCAGCCCACAGCTCGTCGTCGTCGGCCTCCTCACGGCCGAGGCGCAGGTTCGTGGCCACGGTCCCGGCGAAGAGGAACGGCTTCTGGGGGACCAGGCCGAGGGTGGCCCACAGCGCCTCGGGCTCGGCCTGGCGCACGTCGACGCCGCCCATGAGGATCGCGCCGTCGGTGGTGTCGACGAGCCGGGCCAGCAGCGCCACGAGCGTGGACTTGCCCGAACCGGTGGAGCCGACGATCGCCGTCGTCGAGCCGGGGGCCACACGGAAGGAGACGCCGGTGAGGACGGCCGCCTCGGCGTCAGGGTAGGAGAAGGTGACATCCCGCAGCTCGACGGCGCCGGGCTCCGGGAAGGAGGTGGTCGCGCTCTCGGCGACGGTGAGCGACGGGTCGACGGCCAGGACCTCACTGATGCGCTCGGCGCAGACGGTGGCGCGCGGGATCATCATCGTCATGAAGGAGGCCATGACGATACCCATGAGGATCTGCATGAGATAGGCCATGAAGGCGATGAGGGTGCCGACCTCGACGTCGCCCGAGCCCACGCGGTGGCCGCCGTACCAGATGACGCCCACGACCGTGACGTCCAGGACGAGTGTGACCAGCGGGAACAGGATGATGAAGAGGCGCCCGACGCGCTCGCCCACCCACGCCATGTCATGGTTGACGCCGGCGAAGCGCTCGGCCTCGGCGCGCTCGCGCACGAAGGCGCGGATGACGCGGATGCCGGTGAGCTGCTCGCGCAGGACCCGGTTGATGCCGTCGAGGCGGTCCTGGTAGGACCGGAAGAGCGGGACCATGCGGCGCACGATGAGGCCGACGATCGCCAACAGCACCGGCACGCTCACCGCGACGAGCCATGCGAGGCCCGGGGCGCGCGTGACTGCCATGATGATGCCGCCCACCGCCATGATCGGCGCCATGACGAGCATCGTGCAGCCCATGAGGACGAGCATCTGGATCTGCTGGACGTCATTGGTGTTGCGGGTGATGAGGGAGCCCGCGCCGAAGCCGGAGACCTCTCTCTCGGAGAAGGAGCCGACCCGGTGGAAGATCTTGGCGCGCAGGTCGCGGCCCAGGCCCATGGCCGAGCGCGCCGCCAGGTAGGTGGCGAGCATGGTGCAGGCGCCCTGGGCGGCGCTCACGGCGAGCATGAGGCCACCGGTGCGCCAGATATAGCCGGTGTCGCCGGTGGCCACGCCGCGGTTGATGATGTCCGCGTTGAGGGTTGGCAGGTAGAGGGATGCCATCACCTGGGCGAACTCGAGGACGAGCACGCAGGCCAGCAGGCCGTAGTAGGGGCGCAAGTGCGTCCGCAGGAGTCGTATCAACATGCAGGTGAGCCTAGCCCCCTGACGCCGTGTCAGGGTAAGGGGCTGGCGGGGCTGAGCGTGCCGAGCGCGCGGCCTGGACGAGCAGGCGCAGCAGGGCGATGGCACCGGGCTTGTCGAGGGGCTCATTGTTGTTGCCGCATTTGGGTGACTGGATGCAGCTGGGGCACCCCGAGGCGCAGCGGCACTCGGTGATGACGTCGAGCGTGGCCTGGAGCCAGCGCGCTCCGGCCCGGTGCCCGCGCTCGACGAAGCCCGCGCCCCCCGCGGCGCCGTCGTGGACGAAGACGGTGGGCCGCATGGTCTGGGGGTGCAGGGCGGTGGACAGCCCGCCGATGTCCCAGCGGTCGCAGGTTGCCAGGAGGGGGAGGATTCCGATCGAGGCGTGCTCGGCGGCGTGCAGCGCGCCCGGCAGCTGGGCGGGGGCGACGCCCGCGGCCTCGCAGGCCTCCGGTGGGAGCGTCCACCAGACGGCGGCGGTGGGCAGGACGCGCTCGGGCATGTCCAGGGGGTGCTGGGAGACGACCTCCATACTGGGCAGGGCGAGCTTGGTGTAGCCGGTGACCTGGCTGGTGACCTCCACGCTGCCCAGGCTCCAGGTGACGCCGTCCGCCCAGGGCTCGGCCTGGCGCTCGGCGAGGATGCGCACGCTGGAGCGCTCGCGGGCGCGCGTCCGGTACCCCACCGCCAGGCGCGGGGTGACGATGGCGGCCTCCTCGGTGAGCTCGTCGACGACGTAGGCGCGCCCCTGGTGCATGTAGACGGCGCCGGCGTGGAGGGAGGAGTCGGCGCTGGCACCGGGGGCGGTGCCGATGACCGTGCCGGAGCCAGACTCGACGATAGGCACGTCGGGCGGGCCGTCGCCGCGCAGAGTGGTGAGGTCCTGGGGGCGGCCGGGCAGGGAGGCGTTCCAGAACCAGCCGGTGGGACGGCGGCGCAGGGCCCCGCGCTCGGCGAGGTCGGCCAGGAGGGCGTCGTCCGGGAGGCCGAAGAGCTCGAGGTCGGCCTGGCGCAGGGGCGATTCGGAGGCGGCGGCGCACAGGTGCGGGGCGAGGACGTAGGGGTTGGCGGGGTCGAAGACGGTGGCCTCGGGAGCGGCGAACACGTCTTCGGGGTGGTGGACGAGGTAGGCGTCGAGGGGGTTGTCGGAGGCGATGAGGACGGCGACGCCGGGGCTGCCCGCGCGTCCGGCGCGCCCGGCCTGCTGGCCGAGAGAGACGCGGGTGCCGGGCCACCCGGCGATGATGACGGCGTCGAGCCCGGTGACGTCGATGCCGAGCTCGAGGGCGTTGGTGGTGGCCAGGGCGCGCAGGCGCCCGTGGCGCAGGTCGGATTCGAGGGCGCGGCGCTCCTCGGGGAGGTACCCGCCCCGGTAGGCGGCGACGGCGTCGGCCAGCTGGGACAGGGGCGGGCCGGAGCGGGTGAGGATGTGGCGGGCGTGCTCGGCGACGACCTCCGCGGAGCGGCGCGAGCGCACGAAGACGAGGGCCTGGGCACCGGCGCTGAGGAGGTCGACGAGGATCTCGGCGGCCTCGGCGGTGGCCGAGCGGCGGGGCGAGGGCTCATCGGGGGTGTCGGGGTCGGGAGCGGCGCTGGGCTCGTCGGCTTCCGGTGCGGCGGGCGCGGCCGCCCAGGGGTCGGTGAGGGCGGGCTGCCAGAGGGCGAGGGAGCGCTCGCCAGCGGGGGCGCCGTCGTCGGTGATGGCGACGACGGCGCTGGGCGGGGCCCCGATGAGGCGCGCTGCGGTGAGGGCGGGCTCGGCGGCGGTGGCCGAGGCGCACAGGACGGTGGGGCCGGGGGAGTCGGGGCTCAGGCGGCGGGCGAGGCGCAGGAGGCGGCGCAGGACGAGGGCGACATGCGCGCCGAGGACGCCTCGGTAGGCGTGGCACTCGTCGACGACGACGTAGCGCAGGGAGCGCAGGAAGCGGGTCCAGCGCTCGTGGCCGGGCAGGAGGGAGAAGTGGAGGAAGTCGGGGTTGGTCAGGATGATGTCGGCGTGGGCGCGGGCCCAGTCGCGCTCGGGCAGGGGCGTGTCCCCGTCGCAGGTGCCGGTGCGCAGGGTGAGGGGCGGGGTGGGGGAGATGGGGGCGTCTGGGGCCTGGGCTGCGTCGATGCGGTCGGCGAGGCGGTCGAGGGCGGCGGCCTGGTCGGCGGCGAGGGCCTTGGTGGGGGCGAGGTAGAGGGTGGTGGGGCGGCGGCCGTGGGCGGAGATGCGGTGGCCGGTGCCGGAGGCGTGGGCGTCGCGCTGGGCGGCGAGGATGTCGGAGACGGCGGGGAGCCAGGTGGCGAGCGACTTGCCGGAGCCGGTGCCGGTGGCGATGACGGTGTGGTGGCCGCTGTGGAGGGCGTCGGCGGCCTGGGCCTGGTGGGTCCAGGGCTGGGGGATGCCGGAGGCTGCCAGGGCGGCGACGAGCGCGGGGTCGGCCCAGTCGGGCCAGTCTGCGTGGCGGGCCGGGCGCGCGGGCGTGCGCTCGAGGTGGATGAGCCGCTCGCCCCGCGCGCCGATGGTCTCCAGGAGGGCGGTGAGGTCCTGCGCGGGTGAGGGCGTGGTGGAGGTGATGCCAGGCGCCGGGCGCGTAGAGGGCGCGGCGGCAGATGCCTGCTCGGCGGGCTCGGCGGACGGCTCAGGACTCACCGTCCCAGTCTGCCGCAGCCTGGTGCCCCTCCCTCCCGCCCACCAGTTCGCCGAGATCGTCCCTTCGGTGCCGACTTCGTACCCTTACCCACCGATCTCGGCACCAAAGTGACGATCTCGACGCTCCGTGCGAGCTTGGATGCGGCATCCTTGGCCCATGCTCCCGTCCCCTTCCGACTCGGTTCGGCCGTCCGAGCACTCCGCCCAAGCGATCCCCGCCTTGGAGCGCATGATGCTGGGACTCAAGGCATCGATCGCGGCGAACCCGCCGGACGAGCCCTACCTCGCTGAGTTCGCCGACTGGGAGTCAGACGCCTGGGGCTGATGGGTCTTGCGCGCCAGGATGGCCAGGTTTGAGGATTCCTTTTGCTGACGCGATGTCGTCTCGTGGATTCGCCCTGGTCAGAGGTGTGGGGCTGTCGCTGGCGCGGGCAGAGAGGGCGCCGGAGGCGCGAGCAATCCTCAAAGCTGGCCACCTTGGTGGCGGAACCTGCCGTGCTCGTCCACGCCACCCCCTCCACCCTTCTCAAAACCCCTGGTGCGAGTCCACCTCCTGTGGCAGACTGCTCGCGTCATGTCCCGGGGACGGTGAGATTCCGTACCGGCGGTTACAGCCCGCGACCCGGTGGCCGAGCCCGCTCGGCAACCGGTTGATCTGGTGGAACTCCAGAGCCGACAGTCAAAGTCTGGATGGGAGGGAACATGCGCGCGCTGGCCGTCGAGCCTCCATCCGGGGCCGCCGTCCCAGCGCCGCACGCGTAGCGCGCGCTCCCCTCCCCTCGGGCCCATAGCCGGCAAGAGGAGCAAGAGATGGGCAGCGAGAACCGCGCCGCCAGCCAGGGCGCCGCCGTGCCAAGCAGCCCCGCGTGGGCCCCCGCTGAGCGCGCCGCCATGGCACAGGCCCTCGACGCCGCCCGCCGCGGCCCCCGGGGAGCAAACCCCCTCGTCGGCGCCGCCATCCTCATCGACGGCGAGATCATCGCCGTCGGCCACCACCGCGGCGCCGGCACGCCCCACGCCGAGGCCGACGCCATCGCCGCCGCCCGCCGCGCCGGAGCCGACCTCACCCGCGCCGACCTCCTCGTCACCCTCGAGCCCTGCAGCCACACCGGCCGCACCCCGCCCTGCGCCCAGACCATCATCGACGCCGGCATCCCCCGCGTCATCCACGCCATCGACGACCCCAACCCCACCGCCGCGGGCGGGGCCGCCACCCTGCGCGCCGCCGGCGTCGACGTCCGCAGCGGGCTCCTCGCCGACGAGGCCGTCGCCCTCAACGCCCGCTGGCTCGAGTGCGCCCAGGCCCACCGCCCCTTCATCACCGCCAAGACCGCCATGACCCTCGACGGCCGCATCGCCGCCGCCGACGGAAGTAGCCAATGGATCACCGGCCCCGCCGCCCGCGCCTCCGGCCACGACCTGCGCTCCCGGGTGGACGCCATCCTCGTCGGCTCAGGCACCCTCGCCGCCGACAACCCCCGCCTCACCGCCCGCACCGACGACGCCGCCCGCCAGCCCCTGCGCTGCGTCATGGGCCTCACCCCCATCCCCGCCACCGCCGCCCTGCGCGCCGACGACAACTGGCTCCACCTGCCCACCCATGACCCCCACGAGGCCCTCGCCATCCTCGCCGAGCGCGGCATCGGGCACGTCCTCATCGAGGGCGGCGCCACCGTGCTCACCGCCTTCCTCGCCGCCGACCTCGTTGACGAGCTCGTCGCCCACATCGCGCCCCTCCTCCTCGGGGCCGGCCGCGGCGCCGTCGGCGACCTCGGCATCGCCACCCTGGCCGACGCCCACCGCTTCCACCCCGACGGCCCGCCCGCCCTCCTCGGCGAGGACATCGTCGCCCGCTACACCGCCTCCCCACGCCACCAGTGACCCCACCAGGAAGGACCACCATGTTCACAGGCATCGTCGCGAGAGCCGGCACCGTGCTCAGCATCGCGCCCACCGACCGCCCCGGCGTCACCCGCCTCGTCATCGACGCGGGCGACCTCATCGCCGACCTCCCCGACGGCGGCTCCCTCGCCATCAACGGGGTGTGCCTGACCGCCACCCCGCTCGCCCCCGCGGACGGCGCGACTCCCGCCGAGGCCGACCCCGCCGTCCCCGACACCCCCG
Source organism: Actinomyces timonensis DSM 23838 (assembly GCF_000295095.1). Classification (GTDB taxonomy): domain Bacteria; phylum Actinomycetota; class Actinomycetes; order Actinomycetales; family Actinomycetaceae; genus Actinomyces; species Actinomyces timonensis. The sequence continues at coordinate 958,010 of NZ_JH806632.1, read as the reverse complement.
GCGCCTTCGCCGCCGACCTCATGGGCGAGACCCTCCAGCGCACCAGCCTCGGGGCGCTCGCCGTCGGCAGCCGCGTCAACCTGGAGCGCTGCGTCCCCGCGGGTGGCCGCCTCGACGGCCACATCGTCCAGGGCCACGTCGACGCCACCGGCACCGTCCTGGCTGTCACCGACCAGGGCGGGTGGACGCTCATGCGCGTCTCGCTCCCCGCGCCGCTGGCCGGGCAGGTCGCCGCCAAGGGCTCCATCGCCGTCGACGGCGTCTCCCTCACCGTCACCGCCACCAGCCCCGCCGGCGAGCGGGACCCCTGGTTCGAGGTCGGCCTCATCCCCGCCACGCTCGCCACCACCACCCTCGGCGAGGCCGGCGTGGGCACCCGCGTCAACCTCGAGACCGACGTCCTGGCCAAGTACGTCGCCCGGCTCCTCGACGTCTCCGCCGCCTCCGCCACCCCGGAGGGGGAGCCCGCATGAGCGCCCTTGCATTGCCAGTGCTCCCAGCGTTCCCGGCCATCCCCGCGGAGTTCGACGACGTCGCCCGCGCCGTCGAGCGGCTCGCCGCCGGCCGCCCCATCGTCGTCACCGACGACGCCGACCGCGAGAACGAGGGCGACCTCATCGCCGCCGGGAGCCTGCTGACCAGCGAGACCCTCGGGTTCCTCGTGCGCCACACCTCCGGCTACATCTGCGCCCCAATGACCCGCCGGCGCGCGCGGCGCCTCGGCCTCGACCTCATGGTTCCCGACAACCAGGACCCCCGCGGCACCGCCTACACGGTCAGCTGCGACGCCGCCACCGGCGTGACCACCGGCATCAGCGCCGCCGACCGCGCCCGTACCATCCGCCTCCTGGCCAGCCCGGACACCACCGCGACGAGCCTGCGCCGCCCCGGCCACGTCCTGCCCCTCATCGCCCGTGAGGGCGGAGTGCTGGAGCGCCCCGGCCACACCGAGGCCGCCGTGGACCTGTGCCGCCTGGCCGGGCTGGCCCCCGTGGCCGCCATCGGCGAGATCGTCGACGACGCCGGTGCCCTTATGCGCGCCGACTCCCTGCGCGCCTTCTGCGCCGAGCACGGCCTGGCCCACCTCGCCATCGACCGCCTCGCCGCCTGCCTGCGCTCCCTCGCCTCCTTCCAGCGCAGCGAGCCCGTCGAGCTGCCCACTGACCGGGGCGTCTTCGAGGCCATCGCCTGGAGCCGCGCCCGCGCGGGCGGCCCGGCCAGTGGTGTGGGCCCGGCCGACGGCGTCGGCCAGGCGGGTCCCACCGAGCACCTGAGCCTGTCGGCCCCCGGCACCCGCCCCGCCCCCGTGCCGCTCGTGCGCCTCCACTCCGAGTGCCTCACCGGCGACGTCTTCGGCTCCCACCGCTGCGACTGCGGCCAGCAGCTCGACGCCGCCATGGCCCGCGTCCAGGCCGAGGGCGGCGCCGTCATCTACCTGCGCGGCCACGAGGGGCGCGGCATCGGCCTGGTCAACAAGCTGCGCGCCTACCACCTCCAGTCCCAGGGCGCGGACACGGTGGAGGCCAACGAGCTCCTCGGCCTGCCCGGCGAGGCCCGCGAGTGGCGCGACGCAGCCGACATCCTCGCCGAGCTCGGGCTGCGCCGCGTCCGCCTGCTCACCAATAACCCCCTCAAGGTCGAGGCGATGCGCCGCGCCGGGATCGACGTCGTGGGCGCCGAGCCCCTGGAGATCCCCGCCCGCCCCCAGAACCTCGCCTACCTGCGCACCAAGCGCGACCGTATGAACCACGCCCTCACCCACCTGTCCTGAAGGAGGAACCATGTCCGGAGCCGGATCCCCGACCACAGCCATCACCCCCGCCGACGGCCTCGCGCCCGACGGCCGACCCCTGCGCCTGGCCATCGTCGCCGCCCAGTGGCACGACGCCGTCATGAACGGGCTCATCGACGGCGCCACCCGCCTGGCCGCCGAGGCCGGCCTCTCGCCCGACCTCATCCGCGTCCCCGGCAGCTTCGAGCTGCCGCTGGGCGCCCAGAGGGCAGCGGCGGACCATGACGCCGTCGTCGCCCTCGGCGTCGTCATCCGCGGCGGCACCCCGCACTTCGACTACGTCTGCGACGGCGCCACGGCCGGCCTCATGCGCGTCATGCTCGACACCGGTGTCCCCGTGGGCTTCGGCCTGCTCACCTGCGACGACGAGAAGCAGGCGCTCGACCGCGCAGGCCTGCCCGGCTCCGTGGAGGACAAGGGCTACGAGGCCGCGGCCGCCGCTCTGGCGATGGTGAGAAGTGGCCAGGTTTGAGGATTGCTCGGGCGCGAGCGGGCGCTTTCTGCCCGACGCCAGTTCGTTGCAAGTCTCTGACCTGCGGCGATAGGTGACGTGACAGGACGTCGGAAAAAGGAATCCTCAAACCTGGCCACTTCCATGCTCGGCGGTCTGGCGGGAGGCGGGCGACACGCCGTCCACGCCCCGTTTGTGTGGCGCGCGCCACCTCAATCTGTGCGTCCCTGCCCGGCCGGGCCGCCGCGCGGTCCCGCTCCCCGGCATCGCCGCCATCCTGCCGAAAAGTCGATGGTTATCGGTGTGAGAGTTACTGCTTCGTAACCGGGCGGGACCACAAGATGTTGTGGTCGTCCGGGAATGCCAGGCCCACATAGTGTGTTGCATGAGTGTGATTCGGGGGTAAGGTCGGTCGCGTCGCCGCCCCCGCGCAACCGTCGCGCGGAACCGCGGGTGGCGCCGGATCGTAGACAGCACAGACAGGGAGAGAGCAGTGCCCGCACAGCCCGAGAACCAGTCCGCCCGCCCCGCCGAGCTCGCCGTTGGCTTCGCCCCCACGGCCTGTCCCGAGCTCGTTGCCCGAGGCGCCGCTGACTCGGCCGTGGCTGGGGGGGACCGCCCCGTCGTCGACGCCGTCGCCACCATCACCGAGTACCTCGACCGCTCGGACTGGCGCGTCAACGCCAACGCCAACCAGGGCTACTCGCTCGGTGGCATGATCCTCAACACCTCCGGCAAGATCATCGCCAACTACTGGCTGAGCCAGATCTACTCCCGCGAGGCCGGCCAGGCGCACCGCGAGGGCGACCTCCACATCCACGACCTCGACATGTTCGCCGGCTACTGCGCCGGATGGTCGCTCAAGTCCCTCCTCCAGCAGGGCTTCAACGGCATCCCCGGCAAGATCGCGTGCAACCCGCCCAAGCACTTCTCCTCCGCCGTCGGGCAGATCGTCAACTTCCTCGGCACCCTGCAGAACGAGTGGGCCGGCGCTCAGGCCTTCTCCTCCTTCGACACCTACATGGCCCCCTTCGTCCGCCTCGACTCCATGACCTACGAGGAGGTCCGTCAGGGGATGCAGGAGCTCATCTTCAACCTCAACGTCCCCTCCCGCTGGGGCACCCAGACCCCCTTCACCAACCTCACCTTCGACTGGACCTGCCCCGCCGACCTCGCCACCGAGCACCCCCTGGTCGGCGACGAGCTCTGCGACTTCACCTACGGGGACCTCGCCGATGAGATGGCCATGATCAACCGCGCCTTCATGGAGGTCATGACCGACGGCGACGCCGATGGCCGCGTCTTCACCTTCCCCATCCCCACCTACAACATCACCAAGGACTTCGACTGGGAGTCCGAGAACGCCGAGCGCCTCTTCACCATGACCGCGAAGTACGGCCTGCCCTACTTCCAGAACTTCATCAACTCCGAGCTCGACCCCGGCATGATCCGCTCGATGTGCTGCCGCCTCCAGCTCGACCTGCGCGAGCTGCTCAAGCGCGGCAATGGCCTGTTCGGCTCGGCCGAGCAGACGGGGAGCGTCGGCGTCGTCACCATCAACATGGCCCGCCTGGGCTATCTCCACGCCCACGACGAGGCCGGCCTCACCGCTGCCCTCGACCACCTCATGGAGCTGGGCCGCGACACCCTCGAGCTCAAGCGCACTGTCATCCAGCACCACATCGACACCGGCCTCTTCCCCTTCACCCAGCGCTGGCTGGGCACCCTGGACAACCACTTCTCCACCATCGGCGTCAACGGCATGAACGAGATGGTCCGCAACTTCAGCGGCGACGAGTACGACCTCACCGACCCGCGCGGCCACGCCATGTGCGTGCGCATCCTCGACCACGTCCGCGCCAAGATGGTCGAGTTCCAGGAGGCCACCGGCCACCTGTACAACCTCGAGGCCACCCCCGCCGAGGGCACCACCTACCGCTTCGCCAAGGAGGACCTGCGCCGCTACCCGGACATCCTCCAGGCCGGCACCCCCACCAACCCCTACTACACCAACTCCTCGCAGCTCCCCGTGGGCTACACCGACGACCCCTTCGCCGCCCAGGAGATGCAGGAGGAGCTGCAGACCAAGTACACCGGCGGGACCGTCCTGCACCTGTACATGAACGAGCGCGTCTCCTCGGCCGCCGCCTGCAAGGAGCTCGTGCGCCGCTCGCTCACGGCCTTCCGCACTCCGTACATCACCATCACCCCGACCTTCTCCATCTGCCCGATCCACGGCTACCTGCCCGGCGAGCACGAGACCTGCGAGAAGTGCGCGGCCCTCCACCCCGACGCCGAACCCACCGAGTGCGAGGTGTGGACCCGCGTCATGGGCTACTTCCGGCCCGTCCGCTCCTTCAACATCGGCAAGAAGGGCGAGTACGCCGAGCGCCAGATGTTCACCGAGGGCGCCGCCGCCGGCCACGGCCCCGTCGCCTCCCGCCTCACCGCCGTGAGCGCGTAGGGGCCTGAGGGCGCCGGAGGGGGTTGGGCAGATGGCAGGGTGGGGTGTCGAACTGACTCCTCGTGCTGAGAAAGCGTTGCGTCGGCTCGACCGGAGCGTTCAGCAGTGCCTGGTCGGTAAGTTGCGGGAGATCCAGGGGGTGGACGACCCGCGGGATTTCTTGAAGCCGATGACGGGACCTCTCGCGGGCAGGTTCCGGCTCCGGGTCGGGGACTGCCGGGTGATTATCGACATCCAGGATGACCGGTGCGTGATCCTTGCGATCGATATTGGCCATCGTTCCACGATCTACGGCCGATGATGCAGTTGGTTCTGCTCACGAGGGGGTTGAAGATGCGCCGGGACGCGCGTCGCTTTTGCGGCGGGCGCCCCGGCGCTCGGCGCTAAGGGGGCATGACGCCCGCGCCGCAAGAGCCTGCGATTCCGCTTGTGGTGCGAGGAGATGGGGCTTAAGATGTATACATGTCTACAGCAGTTCTGAGCGTACGGCTGCCTGAGGATCTCAAGCACCGTCTCGATGACCTCGGAAGCCGGACTGGTCGTTCAGCAACGTTCTATGTGCGTGAGGCTGTCGAGTCCTACATCGACGACCTGGAGTACGCGTACGTGCTGAAGACGGAGGCGGAGGCCGTCCGGCGCGGCGAGATCAAGACTCGCCGCCTCGATGAGATCGCTGCGGAACTCGGCCTCGATGCGTGAAGCCGGGGAGGTGAGGCCACGGCCCGCCAGTCCGGCGGACTCGTTGCAGATCGCGGGGCTCGTGCCCTTGAGCACCGTCGACTGGCCCGACAGGCTCGTCGCCACGGTGTTCTGCCAGGGCTGCCCCTGGAACTGCTTCTACTGCCACAACCAGGCCCTCATCCCCACCCGCACCCCGGGGGCGGTGGCCTGGGCGGAGGTCCGCGAGCTGCTGGAGCGGCGGCGCGGCCTGCTCGACGGCGTCGTCTTCACCGGTGGGGAGGCCCTGCGCCAGGACGCGCTGGCCGATGCCGCGGCCGAGGCGCGGGCGATGGGCTTCTCCGTCGGGCTGCACACGGCTGGCGCCTACCCGAGGCGGCTGGCCGACCTCGTCGCCTCCGGGCTCATCGACTGGGTGGGTCTGGATATCAAGGCCCTGCCCGAGCACTACGAGATCGTCGTCGGGCGGCCCGGCTCGGGGGAGAAGGCCTGGTCATGCCTGGAGGCGCTCGTGGCGGCGCGGGCGGCCGGGGGGCCGGAGTTCGAGGTCCGCACCACCGTCGTGCCGGGCGATGTCACGGCCGACGACGCCGTCGAGGTCGGCCAACGCGTCCACGACGCCGGGGCGCGGGTCTACGCCCTCCAGCAGGCCCGCAGCGAGGGGACGAGCGGGGACTTCGACGTCGTCGCCCCCGGATGGGACGCCCAGTGCGAGCGCATGGCCGAGCGCATCAAGGACCTGGGCTGGGACCGCTTCACCTACCGGCCCGCGTGAGGCACCCGATCGAGGCCGTCTCCTCGCCGTCGGTGATCAGCGGAAGCTGAAGACCGGGGGCAGGATGAGCGCGACGACGAGCCCCCAGGAGGCCAGCACCGGCACGGCCACGCATTGCCACCGCTCCAGGGCCAGCGAGGTGCGCCCGCGCCGCAGCACGCCCCAGTAGTGCCACGCCGAGCCGGACAGGAGCGCGAGCAGGATGAGGTTGAGGCCCAGCGCCGTCGTCTTGTTCGGGCTGGAGCCGTAGGCGGCGAAGCGCTCGACCAGCGACCACAGGACGAGGAGGTCGGCGGCGATGGCTCCCACGATGAGGGCCAGCTGGAGCCAGTCGAGCGGCCGCGCCGGGGTGAGCGGGTCGCGCGCGGAGACCGTGAACACGACGATCGCCGTGACAAGGATGAGCACGAGGTCGTAGACGATGAGCACCTGGCGCTCCAGGTGGCTCGGCCCGCCCACCACCGCCGCGGCGATGAGGAAGACCGCCAGGGCCAGCACCAGCGCGGGCGTGAGGATCGTGGTGAGAACCGGTGCCATATTCGCGATCACCGACTTCTTGCGCTCCACCAGCCACGCCGTCACCATGACCACCAGCCCGACGGCGATCGGCAGCGCCCAATCCGCCAGGGTGAGCACGAGGTCCTCTGGCATGACGGTGATGAAGAGCAGCATGATGACGCCGCCCACCGCCGCCGTCGCCATCCACAGGATCGCCGAGTAGATGACCGACTCCCCGAGGAAGCGCAGCCAATCCATCCAGGCCTCCAGTTCCCTCCATCGTGAGCCGAGGTAGGCGATCCCGGTGATGAGCAGGAGCGCCACGGGAAGGCTCACCGCGCTGAGCACGAGGGAATCCCCCATGGCGGCCTCCCGGGAGCGCGGGAAGAGATTGACGACGGCGGTGCTGCCCACCGCGATCACCGCCAGCAGGCACAGGCCCCCGCGCGCCGAGGAGAAGGCTCGCGAGCGCACCGCCAGGTAGAGCGCCAGGAAGGGCAGTCCCAGCATGGCGATATTGCGCGAGTAGAAGATGTCGACGCCGTCGGCGGGTGAGATGAGCAGGGAGGGCAGCTTGAGGGCGAGCCCGGCCAGGACCCCCAGCAGCAGGGCGAGGCTGAGGTCCCGGATCCCCGGTGGCGCTGCGGCCAGCCGTGGCGCCCGGAATCCCCAGAGCGAGCGCTGCGGGGCGGCGGGGGTAGGCCCGGCGGGCGCGGTGGGGGAGTCGGGGGAGGAGGGGCTGCCCGCGGGCGCGCCGAAGGCGAGCTGGAGCCACTGCCGGCCTGGGTGCGTCTGCGCGTAGGCGTGGGCGACGGCGTCGCGCGCCCCCAGGCGGCGCAGGGAGATGAGGAGGGCCTCCTCATCGCTGAGCCCCGCCTGGCGCAGCTCGTCGGCCTGGGAGACGAGGTGGTCCTCCAGCTCGGCGACGTCGTCGTCCGTGAGAGCCGGCATGGCGAGCATGTCCGCGCGCCAGGCGGAGATCAGGTCATCGCGGGTCGCGGTCATGGGTGCTCTCCTTCGGGGGCGTCAGGGAATCGAGGGTGCGGGTGACGAGGGCCCACTGGGCCTCGGAGTCGGCGAGCGCGCGGCGGCCGGCGTCGGTGATCGCGTAGTACTTGCGGCGCCGACCGTTGTCCGCCCGGCCCCAGGTGGCGGTGATGAGCTCGGTGCGCTCCAGGCGGTGGAGGAGGGGGTAGAGCAGGCCCTCGGACCACTCGATCTCCTCCCCGGAGGCGGCGGCGATCCGGCGCAGGATCGAGTAGCCGTAGTCCTGCCCGGTGGTGAGGATGCGCAGCACCATGATGGTGGCGGAGGCGGCGACCAGGTCCTTCGACAGCTTCATGCGCGCCCCTTACCTCATGTTGCTAGGTATCAGAAGCCTAAGAACTCTAGGTATGCGAGGTCAAGGGTGGGGCGACGGGGGTGCGACCACTGTCGCGGCGGTTCGACTGCGGCCTCGCGGGGTGCGCAAGATGATCGTTGAGGTCCCGACCCGGGGGTGAAGTGGCTCCAGGAGGAAGATGGATGTCGGAGGTAGAACATGTAGGAGTAATCTGCGGTCATGAGTGCTCGACCTGCGGTTCCCCTCCCTTCAGCGCCCGCCGTCGTCAGTCTGCGCGAGCTCAACCAGGGCTCGGGCCGCATCGTGCGCGGTGTCGAGGAGAACCAGCGGCCCGTCGTCGTAACGGACCACGGGCGCCCTATCGCCCAGATCATCCCCATCAAACCCGATGAAACGCCCTATGAGTGCCTGCTGCGCGAGGGTCATGTACGCCCGGCAAGGCGGGGGACCCACCATCCGATCGTCGCCACGGGAGAGCTCCCGGAGGGCGTGACTCTGCGCCAGCTCCTCGACGAGGACCGCGAGGAGATCGACCTCGATGCACTACGTTGATACCTCGTTCGTTGCCCTCCAGCTCCTCGGGCAGGAGGGCGGTGCTCAGGCCGAGCGGATCATGGCGGACGTCCTCGCCGCAGGGGCGGCTATCTCCTCGGTCCTCCTCGAGATCGAGCTGACGCGGGTAGCGCGGCGCACAGGGGCGCCCCTGACGAGTGTCCGCTCGCTCCTTGACGAGATCCACCTGGTCGATATCAACCGCGACGTCGTCGATCGCGCCTGCGCCCTCACTGACTCCCTCAAGTCGCTCGATGCGATCCACCTAGCGACGGCGCTCATCCTGGACAGCGACCGCGCTCCCATCACGCTGCTCACCCACGATGCCCATCTGGCCGCTGCTGCGCGGCGGAGCGGTCTGCGCGTGGCTGGCCCCGACTCCTCCGACGGCGACTGAGCGCCCGCGCTCACCCCGTGGCGCTCGCCGTCGCGCGCCCGCCTGTCTCGCACGCGGGAATCCGGGCTCGGCCCCCGCACAGGGCGGCCCGGTCGGTCTCGGCACGGGCACCGCGCGGTCGCGGCGCGGCTACAGCGGTCTCGGGCGGGACACGCCCGATCTCGGGCCGGAAACGGAGTGTCTCGGGAATGGCAAGGCGCGGTATCGCCTGGGAAACATCGGTCTCGGTGCTCTTAAGGAGCGATCTCGTTTAGAAGTCTGAAATGCCGTATCTGGCAACGTTTCAGCGTCGTCGTGGCCCGGAAGGGCCCGTGCGAGAGGGTGAAACCCCAGGTCGGGGGCCCAGACTGTGAAGGCCTGCCTCTCGGGATGTAACGATTGGTAGGGAACTTGCAGAGCCACGGGGCGCCGCATAGTCTTTGAGTCGTCGCGGGGCACCCCGAACCCCGCACGATGTCACGAGCACAGAGAAGCGAAAGGACGGTGAACACAGGAAGGTGATGGCGAGTTGGATCACATGGGGGATCCGTCAAGTCATTCGCACACCTCCGCTCGTTCCTCGAGTAACCGCGCAGCCCGACTCCTATCCCAGGATCTCGTCCCTGGTCCCTGAGCCCTGATCTCCCTGGGTCCTGGTCCCTGTAGGAATCAACGGCATCGCGCGCCGTGACATGAGCCGCGCCCCCTGAAGGCGCGCACCGACCCGATGGCCGACCCTGACGATCTCTGATTGGTCATCGGTGCGGGCCGAGCCTCGGCCCTGCCGCCCTGAACGGCAGGACCGGGGCTCGGTGCGTCCCGCCCGGCGTCGCAGCAGCCAGCCGGCTCCTCACTCGCCCGGCACTGACTCGCGGAAGACCAGCCGGCGCTGGGCCAGGTAGGAGGCGACGTACACAGCGCCGTCGCCCAGGATCTTGGCGATGCCCAGCGGGATCCCGATCCCCGTGAGGATGCTCAGCGCCAGGTAACTGCCGATGAGCAGCGTCACGGCGAGCAGGATGTAGCGGGCGGCCGTTCGCCGCACCGTGCCCGGCGCCGCGTGGAAGACCCGCCGGTTCATGAAGAAGTTCGCCGTCCCGGAGGCCAGGCGCGCCCCCACCGCGGCCACCAGCAGGCTCCCGGTCATCGCGAAGAGCACCATGACGCCGACCCAGTCGATGACGAAGCAGCTCATGGAGGCGCCGATGAAGCGCAGCATCGGGGCGTAGATGCGGGCCGAGTCCGCGATGGGCCGGAAATGGCTGGATGGGTTGCCGGGCTCGTAGACCGTGGTGATCTCCACCTCCTCCACGGCCATCCCGAGCTCGCGGGCGCGCAGCAGGGCGCTGAGCTCGTACTCGTAGCGGTCCCCGGGCACCGACTGCAGCCAGTCGAGGGCCCCGGCGGGGTAGCCGCGCAGCCCGGTCTGGGTGTCCCCGAGCGCCCAGCCGGTCGCGCCGCGGAACAGCAGGGCGGTGGCCGTGTTGCCGATCCGGCTGCGCAGTGGCACCGATCCGGTGAAGCGGCGCACGCCGAGCGTCATGCGCCGCGTCTGGCGCACCCGGGCCGCGACGGCGGCGATATCGGCGGGCCTGTGCTGCCCGTCGGCGTCGGCGCAGACGACGTCGGCTCCCGGCCACTGCCTCGCGGCGTGGGCCAGGCCGGTGCGCAGCGCGTGCCCCTTGCCCCGGTTGTCGCCGTACCCGATGACGACGGCGCCCTGGCGGCGGGCGGCCTCGAACACGGGGGCGTACTCGGGCCCGGAGCCGTCGTCGACGACGAGCACCGCGCATCCCGGCAGCTCCCCGCGCAGATCGGCGGTGAGCCCAGCCAGGCGCTCATCGGGGTGATAGGCGGGGATGAGGACGGACAGGAGGACCGCCGTCGGATCCCCGAGCGGCTCGTGGGGGCAGGCCTGGGGCGAGCCCTGGCCCGGCGCGAGCGGCGAGGGGGCGATCCGGTTGTCGGTGGCGGAGGCGCCTGGGGCAAGGCCCGGGGCCGTGAGCGTGGCGGCGCGGCTGCGGTAGCGCCCCGTCGTGCTGCTCGCGGCTGGGGCGGTGGCGCGGGTGGTGCCGATAGTCTGCGTGCTGCTCATGTCAGGCTCCCTGGGCGATGTAGAGGATGTCGGACGTGGCCCGCTCGCCGCCGTTGGAGGGCTGGTTGATGATCGAGCCGTTGAAATACATGGCGGACGAGCCACCGCCGTCGAGGTTGTAGGCCGCCTGGCAGCCCAGGCCCGCCATGATCTGCGCGAGCTCGGTCATCGTGGCGCCGCGCGAGTGCCCCTCTGAGCGGCCATCGACGACGACGAACATGTAGTGGTTCGTGCCGATGCAGCCCAGCGCGGTGCGGGGCTGCTGGCCCTGGATGGAGTGGTTGCCGAAGTTCGTGTCCACCTCGACGGAGTCGATGCCGGAGACGATCTGGCCGTCGCGCACGAGCGCCGGGCCGAAGGACAGGGTGTTCCACACCCCGGCGTCGGCCAGTGCTTGGGCGTTGGTGGTGGTCTCGTCGTAGATCTCCACGTGGCCGTCGGCGTAGAAGGCGATGCCCTCGCGGGCGGGGGAGTCGCGGTAGACCGTGCCGTTGCGGATGAGGATGCCGGTCTCGCGGAAGCCGTAGTAGTCGCCGTTGATGGCGAAGACCGCGCTGTTGGACGAGGCGATCTCGCTGGGCTTGGCGGTGATGTTGAGGCCGAACTGGTTGGAGGCGAAGGCGCTGCGCACGGCGGTGGCGTCGGAGACGGTGATATCCGCCGTGTAGTAGGTGAGCGTGTCCGAGCCGGAGCCGGTGGCCGTGGTGCCGATCGTGATGGAGGTGGTGGGGGAGGTGTAGGACGTGTCGGTCAGGGTGATCTCGTCCGCGCTGGCGGTGGCCTGGGCGGCGTTGGTGACCACGGCGTTCGCGGCCTCGTAGGCGGAGGCGTCCTTGACCTCGACGTGGTCGATGACGAAGCGGTCCAGTGCCCATGCCGAGCCGCCGGCGGCGCTGACGCCGAGGATGGCGGCCCCGCCGAGCAGGAAGCGGCGGCGGCTGTGGCGGTGCTTGGGCGCGGAGTCCGTTGAGGGGGCGGTGGCGGTGGTGTCCGGGGCGGTGGCGTCCTCGGTGCCGGGGGTGATGGTGGAGTGATGCGTGCTGGTCATGGCAGGAAGCCTGACCGGCGAGCGTAAGGCCCCCATTGGCTGGCCTTGTGCGCTCCCTGTGAGAGCTCTCGGGCCGAGTGCGCCGGTTCGGCACGCTCAGGTGGGGCGGGAAGGGCGAATCGTTGGAATGGCGTGGAGGGGTGCGCGGGCGCTGAGGCTCGAATGTGCAATCGCAGGCCGAATGCACATTCGAGGTTGGGGCGGCGGAGCCTGCCGACGCGTTTGCAACGAAAAGTCGGCGTGGGGTGGCCCTGAGCGTGTCGTTTCCATTGGCGGGGGTTGCGGTGGGCGGCTGGGCCGGCAGGGCGGGCGCGGTCGGCGGGTTACATCGCGGATCGGTGACCCGAGGTGTCAATTCTGCGGCCGTCGATGCGATGGCGCCTTGAAGCGGTCGACACGATCGGCGTGATTCCAACGATTATCGACTGTGTGGATCTGCCGGGGTTGGGGTACGGCAGCAGAATTGACAATCTTCGCGGAGGGAGCGGGAGCGCTGGTCGGATCGTGCAAGCCGGTGCGCTGGGGCTGGCGCCGAAGCGGACGGGATGAGGGTGCCCCCTGGCGCATCGCCGGGTGCCGTCAGCACCGACGGGTGCGCTCGCCCCTGACGGGTGCGCTGAGCACCGACGGGTGCGTTCTCACCGCACCTATCGGTGCTCCGCGCACCTATCGGTGGAGGATGCACCCGTCGGTGGGGGAGGTGCCCCACGAGAGCGCCTGCCCGTCGGCCGCGCCTGCGGCGTCGCCTGCAGGAACGAGAAGACCCCGGGGCCGTGGGCTCCCGGGGTCAAGGGCGGAGGATGGGGGATTCGAACCCCCGAGGGCTTGCACCCAACACGCTTTCCAAGCGTGCGCCATAGGCCACTAGGCGAATCCTCCAGGCGCTCCACGCGGCCAGCAGCCACGTGCAACGGACAGCGAATATATCCGACCCCTCCGGGCTGGCGCCACTCGGCCAAGCCCCGGCCCCGGTGGGATCGGTCACGCGCCCCGGCGGACGAGCGAGAACGGGTGCTGCCCGCCTCGTGGAGCCGGCATCGATGCCAGTGCGAGCGTCGGAGGGCCGACGGGTCGGGAGAGGCGGGCTCCGGCCCGCTTGTGGTCGGCGTCGGTCGTCGGCAGCGGGCACGGCCTGCCAGTCGGAGGCGACGGGGCGGGGCGTCGTCGGGTATGGTGTTCCCCGGCCCCTCGTGCGGCGTCATCCAGCGAATCCCCCAGGACCGGAAGGTAGCAAGGGTAAGCGGGCTCTGGCGGGTGCACGGGGGGTCCTCACATGCCCCGAGGATTGCCCGCGGTCGCCCCCGGCGCGATGCCGCGCGGCCAGTGATGCCATCAACCCCGACTGCCGCTCGTCGCCCCGAGCGGTGCTATCGGCGTCCACTGGAGCGGGAGGGGCGTGCCACTGGGCACGAACGGCGCCGCTCGGCGCGCCACGCTCCAGTCGAGGCGACCGCCGCGCTGCGGCCCACCTGGATGGGGGCCGCAGCGCGGTGGAGCGAAGGACGCGGACGACGCGTGTCAGTAGGTGCGGTACTGCTCGCGGCTCATGACGACGCCGTGGTTGGTGTCGTTGTTCCAGCAGTTCAGCGCGGCGGTATCGGAGTGGCACTGCCAGGGTCCGTAGATGACGGTCTCCGTGTACTCCACCACCTGGGGCTCGGGGTCGCCGGCGCGCCGCATGGACGCGTCCAGGGCGGGACTGCCCTCGTGGCTGCCGATGAGCTCGGGCTTGGCGCCACCCGACATGTCGAACCACCACAGGGGGGTGCCGCCCGTCTCGTCGTAGCCGAAGGGGGCGTCCTGGCGGTAGGAGAGCAGGCCACAGCCCGCGTAGTACTCGGAGAACTGGCAGCCGATATTGCCGGAGGGGGAGACGATGATCGCGGTATCGGCCGAACCGTCCCTCCCCGGGATGATGGAGGTCATGGGGAGGATGGGGAGCATCCTGACCCCGCCGTCGTCGGAGGTGTCGGTAGTGGTGTCGGTACCCAGGGCGGCCTTAGCCGCGGGCGCCTGGGCGCTCTGACCGGCGGGCTGCGGGGAGGCCTGAGTGGTGGCACTCGCACCGCTGCCGGTCAGGAGCGCGCCGGAGGCCAGCGCGATGGCGGACAGTCAGACGGCAAAGAATTTGGTACGAACGACGGTGTTCATGGCGTGTCCTTTCTTTGGTGGGCGAACGAATGTGTTGTCGGACATATCTACCGTAGATCGTCGCTGATGGGGGTGCCATAGGAAGGGGCGCCGAAGGGGCGCTCGCCCCGGGAGCGCCGGGGTCCGGAGCGCGATGCCGTGCTCCGGGTGAGGGTGAGGGCTGGGGCCGGCCTCTTTCAGGCCCTGGGGGAGGCGAGAGAGGCCTTCTGCCAGCGCCCACCGCCTCGCGCGGTGTCAGCGGTCCCGTTTAGAGTCGGACTGTGACCACCGCGCTCTACCGCCGCTACCGCCCGGACACCTTCCAGGACGTCATCGGGCAGGACCACGTGACCGCCCCCCTCATGGCGGCGCTGCGCGGAGACCGCGTCACCCACGCCTACCTCTTCTCCGGCCCGCGCGGCTGCGGCAAGACCACCTCGGCCCGCATCCTCGCCCGCTGCCTCAACTGCGAGCAGGCCCCCACCGACACCCCCTGCGGGACCTGCCCCTCCTGCCGCGACCTGGCCACTGGCGGCCCTGGCAGCCTCGACGTCGTCGAGATCGACGCCGCCAGTCACAACGGCGTCGACGACGCCCGCGACCTGCGTGAGCGCGCCGCCTTCGCCCCCGCCCGGGACCGCTACAAGATCTTCATCCTCGACGAGGCCCACATGGTCACCCCCCAGGGCTTCAACGCCCTGCTCAAGCTCGTCGAGGAGCCCCCGGCGCACGTGAAGTTCATCTTCGCCACCACCGAGCCGGAGAAGGTCATCGGCACCATCCGCTCGCGCACCCACCACTACCCCTTCCGGCTCGTCCCCCCGGACATCCTCGAGGGCTACCTCGCCCAGCTGTGCGGCGCCGAGGGCGTGCGCGTGGGCCCCGGCGTCTACCCGCTCGTCGTGCGCGCTGGCGGCGGCTCCGTGCGCGACACCCTGTCCGTCATGGACCAGCTCATCGGCGGGGCCATCGACGGCGCCGTCGACTACGAGCGAGCCGTGGCCCTCCTCGGCTACACGGACGTCACCCTCCTGGACAGCTGCGTGGACGCTATCGCCGGGGCCGACGGCGCTGGGGTCTTCCGCGTCGTGGACCGCGTGGTCGCCTCCGGGCACGATCCCCGCCGCTTCGTCGAGGACCTCCTTCAAAGGCTGCGCGACCTGCTCGTCCTCGCCCTGGCCGGCTCCGAGGCCGGGCCCGCGCTCGGCTCCCTGCCCACCGACCAGCTCGCGCGCATGGAGGTCCAGGCCCGCACCGTCGGCGCCGCCGGGCTCTCGCGCGCCGCCGACCTCACCGCCCAGGCACTCGGCCAGATGGTCGGCGCCACCTCGCCCCGCCTCCAGCTCGAGCTCCTCATGGCGCGCCTCCTCGTCCCCTCCCAGCGCGGCGGGGCCGCAGGGGTCCCGACGGCGCAGCCGGGCGCCGCTGGAATGGCTGGCCAGCCGGGGCAGCAGCGCGCCGCGGGCCAGTCGAGCCCCGCGTCACAGGCAGGGGCCGCCGGTCAGGCGCCCCAGGCCGCCTCCGGCCGGGAGATGGCCGCCCAGATCGCGCAGCGCGTGGCCGCCGGGCCCCAAGGCAGCGCGGCGGCGCCAGCCCCCGCGGCGCCGAGCGCGCCAGTCGCACCGAGCACGGCCGGGCCCGAGGCAGGGCCCTCCCGCCCGATCACCGTCGACTGGGATGCCCCGGCTGCCCCCGGAATGGGCGCGGGCGCTCCCTCCGCCCCCGCATCCGCCGCTTCTGCGGCCCCCATGACGACGAGCGCCCCCATGGCGCCCTCAGCCCCCGCCGCCAGCGCGCACGGGACCAGCGCGCCAGCAGCCCCGTCAGTGCCCGGGGCGCCCGCGGACGGCTGGGGCGAGCCCACCCGCACCGCCGCTCCCTCGGTTCCCTCCGCCCAGCCCGCGGCCCCGTCCGCCCCCGCTGTGCCAGCCGGGCCCGGCGCCGCCGACGCTGAGATGCTGCGCGCCCGCTGGGAGGAAGTGCTCGACGCCGCGAAGCGCTCGCGCCGCGCCACCTGGGCGCTCGTCGGCCCCAACGCCCAGCCCGGTCCCATCAACGGCGGCACCCTCACCCTCCTCTTCACCGCGCCCGGCCTCGTCGGCGCCTTCGACAACGGCGGGCACGGCCCCATCCTCGCCGCCGCCATCCACCAGGCCCTCGGCCTCGAGCTCCAGGTCCACGCCATCGTCACCGGCGGCGACGGACCGGGAGGCGCGGGCGGCTCCGGCCGGTCGGGCCGACGCCGCCGGACGTCCGGGGCCCCGGCCGCCCTCCGTCCCCCGGGGCCCGCGCGGCGGAGCCCAGGGCGCCCCGGTCGCGCCGCCGAGCCGCCAGGCGGCCCCCACCGCCTGGGACGAGCCCGCCCCCTTCGGGCCAGAGCCGCCGATGGATGAGGCCCCCGAGCCCCCAGGTGCGAC
>NZ_JH806632.1:902950-940703 GCF_000295095.1 Actinomyces timonensis DSM 23838 | reverse complement strand
ACGCCGCCGCGCCGTCGCCGAGCCAGACACCCCGCACCGGCAGTGCCCCCAGCGCCCCCGCGACACCGTCTGCCCCTGTTCCATCGCCCCCGCCCGCCCGCGCTGTTGGCGACGACGGATGGGGCGAGGTCGCCATCCCTGGCGGCGCGCTCGCGGCCAAGCCCGCGCCTGAGCCAGTGGCCCCCTCCCCAGAGCCCGCCTCGTCACCCGAGCCCCCGGCCGCGTCCTCCGCGAGCCGCGCCTGGGACGCCCCCGCGCCCCCCGCATCCGCCTCGTCGGGGGCCTCCGCCGAGCCCGCCGCCTCCGGCCCCTCCACGGACGCGGACGACGCCCCGCTGGCCACCGTCCACCGCCTCCACGCCCTGCCAGAGATCCCGCGCCCCGCCGCCCCCTCGCCCGCGGCCTCCGCGCCGTCGCCCGCCGCCCACCCATCTTCCTCGGCCCCGGCCGCCCCCACTCCGCATCCGGCGGTCAGCTGGGACGGCCCTGCCTCCTTCTCCGACGGCGTTCCCATCCCCGACGAGCCCGCCGACGACGGCGAGGCCGGCGCCCCCGAGGACACCTGGTCACCCGCGCCCAGTGTCTCCGCCGCCGTCGCCGCCGCGCGCGCCGCCGCCCGGGGCCAGGCCGTTCCCGACCGGGGTAGGCCCGGCCAGCCCGGTCGCGCAGGCGCCCCTGGTGCCCCGAGCGCCCCCGGCAGCGCGGGCTCGCCCGGCGTCTCCCTGGAGGACGACACCCCCAGCGAGGACGACGAGGACGCTGAGGAAGCCGGCGTCGTCGGCCTGGAGGTCGTCAAGCGACTCCTGGGCGCCACCGTCCTGGAAGAGGTCACCGTCACCCAGGAAGGGCGCTGAGGCGTGCCCGCTGTCTACGAAGGCGCCGTCCAGGACCTCATCGACGAGTTCGGCGAGCTCCCCGGCGTCGGCCCCAAATCCGCCCAGCGCATGGCCTTCCACATCCTCTCCGCGGACTCCGCCTCCGTGGAGCGGCTCATCGACGCTCTGAGGGCCGTCAAGGCGCGCGTGCGCTTCTGCACCACCTGCGGCAACATCGCCGAGTCCGAGCAGTGCGCGATCTGCCGCGACCCCCGCCGCGACGGCCGCGTCATCTGCGTCGTCGAGGAGCCCAAGGACGTCGTCGCCATCGAGCGCACCCGCGAGTACCGGGGCCTCTACCACGTGCTCGGCGGCGCCATCGACCCCATCAGCGGGGTGGGCCCGGACGACCTGCGCGTGCGCGAGCTCTTCGCGCGCCTGGGCTCCGGCGAGGTCGAGGAGGTCATCCTGGCCACCGATCCCGACGTCGTCGGGGAGGCCACAGCCGCCTACCTCACCCGGATGCTGCGCACCATGGCCGTGCCCGTCTCCCGCCTCGCCTCGGGACTGCCCGTGGGCAGCGACCTGGAGTACGCCGACGAGGTCACGCTCGGCCGCGCCTTCGAGGGCCGACGCCGCGTCGAGTGATCAGCGCGGGCGCCGCCTGAGGCCCATCGCGAGGCCGGCTCCGATCATGAGGAGCACCGTCACCGGCCAGAAGGGCGCGTGGCGGGGCTCGCGCAGGATGGAGACCCCCTCGCTGTCCCAGACGATGCCCTCGCCGCACTCGTGGAGGGTCACGGCCCGCGGATGCGGGTCCCGCGAGTCGTCGATGCTCCCGCCGGCCCAGGCGAGAAGCGAGGACTCGCGCCAGGGCTCGGGCACTGCCGGGCCGCGCACCGAGGCGTCAGCCAGCGCGAGCAGCGGGTCCGTCGCCGCCAGCCACCAGAAGAACTCCGAGCGCGGTTCCTCCCGTGTGCGCGTGCTGGGCGTGGGCTCACAGCGCGTGCGCGAGGTGTCTCCGTTGAGCACGTAGACGGTCTGCTCCTGCTCGATCCGCACCACCGACGCGAGCGCCTCCATGGCGGCGGGCGGGACCACCACCAGGATGAGCACGATGACGACGGCGGCCAGGGCGCTGGGCCGGGCGCCGCGGGCACGCGCGGCGAGGCAGGCGCAGGCCACCGCCCAGGTGGAGGCTCCCAGGATGAGGAGATGGGCGGGCACCGCGCTCGGATAGGCGCCGCCCTTGAGGGCCAGCAGCGTGAGGAACGGCGCCGCGAGAGCCATGAGCGCCGCTGTGGCGAGGCCCAGCGCGCCCAGCTCGGCGAGGCGCTGTGAGCGCGGCGCGGTGGAGAGGGCGGTGGGACTAGCACTGGAATGCGTCGTGGACCGGCCCTGGGCCAGTGATCGGGCCAGGATGGACGCGGTCGCCGCGCCCATGATCCCGACGCCGATGAGAACGGCGTCGTAGAGCCACACGATCCTGTCCTCATCGCGCAGGACCGCCAGGGGCAGCGCGGCGATGATGACGAGGACGGCGAGCCAGCCGCCCATGATGCGGGGGAGCCGGAGAGCGCTGATCACGGGTCCCCCTCAGGCCACGCGCGTACCGCGCGCCAGGCGGCGGGTCGGCGTGCGCAGCCGCCGAGTCGCCGACCACAGGGGCAATGCCCCCAGCGCCATGAGCAGGGCGAGCGACGCCGGCCAGAAGGCCATATGCGAGAGGGGATCGTGCCCGTACTGCACGTCGTCGCCCCACCGGTCGCGGTTCTCGCAGTGCCTCACCTCGACCGTCGAAGGCACGGGATCACGCATCTCGTCGATCGTCGCGCCCCACGGCCCGAAGAGCTTCTCGCTATCCCGCTTCGACGATCCCAGGGGGAAGCGGGCGGACACGTCGCCGAGCGCCGCGAAGGGGTTGGGCGCGAGCATCCACCAGATCCGATCCGAATGGACGACCTCATGGGTGTACGTCCGCGGCTCGGCCTTGCAGACCAGCGCGGAGTCCGTTGAGCGGTCATAATCCGTCTCGTAGACGAGCGTTGTCTGGACCCCGCGCACCGCCGTCGACGAGATCGCCGTGGCGATGGGCGTGCCGATGACGAGCGCGGCCATCACGAGGTAGGTGAGCACTGAGGAGGCCGACGGGCGCGACGCCGTCGCCGAGAACCCCAGGCCGACGGCGCAGATCGCCCCCAGCGCGACGGCCAGGATGACGAGGTGCGCCAGGAGCGCGATCCACCTCGACCCGCCCACGGCGGTCAGCACGACGAGGAACGGCAGCGCGACGCCGAGGAAGGCGAGCGCCGCCGCCCATGCCGCGAGAAGCTTGCCGACGACGATCTCCCCGGGCCGCAGCGCCGTGGCCTGCAGGAGGGCGAGCGTCGCGTCCGCGCGGTCCCCGTTGATCGAGGTGGCCGACAGCGTGGGCGCCACGATGAGCCCGATGAGCAGGACGAATCCCAGCGTGATGTCGTACAGCATCGGAGCGGGGAAATCGCGCGACTGCTCGGCGACGACGAGCATGGTCAGGCCTCCGCACAGGAGCGCCAGCACGATCCCCCAGAGGACCAGCATGATCTTCCAGCGCGTCGATCTCACGCGCTGGCGCAGTTCGAGCACGGCGACGGTGCGCACGGCCTTCCAACTCATCGGCGGTCTCCTTCCATCGCCAGGTACGCGGCCTCCAGGGACTCGGCGCGCGGGGCGAAGGCGGTGACCTCCACCCCGGCCTCGATGGCGCTGCGCAGGAGGGCGGCGGCCGCGGCGTCGTCGGCGGCGGGCAGGAGGAGCGCGCCGTCCTCCCCGGGCTCGGCGGGAGCCTGCTCGGAGGCGGCCCAGGCGGCCAGACGGGCTGGATCGAGCGCCCGCATCTCCCAGTGGCGGCGCAGGGGCTGCGGCAGCGGGCTCGGCCGCGCTGGCGCGCTGGCGCCGTCGGCGGACTCGACGCCGTCGGCCGAGGGAGAGGCGCCGCCCGGCGGGCTGACCACCGCGCCCCGGGACATGAAGACGACGCCGTCGATCATCTGCTCCAGCTCGGGAAGGATGTGGCTGGAGATGAGGATGGTGGCGCCGTCGGAGGCCAGGTCCCGCAGCAGCGCGCGCAGGTCCGCGCGGGAGCGGGGATCCATGCCCGCGGCGGGCTCGTCGAGCAGGAGGACCCGCGGGGAGTGGACGAGGGCGCGGGCCAGGCCGAGGCGCTGCTTCTGGCCGCGCGAGAGGACCCTCGCGGGAGTGCGCGCCATCTCGGACAGGTGGACCGCGCTGAGGGTCTCGGCGCAGCGGCGCGCGGCCGTGGCGCCATCGAACCCCTGGGCCGCGGCGAAGGTCAGGAGGATCTCGGTGCAGGTCAGGGAGTCCCAGGTCCCGAAGGCATCGGGCATCCAGCCGACCGCCTGGTGGACCTCGCGCGGCTGGGCGAGCGGATCGAGCCCGGCCACGCGGATCGTGCCGGAGTCGGGGGCGAGCAGCGCGGCCAGCATGAGCAGGAGCGTCGTCTTGCCGGCGCCATTGGAGCCCACCAGTCCCGTCACGCTTCCGGGCGGCACGCTCATGGTCACGTCCTGGACGGCGCAGGTGGAGCCGAAGAAGCGGGAAACCCCCGAGATCTCAATGCTCATGCATTGACCCTAGGGGGCGCACCCAGCGCGGGCAACGAGGTCATGGGTGGAGCGGTCCCCGGGGAGGTCGGGGCCAGTCCTCCGCGCGGCGCCGGGGCGCTGAGGTACCGCGCCCGCTCGGATAGGCTTCGCGGAAGTGGAGGGGCGTCAAGCGTCAAGGGGGTCCTGTGGAGGAGCAGCCCGTGAGCAAGGGCCGCCGCGCCCGCACCGATGAGCGGCTGGCGGGCGCCGTGCGCGTTCTCATCGCCGAGTCGGGCTACGCGGCCCTGACCATAGAGAAGGTGGCCGCCGCCTCCGGGGTGGCCAAGACGACGATCTACCGCCGCTGGGCCTCCAAGGCGGAGATGGTCCTCGGCACGGTCATCCATCCCGCCGGACTGGGCGAGGTCCCCGACACCGGCAGCCTCGCCGGAGACGTCGCCGCCCTGGCGGAGCAGGCGGTCGCCCTCATCATGCGCGAGCCCGCCAGGAGCGCCGTGCCCGGCCTGCTCGCCGACATGACCTCCGATCCCGCGCTGGCCGCGCGACTGCGCGAGTCCTTCGACGCCGCCCGGGAGGAGATATCCGCCGTCCTCGAGCGCGCCGCGCGGCGAGGCGAGATCGGGGAGCACGCCGATCTGAAGGGCTTCCACGCGGCGCTCCTCGGGATTCCCTTCGTCGGCGCGCACTTGCAAGGGCGCGCGGATGAGGAGGCGGCCGTCAGCGCGCTCACCCGGCAGCTCCTCGCGATCCTGGGAGCCGGGAGCGCCTGAGCCCGACGGCGGGACAGCGGCGCGCGGCGCTCCCGGCCCTAGCCCGGCTCCTCCAATTGCGCTACGCTACGTAGCGTAGCGATTGGAGATTGTGCCATGACCCCGAGAAGAGCACCGAGGCCGGCGGTCATGCGGGCCGCCCAGTACCGCCGCTACGGCGGTCCCGAGGTCCTGGAGGTGGCCGAGGTCCCGCGTCCCGAGCCCGGCCCCAAGGATCTGCTCGTCGAGGTGGCCGCCGCGAGCGTCAACGCGATCGACCTCGTCTGGCGCCGCGGGGGCAAGCGGATCCTCAATGGCAGGGGCTTCCCCAAGGGCACGGGCATGGACTTCGCGGGAACTGTGCGCGAGGGGGACAGACTGCTCGTCGTCGGCGGGAATGGGGGAGTGGGGACAACGGCGATCCAGCTCGCCACCGCGCTCGGGGCGAGCGTCGACGCCGTCACCGGCTCCGAGCCGGCCGCCGCTCTCCAAGCCGGGGCCGAGCGCGCCTTCGACTACCACTCGGTGGCTCCCGAGCGCATCCCTGGCCGCTACACCGCCATCCTCGACGCCGTCGGCGCGGACAGCCTCGCCTACCGCTCACTCCTGGCCCCCGGTGGCCGGATGACCCTCATCACCACCTCGGGTCCTATCGTGGCCGTCGCCTCCGCCGTCCGCCCAGGGCCGCGTATCCGCATGATGTCAGCCGGGCCCAGCCGGGAGAGCCTCACCCGGCTCGCCCGCGCCGTCGACGACGGCCCTCTCCGGCCGATCATCGCCGCGCGCTACTGCCTGGACGGGATCGCCCAGGCCCACCGGGACGCCGAGGAGCTTCCCGCCGCGGGCAAGCGGATCATCATCGGCGATCATCCCTGAGGGCGCTGGCCTTCTCGCCGCCCCGAGCGCGTCTGGCCCGGTCTCGCCATGGGGGATGTAACCGGCCGGTCATCGGACGGGTCGTATGCTGACCTCACGCCACGCCGTCGTGGGCCGAGCCGAGGCGCCCACGGGCCCAGGCCGTGCCCCAGCCCCAGCGGCGCGGTCCCAAGGTGAGGAGAACCCGATGGCCCTGGTCGTCCAGAAGTACGGCGGATCATCCGTTGCCGACATCGAGGCGATTCGACGCGTCGCCAAGCGCGTCGTCGCCACCCGCAAGGCCGGCAACACGGTGGTGGTCGTCGTCTCCGCCATGGGTGACACCACCGATGACCTCCTCGACCAGGCCGCCGCCCTGACCTCCACGCCCCCGGCGCGCGAGATGGACATCCTCCTGTCCGCCGGCGAGCGCATCTCCATGGCCCTGCTGGCCATGGCCATCGACGAGCTCGGCGTCCCCGCCCGCGCCTACACCGGCGCCCAGGCCGGCGTCCTCACTGACTCCAAGTACGGGCGCGCCTCCATCGTCGGCGTCCTGCCCGAGCGCGTCGCCCGCGCCATCCAGACCGGCGCCGTCGCCATCGTCGCCGGCTTCCAGGGCATCAACGAGGTCGAGGACGTCACCACGCTCGGCCGCGGCGGATCCGACACCACTGCCGTCGCGCTCGCCGCCGCCCTCAACGCCGATGTCTGCGAGATCTACACCGACGTCGACGGCCTGTTCACCGCCGACCCCCGGATCGTTCCCACGGCCCGGCGCGTCGAGGCGCTCTCCAGCGAGGAGACCCTCGAGCTCGCCGCCCACGGCGCCAAGATCCTCCACCTGCGCGCCGTCGAGTACGCCCGCCGCTTCGGCGTGCCCCTCCACGTGCGCTCCTCCTTCTCGGACAAGACCGGCACCTGGATCTACGACGCCACCCGCCCCGGCGCCTTCGTGCCGCCCGCCGCCGCCGAGCGCCTCAACGAGGTCGTCGCAGCGGATATCGACGCCGCCAGCGCTGCCAGCGCTGCTGACGCCCCGAGTGCTTCTAGCCCCGCGCCAGGAACCACCGGCGCCCCCGCCCTCGACGGCCTGTCCGGCCGCGTCGTCGCCCCCGAGGGCGCCGCAGCCCCCTCGTCGGCCAGTGTCGACGCCGCCCACCGCCACGCCATCACCACCCGGGCCAAGGCCCGGCCCCGCCCGTCCGCCAAGGAGGACCACGTGGAAGCCCCCGTCATCTCCGGCATCGCGCACGACCGCAGCCAGGACAAGATCACCCTGGTCGGCGTGCCCGACATCCCCGGCGCCGCTGCCCGCATCTTCGCGATCGTGGCCGGCACCGACGCCAATATCGACATGATCGTCCAGGACGTCTCCGCCGAGGGCACGGGCCTGACGAACATCTCCTTCACCTGCCCTGACGGCGACTCCGCCTCCGCCCGTGAGGCCCTCGAGGCCGCCAAGGAGGAGCTCGGCTTCCGCTCCCTGCACTTCAACCCGGACATCGGCAAGCTCTCGCTGGTCGGCGCCGGTATGCGATCCAACCCCGGGGTCTCAGCCCGCCTGTTCAACGCGCTGGCCGAGACCGGGGTCAACATCCACATGATCTCCACCTCCGAGATCCGCATCTCCGTGGTGGTGGATGACGCCGTCCTCGACGACGCCGTCCGAGCAGTCCACACCGCCTTCGGCCTCGACGCCGATGCCGCGGAAGCAGTCGTCTACGGAGGGACCGGCCGATGAGCGCCCCAGTCAACGAGTACATCGGATCGGGCGACGGCGTCGTTGTCGCCGTCGTGGGGGCCACCGGCCAGGTGGGCCGCGTCATGCGCGCCATGCTCGACGAGCGCGACTTCCCCGCCCGTGCCGTCCGCTTCTTCGCCTCCGCGCGCAGCGCCGGGACGATCCTGGAGTACCGCGGCAAGAAGGTCGAGGTGGAGGACGTCGCCACCGCTGACCTGGCCGGCATCGACGTCGCCATCTTCTCCGCGGGCGGCGGCACCTCCAAGGAGCACGCCCCCCGGTTCGCCGCGGCGGGCGCCGTCGTCGTGGACAACTCCTCGGCGTGGAGGAAGGACCCCGAGGTGCCGCTCGTGGTCTCCGAGGTCAACCCGCACGCGCTGGCCAACCGCCCCAAGGGCATCATCGCCAACCCCAACTGCACCACCATGGCCGCCATGCCAGCCCTCAAGGTGCTCCATGAGGAGGCCGGCCTCAAGCGCCTCATCGTGTCCACCTACCAGGCCGTCTCCGGCTCGGGGCGCGCGGGCGTCGCCGAGCTGGCGGGCCAGGTGCGCGCCGTCGTCGACCAGGACATCGAGGGCCTGGCCCTCGACGGGCGGGCCGTCTCCTTCCCCGAGCCGGGCGTGTACGTGGACACCATCGCCTTCAACGCCGTGGCCTGGGCCGGCGGCGACGCGGGCGACGGCTCCGGCGAGACCGATGAGGAGCAGAAGCTGCGCAACGAGTCCCGCAAGATCCTGGAGATCCCGGACCTGCTGGTCTCGGGCACCTGCGTGCGCATCCCCGTGTTCTCCGGGCACGGCCTGAGCGTCAACGCGGAGTTCGAGCGGGAGATCAGCGTGGAGCGGGCCAGGGAGTTGCTGGAGTCAGCTCCTGGGGTTACTTACGAGGACGTCCCCAGCCCCCTCAAGGGCGCGGGCCGCGACGGCACCTTCGTGGGCCGCCTGCGCGCCGACCAGGCCTTCGAGCCTGGCCATGGCCTGCAGTTCTTCGCCGTGGGGGACAACCTGCGCAAGGGCGCCGCGCTCAACGCCGTCGAGCTCGCCGAGCTCGTGGCCGCCGAGCTGCGCGCCTGAATCACCCGCCGAAATGGCCAGGTTTGAGGATTGCTCGGGCCTCTGAGGGCTGATGCCCCTAGTGCGCGAGAGCCCGCAAGCTTCTGACCTGCGACGATAGATGATCTAACGTCGCGTCAGAAAAAGGAATCCTCAAACCTGGCCATTTTCGTCGCGCGCGGCCAATCTGTCCTCGATGATGCTCCTCAGCTCAGGCAGATCCTCCGCGACTGTCGCGTCGATGATCTCGCTGCTGACGCTGAGATAGCCGTGGACGATGCGATTGCGCGTCGCCTTGATGTCGTACCAGACGTCGCCGAACATCCCCGTGAGATCGTCCTGGGGGAGCCGTGAGAGGGAATCGATCGCCGCTGCGAGGCGCAAGGCGATGGCATCTCGGATGGCGTCGTCGGTAAGGTCGCGCTCGGCGTATCGCGTGACTTGATCAAGATGGATGAGCGCCTCGAGGAGGCATTCGCGCTGAGTTCGGCTCACAGTGGGACCGCTTCGCCGAGGATGCGCTCACGAAGGTCGGGGCGAATGGCGTCGTCAGGAACGAGATCCACCGGTGCGCCGAGGAGATCCTCCAAGCCGCGCTCGGCGCGAGCGAGCGTGAAGAGGCTGGGGGGCTTGTCGGTGTGGACGAGCAGGTCGATGTCCGACGTCTCGCCGTCAGTGCCCTGGGAGGCGGAGCCGAACACTCGCACGTCGCCCATATGGAACCTGGCGAGATACTCGCGCACGTCATCGCGGTGCCTGCGCAGTCGTAACCCGAGCGGCCCAAGGCCGGACCTAGTGGAGGGGACCGTCGTGGTCATCATGGCATGACGGTACCAAGTGCGGTGCAGGAACGATGAGCCTCGTGCGGGCCGGCGCCTCAGCTGCCGGTGATGAGCTTGACGACGACACCGATGACGACTGCGTTGTAGAGGAACGCCAGGATCGTGTGGCTCATGACCGCCCAGCGGGCGCGGCGCGTGCGCACCTCCACGTCCGAGGTCGCGAAGGTCGCCCCGAGGGGCGCGCCCAGGTAGAGGTACTCGACGCTCGTCGCCTGGGGCGTCCCCGGGAAGGGGAAGGCCCGCCCTAGGCTGAGCGCGTCGATGCGCTGGTAGAGGTGGGCGTAGCCGACGTGGAGCACGAGCCATCCCAGGATGCCGATGACGACGGCGAGCACCTGGCTGTTGTCGAGCGCGACGAAGACCAGGATGAGGACCTCCAGCGGGGAGTCGCCCGTGTCCTGGACGGCCGAGGGCCCCAGGTAGTTGAGGGAGGCGAACATGCCCGTGGCCGCGGCCAGGATCGGGGTGAGGTCGGAGACCGAATGGACCCAGGCGGGGATGCGCCGCACGGAGGAGGTCGAGGGCCGCAGGCCCGGGTTGGCGCTCTGACGCCGGGCGATCACGAGGGACCCGCCGACGTAGCGCAGCGCCAGGACGATCCAGGCGAAGACGCAGAAGGCCACCGCCCCCAGCCAGGGCGCCACGAACTGGACAAGGCCCGTGACCAGGAGCAGGAGCTCGACGACGCCGAGTGCTCGGCTCAGATGCATGGGATCTCCTCCGCGGGTTCAGCGCGCCAGGGCGGCTGCCCGCGCGGCCGCCCGGGCCGCGGCGGGTGCCGCGGCGGCGATCGCCTCGAGCTCCGCCTCCCCGTGCGCCGCGGAGACGAACCACGCCTCGAAGACACTCGGCGGCAGCGCCACCCCAGCGTCGAGGAAGGCATGGAAGAACGGCGGGAAGCGGTGCGCCTCCTGGGCCTGCGCCTGGGCGAAGTCGCGCACCCCGCGCGCCGCCGCCTCTGGCCCGAGCATGATGGAGAACAGGGAGCCGGAGCGTTGGACCCGGTGCGCCACACCCTCTGCCGTCAGCGCATCGGAGACCACCGCCTGGATCCGCGCGGAGGCGGAGGCGACGGAGGCGTAGACCGCGTCGTCGGCAAGCCGCAGGGTCGCGATACCGGCCGCCGTCGCCAGTGGGTTCCCCGAGAGGGTGCCGGCCTGGTAGACGGGCCCGAGCGGGGCCAGCAGGTCCATGACATCCGCGCGCCCGCCGACGGCGGCCAGCGGCATCCCACCGCCGATCACCTTCCCGAAAGTCAGCAGGTCAGGAACCCATCTGGCCCGCTCCCGCCAGTCGGCCCCGGGCCACGACGCCGCCACCGCGGCCCCGCCGTCGGGAAGATCCGTGGACCAGCCGTCGAGTGCCTCCAGGCCCCAGAAGCCCGCGGGCCCCACGCGGAAGCCGGAGAGCACCTCGTCGGCGATCATGAGCGCGCCGTGGGCGGAGGTCAGGCGGCGGATCTCCTCATTGAAGCCCGGCTCGGGCGGGACGATCCCCATGTTGGCGGGGGCCGGCTCAATGATGACAGCGGCGATCTCGCTGCCGCGCTCGGCGAAGCACTCCCTCAGGGCGGCGACGTCGTTGTACGGCAGGACGATCGTCAGCGCCGTGATCCCGGCGGGCACGCCAGCGCTGCCCGGCAATCCGCCCGTGGCGACGCCCGAGCCCGCCGCCGCCAGGAGGCCGTCGCTGTGCCCGTGGTAGCAGCCGGCGAACTTGACGACGACGTCGCGGCCCGTGGCGCCGCGCGCCAGGCGGATCGCCGTCATCGTCGCCTCGGTGCCGGTGGACACGAAGCGCACGCGCTCCACCGCCGGGACACGGCCGCGCACAAGCTCGGCCAGGACGGTCTCGGACTCGGTGGGCGCGCCGAAGGACAAGCCGCGTGCGGCGGCCTCCTGGACGGCGGCCACCACCTCCGGGTGCGCGTGGCCCAGGAGCGCCGGCCCCCACGAGCCGACGAGGTCGACGAGCTCACGGTCCTCGGCATCGCGCACGCGGGCCCCGCTCGCCGAGGCGATGAAGCGCGGCGCGCCCCCCACCGAGCCGAAGGCGCGCACAGGCGAGTCCACGCCCCCGGGGATGACGGTGCGGGCGGCCTCGAACAGGGCTGAGCTGGTTGAACTGGCGGGCATGCGGGCCTCCTGGCGTGCGGGTTCCGGGAGCGAGCCTAGCCCGGGCTGGCAACCGACTGGCGATCGGGCGCCGGGGAGGGCGCCGACGGCGATCGTGGTCGCTCTCCGCGCGTATTGCGTGTAGTGGATGTATCGCACACATTGCATGCGAAAGGCATGTAGTTCATGCTGTCTGCATGGCAACGACTCTTCAGATCCGTCACGTCCCCGAGGACGTGAGCACGCGGCTCAAGGCCCGCGCCGCCGCCCAGGGCGCGTCGCTGAGCGACTTCCTGCTGGCAGAGGTCACGCGGATAGCTGAGCGCCCGGACCGCTCGGAGCTCCTGGCCCGCATCCACTCTCTCGGGGAGGCAAACACGACCCCCGCTGTCGACGTCCTCCGAGCAGCGCGCGAGGACCGGCGGTGATCCTCGTCCTGGATGCTTCTGCGGCGGCGGAGCTCCTCATCGGAAGCAGCCGGGGCCGCGCTGTGGAGCGCGTGATCGGAGATGCTGAGCTGTACGCGCCAGCCCATCTCGCGGTCGAGGTCCTGTCCGTGCTGCGCGCGTGGGTTCTCAGCCGGGAGGTGACCGCCGACCGCGCGCGTATCGCTCTCGCGGATCTCGATGCCTTGGGCGTGCATTGGATGGACCTGCCGCCGCTGCTCGGAGCAGCCTGGCAACTTCGCGACAACGTCTCCGCCTATGACGCCGTGTATGTCGCGCTCGCCGAGGCGCTCGACTGCCCCCTCGTCACCTTCGACCGCCGGCTCGCGAAGGCATCGCCGCGCTGTCTCGTTCCCTGACATCATGCGGAAGTCGTTGATTCGCCGACGTGAACTCGTAGGTTTGCCGAGACCTGGGTCACATTCCTTCGGCGATCTCGCGGGCCCAGTAGGTCAGCACCGTGTCCGCGCCGGCCCGCATGATCCCCAGCACCGACTCGCCGATGACGCGCTCGCGGTCGATCCAGCCGCGCTGCGCCGCCGCCTCCACCATCGCGAACTCCCCGCTCACCTGGTAGGCGGCCACCGGCACCGGGCTCGCCGCCGCCACATCGGCCAGCACATCCAGGTAGGGGCCCGCGGGCTTGACCATGACGATGTCCGCCCCCTCAGCGACGTCGAGCATCGCCTCGCGCAGGCCCTCGCGGCGATTCGCCGGGTCCTGCTGGTAGGTGCGCCGGTCGCCCATGAGCGTCGAGCCCACCGCCTCCCGGAACGGCCCGAAGTAGGCCGAGGCGTACTTCGCCGAGTAAGCGAGGATCGCGACGTCGTCGTGCCCGGTGGCGTCCAGCGCGGCGCGGATCGTCGCGACCTGCCCGTCCATCATCCCCGACGGCGAGACCATATGCGCCCCGGCCTCCGCCTGCGCGACCGCCATCGCCTGGTAGCAGGCCAGCGTGGAGTCGTTGTCCACCTCGCCGGCGCGCGGGTCGCCCTCGGGGCGCAGCAGCCCGCAGTGCCCGTGGCTCGTGAACTCATCGAGGCAGGTGTCCGCGCAGACGACGAGCGCGTCCCCCACCTCCTCGCGCACCGCCGCCACGCCCTGGTTGAGGATGCCGTCGGCGGCCCAGGCGGCCGACCCGGTCTCATCGCGGTGCTCGGGCACGCCGAACAGGTCGATCGCCCCGACGCCCGCAGCCGCGCAGGCCGCCGCCTCGCGCCGCAGCGAGTCGAGCGTGTGCTGGACGACGCCGGGCATCGCCTCAATGGGGCGCGGCTCGCTGATCCCCTCGCGCACGAAGAGCGGCTGGATGAGGCGCGCCGGGTCGATCCGCGTCTGCGCCACGAGCGCGCGCATCGCCGCCGTCGTGCGCAGCCGTCTCGGCCGGACGACGGGCCGTTCCGGCGCGGGCACGCCCCTGCTGGTGAGGACACTGGCGGCGGGCGACGTCGTGGGGTCGAGCGGGTTGGGCAGGGCTGGCAGGGTCATGAGGGCTCCTCGGGTGGTGGTGCGTGCAGGGGGCTGGCGGGCCGTGGGCCCGTGACGGCGGCGGTGGCTGACATGACGGCGCTGAGGACGCCGCTCGGGGTGGGGGATTCGGCGACGGCGTCCGGCCCGAGCCCGAGTCGTGCCGCCTCGGCGGCGGTCGAGGGGCCGAGGGCGACGACGGCGGTGCGGCGCCCCGCGCCCGCCGGCCGCTCGGGGGGAGGCCCCAGGAGCTCGTGCAGCGCCCGGGCGCCCGAGCCCGAGAGCAGGACGACGGCGTCGAAGCCGCCGCCCACCCCAGCGGGGGATCGCCAGGTCTGAATGAGCCCGGGCGGGAGGGAGTCGGCCGGGACTGCCCGCGTCGAGTAGGCGGGCACGGCCTCCACCTGCCATCCGGCCGCTCGCAGCCCGTCGGCCAGGGCGGGGTCGGCGATCGCCGAGGCCGGTAGGAGCAGTCGCGTGCTCGGCTCAGCGCCCGCTGCCTCCGCGCCGTGGGCGGAGCGCTCCGGCCCGCTCGCGAGCGGCGTCTCGCGCAGGACGCCCGCAGCCTGGCCGTCGGCGACGGCATCGGGCCGCCTCCCGGTGGCCTCCTCCAGCGCCCGCGCCGTCGCCGGGCCGACCACCGCGACATGCGTCGAGGCGGGCAGGGCGGCCAGGTCCATCACGGTCAGGGTCCGCGCGCTCGTGAGCACCACCCAGGCATAGCAGCCCGCCGCCAGCCGCGCCTCGGCCTCAGCGATCGCCGCCGGGTCCCCCGGCACGGTCTCGGTGAGCGCCGCGGCGACGACCTCGGCGCCAGCGTCCTCCAGCGCCGCCGCGATCCGGTCCTCCGCCACCTGCCGGGTCACCCACACGCGGGCCCCGGCCAGTGGCCCGGTCGTCGTCGCCGCTGCGAGGCGTGGGGTCACCGCCCGGCCTCAGTCCGGTGCGGTTTCGTGGCGTGGAGGTCGGCGACGTCGCCGGCGCCGTATCCCAGCAGGTCGGAGGCGATGCGATGCCCCAGGGCCTCTGCGCCGCTGATGTCGGGAATCCGCAGGCGCGAGCGCACCGCCTGTGTGCCATTGACCGCGATGACGGCGGCATCGAGGGCCAGGCCCCTCTCCGTGACCTGGGCGTACACACCGACTGGCGCCGCGCAGCCTGCCTCCAGGCCCTCCATGACGGCTCGCTCGGCGACGACCTCGGCCCGCGTCTCAGGGTGGTCGAGGGTGGTCAGCAAGGAGGTGAGGAGCGGGTCGGCGTCGATGCGCGCCTCCACGGCGAGGGCGCCCTGGGCGGCGGCGGGCAGCATGGTCTCCTCGTCGAAGGGCTCGGTGACGTACCCCGTCAGGCCCAGTCGCATGAGTCCCGCCATCGCCACGACAACGCCGTCGAGATCCGGCCGGCTTACACCGAGCGGCCCATCCGGCCAGACCCGGGACCCGAGGACGCGCGACAAGCGGGTCGGCACGTTGCCCCGGATGTCGATGATCCGCAGATCAGGGCGGCGCAGGAGGAGCTGGGCGGCGCGGCGCGGCGAGCCCGTCCCCACCCGCGCCTTGCGCGGCAGGTCGTCGACGTCCCAGCCGTTGCGGGCGCACAAGGCGTCGAACGGGTCGTCCCGCTTGGGCACCGCCCACACGCGCAAGCCGTCCACGGGCTCCGTCGGCAGGTCCTTGTAGGAGTGGACGGCCACATCGCACTGGCCGTTGAGCACCGCCATGCGCAGCGCGGCGGCGAAAGCCCCCACCCCGCCCATGCTCGCCAGGGAGGAGGGGTCGACGTCGCCCTGAGTGCGCACCGGCACGAGCTCGACCCGCACCCGCTCGCCGGCGGCGGTCGCGGCGCTCTCCAGCGCGCGGGCGACCATTCCCGACTGGGCTGTGGCCAGCGCGGATGCGCGCGTGCCCAAGCGGATCGTCCTCGATGAGGGCATAGCGGATGTCATCAATCCTCCTCTGTTCCTCCGGGCCCAGTGCTCTGGGCGCCGGTCGGCCCGACCATCTTCGCCGCGCGCTCGCGGGCGTGGGCGACGACGGCAGCGATCCCCGTGCCAGCCACCCAGGCCCCCGTGATGCTCAGGCCCGGGATTCCGGCGAGGGCCTCCTCCAGGCGCGCGGTGCGCTGCCGGTAGTCGGGAGTCGCAGGTGGCAGTGTCCCATCCCAGCGGATGAGGCGGTGGTCAAACACGTCGTCGATATCGATTTGTGCGCCGGTCAGGGCGGCGATGTCGTCGAGCGCGCCCGCCAGCGTGGGCTCGGGGCGGGGCTCGCCCGGCCGCCCGTAGGACAGTCGCAGTGCGGCCACGCCGTCCCCATGGCGGTCGCGCAGCCCCTCGGCGATCCACGGCCACTTCGCGTCCAGGTGCGACAGCGCCTTCGCCCCGACGGGGCAGGGCGTGGCGGGCGACGGCGCCGGTGCCACGAGTAGCCCCGAGCCCACGGGCGCCCCGGCCAGCCCCGGGGCGCGGGCGACGATCGTCATGCGCGCGATCGGCGCCCCGGAGGGGATGGCGATATCGAGAGCGTCCGGGTCGAGCCCCGGCACCCCGGTGAGGAGCCGCAGTGCGGCGCGCGCCGAGCAGGCCAGCAGCACCCGGTCCGCCAGGACCTCGCGCGCCTCGCCCACAGCGATGGGCTCGTCCGACGGCGTCGCCCCAGGCCCTGTGGGGGCCAGCGCCACGCGCCAGGCGCCCGGTTGATGGGCGCTGGCCCCAGCGGCGCCGTCCTCGGGGCGCATCGCCTGGGCGCCCCAGCGGGTGAGCACCGTCCCGCCCGCCGCCTCGATGGACTCGCGCAGCGCCGCCGTGAGCCTGTGCATCCCGCCGACGACGCAGACCTCGCCGCTGCGCCGCCCCGCCGGGCGGGAGCGCCGCTCCTCCAGGCGCGCGCGGATCGCCGCCTGGAGGGAGCCCAGGCGCGCGACATCCGCGCGCAGACCGGGCACGACGACGTCGGCGTCGAGCACCGCGGGATCGCTCGCATGGATACCGGCGACGATGGGGCGCACCAGCCGGTCGAGGACGGCCTCGCCCATGCGGGCGCGCACGAGCGAGGCGAGATCGCGCGGGTCGCCGGGAGAGGTGCCGATGCCGCCGGTCATCTCCCCATCGCGGGCGGCGCTGCGGGCCCCCGCCTCCCCGAGGAGCGCGCGGGCGTCGTCGGCCAGCGGGTCGGCGGGGATGCCGAGGATCGCATCGCGCAGGAAGGGATGGAGGCCCCAGCCGCGCGAGGAGGCCGCGCCGTCGCCTGCCATGGGCGGCAGGAAGAGCCTCGGGCGCTCGCGATGGGCGAGGGCCTCAAGGCCGAGGGCGTCGAGCATGGTGGTCACGGCCCCGCCCCGCAGGACGACGCTCTCCGCGCCCAGGTCCATCGCCACCCCGCCGATCTGGCCTCCCGCGATGAGCCCGCCGGTGTAGCCGCGGGCCTCGACGAGCAGGGGGCGCAGCCCCGCGCGGCTGAGCTCCCAGGCGGCGGTGAGCCCCGCGATGCCCCCGCCGACGACGAGCGCGTCCACCCGCGCCGGGGGCGCTCCGGGGATCCCTGCCGCGCTCACGCCTCCTCGCTCCCGCTGCCTGCCGCCGACGACCCCGGCGCGCCGACCCAGCCGTTCCACCCGGCCAGGGCCACGGGCTCCCAGGCCTCGTCGCCGTGCGCCCGCGCCACGATACGGGTGAGCACGCCCGGATCGGTCGCCGGGGGGACGCCGTGCCCGAGGTTGAGCACATGCCCCGGCGCCGCCCGCCCGGCCTCCAGGCAGGCGTCGATGGCGCTCTCGAGCACCGACCACGGCGCCGCGAGGAGCGCCGGATCGAGGTTGCCCTGCACCGGGCATGCCCCCTGCCCGCCGAGCTCCTCGATGGCCCAGGCCAGGCTCGTCCGGTCATCCACGCCGACGGCGTGGGCCCCGGCGGCGCGCATATCGGCGAGGATCCGGGCGGTCCCGGTCCCGAAGTGGATGAGCGGCACCCTGCCGCCCGTCGTGGGGGAGAGGGCCTGGCCCGCGATCTCCAGGGCGCGCGCCGAGTGCGGGGCGACCCGCTCGCGGTAGTCCTCGGGGCTGAGCGCCCCGGCCCAGGAGTCGAAGAGCTGGGCGGCGCTGGCCCCGGCGCGGATCTGCAGGGCGATGAACTCGCCCGTCACCCGCGCGCACCAGTCCAGCAGCGCGTCCCAGGCGGCGGCGTCGGAGCGCATGAGCGTGCGCGCCGCCAGGTGA
Source organism: Actinomyces timonensis DSM 23838 (assembly GCF_000295095.1). GTDB lineage: Bacteria > Actinomycetota > Actinomycetes > Actinomycetales > Actinomycetaceae > Actinomyces > Actinomyces timonensis. Next base: position 922,799 of record NZ_JH806632.1, on the reverse strand, counting down.
TCGCGGCTCGGCCGCCCCTCCACGAGGTAGGCGGCCAGGGTGAAGGGCGCCCCGCCGAAGCCGATGAGCGGCGTCCACCCCCACGCTCCGCGCGAGTGCGCGAGGCCTGCCAGTGCCCGCTCCGGCAGGCCGTTCGTCGCGCCTGGCCTCCCCGGCGCGCCGAGCTCGGCGACGACGGCGCGCACGGCCTCCTCGATCGCCGCCAGCCCGCTGGGGCCGCGGGGCGAGTCGCCCAGGGCGTGGGCGGTGAGCTCGGCGACGTCGGCGCGTGTGCGGACGGGGTGGTCGACGACGGGCCCGACCCCTGGCTCGATCCGCACCCCGACCCCGGCCAGGGCGAGGGGGACCATGATGTCGGAGAAGAGGATCGCGGCGTCGACGCCGTGGCGCCGCACCGGCTGAAGGGTCGCCTCGGCGGCGGTGGCGGGATCGAGGCATGCCCCCAGCATCCCCGTCATGCCCGCGCCCCGCGCCTCGCGCTCGCGCAGCGCCCGGTACTCGGGCAGGGAGCGCCCGGCCTGGCGCATGAACCACACAGGGGCGCGGCTGGGGCGCTGCCCGCCCAGGGCCGCGAGGAGCGGGGGCAGGGGCGCGCTCGGGGAGGCGGTGGGCGGCGGCGCGGCCGGAGTGGAGGGGGAGGCGCTGGCTGCTCCCCCTTCTGACGAATTAAAACAGGCTTCCATTGTGGAAATGGCTGCTCCGCTCAGGAAATGACGCGATGTGCCCACTGGAGATTTCCTGGATGAGGGTGGCCTTGCCTGCTCCATGACGATGCCCCAGGCTCCTTCCGGGAAAGGCGGATAAGTGCCGCGATATCGCGAGAAATAAGAAATGACGCAATGTCGCGAACAGGTTCTGACGTGCCGACACGACGATTCCGGTCCCACTCGGCGGTGATCTCGGGGCCGGGCGCGGGGGCCGGGCCGTGACGGTGCTTCAATTCAAGCACTGTGACGATTCATCTCATCTCAGCCGACCATCTCTCCCAGGGCCTCGACGTCGTCGCCCGCCTGGGGGCGAATCCTCGGCGCCTCGGCCCCGACCTCCTCGCTGCCGTCCCCGGACTGCGCGGCGTGCTCGTCCTGGCCACCTGCAACCGTCTCGCGATCCTCCTCGACGAGGACGGTGAACTCCCAGCCGGGGCCGGCGAGGACGCCGGCGCGGCCGGTCCGGGCGCCGCGGCCCAGCCCGGGCGCCCTCTCTCCTCCTCGCCCGTCGTGCGGGAGGCGAGTGCCCTCCTGGAGCGCCGCGCGGGCATGCCCGAGGGCTCCGCCGGGCTCAGCACCGCCTGCGGATCCGACGCCTACCGCGAGCTCATCGCCACCGCCGCGGGCCTGCGCTCCATGGTCGTCGGCGAGCGCGAGATCGCGGGCCAGCTCCGCCGCTCCCTCGTCCGTGCCGCCGAGGAGGGCACCACCTCGGCCGATCTGTGCCGACTCGTCGAGAGGGCCTCGGCCGCGTCGCGACGCGTCGCCCGGGAGACCTCCCTGGCGGGGGCGGGCCGCAGCCTCGTCGCCGTCGGCCTCGGCCTGGCCTCCCAGCGCATGCCGGACCTGGAGGGCGCGCGCGTCGTCGTCGTGGGAACCGGCGCCTACGCGGGGGCGACCGTCGTCGCCCTGCGGGAGCGCGGCGTGCGAGATATCGCCGTCCACTCCCACTCCGATCACCAGGCCGCCCAGCCGGGCCGGGAGTCCTCATCCGCCGCCGGGCCCGACCGCGCCGCCGCCTTCGCCCGCAAGCGGGGCCTGGAGGTTGTCGGCCCCCACGAGCTGACCGAGCGCCTCGCGAGCGCCGACCTCGTCATCACCTGCCGGGGCCTGGGCAGCCCCGTCATCACCCGCGGGCTCATCGACGACGCCCTGGCCCGCCGCGCCTCAGGGGCGCTCGGCCCGTCGGCCCCGCCCCACCCCCTCGTCATCCTCGACCTCGCCCTCAGCCGCGACGTCGACCCCGGCGTCGCCGATGCGCCCGGCGCCCTGCTCATCGACCTGCCCCGCATCCGCCAGGCCGTTCCCGCCGCCCAGACCGCGCAGGTGGAGGCCGCAGAGCGGATCGTGGCCGAGGAGGCCGCCGCCCTCGACCGGCTCGTGGGCGGGCGCCGCATGGACCCCGTCATCCGGGCGCTGCGCGGCCAGGCCGAGGAGGTGGTGGCGCGCGAGGCGGTCCGCCTGCGCCCCGTGGATGGCCGCGTGGATCTCGACGACGCCGTCCGAGCCCTCGAGCGCCTGGCCGCCGCCCTCATGCACGCCCCCAGCCAGGCCGCCCGCGCCGCGGGGGAGGCAGGCCTCTCGCAGGAGTACCTCGCCGCGCTGCCCATGGTCCTGGGGCCCATCGGCGGCGCCGACTCGCCCGCCCGCCGCGCAGGAGGTTCCCGATGACCGATCCCCTCGACCCCTACGACGCCGTCCTCCTCCTGTCCTACGGCGGCCCGCAGGGCCCCGACGACGTCCTCCCCTTCATGCGCAACGCCACCGCCGGGCGGGGCGTGCCCGACTCCCGGCTCGCCGAGGTCTCCGTCCACTACCAGCGCTTCGACGGCGTCTCGCCGATCAACACACGCAACGCCGAGCTCCTGACTGCCCTGCGCGCCGAGCTCGCCGCGCGCGGCTCGCGCGTCCCTGTGGTCCTCGGCAACCGCAACTGGCACCCCTTTGTCTCCGAGGCCCTGCGCGAGCTCGCCGACGCCGGTGCCCGCCGCGTCCTCGCCCTGACGACCGCCGCCTACGCGTCCTACTCCGGGTGCCGCCAGTACCGCGAGGATCTCGCCGCCGCCCTCGACATGCTCGCCACCGGCTCCGACGGCGCCACCGGTCAGGGCGTCGAGGCCGACGCCGCCGCCCGCGTCGGGGGAGCGGGGGGCGAGCCGGTCCACCTGGTGGTCGACAAGACCCGCCCCTTCTACAACACGCCCGGCATGCTCCAGGCCAACGCCGACGCCATCGCCGCCGCCTACGACGAGCTCGCCGCCCAGGGCGTCCCCGCGCAGTCCGTCCACCTCGTCCTCGTCACCCACTCCATCCCCACCTCCATGGAACGCGGCTCCGCGCCGGATGCGTCGTCCAGCTCCGGGGGCGGGGCGCTGGGTCCCCGGGAGGAAGAAGCGGGGCACTGGGGGGCGCCGCCGAAGGCGTGGCGGGGCTGGCGGGAGCGGCCCGAGGAACGAGGGCCGCGGATGGTAGCCGAGGCGGCGACCACCAGGGCCCCGCTCCCAGCACCCAGTACGCCACCCGCCCCCCAGCACCCCGCCCTTCCCGCGCCCGCTGCCCGCGAGCCGGGGGTGGCGGAGGACCTGTCCACGGAGATCAGCTACGTCGAGCAGCACCTGCGGTTCGCGCGCGTCCTGCTGCCCGCCGTCGCCGAGAGAGTGGGAATGGCGTCGCCGCCGCCGGTCGACCTGGCGTTCTGCTCGCGCTCGGGCCCGCCGCAGGCGCGCTGGCTCGAGCCCGACATCAACGACCGCATCACGGCCCTGGCCGCGCTGCCCCGCAGGCCCGGCGGGATCATCGTCGCCCCCATCGGCTTCATCGCCGACCACATGGAGGTCGTCTTCGACCTGGACACTGAGGCGCGCGAGACCGCCGACCTCCTGGCCATGCCCTACGCGCGCGCCGCCACCGCGGGCACGCATCCGGCGCTGGTGGCCTCGCTCGTCGACCTGCTGGCCGAGCGGGCCGCCGTCGCCCGGGGCGAGAGCGTCGTCCCCACCACGACGACGGGCGCCGGTCCCTTCCACACCGTCTGCCCGCCCGAGTGCTGCCGACCCGCCGTCGGCGGCGCCCACCCCCACTCCACTCACCTGCCTACCCCCGATCCAGAGGAGGAATCATGACCGACACCCCCGCGACCACTCCCGCCAGCCCTGGCATCCACCGCTTCGAGGACGAGGAGCGCCGCCCCCACCACGATCCGCGCGACGCCGTCGACGTGGATTTCGACGCCATCAACGACCACAACCACTACGCGCTGTGGGCCGTCTTCCGCCTCGCCTCGCCCCTGCCCGCCGATGACGCGGCGCGCGGGCGGATCGTCGCCGAGTCCGCCGGCTTCGTCGAGGGGACGGGCGTGACGACCCGCGGCTGGTACGACGTCGCCGGGCTGCGCTCGGACGCCGACCTGCTCATCTGGTGGCTCGACGACGACCCCGAGCGCCTCCAGGACGCCTACCACCGGCTGCGGGCCAGCGCGCTCGGCCGCCACCTGGAGCCGGTCTGGTCCTGCATGGGCCTGCACACCCCCGCCGAGTTCAACCGCCGCCACGTCCCCGCCTGCTTCGCGGGCACGGCCCCGCGCGACTGGTGCATGGTCTACCCCTTCGTGCGCTCCTACGACTGGTACCTCCTGCCCGACGAGGAGCGCAGCCGCATCATGGCCGCCCACGGCCGCAATGGGTTCTCCGCGTACCCTGACGTCAAGGGGTCGACGCTCGCCGCCTTCGGGATGAGCGACTACGAGTGGATCCTCGGCTTCGAGGCCGACTCCCTCGATCGGCTCGAGGGGGTCCTCCACCGCCAGCGCTACACCGAGGCGCGCCTCCACGTGCGCGTTGACACCCCCTTCTACACCGGCCGCCGCCTCGAGCCCCAGGACTGGGCCAACCGTCAGCCCCGGGCCTGAGCGAGCGCCCCGGAATATACGGCCCGGGGATATCCGTTGTCCCGATCAGCCGCCGTCGATCCGAAAGGCAAACCATGGCTCTGACCACCATCACCGGCAAGGAGTTCAACTCGACCGTGCGCGGCGAGGGCATCACCCTCGTCGACTTCTGGGCCTCCTGGTGCGGCCCCTGCATGCGCTTCGCCCCGGTCTTCGAGAAGGCCGCCGAGGCCAACCCGGACATCACCTTCGCGAAGGTCAACACCGAGGAGGAGCCCGAGCTCGCCGGCGCCCTGGGCATCTCCTCCATCCCGACCCTCATGGCCTTCCGTGACGACGTCCTCGTCTACCGCGAGGCCGGCGCCCTGCCCGCCAAGGCGCTCGACGCCCTCATCACGCAGGTCCGCGAGCTCGACATGGAGGCCCTCAAGGCCGAGATCGCCAAAGAGCAGGCCGGAGCGCAGGCCGCCGACGGCGAGCAGGCCTGACCCCCATCCCACACGAACTACTTTTTAGATCCGACCGAGAGTAAGGTAAAGCCCATGAGCACCAAGACTGTCACCTCCGCCCCCGTCCGCATGTCCTTCACCGCCTCCGAGGCCCTGAGCGCCCACCTCCAGGCCTCCCTGGTGGACATCACCGCCCTCAGCCTCGTGGCCAAGCAGATCCACTGGAACGTCGTCGGCCCCAACTTCCGCGACCTCCACCTCAACCTCGACGAGGTCGTCGACATCGCCCGCGCCGGCTCCGACGCCCTGGCCGAGCGCATGCGCGCCATCAACGTCGTCCCCGACGGCCGCCCCGAGACCGTCGCCGCGAAGACCACCGTCCCCGAGGCCCCCGTCGCCCAGGTCATCACCAATGAGGCTGTCGACTACATCGTGTCCGCCATCGACGCCGTCGTGAAGACCATGCGCGCCGTCCACGACGACGTCGACTCCGAGGACGCCGTCTCCGGCGGCATCCTGGAGGACTACACCCAGCAGCTCGAGCAGCAGGGCTGGTTCCTCTCCGCCCAGAACTACACCGCCTGAGCCTCCAGCCGGGTGACCGCGGGGCCGGATGGGACTGACCCGTCCGGCCCCGCGCCGTCCCCCGCCCTCCCTGCCGTACCCTGGCCCTATGCCGATGCCGCCTGTGCCCCCTGTGCCGCCCACCGCGCCCGATCCCGACTCCGGGCCCCTCCAGCCGCGCACCGCCGCCGAGGGGCGCATCGCGATCCTCACCCAGTACTTCGCCACCGACGCCGTCAACCACGGCGACGTCGCCTCCTTCCCGCCGCCGATCGCCCTCGACGAGCTCCCCTTCGCCGAGCGCCGACGCCTCCTCGACGGGCTGCTCACCATCCGCCCGCCCCGCCCGATCGACGACGAGGACATGCGCGACGAGCTCGACGAGATGCTCACCCATGAGTCCGCCGAGCGGGCCGCCGAGGCGGGCGACCCCGACGCCCTCGCCCTGCCCGTCCTTGCCACCACCCACGGCGTGGCGGGTGCCCTCGGCGAGCACGGCGCCCTGTGGGAGGGTGACCTCACCACCCTGCGGGCCGGCGCCATCGTCAACGCCGCCAACGGGCAGATGCTCGGCTGCCGCGTGCCCGGCCATGCCTGCATCGACAACGTCATCCACGCCGTCGCCGGGCCGGGCTTGCGCGCCGAGTGCGCCGAGTACATGGCCGGGCGCGCCGAGCGCGGAGAGGGGCCCGAGCCCGTGGGGCGCGCGGTCCTCACCGGTGGCTACCACCTCCCCGCCGGGCACGTCATCCACACGGTGGGGCCCGTCGTCGACGGCGGGCGCGTCGAGAAGCGCCACCGCACCCGGCTGGCGAGCTGCTACCGGGCGATCCTCGATACCGCCCAGGAGGCGGGCCTGGATTCGGTGGGTCTGTGCTCGGTGTCCACCGGCGCCTTCGGCTATCCCAAGGAGGAGGCGGCCCCGCTCGTCCTCGAGACGATCGGGGTCTGGCTCGCGGCGCACCCGGGCTCGGAGCTGCGAATCGTCATCTGCGCCTTCTCCGCGAAGGACCGAGCCGTCTATGAGGCCGCGCTCGCGAACTAGGCGGATGCTGGGTCGGGGCGGTGGCTCCGGTCCGCTGGCCAGTCCCTCGCGCCATCGGGCGCTGGGGCGCCCTCAGACGCTCCCGCCAGACCCGGTGCCAGCCCCGCGGACCGGAGCCACCACCCCTCCCGGAACCGCTCCGCGCTCAGTCGGCGTCGGGCATGAGGACCCAGGCGACGGCGTAGGCCAGCCACATGGGCCCGGGCAGGGCGGCCAGGGCGAGCGTTGCCAGGCGCACGAGGGTGGGGCTCACGCCCAGGTCCTCCGCGATCCCGCCGCAGACGCCGGCGACGAGCCGGTTGCGCGAGCGGCGGGGCAGCGAGGAGCGCCAGGACTCGGCGCGCGCCGAGAAGGATCCCTGCGCGTAAGCGGCGCCACCGGGGGTGGAGTAGGGCGTCGAGTACGGGTTGGCCCCGGGGCCATGGGGTGCGGAGTACGTGCCAGCGGTGGGGCCGTAGGAAGCGCTGGCGTCGGGGGCGGAGTAGGCGGTGGCGGTCTCAGGGGCGGTGGAGAAGTCGTTCGTGCTCATGGCTCAAGACTGCCCCGCGCCGGCGCTGCGAGGTATCGGGGGTCCCCCTGATCCGCCCCTGAACCGTCCCTGGCCGAGTCGGGGACTCCCCCTGGAGGCCAGGGGCGACGGCGCCTCTTGTGGGAGATTGAACGAGCGTATAGAATATTGGTCATGCGTTCAACATCGGATCGCTCAACCCCCTCCCGACAGGAGGATCTCACCACGGTGGCCCGTATTCGCGCCGCCGCTATGACTCGCTTCGCCGCCGACGGGTTCGGTGTGGGCCTACGGGCCATCGCGGCGGACGCCGGAGTCACCGCCGGGCTCATCACCCACCACTTCGGCTCCAAGGAGGGCCTGCGCCAGGCCTGCGACGCCGAGGTCCTGCGCCAGATGGACCAGGCCAAACGGGACTCCGAGATCTTCGGCGGCTCCGCCAAGGTCATGACCCAGATGGCCCAGGCCGAGCAGTACATCCCCGCCAGCGCCTACGCCTTGCGCTCTCTCATGGAGGGTGGCGAGCTGGCCCGCACGCTCATGGAGATGTTCGCGACCGAGTCTGAGTCCCTCATGGCCGCCGGGGTCGCCGCCGGCACCATCAACCCCTCGATGGACGAAGTGGCCCGCGCCCGCTACCACGCTTACGCGGAGGCCGGCGCTCTGCTCATGTACATGCACTACGAGGCCCCCGACCCCACGGATATTCAGGCGGTCGTGCGCGACTACTACACCACGTACGGGCCGGTGGCCCTGGAGTCCTACTGCCAACCGGTCTTCACCGACCCCTCCATGCTCACCCCCTATCTCGACGCCGCGCAGGCCTCCCGGCCCGGGGCCGCGAGCGCGCCCCACTCCGACTCCCGGCCCCGTCCCGGTGACACCCCCGAGCCATCCACCTCCACCACCTCACACCAGGAGGAGCCATGACCACCGCACCCGTTGTCGAGACCATCGGACTGACCAAGACCTTCGGGCGGGGCCCACGCGCCACCCGGGCCCTCGACGGCCTGGACCTCGCCGTCGCGCCCGGCCAGATCCTCGGATTCCTCGGCCCCAACGGCGCCGGCAAGTCCACCACCCTGCGCGTCCTGCTCGGGATGCTCCGCGCCGACGGCGGCACCGCCCGCCTCTTCGGCGCCGACCCCTGGGGCGCCGTCGCCGAGCACGAGCGCCTGGCCTATGTGCCGGGCGACGTCGCCCTCTGGCCGGGCCTCACCGGCGGGCAGACCCTCGACGCCCTCGCCTCCCTGCGCTCCCGCAGGCCCAGCGAGGCTCGCCGCGCCGAGCTCATCGAGCGCTTCGACCTCGACCCCACCAAGAGGGTCCGCGCCTACTCCAAGGGCAACCGGCAGAAGGTCGCCCTCATCGCCGCCCTGGAGACCGACGTCGACCTCCTCATCCTCGACGAGCCGACCTCCGGCCTCGACCCCCTCATGGAGGAGGTCTTCCGCCAATGCGTCGCCGAGGCCGCCGGGCGGGGTAGCGCCGTCCTGCTCTCCAGCCACATCCTGTCCGAGGTGGAGAGCCTGGCCGACTCGGTCACCATCATCCGCGCGGGCCGCGCCGTCGAGTCCGGGAGCCTGGAGCGCATCCGCGCCCTCGCCCGCTCCCGCATCAGCGCCGTCGTCGAGCGGGAGCCCGATCTGGCCGGCGCGCCCGGGGTCCACGACCTGAGGGCCTCCTGCGCCGACGGCGTCTGGCAGATCACCCTGACTGCCGACGCCGACCAGGTGGGCGCCGTCATGGAGCGCCTGGCGGCGCTCGGGCTGCGCTCGATCACCGCCGCCCCGCCGAGCCTGGAGGAGATCTTCCTCCACCACTACTCCTCCTCCGAGGGCGCCCCCTCCGCCGGCGGCAAGGTGGGCTGAGCGATGGCACGAGTGATCTCGCCGCTGACCCGCCTCACCCTGCGCCGCGACCGCCGCCCCGCGATCGGCTGGACCGCTGGCATCGCGCTCCTGGCCGCCTACTCAGCGATCGCGCTGACCGGCATCTACGACACCGCCGCCGAGCGCAGGGCCTTCGCCACCGCCTTCTCCAGCCCAATGGCCGCCATGTTCACCGGCCCCGGCTACGGACTCGACGACGCCGATCCCTCCCTCGGTGCCATCCTCGCCACCGAGGTGCTCGGCTACCTCGCCCTCATCGCCGTCCTCGCCGGGCTCCTCATGTCCATCGCCCGCACCCGGGCCGACGAGGAGACCGGTCCCGGCGAGCTCCTGCGCGCCGCGCCCGTGGGCCGCTCCCAGGCGACGCGCGCCGCCCTGGCCTCCGTCATGCTGACCGGCTCCCTCATGGCCGTGGCCTTCTGCGCGATCACCGTCGCCGTCGGCCTGGCGCCCCTCGACGCGCTCGCCGCCGGGCTCGGCCTGGCGCTGTGCGCCGCCGCGGGCGCTGGCGGCGGGCTGGTGCTCGGCGCGCTCGCGGGCTCCGCCCGGGCCGCGCGCGGAATGGGCACCCTCCTTGTCGTCGCCTGGTACCAGCTGCGCGGGCTCGGGGACTCCACCGCGGGCGCCGACTGGCTGTCCTGGACGACGCCGATCGGCCTCGTCCAGCAGGCGCGCCCCTGGGCCGGGCTGCGGTGGGCGCCGCTCCTCCTGCTCGCCGCTGGAGCCGCCGCGCTGTGCGCCCTGGGCTGCGCCCTCCACGCGCGCCGCGAGCTGGGGGAGGGGCTGGTGACCCTGCCCGCCTCCCGGGGTGCCCGACGACCGGGGCCGCGGGGCGCGATCGCGCTAGCCCTGCGCACGTCCGCGGCGACGCGCGGCTGGTGGGGCGTGGGCGGGCTCGTCTTCGCCGTCGTCTACGGGGTGTTCGCCTCACAGGTCGAGTCGAGCCTGGCCGCCATGTTCGAGGACAACCCGGCGCTGAAGGCCTTCGTCGGCGGGCAGCTGACGGTGCAGACCTATCTGGCGCTCATCGTCACCTACGGCGGGCTCGTCCTGGCGGCCTGCGCCGTCGCGCTGGCCTCGGCCACGGCGGGGGAGGAGGGCTCGGGCCGCGCTGCCGTCCTCCTCGCCGAGCCGATCCCCCGGGAGCGGTTCCTCATGGGCCGCGCCGCGGTCATGGCGGCGGGGGTGGGCGCGACGGCGGTGGCGATCGCCGTCGGCCTGATGACGTCCGCGATCGCGCCGCTCGCCAACCAGGGGAGCGAGGCGGCGGCCCAGCCCTGGGCGCTCGCGGCGAGCATCACCGTGGGATGCGCTGCGACGCTCCCCGCCGCACTACTGCTCGGCGCGCTCACGCTGGCCGCGCAGGCGCTCGTTCCCCGGGCGGGCCGGATCGTGGGCTGGGGATTGCTCCTCGGCGCGGTTTGCGTGACGACGCTGGGGCAGGCCCTCCGGGCCCCTCAGTGGCTGCTCGACCTTTCGCCCTTGACGCACCTGCCGTCGCTCCCGACGGCGCGGGCCGGGCGCGCGGGAGGCGCCGCAGAGGCATGGACTTCCATCCTCGGGCCGTCGCATGCCTGGATCGGCCCGGGCGTGTGCCTCGTGCTGACCGGCCTGCTCCTCGCCCTGGCGGCCACCGCCCTGCGCCGCCGCGACCTCGTGGGGTGAGGCGAATTCGTCTTCGCGTAGCCGATCATGCGCTGAGATCGGCTTCTCCATATCTGCGTGGATGGCGGATGCCCCGATCCAGGAGTGGATTCTCGGCGAGCAGAGGATCGACGACCTCATCCAGCCAGCCTTCATGCAGGCCCGACTTGAGGAGGAGCTGGTCGAGCACGGCGAGGACTCCATAGATCGAACGATCGTCGAAGCCTCCATGACGTTTCTTGATCCGGCCACGCGCGCGGCCGAGTCCCGGCGCATCAATAACTGAGTGGTTCCAGATCTTGGCGTGATGGGCGATCCGGTTCCGAAGGTAGACGAGGGACTTCACCTTGCTCGCGAAGGTCGCCTGCTCGATGCCAAGTGCCTGGGCGAGCTCTCCGAGAACCCCACTGTCCCGGGAGGCGGCGATGCACCGGGACAGGGTCCCGACGGAGAGCACCTCCACTGCGGCCCAGGCGTAGAGATCGGCGTAGCGGTTGTCTGTGAATGCGCCTTTGCCCGCCTCCATGCGGCTGCGGCCAATGAAGGCCTCCTTGCTCTGATCGAGGTCGCGCCGCACGTACTCCTGGGCCGGTGTGTGGGTCTCGGACGTTGGGGCGGTCAAGCCCATGCCACTGCTCAGGCCACCTTGAACAGCCACGTTCTTGGCATAGGCATGGGAGAAGCGGACGCGGAGCATGACTTCCACCTGCCGCAGCGAGCGCATGCACTCGACGGCGAGGCGCTCCTCGGCAAGGTACAGGTCGCGGATCACGCCGAAGTCTGCGCCATCGACGAAGGTGTTGTCGCCGTAGGCCGGGTCCTTCTGCCAGTACCGGAAGTAGCCGGACAGCCGGTAGTAGCCGACCTGGCTGAGGAACTCGACGCATGCGGGCTCGTCCTCGACTCGCAGGCCCCGTTGCCGGAGGAGATCAGTTTGCTGCTCGTAGGTCAGGAGGAGCTTCACGACGCGCCTTCGACTAGAAGAGATAAGGCCCCGGCCTAGTATGCGTCGCAGATGGAGAGGCCTGACCGGGGGGCGATTGACTCCATCATAAGGGCATAGCGTCACTCGGTGCGACATCTGCGCCGCCGCGACCTCGTGGGGTGAGCCATAGGGGTGCGCAAGGCGACCGGCCCCATGGAGGCTCCTGCTCGTTCTCATGCCGGTGGCCAGTCTCATGACCACCGGCGTCTACCTCTCGATGACCGGTCGTCCTATCGCGTAGTGCCAGGCCGGAGCGTTGCCCTGGGGCTGAGGAGAAGCAGCGACCGCCTCTGGCTGCCCCGAGTCAATGCGGTTACCGTAGACGAGCATCAGCGCTGAACCCGCGGCACCCACGAATGGAGACAGAGCATGGGAATGGACATGATGGGCGGCATGGGGCCCATGGGCGGCGGCCTTGAGGCCCAGTCACAGGCGATCGGAAGCCTCCAGGGCAACCTCGCCGCCTTCATGGAGCAGGTCGGTGCCACTGAGGCCGCCATTGAGATCGAGGCCGTCGGCCTGCGCGCCAGCGTCCAGACCACCGCGGTCATCAACGGCGCCCAGCAGGCCAACGTCGTCCCCGGCGAGATCGTCCAGGAGGCCGTGCAGCTTCGCGTGGCCATGGCCCACCCCCGCGGCGGCACATGGACGTGGGCCCATCTGACCATGACCGCGCCGGGCTACCGCCTGAGCGTCGACGTCGACTACGACCGCAAGCCCGATCTCGACCCGCCCGTGAGCGCCAAGGACTGCGCGGACGAGCTCTCCCACTTCCCCCGGGACCCGGGCGCCACCCCCGAGTGGATGCGCCCGGCTCGCTGAGAGCGTCGCGCCACCCAGGTCCCGGCCGGTGTCAAGGCTCAGCCGTCCCCTGCGCGAGGGGCGGTGCGGGCCGGTAGTCTCGACGGCGTCGAACCACCCGCCCGCGCGCGCCCTGAGGCGCGAGAACACGGAGGAAGCATGAACACAATGCCCCTGGTAAGCCACAACCTATCGAGCGTGGGACTGACCTGGGAGTCCATCCTGGCCACGGTCGTCTACGCCGTTCTCGGCGTCGTCCTGCTCATGGTCTTCACCTGGGCCGTCAACAAGGCTTTCGGACTCGACCTGCGCCGCGAGCTCCTCGAGGACCAGAACGTCGGCCTCGGCGTCGCCTTCGCCGGCACGGCCATTGCCGTGGCCATCATCGTCTCGGCCACGATCTCTGGCTGAGCAGGCCAGACTCTTCGACGACGGCGCCCGCCACCCTCATGAACGGGGTGGCGGGCGCCGTCGTCGGTTGTTGCGGTCATTGCTGGCTCGGGGCGGAGGGCCCGGGGCCCCGCACGAGCTCAGGGCCCCGAGCGCCGGGCCTACTTCCGGGGAGCGGTGATCCGCCCGGGGCGCGGACGGCTGGGGCGGTCCTGGTCACCGGAGGAGCCGGACCGCCCCCGGCCGGACTGATTCTCCTGCGCGAACTGGCGAAGACCCCACTGGGGGCGGGCGCCATCGGCCTGGGCCCACGAGGAGCCAGCGCCTCCCGCGGCGGTCCCCGCGCGCCTCGCGGCCGCCTGCCCGTGCGCGCCGGGCTGGCTCGGGCCGCGTCGCGCGGGGGTGGCGGAGGGCTCCTCTGCGGCAGCCGGCGCGGAGCCAGCAGCGGGCGCGGCCGAGGAAACCGACACAGTCATGGAGGAGGGCGAGGAGGCGGACAGCCTCACCGTCGGGGACGTGGCCGCCGACCTGTGCGTCGCGCGCCCCGGGGCGTGGACGGGGCGCCGCGCGGACGCTCCCGGTGCCGTGGGGGTCGGCGAGGAGACGGTGTCGGGGATCGTCGCCTCGGTCGGTGGGATCTGGGCGGTGCTGCTGCGCGGCGAGGCGCTGGCGGCCACGTGGGAGGGGGCCGGATCAGTCGAGCCATACGAGGAGGTCGGTCCGGGGGTGGGGCTGGCCGGGCTCGGGTCGGCCGCTGCGGCTGTTGTTGAGGCAGGCGTCGCCTCCGGCACCCCGGTGGACGGGGCGCTGGACGCGGACGAGCGCCCGGGCGTCCCGTAGTCGGCCGGCTCGGGGCGGTTGATGCGCTGATGGTAGGCGACGGGCTCCGCCTGGATCGCCGTGGCCACGGGCTCCGCGGCGCGCTCGGCCACAGGCGCGGCCATCGGCGCGACGGTGGGCTCGGCCGCGATGGGCTGCTCGATCGGCGCGATCGGGCCGGTCTGCGCCCGCTGCGCGGATGAGGCGCTCGACGCCGACCGCGCGCTGGCGGCCGAGCGCTGCGCGAGTGCCGTCGGCTCCTCGCGAAGGTCGTAGAGGGACAGGTCCTGGCCCGCGTGGTGCAGCACCTCCGAGATCGGGGTGAGCATGGCCAGGCGGAAGGCCGGGTCGGCGGTGCCCGTGCTCATTGACGCCCAGGTCTCCTCAGGGCTCAGGGGCTCGCTGGTTGTGTCCAGGTCACGGCGGATCGCCTGCACCAAGCACACCTGGAGGCGGGCGTAGGCCATGATGGCGGGCTCAGTCCAGCGCGCGGAGGGCCGCTGGCCGCGGATGATCGAGAAGTTCCGCAGGGAGCGCAGGATCTCCTCCGACCCCATGAGCACGGTCACCGAGCGCAGGCGGCTCAGCGCCTCCTCGGCGGCGTCGGAGGTCTGCACGGTCATGCCGGTGCCGATATGCGTGTTCTCGGAGGCGATCTCGCGCAGGAAGCCGCGGTAGGCGTCCGCCTTCTCGCTCATGAGGCGCTCGCTGGGGGCCGCGTGGTGCTGCTCGCCCGCATCCGCTGCCCGGGCGGCGCTGAGCCGGCGCAACTGCTCCTCGATCCGGGACAGGGCCTCCGGGGGTATGCCCCCGCTCGAGGGGGCCGCCGCCCCGGCAGCGCGGGCGGAAGCGGCCTCCGATCGGGCAGCCTGGGCCTCCGATCGTGCCTCGGCCGCCACTTGGACAGCGCGCCACGCGAGGAATCCGACGACGAGGGTCAGGACGATCTGCAGGGCAGGCAAGGCAACGGTGGCGAGCATGCTCACTATTGTTGCCCGATCGTATCCTTCGGCGCACCCCTTCAGACAGGGACGGTTCTCACGCCGAGCGGGTCCCCAACCCTCTACCTGCGGCTCACCGCGAGGCCGAGGCCGTTCCCGAACCCGGCTCCGATCCGCCTCCGCCAGCGGGCGCGGTCGCCCGCACCGGCGCGCGCTCGTGCTGTCTTCCGGTTTCGCGTCCTCGGACCCGATCGATGGGTACCCTCAATGTATGAGTCCTGAGTCTGCTGGAGTAAGCCCGTCGAGGCGGGGGCCCGCATGGGTCGACCACGCGATCTGGTGGCAGGTCTACCCCCTGGGCGCCACTGGTGCGCCGATCCGGCCCGCCGTGGGGGAGGCGCCCGCCGCGCAGACCCCGGGGGCCCCGGCACGGCTCGACCGCCTGGAGCCCTGGCTCGACTACGCCGTCGAGCTCGGAGCCAACGGCCTGTCCCTCGGGCCGATCTTCCGCTCCGCCACCCACGGCTACGACACCACCGACCACTTCGCCATCGACCCGCGCCTGGGGGACGACGCCGCCTTCGACCGCCTCGCCGAGGCCTGCCGCGCGCGGGGCCTGGCCCTCATGCTCGACGGCGTGTTCAACCATGTCGGCTACGACCACCCCCTTTTCCAGGCGGCGCTGGCCGGGGGGAGCGAGCGCGAGCTCTTCCGATTCACCGAGCCCATCGGGCCGGGCGGCGACTACGCCGTCTTCGAGGGCCACGGCTCCCTGCCCCTCCTCAACCATGACAGCCCCGAGACCGCCCGGCTCGTGGGCGACGTCATGACCCACTGGCTCGACCGCGGCGCCACCGCCTGGAGGCTCGACGCCGCCTACGCCGTCCCGCCCGCCTTCTGGGCGCGCGTGCTGCCCGCCGTGCGTGAGCGCCACCCGGAGGCCTGGTTCATGGCCGAGGTCATCCACGGCGACTACGCGGGGATCGTCCAGGCCTCGGGGGTGGACAGCCTCACCCAGTACGAGTTGTGGAAGGCCATCTGGAGCTCGCTGAACGACGCCAACTTCTTCGAGCTCGACTGGTGCCTGGGGCGCCACAACGAGTTCCTCGACTCCTTCCTTCCTGCCACCTTCGTCGGCAATCACGACGTCACCCGCATCGCCAGCCGGGTGGGGCCGGGCAAGGCGGCGCTCGCCGTCGTCCTCCTCATGACCGTGGGCGGGGTGCCCTCCATCTACTACGGCGACGAGCAGGCCTTCACCGGTGTCAAGCGCGACGAGATCGGCGGCGACGACGAGGTCCGGCCCGCGCTGCCCGACACTCCTGCTGGGCTCTCGACCCTGGGGGAGTGGATGCACCGCCTCCACCAGGACCTCATCGGGATACGGCGCCGCCACCCCTGGCTCGTGCGGGCGCGCACCGAGGTGGCTGAGCTGGCCAATGAGCGCCTGTGCTACGACGCCGTCGGCGAGCAGGGGGAGCGGCTGCGGGTCGAACTGGACCTGCTTCCCGCGCCCCGCGCCGTCGTGAGCGCGCCCGGGGAGGCGCCGCTCGTCGTCGAGCCCCCTCGGTGAGACCGGGCTCGCCAGGAAAATGGCCAGGTTTGAGGATTCCTTTTCCTGACGCGGCGTCACGTGTTCTGCTGGCGCAGGTCAGGAAGGGGCGAAAGACGCAGGGCGGCTCGCGAGGGGGCGCTGTGGCCCGAGCAATCCTCAAACCTCGCCACTTCCGACGTCTGCGGGCGCCCACGGCCGGAAGGCGCCGAGCAGGACGGCCACTGCCAGCACCTGGAGCGCCCCAATGCCTCCCCACAGGGCGTGGGTCCACATGAAGGAGTCGATGACCAGGCACTCACCGGCGATCCACCCGAGCATGACCATGCCAGCCGCCGTGTGCGCCGCCGGCATCCAGGCGCGCCACCGCAGGTGCGCGGCCACCGCGGTCCACTGCGCCCCGCCGACGACGACTCCCAGCAGCAGCGCCGCCAGCCCTGTCCGCTCGGCGAAGGCCGTGCCCGCCAGCATCGGCGCGAACCACTGCGGGGCGAGGATGAGCTCGACCATCCCCACCAGTGTGGACAGCCCCTGGAAGACCGCCAGGCCCAGCATCCAGCCACGAAGTCGCCTCATGTCCGGCGCTCCTGGCCGGCCGGGCGAGGCCTGGGGCCGCCCTGCTTGGAATGCGAGCCTCGGGCGGGCCGCGCGGGCGCGTCGTCGGCGAGGTGGGTGGCGCAGAAGTGCTCCAGGTGCAGGTGGATGCGGCGCAGGGCCTCATCCAGGTCCGCCGGCCCGCTCGCGCCGGACAGGATGAGGTGGATCGGTCCCCAGAAGGCCAGTGCCACAGCCTGAGGGTCGGCCTCCCTGAAACCTCCCCGCTCGATGAGGGCGGTGAAGAGCTCGGCCTGGAAGGCCAGAGGGCGCTGCACGGTGAGGCCGCGCAGGCGCGCGCCGGCCTCGGGGGTGCGGAACTGCTCCAGGGTGAGGATGCGGCGCGCGGCGATGACATCGGGGTCTGTGAGCCAGAGCCGCGCGAAACCGGCGGCGACCTCCTCCAGCCGATCACGGCTCATGTCCTCGTAGACGTCGGCGGCCGCCGACGCGTCCTCAAGGGGGACGGCGAACTGTTCGCCAGTCTGGCCCAGCCGCTGCTCGGCCAGGTCGAGCACGGCGTCCAGCAGTGCCTGCTTGGAGGAGAAGTGGTTGTAGAAGGAGCTCTCCTTGATGCCGACGGCGCCCGCGAGAGCGCGGATGGATGTGCCCGCGAAGCCGTGGGTGGCGAAGGCCTCCTTGGCGGCATCGAGGAGGGCTTGGCGCGTGGGCAGCGCCGCCTGGCGCGTGGTGCGGGGCATCCTTGCTCCTATCCTCAGGAAACGAACGATCGTTAGCTTAGCATGAGAACCGCAGGCGTGGCTCGTGTCAGGAAAGTGGCCAGGTTTGAGGATTCCTTTTTCTGACGCCGTGTCACGTGTTCTGTTAGTGCAGGTCAGGAGAGTGCGGAAGAAGAGGAGTGCTTCCTCTGGGGGTGCCGAGGCCCGAGCAATCCTCAAACCTCGCCATTTCCCTCAGGCCTGAAACCTGCGGCGGTACTCCGACGGC
This sequence comes from Actinomyces timonensis DSM 23838, assembly GCF_000295095.1. GTDB lineage: Bacteria > Actinomycetota > Actinomycetes > Actinomycetales > Actinomycetaceae > Actinomyces > Actinomyces timonensis. Next base: position 905,074 of record NZ_JH806632.1, on the reverse strand, counting down.
GTCGTCGCCCGTCGCGGGAAGCGGCCGCTCGATGAACTGCGCCTGGCCGCCACTGCGGTGCGGCGCCATGACGAGCTGGCGCGCCACGGCATTGGCCGCCCGCGCGCCGAGGAGCCTGCGCACCAGGTGGAGGCAGGCGTCCAGTGAGGCGGCCGTGCCCGCGGAGGTCAGGACGTCGCCATGGTCGATGTAGAGGGCTGACTCATCGAGCCCCACGTCTGGGAGCGCGCTGCGCAGTGCGGGATAGACCCGCCAGCGGGTGACCGCCGTCCTGCCGTCGAGCAAGCCCGCCGCCGCCACTGGGACCGCGCCGAGGCACAGGCCGAGAATGATGGCGCCGCGGTCATGGGCGTCCACGATCATGCTGGTCACCTCGGGCGGGACCGGGCGACCATCGTCGAACCACGAAGGCATGACCAGCGCATCAGCGCTCGCGGCCTCCTCCAGGCCGGCGAGGCCGCCAAGGCTCCACCCCTCGGCCGTCCTCACCTGGCCGGGCCGGTCCGCGATGAGCCTCGACTCCCAGTCCGCCAGGCCCAGGCGCGTGACGGTGTCGAAGACCATCTGCGGCGCGGCCAGATGGAACATGGTGACGCCGTCGAAGGCGTAGATCGCGATGCGCATGCGGGGCTCGCTTCCTCGACGAAGGATGGCGCGAATCCATCGTAGAGCGGCATTTGAGCCACTGGTGGCTGCCCGCGAGCCCGGGAAGGCTGAGGCCTGACAGATCCGGCCCTATCCCGGCCGCATCCCGGCCACCGACCGCCCCGAGGAGATGCCATGCCCGCGCCCCGCCGCGCCCTCATCATCATCGACGCCCAGCAGCAGTACGCCAGCGGCCCACTGCGCATCCAGTACCCCGCATGGGAGGGAAGCCTGGAGCGCATCGCCCAGGCCATCGATGCCGCGCAGGAGGCCGGCCTGCCGATCGCCGTCGTCCAGCACTCGTCCGGCCGCGGCGCCCGCGCCTTCAACCCCGGCACCCCTCAGTTCGAGCTCGCCCCTGGGATCGCCGAGAGACTGCGCCCCGGTTGGAAGCGCGTCGTCAAGGAGCGCTCCTCCGCCTTCATCAGCACTGATCTGGGGCCGTGGCTGCGCGAGCAGGGCGTGGACACGATCGCCCTCGCCGGCTACATGACGAACAACTGCGTGCTGGCCACGGCGGTCGACGCCGAGCGATGGGGGATGAGCGCCGAGGTGCTGTCCGACGCCACCGGCGCGATCCACCTGGCCAATGCTGCGGGCGCGGTCAGCGCCCAGGCGCTTCACGAATCGCTCATGGTGCTGCTCCAGTCCAACTGGGCCGCCGTCGCCAGCGCGCGGGAGTGGACCGATGCCGTGCGATCAGGGCGACCCCTGCGCCCGAACGGGCTCGCTGCCTCGGCGCTCGCGGGGACGGCCAGCGCATGCCCCGCTGCCCCGGGTTGCTCGCCCCATCGCCACGCGTCGTACCCACCCCTATCGTCGAAGGGGTCGCCAACCACCTGAACCGAGGGGACGCCATGATCCGCCGTCGACGCCTTCTGTCCAGCGCTGTGCTGAGGTTCCTGGGCCTACCCGTCCTTGCCGCGTGCAAGCTCTCCGAGGGGAGGGGCCTCGACTCGATGCCCGCATGAGGCGCTCTGAAGCGATCTCGCGGTGCTGTTCGCCCGGTTTCGCCGTGCTGATCGCCCGGTCTCGCTCATAGGGGAGGGGGATGGGTGCGGGGTCAGTCGAAGGCGGCGGGGGCCGAGGGACTGGCGAACCAGGCCTGGGCGGCGGCGATACGGCGCCGCGCGGAATCCATGAGCGGCTCGGGCAGCTCGTCCGGCGCGAACCAGCCGACCTCCAGCGACTCGTCGTCGGCCACCCGCGCCGCCTGGGCGCCCGCCGCGGGCCTGGCCGCGAAGTCGATATCCATGAACACGCAGCGGTCCCCGTTGGGGAAGGTCTTCGGCGTCCCGGCCCCCACATGCACGAGACCGAGGAGCTCGATCGCCACGCCGGTCTCCTCCAGGCACTCGCGCACCGCCGCCGCGCCCGGCTGCTCGCCGGGCTCGGGGATCCCGCTGATGACGGCCCATTGGCTGTTATCCGAGCGCCGGCCGAGCATCAGCCGCCCCGCCTCATCGACGACGACGACGC
>NZ_JH806632.1:868544-902448 GCF_000295095.1 Actinomyces timonensis DSM 23838 | reverse complement strand
TCAGCGCCACGAGCATCATGAGGCCAAGGTCGGTGCGCCGCACCGGCATGCCCATGGTGCGCGCAGAGACGGGGTCGAAGGTGGAGATCTTGAGAGTCGGGTAGCACAGGGCGATATAGGCCGCCGTGATCGCGAAGACGCCCGCCAGGCGCCACATCATCCGCGGGCCGAGGTCGATGCCGCCGTCGGCCACGAGGATGTGCTCGGGCGCCAGCGCCATGAGGTTGAGGTCGCCGGTGAGGACGGTGTCCTCGCTGATGTGGACCTGGGACAGCGCGGTGGACAGCAGGAGCACGCCGATGGCGAAGAGCACCGGGAAGACCAGGCCCTGGTCGGCGTCCCCGGTCACCAGCCCGGAGGCGCGCAGGCGCTCGGCGCCCAGCACGACGAGCAGCCCCATGAGGGAGGCGGCCACCACCATGAGGGGCGAGCGCGTGGATCCTGAGACGATCGCGCCGATGACGATCCCGGGCAGGACGGCATGGGACATGGCCTCCACGAGCATCGCCTGGCGGCGCAGCACGAGGAGCGTTCCAGGCAGGGCGCAGGTGAGGGCGGTGGTGACGGCCAGGACGGCGACGGAGACGATGAAGGGCATCAGCGGGCTCCCTCGCTCTCGGCAGTGATCTGAGCCAGCAAATCCCGGCGCTGCTTGCGCAGACGGGCCCGGCGCCGCAGGATCGAGCGCTCGGGCGCACCCAGCAGTGAGACGGTGAGGAAGACCGCCAGGACGAGGACGACCACTGGTCCGGTCGGCACGCGGCCGAGGTTGACGGCCAGAGCCGATCCGATCGCTCCCGAGGCGCCGCCGATCGCACCGGCCAGCCCCACCATCGACCACAGGTGGTGCGTCCACTGCCGCGCGGCCGCGGCCGGCATGATCGCGAAGGCCACCATGAGGATGAGCCCGACGGCCTTGATGCCGATGACGATAGCCACGGTGGCTGTCCCCAGGAGCAGTGGGGAGAGGATACGCGGGGAGAATCCCATGGCCTGGCAGGCGATGGGATCGAAGGTGAGCAGCGCCAGTTCCTTCCAGCACACCGCCACCACGATGAGCGACGCGGCCCCGAAGGCCAGGATGGTGGTCAGATCCGCCCGAGTGAGGGTGGCGGCGTTGCCGAACATGTAGGAGGTGATCCCCCCGCGCTCGGGCAGGGAGGAGTGGACGATGATCCGCATGAGCACCATCCCGCCCCCGTAGAAGAGCGCCAGGCAGATCGTCATCGCGGCGTCGAGCCCCACGCGCGAGCGCGCCGCGATCCAGTTCGCCAGGAGAACGGCGCAGGTGGAAGCGATGATCGACCCGATGGTCAGCACGAGCATGGACCTTCCCCCGATGCCGAGGAGGGCCGTCGCGATGATGAAGGAGCCGGCCACGCCCAGGGTGGCGGCGTGCCCGATGATGTCGGAGACGAGCGATTGCTTGTGCAGGTACAGGAACGCTCCGAGCACCCCCGCGGTCAGGCCCACGACCGTGGTTCCCAGCAGCATCATGCGGAAGGTGTAGGAGGCCAGGAGCGCGCCGGGGCCGACGGCGCCGGGCAGGAGCGCGGAGACCTCGGCGAGCGGCGCTGCCGGCAGCCCGGCCAGGGCGAGCGCGGCGCTCATGCGTCCGGCCCCCCGCCCATGAGCGCCTCGTCGCTCAGCCCGTAGGCGCGGTGCAGCGTCTGCGCCGTGAAAGCCTCCTCGAGGGGCCCCGCGGCCACGAGCAGCCCGTCGGACAGCAGGACCGCGTGCGTGCAGAAGCGCCTCACCGTGGACAGGTCGTGGTGGACGACGACGATCGTGCGCCCCTCGTCCCGCAGGGAGCGGAGCACCTCCATGATGGCCTGCTCGGAGGCGACGTCGACTCCCGCGAAGGGCTCGTCGAGCAGGTAGAGGTCGGGCTCCTGGGCCAGGGTGCGCGCCATGAAGACGCGCTGCTTCTGGCCCCCGGAGAGCTGGGAGATCTGTCGACCCGCCAGCTCCGGGATGCCGACCCTCTCCAGGGCCTCCATGGCGGTGGCGCGCTGGGCGGCGCCCGGGTGGCGCCACCAGCCGAGCCTGGCGTAGGTGCCCATGGTGACGACGTCGCGCACCGTGGTGGGGAAGTCCCAATCGACCTCGGCGGTCTGGGGCATGTAGGCCACCCGGTCGCGGCAGCGGGACAGCTCCTGGCCGAAGAAGCGCACGGAGCCGGCCAAGGAGGGGACGAGCCCCATGGAGGCCTTGAGAAGGGTGGACTTCCCGGCGCCGTTGGGGCCGAGGATGGCTGTCACCGAGCCGTCCGGGATGGTCAGGGTCACGTCCTTGACGACGGGGCGGGCGTGGTAGGCCACCGAGAGGTGCTCGACGGCGCAGGGAGGGGCGGGATCGTGCGTCACAGGGGGTCCTCATCAGTGGGAAGCCCGCCGCGATGACGGGCTCCCCGGGGGCGGATGCGCTCAGGCGGTCTTGCCGGTGAGGGCGGCGGAGATGGTCTCGGCGTTGTAGGCGAAGACCCCCAGGTAGGTGTCCACCGGGGCGGCCTCGCCGAGCGAGTCCGCGTACAGGGGCTTGTCGGAGACCTCGACGCTGCCGCCCTTGGCGGACACGGACTCCTTGAGATGGGTGATGGCCTCGGGGTTCTTGAGGTTGTCCTGGAAGATGACCTTGACGTTCTTCTCGGCGATGAGGGCGGCGAGCTCATCGATGTCCGTCGCGCTCTTCTCGGACTCGGAGGAGACGAAGTCAGTGGCGTGGATCTCGATGTCGTAGGTCTTGCCGAGGTAGTTGAAGGCGTCGTGGCCGGTGACCAGGACCCGGTTCTCCTTCGGGATCGCGTCGAAGAGCTTCTTGGCGGTCTCCTTGGCCTCGTCGATCTTCTTGTTGTAGGCCTCGGCGTTGGCCTTGTAGGTGTCGGCGTTGGCGGAGTCGATCTCGGCGATCTTGTTCGCGCAGGCGGTGACCACGTGCTTCCAGTTGTCGGGGGAGTTCCACACGTGGGGGTCGTGGCCCTCGACGACGCCGTCCTCCTCCCAGGGCAGCAGCATGTCCTCGGGGATGGACTCGGCGGCTGGGACCTGCTTGGCGCCGAGGGCCTCGAGCTGGTCCATCATCTTGTGCTCCATGTCGTGGCTGGTCCACAGGACGACGTCGGCGCTCTCGATGGCCTGGGTGTCCTTGGTGGTGAGCTCCTGGGTGTGGGGGTCGCCGCCGGGGCCGACGAGCACGGTGATGGTGGCGTCGGGCGCGATGTTCTTCGCGGCGTCGCCCAGGTAGCCGGTGGTGGCCACGATGCTCAGGGAGCCGCTGGCCGCCGAGGCGCCAGCGCCCCCCTCCTTCTTCTTGTCGGTGGCGCAGGCGGCCAGGGAGCCCACTGAGAGCGCGGCCAGGGAGATGAGGGCGCTGCGGCGAGACAGGTGCATGAGTCCTCCGGGATAAAGTTTGGATAGGCGTGCCTGACCACTATAGAGAACGTTGAACATTAGCGGCAAGCCCGCTGGTGGCATCCGCTCCAGGGCTGTGGTGGTTGGCTCCCGCGCCCCCGTCACCGCGATTCCCCGGCTCAGACGGCCTCCCGGACCTCCGCGAGCCAGGGGCAGCGGCGCCGCAGCAGGTGCTCGAAGCGCGCGTGCATGGTGATCGCCGCCGCCGCGCAGTCGTGGCAGGCCCCCTCCATCGCCACCTCGACGACGCCGTCGCGCACCGAGCGCACCTCGAGCGTCCCGCCGTGGCTGCGGGCAAAGGCGCCCACGCGCCCGGCCGCGATCTCCTGAGCGGCCGCCCTCAGGGCCTCATCCGGCCCGACGGCGCTGGCCTGCTCCGTCCCCCGCCAGCCTTGCGGCGAGCCCAGGGCCTCGACGAGCGCGGTGCGCACCCGTGCGCCCTCGTCCGCCCACGTGCGGCCATCCGCGAGCAGGGTGAGCACCGCCCCGGGCACCGCTTCCACGGCCGCGAGGGTTCCGTCGTCCATGAGGGCCTGCAGCGCCGTCGGCGCGGCGGCGACCGTCCCGGCGAAGGGCAGCAGCCCATCGGGGACCACCCAGCGCAGCACCGCCGGATCGGGGGTGGCCAGCGGATGGGTGGGCACGGGCCCGCGAGCCGACCGCCGCGCGAGCCTCACAGGAGGGCCGCGACGATCGTGCGGGCCAGGGCCGCCATCACCCAGGCGGTGACGAACATGTAGCCATAGGCGACGAGCGGCCACTTCCAGGTCCCCGTCTCCCGGCGCATCGCGCCAGCCGTCGCCATGCACTGCAGGGCGTAGACGAAGAACACGAGGATCGCCGCCAGCGTCGCCGAGTTGAAGAGGGGATCCCCGGCCTTGTTGGTCAGCGTGTCCTCCTGGTAGGTCATCGTGGCCAGGTGGGCGCTGGGCGCCTCCGGGTCCTCCGCGGCCGAGATCTGGCCGAGCGTGGCCACGAAGGTCTCGCGCGCCGCGAGGGAGGACAGGATGGAGACGTTGATGCGCCAGTCGAAGCCGAGGGGCTCGAAGACGGGCTCCACCGCCTTCCCGATGGCGGCGGCCCACGAGTTGTCCATCGTGTAGGAGGTCTTCTGGGCCTCGAGCAGCGCGTCGAGCTCGTCGGCGTCGGTGATGGGCTCGCCCTCGTCATCGAGCACGGTGGAGGTGGCGGGGTTGTCCACGGCCGCCGTGATGGCGGAGCACTCGGCGCTGCGCGCGCAGGCCGCCTCGAAGTCGGCGTCGGAGCGCATGGGCACATTGAGCAGCACCCACAGCACCACGGTGGTCAGGGTGATGATCGTCCCGGCCTTCTTGAGGAAGCCCTTGCAGGCGTCCCACACCATGAGGGCCACCGTGCGCGGGCGCGGCAGGCGGTAGGGCGGCATCTCCATGTAGAAGGGAAGGAGGATGCCATCGCGGTCGGTCAGGCGCTTGGCCACCCAGGCCACGAGCATCGCGGAGAAAGCGCCCAGCAGGTAGAGGCCGAACATGATGGTGCCGCGCGCGCCGAAGGGCCCGATGCGGGCGTCGGAGTCCACGAGCAGCGAGATCATGATGACGTAGACGGGCAGGCGCGCCGAGCAGGTCATCAGCGGCGCCGCGAGCATCGTGGCCAGGCGGTCCTTCGCGCTGGGCAGGGTGCGGGTGGCCATGATGCCCGGGATCGCGCAGGCGAAGGAGGACAGCAGTGCCACGAAGGCGCGCCCCTCCAGGCCGGCCTTGCCCATCACCCGGTCCATGAGGAAGGCGGCCCGGGACATGTACCCCACGCCCTCCAGGATCGCGATGATGAGGAACATGATGACGATCTGCGGCAGGAAGACGAGCACCGCGCCGACGCCGCCGATGAGGCCGTCTCCCAGCAGGCCGCCCAGGAGCGGGTGGGACTCGTCCAGCCACCCGTGGACGAGCTCCCCCAGGGAGCCGATGCCGTTCTCGATCGCGTCCTGGAAGGGGCCCGCCCAGGTGAAGATCGACTGGAAGAAGAAGTACATGACCGCGAAGAACACGATGCTCCCGGCCACCGGGTGCAGCAGGACGCGGTCGACCGCGGAGGTCGCTGAGTCCGAGGCGGGGGAGGCGTAGTCGGCCGCCGCCAGGATCGAGTCGGTCCAGGAGGCGAGCTCGGCGGGCTCGCTCGGCGGGGTGAGCGGGGTGCGCGGCCATGTGGCGACCTCGGCCAGGTGCTGCCGCAGCTCGGGGATGCCCATGCCGCGGTGCCCCAGCACCCGCACTGCGGGCACGCCCAGGGCCTCGCCGAGGGCGGCGACGTCGAGCCGGCCCTCGCGCCGCGCGAGCTCGTCGGTCATGGTGACGGCCAGGCAGGTGGGCAGGCCCAGGGAGAGCGCCTCGGCCACGAAGGTCATGCCCCGGCGCAGCGTCGTGGCATCGACGACGACGATCAGCGCGTCCGGGGTGCTCACCTCCCGGCAGTCGCCGGTGAGGACATCGCGCACCACCTGCTCGTCGGGGCTGATGGGCTCCAGTGAGTAGGCGCCGGGCAGGTCCTCGATGGTCAGGCTCGTGCCGTCGACGACGCAGCGCCCCTGGGAGCGGGCCACCGTCACGCCGGGGTAGTTGCCGGTCTTGGCGCGCAGGCCGGTCAGGGCGTTGTAGATGCTCGTCTTGCCGGAGTTGGGGGCGCCTGCCAGTGCGACCCTGCGGTCCCCGACGGCGACGGCGGTGCTCGAGGCTCCGCAGTGGCAGGAGGCGGAGCCGCCGCAGTGCTCGGCGCTCATGAGGCCGCTCCCGCCGCCTGCTCGGCCGGGTCGCCGTCCTCGACGACGCGGACGGTCACGAGGTCGGCTTCGTGGCGGCGCAGGCACAGCTCGTAGTCGGCCACCTGGAAGACGGTCGGGTCCCCCAGCGGCGCCCGCCTGCGCGCGGTGATGGCGCGGCCGGGGATGAGGCCGAGGTCCTGGAGGCGGCGGGCCAGACGGCCCTGCGCGGTACCGGCCTCCTGCTGCGCGGTGCCGACGGCGGTGATGATGGCGCGCGCCCCGAGGGGCAGGCGGCCGAGGCTGCTCTCCGCGGTCGCGCCAGCCCGGGTGCGGGCGTCGCCGCGGGTCAGGGATGGGGTACTCACAGTGGTCCTCTGCTGATCTCCAGGTGGACGAGTGTTTGGCTCGCCCTCGCTTGCCAGTAATCAGGATAGCCTATCCTCGTGATCGTGCAAGCCAGCAGGTGAGTTCGGTGGCCTCCGTGTGACCCTCGCGCACTCCTGCGCGCTCCCGCGCGGGAGGGCCGCAGCATCAGCGAACCTCAGTGCGCCCCAGCGCGCCTCAGTGCCCCTTAGCGCGGGCGGGACATCGCCACCGCGCGGGCCTTGTCCGCCCAGGCGCCGTCGAGACTCGGGTGCGCCACGGCGTCGCCGACCCACTCCAGGCCAGCGGCCCCCGCGGCCCCCTGAAGGAGCCAGTCGGCCACGGCCGGGTTCTTCGGCAGGAGCGAGCCGTGCAGGTAGGTGCCGATGACGCGGTGGGCGAGTGCCCCCTCCGTGCCGTCCTTGCCGTTGTTGCCGTCGCCCGAGCGCACGCGCCCGAAGGGCGCCTGGCCCGGGGCCAGGGTGGTCAGCCCCGAGTGGTTCTCGTAGCCGACGATCGTGCCGAAGGTCTCGCTGGTGGTCGTGATGTTGCCGATGAGGCGCCCATCCCCGGCGACGGTCTCGGCGTCGAACACCGAGATCCCCGGGATCTCGCTGCCCTGGCCGGTGAGGAAGCGGTGGCCGAAGAGCTGGTAGAGCCCGCAGATGACGAGCATCGCCACGCCCCCCTGCGCCCACGCGCGCAGATCGGCGGAGCGCGCCTGGAGATCCGCGGTGATGCGCTCCTGGCCGGAGTCCTGGCCGCCGCCGCCCACCACGAGGTGGACGTCGCCGGGAAGCTCGTCGCCCGGATCGTAGGACAGGACCTCGACGTCGTAGCCCCGCCACTGGGCCCTGCGGGTGAGCACGAGGGTGTTGCCCCAGTCCCCGTAGATGTTCATATCCCGGGGGTAGAGCTGGAGGATCCGCAGGGTGCCGGCGCTCGAGCTGCCCGCCTCGCCGGAGTGCTCGTAGAACTGGGCGCTCACTTCATGACCTCCTCGACCTCGGTCAGCTCTCCCAGGCGGGCCCGCAGCGCGAGCATCGCCGTGTAGGTGGTGAACACGCGCATGGGACGGCCCGTGCGCCGCGAGTCCTCGCGCAGGGCGTCCAGGGCCCCGGCCAGATCCGGCTCCACGGCCCCCACATCCACCTCGTCGTAGCGCAGGCGAAGCGCCATGTCCCAGGCGCGCACGCCCGTCACCACGGCCACGCCCTCTCCCCGCAGTCCGGAGAAGTCGACGTCCCACAGCCAGGACATGTCCCGGCCATCGGCGTACTCGTCGTTGATCGCCACCATGACCGACTCAGGGCCGGGCGCCGTGGCGGCGGTGAGCAGTCCCATGCGGAAGCCCGCCGGGTTCTTCACCAGCGAGAGCTGGACCTCGCGGCCGTCGAGGCGCAGGACCTCGCCGCGCCCGAAGGCCGCCCGAACCCGACCGAGCGTGTCGAGCAGGCCCGGCAGGGCGGCGTCGGCGCGGTCGCCCAGGGCCTGAAGGGCCACGGCCAGGGCGGCGCAGGCGTTGAGCTGGTTGTGGATGCCGGGGATCGCGAAACGCACCTCGTGGGGCGCCCCGTCCACGCTGACGACGGCGTCCTGGCCGCTCAGCGATTCCAGGACCACGCGGGGGCTCACGTGCCGGGCGGCGGTCGCGTCGGCGGTGCCGGTGCGCAGCTCGTCGTCGGACAGGAACAGGGAGCGCAGCTCGCCGCCCGCCCCGAAGGCGGTCACGGGAGCGGCCAGGCCCTCGGTGAAGGCGGGCGCGCCCAGGCGCGGGTCGTCGGCGTTGGTGACGACGGCGCCCGTGGTGGCCAGGGCGACCTTGCGCAGGAGGGAGGCGGTGTAGTCGATCTCCCCGAAGCGGTCGAGCTGGTCGCGCATGACGTTGAGCAGCAGGCAGGCGCGCGGCTTGACGAGCTGGACGAAGCGGACGGCGTGGGCCTCGTCGAGCTCGAGGACCGCCACGTCCGCGCGCAGGCGGCCAGCGGCGTCGACGTCGTGGAGGAGGGAGGCGAGCACCCCGCGCACGAAGTTCGAGCCGGTCCGGTTGGTGACGACCCTCAGCCCCTGCTCGGCGAGGAGCTGGACGACCATCTTCGTCGTCGTCGTCTTGCCGTTCGTGCCGGTCACGACGACGACGCCCATGGGCAGCTGACCCAGCGCGCGGGCGAGGAAGCCGGGGTCGGCCTTCTCCATGACGAGCCCGGGGAAGGCTGTTCCGCCGCTGCCGCCGCCGCGCAGGCGGGCGGCGACGCGGGCCGCGCGGCCCAGGGCGACCGTGAGACCGGAGCGCAGGGATATCGAAGAGGTCATGGGCGCGAGTCTATCGAGCGCCAGAGGCGGCGGCGGACCGGTCCAGCGGGGGAGGGGGAAGGGAAGGAAGGGGCTCAGCCGCGAGACGGGGCGATGACGGCCAGCGCCCCGGGGACCACCTCGATATCGAGGGCGCGGGTGGTGCCGGCGATGTCGCCGTCGAGCTCGAAGGGCACGGGCTCATCGGTGCGGATGGACACGCGCGAGGCCTGCGCGAGCGTGAGGCCCGACGGGACGCGGCCCGCGAGGATCATCGCGCCCATGCGCGCCCAGTCGATGACGCGGTCCGGGCGTGCCAGGAGGAGGTCCACCTTGCCGTCGTCCGGGGTGGCGCGCGGGAAGATCGTCATGCCGCCGGTGATCGTGCCGACGTTGCCCAGCAGCGCCATGACCATGTCGTGCTCCTCAGGGGCGGCGCCGTCGAGGGCGACGGTGGCGCGGAAGGGGCGCGGGCTGGCGTGATGCACCGCGGCGACGGCGTAGGCGCCGGCGCGGATGACCCTCTTGAGCTCGTCCTTCGTGTCCGCCATGATCTGGGCGTCCAGGCCCAGGCCCGCCATGACCGCGAAGGACTCCTGCCCGCAGTCCCAGGAGGCGCGCACGAGGTCGATGCGCGTGGGCTCGCCCGAGAGCGCCAGGCGCAGGGCGGCGTCGGTGTCGAGGGGGATGGAGAGGTTGCGGGCGAGCAGGTTGCCGGTGCCCGACGGGATGAGCGCCATCGGCAGTCCCGTCCCCGCGAGCTCACTGGCCACCGCCCGCACGGTCCCGTCCCCGCCGGCGACGAGGACGAGGTCGGCGCCGCTGGCGAGGGCCTGGCGGGCCATGGAGTGGCCGGGGTCCTGCGCCGTCGTCTCCAGCCACTGGGTGGGGCGCCATCCCGCGGCGAGGACCTCGGCCTCGATGCGGCGCCGCAGGAGGGACAGGTCGTAGAACTTCGTGGGGTTGTAGATGACGGCGGCGCGCTTGTCGACGCTGCGCGTGGGCAGGCCCAGGCGCGCCCAGGAGGACAGGATCGTGTCGATGCCTCCCAGGGCGAGGCTCGTGTTGGCCACCGCGGCGCCCCACAGGATGGCGCCGATCTGGTCGGAGGCATGCGCCAGGCCCATGGCCCACTGGCTGTAGCAGGCGGTGGCGATCGCGGCGATACCCGCCAGCCACCACACCGCCGTGTCCGAGGTGGGGCGCCGGTGGGCGCGAGTGAGCACGAGCAGCATCGAGGAGGCGATGGTGACGGCCGCGATCTGGGCGTTCGGGTACGCGCCGCCGACGACGGACAGAGAGTCGAGCAGATGCGAATGCGGGTGACTGATGTCCAGGGCGCTCGAGATGAGCCAGTGGACCGGGATGCCGGCCGCCGCCATGAGGAGGGCCAGGGCGAGGCGCCGCATCCTCTCCTTGAAGGACCACAGCGCGAGGGCGACGATGGCCGCCGTGATGAGGGCGGGGTGGGTGAGGAGGGCGTAGGCCTCGGCGATCTGGGCGCCCGCGGAGCGGGGCAGGAGCGGGCGGACGCGGGCGAAGACGGCGTCGAGGCGAGCGGTGCGGCCCGTGGCCACCAGCGCGCTCCAGGTGGCGAAGCCGATAAGGAGGACGACGGCGAGGAGGCGCTCCATCGCGCGCCCGGCGACCTCGCGGCGAGCACGGCGGTCGATGGGCTGGCGGTGCCGGGGCTCCCGCCGCGCGCGGGTCGCGGTGCTCGATCTCATCGGTCTGCTCATCGGCCTCCTTCCAGGGCAAGGCTAGTCCCCGCCTGGCGGCGGGCGCCCTGCGACCCTGCTCCCGAGATGCCGCGCGCCTGCGGCAGGGGGGCAGTTGGCGGGCGCGGGGACGAGCGTCTCGGCGACTTGCCTGGAGAGCATCGCGCCCGCGCGTGGGCGGGGACTATGGCCGGCCTGTGCGGTGGATGAGGAGCTGGTGCCCGCGCCGCTCAGCTGGCGGTGACGGGCACGTCGGTGATCCGCCAGGGCTGTTCCGCTCCGGAGCGCGCGCCCTCCTGGTGATCGACAATGAGGGTATCCTGGCCGACGTCGGGCCAGATGACGAAGGCGGTCGAGGTGCCCTCCTTGATGCCCCAATGCAGTTGTGTGTCAGCGAGAGGCCGGTGGTAGCCCTTGCCGCCGACGACGTAGTCGCAGGGCATGTACCGCAGACCCCCGGCCAGGAGCGTCACGCCGTCGAGTCCGGCGAAGGGGAAGGAGTCGCCGTCCTCCCCACGGGAGTTGGCGAATATGCCTCCGATGTCACTGTTGTCCTCGAACCAGGCGCGCGCCACGGTGCTCTCGGTATTGCCGGTGATGGTGAGCTTGCCCAGGAGGAGCCCACCGCGGCGGGTGATCGATTCGACCGTGATCGACGGGGAGACGGAGCCATCGTCTGAGGGGACGGCGAGGGCGCTGCCCGCGCCTGAGCCGACGGGTCCCTTGGCCTCCGGCAGTTCCCCGCCCGGGGCGGTGGATGGGGAGGCCGAGGCGGTCGAGGTTGTCTGAGTCGAGGTGCCTCCGGTGGGGGTGAGGGTGACGACGACGCGGCGGTTGGCGGCTCGGGCGGCGTCGTCGGTTCCTTGGACGGCGGGCTCGCTCTCGCCCTTGCCCTCCTCGGTGACGCTCCAGGCGTCGAGGGGGGTGAGCTGCCCGAGGCGGGTGTGGACGGCGGCGGCGCGCTGCTCTGAGAGGGTCTGGTTGAAGGCCTCGTCGGCGACGTCGTCGGTGTGGCCGACGATGGACAGCTCACCGCCGCTGTAGGAGGCGAGTTGGGCCGCCACCGTCTGGAGCTGGGTGTCGGCCTGGGCGGTGAGATCGTATTTCCCGAACTCGAAGGTGACGTCACTGGCCAGGGTGGTCGTGATGGAGGTGTCCGTGGTGCGTGAGGCGCTGGACTTGTCGAATGCCCGGGTGAAGGTATCGATGCTGGCGGGGGCGCTGATCTCGGCGAGGGTCGGCTGGTCGTCCTGGCGCTTGGAGTCATAGGAGGCCACGTCAACCTCGGCAAGGGCCTTGTCGAGGTCGACATCCGAGCCGAGGATTCCCGCCGCCTCGTCCTTGCTGATGACGGCCACCTCGGGGAACCCAGTGAGCGGCAGGAAGACGGTGACGCGGTCGGTGTCGACGGGCCCGAAGACGGCGTAGGCCATTCCGGACTGCCCCTTCTCCAGGGACCTTGCCTCGGTGGGGATCGTGCCGTCGATGCAGTTCCACACGCGCCGTCCGGCTGTGTCGATGAGCCGGGTCCCCGCAGCGGCGCGATTGTCGAGGAGTCCAGGCGCCTTCCACAGATGGGTCCAGCCCCATGTGCCGTTGTCCTCGTCGACGTCGTCGGTGGCGGCGTCATCGGCCATGCGCGTGATCCGCAGGGGAAGGATGGTCGTCTTCTCATCCATGGTGACCAGGGGTGCGACGTCGACGCTGATGTGATGGCCGGCGGTGAAGGACTCCACGGTCTGCCAGCCGCTGGGCGGAGGCGTACCGGTCTGCTGTGAGGGGGAGGCGCTGGCATCGGCCCCGCTGGTCTCAGAGGATCTGCTCCCGCAGGCTGCGAGCGCGGGGAGCCCGGCGGCGGTGAGGATGGGCAGGGTCAGGAGCGTGCGGCGTCGAAGAATCGGCATATCAGGGCCTCCAGAATCGTCCCTCGCAGGGAGAGGATGGACGGGCCGAGGAGGCGGTGCATCTCGGTGCATCCCAGCACCGCTTCCTCGCTGGCTGCTGCGAGCCTAGAACACCGCGGAATGGCGCCGCGATGGGGACGGATGTCCCGCTCCCCGTGGAGTATGGGGACTCCACGGGGAGCGGTGGGGAGGAGATGGGGAACCGGGATCGCGAGGATCCGCGTCAGTGCCCGCGGTGGCGGGCCTTGGCCTTCGCCCGGGCGATCTCGCGGCGCCGCTCGCGCTCCGCATCGCGGTCCTCCCGCCGCTGAGTGGAGGACGCCGCAGCACGAGCCTCAAGATCGGCCTGCATCGCCGCCTGGGCCGCCGTGCTCTCCCGGTGCCGCGCCGCCGCCTTCGCCGCCTCGCGCATCGCCCGCTTCGGGCCCACCCGCCGCTCCTGCGTGGAGCCCGTCCGCCGGACCCTGGGCGCGCTGTCCGCGCGATTGATGAGCGCGGTGCCGTTCTCCAGGAGCCAGCTGTGCAGCTCCGTGTCCGTGGGCTCGGGGCCGAAGGTCACTCGCGCCGCCCGGACCCAGCCGCCGTCGTCGTGCTCAAGCACGCCGACCCAGAACTGGCCGTTGAAGTAGACCGTGAACGTCGCTGACATGTCGTGTCTCCAGGTACGCCGAGGCGGACCCGGTGACGCTGGATTCTCCTCAGGGGAGCGACGGACGCCGCGGCGCCGCCCGGACTTCCTACCGGGCCGTGCGGTTCGCGCACCAGGAACTTGCCCGCCCAGACTAGCCGGTGCGGGCCCGCCGAGGCCATCAGGACCGGGCGTCATCCTCAAGGAGATCGACAACGGTGAGCCCATGCGCCGCTGCGGCGATCGACATGCGACGGTCATGGGTCAGCAGTGTCACCGGAGCCGCCGGGGAATCCAGAATAAGAGCGCTCGCGAGGTGGATAGCGTCAAGCGATCGGAGCGCCTTGGTGAGGGTCCTGGCGCGTTGAACCACCTCCGCGTCGATACGCACCCGCCGTAGGTGGCCCAGGAAACCGTCGACGCTGGACGACGGGAGACCACCGCGATGAGCCACGTGGGCGAGCTCGACGTCGATGAGGACCGATGAATACAGGTCGGCGTCGTCGAGCGCGGCTCTGATGATGCGCGCGGCGCGCTTGCCCACGCGCGCGTACTCCTCCCGCAGCTCTGGAGGGCCTTGCCCTGGGAAGAGCGCGATCCCTGCGAACGAGGTGTCCAGGTAGAAGGGCATTAGACGCGATCCCGCCGATCCTCGTCGAGAATCTGGTCGGTGGTCATGCCGTCCGGCAGGCTGAGTGACGGCAGGCGCGATCCTTTCTCCCATTCGCTGCGTGGGAGCTCGATGCGGCCCTGGCGGATCATCTGGTCGATATGCGACTCATCCTGCCGAACGGGAACGATGGTCGCCTGGGGAACCCCGCCGAGCGTCACGGTGACTGGGGTGCCGGTAGCGGCGACGGCGCTGAGCACTTCGCCGGTGCGGCGGCTGAGCTCCCTCGCGGTGATCGTCGCGGGCTCCATCGTGGATGTCATGTCATACATGCTAGCCATCGATGACTGACATGTCAGCGCCTGAATGAGATGCCCCCGCCCAGGAGGTAGATCTTCGCCCGGGGCGAGTCACCTGCGAGTAACCTGCGGGTCAGAGCCCCTGCTGCTGGGGCACGAGGGGATGAGCACCGTGCGCAGTGACGACGCGAGCCACAGCCAGGCAGCCGGGCCTCCACCCTCGAAGCGCGCGCTCGCCCTCGTGCTCATCTGCACCGTGAGCTTCATGAACGTCCTGGACATCACCGTGGTGTCGGTTGCCCTGAGCGATATCGGTCAGAGCTTCGCCGCCTCCCAGGCCCAGCTGCAGTGGGTGGTCAACGCCTACACCCTGCCACTGGGCGCCCTGCTCATGTCCGCGGCGACGCTGAGCGGCAGGCTCGGCCGACTGCGCCTCTTCCGATGGGGGCTCGTGCTCTTCACCCTCGGCTCCCTGCTGTGCGCGCTCGCACCCTCGATCCTCGCCCTCAACGCCTCCCGAGCGCTCCAAGCCATCGGCGGCGCGATCTTCCTCGGCGTCGGCGTTCCCATGATCTCCGACCGCTACCCCGCTGGCCGTGAGCGCGCCCGCGCCACGGGAATCTACGGCCTCATCTCCGGAGTAGCCATCGCCGTCGGACCCCTCGCGGGCGGGGGCCTCGTCCTGGCCGCCGGGTGGCGCTCGATCTTCTGGATCAACGTCCCCGTGGGGCTTATCGCCTGGGCGCTGTCCTGGCGGGTGGACGACCCGGGCCCCAACCGCCAGGGCGCGGGCGTCGATTGGCCGGGAACGCTGCTCGCCATGGCCGCCACCGGAGGCGCCACAGTGGTGTTGCTGGAGGGTGCGGCCTGGGGTTGGGGCAGCGCGCGCGCCCTCGGCGGCGCGATCGCCTCGGCGACCGCGCTCGGGGCGCTCGTCGTCGTCGAGCGACGCACAGCCGCGCCCATGATCCCCGGGCGCCTCTTCTCCAGCGGGCTCTACGTGGTGAGTATCCTGACCGGGTTCGCTGTCCAGGCGGGTCTGGTGGGGCAGATGCCCTGGCTGTCCCTCTACGCGCAGAACATCTACCTGCTGTCACCCCTCCAGGCGGGCCTGTGCTTCCTACCCTTCAGCCTCGCCGCCATCGCCGGGGCCTGGCTGTTCAGCGGCGGCCGGCGCTGGACATCGGCGGCCCGGCTGCTGGGGATCCTCGTCTGCGGGAGCGCGGCGCTGTGCTCCTGGGCGCTTATCTACGGCTCGACGACGTGGCTCGTCCTCCTGCCAGGCCTCATCCTCGCCGGGATCGCGGTGGGCGCCGCGGGGACCGTGGTCAACGAGCTCGCCGTGGCCTCCTTCGAGGGCGACGACGCCGGTGCGGCCTCAGGTCTCTCCGCCGCGCTGAGGCAGATCGGCGTCGTCGTCGGTGTTGCTGTCTCCGGGGTCGGGTTCGGCAGTGCCAGCGAGCATGTCGTCGGCGCGGGCTGGCCAGCGGGGACGGAGGCGCTCATCGGCAGCGTGCGGTCGGGGGAGGGACTGCGCTCCGCTGTGATCGCGAGGGACGGCGACGGCGCCGCCCTGGAGGCGATCATCCGCCACGCCACCGACTGGGGGATGGTGAGCAGCTTCGCCGTCGGGCTCGCCCTCATGCTGACGGTCCTCGCCTGCGGGGCCCGGATGCTGCGGGTGCCGCGGCAGGGCTGCGCGTGAGGCGGAAGGGCCGGTCGGGCCCGCGGGCCTGTCAATTCTGCTGCCGTGGGGGACGACGGCGTTGTGGAGTCGTCGGTGGATCGTTGGAATGGCGCGGGTGATGACGGCGGGATCGAGCCTCGTGAGCAGCGACGGCAGCAGAATTGACACAGTGGCTGATGGGGTGGCTGTCGGAGGGGTGGTCGGGGGGGCTCGGCCCGGAACCGTGGCGGGGCTGGCGGGAGCGGCCCGAGAGACGAGGGCCGCGGATGGTGGGCCCGGGCCAAGCCCCCGACCACCCCGCAAGACGCGGCGAAGAGCACCGGCCGGTGGCGCGGTCGCTGCGCTGGGACGCCATGGCACACAGCTGCCGTGGTCCTGGATCGCTGGGCTGGTGGCACTGACGCTCGCCGCCGTGGTCACCATGCTGTCGTCCGATCCCACCCGGCTGCACGGAGAGCCCCGCGGAGTGCACCTGCCCGTGGAACCGGCTACCTGAGCCCAGGGGTCCGGCTGCTCGCCATTGCCCGGGGCGCGGCCGCCGCCTACAGTGGATTGCCCAGCGTGCATCGCAGGGGGAGTCATGATCCGCAATGTCCATGAGCGCAGCATCCCGGCTGATGCCGAGGCGGCCGGAGTCCTGCTCGATGGCCTGGGCCGTCCTGGGGACCGCCTGTGGCCCTCGCAGTTCAGATACCCGATGGTGCTGGACGCCCCGCTAGGGGTCGGGGCCGACGGCGGCCACGGTCCCATTCGCTACCACGTCGTCGAGTACGAGCCAGGGCGGCGGGCGCGCTTCGCCTTCCACCGGGGTGTAGGCATCGAGGGATTCCACGAGCTCGAGATCCAGGCCCTGCCCCGCGGCCGCTGCCGGATGCGCCACGTGCTCATGGGGCGGACGCGCGGCAGGATGCGCCTGCTCTTCCCCGTCCTGGTCGAGCCCCTGCACGATGCCGTGATCGAGGACCTGTTCGACAATGCCGAGCGTGAGCTCACTGGAGGGGTCAGGTGCCCGGCGAGGCACCCGGCCTGGGTGAGGCACTGGTCGCGCAAGGAGCGCCGTCGATGACGCGGGCCTGGGCTTTCGCGGGCTGCGCTGCGGTACTTGCGGGGCGCTGCCCCTGGCCGTGACGCCGCACTCGACGCTCGGTCACCGGGTTGCGGCCGACCCCGCCGCAGGGCATCAGTCCGCGGATGGGTACCCGATGAGGCCACCCGTCCCGCGGTCGTGGCTGACGATGATGCTGGGTGTCAAGCCTCAGGTTTTGTGGAGGCTTGTTTATCTGGTTCCGGCTAGCGCGGGTTGGCGCTCGCCGGCGCGCAGGACTCGCCTCGTTGCGGACGCGCCCAAGGGTTGTGGACGCGTCTGAGGGTTGCCGACGCGCCCCGGGGGAACGTCCGCAACCCCGAGGCACGTCCGCAACCCCCACGCGCGTCCACAAGCGCAGGGCTTGGCAATCGAGCGGTGGCAGCCCTGACCTGTAGAACCAGAACCAGCAGAATAAGTCCTGTAAGCCCGGATCGAGCGGCTGTCGGAGGGGTGGTCGGGGGCTCTGCCCGGGACCGTGGCGGGGCTGGCGGGAGCGGCCCGAGGGACGAGGGCCGCGGATGGTGGGCCCGGGCCGAGCCCCCGACCACCCCTCAACACGCGGCGAAGCCCGATGGCCTGCGGCCACCGGGCTTCTTCTCGTCGGGGTGTTCGGCCTGGCGGCCTACAGCCCCTTCCTCCTCGGAGGTCTCACGAGCAAGCTCGCGGACCTCCTCGTCGTCGGGGTCTTGGCCTGCGGCCTTCGACCCCCTCCTCGGCGAAGAGCGCCGCCCCGTTCAACTTCGCAAGCTCGTTGACGGGGCGGCGCTCTTCTTCTCGTCGGGGTGGCGGGATTTGAACCCACGACCTCTTCGTCCCGAACGAAGCGCGCTACCAAACTGCGCCACACCCCGTGTGTGCAGCGGCAACTATAGCCGGGCCGCCCGCGCCGAGGGAAATCACCGCCGCTCGCCCAGCCGGTGTCGTCTATCACGGGGAGCTGCGGCCGGAAGGGCGACGCCGGGCCGCCCGCCCCTTGCCCGCGCCCACGCGGCACGGTTGACTGACCCCATGACCAGCGCAGACCTCGCCCTTGACCCGCTGCCGCTCGCAGGCCGAACGGTCCTCATCACCGGGGTCAGCCGCCGCGCTGGCATCGGCCACGCCATCGCCTGCCGCGCCGCCGCGCAAGGGGCCAGCGTCGTCGCCCACCACTACTCGCCCCATGACGCCGCCCAGGCCTGGGGCGCTGACGACATCGACGCGGTCATGGCCTCCATCGCCACCCATCTCACCGACGGCGCCCGCCTCACTCCCGTGGGCGCCGACCTCGCCGCCTCCGGCGAGCCCGTCCGCGTCGTCGACGCCGCCGTGGAGGCCGCCGCCGACGCCGACCACCCGCTCACCGCCCTCGTGTGCAACCAGGCCATGAGCGAGCCCGACGCCGCCCTGCTCGACATCACCGAGGACGTCCTCGACCGCCACTGGGCCGTGGACGCCCGCGCCTCGATCCTCCTCGCCCAGGCCTTCGCCCGCGCCGTCATCGGGGAAGAGCCCGGGGGAGAGGCCGATGGGCCCGCCTCCGACCCCACCCGCGCGATCGTCTTCCTCACCTCCGGCCAGGCCCAGGGGCCGCTCCCCGGCGAGATCGCCTACGGCGCCGCCAAGGCCGCCATCGCCGGCATATCCCTGACCATCGCGGACGAGCTCGCCGACCACGGCATCCGCGTCAACACTGTCAACCCGGGCCCCGTCGACACCGGCTATCTCACCGCTGAGGCCTTCGAGTCGATCCGGGGCATGTTCCCCTTCGGCCGGTTCGGGGAACCCGACGACGCCGCCCGGCTCATCACCTGGCTGCTGTCCGATGACGCCCGCTGGATCACCGGTCAGGTCATCAACTCCGAGGGAGGCTTCGCCCGCTGGCGCTCCTAGGCCCCAGCCGGGCCCGCGCCCCAGCCAGCCGCACGCCCAGGTGTGCTCGGGCCCAGGCGCCTCAGCGCGCAGGGACGAGCGTGAGCAGCGTCGCCTCCGGGCGGCAGGCCACGCGCACAGGCGTGTACGGGCTCGTGCCCAAGCCAGCGCTGACGTGGAGGTACATGTCCCCAGCCGCCGCCGGATCGCCGATCCGCCCCGGCCACTGGGACAGGCGCTGCGTCACCCGCCGCCGGTCCAGGTCGCAGTTCGTCACGAGCGCGCCGAAACCGGGCAGGCAGAGCTGGCCACCATGGGTGTGCCCCGCCAGGGCGAGGGCGACGCCGTCGCCGGCCATCGCGTCCAGGACCCGCTGGTAGGGGGCGTGCGCGAGGCCCAGGCGCAGTGCGCGCCCCGAGCGGTCGAGGACCGGCGGCAGGAGCGTGGCTGAGGCGGCGCCGTCGGAGCCCCCTGCCCCCGAGGGGTACGCGTCCCGCTCGGCGTGAGGATCGTCGACGCCGACGAGGTCCACCCGCTTGCCGTGCGCGGTCAGCGCGCCGCGGCTGTTCGTCAGATCCACCCAGCCTCCGGAGGCCTGCAGCTCGATGACCTCCCGCCAGGGCAGTTCGACGAGGTGGTCGCGCGCGTCCTCGGCGTCCGCCGTGCGCGGGTCGCGGCGCAGGTAGCGGGTCGGCAGCTTGAACACCGAGGAGTAGTAGTCGTGGTCCCCCAGGACGAAGGCCCCCGGTAGCCCCACGAAGGGCTCGAGCGCGCGGTGGAGCGGCTCCAGGCCGGAGGCGAAGGAGAGGTGGTCCCCCGTGGAGATGACGACGTCGGGGTGCTCGGCGGCCAGGCCCCGCACCCAGGCGACCCGGGCCTCGGTGCGATCGGTCAGATGCAGATCGGCCAGGTGGAGGATCGTGAGTGGCTCCTCGCCGTCGGCCAGGACGGGCACGGTGAAACGGCGCAGCACCGGCATGCGCGCCTCGAGGAGCGCGTAACCGAGACCGCCGGCGCCGAGCGCGGCGAGGCCGCCCATGGCGCGGACCGCGCCGAGGCGCGAGCGGTGGGAGGAGGAGCGTGAGAGAGCAGTCATGGTTGCCATATCGCAGGGGCCGGAGTCGCGGGTGCTCGCCGGCGGTCAGCGGTTGCCGCCCGCCGGTCCTGTCGCCACGACGTTGCCGGAGCCCGAGGGGCTGAGGCCGATCGTGAACTCCTTGCGGCTGGCCGCCGTCGGCACGGCGCCAGGCGCCTGCCCGGCGGGGAGGGCGGCGTCGGCCTGCGCGGCCGCCCCGGACTGATCCGTGGGCGCCGACTGAACCGCCTGCGCGCCCGCCTGGGCAGCGCCGCCGGCGTCGCCGGGGACCTGCCCCGACGTCGTCTTGGCGTTGCCGCCCGAGGGCTGCGCGGGCTGGCCAGGGCCCAGGCTGACCTGGGTGAAGGGCTCTGCCCCGGTCCCCGCCAGTGAGGTGTCCATGAACTGCTTCCACATGGGCGCGGGCGCGTCGGAGCCGTACATGGTGCCGTAGTAGCGCCCGCCGATGTACTGCCCGTTCATCGGCTTGGTGCCCTCAGAGTGGCCCATCCACACCGCGGAGGACAACTGCGGGGTGAAGCCCACGAACCAGGCGTTGTCCATCTCCTCCGTGGTGCCCGTCTTCCCCGCGGCCTGTCTGCCCGCGAGGGCGTAGTTCTTGGCGGTTCCCTGACCGCCGAGGACGTTCGTGAGGGTCAATGCGACCTTATCCGCCGCGGTCTGGTCCATCACCTGCGAGCAATCAGCGCTCGGGACCGCCATCTCGGTCCCACTGTGGTCCGTCACCTTGTTGATGGCGATCGGCTTGCAGTAGACGCCGTGCGCCGCGAAGGTCGCGTAGGCGTTGGCCATATTGAGCGGCGGGACGTTCATGGTGCCCAGGGTGATCGAGGGTCGGGGATCAATGGGGCTGCCGTCGGTCTTGGTCACACCCATCTTGGAGGCCAGGTCTGTCACCGCGCAGATGTCCATCTGCTGGATCATCTTGGCGTAGGCGACGTTGATGGACATCGCCGTGGACTGCACGATGGTGTGGTTCCCTCCCTCGCCCGGGTTGGCGTTGCCGACCTTCCACTGCTCGACGAAGGTGTCGTCACTGCAGGAGATGTTCCAGTTGGCCGCCGGGAAGGTCACGGGATCGGTGTTGATGGTCTCGGTCCCGGACCGGCCCATCTGGTACCACTCGGCGAGCACGAAGGGCTTGAACGAGGAGCCTGGCTGGAAGCCGTTGTTCTCGATGCCGCCGTGCTTGTAATCGGCGGAGAAGGAGATCTGTGAGACCGAGGAATCGTTGCTATCCGTCCCATAGGTCGTGTTCTGGGCCATCGCCTGGATCTTCCCCGATCCGGGCTCGACGGCGACGATGGCCCCCTTGACGTTCGAGGGGTCGCCGATGGGGACGTAGTTGGCGATGGTGTCGTCCGCGGCCTTCTGCTTGTTCGGGTCCAGGGTGGTGGTGATCTGCAGGCCCCCGCGCAGGAGGAGCTGGTTGCGCTCCGTAGCGGTCTTGCCGAACAGCTCGGAGTTCTGGATCTCCCCGACGACGTAGTCGCAGAAGTAGGCCGCGGATCCCGCGGAGGCGCAGCCTCCGACCTGGTTGGTGACGTGGAGGATGTCGCTGATCTGGGTGGCCACACCCTGGTCGTACTGGGCCTGGTCGATGAACTCGTTGTCCAGCATCTTCTGCAGGACCCAGTCCATGCGGTCCTTGGCCAGGTCGGGATAGGCCACCGGGTCATAGGCCCCCGGCGCGTTGGTCAGGCCCGCCAGCAGCGCGGCCTCGGGGATGGTCATGTCCTTCGCCGAGTGGCTGAAGTAGTGCTGCGCGCTGGCCTCCACCCCGTAGGTGGAGGGGCTGAAGGCGGCGATGTTGAGATAGCCCTCGAGGATCTGGTTCTTGGCGTCCGGGAGGGTCTTCTCCAGGGTCAGGGCGTACTTGATCTCCCGGAGCTTGCGCGCCGTCGTCGTCTCCGTGGCCGCGCGGATCTTCGTGGGGTCGCCACTGCGGATGCCCGCCTCTACCAGGACGTTGCGCACGTACTGCTGGGTGAGGGTGGACGCTCCCTGGCGGTCGGCGCCCGCCGCGTTGGAGGCGAGCGCGCGCAGCATGCCGGTGGGGTCGACGCCCTTGTGCTGGTAGAAGCGCTGGTCCTCGACGGCGATGACGGCGTTCTGCACGTTCTGGCTGATATCGGCCAGCGGCACCACGATCCTGTTCTCGGCGTAGAACTGGGCGATCTCCGTGCCGTCGGAGGAGCGCAGGACCGAGACCTGGCTCGGCTCGAGCACCTTGAAGTCATCGGGGAGGTCCTCGAAGAACTCCAGCGACGCCTTCGAGACCACGCTCGCGGCCCCCACGAAGGGCACGGCGAACCCGGCGGCGAGGACGCCGCCAACGGTGGACATGACGATGAAGGCGAGGAGCGCCGACATGAGCTGGCGAGAGTCGAGGGTGCGCGCAGGAGTCTTCGACATGCCCCCAGACTACGTGTTCAGCGGGCTCGGTGCAGGGGCGGGTGGCACGGGTCGCATCTGGCGGTCCGAGTGCTGGGCAACCGGCCCTCAGGTGGCGCGCCGCCTTCAGGCCGCCTTCAGGCCGCGATCGGGCATTGTCCAGCGGGGTCTGCAGGATGTCGCGGGTGGGAGCGGATTTGCTGGAACGGGCCTGCCTGCTTTACCGTCGGAGTGTGTGACGGGTCTGACAACGATGCTGGACCTGACCGCTGGAGATGGGATGAGGATGATCGACCAGACCTGGGCGGCGCGCGCGGCCTGCGCGGATGCGGAGCCTGACCAGCTCTTCGGCAAGGGCGCGGAGCAGCGCGACGCGCGGACCCTGTGCTTCACCTGCCCCGTGAGAATGGAGTGTCTGGCTGAGGCCCTCGACTCCGAGTCGTCATTCGGGGTGTGGGGTGGCCTGACCGAGCGTGAGAGGCGCGCCCTGCTGCGCCGCTTCCCCGAGGTCGAGGACTGGAGCGAGTGGCTGCGCCGCGAGGATGACGAGCTGGTCGCCGAGATCCACGCGCGCCGGGCCCCCCGGATCCTCGCGCGGGTGCGCTGACGGCTCCGCCGGCGCCCGCCCTGGCGCCGCTTCCCGGTGGCCTCGACGGCCCGTAGTCTTGGCGCCATGACTACTTGGGAATACGCCACTGTCCCCCTGCTCACGCACGCCACCAAGGCGATCCTCGACCAGTGGGGCGCCGACGGCTGGGAGCTCGTCCAGGTCGTCCCCGGCCCCACCGGCTCGGAGAACCTGGTCGCCTACATGAAGCGCCCCCGCGCCTGAGCCGCCGGGGCGCGTCCGAGGCGAGGCGCCCGAGGCCGCAGGGCATGCCCGGCCCGCGGAGGCCGCCGCGCTGGCCGAACACAGACCACGGCTGAGGGGCGCGCGGCCGTGCGAATGGGCCCGCGCGAGTGGGCCCGCGCGCGGCCTCAGCGGGCGCGCCGGCGCAGGCGGTCGACGTCGAGCAGCGTGACGGCCCGGCCCTCCAGGCGGATCCAGCCGCGAGAGACGAACTCGGCCAGCGACTTGTTGACGGTCTCGCGGGAGGCGCCGACCAGCTGGGCCAGCTCCTCCTGGGTGAGGTCGTGGGGGACATGCACGCCGTCGTCGGTGGCCGATCCGAAGCGATCGGCGAGGTCCAGGAGGGCCTTGGCCACGCGGCCGGGCACGTCGGAGAAGACGAGGTCGGCCAGGGCGACGTTCGTGCGGCGCAGGCGCTGGGCGAGCGCCCGCAGCATGTCCTTGGCCAGGGCCGGGTGGGTCTCGATGAAGCTCATGAGCTGGTTGTGCTCCAGGGCCAGCAGCTCGGTGGGCGCGACGGCGGTGGCCGTGGTGGAGCGGGGGCCCGGGTCGAACAGGGTGAGCTCGCCGACGACCTCGCCGGGGCCCAGCACCGCCAGGAGGTTCTCCCGGCCGTCCATCGAGGCGTGGCCGAGCTTGATCTTCCCGCTGAGCAGGATGTAGAGGCGGTCGCCGGGATCGCCCTCGTTGAACAGGGTCTCGCCGCGGCGCAGGGTCGTCTGCGCCATCATGGCGCGCAGCTCCTCCTGCTCCTCCTGATTCATGCCCTCGAAAAGTGGGATTCTGGAAATCATGTTGTCTTCCACGAAGCTCCTCCAGTGCTATCGGTGCGGTGGTACTCGGGCTCGCAGTGACGTCCGATCGCTGTCCGGGGGTTCCCGGAGGCTCATGGGCGAGCGCTGGCGCCTATACTGCCACGCCTTGTGACATGAGGCACGCAGCCGAGGGTTGTAGTCTCGCAACACTAGGCGGCCGATGCAATGGGACGCGATGAGGAGGGGACGAATGGCGGAATCGCTCGCAGCGCGGGCCCGGGCTGTTGATGACGCGCTCTCGGCCGTTTACCCGGATGCCCATTGCGCGCTCAATCATGACGGGCCTTATCAGTTACTGGTGGCCACGGTCCTATCCGCGCAGACCACGGACGCGAGGGTCAACACCGTGACCCCCGAGCTCTTCACACGATTCCCCGATGCCGCCGCGCTGGCGGCCGCTGATCCGGAGGAGCTGGAGGCGATCATCCGGCCGCTCGGGATGCAGCGCACCCGGGCGGAGCGGCTCATCGGCCTGGGGCTCGGGCTGAGTGGGCGCTTCGACGGCGTCGTCCCTTCCGATCGCAAGGCGCTGGCCTCCCTGCCGGGAGTCGGCCGCAAAACCGCGCATGTCGTGCTCGGCAACGCCTTCGGGATCCCAGCGATCACGGTGGACACGCATGTGGGCCGGCTCGCGCGCCGCCTGGGGTGGACCGAGCAGACCGACCCGCTGCGCGTCGAGCGCGATATCGCGGCGCTGTGGGAGCAAGAGCGCTGGACCGACGGGTGCCACCGCCTCATCGAGCACGGCCGGGCCGTGTGCCACGCGCGCTCGCCGCGCTGCGGGGACTGCCCCCTGGCGGCCGAGGCCCTCTGCCCCCGCGTCGGTCTCTAGCCCTCGCGCCGAGACCGGGCGATCAGCACGGCGAGACCGGGCGAACAGCGCCGCGAGATGCGAAACCACGCAGCAATTCAGAATCTCGCGGTGCTGTTCGCCCGGTCTCGCTCATAGGGGGAGGTGATGGGAAGGTGGGGCGGGGGCGCCGATAGGGTGGGGGCATGCCAGTCGCTATCGCTCGCCCCGGCCCGTGGACCCACCGCGACCTCACCGCCGGTGGGACCCGCTTCCACGCCGCCCTGGCCGGGCCGGAGGACTCCGCATCGCTCATCCTCCTGCTCCACCCGTTCCCCGAGTGCTGGTGGGCCTGGCGCCACGTCCTCCCGCGCCTCGCCGAGGCCGGGCACCGCGCCGCGGCCCTCGACCTGCGGGGCTTCGGCGGCTCGGACCGCCCTCCCTCCGGCCACGACCTGCACACCCTCGCCGAGGATGCCGTGCGCGTCGTCGCCGCTCTCGGCTATGAGCGGTGCGCCGTCGTCGGCGCGGGTCTGGGCGGGCAGGTCGCCTGGGTCATGGCGGGGATGCGCCCCGATCTCGTCGCCGGGATCGTGCCAGTCGCCGCGCCGCACCCGGTGGCGGTGCGCTCCCTGCGCGGCCGCGCCTTCTTCTCCGGCACCGCCGTGCAGCAGTTGACCCTGCGCATCCCCGTGCTGCCGGAGCGCGCGCTCACCTCGCACCAGGGCATGGAGCGCCTGCTGCGCTCCTGGGTCGGCCGCGGCAGGGCGGAGCGCGTCCTGGAGGCCTCCGACTACTACGCCGACCTGCTCGCCCGGCCCGGGGCCGTGCGCGGCCCCATCGAGACCGTCAAGCGCAGCCGCCTTCGCCGCGCGGAGATGAGCGCGCTGGCCGCTCCCATCGCCGTGCCCGTGCTGTCCATCCAGGGGGAGAACGACCCCGTCCAGCCCGCCCAGGCGCACGCCCGCGACTCCCACCACGTCTCGGGATTCATGCGCAAGACGGTGCTGCACGGCGTCGGGCACTACCCCGCCGAGGAGGCCCCCGACGAGCTCATCGAGGTGGTTCTGCCCTTCCTTGCCGAGGTCGCCCCGGCCGCCTGAGGGCGCGGGTCCGCCCTCCCCGCGCTACGCCAGTGCCAGGCTCGCCGCCACGTACACGCCCGTCCCGCCGATGAGCGACAGGCCGATCGAGCGGCGCCACAGGTGCAGTCCGGCCGTCGCCCCGATACCGGCGACGGCGGGCAGCCAGGACGCCGGGGCCAGGGTCACGCCGTCGAGCGTGTAGGCCACGAGCACGATCATGACCCCCAGCGGCATGGCGCTGGCCAGGAAGGCGAGCAGCGGCGACCGCCTGCCGCGCAGCAGCGCGAAGGGCGCGATTCTGCAGGCAAGGGTGATCGCGGCCACGATGACGACGGCGATCGTGATCTCGGGATTGGACAGCATCGTCATTCGCCCCCGCCCAGGCCGGCCCCGCTCGCGCGACGGCGGCGCACCGCGTACAGCCCGACGAGCCCCAGCGCCAGCACCCCCAGCGCGCTCAGCAGCGCCGCCGAGCCGCCCATGGCCAGGCCCACCGCGCCCGAGACAAGCCCGACGCACAGGGCCGCCGCATCCGGGTGGGCCCGCCAGTTCTCGATCGCGAGCACGACGAACAGGGCGGTGAGGACGAAGCCCAGCAGGCTGATCCGCTCCCCGATCGCGTCGGCCAGCCACTGGCCGGCCAGCGCGCCCGCCGTCGTCCCGCCGATCCAGGAGGACTGGCTGATGAGCTCCACGGTGAGCACGTAACGGCCCGTCATCGCGTGGCGGTCCTTGGAGGACAGCAGCGCGTACACCTCATCGGTGATCGCGTGGACGGCGTACAGGCGCGCCAGCGCCCGGCCGCGCACGCGATCCAACGGGAAGCCCAGCCCGTAGAAGACATGCCGACCGGAGACGAACAGGGTGGAGGCGGCGATCGCCCCGAGGGGCTCGCCCGCCCCGGCCAGGGGGACGAGCAGCATCTGCATCGTGCCCGAGTAGATGACGACGCTCCAGATCGGCGCCCACCACCAGGCCAGGCCCTGGGCGGCAAGGAGCATCCCCGCCGCCAGGCCCAGCGTCACATAGCCGACGACGATCGGCATCGCGTCGCGGGCCGCGTCCCTGGCGCTCGCCATCGGTGCGGGGACCGCGGCGGGCGCGGGCGGCGTCATGAGGCCTTGCGCACGCGGTCGATGATCTCCTGCTCGCGGCGCCCGGCGCGGCGCGCGGAGTGGGAGACGATCCCGACCATGAGCACGACCATCCCGACCAGCAGGAAGGTGCCGCGGGACAGGTCGAGCCACAGGAAGTCCAGGAGGTCCTTGCCCAGAGAGGTGCGGTCGGCCGCCGCGCCGAGGGCCTGCTCGAGGACCCGGTGGGTGGCCGCGGGGGCGACGAGGCCGGGAATGCCGGCCAGCGCTGTCAGGGCGCCCACGAGGATCGTGCCCAGGGAGGAGCGGCGCGCCATCCACAGGCCCACGCCCAGGCAGAGGGCGCTCAGGGCGATGACGATGACCCCGTTGACGCTCATCGCGCCCTCAGGATCGCGGGCGGCCGTGGTCCCGAAGGCGTGCCGTGCCGTGTGCCCGAAGAACCAGGACAGGGGCAGCAGGACGACGGCGATGAGGATCCCCGCCCAGTGCGAGCCGAAGCGCGAGGCCGGCTTGCCGACGACGGTCGAGCCGTCCAGCAGGACGTCGTCGTCGACGCCGCTCCCCTCATCGGCGGGGGCCTCGTCACGGGACTCGGCGCGGCGACGGCGCCGGGTGGGGGCCGCCGCGGGGGAGGCGGCGGAAGCCGCGGCGCGCCTGCCGGAGCGCGTGGAAGAACGGGCGGCGCCGGCGGCGATGGCCTCGGCGTCGTCGTCGGACGCTCCGGGGGCGATGACGGAGGACCAGTCCGGGGCGGCCTCCTCGGGCGAGGCCACCGGCGCGGCCGGCTGGGAGGGCAGAGGGGGCGCGGGCGGCAGGGGACTGGAGGAGGGGTCCGGCGTCCAACTGGACTCGCTCGTCCAGTGCGTGCTGGATGGCTCCGGCTCGGCGGGGGCGCTGGCCGCCTCGGCGCGCAGGGAGGGCGTGCCGACGCCCGGCGTAGGGGCGGAGCCGCCGGTCAGCGCGCTGGTGGCCGACGCGGTGCTGCCAGCGCTGGCGGTGCTGGTGGCGCTCCTCGCGCTGCTCGCGCTCGCAGTGCTTGCGGCGCTAGCAGTGCTGGCGGGGCTGGAAGCGTCCGCGATCCCGGCTCCGTCGACGCCGCCGACGCCGTCGGCGCTCGCGGGGAGGCCATCGCCGTCGGCGGCCTGCTGGCCATCCTCATCGGCATCCTCGACGGGGATCGTCGGAGGGAAGAGCGAGCGGCGCCGCACCGCCGTCGACTCCCGCTGCTCGTCGGGGTCACGGGGGCGGCTCCGGCGCCGGATCGGCGCGCCGGGAAGCGGGGGAGGGACAGCGACGGTCTGCGCGGCGGCGGAGGTGGCCGTGCCCTCGGGCCCCGTCGCGGCGGGCTCGCCCACCGGCTCCGGCGCGTCCTGCTCGGCGCCGTCGTCGGCCGCCGCTTCCGCAGCGTTCTCAGCCTGCTCGGCCCGCTCTGCCTGCTGGGCGCGGGCGGCCTCGGAGGCCTCGTACTCGGCCGCGATCTCCTCGTCGGAGTGGAAGGGGTCGGAGGCAGGCCGGCCCATCGGGTAGGTCGCGGGGCCCGTGGCCAGGGCCTTCTCATCGAGCGCGGCGAAACCCTGGCTGACGGCGTCGTCATCGGCGCCGACTGCCCCGGCGCCGCGCGACTCCTGGGCGTCCCCGCTGGGCGCGGCGTCGTCGTCGGCCCGGGTCTGGCTGGCCTCCTGGTCGCGCCGCGCGGCGAGGGCCGCCCCGGTGCCCGGGGGGATGGAGCCGGGCAGTCCGTCGGGCAGGCTCGGCCCTCCGGCCGCGATGATCTCGCCGTTCTCCCCGACGACGGGGGCCAGGGACGGCATCTCCAGGGAAGGGGCGGGCTCGCTGGCCGAGTCGAGCGGCTCGATGGTCTGCTCGGGGGTGCTGGCGCTGCCGAGCTCGTCGGGCTGGTCAGGACTGTGGGTGGTCACGGGGCCTCCTTCTTCGGGACCACCGTAGTGGGGGGCGGGCGCCGGGCCCGGGAGGCGTGCCGGTGGCCTGCGCCTCGCGCGCCCGGGGCGCGGCCGCCGCCTCAGCCCCGCGTTGATCCCGCTTCGATCCGGGGCTCAGGCCTCCAGGGTGACGGCGCGCTGGTCGGCCCAGGATTCCTTCTCATCGGCGATGCCCTGGCGGCGCGCCACATGCGCCCCCCAGCCGATCGCGCTCACAACCGCGCCCAGCATGAGGACGGCGCTCGCCGTCGGCTCGGTGGTCAGGTGGGGAACGAGCGCGCCCTGGCCGGAGGTGGACGCGGAGAGGAAAGCCGGGATCGCGCCGATGAAGAGGATCGGGCCCGCCACTCTCGCGCCCAGGGAGGAGTGCGTGACGCCGGCGCCCGCGCCGATCGAGGCGAGGAGGATGCCCGCCAGCGCCCAGGGGGACAGCGGCGCGTCGCCACTGGCGACCATCGAGGGGTAGGCGCGGTCCGCAAGGGTGATCGAGGCGAGCGAGCAGACGGTCACCCACGCCAGCGAGAAGAGATGGTCATTGCGGCGCGACGGCGGGGCGGTGGGCGTCGAGCCCTGCTCCTGGTCCGAGCGGCCCAGGCGAGCCGAGAGGCGGGCCCAGGCGCGGCCCCCGCGGCGCGCGCGGCGCAGGCCGAAGGAGCCGCCGATGAGCAGTCCCGCGAGGATGAGGACGGCGCCGGTGGGGATGAGCTGGCGGGCCCAGGCGTACGGGGCGGAGGCGGCGCGCCCGCTGGAGGCGAGGATGACCGCTTGCGCGGCGATCGCCACGAGGCCGCCGATGAGGCCTCCCAGGGAGGAGCGCTGGCCGAAGGCCGCCTGCACCGCCGTGCTCACGACGACGAGCGCGACGAGCAGCGCCACCCCCACGAGCAGTCTGCCCTGCGAGGAGGCTTGGCCCGCGAGCCCGGTCAGCGCCAGCGTGAAGGGCGCCAGCGCGGCGCCGAGCACCGCTGCGGCGATGTGGTCGCCCCGGCGCCCGCGCGGCGCCGGGGCGCTCGCGGGGCTGGCCGGGGAGGTGGCGGCGAGGCCGCCAGCAGGGGTGGGGGTGGGAGCTGGGCCGCTGCTTGGCGACGGCGCCGCGCTGGGACGGGCGCCCTGGGGAAGGGATCTCGAGGAGGTCACGGGCACAGCGTAGTTCGCGGCGGCCCGTAGAGTGGCACAGTGATCACCATGGGAGCGAGTGATGGCCGGTCGGCGGGCGCTCCGGGCGGGCGCCGGGGCGGCCTCGGGGTGGCCAGCGGCAACGGCGGGGCGGGCAGTGCCCGGCGTGCTGGTGGCGCCGCAGGGGGAAGCGCTCATCGCGCCCTCGTCAGCGCCCTGACCACGATCGCCGACGACGATCGCGTCGCCCGCGCGCAGGAGGCGGTGCGCGAGGCCAGCGCGGAACTGCGCTGGCACGAGGCGTTGCGGCGGCGCTGGCGCGAGGCCCGGGCGGAGGCCGCCATCCGGGGCGCCATCGCCTCGGGCGCGATCGAGGGGGCGCTGGTGAGCGCCCCCGAGCTGCGGGAGCGCGTTGCCGCTGGAGGCCTGGACAGGCCGCTGAGCGGGGATCCCTCGCTCGACGCCGTCGCCGGGATCTGGCGCGCGGGCGCGCGGCTGGCGGGATTCATGGCGGACCTGCGCGGTCAGAGCCGGCCCGCCGAGCCCTCCCCGCGATCCCTCCTGACCAGCCTGCACCGCGACATCGCGGGCCCGCTGGCGGCGTCGGGCGCCATCGGGCTCGACGAGGTCGCCGTGCCGCGCACAGCGCTCCCCGGGGGCACGCCGAGCAGCGGGGGCACAGGCTCCGCGGGGGAACCAGAGGCGCTGGGGGCGGCGCCGCGCGAGGGCGGTCCCGGGCCGGCCCCCCAGGGCCAGGCCCTGGCCGAGCGGCTCGACGCCCTCCTGGCGATCATCGCGGCGCCCGGCGTCCCAGCGCTGGTGCGCGCCGCCGTCGTCCATGGGGAGATGATCGCCATGCGGCCCTTCACCGCCGGTAACGCGGCGCTCGGCCGCCTCCTCGTGCGCCACCTCATCACCCGCGACGGCCTGGAGCCCACGGGCGTGGCCGTCCCCGACGCGTACGCGCGACGCGCTCCCGGGGCCTACAGCGACGCGGCTGCCGCCTACGCGCGCGGCGACGCCGAGGGCGTCATCACCTGGACGGTGTGGCAGGCCGAGGCGATCCTCGTGGGCATCACGGAGGGCGCCGAGCTGTGCCGGGCCATCCAGGCGGGGCGGGCTGAATGACACGGTGAGGGCGCGGCCGCCCGGGAACCACATGCGCTCAGGCGGGCGCTCAGCGGCGCCTCCTGTGGAGACCCGCCCCGCGCTCGGGCGCGGCCGGGCAACCCTGGAGGCGGTACCCACCCACCGACCCGCCCGCGAAGGAGCCCGCCATGCGCCACGCCGCCTCCCGCTCCACCCATCCAGGCCTCCCAGCGCTGCGCGGCCGCCCGGGAGCGCGGCCCGCCCGCCCAGGGCCCCCGGGCCCCGTGGGCACTGGAGGCGGCGAGGGCGCCTGGCCACGCGGGGAGGACCCCGACGACTGGCCCTTCGAGGCCAGCGAGGGGGCGCGGGCGGGGCTGCCGGTGGAGGAGGCCGGGGAGGCGATGGGGGAGGCGATGGCCGACGGCGCCGTCGTCGCCGTTCTCCTCCGTCCCGATCCAGACTCCGGCGCCCCGGAGGAACCACTGCCCGGATGGGCCGCCGATATCGTCCTGGCCTGCACAGGCCTGGATCCCCAGCCCCTCGTGTGCTCGTACCCTGAGGAGCCCCGGGCGGCCTCCGATCTCGCCCAGCGCGCGCGTGCCCTGCGGCGCCGCACCGGCGCCGCCCACGCCCTCATCCTCGTTCCCGACGACGTCCCTGGCCTCGCCGAGAGCCTGTCCCACCGCGCGGGGATCACCGCCGCCACGCTCCATGAGGCGCTCGACGCCCCGCAATCCGGGGCGCTGGCCTCACTCATCATCGCCACCTGCCACCCCAGGCGCGCCCGCGTCATCGCGCTGACCGGGGCCCGTGGAGGATTGGGGACGACGACGATCCTGCTGCTCCTTGCCCGGGCCATCGCCGCGGAGGGACACAGCGTCGCCATCGTCGACCTCGACCCCGCCGGCGGCATCGACCTCATGATGGGGGAGGGCGTCCGGCCGGGCCTGCGCTGGTGGGACCTGCCCGAGCAGGAGGGCGCCTACCATCCCGAGCGCCTCGCCCAGGCCCTGCCGCGCTGGTCCGGGATCCGCTTCCTCACCGGCGATCCGCGCGGCGGCCCTGTGAGCGCCCAGCAGGCCGCCGCCGCGCTGGCGGCGCTTGGCGCCTGCCACGACGTCGTCCTGGTGGACCTCCCCCGCGGTACCGAGCCGCCGCCAGGGGCCGAGGTCGTCATCGTCATGGGATGCGATGTCCGATCCGCCGAGGCCGCCGAGGCCATCGTCGCGCGCCTCGCCGCCAGTTGGCCTGCTCGGGAGGGCGACGACGACGGCGGGGTTGAGACGAGCGGAGGACCTGGGGCGCGGGGACTGCCGCATGCCGCCTCGTCGCTGCCCCCAGCCGCCCCTGCGGAGACGGCCCCCACCGAGGCGCCGCGGTGCCTCGGCCTGGTCCTGCGCCAGATCGGGGAGGACCTCGCGCCCGAGGAGATCACCGGGCTCACCGGTGCCCAGGTGCTGGGGCGGGCGCCGTCGGACCACTCGATCGCCGCCCGCATCGCCCGGGGCGATGATCCCGCCCGCAGCCGCGGCTCCTTGCGACGGGCCGTCCGCGCGCTCGCCGCCCGGCTCCTGGAGGAGGACGACGACGCCGAGCCGCGGGCCCCCTGGGAGGCCGACCTCGGGGCGGGCCAGCCATGAGCCCGCGGCCCGCCCCGCGCGGGGCCCAGCGGTCGCGCCCCGACCCAGCCCCGGACCTCGCCCGCATCCGCGGCGCTCTCGCCCGGGGCGCGGGCCTCGGCCAGGCGCTCAACGAGGGCGCCGCCCCCACCACCGGCGCGACGGGCATCGCCTCCCTCACCCGCCTCGTCCACGCCGACGTCGACGGCGCCGGGGCGGCCCTCACCCCGCTCCTGGAGGCCGAGGGCGTCACCGATGTGCTCGTCGGGGGCGGGATGACCTGGATCGACCGGGGAAGCGGCCTCGAGCCCGTCCCCGCCGCGCGCCTGGACGAGCCCGAGGCCCGGGCACTGGCGGTGCGCATGGCCGCCTCCGCCGGGCGGCGCCTCGACGACGCTGCCCCGATCGTCGACGCCACCCTGTCCGACGGCACCCGGCTCAACGCCGTCCTCCCGCCGCTGAGCGCCGACGGCACCCTCATCTGCCTGCGCACGAAGCGCCGTCGAGCCTTCACCCTGCCCGAGCTCGTCGACGCCGGGACGATCGCCTCCGGCCTCGACCACACCCTCGCCGCGCTCGTGGAGCGGCGCGCCTCCTGCCTCATCACAGGCGCCACCGGGACCGGCAAGACCACCCTCCTCGCCGCGCTCCTCGGGCTCGTGCCCACCGACGAGAGGATCGTGTGCATCGAGGAGGCCAGCGAGCTCGCCCCCGACCACCCGCATGTCATCCACCTCCAGGAGCGCGGGGACAACGTCCAGGGCGTCGGCGCCGTCCCCATGACCGTGCTCGTGCGCACCGCCCTGCGCATGAGGCCCGACCGCATCGTCCTGGGGGAGTGCCGAGGCCCCGAGGTCCGCGATGTCCTCACCGCCCTCAATACCGGGCACGAGGGCGGGTGGGCGACGCTCCATGCCAACTCCCCGGCGGACGTGCCCGCCCGCCTCACCGCGCTGGGCGCGCTCGCGGGCCTCGATGAGATCGCGGTGGCCGCGCAGGCCGGCAGCGCCCTCGACGCCGTCATCCACCTGCGCCGCGAGGCCCACCCGTCCGGGGCGCGGCGCCGGATCGCCTCCCTGGGGCTTCTGTCCCGCGAGCGGGACGGCCGCCTGGCCTGCCATGAGGCCCTGCGCATTCTGGCTGATGGCGCCATGGAGGCAGGGCCGGCCTATGAGGGGCTGCTCGCGCTCACCGGGGGAGCGGGCGGCCCCACTGCCTCTGCTGAGATGGGGGAGGCGTCATGAGCGGTGTCGCCAGTTCAGCGGCCAGTTCAATGGGCGGCGCGCTGCTCAGTTCAGGAGGCGCCTCAGCGGGCGGTGCGGCGCCCCTCCTCGTGGCACTCCTCATCGCGACGGCGGTGGCGGTGCTCCTCCTGCCCGCCCGCCGCGAGATGCGCCCGCCGCCAGAAGGCGCGGGGGATGGCA
>NZ_JH806632.1:737252-868084 GCF_000295095.1 Actinomyces timonensis DSM 23838 | reverse complement strand
CGACGGTGCCCCGCCCGCCCTCGCACGCCTGACCGCCGCCCCCGCTCCGGCCTGGCTGCCGCGGCGCGACGCTGGCCACTGGGTCTGGCGCCCGCCGATCAGGGGAGCGGCTGCGGCGGACCAGGCCCTGCGGGCGGCCGTGCCGGGCGCCGTCGCCGCCTGCCGCCTCACCCGCGCCCTGGGCTCACCGCTGGCCGGCGTCCTGGAATCCGTCGCGGAGGGAGTCTCCGAGGCCGGCCGAGCCCGGGCATCGCGGCAATCCGCCCTCTCCGGGCCCCGCACCACCGCCCGCCTCCTCGCCGCCCTGCCGCTGGTGGCCCTCGCCCTGGGCTCGCTCGTCGGCGCCCACCCCGAGGATCTTCTCCTGGGCGGGTCCTGGGGAAGCGTGCTCGGCCTGGCCGGGATCGGCCTCATGATCGCCGGCCACCGCCTCACCAGCAGGCTCGTGCGCGCCGCGATCCACGGCCCGCCCTCGACGGCCAAGCGGGACGGATCGCGCCGGCGATGGTGGGGCGAGGGGCGGCGCGCGCCGGTCGATGAGGCCCTCGTCCTCGACCTCGCCGCGGCCGCCCTCGAGGCGGGCGCCTCCCTCCCCGGGGCACTGGCGGCCCTCGGCCAGGCGCTCGACGAGGAGGAGCTCGGCGTCGTCTCGCGCGCCCTGCTCATCGGCGCGAGCTGGGAGGAGGCCTGGGACGCGCCCGAGGACGCCGCGTGGCGGGCCTCGCGCGGGCGCCTCGAGCACTGCCTGCGCCCCGGCTGGGAGGACGGCGCCTCGCCGTCGTCGCTCCTCGGCCGCACGGCCGCCTCGATCCGCGCGGGGCGGCGCGCCACCGATGAGGAGGCCGCCGAGAGGCTCGCCGTCCGCCTCGTCATCCCCCTGGGACTGTGCCACCTGCCCGCCTTCGTGCTGCTCGGCATCATCCCGGTGGTCGCGGGTGCCGGACTGGACATCCTCGGCGGATGATCAGGGCAGACTGGGCGCATGAGCCCCTTCCGCCTGCCGCCGCTCACCCGCGCCGTGCTCGTCGACATCGACGGCGTCCTCGTCGACCACCGCTCCGCCTCGGACCGCGCCTCCTACCTGTGGGCCTCGGGTCTGCCGGGCTGGGAGCTCGGCCCGCAGGAGACCGCCGACCTGTGGGAGGCCATCGATCGCCGCCACTTCGCCCGCTACCAGGCCGGCGAGCTCGACTTCCGCGGCCAGCTGCGGGCGCGCGTGCGCGAGTTCGTGCCCGGCGGGAGCGATCTCAGCGACGCCGAGGCCGACGCCCATATGGCCGCCTACCGCGCCATCTACCGCGGCCTGTGGCGCGCCTACGACGATGCCCCCTCCTTCCTGGCCCGCCTGGAGGCCCTGCGCGCCGAGCGCGAGCGGACGGCGCGGGCCGGGGAGCCGACCCGGCCCCTGGCGGTCGCCTACCTCACCAACGGCGACGCCCCCAGCCAGGAGGAGAAGCTCGCCGCCGCCGGCGCGCGCGTGGCCGGCTGGCAGATGCTCGCCTCCGCCCAGATGGGCGCCACGAAGCCCGATCCGGCGATCTTCACCGCCGCCTGCGAGCGCCTCGGCGTAGCGCCTGACGAGGCCCTCATGATCGGCGACGACGTCGGCTCCGACGTCGACGGCGCCCTCGCCGTGGGGATGCCGGTGGTCCACCTGCGGCGCGGCGGCGAGGGGCCGTCGCGGGCGGTGCCCACCGTCGCGAGCCTCGACGAGATCGAGCTCTGAGTCCCGGGGCCGGGGACTGCTGCCCGTCGTCGTCCTCCTGCCGCACCCACCCGCCTCGCCCCGCGGCGTGATTGCTGGCACGATGGGGCCATGGCATTGTCGAAGAAGCAGTTGGGCCAGGACGAGGTCATCGTCCGGCACATGCACACCCACCCCAAGGTCCTCCTGTGGCGGATCATCGCGCAGGTCCTCCTCATCGCCGTCGGCATCGCGGCCTCGGTCCTCCTGCCGGGCGACTGGTCCCCGTGGAGCCACCTCGCGGCGTGGATCATCATCCTGGCCGTCTCGGTGCCCGTGTTCCTCCTGCCCTGGCTGGCCTGGGCGACGACGACCTACACGATCACCTCCAAGCGGGTCATCACGCGCTCGGGCATCCTCAACAAGCGCGGCCACGACCTTCCGCTGTCGCGCATCAGCGACGTCCAGCAGGACCGGGCGCTCACCGACCGGGTCTTCGGTGCCGGCACACTGCGCCTGGAGACCAGCGCGGGCGACCCCCTCATCCTCGAGGACGTTCCCTCCGTGGCCACCGTGCAGGTCGAGATCTCCAACCTGCTGTTCAACGACGTCCAGGGCGCGATCGACGCCGACCCCGACAACTGAGACGGCTGAGCGCTCCGGGTTCTCGAATGCGCTCGAATGCGATGGGGCCCCTCGCACCGCCCGGTGCGAGGGGCCCCATCGCGCGCGATTGCGCGGCGCGTCAGCCGATGGTCTCGACGACGGCGACGGCCTGGGCCACACCGGTGAGGGTGGCCGCGATGCGCACGGCCTCCCAGACCTGCTCGGTGCTCAGGCCCTCGCCGCGGACGGTCGCCTCGTGGGAGGTGATGCAGCGCTCGCAGCCGTTGATCGTGGAGACGGCGATGCTCCACAGCTCGAAGTCGACCTTCTCCACGCCGCCGGAGGAGCCGATGATGTTCATCCGAAGGCCCATGCGCTCGTTCTCGTAGGCATCGCCCAGGAAGTGGCGGGTGCGGTAGGCGACGTTGTTCATCGCCATGATCGAGGCCGAGCCGAGCGCGGCGCTGATGGCCTCCTCGCTCAGGTGGGCGCGGGCGTCCTCGAGGACCTGCACGAGCACGGACTCGTTGCGGGTCGCGGCGGCCGCGGCCACGAAGGTGCCCCACTGCTGCTGCTCGGTGAGCGTGGAGGAGCGGGTGAGGGTGGACAGGTTGAGGGAGAGGTCCTTGGCCCACTCGGGCAGGGCGGAGCGCAGGTTGTCGATGCTCATGTGCTTCTCGCTTCTTCGTG
Source organism: Actinomyces timonensis DSM 23838 (assembly GCF_000295095.1). Taxonomy (GTDB): domain Bacteria; phylum Actinomycetota; class Actinomycetes; order Actinomycetales; family Actinomycetaceae; genus Actinomyces; species Actinomyces timonensis. Next base: position 865,104 of record NZ_JH806632.1, on the reverse strand, counting down.
GTGTGCGGGTCTCAGTGGGTCATCTCGCCCAGGGCGTCGATGGTGGCGGCACCGGCCTGCCAGTTGCAGGCGCACAGCTCGTCGGACTGGAGGGCGTCGAGCTGGCGGAGGGTCTCGTCGGTGTTGCGGCCCACGGAGCCGGAGGTGATGGACACCGACTGGATGACGTTGTTGGGGTCGATGATGAAGGTGGCGCGGTCGGCGACGCCGTCGGCGTTGAGGACCCCCGCGGCGGCGACCAGCTCGCGCTTGAGGTCGGAGGCCAGGGCGAAGGGCAGGTTCTGCAGCTTCTCGTGGCTGCGGCGCCAGGCGTAGTGGGTGTACTCGTTGTCCACGGAGACGCCCACGACCTCGCAGTCGCGGTCCTTGAAGTCCTGGTAGAGGTCGCCGAAGGCGGAGATCTCGGTGGGGCACACGAAGGTGAAGTCCTTGGGCCAGAAGAAGACGACGCGCCAGGTGCCGGCGGGGACTTCGGAGGAGACGGTGGTGAAGTAGTCCTCGGGCTTGCTGGCCTCGACGTCCTTGAGGTTGCCGGGGACGACGGCGGTGAGCTCGTAGGCGGGGAACTGGTCGCCGATGGTGAGAACGGCCATGGGAGAACCTCCTGAATGGTGATGAATACTGCCCGACCAGAGGAGGAGCCCCTCTGCTCGGCCCCAGGTTAGAGCCCTCATGCGATAAGTGCAACACTTATATATCGGATCATTAGTCACCATCCCCTATATCCGAGACCGGGCGAACAGCACCGCGAGATTTTGAATCGCCGCGTGGTTTCGCATCTCGCGGTGCTGTTCGCCCGGTCTCGACGAGGGGTGGCGCGTGCCACCGTGAATCGCGCGACCTGAGCGACGCCGCGGCGCGGCAGGGCCGTAGCATCGTTGGATGCGATCCCCCCGACCGGCTCTGAGCACCCCGACGCACCTGCGCGCCAGGGGCCTTGCCCTGGCGATCGTGTGCTTCGCGGGCATTCTCGTGCTGTGGTGGGCCTTCGTCGACACCCTGCCTGGCCAGGTCCTCGAGGCCGCCGCCTTGGAGGGCTCGGAGATCGGCTCGCACCGGGTGGACGGGCACGCGCGCGTGGTCCTCTCGGCGATCTCGATGCCGGCGGCGGTGCTGCTCGTCGTCGTCATCCTGCTCGTGGGCATGGCGCGGCGCAGCCATCGGCGCGCCATCTGGGCCGTCGTCGCCGTCGTCGGGGCGAGCGCCAGCGCGCAGATCCTCAAGCACTGGATCCTCTTCCGCCCGGACCACGGCATCACCGCGCGGTGGGACAACGCCAACACCCTCCCCTCGGGGCACACCACCATGGCCGCGTCGGCGGCGGTGGCGCTCATCCTCCTCGTGGACGCGCGCTGGCGGGTCCACGCGGCCTGGCTCGGGGCGGTGATGACAGTGGCGATGGGCTACTCGACGCTCGTCTGCCAGTGGCACCGGCCCGCCGACGTCATGGCCGCTGTGCTGCTGGCCGCGGCATGGGGCGCGCTCGCGGTGGCCGGCGGCGCCTGGAGCGGGGAGGAGCCCGACTCCGGTGGGCCTCCCGGTGGCGATGGCGCCAGCCCCGCCGATAAGCGGGAGGACCGGCGCGAGCCCGGGCATCCAAGGGGCGGCCGCCTCTTCGATCGCAGGAGTGGTCCGGCGCCCATGCTGGTCGTGCTCTGGCTCGCCGGGGCGCTCTGCGCCGCCGTCGCCCTCGCCCTGGGGCTGTGGGTCCTGACCCGGATGGACGCGCCCCTGGGCCGCTGGGAGTACTTCGCCTCCTACGCCACCGGATCGGTCGCTCTCGTGGCGGTGAGCTGCCTGTCCATGGCCATGCTCGTCTCCCTCGTGCCGGGGGAGGGCACTGGGCTCGCCAAGTGAGCAGTGCTCCGGGCCTCCGTTGGCATTGACGCGAACGTGACGTTTCGAGATGGTCAACGTCGGCTGGTCGCCAGCGCCGCGGCCCTAAGGTGTTGCGCGCCGCGCTGGCGCGGCCCTCGTGCTCCCCGCGCGTTCCCCTCATCGTCATTAGGACTCTCCCATGCTCGCTCGCCCTGCCGAACCCGCTCGCCATGCGGCGTCCGCCATCAGCCGCCCCCGTGCCGCCACTGCCGCCGTCGCGCTGTGCCTGTCAGCACCGGCAGTTGTCGGCACTGCCGTGGTGTGGGCGACTTCCAGCGCCCAAGCGGCGATGTCGAGCGGGGGCGCCGCCTCGAGCTCGATGAGCGCGGGCGTCGACGCGGCGCGGGCCGGGAGCGCCGTGGCCGTCGTCCTGGCCATCACCGGCCTGCTCCTCGTCGTGTCAGGGGCCGCTCTGGCATGCCTCACAGGGGAGCGCGACGCTCTCTGAGGCCCTCCCCAGCCGGCGACTACTCGATGTCGGCGGCCGGCAGCTCCACGGTGAACACCGTCCCGTGGTCAGCGGCGTCCGTGCTGGTCCTCATTGAGAGCGCGCCCCCGTGCGAGACGACGATCGCCTGCGCGATCGACATGCCCAGCCCGGTCGAGCCCGTCGACCGTTCGCGGGAGGCGTCCCCGCGGGCGAACCGCACGAAAACGCGCTCCCGCATGGACTCCTCGATGCCCGGGCCGTTGTCCGCCACCCGGATCACCAGGCGGTTGCCCTCCCGCTCCAGGGTGGTGGTCACCCGTGTCCCGGCGGGCGTGTGCGCGCGGGCGTTGGCCAGCAGGTTGACGACCACCTGGCGCAGGCGCGCCTCCTCCCCGGCCACGATCGCGGGGGCGGGCTCGAAGTCCTCGGCCTCCTCGGCGCTCGCGCCCTCCGGCGGGTTGAGGATCGCCAGGTCGAGTATCCACTCGTGGTCGGGGCCGGCGGCCTGGGCATCGGCGACGGCGTCGACGAGGATGCCCACGAGGTCCACCTCCTCACGAGCCACAGGGCGGCCCGCGTCGAGCCGGGCGAGCAGCAGGAGATCCTCGACGAGCGCCGTCATCCGCAGCGACTCGGAATGGACCCGGTCCAGCGCGTAGGAGGCTTCCTCCGAGAGCGCGGGCGCATCGGCCGCGCCCGTCCCGCCGGCCGAGCCCGTCCCGCCCGCGCCTCCAGCGGCCCCGCCCTGCCCGCTCCCGCGGCGGATGAGCTCGGTGTAGCCGCGGATCGAGGCCAGGGGGGTGCGCAGCTCGTGGGAGGCGTCGGCGACGAACTGGCGAACCTGCGTCTCCGAGCGCTGCCGCGCCGCCAGGGCCGCCTCGACATGCCCCAGGAGCGCGTTGAGGGCCCCGCCGACCTGGCTGACCTCCTGCGAGGTCGCGAGGTCGGCGTCGTCGACCCGCTCGTCGATGCTCACCTCGCCGCGGGCCAGCGGCAGGGAGGAGACGCGCTCGGCCGTTGCCGCCACCCGCTCCAGGGGCGCCAGTGACGAGCGCACGAGGGCGCGGCCGCTGAGCGCCGCGATGAGGGCCCCCGCCAGGGCGATGAGCCCGAGGAAGATGAGCTGGCCGCGCACCAGGTCGTTGTCCTCCTCCATGGACAGCCCCGTGATGACCTTGTCCCCGGTCTGGCTGTCATGGCCGACAAGCACCCGGTAATCGCCGAGGGAGTCCATGTGGACGCTCACCGGCTCGCCGGTGGGCTCCAGGCTCAGCAGTGAGGAGACCTCCGCGACGCTCAGCGTGCAGTAGGCGCCGTCGGAGCCGATGTAGCCGGCCCTGATGGTGCGGGAGGCCGTGTCCGGGGTGCTCCCGGTCGTCTGCGCCCCCGTGACGACGACGGTGAGCGTCCCCACCCGCTGCCCGGCCGCGTCCAGCCCCTTGGGCACGGGGTGATCGTCGTCGTCGTTCTCAGGAGGTACCGGGCCAGTCTCGTCGTCGTCATCGTCGTCAGCCGTGCCGGCGGTCGGGGAGGCCGTGAGGGTCTGCTCCGGGGCATTGCTGTGGCGGCGGAACTCGACGCGGCTCGCGGCCGCCCGCACCTGGCTGTCGAGGCGCTCCATGAGGCCGTTCCTCAGGGAGAGAGTGGAGATGGCGCCGATGACGGCGGCCATGACGAGGACGATGCCCAGGACGCCCGCGACGAGGCGCGCCCGCAGGCTGCGGGGCTTGCTCACCCCTGTGCCCCGGCGCTCCCCGCGCCGCCGGAGCCCTCCTGGGCCTCAGCGGGCTTGAGCACGTAGCCCACGCCGCGCATCGTGTGGATCATCGGCTCGCGGCCCTTGTCGATCTTGCGGCGCAGGTAGGAGATGTAGAGCTCGACGATGTTCGCCTGGCCCCCGAAGTCGTAGTTCCACACCCGGTCAAGGATCTGGGGCTTGGACAGGACGCGCCGGGGGTTGCGCATGAGGAAGCGCAGGAGCTCGAACTCGGTGGCGGTCAGGCGGATCTCGGCGTCCCCCCGCCAGACCTCGTGGGAGTCCTCATCCATGCGCAGGTCGCCGACCGTCAGGACGTTGGCCGGCTCGGCGGTCGAGGCCCCGGAGCGGCGCAGCAGGGCGCGCAGCCTGGCCACCACCTCCTCCAGGGAGAAGGGCTTGGTGACGTAGTCGTCGCCACCTGCGGTCAGGCCGGCCACGCGGTCCTCGACGGCGTCCTTGGCCGTCAGGAAGAGCACCGGGACGCCGGGGGTGTGGCCGTGGATGCGGCGCATGACCTCCAGTCCGTCGAAGTCGGGCAGCATGATGTCCAGGACCACGACGTCCGGCTGGATCTCCTTGGCGGCGCGCACCGCGGCCACGCCCGTGCCAGCGCTCGTCACCTCCCACCCCTCGTAGCGGAGGGCGGAGGCCAGGAGGTCGGCGAGCATCTGCTCGTCGTCGACGACGAGGACGCGGACCGGGGAGCCGTCGGCTCGGGTCAAGGGCTCAGCGGGAGTGCTCATATCGCCTATCCAACACCGGGAGTCTGTGTCATCGCTGTGAAACTGTGACCATTTTCAGGGGAACGGAGGCTGTCCTCAGTTGGAGGTGATGGGGCAGGATGGAGTCGATCTCCTATACCCTGAAGGAAGCAACTCCTGTGGAAACGATCATCGGAAACCGCCGCCACTTCGACGCTGAGGACGTGTTCTTCTCCGCGACGGACGACAAAGGCGTCATTCGCAGCGCGAATGAGACATTCCTCCAGTTGGCGCGCTATCCGCGCGAGGAGATGATCGGCGCTCCGCACAACATCATTCGCCATGACGACATGCCCGGCGGCGTCTTCAAGCTCATGTGGGACGATCTCACCGCGGGCCGCCCTGTCTGCGCCTATGTGCTCAACCGGGCCAAGGACGGGCTCGACTACTGGGTGTTCGCCACCGTGACGCCGACCTCCAGCGGCTACGTCTCCGTGCGCACCAAGCCCCTGGATGACGCCGTCTTCGCCATCATCGGCGAGGTCTACGGGCGGGTGCGCGCCGCTGAGCGCGAGCGCATGGATGCGGGCGCCAACCGCCGCGAGGCCGCCGAGACCGGCGCCGAGTTGCTGTTGGAGGAGCTGGGATCCCTCGGCCACGACTCCATCGCCGCCTTCGGCCGGGCGAGCCTGGCCTCGGAGGCCCAGCGCCTCCTCGCCGAGGGTGTGAGGGTCCCCGCGCGGGATGACGCCGAGGGTTCCGCGGCCGAGATCCTGAGCGGCGCCCGCCGCGTCGAGGCCTCCTCCGACAGCCTCGTCGGCCGCATCGGGGACTTCCGCGAGGTCGTCTCCGCCCTGGGCACCTGGCTCGACGGCGCCGAGTCCATCCGCGACCGCGCCGAGCGGACCGCCGCGCTCATGCGCGCCCTGACCAGTGAGGACCCCGAGTCCTCCGCGCCCGGTCTGGCTGAGCGGATCATCGAGCGCTCCGAGCGCGCCGCCACCGCCGTGACGGGGCTGAAGGACTCGGTGGCCTCCTTCGCCGACGCCATGGAGTCGATGGCCTTCAGCGCCGCCCTCATCCGCCTGCACACCCTCGTGCTGGGGACCTACGCCGCCTCGGTCGTCGACGAGGCCGAGGCCGACGCCTCCGACGCCATGCCCGAGCTCGTGCACGGCCTCGAGGCGGACCTGGGCTCCCTGGACTCCGTGCGGGGCGTCGTCGAGACCCGCATCAGCGAGCTCGAGTCCGCCATGGCCTCCGTGGTCTCCGACCTCGACCGCACGCGCCGCCCCTACGATCGCTGGCTGCGCGCGCTCACCGACGAGGGCGCTGTCCTCATCGACGGTGCCGAGGGGGACGTTCCCGCCCTCATGAAGGAGGCCGAGTCCCTCTCCGAGCGCGGCTACCCGGAGATGACCGCCCTGGCGAACCTCGCGGGGCGCTGCCGCGGCCTTGACCTGAGCACCGACGACGAGGCCCTGGGGGGCGCCGTCGAGCGGATCCGCGCCGCGCTGGCCGAGCTCGGCTGAGCAGAGCGCGTCGGCCCAGTGGCACGCGCGACACTCCGGCGCCGCTGGGTAACGATTCGGTAGCAGTATTGAGGGGCTTCGCAGGACACCGTGTTCGAAAAGCGACCCTCGTTGATAGATTCCTGTCCTGTCGGTCGACGTCTCTCCACGCTCGTCGGCTTCTTCCCTGGGACAGCAGCAAAGGACATCTACGATGGAATCGCAGATCGGCTACGAGAGATTCTTCGATCCTGAGGACATCTTCTTCTCGACCACAGGCCCCAAGGGAGTCATCCGTCGTACGAATCGGACCTTCGACTCCCTGTCGCGCTACTCGCGGGAGCGACTCCAGCGCGCGCCCCACAACATCATCCGCCACCTGGATATGCCGGCCGGCCTGTTCAAGCTCATGTGGGATGACTTGGGCGCCGGGCGCCCCGTGTGCGCCTACGTCACCAACCGCGCTGCCGACGGCGTCGACTACCGCGTCTTCGCCACCATCGTCCCGATCCACGACGGCTACCTCTCCGTGCGGACCAAGCCCCTGCGCGAGGGCACCCAGCGCACCGTCGAGGAGACCTACCGCCGCGTGCGCGCCCGTGAGCGCGAGTTCGCCGGCCGGGGCGCCTCCCGCTCCCAGATCGGTGAGATGGGCGCCGTCGAGCTCGCCACCGAGCTCGCGGGGCTCGGGTTCCCCTCGCTCATCGACGCCACCCGCGCGCTCCTGCCCGCGGAGGTCAGCGCCCTGGTGTCCGCCGGTGTGCGCGTCCCTGACGCCGTAGGCGTGAGCGGGCCGGTCGCGGACATCCTGCGCGCCGCCGCCGACCTCGAGCGCGTGACCAACCGCCTCGTCTTCCAGCTCGAGGAGTACCTCCGCCTCCTGGGGTCCCTGGAGGGGACGAAGAACTCGATGCTCCAGGTCGCCGAGCGCGTCGAGCTGACCGGCCGGGTGCTGGGAGCCCAGGCCCGCACCAGCTGGCAGCGCACGCGCAGCGACGAGATCGCCGAGCGCGTCGTCGAGCTCGCAGGCCAGGCCGCCCCCGGACTGCGGGCCCTGCCCCAGCGGATGGGCGCCCTGCGCGACGGCGTCCTCGACCTGCGCTTCTCCGTGGCGCTCATGCGGCTCATGACGCTCATGGTCGGCCGCTTCTCCCGCTCCATCCTCGATGGCAGCGAGGAGGACCCGATCGGCTCGATCTCCGATCTCTGCGAGGCCCTCGACTCCGTCGTCGGCGCCATGGACGCCGTCTGCGCCCGCGCGCGCCAGGCCGCGGAGGCCCTCGATTCCGATCTGCGCGCCGTCACCTCGAGCATCGACCGGATCACCCGGCGCACCCGCCAGTGGGTGGATGACAAGGCCCAGGCGCGCTCCGTCGACCCCGCTGACACCATCGACCGCGACCTGCGGGAGGTGCGCTCCTTCGCCCAGCACGGCGCGCCCGAGGTGCGGCCGATGGCGGCGCTGGCAGCCGAGTGCCGCACCATCGACCTCCCCTTCGACTCCGCCGCCGCGCATCAGCTCATCAGGTCGATCGTGACCGCTCTGGGCCAGTTGTCCTGACCCCTGGCGCTCCTGATCGGGCGGAGCCGGCCGCTCACCGATGGGTTAGAGTCGGCTCGGGCGCCCGCCAGGGGCGTCGAGGTCGTGCCGTCCGCCGTTGGGCGCCAGGCGGTATCCGAACGTCGCAGGAAGGTTCCCCGTGCCCCGCAAGCTCGTCATCGTCGAGTCCCCCAACAAGGTCCGCTCGATCGCCGGATACCTGGGCCCCGATTTCGACGTCGAGGCCTCCGTGGGCCATATCCGCGACCTCGCCCAGCCGTCCGAGCTGCCAGCCAAGGAGAAGAAGGGCCCCTACGGGCGCTTCGCCGTCGACGTCGAGGACGGATTCAAGCCGTACTACGTCGTCAACCCGGACAAGAAGAAGACCGTCACCCAGCTCAAGAAGGCCCTCAAGGAGGCCGACGAGCTCTACCTGGCCACCGATGACGACCGCGAGGGCGAGGCCATCGCCTGGCACCTCCTGGAGGTCCTCAAGCCCAAGGTGCCGGTCAAGCGCATGACCTTCACCGAGATCACCAAGGAGGCGGTCACCCGCGCCCTGGACTCCACTCGAGACATCGACTCCCACCGGGTGGACGCCCAGGAGACCCGCCGGATTCTCGACCGGCTCGTCGGCTACGAGGTCAGCCCCGTCCTGTGGCGCAAGGTGCGCGCGGGGCTGTCCGCCGGGCGTGTGCAGTCCGTGGCCACCCGTCTCGTGGTGGAGCGCGAGCGCGAGCGCATGGCCTTCGTGCCCGCTGGCTACTGGGGCGTCGAGGCGCGGCTGAGCACAGGGCTGAGCGAGCTCGACGCGGCCGCCCGCGCCGAGGGCGCCTTCACCGCCCGCCTGGCCTCGCTCGACGGGCGCCGCGTCGCCACAGGACGCGACTTCACCGACGCCGGCGAGCTGACGGCGTCGGCCCGCAAGGCGAGCACCGTCCACCTCCACGAGGGCGCGGCCAAGGCCATTGCCGAGGCCGTCATGCGCGCCATCCCGCGCGTGGCCGAGGTGGAGGAGAAGCCCTACAAGCGGCGCCCCGCCGCCCCCTTCACCACCTCCACCCTCCAGCAGGAGGCCTCCCGCAAGCTCCGCATGAACCCGCGCGAGACCATGCGCGTGGCCCAGGGCCTGTACGAGAACGGCTTCATCACCTACATGCGCACCGACTCCACGGTGCTGTCCGGCCAGGCCGTGGCCGCCGCCCGCGCTCAGGTGGCCGAGCTCTACGGGCCCGAGTACGTTCCCGCCAAGCCGCGCGTCTACGCCACGAAGACCAAGGGCGCCCAGGAGGCGCACGAGGCCATCCGCCCCGCAGGCGACCACTTCCGCACTCCCGCGCAGGTCAGCGGCGAGCTCAGCGGCGCGCAGTTCCGCCTCTACGAGCTCATCTGGAAGCGGACCGTCGCCTCCCAGATGGCCGACGCCGTCGGCTCGACCGCCACAGTCCGCGTGGACGTGCCCCTGGCGCCCGCCGACGGCGGCTCGCGCGACTCCGGCCTGACCTTCTCCACCGCCTCGTTCACGGCCTCGGGCACCGTCATCACCTTCCGGGGGTTCCTTGCCGCCTACGAGGAGGGGCGTGACGCCGAGCGCTACTCCGAGGCCGCCTCGGGCAGCGCCGGTGAGGCAGTGGTCGCGGCGGGCTCGGGCAGCGGTGGCGCCCAGGCGGGCGCGGGCGGCGGAGCCGGCGGGAGCGCGCAGCCGCGCGAGACCCGCCTGCCCGCCATGATCGCCGGGCAGGAGCTCGCCGTCCTCGGCGCCGAGGCGGCCGGGCACGAGACCACGCCGCCGCCGCGCTACACCGAGGCCTCGCTGGTCAAGGCCCTGGAGGAGCGCGAGATCGGCCGCCCCTCCACCTACGCCGCCACGATGTCGACCATTTCCGACCGCGGCTACGTGGACCACCGGGGCCAGGCCCTCGTGCCCACCTGGCTCGCCTTCGCCGTCACGCGCCTGCTGGAGGAGAACTTCGCCGAGCTCGTGGACTACGACTTCACCGCCTCCATGGAGGCCGACCTCGACCGCATCGCCGCCGGCGAGGCCGATCGCGTCGCCTGGCTGACCCGCTTCTACTTCGGGGTTGGCGGGGCCGGGGGCGCTGGGACCGACGGCGCCCCGCTGGCGGCTGGTGGCGCCGGGGGAGCCGGGGACACTGGCCAGGAAGGCGAGCGCAGCCTGCGGGCCATGCTCGACACCCTCGGCGAGATCGACGCGCGCGCCATCAACTCGGTGCCGATCGGCGAGGGCATGACCCTGCGCGTGGGCCGCTACGGCCCCTACCTGGAGTCCGAGGACGGCAAGCGAGCGAACGTGCCCGCCGATCTCGCCCCGGACGAGCTGACCGTCGAGCGCGCCCGCGAGCTCTTCGCCCGCGCCGCCGACGATGGGCGGGAGCTCGGCGTCGACCCCTCCACCGGCCACACGATCATTGCCAAGGACGGGCGCTACGGCCCCTACGTCACCGAGGTGCTGCCCGAGCCCGAGGCCGGGGCGGACTCGGAGGAGGCCGCGTCGTCGGGGGCGAAGAAGAAGCGGAGCACGAAGAAGACCGCCGGGCCCAAGCCCCGCACGGCGAGCCTGCTGAAGTCCATGGACCTGTCCACCGTCACCCTGGAGCAGGCGCTCGACCTGCTCAGCCTGCCGCGCGTCGTCGGCCAGGACGCCGAGGGCGTCGACATCACCGCGCAGAACGGGCGCTTCGGGCCCTACCTCAAGAAGGGGACCGACTCCCGTTCCCTCGCCACCGAGGAGCAGATCTTCACGGTGACCCTTCAGGAGGCCCTCGCGCTCTTCGCACAGCCCAAGACCCGCCGCGGCCGGGCCGCCGCGCGCGGCCCCCTGCGCGAGCTCGGCACGGACCCGGCCACTGGCAAGCCCGTCGTCATCAAGGACGGGCGCTTCGGCCCCTACTTCACCGACGGCGAGACGAACGTGACGCTGCGCCGGGGCGACGACCCCGCGACCGTCACCCCCGAGCGCGCCTACGAGCTCCTGGCCGAGAAGCGCGCCAAGGGCCCCGCCAAGAAGCGCACCACCCGCAAGACCACCGCCAAGAAGACGACGAAGAAGACCCCCGCCAAGAAGTCCGCCTCCAAGAAGTCCGATTCATAACTCCCCCCAATGAGCGAGACCGGGCGAACAGCACCGCGAGATTCTGAATATCCGCGTGGTTTCGCATCTCGCGGTGCTGTTCGCCCGGTCTCGGCGTGCTGTTCGCCCGGTCTCGGCGTGCTGTTCGCCCGGTCTCGGTGAGGGGGCGGGTCAGGGCTGGGCGTCCGCGCTCTCCTGGGTGTAGGCGGTGAGGTCGGCGTCGGAGTGCTCCGGGGCGGCGATCATCGCCCCCAGAGCGGCCAGCGCGACGACGCTCAGGTAGATCGCCGGCGCCAGGGGCGAGCCCGTCTTGGAGATGAGGAAGGTCGCGACGAGTGACGCCGTCCCGCCCAGGAGCGCGTTCGCCGTGTTGAAGGACAGGGCGAAGCCGGAGTAGCGCACCTCGGTGGGGAAGCTCTCGGCGAGGAACGTCGCCAGGGTGCCGTCGTTGGCGGTCAGGACGATCGCGAAGAGGACCTCGCAGACGAGGATCCCCACGATGCTGCCGGAGTCCATGAGCCAGAACAGCGGCACCGAGAGCACGATGAAGGCCACGCTCGCGCCCATGAGCATCTTGCGGCGCCCGACGGTGTCGGAGAAGTGCCCCATGATGAAGATCGACACGATGTAGGCGATGAGCATGACGGAGGTGAGCAGGTTCGACGTGCTCTTGCCGATGTGGACCTCCTCTTGGAGGTAGGTGGGCATGTAGGTGAGCAGCAGGTAGAAGCCGACGGCGTTGAGGCAGGAGACCCCGAAGGCGATCCCGACCGTCCGGCCGTGGTAGCGCAGGAGGTCGAGCAGGGGCGTGCTCTGCTGGGGGCCCGACTTCTCCTCCAACTGCGCCTGCATCTCCTGGAAGGCGGGGGAGTCCTCCAGGTGCACGCGTATGTAGCGGCCGATGAGGCCCAGGGGGCCGGCCAGGAGGAAGGGGATCCTCCATCCCCACGACGCCATCGAGGCGTCGTCGAGGAGGGCGTGGAGGAGGGCCACCAGGGACGAGCCCGCGAGCAGGCCGGTGGCGGTGGAGGCGGGCACCATGGATGTGTACAGGCCCCGCCTGCTGGGCGGGGCGTACTCGGCCAGGAAGGTCCCGGCGCCCGCGTACTCCCCGGAGGCCGAGAAGCCCTGGGTCAGGCGCAGGAGCAGCAGGAGGAGCGCGGCGCCCATGCCCAGCGTGGAGTACCCGGGGAGGAAGGCGATGAGGAAGGTCGAGCCGGACATGATGAGGATCGACCACGACAGCGCCCAGCGGCGCCCGAAGCGGTCCCCCCATGCCCCCCAGACGACGGCGCCGACCGGACGCAGGAGGAAGGACATCGCGAACACCCCGAAGGCGGACATCGTCTCAACGGTCTTGTCGCTGGAGGGGAAGAAGACCTGCCCGATGACGACGGCGAGGTAGCTGTAGGTGGCGTAGTCGAACCACTCGATGAAGTTGCCGATGAAGGAGGCCGCCGCCGCCCTGCGCACCGTGGCTCCCTCGGCACTGCTTGTGGTCGTGGTCGAGGAGACGAGTGCGGTTGTGCCGTCGGTGGTCATGGAATGTCTCTTCCGGGTTGTGGCTGTCAGGGCCGATGGCCGCCGCCCGGGGCATCAGGGCTGGAGGGCGGAGATCGACATGGTTCTGGCGGTAGAGGCAGAGCGCCTACCGGCGCGGGCGAGAGCAACGGTGATGATCGGGGCGAACTTGCCCCCGACGATCCGGACGCCCCCGATGATACCGACCGGGGTGAGACTCTCGTGGAGGATGCGCAGACCATGGACGATCGCCACTGGGCGCTCCCAGGGCCGGGCTCCCTTGCCCGTTGGTCCAGCGGGCGCAGCAGTCCCTGGGGGCCGGCGAGGCGGCCCCCAGGGACCCGGCGTGTCAGACGAGGGTCGGGTCCTCGACCTGGTTCGGGAAGTAGTCCTCGCAGCCGCCCTCGCGGTAGACGTCCGCCGTCGCGCAGTGCAGGGCACCGCCGAAGGGGTAGGCGTCACGGAACGGGACGGGGATGACGTTCATGCCGAGCTTGTCCATCTGCTCCATCTGGTGGACCTCGCTGGCCTCGCAGATGACGGTCTTGTGGTCCAGGACCAGGCAGTTCATGGACAGCCACACCGAGGAGTAGCACAGCGGCGGCGGGGTCGTGTGCGCCGGCATGGCGGCGTCGACGATCTGCCAGTCGTTGGCCTCGAAGATCTTCCTCTGCTCCTCGGGCAGGCGGCGCTGGGGGTTGTTGATGATGAGCCCGGGGCGCAGCGGCACGAAGGTGGCGTCGATGTGGATCGGGTAGGGGTCGCCCGGGAAGTTGACGGCGTGGACGCGCAGGTCCGGGTAGTACCGCTTGAACCACTCCATCGCGGTGCGGTTGGTGGTCAGGCCGTGCTGGATGAACAGGTCCTTGCCCAGCCGCAGCACATCGGCCGCGTCCCACATGGGCTCGACCTCGGTGGTGACGAAGTCCTTCGCGGCGGTGCGCTCGAGGCGCTCCTCCAGGGAGATCCTCTCGTCGTAGTAGTTGTGCTTGTAGGAGGCGTCGGTCAGGCGCGGGCGGGGGGCCTGCGTCCACTTGAACTCCGGGTCCTCGTCGAAGTACTGCTTCATGAGGGGCCAGTAGGCCAGGTACTCGAAGTAGCGGCAGCGGAAGGAATTGGCCGAGGCCATGATCTCGTTGCCGATGGTCAGCAAGATGTCGCGGGGCGGCATGCAGGTCATCATCGAGTCGGTGCGGAAGTCCGGGGTGATGACGGGCTGGTTCCACTGCAGCGGGGTGGGCCGATCGACGATGACGCCGTGGTCCTCGCAGACCTTGACGAGGTAATCGAGCTGGGCGTTGGCCTTCTCAACGGTCTCCGTGGGGCGGGGGCCCCACATGCCGCGCATCTCGGAGTCGACCGGCACCTTCTCACTGGTGGCAGGCTCCTCGGGGGGGATGACAGAGAAGTCGGCGCGTCCGACGATGACGCGCTTGAGAGGGTCGAAGTCATTCCACGAGTTGACGATCTTCGTCATGGAAGAAGCACTCCTTTGTGAATGCGGCGCTGTGCCGCGGGTATCGATGCATCGATAGTGGATAGTGGATGGTCCGCTGTGCGGGGAAGGGCCTCCCTCCTGGGTACCTGGGCGTGCCGGGCGCTGACGGCCGATCAGCGCCCGATCAGTTGGTCGTGCGGTCGGGAACCGGTGGCCGGATGTCGTCCGGCCCGCCGTAGTTCCCACCAGGGGTCACGATAGTTCCGGATTCGCCCTCGATGATCCCGATGGCATCCTCGAGGCGGCCGATGGCGGCCATATCCCCTGTGAGTTCCACGAAGCGGCACACGGCCTCGACCTTGGGCCCCATGGATCCCGCGGGCAGGTTCATGGCGCGCAGCGACGACGGCGTGGCGCGGTCCACTCGCCTGGCCGCCGGCGTCCCGAATCCCTCCTGGACGCCGTCGACGTCGGTGAGGATGAGCAGGGCGTCGGCGTCGAGGTGCTCGGCGAGGACCGCGGCGGTCAGGTCCTTGTCGATGACCGCCTCGACCCCCTGGAGCTTGCCGTGCTCGTTGCGGATCACCGGCACCCCTCCGCCGCCGGCGCAGATGACGACGGCGCCGGCGTGGAGGAGGGCGCGGGCCATCCGGGTCTCGATGACGCGCTGGGGCCGGGGCGAGCCGACGACGCGGCGGTAGTGCTCGCCGTCCTTCTTGATGGTCCACCCCTTCTCAGCGGCGAGCCTGCGGGCGGTGGCCTCGTCGTAGACCTCGCCGATGAACTTCGTCGGGTTGGCGAAGGCCGGGTCCCCGGCCAGGACGAGGGTCTGGCTCACCAGGGAGGCGACCTGCCGGCCCGGCAGGGCGTTCTGCATCGCCTGGAGGAGCCAGTAGCCGATCATCCCCTGGGTCTCCGCCCCCAGGGTGTCGAAGGGGTAGCACTCGCTCAGGCGCTCATCATTGGCGGACTCCAGGGCGAGCACGCCGACCTGCGGGCCGTTGCCGTGGGTGATGATGAGCTCGTGCTTCTCGGCCAGCAGCGCCAGCTGCCTGGCGGCCGCCTGGACGTTGGCGATCTGGGTGCGCGCGTCGGGCTTGTCGCCACGGCGCATGAGGGCGTTGCCGCCCAGGGCGGCGACAATGCGCATGGGTCAGTCCTCCCAGTTGCCCAGGGTGGCGACCATGACGGCCTTGATGGTGTGCATGCGGTTCTCGGCCTGCTGGAAGGAGACGTTGCGCTCGGTCTCGAAGACGTCGTCGGTGACCTCGACGCCGTCCATGCCGGTGGCCTCGAAGAGCTGCTGGCCGATCGTCGTGTTGCGGTCGTGGTAGGCGGGCAGGCAGTGGAGGAACTTGACGCCGTCGTTGCCGGTGCGCTTCACGAGCTCGCCGTTGACCTGGTAGTCCTTGAGCAGGGCGATGCGCTCGTTCCAGACCTCCTTGGGCTCGCCCATGGAGACCCACACGTCGGTGTAGAGGTAGTCGACGCCCTTGACGCCCTCGTCGACGTCGTCGGTGATGGTGATCCGCGCGCCGGAGGCGGCGGCGAGCCCCTCGGCGATGGCGACGACCTCGGCCTCGGGCTGGAGCTCCTTGGGGGCCACGAGGCGGATGTCCATGCCGACCAGCGCGCCGGAGACGAGCAGGGAGTTGGCGACGTTGTTGCGGGCGTCGCCCAGGTACGCGCAGGAGATCTCCGTGAGCGGCTTGTCCGACAGCTCGATCATCGTGAGCTGGTCGGCGAGCATCTGGGTGGGGTGCCAGGCGTCGGTCAGGCCGTTCCACACGGGCACGCCGGAGAGCTTGGCCAGGGTCTCGACCTTCTCCTGGTCGTCACCGCGGTACTCGATGCCGTCGAACATGCCGCCGAGCACGCGGGCGGTGTCCGCCACGGACTCCTTGTGGCCCAGCTGCGAGCCGGAGGGGTCGAGGTAGGTGGTGTGGGCGCCCTGGTCCGCGGCGCCGACCTCGAAGGAGCAGCGGGTGCGCGTGGAGGTCTTCTCGAAGATGAGGGCGATGTTCTTGCCCCTGAGGCGCTGGACCTCCTTGCCGGCCTTCTTGTCCGCCTTGAGCTGGGCCGCGAGGTCGAGCAGGCTCATCCACTCGGCGGTGGTGAAGTCGGTCTCCTTGAGGAAGTGGCGGCCGTGCAGGGGGTGGGTCATAGTGATCCGTCCTTCAGGTAAGGGAGGGTGCGTTGACGTGATGGGGGAAGCGTAGCCATGAGCCGAGGGTCTTGCTGACCACGGGACGGCTCCGGCCCTGTCGGTCGGCTCGGACAAGCGAAGAAGTGACCGGCGGGGGCGGGAGGCGGCAGGGGGCGCTGACGGTACTGAAGGCGCTGATGACGCTGAAGGCGCTGGGAGCCCTGAGGGCGCTGGGGGTGCTGAGGGCAGTGGCGGGACCGTGCCCCGCGCGCCGCTACCCTGGGGCCGTGACCGATGCCCCCTCGCCCGCGACCCCGCCTCGCCCCGGCCTGCTCATCTCCTTCGAGGGCGGCGACGGCGTCGGCAAGACCACGCAGATCGAGCGCCTGGCCACCGCGCTCGCGGCCGCCCGGATCGGCTACCGCCGCACCCGCGAGCCCGGCGGCACCGAGCTGGGCGCCGAGATCCGCCGCCTCCTCCTGCACGGCGGAGCGGTGGACCCGCGCGCCGAGGCCCTCCTCTACGCCGCCGACCGCGCCCAGCACGTCGCCGAGGTCATCCGCCCCGCGCTGGAGCGCGGCGAGGTGGTCCTCACCGATCGCTACCTGGATTCCTCGATCGCCTACCAGGGCGCCGCGCGCTCGCTGGGCACCGCCGAGGTCCGGCGCCTGTCCGAGTGGGCCACCGACTCCCTCCTCCCTGACCTGACGATCCTCCTCGACGCCGACCCATCCGTGGCCGACCGCCGTACGGGGGATCGGGGTGCCAAGGACCGCCTGGAGAGCGAGGGCATGGCCTTCCGCGCCGCCCTGCGCGAGCAGTTCCTCGCCCTGGCCGACGCCGAGCCCTCCCGCTTCGCCGTCATCGACGCTCGCCTGACCCTCGAGGAGGTCGCTCGGGCTGTGGACGAGCGCGTCGCCGCCCTCCTCGCCGAGCGCCCGGGCGCCGTCGCCCTCGAAGTGGATGCCCGAGCGGGGGACGCCACCGGCCCGGATGCCCGCGCCGCCTTCCTCCAGGCGGTCGCGCGCCTGGAGCACACCGCGGGGGAGGGCTCATGAGCGTCTGGAACGACGTCGTCGGGCAGGAGGCGGTCATCGCCGCCCTGTCCGGGGCGGCCGCGGCCGCGCGGGGCCTCGCCGAGCAGCGGGAGGCCCGGGCGGGTGACGCCGTCGACAGTGACCCCGGCAGCGCTGGCGCTGGCAGCGGCTCCGCGATGACCCACGCCTGGCTCGTGACCGGACCGCCCGGCTCGGGCCGCTCCAACGCCGCGCTCGCCTTCGCCGCCGCCCTGCAGTGCACCGGGCCCGTCCCCGGGTGCGGCCAGTGCAAGCCCTGCCGGGACGTCATGAGCGGCGCCCATCCCGACGTCGTCCGCCTGGCCACCGAGAAGCTCATCATCACCCTCGACGAGGTCAAGGAGCTCATCGGCGAGGCGCAGCGCCGCCCCTGGACCGGCCGGTGGCGCGTCATCCTCGTCGAGGACGCCGACCGCATGGCCGAGCGCACCACGAACGTCCTGCTCAAGTCCATCGAGGAGCCGCCGCCCCAGACGGTCTGGCTCCTGTGCACCCCCAGCGCCGACGACGTCCTGCCCACCATCCGCTCGCGCTGCCGGCTCATCACGCTGCGCATCCCGCCCGCGCAGGCCGTCGCCGATCTCCTCGTGCGCCGCGACGGGGCCGATCCCGCCCTCGCCGCCCGCGCGGCCCGCGCCAGCCAGTCGCATATCGGCCTGGCCCGCCACCTGGCCACCGACCCGGATGCCTGGGAGCGCCGTCGCCGCCTCCTGCACGCGCCCGTCTCGCTGCGCAGTGTGGGCGACGCCGTGCTCGCCGCCGCCGACCTCGTCGAGTCCGCCGAGGCAGAGGCCCAGGCCCGCACCGCCGAGCGCGACGCCGCCGAGCGGGCCGACCTCATGCGGGCCCTCGGGCTGGAGGGCGAGAGCCGCGTCCCGCCGTCGCTGCGCGCCCAGATCCGCGCCCTGGAGGAGGATCAGAAGCGCCGCGCCAAGCGCGCCCGCACCGACGTGCTCGACCGCGCCATGATCGACCTGCTCTCCTTCTACCGCGACGTCCTGGCAACGCAGATGGGAAGCGACGTCGAGCGCGTCAACGTCGACCTCGCCGAGCAGATCGAGCGGGCGGCCGCCTCCACCGGGCCGGAGCAGTCGCTGGCGCGCATCGCCGCCATCGAGGAGTGCCGGGCCAGGCTGCGCTCCAACGCCGCGCCCCTGCTCGCCGTCGAGGCACTCATGGTGCGACTGCGCCCCCAGGCGCGCTGAGCGCGCTGCCCCGCTCGGCTGGAGCGGCCAGCTCAGTCGCTGCCCAGGAGCTGAGCAGGCGCAGGGCCTCCTCGCTCGGGCTGGCGGGCTCGGCCGCGTAGGACACGAGGGTGAGCCCCGGGCTCGAGGCCATCGCCGCCGGCTCGTAGGCGAGCGTCATCTCCCCGACCATCGGGTGGTGGATGACCTTGGCGCCCCGGCAGATGTAGCGCACGTCGTGGCGCGCCCACAGCCGGGCGAAGTCGCGGCTGCGGGCGGACAGCTCGCCGACCAGCGCCGTCAGGGCCGGGTCCGTGGGGTCCGCGCCGCTGGCCAGGCGCAGCATCGCCACGGAGTCCTCCGCCCCCGTGTCCCAGTGGGGGAAGAAGTCATGGGCGCGAGGATCGAGGAACATGAAGCGCGTGAGGGAGGGGGCCTCGTCGGCGATCTCGGGGATCGGGTCGACGAAGAGCGGCGCGTAAAGGGCCCGGGCCATCGTGTTGGCTGCCTGGCAGCGGCCCAGGGCGTCGCGGACGATCGCCGGGACCTGCATCGCCTCGAGGATCCAGTGGGTTCCGGGGCGGATCGCGAAGCGGCGCCCCGCGCGCGGCCGACGGCGCGGCCTGCCGGTGGGGGAGACCGCGCGGACCAGGTCGAGGAGGTGCTCGCGCTCGGCGTCGTCGAGGAGGAGGGCGGAGGCCAGCGCCTCCAGGACCTCGGCGGAGGCGCCCGCCAGCGAGCCGCGCTCCAGGCGTGTGTAGTAGTCGACGCTCACGCCGGCGAGCAGGGCGACCTCCTCCCGGCGCAGGCCGGGCACGCGCCTGCTCGTCCCGACGACGGGCAGCCCCACCATCTCCGGCGTCACCCGGGCGCGGCGGGAGGTGAGGAACTCCTTGATCTGCGCTCGCGGATCAGCGGTGGGCGGTGCGACGGCGTCGGATCGGCTCATGGGGCCAGGCTACGTGCGGGCACGGGATCGAGACAGGATCCAGACAGGCCCTCACAGGCCCTGCCAGGTGGACGGGCCCTGTCTGCCCCCTCCGCTCAGAGGTCATCGCCGACCCGTGGTCTGACCAGCGACGGCGACCGCCACGTGCGGACGCCTCCCCGTGTCCCAAAGAGCCGCGGCCAGGAAGGATTGGGGGAGCGGCGAGCGAGTTCCCGCGCCCGCCCCTTCCCTTGATCGAGGAGATCCCATGGAAACTCCGGCCAGTCCACTCGGCCCCCAGTCCATCGTCCGCCATCAGCCCCTCGTCGCGCGCGTCATGGGGATTCTCCTCGTCGCGACGACTCTCGTCCTGGTGGTCGCCTCGATCATCCTGGCGACCACGGGCGAGATGACGGGCTTCCTCGTGCTCCTGGGCTTGGGCGTCCTCTGCGCGGGACTGTCCGTGCTGTGCCTCCGGCCGAGGGTCGTGCTCGACGCCACCGGCATCCACGTGCGCGACGTCATCCGATCCCACGATCTGCCCTGGCCGGCGTCGCGCGGTGTGCTCGTCGCCAACGAGCAGCAGGCGCGCGGGTCCATCCAGGTCGCTGTCGCCCAGTACCGGCCCGCCGACGGCTCCCGCCCGGTCAGGATCCTGCCCCTGCGCGCCACCGCCAGCGGGATCGGCAACGCGGCCGCCGCCCTCGACCAGAAACTCGATGAGCTGTGGGCCTGGGCGGTGGCCCGCGGCTACGCCAGCCCCGCTCCTCACGGGGCGCCCGCCGCCCCGACGGCGGCTGGCTACGGAGTGGTTCCGGGCGCGCCTCCGACGCCGGGGTCGCCGGTACTGGGAGCGCCGGTACCGGGCGCCGCGCACGGCGTCGGGAGCCCCATGCCAGTGCCGGGTGGCCCGACGCCGTCGCCCCATCCGGTGGGAGGCGACGGGCCCCTCATCGACCCCCGTCTCCTCGACCAACCGCGCTTGGAGTTCCGGGGGTCGAGGATGCCTCTGCTCTTCTGCGTGCCCCTCACCCTGTTCTTCGGCGCCTGCGCCGTGATCATGCTCGTGACAAAGGAGGAAGAAGGAGGCAGTCCCCTCTACATCGTTGGGATGTTCCTCCTGACCGCCTTCATCGCTGTGCTCACCGTGGACACGGCCCTCGCGCGCACCGTCGTCGACCGGGAGGGAATCCACCTCAAGGGGATCTGGCCGCAGACCGTCCCCTGGCCGGCCTCGCGCCACCAGCTGGTCGCCGTCTTCGAGTACCGCGGCCGCTCGACCGCCGCCAGGGGGCACGTGGTGTCCGACGATGGGAAGAACCACCAGATGGCGCTCATCGGCCGTCAGGGCGATCTGCCGCCCGAGCTCGACGTCGTGCGCTCCCTCGACACGATCTGGGCCTGGGGACAGCGCTGGTGCGGGGTACGGGAGAACGGCCAGTACGTGCCCGCGACCAACGCCTCCTTCGAGCGCCAGCGGCGAGCCACCCTGGAGCGCATCGCCTACCTGCGGTCGGGCGCCTGACGGCGTTCCCGGTACTCCAGTTGCCGACGTGCTCCGGGTTTGCGGACGTGCCGCGGGTTTGTGGACGTGCCCCAGGGGCGCGTCCGCAACCCTCAGGGACGTCCACAACCCCAAGGCACGTCCGCAACCCGGGCGATCACCCAGACTCGGCGGGTCACCGGCCAGGAGGACATCCCCGGGGCGTTCTCCCCCTCCGGGAGGAGGGCGCTCGTGGAGGATCGGCGCTTAGGCTGACGCCGTGAGCACCGTCAACGCCTCCTCTCGCCCCCGCCGGATCAAGGTCCTGGCCGTCATGTCCGCTCTCGCCGCCGCCGCGGCGCTGTCATCCTGCGGCAGCTCATCGGTCTCCGACGCCACTCAGGCGACCGGCGCCGCGTCCGCCTCCGTCCCCGCTGGATTGGAGTCCTTCTACAGCCAGAGCGTGGAGTGGTACCCCTGCAAGAAGGAAGACGGCATGACCGAGCGCAGTGGCGACACGGGGCCCGGGACGATGAGTTGCGCGCGCGTGACGGTGCCCTTGGACTACAACAACCCAGGCGGAGAGACGATCCAGATCGCGATGAAGAAGCGCTCGGCCTCAGCTGATTCGGCCACCGGCACGCTGTTCATCAATCCTGGCGGCCCCGGAGGCTCCGGCGTCGACATTCTTCCCCAGGTCACTACGGGCATGTTCTCCAAGGACCTCATCACCGCCTATGACGTCATCGGTTTCGACCCGCGGGGCGTGGGCGACTCCACGGCGATCGATTGCCTGACCGATGCCGAGCTCGACGCCGAGCGCTCCGGCACAGAGTCCACCGATCTCCCGGATGACGCGACGGGGGATCAGAAGCGGGCGGCCGTGGCTGATGAGACCACCAAGCGCGAGGCCAAGTGCGAGGCCAACACGACACCGGCGGCTCTGCTCGACCACGTGGACACGGTCTCGGCCGCCAAGGACCTCGACATCCTGCGAGCCGTCACGGGCAATTCCGCCCTCACCTACCTCGGCTACTCCTACGGGACCTACCTGGGCGCGACCTACGCGGATCTTTTCCCCGGCAATGTGGGCCGCTTCGTCCTCGATGGCGCCATCGACCCGTCGATCAGCAGTAGCGGTCAGGTGGCGCTGGACCAGGCCAAGGGCTTCGAGAGCGCGCTGCGGGCTTATGTGGAGAGCTGCCAGTCGGGCTCGGATTGCCCGTTGAGCGGCTCGGTGGACGACGGGATGAAGCAGATCCAGGACTTCCTCACCTCCCTGGAGGCCAACCCGATCAAGACATCGGACGACAACCGCCCGCTGACCCGCTCCCTGGCCATCTCCGGGGTCATGGTGCCCCTCTACCAGTCCGAGGCCTGGCCCCAGCTCAGCGTGGCCCTCTCGCAGGCGATGGGACAGATGACGCAGGACGGGAAGCCCGACGGCTCCACGCTTCTCTACTTCGCCGACCTCTCCGCCCAGCGCGGCAACGACGGCACCTATCAGGGCAACGGGAATGAGGCCATCGGGGCCATCAACTGCGCGGACTTCCCCGCCAAGGGGGACGCGGCGTCATGGGACAAGGAGGCTGCGGAGATCAAGGAGGCCTCGCCGACCTTCGGTGACAGCCTGCAGTACTCCGACGCGTCCTGCCAGGCCTGGGGCCACCCGTCCGGCAATGAGCGCAAGGCGATCCACGCCTCGGGGGCGAATCCGATCCTGGTCATCGGCACCACGGGGGACCCGGCGACGCCGTACCAGTGGTCCCAGTCGCTGGCCGATCAACTCGATTCCGGTCAGCTGCTCACCTGGAAGGGCAATGGCCACACGGCTTACGGCCGCGCGGGCAAGTGCGTGACGACGGCCGTGGACGACTACCTGCTCAAGGGCACGATGCCCGCCGAGGGCCTCACCTGCGAGGACTGAGCTCGCCCGCGATCGGGCGCCCCATCGCCTCGGCGAGCTCGGCGCCGGCCAGGCCCTGCGCCAGGAGGAACTGCGCTTTGGCGTAGGCCGCCTCCAGGGTCATGTCGGCCGTGCCGACAGCGCCCGCCCGGGCGATCGCGTCCCCGGTGTCGTAGTGCCCGAGGATCACCTCGGCCTGGTGGCACTGGGAGGCGACGACGACCGCCGCCCCGCCGTCGATCGCCCGCTCGATCGCCTCAGTCAGCCCCGGCTCGTCGCTGGGCACATTGCCCACCCCGAAGGCCCGCAGGATGACCGCCTCGGGCAGGGGATCGAGCAGCGCCGCCACCCGCGCCCCGGTGATGCCGGGCGCCATATCGAGGACGACGACGTCGTGCCGGGCATAGGGCCTCGGCGTCGCCCGGGCGGTGGGGGAGGTGGGCGAGGCCTCGGACCCAGCGCTCCCGTCGGCCTGGGCCCACTCCCAGGAGGCGCCGTCGGATCCCGCTCGGGCCAGCGGCGGGGCGACCGGTGAGGCGAAGCCGGCGAAGTCCCAGGAGGAGGACTTCGTGGCGCGCCCGCCGGCGAGGAGCAGGCCCCCGAAGAACAGGGCGACCCCGCTCACCCTGCCGCTGATGGCGGCGCGCAGCGCCCCCAGGACATTCGCCTCGGCGTCGCTCCCCTCGGCTCCGAGCGGCAGCTGGGAGCCCGTGATGATGACCGGGGCCTCCAGCCCCACCAGGGCGTAGGACAGGGCGGCCGAGGTGTAGGCCATCGTGTCGGTGCCGTGGAGGACGACGATCGGCTCGGCCGGGTGCTCCGCCGCGTGCGCGCGCACCTCCTCGACGATCGCCTGCCAGGACTCCGGCGTGGCGTTCGAGGAGTCGATGAGCGGCTCCAGCGCGGTCAGCGAGGTGGAGGCCAGGGACTCCAGGCCGGGCGCCGCGGGGCGGCCCGGCGGGAGGAGGCCCGAGAGCCACCCGGCCAGGTCCGCCCCCGGCACAAGGCCCTGGGGGGAGTCCACCATGCCGATGGTTCCGCCGGTGTAGATGATGTGGACGTTCATCATGGGGTCCTCCCGCCTCATGTCCCGCAGTCCAGCCTGGTCGGCCGTGGCGCGGGCGGGCTACTGCTCGTCGTCGGAGCCCGTGGTCGCCTCGTCGAGCACGTGGTCGAGGAGGTCGCCGCGGATCCGGCCCCGCACCCGGTACCAGCCTGCCACCATCATGATGATGACGAGGCCGAACAGGGCGAGCGTCCAGCGGCCCTCGGGCTCCTTGGCATTGGCGACGACGATGAGCGCGAAGAAGGCGATCGCGACGTAGTTGGAGTAGGGGGCGCCGGGCATCCGGTAGGCCGGCCGCTCCTCGAGGCCCTGATCAATTCTCTTGAGGAAGGCCAGGTGGGTCACGAGGATCGCCACCCAGGTCCCGGCGATGCCGATGCCCGCCAGGTTCATGACGATGTTGAAGGCGTCCTCCGCGAGGAAGGCGTTGAGGGCGACGCCCACGAGGCCCAGGGCGGAGGTGATGGCGATCGCGCCCGCGGGCACCTGGTGCTTGTTGAGGCCGGCCGCGACGCTGGGGGCCTCGCCCGCCACCGCCATCGAGCGCAGCGTGCGTCCGGTGGCGTAGAGCCCGGCGTTGAGGCTGGACAGCGCCGCGGTCAGGACGACCACTTGAATGATGTCCCCGGCGTGGGGGACGCCGATACCGGAGAAGAAGGTGACGAAAGGCGACTCGTTCTTGGAGTAGGAGGTATAGGGCAGGACGAAGGCCATGAGGAGCACGGAGCCGACGTAGAAGACGAAGATCCTCAGGATCATCGAGTTGATCGCCTTGGGCAGCACGGTGATTGCGTCCTTCGCCTCACCGGCCGCCACTCCGACCATCTCCGTGCCGCCGAATGCGAAGACGACGCCGAGGGTGAGGGTGAAGACGACCCCGATGCCCGCGGGGGCGAAACCGCCATGCTCGGTGATATTGCCCAAGCCCGCCGCCCCGCCGCCGACCTTGGCGCCGCTGACGATCGCCCAGATGGCCACGAGCATGAAGGAGACGATCGCCGCCACCTTGATGAGCGCGAACCAGAACTCGGCCTCTCCGAACATCTTGACATTGAGCATGTTGAGCACGAAGACCAGGGCGAGCGCGATGAGCGCGAGAACCCACTGGGGGACGGCTTTGAAGGTGCCCCAGTAGTGCAGGTAGAGGGCGACGGCGGTGATGTCGGCCATGACGGTCACCGCCCAGTCGAGGAAGAAGAACCACCCGGTGATGTAAGCGCCCTTCTCCCCGAGGAACTCGCGCGCGTAGGACACGAAGGCACCCGAGGAGGGCCTCCGGATCGCGAGCTCGCCGAGGGCGCGCACCATGAGGAAGGCGAAGACCCCGCAGATCGCGTAGGCGACGATGAGGATCGCCCCGCCCTGCGCCAGGCGCCCGCCGGCGCCCAGGAAGAGGCCGGTGCCGATCGAGCCGCCGATGGCGATCATCTGCAGGTGGCGGTTCTTCAGCTCCTTGTTGTAGCCGGCATCCCCCTTGTCATGCGTCACGGGGGCCGCTGCTTCTGGCGAGGGATCTGTCTGCTGCGACATGGTGCTGATCCTCTCCAGAGGAGGAGGGGCCTGGGGCCGCTGCCGCGGATGCGGCGCGGCCGATCGGAGTGGGCGCATATGGCGCAGGCCGACATGCGCTGACGCGTGCTGGCATGTCTCAAGGCGTGCGCCGATGCGCGTCATGCCCAGTATCTCGCGCTCGTCCGCGCTACCGCGCGCCGTCTCACGAGGCTCAGCCAGTCTACGGCCCTGCCTGTGTTCAGCGCCACGGGGCGGCGGCGGCTCCCGCGTTGCACCGGGCGCGCGGCGCGCTGTAGAGTCCTCACGCTGCCGCAAGCGGCATGCCACCTTAGCTCAGTCGGCAGAGCGATTCACTCGTAATGAATAGGTCGTGGGTTCGATTCCCACAGGTGGCTCGCCCAAGCCCCGGGACCGACGGTCTCGGGGCTTCTTCATTGAGCCCCCGCTCCCGGGCGGCGCGCCCCGCCCGATTCCTGTTCCCAGTCGCGCCCACTGCCCGCGCCGTCCCGGCATCTCATGCTCTCCTCGCGGAGGGGGCGGCGCTGCTCCCAGGGTTCTCACAGAGGAAATGCACGGAGTCCGAAGAGGTGAATCCCGAGCCGATATTGCGCGACCCTTATTCCTCCATTATCCTTCAGGGTGTTCGCAAGAGGATTCATCTCGGTAATCCTCGGACGTCACGAAGAGAAGAGTGAACCATGGCCCAGAAGACCCAGATCATCCTTGTCGACGATATCGACCACTCCGCCGCGTCGCAGACGGTCACGTTCGGCCTGGATGGGGTGACCTACGAGATCGACCTCAACGACGAGCACGCCGCCGCGCTGCGCGAGTCCATTGAGGAGTGGTCCGCCAAGGCCCGTCGTGTCTCCGGTCGCCGTAATGTCCGCCGTCGGGGCGCCAGCTCCTCGGCCGAGACCCAGAAGATTCGCGAGTGGGCCCGCAGCCAGGGCATGGAGGTCTCGGACCGCGGCCGCATTCCCGCCCCGATCCGTGAGGCCTACAACCAGGCCCACTGAGGCTCATTCATCGCGCCTCGCCGAGCGCGGGGAACCTTGACCGCGCCGCTCAGGGGAGCCCTCGCCCCTGAGCGCCGCTGACCGCCGGCGGGCCCCTGGTCCCCGTTCCGGACGATCCGGATGGGACCAGGGGCCTCGCGCGCGGAGCGCGCGGCTGGCAGGATAGGGCCATGGCTTACACCCTTGTGCTGCTCCGCCACGGCGAGAGCGAATGGAATGCGAAGAACCTGTTCACCGGTTGGGTTGACGTCCCCCTGTCCGAGAAGGGCCGCGCCGAGGCGGTCCACGGCGGTGAGCTCCTCAAGGAGGCCGGCGTCCTCCCCGAGAAGCTGTTCACCTCGATGCTGCGCCGCGCGATCATGACGGCGAACCTCGCCCTCGACGCCGCGGACCGCCACTGGATCCCCGTCGAGCGCGACTGGCGCCTCAACGAGCGCCACTACGGCGCCCTCCAGGGCAAGAACAAGAAGGAGATCCGCGACGAGTACGGCGAGGAGCAGTTCATGCTCTGGCGCCGCTCCTACGACGTCCCGCCGCCGGCCATCGAGCTCGGCAGCGAGTTCTCGCAGGACACCGACCCGCGCTACGCCGGCGAGCCCATCCCCGCCACCGAGTGCCTCAAGGACGTCCTCGCCCGGCTCCTGCCCTACTGGGAGTCCACGATCGTCCCCGAGATCAAGACCGGCAAGACTGTCATGATCGCCGCCCACGGCAACTCCCTGCGCGCGATCGTCAAGCACCTCGACGGGATCTCCGACGACGACATCGCCGCCGTCAACATCCCCACCGGCATCCCGCTGGTCTACGAGCTCGATGAGGAGACCCTTCAGCCCCTCAAGAAGGGCGGCCGCTACCTCGACCCCGAGGCTGAGGCGAAGATCGCCGCTGTGGCCAACCAGGGCAAGTGAGGCTCGCGCCCGCATCCGGGCGCGCCCCTCGACGACGGCGCCAGGTCCCTCACAGGCCTGGCGCCGTCGCGCTGTGAGCAACCTCCCCGGGTATCGCGCCGCGCGGCACTGGTAAACTGAGGCTCCTGTTGTTTGACTGGAGACCTCACCCATGACCCTTGAAGTCGGAGAGACCGTCGTCTATCCCCACCACGGCGCGGCTCGAATCATCGATATTCGTCAGCGCAAGGTGAAGGGCGAGGAGAAGACCTACCTCCAGCTCGAGGTCGCCCAGGGCGACCTGACGATCCTCGTCCCCGCGGAGTCCGTCGAGCTCATCGGCGTGCGCGACGTCGTCGACGAGAAGGGCCTGGAGAAGGTCTTCGAGGTCCTCCGCGCCCCCTTCACCGAGGAGCCCACCAACTGGTCGCGCCGCTTCAAGGCCAACCAGGAGAAGATCGCCTCCGGCGACGTCATCAAGGTGGCCGAGGTTGTGCGGGACCTGTCCCGCCGTGACACGGACCGTGGTCTGTCCGCCGGTGAGAAGCGCATGCTCTCCAAGGCCCGCCAGATCCTCGTCTCCGAGCTCGCCCTGGCGCAGAAGACCCCCGAGGACGAGGCCGAGAGCCGCCTCGACGAGGTCCTCGCCGCCGGCGCCGCCGCCTGACGCCGGGCGCAATCCCGCCCGCCCCTTCCTTCCCCGACCATGACTGCCGCAGCCCCGCAGCGCCCTGCTCCGGTGATCGCCGTGGTCACCGCCGCCGGCTCGGGCAGCCGGCTCGGCGCCGACCTCCCCAAGGGGCTCGTCCCCCTCGCCGGGCAGTCGCTCGTGCGGCGCGCGGTGCGGGGCCTGCTGGCCTCCGGCGGGGTCGAGCTCGTCGTCGTCACGGCGCCGAAGGACCGGATCGAGGACTTCCGCCGCGAGGTGGCGGGCCTCGGCGCCGTCGAGGTGGTCGCGGGATCATCCGCCTCCCGCCAGGCGAGCGTCGCCCTCGGGCTCGAGGCGGCCCTGAGCGCCCAGCCCGACGCTGGCGCCATCCTCGTCCACGACGCCGCCCGCGCCCTCACCCCGCCCGAGGTGATCGAGCGCGTCATCACCGCCCTGCGCGAGGGGCACGAGGCCGTCATCCCCGTCCTGCCCGTGACCGACACCATCAAGGAGGTCCGGCCCGGCGGAGCCGTCGAGCCGATCATCGCCACCCCGGACCGCGCCCGCCTGCGCGCCGTCCAGACCCCCCAGGGCTTCGCGCGCGAGACCCTGATGGCCGCCCATCGCGTCGGCGCTCGGCGCGCGGGCGATGAGAGCCTGGCCGCCTCCGACGACGCCGGACTGGTCGAGGCGATGGGCGTGGACGTCGTCGCCGTCGCCGGGGACGCGCTCGCCCTCAAGGTGACCACGCGCCTCGACCTCCTCCTCGCCGAGGCCCTCCTCGCCGCTGGCTGAGACCGGCGACGGCGCTGCCGGCGACAGGGCGGCCGCCACCAGCGAGTTCCGGGCGGCTGGGGCCGGGCGGCGCCTCCCATGGCGCTCCTGAGCCCGATCCGTGCTCTTTTTGTGCGCATTCCGTGCGCTTCGCGCGCCGATCCTGGAACCGTCGGACTCCACGGAGGCCGTAGGCTCAGAGCATGCCTTCCCCTGACCCGTCCCTAGGGGCGACTCACGCCTCTGCGCAGCCGACCAAGCCCCGCCTCCTGACCTGGCCCGTCCTGGCCTGGGGGCTGTGGGACTGGGGCTCGGCCGCGTTCAACGCCGTCATCACGACCTTCGTCTTCGCGACCTACCTGGTGTCCTCCTCCTTCGGGGACACCACCTCCAACCAGTCGCGCCTGTCCGTGGGGATGGCGATCGCCGGTCTGCTCATCGCCCTCCTCGCCCCCGTCACCGGGCAGAGGGCCGACCGCGCCGGTCGCGCCGTCGCCTCACTCGGGATCTACACCGCGCTCGTCGTGGCCGTCTCCGCAGCGCTCTTCCTCGTCAAGCCCGCCCCGGGCTACCTGTGGCTCGGCATCGTGCTCATGGGGGTGGGCAACCTCTTCTTCGAGCTCGCCTCCGTCAACTACAACGGGCTCCTGGCCCACGTGACCACGAAGGAGAGGATCGGCGCGGTCTCGGGGATCGGCTGGGGCATGGGCTACCTCGGCGGGATCGTCCTGCTGCTCGTGGTCTACACCGGCCTCATCAGCCCCGAGGTCGGCTGGTTCGGCGTCACCAGCGCGGACGGGCTCAACGTCCGCGTGGCGATGCTCGTGGCCGCCGCCTGGTTCGGGATCTCCGCGATCCCGGTCCTTCTCACCCAGTCCCGCGCTGCCCGGCGCCGTCGCGGCGGACGCCCGCTCGCGGGCGGGAGTGATGCGGATGGCGCCAGGCAGATCCCCGAGATGGAGACCGAGCCGCTGGTGCCGGGGGATATCGCCGTCCCCGGGAGCAATGGGAGCTCTGGCGGCTCTGGGCGCCGCGAGTCGATCCTCGCCTCCTACCGCCACCTGTGGCGCACGCTGCGCTCCCTGTACCGCTCCCACCCGAACGTCCTGTGGTTCCTCCTGGCCTCGGCCGTCTTCCGGGACGGCCTCGCTGGGGTCTTCGCCTACGGCGGCATCATCGCCCGCACCACCTTCGACTTCTCCGACGCCGAGGTCATCCAGTTCGCCATCGCCGCGAATGTGGTCGCCGGCATCACCACGATCGCCTGCGGGCGGCTGGACGACCTCATCGGGCCGCGCCGGGTCATCATGGGCTCGCTCGTCATCCTCGTCGTGGCGGGCAACGCCGTCTTCTTCTGCCACGACGGCGGCAAGACGGTGTTCTGGGCGCTCGGCCTGGCGCTGTCCGCCTGCGTGGGGCCAGCCCAGTCCGCCTCCCGCACCTTCCTCGCCCGCCTCATCCCGGACGGGCGCGAGGGCGAGATCTTCGGGCTCTACGCGACGACGGGGCGCGCCGCGTCCTTCCTCGCCCCCGCCCTGTACGGCGCGGCGATCTGGGTGGGCGCCCGGATCATGGGGCAGGGCGCCGGCTACTGGGGGATCCTCGGCATCATGACGGTGCTCATCGCCGGGCTCGTCCTCATTGCCCGGGTGAAGGACCCCGACGGCCACCTCCAGCACCTCGGCTGAGCGGCGGCCGCCGGGGCCGTGGGGTCAGGGCGGTTGGGGCGGCCTGGGCGGTGGCCCGTCGTCGGGCCCCTGCCCCTTGACCTGGCGTCAGTAGCCGACGGCGCCCTGCCCGGCGGCGGGGGCCTGCTGGGCAGGGGTGAAGCGCACCGCCGTGCCCGAGGCGGTCACCATGAGCATGCCGTTGTCCGAGCCGAGCGTCTCGTAGTCGATGTCAACGCCGACGACGCCCTCGGCGCCGAGCTCGCTGGCCCGCTGCACCATCTCCGCCAGGGCGGTCTCGCGGGCCTGGATGAGCTCCTGCTCGTAGGAGGCCGAGCGCCCGCCGACCATGTTGCGGAAGCCAGCGGCGATGTCCTTGAACATGTTGACCCCGGCGATCGTCTCCCCGCACACGACGCGCAGGTACTGGCTGACGGGGTATCCCTCGACGGTGGGGGTGGTGGTGACGATCATCGTTTCTCCTTCAGTCTCCTCGGTGATGTCCAGCGGTCTCGAGCGCTCTCGACGGCGTCCTGACGCGGCTCGGCCCCAATCCTCACCCGCTGGCGCCCCGGGCGGCAACACTCCCACCGGGAGAGGTCTCCCCGGTCAGCAGGCGCAGAGCCCGCTCGTACTCGGCGCTGATCTGGCCGGGGGCCACGGGGGCGCCGTCGAGCTCCCAGGTCAGTAGGTGCGCGGGATCGAAGCGCCTGGCGCAGCGGGCGCAGGACATCGGACGGCGGGGCCGGCGCATCCGGCTCACCGTATGGCCCGCCGGGCAGACTCCCAGCCACCGGCCGGGCAGGCTCGGCGCGTCCACGGGCACCAGGCGCTTGCCGCTCGCGCCCAGGCGCCGGGCTTCTGCCGCCCACACGGCGTCGTGGCCATGGGAGGGCCCCACCCTCGCGTGGGCGATCTCGTGCAGGATCGTCTCGCGCGCCTCGGCAGGCGAGTACAGGGCCATGAGCGCGCGCGACAAGGTGATGCGGCGCCGGGAGTGATCGGTCTGGCCCGCCCGGCGCCGGGCCCGATCCAGCGCCACCTCCCAGTCGCCCACGCCGTGCGCGTCCATGAGGTCGCGGGCGAGGGCGAGGGCGTCGTGAGCATCCACGGGCCAAGGCTACGGCTGGCGGGGGAGGCGGGCGGCGGGCGAATCAGGGCGCGGGGATGCCGATGACATGAAGACCCCGCCCCGGATATGGCAGCATGAGGCCAGTGCTCCCTTCACCCTCCGGTTCCCGCCGTGACCAGCCCAGCGGCGCGGGTCGGCGCCTCGACGCCTCGGCCCGCGCCCATTCACGCGCGCCCTCGCGGCGCCGTCGCCGGCTCGGCCCGCTCGCCGTCCTCATCCTCTCCTTCCTCATCACGGTGCTCGTCGCCGTCCTCGCCCTGTCCCTGGAAGGGCGCATCGGGGTCTTCGGCGGGGCCTCCCCGACACCCACCGCGCCCAGCGGGCCCGCTCCGATCGTCCTGGACATGACCGGATACGACCCCGCGCGCCTCATCGACGACGAGGTCTTCTACGACTCCGCCGCCATGAGCGAGGACGAGATCGCCGCCTTCATCACCAAGGTGAACAAGGGGTGCGTCCCGGGCGACGACGGCACGCCCTGCCTCGCCGACGCCGTCTTCGACACCCAGACCCGCGAGGTCACCACCGCCTGCCCAGGCGGGTACGTCGCCGCCACCGGGCAGAGCGCCGCCCGTATCATCTCCGGCGTCGCCTCCGCCTGCGGTATCAACCCCCAGGTCCTCCTCGTGCTCCTCCAGAAGGAGCAGGGCCTGCTGACCGCCTCAGGCCCCATGCTCACCGCTCGCCGCTACGAGGCGGCCGCCGGCTACGCCTGCCCTGACGGCTCGGCGTGCGCGCCGGAGTTCTCCGGGTTCTTCGCCCAGCTCTACGGCGCTGCCCGGCAGTTCCAGCGCTACCGCCTCGACCCGGGGTCCTACGACTTCGTCGCCGGGACCCCCGTGTCCATCCCCTTCTCACCGGACACGGCCTGCGGGTCCGAGGAGTTGACCCTGGCCAATCAGGCCACCGCCGGGCTCTACGACTACACCCCCTTCCTGCCCAACGCGGCCGCCGCGACCGGCGGTGATGACTGCACGAGCTGGGGGAACTGGAACTTCTACGGGTGCTTCCGGGCCTTCTTCGGATCCCCGCTCATCACCGGCTAGCCGCGGTTGTCCCGCGCCTGTCGCGTGGCATCATGCGCCCATGAGGTTGATGACGCTCCCCTCGACCCTCGCCACCGCGTGGGTCGCCATCGAGTACGTCATCAAGATCGTCGCCCTGGGCACCATCCCCGAGAACCGCCGCCCGTCGTCGTCGACGGCGTGGCTCGTCCTCATCTTCCTCCTGCCCGTCGTCGGCCTCCCCCTCTACCTGCTCCTGGGAAGCCCGCGCGTGACCGGCAAGCGCTACCGCCAGCAGGTGGAGGTCAACGAGATGGCGCTGCGCTACACCGCGCATCTCCCCGACGCGCCGCCGGGGGCCAGCGAGTCGGAGCACCTCGAGTCGATCCTCCGCATGAACCGGCGCCTGACCGGGCTGCCCTGCCTCACCGGGGAGGTCATCACCCTCCACGACGACTCCGCGGCGACCTACGCCGCCATGGCCCGCGCCATCGACGAGGCCACCACCTCGGTCAACGTCGAGTGCTACATCCAGTCCTGGGACCCCGTCACCGATGTCTTCTACAGCGCCCTCGAGCGCGCGGCCGGGCGCGGCGTCAAGGTGCGCCTCCTGCTCGACCACCTCGGCAGCCGCAAGTACCCCGGATGGCGGAGCCTGGGCAAGCGCCTGAGCGCGGCGGGCATCGAGTGGTGGCTCATGATGCCGCTGCTGCCCTTCCGCCTGCGCTGGCGCCGCCCCGACCTGCGCAATCACCGCAAGCTCCTTATCATCGACGGTGAGCGGGCTTTCATCGGCTCCCACAACATCATCGACCCCACCTACCTGCTGCGCCGCAACCGCTGGGCGGGGCGCGTCTGGAAGGACCTCACCGTGGAGGTCGTCGGCGAGATCGTCGCGGAGGCGCAGGCCGTCTTCGCCATGGACTGGCTCTTCGAGGCCGACGAGCTCCTCGACGTCTTCGATCTCAGTCCCGCTCACAAGCGCAAGCCCGGCGTTTCCCGGCCCGTCCGCAAGCGCTCCACCTCGACGATCGCCGAGGCCCTGCCCGAGGCCATCCCCGATCTGGGGGAGGGGCCCGCCCCCCTCGTCGGCTCCGCGGCGCCCCGGCCCGGGCGGCCCGACGCGGTCATCAACGCCATGCAGCTCGTGCCCTCCGGGCCCGGCTACCCCCTGGAGCCGAACCTGCGGATGTTCCTGTCCCTCATCCAGGGGGCCACTCGGCGCGTGTCCATCACCAGCCCCTACTTCATCCCCGATGAGGCGCTGCTCGCCGCGATCACCTCGGCCGCCTACAGGGGCGTGCGGGTGGAGCTGTTCGTCGGCAAGGAGTCCGACCAGTTCATCGTCAACCACGCCCAGCGCTCCTACTACCCGGCGCTGCTGGCCGCCGGGGTGCGGATCTTCCGCTACCCCTCGCCCACCGTCCTGCACTCCAAGTACATGACGGTCGACGGCGAGGTGGCGGTCATCGGCTCATCCAACATGGACTTCCGCAGCTTCACCCTCAACTACGAGGTCATGCTGCTGGCCTTCGGGGGCGACCTCGACGACCTCCTTCGCGCCAACGACGATGCCTACCGGGCGGTCTCCGAGGAGCTGACGAGTGAGCAGTGGGCCGCCGAGCCCCGCTACCTGCGCTACATCGACAACGTCTGCCGCCTCATGTCCTCGGTGCTCTGAGAGGATCTGAGAGGCCCGAAGGGGTTTTGGGGCCCTGAGGCGCGCCGGGAGGCCCCGCCGCGCGCATCGTGGAATCGTGCTGCGCGCCACGTCCGCCGGTTGTCCGGGAGGCGCCGCAGGTCGGCGGAGGCCCCGGTGGGGCCCCGGGCGCGACCCCCAGGATTTTCCCAGCCTGGGACCCATGCGCGCCCCGCGAGGCTATGGCAGCATCGGAGCCATGGCGAGACGCTGGCAGGTCATCACCGTGGAGCTCCTGGGTGGTCGCGGTACTGACCTCGACCCGCCTCCCGGGCGCGATCTCATCGCGCCGCCGTCGACCACCTTCGCCGAGCTCGCCCGCGCCATCGACCTCGCCTTCGCCCGCTGGGACCGCGCCCACCACCACGAGTTCGCCCTCGCGGATGGAACCCGCATCATCGACGACGTCCCCCAGCGCGACCTCGCCGCCCGCGCCGCCACCGGCGGCCCCATTCTCGACCGCGTCCTGCCCGGCACTACGACGGTCAAGCCGCTCCTGGAGCGCGGGGACACGATGCGCTACGTCTTCGATCTCTCGGACCGGTGGGTCTACCGCTGCACCGTCACCGACAAGATCAGCGTTGAGCAGCTCATCGGCCCACGCATCACCGGCCCGCAGCCGATCCGCGGATGGGGGGACCTGCCGGACCAGTACGGCCGGACCCGGCCCGACGTCGAGCACCGCCGGGGCGCTGGTCGCCGCAGACCCGACGCCGAGGAGGACCGGGAGCCCGGGGCCAGGCCCGCGCCGGAGGCCTTCGAGGCCCCGCGCAGCCGCCGCGCCCGCAGGGCCGCCGAGCGCGCTGAGGCCCGGGACCGCTGGGATCGTCGGGATCGTGGGGGCGCTCGCGGCGAGTGGGGCGAGCGCCCCCGGCACCTGGAGTTCCTGGAGGAGTTCGGCGCACCCGTGGCCGAGCCGGTCGACGTCGGCGCGGTGCGCAGGGCGCGGGCCAGACGCGACATCCCCTCGCTCGTCGCCGCCATCACCGGCGCCGACTGCCGCCACGCGCTCCAGCAGGTCGGCGCCTGCCTGGCGGGTACCTGGCGCTCCAGCGACGGCCCCGGCCATGCGCTGCGCGAGCCGATGACAGCCGCGATGCTCGCCGCCATCACGCAGCTCGAGCTGCGCGGCTGGCCCGGCGACGACGTCCTCGCCGGGCTCCTCATGGCCAGGCTGCGGGGAGAGAGCCCCGCCGACTCCCCCCTGCCGCTGCGCCTGGGAGCCCTGGTGACCTCCATCGCCGCTGGCGGCCAGCGCGACGGCGTCTGGCTCGACCTCGACACCGGCGTCGTGTGGCCCACCTCGATCCTCGCCACCAGGGAAGGGCGGGACTGGACGGAGCCGGTCACCCCGCCCATCGAGGGCGATGCCGCGCTCGGGATCGCGCCCGGGCACCGCTGGCTCCACCTCGACGAGTCCGATCCCGGCACCGCCTGGTCCGACCGGCGCGCCTTCATCGCGCACCTGGGCGGGGGCCGGACCGAGGAGGAGATCATCAACGCCCGAGCCCTCAGGCGTGGCGCCGAGCGGGGGCCCGAGGCCTTCTACGCCGCCGTCGCCGAGCGGGGGCTCGACTCCCTCTGGCTCGCCTTCCGCGACGACCGCCGCTGGGGCAGGGCCCGGGCAGCGCTGGCCGCCGAGGGCCTGCGCCCGGCCTGAGGGCGCGGCCGGGCTGGGTCGGGCTGGGCAGGGCTGGTCCCGACTGCCCAAGGGGCGGCATGCCGCGCGCCCTCTCACCGAGACCGGGCGAACAGCACGGCGAAACCGGGCGAACAGCACGGCGAGATTGCGATTGACTGGAGAGTTCCAAATCTCGCCGTGCTGTTCGCCCGGTCTCGGATATAGGGGGTGGTTATGGGATGGTGGCGAGGAGTTTGGTGATGCGCTGGGGGCTCACTTTCTGGGAGGTGCCCAGCGTCTGCGCGAACAGGCTCACCCGCAGCTCCTCCAGCATCCAGCGCGCCTCGGTGAGCGCCGCCTCGCGCGCCGCGTCCGGCGGCAGGGCGGCGCCCCTCTCCCGCGCCCGCTCCACCCCGGCGAGGGCCTCGCGCGCCTGATAGGCCAGGGCCGCGTCCTGCGAGGCGGCCGACGGCGAGGAGGCCGCCCGCTCCACCCTCATCGCCAGCGCTGTCATGTACCTGGGCAGGTGCGGCAGGCGGCTCGCGGGCGTGGCGGTGATGAAGCCGTCGGCGATGAGCCCGGCGGCCTGCTCGCGCACCTCCTGCAGCGTCGTCAGCAGCGTGAGGGAGGTGTGCTGGTCGACCGCCTTCTGGACCTCCCGCTGCGCCTCAAGCGCCCGGACAACGATGAGGGCGATCCGGTGGACCTCGTCCTCCAGCCCGGCGCGCATCGCGGCCACGAGGTCGGCGAACGCCGCCTTGTCCCGCACCTCGGCGAGTCTGCGGCCGGTGCGGGACGCCCACTGCTCGGCGACGGCGCGCGCCGCCGCCAGCTGGAGGTCAGCCACGAGCGCCTCGGTGGACCGGTACGGGCTCGCCGCGAGCATGAGCGACTCCTTGCCGCTCCAACGGCTCGTGATCCGTCCCGTCGGCAGCGCCGTGCGCGCCAGCGCCAGGGCGATGACCCCCGCGGGGTGCTCCCGCTCCTGGGCGACGGCGTCCGGCAGGAT
Source organism: Actinomyces timonensis DSM 23838 (assembly GCF_000295095.1). GTDB lineage: Bacteria > Actinomycetota > Actinomycetes > Actinomycetales > Actinomycetaceae > Actinomyces > Actinomyces timonensis. The sequence continues at coordinate 828,473 of NZ_JH806632.1, read as the reverse complement.
CGTCAGATCCGCGGCGGGGCCTGTGGGCGCCTGCCGCCCGCCCGCCGCGCCGCCCCGCTTCGCGGCGCGCTTCTTCGCCGAGTCTGTGCCGCCCGATCCCCTGGCACCCGAGCCCTGGGCGGCGAGCCGCCCGCCGCTGCCACTGGCGCCGCCTGGCCGCAGCCGCTTCGCGCCGCCGCTGGCCACGAGGGCCGGGTATCCGCGCACGACGAGCCCAGCCCTGCCCGCCGACTCCACTGTGGTGGGGATCGTCGAGGAATCCGGGCCGGTGAGGCCGGCCAGGCCGCTCGGCCAGTCCTCCAGGCCCGCACGCTCGGCGAGCCCCGCGCCGTCGCCAGCGCTCGGCCCGTTCCGCGCGCCCGTCCCGGCCCGCTTGCCGCGGCCCTTGCCGTGCTCGCGCTTCGTCGTCCCCGAGCCCCGCGATCCGCCGCTCCCTCCGGCCCGTGCCTGCGTCTCCTCCATCGCCTGGGCCAGCGCCCCGCGCACCGCCGAGCGCACGGCCTCCTCCGTGCGCCCCGACAGCCGCCGTTGCAGGGCCACGAGGTCCTTGCCTCGGCCCAGGACCTTCCCCCGGGCGTCGAGCGCCACGAAGGCGATCGACAGGTGATCGGGCAGGCGCTGCGCGGCCTCGGCCCAGTCGTCGTCGCCGATCTCCACGCCCCGCAGGCGCCCCACCACCGCCGCGAAGGCCTCCTCGAAGGGAGTATCCGGGCAGGAGGCACCGGGCGGCGTCGGGTACTCCTCGCGCAGTACCGCCCACACCTGCGCGCCCACATCCGGGGCGGGCACGAGCTGGCGGCGCACCCGCTTGGGCAGGGCGCGGATCGTGGCCACCACGAGCTCGGGCCGCATCCCCGGCACGAGCCAGTCGAAGCCGGTGGGCTCCAGACGCCCCAAAACCTCGATCGGCACCCGCACGGCGACGCCGTCGTGAGGATGCCCCGGCTCGAAGACGTACTCCAGGCCCAGGGTGAGGTCGCCCTGCGTCCATGTGTCCGGGTAGCCCGTGGCGTCGTCGCCGCCGGGCAGCAGCAGCTCGTGCGTGAAGTCGAGGAGGTCCGGGCGGCGGCCCCGCTCCCGCTTCCACCAGGCGTCGAAGTCCGCGGCGCCATAGATGTCATCGGGAAGGCGGTCGTCGTAGAAGTCGAACAGCGCCTCGTCACTGGCCAGCAGGCCGTGCTCGCGGCGCCGCCGCTCCACGTCCCCCAGCTCCTCCAGGAGGTCGCGGTTGCGCTCGACGAAGCCGTGCCGGGCATGCCAGCCGCCCTCGACGAGCCCGGAGCGGATGAACATCTCCCGGGCCACCTGCCGCGCCGAGTCCGTGCCCACCGAGGCCAGCGTCGAGGGGCGGTCCGCCACGAGCGTCATCCCATAGAGCATGACCTTCTCGTGGACCATCGCGGCGCCGTGGCGCGTGGACCAGTAGGGCTCGCCGTAGACGCGGCGCAGCAGGCCCGCGCGCCCGGCCGCCTCCTCGATCCACCGCTCATCGACCTTCGCCACGGTGCGCGCGAAGAGCCGGGAGGTCTCCACCAGCTCCGCCGTCATCACCCAGTCATAGGTCTTGCGGCGCAGCCCCGAGCCGGGCCAGATCGTGAAGCGCGTGCCCCGCGCCCCCGCGTACTCGCGGCGCCGCTCGTCCCAGTTGCCCACATTAGACAGCAGCCCCACGAGCAGGGAGCGGTGGATGGCGTCGGCATCGGGCGTGTCCGCGCTGCGCCCGAGCGCGACGACGGCGGCCGCCACATCCCCGTGGGCGATCTGGGCCGCGTGCGAGCCGGGCTCCAGGGCGGCCCCGGCGGCCCGGATGGCGCGCGCCGTCGGCAGCTCGACGGGGGCGGTGTCGAGTCCCAGCTGCCGCGACATCTGGCGCAGCTGAGTGTGGACGTCCATCCACTCGCGCACGCGCAGGTAGTGCAGGAACTCGGCGCGGCACATGCGCCGGAACGCCGATCCGGACAGCTCGCGGGACTGGGTGCGCAGGTAGCGCCACAGGTTGAGATAGGTGAGGAAATCGCTCGTGGGGTCCGCGAAGCGCCGGTGCAGGGCGTCGGAGGCCTCCTGCTTGTCCACGGGACGCTCGCGCACGTCCTGGATGGACAGTGCCGCCACGATGACGAGCACCTCCCCGGCGCAGCCCAGTTCGCCGGCCTCAAGGAGCATCCGCCCCAGGCGCGGGTCGATGGGCAGCCGTGCCAGGCGCCTCCCGACGGCGGTCAGGCGGGGCCCACTCGCGCGAGTGGCGCCGTCGGGATCGATCGCGCCGATCTCGGCGAGCAGGGCGATGCCGTCGCGCACGGCCCGCCGGTCCGGGGCGTCGATGAAGGGGAAGTCCTCCACGGCGCCGAGCCCGAGGGCCGCCATCTGCAGGATGACGCTGGCCAGCGACGTGCGCAGGATCTCCGGCTCGGTGTACTGGGGGCGGGAGTCGAAATCCGCCTGGGAGTACAGGCGGATGGCGATACCGTCGGCCAGGCGCCCGCAGCGGCCCGAGCGCTGGTTGGCGCTGGCCTGGCTGATCGGCTCGATGGGCAGGCGCTGGACCTTCGTGCGGTTGGAGTAGCGCGAGATGCGGGCCAGCCCCGGGTCGATGACGTAGCGGATGCCGGGCACCGTCAGGGAGGTCTCGGCGACGTTCGTGGCCAGGACGATCCGCCGCGTGGAGTGCGACTCGAAGACGCGGTGCTGCTCGGCGGCGCTCAGGCGCGAGTAGAGGGGCACGACCTCGACGCCGCCGGGGAGCCGTGAGCGGCCGTCGACAACGAGGCGCGGGCCCAGGTGGTCGGCCAGGGCCGACTCGGTGTCGCGGATATCCCGCTCGCCCGCGAGGAAGACGAGGATGTCGCCGGGCCCTGCCCCCAGGAGCTCGTCGACGGCGTCGAGGATGCCCGTGACCTGGTCGCGCGGCTCGCCCTCCCCGCCCCGGCGGGAGCCGTGGGACCGCGGCGCGGAGGCAGCGGCCGAGGCTCGCACCGCCTCGCGCCGGGCCCGGGCAGCGGCGCGCACCGCCGGGTCGGGCGAGGTCAGGGCGTCGAGCTCGGCCTCGGTGAGCTCTCCGGGCTCAGCCGGAGCGGCGGCGTGGCCCGAACCCGCCTGAGCGGCGCCGGGAGCGCCCTCGCCGTCGTCGGGCTCGTCCGCGGCAAGGGGGCGGTAACGGATCTCGACGGGGTAGGTGCGGCCCGTGACCTCGATGATCGGCGCGGGAATGCGGGCGGTGAGGGCGGCGGCGTCGGGCGGGGCGGCCTCCTCACCGGTGCCGGAGGAGGAGGGCGCCGCCTGACCGGTGGCGCCCTGGCCAGCGGCGGCCGGGCGCGAGAGCTCGGTGCCGAAGTGCTCGGCGAAGCGCTCGGAGTCGATGGTGGCCGAGGTGATGATGACCTTGAGATCGGGGCGGCCCGGCAGGAGGCGGGCGAGGTAGCCCAGGATGAAGTCGATGTTGAGGCTGCGCTCGTGGGCCTCGTCGACGATGATCGTGTCGTAGCGGGCGAGCATGGGGTCCGACTGGATCTCCGCCAGGAGGATGCCGTCGGTCATGAGCTTGATGAGGGTGCGCGTCCCGACCTCCTCGGTGAAGCGAACCTGGTAGCCGACGATCCCCTCGGAGGAGATGCGGGTCCCCAGCTCATCGGCGATGCGCTCGGCCACGGAGCGCGCGGCGATGCGGCGGGGCTGGGTGTGGCCGATCATGCCGGTGATGCCGCGGCCGAGCTCCAGGCAGATCTTGGGGATCTGCGTGGTCTTGCCGCTCCCGGTCTCCCCGGCCACGATGACCACCTGGTTGTGCTCGATCGCCTGGGCGATCTCGGCGCGGCGGGCGGTGACGGGGAGCTCGTCGGGGTAGACGATCGCCGGGACGGAGGCGGCCCGCTCGGCCAGCTGCTCGGGGGTGAAGCCCTTCCAGGAGCGGCGGGGCCGCTTCCCGCGGTGGTTCCCGTTGCCCCTGCGGCCGTTGGAGGCGCGGCGGCCCCGGCGATCCCGCTGGTTGCCGTGGTCCTCACCGGCGTCGCCGGCAGCACTGGTGGTGTCCATAGGCGGCCCATTGTCCCTCATGCGCGGCCATGAGCAGGACCCGTGAGGGTCGGGGCCGTGGATTGATTCGCGGGGCGGTCCCCCGTACCATCGGGCGCTGGGCGCCCTCCGGTGCTCCCGCCAGACCCGATGCCAGCCCCGCGAATCAATCCACTGCCCCTCCCCGGGTCTCTAACCGCGGGGGTCGTTGATGATCGCCTCGAAGAGGCTGAGGCCGGTGCTGAGGTCGCGCAGGCGCATGGCGTAGGGGTGGTCGACGATGAAGTCGGTGGTCTCGCCGGGGGCGGGCGCCATGGCCAGGCCTTTCTGCTCGGAGAGCGCGGCGGCCTTCGTGCCGTCCTCCTGGATGAGGAGGCGCACCTGCTGGCGGTACTCACTGGTGACGCAGCCCTCGCCGGCCCTGCCCATGGGCACGGCGTCGATCCCGAGGGGGGCGAGCACCGCCAGGACGTCGAAGCCGCCACCGGGAGTGGTGACGTCGATCCGGGGCAGGGCGAGCTTGACGTCCGGTTCAATGCCCTCGGACGTCGCCTCGTCGAGCAGGGCGGTGGCGCGCGCCCACGTGTCGGCGGGAAGTGATTCGGGGAGGGTCCCGGCGTCGGGAAGGATGATGTCGAGGGCGAAGCCCTCGGAGTAGGGCACGCGCAGCACCTTCCAGCCCGAGGCCCCAGAGGACCCCATGGTGCAGGTCATATGCGCCGATTGGTGCATCATCGGCACTTGGACGACGGCGCCATCGGGCAGGGTGAAGTCCTGGTCATGGGTGCTGGACTCCTCGAACATGGTCTTCCAGCGCGCCGCGAAGAGCACCGCGTTCTGGACGACGAAGCCGGGGTCCATGCGTGTGATCGCCGACTTCTCGATGAGCCCGCCGGTGTGGAGCTTCGCCCACGCGTCGAGGACCGCGCGCGCCTGCGCGGGAGTGGAGCGGCGCAGATCGGCGCTGAACCACTGCCCGACGCCGTCGATGAAGTCCTGGTTCACCGTGGACTGGCCCTCCTCGGCGATGACGAGCAGCTGGTAGGCCACGTGGAGGAGGGGCTTCTCGGGGGCCTTGGCCGAGAGGTCGAAGGACGAGGGGTCGCCGTCGTAGGCCAGCAGGGCGTTCTGGATGGCCGACCAGGTGGTGTTGCGCGTGGCCTCATCGGCGCAGCCGAGGCCCGTGTTGATCCCCTGGGCGGCGGGGTCGGTGGCGCCCAGGGCGGCGGCCGCCAGGCTGAGCCCCAGGGACGCGGGGCTGACGAGGGCATTGGAATGCGCGCCGTCAGCGAGTTGGGCGCTCAGCGCCGTCGCGCCGAGGGTGTCGCAGGCGGCGACGGCGGAGGCCAGATCCGGGGCCCGCGACACGGGCACGGCCGTGCGGGCGACCGAGCCGATGAGTTGCTCGCCGCCGATGGACGGGCGCGGGGGTTTGCTGGAGCAAGCGGCGAGAGAGCCGGCGGTGAGCGCGGCCAGGGCGATGAGAGTTCGGCGGCTGAGGGGTGGGAGGGTCGAGGCGGCGGGGTGCAGGGGCGAGGGAGTCATGCCCCGATTCTCCGGGGAACCACAGGAAAGTCCCAGGGGGAGTCCTCCCCGGGTGCGGGCAGGCGCGCGGGCGCCGCCGCACCCGTCGAGATCGTACTTTTGGTGACGAAATCTGAGGGTAAGGGTACGAAGTCGACGTCAAAGTGACGAACTCGCGGGGCCGCGGTCAGGGAACGCGGCGCGCCTGCTCCAGGTCGGCGAGGACCTCCGCGGGAAGCGGCGTGCTCGCCGCCTTCACGGCTGAGGCCAGCTGATTCGTTGAGGAGACCCCGACGACGGCGCGCACGGGGATGCCCCGCTGCGCCATCCATGCCAGGACCACCTGCCCGGCGTCGAGCCCCGTGGCGTCGGCGGCCCGCGCGAGCGCGGCGAGCTGGCCCTGCGTCGCCCCATGCTGGTAGGCCTCGGGAAGCGGCCGGTCAGCACGGGTGTACGCGCCTCCAAGGAGCGGCGAGTAGCCGATGAGGCCAAGACCGTGGCGCGTGGCGACGTCGATCACCTCCTCATCGAGGAGCACATGCGGGGACAGATCGGCGCCGGGCGCGGTCGTCAGGTAGGTGAAGCGCTGCTGGAGGACGCAGTAGCCCGCCTGCCCGGCGGGCGTGGCGGCGAGCGCGGCCTCGAGGCGGGAAGCGCTGAGGTTGGAGCAGCCGATGAAGCGGGCCGTGCCGCGCCGGGCCTCCTCGACCAGTGCCCCCACAGTCTCCTCGATCGGGACGCGGGGATCGTCGACATGCGCGTAGAGGAGATCGACCTGATCGGTCCCCAGGCGGGCGAGGGAATCCTCGGTCTGCGTCCTGATCGCGCTCGCCGACAGGCCCAGTGCCTCGTCCAGGCTGCGGCTGCCCGGGCGCGGGCGCGCGCCGATCTTCGTCGCCAGGGTGACCCGGTCCCGGGCGCCCGGCCGGGAGGCGAACCAGCGGCCGAGGAGGGATTCGGACTCGTCGCCGGTCCCGCCGTCAACCCAGAAGGCGTAGTTGTTGGCGGTGTCGAGGAAGGTCGCGCCCTGATCGAGGGCGGCGTCGAGGATGGTGAGGGCGGTGTCCGGTGGTACCTGGGAGCCGAAGTACATCGTGCCGAGCGCGAATGGCGGGACGCTGGGGCCGTGGCTGCCGAGTCTGCTCATCTCCATGCCCACCAGTGTCGCCCCTGGCCCGACGGAAGCGGAAGGGGCGCCGCGCCTCACCGCAGGCGCAGGGCCATCCAGTCCACGGCCGCGCGCGAGAGCTCGGCGTCCGCTTCCTCACCCTGGGAGTGGATCTGCATCATGCGCGATCCATCGGGGAGCAGGGGGAAGCCCTTGGCGGCCTCGTCAGCGGCGTCGGAGGACTCCACGACCTGCGCCCCATGCACCATGAGGATCGGCCAGGGCAGGCCCTCCATGACGCCGTCGGGGCTCTGCATCGACACGTCCGCCAGGGTCTCCTTGCTCACCACGTCCCATGCGCGGTCATTGGGGTTGTCATCCGGGAGGCGGGTGATGCCGTGCTTGGCGAGCTCGTCGAGCTGGGTGGGGGAGAAGACCTCCTCCCACAGGATCGACTGCGGGCCGACGATCGCGCCGACGGCCACCGCCGTGCGCACCTGCTCCGGCCTGGCGACGAGCGCCGCCGTCGCCCCCAGGCCGTGCCCGTGGATCCCCTGGCGCGCGTAGCCCAGGTGCGAGAGCCAACTGCACAGCGCCTGGAGATCGGCGACCTCACTGGCCAGGGTGATGACGTCGTCGTCGGAGGCCCCCAGGCCCGAGAAATCGAACTGGAGGGTCGCCAGGCCGGCCTCCCTGTACGCGGCGGCCATCCGGTCGAGGCTCTGACCGGGCCCATGGCGATCGGCGAGGAAGTCGTGGGCGAGGATGACGATGGCCTCGGGGCGCTCCGTCATCGCGCCGCCGGTGTCCACCACCCGTCGGCCTTCACGAGGGTCGAGGTCAGGGACGCCGGCGGGTAGAGCGAGCTCAACCGCGAGGCCGATGCCCCGGGCGGTGTCGATGCGCGCCTCGATGCGCTGATCAGCCATGGGCACCAACCTAGGGCAGGCCCGTGCCCCCGGCCATCCTCCTGCGGGGGGAGATGGGTGATTGCGCTGGGAGCGTGACGCCCCGACGGGGCGCGGCCACTGCCGGCGCGTGCCCGCGGGCACCCGGGGCCGCCGTCGAGTCTCAGGAATCGGACCCCACGGCCCTTGTGGCGCGTGGTCTGGCACGATCGGCTCACCCATCCAGAGCGATCGAGAGACCTGGCTCAACGACGTCGCAGCAACCCCTCGAGGGTGCTTCCGCCAGGAACGATGGAGAATCATGCCAACCATCCCCGGTGCCCCCGCACCCGCCGCTCACGAGTCTCCCGTGCCGACCGCCTCTGGGCCCGCCTCGGCCCCCGTCGGCCGCGCGCCCACGCTCTCCCTCGAGCTCTTCCCGCCCCGCGCCAGCGCCTCCCAGACCTGGAGCGCCCTGGACCGACTGCTGGCCACCGCCCCAGATTTCGTCTCCGTCACCTACCGTCCGACCTTCGTCCTGGGAACCCGGCCCGCCGATCCCGCCGTCAGGGTGGTCCGCGAGCACAACCCCGCCGAGGACGTCGTCGCCCACGTGCTGGCCCGCTCCGACGTGGACCTCATGGCGCACCTGACCTGCATCGGCTACCGCAAGCGCGACGTCGTCGAGATCATCCGTCTCTTCCTCGCCATGGGCGTGCGCCGCTTCCTGGCCCTGCGCGGCGACCCTCCCCGCGGCCACGACGCCGACGAGCTGCCCGGCGAGCTGGCCCACGCCGAGGACCTCGTGCGCGTCATCCGGGAGGTCGAGTCCGAGTACTTCGACGACGGCGAGCGCCACCTCACGATCGCCGTCGCCGCCTACCCCGCGGTGCTCGACCACGGGCGCGGCGTCGAGATCCTCGCCGCCAAGCAGGCGGCTGGCGCGGACCTGGCCATCACCCAGGTCTTCTACGACTCCGAGGACTACCTCTCGCTCGCCCGCGCCGCCACCTACTGCGGCGTCTCGATGCCGCTGCTGCCCGGCATCCTGCCGATGACCGACCTCTCCCGGCTCTCCCGCCTGGCCTCCCTCACCGGCGTCCCCATCCCGGAGGGCCTCGCCGCCAGCCTCGGGCCGGCCCGCGGCGCCCAGGCCGTCGTGCGCGGCATCGACGCCACCCTGAGGCTGGCCACCGAGGTCCTCGACGGCGGCGCGCCCGGCATCCACCTCTACACCTTCAACCGCACCCGCCCCGCCCTCGACGTCATCAGCCAGCTGCGGCTCGGCGGCATCCTCGGCGGCGAGCGCGTCTCGGCCTCCATGCAGCGCGATGTGCGCCGCGCCTACCTCAACGCCACGCCCGGTGGTGATCGTCGAATGCCCGAGCCGGCCCACGCCGGTTCCGCGCGCCCCTGAACCTCGACGACGAAAGCGACGATCATGACCACGCCGACGACCACCGCCTCCACCCCTCTTCCCGCCGCGACCATCCTCGGCTACCCGCGCATCGGGCCCGACCGCGAGCTCAAGCGGGCCGTCGAGTCCTACTGGAAGGGCGCCAGCGGCGCTGATGAGCTGCGCGGAGCCGCCGCTGACCTGCGCCGGGCCACCCGCGAGCGCCTGCGCGCCCTGGGCCTTGGCGGACCAGCCGCCGTCCCCGCCGACTTCGCCTACTACGACCAGGTCCTCCAGATCACGAGCGCCCTGGGCGCCGTCCCCTCCCGATTCGCCCACCTGCGCGGTGGCGCCGGGGCGGGGCACCCAGGGCTGGGCCTCGAGGGCCACTTCACCGTGGCGCGCGGCCAGGGCGACCTCGCGGCGCAGGAGATGACGAAGTGGATGGACTCGAACTACCACTACCTCGTCCCCGAGATCGACGAGTCCACCGTCCTCGACTACGTCCCCGGCTTCGGCGCCATCGACCCCACGGACGGGCCCGCCGCCCAGGTCCTCGAGGCCCTCGCCGCGGGCGAGCCGGCCCCCCGGCCGGTCATCGTCGGGCCGATCACCTACCTGCTCCTGGCCAAGGCCTCCGACGACGCCGCCCCCGGATTCCGGCCGATCGACCGCGTCAAGGACCTCCTGGGGGCCTACGGGCACCTTCTGGCCGACCTGTGGGCCGCCGGAGCGCAGTGGGTCCAGCTCGACGAGCCCGCCCTCGTGGCCGACACCTGGGGCGTTCCCCGCGAGGAGGTCCTGGCCGCCGCCGGCTGGGCCTACACCTGGATCGCCGCTATCACCGAGCGACCCCAGGTCCTGGTGACCGGCGCCTACGGCTCGCTCGGCGACGCCCTGCCGGTCCTGGCGGGCACGGGGGTCGAGGCCGTGGGCCTCGACCTCGTCGCCGGGGAGCTGCCCCCGGCCGAGGACCTGGCAGCCCTGGGGGGCAAGACCGTGGTCGCCGGCGTCGTCTCCGGGCGCAACATCTGGCGCACCGACCTCGATGCCGCGCTCACCACCCTCGAGCGCCTGCGAGACGCCCTGCCCGCGGGCACGCCCCTCACCGTGGCCACCTCGACCTCACTGCAGCATGTCCCGCACGACGTCGAGCGCGAGGCCTCCCTCGACCCCGCCATCCGCTCCTGGCTGGCCTTCGCCGACCAGAAGGTGGGGGAGGTCCTCACCCTCGCGCGCGGCCTGGACGAGGGCAGGGGCTCCATCGCCGACGAGCTCGCCCTCGACGCGCGCCTGCGCGCCCAGCGGGCCGCCCACCCCGGGGTGCGGCGCGCCGAGGTCCGCGAGGCCGTCGGCGCCATCACCCCCGCCGACCGGGCCCGCCCGCCCTACGCCGAGCGCAAGCCGCTCCAGGACGCGCGCCTGGGGCTGCCCCTCCTGCCCACCACGACCATCGGATCCTTCCCGCAGACCCGTGAGATCCGCGCCGCCCGCGCCGCCCACCGCAAGGGCGAGCTCGACGCCGCTGGCTACGGGGCGCAGATGAGGGCCGAGATCGAGCGCGTGGTGCGCCTCCAGGAGGAGATCGGCCTGGATGTCCTCGTCCACGGCGAGGCCGAGCGCAATGACATGGTCCAGTACTTCGCCGAGCTGCTCGACGGCTTCACCACCACCGAGCACGGCTGGGTGCAGTCCTACGGCTCGCGCTGCACCCGCCCCTCGATCCTGTGGGGCGACGTCGCCCGGCCCGCCCCGATGACGGTGGCCTGGTCCTCCTACGCCCAGTCGCTCACCGACAAGCCCCTCAAGGGCATGCTCACCGGCCCGGTGACGATCATGGCCTGGTCCTTCGTGCGCGATGACCTGCCGCGCGCCGAGGTCGCCGACCAGCTGGGCCTGGCCCTGCGCGCGGAGGTGGCCGACCTGGAGGCCGCGGGCATCGGCGTCATCCAGGTCGACGAGCCGGCCATCCGCGAGACCCTCCCGCTGCGCCGCGCCGATCGCCCCGCCTACCTGGAGTGGTCCGTCGGCTCCTTCCGCCTGGCCACCGGCGGGGCCGCGAGCGCAACCCAGATCCACACCCACCTGTGCTACTCGGAGTTCGATGTGGTCATCGACGCCGTCGACCACCTCGACGCCGATGTCACCTCCATCGAGGCCTCCCGCTCCCGGATGGACATCCTGCCCGCCGTCGCCGCCCACGGCTTCACGCGCCAGCTCGGCCCAGGCGTATGGGACATCCACTCCCCGCGCGTGCCCAGCACCGAGGAGTGCGCCGAGCTCATCGGCCGCGCCGTCGACGCCCTGGGCGCCGGGAGCATCTGGGTCAACCCCGATTGCGGGCTCAAGACCCGCGGCTATGAGGAGACCACGAGCTCGCTGAGGAACCTCGTGGCCGCGGCCGCGGCCGCGCGCGTGCGGGCCCGCGTGGAGGGCTGAGCGCGCCGGGCCCGCCCAGGACGGCCCATCCCGGTCCAGGCGACGGGGGCCGGCGGCTTTCAGCGACGCCGGCCCCAGTCCTCCTGGGCGGTCCTCCTCTCGCGGAGGCCCTCGGTGCGCGCGCGGCGCTCAGTCGCCCGGCCCGCCCGGCACCGGCAGGGCACGCGCCACCTCGACGATCTCGCGCACCTGCTCCTCATCGGTGTTCTGGGGCAGGTGCGGGGGAAGGTCGGGGAAGGAGCAGCGCAGGTGGATCTCCCCCGCGCCCGTGGCCTCGATGACCTCGGCGGCGTTGTGGCTGCGCACCATGCCGGTGGCGATGACCGTCGGCCCCTCCTCGGCCACCATCGCGGCGATCGCCCGCGCCCCGTCAAGCGCCGTGTCCGCCGCGCCGCTGGTGAGGACGTAGTCGATGCCGAGCTGGCGCAGGTCGCGGTAGGCCTCCAGAGGATCGCGGCTGGCGTCGATCGCCCGGTGGTAGGTCAGGGGGGCGCCGTCGGCGAGGTCCTTGAGGAGGCGGATGAGGCCCCGGTCCACGGCGCCGTCGTCCGTCAGCCCGCCGACGACGAGCCCCAGGTCCACGGCCGGGGGCAGGGGCTGAGCCGGGTTGGAGGTGGGGACCGGGCGGGTGTACTCGCTCATCTCGCGCGCCAGGGCGGCGATCCGGCGGACGTCGGCGATCATCGCGCGCCGGCCGTCGCCGTCGTAGATGAAGCCGCCGCCCCGGGGACGGATCATGATGCGCAGGCCGAAGGGCGCGCCTCCCGCTGAGCTCGCCCAGTGCGCGCCGATGCGCTGGCGCTTGGCCTCGACCTCCTCGGCGGCGGCCAGGACAGCGGCCTCGATCGCGCCGATCGAGGGCGTGGTGCCGCCGACGGTGAGGTTGTCGCACAACTCGGCGCGATCCGCTCCCGCGCGGACCGCGAGCCGCACGCCGGCGACGTTCTCCAGGCAGATCTCGACCCCGATGTGGTCGAGACGGCGCCAGGGGGCGTCCTGCGGCGCTGTGTGATGGCGGAGGGACGGAGCGGTCGCGGACAGAACTGCTGGGCTCATGGCACGAGTGTGGCACGGAGCGCTCTATCTCGCCGTGGAATCCGACGACGAACCCTCCCCGCCACAACCCCGCACCTGCGCGAATCGCCCAGAACGGGGCCCTCGGGCCTGGGCGCGGCCGGTAGAGGCCCGGGCGCTGCCGGGGCAGGTCGGGGCGATCAGACGTCGTCGAGGTCCTCGTAGCTCTTCGGATCGCCGATCGGCTCGAGATGCGCCGAGACCCTCAAACCTGGGTCGGAGCGGACCAGGTCGTCGATGAGGTCCTCGGCGTAGTCGTGCCCCTGCTTGACCGTCCAGGCGTCGGGCACGAGCACATGCAGGTCCATGAAGCGGCGGTTGCCCGCCTCGCGGATGCGCATGGCGTGGAAGTCGATGCGGCCCGGGTCGCGGCGGGCGCCCAGCACCTCCTCCACCCGGGCGATCGCCTCGGCCGCGGGGGCCGCGTCCATGAGCCAGCTCACCGACTCGTTGATGAGCTTGAACCCCGTCCACATGATGTTGAGGCCCGCCCCCAGGGCGACGAGGGCGTCGAGCACCGGCGAGCCCGTGATCGCCACGACCCCCACGCCCACGAGCACGGCCGCGGAGGTGATGACATCAGTGGCCAGGTGCTTGGAGTCGGCGATGAGCGTGGCCGAGTGCTCGCGGCGCCCCGCCCGGTACAGGACCCAGGCGACGCCGCCGTTGATGAGCGAGGCGATGACGGAGACCGCCAGTCCCAGCCCCAGTCTGTCGGGCATGACCGGGTCGATGATCCTCTCGGCCGCCGTGACGATGATGAAGGCCGCGGCCACGAAGATCATGACGCCCTCGACCACCGCGGAGAAGTACTCCGCCTTGGAATGGCCGAACTGGTGGTCCTCGTCCGCCGGGCGGATCGAGACCTTGAGGACCCACAGGGCCACGATCGCCGCCACCAGGTTGACCACCGATTCCGCCGCGTCCGACAGGAGCCCGGCCGAGCTGGTCACCCATGCGGCCCACGATTTCAGGGCGATGGTGGACAGGGCGGCCCCGATGGACATCCAGGCGTACTTGGACAGGTCCACGGGAGGGGCGTAGCGAGAGCCCGCGGTCTGTTGCTTCTGCGCGGGGGACGACGACGGCGAGGAGCGGGTGGGCTGTCGCGGCTGTGATGGCTGTGAGGACAGGGAGCGCGATGATGGCACGGCTCGATCCTCCCCCTGCGGTCGACGGGCCCGCCAGCGGTGGTTTCGGGGAGCCTGAGGAGGCGGCCGCCGGCGCGCCCCCATCACGTTCCCACGGCATTCCTCCCCGCCCCCGGTGAGTCCTCGCAGCGTGCCCGCTCAGCCCGCCGCGCATCCTCTATCGTGTGGCCGTGCTGTCAGCGATCTGCCTCCCCATCGCGCTTCATCCCGCGCAGATCACGGCCCTCGGCGCCCTGCCCGTGACCTTCCGCGCCATCGACCTGTCCGGCGTGCTGTTCAACGGGATCCTGGGGGCGCTCATCGCCCGCCGCAAGAACTTCGACCTCGTGGGCTTCGTGGTCCTCGCGATCCTCACGGCGACCGCTGGCGGCATCCTGCGCGACGTCATGATCCAGAACGGCCCGCCCTTCGCCCTGACCGACCCCTATTACCTCTACGCCGCCTGCGCGGGCGCGATGATCGCCTGGCTCGTCCCCTTCACCTCCCGCCCGGCCCGCCGCTTCCTCGTGGTGGCCGACGCGCTCGTCCTGGGCGTGTGGGCGGCCACGGGCGCCTCCAAGGCCCTCGCCAATGGACTGGGCGTCATGCCCGCGCTCCTGCTGGGGTGCCTGACGGCGGTGGGTGGATCGATGATCCGCGACGTCTCCGTGGGGGAGACCCCTGCGGTTTTCGGCGGCAACAAGCTCTACGCCGTGCCCGCCCTCATCGCCGCACTGACCGATGTGGCGATGGTCCGCGCGGGATTCCATGAGAGCTGGGGGATGCTCGGCGCCATGCTCGTGGGGGCGGGGCTGTGCCTGCTCGCCTACTGGCGCTCCTGGCAGCTGCCCGTGGTGGGGGACCGTGAGTCGAGGCGGCGCGCCCGGGGCGATCGGGGGGAGCGGCCTGCTCGTTGGTCGCTGTCGAGCACCAGCGCGATCGGGTGGCGCCGGGGGCTCATGGGCCTGCGTCTCAAGGGCGACGGCGCGCGGCAGGCCAGTGGGGGCGGCGGTGCCTCCCGCGCATGGCTGCGCGGCCGCAAGCCCCTCGACCCCGAGGACCTCTGAGGGGCGCGGGCGCCGCTATCGGACGGGCCGGATCGTGGCGTCGTCGACGGCGATCGGCTCGGAGCCGCGCGACGCCGGGGCGGCGGGGGCGCCGAAGAGACGCTCCTTGACGGCGTCGGCCACCTTGTCGGTGACGGCCTCGCCCTGCTGGCGCACGGCCTGGGCGACCCGTGCCTGGGCGGCGTCGACCCGCGTGCGGACGAAGGGCTGCTCGGCGACGCCCTTGGCGGTCGCCTTGATGCGCTCGTACTGGGCGCGGCCCGCCCGGGTGCCCAGGACGTACCCGGCGCTGAGGCCGAGGACGAAGGGGAGCTTGCTCATGCGTGCCTCCTAGATGCGTGCGGCGGGCCCGTTGCGCCCGGACCGCGGCGCCCAGCCTAGCCGTCCGGCGACTCCTGGGCGAGGCGCGCCCGAGGGCCCTCAGCGGGCGAACCACAAGACCGATCCTGGGGCTTAAGTCCTTGGTGTTGGAGCGCGCGGGGTCGTGGGACCGTCTTCTCCCCATCACTCCCCGTGGACTACCCATCCTCCCCGGGGACCGTGACCTTGCTGTGACTTTTCCGGTCTGCTTACGGTCTGACCTGTGTCGATGAGTAATGGCGCTGTCTATGGAGCCTGGGCCCCCACCGGTGGCGGCCCCCTGCGAGCGGGCCTTGGGGCCCCTGGGGGCACTGCCAGGGGGTCTGCGGCGCTGGTTCTCAGCGCGTACCGGGGTCATCCTCCCGAGTGGTGGGAGAGGCTCAGCGCGGCCTACCGGGGATGGTGGGCTCGGCATCTCAGGTTCGCGAGAAACCTGTGCCGCACGGTGTGGGCCCTCTACGCGATCGCGATCCCGCTGGGGATCATCGCGCTCATCGTCATCCCCCGGCTCGCGGTGGCCATGGTGCCACCCATCTTCGCCGCCATGGGGCTCGTGCTCATCACGATGCTCGCCCGCACGCGAACCATCGGGTGGCGGGCGATCTCCGCCGTCTACGGGATCGGCATCTGGAGCGCCGTGGCGACGGCCCTGGCGACCCGCTGGATCGGCGGGCTGGGTGGGCTGTCGCCGTCGGACGACGGCGCGAGGGTGACGCTCGCCGCGTTCATCGAGGAGCCCGCCAAGCTCGTGGTGCTCGTGCTGCTCGCCGTGCTGGCGCCGGGCAGGGTCCGGCGCTTCGCCGCGGTGGACTGGGCGCTCCTCGGTTTCGCCTCTGGCCTGGGATTCACGGTGGCCGAGGACAGCGTGAGGCGTCTGGGCGAGCCAGGCCTGTGGGAGCGGGTTCTCGGCGAGGAGCGCTTCCATTACTCGCCCAACCCGTGGACGATCGGCTCCTACTCCAGCGAGATGACCGACGGGCTGGCGGTAGGGCACCAGGTGCACACCATGACGGTGGCTATGGCTATCGGCCTGGCGATCGCGCTGTGGCGCATCGGTCCTGTCGCGAGGACTCCCCTGAGGGTGGTTGTCAGGCGGGCGGCGGCCCTGGCGCTGCCGGTGCTGGCCCTGCTTCAGATGATCGCGGATCATGCTGGGTGGAATGGCAATGCCTCGCTTGTGGACTGGAGCGATGCCAGGACGCCTGGTGTGCCGGGGTGGATTCCTTTCCTCTGGAGCGCCGGGTCCGAGGGCTCGCTGAGCATCCCCGTCTCGGTGCTCATGCTCGTGGTGTGCCTCCTGGTGGACGCCTACCGGCGGGCGTGCATGGGCGTCCATGGGTTCACGGTGGGGGATGCTCCCGCTGTCCGGTTCCCCGTGATCGAGCTGCCGGCCCCGCTGCGGGCCGCTATGGCCTCGGTGATGGCCCTGGCGCAGTTCACGTGGAGTGACATGGTGGTGGTCTTCCGGGCGTATGGGGATCGGCGCTGGGGGACGTGGGCGGCGATGCGCCAGGGGAGCGCGATGGGGGTGCAGGTGCGCGGGGTGCGCGCCGATGCCATGGGGCGTGGGGCCCCGGGGCGCGAGCCCCGTGCTCGGTGGCTCTTCCGGTTGTGGGCGCTCCTGTGCGCGCTCCTGCTGGTGGGGGTGTGCTGGTGGGGGCTGATGATCTCCCAGGAGGTTGGTGAGTTCCTCACCACCGACGGGGATGGGATGTTCTTCGCGGGCCTGCTCGAGATGCTCGCGGAGTGGTGGGACGGGCTGGGCATGGGCGGGCAGATCCTCCTGACGGCTCTCGGAGTCCTGCTCATCATGGCCTCTGGGGGCTCGTTCGCGCTGGCGATGGGTGCGACTGGCATCTTGACCTGGGTGGCCGCCCATGGGGCGGGGCTCGACTCCCTGCTGCGCGATCCCGCGGCGGCCATCAAGGAGTACTTGTCCACGGCGACGCCGGAGAAGCTCGTTCTCGACATCGTTGACTTCGCCCTGACCTTCGTTCCTGGCTCCTTCATGGGGAGGGCGGGTCATGCGACGGCGGAGACCCTGGCCAAGACCCGCGCGATGCGCGAGGAGATGGGAGAGGCCGCCGAGTGGGCCGCGCGCGGACGGGCCGCATCGGAGAGTGGGGCGGCGCGGCGCGCCGCGGAGGCGGCCGCTGAGCGGCGGGCGGCCAGGCATGGAGCGTCCGAGGCAGAGGATCTGAGGGAGCTCGAGAGCATCTTCGAGGACCGGGCGAGGAAGAAGGCGGCCCTTGACGCCAACATCTCTGAGTTGGAGACTCTTGCCAACAAGTACGGCCTGACCGCATCGGACTTCACGAGGGGAAAAATCAGTGACACGATAGGACTCCTCGAGAAGAAAAAAGCCGATCCGGAGGATATCAGGAGACTCAAGCAGGTAGCAAATGAGGTAAGTGCGGGTCGCGGCGATATTGCCCGGACGGCTAGGTACGCTGGTGAAAGAGGGGGTGAACAGGCGCTTGCGCGTCGAGGATACGAAACTCCTAGCGAATTTCGATCAGAGCCGGCAGCTCGTAATACTGGTGCTGGGCAAGTAGACGGGCTCGCCGTATCGTCCGACGGAGATGAACTAGTGATACCGGAGTATAAGGGGGGCGCGGCCAGCTATCAGCCAGGAAAGACCTACAAACTTAGAGAGTTGAGCGGATCTCCTGCAGCGCAAGGAACATCGAATTATTCGATGGATCGAATGTTAAGTGATAAACGAGTCGTCCGTTACTTTCGTGATAATCCAAATGTATGGGAGTCGGTTGTAAGCGGACGCACCAAGATGCGCACAGATGTGCTGACAACCCCTTCGGCTGGTGCGACGCATAGCGTGTACTCTGAGTCGGTCGCGCCAACGAGGGAATTTATTGACAAAATGAACGCTAAAATCGCGGCGATCTGAGGAGGAGACAAATGACTGAATTTCGCGTTCTCTCCGTGGCCGAGGCTGTGTCTTGGATTCGGGCGTGGACAGATCATAAGTGGCCGATGTCGATGGGCGAGGCGTTTGCGGTTCGCGATCAGCTTGGATGGCGACCCAGGCCGGATGATGGGTCTATATTTGCGACGCGACTGTCGCCCGAGGAAGATGGATATATCGGATTCCCGGATAAAAATGGCTGGATCGAAGGCGTAAGTTTTCCGTTGTCGTCCCGGGGATGTGAAGATGCGGCCTCCTGTGAACCGCTCTCAAGATCGACATACGAAGCCTATATTGAAAAGTTGTCAGCGTTATGGGGTCCCGGGGTCAAATGTGATTCTCCGAGCTATGGGATACGTCGACGCCGGTGGATCCATCCGAATGGACTCACTGTCAGTGTGTCAGGGCAGGATTCATTAATTCATGTCGAAATTGATTCGCCGGCAATTACTCAAATTCATCAAGTCGAAGAGTTCTACGAGGAGGAGGGCTACCTCACTCCCGGGACGTTTGATGTGCCATGACGGTTGAGTTTCGAGCGCTCCCTGTGCAGGAAGCGGTGAGCTGGATCCGGGCGTGGACTGACCGCGAGTGGCCGATGGGTATTCCGGAAGCTTTTGGAATACGAGATCGTCTTGCTTGGAGGCCCGCGTCGGACGATGGGACGCGATTTACCACGAAGTTGTCCGATGATGGCAGGGCAGACGGATTTATCGATGACGTTGATGAGCGTGGAAATGTCGAGGGAGTTAGGTTTCCTCTCTCGTCACGGGGGGGAGATGGGGAAGATGCGATCTGCGATCCTCTTGCGCGATCGGCTTACCGCGCCTATGTCGACGCGCTCTCCGAATTGTGGGGCGCGCCATCTGACAACACTCGAAACGCTCATACGGAGCATTCGTGGGTGCTGCCCAATGACGTGACGGTGAGACTTGGTGGGCTAAGCGCGCTAATTACAGTGGAAATTGGTTCGCCCTCGATCACTCAGTTGGATAGAGAGATTGCCTACTACGAGGAGAAGGGCTACCTCACTCCCGGGACGTTTGATGTGCCATGACGGTTGAGTTTCGAGTGCTTCCTGTCGCTGAAGCTGTCGCCTGGATCCGGGCGTGGACTGACCGCGAGTGGCCGATGGGTCTTCAGGAGGCTTTTGGCATACGGGATCGTCTTGGCTGGAGGCCCTCGCCGGGCGACGGAACGCTATTTACCACGAAGTTATCCGATGATGGCAGGGAAGACGGGTTTATCGATGACGTCGATGAGTATGGAAATATCGAGGGTGTTTGGTTTCCCCTCTCGTCACGGGGGGGAGATGGGGAAGATGCGACATGTGATCCTCTTGCACGATCGGCGTACCGCGCTTACGTCGGGGCGCTCTCCGAATTATGGGGCGCGCCGTCCGACAATACTCGAGATGATCATACGGAGCATTCTTGGGTGCTGCCCAATGATGTGACAGTGACCCTCGGGGGACTAAGCGCTCTAATTATCGCAGAAATTGACTCACCCTCGATCACTCAGTTGGATAGAGAGATTGCATACTACGAGGAGGAGGGCTACCTCACTCCCGGGACGTTTGATGTGCCATGACGGTTGAGTTTCGAGTGCTCCCTGTGCAGGAAGCGGTGAGCTGGATCCGGGCGTGGACTGACCGCGAGTGGCCGATGGGTCTTCAGGAGGCGTTTGGCATACGGGATCGTCTTGGTTGGAGGCCTGCGGTGGACGACGGGAGGTTTTTCACCACCAAGCTCTCCTGTGATGGCAGGGACGACGGATTTATTGACCGAGTTGACAAGTATGGGAATGTCAAGGGCGTGAGCATTCCCCTCTCGTCGCGGGGGGGAGATGGGGAAGATGCGATCTGCGATCCTCTTGCGCGATCGGCGTACCGGGCCTATGTCGGCGCGCTCTCCGAATTATGGGGCGCTCCGTCTGACAATACTCGAGATGATCATACGGAGCATTCGTGGGTGCTGCCCAATGATGTGACAGTGACCCTTGGGGGACTAAGTGCCCTAGTCATGGCAGAAATTGAGTCACCCTTCATCACCCAGTTGTATAGAGATCTCGCATACTACGAGGAGGAGGGCTACCTCACTCCCGGGACACTGGACGCGCCCTGACAGCGGGGAACTCGCGAATCAGGCCCTGCCGATGATCGAGGCGGGCAGGCGCGTGGCCAGCTCGAAGCCATTCGATCCCACCACCACCGGCACATCCGCCTCGGCCAAGGTGCGCGCGGCCGGCCCAATGCCCATGGGATGGGCCGTGATACCCCCGGCGAGCACCTGCTCGGTGGCGCTCAGTCGCCGGATCGCCACCGCGGCCACGCGGTCGGCGTGCTCCCGGGCTGCCTCTCCATAGATGAGCGGATCATGCTGGCCGTCGTCCCCCACGAGCAGCCAGCGCACCTGCGGAAGATCGATCATGAGGCGCCGCAGCTCCGTGCGCTTGTGCTCGATGCCACTGCGGAACCACCCCGTGTTCGTCGGACCCCAGTCGGTCATGAGCGCCGGCCCCTCCGGGAAGCCATGGCGGGAGAAGAACGCGCGCAGAGTCGGCATGACGTTCCACGCCCCCGTGGACAGGTAGAACACCGGGGCGCCCCCGTGCGCCTGCTGGACGCGCCGGTAGAGGCGGGCCATCCCGGGCACCGGCTCGCGCGCCGAGGAGTACTTCACCAACTGGTTCCACGCCGCCACGAGCATGCGCGGCACGTGCGAGATCATCGCCGTGTCATCGATATCCGAAATGATCCCGAGAGTCGGCTCCGGGCCCACCACGAGCACACGGGCCGTGGAGCTTCCCGCCCCCGCGGCGTCGATCACCGCGTCATGCCAGCCCGCGCCCAGGCCGTGCCCGCGCACGACGACGTCGATGTACCCCTCCCGGTCCGCCCGCGTGCGCACCCGGGCATCCCCCACGGTGATCGTCACCGGGAGGTGTGGCACCGGGGCGTCGATGAACAGGCGCCAGCCGCGCTGCGCGTCCGCCAAGGAGATGCGGGCGTTGTCGAGGACCTCAGCGGCCGAGGCCGGGCGCTTCTCCGGAAGCGAGCGGAACAGCGGGCCCTCGGTGGGAGCATCCGCCGGCCGCAGCACCATGCGCGCCAGCACCCGCGCCATATCGCCGCCGCCGGGCGCCGTCGCGCTCGATCCATAGCCGTCGTAGGCCACCACGCGCGGGCGCCAACCACGGCGCTTGAGCGTGGGGATGACGTCGCGGTGGAACTGGTCCTCCACGGCGCGGGCGATATCGAAGAGCGGCACCCGTTGATTTTACGGGTGCCGCCGCCCTCGGCGCGCGATCACGCCCCGAGCGCCGTCAGCGGGACGACGGCGACGTCAGTGGTCGCGGATGGTGCTGGGCGCGTCGGCTTCCGGCCTCCGCATCCCGGCAGGGTGTCAATTCTGCTGCCGTCGGCGTCCGGACCGCTTGAGAAGGCGATCGCGATCGTTGGAATCCCAACGATCCTCAACAGCGTGCGACAAGCGACCCCCGCTGACGGCAGCAGAATTGACATGCGCCCACGTCCGGGCGCACTCAAGGATGTTCAGCGCTCGGCGTGGTGCCCTCACCGCGCGGGGCGCGCAGCCACAGGAGCGCGCCGGCGGCGAGCGCCCACAGCGTGTAGGAGGAGCCCAGCGGACCGGCCCACCAGGGCCAGTCCTGCTCCACGTGGTTCTGCTCCGGGAACCACCACTGCATGGCCAGGGCGAAGACGAGTCCGCCGGCCGCCGTCGCCGTCATGAGCGACGGCGAGCACCAGCGCCACGAGGCCACGCCCAGGCCGATGAGCAGCGGCAGGCACCACACCCAGTGGTGCGACCAGCTGATGGGGGAGACCAGCAGCCCGCAGGTCATCACCACGCCGGTCTGGAGCAGCAGGGTGAGCCCATCGGTCCCAGCGGTCCCATCGGTCCCGCGGTCGCCGCGCCCCAGGCGCCTGGCCAGGAGTATCGAGCCGATGATCACCAGGAGCGCGAGCCCCGCCCACACCGGGCTCCACAGCCCTTCCGGCAGGCCACGGGCCACCAGGCCGCGCAGGCTCTGATTGCCCGAGAAGTCGGGCAGCCCCGCGCGCGAGGGGTCGAGCATCGCCTCGCCGAAGAACCGCGCGGACTCCTTGGGGGAGGCCGCCCAGGCGGCCGCCGTCAGGCCAGCGGCCGTGGCGACCATGGTGGCCGCGGCCCGCCACTCGCGGCGCACGAGGAAGACGAGGATGGCGATCGCCGGGGTGAGCTTGATCGCCGCTGCCACGGCGCTGCCCACGCCCCGCCAGCGCGAGCCGGCGGGCACCACGAGCAGGTCGAGCGCGACGAGCATCATGAGGATCGCGTTGATCTGCCCGTACTCCATGGTCTTGTCCAGCGGCTCGGCCACGAGGCAGCCAGCCAGGCCGAGCCAGACCCCGCCGCCCCAGGCAGCCCGGCCGCGCGCCCCCAGGCAGCGCAGGCCCGCCCAGGCGGTGACCGCCGCCGCCCAGGGCGTGACCGCCGTGAGCAGCACCTGCGCGGCGCGATCGGTGAGGAGCAGCAGCGGGGTGAGCACCCACGCGGCGAAGGGCGGGTAGGTGAAGGGCCACACCTTCTGCCCGGGGTTGGCGTACCAGTCGTAGAGGGAGCCGCCCGCGTGCCACTGCGCCACGGCGTGGTAGTAGATCCACGCGTCGAGCTTGAACGAGGGAACGAGGTTGTCCCACAACTGGTGGACGGGGATGAGGAGCAGTCCCAGGCAGCCCAGGATGAGGAGGGCGGGGGAGCGGAGTGCGGCGTCCAGCGCGCGCTGGTGCGAGACTCCCCTCGCCGTGGAGCCGTGCGGGGCTGAGGTCATGCGTGCTTCTCCAAATCGGTTCTCGCCTTGGCGGATCGCAGCGTCGGCAGCCCGACGATGGTAGCGAGGACTCCCATCCAGGCGAAGCCCGCCACGAGGAGATACCCGCCATGGGAACCGGTGCGGTCGATCGCGTAGCCCGCCACGAGAGAGCCCAGGGACACCCCCATGTTGAGCGCGGTGCCCACCCACGCCAGGCCCTCGGTCAACTGCGCGGGGGAGACAGTCACCTGGACGATGTTGTTGCCGATCGTCACCGTGGGGGCGATCGCCATCCCGGTGATGGCCATGACGACGGCGATCGACACCAGCCCCGGCATCATCGGCAGCGCCGAGCAGCCGACCGCCAGGCCCGTGACGCCCGCAAGGAGCTGCTTCCACAGCGGCCAGCCCCAGGCGCGCGCTCCGAAGGCCAGTGCGGCGCTGAGCGAGCCCACTGACCACGCGGCGAGCACGATGCCCGCCGCCGAGGGGTGCCCGAGCTCCTTCGCGATGGCGACGGCGGCGACGTCGTTCGCCCCGAACAAGCCGCCTGTGAACATGAACACAGCGATGACCACGAGGACCGCCCCGTGGCGCAGCACCGGGGTCTGAGAGGCCGTCGCGTCCGCGGCTCCCGCCGCGGCGCCACTGTTCCCGCTCTGCCCGCTCTGCCCGCGACGGGCGCGGGGATGGGCCGGGGGCTCCGTGGCCCTTTGGGACAGCAGCCAGGCCCCGCCGCCGGTCTGCAGCAGCGCGCATGCGATGACGCCCGAGGCGGCGGGCAGCGCCGGAGCGGTGCTCAGCGCCGTCGCCAGGGGCGGCCCGACGACGAAGGCGACCTCGTCGAGCGCCGCCTCCAGGGAGAAGGCCGTGTGGAGGTCCTGCGGGGTGGACAGGACGACGGTCCAGCGCGAGCGTGCCAGCGAGCCCATCGACCCGGTGAAGGCGCCCGCCACCGCCGCCAGGACGAGGGCCGCGGGCAGGGGAGCTCGCGTGGACAGGCAGGCGATGAGCGCCGCCAGCGCGCCCGCGGACACCGCCAGGGCCGGGCGCATGACGGCGGCCTGGCCCCGGGCGTCGACCTGCCGCGCCAGGAGCGGCGAGCCGATCGCCTGGGCGACGACGAGGGCCGCGCTGACGGCGCCCGCCGCTGAGTAGGAGCCGTAGACCTCCTGGACGGTGAGGATGAGGGAGATCCCCAGCATCGACATGGGGAATCGGGCGATGAGCGCCGCGCTGGAGAAGCGCAGGGCGCCGGGCTGGCGCAGGATCCGGCGGTAGGACGGCATGCGTGGATGGTAGACGCGGGCGCTCCACGCCAGTCCCGGCGGCGCGGCGCCGCCGCTGGCTCAGTTCTTCGAGGTGCTCTGGATGGTGTCGCGGGACATGGTGAAGCCCTTGCCGGTCACCTGGCTCCAGCAGGAGATCCCGGACTCCGAGGAGGTGCAGGCGTAGTCGCCGTGCTTCGCCGAGGCGCCGTAGTTGAGGGTGACGCCCCCGCCGGAGAAGGAGGTCGCGCAGTTCCCGGTGGCCTCCCCGCTCCCGATGGTCGCCGTGTAGGGCGATGAGGTGCAGCTTCCCTGGGAGAAGGTGTGCTCCTTGATGGTGCAGCTCGCGCCGGAGTCGGACAGGGTGCAGGAGATATTGCCCGAGGGCGCGGTGAAGGAGGCGAGCTCGTTGGCGTCCGATGGCGCCGGGAAGGCCTTCTTGCCCGTCGCGGTCGCCGAGGCGCTGGCCGACGGCCTCGAGGACGCGCCATCGGAGGCCCCGCCGGACGCCCCGCCGTCCTGCGTGGGCGCGGACTGGCTCGTCTGGCCCCCGTTCGTCCGGCTGGCCTTGGTGGCGTCATCGTCCTCGGCGAGGACCCAGAAGACGATCCCCCCGACGAGTGCGAGGACCACGACAGCCAGGAGCCACAGCATGATGTTGGAGCGCCGGTGGTCCTCGACGGGCTCTGGCTCCCCAACGGGGATCGAGGAGAGCGCATTCGGGTCATAGGGCTGCGCGTAGGGCTGCTGCCCCGCCGCGTACACGCCCTGCTGGTAGCCGGGCTGCTGGTAGGAGGGCTGGAAGGCCTGGGCGCCGGCCTGCTGCGCGGCCCAGGCGGGGTCCACCGGCGCTGTGGGCTGCGCCGGCTGCGTCGTCGGCGCGCCCTGGGTGGCGGTGGCGGGCGCGATCGCCCCGGGCATGACGCTCGTGCTCGGGCCGCTCGCGGCGGACGGGTCGATCGGGCTGATGGGGCTGACAGGGCTAGCGGTGCTGGTGCGGGAGGCCAGCGCGGCGTCGACGGCGGCGTCGCCCAGGGATCCCAGCCAGTTCAGCAGGTCCGGGTAGGTGTTCGGATTGCGCGCGACATACGGGCGCAGCCCCGGGTAGTTCTGAGCGAGCTCGTGCAATTCCGCCCAGGGGGTCGTGGGGTCCTGGGCGCGTGCGATGAGCTCGTCCTGAGCCTGAGACATGACGGTCCTTCAGCGGCGATCGAGGGCCGGGAGCCGCCGTGGGGAGGCTGGCATCCCGGAGTGCCGGGGGGCACTTGCGAGCGCGAGCCTACCTGAGAGACCCCTGATGACCATAGGGAGCGGCGGGGAACGGTATGGTCAGCCCCAGTGCGGGAACAAGGAGAGCAGGACCTACCGATGAGCGAGATCACTGATACGGTCGCCGAGGTGGCCGCGTCCCAGGTCCCCATCGTCGGCGCCGCCACCGACGTCGGCCGCCTGCGCACCGCCAATGAGGACGGCTACCTGGCCCTGGAGCCCGTGTACGTGGTCGTCGACGGCATGGGGGGCCACACCTCTGGGCGCCTGGCCGCCCGTACCGCCCTGGAGCGGATCTCCGCCCTCGCCGGGGCCATCATCAGCGATGCCGCCCAGGTCATCGAGGCCATCGAGGCGGCCGGGGAGGATGTGGACGCGCTGCCCTCCACCGGCTCGCACCGCCCCGGCGCCACCGTCGCCGGCGTCGCCCTGCTCCACCCCGACGGCATCCCCGCCTGGCTCGTCTTCAACCTGGGTGACGCGCGCGTCTACCTCCTGCGCGACGGCGAGCTGCACCAGGTGACCACCGATCACTCCAAGGTCCAGGAGCTCATCGAGTCCGGCGAGCTCAGCCGCGCCGAGGCCCGCGAGGACTTCCGCAAGAACATCGTCACCCGCGCCCTGGGCGGGGGGCTGTCGGGCCCCTTCACGCCGAGCGCGCGCCTCCTGCCCGCCACCGGGGGAGAGCGCTTCCTCGTGTGCTCCGATGGTCTGAGCGATGAGCTTGACGACGACGAGCTCGGCCTCATCCTGGGCGCCGGCCTCACCCCGCAGCGCACCGCCGAGGCCCTCGTGGCGGCCGCCCTGGAGAACGGGGGCCACGACAACGCCACGGCGCTGGTCATCGACCTCGTCGAGCGCCCCTCGCTCGTCGGCGTCGTCACAGCGCCCGAGCCCGATGAGGACTTCGGTGCCGAGCGGGCCGGGGGAGGTGCGCTCGATGCCTCCGGCTGATGAGCGATCGAGCCCCGGGGCCCGTCCGATCGAGGGCGGCGCGGAGGCCGAGCGCGGCGAGGTGATCGTCGGGATGCTCGGCACGGCCCTCCTCGTCCCCGGCACGGCTGAGCACGTGGCCGCGGCGGTCCTCGCCGCCCTGGGCGGCCCCGTGGTGCAGGGGGACGACGGCGCGGTCAAGGGCGCCGCCGCCCAGGCCGCCATCTCCACCGGGCCCGAGCCCCCCGACGCCGACGAGCCCGACCACCTCGCCGCTGATGATGCGGCCAGCGCCTCCACCCCTGATGAGCCGACCTCCGCCTGGGACGTGCTCGCCGAGCTCGACGACGAGGACCTGCCCGCCACCGGGGTCTGGGAGGAGCCCGAGGACGAGGACGCCGGGCTCGCGACCGCCGAGATGCCTGAGCTGGCCACGGGCCATGAGGACGAGTCGGGCAGTTACGACCTCCTCGCCTCCTTCCCCGAGCCCGAGCCCGGCTCGGGCCGGCGCCGCCATCGCGCCTCCTCGGTGCCCACCGCCGGCAGCGCCTCCGTCAGCGGCCCCAGCGGGGGGAGTCCGGGAAGCGCGCCGGCGGCCAACACCCTGCCCTCGGCCGCCGTCGCCGAGGCCCTGGCGACGGCGATGGTCGGCGACGCCCGTCCCATCCTCGCCCTGCTGCGCCTGTCCACGGGCCAGGACATCCTCGTCCGCGCTGGCGGCGAGGTCGTGGTCGGCCGGGCGCCCCAGTCGACCAGCACGCGGGCGGCGCTCGTCGTCGTCCCCTCCTCCTCCCACATGGTCTCCCGCTCCCACGTGCGGATCACCACAGCCGGCTCCTCCGTCCTCGCGCAGGATCTGGACTCCTCCAACGGCACGACCCTCAACCGGCCCGGCTGCCCGGCCGTCCTCATCGCCGCGGCACTGCCCACGCCCTTGAGCATGGGGGACACGCTCAGCATCGGCGACGGCATCACGCTCAGGCTCGTCCCCCCGTCGACGCCGCCGATCGCGCCGCCGCCCCCGCCCATGCCGGCGCCGCCAGCGATGGCTCCCCCGGCAGCGGCGCAGTCGGCGGCCGCCACGCAGATACCCCAGGCGCCCCAGGCGCAACCCATGCCGCCGCTTGTATCCTCGTCATCTCCGACTCCGTGGGCCCCGTCACAACCATCGCCGCCCTCGATCCATCCATTCCAGCACTACCAGCAGTAAGCAAAGGATTCTCCCCATGACCAGCGACGCAACGTGGACGGAATCACTGCCCTCCGTCGACCCCGACCGCCCCGAGGAGCTCGTGCTCGACTTCTCCGGCGAGGTGCACAGGATCGGCCCGGACGAGACCTTCGTCATCGGCCGCGGCGGGGACCTCGACATCGATGACAACCCCTACCTCCACCGGCGCTTCATCGTCCTCGCCCGCGAGAACGGCCTGTGGTGGATCGCCAACGAGGGCTCGCGCCTGTCCGCCACCCTCACCGACGGCGACGGGCTCGTCCAATCCCGCCTCGCCCCCGGCGCGCGCATGCCCCTGGTCTTCCCGCGGATCATCCTCACCTTCTCCGCTGGCCCCACCACCTATGAGATCGACCTCATCACCGCTGGCGAGGACCATTTCGCGGGGATCGACGGCGCCCGGCAGTCCACCGGCCAGACGACGATCGGCGTCACCCCGATGACCCGCTCCCAGCTCCTGCTCATCCTCGCCCTGTCAGAGCCGGTGCTGCGGCGCGCGGGCACTGGCGCCGCCGAGATCCCCTCCTCGCAGGCCGCCGCCGCGCGCCTGGGCTGGCCGATCACCAAGTTCAACCGCAAGCTCGACAACGTCTGCGAGAAGCTCGACCGCGTCGGCGTGCGGGGGCTGCGCGGGGGGCGCGCCGAGGGCGCCGCCTCCAACCGCCGCACCGCGCTCGTCGAGCACGCCGTCTCCACGCTCATGGTCACCGCCGAGGACCTCCCCATGCTCGACGACGAGCTGGCCGCCAACCGCGCCGCCGCCGTCGCCCCCGTGACCACCGCTCCGACGAAGGTCGACGGCGCCGCGAAGGGGGCGGGAGCCGACCGTGGCTGAGACCTCCTCGCTCGCGTCGTCCCTGACACCCTCCCCCTCCTCGTCCTCCTCAGCCGCCCCCGGCCCCGCGCCGCGCCGCCGGGCACTGGCCATCACGGCGGTCTGCCTCGTCGCGCTGCTCGCCGTCGGGAACTTCGTGGCGCGGCCCGCCCTGGACTCCTACCTCTCTGGGCGCGTGGCATCCGCCATCCGCCAGGCGCTCCCCGGCCTGGACAAGGGCGCCTCCATCACCACCGGGGACGACCTCGTCCTCCAGCTCATGCAAGGCCGGGTCGACTCGATCGCCATCGACGCCTCCCGGCTCGACCTCCCGGTGAAGGCGGACACTGCCAGCACTCTGAGTGTCAACGACGTCCACGTGGACCTGACCGGCGTGAGCACCTCCCGCCCGCATCGCGCCAGCAGCGTGCGCGCCATGGGGATCATCGACTGGCAGGGCGCCACCGACCTCGTCACCACCGCCAACATCAACCCCGCCGACGTGACGGTCGACGTCGTGCGCCCGGGCACGGACACGGACCCCGGAAGCGCCCGGGCCTCCGGCGTCGGCTACGGCTCCGCCTTCGAGATCGTGTTCGAGCCGAGGGTCAGGGACGATGGCGGCCTGAGCATCACCGTCAGCTCGGCGAAAGCGGACGGGGTCGAGGTGCCCATTGACGGTCCCGACTCCGAGGGCGGCAGGATTCTCTCGCTGCTGGGCATCCCGATCGACGGCGCCGAGATCACCGCCGACCAACTGCCCCAGGGCTTGAGGATCGACCAGGTCATGGTCACCGACAACGGCCTCAAGATCTCCCTCACAGGCAGCGACGTGACGATGAGCGAATGAGGCGAGCAGGAGCGGGCATGACCGACGAGGACCGGGACGACCACAAGGATCACAGGGAGCACAGGGGCGTCATCAGCACGTGGATCCCTGAGGATCCTGACGGCGCTCACGGCGCGGACGGGGCCATGGCTCCCGACGTCGATGACGCTGAGGATCCCGGCGAGGCCGAGCAGGCCACTGGGGCTGAGCTGGCGGGCGACGGCGCGGGGGCCGAGGCGCCCGAGGAGGGGACTGGGGAAGAAGCTCCGACCCCAGAGGCGCTGGACGGCGCCGACGAGGAGCCCCGGCGCCGCTTCCTGACCTGGCGGCGGGGGATCGCCGTCGTCGTCATCCTGGCGGCGCTGGCGGGCCTGGCCGCCGTCGGGGCGGAGCACCACGCGCGCCGCGAGGTCACCTCCCAGGTGCTCGGCTCCGTCCACGGGTTCTCCTCGGACGCCCGTCTGAGCTTCAACGGGCTCGTCCTGCCGCAGGTCATGCGCGGTGAGCTCGACGAGCTCAGTATCACCGCCTCCACCTTCACCATCCAGCGCGGCGGGGCCGCCGCTCCCCAGACCACGGCGCCTGCCCCGCAGCCGACGCCCGAGCCGACACCCGAGGAGAAGGGCCTGTTCAGCGGGCTCGTCGATCTCATCACCGGCGCTCAGGAATGCACCACTCCCGCGGCCGGGGACCCGGCCGCGATCCAGAGCGCGCAGCTGAGCAACCCTGTCCTCACCGTTGAGGGGCTGAGCACGTCGGGCGCGCACCGCGCGAGTCATGTCGCCCTCAGCGGAACACTGTCGTGGGCCGAGCTCGACCGCATGACGGGGCTCGTCGTCCTCGGCGTCTCCTCCCCGTCCTCATCAGCCCTCCAGCCCGCCACGGCCGACTCTCCCGGCACGGCGCTGCTCAGCGGGACGGTCTGCGGCCAGAGCGTGGGCGTCAACCTGGAGCCGGCCGTCACCGAGGCGGGTGGCGCGAGCCTGACCATCACGAGCGTCTCGTGGGCGGGCAGGGAGATCCCCGCCGATCAGAGCTTCGGCGGCAAGACGGCGCTGGAGTGGCTGGGGATGAGCACGTCGTCGATCGAGCTGCCGGTCGATGCCCTCCCGGCCGGGTACCGGGTCACCAGCGCCCAGGTGGGCACCGACGGCATCGACCTGCGCATCGAGGCCTCCGACATCGACCTCTCCGCCCCCGCCCCCGCCTCTTCATCCTCCCCCTCATAGCCCCTCCCTATATCCGAGACCGGGCGAACAGCACCGCGAAACCGGGCGGTTATCCACAGGCTCAGTCGTCCCCGGAACAGTCAGTGCCTCTGTGGTTCCTTCAGAACCGGTCTCGGCGTGCTGTTCGCCCGGTCTCGCGGGGAAAGAACGCCTGGGTGGGGCGGGAATGTGGGTGAGGATACCCATCGCCGGAGGTATCGCCCCCGCGCGGCTCCGTTATAGCCTGCCTGCGGCAGAGCGCCGACCACCACCTCATGAGGAGACCGATGAGCACCGACCCCGCGCAGCACCGACAGCCCGCTGCTCCTGCCATGGGCGGGCCGTTCCGGGGCGCCGTGCCCCCCGTCGACGGCGCGGCCGCCGGTGCCACTGGATCCGCTGCCACGCCGGTCCCCCACCAGGCCGCTCAGCCCGGCGCCATCCCAGCCGTCCCGCCGATGCCCCAGGCGCCGTCGCAGGCCCCGCAGGCGGGGCAGCCCCAGCAGTCCCCGCAGCCCCAGCAGGCCCCGCCCTCCATCGCCCCCGGCTCGCGCCGCGACATCCGCCCCGCCCCCGGCGAGATCCCGCAGTCGGGCACTGTCCCCACCGTCCCCCGCGAGCACGCCTACCCCGCGCCCACCGGCCCCCTGCCCACGCGCGAGGCCCTGCGGGCCGAGGCCGCCCGCTCCTCCCGCTCCCGCCACCCCGAGGAGGACGTGGAGCGCGCCGAGGCCCTCATCAAGCGCATCCACCAGGTCTTCGAGCAGCGCCTCGTCGGCCAGGAGCGGCTGCGCCTCGCGCTCATCTCCACGCTCATCGCGGGCGGCCACATCCTCCTGGAGTCGGTGCCCGGCCTGGCCAAGACCACCGCCGCGCAGACCCTCGCCTCGGCGGTCTCCGGCTCCTTCACGCGCATCCAGTGCACCCCGGACCTCATGCCCAACGACATCGTCGGCACCCAGGTCCTCCAGTACCAGACCGGCGAGATGACCACTCAGCTCGGCCCGGTCCACGCCAACATCGTCCTGCTCGACGAGATCAACCGCTCCAGCGCCAAGACCCAGTCAGCCATGCTCGAGGCGATGCAGGAGCGCCAGACCTCCATCGGCGGCGTCGTCTACCCGCTGCCCCACCCCTTCATGGTGCTCGCCACCCAGAACCCCATCGAGGAGGAGGGCACCTACGTCCTGCCCGAGGCCCAGATGGACCGCTTCCTCATGAAGGACGTCCTGAGCTACCCCAAGCCCACCGAGGAGGTCGACGTCCTGGACAAGATCTCCAAGGGCGCCTTCGAGGAGCCGCTGCGCGCCGAGCCGATCAGCACCGACGACGTCGAGTGGCTCCAGGGCGCCGTCGAGCGCGTCTACGTCGACCCCGTCATCAAGCAGTACATCGTCGCCGTCATCAACACCTCCCGCGGCGGCGGCCCGCGCCCCGTGCCGGGCCTGGAGCGCCACGTGCGCGTCGGCGGCTCGCCGCGAGGCTCGATCGCCCTCATGCGGGTCTCCCAGGCCCTCGCGCTGCAGGCGGGCCGGACCTACGTCACCCCCGACGACGTCGGCCTGCTCCGCCACGCCGTCCTGCGCCACCGCCTCGTGCTCACCTATGACGCCCTCGCCGATGACATCGCCCCCGAGGCGATCATCGACGCGGTCTTCGCGGCGGTCCCAACGCCGTGAGCCGTCAGTCCGCTCCGAGCGCCGTCGAACTGCCGGCGGAGCCCACGCAGCGCGGCTCGCGCCTGGCCCGCGTGCGGGGGCGCCTGTCCCTGCCCACGCTGCGCCGCGCGACCGGCCTGCTCGACGGCCGGCACAAGTCCGTCCTCCTCGGCCACGGCCAGGACTTCGACGACCTGTCCGCCTACCGCCCCGGCGACGACGTGAGCGACATCGACTGGAAGGCCTCGGCGCGCATCGGCCAGCCCGTCATCAAGCGATACCAGCGCGAGTCCAACCTGCCTCTCGTCCTGGCCATCGACACCGGCCGGACCATGGCCGCCCAGGCCCCCAGCGGCGAGGACAAGCGCGAGCTCGCCCTCGCCGTCGCCGAGGTCATGGCCTACCTCGCCCGCCTGCGCGGCGACTCGGTCGCCCTCGTGGCCGGGGACGCCTCCCGGATGGTCTCCCGGCCGCCCCGGGCGGGCGCCGAGCACGCCGAGACGATCCTGTCGCTCGTCGCCCGGCAGTACTCCGCCCTCACCACCGGCCCCGATGGCTCGAACAACTCCGACGGCGGCACCGGCGCCGCCGCGAGGGCCGGCCAGGTGCGGGTCGGCCAGGTCTCGCCCCGGCGGGCCAGCGGCGCCGCCATCGGCGAGCTGGCGCCCGGCGCCCCCGCCTCCGACCTGCCCGGCCTGCTCGGCAAGGTCATCAGCCTCCACGGGCGCCGCAGCCTCGTCGTCCTCCTGACTGACACCTCCCACCCGGACGTCACCGCCCACGACCAGCTCCGCAGGCTGTCGGCGCAGCACGAGCTCGTCGTCATCCACATCGCCGACGACGCCCCCATCACCGGTGATCCCGGCGCGGTCCGCGACGTCGAGATGGCGGAGGACCTGCCTGCCTTCCTGCGCTACGACACCGCCCTGGGGGCGCAGCTCGCCCGCGCCGACGCCGCCCGGCGGGCCAGCGTCACGGCGCTGCTGGACTCACGGCGCATCGAGCACGCCGTCGTCGCCTCCGATGAGACCCTCGTCGACTCCATCGCCGAGGTCCTGGGCCGCCAGCGCCTCGCCACGGCCCGAAGGAGGCGATGAAAGTGGAGCTCAGCCCCCCGCAGCTCATGCCCACCTGGATGGCGGTCACCGCCGTCGTCATCCTCCTCCTCGCCGTCGCCGGATTGCTCTGGTCATTCCTGAGCCACCGGGTCCGCGACGGCTACATCAGCGACATCCCCATGGCCCCTGGGGAGCGCCGGCGCTGGATGAGGCTCGTCGAGCGCGCCGCGAAGAAGTACGACGCCGGCCAGATCGACCTGCGCGTCCTGCACCTGGAGCTGGCCTCGGCGCTGCGGGGCTTCGGCTCCGAGCGCAGCGGCGAGGACCTGACCACCGCCACCGTCACGGAGATCATGGACATGTCCGCCTCGACCGAGTCCGAGGACATCGCCACCCGGCTCGAGCGCGCCCGGACCGCCTCCCAGCCCCTGGACACCGATCCCCTGGGGCACGTCGGCGAGCTCCTGGCGATCTGGGAGCAGCCCTCCTTCGACCGCGACTCCGACGCCGCCGCCGCCCAGGCCATCGAGCACGCGAGGGAGGTGGTCTCCCGATGGTGATGCCCTGGCTCCCCTGGTTCCTCATCGGCGCCGCCGCGCTCATCGTCGGCATCGCCGCGCTGCGCGCCGCCCGCAGGGGCGACCGCGCCCCGGGCGGCCCGACGCGCCGCGTCGCCAACGCGATGCCCCTGCTGCGCTCGCCCGCCGTCCTGCGCCGCCTGCGCCGCCGCCGCGCCCTCCACGCCCTCCTGGGCGCGCTCATCATCGTGGCCCTGGCCTCCTCGGCCTTCCTCGCCGGCCGCCCCGTGAACAAGGACGTGCGCAACGACGCCCTGGCCAGCCGCGACATCGTCCTGTGCCTGGACGTCTCGGGCTCCATGCTCGGGCTGGACTCCCAGGTGCTGGACACCTACACCGAGCTCATCGACTCCTTCAACGGGGAGCGGGTGGCCCTTATCGCCTGGAACACGACGGCGCAGACGATGGTGCCCCTCACCGACGACTACGAGACGCTCAAGACCGAGATGGGCAAGATCACGGACCTCCTGGACTCCGCATCCTCCAGCCTCTCCTCGGCGCGCAGCCGCTACCTGCGCATGTTCTCCGGCACGATGTCGGAGAACCTCGACGCCTCCTCGCTGGCCGGGGACGGCCTGGCCTCCTGCACGCAGGCCTTCGACAACTCCGGTGCCGCCAGCGCCGATGAGCGCCCCCGCTCCATCATCCTGGCCACCGACAACCTCGTCTTCGACGACGCCAATGTCCAGATCTACTCCCTGCCCGAGGCCGCCGAGCTCGCCACGAGCAAGAAGATCCGCCTGTTCTCCATCTACGGCTACGACGACGAGCTCGACTATGGCGACGTCGCGGGCCAGGTCGAGTCGGCCCGCGCCGAGCTCGAGAAGGCGACCGAGGACAACGGCGGCAAGTTCTACCAGGTGGGGGACTCCGGCACCGCCGGGCGGATCGTCAAGGAGCTGGAGAAGACCCAGGCCCAGGAGTACAGCGCTGACAATGAGGTGCGCCTGACGGACACCCCGCGGGCGGGCGCCGTCTGGCTGGTGCTGGCCGCCGGCTCCCTGCTGCTCATCGCCGCCTGGAGGCGCGCATGACACTCCACCCCCTGCTCGGATGGCCCCTCACCATCCTCGTCGCGCTCATCGGCCTCGGCGCCATCGTCCTCAACTGGTGGCGCCTGCGCCCGGCCCGGCCGCGCCCGGCCGCCCCGTCGTCCCCCTACGGCACGCAGGGCGCGGGCCTGCCCCCGCTGGGGACCAGCACCACCAGCGAGGCGCCCGCGCGCCGCCCGCTGTCGCGCTCGGCGCGCCTCGTCATCGCCCGCCGGGCACTGCTCGTCGTCACGCTCGTGCTCATGCTCGCGGGCCCCAGCACCTACGAGTACGACCAGCGGGTATCCTCCACCACCGAGGTCTACCTCGTCGTCGACCGCACCGGCTCGATGGCCGCTGAGGACTGGGCCGGGGGCTCGGGCACCCGGCTCGACGGCGCGCGCGCGGACCTGGAGGCGATCCGCAAGGCCCTGCCCGAGGCCCGCTTCTCCATCCTCGCCCTCGACTCCACGGCGGCCAGGGAGATGCCGCTGAGCACGGACACCACGGCCGTCGACTCCTGGATCGCGACGCTCCACCAGGAGGTGACGAGCCGGTCCACGGGCTCCTCCCTCGAGCGCATGCTCCCACTGCTCTCCGCCACCCTCACCGAGGCCAAGCAGGCCGCCCCGCAGGACGCCCGCATCGTCTACATCCTCTCCGACGGCGAGGCCACCGACGACGGCGCCGGCGCCAAGGACGCCGCGTCGCAGGGCCTGGCCTGGAAGGACCTCGCCCCCCTCGTCGACGGCGGCGCGGTGCTCGGCTACGGCACCACCGAGGGCGGGAAGATGCGCGAGTACGACGGCAGTACCACCCCCGCGGACCAGATGCCCTACATCAAGGAGCAGGGGCAGACCGCCGACGCCGTCTCCGTCCCGGACACCCAGGAGCTGCAGACGGTGGCGACGGACCTCGGCCTGTCCTACTACCAGCGCGACGGCGAGGGCGACGACCCGACGAGCGCCTTCACGAGCATCGACATCGAGCAGATCCTCTCCGACGGCCACCACGGCAAGCGCTCCAGCCGCTACCTCACCTGGCCCCTGGCGCTCGTCGCCTTCGCGCTCATGACGTGGGAGGGCGTGGCGCTCGTGAGATCCGATATCGAGGTGCGCCGCCTGGCGCGGGCAGGAGGCCGCTGATGAGAGCGCGCACGCCGATGCCGCGGCGCCGCCGCCTGCTGATCGGGCTCAGCCTCAGCTCGATCCTGCTCATCGTGGGCCTGTGGTTCGCCGCGGTGTCCACGGGCACCACGCTGGCCAACCGCTCCCTGTACGCGGGCGACTACTCCACCGCCGTGGACCGCTACCGCATGGTGCGCACGATCAACCCGTGGGTGCAGGCGTGGCGGGTGCGCTACAACCTGGGCACCGCCGAACTGCTCGCGGGGGACTACAACGCCTCCATCGCCGACCTGGAGTCCTCCCTGCCCGATGCCCCCCAGGAGGTCATCGACGTCGCCTACGACACCGAGGGCAATGTCATCCGTGAGCGCACGGGCGTGTGCATGACGCGGGTCAACCTCTTCGTGGCGCATATGGCCCTGGCGGGGCAGGCGCAGGAGTCGGGGGACACCCAGGCGGCCGAGGCGCAGGTGGCAGCCGCGAAGGAGGCCGCGGGCGACTGCGAGGTGCCCCCCGTCCAGTCCCCGCAGCCCCGGCCGACGACGCCGCCCACCCAGACCCCGACGCCGACCCCCTCACCCACTCAGACGCCGAGCCCAGGGGCCTCCGACTCGCCGTCGCCGGGCGCCTCGCAGAGCCCCAGTGGCGATCCGACCGCCTCGGGTTCCTCGTCGCCGACGCCGAATCCGACCGCCTCCGGGTCGGGCCAGCCCACTCCAGGGGAGAGCGGCTCGCCCAGCCCGACGCCCACCGAGGGCCAGGAGAAGGAGAAGAGGCTCCAGCGCCGCAACCAGGGCAGTGAGGGCCCCACTGGGGGAGTGGATGGCGGGGGAGCCAAGCGCCGCTGGTGAACCGCCGGGCCGGGGCCCTCAGCCAGCGGCGGCGCGCCCGCGCCGCGCCGGCTCATCCTCTGTGGCGTGGGTGCGGCGGATGCTGGGAACCGCGTGGTCCGGGATCCGCGCCCCGACGGCGCGCAGCACGAAGACGTCCAGGGCCTCAAGGTAGGCGGCCCGCTCCGCCGGATCCTGCGGAGTGGGGCGCCCGCCCATGACGCAGGCGTTGAGCAGGGGGATGAGCATCGCCGGGTCCTGCCGGGGGATGAGGCCCGCGTCCATGGCGTCGGTGAGGATCGAGGCGAGCATCTGGCTGATGAGGCTGCCGTGGGAGCGCAGCCGCCCGGCCGTGCCGCGCGAGACCGAGCTCGACAGTGGGCCGGTGGACGGGAAATGGAAGTGGCGCTTGAGGAGGGCCTGCTGGCGCACGTACACGCGCAGACGGTCGATGGGGTCCTCGATCCCGGCCAGGGCGGCTGACAGCTCCTCGGAGTAGCGGACTACCTCGTGCTCCATGAAGGCAAGGAGCAGGTCCTCCTTGTCGGCGAAGTGGTTGTAGACCGCTGTTCGGCCCACCCCGGCGTGCGCGGCGACGTCCGAGAGCGTGATCTTCTCGAAGGACCGCTGGCTCATGAGCATGGACAGGGAATCGAAAAGCGCGCCCCGCGTGCGTTCCCGGTGCTCGGCGAGGCTGCTTCCCATGATCTTCGGCATGAGGCCAGCCTAACTCATAAACTGACATCACGAAGATCGATGTCAGAAAATGCAGGTCGTCTGATGTGTCGGCTCTCGATCATCGCGCGGACCTCGCGCAGGATCGGCAGATCGGCGGGCAGCCAGGGGAGAGCGTCGAGGTCCTCCAGTCCCACCCAGTCCAGCGACTGGTGCGACTGCCCGCATCGAGGCGGTCGGCCGCCGTCGGGCTCGGCGAGCCAGACCCGCATCCGGTGACCGTTCATCGCCGCCCACGCCGGGGCGTCGTCCCCCGGGCGCTCCGGCATGGCCGGAGGAGGAGACACTGCCAGCCTTGCGGGCGGGACGACCTCGGCTCCCAGGCGCGCCGATGCCCCGATCTCCTCGGTCAGCTCCCGGGCGAGCGCCGCCACCGGCTCCTCCCCGTCCTCCACCTTGCCGCCCGGCAGCTCGTACTGGCCCACATGCTCGGGAGGGTAGGAGCGCGCGGCGCAGAGCAACGACGCCGGGCGGGCGAGGGAGTCCAGGATCGCGGCGGCGACGACGAGGCGGCCAGGAGGCGGGACGCGGCGTGCGGGAGCGCTCATGCGCCGACTGTAGATCCCCCACCCTGCCTGGGGTGCCGCCCGGCCCTGCTCTGCCCGGCCCTGCTCTGCCCCGCCGATGAGCGCACAGGGCGCGCATAGCCCTATGGGGCACAATCCCACCCGTGACTATCAGTGGGTTCCTCATGGACGCCGTCGACCGGATCCTCCCCTCCACCGCGCCCGACCCGGCGGCGATATGGCCGGGGATCCTCCTGCTCGTCGTCGTCCTGGCCATGCCGACGGCGCGGCGCTGGGGGCGCGCGGCGGTGACCGTTATCCATGAGGCTGGGCATGCCGGTGTCGGCATCCTCGTCGGCCGGCGCTTCGAGGGCTTCACCGTGGACGCCCGGCTCGGGGGCCGCGCGGTCACCAGCGGCCGCAGCCGGGGACCGGGGAGGATCGCCACCGCGTGGGCGGGCTACCCGGCGCCCGCGCTCATCGGCTGCCTCCTCGTGCAGGCGGCACTGGGCGGCTGGGTCGGCCCGATCCTCACCCTCGCCCTCATCGCCGAGCTCGTGCTGCTCATCAAGTCCCGCTCGGCGCGCACCCTCGGGCTCGTCCTCCTCGTCATCGCCGCCACCGCCGCCCTGTGGTGGGCGGGCTCCAGCGTCATGTGGGTGGGCCCGCTGGCCCTCGCCCCGCGCGACGCCCTCACCGCGGGGGCCGGACTGGTCCTCCTCCTGGGCGCCTGGGACGCGCTGCACGACGTCGCCGCGAGCCACGACCCCCACCAGGACCACGGCTCGCTGGCCGGGCTCACGGGCCTGCCCGGCTGGTTCTGGCTGGGAACCTGGTTTCTGGTGATCGCCGCCGCCACGGCGTGGTCGGCCTGGAGCCTCGCCCGCAGTGCCGGATGGGTGTAGCGGGCTCGTCGGTGTGATCGGCCTGGTGGGAGCTGGATCGAGCCGCGCGGTGCGGTGGGGGGCGCATGAGCCGCGGCGCAGTGGCAGACTTGGCCCCGCTGATCCATCTGTCCTGATCGGCTGAGTTGGAAGGAGCATCGAGCATGTCCCGCGCCCCTCTTGTCGCCCGCGCACTCCTCGCCGCGCCGTTCATCCATGGCGGCTGGACCCAGATCGGTGGCGCCGACGCTCTCGCCCGCCAGGCCGAGCCCATCGCCGAGGCGCTCAACGCCTCCGCTGGGCCCGCCGTCGAGGCGGTCCTCGGCCGCGAGGCCACGGGAAGAGACCTCGTCCTGCTCAACGGCGGCGCGATGATGGCGGGCGGCGCCGCGCTGGTCGCGGGCGTGGGGACGCGCTGCGCCGCGGGCGGCCTCATCCTCGCCCTCATCCCCACCACCCTCCAGGGCCAGGCCTTCTGGAAGGAGGAGGGCTTCAAACGCTCCCAGAAGCTCCAGGGGGCGCTGACCAACGGCGCGCTCATCGCCGGCCTGACGGGCCTGGCGCTCAGGCGCTCCCGCCGTCGCTGATCGCCCCGGCTCGTCCTTCAGCGCTCAGGCGAGGCCGAATCCCTGCTTCTCGACGGCGCCGCGCATCTCATCGCGGCCGTCCATGTACATGCGGCTCGAGGCCCGCAGCACCGCCTCGCGCCAGGAGCGCCCATCCAGTCCCTGCGAGGCGCGGAACGCGCCGTAGGCCTCCTCGTAGGCTGGCAACCAGGACTCCAGCGCTGGCGCGGGATCGAGGTTGCGCCGCACAACGGCGGCCTGCGCGGGCCGGGGGTGGACTCCGCCGAGGCGCTCGGGGGCGGGGTGCCCGAGCGCCAGGCCGACCACGACGTAGGAGTGAGGCGGCAGCCCGAGGAGGTCGCACAGGGCGGCCTCCAGGTTGCGCATCGAGCCCAGGTAGCAGGTGCCCAGTCCCATCGACTCGGCGGCGAC
This sequence comes from Actinomyces timonensis DSM 23838, assembly GCF_000295095.1. GTDB lineage: Bacteria > Actinomycetota > Actinomycetes > Actinomycetales > Actinomycetaceae > Actinomyces > Actinomyces timonensis. The sequence goes on along the minus strand of NZ_JH806632.1, from coordinate 788,782 downwards.
CACCGCGTTCTGCGCCGCCATGGCGGCGTCGACCGAGACGGTGAGGAAGGAGTCGAGGTAGTCCAGGGTCCCGGTGTCGGCGCCCGCGGCGGCCATGATCTCCTCGTTGCGCGAGGCGTCAGCCACCCACAGCAGGACGGTGGGCGCCTGCCGCATGAACGCGAAGTTCTCCGACTGGTTGGGGGAGTCCGCCAGGTCCATGATCCGGGCGCGCAGGGCGTCGTCGTCGATGACGATGACGCTCCACAGGTGCAGGTTCGACGACGTCGGCGCGGACTGCGCGGCGGCGATGACCGTGGCGAGCTCGCGCTCGGTGAGGGGTGTGGGGGTGAAGGCCCGCACGGAGCGGTGGGCCAGCATGGTCTCGACGGCGGGAGTCCACTCCAGGTCATCGGGCCGGGGCTGGGCGCCGTAGCGCTCGGAGAGGTACTGGTCGTGGCGGACGTCGTCGCTCAGTGGCTCGGCGGTGGGGGAGGGGCTGGCTTCATCGCTCATGCGCTTATCGTGCCAGGGACTGGGCGACTGAGCCGCCCGGTGGAGCGGATGACGGGAATCGAACCCGCGCTATCAGCTTGGGAAGCTGAGGTTCTACCATTGAACTACATCCGCAGATGCTCACCGTAAGGTGCGCGGGAAGCAGCATACCCCACTGCGGCGCCCATGTGGAATCGTGCTGCTGTGGCTCCTGTCGGCGGCGCCCGGTCGCCGCGCCTGGCACAATCGTCCCGTGCTCCTCTCCGACCGTGACATCCGCGCCCAGCTCGACGCGGGCCGTGTGCTCCTCGACCCCTGCGATCCCGACATGATCCAACCGGCGTCCATCGACGTCCGACTGGATCGCTCGTTCCGGCTCTTCGACAACCACCGCTACCCGGTCATCGACCCGGCCATCGAGCAGGATGGGCTCACCCACCTCATCGACGTCGGCCCGGACGAGCCCTTCGTGCTCCACCCCGGCGAGTTCGTCCTGGGCGCCACCTACGAGCGCGTCACCCTGCCCGACGACGTCGCCGCCCGCCTGGAGGGCAAGTCCAGCCTCGGGCGGCTCGGGCTCCTCACGCACTCGACCGCCGGCTTCATCGACCCCGGCTTCACCGGCCACGTCACCCTGGAGCTGAGCAACACGGCCACCATGCCGATCAAGCTCTGGCCCGGGATGAAGATCGGCCAGCTCTGCTTCTTCCGCCTGTCCAGCCCCGCCGAGGCCCCTTACGGCTCGGGCGCGCGCGGCTCGCGCTACCAGGGGCAGCGGGGCCCCACGGCCTCCCGCTCGCATCTGAGCTTCGACCGCCTGCGCATCGAGGACGCCGGCCTTCCCTCCGAGGAGTCCAAGTGAGCGCCTCCTCCGGGGACCTGGCGGTCTCCCTGCCCGTCGACACCACGACCTTCACCGCCACCTCCATGATGCCGGTCGGCCTCGTGGACTCCCGTCACCTGCTCGTCCTGGCCGACGACGTCGCCGTGGAGGAGATCGAGGCCCTCGCCCTGTCCCTGGACGAGCACGCCGGCTGGGTGGGCGCCTCCCGCCTCCAGCTCTCCCCGGGCGCCGAGCTCCACGGCCCCTGGCCCCTCGACGACGATATGCGCCGAATGCTGGCCCTGCCCGACTGGGCCGCCCAGGTCATGCTCCTGGAATGCGCCCCCCAGCGCGCCGGCGCCCTGCCCCCGGAGCTGGCGGGTGTGGACCCGATGGCCGATGCCTTCCCCACGGCGATGCCCACCGGCGCCGAGCTCGTCGCCCTCATCCACCTGCGCGCCATCGCCCGCCGCCTCGCTGGCGCCATCCGCCTGGTCGACACGTCTCCCGACGACGGCGAGGCCCGCATCACACTCGTGGTCCCGGACCCGGAGTCCTCGGTCATGCTCGCCATCTACGCGCCGGTGTGGATCGCCCCCGACGCGCTGGCCGTCCTCCTCGACCCCATCGCGCCGGGCGCCGTGCCCGCCCTGGAGACCTCCGCCCCGAGCGGCCCCGTCGGATTCGACGCCCTGTCCCACGCCGACCTGGAGCGCCTCACCGAGACCATCGGGGCCGACGTCCTCGACGAGGTCTGGCGGGACACCGAGCGCGAGCGCGCCCGCGCCGAGCGCGAAGAGGCCGCGGCCCTGGCCGCCGGTGAGGAGCTCGTCGAGTACCGCGAGGGCTACGCCGTCGTCGCGCCGATCGATGCCGGGGCTCCCGGCTGGGGCGGCATCGAGGTCCGCGTCGAGGGGACGAACGAGCTGCCGATCGCCGTCCAGGGGGAGCCCTGGGTCGCCGACGGCGTCGTCGTCACCTCCGTGGTCTGGCGGCCGCTCGATATCGCGGACGCCCATGCCCTCACGCCCAGCCGCACCAGGCGGCGCGAGCGGGCCGCGGCGCGCGAGCTCATCGAGCAGGTGGCCGCCACGGTGGCCCGCGAGTCGGGCGGCGTCATCGTCGACGAGGACGGCTTCCTCGTCGGCCTCGACATCCTCTGAGGGGCCTGTTGAGAGGGCCTGCGCCATCGCGCTCACCGGCCTCACCATCGCCCCCACAGCCCAGGCGGCCAAGACCGCCGATGGCCTTATGGACATCGTCATCACCCAGACGGGCGCCCATGAGGACCACCTCTACTCCGTGGGCGACACCCTCTCCTTCAATATCGACGTCACCAATCTCGCCACGGAGGCCCGCTCCTTCACGGTCGACGAGACCGACCTGGGCGGGGATGTCAAGAAGTGCCGGTGGAGCCGAATCGAGGCCAACGCCAAGAAGACGGACTGCGTGGGCTACGCCACCCACACCGTCACGGAGGAGGACCTGACCGGCGGCTCCTTCACCCCGGAGATCTCCTACAAGACGCAGCAGCCCTCCTACCAGGGAGAGGCTCTCAACACCCCCGAGACGATCCGCGGCGACGCCGTGCCGCTCAAGGCCTCGCAGATCACGGTCGAGTCCATGACCGTGAGCGACCCGAAGGACGCCTACAAGGAGGGAGACACGGTCGAGGTCGTCGTAAGGGTGCGCTCGCATTCCAAGGACACCATTGACGTCGCCACCACCTCTTCGAGCTTCGACGACCTGACCACCCAGTGCAATTGGGGGAGCCTGGCCCCCGGGGCGGGTGCCGTCTACAACTGCAAGCCGCTCCACCACACCATCACCGCTGAGGACGTCAAGACCGGTAGCTACACGCCGTCGATCACCCTGACCGCCAGCAAGGGCGGGGAGGTCCTCCAGACCCTCACCCCCACGGGCGAGGCCCTCGCCGTCCAGGGTGTGTACCCGGAGGCCACGCCGGCCCCGCTCCCTGACGCGAGCGTGTCCCTGCCCGCCTCGATGAGCGAGGGCGCGTCGGTCGCCACGGGCACCGCGGCGGACAATGTCCGAATCCCCGCCATCACCACCGCCCCCAATGGTGATCTTCTGGTTTCCTACGACCAGCGCCCGCTGACCGGTTGGGACGCCTCTGGGAATGACTCTCCCAACCCCAACAGCATCGTCCAGCGCCGCTCCACCGACGGTGGCAAGAACTGGGGTCCGGTGACCTACATCCACAAGGGGGAGAAGGCCTCCAAGCCGACCCGCGTCGGTTACTCCGACCCCTCCTATATCGTCGACGCCGAGACCGGAGCGATCTTCAACTTCCACGTGAAGTCCTTTGACGTCGGCTTCGCCGCCTCCTAGCCCGGCAAGGACCCGCAGGCCCGCAATGTCATCCAGGCCGAGGTCTCCACCTCGATCGACGACGGCCACACCTGGACCCACAAAGTCATCACCCCGGATATCACGCCGGATGACTCCTGGTTCACACGCTTCGCGGCCTCCGGCCAGGGCATTCAGATCCAGCACGGCGAGTTCAAAGGACGGCTTGTCCAGCAGTTCACCATCCGCGCAGGATCTCCGAACAGCTTCACCCAGCAGGCTGTCTCCGTCTACTCCGATGATCACGGCAAGACCTGGAAGGCCGGGACTCCCGCTGGGACGGGCATGGATGAGAACAAGGTCGTCGAGCTCTCCGACGGGCGTCTCATGATGAACTCGCGGACCTCGGACAAGACGACCTACCGCAAGGTCGCCACCTCTACCGATGGCGGCCAGACATGGTCCGAGCCTGTCTCGGACACGAACCTGCCCGACGCGGTGGATAACGCTCAGATCATCCGCGCCTTCCCCAACGCCGCCCCGGGCTCGGAGCGCGCCAAGGTCCTCCTTTTCAGCCATTCTCCCAACCAGTCGACGACGCGCGACCAGGGAACGATCTCGCTGTCCTGCGACGACGGCGCCACCTGGACGCACAAGCTCTTTCGCAAGGAGATTGTTGGCTACACGACGCTCGCCGTGCAGTCGGACGGATCGCTGGGCCTGCTCAGCGAGAATGGGGGCAGTCGGGACATCGGCTACCGCAACTTCTCCCTGGCATGGCTGGGCAGCGACTGCCCCGCGCTCAAGGACGCCCCGAGCCCAGACCCGACGCCGAGCCCGACCGCCGCGCCGACGACCGAGCCCACTACCGCTCCCACAGTTGAGCCGACCGCCGGGCCCACCACCACTCCCGCCCCCAAGGCCGGCTGGGAGAAGGAGGGCAGCAACTGGCGCTACCGCAACGCTGACGGCAGTTTTGCCACCGGCTGGATCTGGGACGGCGCCTGGTACTTCCTCAAGGCTGATGGCCTCATGGCCACCGGCTGGATCACGGTGGGCCCGAGCCGCTACTACATGGACCCCACCACGGGGGCCTGGCGCGGCTGACCGCCTCCAGGGCTGCCTGACCGGGGCCCGCGCGGGACTGGGAGAACTCCAGATCCCACGCGGGCCCCGGTCAGTTGTCGCGCCGCCTCACCAGGCGGGCACGGGCGGCGTCGGCACGACGGTCGTCCCAGGTGAGACCGGTGAAGGCCGCCGCCGCGTCCAGCTCCGCGCTCCAGGCGGGGCGGGCCTGCCCGCGCTCGCGGCCGACCGCGAGGTAGCGGCGCAGCAGGCCCGCGCAGGCCAGGGCGTCGTCGAGCGCCGTGTGGTGGGCGGCGAGAGGCACGCCCGCCGCCTCGCAGCAGGAGGTGAGTCGGCGCGACGGCGTCGTGAGGTAGTCCCGGGCGCGGCGCATGGTGCAGACCTGGGGGATGGGGGCATCGGCGTCGAGCATCCCGAGGCCGCCCAGCGCGTGGCTGAGGAAGCCGAGGTCGAAGCGGGCGTTATGCGCCACGACCACCCGCCCGGCGAGGTCCCGGGCGATGAGGTCGGCCAGCTCGGCGATCCGGGGCGCGCCGGTGACGTCGTCGGGGGTGAGCCCGTGGATGAACGTGGGGCCGACCTCGCGGGCGCCGTCATCACCGGGACCGGGGTCGACCAGCGAGGTCCAGCTGCGCTCGATCTCGCCGCGCGCGTCGAGGTGGACGAGGCCGATCTCGAGGATCGCGTCAGCGCTCGGGGACAGCCCCGTGGTCTCCAGGTCCACGACGGCGTAGCCCGGCGCCATCTCAGGCGCCTGCGGCTGGGCGGAGGCAGTGCTGGACATGCTGGACATCTCCCGCATCGTATCCGCCCCTCCGTCTTGTTCCCCTCTCTCCCATCCCTCCACCGAGACCGGGTGAACAGCACCGCGAAACCGGGCGATCAGCACGGCGAGATTGTGGGCGAGGGGCCTTCCCGCGCCCTCGCCCCGCAGAAACCGCCCCGCTAGAGCGCGAGGATCTGGTCGCCCAGCGCGGTCCAGGCCTGCCGGTGCGCCTCCCCGAAGGGCTCGGCCCCGAGGAACACCGCCTCGCGCCCAGCCACGGGGTCCACCCAGAGGAAGGAGCCGGACTGGCCGAAGTGCCCGAAGGTCGCAGGCGAGTTCCCGGTGCCCGTCCAGTGGGGCTGCTTATGCCCCCGGATCTCCACGCCCAGGCCGAAGAGATTGGGATCCTGCTTCCCGTAGCCGGGCAGGACGCCGCTGAGCTCGGGGTAGACGGGGGCGCAGGCCTGCGCGGCGAGCCCCACCCCGAGCAGGCGCGGCGCGGCGAGCTCGCGGGCGAAGACCGACAGGTCGCGGGCACTTCCCTGCCCCGAGTGCGCCGGCGAGCCGGGGATGAGCACGCTCGCCATGCCCAGCGGTTCCAGGACGGTGGTCTCCACCCAGGTCTCCAGATCTGTCGCGGTGGCCTCGGCCAGGCGCCGCCCCAGGATCTCGATGCCCCGGTTGGAGTAGATGCGCCGCGTGCCCGGCGCGGCGAGCGCCTTGCCGGAGTCGGGGGCGACGCCGCTGGCATGGGAGAGCAGGTGGCGGATCGTCGCGCCCTCCAAGCCCTCCCCGGCCGGGTCATCCAAGGAGATCATCCCGCGCTCAACGGCGATGAGCGCCGACCAGGCGACGATCGGCTTCGTCACGGAGGCAAAGGGGAAGACGGCGTCGACGTCGCCCTCCTCGGCGATGATCCGGCCCCCCTCGGTGACGACGAGCGCCGTCGGGAAGTCGAAAAGCCCCAGTGCCGCCAGCGCGTGCCCGCTCATTGTCCGCTCCTATCCATTCCTGCTCGTTCCTGCCTCTGCCGTCCCGCGTCAGTGCAGGCAGAGCCGCTGGCGATGCAGGACATCGAGGATGGGCGCCTGCGCGGCCCGCCCCTGACCGACCATCCGGGCGATCTGCTCGGTGAAGGAGTCGACGCGGCGCGAGGCGTCCCGAAGGTCGTAGTACTCGGTGACGCGCTCGTCGTAGGCGGCCAGCTCGGCGTCGTGGGCCTCCAGCGCCGGATAGGCGTCGACGCCGACGGTGATCCCCTCGGGCAGGCGCGGCTTGTACTGCGGCTCCTGCGCCGGGTGCCCCACGAGGATGCCGACGATCGGGAAGGTCCTCTCGGGCAGGCCGAGGGCGGTGATGAGCCCATCGGGGTCGCCGAGGATCGAGCCGAGGTAGCAGGTGCCCAGGCCCAGTGACTCCGCCGCCACCATGATGGACTGCGCGGCGATCATCGCGTCCTGGCAGCCCTGGAGGAAGGTGTAGGCGCGCTCCAGCGGCTCGGTCGAGGCCCCGGCGCGCTCGCGGATGACGGCATTGCGGTGCAGGTCGACGACGAGCACGAGCAGTTCCCCGCGCTCCCCGCCGACATAGGGCTGCCCGGAGGCGGCGTGGACGGCCTCGCGCACGGCGGCGTCGCGCACCCGGATGATCGTCGCCTGCTGGAAGTAGGAGGAGGTGGCCGAGGCCCGCGCCGCGGTGAGGAGCGTCCGCATGACCTCCTCGCCCACGGGCTCGTCCGTGAAGGCGCGGATGGTGCGGTGCGCCAGGAGCGTCCCGATCGTCTCGTTGCCGATGGGCGCCGTCATCGGCTCGCGCAGGGCCCGCGCTGCCGGGGATGCCGACGGCGTCGCGGCGCTGGGGGAGCCAGCGGAGGAGGGGGACGCGACCTGGGACGATGATGAGGGGCTCATGTCACGAGCCTAATCCGATGGCGGGCGCCGCGGGCCCCGGCGCCCGCCCGCCTGACCAGGCCCCGGCGCCGGGCTGAGCGGGCCGGCCAGGCCCGGCTGCCCGAGACCCGCCGGCCGGGTCAGTCGAGATCGACGATGACCGGCACGTGGTCGGAGGCGCCCTTGCCCTTGCGCTCGTCGCGGTCGATGAGCGCGCCGGTCACCCTCGCCTCGAAAGCGGGGGAGCCGTAGACGAAGTCGATGCGCATCCCCTCGTTCTTGGGGAAGCGCAGCTTCTGGTAGTCCCAGTAGGTGTAGTTGGCGGCCCGCTCGCGGGTGGCCTCCACCATCCCGAGCCCCTCGAAGGCCCCGAAGGCCTCGCGCTCCGCGGCGGAGACATGCGTGGCGCCCTCGAAGGCCGCCATATCCCACACGTCCTCATCGCGGGGCGCCACATTCCAATCGCCCACGAGGGCCAGCGCCAGGGAGGGATCGGCGGACATCCAGGAGGCGGCGTCGTCCTTGAGCGCGGACAGCCAGGCGAGCTTGTAGGCGTAGTGCGGGTGGTCGAGCTCGCGGCCGTTGGGCACGTACAGGCTCCACAGGCGCACCGGCGCCACGCCCTCCAGCGCCCCGCCGACGGTCGCTCCCAGGGCGCGCGCCTCGATGACCGGCTCGGCGCCCTCCTTCGCCGCCCAGGAGGGCTGCCCGGAGAAGGAGGTGGCGACGTCGCCGAGGCCGACGCGCGAGGCGATCGCCACCCCGTTCCACTGGTTGAGCCCGTGGATGGCCAGCTCGTAGCCAGCGGCCTCGAAGGGCTCGCGGGGGAACTGGTCCGGGCGGCATTTGATCTCCTGCATGGCCAGCGCGTCGACGCCGTGGCGCTCCAGGACGTCCACGACCCGCTCGACGCGGGTGCGGATCGAGTTGACGTTCCATGTGGCGATGCGCATGGGCCCAGGCTACCGGCCGTGCTGCCGGGCCGCGCCCGCGGCCCGCCCTGCCCGGACGCGGTGGGCCCCGGCGCTAGCCTGGGGGCATGGGAACAGCGCTTATCACCGGAGGCACCTCGGGTATCGGCCTGGAGCTCGCCTGGCAGCTCGCCGAGGCCCACCACGACCTCGTCCTCGTGGCCCGCGACGCCGCCCGCCTGGCCGCCGTCGCCGAGGAGATCCACCAGGCCGCGGGCGTCGGCGTCCAGGTGATCGACGCCGACCTCTCCGTCCCCGACGACCTCGAGCGCGTGGCCGCGCGCCTGCGGGGCGGCGTGAGCGGTGCCGTCGCCGGGGCGCAGGGCGTGCACTCCGCCGAGCAGGTCGCCGCCCGCCCCATCGACCTGCTCGTCAACAACGCCGGGTTCGCCGTCGGCCAGCCCTTCGTCGGCGGCGACCTCGCCCAGGAGAGGCGCGCCCTCGACGTCATGGTCGGCGCCGTCATGACCCTCGCGCACGAGGCCCTTCCGGGGATGGTGGGGCGCGGGCACGGAGCGATCCTCAACGTCGCGAGCATGACCGCCCTGACCGCCATGGGCACCTACGCCGCCCACAAGGCCTGGGTGCGGAGCTTCACGGAGGGCCTCGCCTCCGAGCTGGCGGGCACCGGCGTGACCGCGACCGTCCTCAACCCGGGCCTGACCCGCACCGAGTTCCACGACCGCGCCGGCATGGACGAGTCCCAGTGGCCCGACGCCGTGTGGCTCGACGCCGCCGACGTCGCCCGCGAGGCCCTGGCGGCGGTGCGCCGCGGCCAGGTCATCTGCACGCCGTCGGCCCGCTACCAGGCGGGAAACGCCGTGCTGCGGCTGGCCCCCAGGTGGTTCGTGCGCCGCGTCGCCGGGCACGCCTCCGTGCGCACCCAGTACTGAGGCCCACGCCCCGAGGCCCCGTGCCCGTCCTGTTCGCGGCAGGCAGAGCGGGAGAGACGCAGGACGATGGTCCTGCCATGATGGCGCCATGGCTGAGATCACCCTCCATGGAGACACCATCACGACCGTCGGCGCCCTGCCCGCAGTGGGAAGCGCCGCCCCCGACTTCGAGCTCGCCGGAGCCGACCTCGCGCCCGTGACCAGCGGGTCCCTGCGCGGCCAGCGCGTCGTGCTCAACATCTTCCCGTCCATCGACACCGGCGTGTGCGCCACGAGCGTGCGCGAGTTCAACAAGCGCGCCGCCTCCCTGGAGAACACGACCGTCCTGTGCGTCTCCGCGGACCTGCCCTTCGCGCTCGGCCGCTTCTGCGGCGCCGAGGGGATCGACGGCGTCGTCACCGCCTCGACTTTCCGCTCCACCTTCGGGGCCGACTACGGCGTGACGATCGCCGACGGCCCGCTGGCCGGCCTGCTCTCCCGCGCCGTCGTCGTCCTCGATGCCCAGGGCGCGGTCCTCTACACCGAGCAGGTCCCCGAGATCGGCCAGGAGCCCGACTACGACGCCGCCATCGCCGCGCTCGCCTGAGCGCCAGCGGCTCATCCGGGCCCCGGCCTCCCCGAGCGGGAGGCCGGGGCCCGGATCGTCTAGCCTTGAGGGCGTGAGCACCAATGATTCCCAGCGCGCCCGCCTGGCCGAGCTCGTCGGCGAGCTCGCCGTCGTGCGCGGCACCGTCACCCTCGCCTCCGGCCTGACCTCCGATTTCTACGTGGACATGCGCCGCGCCACCCTCCACCACGAGGCCGCGCCCCTCATCGGCCACGTCATGCTCGACATGCTCGAGGAGGCGGGCCTGACCACGGAGGACTACGACGCCGTCGGCGGGCTCACCATGGGCGCGGATCCCGTGGCCACCGCCATGCTGCACGCGGCAGCCGCCCGGGGCCTCGACCTGGACGCCTTCGTGGTGCGCAAGGCCGCCAAGGACCACGGCATGAAGCGCCGCATCGAGGGCCCGGATGTGGCCGGCAAGCGCGTCATCGTCCTGGAGGACACCTCCACGACGGGCGGCTCCCCGCTGGAGGCGGTCGGGGCCCTGCGCGAGGCCGGCGCCGAGGTGCTGGCCGTCGCCGTCATCGTGGACCGCTCCACCGGGGCGCGCGAGCGCATCGAGGAGGCGGGCCTGCCCTACCACGCCGCCCTCGGCCTGGCCGACCTCGGCCTCGACTGAGGGCCCGCGGTCCCGCATCGCTGGATCGTCACGGTTCAACGGAGCCCCCACCTCGACTCTTTCGAAAATCGAAAACTCCGACTATCCTGGTGGCATGGAGAGGATCGCGGAGCGGGTGAAGGAAGCCCTTGGCGCTTCTGGACTGACGCAGGCCGAGCTCGCGCGTCAGGTGGCGATGAGCGAGTCCGCCTTGTCCAAGGCCCTCGGGGGGACACGGTCCTTCGCGGCGGTCGAACTCGCCGAGATCGCCTCCGCTCTTGACGCTTCGCTGCACTACCTCATCACTGGTGAACCGGACCCCTTCGAGGCGCGCGCCGCCGCGAGACATGCCTACGACCGCGCATCGCGCAGGTATGCGGCGCATGCCGAGCCCGATCGCGAGGTTCTTGAGGGGATCGCCCTGCTCTACCGCCAGGCCGCACTGGCATGATGGGGGCATCTGACAGCCGGAGTCCCGGCGAACTGAGACGGACCCTTGGCAAGGGCTTTCCCCTCGACTTCATCGCGCGAGTAGAGGGCGGGCTCGGCATTGATGTCATCATCGTTCCGCTCGAGGGCTCCGGCTACTCGCTCACACTGGGCGGAAAGCCCGTCATTGTGCTCCCGGCCAGCAGGAACTGGTTCCGGAGTACCTTCACTCTCGCGCACGAGCTGGGTCACCTCTTCGATCCCCGTGCCGACCCAGGCGATGGCGCCGATCCCCGTCCCGCGGAGAACGCCGCGAACTCCTATGCGGCCGAACTCCTCATGCCGTGTGAACTGATGCGGCGTCAGCCCTGGTCCAGCGCTGCTGATGTCGCGACTGCGGTGTGGGGGCTCGGGGTGTCCACGCATGCCCTGAGAACCCGTCTGAGCTACTTGCGGTTAGAGGTGCCGTCGGAGGCGAAGGGCGCCTTGAACATGGCGACGCCGACTCTTCTCTCGGCCTATCTGCCGGAGAGTGTGGCCACACCCGATGAGGTCACGCTCAGGGGAGTGGCTTGGGCGACTCGTCGTTTCCCGGCGCACCTGCTGACCTCGCTCCGGCTCGCGGTGGAGCAGGGCAAAGCTCCTCAAGCCTCCTTGGATTGGGCTCTCGGCATCACCCCCGAGGAAGACGCTGGTGCCGAGGAGGACGACGAGGCAGTGCCTACCCCGGACGTCCTGGATGAACTGGACCTCGAACTACTTGGCGACCTGGGGTGAACCGTGCCGGATTCCCCCTTCTTCTTCCCCGACAACACGGTTCTCATCAACTTCGCCATCTTGCGGCGCGTTGACCTGCTCTCATGGTTTCTGCGAGGCAGGGGGCGATGGTGCGCATCGGTCGAATGGGAGTGGCGTAGGAGCATGAGAGCGCTGAGCCTTCAGCGTGCCGATCAGGGGATTCGAGAAGCTTGTGGTGTGGCGCTCTTTCCTGACAGGCGAGAGCAGATCAATATCGATTCCCTCGTCAACTCGCTCAGAGCCCCGGGTGATCCGCTCAGCCAGCACCGAGGCGAGGCGGAGACCGTTGTGCTGATCCGCGATCGTGCCGACCTGAACGGGTCGGTCTTCATCTCTGACGATGCGGGCGCTCTGCGCCTGGCGGAACACCAACTGCACGGCTCCAGGTGCTACACGACTGTCGACATCCTGGTCCGAGCGGAGGTCGCGGGGCGCATCACCAACGACGAAGCGCATGACGACCTGCGCCGCCTGCGGCAGGAAGAACGGTACGTGCGACCAGCGGATGCCGCGGGCTACGACATCAAGGTGGCAAGGTTGCGCGACGTCCTCCTCCGATCGCGAGGAGTCCAGCGTGGCGCCTGAGGACTACTGGGCGGCGCTGCCGCCCGACGCGGACTCCCCCGCCGATCGTCGCGAGGTCGGCGTGGGGCCATGGCCGGGCGGGCCCGATGCCTGGCCCGATGATCCCCACTACGACCCCGATCTGCTCGCCAAGGGGGATCGGCGCAACGTCGTCGACCGCTACCGCTACTGGAGAGTGGAGGCCATCCGCGCCGACCTCGCCTCCCGCACCCATCCGCTCCGGGTGGCCATCGAGAATGTCAGCCAGGACCTCAATATCGGCTCCATCGTGCGCAGCGCCAACGCCTTCAATGTCTCAGGCGTGCACATCGTGGGCCGGCGCCGCTGGAACAAGCGCGGCGCGATGGTCACCGACCGCTACCTCACCGTGCGCCACCACCCCGGCCCTGACTCCCTCCTCTCCTGGGCCGGCGCCGAGGGCTACGAGCCGATCGCCATCGACAACGGCCCTGGCTCCACGCCCCTGGAGGAGGCGCGCCTCCCTGAGCGCTGCCTCATGGTCTTCGGCTCCGAGGGCGAGGGCATCAGCCCCGAGCTCCTCGCCGGCTGCGCCCGGCTCCACCGGATCGGCCAGTACGGCTCCACCCGGTCCATCAATGTGGCCGCCGCGGCGGCAGTGGCCATGCACGCCTGGATCTGCCAGCACGGCGGTCCCGCGCCCGACTGACCCGCCCGCCCTCCCGCTGTGCCGCCGGACTGGCCCGCGCGGCCCGCCGGGCCGGGCCTGAGCCCTCCCGCCTGGACACACCCGCGCGTTCCCCGGTCGGGATCTCGGGACCATCGCCCGGTATCCGATCGGTCCGATCCGTGGAAGAATCGGCCACGCACCATTGCCACATCTCACCCAGGAGGCACCCAGTGGCCATCGCAACCCCGGAGTCATACGCGGACATGCTTGATCGCGCGAAGGCTGGCAAGTACGCCATCCCCGCCATCAACGTCACCTCCTCCCAGACTCTCTCCGCCGCCCTCAAGGGTTTCGCCGACGCCGAGTCGGACGGCATCGTTCAGATCTCCAACGGCGGCGCCGCCTACTGGTCCGGCTCCTCTCGCGCTGACAGGGTCAAGGGCTCCATCGCCTTCGCCGCCTACGCCCGCGCCGTCGGCGACCTCTACCCGGTCCAGATCGGCCTGCACACCGACCACTGCCCCAAGCCGATGCTCGAGCCCTGGGTCCTCCCGCTCCTCGAGATCGAGGCCGAGCAGGTCAAGCGCGGTGAGCTCCCGATGTTCAACTCCCACATGTGGGACGGCTCCGCCGAGTCGCTCGACGACAACATCGACATCGCCGTCGACATGCTCGCCCGCGCGAAGGCCGCCAACGTCATCCTCGAGATCGAGATCGGCGCCGTCGGCGGCGAGGAGGATGGCATCAAGGGCGAGGAGAACGCCAACCTCTACACCACGGCGGACGACGCCTGGCGCGCCATCGAGGCCCTGGGCCTGGGCGAGAACGGCCGCTACATCACGGCCCTCACCTTCGGCAACGTCCACGGCGCCTACAAGCCCGGCCATGTCAAGCTCCGCCCCGAGATCCTCGGCGAGATCCAGGACGACGTCGCGGCCCGCCTCGGCGACCGCCTCTCCTCCAAGGTCGGCACCAAGGACTCGCCGTTCGACCTCGTCATGCACGGCGGCTCCGGCTCCACCGACGAGGAGATCGCCACCGCGGTGCGCAACGGCGTCATCAAGATGAACGTCGACACCGACACCCAGTACGCCTTCACCCGCCCCGTGGCCGACTGGATGCTCAAGAACTACGACGGCGTCCTCAAGATCGACGGCGAGGTCGGCAACAAGAAGACCTACGACCCGCGCGCCTGGGGCAAGGCCGCTGAGAACGGCATGGCCGCCCGCGTCGTCGAGGCCTGCGAGCGCCTCGGCTCCGTCGGCTCCGCCAAGCGCTGATCCCCGGGCGGTCGGGCGGCGAGGCCGCTCGCCCCGTCCAACGTCCGTCATCCGGACCTCCGGTGGCTCCGGCACCCTCGTGGTGCCGGGGCCACCGCGCGTGGCCCCGGCGAGGAGCGCGAACGGCGCGTCGTCTCTGCCGCCGTCTCAACTACCGATACCGCTCGTGGTCGTGCTCAACGTCTTGGCGCAGGTCCGGGGGCATGGGGCGGCAGGGGAGGTGGAGAAGGGAGATTCTGTGCCTGCAAGATTTGCTGCAACGGGGGCGAGGTGTGCAATGATGGGGCGTCGCCCGCGACATCGGACCTACCCCGGGCTCGTCGAGCGGGCAGTCGCTCACGCGGGGCTTTCCTCGCCCTCGCGGTTGTCTTGTCCAAAGGAGGACCTCATGCGACTCGTTTCCCGCCGCTCGATGCTCGGTGGCTCCGCCGCACTCGCCGTTGCTGCAACCCTGGCAGCATGCTCGGGAGGCTCGTCGTCCTCTGACGAGGGGGGCGTCTACTTCCTCAACTTCAAGCCCGAGGCCGAGGAGGCCTTCAAGGCCATCGCCGAGGCCTACAAGACGAAGACCGGTGTTGAGGTCAAGGTCGTCACCGCCGCCGCCGGCAAGTACGAGGAGACGCTGACCTCCGAGGTGGCCAAGTCCGCCCCGCCGACCCTGTTCAACATCAACGGCCCGGTCGGCCTGGCCAACTGGAAGGACTACGCCACCGACCTCACCGACACCGACGCCGCGAAGGCCATCACGGACGACTCCCTGGCTCTCAAGGGCGATGACGGCAAGATCTACGGTGTCCCGCTGGCCACCGAGGGCTACGGCATCATCTACAACAAGGCCATCCTCGACAAGTACTTCGCGATGGAGGGCGCCAAGGCCACGAAGGTCGACGAGATCAAGGGCTTCGCCAAGCTCAAGGAGGTCGTCGAGGACATCCAGGCCAAGAAGGCCGACCTCGGCATCAATGGCGCCTTCGCCGCGACCTCGCTGTCCCCGGGCGAGGACTGGCGCTTCCAGACCCACCTGGCGAACTACCCCGTGTTCTACGAGCTGCGCGACCTCGGTGCCACCGACTCCAAGGACCTCAAGCTCACCTACTCGGACAACTACAAGCAGATCTTCGACCTCTACCTCAACAACTCCACCATCGCCCCCACGGAGGCCTCCGCCAAGGCCGTCACCGACTCCATGTCCGAGTTCGCGCTCGGCAAGTGCGTCTTCGTGCAGAACGGCAACTGGGCCTGGTCCCAGATCTCCGAGGTCGAGGGCAACACGGTCAAGGAGGAGGACATCCACTTCATGCCCATCTACGTGGGCGTCGAGGGCGAGGAGAAGTCCGGCATCGCCCTGGGCACGGAGAACTACCTGACGATCAACGCCGAGGCCTCCGACTCCGCCAAGGAGGCCACGCAGGCCTTCCTCAACTGGCTCCTCACCGACGCCGAGGCCGCCAAGATGCTTGTCGACAAGTCCGTCGTCTCCGTCTCCCCCTACTCGGCCTTCTCCAGCCTCACCCCGGCCGACCCGCTGGGCAAGGAGATCGTCTCCTACCTCAACAACGACGCGCTCTACCCGGTCAACTGGGTGTTCCAGACCTTCCCGAGCCAGGACTTCAAGGACCAGCTGGGCCAGCACCTGTCCCAGTACGCCTCCGGCAAGGAGGACTGGACCGCGGTGAAGGACTACTTCGTCTCCGGCTGGGCCGAGGGCAAGTCCAAGGCCTGATCCCCGCTCTCGCGGCACCACGTGGCCGACGGCGCCCGGTCTCCCGGCCGGACGCCGTCGGCTGAGCCACCCACTTCCCCCTTTCATCAGGCCCGGCAGAGCCGCCGGGCGCCGCAAGAGGAATCATGAACAGCGCACTCAAGAAGTACTTCCCGATATTCGCCGGGCCCACGCTCCTGGCCTTCCTCATCGCCTTCCTCGTCCCGTTCTTCATGGGGCTCTACCTGTCCTTCACCAAGTTCAAGACCCTGACGAACGCAAAGTGGGTGGGCCTGGAGAACTACTCCAAGGTCCTCGACTCGGACTTCGGCTCAGCGCTGTGGTTCACCGTCATCGTCTCGGTGATCTCCATCATCACGGTCAACCTCGGGGCCTTCACCCTGGCCTACCTGCTCACCCGCAAGCTCAAGGGCACCAACTTCTTCCGCTCGGTGTTCTTCATGCCCAACCTCATCGGCGGCATCGTCCTGGGCTTCACCTGGCAGGTCATGCTCAACGCGATCCTCAAGCACTGGGGCCAGACGATCGTCAACGACTGGCACCTCGGCCTCCTGGGCCTCATCCTGCTGGTCAACTGGCAGCTCATGGGCTACATGATGATCATCTACATCGCCGGTCTGCAGAACGTGCCGCCCGAGCTCATCGAGGCCGCCCAGATCGACGGCGCGAGCGGCTGGCTGACATTGCGCAACGTGACCATCCCGATGGTCATGCCCTCGATCACCATCTGCCTGTTCCTCACCCTGGCCAACACCTTCAAGATGTTCGACCAGAACCTCGCGCTGACCAACGGCGCCCCGCTCAAGCAGACCGAGATGGCTGCTCTGAGCATCTACAACACCATGTACCACGCCCGTAACCAGATGGGGCAGGCGCAGGCCGCCGCGGTGATCTTCTTCCTCATCGTCGCCGCGATCGCGCTCGTCCAGCTGCGCGTCACCCGCGCCAAGGAGGTCGACGCATGAGCGCCGCCAGCACTACCAGCACCATCAGCACCGCCGCTCCGCGCGAGAGGCGCGCCGGGAAGATGATCGTCACCGGGATCCTCGCGGTCCTGTCCCTCGTGTGGATCATCCCCCTGGCCTTCATCCTGCTCAACTCGTTCAAGGGCCGCTTCTACATCTCGGAGAGCCCCTTCTCGCTGCCCGCGGGGGAGCGCTTCTCAGGGTTCACCAACTACGTCCACGGGCTGCAGCTCAACGGCTTCGCCCAGGCGATCGGCTGGTCCCTGTTCATCACGGTGGGCTCCGTCGCGGTCATCCTCCTGCTGACCGCCATGACCGCCTACTACATCACCCGGGTGAAGACCTGGTGGACCTCGGTCATCTACTACATCTTCGCCTTCTCGATGATCGCCCCCTTCCAACTCGTCATGTTCCCCACCTCCAAGGTGGCCGACATGCTCGGACTGGCCAGCCCCTGGGGAATGATCGTCCTCTACCTCGGCTTCGGCGGGGCACTGTCGGTGTTCCTCTTCGCCGGCTTCATCAAGTCGATCCCCATGGAGATCGAGGAGGCCGCCTACATGGACGGCTGCTCGCCGCTGCAGACCTACTTCCGGGTGGTCATGCCGCTGCTCAAGCCGACGGCGGTCACGGTCGCCATCCTCAACACCATGTGGGTGTGGAACGACTACCTCCTGCCCTACCTGGTCATCGGCCACGACGAGAACTACAAGACCATCCCGATCGTCATCCAGGCGCTCACCGGCTCCAACGGCAACAAGGACCTGGGCGCTCAGATGGCCATGCTGGTCCTGGCGATCATCCCGATCGTCGGCTTCTACCTCGTCAGCCAGAAGCACATCATCGAGGGCGTCGCCGCCGGCGCCGTCAAGGGCTGACGTGGCCGGACTCCTCCGGCTCGACTCGCCCTTCCACAGGGCGTGGTCAGCAGCTGCGGACCTCGTCGTCATCAATGGGCTCACCCTCATCGGGTGCCTGCCCGTGGTGACGGCGGGGTCCGCCCTCGTTGCCTGCCACCGCGTGGCCATGGAGATGGCCCGCGATGAGGACGTCTACACGGTGCGCTCCTGGTGGCGCTCCTTCAAGGCCAACCTGCGCGGCTCACTGGTGTGGTGGCCGCCCGCGCTCGTGCTCATCGCGCTCATGGGCGCCGAGCTCCGCACGCTCTCTGCCGCCGACGGCGGGGCCAGCGTCCGCCTGAGCTCCGGGGCGTCGGGAATCGTGCTGGCGGGCGCCCTCATCCTGGTCGGAGTCGGATGCTGGCTGCTGCCCCTGGTCGCCTTCTTCGACAACACCGCCGCCCGGCACATGGGCAACGCGCTGCGTCTGGCCGTCGGCGCCCTCGGGCGCACCGCGCTCTGCCTCGCCATCGTCGTCGCCCCAGTGGTGCTCGTCCTCCTCCTGCCGGGTACGGTGGGCCCGGTGTCCTGGTTCATGGTCATCATCGGCGTCGGCTTCCAGGCCTACCTCATCGCCCTCGTGCAACGCGGCGTCATCGACGGCCTCCGGCGAGCGGCCTCCCCTGCGCCCAGCGTTTCTTGAACGTCGACGAGGAGCGGATCATGCCACAGAGCACAGTGGAGAAGTTCCCGGAGTTCCGGGGGAGGGTATCCGTCAAACGCGACGGGAAGCGCGGCCCCATGCTCATCATCCGCCGCGGGCCCGTGTCATGGGCGGCCGTCGGCATCACCGCTCTTCTCCCCATCGCGCTGCTCGCGTGGTCCTGGGGGAGGTACCTCGTCAACCCTGACGACACAGACGCGGAGGTCAGCCTGTTCCTCTTCTCCGTGTGCCCGGGGCTCCCCGTCGCCCTCTGGGCGGTGAATATGTGGCGGCGCCGCACAGTGCTGAGCTCCCAGGGGATCGAGATGCGCCGCCTGCTCCTGACCGAGCGCCGTCCGTGGCCAGCGACGAGCGCCGGGCTGACGATCTCGGAACGCAGCGTCGACAACTGGAACCATGTCGGCAAGGACATCGAGAGGTACCGGATCGCCCTGGTCGGCAGCGGTCACGATGACCTCGTCCGCCTGCCCGGGGCGGTGTTCGATGGGAGTTTCCGATATTCGGCTGAGAAGTCCAAGAAGGAGGCGCACCGGGTCCGGGACGCCATCTGGGCCTTCGCCGTCCAATCCGGCTGGGCGGGCCACGATCCACGGCTCCTGCCCGCGGATCCGGTGCTCGCCCAGGCCACCCGAGGGGAGGGACGATTCCGGGCCCACCGTTCCTCCACCCATTCGCTGGTCTACCGCACGCCCCCGTGGCCGCGGATCTGGGAGACCCTGTGCGATGTCGGCCTCTTCCTTGTCCTTCTGGGCGCGGCCTTCATCGCTGGGGGCATCGGGATGCTGCTCGACGCTGACGGCCTCTCCTCGGACGCGCTGTGGGCGCTGCTCGCCCTGGTCCTCGGCCTCATCTCTTGGGGCTATTGCGCGTACCGCCTCTGGCCGTGCGTGGGGCGCACCGTGATCGACGCCAAGGGCATCCGCGCGCGTGGGCGCGGATACCCATGGCCGAGGTCTCGTTCCGGCCTGTATGTCGCGGGGGACAAAGTCATGATGATGCGCTCCACTGGGCGGGTGGTGCGTCTCCCCGGCACCGGTGGGGCCTGGGGAGGGTTCTCGCGCAGGCGCGCTGTGGCGGCGGCCCAGTGCGAGGAGATATGGCAGTGGGGCCTCGCCCACGGCTCCACCCACGAGTCGGGCGTCTACACGCCCGCGCGAGATGAATCGGAGCAGCACGAGCGCGAGGTCTTCGAGAGCCTTGCCGGGCTGCGGCGCCCGTAGCGCTCCGAGGGCGGTGGGTCCCGCGGCCCCGCACTGGCCCCGGCGGGGCGTGGACTCCGGGCGCGTCCGCCGTCGGGCCTCGGGTAGCCTGGAGGGCGGCGCGCGCACCGGCGCGCCCCCACGATCAACAGGAGAGTCCCATGCCAGGCATTGTCGTTGTCGGAGCCCAATGGGGGGACGAGGGGAAGGGCAAGGCGACTGACCAGTTCGGCCAGGACGTCGACTACGTCGTCAAGTTCAACGGCGGCAACAACGCCGGCCACACCGTCGTCATCGACGGCGAGAAGTTCGCCTTCCACCTCCTGCCCGCCGGCGTCCTCACCCCGGGCGTCACCCCGATCATCGGCAACGGCGTCGTCGTGGACCTGGAGGTCCTCTTCTCAGAGATCGCGGAGATCGAGGCGCGCGGCAAGGACGCCTCCTCCCTGCGCATCTCCGCGGACGCCCACATCATCCCCTCCTACAACCGGGTCATGGACCGCACCACCGAGCGCTTCCTGGGCGCCCGCCAGCTGGGCACCACCGGGCGGGGGATCGGCCCCACCTACGCGGACAAGATGAACCGCATCGGCATCCGCATCCAGGACCTCTTCGATCCCTCGATCCTGCGCCAGAAGGTCTCCTCCGCCCTGGAGCAGAAGAACGGCCTGCTCACAAAGCTCTTCAACCGTCCCGCCATCGACCCCGACGCCGTCGCCGACGAACTGCTGTCCTACGCCGACCGCGTGCGGCCGATGGTCATCGACTGCGGCCTGGAGCTCAACAACGCCCTCGACGCCGGCAAGACCGTCCTCTTCGAGGCGGGCCAGGCCACGATGCTCGACATCGACCACGGCACCTACCCCTTCGTCACCTCCTCCAACCCCACCGCTGGCGGCGCCTGCACGGGCACGGGCGTGGGCCCCACCCGCATCGACTCCGTCATCGGCGTGGCCAAGGCCTACACGACGCGCGTGGGGGAGGGGCCCTTCCCCACCGAGCTCACCGACGCCATGGGCGAGCGCCTGCGGACCGAGGGCGGCGAGTTCGGCGTGACCACGGGCCGCCCGCGCCGCTGCGGGTGGCACGACGCCGTCGTCACCCGGTACGCCGCGCGCGTCAATGGCCTGACAGACCTGGTCCTCACCAAGCTCGACGTCCTCACCGGGCACGAGGAGATCCCCATCTGCGTGGCCTACGACGTCGACGGCGAGCGCACCGATGAGATGCCGCTGACCCAGACCGGCTTCCACCACGCTGCGCCCATCTACGAGGTCATGCCCGGATGGCGCGAGGACATCACGGGAGCCCGGGAGTTCTCCGACCTGCCCCGGGCCGCGCAGGACTACGTGGAGCGCATCGAGGAGCTGGCGCGCTGCCGCGTCTCGGCGATCGGCGTGGGCGCCGGCCGTGAGGCGACGATCGTCCGCCACCAGCTCCTCGGCTGAGGCATCACCGCGCCTCCGCGATCCGGCGCGCTCATGGCATAGGGGGAGCCCCCGGCACCGCATGGGTGCCGGGGGCTCTGTGCGAGGGCCGCTGTGGGGCCTGCCCGCTGCTCAGTACTGGCCGCCCTGGTTGTTGTAGGGCTGCTGGTAGCCCTGCTGGCCATCCTGCGGCGGCACCGCCGGGCCGTAGCCCTGCTGGGGGTAGCCGGCCTGGGGCGCGGCGCCGTAGCCGGCGGTGGGGTCGTAGCCGGGCTGCATCGGCTGGCCCGGGGCTGCCGGCGCGCCGTAGGGCAGCGCTGAGGCGGCGGCCTTCTTCTTCTTGGAGGCGATGATCGCGATGACGACGCCCGCAATGATGAGGGCGAGGACGCCTCCGCCGATGCCCAGGATCAAGGGCATGTTAGAGGAGCTGGAGGACGAGCCGGAGTCCCCGTTGCCCTTGTCCTTGCCGGCGGCGTGGAGGTTGGTCTCGGACTCGGTGATGATGTCCTTCCAGGTCACCTTCGTCCCGTCGACGGTGGAGCTGCCGTTGTGCTCGGTCACCTCACCGGGGAAGGTGACGCTCAGGGAGGAGGTGATGCCAGAGCTCTTGTACTGGCTGTCCTGGAAGCCGGAGATGTCCATGTCGAAGGTGAACGTGTCGCCCTCGTGCTTGATGCCCTCGCCCTTGCTCGACTCCATGTCGCTCAGCTTGACGCCGTTCATCTCGACGGTGCAGGAGGGGTGGCCGTCCTTGTCCCCGAAGGTGTAGGTCGGCGTGACGCCGCTGGGGAGCGAGCTGGTGCCCATGCCCCTGCTCTTCATCCCGTCCTCGGAGCAGGTGTCCTTGTCCAGGAGATCGAGGCCGCTGTCGTCCCAGGCGACGATCTTCATATCGAAGGTGTCGTTATCGTGAATGACGAAGTCGGTGTCGCCGCCACAGGCGGCGAGAGTGAGGGCGGCGGTGGGGAGGAGGAGAGCCGCTGCGAGTTTGCGGCGCAGTGAGGAGATAGCCATGGCGCCAGCATAGGGAACCCGCCGCCGTCTCGCACAGGGGAGTCCGCCCCATGCGCATGGTCAGGCGTCGAACGCCTCCCTGCCTGCGATGTCGCGGTCGGGTGAGGTCGCTGGCCCGCCGGTGTCAGGCCTGTGCCCGGGAGCGGCGGCGTCTGATCGCCGCCGCCGCGACGGCCACCGCCAGCGCGGCCGTGCCGCCGGTGATCCACCAGGAGTAGCGGTCCCAGAAGCCCAGGCCCTTGTTCGCCTCCGCGTAGCCGGTGGCATGGATCCCCGCGAGGATCGTGTCTGTGTCCTTCCAGGTGACGGTGCGGCCGTCCGCCTTCCCGTGCCCATCGTCGACGACGGCGCCGGGGAAGGTCACCGAGATGGTTGAGTCGAGCGGCGGGGCAGTCGCCCCACTTGTCGCCGTGGGGCCGACCGGATCCTGGAATCCCTGCGGGGCCCCGGATTCCTGCGCGCCCGTCGGGGCAGTGAGCCCGTCGGTGAGCGACGTCAGATCGACGACGTACAGGTCGTCCTTGCGCACGACGAGCGCGCCCGCAGCGGCCTGGTCCGAGGTGGGGACCTCCACCCCGCTGAGGGTGATCTTGCAAGCGATCTCGTTGTCATCGGCCTCGAGGACCTCGGCCTGCGAGGTCGCGGATGTCTCCGCCACGGCCTTGTCGGCCAGTCCCTGGCAGTCGTCCTTGGACTTGAGGACCTCGCCCGTGGAGTCCCGCATCTCGATGACGGCGCTGTAGCGGCCATCGGCGCCGATCTCCATTTCGAGATTGGCCGTGCAGGCACTGAGCGCCACCGCCAGGGGCACGGCGAGTGCGACGAGGCGGGCTGACCGGCTCCGCCGATGGCAGCGGCGGGCCTGGGCGAGTCTGGCGTTTCGGTGAGGGGCGGTGCTCATCACTGCTCGACGGTACCCCGGCTGGCAAGGGGCGCTGCTCCTCGGCGGACGCCATGGGAGTGTGGCACAGGCCATGATTCCACCCTACCTCTGCGCTTCTGGTGAAAGAGTCCCGATAGGACCAAGGTGCGCGTGACTCCCGGCGCGTTGTGGGGGAGGATTGGCCCCGACCGATCGAGAGTCAACCAACCCAAGGAAGGGGCTCATATGACTGCCACTGCGCAGGATGTCCGCGCCGCTGCTCCCGCCAACGCGCCCGAGGACGTCATCGACTTCGCCATCCGTCTCGCCGAGCTCGGCAAGCCGGAGAAGGTCTACTTCTGCGACGGCTCCCAGGAGGAGTGGGACCGCCTGACCTCCGAGATGGTCGAGTCGGGCATGTTCACCCGCCTCAACCCGGAGAAGCGCCCCAACTCCTTCCTCGCCCGCTCGCTGCCCAGCGACGTCGCCCGCGTTGAGTCCCGGACCTTCATCTGCTCCGAGAAGGAGGAGGACGCCGGCCCGACCAACAACTGGTACGACCCGGCGGAGATGAAGAAGATCCTCCACGAGAAGTTCGACGGCACCTACGTGGGCCGCACGATGTACGTCATCCCCTTCTCCATGGGACCGCTGGGCGGCCCGATCTCCCAGCTGGGCGTCGAGATCACCGACTCGCCCTACGTCGTGTGCAACATGCGCATTATGACGCGCATGGGCTCGGCCGCCATGGACCTCATCGGCGAGGGCCGCACGTGGGTGCCCTGCGTGCACTCCGTGGGCGCGCCCCTCCAGCCCGGCGAGAAGGACACCCCCTGGCCCTGCAACGACGAGAAGTACATCACCCAGTTCCCGGAGACCAACGAGATCTGGTCCTACGGCTCCGGCTACGGCGGCAACGCCCTGCTGGGCAAGAAGTGCTACGCGCTGCGCATCGCCTCGACCATGGCCCGCCGCGACGGCTGGATGGCCGAGCACATGCTCATCCTGCGCCTGACCCAGGAGAGCACCGGCAAGCAGTACCACGTCACCGCCGCCTTCCCGTCCGCCTGCGGCAAGACCAACCTCGCCATGCTCCAGCCCACGATCTCCGGCTACAAGGTCGAGACCGTCGGCGACGACATCGCCTGGATGCGCCCCGGCCCCGACGGCCGTCTGCGCGCCATCAACCCCGAGGCCGGCTTCTTCGGCGTCGCCCCGGGCACGTCCTACAAGACGAACCCGATGGCCATGGAGACCATGAAGGCCAACTCCATCTTCACCAACGTCGCCCTGACCGACGACGGCGACGTGTGGTGGGAGGGCATCGACGCCCCGCTGCCGGACCACCTCATCGACTGGCAGGGCAACGACTACACGCCCGCCGACGCCGAGGCCGGCAAGAAGGCCGCGCACCCCAACTCGCGCTTCACCACGCCCGCCTCGCAGTGCCCGATCATCTGCCCCGACTGGGAGGCCCCCGAGGGCGTGGCCGTCGACGCCGTCCTGTTCGGCGGGCGCCGCGCCACCAACGTGCCGCTGGTCGCCGAGCAGTACGAGCCCGCCCACGGCGTGTTCATCGGCGCCTCCGTGGCCTCCGAGGTCACCGCGGCCGCCCTGGACGCCAAGGTCGGGGCCCTGCGCCACGACCCCTTCGCCATGCTGCCCTTCTGCGGCTACAACATGGCCGACTACTGGGGCCACTGGCTGAAGATGCAGGAGGAGCTGGGCGACAAGTTCCCCAAGGTCTACCAGGTCAACTGGTTCCGCAAGGACGAGAACGGCAAGTTCATCTGGCCCGGCTACGGCGACAACTCCCGCGTCCTGGACTGGATCGTGCGCCGCGCCGGCGGCGAGGTCGAGGCCATCGAGGGCGTGACCGGGCTGTACCCGAAGTTCGAGGACTTCAACCTCGAGGGCATCGACGTCGACCGGGCCGCCTGGGACAAGATGTACGACATCGACCCCGACGCCTGGGCCGCCGAGATGGACGACACCGAGGAGTACTTCGCCCAGTTCGGCGACAAGCTCCCCGCGGAGATCACCGCCGAGCTCGCCCGCTTCCGCGAGCGCATCGCCGAGGCCAAGAAGGCCTGAACTGACGCCGCGCGGCTGACGGCCCCCGCCTGACGCCGCGAGCACAGCACCGGTCCGCCCCGGTCCCTCAATCGAGGGACCGGGGCGGACGTGTCTGTGGGGGAGCGGGGCGGGTGGCACGGTGGACGGACGGTGGGCGGCGCAGCGGTCTGGGTGGCGGTCCGGGCCCACCATCCGCGGCCCTCGTTCCTCGGGCCGCTCCCGCCAGCCCCGCCACGGTCCCGGGCCACCACCCAGCCCGCTACGCGGGCGCGTGGTCTCCGCCGTCCGGCCTGCCTGCCAGGCGCCCTCCGGCAGGACGCGGTTTCACCCCTCTGGCCGGGGTCTTACTGGTCAGGACGGGGGCCGGACCCCCGTCCTAACGGGCAAACACCCGGTTCGTCCCCCGAACCCGCGTCTTGCCAGTGCCTCACACGCGCTGAGTGTCTGGGTGGCGCTGCGGGGGCGACGCCGTAGGCTGGGGGAGTGAAGATCCTGCTGCTGGGGTCCGGCGCGCGCGAGCACGCCCTGGCCCGCGCCCTCGCATCCGACCCCGTCACCACCGAGCTCGTCGTCGCCCCCGGCAACCCGGGCACGGCCGCCATCGCCACCAACATCAGCGCTGACGCCAACGACCCCGACGCCGTCGTCGCCCTCGCCCAGCAGATGGGCGCCGAGCTCGTCGTCATCGGCCCCGAGGCCCCACTCGTCGCCGGAGTCGCCGACGCCGTCCGCGCCGGCGGCATCCCCTGCTTCGGCCCCGGCGCCGAGGCCGCCCGCCTCGAGGGCTCCAAGGCCTTCGCCAAGGAGGTCATGGCCTCCGCCGGCGTCCCCACCGCCGAGGCCGCCGTCTGCGAGACCCCCGCCGAGCTCGAGGCCGCCCTCGACCGCTTCGGCGCCCCGCACGTCGTCAAGGAGGACGGGCTTGCCGCCGGCAAGGGGGTCGTCGTCACCTCCGACCGCGCCGCCGCTCTCGACCACGGGCTCGCGTGCCTGGCCAAGGACGGCGGGCGCGTCGTCGTCGAGGACTACCTCGACGGCCCCGAGGCCTCCGTCTTCTGCGTCTGCGACGGCGCCACCGTCCGCGCCCTCGCCCCCGCCCAGGACTTCAAGCGCCTCGGCGACGGCGACGCTGGCCCCAACACCGGCGGCATGGGCTCCTACACCCCCCTGACCTGGGCGCCCGCCGACCTCGCCGAGCAGGTCGTGGCCACCGTCGCCCAACCCGTCGTCGACGAGCTCGCCCGCCGCGGAACCGCCTTCGTCGGGCTCCTCTACTGCGGCCTCGCCCTGACCTCGAAGGGCATGCGCGTCGTCGAGTTCAACGTGCGCTTCGGCGACCCCGAGACCCAGGCCGTCCTCGCGCGCCTGACCTCCTCCCTGCCCGAGCTGCTCCTGGCCGCCGCCACCGGCCGCCTCGCCGAGGTCCCCGAGCCGACCTGGAGCGAGCGGGCTGCCGTCGACGTCGTCCTCGCCGCCCCCGGCTACCCCGGCACCGTCACCACCGGCGGGGCCATCACCGGCATCGAGGAGGCCGAGCGCGTCGACGGCGTCCACGTCCTCCACGCCGGGACCGGCCGGGGCGACGACGGCGCCCTGATCGCCACCGGCGGCCGGGTCCTGTCCGTCGTGGCCCTCGGCGAGTCCGTCGCCGCAGCCCGCGAGCGCGCCTACGAGGCGATCAGCCGCATCCACCTCGACGGCGCCCAGTACCGCACCGACATCGCCGCCGGCCGCTGAGCCTTGCCTGATCGCCACGCGCCCCGCGCCGCACCGCCAATGGGCAGGCTCCCGCTGCGCGCGGGCAGGTCAGGGTGGCAGGATGGGCGCATGAGCACCACTCCAGGCCCCGCCCCCCTGACGATCCCGGGCTGGGCCCACCGCTCCAGTGGCAAGGTCCGCGACGTCTACACCCCCGAGGCCACCAGCCCCTGGGCCGGTCAGGACGTCCTCCTCGTCGTCGCCTCGGACCGCATCAGCGCCTATGACTACGTCCTGGACACCACCATCCCGGACAAGGGCCGCATCCTCACCGCCATGTCCGCCTGGTGGTTCGAGCGGCTGGCCGACGTCGTCCCCAACCACCTCGTCACCCTCGACGTGCCCGAGGAGGTCACCGGGCGCGCCATGATCTGCCGCCGCCTCGACATGTACCCCATCGAGTGCGTCGCTCGCGGCTACCTCACCGGCTCGGGCCTCATCGAGTACCGCCTCAACAAGACCGTCTGCGGCCTGCCCTTGCCCTACGGCCTCACCGAGGCCTCCCTCCTGCCCCAGCCGATCTTCACCCCCGCCGCCAAGGCCGAGGTCGGCGAGCACGACGAGAACATCTCCTACGAGCGCGTCGTCGAGATGGTCGGGGAGGCCACCGCCGCCAAGCTCCGCTACGTCACCCTCGCCCTCTACACGCGCGCCGTCGACATCGCCGCCCGGCGCGGCATCATCATCGCCGACACCAAGTTCGAGCTTGGTGCCGGCCCCGACGGCGCCCTCGTCCTCGGCGACGAGGTCCTCACCCCGGACTCCTCCCGCTTCTGGCCCGCCGAGGAATGGGAGGAGGGCAAGCCCGCCCCCTCCTTCGACAAGCAGTACGTGCGTGACTGGCTCGTCTCCCCGGCCTCCGGCTGGGACCGCTCCTCCGGCGAGCAGCCCCCCGCCCTGCCCGACGACGTCGTCGAGCGCACCCGCGCGCGCTACCTCGAGGCCTATGAGCGCCTCACCGGCACGCCCCTCGACCTCGGGGAGGCCCAGTGACGACGGCTGACCCGAGCGCCATGCCTGGTCCCGTCCCGGGCTCGCCCGGCGGCGCCGCGCCTCGGGTGACCCGCAGCTTCAGCCCCGGCCGGGGATTCGTCGTCCTCGTCGTCGTGGTGACGATCGTCGTCATCCTCGCCCTGGCCGCCGCGCTGGCCAGCGCCCTCGGCGCCCGGGGGACCTCCGCGATCCTCGGCGGCATCGCCCTGCTCGTCGTCGGCATCGGGCTCATCGCCGCCCTGCGGGTCCCCGCCCGCTCGCTCGTCGTCAACGCCCCGCGCCTGCGCCTGGACCGCAACCGCGCCGCGGCCGCCCGCAAGCGCGTCGCCGCCTCCGGGGCTGTGGGCGCCCAGAACCGGGGGCGCCCCGGCCAGCCGGCCGCCCCCGGCGCGGAGCTGACCGTGATCCCCTCCGGTCACTCGACCGCCATCGCCCTGCCCGAGCCCTCCGGCCGCCGCGAGCTCACCGCCCTCGATGTCGTCTCCGGCCCCGTGTCCACGGCGCTGGTCTCGACCTCGCTGGGCCGCGCCGCCGACGAGCGACTCTCCGGCACGACGACGGGCGAGTCGCTGCTGCGCCTCGGCCAGATCCTCGTGGCCGCCTTCGGCTTCCTCCTCATCTCCCTCGGACTGGCCTCCATCCTCGGGCAGGTGATCTGAGTGACCCCGCCTCTCGGCCGCGATCGTCGGCCGGAATCCGAGCGCGGCCCCGTCAACTGGGGCCAGTCGCGGCCCTCTCGGGGCTCCGGCAGGCGGCAGCGCACCACCTGGTCCGAGGCTGAGATCATCGACGCCGAGGAGGACCTGGGTATTGATCCCGAGAATCTCGGCCGCCGCTTCTATCCAACCTCCGACGCCGATGACGGCGACGGCGGGAGCGGTGCCCCCCGCGCGGACCGCCCGACCCCATCCGGCCGGTTCCGCCTCCGCAACCCGCGGGGCACCGACTGGGGGGTCGGGCGCGGCCGCTCCACGGAGCCCACGCCCCTGCAACGGGCCCGGACCCCGTGGCCGGCCTCCGTCGTGCGCCAGCGCCTGGCTGGCATCGCCTGCGCCCTCGTCGGCCTCGTCCTGGCGACCACCTCGGCGATGCACCTGGCCACCGCCGCCAACGCCGGGCACCCCTGGGTGCCGCCCTGGCTCGTCGTCGTCCTGGGCGGTGCGGGCCTCGTTTCCGCCGCCGGCTACCTCGCCTGGGCCGGGGGCACGCCCGTGCGCGGCGAGGCCCAGCGCTGGGAGCCGACCCTCGTGGACGTGGCCGCCGGACTGACCAACGGCGACGTCGATGTCGCCGATCCCCAGCACCTGCTCACCTCCGGCGTCCAGGACGAGCCTGCCGGATTCGCCGCCACCGGGGCGGGGCCGCGCGTCGCCGTCGGCTCGGGCCCGCGCCCCCTCATGGGAACCTCCACGGTGGACCAGTCGAGCCAGGCTCCCGCGGGGGTCGCCGGCGCCGTCGGCGGGTTCATGCTCGCCGCCGCCGTGGTCTGCGCCATCATCGCGCTCGTGCTCGGGCCCGCCTGGCTCATCGGCACCTGCGCCCTGGCCATCGGCGGCATCCTCGCCCTCAAGCTCGCAGGCGACTGGCTCGGCCGCATCTAGGCCCGCAGGCGCCTCGCGCGGAGGGGCGTACCCGGCCTAGCCCAGCTCCCAGAGCGCCGACACGGGGACGGACCAGATCCTCTTTCCCATCGGCCTGACCCTCTCATCTGTCGTGAGGACGATCCCCGCGACGAATCTCTCCCCGATCTGATCCCTCAGCCAGGCCAAGTGCCGCGTTTCAGAGAGCGATGCGGAGGATGCGGCCTTCACTTCGATGCCGATCACCCGATCGTCGTCGAGCTCGGCAATGAGATCGACTTCCCTCCCATCAGGGGAGCGGTAGTGGCTGAGCGCGAAGCGCTCCTCGCTCCACCCCTGCTGTCGGAGGAGCTCGGCGGCGACGAACGCCTCCAGGAACCCTCCCAGTGCGGAACCGGCGACGAGATCCTTGAGCGTGGCGGACCTCGTGCGGGTGAGGTGGACGGCGAGTCCGGTGTCCGCGAGGACATACTTCGAACGACCGATCTCCCGCTTGAGAAGATTGGGCGTCCACGGCGGGATACGGTCGATGAGGAACAGGGCGCGAAGCAGATCCATATAGGCGGACGTGGTCGCGGCGGGAAGATTCGCCGTCCCGCCCAGCCTGGTGATGACCGTCTCCGAGCCCTGGGTGGCCGCGACCTGCGTCAACAGGGTGCGCAGCCTCAATGGGTCGGACAAGCGGGCGAGCTCCCTGACATCCCGCTCCAGGAGGAGGGAGATGTAGGAGTCGTACCAGTGGGCGCGAAGCCGGGGAGAGAGCCCCACCGCCTCGGGGTACGAGCCGGCGACGATGCGATCGACGTAGTCGTCGCGTGTGAGCCGCGAGCGATAGGTCTCATTGAGCTCGCCCCCGACGACCGCGGAGATGAAGTCGTCGGGCTCGCTGCCCAGCTCTCCCTGTGACAAGCCATGGACTCGCGCCATGATGAGGCGACCAGCGAGAGAATCGGCCATCTCCTGCTTCGCCGTCAGATTGGCGCTGCCGGTGATGAGGAAGCGGCCCGGCGCGCGGTTTGAGTCGATGGCCGCCTTGAGGACCAGGCCGAGTGCTGGGACGCGCTGGAACTCGTCGACGACGAGCGTGCCGCCCGGGGCCTGGGCCAGGAACCCACGGGGATCGGCCTCGGCCGCGGCGCGGACCTCAGGATCATCCAGGGTGAGGAAGCGCGAGGAGGAGCCCTCGCTGCCAGTGAGCATGGAGGCGAGAGTCGACTTCCCGACCTGCCTAGCGCCTACGATCCCGACTGCCGGGAAGTGTGTGAGAAGCTCGTGTGTCCTGGTCGATACGTGCCGTGTCAGAAGGCCTTTCATGCCAGTATCGTAGCCCGTTTCTGTGGATTGGTGGCAGGGTTCGCCGTTGATTGGTGGCAGGGTTCGCTGTGGATCGGTGGCAAGGTTCGCTGTGGATCGGTGGCAGGGTTCGCTGTGGATCGGTGGCGGGGGCTCGGCGCGATGGACAGCTCCGGAGGCGCCGGGGCGGACTGGTTACACTGGTCGCGCCGCACTTCCCCCACCTCCCAGGAGAGCACATTGGGACGCATCGTTGTTGAAGTCATGCCCAAGCCGGAGATCCTCGACCCGCAGGGCAAGGCCGTCATGGGGAGCCTGCCCAGGATCGGCCTCACCGGATTCACCGGAGTGCGGCAGGGCCGCCGCTTCGAGCTCGCCGTCGAGGGGCCCGTCGCCCAGGAGCACCTCGACGCCGCCGCGCAGGCCGCCAGCACCCTCCTGTCCAACCCCATCATCGAGGACGTCGTCTCCATCCACGTCGCCGAGGAGGACTGAGCCGTGACCGACAGTCCCGCTGGCGCCCGCATCGGAGTCATCACCTTCCCCGGAACCCTCGACGACGTCGACGCCGCCCGCGCCATCCGCCTCGCCGGGGGCGAGGCCGTGAGCCTGTGGCACAAGGACGCGGACCTCAGGGGAGTGGACGCCGTCATCGTCCCCGGCGGCTTCTCCTACGGCGACTACCTGCGCTGCGGCGCCATCGCCCGCTTCGCCCCCGTCATGGGCGAGGTCATCAACGCCGCTGGCGCCGGGATGCCCGTGCTCGGCATCTGCAACGGCTTCCAGATCCTCGCCGAGGCGCACCTGCTGCCCGGCGCCCTCATCCGCAACGACCACCAGAAGTTCTACTGCCGCGAGCAGCGCCTGCGCGTCGAGTCGGCCACCACCGCCTGGACCGCCAGCATGGACGAGGGCGAGGAGATCGTCGTCCCGCTCAAGAACGGCGAGGGCAACTTCATCGCCTCCCCCGAGGAGCTCGACCGCCTCGAGGGCGAGGGGCTCGTCGTCTTCCGCTACATCGACAATCCCAACGGCTCGGCCCGCGACATCGCGGGAGTGAGGAACGAGCGAGGGAACGTCGTCGGCCTCATGCCCCACCCCGAGCACGCGGTGGAGCCCGGCTTCGGTCCTGACTCTCCCGCGGGCCCCCGCACCGGCACCGACGGCCTGCGGATCTTCCACTCGGTTCTCAGCTCACTCGTGGCCGCCTGAGCCGCCTCCCCTCCTCCGCCCCGCTGGACGCTCCTCGCGCCCAGCGGGGCGGATCGCGTCCCAAGGAGGGGGTGGGCCTCGCGGGCCAGCGCCGGGGAAGGGCGCCCGCCGCCGCGCGTCGGGGCGCGAGAGGAACCTGCGAGAAACCTGGGAGTTATCCACAAGGCCGCCTGGCGGGCTGTGGACAAGCCTGTGTTCATCACTCTGAGATCAAAGCGCCAGAATCGTGTCAGCATCGTGATCGGGGGCGAGTGGTCCCATGTCGGGGCGGCCTTCCCAGGGACCTCCCAGGATCGGCGTCGTGCTGCGGGAAACGCGGCGCCGGATCGCTAGAACGTGAGGAAAACCGCACAATCTCGGGGATTTGACCAATCCTGGTAGAAGCCTGTACTCACCCTGAAAAGAGACTTGTGCCCCCGCATGTGGTACATGCGGGGGCACAAAACTGGATGTGATGGCGCTTTCACAGGCCGATGCCCGCTATCTCGCGGCTCGTCCCCCACTGCGCACATGCCTGTGGAGGAAGCCTGTGGAAAACTTCTGGGGAGATGGCTCGCGGCTCCTCCGGGAGTGGGCCTCAGGATCGCTCAAGCGCCGCCGCGAGGGCGTCGAGGACCTCCAGGAGATGCCGATCCGGCAGGAAGGAACGGCGCACCGACTCGTGCGCCGTCGCCCCCATCTCCGCCGCCCGCTCGGGGAAGAGGAGGAGGTCCGCCACCGCCTGTGCCCAGGCGGCGCCGTCGTGCGGGTCCACCAGGACGCCGTCGACGCCGTCAGTCACCTGCGTGCGGATTCCCCCGACGCCCGAAGCGACCACAGGGGCCTTCTTCCACATCGCCTCGGCCACCGTCAGACCGAAGGCCTCGACGATCGAGCGCTGGGTCACCACCGAGCTCACCCGCTGCGCGGCATTGACCACAAGGGCGTTGATCTCCCGGTCCTGGGCGGGGACGGCCGCGACATGGATGCGCGAGCGCGCCGCCGCGGGAAGGAGCTCGACGGCGTCGACGACCTCATCCAGCACCCGCGCGGCCGTGGTGTTCTCCTCGGGGCAGGGGCCCACGAGCAGCAGGTGCGCGTCCTCGGGGAGCGCCCCGAGGTTCTCCGCGAAGGCGATCGCCAGCTCCTTCATTCCCTTGAGACGGTCCCAGCGCGAGACCTGCGTGATCGTCCGCGCCCCGAGCGGCACGGGGCCCCCGACGCGCATGACGCCGCCCTGGCAGCCCTCGGCCGCCGTCGCCCGGAGCGCTGCCGTCCGTCCGTCGCCGCGGATGAAGGGGAAGGCGTCGAAAGGGGGCGCGCCGTCGAAGATCCCCGCCAGGCGCGCGATCGACCAGGCCTCGTCCATGTCGAGGACTCGGTTCTTGGGGCTGTCGGGGTTGATCGAGGGCGGGATGACGGCACAGCCCTCGGGCTCGGTGAACGGGGGCCGGTACTCCTCGCAGGAGACGATCACGTAGTCCGCGTCCTCCAGGTAGCGGTCGAGGAAGGCCCACGCGCGCTGGGCGTCCTCGACTCCCTCGGGGCTCGCGGTGGCCAGGTCCGCGCCCGCGTGGCAGCGCCAGATGACGACGGCGCCCGCCGCCTTGAGGGCGCGCGCGAGTCCGGCGGTCGCCGGGTCGTGGAGGATGACGATGTCGCCCTCGCGGATATCCCCGGCGACGTTCTCCGCGTTCGAGGCCAGCGTGTGCTCGTAGAGGTCGCGCTCCTTGTCCCCCAGGCGGCCGCGATCCCCGATATCGCCGTGGATCCACGAGTGCAGGCGCCCGCTGAGGGCGGCGAACTCCGCCGGGGCGTCCAGGCACAGCCACCTGGCGTCGACCCCCAGGCCGCGGGCGTAGCCCACCAGGGGGGCGACGGTCTCCACGGGGCCCGCGCCAGCCTGGTCCGTGGGGGTGACGGTCCACAGGACGCGTCCCTCCAGGAGGGCCTGGGCGGCGGCCACGCCGTCGCGGAGCCGGTGCGCGGCGACCTCGTCGAGGTGGGACTCGAGCTCGGACAGGGGCAGTGGTGCGACGTCGATGGTTCTCATGGCACGATCTTGCCCTGTCCGCGTGTGAGACGCCGCACCTTTGGGGTGAGTCTTCATCTCGAATCCCGACGGCGCGCTCCCGGCCGGCTCACCTGGGGGACTAGCGACTGGGTCCTCCCACGTCCCGGGTATTCTCAGGCACGGCCCCCTCCCGCCCACATCCAGGAGCAGCCGTATGGCGCACTCAGCCCGCACCGCCGACCCAGCCCCCCGCCCCGTCGAGCACCCCGACACCGTCTCCGACGCCGCGGCGACCCCCGATCAGGAGATGCCCTGGGCCGAGCTCGGCCTCAAGGCCGACGAGTACGAGGACATCAAGCGCCTCCTCGGGCGCCGCCCCACCAATGCCGAGCTCGCCATGTACTCCGTCATGTGGTCCGAGCACTGCTCCTACAAGTCCTCCAAGAAGCACCTGGGGCAGTTCGGCGCCAAAGTCACTCCGCGGATGAGGGAGCACCTGCTCGTCGGCATGGGGGAGAACGCCGGCGTCGTCGACATCGGCGACGGCTGGGCGGTCACCTACAAGGTCGAGTCCCACAACCACCCCAGCTACGTCGAGCCCTACCAGGGCGCCGCTACCGGCGTCGGTGGGATCGTGCGCGACATCATCTCCATGGGCGCCCGGCCCGTGGCCGTCATGGACCAGCTGCGCTTCGGCGCCGTCGACCACCCGGACACCGCCCGCGTCGTCCACGGGGTCGTGGCCGGGGTGGGCGGCTACGGCAACTGCCTCGGCCTGCCCAACATCGGCGGTGAGACCGAGTTCGACCCCTCCTACCAGGAGAACCCCCTCGTCAACGCCCTGTGCGTGGGCGTCCTGCGGCACGAGGACATCCACCTGGCCAACGCCTCGGGCGCGGGCAACAAGGTCATTCTCTTCGGCGCGCGCACTGGTGGCGACGGTATCGGCGGCGCCTCCATCCTGGCGTCGGAGTCCTTCGAGGACGGCATGCCCGCCAAGCGCCCGAGCGTCCAGGTGGGCGACCCCTTCATGGAGAAGGTCCTCATCGAGTGCTGCCTCGACCTGTTCTCCGGCGGCCTCGTGCTGGGCATCCAGGACCTCGGCGCCGCCGGCATCTCCTGCGCCACCAGCGAGCTCGCCTCCAACGGCGACGGCGGCATGCACGTGGACCTGGAGAACGTCCTCCTGCGCGACCCCACCCTCACCGCGGGCGAGATCCTCATGAGCGAGTCGCAGGAGCGCATGATGGCGGTCGTCGCCCCGGACAAGCTCGACGACTTCATGGCCGTCATCGACAAGTGGGACGTCGAGGCCGCCGTCATCGGAGAGGTCAACGGCTCCGGCCGCCTGACCATCGACCACTTCGGCGAGCGGATCGTCGACGTCGACCCGAAGACGGTCGCCCACGAGGGCCCCACCTATGACCGCCCCTACGCGCGCCCCGCCTGGCAGGACGAGCTCAACGCGGACACCACCGCCCGCCTGCCCCGCCCCGAGACGGCTGAGGCCCTGGCCGAGGAGGTGCGAGCGGTGGTCACCAGCCCCAACCAGGCCTCTCCCGCCTGGGTCACCGACCAGTACGACCGCTTCGTGCGCGGTGACACGGCCCTCGCCCAGCCCGACGACGCCGGCGTCATCCGCGTCGACGAGGCCACCGGCCGGGGGGTGGCCATCGCCACCGACGCCAACGGCCGCTTCACCAAGCTCGACCCCGCCACAGGGGCCGCCCAGGCCCTGGCCGAGTCCTACCGCAACGTGTGCACCGTGGGGGCCACGCCCCGCGCCGTCTCCGACTGCCTCAACTTCGGCTCCCCGGAGGACCCCGACGCCATGTGGCAGCTTGTCGAGGCCATCACGGGCCTGGCCGACGCGTGCCAGGAGATGGGCATTCCCGTCACCGGGGGCAACGTCTCCCTCTACAACTCCCACGGCAAGGTCAAGGGCCTGCCCGACTCCTCCATCAACCCCACCCCCGTCGTCTGCGTGCTCGGAGTCATGGACGATGTGCGCCGCGCCAACCCCTCAGGCTGGCACGAGGAGGGCCTGGCCATCGTCATGCTTGGCGCCACCGCCGACGAGCTCGACGGCTCGGCCTGGTCCCGCGTCATCCACGACCACCTCGGCGGCGTGCCCCCGCGCGTGGACCTGGCCGCGGAGATGGCGCTCGGCCGCGTCCTCGTGGCCCTGTCCGAGGCTGACGGCCCCGACGGCGCCCGGCTCGTGCGGGCCGCCCACGACTGCTCCACCGGCGGGCTCATCCAGACGCTCGTGGATTCCTGCCTGCGCTTCGGCGTCGGCGCCTCCGTCGACCTGGCCTCCCTTCCCGGCGAGGGGCTCGACGATGCCACCGCGCTCCTGTCCGAGACCGGTGCCCGCGCCGTCATCGCCGTGCCCGAGGGGCTGCTGCCCGCCGTCGAGGCCGCGGCCGCCGCGGAGGACGTGCCCTTCGCCCGCATCGGCACCACTGGCGGGGACCTCCTCGTCGTCACCGGAACCGACATCCTGTCCGACGGCGGCGCGGGCCGCCCGCTCATCCTTGACCTGGACGAGCTCGGCCAGGAGGCGCGAGGCACGCTACCGGCCCTCTTCTGAGGGAAGCTGAGCCGCGTTGGTGGCCGCCGTCGCGCTGGGCGCGACGGCGGCCACCTCGCTTCAGAGGTCGAGGACCAGGCGCAGGCCGTCGTCGACCCTTGGAGTGCGGCGAACAGGAGGCGGTGCCGCCGTCGTCACCTTCATGGATACAACGGGTTATACCCCTGTGGGGGAGAGATCCTGCTGGATGAAGTCAGACGTGGGGGGCTGCTTGCGCCAGTCCTTGGAGGCCTGGAGGGCGAGGAGGCAGATGGTCGCCGTCGCCAGGCCGACGCCGACCATGAGCTCGAAGGCGAGGTAGGGGTTGAACTCGGCGCTCCTGGGCACGGCCGCGGACGAGTGGTATCCCAGGGCGTCGTACGGCATGAGGGGAATGATGAGATCGCGGGAGATGGTCAGCACCGCCTGAGTGATCGCCGCGCCCAGGAGAATCACGTACCCGCTCCTCTTCAGGAAAGTGATCCCCGTGGTCAGCAGCGCGATGGCGGTGGAGAACACCGCGAAGGCGTAGACGAGGAACAGCCCGGACAGAAGAGGAGTGCTATCCGAATTGTCGCTGAAATCGATCGAGAGGGCGATATTGAACAGCCCGAGAAGGAGACCGAGACCCCCGCTGATCATGGCCAGGACGCAGGCGGCGGTCACTGTGCCGGGGCGGGCGGGGCCCGGGCGCATGGCGGGAATCGGCGCCGGGGCGAAGGGCACTGGCACGAGCATCATCGGCTGCTGGGCGGGATAACCGCCGTAAGGGGCGCCGGGCCCCGGGGCGGCCGGTGGGTTGCCCGGGGCGGGCGAGTAGCCCGGGCCATAGGCAGGCTGGCCGGGAAGGGGCTGGCCGGAAGCGTACGGCTGCTGAGGGGGGTAGGGGGTTGTCATGGTGCGTCCTTCATCATCGCGCTCGTTGTCTGTCGTATGCCGCCCGCCGAGCGACTGCCCGGACCTACCGGGAACGGCGCGGAATCGAAGCAGCTCGAATAGGACGAGGCGCGCCGCACAGGGGATCCCCCGTGCGGCGCGCGCTGGCCCGAGCTACTTGCGCCAGTTCTTCGAGGCCGCGTTCGCGAGCAGGATCATGGTTGCAAAAGCCAGGCCGAGCCCGATGAGGAGGTTGAAGACAGTGCCCCCGTTGAATTTGAGGCTGCTGGGAATATCGGAGGAGTCGATCCCGAGGATTCCCGGCAGTATGAGCGGGTAGATGATGTCATTGAAGAATGTCAGCACGGCCTGGGCGATGGCGGCGCCCAGGAGAATCCCGTATCCCTTGCCCTTGAGGAAGGTGATCCCGGTGGTCAGCAGTGCCACAGCGGTGATGAGCACCCCGAACCCGATCAAGTAGTTGATCGTCATCAGGGTGCCCAGGGCGTCCTCGAGCGCCGTGCGGGAGGTCGCCGTGTCAATGGCCGACGTGCCGATGATCACGAGGATGGACACGATGAGCCCCAGGCCACCGCTGATGATGCCGAGCACCGAGGCCGCCGTCGCGGTGCCCGGGCGGGTCGGTCCCATCGCCTGCGGGTAGGCCATCGACGGGTAGGCCCCCATGGGCTGCTGCGCGTAGGGAGCGGCCTCGTAGGGGGACTGGGGCATCCCGGCCTGCGCGTAGCCGGGCTGGCCCGCCGACGGCACTGAGGGCTGGGGATAGGGCTGGTAGGGCTGCTGGGGAGCGTATGGGGACTGATCAGTCATGGAATCGATCCTTCTGTGTGATATGCCAAGATGATTCAAGCCTGCCCACTCCGGTGCGTCAAGGAGCGCAGGCCTCCAGCGTGGCTCCATCGGGAGCGCTCCCCCGGGCCCGGGCGGGCGGCCCGCTTTCTCGCCGTCGGGCGCCCCGCCCCACAGGAGACTCTCAGGGGCGCCTGGCAGGCTCGCGCCCATGACACACCCCACCCCTGTCAACGAATCCTCCTGGGCGGGCGCCACCTGGCCGCTCGGAACCCACCTCGGCCCCGACGGCGTGACCGTCGCCGTCTACGCCCCGGCCGCCACCCGCCTCCAGCTCGAGGTCTACCCCGAGGCCCTCGGGGCGACGGCATCGAGCACCTTCCTGCCCGCGCGCGGCGAGGACGGCGTCTGGCGCGCCCAGATCGCGGGCCTCGAGGCCGGCGCCCTCCTCGGCTGGCGCGCCTGGGGCCCCAACTGGCCCTACGACCCCTCCTGGACGCCCGGCTCCGCCACCGGCTTCATCGCCGACCTCGACGAGCAGGGCAACCGATTCAACCCCAACAAGGTCCTCTTCGACCCCTACTCCCGCGAGATCACCCACACCGTCTACACCGACCGCCTGGCCGACTACGGTGTCAACGACGGCGTCTTCGGCACCGGCGGCGACGACGTCGACGGCGTCCCGCGCCGCCAGATCGACACCGCCCCCTACGCCCCCAAGGGCATCGTCCTGCCCGAGGACGCCGCCCACACCGCCACCGCCCCGAAGCCCCACCTGCCCGCCGAGCAGGCCATCGTCTACGAGGCCAGCGTCAAGCAGCTCACCGGCCACCCCTCCGCCGCGCGCCTGCGCGACCTCCTCGCCGGTGAGTCCGGCTTCGAGGACGTCGCCGACATCCCCGCAGAGTTCCAGGGCACCTACAAGGGCGCCGGCATGCTCGCCCCCTACCTCAAAGCGGCCGGCTTCACCGCCGTCGAGCTCCTGCCCGTCCACGAGACCAACGCCTCGGAGTCCGGGCGCGAGGGCAAGACGAACGCCTGGGGCTACATGACCCTGTCCTTCTTCGCCCCCAACCGCCAGTACTCCGCGGACAAGGGCTGGGGCGGCCCCACCCGGGAGTTCACCGAGATGGTCGACGCCTTCCACGCCGCGGGCATCGAGGTCTACCTCGACGTCGTCTACAACCACACCGCCGAGGGCGGCAACTGGGGAGGCGACGTCAACACCGTCGGCTTCACCAGCCTGGGCGGCTTCGCCACCGCCGAGTACTACCAGATGACGACGGACAAGATCCTCGTCGACGGCGCCACCGGCACCTCCAACCAGATCAACTACTCCTCCCCGGTGGCCCGCCAGCTCGTCCTGGACTCCCTGCGCCACTGGTGCACCGACATGGGCGTGGACGGATTCCGCTTCGACCTGGCCACCGTGCTCGGCCGCATGCCCGCCGACGCCGCCGCCGACGACTGGGGCAACCTCAAGCGCTTCTTCAACGAGCACCCGCTGCTCACCGGCATCGCCGATCTCGCCTCCGAGCAGGACATCGAGGTCATCGCCGAGGCCTGGGACCTGTGGGGCTACGAGGTCGGCAACTTCCCGCGCGGCTGGGGAGAGTGGAACGGCCGCTACCGCGACGCCGTGCGCCGCTTCGCCAAGGGCGACGGCAACACGGGCGCCTTCATCGAGGTCGTCAACGGCGACTACAACCACTTCAACGACAACGGCGGCCCCCAGAAGTCCGTCAACTTCCTCGTCGCCCACGACGGCTTCAACCTCGCCGACCTCGTGAGCTACCCCGCCAAGAACAACGGCCAGCCCGCCCCCTTCGGCCCCTCCGACGGTGGCAACGACGACAACATGTCCTGGGACTCCGGCGGCGACCAGGCGCTGCGCCGCCAGCGGCTGCGCAACTTCTGGGCGATCCTCATGCTCTCGCGCGGCGTGCCCATGGTGGTGGCCGGCGACGAGATGGGCCGCACCCAGAACGGCAACAACAACCCCTGGGCCATCGACACCATCGCCATGCGCAACAACTACGCGATGCTGGCCACGAACGACCCCCAGGGCGTGCCCGTCGAGGCCGACGTCGAGGCCTCCTACCACGACAACCTCGGCGCCTTCGACGCGCCCAGCGGCAGCGTCAACCCGCTGTTCCGCTTCGCGCGATCCCTCATGCGCCTGCGCCGCGAGCACCCCGCCCTGCACCAGGCCGCCTGGGGCGATGAGCGGGTCGGCGGCGACGACGTCTCCTACCTCTTCCGCACCCCGACTGGCGAGGGCTCCCCACAGGAGGGCGACCGCGCCCTGCGGATCCTCATCGACGCCCCCGGCGAGGCCTTCTGCGCCATGATCAACATGGCCGGCGACGCCGTCGCCTTCGAGGTGCCGGGCGACGAGGGCGGGGTCCAGTGGCGGCGCGTCGCCGACACAGCCGCCTGGGCCGAGCCCGAGTGCAACTGCTGGC
Organism: Actinomyces timonensis DSM 23838; assembly: GCF_000295095.1. Taxonomy (GTDB): domain Bacteria; phylum Actinomycetota; class Actinomycetes; order Actinomycetales; family Actinomycetaceae; genus Actinomyces; species Actinomyces timonensis. Next base: position 748,258 of record NZ_JH806632.1, on the reverse strand, counting down.
CCGAGGAGACCGGGCAGGTGCTCGACGGCGAGGTCGTCGTCGCCCCCTGGTCCGTCGTCGTCGCCCACGCCGTCAAGGCCTGAGCCGCCTCGAGCGCGAGCCGGGCTGAGGGCTCGTCATCGTGGGGCCGCCCCTTGTGGGGCGGCCCCACTTCTGTTCCTCCCGGGTGCCCGGGGCTCCCCGGCCGGCGCGGGTGGCCCTGACGGGGCCTGGCGGCGCCGCCGTCGGGCGCCTAGCGTGTCGCACGCGAGAGGGGAACGGGCGGGAAGCCCGCCGCCCCAGTTGCATGAGGACAACGAGGAGAAGCCATGAGCAGCACCAGCGACTCGACCACCACCCCGGATCCCGCCTTCGAGGCCGCCAACATCTTCGGCACCGGCGAGCCGAACACCGGCTTCGCCCAGTACTTCACCGGGCCGTCGTTCCTGCGGGCGATCATCGACGACCCCGAGTGCGCCGTCGGCGTCCACAACGTCACCTTCGCCCCCGGATGCCGCAACAACTGGCACATCCATCACGCCACCAGCGGCGGCGGGCAGGTGCTCCTGTGCACCGCCGGCTCGGGCTGGTACCAGGAGGAGAACTCGGACCCGGTGCCTATGCGGCCCGGCACGGCGGTCTTCGCACGGGCCGGCGTCAAGCACTGGCACGGTGCCGCGGCCGACTCGTGGTTCAGCCACATCGCGCTCGCGGTCCCCGGCGAGGGCACCTCCAACGAATGGCTCGAGCCCGTCGACGACGACTTCTACGCCTCCCTCGGCGCCTGACGAGGGGCTCCACGCTCCCGGCTGTCAATTCTGCGGCCGTCGGCTTCCGACGCCGTCGCATCCCCTGAGGGAAACCGCATGATTCCAACGGTTCTCCCTTCCCGTTGTGCAAGGCTCGCCGTCGACGGCAGCAGAATTGACACCTACCGCCGAGAATCTGCCCTGTCGTCAACGAGAGAGGCTGAAAGGCCCAGGCCCTCGGGGGATGAGGCGCGTCGCGTGCGGATGAGCGGCGACGACGGCGAGGACCTCTGCCACGAATCTTCCTGACCGCACCTGCCTCCCGGTGAAACGGATGAGGGTGAGCCCAAGACGCGCCACATCGCGGCTGCGGGAGTCGTCCTGCTCAAGCGACCACATATCCGAGTGGTAGTCGAAACCGTCGAGTTCGACGATCAACCAGCCGTTCACCACCAGGTCGACCTCGCCGACGCCGCGGATGACGACGCCCTCGTCGACTTCGAGCCCAGCCGCTCGTAGACGCAGCCGGGCAAGAGTCTCGATCGGGCTGCGAGATCGAGTGGACGCCATTGCGAGTCGACGACGACCCGTGTCGAATCGAGAGGGCGCGAGAAGGGCCGCAAGCTCGGGGAGAGTGATCGTGCCCTGTTTCAGTGGCGCATCGGCCACGACGATGGCCAGTTCGTCGTCCGGGTCCCATTGCAGGAGGTCAGCGACGGCCTCGGCGAGTGGAAGGACGGGATAGGCGGTGGGCTCCGGAAGAACGAGCCCCCGTCTGCTCCGGAGGTGCTCGCGGCCCAGCAGGCGCGTCTTGGTGCCATGAGGAACGACAATCGTGATTGGCCCGAGGCGGCTGGGCAGGGGGAGACGGTGATGGGCGGCAGCGTGCTGGCCAGCGATGAGTCCTCCGTGGATCCGGGCGAGGAGGACGAGGCGACTGCAACCAGGGAGTGCGAGTGTTCCATGCTGATGGAGCTCGAGGTCGCCGCGATCGACGAGGGCATCGATGCGCCGTCGTTCCGCGCGGGTCAGATGGAGGGCGGCACGGCGGACGGCGCCGTGGCAATCGCGCACGCGTGTGAGGAGCCGCTGATCGGGATCGGAGGCCTTCGTGGGGGTTGGGGCCATGGGAGGAGTCTCCCCTGATCCGGGCTGGCGCGCCCTGGTTTCGGTGGGGGCTCTCGATGCCGTGGGCGCTTCTGGCTGTCAATTCTGCGGCCGTCGGCTTCCGATGCTCTCGCATCCCCTGGGGAGAACCGCATGATTCCAAGGGTTCTAATGTTCCGTTGTACAGGGCTCGCCGTCGACGGCAGCAGAATTGACACTGTCGGCAGTCTTGGCGGCGTCGGGGCCTCCCTGGTGTCCCATGCGGGCTCGACGGCGGTGGGAGACTGGGGGCATGAGCGCGAATGCTGTCATCGCCGCTGTTCTCGCCGTCGTCTTGTGCGCCGCGGCACTGGTTCTGGGCTGGGTCGCCTTCGCCGCCGCCCGGGACCGCCTCCCGCGCCAGCACTGGGCGGGCGTGAGGACCGTCTGGTCCCTGGCCGCCGACGACTCGTGGTACGCCGCGCAGCGGGCCAGCGCCCCAGCCACGCGGTCGACCGCCTGGGCCTTCGGCATCGCCGGGCTCCTTGAGGCGGTGGCCGCGCTGGAGCCGGACTGGATGCCGCTCGCCGTCGTCGCCGCCATCCCCCTGGCGGCCTGCGCGTTGGGGGTCCTCTACAGCTGGCTGGGGTGGAAGGCCGCGCGGATCGCCGTCAGCGCGCTGGAGCGTGAGAACCGCCGGTGAACGCCGGGGCCGCCGGGGCCCCGCGCGGACGGAGCGGCGGCTGGCTGCCGGGTGTGACCCGCGTCCTAGAAAGGTCGCGGACTGAGATCATTCATCTCAGCGAAACGTGGCGGTGGAACTCTTGAATCCGGCACCGAGGCAGAAGCCCGGTGCGATTGTGAGGACGCGAATACGCGAAGGAGTCCGTCATGGCTGAAGTCGTCGAGAAGGTCTATGAGCAGGTGGTCGCCCGCAACCGCGGGGAGACCGAGTTCCACCAGGCGGTGCGCGAGGTGCTGGACTCCCTCGCCCCCGTCATCGCCAAGCACCCGCACTACGCCGAGGGCGCGCTGCTGGAGCGCATCGTGGAGCCCGAGCGCCAGCTCATGTTCCGCGTCCCGTGGGTCGACGACGCCGGCAACGTCCAGGTCAACCGCGGCTTCCGCATCGAGTTCAACTCCGCCCTGGGCCCCTATAAGGGCGGCCTGCGCTTCCACCCCAGCGTCAACGCCGGCATCATCAAGTTCCTCGGCTTCGAGCAGATCTTCAAGAACGCTCTGACCAACCAGGCCATCGGCGGTGGCAAGGGCGGCTCCGACTTCGACCCCCACGGCCGCTCCGACGCCGAGGTCATGCGCTTCTGCCAGTCCTTCATGACCGAGCTCTCCCGCCACATCGGCCCGAGCACGGATGTGCCCGCCGGTGACATCGGCGTGGGCGGCCGCGAGATCGGATTCCTCTTCGGCCAGTACAAGCGGCTGCGCAACTCCTACGACGCCGGCGTCCTCACCGGCAAGGGCCTGGGCTGGGGCGGCTCGCTCGTGCGCACCGAGGCCACCGGTTACGGCACCGTCCTGTTCGCCCAGTCCATGCTCGCCACCAAGGGCGAGTCCCTCGAGGGCAAGAAGGTCGCGGTCTCCGGCTCTGGGAACGTCGCCATCTACGCCATCGAGAAGGCCCAGCAGCTCGGCGCCACCCCGATCACCTTCTCCGACTCCTCCGGCTACGTCGTCGACGAGGCCGGTGTCGACCTCGACCTCCTCAAGCAGGTCAAGGAGGTCGAGCGCGGCCGCGTCGCCGACTACGTCTCCCGCAGGCCCGGCGCCCGCCTCGTCACCGAGGGCCGCGTCTGGGATGTCCCGGTCGACGTCGCCCTGCCCTGCGCCACCCAGAACGAGCTCGACGGCGAGAACGCCGCCACGCTGCTGCGGGGTGGCTGCGCCGTCGTCGCCGAGGGGGCCAACATGCCCTCGACCCCCGAGGCCATCGAGGCGTTCCAGGCCGCCGGCATCCTCTACGCCCCCGGCAAGGCCGCCAACGCCGGTGGTGTGGCGACCTCCGCCCTCGAGATGGAGCAGAACGCCGGCCGCACCCGCTGGAGCTTCGAGACCGCCGAGGCCAAGCTCACCGACATCATGACCGACATCCACGACTCCTGCGTGGCCGCCGCGGAGGAGTACGGCCGCCCCGGCGACTACGTCCTCGGCGCCAACGCCGCCGGCTTCACCCGTGTCGCCGACGTCATGATCGCTCACGGCATCGTCTGAGCGGACGACCCTGCCGGATCGGCGGTCCCTCGCTGACCGACCCGGCTCTCGACGGCGCCCGTCACCTCGCGCAGGTGGCGGGCGCCGTCGTTGTCGCCGCCCAGCAGGTGTATGATGTGGATCACATGACGTGACGCCCGAACGGGCGTAATCTTGTGCCCGTTAAGGCGCACATTCCGCTTCGAATGCCCGAACGGGCGTACGGGGGTATGCGCGCATCCATGACAGCGTCGTCGAGGAGGGCAGCGTGAACGCCGACCAGCGCCAATCCAGCATCGCCGCCGCCGTCGCGCGCGAGGGCCGCGTGCACGTCACCGAGCTCGCCACCCGCTACGGCGTCACCGTCGAGACGATCCGCCGCGACCTCAGCGCCCTCGACCGCGCCGGAGCGCTGCGCAAGGTCCACGGCGGCGCCGTCCCCGCCCCCGTCAGCGCCTCGCCTGAGACGGGCGTCGCCGAGCGCGAGCTCGCGGCCGCCCCCGCCAAGGCCGCCATCGCCGCGGCGGCCCTCGAGGCCCTGGCCCCCGAGGAGGGGATGACCCTCCTCCTCGACGCCGGGACCACCACCGCCGCGCTCGCCCGCCTCCTGCCCGTGGGCCTCGGCCTGCGCGTCATCACCGACTCCCTGCTCATAGCCTCCCTCCTCGCCCCCCGCGACGGCATCAGCATGCGCGTCCTGGGAGGGCAGGTCCGCGGCATCACGCAGGCCGCCGTCGGCCCCGAGGCCCTCGATGCCCTCGCCCGCCTGCGGGTCGACGCCGCCATCCTCGGTACCAACGGGATCAGCGCCGAGCATGGGCTGTCCACGCCCGACCCGGACGAGGCGGCCGTCAAACGCGCCATGGTCCGCGCCGGGCGCCGCGTCATCGCCCTGGCCGACGCCGCCAAGATCGGCCAGGAGCACCTCGTCTCCTTCGCCGACACCGCCGATATCGACCTCCTCATCACCAACGCCCCCCTGCCCGACCCTCTCGCCAGCCAGCTCGCCACCACAGGAACCGAGGCCCGCATCGCATGATCGTCACACTCACCCCCAACCCCTCACTCGACCGCACCGTCGCCCTGCCCGGCCCCCTCGTGCGCGGCGGCGTCAACCGCCTCACCAGCGTCGTCACCGACCCCGGCGGCAAGGGCGTCAACGTCGCCCGCGTCCTGGTCTCCTCCGGCCTGGAGGTCACCACCGTCCTGCCCGCCGCCGAGCACGACCCCCTGCGCGCCGCGCTCGACGCCGTCGCCCAGCCCGGCCTGACCGTCACCGCCGTCACCGTGCCGGGCGCCGCGCGCGTCAACACCGCCGTCACCGAGCCCGACGGAACCACCACCAAGATCAACGAGCCCGGCGCCGAGCTCGGCGAGGCCGAGCGCACCGCTATCGAGAAGGCCCTGCTCGCCGCCGTCGAGGCTGGGGGCCGGACGGGGGAGGGCGACAGCGCCGGGTGGGCGATCCTCTCCGGCTCACTGCCGCCCGGCGCCCCCACCGACTGGTACGCCCGGCTCGTCGCCCTGCTGCGCCCCACGGGCGCGAGCATCGCCGTCGACACCTCTGACGCGCCGCTCGCCGCCCTGGCCGCCGCGCTGCCGGACGCCGCCCCCGACCTCATCAAGCCCAACGGCGAGGAGCTCGGGCAGCTCGCCGGACTGCCCGCCGAGCGCGCCATGGCCCTGGAGGACGGCGCTCTCGCCGGGGATCTCGCGCCCGTCGTCGACGCCGCCCGCGTCCTCGTCGACCGGGGCGTCACCGCCGTCATGGCCACCCTCGGGCCCGCTGGGGGAGTGCTCGTGACCGCCGAGGGCGCCTGGCACGCCCCGGCCCCCGCCATCGACGTCGTCTCCACGGTGGGGGCGGGCGACTCGTCCGTCGCCGGCTACATCCTGGCCGACACCCGCGGGGACGACCCCGCCGACCGCCTGGCCACCGCCATGCTCTACGGCTCCGCCGCTGCCTCCCTGCCCGGAACCACCCTGCCCACCCCCGCCGACCTGCCCGGCGCCCCGCCAGCCGTCACCCGGCTCGCCTGAGCGCCGGGCCGCGAGGCCCGACCCCGACCGCCAACGACCCGCCACCACGACCCACCGCCCCATGCGCCGGCAGCCCGGCGCCCACCGACCCAAGGAAGCACCATGACCGAGACCATCGACACCGGCGGCACCGCGCCGCTCATCATCCCCGAGCTCGTCGCGCTCGACGCCAGCCCCGGCACCGACAAGAGCGACGTCATCACCTACCTGGCCGGCGTCGTCGCCGGGGCCGGGCGCGCTGATGGCCCCGAGGGGCTGGCCACTGACGCGCTGGCCCGCGAGTCCACCGCCCCCACTGGCATCCCCGGGGGCATCGCCATCCCGCACTGCCGCTCCGAGCACGTGCTCGCCGCCAGCCTCGGATTCGCGCGCCTGGCCGAGCCGGTCGACTTCGGCGCCGCCGACGGCCAGGCCGCCGACCTCATCTTCATGATCGCCGCCCCCGCCGGCGCCGACGACATGCACCTCAAGCTCCTGGCCAAGCTCGCCCGCGGCCTCATGCGCACCGACTTCACCGACGCCCTGCGATCCGCGGGCAGCGCCGAGGAGGTCGTCCGGATGGTCACCGAGCAGGTCCAGCCCGAGCTGCTCGAGGACAGCACGGGCGAGGCCGAGGGAGCCGGCGCGCCCGCCGCAGCGGCCGCCCCCGCCGCCTCGGCTGCCGCAGCCGCCCCCGCGAGCGGCGGGGCCGAGCGCGTCATCGTCGGCGCCACCTCTTGCCCCACCGGCATCGCCCACACCTTCATGGCCGCCGAGGCCCTGGAGCAGGCGGGGAAGGACCGCGGCATCACCGTGCGCATCGAGGGCCAGGGCTCGGGCAAGATCGACGCCCTCGACCCCGAGGTCATCGCTCGCGCCGACGCCGTCGTCTTCGCCCACGACCTGCCCATCAAGGGACGCGAGCGCTTCGCCGGAAAGCCGGTGATCGACGTCGGCGTCAAGGCCGCCGTCAACGACGCCGGCTCCCTGGTGGACAAGGCTCTGGCCGCGGCCGACGACCCGAGCGCCGCCCGCGTGCCCGCCGGCGGCGAGTCCAGTGAGGAGAGTGAGGAGGGTTCCGAGCACTGGGCGCGGCGCCTCCAGCGCTCCGTCATGACCGGCGTGTCCTACATGATCCCCTTCGTGGCGGCCGGCGGTCTGCTCATCGCGCTCGGGTCCCTGCTCGGCGGGTACGACATCGCCCTGACCCCGAAGGGGGCCACAGACTCTGTGGCTCAGACGGTGGCCAAGAGCTACACCCTGTGGAACCTGCCCGGTGAGGTGTCGGGAGCCGAGCACTCCACAGGATTCCTGCTCTACGTGGGGTCGGTCCTCCTGCTGCTGGGACAGGCCGCCATGAAGTTCCTGGTGCCGGCGCTGGCCGGATACATCGCCTTCGGCCTGGCCGGGCGTCCCGGCATCGCTCCCGGCTTCGTAATGGGCTTCATCGCCGGCGAGGTGGGGGCCGGGTTCATCGGCGGCCTTGTCGGAGGTATCCTCGCCGGCTACTTCGCGGCTTGGCTCGCCGGCCTGGACGTGCCCCGGTGGTTGCGCGGGCTCATGCCCGTGGTGGTCATCCCGCTGGGCACGACTCTCGTGGTCGGCTCCCTGATGTACATGCTCCTGGGTAAGCCGCTGGCCGCCCTCATGACCAGCCTGCAGAACGGTCTGACCTCCATGTCCGGTGGCGGTTCGGCCGTGGTCCTGGGCGTCATCCTGGGTCTCATGATGTGCTTCGACCTGGGCGGCCCGGTCAACAAGGCCGCCTACCTCTTCGCCACCGCGGGGTTGGACCCGGACGCCCCTGCCACGATGGAGATCATGGCCGCCGTTATGGCCGCCGGCATGGTGCCGCCGCTGGCGATGTCCGCCGCGACCTTCCTGCGCTCGCGGCTGTTCACCAAGGCCGAGATCGAGAACGGGCGCAGCGCCTGGCTGCTGGGGCTGTCCTTCATCTCCGAGGGCGCCATCCCCTTCGCCGCCGCCGACCCGCTGCGCGTCATCCCGGCCACCATGGCCGGCGGCGCGATGACGGGCGCGATGACCATGGCGATGCACGTCGGCTCGCGCGCGCCCCACGGCGGGGTGTTCGTCGCCTTCGCCATCACCAACTTCGGTGGGTTCCTCCTGGCGATCCTGGCCGGGACGGTGGTGTCCACCGCGCTGGTCATCGTCCTCAAGGGCCTCGGCCACCGCAAGGCCGCCGCCGCGGCCGCTGCCGCCTGAGCCCTCAGGCGTCCGGACCGCGCCTTCGCGCCCGCGCCCCGGGTCCCGCTCGCCGTGGCAGCGAGCGGGACCCGGGGCGCGGGTATCTTCGGCCCCATGCCAGCACGACGACGCATCGACCCCGCCGACGGCGCCTCCGCCGTCCGGGCCTGGGCCGCCACCAGTCACCCCGACGGCGCGGCGCCGGGCATGAGCACGGGGAAGGGCACGGGGATGGGCGCGGGAGAGGGGGCCGCCGTCGACAGGCGAACTCTCGCCACCGCCGTGCGCTACACGCTCGAAGAGCTCACCGCCTGCGCGCCCGGTCGCAGCGTCGAGGTGCGCGTCCCGCCCTTCGGGGCCACCCAGGCCGTCGCCGGGACAACGCACCGGCGCGGCACCCCGCCCAGCGTCGTCGAGACCGACGCCGCCACCTGGCTCGCCCTGGCCACCGGCCGCCTCGGCTGGGCCGAGGCGACCGACTCCGGCGCGCTCGCCGCGTCCGGCGAGCGCTGCGACCTCAGCCCCTACCTGCCCCTCATGCGCGCCTGAGGGCATCTCCACCCGCGCGCCCCGCTGGCGCGGTAGGTTCGCTCCATGAGCCGCGCGCGCCTCAGCAGCTTCACCGCCCCTCCCGGACCCGTCGTCGCCGTCCTGGCGGCACTGCGGGAGCGCTACGAGATCCCCGCCGCCGGGGCGGAGGGCTTCCCCGACGACGCCCTCGCCGAGGCCGAGGCGGCCGCCGCCGCATGGGAGGCCGACGGCGCCGCGCGACTCCTCGCCTCCGGCGCCCGCGACGCCCGTGACCTCCCCCTGGTCACCATCGACCCACCCGGCTCCATGGACCTCGACCAGGCCCTCTCCCTGCAGCGCCTCTCCCCCGCAGCGGTCCCGGACGGCGCTCCGGCAGGCGGGGGAGCGAGCGCGCTGCGTGACGCCGTCGCCGACCCTGGCGCGGGGGAGGCCGCCTACCGGGTCTCCTACGCCATCGCGTCCCTGGCCACTTTCGTCACCGCTGGCGGCGCCCTCGACGCCGAGCTCGCCCGCCGCGGTGAGACCGTCTACCTGCCCGACGCCTCCACGCCCCTGCACCCGCCCGTCCTCTCCCATGGCGCCGCCTCCCTCCTGCCCGACGAGGACCGCCCCGCCTGCCTGTGGACCGTCGACCTCGACGCCACGGGCGCCGTCGTCGCCGCGCGGGTGGAGCGTGCCCTCGTGCGCTCGCGGGCCCGGCTCGACTACGCCCAGGTCCAGGCGGCTCTTGACTCCGGCGCCTCCCTGCCCGACCCTGCCCCCGCTGATCTTCCCGCCCTGCTGGCGGCCATCGGCGAGCTGCGGCAGGTCCAGGAGGCCGCCCGGGGAGGCATCTCCCTGCCCGCCCCCGAGCACGAGATCGACCACGACGGCGAGGGGTACCGGCTCGCCTTCCGCGCGCCTGTGGACGCCGAGGGCTTCAACGCGCAGATCTCCCTGCTCACGGGCATCTGCGCCGCGCGGATCATGGGGGCCTGCGGAGTCGGCATCCTGCGCACGATGCCGCCCACCACCGAGGAGGACCAGCGCCGGCTGCGCCGCGCGGCCCGCGCGCTTCGCATCGAGTGGCCCGACCCCCTGCCCTACGCCGAGCTCGTGCGGGGCCTTGACGCCTCCAACCCCGCGCACCTGGCCTTCATGGACCGCGCCCTCACGCTCTTCCGGGGCTCCGGGTATCTCGCGATCCTGCCCGGCGGGGAGCGTCCCGCCGACGGCGATGCCCAGCACGCGGCGATCGCCTCGCGCTATGCCCACGTCACCGCGCCGCTGCGCAGACTCGTCGACCGCTACGGCCTGGAGGCCTGCGTGGCCGCCTGCGCCGGGCAGGCCGCGCCCGACTGGGTGGTGGAGGCGCTGCCTGGCCTGCCCGAGACGATGTCCTCCACGGGGCGGCGCGCGAACGCCGCCAGCCGGGGCGCCGTCGACGCCATCGAGGCCCTTGTCATGGCAGGTCATGAGGGCGAGGTCTTCGACGCCGTCATCACCTCCGAGCGCGACGGGCGCGGCGAGGTCATGCTGCGCGAGCCCGCTGTCGTCGGGGAGATCCGCGCCGCCAAGAAGACGGATGGGAGCCGGGACGGCGGCAAGAGCAGCGGCGCCCTGCCCGTGGGCGAGGCGATCCGGGCGCGCCTGGTCAGCGCCGACGTCGAGGCCGGCCGCACCCGCTTCGAGCTCGCCGACTGACCCCGCCGCCTTCATCGCCTCTCCCTATGAGCGGAACCGGTCTCGTTCCGGCGGGTTCCGGGGGTGAGTGCAGCGCCCGGTGTCGGGGGCGAGTTTAGCCGGTGGTGGGTTGGGCGGTGAGGAAGGCGTTGAGCGCCTGGGCTGGGGTGGCCCAGTGGAGGGTCTTGCGGGGGCGGGTGTTGAGCTCGTCGTGGATGCGCTGGTAGTACTCGTCGCTGGGGGCTGCCAGGTCGGTGCCCTTGGGCAGGTACTGGCGGATCAGGCCGTTGGTGTTCTCGTTGCTGGCGCGCTGCCAGGGGCTGTGGGGGTCGGCGAAGTAGACGTCCATGCCGGTGGCGGTGGTGAAGTCGGCCACGCGGGCCATCTCGCTGCCCTGGTCCCATGTCAGGGCGCGCCTCAGGGCGGCGGGCAGGTCCTGGACCATGCGGGTCAGCTCGTCGGCGACGGTGGGCGAGTCGTGTCTTGTGGGCAGGCGCTTGATCAGCACGATCCTGGTGGAGCGCTCCACCAGGGTGATCGCGGCGCTGCGCGAGCCGGCGCCGA
>NZ_JH806632.1:731518-736503 GCF_000295095.1 Actinomyces timonensis DSM 23838 | reverse complement strand
GCAAGGCCGAGCTGGTCAGGCCCCATGGGATGTTCAGGGACCTTCAGGACGTCGAGATCGCCACCGCGCGGTGGGTGCACTGGTACAACACGGCCCGGCCCCACTGGGCGATCTCCATGCAGACGCCCGTCGAGCACGAGGCCGCCTGGGCCCTCCAGGCCCCCACCACCGACACCGACGCCGGCGCCGGACTCGCCGAGTCGGCGCCACCAGACCCCGGACAGCGCCAACCCGCGCTAGCCGGAACCAGATAAACAAGCCCCCACAAAACCCGGGGCTTGACAGGGAGAGGATCCAGCTCTCCCGGCCCCGGGGTTGAAGGTGACCACAAGCGGGTGACCCAAGGAGCATGGTGGGCCGGCCACGGTCATGACGACGTCGACGAATGCTGATGGGCGTCCTGGGGTGTGCCCGGGGTGTGGGGTGTCGTCGATACCGTCGGCTATGTCTGGGCTTGCTGCTCAGTGGGAGTCTGGTGCGTGGGAGCGGATAGGGCCGTGTCTCAGGCGTGCTCTCTGGGTTAGGCGATCCAGGTTGCGTGGACTCCGGGGGTGATTTCGAGGCCTGTGGGGACGGTGAGGGTGGGGCCGTAGACGATGGTTTCCTTGCCGACGTGCTGGATGGCGGCGGTGTGGGCGATGTTGAAGCGTGCGCAGCGTGCGGCGGTGTAGAGGTCGGCCCAGATGATTTCCTGGTCGTCGTAGGTCAGGAGCCATGGGTAGGTGGCTGTTAGGAGCTTGTCGGCTAGGGCTTGGTGGTCGTTGGCGTTGAAGGCGTGGAGGTAGAGGCTTCCTCCTTGCTCGACGTAGGGAGGGTCGGCGTAGACGAGGACGTCGGTGGCGTGGGGCTCCATGGTGGTGAGGAAGTCGAGGCCGTCGAGCTGGGTGACGTGGATGCGGTGGCCGAGGGTGGCTACGTGCTTGACTCTTTCGATGAGGGCGGGCTTGTTGTAGCGGGCGTCGATCTTCCACTTGCCGGTCTGTTCGAGGCCGCCGATGGGGCGGGCGTCGAGGATGCCGGATCGGTTGGTGCGGTTGAGGTAGAAGGTGGCGAAGCCGAGGGTGAGGTCGTCTGCCTGGCCGGCCTGGTAGACGGCGCGCTGGTGGTGCCACTGGTCGATGGTGACGGGGGTGCTGCTGATGAGCCGGTTGAAGGATTCGGCACCGTCGGGGGTGGTGATGGTGCGCCAGAACGCGGCGATTCCGGCGTTGATGTCGTTGATGTGGATGTGATCGACGGCGCCGTCGGTCAGGAGGCGTAGGGCGGCGCCGGCGCCGCCGGCGTAGGGCTCGGCGTAGTGGGTCGGGGCGGGGACCTGGGAGCGGATCAGGCGGGCGAAGAAGGGGGCCAGACGGGCTTTGCCGCCGGGGTAGCGCAGGGGGGACAGGTACCTCACGGGTCAAGCCTGCCCGTTTTGGTTGCTCGTGGCCACCACCCCGGTGGGCGGGTTGCCGAGCTCAGCGTTGATGGCGTTGAGCAGGGGCGTAAACAGGGCGTTTGCTCGCTTCGCCATCTCGGGTGCGGCGGTGAACTGGAAAAAGTGCACGCAGCTGTTGAGATCGCGGACGAAGTGTCCGTTGGCAGTATCTGTGCGTACTGCCGCCCAGGTTCCAGCTAGCTCTAGACGGGTGGGGTTCTTGGAGTCCAGGAGAGGGTCGAGATGACGCATGACGACAGCGAGCTTGTCCTGAAGTGTTGCTCTCTGCTTCAGCTGGAGGCTCTGGTGGTCAATGAGTGCGTCGGAGGCGGCCTCAACCACAACTCGCGCCATGACCGACGCCGTCTCCGGGGATGCGGTGATCTCCAGCTGGCTGCATTCCTGGAGCATGTTCCTGAGTCGGTCAGGCATGTGGGTGCGCTGTACACCGTGGTAGAGGTGGGTCTCGCTCTTGCGAGGCTTGGGTTGGCGGGGTCGGGAGCCGCCTTCCGGGCGGGGTTTCTTCTGCTCGGTGGCGGCTCCCGAGGCAAGGTTGTCTGCGGCTCCGGTGCCTGCGGTGGAGGAGGAAGCGCCAGAGGGGCCAGGCGCCTGCTCGGTGCCTCCGGCATCCTGGGCGGGGCTGGTTGTACCGGTGCTGGTGGGGGTGACGTCGGTGTCACCGATGGTGTCCTTCCACACGTCAGCCAGTTTCTTGGCGGCCGGTTTTCGGTTGTTGAGGGTGCGGGAGGAGATGACGAGGATGTCGGCGGCACCTGGCGCCTCGGGGTCCTTGGGCTGGGGCGTGAGCATCCCGGTGATGAGCTTGTGGATGAACGGCTTGATCTTGTCGGGGTCGACGTTGACGTTGATCTGGCCGGGCTGGGTGAAGCTGGCGCCGAGAAGCTCTTTGACCTTCCAGGTGTAGACACGGTCCATGAGGGTGTACTGCTCGCGTCGGGCCTGGTCGATGAGGTCGACCAGTGGGCGATCGTGCTGGTAGGTCTCCTCCAGCCAGTACCAGAACTCGTTCCACTCCACAGGGTTGCTGCCGCTGTTGACCTGGTCGAGGTAGACCATCTCTGGACCCCATGCCGCGGTGCCTTCGCCGCTGCCAGCGCCGTGGTGCTTGAGGTGGATCCAGTAGCGGGCGTCGGCGCGGTGCTCGAACTCTACGCAGCTGGGGTTCAGGTAGGAGCCAGTGGTGCGGACTCCTCGTTTGATGCGCTCGAAGGTTGCAGCTGTCTGCGGGTCGGGGGCCTTGCGGGGGTTGTCGAGGAGCCGGCAGGCGACGAGGCGGCGGTTGCCCTCCAGGACGACATACTTGTTGTCCTCGTGGACGATCGCCCACGACTCGGTGGGGTTGAGTCCGTGCTCGGCGATGCTTCTTGCCAAGCCGACGATCTTGGTGCCGAACTCCTTCAGTAGCCGGGCCATGGCATCAGCCTCAGTGTCGACGGAGGGGCGACCGAGTCGGGGGTTTCGTAGGTCGAGGTGGAGGCGTTTGATGGATCGGTTCTTGTGCCCGTTGGTGGCCACGGTGGGAGCCCTTTCAGATATAGGGATAGGTGGGAGGGGCGGTGGATGGCCGGATCGGTGTGGTTCAGGCGGTGGCGAGGTATGCCTCGACGGCGTCGCGGATGACGGCGCTTGCGGTGGTGCCGTGCTTCTCGATATAGGCGTCAAGAGCCGCGTTGGTGTGCTCGGGTAGGCGGACCTGGCGGCGTGGGGAGCGTCCGCGGCCGGTGGCGTGGGACTGTCCGAGGCCTGGGCGGCCTCGGAGGATGGCGTCAAGATCTGCGTCGCTGATGCGTGAGCCGTCGCGGTGGGTTCCGTGTCCGATGGTGGGGATGCGGCCTGCGGTGACGTCCTCGTCGAGCTGGTTGTAGTAGGCCTGGTCGGCTTCAGTCAGTGGAGTGGGTGCAGGATCGTTGGTCATGGTGCTTCCTTCTGGTCTGGTGGGTCAGCGGTCTGTGGGTGGAATGAGGTGTCGGTAGAGGTCTGTGACCTCCATGGCGTGGAAGATGATGCGTCGGCCGCGACCGTCAACGGCGACGCCGACTTCGAGGTAGCGCAGTGCCTGTGGGTGGGGCAGGCCGACGAACATGAATGACTGCTCGCCTGGACGGCGGGGTTGGAGGATCTCGTAGTCGACGTGGTGCATGACGGCGTACTCCGCGTCGGGACGGGGAACGTCGTGCTTGTCAGCTGAATCGGTGAACTCGAACCTCACACGATTATGGTAGTACCGATTAGTGGTGTGGGCAAGTCCTTGTCGGCGCGGTCTTGGGTGGGATGGCGTGGCGGTAGACGGTTGCTCTGCTGACGTTGAGCGCTTGGGCAACTTCGGTGACGGTGGCGCCGGCGGCCAGGAGGGCGGTGGCGGCTTCGGCGCGTTGTGGTGTCCAGACGGTGGGGCGGCCGAGGCTCGCGCCTCGGGCCCTGGCGGCTTCGAGGCCGGCGATTGTCCGCTCGATGGTGAGCTCGCGCTCGAACGCCGCCAAACTGGCGATGAGGTGGACCATGAGGCGGCCGGTGGGGGTTGTGGTGTCGATGGACTCGTGGAGGCTGCGAAGGTTGACGCCTCGGCGGGTGAGGTTGTCGATGGTGGCCACGAGGTGTGGCAGGGAGCGCCCGAGGCGGTCGAGGCGCCACACGACGAGGGTGTCGCCCTCGTCGAGCTCGGCCAGGGCCTGGTCGAGGCCGGGGCGAGCGGCCAGGGCACCTGAGGCGGTGTCGGTGTGGATACGGGTGCAGCCCGACGCCGTGAGGGCGTCGAGCTGCATGTCGAGGTGCTGGCTGGTGGTGGAGACGCGGGCGTAGCCGACTGTGATGGCCATGAGGCTTATTCATAGGGGTGTTTAGGGTGTTTTGTTGGTAATAGCGTGTCGCTAAGCAGGGTGGCGGCTTGCTCTTGAGAGAATCTTTGGCGCTTAAGCCAATCCAACCAAGAAGCAAACCGCCATGACGAATAGTAGCACGAGAATCCCTCGGTGTGAGGTTATGGGCCTGTGCGAGGCCATTTTCGCCGAGAACCCCGATCTGCCGGTCTTCGGGGCGAGGGCGCTGGGGCTGTTCGTGTGCGTGCGCCTGACCCTGATCCTGGCTGCGGCACAACCTGCCCCAGGAGCTGCTCGCCGAGCTCTACGGCGTCTGGCAGGCCACCGTCTTTCGCGTCATCAGCGCCTGCACGCCCCTGATTGCCGCATGCCTGAACGGCAGTGCTCCAACGGTGGAGGACCTGGATGCCACGGCCCAGCTGATCATCGACGCCACCCTGCTTCAGTGCTGGTCCTGGAAGGACCACTTTGAGCTGTGCTCCGGTGAGCACAAGACCACGGGGCTGAGCGTCCAGGTGGCCTGCGCCCTGTCAGGGACCCTGGCCTGGGTGTCCGACCCCCAGGACGGATGCGCGCACGACGCTCAGGCCCTGCGCCGCAGCGGCCTGCTCGACGTCCCCGCCACCGACCTGCCCGACGGGGCGTCACCACCCAGGCGTATTGGCGACAAGGGGTACATCGGACTGGGCATGATCACCCCGAAAAGAAAATCGGCTCTTCCGGTTTGAGGG
>NZ_JH806632.1:586232-730950 GCF_000295095.1 Actinomyces timonensis DSM 23838 | reverse complement strand
TATGTGCGCACCCTGGAGGGGTGGGTGTGCACGGCGTTCGTGATGGGCGTCTTCTCGCGGCGGATCGTGGGCTGGCACACCAGTGACAGTCTCAAGACCGATCTGGCGCTCGACGCCCTGGAGATGGCCGTCTACCAGCGCAAACGTGATGGTATGGATCTGAGTGGGCTCATCGACCACTGCGACCGGGGTGTGCAGTACCGCGCCGTGCGCTACGGGGCCGCGCTGGACGACTGCCAGGCGGTGGCCTCGGTGGAATCCAAGGGGGGGACTCCTACGACAACGCGATGGCCGAGGCCCTGAACTGCCTGTGCAAGGCCGAGCTGGTCAGGCCCCATGGGATGTTCAGGGACCTTCAGGACGTCGAGATCGCCACCGCGCGGTGGGTGCACTGGTACAACACGGCCCGGCCCCACTGGGCGATCTCCATGCAGACGCCCGTTGAGCACGAGGCCGCCTGGGCCCTCCAGGCCCCCACCACCGACACCGACGCCGGCGCCGGACTCGCCGAGTCGGCGCCACCAGACCCCGGACAGCGCCAACCCGCGCTAGCCGGAACCAGACAAACAAGCCCCCACAAAACCCGGGGCTTGACAGTCTCGGCGCACACGCTCATATCCTGCCTGCCCGCGAAGTCCAGGCGCAGGCGCCGGCTGATCCGCTCGGGAAAGTGGCGCAGGCCCAGGCGCGCGATCACCTCGGCCCGCAGCGCCCCGGCGGTCTCCAGGCACCGGGCCCTGGGCCGGGCCCTGGCCCGACCGGCCGCCTGGTCGGCCAGAGCGGGGTCCTAGGAGCCCGCCCCGCCGTGGCGGCGCGCCTGCCGGCTGATCGTCGAGGGCGCCACCCCCAGCTCGGCGGCGATGTCGCGCAGCCAGCGGCCGTGGGCCAGGCCCGAGGCGATCACCGCGCGCCCGGCCGCCCCCAGGCGCCGGGCCTGGCCATCGCCAATGATCAAGCCGCTGAACGGGTCGGGCGGCGGCGGGCCCGGCGGGGCCACGAGCCCGCCGGCGGCGCCATTGCGCATATCCATGCCCCACAGCCTGCACCAGTCCGAAACCGTGGACTGAGGCACCCCCACCCGGGCCGCGGCCGCCGTCACCGACATCCCCGACTCCACCAGCACCCGGAACTCCTCACAAACCCGCCGCGCCCACACCACCCCATGCACAACCAACCACGCCCCTTCCAACGAAACAAGATTTCGCCAGGGGCATTGCACCGACCACCAGAAACCGCCTCCTAACTTCGACCGGTCTCGATGGGAGGGGGTGGCGGGGAGGGCGGATGCGAGCGGATGTGGGAGGATGCGACTGTGCGTCACGGTGAGATCCCCACGCCCGCATCCATCCGACCCGCTGCTGCCCCAGCCGAGCCAGCCCCTCCAACCCCCGCCCTCGAGCCCGAGATCCGCGAGGAGTGCGGCGTCTTCGGCGTCTGGGCGCCCGGGGAGGAGGTCTCCCGCCTGTGCTACTTCGGGCTCTACGCCCTCCAGCACCGAGGCCAGGAATCCGCCGGCATCGCCACCACGGACGGCTCCTCCATCCGCGTCTACAAGGACCTCGGCCTCGTCTCCCAGGTCTTCGACGACTCCGTCCTGACCAACCTGTCCGGCCACATGGCCGTCGCCCACGTCCGCTACGCCACCACCGGCGCCACCACGTGGGAGAACGCCCAGCCGATGCTCGGCCCCGTCGCCGGCTCCACCCTCGCCCTGACCCACAACGGCAACCTCACCAACACGCGCGAGCTCATCGAGGCCATCCACGCCACCAGCGGCGAGGACCTCACAGGCGACCTCGGGCGCGGCTCCTCCACGGACACCGCGGTCATCGCCGCTCTCATGAACCTCGTCTCCACCTCCGGAGCCCCGGCGGGCTGGGACCACGCCGCCGACCGCGCCGAGGCCTGGCCCGGAGTCGCTCCCGGCGTCGCGCCAAGCCCAGCCCCCGATGGCGACCCCGAGAACACCGATGACGGCCTCCCCGCCGCCCAGCCCGACGGCCCCGCCCTCGACGTCGCCTCCGCGGCCCGCCGCGTCCTGCCGATGCTGCGCGGCGCCTACTCGCTGGTCTTCATGGACGAGCACACCCTCTACGCCGCGCGCGACCCCCACGGCGTGCGCCCCCTCGTCCTGGGGCGGCTCGACGACGGATGGGTCGTCGCCTCTGAGACCGCCGCCCTCGACATCGTCGGCGCGGCCTTCGTGCGGGAGATCGAGCCCGGCGAGCTCATCGAGATCGACGCCGACGGCGTGCGCTCCACCCGCTTCGCCGCCACCCGCCGCGCCGGCTGCGTCTTCGAGTACGTCTACCTCGCCCGCCCCGACACCCGCATCGCCGGCCGCTCCATCATCACCGCCCGCAACGCCATGGGCGCCATCCTCGCCCGCGAGCACGCCGTCGACGCCGACCTCGTCATCGCCACCCCCGAGTCCGGCACCCCCGCCGCCATCGGCTACGCCCAGGCCTCCGGCATCCCCTACGCGCAGGGCCTGGTCAAGAACGCCTACGTCGGCCGCACCTTCATCCAGCCCACCCAGACGCTGCGCCAGCTCGGCATCCGCCTCAAGCTCAACCCCGTGCGCGAGGTCATCGAGGGCAAGCGGCTCGTCGTCGTCGACGACTCCATCGTGCGCGGCAACACCCAGCGCGCCCTCGTGCGGATGCTCCGCGAGGCCGGCGCCGCCGAGGTCCACATCCGCATCTCCTCCCCGCCCGTGCTCTGGCCCTGCTTCTACGGCATCGACTTCGCCACCCGTGAGGAGCTCATCGCCACCTCCATGAGCGTCGACGAGATCCGCGACTCCATCGGCGCCGACTCGCTCGGCTACCTCTCCGTGGACGGCATGATCGAGGCCAGCGGGCAGCCCGGCGGCGAGCTCTGCCTCGCCTGCTTCACCGGCTCCTACCCCATCACCCCGCCCCGCGAGGGCGTCATCGCCTCCTTCACCCCGGCCCACCCCTCGCAGGAGAAGCAGCCGTCCCACGAAGCGCGCCCGACGGCGCCCAGCGCGCCGCGCTACATCAGCCCGAACCTCATCACCATGCCGGACCTCGCCACCGGATCGACGCGCGCCACCGCCCCCAAGCGCCGCACGGTGCCACTGCCCCAGACCGTCCGCATCCCCGACGACGCCCCCGCGCCCGCGGCCAGCCCCGCCACCGCCGGCTCCGCCGCCATCCCCGCGCCCGCCGCCCCCGAGGAAGGAAACCACCGATGACCACTGCTTCCGCCCCAGGCACCACCGGCATCACCTACGCCTCCGCCGGAGTCGACACCGAGGCTGGGGACCGCGCCGTCGAGCTCATGAAGGCCTCCGTGGCCGCCACCATGACCCCCGCCGTCATCGGCGGCGTCGGTGGCTTCGCCGGCATGGTCGATGTCAGCGAGCTGCGCGAGTTCCGGCGCCCCCTCCTGGCCACCTCCACCGACGGCGTCGGCACGAAGGTCGCCATCGCCCAGGCGCTCGACATCCACGACACCATCGGCCAGGACCTCGTGGGCATGGTGGTCGACGACATCGTCGTCGTCGGCGCGCGCCCCCTGCTCATGACCGACTACATCGCCTGCGGCCACGTCGTCCCCGAGCGCATCGCCGACATCGTGCGCGGCGTGGCGGGCGCCTGCGCCGCCGTCGGCACGCCGCTGCTGGGCGGCGAGACCGCCGAGCACCCCGGGCTCATGGCCCCCGACGAGTACGACGTCGCCGGCGCCGCCACCGGCGTCGTCGAGGCCGACCGCGTGCTCGGCGCCGAGCGCGTGCGCGCCGGGGACGCGCTCATCGCCATGGCCTCCTCCGGCCTGCACTCCAACGGCTACTCCCTCGTGCGCCGCGTCATCGAGCACGCCGGCTGGTCCCTGGAGCGGGAGGTCCCCGAGTTCGGGCGGACGCTGGGCGCCGAGCTCCTCGAGCCCACCCGCCTCTACACGGCCGCCTGCCTCGACATCCTCGCGCAGGTCAGCCCCGACGACGGCTCCGGCGCCATGAGCGTCCACGCCCTGTCCCACATCACCGGCGGGGGCCTGGCCGCCAACCTCGCGCGCGTCCTGCCCGCGGGCCTCGTGGGCGACGTCGACCGCTCCTCCTGGAGAGTCCCGCCCGTCTTCAGCGTCATGCGCTCGCTCGGCGACGTGCCCTGGGAGGACATCGAGTCCACCCTCAACCTGGGCGTCGGCATGGTGGCGGTCGTGGCCCCCGAGGCCGCCGACGCCACCATCGCCGCCAGCCGGGCCGCCGGCATCGAGGCCTGGGAGCTCGGCACCGTCCACGACGCCGCCGAGCGCACCCCCTCCGGCCGGGTCGTGGCGGGCACCAAGGGCGTCGACGGCGGCGCCGTCGACATCCACGGCCGGTACCGGGCCTAGGGACTGCCCCCGGGGCGTAGGGCGCGCCTCGCACGCCGCGCCTCACGCGCGACGGCGCCGGACGCACGATGGGTGCGCCCGGCGCCGTACTCAGGGACCCGGCTCTACTCGCGATCAGGGACCGCGCGCATCAAGGAGGTGGGCCGGCTGCTCAGGGTCAGGGGAATCGACGCCGACGGCGTCGAGAGTCCTATGGGACGGGGCCCCTGCTACGCGGTGGTGGCCTCGGCGCGCCGGAGCCGCTCGATGGCCCGATGGGTGCCCTCCACGTAGTCGGCCAGGTCCCCCTCGGACTGCCCCGTCCATCGCTTCGCGACGGCGTTGATGGGGAACAGGGTGATCGAGCCGGGATCCCCGACCACGGCTGCGTCCGTGCCGTACTCGTCGGTCACCAGCGCCCAGGAGAGGTCGCACTGGTTGACGAGCATCTGGCCCAGGGCGGCGCCGATCATCGAGACGGTCGGGTTCGGGTCCTCCCGCTCCTCGGGGGCGACCGACGACCAGGCGGTCCGCTCGGCCACGAGGAAGTCCTGGAGCGCGGCTGGTGACGCCATGAGCCCAGCCTGGTCGGCCTGGGACACGAGCATGTCGATCCACGCGGTCTCAGCCTCGTTGAGCGGGCTGATCTGGGGCGCGGAGGCACCGCACTCGCTGGGCTGCGCTTCGTCCTTGTGTGCCATCGACAGTGTCTCCCTTCGTCGAGATGCGCTCTTCGCCTGTCAGCGCTGGCCGCTCGAGGGACCTGTGTGGCAGGTGCCGCGCGGGCCCGCGCTGGCTCGGGGCGCCCGCAATGAGCGGGCGACGGCCCCCGAGCTGTTCAAGAGCGGGTCAACCGTAGGGTGACGAACCTGGGAGCACGGTGGGGGCCGCATGAGCGCTGACAGGGAGCGCGCCCTCGTGCCGCCGCCCGCGCTCCACGCAGGGTGTCGCGCTGGTCGGCCGAGGGCCCCACGAGTCAGACGGGGCGCTGCGGGCGCCCCGAGGAGGGCTCAGCGGCGTCGACTGCCCTGACTGGGAGCCGCCTGGCTGGGGGCATCCCACTCGTCGTCGTCCGGGATGTCGTACTTGGAGGCCAGTGCTTCGTAATCGATCTCGTCGTCAGCCTCGGTACCCGATGCGGTGGAGAGCTCTCGCTCGAGCGCCGCGTAATCGGTCTCCGGGCTGAAGTACTTGAGCTTGCGGGCGACCTTGGTCGCCTTGGCCTTCTGACGGCCGCGCCCCATAGGCTCGACCCCCTCCAACGTGTCTCTGAGCGCGCTCAGGGCGCGCGTGTGCATGGGCTAATCTGTCGTGGGGCAACCGTACATCGTCACCGAGCATGAGCACCATTCGGCGCTCAGGGGGCGGGACTGGCGCGGCTGCTGGGATTCCCGGACGCTGCTGGCGCGGGCCCGCTCGCCGGGGCAGCGGGTCAGCGCCGCATCAGGCGGCCCAGGGCCACGACGGCCGCGATGGCGCCCCCGGCCACCGCCGCGACGGTCGCGGTGGAGCGGATCGCCTCCTCGTCGCCCGTCTGGGCGCGGTGCAGCGTCTCGGAGACGCGGTCCCTCAGGGACTCGGCTCGCTCGCGCAGTCCCGCGGCGGTCTCCTGCGCCCTCTCCTTCAAGTCCTCGCCCGCAGCGCGCGCCTGGACGCGGGGGTCCACGCGCGCCGCCAGCTCATCGACGCTGCCCGCCAGCGCCTCGCGCTGGGCGCGCAGCCGGGCCTCGATCTCCTCAGGGGTCGACGCCGACCCGCTTGCCTCGCTCATACCGTCTCCTGTCACTGGGTCTGGAAGGACTGGCGCCGGTCCGTCCGGGCGAGCCTGACAAGACTGGTGATGCCGCCACCCGCCAGGGCAACGCCTGCCAGCGAGACGACCCCCAGTGCGAGGGGATCGCCGTCGGCGGCGTCGTCGAGGAAGCGCTTGACGCGCGTGGCGGCGCTCCGCGCGATCTGGGTGGGGGAGTCGTGGCGGTGGGCGTCGACGAAGGCGCGCGCCTGGGCGCTGGCCTCCTCGGCGCGGCCGCGCGCGGCAGCCAGGGCAGCCGAGGCCTTCTCGCTCGCGACGGCCTTGACGGCGGCGGGCGCGAGGCGCTCACTCAGCGCCTCGGCATCGGCGGCCAGGGCCGCGCGGCGGGCGTTGAGCGCCGCCTGGATCTCCTCGGGGCTCGACGGCGCGAGTGCCTCGGCGCGCGGCGCCTCCCCGAACCGCGCCGGGGTCTGGGGGGCGGGGGCCGGGCTGGAGCGGCGCGGGCGCTCCTGGGGCGCGGCGGGGCGCGGCGGAAGCGGCGGCACCGCTGAGGGGACGGGCGCCGTCGACGCCGAGGGCGCTGGGGGAACTGATGAGGGCGCGGTGGGGCGCGAGGCCTGCGCGGCCCCGGACTGGGCGCCTGGCATGATGCCGTAGCCTGGCTGCGAGGTCATCGCGCCTCGCCTCCCTTCTTGAGACCGGAGGCGACGGCGGATTTCACGGTCTCGGCGCTCGAGCGCAGGCCCTCCTGGGGCGCCGGGACGTCGTCGCGGCCCTTCTTGAGGTGCTTGACGCCCAGGAGCGCCAGGATCGCGACGATGATGAACAGGACGACCGCCACGATGAGGTAGCTGGCCCACAGCGGCAGCGCGAGCGCCAGCAGCCGCACGAGCCCGCCGAGGAGGATCCCGAAGGCGAACAGCGCGAGCACACCGGCCGCGGCGAGCAGGACCGCGCCGACACCGAGGTTGGTGACCATGCGCTTGCCCTTGGCCTTGGCCAGGTCGATCTCCCCCTGGATGAGCCCGGAGACATTCTCCGAGATCCGGGCGATGAGCTCGCCGATCGTTGGCTGGGGGCCGCGCGCGCTGCTCGGGCTCGCCTGGCCGTAATGGCCGGAGGCGCCGGGCGGTGGCGGCGTGATGGGAGTCTCGCTCATGGTTGACCCTCCTGGTCGGATGCGCGGTCGGGCGCGGTGCGCGAATGCTCCCCACAGGATGTCACACCGCGCGGCGCGGTGCGCGACGTGTGCACGCATGGGCGCCGCGCTGCCGCCCCGAGGGGGAAAGGGTCCATCGTCCTTCACGTCCGGCTCCACGTCGCCCACAGGGAGGCGTACTCCCCGCCGAGCGCCACGAGCTCGTCATGCGTGCCCAGCTCGGTGATCCGGCCGTCCATGACCACGGCGATCCGGTCGGCGTCATGCGCCGTCGAGAGCCGGTGGGCGATCTCGATGACCGTGCGCCCCGCCAGCGCGGTGGACAGGGCGCGCTCCAGGCGCCGGGCCGCGCCGGGATCCAGCAGGGAGGTCGCCTCGTCGAGGATGAGGGTGTGCGGGTCGAGCAGGACCAGGCGCGCCAGCGCGATCTCCTGGGCCTGGGCGGGCGTGAGAGCCAGATTGCCCGAGCCGACGCGCGTGCCCATCCCCTCGGGCAGGCCGTCCACCCAGGCGTCGGCGCCGATGGATGCCAGCGCCTGACGCAGGGTGGCGTCGTCGGCGTCCGGGCGCGCCAGGCGCAGGTTGTCCGCGATCGAGCCGACGAACACGTGGTGCTCCTGCGTCACGAGGGCCACGTGGCCGCGCAGCTCGGTCTCGGTCAGGTCTGTCAGGCCCACCCCGCCCACGGTCACCGTGCCCGAGGTCGGCGGGTTGATGCCCGCCAGCATCCGCCCCAGCGTGGACTTGCCCGATCCGGACGGGCCGACGACGGCGAGGCGCTCCCCGGGCACGAGCTCCAGGGAGACGCCGTGCAGCACCTCGATGCCCTCGCGATAGGCGAAGCGCACGTCGTCGAGCACGATCCGCTTGTCCGTGGGGGCCTCGCCGGTCGGGGCGCGGTCCGGCGGGACCTCCTCCACCCCCATGATCCGTGACAGCGCCGCCTGCGCCACCTGCAGCAGGTCGATCCAGAACATGAGCTGGCCGATGGGCTTGCGGATCTCCATGGCGTACAGCGCCACCGTGGTGATCTCTCCCAGCCCCACCCAGCCATGGGCCGCCAGGAAGCCGCCCCACAGCAGGACGACGACCACCGGCGCCCGCCAGGCGACGTCGAGGATGAGGAACATGACCAGGCGCAGGCGCGCGGCCAACTCCTCCAGGCTCCAGGCCTCGGCGATATCGGCGCGCAGCGCGGCCTCCCGGCGCGCGCCCAGGGCGAGGGCGTCGACGGTCTCGGCGTGCTCGACCGTCTCGGAGACCGTCCCGTTGAGCCGCGCGACGGCGGCCAGGTCCGCCCGGTAGACCGGCACCGCGCGGCGCAGGTACCAGCGCATGGTCATCCACACCGGCGGCGCGATAACGCCCAGGGCCAGGGCGAGCAGCCAGTCCGAGGCGAAGGCCGCCAGGAGGGTGAAGACGATCGTCACCACGCACACCATGATCTGGGGGATCCCCACCCTCACGAGGAACTCGATGCGGGAGATGTCATTGGTGGTGCGCCCCACGAGGTCGCCGGTGCCAGCCGACTCCACGGCGGACAGAGGCAGGTGCACCACGCGCGTCATCATGCGCTCGCGCAGGTCCGCGAACACCGACTCGCCCAGGGTGCGCGCGTGCTTCTGCGCGTAGCGGTTGATGAGCGCCCCCACGAGCGTCACGACGACGATCGCCCCCACGATCCGGTCCACGTAGGAGGCGCTCGCGGTGCCCGCCGAGACGCGGGTGACGAGCCGTCCCAGCAGCTGCGGGGCGACGAGCGTGGCCAGGACCGCGGCGATCTGGAGGGCGAGGACGCCGGCGAAGCGCCAGCGGTAGGCGGCGATGATGCCCAGTGCCTTGCGCATGGCGACGCGGCCGGGGGCCAGGGGCAGTGCCATCAGCGATCCGCCCCCTCGCCGGCCTCGTCGTCGGCCTCGTCGTCGCCGGTGGCCCGGGCGACGATCCGCCGGTAGGCGATGGCCGTCTCATCCCCGGCCCTCGCGCGCGAGAGCATCTCGCGGTGGGTGGCGCGGGCGCGCTCGCGGCCGTCCTCGCCGAGTAGCACGACCTCGTCGCAGACCGACAGGACCAGGGGAGACTCGGTGACCACCACCGTCGTGCGCCCGGCGCGCGCCGAGCGGATCCTCTGCGCGACCCGCGCCTCGGTGTGGGAGTCGAGGGCGGAGGTGGGGGAGATGAGGACGAGCGCGGGGGCCTCGGTGAGCAGCGCGCGGGCCAGGGCGACCCTCTGGCGCTGCCCGCCGGACAGGGAGCGCCCCTTCTCGGTGATCATGCCGGCGAGCCCCGCGTCGAGGGAGGTGAGGACGTCCTTCGCGTCGGCGGCCTCGAGGGCGGCGAGGAGCCGGTTATCGCCGTCGGCCTGGCGCGGCTGCGGGCGGACCTGCTGGTCGATATCGGCCACTCCGGCCCGCCTGGCCTCCGCCGCGGCGAGCTCGGCGGGGCCCACGGGCACCGGGTCCGGGGCGGCCCTGCCGGCCAGGGCCTGGCGCAGCGTCCCGGTGAAGAGCTGGGCCTCCGCTCCGGCGACGACGATGCTCGCACGCGCCCGGGCCAGGCCCATCTCCCGCAGGTCGGTGCCGTCGAGCATGACGGGGGAGGCTCCGTCGTCGAATCTCCCCAGGCGCGTGGCCAAAGCGGCGGAGATGTCCGGGTCCGGGGCGACGATCGCCGTCATGAGCCCGGGGGAGAAGCGCGCCCCGGAGGCGGTGTCCTGGATCTGGCCGGTGATGGGCAGGGCGGTGCGCATGTCCTCCTCCAGGCGCTCACGCTCGGCGATGGTGCCGGCAGTGGGGGCGGTCTCCAGGAGGCGGCGCAGGCGGCGCACGCCCACCACGGCGCGCGTGTACTCCTGGACGGAGGAGGAGAAGACCATGAGCGGCCAGGACAGGTACGCGGTGAAGCCGTAGAAGGTGACGAGCTCGCCAGCGGTGATCTCGCCGGCGATGGCCAGGCGCGCGGCGGCCCAGACGACGGCGGCCACGAACAGCCCGGGCAGGAGGACCTGCAGGCTCATGAGGATCGACTGGGTACCGGCGACCTGGACACCGCGTCGGCGCAGCTCTTGCGAGGCCTGGCGGTAGCGGGCGGCGAAGACGTCCTCGCCGCCGATGCCGCGCAGGATCCGCAGGCCGGCGACGGTGTCCGTGGTGATCGTCGTGACCTCGGACTGGGCCTCGCGCTGGAGCGACTGGCGGGACTGGAGGGGCTTGATGACGAGCGTGACGATCCAGGCCGTCAGCGGCATCCCGATGATGACGATCGTGCCGAGCAGCGGGGAGGTGCGCAGCATGAGCACGGCGACGACGGTGAAGGAGATCGCGGCGCCGATGAGCGGGACCGCGCGCTGGAAGAAGGTGCCGATGGAGTCCGAGTCCGAGGCGACGATCGAGGAGACATCCCCCGAGGAGGTCTGGCGGCCCAGGGCGGCGCCGGTGGCCGTGACCTGGCGGCCCACGAGGCGGTCGATGTCGAAGGAGGTGCGCAGGCGAACGAGGGCGCCGAAGTAGGACAGCATCGTGTCCCCGACGGCGTAGACGCAGAACAGGGCGAGCAGGCCCAGGGCGAGCGCCCAGATGTGGGGGGTGAGGCCGTGCTCGATGCCCGAGTCGAGCGCGGCGCCGAGGAACGCCGGAACGATCGCCTGGATGACGTTGGCGACGATGGAGGCCGCGCAGGCGACGGCGATGGGCGCGGCGGCGCGCCGCAGCAGCCAGGCGAGGACGGCGCGGGTGGAGTGCGTGGGCGGCGTGGCCAGCGGCGCGTCCGGCACGGGCAGGAATCGCATGATCCCCCGAGCCTATCTGTCGCGCTGTCCTCAACCCCCGCCCTCCCCTCTGAGCGAGACCGGGCGATCAGCACGGCGAGACCGGGCGAACAGCACCGCGAGACCGGTTCGGAGTTGCCGGTCTCGTCAATCACTGTGATGCGTCAGGACGTCTGAGACAGTGTTTGTGTCGCAGATGTCCTGGAGTGGTCTGGGCGGGCCGGGGGAGGTGGCGGTGTTGGGTGCGCCTGGCACCGACGGCGGCGTTCTGCACCGGTGGCGACATTCTGCACCGCCGGTTGCGGTAAGCACCTCGGGTTGCGGTGAGAACGCACCCCAAGGTGCTGAACCCAACCAGCAGTGCTAACGGCACCCGTCGATGACGACACGATGCGGAAGAGGCGCGACGGTGCGGAAGCCTAAGAATTGGTACATGTTGTCGCTGATGAGCGCATCTAAACTGTCCCTCACCGGCGGCACTCCTCGTGCGCCGCCCGCGATTCTAGGAGGCAGCAGTGTCCCAGCTCCAGCAACTCAAGCAGCAGATCGTCGCCCTCGGAGCCTCCGCCAGGCAGACGGGGCAGAGCCTTGCGCAATTCGACCAGACCTTCTCACGGCAGGCCGCGGACATTGAGGCTACGATCTCCGGTTCTTCGCAGGGCAAGGACAAGCAGATGATCTCCTCGATTGAGGACGCCAAGCGCAAGGTGCACGACGCGACAGCCGCCCTGGCCAAGGTCACCCAGGTGGCCAACCAGTACTCAGCTTCTTTGTGAGGGCCTTGTGGCCACTGAGTCGGCGCGCTTGCGCCACGAGCAGGAGATCGCGGAGGGGGAGGCGAAGCGTCTCAGGGCCAGGGCTCAGGAGATGGAGGGGATGGCCAGCGCGGCGGCGCGCCTGTCGGCGTCGACGTCGCGGGTGGTTGGAGGGAGCGCGACAGGCGTTGAGGCCCACTTGCAGGGGAGTATCGACCGCTTTTCCTCAGGGTTGAGAGAGGCGGCAAAGAGCACCCACGAGGCGGCGGGCCATGCCGAGGCCCTGGCCCGCGAGCTGGGGGAGAAGGCCGAGGCGGCCGCAACTGCCGAGCGTGAAGCTGCCGAGAACCGGCGACGCTCATGAGCTCGCAATTGATGGCTCTGGCTCGGGCAGTGATAGCGCTCGGCGATCAGGGCAAGGGAACGCTGAGCAAAGTTGACGGCTTTCGCGCGGAGATGTCGAGGAGCGGGTCCGCTCTGTCTGGGATCCAAACAAAGACAACGGAGGGCGCCTCGGCGTTGCAGGCAGTGGCCGACTCCCGGCGGGAGTTGGAGCGCGCCCACGAGGCCCTCGCGGAGTTCGCGCCACATGCCCACGCCTTCGCGAGATTCCTTGCCTCGGGTGCTGGCGCTTCTGGGAAAGGCGCGGCGGGAAGCGCTGCGATGGCTGCCACCGCCGTGGCGGCGGCAGCTGATGCTGACGGTACCGGCAATGCAGGGGTGACGGCCAATCTGGGCGAAGCGGCACTGCGCGGCGTGGAGGTACACGAAATAATAGCGAAAAAGGGAGAGCAGGAACTAGTATCTCTTGTTGAACGTCGAAATAATATTCGAGAGGATTACGCTCGGAAAGCGGAGGATATGTATCGCGAGGCAGTGGGCCCATATCTAAATGCGTACAATTTCATGTCAAAAAAGATGGAGGCGAAAGGCTGGGCTGGGGTCGCTGGGCGCTTGGTGGGTAGATCGTTGCATCCCATATTTCTTAAGCTCGCGATTGATCAAATGGAAACGGTTTCGAAGGCGATCTCAAATTCAAGAGAGATGTCGAGACAGGTCGGTTCCGCGATCCATTTGGTGGAGCATCTGGGGGAACGTGGCGGTGAGATATATTTGTGGAAGGACAATTACTGGATTCCGCCGATGTTTCGCTCCAATGCTGATCGTGGGCCGGGAATTTACCATATCGACGGGCTGGCTTTGAGTGCTGACGGGAGTCGGATTGTTGTTGCAGAGTACAAAGGAGGGAAGGGGGGATCGATAAAACAGAAAGGGGCTCTTCACATTTGAGGGTGTGGTCGGGGTCTGAATCCGCCTGCTTCTAGGAGGCTGCGGGTGGTGCAGTGGGTGAGGTTGCGGAAGCCCAGGGCGATGCCACGTAGGTGCTCTAGCCTGCCGCCCGTGGCCTCGGTGGGGCCGTTGGAGGTCCCCGGGCGATCGAAGTAGGCCAGGATGTCGTCGGTTCTCCTGGTCAGAGTCCTGCCCAGGGCGGCGACCTCGGCCACAGGGCCGGGGACTCCTCTCCCGATGGCCTCGATGAGCCCGGCCATGATGCGGCGCCCGGTGCGCCGGTCGGGGTGGCGGTAGGCGCTGATCGTCTTGTGGTAGACCGCCCAGGTGACCTCCACCTCGACATGCTCGTCACGCGCGAGCAGGGCCTCGAGGCGCTCGCGCTGCTTGACGGTGAGCAGATCGTTCCCGGTGCGCAGGGTTCTTTTGGCCGAGAAGAGCGGGTCGCCCGCCCTGCCCCGATGCCCGGTGGTGGCCTGTTGGACCCTCTGGCGGCACCGGTCCAGGGCGTCGGCGGCCAGGTGGACGACGTGGAAGGGGTCCATCACCGCCGTGGCGGTGGGCAGCTCCTCGCTGGCGGCGGTCTTGTATCCGGTGAACCCGTCCATCGCGGCGACTTCGATGCCTTGGCGCCATTGCTCGGGGCGTCCGGCGAGCCAGGCCTTCAGCGCGCTCTTGGAGCGGCCCTCGATCATATCCAGCAGCCTGGCCGCACCGGTGCCCTCCTTCACGGGGGTCAGGTCGATGATGACGGTGACGTATTTGTCGCCGCGCCGGGTGTGGCGCCAGACAGAGGGGGCGCCTCCCGCTTGAGAGCGAAGCGCGCGGGGGAATCGTCCACGCCGATCGCGGACACGCCCTCGAAGCGGGATGGGTCGTCGATCAGGGCGCGGCGCCCCTCGGCCAGGACAGCGGCGTTGGCGGTGGCCCATGACACCCCCAGGGCCTGGGCGATACGACTCATGGACAGGTGCGCCACGACCAGGCCCTCCAGGCCCCAGCGCAGCGCGCGCCGCGACAGCCTCGCGCGGGGGCGGGCCGCGGCGCTCATGTCCTGGCGCCACACATGGCCGCACCCCTGGCACCGGTAGCGGCGCACGGTGACCACCAAAGCGGTGGGCCTCCATCCCAGCGGCTCGTGGGCCAGGCGCCGCGTCACGGTGTCCCGGGGGCGCCCCTGGCAGCCGCAGCGATGGCACCAGTCATCGTCATCGACTATCCGGCAGGCGATCAGCGCCCGCCCGGCCTCCACCCGCTGTCCCACCGCCTCAAGGCCGAGCTCGTCAAGACCGCAGAAGACAGTCAGATCAGGACTGTCGAGGGTAGCGTGGTCCATGTCGGGGTCTTCCAGATGGGCAGCGTGACAACTCCCATCATCGGAAGGCCCCGACCCCATTCCGCCAGCGCCACGCCGACACCCCCGACTACACCCCCAACTACGAAGAGCCCCTTTGGTGGTCGCCGCATTGGCTTTGGATATGCTGGCCGCCGCTCTACTCGTGCATCGTTGGGCCGGTTCTCGACTTCCTGATGGAATCGGTGTTTTAGTTGTTGTCCTGGGGGTTGGGGCCCATGCTCTCACCATGTCGCTCATTGCCTTCGAAGGCTGGCCCGGCTATGCGAGCTGGTCGTTCGGAGTCGCGACTACCTTGGCCTGCTGTCTCCTGGTGCGGCGCCGTCCTGGCTTCGCCTGGGCGCTGTTGCTGCTCTTGTCGTTCGTCACCTTCTTCTGGGCCTGCGTTACCGGAAATGGGTTGTGGACTCCCATGTTGCTGCTGATCGGCCAGTTCGTGATCTTGTGCATCTGGCATCTCATGGTCGCGGTGTCTCTCCGGCTGACCGCGCGTACCGCGCGAGCGCAGTCTGCGAGCGCTGCTATCTCCGCACGATGGCGTGCCCAGCGAGAGAGCCAGGATCTCCTGCGCGCAGTGATGGATTCCGTCCG
Source organism: Actinomyces timonensis DSM 23838 (assembly GCF_000295095.1). GTDB lineage: Bacteria > Actinomycetota > Actinomycetes > Actinomycetales > Actinomycetaceae > Actinomyces > Actinomyces timonensis. Next base: position 715,938 of record NZ_JH806632.1, on the reverse strand, counting down.
GACAAGAACTGCTCCCATCTTGAATGAGATTGCAGAAGGGGCCGCGCTAACGGAAGAACTCAGGGTTCGGGCCCGTCTCTTGGAGGCTGAGTTGCGCGACGAGCGCCGCGCTCCGTTCTTCTCAGGGACATCAGTCGTCGACGAGGCGCGAAGTGCCCGTGAGCGCGGTGTTGATGTCATGCTTCTTGATGACCGCGGTCCTGAGCCGCTCTCGCCGAGACTTGGAGATGCCGTGATCGAAGCCACGAGGGCCGCTCTCGCTCATGCATGCCGCGGGCGCGCGGTTATCAGGCTTCTCCCTCCGAATCGTTTTCCGGATCTATTGACTATCTCGACAGACGGAGATATTCGCATACTCTGCGCCGAGACTGGGCGATCAGCACGGCGAGACCGGGCGAACAGCACCGCGAGATCTGGAACTCTCCAGTAATTCGCAATCTCGCGGTGCTGTTCGCCCGGTCTCGGAAATAGGGGGAGGCTATGGATGTCCGGCGCCTACTCGGCGCCTACTCGGCGCCTACTCGGCGCCTACTCGGCGCCTACTCGGTGGCGATGGCCTCCAGGACGGGCATGCGCGAGGCCCGCAGCGCGGGCCACACGGCTGCGATGACGCCCACCACGGCGGCCACCACCATCATCGCCACGAGCTGGCCCCACGGGATGACGAGCTCGGTGAGCCCCTGCTTCTCCAGGGTCGCGCGCAGCGCCCCCGCCAGGAGCACTCCGGTGGCGCCGCCCAGGATTGTGCCGTAGAGCGCCGTGAGCACCGATTCGACGACGATCTCCGAGGCCAGCTGCGTCTTACCCAGGCCGATCGCCCGCATGAGCCCGATCTCGCGGGTCCTCTCGGCCACCGAGAGCACGAGCGTGTTGACGATGCCCAGGATCGCGATGACGATCGACAGGCCCAGCAGGGCGTAGAGGATGGCGAGCATCCGCGTGGCCTGCTGCCCGGCGGCGTCGGAGATCTCGTCGGCGTTCTGGACCTGGTAAACGTAGGTCGGCTTGACGATCTCCTTGATCTGGTCCTTGACCGCCGAGGCATCCGTCCCTTTCTCCAGAGTGACGAACATGCCGAAGGGGCTGGCCAGCACCTGGTCCGCCTGGGTCGGAGCCGGACTGGAGATGGACCCGACGGCGGCCGCCACCTCCGGTGTCGACCAGAGTGTTCCCGAGGTGCCCTGGGTGTTGGAGACGCCGGCGACCGTCACCTCGCGGCTGCCATTGCTCCCAGTGAGCGTCACCGTGTCCCCGACCTTGAAGCCGGAGCTCTCGAAGGCGATGACGTGGTCGGCGTCCATATCCGTGAAGGAACCGCTGACCATGTTCGGGTCGTAGGCGGCCTGGTAGGCGGCGGGATCGACGACGTCGAGAAAGCCGGAGCCCTGCGTGCCGTCGGCCTTCGTGGTCTGCACGAGGTAGGCGGTGAAGCCGGTGGTCGAGGCCACGCCGTCGATGCCCTGGATCTGGGAGACCATCTCGGGGGAGAGATGGATGTCCGTCGACGACGAGGCGGGCTGCACCATGAAGTCGGCGTGCAGGGAGTCGTTGACGATCGAGGTGATGGAGTGACGCATCGAGGCGGCGATGGTGGCGCCAGCGCACACGAGGCTCATGCCGATGAGCAGGGCGGCGGAGGTCGCGGCCGTGCGGCGCGGGTTGTGCACGATGTTGCGCGCCGCCAGGCGCCCGCCGGGCCGGATGAGCCGAAGCGGCAGCCCGATGAGCGCCACGATGGGGCGCGAGAGCACCGGCGAGGCGATGAGCAGGCCGATGATCAGGGCCCCCGCGCCCGCCCCGAGCGCGGCGGTCCGGTGGGAGAGGCCAGCGGACGCCCATGCGGCGATGACGCCCGCCGCGCCCGCCGCTGCCAGGAGCATCCCGATCGAGCCGCGCAGCACGAGCGACTTCTCACGCGCGCCGGACACGCCCCGCATGGCCTCCACAGGCGCGACGAGGGCGGCCTCCCGGGCGGGCAGCAGGGCTCCGATGACGGTGACCAGCACGCCCACGATGATCGATGTGGTGATGACGCTGCTGGTCATCGGCACTCCGGCGGGCAGTGGCATGCCGACGGACTCCAGGAGTGCCACGATCCCCTTGGTCAGCCCTGCGCCGCCGAGTACTCCCAGCGCGGAGCCCACGACGCCGACGGCGAGCGCCTGGAGGATGACGATGCGGAAAACGGAGGCGGGCGAGGCCCCGATGGCGCGCATGAGCGCGAACTCCTTGATGCGCTGGCGCACGCTCATGGAGAAGGTGTTCATGATGATGAAGGAGCCGACGAACATCGCCAGGACCACGAAGACCATGAGGAAGGTCTGCACGTAGCCGAGGATCTTCTCGATGGAGGAGTTGATGTCGTCCAGGTACTCCGCGCGGGTCTGGACCCGGACGCCCTCGGGCATCTTCTCGGCGATGGCCTGCTTGACCGTGGCCGTGTCGGCGCCGTCGGCGAGGTGGGCCTCGATGGCGGTCGCCTTCCCATCGGGGGAGGCCAGGGGGGTGAGCCAGTCCGGGGACGCGGCGATGACGGTCGCCCCCGCCATGGAGGTCCCGTAGCTGATCTCGCCGACGACGGTCACCGTGTGCGGGGTGCCCGACAGGACGAGTGTCGTCGTGTCCCCCACGGCCAGGCCGGAGCGCTTGAGCGCGTTCGACTCCAGGGCGATCTCGCCCTCGGCAGAGGGACGGGTGCCGGAGACGAGGCGCACTCCGTCGTCGTCGGCGAACAGGGGGAACACCACGGTGGGCGCGCCCGTGGAGGTGACGGGGGCGTCGTCGGAGCCCACGAGGACGCCGTTCATCGACACGGAGGCGTGTGCGGAGCGGACCCCGTCGACGCCGGCCACGGTCTGCTCGAGGGAGGCGTCGATGGGCTGGCTGAGCGACCCTGAGGAGCCCGATTGCGCGGCGACGCTCGGCCCGATGACATAGAGATCCGCTGTCGCGGTGGAGGAGGTCAACGCTGAGAACGTCTCGGAGAGGACCCCGCGCAGCGCCAGGGTGCCGGACAGGAACGTGACCCCCAGGACGACCGCGAGGGCGGTGAGGATGAACTGCTTGGCATGGGCGCGGATGGAGCGCCAGGCGACACGATTCATGGCTCAGGCCCCCGCAACGGTCGCGCTGGCCGACGGCGTGGCGCCGCTGGCGAGCTCGCGCAGAGCGTCGAGCACGCGGTCGCGATCCGGGTTGTCGAGCTGGGCGATGACCCTCCCGTCGCGCAGGAAGAGGACTGTGTCCGCCCAGGCGGCGGCCTCGGGCTCGTGGGTCACCATGACGACGCTCTGGCCGAGCTTGTCCACGGAGGTGCGCAGGATCTCCAGGACCTGCTCGGTGGACTGGGAGTCGAGATTGCCGGTCGGCTCGTCGGCGAAGACGACGGCGGGGTTCCCCACGAGCGCCCGCGCGCAGGCCACGCGCTGCACCTGTCCGCCGGAGAGCTCGGCGGGGCGGTGGCGGAGCCGGTCGGCCAGGCCGACGGCGCCGACGATCTGGTCGAAGCGGGCGCGGTCGACCCGGCGCCGGGCGATGTCCAGCGGCAGGGTGATGTTCTCCTCCGCGCTGAGGGTGGGGACGAGGTTGAAGGACTGGAAGATGAAGCCGATGCGCTCGCGGCGCAGGCGGGTCAGGCGGCGCTGACTCATCGAGGAGATCTCGTCGCCGTCGAGCATGATCCTTCCCGAGCTGACACGGTCGAGCCCGGCCAGGCAGTGCATGAGGGTTGACTTCCCGGAGCCCGAGGGGCCCATGATGGCGGTGAAGCGCGCCCGGGCGATATCGACGTCGACATTGTCCAGGGCGGTCACGGAGGCATCGCCCTTGCCGAAGATCTTTGTCAGGGAGCGGGCGGTGAGGACGGGATCTTCGGCGCGGCGGTGCTGGGTGAGGAGACCAGGGGTAGTCGAGAAGTATGTGCTCATGAGGCCCCAAGATACACGTCAGCAGAGCGCTGCGGGATCGGTGAGAACCCTGAATCGTCCCTGATCCGAGGGGCTGTGGCTCTGGGGAGGCTGTCCCCGCCCCGAGGCCGGGCTGGAAGCCCGCCATGGTCGCGAGCGTCTCACCGTTTCTTGGTGCGGCCGGGGAGGGCGTGGTTAGGATCGGGGCAGACTCGAGACCCGAGCACGACAGCGTGCGCGCTGGTTCTCGGGCGACCGTCCCTGACCGTGTTCCCTTGGGAGGCTCCCGTGGATTCCCGACACCCCGACGACGAGCCCGACGAGGCTCGTGAGGACTCTTCGGTCAGTCCGGCGAGCGCGGCGAGTGGCGCCGAGGAGACTGACGAGCCGGAGGGCACCGAGGAGGCTGAGGGCGCCGCCTTCGACGATGCTGGGGTGATCGACGGCGAGGAGTCCGAGGAGGCCGAGGGCGCGGACGAGCCGGAGGCCACCGAGCCTGAGGCGGACGTCGAGGACGGCGCGGAGGAGGCTGAGGAATCGGACGCTGCCGACTCCGACGGCGACGATGCCCCGGCAGGCTCTCAGGAGAGCGATTCCGAGGACGCCGACTCCACCGGGTCCGATCCCGAGGAGCCCGCGTCGGAGGGCGATGCGGATGACGACGATGCTGTCGACGACGTCGAGGAGCCTGCTGAGGACCACGGAGGGTCGTCGGCCGATCCCTCCGACGAGTCGACTGGTGGCACCGTCCACGAGGATGAGATCCCTGAGCCCGGTGACGAGGAGGCCTCGGACGAGGTGGCCCCTGATGAGACCGACGCGGATCCCACCGCGTCCGCGGATGAGGCGGCTGCTGATACTGATCCCCCCGCTGAGACCGACCGCGCCGACGGCGCCCATGGCCCCGATGTCCCCGATGGCCCCGGAACGGGTTATGTCGCCCCTCTGCCCCCGATGGACGACGCGGCCGCCTGGGCGGACACCCCCAGCCAGGCGCCCACGAGCTTCGCCGATCCCGCGCCGCAGATGGCCTACCCGAGATTCTCCGCCCCCTCCGCCTACAGCGCGCCGTCGGCCTACATGGCCCCGGCCCCGTACCAGCCGCTCTTCCCGTACCAGCCCCAGCCGCAACCGGCGCCGGTGGTCAAGGAGCCGCGCTCCTCCCAGCGGGGCCTCCTCGTCGTCGTCGTCATCCTGCTGCTCGTCATCGCCACGGGCGGCGGCCTGTGGTACGGAACCACGCGCAAGGGGAACGATGACTCGGGAACGGGCGCCGCAGCCATCGACGGCGCCGCTCAGGGAACGGCCCAGGGTTCCTCCCAGCTGCCGTCGGCCGAGCCCTCGGTGACGATGGACTCCACCATCAAGGCCTGCCAGACGGCGCCCACCTTCAGCCCCGCCTCGGTCACCGAGTCGAACGGGGAGTTCCAGGTGGTGGTGAGGGTGGCCTCGTCCTGCGACGACGGCGACTTCCTGTCCGGCAGTGTCGACCGCATCTACGTCAAGGCGCCGTCGGGGCAGGGTGGTGACGACGTGGTGGCCAACGGCCGCTTCGACTTCTCGACCACTCCGTTCTTCATCCCCTCCAGCGGTCGGACCCTCACCCTCAGGTTCGGGCAGGGCCACTACTTCCGCTCCGCGCAGGACCTGAATGTGTCGAGCATCAGCGTCGGGGCCGAGCCCGACCGGAGCGCCGGAAGCAGCCTGCCGGCCCAGGGCGTGGGGAGCGGCAGCGTCTCCGTGCTCGCGCGATCCGAGACCCATCCCGCCGACAACGCCATCGAGGACACCGCCGCCTCCAACGCGCTTCAGTGGCAGAAGGCGCATGACAAGACGACGGTGACCTCCACGCTCAAGGGCAAGTGGACGCCCCAGCTCTCCTCCAAGAAGCCGGGGCTCGTCGCCGAGGGGCGGACCTGGGACAGCCGCGCCATGCTCGAGGACTTCCAGACCACGCGCAACAGCGTGCCCACCGCCGTCCTCATCTACAGCGACGAGTGGCCGGTCTTCGACGCCGGCGGTGGCTGGTGGGTGACCCTGGCCGGGGTCGCCTACGACACCCCCGAGGAGGCCAATGCCTGGTGCGACACCCACGGCCTGGACGCCGACCACTGCTTCGCCAAGAAGATCGACACCTCCGGGACGCCGGACGGGACCACCAAGCTGCGCTGAGGCCCAGAGCCAGAGGTCTCGCGCTACGCCTGCTTCACGCCCTTGAGCGCCATGACCCTTCGGGCGGACTCGTCGATGCGCGCCGCGAGGGCTGGATCGGACTGGGCCGCGGAGACGAGGGCCGTCGCCATATCGGCAGCGACGGAGGGATCGGCAGAGGCCAGGACGATATCGCAGCCCGCGCTCACCGCCTTCACGGCGCGCTCGCCCGCGGCCCAGTCCTGAACCTGGACGGCGGCGGCGACGTCGTCGGTGATGACGACGCCGGTGAAGCCCATCTCGGTGCGTAGCATGTCCGTGACGATCGTGGGGGAGAAGACGGCAGGAGCGCTGCCGTCGATCTGCGAGTAGTAGGCGGAGGAGACCATGATCACCTCGGCACCGCCCGTGATCGCATCGCCGAAGACGGCGACGGCGGGGTCCTCGGTGCGCGTGGTCACCGAGTCCGTGACGCCGGAGGCGGTGTCCGTGTTCTCCTTGACCCGGCCCAGCCCGGGGAAGTGCTTGAAGGTGGGAGTCACGCCCGCGGCGCGCATCCCTTCGGCGAAGGCGAGCGCTTGGGCGCTCACCGTGGAGGCGTCGTGGCCGTACTCGCGGTGGTACTTGCCGATGGGGGCGTTGGAGGTGGGGCTGGCGATGTCGACGAGATCCGCCACCGGCGCCAGGTTCATCGTCACCCCGGCGCTCGCGAGCTCCTTGCCCCAGGTGGTGGCGGAGGCGACCAGTTGCTCGCGGGGCTGCCCCGCCTGCTCGGCGCCCGATGGGATGGAGGAGAAGCCGGAGCCCGTCAGGACCTGGACGTCCCCGCCCTCCTGGTCCGTGGCCACGAGCATGGCGGTGCCATGAGTGGACGACTCGGTGAGCCCGGTGAACGAGGCGACTGTCTGGCTGACCGCGTCGGCGGAGGCGGACGAGCGGCCGGACAGGAAGATATTGCCGACGTGGTGGGTGGTCACAGCGTCCTTGGAGGTCTGCGAGGGGGCGGCGACGTCGACGCCCACCATGAGGAGCTGGCCGACCTTCTCCTCCAGGGACCATCCCACGAGGGGGTCATCGGTGGCGGTGGTCGCCGACGGCGCGGCGGTCGGCTCCTGGATGGGCTCCGACGCCGTCCCGGCGGGGGAGGGGACCTCGGACGGGCTCTGCTCGGGCGCGGCTGTCCCGGCGTCGGACGACTCCGATCCGCAGGCGGCAAGGCCCGCTGCTCCCAGCAGGGCCGCCATGAGCAGGGGGCGCCGGCCCACGTGGCGCCCTCCGGCGCGGGGGGCGGCGGCCTCGGGGGCAGGGCGCGGATCGAGGGACGTCATGCCCAGCACCATAGAGGACGGGCCCCGGGCAGGGGAGCCGGTGGGGCGGCCTGCGGCGGGGCTCACTCCCAGCCGAGCTCGTGGAGGCGCTCGTCGGAGATGCCGAAGTGGTGGGCGATCTCGTGGATGACGGTCACCGCGATCTCCTCGATCAGCTCCTCGCGGCTGTCGCACCAGCGCTCCAGGGGGCCGGAGAAGATGAGGATCCGGTCCGGCAGCGCGCCGGACCAGCCGTCGTCGCGCTCGGTGAGGGGCACGCCGTCGTAATATCCCAGGAGCGTGGGCAGGCCGTCCGCGTCGTAGTCCTCGGGCGTGAGGATCTCGGCGTCGGGCTCGGCCTCGATGATGATGGCGGCGTTGTCGATCTGGTCGAGGAGGACATCGGGGATGAGGTCGAGGCCGGCGTCGACGGCCTCCTCGAACTCCTCAGCGGTCAGGTGGGCTGGTGCCATGGCGCCATTCTGCCGTGGTGAGGCGACTCACGCCCAGCCGATTTGCGCGTTCTCGTCGGCGCCCCCTAAGGTTCTATCTGGTTCGAGGCGCGGCGACGCCGAGGGCATCTAGGCCCCCATCGTCTAGCGGCCTAGGACCCCGCCCTTTCACGGCGGTAGCACGGGTTCGAATCCCGTTGGGGGTACGGCTTGTGCGAGTGGAAGAACTCGAATAGAGTCCGGCTTCGTGCCAAACGAGGCCTCGTGGCGCAGTTGGTTAGCGCGCCGCCCTGTCACGGCGGAGGTCGCGGGTTCAAGTCCCGTCGAGGTCGCGGAAAGGTCGGCCCGATCAGATGATGATCGGGCCGATCGCGTCCCACGGCTCTGTAGCTCAGTTGGTAGAGCGTTCGACTGAAAATCGAAAGGTCACCGGATCGACGCCGGTCGGAGCCACGGCGATTGCCCCTGGAACTCACAAGGTTCCAGGGGTTTCGCGCATCCTGGGCCTGGGTGGCCCGCGAGCGCCCGGCGTGTCTTGAGGCCTGGGATTATAGGACGCCTTGTGTTGGTTTGAGGCCTGGTTTTCGTTAGTATCGCGGGGTTTCCTCGGTGTTCGAGTCGGTTCGTCCCCAGTTCATTCCCGGACATTCCCTGTTGGTCGGACACCGGGTTTTCGTTGCGATGGCGCCGGAATCGGCGTGACGAGGTCAGGGGCCGTGAGCCCCTCCCACACCTCCCGATCTCACCCGTGCTGCCCGTGGGGTGGCGCCCGCCAGCGCCGCGCGCGACACCGGCGCGCGGGACCCGCCTCGTTGTGGACGTGCCCGGGGGTTGTGGACGTGTCTTGGGGTTGCTGACGCGCCCCGGGGACACGTCCACAACCCCAACGCACGTCCGCAACCCTGCCGCACGTCCACAAGTGCGGGGGCGGGCAGTCAACCGTGTGAGCCCTTGAGTGAGCCCAGGTGAAGCCTCCTCCGATAGGTGGACGTCGTGGCCCTCTGGACGGGGCCTTGCGCGCTCGTACGGGGTTTCGCCTGTCTGACCGGGGTCTTCCCCCTCGTGACGCGGGTAGTGCCCCCGTTCTGTGCCCCGAACCCCCGTACAGCCAGTCCGGACGGAGCGGGGCGTGGGGGTCGTCGTGGATGCTGCGCCGTCGGGCAGTGCCTGGAGTCCGCCGTGGGGTGCGTCCTGCACCGGTGGTTGCCTCTTACGCCGTGGGTTGCGTTCTCACTGCAGCCGAAGGTGCTGTGCGCAACCAGCAGTGCTCAGCGCAGCCACCGGTGCTCAGCGCAGCCACCGGTGCTCCGCGCAGCCGACGAGACCGCCGACCGGGTCATCGGCCCCAGCGCCAGGAGAAACCAGAACCAACAGAACACGCCCAATAATCCGCTGATCGGGCCACAACCGCGGCTGATGGAACCGCGCTCAACAGAGGATGTGTGATCTACGGGCCTGTACCCTCGTGTGATGGACGCGACCCCAGTCACCTGCGGTGCTACGCCGCCTGCCTCGGCTCTGCGCGGCGAGCCCGTGCCCGGCCTCCTGCCCTCGCTCCGGCCCTTGGACGAGTCCACCACGCTGCGCCTCGTGTGGCCGCAGTGGCAGGGCGCTGGCTATGACAACGCGCCCGCCCTCGTCCCCGAGCTCCCCGTCCAGAGCGCCCGGCGCGGCTACATCGCCGGGGCCCTCACCCTGGCCGCCCTTTTGCCGCCCGCCGCTGGGCCCACCGAGATCGTGCCCGTCGACCTCGCCGAGCTCGCGGGCCCCGACGGCGCCGAGGGTTCCATGGGCGGTATCGAGTCGCGCTCGGCGGTCCTGGCCGGCATCGACCGCGCCCTGGCATCGATCACCTCCCCCCGCCCCGGGGCGCCCATGACCGCCTTCGTCCTCGGCTGGGCCGCCGCCACGACCGGCGAGGACGTCTCCGAGCTCGCCGCGCGCGCCGAGGCGCTCGCCACCACGTGGGAGCCCCCGGCGGATCAGTGAATGTTGCCGCGCCGCGCGGGCACCCGGGCGCCCGCGGACGGCGGCGCTCAGCGCCTGGAGCGGTCGCGCTTCGGCCCGACGAAGTACCAGAGGATCTGGTAGATCAACGCGGCGATCGGCCAGATGATCCACGAGACGCTCCAGGCATCCGCGAGGAAGGACCAGGCCAGGAAGATGATTGCCACGGCCGGCCAGTAGATCGCGGACAGCGCGCCCGCCGAGAGGCGCTTGTCCTCCTCCTGCTCACGCAGGGGGACGCCCATGGGCATGGTGCCGGTCGAACTGGCCGCTGGGGCCGCCCCCGAAGCACTGCCCCGCGCCGAGGAGCGCGGCGCGTCCTGCGCCACCGCGTCACCGGGGATGAGCGCGGACTCGATGCCGAGCGTGGGCGCCAATCTCTCCAGGTCGCCGTACTCCGCGATGACCTGGCCCACGGCCTCGTTGTGCGTTCTGCCGCTGGCGACGGCGTTGTTGTAGGCCTCCTCCATCATCGCCCGGAGCTCCGCCTTGGCGCCGATGAGCCGGGGAACGGCGGGGTAGGGGGCGAACATGGTGTCGAGGAAGGTATCGATCGCATCCATTGGTGCTCTCTTCGCTTGTCGTGGGATCGGGCAGGGTGGGAGGGACTGACGGCCAGTGGCGGGCGGGCCTGCGCCGCGCGGGTCGCGCCGCCATGGCGCGCGGTCGCCGATGAGGATCGATACTACGTCGGAGCGCCCGCGCTATCGACCCTCGCATGAGGCGGCGACACACCCCTCCTCGTACGCTGGCCCCATGACGACGCCGGTCCCCTCCCCGACCCCGATCCCCAGCCCGTCCGTCACGCCTGTCCCCTCGCCCCCGCTCGATCCCTCGGCCACTCCCACCCCGAGCGCCACGGCGACGCCCGATGCGGTCCAAGTGGTCGCGGAGACCACTTTCGACGTGTTCTCCCTGGTGTGGAGGGTCGGCGCCGCCGCGCTGGCGGGGGCGGTCATCGCCGTCGCCCTCGTCTTCGCCTTGCGCGTCATGTCCCGGCGCCGCAGTTTCTACACGCATTTCGTCGAGCACTGCCGCATCCCGATGGTCGCCCTGGGAGCAGTGGTCGGAGGGTATATCGGAGGGCAGATCGCCGTGCCCGCCCTCAGCAAGGACGGCGTCGCCCCCGGGTGGACCACCGAGGCGCTCCACGTGCTGCTCATCGCGGTCATCGCCGCCCTCACGCTCCTCGTCGTCTCCCTGACCAAGGCCGTCGAGGGGATCGTCGTCGAGGGCGTGCGCGCCCGCGGCGAGCCCGGGCGCACCAACCGCGTGACGACCCAGGCCCAGATCCTGCGGCGCGTGGCCAAGGCCCTCATCATCATCTGCGGGATGGTCGGCGTCATCATGACCTTTCCCGCCGCCCGGGTCGCCATGGGCTCCCTGCTCGCCTCCGCTGGCATCGTCTCGGTGGTCATGGGTCTCGCCGCCCAGTCCGCGCTGGGAAATGTCTTCGCGGGCATCCAGCTCGCCAGCACCGACGCCATCAGAGTGGGGGACACCGTCGTCGTCCAGAAGGACCAGCAGGGCGTCATCGAGGAGATCACCCTGACCTACGTGGTCATGCGCACCTGGGACGACCGCCGCCTCATCCTGCCATCAACGCATTTCACCCAGAACCCCTTCGAGAACTGGTCTCGCCGCTCCACCCAGTACACGGGTTCCGTCGACCTCGCCCTCGACTGGCGGGCACCCATCGAGGACATCCGCGCCCAACTCGCGCATATCGTCGCCGGAACGCCCCTGTGGGATGGGCGCCTGGCCACCCTGTCCGTGCTCGACACCTCCACCGCCACGGTCATGCTGCGCATCGCCGTCTCCGGGCGCAACCCCCTCGACGTCGGCGCCCTGCGCGCGCATGTGCGCGAGGAGATCCTCGTCTGGCTGCAGCGCGAGGCCCCCGAGGCCCTGCCGCGCACCCGCATCCGCATCGAGACTTCCCCCGGCTCCTCCGACGTCGCCGAGGTGGATGCCCCCGGCCTGCCGCAGGAGGCCAGTGGTGCCGACGGCGAGGCAGACGATTCGGAGCCGACCGGGCCCGCGGATGGGCCGGTTCCCGGATCGTGAAAACCCTGCCGCCGGGCTCGCGCCGCGCACGGGTGCGGGAGGACCATGGGCCCGTGAGCACGACCCATGACCCCGATGCCCCCATGAACGACGCCGTCGGCGCCGCTGGCACCGCCGACTCAGTCGGCCCCATCGACAGCGCCGCCCCTGAGCCGGTGGCCCCGCGCCTCGACCCCGCCGCCATCGCCCGCACTGACGCCCAGTGGCGCGCGCTCCTGGACCCCTTGGAGTACCACGTGCTGCGCGAGGCCGGCACCGAGCGCGCCTTCACCGGCGACCTCCTTGATGAGAAGCGCGTCGGCGTCTACCGCTGCCGCGGCTGCGGCGCCGAGCTCTTCCGCTCGGCCACCAAGTTCGAGTCCGGCTGCGGCTGGCCCTCCTTCTACGACCCCGCCGACTCCGAGGCCGTCACCCTCCTGCGCGACACCTCCCACGGGATGGTGCGCACCGAGGTGCGCTGCGCCACCTGCGACTCCCACCTCGGCCACGTCTTCGACGACGCCCCGCGCACCCCCACCGGGCAGCGCTACTGCATGAACTCCGTCAGCCTCACCTTCGAGGCCGACGCCGCAGCCCAGGACAGCTGAGGAGCGCGCATGATCCGGGTGCTCAGCCTCAACCTCCAGCACTGCCTCCCCGGCGCTGGCGCGGAGCAGGACGCCGCCACCGCGGCTCTCGCGGGCGCCGATATCACCGACCCCGCCACAGCCCGGGCGGTGCTGGAGGCACTGGCCACCCAGATCGCCGATCTCGCGCCCGACGTCGTCGCCCTCCAGGAGGTCGACATGCGCCAGAAGCGCTCCGGCGGGCTCGACCAGGCTGGCGAGCTCGCACGCATGCTCGGCTGGGAGCACCACCGCTTCGCCGCGGCCTGGGCCGGGCCCGTCGTCGGCATGAGGCGCCGGCCCCTGCGCTCGCCGCTGGAGCGCGCCTGGGATGACATCCTCGCCCCCGTCCACCTGGTCACCGGGCGCGGGCCCGCCGGATTCGGCAACGCGATCCTGTCGCGGCTGGCGGTGCGCTCCTGGCACGTGCGCCGCCTCGGCCGCGGCCCTGCCACGATCAGCCTGCGCGGCGAGCGAGCCTGGAACCCGCGCTCCTATCACCTCGACACCTCCACCGCCCGCACCATGCTCGCCGCCCGGATCGACGCGCCGGGAGCGGGCCCGGCGGGCTCGCTCACGCTGGCCTCCACGCACCTGGCCACCCGCACCGGCATGGCCGCCCGGCAGCTCGCCGCCGCCTGGGCGGCGCTGACCACCCTGCCCGGGCCGCGCCTGCTCGCGGGCGACCTCAACATGGGGCCGGGCGGCGTCGCCTCCACCGGGGTGGCCCGGCCCCTGGGGGAAGGGCCGACCTTCCCCGCCTGGCGGCCGCGCGAGCGCATCGACCACCTCCTCACCGATCCCTGGCCAACGGGCGCCGACGGCCTGCCGGGCGCTCCGGGCGCGTCAGGCGCAGTGGGCTCCCCGGGCTCTGCTGATGCGGCGGGCGCGCCCCTCCTGCGCGCCGCCGCCTGGGGAACCCGGGCCTTCGTCGTCTCCGATCACGTGGGAGCCTGGGCCGACCTCGAGCCGGCCTCGTGAGCGCGCCGTGCTGATGCTGGGCTGAGACGGTGCTGAGACCGTGTTGAGATCATGCTGAGGATCACCAGCGGGCTGGCGGTCTTCGCCGTCGTCATCGCCATCGGGTGGGTCCTCGGGCGCACGAGCGCCCTGCCGCCCCGATCCGACCGCGTGCTCACGCGCCTTGCCTTCTTCGCCGCCACCCCAGCCCTCATGGTGACGACCCTGGCGGGCGCCGACCTCGGCGCCGTCGTCTCCGCGCGGGCGCTGGCCGCCATCATCGCCGAGATCCTCACGATCACGAGCGCCTGGTCACTCCACCGCTGGGTCCTCGGGCGCGACACCGCCAGCGCTCTCATCGGGGCTCTGGCCTCGGGCTACGTCAACGCCGCGAACCTGGGCATCCCGGTGGCGATCCTCGTCGTCGGGGACGCGACGCCGATCGCGCCGATCCTCCTGCTCCAGCTCCTCATCATCACGCCGGTCTCCTTCGCGATCCTCGACATCGTCACGGGCAGGCGCTGCCAGACCCCCGCGCGGCGCACCCTCGCGCCGCTGCGCAACCCGCTGCTCATCGGGGTGGCGACGGGCACCGCCATCAACCTGGCCGATTGGGACCTGGCGGATATCGCCGGCGGGACCCCCGCCGAGGTCCTGGGCCTGCTGGGGCGCATGGCCGTTCCCCTCATGATGCTCGCCCTGGGGTTGAGCCTGGCCGACTCGCGGCGCGCGCCCCGGGGAGGCCTGGTTGGCGAGGCGCCGCCCCCGGCAGGCCCCGCGCTGTGGTGGGCGGTGGGCTGGAAACTGCTCGTGGCCCCCGTCCTCGCCCTCGCCGTCGGCGCGCTCCTGGGGCTGCGCGGCGCGGCGCTGCTCGTACCCGTCACTACGGCCTGCCTGCCCACCGCGCAGAACATCTTCATGTACGCCTCCCGCTACGAGCGGGCCACCGGCCTCGCCCGGGACACGGTCCTCATCACGACGGCGGGATTCGCCCCCGTCGTCCTCTTCGCCGCTGCCCTCCTGGGCTGAGGGTCGCGGGTGAGCCACCAGGCACCAGAGGAGGGCGCGCGCTCAGGGAGACCGCGGTCGGGGCGGCCAGCACGAGCGAGACAATGGGCCCGTGCTCCCGCCCCCACCCCGTCAGCGCGGCCGTCAGGCCAGCCGGATCGGTGCTGCGCTGACGGCCGTTCCCGCCCCGGGCATCTTCATCGCCACAGCCGTGTCCACCTACATGGGCGCCGGATTCGCGGTGGGCCTGTTCGGCGTCATGCCCCCGGCCACGGTCGCCTGGTGGCGCGTGACCATCGGCACACTCGTGCTGCTCGCCTGGCGCCGGCCATGGAGACCGAGGAAGGACGGGCGCGCCTGGACGCGTCGGGTGCTGGGGGTGTCCGCGGCCTTCGGGGTCGCCACAGCGACGATGAACGTCCTCTTCTACGCCTCGATCTCCTACCTGCCCATGGGAACGGCCGTCTCCCTGGAGTTCCTGGGGCCGGTCATCGTCGCCGTCGTCACCGGCAGGGGCTGGCGGCCAAGGGTCGCGGCAGGGCTCGCCATGGCTGGCGTCGCCTCGATCTCCGGTGTGGGGCTCGACCTCTCCGATCCCGCGCATCGCATGGGCATGATCCTGGCCATCGGGGCGGGGTCCTCCTGGGCCGGGTACATCCTCCTGGGGCGCAAGGTCGCCACCGGCGGGGCGGGAATGGACGCGCTCGCCGTGGGGACGGCGGCAGGCGCGCTGTTCTACACACCCCTGGCGGCGACGACCGCGTCCGGGGCCTTCTCCTCCGCGGGGACGGCCCTGGCGGTGCTCGGAGTCGCGGTGCTCTCCACGGTCATCCCCTACGCCCTCGACCAGATCAACCTCGGGCGCTTGAGCGCTGACACCTTCAGCCTCCTGGCATCCCTCATGCCGGCGACCTCGATGGTGGTGGGAATCGTCATGCTGCGCCAGATGCCCAATTTCGGTGAGCTCGCCGGCCTCATCCTCGTCAGCTTCGCCGTCGCCCTCGCCGGGAGGTCCTGAGAAGGGCCGATGGCCGTCCTGGGGTGCAAGCACATTCTTGGCCTGTGAGAGAATGTCGCGCCGCCGTCATCGCGGGCGCGACGGGGGTCACACGCGTCGTTGGCCGCAGGACGGCGCGGGTCATGGCGGGGTGGGCCCCAGCCTGAGAGGATGGCGGCCGGCCCGGCGGCATGCCGCGGCCAGGCTGGTGCCCCGGCTCCGGATCGTCCCAGGCCCCGTGAGGGCGGGCGACGCCGTCGAGCCCCGATGCCGGCACCCCGCAGCGCTGCGCCCGCCCACCGGCGCGGCGCCGCCCCAATCCAGACAGGACCCCTCGTGCCCGCCACCCGCAAGCGCCCCAGCGCGCCCGCTTCCTCCGCATCCGCCTCCCCGGCCTCCTCCGCCGGTCGGAAGGCCCCCGCCCCAAACTTCGCCAGCCTCGGCGTCGACCCCGATCTCGTCGCCGACCTCGCCGCGCGCGGATTCACCACTCCCTTCCCCATCCAGTCCGCCACCCTCCGCGACACCCTCGCCGGGCGCGACGTCCTCGGCCGGGGCCGCACCGGCAGCGGCAAGACCCTCGCCTTCTCCCTGCCCCTCGTCCAGCGCCTCGCCGACGAGGACTGCGCCCGCGCCAGCCACCCCATCGGCCTCGTCCTGGCCCCCACCCGCGAGCTCGCCCTCCAGATCGCCGAGACCATCACACCGCTGGCCGCCGCCCTCGACCTGACCGTCACGACGATCTTCGGCGGCGTCAACCAGAACCCGCAGGTCAAAGCCCTGCGCGCGGGCGTGGACATCGTCGTCGCCTGTCCCGGGCGCCTCCTCGACCTCATCGCCCAGGGCCACTGCAACCTGGACGAGGTGAGCATCACCGTCATCGACGAGGCCGACCACATGGCCGACCTCGGCTTCCTGCCCAGCGTGCGCCGCATCCTGCGCGCCACCCCCGCCGACGGCCAGCGGATGCTCTTCTCCGCCACCCTCGACAACGGTGTGGACGCCATCGTCCGCGAGTTCCTCCACAAGCCCCTCCAGCACGCCGTCGACCCCGCTTCCTCCCCGGTGACGGATATGGACCACCGCGTCTGGCTGCTGGCGGACAAGACCGCCAAGGACGGCGTCGTCACGCGTCTGGCCTCCGGGACCGGCCAGCGCATCCTTTTCACCCGCACCAAGCACCTCGCCCGCCGCCTGGCCCGCAAGCTCGTGGGCGCGGGCATCCCCGCCGTCGAGCTCCAGGGCAATATGAGCCAGGGCGCCCGCCAGCGGGCCATGAGCGCGTTCACCTCGGGGGCCGTGCGCGTCATGGTCGCCACCGACATCGCCGCCCGCGGGATCGACGTCTCCGGTGTCGAGCTCGTCGTCCACGTCGACCCGCCCGCCGAGCACAAGGCCTACCTGCACCGCTCGGGCCGCACCGCGCGCGCGGGCGCCTCGGGCACCGTGGTCACCCTCGTCCTGCCCGAGCAGCGCAAGGACGTTCAGGTGCTCCTCAAGAAGGCCCGCATCAAGGCCGAGATGGAGCGCGTGCGTCCCGACGACGACGCCGTCGCCGCCCTCGTGGGAGAGCAGGCCGAGCGCGTCGCCGCCGAGGACATGCCCGACGGCGTCGCAATCAAGGGCGGCCGCCCCACCGGCGCTGGCGCCCAGGCGCCGGCCCGCGGCGCGCACGGCCGCAGGGCGGGGGAGGGCTCCCGCCAGACTGCGCATCAGGAGGGGCGTCGCGGCGGGCATCAGGAGGGGCGCCGTGGCGGCCCGCACGGCGGGCGCCGAGCGGGGGCCGGGCGCCAGGGCCAGAAGCGGGCCTCGCACCGCCCCGCCGCTCGGGCCGCTGAGCCGGCTCCATCCCGATCCCGCATCAATGAGGCGTGTGGGCCACCCGAGAACCTGTCCCGGGTGGCCCACACGCCTCGACGAGTCAGGGCGACCGATGCCCGCCGCCCCCGACTCCTATTTGGCGCCGAGGAGGGCGCGCAGTCCGCGTAGGATCGACTCCAGGGGGGACTCCGAGGAGGGGGCCTGCGGCGCGGTGCTGGCTGAGCCGGGGGTGCTCGGCGCCGCCGTCGAATCCGCGGCGGCCGGTGCTGCCGACGCAGGCGCGCTGGGCGGCTCGGACGTGGCGGGCGCCGGGGCCCGGTAGCCCGCGGGCACGGAGGAGGCCGAGCCGCCACCGTTGGCCAGGGTGACGTCGTAGATCCCGGACCATCCCACCGACTCGGCCGACGCCGAGCGGGCCCACAGGCCCTCACCGGTGAAGTACCCGGCTGAGGCCGCGAAGGCGATATTCGTGATCGTCGGGTTGAGCAGGGTGTGCAGGTGCCCGGTCTCGTGGTTCCAGGCGCCGCCGGCGGCGACGAGCTTGTCGTACTCGGCGGCCCAGATCCCGATCCCGGAGGAGATCGTGGCCGACTGGTCCGTCGTCGCCGCCAGGATCTCGAAGGTCCCGTTGGTCACGTCCCCGACCTTGGCCGTGTTGTAGGACTCGCCGTTGGGGCGGCTGTGCTCGATCTTCCCCATCTCCAGGCACTCCACGAGGCGCTGCACTGAGATGCGCTCCATGTCCTGGTCCCAGACGAGGGCATTCGCGTAGGCCTCGGCGCTCGTGTACCCCTGGGCCTGGGCGTAGCTCTGAACGGTGCCGCCTGTTGAGCCGTCGACGCTGAGCAGCGGCGGGTTCTTGGCCCACATGTCCAGGCGCAGCTGGCGCACGGTCGCCATGGCCTCGGAGTGGACCGATGGCTGGTCCAGGACCACGGCGCGCGTCCCCACACTGCCCGAGCCCAACTGCACGCCGGTGTCCAACCGGCTGGAGGCGGCGGCGCTCGGGGCGATGACGGCGGAGCCGCCGAGGATCGCCGCGCCGCTGGCGGCCACCAGGCCGCCGACCTTGAGGGCGTCGCGTCGTGAGGTGGTCATTGCGCAGGTAGTCGTCACAGGATTCTCCTTGCATCGGGTGCGCGGTGCGCCGGCAACCCTAGCCGTCCTGCTCGCGGCCGTGGCGGGATCGTGATCGAGAGCCCGCGGTATCCGCTCTCCGCATATCCCGAGGTGGCGATGGCCACGCCCGCCCCGCGACCGTCCCCCTTGGTCCCCGCGCTGGCGCCCTCAGCGTGTGCGGGCCACCGCCGCGTCCTTGCGGGCCGCCGTCGCCACCTGCTCCAGGAAGGCCATGCGGCGGGCGGGCGTGTCCTTCTCGCCCTCCATGCCGCCCAGGACCAGGCGCTGGGTCGTCTTGATGCCGCAGTAACCCAGCACGGCGCGGCTCACCCTCCACACTGACATCCCCGGCGAGCGCGTCCATGCCGCCGGGCCGTGGGAGGTGGTGATGATCGTGGCGGTACGGCCCGCGAGGAGCTTCTCCGGCGACAGCTTCCCAGTGCGGTAGCGGTAGGCGATACCCGGGGTGAGAACGCGGTCGAACCAGCCCTTGAGGAGGGAGGGCTCGGCGGACCACCAGGTCGGGAAGACCAGGGTGAGGTGGTCGCAGTCGATGAGCGCCTCCTGGGAGCGGTTGATGAAGGCGTCGTCGGGCATGTGCTCGCGGTAGCCGAACCTCAGCACTGGATCGAATCGCTCAGCGGCGAGGTCCAGGAGGGTCACCTGCGCCCCCGCGTCCTCGGCCTGCGCGGCGTAGGCCTGCGCCTGGGCGTGCGAGAAGCTCTTCGCGTCCGGGTGCCCGGCGACGACGAGGATGCGCGGGCCGCTCGAGGCGCTGGGCGGGTCGAAGGGGCCGGTCCGACTGCTTCCATGGGGATCAGGGCTCATGCCTCCAGGCTATCCATCGGGCCGACGGCGGAGCCAGGGCCCGGGCGTCCCCGGGGCGCCCCGGATCCCTGGCCCCGCAGCGCTGGCATGGCTCGTCTGGCTCCCCGACGTCGCGGGGATCAGCGCCGCGAGAGCGCCCGCAGGCAGACCCCCAGGCTCACGAGCATCCAGGCCAGGAGGATGGCGAGGTCCCTGCCGTGCCAGGCGTAGGCGTCCTGCGCGAGCCCCGCGCGCAGGAGGTCTGCCGCTGGGCGGATGGGCAGCCAGTCGTGGACGGACTGGAACCAGCGCGGCAGTTGGGAGGCCGGGAAGGTGACGGGCGAGAACAGGAGGATGAAGAAGACGAGCACCTGGGTGAGCGCCTGCGCGACCATGGGCTGAAGGCTCACGGCGATCGCGTAGCCGACGGACGTGGCCATGACTGTGGCGAGGAGTGATGCGGTCACGAGCAGTGGCCAGTCGGCATCCAGGGGTATGTCGAAGCGCAGCCATGCGACTCCCACGGCTACCGCGATCCCCGGCAGCGCGATCAGTGTCCACAGACTGAGGTCGGTGACGAGCAGCGTCGGACGCGGGACCGGCAGGGCGCGCATGTAGGCGAAGGCCCCGTTGGCCCTCGCCTGCGCCACCACCTGGGGGACCACGACGAGGCCGACCGTCATGAGCAGGGCTGTCGGCGCCCCGGTGGACATGAGCAGGGCAGTGGAGGGCATGGAATCGATGCCCGGGATGAGAAGCCCGAAGCCGACGATGATGCCTGCTGCCATGAGGGCCTGCACGATGACGAAGATCGGGAGGGTGGGGCCGATGGAGTAGAAGCGCCAGCGGAGCATGGCCCGGTAGACGGACCAGGGGCTCGGGCTGCCGGGCTCCGGGCGGTGGGTGGCTGCGGAGGAGGGCGCAGGGGTGGGCGTGGTCGCTGAGCGGGTCATGGCGGTCATGCGGTGATCTCCTCGTTCTCGTCGTGGTCGGTCTCGGACGCCTCGGTCAGGGCGAGGTAGGCGTCTTCGAGAGTGCTGGGACTCAGGGCATAGGTCTCGATGTCGCCCGACTCGTGCAATCCGGCCGCCCAGTCGACGCAGGCGGCAGCCGCGGGGGCAGGGATTGTGATGAGCAGGCGACGGCCGGTGCGCACAACCCGCAGCGCGGGCGCCGGCAGGGCGGGCGTGGCGGAGTGGTGATGCTGCTGCGGCGACTGCCCCTGCTCCTCGAGCGGGGAGGCTGCTCCGGGCGACAGCTGCAGTTCCAGCCGCAGAGCGCCGTCGGTCCCTCGCAGGCTCGCGGGAGTGCCGCTGGCGACGACGTGGCCCCGGTCGAGGATGACGAGCTCGTCGAGCATTTGCTCGGCCTCAATCACGTTGTGGGTCACCAGCAGGACCCCTGTCCCGGCATCCGCGCGGCGCCGGACGGCCTCCCACAGGAGGCGGCGCCGGGCGGCGTCGACGTCGTTGGTCGGCTCGTCGAGGACGAGCAGAGGCATGGGGACGACCGCGGCCATGGCGAAGCCGACGAGCCTACGGATCCCGCCCGAGAGCCCGCCGCCCTCGGGCAGGGCGCGGCGGGTCAGCCAGGGGCCGTAGCCGAGCTCCTCGGCCATGGCCAGCGAGGCGGCGCGGGCGTCGCGGGCGGACAGGCCGCGCAGCCGGGCTGCGATCTCCACGGCGTCGCGCGGGGTCAACCCGTCGATAGGAGCCTGGGACTGGGGCTGGATCGCCACCGCCCGCCGAGCGGCCCCGGGGTCCGCGACGGCGTCGATGCTCCCGACGTGAATGCTGCCAGCGTCAGGGCGCAGCAGCCCGACCACCTGGGAGACGAGCGTCGTCTTGCCCGCGCCGTTGTGCCCCAGGAGGCCGACGACGCTGCCGGGGTCGACTCTCAGGTCGATGCTGTCGTTGGCGGTGACGGTGCCGAAGCGACGCGTCAGCCCGGTGATGCTCAGGCTGGGACTGGACATGATCGCCTTTCGGATACTCGTGGTATTTGCATACCGAGAGTATCTGAATTGACCCCTGAGGGCAAGGGCGTGTGACGACTAGCATCGGCGGGGTGACAGATCTTCCTGACCCGATCAGCCGCAGGGACCGGCAGCGGCAGACCCGCGAGGCTGTTGTTCTCGCCGCTCGGGCGTCCTTCGCGCGCGACGGCTACCACGGCGCGCGACTCGATGAGATCGCCCGTGCGGCCGGCTTCTCCAAGGGGGCGGTGTATTCCAACTTCTCGTCCAAGGCCGAGCTCTTCCTAGCGGTCATGGATGCCAACATCGATGAGTCCATGGCCGGTGGTGGCTGGGATCTCTTCGAGCGCAGGCCCGTCGACCTCAACGCTGACGACGAGCTCACGGCATCGATCAGGGGTTTCGCCCTGGCGACCCTGGAGTTCGTGGCCTACGCTGCCAGGGATGGGGCCCTGCGCTCAGAGGTGGCGCGGCGGATCGGGCTCTTGCTACAGGTCTACGGCGCCGCCGTCGAGGCCACGCGTGCCGCGCGGGCTGAGCGCGGCGTGGCCCTGACTGACGATCTCACTGCTGAGCAAGTGGGAGCCCTGCTGGCGGCTTTCGACCAGGGGGCGGCGGCTTTGGCTCTCGCGGGGAGTCGGGCGCTGGATCCCGAGCTCCTCCAAGCGGGAATGGCTCGTCTGCTCCAGCCGCACCGCCTCTCTGATGAGGATATGGAGGTGGTGCGCTCCGAGGTGATGAGGGACCCGGCGATCCGCGAGCGGCTGGTCGGGGTCGAGATCGTCCGGCGCGCCGGCGACACGGGCGCTGCGGGCGATTGATGCGCGGCGAGAGGCAGGGACCGCGCCTCTGTGTGCCGCCGTCGCGGCTCAATGCCCCACCGCGATGTGGACAGCGTCGTGAGGCCGGGGCACAATGGTGGGGACCCACCCGGCTGCATCCCGGATGGGTCCCCGAGGCCGATGGCTCAGTTGATCCATCGACCGAGGGCATCCACAAGGACACCGACGGCCCGGATCGGGCGAGCGATGGAGTTAAGTATTTCGCTCACCTGCCGGGCCGTTTCCTTGTCCTCGTGGACTTTGGCGTGCCGGCCTCTCGGTCGGGTCACGGCCCTCACCTCCTCCCTGGCTGCCTCCTTCCCCGGCAAGGACACGGACGTGTTCCGGGAGGAGGTGCCGGAGAAGGCGGCACCAACGTAGGCGGCGGAGGTGACGTGATTGGGGCCTGGTCATGGGCCTCGTGGGGTGCGTCCTGCACCGGTGGTTGCCTCGAGCACCGTGGGGTGCGGTGGGAACGCAGCCGAAGGTGCTCCGCGCAACCACCAGTGCTGACGGCAACCGTCGGTGCTGGGAGCGCCCGTCGGACCTGCCCCGGACCTCCCGCAGGCCCGTTGTCCACAGATCTGAATCTCGCCGTTCTGAATCTCGCGGTGCTGTTCGCCCGGTTTCGCCGTGCTGATCGCCCGGTCTCGGCGAAGAGGGCGGTGGTACCCCCTGTGGGGCTCGAACCCACGACCTTCGGATTAAAAGTCCGCAGCTCTGACCAACTGAGCTAAGGGGGCGCGGCGCTGGGGCCCAGCACCACGAGCAGCATAGCCGGACCTGGGCGAGCAGGGCATGCCGTGCCGGGCGTGCGAGACAATGGGCCCGCCCCGCCACCGAAGGAGACCGCCATGGCACGCCAGTTCCACCGCCCCGCCCGGCTCGACCCCGAGGCCGCCGAGTCCATCGAGGGCGGCGTGGACACCGCCGTCGCCTCCGAGCTCGCCCACCGCGCCGCCCAGGCCCTCGTCGGCGGCTTCCCCACCACCCCGGACGACCCCATCACCCGCGAGGGCGTCATCGCTGTCGTCGCCGGGCAGGGGGTTGACGACGTCGCCGAGCTCTGGGCCGACTCGCCCGCCACCACCCTGCCCGGCGCCCTGTGGCGCCTGTTCCTCGTGCGCGAGTGGATCCGGCGCGACCCCGCGCTCGTCGAACGCCGTTACGCCACCGTCGTCGACCTCACCGGCCCGGACGACGACGGCGCCCTCGCCTCCCGCCTCGACGCCGCCCTGGCGCAGGGCCGCCCTGCCATCGCCCCCGAGGAGCTGCGCGAGCGCCTCGACTCCGCCCTCGCCGGCGCGCTGGAGGGCTCCGTCCCGGCACTCGCCCCGCTGCTCGCCACCACCTCCTCCTTCCTGGGCGCCCTCGCCGCGGGCTCGGCCCCCCAGTGGATCGACGACGACGCCGACCCCCTCGCCGACCGCGTCACCCGACGCGACTCCGCCCTCCTGGCCACCGCCGACGAGCTCGCCGACGCCGCCGCTCGAGCCCAAGCAGGTCTGCTCGACTGACGCGCCGGCCGCCCCGAGCGGGCATGGGGAGCGGTCACCGGGGAGTCGCACTATCGCAGGCGAAAGCGGCGTGATATTGGGGAAAATCGGCGGATCGCGCCAGTGCGGCCAGTGGTGGACAAGAGCGGGCGTCATCGCTGCAATAGACCTATGAGTGATTTCTCCCAGGACAACGATGTCAATGGCGCGTGGCCCTCCGCGGGTCGCACCGCGGCTGACGGCCCGCAGCCGATGGGCGATCCCGGTCAGCCCTCCCAGCAGCCGCCCGCAGCCTCCCTCCCGGGCTACGGGCCCGGCATCTATGACCAGGCGCCGCTGGCCGCCCCGCCGCGCAAGCGCAGACGCGGCCTCATCGTCGCCGTGCTCGTCGTCGTGCTCGCCCTGGCCGCCGGAGCGGGCGGCGGCGCCTGGTGGTGGACCCACCGCGATCGTGGGCAAGCCGCCGAATCCGTGAAGGATCAATGGCCGGATTACCGCCTCGGCGATGCCTCGGACAGTTTCCGCGCCCAGCCCACCGAGGAGTGGTCGAGCCCTGCTGAGGATTACGACATCTCTGACGACGGGAAGCGGATGTACGTCGATACCGAGTCCTCGAAGGACTCCAACAGCCTCACCCTCTACAGCCTTGAGGGTGGCACCCCCACCGAGATCTGGTCCGGAACGGAGCACTGCGGCAACGCCGTCGGCATGTGGGGCCACGACCTCCTCTGCGGCAGCACCCTCATCAATGGGGACACGGGGGCGACAAGCGCCCTGGACTGGGTGGACGACAACTACTTCTTCATGGGGGCGGCGGGCGACACCGCCGTCGTCATCGACCTCGGCTCCTCGGGCAAGAGGGGCAAGGCGAAGGGCATCCGGCAAGACGGCACCGAGGTGTGGAGCTCCACGGAGGACTACTCCTCCGGGATGGTCTACACCGGTGCCGGAGTGGTCAGGCTCGAGGGAATCTCGACAAGGACCACCGGACCCTCCACGGAGACGTCCGAGTCGACGGCGGTCGCCCTGGACATCGCGACCGGCGCGGAACTGGTCGGAGGCGCCAAGCAGGTCCACGTCGACCTGCTCGACGGCGGCGACATCGCCCTCTCCTCCCTCCTGCTGGACAGCGACTCCTGGGATGTCGCGGTGCTCCACAAAGGGGAGACGACCCCCGTCGACAGTTGGGAGACCGGCACCCTCCTGGTGCCCACCGCGCCAATGAGCGCCGCCTCCCTGAAGAGCGCGGCGCAGGAGGCGGATAGCTCCAAGGATCACGTCGTCGCCCGCGTCGTCGATGGGAACGGCAAGCTCTACACCTTCACGAAGGAGGACGGCGATCTCGGCCTTGACGGGCACCGCTTGGAGCCCGCGGGGATCGGGACAAAAGGCGTCTTCACTCCCGATACGGCCTTCGTCGCGGCGAAAGGCGCCCTGGGCGTTGTCGTCTGGGAGGATCCGATGGGCTCCCCGGACCTGGGCATCTACGACTCCGCGACAGGGGAGAAGCTGTGGTCCATCGATGGGGGCGACTACCCGATCGGCGTCGACTCCCAGACACTCCTCATCCCCAAGCGCGATGACAGGGGCGACCTCGAATCGGTCTCCCTCTACCGGGCCGCCTGAGCGGGCGACGAGCTCATTCCGCCTCCGGCCGCCATCACGCGCGGCCGGGGGCGGAGCCTCAGGAGCGGGCGGGCCGGCCCCACCTCCCCATGGACGTTAGGGACGGCGATCGGCTGGAATACGACCATGAGCACGGATGCGAACACCCCAGCGCCCCCACGCCGTGATGATCCCGACGCCGCAGCGGCAGCGGACCCGACGACGCCGTCGGTGGAGCTCGCGAGAATCGTCTCGGCGCGCCCCGACCTCCAGGCGGCCATCGCGGCCAACCCCGCCGCGACTCCCGGCGTCCTCGACTTCATCATGCGCTTCGGCACCGCCGACGCGAAGTCCGCCGTGTTCCATCGGGGCAAGCCCTCCGGGGCGACCGCCTCCTCAGCGCCGTCGGCCGCCCTGGCCCAGGGGCCGGGGCCCCAGGTCGGGCCAGCCATCCAGGCCGGCCCAGCGGGGCAGAGAGGATGGCCCCCGCAGTCCGGCCCGCAGGGCGCCCCGGTGCCAGCGGGATATCAGGTGGGTTACCAGGCGGGTCTCGCGATGCGCAGCGCCCCGGCAGCCCCCGCCGTCGCTCCCGTCTATGGCGCTCAGCCGCCGATGATGCCTGCGCCCTATGTCGGCGGTGTCGCTGGTGCCGCGACTCCATTCGCCACCGCTGGGGCACCGCGCAAGCGCCGGGGCGGGCTGATCGCGGCCGTCGTCGTCCTCGTCCTCGTCCTGGGGGCGGGAGGCGCCGGAGGAGCCTGGTGGTGGCTGCACCGCGATGAGTCGGCGGGGGCGAAAAGCGGACGGCTCCTCGGCACCACCGAGATGTCCACCGAGTTCTCCAAGGAGCCGGACATCGTCTGGTCTCGCCAGGCGAATCTGGCCTTCTTCTCCGAGGACGGCACGAGGATGCTCACGGTGGGCGACCCCAACGGGGCCAGCAGCGCCCCGCCGTCGCCCCCTCGCTCATCGTCCCGCTCGACGACCCCCGACTTGTCCTACGCCTCCTGGGAGCTCTTCAGCCTCGAGGGGGACGAGCCCCGGAGCATCGCGAGCGGCGAGGGGGCGGACGCCACGAAGGGCCACGGATTCTGGGACCAGGACGCCGTCATCGGCAACGTCAGGGTCAACGACACCACAGGTGAGCAGACCACGCTCGACTGGCTCGACGACGAATCGAAGTTCGTCGCGGGCGCGGGAGACATCGCGGTCGCCATCAAGACAAAGGGGGACCGGTCCTCACGGGATGGGAGGGTGGTCGGGGTCAGTGCCGATGGTGCCGAGAAATGGCGCTTCTCTGACCACGAGGTGTCCTACGGATGGCGCTCCTCGGCGTCGACTGCCCAGGTCTACAGGTATGACTCCGACAAGAACGAGGTGGAAGAGAGCGTCGTCGACATAGCGACCGGCACGGCGCTGGGCGGTGGAAAGGTGAAGTACCTCAGGGCGCGGCCGATCGCCGACGGAGTCGCCCTGTACTTCTGCGCTGATTCCGCCTCCCAGAACTGCGAGGTATCGGCGTACAAGAACGGGCAGACCACCCCCTTCGATACGTGGGACGGGCCCTATATCGGCGCGTCGCCGGAGGTCAGCGCCGAGGCGCTCAAGAAGGCGGGCGCCGACATGGCCGGCACCGCCACATCCGGCTTCAAGGATGACACCTACGCGCTGGACTCCTCCGGTGCTGTTCACTCGGTGACGAGTAGCACGAGCAGCTCCCCGAAGATCGACGGGCATGACCTCGAGCGGCCCGCTGATGTCGGTTCAAGCGCCGCGCCGAGCATGGAAGGCGTGGTGGGGGACGGCTCCCTCGTCATGATCCGGTGGTGGGACGGCGTTGATCTCCGTGTTCAGGCGACCAGCGTCCACGATGCCGCCACCGGAGAGGTGAAGTGGTCGATGAAGGACAGCCGTTTGGTTCGCGTGGTCGCCCCCAAGACGATCCTGACCGAGACCAGTGAGGCCTCTGACGACGATCTCAGGACTCTGGAACTGCGCCGGGTCTCCTGAGAGCGGGAGAGCCCCCGCGCCACCAGGGCGCGCGGGCTCTCCGACTCGGCGGGACTGCGCCGCCCTCTTAGAGGAGCGCCACCCGGAGGAGGAGGGCGACGACGGCGGCGATGGCCGCCGCGGCGGGAAGGGTCATCACCCAGGCCACGACGATGTCCCCGGCCACGCCCCAGCGCACAGCGCTCAGGCGCTTCGTGGCGCCCACGCCCATGATGGAGGTGGTGATCGTGTGCGTCGTCGAGACGGGGGCGCCGAAGCCCATGGCGGCCACGTACAGGAACCCGGCGGCGACGCTCTCGGCGACGAAGCCGTGGGCCGGGTCGAGGTCGATGACCTTCGAGCCGAGGGTCGCCATGATCCGGGTGCCGCCGAAGTAGGTGCCGATGGAGATCGTCAGCGCCGCGGTGATCTTCACCCACGCGGGCACGCCGTGCTCGAAGGAGTGGAAGCCGCCCGCCGTCAGCGCGATGAGCATGACGCCCATCGTCTTCTGGGCGTCCTGGAGGCCGTGCCCCAGCGCCATAGCCGCTGCCGAGACCGTCTGGGCCCAGCGGAAGCGCCGCATCGTGCGGTGGTAGGGCAGGGCCGCGCACAGGCGCAGAACGATGATCATGGCGATGTACGCCACGATGAATCCGCCCAGCGGTGAGACGATCATCGGGATGACGACCTTGTCGAGGATCGAGGTCCAGTGGACCATCAGACCGCAGGCCAGGCCGGCGCCCGCAAGCCCCCCGATGAGCGCGTGCGAGGAGGACGACGGCAGGCCGAACCACCAGGTGATGAGGTTCCAGGCGATCGCGGAGAACAGCGCCGCGAAGACGACGATGAGGGCGATCATGTTGCCCTCATCCGTCCCATAGCTGATCGACACGATGTCGGAGCCGATCGTGTGGGCCACCGAGGTGCCCAGCAGCGCGCCGACGATGTTCATGACGGCGGCCATGAGCAGGGCGGAGCGCATGGACAGCGCGCGCGTCGACACCGACGTCGCGATGGCGTTCGCGGCGTCGTGGAAACCATTGGTGAAGTTGAAGATGAGCGCGACGATGAGGATCGCGATGACCAGTGCTGTCATCATGGCAGTGCCGATCCGTCAGGACTCGCGGACGGCGATCGACTCGACCGTGTTCGCCAGGGACTCGAAGGCGTCGATGGCGGCCTCCATGCGCTCGATGATCTCCTTGCGCTTGATGAGGCTGATCGGGTCCATCTCCTCCTCGAAGAGCCGGCCGATGCCAGCGCGGTAGGTCTGGTCGCCGTGGTTCTCCAGCTCGTTGATCTTCACCCAGTAGCTCTCGAGGTCCTTGAGCGACTTCAGGCGCGGCATGGCCTGCGCGGTGAGCTCGGCGCACTGCTTGAGGATGTCGACCAGCTCGTGGCAGGCCTGGGGCAGGACCCCGACGTGGTAGAGGACGATGCAGTCACCGGCCTCGTCGACGAGGTCCATGCAGTCATCCATGGTCGAGCCGAGCAGGTGGAGGTCCTCGCGGTCCAGGGGGGTGACGAAGGTGGCATTGATGAGGCGCTGGAACTCGTGGTGCGAGTCGTCAGCCGCGTGCTCCTCGGCGTGGAGGGTCTCGCGAAGGCCGATGCGCTCCTCGCGGTCGGCGGCGACGATCTGCTCGAGGACATCGCAGGCGATGACGAGATGACGCGCGGACCGCGAGAGAAGGTCGAAGAGCGCCTCGTCATTGTTGCGGGGGTGGATGCGCACGGAATGGCTCCTTGCTGGTCTGGGCGGCTCGTATGGCCGCGCCTGTCATGAATGCGCGGCCCCGGTGCGTTCCCGGGGCGGGTCCCGGGGGCGGTCGGCCGGTTGGGGGCGGGCCGCCTCGGGGAAGAGTCGATTCAGGTGAGTGAAGGTGGTCGGGATACTCAGATGTGGTGCGTGTTCTCGGCTGCGGTGTCGGAATCGTTCTCGAGAAGGAATCGTGGTCAAGGACGCCGGGCCGCAAGAGCGCCAGTCGGCGCGAATGCCGCTCGTGGCGGCGCAAGGTGGAGCCCGGGGCCCGTCGCGACCCGGCGTCGGCTTCAAGGTAGCAGCAGCGCAGCACGCGCGCCAAAGAAGGAACAGGGGGAATGGCGATGCTGCTGGAGGGGGCTGTCGCGGACTCGCACTGGCCGGCATGAGGCGGCCCTGCCTGGCACTGAGTGACGCTGCCATGCTCCCGGCTCGCCCCTACATGCTCCCCGGTGCGTCGAGGCGGTAGCCCACATTGCGGACCGTCCCGATGAGCTGGTCGTACTCCGTGCCGAGCTTCGCGCGCAGGCGGCGCACATGGACGTCCACCGTCCGCGCCCCTCCGATGTAGTCCTGGCCCCAGACCTCGTCCAGGAGGATCTCCCGGGTCAGGACGCGGCCCTGGTTGATCGCCATGAACTTGAGGAGCTCGAACTCCTTGTAGGTGAGATCGAGGATCTCCCCATGGATCCTGGCGGTGTAGGCGGTGACGTCGATGACGAGGTCCCCGACTTCCAAGCGATCCTCCCGGGGCGCGCTCGAGACGGGCGCGGCGCGGCGCAGCATCCGCAGCCTCGCGCCGAGCTCGGCGGGGGAGGCGCCGGCCATGACGAAGTCCGAGGCGCCCCAGTCGTCCTGGACGGCCGCGGCCCCGCCGTCGTCGACGACGAGCAGGATCGGACCGCACTCCATCGGGCCGCTCAGGAGCTGGCACAGGGCGCGGGCCCGGGTCAGGTCCGCGCGCGTGTCGATGAGGATCGCGTCGGCGTCGTCGACCGCGCTGTAGTTCGAGGGCAGCGGGGGCAGGCAGGCCACCGCCGCGTCGAGGAACGACATCGCCGGTAGCGCGTCCGCGGGATCGGCCGCGTGGGTGAACATGACGACGCGCACGCGATCCCTCCCATCGGATCTCCTGGGCACTGCCGGACTGGCCGCCCCTGGGCGGCGCGGGGGCGTGCCCGGGCGCCCCGGCGGGCCGCCCCAAGTCAAGCACACGTCATGGAACCGCGCTGGGGTGTGCGACGATACGAGATGTGGATACCCCTGCCAATCCCAAGAGCGGTCCAGGGCGCTCAGCGCCCACCCCAGCCGCCTCCCGCCCCGGATACGGCACCCGGCGCGGCAGCGCCGTGCCGAAAGAGGCCGGCATCGTGGACCCCGCCTGGACCCGCCTGGCGGTGGCCGGGCTTATCCCCGTCCTCCTCGCCGCCTCGGCCCCCATGGCGGTGTGGGTGCGCATGGTTCTCGTCCTCGTCCTCGTCCTGGCCATGGCGCAGGGGTGGCCGGCGCTCGTGCGGGCCCGCCACGACGCCGGCTCGACGGCGGTCATCGCGCTGACCGGGGTCGCAGGAGCGCTGGCGGTGGCCTGGCGGCAGGACTACGGCGCCGCGGGCGTCGTCATGGCCCTGTCGATCCTCATCGCCTTCGTCGCGCAGATGCTGCGCAAGGGCGAGAGGGCGAGCCTGCTCGAGAGTCTGTCCTCCACGATCTCCGGCGGCCTCGTGGCGATCGCCGGCGCCGCGTGGTGCGCGCTGGAGCCCGGCGTGGCCGACCCCGCCGTCATCGTCCCGTGCAGCCTGGCGCTGTTCGTCGGCGCGCTGCTGACGACGCTGGAGGTGCGCGCCCGGGTGCTGGAGATGCTCACCATGACGCTGCCGGCGATCATCTCGGGCGCCGTAGGGGGGCTGCTCGCCGTCGTCGGCTTCTTCGGCCCGGCGCACACGGGGCTCAGCGAGGCCGCCCAGTCCGGAGCGGCCTGCCTCATCGTGGGCTTCACCGCCGGTGTTCTCATGGCGGCCGCCAACCGGGTGCTGTGGACGCACCAGTGGGTCCCCGGCGGGCGGGCCGCGATCGCCAGCGCCATCGTGCCGATCCTCGCCGTCGGGGCGCCGTCCTACGCCATCGCCCGTCTCATGGGCAGCTTCGTCGCCGGCTAGCACTCATCGCTTCCCCCTATGAGCGAGACCGGGCGAACAGCACCGCGAGATTGTGGATTGCCGCGTGGTTTCGCATCTCGCCGTGCTGTTCGCCCGGTCTCGCCGTGCTGTTCGCCCGGTCTCGATGGAGGGGGCGGGGTGGCGGCTTAGGGTGGGGGCATGACTTTCTCCCTCCCCGAGGACCTGGCCCCCGAGCTCTACCCGCTCGCCTGGCTGGTCGGCACCTGGCGCGGCTACGGCATCCTCACCTACGGCGAGACCATTCCCGAGCAGGCGGTCTACCAGGAGATCGTCTTCGAGCACGACGGCGGCCCCTACCTTCGCCAGATCACCACCGTGTGGACCCTGGACGCCACGCGCTCGGAGGACCTCGACTTCGAGGTCCCCGGCCTCGAGGGCGCCACGCGCATCGCGCCGGCCCAGATCTGGTCCACGGAGACGGCCTACTGGCGCCCCGTCGGCCAGGAGCAGCCCGACGCCGATGACGCCGACACCCGCACCCCGATCACCCGCCTCGAAGTGGTCTCGGCCGACCCGGCCGGGCAGGTCGGCGTCTGGGAGGGCTGGATCCAGGGCCCCCGCGCCCAGATCGGCACCCAGGCCGTGGGGCGCACCCGCACCAGCGCGCCCATGACCGAGATGACCCGCGTTGTCGGGCTCGTCGGCGGGGACCTCATGTGGGCGCAGGACATGGCCGCCTTCGGACAGGAGCTCCAGAGCTACGCCTCCGGCCGCCTCGGGCGGGTCGAGGACCCCGACGACCCCGCCACCCAGCCGGGCGCGCTCCTTCCCGAGCCCGCCGAGCACCCCGAGCCTCCTGAGGGCCCCGACGACGGCGAGGCCTCCCGCTGATGCGCTGCTCCGCCCTGCTGGGCTCTCCCGGCGCCATCGCCGAGGACGCCGCGAGCCCCGACGCCGCCGTCCCCGCGCACTACGGCAACCCCCTGCGCGAGCAGTCCGCCCTGGCCGAGGGGCAGGCGATCACCGCCCTGGCCAGGGATGTCGTGGCCGTGAGCGGGCCGGATCGCCTCTCCTGGCTCACCACGCTGACCAGCCAGGTCCTCACGGGCCTGCTCCCGGGCGACGGCGGCGCGGAGGCCCTCATCCTGGACGCCCACGGGCGGATCTCCCACGCCCTGGCGGTCGTCGACGACGGCGCCACCGCCTGGATCGTCGTCGACGCGGGCGATGGGCCGGCGCTCGCCGAGCACCTGGAGCGGATGCGCTTCATGCTGCGCGTCGAGGTGGCGCCGCGCGACGACGTCGCCATCCTCGGCGCGATGGGCGCGGGCATCGCCGCCCTGGAGGAGGCGGCGCGCGCCGCCAGCCCCGAGGATGGCGGGCCCACCACCGGCCCGGGAGCCGAGCCCGAGGCCGGAGCCGCAGCCCAGCCCCTCCCGAGCCTGCCTGTGACCTGGCGCGATCCCTGGCCCGGCGTCGTCGACGGCGGGACGAGCTACGACGTCGGCCTCGAGGCCGCCCGACACCCCGGGAAGGGCTACCGCGCCGCCGCTGTGCTCGTCCCCGCTGAGCGCGTCCCCGCGATCGCCCATGCCTTCCTCGACGGGGGCGAGGGGCGCCGCTTGGCCGGGTCCTTGGCCTGGGAGGCGCTGCGCGTTGAGGCGGGGCGCCCCCGCTGGGCCCGTGAGGCCGACGAGCGCGCCATCCCGCACGAGCTCGACTGGCTGCGCACCGCGGTCCACCTCGACAAGGGCTGCTACCCGGGCCAGGAGACGGTGGCCCGCACCCTCAACCTCGGGCGCCCGCCCCGCCGCCTCACCCTCCTGCAGCTCGACGGCCTCACGGGCGAGGCGCCCCTTCCGGGCGCCGCCGTGCGCCTGGGGGAGCGGGTGGTGGGCGTGGTGACGAGCGTCGCCCGTCACCACGAGCTCGGCCCGATCGCCCTCGCCCTCCTGCGCCGGGGCGTGCCCGCGGACGCGGCGCTCCTGGTGGATGTGGCTGATCCAGACGACGACGGCGCCGTGGGTCCCGCCACTGGGGCGGCGTCTGCGGCGGCCGCGGTTGACGCAGGTACTGCCAACAGGGCCGGCGCGGTGGACGCCGCCCAGGAGCCGCTGGTGAGTCCCGAGGGGCGCGCGCAGGCGAGCCCAGCGCAGCGCCCGGGTGCGGGACTGCGCGCGGGCGGCCGCGGTATCGGGCTCGGCAATGGCGGGACCGCGGGCGGCCTGGCCAGCGGACCGCGCTCCGCGTGAGCGGTGGCGCGCCGGTCCACTGGCTGCCGATGTTGATGTCGATTGGGGCCTTGACATCCCCTCGCGCCGCTTCTGCCCGGGCGCGGCGGCCCTTAGCCCGATGGCGGTGAGCCGTTAGGGTGGAGGCGTGAGCATTCTGATCGGCATCGCGACAGCCCTCTACTACACCCTCTTCTACCTGCAGTGGGCATTCTTCGCGGCTGGGATGATCATCGGCGTCTGGGCGCTGGTCGACTCCCTCGTCCGTCAGCCCGATCACTACATCGCCGCTGGCAAGCGCAGCAAGGGCTTCTGGGTGGGCGTCAACGCCGCTGGCCTCGCGGTGGTCCTGCTCATGGGGCAGATGTCCCTGTTCGGGCTGCTGGGGATGGTGGCCAACGCCGTCTACCTCGCCGATGTGCGCCCGGCCCTCCGGATGTACCGGCCGGTCCGGGTGCGCTCGACGATCCGGCGTCCGGGCAATGGTGGCTCGAAGGGCTGGCGCCGCTGATGCGCGCTGTCCTCCAGCGGGTCACCCGCGCGGCGGTGCGGGTCGACGGCGACGTCGTCGGGGAGATCTCGCGCCCGGGCCTCATGGTGCTCGTGGGAGCCACGCACGACGACGGCCCCGCGCAGGTGGCGACGATCGCCCGCAAGATCGCCGATCTGCGCCTCCTCGACGGCGAGCTCTCCGTGACTGACGCGGGCGCGCCCGTGCTCGTCGTCTCCCAGTTCACGCTCTACGGCGATGCGCGCAAGGGGAGGCGCCCGACCTGGAACGCGGCGGCCCCCGGCCCCGTGGCCGAGCCCCTCGTCGACGCCGTCGTGGAGGACCTGCGCGGGCGCGGCCTGGAGGTGGCGACGGGCCGCTTCGGGGCTGACATGCGCATTGAGATGGAGGCCGACGGCCCTGTGACGATCCTGCTGGAGGCCTGAGCCTCGCCGGAGGCCAGAGGGTCTATGCTCTGCGAGGACTCTTGTCAGGGGCTTCCGATCTGTCTATCGTTTTGGCGTACGCGCCAACGATGAAATGTCGCTGCGCAGGAGGATGAGGATGTCCATCGTCGTCGAGTCGATCAGCAAGTCCTTCGGCCAGGGCGATGGGAGGGTCGAGGTCCTGCGCGACCTCAGCTGCCACGTGGAGGACCGGGAGATCTGCGTCGTCGTGGGCGCGAGTGGATCGGGAAAATCCACTCTCCTCAACTGCATCGGCGGACTGGACCGCCCGGATGATGGCTCCATCACCGTCAATGGACAGAGCATTACCGGCCTGCGCCCGAAGGCCCTCACCCGTTTCCGGCGCGAGAGCGTCGGCTTCGTCTTCCAGTTCTACAACCTCGTCCCCAACCTGACCGTGCTGGAGAACATCGAGGTCTGCGAGCACCTGGCCGACAACCCCATGCCCATCGGCGAGTTGGTGGACACGCTGGGGCTGAGCGAGCACAAGAACAAGTTCCCCTCCCAGCTCTCCGGGGGCCAGCAGCAGCGCTGCGCCATCGCACGGGCACTGGCCAAGCGCCCCGAGGTACTGCTGTGCGATGAGCCCACGGGCGCGCTCGACTACTCCACCTCCAAGGAGATGCTCGCCCTCCTCCAGAGGGTCAATGAGGACCTGGGGACCACCATCGTCATCGTCACCCACAACGAGGCCATCTCCCGCATGGCGCACCGGCGCATCGTCGTGCGCGACGGCCAGGTGCGGGAGTCCTCCGCCACCCAGGCGCCGGTGCGCGCGGAGGCCCTGTCATGGTGAGGTCTCGCGGGCCCCTGCCGGTGCTTCGCCACCAGCTGCCGCGCGACCTGTGGTCCAAGAAGACGAGGTATGCCCTCCTGGCAGCGCTCATCGTTGTCGGTATCGCGGCGGCCATCGGGAGCGCCTCCGCCAGCCAGGCCTCCCTGAGCGCCCTGCGCGACGGACGGGCGGCCGCCAACCTCGAGGATGGCGCCATCGAGACCACCGGCGCCCTGGGCGCCGACCAGATCGCGGCCGTCGAGGCCACTGGCGTCGTCCTGGAGGACACGACCTACGCGGACGTCGCGGGACCGCAGGGCTCGACCCTGCGCTTCTTCGAGTCCCGCTCACGCGTCGACCGGATCAACCTCGACGCCGGGTCGCTGCCCACCGCCGACGGCGAGGCCGTCGTCGAGAAGCACTACGCGGCCCAGCACGCCATCGGCGTCGGCGATGCGATCGAGGCCGGAGGCCGCCAGCTCCGGGTGACGGGCATCGGCTCCAGCCCGGACTACACCACCGTCGTGCCCCGCGCCTCCGACTTCGCCGTCGACTCGCGCGCCTTCGGGACCGCCTTCGTGGCGCCCGGCACGATGAGCGCCTGGCCCGCTGGCGAGCTCGCGCCCATCCACGGATATGCCGTGGACCTGGGCGCCTCCGGCATGAGCATTCAGGAGGCCGCCGCCCTCGTCATGCGGGCTGGCGCGCCCTCCGGCGTCGTGGTGGTCTCCGTCCTCGATGCGGACTCCAACGGGCGGATCACCACGGGAGCGAATGACCTGGCACTGACAGAGAGCTCCTCATACATCGCCGGCATCCTCGCGCTGGTGGTCATCGCCTACCTCCTGGCGGTCATGGTGGCCGAGGACATCCGGCAGGAGTCCCCCGTCATCGGGACCTTCTACGCCCTCGGGCTCACTCCCGGCGAGCTGATCCGTCACTACCTCACACTGCCGGTGGCCCTGGCGGTCGTCTGCTCCTGCGCGGGCACCGGGACGGGACTGCTGCTCGCGCCGTACCTGGCCTCGGACGCCGCCTACTACTCCCTCCCCGAGATCTCGATCGGGCTGACGGGGCGGGCGGTTGTCTTCGGCGTCGGGGCGCCCGTGCTCATCGTCCTGGCCATCGGGGCGCTCGTGCTGCGCCGCAGGCTCACCAAGGAGCCGCTGGCCCTCCTGCGTCGCGAACTGGGCACCGGGAGGCGGGCAGGCGCCCGACTGACCAGGTTCTCCTTCCCCACGCGCTTCCGGCTCCGCGGGGCGATCCGTGAATGGCGAACCAGCGCCGTCATGCTCGTCGGCGTCGTGCTGGCCGTGCTCTTCATGGTGCTCGGCCTCGGCATGCGCGACAGCATCGAGTCCTTCGCCGACTCGGTGCATGACACGATCCCCTTCTCCCACCTCTATGTTCTCACCCCCGGGCAGGAGCCCCCGGGGGCGCTGCCGGAGGGCGCCCAGGCGCTCGCGGTTCGCCCAGTCAGCCTCG
Source organism: Actinomyces timonensis DSM 23838 (assembly GCF_000295095.1). Classification (GTDB taxonomy): domain Bacteria; phylum Actinomycetota; class Actinomycetes; order Actinomycetales; family Actinomycetaceae; genus Actinomyces; species Actinomyces timonensis. The sequence continues at coordinate 679,516 of NZ_JH806632.1, read as the reverse complement.
AGACCGCGCAGGGGAGTCAGGGAAGCGGGAGTAACGCCGTGCTCCTCGGGCTGGAGGAGGCGGACCCCTACCTCGGCCAGGGCCTCGACTTGAGCGACGGGCGGATCTACGTCTCCTCGGCCACGGCCCTGCGCGAGGGCCTCGACGACGGTGACCCCCTTACCCTGCGCGGCCCGGGAGGCGAGAGTCGGAGCGCGGTGGTCGCGGGCGTCGTCGATTACCCGCAGCCCGCCCTCATGTCCAGTCTCGACACCGCCAACGCCCTGGCGGGCCAGCCGGCCACGGCCACGAACGCCGTCATGGCGAGCGCCCCCAGCCCCGAGCTCGACGCCGTCAGCGCCCAGGTCATCAGCCGGGCGGGGATGGAGGAGGACATCGACGCGCTCACCGACGCGCTCGGCCCCCACATGACCACCCTGCTCGGCGCCTCGACGATCATGACGATCCTCGTCGTCGTGCTCCTCATGCGCATGGTGGTGGACAAGGAGGCCTACGCCATCTCCCTCATGAAGGCGCTGGGCTACGACGAGCGCGAGGTCGGGCGGCTCTACCTGGGCAACTACCTCGTCGTCATCCTCGCCTCCCTGGCGCTGGGCATCCCCCTGTCCTACCTCGTCATGCGGCCGATCTGGCTGCGCATGATCTCCACCCAGCCCACCGCCTTCCGCTTCGCCCTGGACCCGGCATCGGTCGCGATCATCGTCGCCCTGGTCCTCGCCTGCTACGCGCTGGCCCGGTTCATGGGCGCGCGGCGCCTGGCGGGGGTGGACCTGGGCGAGGCCCTCAAGGACCGCGAGTAGGGGCGGTGGCTGGGCCGGCCGCGCGGGCTCACTGCCTGTGGCTCAGCCTTCCGCCGGGCATCGCGCTCAGCCCTCCACGAGGACGCTGGCGTAGATGTACAGGTTCGTCAGGGCGTGGATGAGGATCGACGCCTCCAGGCGGCGGGTCGCGTAGTAGGCGACGGCGAAGATCGCGCCCGGGATGACGTAGTACAGCCAGTCCACGGCGGTGGCGGGGGAGTGGATGAAGGCGAAGAGGAGCGTGGAGGCCACGACCCCGATCACCGCGTGCCGGGTGAAGACGTACTTGAGGAGCAGCCCGCGGAAGGTGATCTCCTCGAAGATCGGGCCGAGCACGTTGATCGAGAAGAAGGTGTGCCACAGGGGGCTGCTGAGGATCGAGTCGGCGTGCTCCTCCTGGCTGCCCGCGGCGTAGCCGGCGCCCTCGACGAGGTCCCCGATCCTCCCGACGATCTCATCACTCAGCGGCACGGCGAGGCAACCCAGTACCACCACCAGCCAGAACCGCGTGGAGCGCAGGGGCGAGGCCTCGGAGAAGCGGTAGCCGAGCAGGTGGAGGAGCCCCCATCCGCCCAGCGCGCAGGTGACCTCGGAGGCGAGGATCCCGACGGCGGCGCCCTCCTTCTCCGGCAGGCTGGAGATGCCGGGCAGTTCCACGAGGGCGTAGGGCAGGGCGAGGCTGAGGGCCACGAGCACGAGGAAGAGGGGGATGGTCAGGGCGATCCGGGGGTCATTGGTTCAAGTGCGGTTGAGGCGGGTGATCCTCTTGGCGAGTCCCGTCGTCGGCATGTTGGTGGTGTCCTCCTGGTTTGCTCACGCGCTGTGCTGTCGCCGCGCGGAGCCGGGCCCGGCCCGGGCAGGGGACTCTAACCGACGGATATCAGACAACCAAGGCTGGCATGTCAGCCCGGCCCCGCCCCCGCGCGGGCGCCGCTCACCGGCCCAGGAGAGCGAGGATGCGCGCTTTGAGGTCCTGGTACTCGGTGGAGGCGGGGGCGTCGGCCAGCGCGGCGGGCACCTCGAGGTCGGCCACCACGTGGGCGGGCCGCTCCGAGAGGACGACGACGCGCTCGGCCAGGCGCAGAGCCTCGTCGACGTCGTGCGTCACGAGGATCGCGGTGAAGGCCTGGGAGGACCACAGGCGCGCGAACTCGTCCTGGAGGCCCAAGCGGGTCAGGGCGTCGAGCTTGCCGAAGGGCTCGTCCAGGAGGAAGAGCCGGGGCCGGTTGACCAGCGCCCGGGCCAGCGCGGCGCGCTGCGCCATGCCGCCGGAGAGCGTCGAGGGGTAGGCGCCGGCGAAGTCGCGCAGCCCCACGATCTCCAGGGCGGCGTCGATGCGCCGCTGGTCGATGGCCAGGCGCCCTCGCGCCTGCGGCCCGAGCGCCACGTTGTCCCTCACGGTCCTCCACGGCAGGAGGGTGGCATCCTGGAAGGCCATGGCGCGCTCTGGTGCCGGGCGGGTGATCCGCTCGCCGTCGACGACGACACTGCCCTGGCTGGGCGTCTCCAGCCCGGCGAGGAGCCGGAGGATCGTGGACTTCCCGCAGCCGGACTGCCCGACGACGGCGACGAACTGCCCGGGCGGGATCGTGAGCGTCACGTCGTCGAGCACGTGGAGGGAGGAGCCCTTGGCGGCCTCGGCCTCGTAGCGGGCGCGGGCGGCCGGCGAGACCTGGCGGATCGCCCAGGGGACCCAGCCGTGGTCGAGCTCGTGGTGCAGCGGGTAGCGGTGGGTGACGCCGGTGAGCGCCACCTCGGCGCCGCGCGGGCGCTCAGCGGTGCTCGTCGTGCTCCCGGGGTCGGGCGCCGCGGGGGCGCTGGTCGCGTTCTTGGTCATCGTGGGTCACCACCGGACGAGGTCGTGCTGCCAGGCGAGCAGCGAGGAGCGGAGCTTGAAGAGCAGGATCATGAGGGCGCGGCAGAAGACGACGAGGACGACGAGCCCCACGTACATGCGGGGGTAGTCCGCCCACCCTTTGACCCAGTTGATGTACCAGGCCAGGCCTCGGTCGACGCCGACGAGCTCAGCCGTCATGAGCGCGGCGAGGGAGGTCCCCAGGCCCGTGAACAGGCCGGTGAGCATGTCGGGCAGGGCGGCGGGGATCGCCACGCGGCCCACGAGGAAGGCCTCGCTCGCGCCGAGCGTGCGGGCGGCGTCGATATAGCTGCGGGGTACGGCGTGGACGCCGGCGCGGGTCATCGTCGCCATGGGGAACCAGGCCCCGAAGGCGATGATGAGGACGGCGGAGGCGAAGGTCGACGGCGCGACGAGCAGCGCCAGCGGCAGCAGCGAGGCGGCCGGGACCGGGCCGATGGTCTGCAGGAGCGGGTGGAGCCAGTAGTCGGCCCGCCGCGACCAACCCATGAGCAGCCCGGTGATGAAGCCCGTCACGGAGCCCAGCGCGTAGCCGGCAAGGAACAGCAGGGCGGAGGCCCCCAGGCTGGAGGCGATGAGGTCGAGGTCCCCGCGGAAGGCGTCGATGAGGACCTCCGGGGAGGTGAAGTAGGGCGGTGAGAGCCAGTCCAGTTTCGCCGTCGTCACCTGCCACAGGATCATCCACGCGCCGCCCAGCGCGATCCACGGCAGACGGTGGGCCAGGGCCCCCGCCGCGGAGGAGGCGGGGCGGGCCAGAGCCCAGGCGAGCCAGACCGCCAGGACGGCGATCCAGGCCCCGACGACGATGAGGAGGGGCTGGTGGCTAGCCGTGCGCAGCGCGGTATCCGGCATGGCGACGACGACCACGAGGTGCGCCGCCCACAGCGCCAGGGCGAGGGATCCGCCGCGGACGAGGGCCCGGCGGCGGGACTCCAGCGCCGCCGTCCCCGCAGCGCCGGTGGGGGAGGCAGCGCTGGCGGGGCTGTCGTGGCGCTCGGTCTGGGGTTCGCGTGCCGCGGCGCTCACTGGCTGATCCCCAGGTCGGCGTAGACGGCGTCGGCGAGTTTGCCCGCCTCGACATCGGCCGAGATGAAGCCGGTCTTCTTGAAGCGCTCGATGCCCGGCTCGATGGCCGCCCGGAAGCGGGTCGCGGAGGCGTCGAAGCCGTAGGTGCGCAGCACCTTCTGGACGACGTCCTGCTCAGTGGCCACGTACTCGTTGTCCACCTCGAGCTTGGCGATCTCCTCGATGTGGTCGGGCACGTAGGCCGAGCCCTTGAGCCATGCCTCGGTGAGGGCCTTGGCCCTCTCGGGCTGCTTGGAGACGAAGTCGCCGTTGAGGACGACGGAGCAGCAGAACTGCTCGGCGTCGTTGTTGGCGATCTCGTGGCCGGTGCCCGCCAGGACCGGCAGGAGGACGCCGGGGTCGGAGCCCATGATGACGTCGACATCCCCCGAGGTCAGCGACTGGCCGAGGGAGTCGGAGTCGATGGTGCGCCAGCTGATGTCCCCGGCCGAGGGATCGGGGTTGATACCGGCGTCGGACAGGCCGATGGAGAAGTAGGCGAAGGCGGAGGAGGACAGGGAGGGCACGCCGATCGAGGCGCCCTTGAGGTCGGCCAGCGAGGAGTAGGACGAGCCCTCGGGCGCCACCACCCGCAGGCAGCCGGCGTGGAGGCCCGCTGTCAGGCGGGCGTTGAGGCCGTTGTAGATCGGCTCGAGCCAGGAGAAGAAGATGCCCGGGGCGCCGATGTACTTGCCAGCGCCGACGCCGTCCTTCGTGTCCTCGGTCTGCTGGGTGCGCACGAGGGTGACGTTGAGCCCGGCGTCATCGAAGTAGCCCTGGTGGTAGGCGGCGTAGAGCGGGGCGGCGCAGATGTCCCCGCCGATGACGAGGGGGATCTCCTCGGCGGCGCCGACGACGCCCTGGTTCGTGCGGCGCAGTGTGAGCCAGGCGCCCCCGGCCACGAGGGCGGCCGCGGCCACCGAGCCGCCGATGAGGAGGCCCCGGCGCGTGGTCGAGCGCTTGGCGACGGCGGCGAGCTCGTCGGCGCTGTCATCGGCGGCGAGGATATCGGCCGCGTTATCGGAGGTGACGGGGGCATCGGCGGGCGCCTGCGCGGTGGGCGCCCCCTCGGCCGCGGGGGTGGGGGCCGCTGAGGGAGCCTCAGCGGGGGAGGGGGCGGATGGGGAAGCGGTCATGGTGGTCTCCTGTGGAATGACGGTGTTGGGGTGGCGCGGGCCTGATGAGGGTGCTGGCGCGGGCCCGCGGAGGCGGTCGGGGGCCTGCGCATCGGGAGCGTGCTCGGCATTACCGCGCCGCCCCGAGCATCCGGGGACCGTCTGGGGCATCTGCAAGACGCTGGAAGCATCCCGTAGCGGGGTGCTTCGGGCGCTCTGGGGTGCTCCAGTGGATCTGGGGGTGCTTTCGACGCGGGAACCGCCAGTGGCTCCGCTCGCGCGAACCAGCTATCGCCGCTGGCCCATCACTGGGCGGCGAGGGTTGGACGGACTGGGCCTGGAAGGATCAACAGGCCTGGCAGCGGGCGCTGGAACAGCGACAACAGCGCATCATCCGCGCGCGGCCGATCATCGCCGACGACGCGGGGGCGTCGTGGCCGGCAAGGATGCGCGAGATGTGTTCCATGCGGCGCACCCTACGCACTGGCCTGGCGCGATGTCATGACGGCGACCGCCATGCGGACGGTGGACCTCCTCAGTGGGGCTCAGTGGGTCTCCGCACCGGCAGTGGGTCGGCAGTGGGTCGGCACTGGACCAAAACCGCGCAGGCTCTGCGCGATCCCCAGCCATTCCTGAGCGGGATCGACTCAACCTTGACTCACGCCTACCGCGAACAGGGGCATGGGCCCCCATGCCGCGCCGTTAGCCTTGGCAGCACGTGCCCGCGCTGGGCCCGTCGCCCTCATCGGGCGCGCGGCCCCCGCGCCCCCAACCGACCGCACGTGCCGAGGAGATAACCCGCGATGTTCGAACGCTTCACCGACCGCGCCCGCCGCGTCGTCGTCCTTGCCCAGGACGAGGCGCGGGCGCTCAACCACAACTACATCGGCACGGAGCACCTCCTTCTCGGCCTCATCCACGAGGGCGAGGGCGTGGCCGCCAAGGCCCTGGAGTCGATGCAGATCTCCCTGGACGCCGTGCGCGCCCAGGTCGTCGAGGTCATCGGCGAGGGGCAGGCGGCGCCCAGCGGCCACATCCCCTTCACCCCCCGCGCCAAGAAAGTCCTGGAGCTCTCACTGCGCGAGGCCCTGCAACTGGGACACAACTACATCGGCACCGAGCACATCCTGCTCGGCCTGCTGCGCGAGGGCGAGGGCACGGCCGCCCAGGTGCTCATCAAGCTCGGCGCGGACCTGTCCTCCGTGCGCCAGACCGTCATGCAGATGCTCTCGGGCTACGAGGGCAAGGAGACCGTCACCGCCGGCGGCCCCTCCAAGGAGGGCACACCGTCGGGCAGCGCCATCCTCGACCAGTTCGGCCGCAACCTCACCGCCGCCGCGCGCGAGGGCAAGCTCGACCCGGTCATCGGCCGCCACAAGGAGATGGAGAGGGTCATGCAGGTCCTCTCCCGGCGCACCAAGAACAACCCCGTCCTCATCGGCGAGCCCGGCGTGGGCAAGACCGCCGTCGTCGAGGGCCTCAGCCAGGCCATCGTCCACGGCGACGTCCCCGAGACCCTGCGCGACAAGCAGCTCTACTCCCTCGACATGGGCAGCCTCGTGGCGGGCTCGCGCTACCGCGGCGACTTCGAGGAGCGCCTCAAGAAGGTCCTCAAGGAGGTCCGCACCCGCGGCGACATCGTCCTGTTCATCGACGAGATCCACACGCTCGTGGGCGCCGGCGCCGCCGAGGGCGCCGTGGACGCCGCCTCCATCCTCAAGCCGATGCTCGCCCGCGGCGAGCTCCAGACCATCGGCGCCACCACCCTGGAGGAGTACCGCAAGATCGAGAAGGACGCCGCCCTGGAGCGCCGCTTCCAGCCGGTGACCGTGGACCAGCCCAGTATCGAGGAGACCATCGGCATCCTCACCGGCCTGCGCGACCGCTACGAGGCCTTCCACCGCGTCGTCATCACCGACGAGGCCATCGAGGCCGCCGCCAAGCTCGCCGACCGCTACATCAACGACCGCTTCCTGCCGGACAAGGCCATCGACCTGGTCGACGAGGCCGGCGCCCGCCTGCGCATCCGCCGCATGACCGCCCCCCAGGAGCTTCGCGACATCGATGAGCGGATCGCCGAGGTCAAGCGCGAGAAGGAGTCCGCGATCGACGACCAGGACTTCGAGCGCGCCGCCGCCCTGCGCGACGACGAGCGCCGCCTGGCCGAGGAGCGCACCGCCAAGGAGAAGGCCTGGAAGGACGGGGACCTGGACCAGGTGGCCGAGGTCGATGAGAACCTCATCGCCGAGGTCCTGGCGATGTCCACCGGCATCCCCGTGGTCAAGCTGACCGAGGCGGAGTCCTCCAAGCTGCTCAACATGGAGGCCGAGCTCCACAAGCGCATCGTCGGCCAGAACAAGGCCATCGAGGCGATCTCCAAGTCCATCCGCCGCACCCGCGCCGGCCTGAAGGACCCCAAGCGCCCCGGAGGCTCCTTCATCTTCGCCGGCCCCACGGGCGTGGGAAAGACCGAGCTGGCCAAGGCCCTGGCCGAGTTCCTCTTCGACGACGAGGACGCCCTCATCCAGCTCGACATGTCCGAGTTCGCCGAGAAGCACACCGTCTCCCGCCTCTTCGGCGCCCCTCCGGGCTACGTCGGCTACGACGAGGGCGGCCAGCTCACCGAGAAGGTCCGCCGCCGGCCCTTCTCCGTCGTCCTCTTCGACGAGGTGGAGAAGGCCCACCCGGACATCTTCAACTCGCTCCTGCAGATCCTGGAGGACGGGCACCTGTCCGACGCGCAGGGCCGCGAGGTGGACTTCAAGAACACCGTCATCATCATGACGACGAACCTCGGCTCCAAGGACATCGGCAAGTCCGTGGCCACGGGCTTCCAGTCCACCGAGTCCGGCGCCATGGACTACGAGGAGATGAAGGCCCACGTCAACCGCGAGCTCAAGCAGCAGTTCCGGCCCGAGTTCCTCAACCGCGTGGACGACCTCATCGTCTTCCCGCAGCTGACGAAGACCGAGGTCCGCGAGATCGTCGACCTCATGATCGCCCGACTCGACAAGCGCATGAGCGAGCAGGACATGACGATCGAGCTCACCGACGCCGCCAAGGAGCTGCTCGCCGAGCGCGGCTTCGACCCGGTGCTCGGCGCCCGCCCGCTGCGCCGCGCCATCCAGCGCGACATCGAGGACGCCCTGAGCGAGAAGATCCTCTTCGGGGAGATCGAGCGCGGCCAGAAGGTCATTGTTGATGCCGAGGGAGAGGGGATCCTGGGCGAGTTCACCTTCCGCGGCGAGCCCTGGGACCCCAAGATCGCCTCGGACCCGCTCAGCGCCGAGGTCGCCGCCCAGGAGGAGGCCAAGGCCATTGTCGACGCTGCCGTGGGTGCGGACGCCCGCGGCGCGGGGGAGTGAGCCGCGCGAGCCGGCCGCGAGGCGAGGAGGGCGCGAGGAGGGCGGAGGCCTGCCGCCGCGCGTGAGCGCTGCTGCGCCGCGCTGAGGGTTCGACGCCGGGGCCCGCGGCACGGCACCAGGGCTCCCGCCTTCTCAGCACGACGCAGTTTTCTTGGGGTGCCGCGTCCCGTCGGGGCGCGGCACCCCTGTGTTCTGCGGGCCCGCGGGAGCCGGGGTCGGAGGCACGACGACGGCTCTTCGGATTTGAAAGTGCTCCACGAGACATACCGTGGAATAATCGGATCGTGCGCCTGAACCATGCCCAGATCGACCCAATGTAAGACTAAAGGCATGTCAAACGTTAGCCATGTTGGGTAGATCATTGCCTTGCCACCCCCTGAGACTCCCCGCCGTCCCGCACAGCGCTCTCTCGGACGGGAGGCACGGCATCCGCTTCGGATGGCGCCGACAACCGCAGGGCCCAGGACAAGGACGACCTATGGCACAGACCTCCCAGAACGGCGCGGTGGATCTCGCGCACAAGCCCATGATGAGTACGGGCCAGATCCTGCTGATGAACGTCGGCTTCTTCGGCATTCAGTACTCCTTCGGCATGCAGCAGAACGTCATGTCGCCCATCTACCAGTTCCTCGGGGCCTCCCCCGACGAGCTGCCCATCCTCAACCTGGCCGGACCCGTCACCGGCCTGCTCATCCAGCCCCTCATCGGGGCGCTGTCGGACCGGACCTGGAGCGACAAGTGGGGCCGCCGTAAGCCCTTCTTCCTCATCGGCGCCGTCGGCTGCTCCATCTTCCTGTTCCTCATGCCCTTCGTGACCGCCGTGTGGATGGCGGTGCTGTGCCTGTGGCTGCTGGACGCCTCGAACAACACGGCCATGGAGCCCTACCGGGCCTTCATCGCCGACCGCCTGCCCTCCAAGCAGTTCGCCAAGGGCTTCCTCACCCAGGCCCTGTTCATCGGCGCCGGCTCGGCCCTGGCCGCCGGCACGCTGGCGGTTCTGGAGAAGATCCTCAGGGGCGCCACCGCCGCGGGCATCCCCTACTGGGTGTTCGGGGCCTTCATGGTGGGCTCGGTGTGCTCCATCGGCTCCGTGCTCATCTCGGTGCTCTCCACCAAGGAGCTGCCGCCCACGCCGGAGGGCCGCGCCGAGCTCGAGCGCAAGAAGAGGGAGGAGGGCCCCTTCGGCTTCGTCAAGGACGTCGGCGTCGCCATTGTCGAGATGCCCCGCGGCCTGAAGAAGATGGCCCTCGTCTACCTCTTCCAGTGGTACGCCATGAACGTCTTCTGGCAGTACCTCGGGCTCATGTGCGCCATCGCCTACTTCGGCGTCAACCTGAGCGACCCGAACTACGCCAAGACCGATGCCTTCAGCGACGCCTCGGGCTTCGCCACCGGCCTCATGGTCGTCTACTACATCTCCTGCACGATCGTGGCGCTCTTCCTGGCGCGGCTGGCCAACAAGGTCGGGCCCAAGCACGTCCACACCGCGGCCCTCTTCCTGGCCGCCATCTGCCTCTACCTGCTGACCCACATCGGCAGCCCCGAGAACACGACGGTCCTCTACCTGCCCATGATCGGCATTGGTGTGGCCTGGGCCTCAATCGTGGGCGTACCCTACGTTATGGTCACCGAGATGATCCGCAAGGAGCGCCGGGGCGTCTACATGGGCGTCGTCAACATGATGATCGTCGTCCCCCAGCTCCTTCAGACCCTCACCTTCGGCTTCATCTACAAGAACCTGCTCGGCAACCACCCTGTCAACGCCCTGCTCTTCGTCGCAGTCTTCCTCGTCATCGCCGGCCTGCTCATCGAGTGGATCGACACCGACAAGGACGCCGACCCGAGGGTGCGCGCCGCCGCTGTGGCTACCACCGAGACCGCCGTCGCCTGACCGGGCGCCACACGAGAGGATGACATCCGTGACCTATACCACTATCGTCGCCGGAGTCGGCAACCTTGAGGAGAACACCCACGTCATCGACCGAGCCTGTGAGATGGCGCGCCTGTGCGACGCCACCCTGCTCCTCGTGGCCGGATTCGATCCCGTCTCGGCCCGGGATAAAGCCCGAGTCGCCGACACCGCGCAGGTCGCCGACGTGCGAGTGAACGAGGTCCAGCTGACCGAGGACGAGGCCTACGCCGTCGTCGAGAAGGCGCGCGACATCGCCATCGAGCGCGGCGTCGGCCTCGCCCAGGGCGTCGTCGTCGAGGGGACGGCGGTCTCCGCCGTCACCCTGGTCACCCTGGAGGCCGAGGCGGATCTCGTCGTCGTCGGCTCCAAGGGCGTGGACTCCCTGCTCGGCCGCATCTTCGGCGCGGTCTCCGTCCAGGTCCTGCGCAAGTCGCAGTGCGACGTCCTCGTCGTCGTGCCCTGACCGCCACCGACCTGTCTCACCGGCGGGCGTCCTCCCTTTCCCGGGGCGGACGCCCGCTGCGGCATTTTGACCAGCTGTTGTACCCTCGTGTGATCTGGAGTCGTGCCGGATCTGCAGTGAGGCGGTGCGTGCCCGGTCTGCCGGGTGCGTGCCGGCCCGCTCCGGAAGGCGGCGCGCCGGACGTTCCCTGAGCCTCTCGGTCCCTGTCGCCCGTTGCGCTGCCCGGCTCCACGGCGTCGGCGGACGCCGAATCACGAGCGGTCCTGACCCGAGGGGCCGCGCAAGGATCGGAATGCCATGGACTATATGGCCACAACGCAGGATGAACATACTGACACCCGCCCCTCCCACGACATGGGGCTGGCGCGCGCGGAGCGCAAGGTGGAGAGGATCCGCCGGGAGCAGCGAAGACTGGCGTACATGCGGCGGCGGCGCCGGCTGCGCGCCGACGACGTCACCGTCGTCGAGGAGTCCGCGCTGCGCAAGGCGATCCTCGGCTCGGTGGTCGGCAACATCATGGAGTGGTACGACGTCGGCGTGTTCGCCTATGTCGCCGTGCTCGTGGGGCAGGCCTTCCTCCCCAATGCCAGCGGCACCGCGCAGAACCTCTTCTCATTGGGGGTCTTCGCCGTCACCTTCGTCGCTCGGCCGCTGGGTGGCGTCATCCTCGGCCAGCTCGGGGACCGCCTCGGCCGCAAGGAGGTCTTGGCCTTCACCCTCATGATGATAGCGCTGGCGACCTTCGGCATCGGCATCCTGCCGCCTGCCAGCGTCCTGGGCATGTGGGCGCCGATCCTCCTCATTGGCCTCAAGCTGGTCCAGGGTTTCTCCACCGGCGGCGAGTACGCCGGCGCCACCACCTTCGTCACCGAGTACGCCCCGGACAAGCGCCGCGGCTTCTACGCCGCCATGCTCGACTGGGGCTCCTACATCGGCAACGCGCTGGGCGCGGGCTTCGTCACCGCGCTCATGCTCACCCTTCCCAAGGACTTCATGGCCACCTGGGGCTGGCGCATCCCCTTCCTCCTCGCCCTGCCCATGGGCGCCATCGCCCTCTACCTGCGAACCCGGATCGAGGACACCCCGGCCTTCCGCGGTGCCCAGGCGGAGGCCGACGACGAGGAGCCCGCGGATCTGGCGGCCGTCGAGACCGAGATCATGAAACCGGAGGAGGGCCCCCTCGGCTTCAAGGAGATGGTGCGCACCTACTGGCGCGAACTGGGAATCGCCATCATCCTCGTGGCCGGTGCCAACACGGTGGGCTACACCCTCACCTCCTACATGCCGACCTACCTTACCACCACGCTCAACCTCGACGCCGAGCACGGCCCCCTGCTCACCCTGCCGATCCTCGTCCTCGTTGCCTTCCTCGTCCCCGCCTGCGGTCGGCTCTCGGACCATGTGGGGCGCAGGCCCGTCCTCCTGTCCGCGGCGATCAGCACGATCATCCTGGCGGTCCCCGTCTTCCTCCTGCTGGAGCACAAGGAGGTCTGGTCGGTGCTGCTCGGCCTGACCCTCCTCGCCTATCCGACGGCTGCCTACGTCGGCAACCTGGCCGCCTCCCTTCCCGCGATCTTCCCCACCCGCTCGCGCTACGGCGGCATGGGCATCGCCTACAACGTCGCCGTCGCCCTCTTCGGTGGCACAGCCGCCTTCATCATGGAGGCGCTCGTGGCCTCCACCGGCAGCCACCTGGCGCCCGCCTTCTGGCTGCTGGGGACCTCCACAGCGGCCCTCCTGGCGATCTTCGGGCTCAAGGAGACCGCCCGCCGCCCCCTGCCCGGCTCCATGCCGGCCGTGGCCAGCCAGGAGGAGGTCGCCGAGCTCGTCGAGACGCAGGAGGAGAACCCCGACCTGGATGTCTCCGAGATCTTCGCGATCGCCCCGGCCCACCTCGTCGACACCGAGCCGACCGTTGTGGAGGCCCTCGCCGAGGTCGAGGTGGCGCAGGCCTGGGAGGACAGGGCCCGGGCCAAGCTCGCCCGGGCGACCCGCGCCACCACTGACGCCCTCCGGGTTCTCGATGAGGCCCGTGAGCGCGAGAGCGCCTTCCCGGACAACTCTGACGATGCTGACGACTCTGACGACTCGGGCGCGCAGTCCCCGGGGAGCCATTCCGGGGACGAGCGGGGCTGATCGGGTGCGCGGCGGGAACGCCTCCGGGGGCGCCTCCGGGCGCGCCGGGCCTTTCGGGCGACCTTGGGAGGAGCGGCGCGGTTTGAGCGTAGGACCGAGGTCACATTAGAGTGGGGGCGATCCGACCAGCGCGATGCCGCGCGATCCACGAGTGAAAGAGGCGACGATGCCCAAGTACGTGTACCGCTTCAGCGAGGGAGACAAGGACCAGAAGGACCTCCTGGGCGGCAAGGGCGCGAACCTCGCCGAGATGACCCGGCTCGGACTGCCCGTTCCCCCCGGCTTCACGATCACCACTGACGCCTGCCGGGCCTACCTCGCCGACGGCGCGGTCCCCGACGAGCTCGCCGTCCAGGTGACCACAGCCCTGCGCGAGGTCGAGGAGGAGCTCGGCCGCGAGCTCGGGGCCCCCGAGGATCCCCTCCTCGTCTCCGTGCGCTCGGGCGCCAAGTTCTCCATGCCCGGCATGATGGAGACCGTCCTCAACATCGGCCTCAACGACGCCTCCGTCACGGGCCTGGCCGAGGCCAGCGGGGACGCGCGCTTCGCCTGGGACTCCTACCGCCGCCTCATCCAGATGTTCGGCAAGACCGTCCTGGACATCGACGGCGATCACTTCTCCGACGCCCTCGACGCCAAGAAGGCCTCCCGCGGCGTCACCCTCGACTACGAGCTCGACGTCGACGCCCTGCGCGAGCTCGTCGAGGAGTACAAGGCCATCGTCCATGAGCAGGCCGGCATCGACTTCCCCCAGGACCCCCGCAGCCAGCTCGACATGGCCACCGAGGCCGTCTTCCGCTCCTGGAACACCGAGCGCGCCCACATCTACCGGCGCCGCGAGAAGATCCCCCACGACCTGGGCACCGCCGTCAACGTGTGCACGATGGTCTTCGGCAACATGGGGCAGACCTCCGGCACCGGCGTCTGCTTCACCCGCGACCCGTCCACCGGCCGCTCCGGCGTCTACGGGGACTACCTCGTCAACGCCCAGGGCGAGGACGTCGTCGCCGGCATCCGCAACACCCTGTCCCTGGCGGACCTGAAGTCCCTCGACCCGGAGTCCTACAAGGACCTGCGCGCCGCCATGCGCAAGCTCGAGACCCACTACCGGGACCTGTGCGACATCGAGTTCACCATCGAGCGCGGCAAGCTCTGGCTCCTCCAGACCCGCGTGGGCAAGCGCACCGCCGCCGCGGCCTTCCGCGTGGCCACGCAGCTCGTCGACGAGAAGCTCATCACCACCGACGAGGCCCTCACCCGCGTCACCGGGGACCAGCTCACCCAGCTCATGTTCCCGCAGTTCTCCACCGCCGGGGAGCGCGACCTGCTCACCAAGGCCATGCCCGCCTCGCCCGGCGCCGCCGTCGGCTTCATCGCCTTCGACAACGCTGAGGCCACCGCCCGCGCCGAGGCCGGCGAGTCCGTCATCCTCGTGCGCCGCGAGACCAACCCCGACGACCTGCCCGGCATGGTCGCCGCCTCCGGCGTTCTCACCGCGCGCGGCGGCAAGACCTCCCACGCCGCCGTCGTCGCACGCGGCATGGGCAAGACCTGCGTGTGCGGGGCCGAGGCCCTCGAGGTCGACGCCGCGGCCAAGACCGTGCGCCTGGCTGGCAGGGACGAGGTGCTCACCAGTGAGGACATCATCGCCATCGACGGCACCACCGGCGAGGTCTTCCTCGGCTCGGTGGAGGTCGCCGACTCGCCTGTCATGACCTACCTGCGCCGCGGCCTGGAGACCGCCCTGGACAGCGCCGGCGACGTCGACAACCGCGAGCTCATCACGAGCGTCGACCGCCTCATGCGCCACGCCGACAAGGTCCGCCGCCTCGCGGTGCGCGCCAACGCCGACACCCCCGACGACGCCCGCCACGCCATCCACCGCGGCGCCGAGGGCGTGGGCCTGTGCCGCACCGAGCACATGTTCCTCGGCGAGCGCAAGAAGTTCGTCCAGAACCTCATCCTGGCCGCCACCGACGCCGAGCGCGAGGCCGCCCTCGCCGCCCTCCTGCCCCTGCAGAAGGACGACTTCGTGCAGATGTTCGCGACGATGAACGGCAAGCCCATGACGGTGCGCCTCATCGACCCGCCCCTGCACGAGTTCCTCCCCGACCTCACCGAGCTGAGCGTCAAGGTGGCCGTGGACCGGGAGAAGGGCGTGCTCGACCCCGCCGACGAGGAACTGCTCGCCGTCGTGCGCAAGAGCCACGAGTCCAACCCCATGCTCGGCCTGCGCGGCGCCCGCCTCCTGCTGACCATGCCCGGCCTCATCGAGCTCCAGGTGCGCGCCATCGCCGAGGCCGCCGTCGAGCGCCTGCGCGCCGGGGGAGACCCGCACCCCGAGATCATGATCCCGCTCATCGGGTCCGTCCGGGAGCTCCAGATCGCCCGCGAGCGCGCCGAGGCCGTCCTGGCCGAGGTCGGCGCCGAGTCCGGCTACGACCTCTCCTTCCCGATCGGCTGCATGATCGAGCTGCCGCGCGCCGCCGTCACCAGCGCCCACGTGGCCGAGGAGGCCGACTTCTTCTCCTTCGGCACGAACGACCTGACCCAGACCACCTGGGGCTTCTCCCGCGACGACGTCGAGACCTCCTTCGTGGGGCGCTACATCGACGAGGCGATCTTCGGCACCTCGCCGTTCGAGTCCCTCGACGCCGACGGCGTGGGCGCCATGGTCCGCCTGGGCGTCGAGGGCGGGCGCTCCACCAAGCCGGAGATGAAGATGGGCGTGTGCGGCGAGCACGGCGGTGACCCCGACTCCATCGCCTTCTTCCACACCGCGGGACTCAACTACGTGTCCTGCTCCCCGTTCCGCGTCCCCGTGGCGCGCCTCGAGGCCGGCCGCGCCGCCGTCCTCGCCCCGGAGGAGGGCCAGCAGTAGCGCCCATCAGTAGGCCGGGCAGACCGGCCGCCGCGCCCCTTCAGGGCCGCGGGCCAGGCCACCGGCACGACGGCGCCCACCGCCCCAGCGGGCAGTGGGCGCCGTCCCACATCTCGGGGCATCCCGGCCGCGGCCCGGGCCGTGCGAGAATCGCCGCATGAGCCTTCCGACGGCCCGTATCCCTGAAGCCCGTGGCACCGGTGCGCCCGGCGCCACGGCCGGAGCTGCCGCCGCAGCCGCGCCCTCGGCGATCCCCCCGGCCCCGCCCGGGTCGGCCACGGGCAGCGGGTACGGCATCGCCCCGGGAGCGCGGAAGCCGACGCCGGCCAAGGGCGCCACCGACTCGCCCGAGCGAGCAGAGAGCCTAGGGACCCCTACGGCGCCCATGGGCGCCGACGAGCTCGCCACCCTCACCGCGCGCCTGACCAAGCGCATCTGCGCCGTCGTGCTCGGCAAGGAGGACGAGGTGCGCACCGCCGTCGCCACCTTCCTCGCCGGCGGGCACCTCCTCATCGAGGACGTCCCCGGCGTCGGCAAGACCACGCTCGCCCTCGCCCTGGCGCGCTGCCTCGACCTGCGCTCGGCCCGCATCCAGTTCACCGCCGACCTCCTGCCCGCCGACGTCACCGGCGTGTCCATCTACGACCAGGCGGCCCGCACCTTCCGCTTCCACCCCGGGCCCGTCTTCACGGGCATCCTCATCGCCGATGAGATCAACCGCGCCACGCCCCGCACCCAGTCCGCCCTCCTGGAGGCCATGGGGGAGGGGCATGTGAGCGTCGAGGGGCACGCGCGCCCCCTGCCCGACCCTTTCATGACTGTCGGCACCCAGAACCCCCTCGACATGGAGGGCACCTTCCCCCTGCCCGAGGCGCAGCGCGACCGCTTCATGACGCGCCTGTCCCTGGGCTACCCCGACCCAGAGGCGGAGACCGCCATGGTGCTCGCCCGTGGCGGCGCCGACCCCTTGACCTCCCTCACCCCCGTGGCCACCGAGGCCGGGGCCAGGAGGGCGCGCTCCGCCGTCGCCGCCATCAAGGTCGCCAAGCCGGTGGCCCGCTACGCCGTCGCGCTCGCGGCCGCCACCCGTGACACCAGCGAGCTCGTGCTGGGGGCCAGCCCCCGGGCCGCCCTCCACCTCGTGGCCATGGGCCGGGCCGGTGCCGCCATGGACGGGCGCGGCTTCGTGACGCCCGACGACATCGCGTCGGCCGCTCCCGCCGTCCTCGGCCATCGGATCGCGCCCGCCGGGCGCTTCGCCTCTTCCGCCCACGAGCGCCAGGCCGCCGAGTCGGTGCTCGCCGGGATCATCGCCCGCACCCCGGCGCCGAGGTCCTGATGGCTCGCCGGGCGCCCGGCCAGCGCGCGGGGCGGGGGCCGCGGGCGCGACGGGGGCTGCCGGCGCGGCTCCCGATGGCCGTGCCGACGTCCCACGGCTGGGAGATGCTGGCCCTCGCGCTGTTCCTCCTTCTCGCCGGGTGGGCCGTGCGCCTGCCCCTGCTCATGGGCGCCGGTGTGCTCCTGATCGCCCTCATGGTCCTGTGCCTGCTCATGGCGCTGGGGCTGGGGCTGCTCGCCCGGCCGCGGGCGCGCCTCCTCGGCCCGGAGGAGATCACCGCCGGGCAGTCCGGCGCCTGGGCCATCGACGGCCGCGCCAGGCTCTTCAGCGTCCTGCCCGCCTGGGCGCGCTGGGATATCGAGCACCATCCGCACTCTGCTGGGGCTGGCGGCGGGGTCGCGCCCTACGGCGAGCGGCGCTTCACCGGGCCCCTGCGCGCGGGCGGCGGGGCCCTCGCCTCGGCCCTGACGGTCACCGGCGCCGAGCGGGGGGCGCTGCGACTGGAGGCCAGGGGCCTCCTCATCCATGAGCCCTTCGGCCTGGCGAGCGCCCGCGTGCCGATCCGCGCCACCGCCCACGTGCTCGTCCTGCCCACGCCCGCCCCCCTGCCCGACGGCGTCGTCGCGGGCTCTGGCTCGGCCCCCTGGGGCCGGAGCGTCCCCCGGGAGCGCGGATCGGCTGAGCGCGGCGGCGAGCAGATCTCCCGCCTGCGCGACTACCGCCCCGGTGATGCGCTGGCCTCCATCCACTGGCGCCAGTCCGCGCGCCAGGGCGGGCTCATCGTCGCCGAGAGGGACCGGGTGCCGCATCCCCGCCGCTCGCTCGCCCTCCGGCTCTCGGCGGAGGCCGCGGGCGCGGGGCGCGGCAGCGGTGAGCGCGCCGGGCGGAGCGCTGCTGAGCGCGCCGGCTCCGCCGGGGCTGGGGAGGCTGCGGAGCGGGCGGAGCGGGCGATCAGCGTCGTCGCCGCCCTCATCGCCGCGTGGGACGAGCAGGGCTGCGCCGTCGGCCTCGATCTGGGCGGCCAGGGGGATGGCGGGCCCGACGACGCGAGCGGTTCCGCTTCCGGCGGCGCCAGCGATCGCGTCGCCCTCCTGCGCCGGCTCGCCGCGCTGGGTCCCGCCGATGCTCGGGTGAACGCCGTCGAGCACTGGGGGACGCGCGGCACCGCCGCTCCCGACGCGCTCGTCACCGACTCGGCGGCGCTCGCCGCCCGCGCGGGCCGCGAGCTCCCCGAGGCCTCGGCGATCATCCTCATCGGCGACGACGGCGCCGCCCGCCTCCACACCGACCCACCTGCGGGAGGCAACCGATGAGCCGGTCGAGTCAGCGCGCGGGCGGATTGGTCCGGCAGAGCAGACTGCGCTGGTCCCGCGAGCCCCGGCCCTCCGGCGAGGCGCCCCGGCTCCAGCCCCTGTGGGGGGCGCTCATCGTCACCGCTCTGTGGTGGGCGGGGCTGAGGGTCCTCGAACAGGTCCTCCTCCCTGGGCCCTGGCAATCGCGCGCCCTCCTCATCGCGGCCGCCGTCCTGCTCGTCACCGGCGGCGGCCGGGCCCTGTGGCCCAAGCGCCCCGTCCTGCCCTGCCTCCTCGCGCTCGCCGTCGGCAGCGCGATCCTCGCCGTCCAGGTCCTCACCAGCCCGGCACTGAGCGCTTGGACGGCGAGCCCGGCCTCCGAGCTCGCCGCCGTCGGCCAACAGGTCCGGGCCACCGACCCGCCCATGCCGGTCAGCGACAGCCTCTCCCTCGTGCTCGCCGCCCTCACTCTCCTCATCGCCTGGTGGTGCGCGCTCATCTCCACCACCGGCGGGGACCGGGTCGGGGTGACCGCCGTCGTCCCCGCCTCCTCCATGCTCGTGGCGGGACTGCTGACCGACTGGACCCCGCCGGGACGGATGGTCCTGGGCTTCGCCGCGGGCATCCTCCTGCTCATCGGCTCCGCCGTGCCCGTGATGCCCGCCGTGCGCGGAGGGCTGGCGGGCCTGCGCGCACGGCTGGGCCTGGCCGGGACCCGGATCGCGGTGCTCATCCTCGCGCTCGTCCTGGCCGCCGGGGTTGGCGGCGGGATGCCGGTGCGGGGGCAGGACGGTTTTCTCGACCGCATCGTCGGCCGGGAGAAGAGCGTGCCCGAGACCAGTCTGACGCTGGGCAGCGACCTCGTCCACGGCAGTGGAACCGCGTTCTCCTACCAGGCCGAGGGCTCTGAGGGGGGAGAGTCCCTGCGCTTCACCCTCGCCGTCGTCCGCGACCTCGACGGCAGCACCTGGGAGCCGATCAGCGTCCCCGACAACGCCCGGACCATCAGCGAGCCGCCGACGGGGCTCGACGGCGCCGCCCTCACCCCGATCTCCGCCCTCGAGGCCTCCGGGGGCCAGGCCGGGAGTGGTGCCGACGTGCCGGGGCTGCGCGCCGTCGTCATGCGGGTGGACGACCTCGTCACCGACCGGCTGCCCACGCTCCAATCCACCCTCGTCGTCGACTCGGCGGATGATGAGGTGACGGGCTCGTGGGGCGGCACCGCGCTCGACCCGGCGTCCTGGCGCTGGATCCCCGGGACCTCCACCGCCCGCTCCTGGCGCGACACCACGGCCAGTGGCGAGATGTACCGGGCCTACGGTTGGAGCGCCGTCGCCGGGCTCGACGGACAGCCGATGATCGCGCCGCCCTACCCCGCGCCCGCACCCGCCGCCGAGGAACTGGCCCCCTACCTAGCGCTGCCCGCCGGGGTGAGCCGGGGGGACGCTGGTGGCTCCAGCGCGATCCACGAGGCCGGGGCTCAGGCGCTGG
Source organism: Actinomyces timonensis DSM 23838 (assembly GCF_000295095.1). Lineage (GTDB taxonomy): Bacteria > Actinomycetota > Actinomycetes > Actinomycetales > Actinomycetaceae > Actinomyces > Actinomyces timonensis. Next base: position 659,781 of record NZ_JH806632.1, on the reverse strand, counting down.
CCGCGGCGGGACTCGATCCCTCCTCGCCCGCGCCCGTGCGCGCCGCCGCCCTGGCCGCCTGGTTCCACGGCAACGGCTTCGTCTACGACGAGTCCGCCCCGGGCAGCTTCGACGGCGCGGGAGCGGGTGGCGGCTCCGCGAGCCCGGTGGGGACGGTGGAGGCCTTCCTGACCGAGCGATCCGGCTACTGCATCCACTACTCCGCGGCCTTCACCCTCATGGCCAGGGACATGGGGCTGCCCACCCGCATCGCCATCGGCTACGCCTCCCACAGCCCCGCCCCCGGCCAGAACGCGGGGCAGACACAGGTCCGGGCCGAGGACCTGCACGCCTGGCCCGAGGTGTGGATCGACGGCGCGGGATGGGTGGCCTTCGAGCCCACGCCCGGCGGGGCCGGCGCGCGCGCCAACAAGGCGACGCCCGCGGAGGCCACCCCGGCCCCGACGACGACCCCCTCCCCGGAGCCGAGCGCCTCCGCCACTGCCGGGCCCACGCCGAGCGCGGCGGCACCGACGGCGGGCGATGCCGATCAGTCCGCCGGAGACAGCGAGAAGGGCGAGGACCCGGGGGAGGGCGGCCCCGCTGCGGGACTGGGCGGGCTCGCGACAGGGGGCGCCACGCTGGGCGCGCTGGCTGCGCTGGCTGTGGTGGGCGCGCCCGCGCTCGCCAGGGTGGTGAGGCGGCGTCGCCGCACTGCGGTGATGCGGGGTGGCGGACGAGGCGGGGACGGGCCCGCCGAGGCCGCGTGGGCTGAGCTGCTGGACTGCGCCGTCGACCTTGGGCTCATCGGTCAGGGGACACCCCTGCCCTCGCGCACGCCCGGCGCCGTGGTGGCGCGCCTGGCGGAAGCCCTCGGTGCTGGTGCCAGCGCCGCGGGGGAGTCCCTGGGCGCGTTGGAGAGCGCGGTCGTCCGGGAGCGCTACAGCGCCGATATCGAGAAGGACGGCGACGGCGTCGGATCTGGTGCCGCGGAACGCGGCCTGGAAGAGGCGCTGGGATCATGCGTGAGGGCCATGCGCGAGCAGGCCGGCTGGCTCCGCCGCCTCCGCGCGACGCTCCTGCCCACGAGCCTCCTCCGCCCCCTCCGCATCTGACCCCCACCCCCTCGCCGAGACCGGGCGAACAGCACGGCGAAACCGGGCGAACAGCACGGCGAGACCGGTTCCGTATCCACAGGCCGCTGCTGGTCGGGGCGGTGTTGGCGAGTTATCCACAGATCCGCGAGAGGGCCTGGCGCGCGGACGGCGCGGGCCTCTAAGGTTGGGAGCCGACGGCGAGGCCGCCGTCACTGGGGCCGACCTGGGGCCTCGGATCCTTCCCCTGGTCCATATCCGCCCGTCCGCTTCCCGCTTGGAAGGCCCCAGACCCATGGCCCCCACGCCTCCCCACACCCCGCCCCTCGCCTTCGGCGCGACAGGATCTCGACGGCGCCCAAGCGTCGTCCCTCGGCCAGCAGGCCGGCGCCGACAACGCAACCGTCTCGCGGCGGTGGCGTCCGGGCGGTGGGCTCACCCGATCGCCCTCGTTCTGGCGGCCTGCTGCGCCGCGAGCCTGACGCTGCTGACCGCCTGTGCCAAAGACGAGCCCTCGCCCGTGACCTACGGGACCCTGCCCACGCGCTTCTTCTCCACCCCCGACGCCAGCGCGGACGCGACCCCCACCGCCAGCGCCCTGCCGTCCCTCAGCCCGGAACTGGCGGCGCAGCGCGCCACCGCCCTGGCCGAACCCAAGCCCATCAAACCTCCGGAGGCCAGGCAATATACAGAAGAAGGCGCTGTCAACGCCGCCTTCTACTTCCTTCAGCTCTACCGCTACGCCTTCATCACCGGCGACACCGCCGACTTGGCCGCCATGAGCGAGGAGGGGTGCGTCTTCTGCAAATCCACCATCGACGATGCTGCAAAACTCCACGAAGGTGGAGGATGGGCTAATCCTTGGGTTGATGAGGTCCAAAATGTCGAATACATTCCACCTGGGAGCGGAAAAGAATATTGCGGCATCAAGATCGCGGTATCATCGAGCGGGTCGACGACAATCAATCGGCAAGGTGAGGCGATCAGGAACGAGGCGACGGACTCAAACCTCTTTTTAACCCTTCGTTACCACGATGACGGCTGGCGCATCGGGGAGGTGTCGACAAAATGATGCGCCTCACTGTTGTTGTCGGCGTGTTTGTCATGCAATCGACATTTTTTTCCATTCCTACGGGCGATATTTCATCCCCGGAAGATCAACGAGGCTACAGTGGTCGAGCATCTGGCAATGAAGTCTCGATGGCGTCGTCGGTGTACGAGGAGGTCCCAGTCCAGGGAGGTCCGCCATCAGGGGACTCAGCAAATCCGCCAGAAGGTTCATCCAGCGCTGTCGCAGTATCAGCGGCATCACCTCAAGACAACCCAGCTGGGGGACGCTGGAACTGCTGGGTGGAAGAGATCAGTGATCTCGACAAGAAGGGGCACTGCGCCCTGGTGGCCGACGACACTCCCGCCGCTGCGGCGCCCGCTGCCCCGGCCCCCGCACCCATCGTCCTCACGTCGCATGATGTGGCCACCCTCATCGTCGACGGCTCCGGCGTCTTCATCCAGCCGCCCACCGGCACCATCCTGCTCCACATGCCGCTGATCGCCTACACCAACCCCGCCACCAGAACACTCACCACCAACGTCGGCGGCACCAGTGTCGACGTCGAAGTCACCCCCGCCACCTACACCTGGAACTGGGGAGACGGAACCACCTTCTCCACCACCGACCCCGGCAACCCCTACCCCAACCAGACCGTCACCCACCTGTACGCCACCACAGCCGACAACGTCACCGTCACCCTGACCACCACCTGGACCGCGAGATTCAAACCCGCAGGCGCCACCGACTGGCAGCCCGTCGACGGCTACGTCACCACCACCCAAACAGCCCCACCCTTCAACATCCGCCGACTCATCCCCTACCTGTCCGACGACGCTGAAGAGCACCAAGGCCACTAACCCCCACCACACACCGCCCCGAACCCGCCACCGGTCTCGCTCCTCATTTCGCTCGGTCTCGTCATGAAGGCGCGCCCCGATCATGCCCGCGCCCACAAGAACAGAATCTCGCCGTGCTGTTCGCCCGGTTTCGCCGTGCTGTTCGCCCGGTCTCGATGCGGGGCGGGCGATTCAGCCTCAGCGCAGGACGTAGGCGGTCATCCAGCGGCGCATAGCGCCCAGCACTTGCTCGCGCACGGGAGGCGCGGAGAGCACGAGGTCGTGCACGGCGCCGTCGAAGCGCGCCACGGTGACGAGTGAGCCCAGGCAGACGGCGCGCTGGGCCGTGGCATCGGCGTCGATCACCGTGTCCGTCGACCGCGAGTCCGGCGTCCACGTGACCCCCAGGCGCGATCGCGCCGAGCCCATCGATAGCACCGGGCAGCGGATGTCGAGCCCCGCCGCCACCCGCGTCTGGCCAGCGAGGATCGCCTGCAGCCACCCGGGCCAAATCGGCGCTCCGGGCCAGTGGACCCACTCGTCGTTGACATCCCAGCCACGCACCCACGGGTCATCCGCCCATGCCGGGTTCGGCTCGCCGTCGCGCTCGTCCCAGCCGTCGGTGACGCGGAAGCGCTTCTCCGGCGGGAAGCTCGGCGTCGGCAGTGGCCTGCGCGGATCACGGCGGGCGAGGGCCCGCAGCACCGGCTGCCCGAGGAGCCTCACCGGCGAGGCTCCCTGGATCTCCAGCCACGGGGAGGCCAGGATGAGCGAGCCCAGCGCCCCCGGGTGGCGATCCGCCCACAGGGAGGCCACGAGGCCGCCGGTCGAGTGCCCATAGCCGACGACGTCGATCCCTTCCCCGTGCTCAGCGTGGATGACGCCGAGGGCCTGGCCGATCTCCTCGTCGTAGTCGTCCAAGGACGTCACCCAGCCGAGCATCTGCCCCTCGCGCAGGGACCTCCCATAGCGGCGCAGGTCGAGGGCGTAGAAGGCCCCGCCCAGCCGGGAGACCTCCCGGGCGAGGTGCGTGTGGAAGAAGTAGTCGTTCCAGCCGTGCAGATAGAGCCAGGCGAAAGTCGGCGCGCTGGGCGTGCCGGGCAGGGCCCCGGGATCCTCCGCGGGCACATGCCGCACGAGGGTGGCGACGGCGCCGTCGGCCTCCTCATCCGGCAGCAGCTCCAGGGTGCGCGCCTGGAATCCCGGGCCGAGGTGGTCCGGGCCCCAGGCGCCAACGGGGGCGGCTCCCTCCCCGGTCATTTCGCGCCCGCCGCGTAAAGAGTGACCTCATTGCTCTTCACCGTGATGAGGCGCCCGGGGGAGACGAAATAGTACGGGGTGCGACGCGTGCTGCTCGGCAGCGAGATCTCCTGCCCGGTGGCGGTGTTCCACATGCCCGCGATCTGGAACCCCCGGTCCGGTGAGCCGACGAGCCCGAAAGCGGCCGAGCCGCTGGTAGCGAGCGCGTAGACGTCGTCGGTCACGCATGCGCCATCGGTGACCAACTCGATGGTGGAGCCGCTCTCGGTCAACGTGACCGTGAAGCAGTCATAGCCCTTGTGCTTGTCGTCAGTGGTGGCGACGGCCCATGAGATATCGCTGTTGTTCGCCCAGGTCTTGATCTGCTCCTTGGAGGGCCGCATCTGACCGGTGGTGGGGGCGAACCGCTGCGTGGTCGCCATCCTGTTCAGATTATCCGCGCTCACGGCGTCCTCCTCCTCCCCAGTGGGGGAGTAGAGGATCGTCTTTTTTCTCGCCGTGTCATAGGTCGCCCATCCGTCAGCCATGGCGTTGAGGTGCCTGGTGGTCTTCACCTTATGAGTCTCACCGGTCTCGACGTTGATGATGGTGTGCCCATCAGGAGTGATGAACGACGGCGATCCTGGGAGGACCAGATCGGGGCGGAGTGAGGATTCGAGGCTCTTGTTGAATCTCGCTCCTGTCCATTTCTGCGTCAGGTCCTCGGCGTATCCATCGCATTGGGAAGAGGAGCACACGATCATGACGTTGTCGACAACACCGATGACATCCATCGCGGAATCCCAGGGGGTGTCGCTCACCTCGCCGGTCGTGAGATCGATGAGCTGCTCCCCGGTCAGGAAGTACGTGCCCCGCACCCCGCCCGAGTAGGGCGCGTATTTCGTGATCTCCGCCCGCCATTGCTGTGCCGGCTCGGAGTCCGTGATGGGGTAGCTGGTGATCGTGGCGCCCGCGCCCTTCCTCTTCACGGTGAGGAACGAGGTGCCCGCGGGGATGACATCGTCCGCATCGGAGAACTCCTCGTGCCACAGCTCGTGACCGCCCTCGGCCCAGGCGGGATCGGGGGCGAGCGGATCAGCGGCCGACGCAGGGGCTGTGTCGTCCTTCTCCCACAGCAGGTAGCCGGCGATGCCGCCTCCCGCCAGCACGAGCACGACGGCGAGAACCGCCGCCACGATGAGACCGGTCCGGCGCCACTTGGGAGGCACCACCTGGCCATAGGCGCCGGGGATGGTGGCTTCCGGGGCGTACCCGCCCGGGGCGTAGGGGGCCTGCGCGTACGAGGCCTGAGGGGATGGGGCCTGGGAGTACTGAGCGGGCGGGGAGCCGGCGGCCAGGGCCTGCGTGGGCGCGTAGGAGTCGTCGAGGGGCAGTTGGCCGGCCGGCGTGGCCAGGTAGTCGACGTCGTCGTCGCTCTCGGGCGCCGGGCCGCCGGGTCCGGCGCTGGACGGGGACTGGCTCATGGGATGAACCTAGCCGAAGAAGCGCCCCGTCAGGGCGGGTTCCTCGACTCTCTTACAGAGCCCGAGGCCCACCGCCTCGCCGCCGCCTCCCTGCCGCCGCGCCTTCCTCTCAGCGCTCCGGCGCCTCCGTCCCCCGGGCGCCGCGCCTTCCTCTCAGCGCCCGGGCTCGTCGTCGGCCAGGAAGTCGCGCAGCACGGCGTCCATCTGATCGGCCTCGATGAGGAAGCCGTCGTGGCCGTGCAGCGAGTCGATGGTCGCGCGCCGCGCGCCCGGGATGCCATCAGTGAGCTCGTCAGCCTGCCAGGTCGGGAAGAGCCGATCGGAGGAGACGTCCACCACCAGGGTGCGGGCGCTGACCCCGGCCAGGGCCGCCGGGATCCCGCCGCGCCCGGTGCCGACGTCGTGGACCATCATCGAGTGGGTGACGATGAGGTAGGTGTTGGCGTCGAACCGGGCCAGCAGCTTGCCCGAGTGGTGGTCGAGGTAGGACTCCACCTGGTAGCGCCCGCCGACGGCGGGGTCCTCGGCCCCCTGGTGCGCCCGTCCGAAGCGGGTGTCGAGCTCGGCGGCGCTGCGGTAGGTGGTGTGGGCGATCGCCCGCGCCAGCGCCAGCCCGCGCACCGGCCCCACCGGATGGGAGTAGTAGTCGCCGTCGAAGAAGTAGGGATCCCCGACGATGGCGAGCTCCTGGAGGTGGCACCAGGCGAGCTGGTCCGCCGTCGTCGAGGCGCCGGTGGCCACGAGCGCGAGGTTGCGCACCCGCTCAGGATGGCCCACCCCCCACTCGATGGCGCGGTGACCGCCCAGCGATGTCCCGATGACCAGGTGGAAGACGTCGATCCCCAGGGCGTCGGCGAGCCGGGCCTCGGCGGCGACGGCGTCGCGCGTGGTCAGCCACGGGAACCGCGAGCCCCAGGGCCGCCCGTCCGGGGCCAGCGAGGAGGGGCCGGTGGAGCCCTGGCAGCCGCCGAGGATATTGGCGGCGACGACGAAGTACCGCTCGGTGTCGATCGCGCGGCCCGGCCCCACGAGGCTGTCCCACCAGCCGGGGGTGGGGTGGCCGGGGCCGGGCTCGCCGGTGACGTGGGAGTCCCCGGTCAGGGCGTGCAGGACGAGGACGGCGTTGTCGCGCGCCTCGCTCAGCTCCCCCCAGGTCTCGAAGGCCAGCACCGTGTCCGGCAGTGTCTCGCCGGATTCCAGGGGCAGGTCCCCGATCTCCAGGAAGCGGCGGTGCCCGGGATCGTCCCCGGTGCGCCACGCGCCGGTGGGGGAGCCCGCCGCGCGGTCGACGAGCTTGGAGGCGGCCGTCCCCACACCCGCCGTGATGGGCTCCGACGGCGTGGGCGCGGACGCGCCGGACCCCGGCAGACCGGGCTCGGGCAGGCCAGCCGCGGACGGGCCGGAAGCGGGCAGACCGAGGCCGGGCGATGCCGACTGGCTCATGGCGCTCTCCTCGGGGCGGGGCCGGCGCTCAGCGCTGGCCCAGGGCCGCCAGGCCGCGATCAAGATCGGCGATGATGTCGTCGATGTGCTCGATGCCGATGCTCAGGCGCACCGTTCCCGCGCCGATCCCCGCCGCGGCCAGGCCTGCGTCGTCGAGCTGCGAGTGCGTCGTCGTCGCCGGGTGGATGGCCAGGGAGCGCACGTCCCCGATATTGGCGACGTTGGAGAACAGCTGGAGGGCGTCGATGAAGGCGCTCCCGGCCTCGCGCCCGCCGGCGAGGTCGAAGGTGAGGATCGACCCGGCGCCACGCGGGCAGTACTTGCGGTGCAGCTCGTAGTAGGGGCTCGACTCCAGGCCGGAGTAGCGCACCTGGCTCACAGCGGGGTGGGACTCCAGGTGGCGGGCGACGGCGAGGGCGTTGTCCACATGCCGCTCCATGCGCAGGGAGAGGGTCTCCACTCCCTGGGCGATGAGGAAGGCGTTGAGGGGGCTCGCCGCGAAGCCGAAGTCCCGCTGGCCCTGCGTGTGCGCCTTGAGGACGAAGGCCACGTTGCCCAGCGGCGAGCCCACCCCGAGGTCGCGGGCGAAGACGACGCCGTTGTAGGACGGGTCGGGCTCGTTGAAGCCGGGGAAGCGCTCGGCGTGGGCGGCGTAGTCGAAGCTCCCGCCGTCGACGATGACGCCGGCGATCGAGGAGCCGTGCCCGTCCAGGAACTTCGTGGCGGACTCGACGACGATATCCGCCCCCCACTCGAAGGGCCGGGTGAGATACGGGGAGGCCACCGTGTTGTCGACGACGAGCGGCACCCCCACGCGGTGCGCGGCGGCGGCGATGGGCTCGATGTCGAGGATGTCGCCCTTGGGGTTGGGGATCGACTCGCCGAGGAAGCACACGGTGGTGTCATCGGCCAGGGCCTCCCAGGCGGCGGCGTCGGAGGGGTCCTCGACGAAGCGGGTGGTGATGCCCAGGCGGGGCAGCGCGGTGGTCAGCAGGTTGACCGTGCCGCCGTAGAGCGACGGCGAGGCGACGACGCTCGATCCCGCGCCGCCCAGGGTGAGGATCGTCAGCGTCGTCGCGGCGCTGCCCGAGGCCACGAGGTGGGCGCCGGTTCCGCCGTGCAGGGCGCAGATCCGCTGGGCGACGGAGGCGTTCGTCGGGTTGTCGAGGCGGGTGTAGATGGGGCCGAGCGAGGCCAGGGAGAAGCGATCCGCGGCCTCGGCGGCGCTGGGGAAGACGAAGGAGGAGGTCTGGTAGATCGGCAGGGCGCGGGCGCCGGTGTCCGAATCGGGGGTGTGGCCCGCCTGGACCTGGAGGGTCTCGAACTGCCAGGAGGCGAGGGTGTCGGGGGTGGTCGCTGCGTTGCTCATCGGATGTCCTTCAGTGGTGCCTGTGCGTTTCGGTTCGCGCCCTCGTGGGGCGGGACGCGCACGTGGGCCGACGGCGGCGCGGCGGCGTGCGCGTCAGCGTTGCATTCGGCGGGTGAGGCGGCAGGACATGCCCCGAAAGGTGCCACGGCGGCGCGGTGGACCGCAAGCGCGTCCGGATCCCGGAAGCGGGCGGATCGTTGTGGGTCACGATGAGGTAACGACATGCGGTTGTGAGAGAGGTCACCGGAGTGGCGGAGTGCGGTCCGATCCGCGGGATTCCACGACTTATGGGGCGCATGGGGGAGGTGTTACCAATGTGAAATCAGTGGTCGCTGTTCTCAACGGGGCGTGTGATGACTAGTGTTGCGGGTGTATCGCCGTGCGACCCATGGCACGGGAATGTCAAACCCTGGAGGATCCGTGAGCTCTAGACACCGTTCGTTCCGAGCGGCACGAGCCTTCGCCGCCGCTACCGCACTGGCTGTCGCGATGGTTCCCAGCGCCCTTGCCGACACCGTCGACCAGGACGACATCGACGAGGCGAAGAAGGCGGAGAGCCAGACGTCGTCGTCGATCGCCGACCTCGAGGTGCAGCTCGCACAGCTGAAGTCCGACCTCCAGACCTCGCAGATCAAGGCGGCCTCCGCCAACGAGGACTACCTCGAGGCCGCGGCCGAGCTGAAGACCGCCACCACCGCCGCGGCCGACGCCCAGACCGCTGCCGACAACGCCGCCGCGGCCACCGAGACCGCGCGTACCAGCCTGGGCGCCACCGTCGTCGAGACCTACCAGGACGGCGGCAACCCCCTCGACGCGCTCACCCCGTACCTGTCGTCCGAGTCGCTGGCCGACATGACCGACACCTCCGTGGCGCTCACCCGTGTGGGCGAGAACCGCAGCGCTGACCTGCAGAACTTCGAGGCGCACCAGGCCGTGGCCGAGAACATGCGGACCATCGCCCAGCAGAAGGTGACGGAGAAGGAGACCGCCGCCACCAATGCGAAGAACCTCAAGGCCACGGCCGACACCGAGGTGAGCAACGCCTCCAAGGCCGTCAGCGACGCGAAGACCAAGCGCGAGAGCCTCATCTCCCAGCTGGCCACGCAGCGCAACACCACCGTCGAGCTGGAGACCCAGTACCAGGACCGCCTCGAGGCCGAGCGCCAGGCGCGCGAGGAGGCCGCGGCCAAGACCGCTGCCGAGGAGGCCGCGCGCAAGGCCGAGGAGGAGAAGCGGGCCCAGGCCTCCGCCTCTCCCGCGCCGACCGCGCCGCCGACGCCCAGCGCTTCGCCGAGCCAGTCCCCCTCGGCGACGCCGACTCCCACTCCCGAGGCGACGACGGCGCCCGCCACCACCGAGGCGGCCCCGACGACAACGGAGGCGGCGCCCACGACCGAGGCCGCGCCGGAGACGACCGAGGCCGCGCCCGCCCCGACTCCTGAGACCGAGGCGGCGCCGGAGACCACTGAGGCGGCCCCCGCTCCTGAGCCGGAGCCCGCTCCCGCGCCGGAGCCGCCCGCTCCTGAGCCGGAGCCCGCGCCCGCGCCGGAGCCGCCCGCTCCCTCCATCAACGTCGCCCAGACGGCGATCGACACCTCGTACACCTTCCTCGGCGTGCCCTACGTCTGGGGCGGCGAGAGCTACGACGGCGTCGACTGCTCCGGCCTGGCGATGCTGTCCTACCAGGCCGCGGGCGTCTACCTCACGCACTCCTCGCGGGTGCAGTACGGCGAGGGGACCCAGGTGCCCATCGATGAGGCCCAGCCCGGCGACCTCGTCTTCTGGTCCTCGGATGGGACGCAGGAGGGGATCTACCACGTGGCGATCTACCTCGGCGACGACCAGATGATCGAGGCCCCGACCTTCGGCGTCCCCGTGCGCGTGACCGGCATGCGCTACTCCGGCGTCATGCCCTACGTCGTCCGCTTCTAATCGATCGCCCTCCCCTATAACCGAGACCGGGCGAACAGCACGCCGAAACCGGGCGAACAGCACGGCGAGATTCCGATCTGTGGAAAACCACCCGGTCTCGCGGTGCTGATCGCCCGGTCTCGGTGATAAGAGAGGCGAATTAGTGGGCGCTCAGAGGAGCACTCAGTGGGCGCGGTGCTCTTGCTCGCGCTCGTAGGAGCGGCGGATCTCCGCCTCGGCCTCGTCTCGCCCCACCCAGTGGGCGCCCTCCACGCTCTTGCCCGGCTCCAGATCCTTGTACACCTCGAAGAAGTGCTGGATCTCCAGACGGTGGAACTCGCTGACGTCCTCGATATCCGTGCGCCAGGACGCACGCTGGTCCGCCGCGGGCACGCACAGGACCTTGTCATCGCCGCCCTTCTCGTCGCGCATGCGGAACATGCCCAGTGCGCGGCAGCGGATGACGCAGCCGGGGAAGGTAGGTTCCTCCAGGAGGACGAGCGCGTCGAGCGGGTCGCCGTCCTCGCCGAGGGTCTCGTCGATGAAGCCGTAGTCGTCCGGGTAGCGGGTGGAGGTGAAGAGCATCCGGTCGAGGCGGATGCGGCCGGTCTCGTGGTCGATCTCGTACTTGTTCCGGTTCCCCTTGGGGATCTCGATGGTGACGTCGAACTCCACGCTGTGCTCCTGACTCTCGTGCGATCCGATGGAATCCCGGGCAAGACCGGCACTCCCCGCGGCTGCGGACGGGGCGGCGCAGCTCTGGGAGGGCTGGCCACGATGGCACTAGTGTGGACTACGACGGCGTCTCCCGTCCGCATCCCGGCGGACTGCCTGGCGCCGGCCTGATCGAGCACACCAGCTGGCAACAGATCGGAGGCGCCGTGCGCCGCATCACGACCGCCGCCCTCACCGCCGCGACGCTCCTCGTCGTCGGCGGCTACTACGGCGTCGCCGACGCCCTCGACATCGTGCCCGGGCCCCTGACCGTCACCGGCGCGGGCCGCCCGGCGGCCTTCCCCACCGCCGCCTCCCTCGACGGCGCCGCTGGCGCGACCGTCGCCCCCTACGACTCCTCCGCTCCCATGCCCGACGGCTCCGCCGTGGCCGGCTACGCCTCCACCCTGGCCGGGGACTCCCGCGTGGCCGGCGCCACCACCGCCGTGAGCGTCGTCGACGTCGCCTCCGGGCAGCAGATCGCGGGCGCCAGCCAGGACACCCCCCTTACCCCGGCCTCCACGAACAAGCTCCTCACCGCCTGGGCGGCGCTGCGCACCCTCGGCGCGGACCACACCCTGAGCACCCGCGCAGTCCTCTCGGGCGCTTCTTCCTCATCACCCACCGTCACGCTCATCGGCAGTGGGGATGTCCTCATGGCTGATGACAAGGGCGACCCGAACGCCGTCGTCGGGCGCGCGGGACTGGGGGACCTCGCCCGCTCCACGGCTGAGAGCCTCAAGGCCCAGGGCATCACCTCCGTGGCGGTCACCCTCGATGACACCCTCTTCCCCGAGGACCAGAAGTGGTCCAGCGACTGGGAGGCCGGCAACGAGTCCTTCGTCGCGCCGATCCAGCCGATCATGGTCGACGTCAGCGCCTACCACGACTCCCACGCCTACCCCGCGGACCCCGCGAACGACGCCGCCCAGGCCTTCTCCAAGCACCTCCAGGAGGCCGGCATCACCGTCTCGGGCGTGAGCCGGGGGCAGGCCGCCGACGGCGCCACCGACCTCGCCTCGGTCTCCTCCGCGCCGCTGGCGGACATCCTGAGCGTCTCCCTCAAGGCCTCGGACAACACGATGACCGAGGTCGAGGGCAGGCTCGTCGCCGCCGCCGCGGGCAAGCCGACCACCTTCGCGGGCGCTGCCGAGGCGGTCAAGGCGCAGTTGTCCGCCGACGGGTTCCCGGTCGACGGCGTCACCCTCCTTGACTGCTCCGGCCTGGCCAAGGGCAACAAGATCCCCGCCAGCCTGCTCACCTCCATCCTCCTCAAGGCCGCGGGCCCCGACGGCGGGACGGCCGGGCGCACCCTCATCGCCGACCTCCCCGTGGGCGCCCTTGACGGCACGCTCAACGACCGCCTCGTCTCCCAGGCGGGCGCCGGGACCGTGCGCGCCAAGACCGGATCGCTCGACCAGACGTCCTCCCTCGCCGGGATCATGGTGACGTCCAACGGCCGCCTCCTCGTCTTTTCCGTCATCATCGACGGCTTCGCCTCCGGGGGCCTGGGCAACGCCCGCGCCGCGATGGATGAGGACTTCGTGGTGAAGCTGGCCGGCAGCTGATGGCCCCTGGGCCGCGGGCGCGGCGCGAGGCCTCCGGGGCCGCCGGCGGGCTCAGGAGCGCTGGCAGTCCCAGGGCCGCTGGCGAGCCGTCGACGGCGCGGGGCCTCGTGGACTGGAGCCGCGTGGAGGCCGCCGCCCGGACCGTGATCCCTGCCGCTGGGCCGCGGGTGCCCCGGGCCGCCCGCAGCGCCGTGGTGGAGCTCCTGCGGCGCGGCGCTGCGGAGGCCCCGGGGCGGGTCGGCGAGATGACGGGCCTTGGCCGGGCGGCCCGGGAGGCGGCCGCCGTTCAGGTGCTCGTCGTGGACCGCGCGGGCCTCGTGCGCGCCACCGCTGGGTTCCTGGAGCGCCTTCTCGACGGCGTGCCCGCACCTGCCGCTGGTGGCGCGGCGCGCGCGGCCGCTGCCTGGGAGGTGGGCGCGGCGCTCGGCGCGCTCTCCACCCGATTGCTGGGGCAGGTGCTGCCCGCGGTTCCGGCCGCGACGATCAGCGCCGATCCTGCCGCCCCCGCCGATACCGACGACGACGCTGACGCCGAAACCCGTGTCACTGGTACCGACACCCGCGTCACCGCCGCTTCTGGCGATCCCACTGGTGCCGCCGCCCCGGGGTCGCGCCCGCGCCTCCTCCTCGTGGCCCCGAATGTCCTCTCCCTCCAGCGCCGCCACGGCCTCGACCTCGCCGACCTGGCCACCTGGGTGGCGATGCACGAGACCGTTCATACCGTCCAGCTCGCCGCCGCGCCCTGGCTGGCCGATTACCTCGTGGCGCGGGCGCGCGAGGTACTGGGCGCCGTCGTCGGGGCCCAGCCCGGGGGCGGGGGACTGGCTCGGATCGCCGCGATCGCCGGCGCCGCTGGGCTGGGGGAGACGAGGGGGATCGCCGAGGTCGCGGGCCTGGCGGAGCTGCGCTCCACTCTCGCCTTCCTGGAGGGCCATGCCCAGGCCGCCCTCGACGGCGTCACCCCCGCCCGCATCCCCTCGGCGCACCTGCTCCGGGCGGTGCTCGACGCCGACGCCGCTCTGCCGCCCGAGCGGGCCAGTGGACAGGGCGGTGGAAGGGGCCCCTTCGCTGCGCTGGCCCGCGGGCGGCTCCTCCACGGCGCGCAAGCGGCGCGATTCGCGCGGGGCGTCGTCGCGCTCGCGGGCCACGAGGGACTCAACCGGGCCTGGGCGTCGCCGTGGGCGCTGCCGACGGCGGCCGAGCTGGCCAGCCCCGAGGCCTGGCTGGAGCGGGTCGGGGGCGGGTCAAGCGCAGCGGGCGTGAATGAGGGAGGATAAGGGCATGGATGCTGCCGACATGGGAACCGACCTCCAGCAGGTGCTGATCTCGCGCGAGGAGATCGAGAGCCGTCTGGATGACATGGCCGAGAAGATCGACGCCGACTACACGGGCAAGGACCTGCTGCTCGTGGGCGTGCTCAAGGGCGCCGTGTACGTCATGGCGGACCTGTCGCGGCGCCTGCGCCGCAGCGCGCCGATGGACTGGATGGCCGTCTCGTCCTACGGCTCGGGCACGAAGTCCTCCGGTGTGGTGCGCATCCTCAAGGATCTCGACACGGATCTGACCGGCCGGCACGTGCTCATCGTGGAGGACATCATCGACTCCGGGCTCACCCTGTCCTGGCTGCTGGGGAACCTCACCTCCCGGGGTGCGGCGAGCGTGAGGATCGCGACTCTCCTGCGCAAGCCGGAGGCGGTGAAGGTGGAGGTCGACGTGACCTACGTGGGCTTCGACATCCCCAACGAGTTCGTCGTCGGCTACGGCCTCGACTACGCCGAGAGCTACCGCAACCTTCCCTTCATCGCGACCCTCCGCCCCGAGGTCTACGGGGGCTGAGGCAGACAGACCCTCGCGGCATCGGCCCGGTGGCGTCGACGGCGAGGGTCGATGGTGACGCGGCTCGAAGAGCCGTGAGATTCGGCAGGGAGGCTATCGGCGGCGCGGCCCTCTCCGCCTGACCGGGCTGGTTGCGGAAGTATTGTCCGCCGCCGTAGCCGCGCGGTCGTGACGGTTATATCCATATGACTCCTGAGTGTAGTCATCCCACTGAATCATATTGGGGTCGTAAGGCAATGTGAAGCTTTCCGGAGCCAAGGAGGCTTATTCATAGGGTGTAGGTGAATATGAGTCCGAGGACTGCGGTGATGGTTTCCGGGAAGGTTTCCGGTGGTCTTCTGCAGCCGGTGCGCAGGACTCTCCAGGTCTTGATGTTGGCGATGACTCGTTCGATCTTGTGGCGAATCTGGTTGACGGCCCGGTTGCAGGCCTTGTCGTCTGGGCGGGGGGGAAGTCTCGCGGGTTTTCTTCTCGGGGTGATCACGCCCAGTCCGATGCGCCCCTTGTCGCCAATACGCCTGGGTGGTGACGCCCCGTCGGGCAGGTCGGTGGCGGGCACGTCGAGCAGGCCGCCGCGGCGCAGGGCCTGAGCGTCGTGCGCGCATCCGTCCTGGGGGTCGGACACCCAGGCCAGGGCCCCTGACAGGGCGCAGGCCACCTGGACGCTCAGCCCCGTGGTCTTGTGCTCACCGGAGTACAGCTCGCAGTGGTCCTTCCAGGACCAGCACTGAGGCAGGGCGCCGTCGATGATCAGCTGGGCCGTGGCATCCAGGTCCTCCACCGTTGGAGCACTGCCGTTCAGGCATGCGGCAATCAGGGGCGTGCAGGCGCTGATGACGCGAAAGACGGTGGCCTGCCAGACGCCGCAGAGCTCGGCGAGCAGCTCCTGGGGCAGGTTGTGCCGCAGCCAGGATCAGGGTCAGGCGCACGCACAGGAACAGCCCCAGCACCCTCGCCCCGAAGACCGGCAGATCGGGGTTCTCGGCGAAAATGGCCTCGCACAGGCCCATAACCTCACACCGAGGGATTCTCGTGCTACTATTCGTCATGGCGGTTTGCTTCTTGGTTGGATTGGCTTAAGCGCCAAAGATTCTCTCAAGAGCAAGCCGCGACCCTGCTTAGCGACACGCTATTACCAACAAAACACCCTAAACACCCCTATGAATAAGCCTCCCTGTGTCGACATAGGGCCCGGCGTTCGCGCTACCCGGGTGCCGCCTGCGCGATCCGTCGCATCGACCCTGGTCAGCAGGGGGGCGGAGGGGTGGGGGCAGAAGGCGCCACGCGCCAGAAGGTGCATTAAGACATCCGGAACCTCTCGGCTATCGTCGCCCCCCGACTCGTCAGCAGGCTCCGCGCGCCAGAAGGCGCATTCGCCGCCAGCTCGCGCCCTCCTCCCGCCGCGCGCCGAGCGGCACGCTCGGCGCGCGGCGGGACCGACTTCTCCTTGGAATCACGTCGGCCCGTTCCCCGCCCGTGGGCTCCCGTGTGCACACGGCCCGTCGATGCACATACGAGGCTTCACGGCCCGCACCCTGCCCGCGCCATTCCAACGTTTCGCACGCCGGGCCCCGCCCTGAGCGTGTCATCGCCCGCAAGCCGCCCGCGCGCCGCCCACACCTCCGGCCCGGCCCGCCCCGTCCCCCTCTTGTCCCATCCCACCCCTCCCTCCGGCTTCCCGCGCACGCCCGGCGCGAACGGGATCGCCCCGGGTGAGGTGATCCGCGCGCCCATGGGATAGCGTCGGACCAGAATGACGACTCGGGTACGTCGAAGGGACCCACCGCCGATGAAGAAGCCTGGCCAGACCCCCAAGCCCACCCCCTCCGGGGGCCGGGGCGGCAGCAGCGACCGCCGCGACCCCTCCGGGCGCGGGGACAAGAAGAACCGCAAGCGCAAGGGCGCCCTCGGCAGCCCCTTCGTGTGGGCGGCCCCCATCGTGCTCGTCGGGCTCCTCATCTGGGCGCTGTACTCCTCGCTCAGCGGCTACCGTTCCATCGACACCTCCGACGGCCTGACCATCCTCAGCGACGGCACCACCATCAAGTCGATCACCGTCGTTGACGGCACCAACCGCGTCGAGCTCGACCTCGCCGCCCCCTACACCGCCAAGGCGAAGCTCCCCGACCAGGAGGACCGGAAGGTCGGGGACAAGGTCCAGTTCACCTTCACCGACGCCCAGGCCGCGCAGGTCGACGACCTCGTCCAGAAGGCCGCGCCCGTCGGCGGCTTCAACTCCGTGGTCCCCACGAGCTCCTGGTGGAGCTCCCTGCTCCAGATCACGCTGCCCATGCTCTTCTTCCTGGGCCTGCTCTGGTTCCTCATGAGCCGCGTCTCCGGCGGGTCGTCCGGCCCCCTCGGCTTCGGCAAGTCCAAGGCCAAGATCGGCTCCAAGGAGATGCCCGACGTCACCTTCGACGACGTCGCCGGCGAGGACGAGGCCGTCGAGGAGCTCGAGGAGATCCGCGAGTTCCTCTCCGAGCCTGAGAAGTTCAAGGCCGTCGGCGCCAAGATCCCCAAGGGCGTCCTCCTCTACGGCCCTCCCGGAACCGGCAAGACCCTCCTGGCCAAGGCCGTCGCCGGCGAGGCGGGCGTGCCCTTCTTCTCCATGAGCGGCTCGGAGTTCGTCGAGATGTTCGTCGGCGTCGGCGCCTCCCGCGTGCGCGACCTCTTCGAGCAGGCCAAGGAGAACGCCCCCGCCATCATCTTCGTCGACGAGATCGACGCCGTCGGGCGCCACCGTGGCTCCGGCATGGGCGGCGGCCACGACGAGCGCGAGCAGACCCTCAACCAGCTCCTCGTCGAGATGGACGGATTCGACGCCACCACCAACGTCATCCTCATCGCCGCCACCAACCGGCCCGACGTCCTCGACCCCGCGCTCCTGCGCCCCGGCCGCTTCGACCGCCAGGTCTCCGTGGAGGCTCCCGACATGGCCGGCCGCGCTGCCATCCTCAAGGTCCACGCCAAGGGCAAGCCCATGACCCGCGACGTCGACCTCGACCAGGTCGCCAAGCGCACGCCCGGCTTCACCGGCGCGGACCTCGCCAACGTCCTCAACGAGGCGGCGCTCCTCACCGCCCGCTCCAACGCGCAGCTCATCGACAACCGCGCCCTCGACGAGGCCATCGACCGCGTCATCGCCGGCCCCCAGAAGCGCACCCGCGTCATGAACGACCACGAGAAGGCCGTCACCGCCTACCACGAGGCCGGCCACGCCCTGTGCGCCGCCGCCGGCGCCTACTCCGACCCCGTCACCAAGGTGACGATCCTCCCGCGCGGCAAGGCCCTGGGCTACACCATGGTCATGCCCGCGGACGACAAGTACTCCACCACCCGCAACGAGCTCCTCGATCAGCTCGTCTACGCCATGGGCGGGCGCGCCGCCGAGGAGATCGTCTTCCGCGACCCCACCACCGGCGCCTCCAACGACATCGAGAAGGCCACCGGCACCGCCCGCCGCATGGTCACCGACTTCGGCATGACCCGCAGCGTCGGCGCCGTCAAGCTCGGCACCACCGAGAACGAGACCGTCCTGGGCCTGTCCGCCACCAACCGGGACTTCTCCGAGGCCGTCGCCGCGCAGGTCGACGCCGAGGTCCGCGAGCTCCTCGACGCCGCCCACCGCGAGGCCTGGGAGATCCTCACCCGCAACCGCGACGTCCTGGAGAACCTGGCCACCCAGCTCCTGGAGAAGGAGACCCTCCTGGAGAAGGACCTGGAGGCGATCTTCGCCCCCGTCGTCAAGCAGCCCGAGCGGCCCCTGTGGTCCGCTGATGACAGCCTCGTCCTTCCCGACGGCGTCGCCGGTTCCTTCGCCGGATCGCGCCTCCCGCGCCGCCCCGCCGCCGGGGCGGACACAGCGGAGGGCACGGCGATGGGCACGGATGCGGCTGGCTCCGAGGGCCCCCTCGCATGACCTACGACGCCGAGGGCGTGCGCCGCGCCGTGCGCGACCTCCTGGCCGCCGTCGGCGAGGACCCGGACCGCGAGGGCCTGCGCGACACCCCCGAGAGGATGGCTCGCGCCTACGCCGAGCTCTTCGCCGGCCTCGATGAGGACCCGGGCAAGCACGTCGAGCGGGTCTTCGAGGTCGGCCACCACGAGATGGTCCTCGTGCGCGACATCCCCATGTACTCCGTGTGCGAGCACCACCTCCTGCCCTTCCACGGCGTCGCCCACGTGGCCTACCTGCCCGGCGAGCTGGGGAGGGTCACCGGCCTGTCGAAGCTCGCGCGGCTCGTCGAGGGCTACGCGCGCCGCCCCCAGGTCCAGGAGCGGCTGACCGCCCAGATCGCCGACGCGCTCGTCGAGCGCCTGGAGTGCTCCGGGGTGCTCGTCGTCGTCGAGGCCGAGCACCTGTGCATGTCCATGCGGGGTGTGCGCAAGCCCGGCTCGAACACCGTCACCTCCGCCGTGCGCGGCCAGCTGCGCAACGCCGCCACCCGCGCCGAGGCCATGAGCCTCATCCAGGGCGGGAGGCACTGATCGCGTAGGCGCGCGCGTTGCCGATGAAGGGGTTAGTGTTCTTACTCGGCTTTATCCAGTTCCAATAGAGCTGAGGGCTTGTTGCGAAGCGCCCTGACTGGCGGGGAGGCCCCGTGGTGCCGCTCTTGCGCCCTCGGCCCGCAGAAACCGTCCCACCCCCCGTCCCGCTGTCTCACCCCCGCCTTGCGCCCTCATCCTCGCAGTTTGAGGGCGCAAGGGCGGGCCGAGGCGGCGGCTGCGGGCCGAGGTAGCGGCTGCGGGCTGAGGGCGCGTCTACACCAGCGGCACGGAGAGGACGGCGGTGAAGCGATCCCGGGTGCGGGACACGTCCAGCGTCCCGCCCAGGGCCTCCACGCGCCGCCGCGCCCCCACGAGCCCCAGGCCGGAGGAGACCGCCGGG
The DNA here is from genome assembly GCF_000295095.1 of Actinomyces timonensis DSM 23838. GTDB lineage: Bacteria > Actinomycetota > Actinomycetes > Actinomycetales > Actinomycetaceae > Actinomyces > Actinomyces timonensis. Next base: position 640,369 of record NZ_JH806632.1, on the reverse strand, counting down.
CCCATCGCCCCGCCAGCGCCGCCATCTGCCGCGTCCGCGGGGAGCGCCGCGTTGGAGGCCATCGCCTCCAGGCTCCGCCGATCGCGCTCGACGACGAGGCGCGCGGGCCCCGGCGCCGCGTGCTTAGCCATATTGGCCACCAACTCGCCCAGCACCCGTGCCAACTGCTGGCGCAGCCCCGGACTGAGCGCCGAGTCCTCCAAGGCTTCCAGCCCCGCCGTCTCCAAGACGATCCCGCGCGCCGCGAGGAGCCGCCTGGCATCGGCCACCACCTCGGCCAGCGGGCGCGGCGCCGAGGAGGCCAGAACATCCAGCCCCGAGCCGCCCCCAGCCGACCCCAGGGCCCTCAGGCTCGATCGCAGCTGCTCGACGGCGGCGCGGACCGAGGCCGTCATCGCCGCCAGCTCGGGGTCCATGGGCGCCCCGGGCCCCCGTGCGAGGCGCGCCTGCTCAGCCACCATGACCGCCTGCGTGAGGTCGCGCACCACCGTGTCATGCAGCTCGGAGATGACGAGGAGGCGCTGGCGCTCCAAGTCCTCCTCATAGCGCTGGGACGCGGCCTCGGCCTGCATGCGCGGCTGGCGCAGGAGCTCGGCGACCACCAGGCAGGCGGCCCCGAGAATGCCGGCGTAGACGTGCTGGCTCAGCGCCGAGGGCTCACCGGGACGCGGCCACGCGGGGATGACGGCCATCAAGGAGCCGATCACCACCATGCCGTAGGCCACCACCCGGTTGAATCCCCTGCTGACCAGGACCGAGGCGCACAGCCACACCTTGAGCGGGAGGAGCGGGTCGAGCGTCGACACGGTGACGGGGATAACCGCGGAGTCCACGCCCACCGAGAGCAGGGCGAGCGCTGACCCCAGCAGGGGCCAGGGCGAGACCAGCGCGAGGCCGACGCCGCTGGCGACCACGAGGAGCGGGCGCCAAGGGCCCGGGCCGCCCGGGATGCTGGAGAGACCAGAGAGAGTCACCAGTTCGACGAGCGTGATCAGGCCCGCGCAGGCCAGGCACAGCAGATGCGTGCGCCGTCTGGGCGCCCAGGTGGTCAGCCGCGTGGGGGCGAGGAAGCGGCGCAGGGCGGCGGCCAGTGTTCCGTCGGCAGTGGCGCGCGCGCCTCCCAGCGCGCGCGCGGCGCGCGCCGCGCCCACCTCGCCAGCGGGGCGCGCAGCGCCCCCGCTGCGCGCATCCGTCCTGCTCATCGGCTCCTCCTGCCCATCGGCCTGCTCACAGGCCGTTAGCATCCTGCCATGACCGCGCGCGCCCCGGAGGCCTCTCCCCGCTCCCCAGTGGTCCGAGTCGCCCTCGTCGACGACGACCCCTTCGTTCTCACCGCCCTGCGCTCCTACCTGTCCACCCACGAGGGCATCGAGGTCGCCTCCACCTTCACCCGCGCCGCCGACGCCCTCGCCTTCCTGCGCGACGTCCCGGTGGACGTCCTCCTCACCGACGTGCGCATGCCCGGCATGGACGGCCTGGAACTGCTCGGCCGGGTCCGCCAGGAGCGCCCCGGCATCGCCGTCGTCGTCCTGACCTCCTTCGACGACGACCAGGCCATGCTCACCGCCCTGTCCGCCAGCGCCAACGGCTTCCTCCTCAAGGACAGCGCCCCCGAGGAGATCATCAGGGCCGTCCTCGCCGCGGCCGACGGCGGCACCACGATCTCCCCGGCCACCGCCTCCCGGCTCGTCGCCCACCACATGCGGCCCGCCCCGCCGCCCCTGCCCGGCGTCACCGCCGCCGAGCAGGCGGTGCTCGACCTGCTGTGCGAGGGCTACTCGAACGCGGAGATCGCCTCCCGCCTCGTGATCTCCGAGGCGACGGTCAAAACGCATGTCTCCCACCTCATGAAGAAGTTCCAGGTGGCCTCGCGGCTCAAGCTCGTCGTCGCCGTCCACCAGGCCCGCGACGCCGCCCGCTGAGGCCGTCCCGGTGGGCCCCGCCGCTTGACGGGGCCCACCGGGATCGAGCAGGACGACGGCGCCGCGCGCCCAGCCGGATCGCCCTCAGTCCTCGGCGAGAGCGGCGACAGGCGCCACCTCGCACGCCTTGGACGCGGGTCGCATGGAGGCCAGCGCCCCGACCGCGACGGCCAGGGCGAGCACACCCGCCATGGGCAGGAGGCTCACCGTCACGTGGGCCTCGGTCTCCTTGAAGACGGTAGCCGTGGCAGCGCCCCCGAGCACGGTGCCCAGACCCGCGCCGATGAGCCCCGCCACGAGGGCGAGCAGCAGGTTCTCGGCCAGGATGAGGCCCCGTACCTGGGAGGCGGGCGAGCCCAGCGCCCGCATGACGCCGATCTGCCGGGTGCGCTCCAGCACGGAGACCTCCGTGGTGCTGGCCAGCCCCACCAGGGTGATGACCAGCGACAGGAGGAACACGCCGCCAACCACTGCGGTGAAGTCGCCCACGAACTCGAGGGTCTTGCTCCTGGCCAGGGCGGCGTCCTGCACCATGAGCTCCCCGTAGGCGCCTGATCGGAGCGCGGCTCTCAGGGCCGCCCCAGGGGCGGTGTCCGAGCCGTCGCCATGGGTTCGCGCCCACAGCACGGAGTCGCGCGGGGCGTCCCCGATCAGTTCCGAGGCAGCACCGGGGCTGATGACGGCGCCCCATCCCTCGCGGACCCGGGCGGTGAGAGTCACGCTGCCGGCGCTGCCGGTGAGGGTGACCCGCGAGCCATCGGGGATCTGGTAGATCCCGCCGACGATGAGGGTCTCATCAGCCAGGTCCTCCAGGCCGCGGGTCGAGCGCGTCACTGGCGCGATGGCGGCAGTGTCGATGACCTCCACGGTGAGGGTGTCGCGGTCGTCGTCGGTCCCGCCCTCAGTGGTCGCGCCCAGGGTGAGCACCGGGACGAGGACCGAGGCCTCGATCCCGTCCGTCGAGTCCACCGCCCGGGTGAGGGCCGCCGTGTCCGTCTCGGGGGTGACGCCGTAGACCTCGATATCCGTGGGGGACTGCTCCGCGTTGATGCGGTCGAATGTGGACCGCGAGGAGGCCAGACCAGTCAGGAGGACGGCTCCGGCGAGCACACTGACCAGCAGGGCCGTTGCGGAGGCGGCCGCCCGCTGCGGCTCGGCCCGGATGCCCTGGGCCGCGAGGCGCATCAGGGGGAGCCTGTCCACGGGGATCAGCTTGGTCAGCACTGCGCCGATGGCGGTGAGCAGCAGCGGCAGGCCCGCGAGGACGCCGAGGAGCATGAGAGCGCCCCCAGCCGCGGTCGTGTACAGATTGCCGCTCGCCACACCCAGGGCCGTGGCTCCCGCGCCGAGTGCCAGGACGACGATGCCGAGGGCAGCCACTGCCCGGCGCGCCCGTGTTGCCCGCTCCTGGGAGACCGGCGCGCCGGTGAGCGCAACGAGCGGCGAGACGCGGGCGGCCCGCCGCGCGGGGCGCAGGAGCGCCACGAGGGTGACGCCCACTCCGAGCGCTGTCGCCAGGGTCAGGGAAACCGGCGGGATCGCGAGGTTGTCCGGTGAGATGGCGCCGAGCGCTCCGGAGGCGATGAGCCCGGCCGCCGCCCCGGCGCCCACAGCGCATCCGATGAGGGCACCGGCAAGGCCGATCGCGCTACCGGTGCGCAGCACCGCGATCATCACCTGGCGACGGCCGGCGCCCACCGCGCGCAGGAGCCCGATGTAGCGGGTCTGGCGCGCCACGAGCGTGGTGAAAACCGTCATGATGACGATCCCGGCCACCAGCGCGCACAGGGGGCTGAGGATGGTCAGCGTCTTGAGGGCGAGGTTGCTCCCCTGGCCCCTCGCCGCGGTGCGGTCGGTGATCGTCTTCTCGGCCGAGCGCACGATCGCGCTGTCTTGGTAGGCGCGGGCCTCCGCCTCAGCGGAGCGCATGACGGCGTCGGCGTCGGCCCCGGGGGCCAGGGTGAGGTAGATGTGCTTGTACTCCGTGGCGATGCCGAGGGCGTCGAACTGCTGGGGCGCCACGAAAGCGGTGTGCAGGCCGGTCTCGCTCGTCGCGTCGGGCCCCACCTCCAGCACGCCCACGACCCTCAGGGACGCCTTGGTCCCCGGGTCGCTCTTGAAGGCCGCCAGTTTGAGGGTGTCCCCCACGGCCAGCCCATTCTGCTCGGCCAGCGAGGAGGAGATCGCGGTCTCGCCCGCCTCGGTGGGAAGACGCCCTGAGGTCAGCCGCGTGTACGCGGAGAGCTCGGGGGAGTCGGCGAGGTTGACCTGCGTGCCTGTCGCGCCCTGGAGGGCGGCGGCCACGTCGAGGGAGAGGACCTCCAGGGCGCGCTCGCCCCGGGCCTGGGCGACGCCGTCGATCTGGGCGAGCTGGTCGCGCAGAGCGTCATCGAAGGGGCGGTGGCCGGGCGCGTTGATGCCGCCCCCGGAAGAGACGACGACGCCCGCTCCCCGCAGGCTCAGGGCGGCGGCGGAGCGCAACTGGGCGGTGTAGCTGGCCGAGATGACGAGGGTGGCGGCGATGAGGGCGGTGGACAGGATCACCGAGAGCAGGGCGGCGGCGGTGCGCCGCAGATCGAGGATCGAGGGCATCAGCGGGCCTCCCGTCCCAGGGCGTGGGTGCCGCCGCGGCGGGGCACGGGGGCGTCGTCGATGATGCGGCCGTCGCGCAGGCGGATGATGCGGCTGGTGGTCGCCGCGGCCTCTTCGTCGTGGGTGACCATGACGATGGTCTGGCCCAGGGTCTCGCACATGCGCACGAGGGTCTCGAGCAGGTTGGCGGCCGAGGCGGTGTCCAGGGCGCCGGTGGGCTCGTCGGCGAAGATGACGTCGGGCCGGCCCACGAGGGCCCGGGCCACCGCGACGCGCTGCTGCTGGCCACCGGAGAGCTCAGTGGGGCGGTGCGTCAGGCGGTCGCCGATGCCCAGGGTGGTGATGACGGCGTCGTACCAGGCCTTGTCCGGCTTGCGGTGGGCCAACCGCAGGGGCAGCAGGATGTTGTCCTGCGCGCTCAGCGTGGGCAGCAGGTTGAAGGACTGGAAGATGAAGCCGAGCTTGTCGCGGCGCACTCGGGTGAGCCGCTTGTCGTTCATGGCGGCCAGATCGTCCCCGGTGATGAGGATCTGGCCGGCGGTGGGGGTGTCCAGGCCGGCGAGGCAGTGCAGGAGGGTGGACTTGCCGGAGCCGGAGGGGCCCATGATGGCGGCGAACTCGCCTGGGCGGATGGCCAGGCTGACGCCGTCGAGGGCGACGACCCGGGCATCGCCCTGGCCGTATACCTTCGTCACGCCCCGGGCCTCGACGACGGGGCCCGCTGGCGCGGTGATGTGCTGCGATTCGGTAACGCTCATGGGGCGCTCAACTCCTCGGATCGGTGGGTGATCGGCTGTTTCTCACGCTAGAAGCGCGCGTGATCCGTGGGAATGCTGCGAATGAGGGGTCTGACTGGCCCGTCTCAGCCTTTCGATGGATGCCCGCGCGGCGCCGCCCGGAGCGCCCCCGTGGGGGAGCCGGCGCTCACAGTGGCCCGTGAAACAGCCCATCTGGCCTGAGAACCGTTAGCCTGGGGCGGTGACCGACCATCAGGACGCCCCCCGACTCGGGCCCGAGCCGCTGCCCGCCGCGCTCGCCGTCGGCCGGTGCCTCCTCATGGGTATCGTCAACGTCACCCCGGACTCCTTCTCCGACGGCGGCCGCTGGCTCGCCCCCGAGGCCGCCATCGCCCACGGCCGCGAGATGATCGCCGACGGCGCGGACATCCTCGACATCGGCGGGGAGTCCACCCGGCCCGGCGCCGCCCCCATCACCCCGGCCGATGAGGCCACGCGCGTCCTGCCCGTCATCCGGGCGCTCGCGGACGAGGGCGCGGTCGTCTCCGTTGACACGATCCACGCCTCCACTGCCGCGGCCGCCCTCGAAGCCGGTGCCCTCATCATCAACGACGTCTCCGGCGGGCTCGCCGATCCCGCCATGCACCCCCTCGTGGCCTCCTCCGGCGCCGTCTACATCTGCCAGCACTGGCGAGGCACCCCGGAGACCATGAACGACCTGACCGACTACTCCGCCTACCCGGGCGGCGTCGTCGAGGGCGTGGAGGCCGAGCTGCGCCAGCGCCTCGACTCACTGGAGGCCGCGGGCGCGCGCGAGTCGCAGATCGTCGTCGACCCCGGGCTGGGCTTCGCCAAGACCCACCCGCAGTCCTGGGAGCTCCTGGCCGCCACCGCCCGCCTGCGCGAGGACCTGGGCCTGCCCGTCCTCATCGGCTCCTCCCGCAAGCGCTTCCTCGCCGCCGCAGCCCCGGGCGGGGCCGAGGCCACCGGGCGCGACGCCGCCACTGCCGCCACCACCGCCCTCGCCGCCGCAGCCGGCGCGTGGGCCGTCAGAGTCCACGAGATCCCGGCCAACCGGGACGCCATCCGCACCGCCTCCCTCTGGAAGGACCCTCGATGAGCACCGTCACCTCCACCTCGACCGACAGGATCCGCCTGACCGGCCTGTCCGCCCGCGGTTACCACGGAGTCCTCCCCTTCGAGCGCTCCGAGGGGCAGATCTTCACCGCCGACGTCACCCTCGACCTCGGCCCGCGCGGCACCGCCGTCGCCGCGGTGACCGACTCCCTCAACGACGCCGTCGACTACTCGGCGGTCGCCAACGCGGTGGTCACCCTCATCGAGGGGGAGCCGGTGGCCCTCCTGGAGACCCTCGCCGAGCGCGTGAGCGAGACAGTCCTCGCCTTCCCGCGCGTCATGGCCGTCGAGGTGACGATCCACAAGCCCAACGCGCCCCTCGAGGTCGCCTTCGACGACGTCTCGGTCACCATCACGCGCCTGTCCGAGGCGGCGGCCTCCGTGCTCTCCTCGGCGACGAGCGCCCCAGCCGTCTCCTCGGCCCCGGCTGTGGCCAGCGCGCCCGTCGTGGGATCCGCTCCCGTCGTGGCATCCGCCCCATCGGCGGCCCCCTACGCGGCCGCTGCCATCGCCTCGGAGCCCCCGCTGCCCACGGGGCTCCCGCTGCCGTCCGCGCCCTCCGTCTCCTCGGCCGGTACCGGCGCCCACGCCGCCGAGCCGGCCAGCGCCGCGCCTCCGTTCCCGGGCGCCTTCGCCGGCAGGCTCGACGCCGTCGGCGACTCCTGGGCCAGCGCCTCCGAGGCACCGATCGCCCAGGACTCCAGCGTCCCCGAGCAGTTCGAGGCCCCCGCCCCGCCCGTCGCCGACCCTGGCATGGGCGCTGGCGCGGCCGACGAGTTCGGCCAGGCCCTCTCCTCCTCCGCTGATGGCGCCTTCGGCGAGGCCGCGCCGTTCGCCCCCGTGGGCTCCTCCGCCGGCCATGCGGAGGCAACCGACGCCCCTTGGGGCGAGCCGGGCGAGCCCGCCCCCCTCCAGTCCGGTTCCGCGGACCAGCCCTGGGACGCCGCCCCTTTCAACCCCGCCGAACCCGTCGGCGGTGCTCTTCCCGAGGACTCCCAGGAGACCTGGGCAGAGGAGACCGGCTTCGACGGCGCCGCCCCCATTCATGACACCCATGACGGCGCCTCCTACGACGCCAGCGCCCCCGAGGCCGCCGCCCTCGTCGGCGACTCTGCCGTGCCGGCCCCGTTCGGGATCGGCACAGGCACTCCCGCCCAGCCCGGCGGGGGCCCCATCGGCTCCCCGGCCCTCGCCGTCGGCGGTGAGGGCGGCTACGGCAGCGAGGGCGGTGAGGGCAGTGAGGGCAGCGAGGGCGCGGGCTACCCGCTCGGCGCCGATTACTCCTCCTCCGCCGCGCCCCAGCCCGAGGACGCCGGGCACGGCTACGCTCCCGCCGCTGCCGAGCCCGGCTACGCGGCGGTCGTGGGGGAGGCCCCCATCCCGGCTGTTCCCGCCGTCGACCCCCTCGCCGAGGCGCCCACGGCCCCCGTGCCCGTGGTCATCGGACTGGGCGGCAACCTCGGCGAGGTCGTCCCCAGCCTGCGCCGCGCCGTCCAGACCCTCCAGAGCGCCGAGGGCATCGAGGTCACGGCCATCGCCCCCCTGGCACGCACGGCCGCCGTCATCGAGCCCGGCGCCGCCGAGCAGCCCGACTACCTCAACACGGTGGTCCTCGCCCACACGACCCTGTCCGCGAGGGATGTCCTGGCCGTCTGCCAGCGCCTGGAGTCCGACGCCGGGCGCGTGCGCCTCGAGCCGAAGGGCCCGCGCACCCTCGACGCCGACGTCATCACCTACTCCGACCTGCGCTCGGCCGACCCCGAGCTCACCCTCCCGCACCCGCGCGCCGCCAGCCGCTCCTTCGTGCTGCTGCCCTGGTCCCAGGCGGACGCCTTCGCCGAGATCGACGGCCAGAGCGTCGCCGCCCTCGCCGACCAGGCCCCGGACCGCGACGGCATCCGCTGGCTCGCCCTGGACTGGATCGACTCCGACGCCCTGCCCAAGCTCCCCACCGGCCAGTACGTGCCCGCTGAAGCCCTTGCCGACTCCTCGCAGGATGACGGCGATGGCGAGCAGGCCTCGCAGTCGCAGGACGTCCCCGACTTCCTGTCCGCCCCCTCGGCCGCCCTCGTCGCGGACGAGGAGGAGCCCTTCAGCGAGACCGTCCCCGCCTCCATGGTCAAGGACGCCCTCGCCGCCGACCCCTCGGTCGCCGGCTCCGCGCCCTTCGTCCCCGGGATGCCCGGAGCGCCCTCTGTGCCGGTCTCCTCGTCCGCCTCCGCGCCGGTGCCGCCCGCCCCGCCCGCCCCCAGCCCCTTCGCCGACCAGGCGCCCCAGGTCGCCGAGCCGATCATCGAGGAGGTGCCGGGCCAGGGTGGCCAGCCCGCCCAGGACGGCCAGCCCGCCCAGGACGGCCAGCCCGCCCAGGGCGCCCATCGCTCCGATGACCACACATGGTCGGCCTCGCCCGGCTGGGAGGACGTCCTCGGCCAGGGCGGGCAGGGGGTCTGATGCGCCGCACGCGCTGGACGGTGGTCCTCGCGTGCTTCGCCACGACGACCGTCCTCTCCCTGGTCGCCTTCGATCTCACCCTGCGCAGCCGCGGCTGGGTCCCCGCCGTCACCTCGTGGGGCGCGGCGACGGGCCTCATCATCGCCGTCGTCATCCTCATCGCCGGGCTCGCGGTGAGGCGCCTGCGCGCCAGGCAGGCCACCTGGATCACCCCCACCGGCGCCGCCGCCACCGCCGCGGGCGCCCAGGCCTCCGCGCTCGCGGGCTCGTGCATCGGCGGCGTCTACGCCGGGGGGCTCGCCTGCGCGCTTCTCGCCCCGGCCTCTCCCGCGATGAGTGACCTGGCCCTCACCAGCGGGCTCTGCCTGGCCGCCTGCGTGGCGTGGTGCGGCGTCGGACTCCTTGTGGAGCACTGGTGCGCCATCGACTCCTCCGACGACGACGATGACCACCCCTCCGCCTCCATACGAGGAGGGGGAACCACCACGCCCGGGGCCACCGCCTGACCGTCGCGCCTGCCAGCCCGTGGGCGCCGCCGTGATCCGCCTCATTCCTCCTGCGGGATGAGGGGCGCGCCGACGCCCCTCGGGCATGATGAGGATTCTTGTGAGCATGAGGAGATCCATGACCGCCCAACCGATCCCGGGCCCGGCCGATCCGCGCCGGGCCGCCGCTCCCAGGCCCTCGCGCCTGACCGACGCCGTCTCCGGCGCCGGCGGGCCCTTCAGCCCCCGCGGCATCTCCTTCTCCCCGGTCTCGCCCTCCCTGGCCACCGCCCGGCTCATGGCCGTCGTCCCGCTCCTGCTCCTGCTCGCCGGGGGCTTCGCCGTCCCCGCGATCCTCGTGAGCCCCTGGTTCTGGGCGGGGACCGGCGTCGCGATCCTCCTCCTGGCCTGGCTGGCGTGGCTGATCCCCCGCCAGGTGCGGGCGATGGGCTACGCCCTGGCGGGCGAGCACCTCCTGTGGCGCAAGGGGATCATGTGGCGCCGCATGTCGGTCATCCCTTACGGCCGCATGCAGTTCGTCGACACGTCCCAGGGCCCCATCGCGCGACGCATGGGCATCGCCGAGGTCAAGCTCCACACCGCAAGCGCCACCACCGATGCCACCATCAACGGCCTGCCCGTGGCCGAGGCCGAGCGCCTGCGCCAGATCCTGGCCGAGCGCGGCGAGGAGAGGATGGCGGGCCTGTGAGCGGGGCCGCCAGGGCCAGCCGCCCCGGGCGCGCCCGCCGTCCCTCGCGCGCGGCCGCGAGGGCGCCGAAGGGCTCCCGCCAGCGCTCGATGAGTCTTCCCGCCGGCCTCCACTGGCGCCACGTCCACCCCATCACCCCGCTCGCCCGCGGGTGGAGGGTCGTCGCCACCGTCTTCGCCATCATCGCCTGGCAGGCGGTGGACGACATCAAGCATGCCATCGAGCTCTACCGCCAGTTGCGCGAGGTCGACCCCGCCCAGTACAGCGAGACCGTGCAGGCCTGGGCCACCGAGGCCTCCGGCGGCGACCCCACCACCTGGCTCATCGGCGCCGGGATCGTCCTGGGCCTCATCGTCCTCGCGATCCTCACGATCCCGTTCCTGTCCTGGCGCGCGATGACCTACGCCGTCGACGCCGACGCCGTCTACCTGCGCACGGGGATCCTCGCTAAGCAGCTGCGGATCGCCCGCCTGCCGCGCATCCAGAGCCTCGACATCACCCACCCGCTGCTCGGGCGGATCGTCGGCCTGGGGCAGCTCTCCGTCGAGGTCGCCGGCGGCTCCGACTCCAAGGTCCTCATCGGCTACCTGCGCACCCGCCAGCTGGGCGCGCTGCGCCGGGAGATCCTCGAACTCGCCGCTGGCGCCACCACCTCGGCGTCGTCGGGCGCCCTGCCCGGCGACGGCGCGACGGGCGTCGGAGCGGGCGCCAGCGGGCCCGCAGGAGGGCCCACAGAGATCAAGGGCTTCGAGGACATCGTCGGCGCGCCCCGTATCGCCGAGGGCACCCTGGAGGAGGCCGAGCACCCCCTCTACGTCGTCGACACGGGGATCCTCATCCGCTCCCTCCTGCGCTCCGGGCCCGTCATCCTCCTCCTCATCGCGGTACCGCTGTACGCCGGGCTGCTCATCGCCCTGGCCTGGCACGCCGGGACCGACGCGGCTCTCGACCTCCTCCCCACGGCGATCGCCATCCCCCTCGCCCTGGTGCCGGTCGTCTGGAACACCCTCAGCCAGGGCTGGGGATTCCGGGCCGCCGCGACCCCCGCCGGCATCCGCATGCGCTACGGCCTCACCGACGCCACGTCGATGACCCTGCCCCCCGGGCGCGTTCACGCTGTCGGGATCTCCCAGTCCCTGCTGTGGCGGCGCAAGGACTGGTGGCGTGCGGACGCCGCCCTCGCCGGCCGCGCCCTCAGCAAGTCCGAGGCCGCGCAGGGCAATCCCACCAAGCGCCTCACCCGCCTCCTGCCCGTCGGCGCGCGCGATCAGGCCCTGCGCGCCCTGTGGCTCGTCATCCCGGACCTCGGCGTCCCCGATCCGGATCGGCTCCTGGACTCGGCCCTGACCGGCATCGACGACGGCGGCGCCGGGCCCGCCGCCGCGCCCATCGGCGCCCCGGAGCGGGGGTTCATCAGCGTGCCGCGCCGCGCGCGCCTCTTCAACCCGATCGCCTGGCGCCGCAAGGCGATCGCCCTGACCGACACCTGTGTCATCCTGCGACTCAACCGCTGGTCACGGCGGGTCAACGTCATCCCCTACGAGCGCATCCAGTCCTACCGCGTCACCGCCGGCCCACTCGCGCGGCGCCGAGGCCTGGCAACCCTGCGCTTCGACACGGTCGACATCCTCTTCCCCATCCGCATCTCGAACCTCGACGCCGCCGCGACCGCCGAGATCTCGGGACTCATCGCCGCGCGGGCGGCGAGGCGGGGCCGCGACGAGCACCTCGACCGCTGGCTCGCGCGCGTCACCGAGGGCGTGGCCTGAGCGCGGGGGCTATGCGCACGGCCCGGGCCCACGGCTTGAGCGCGGGGCGCCGCCGGCCGTGAGACGATCCAGGCCATGAGCGACGCATCAGCGCACGACGCCCCCGATCCGGCCCCCATCTCCCCGGGCGGGGGAGCCGCCCGCCCGGGCCGCCTCGGAGTGGGGATCATCAGCGCCGGGCGCGTCGGCGCGGTCCTCGGCTCCGCGCTGCGCGCCGTCGAGCACCAGATCATCGGCGTCCACGCCGTCTCCCAGGCCTCGCGCGAGCGCGCCGAGATGCTCCTGCCCGGCGTCCCCGTCCTGGAGGTCGAGCAGATCGTCGAGCGCGCGGAGCTCGTCCTCCTCGCCGTCCCCGACGACGCCCTCGGCCCCCTCGTCCAGGGCCTGGCCGACCTGCGCCGCTGGCAGCCCGGCCAGCTCGTCGTCCACACCTCCGGCACGCACGGAATCGCCATCCTCGAGCCCGCCCGCCTGTGCGGGGCGATCCCCCTGGCCATCCACCCCGCCATGACCTTCGGCGGCTGGTCCACGGATGTCGCCCGCCTCACCGGCTGCCCCATGGCGGTCACCGCGCCCGCCGCCGTCCTGCCGATCGCCCAGGCCCTCGCCGTTGAGCTCGGCGGCGAGCCCTTCGTCCTGGAGGAGGCCGCCCGCCCCGCCTACCACGCCGCCCTCGCGCACGGCGCCAACCACCTCGTCACCCTCGTCACCCAGGCCGTGCGCGCCCTGGAGGCCGCGGGCGTCCCCGACGGCGCCGCCACCCTCCGCCCGCTGCTCACCGCCGCCCTCGACGGCGCCCTCCACGAGGGGGAGTCCTCCCTCACCGGCCCCATCGCGCGGGGGGACGCGGGCACGATCACCCGCCACCTCGCCGCCCTCGGCGCTCTGCGCGATGAGACGGGCAGCGCGCTCGACGACGTCACCGACACCTACCGCGCGCTGGCCCGCGCCACGACGGAGCGCCGCGAGGCCACGGGGATGCTCGGCGCCGAGCCGGCCACTGCGATCCGGAGCGCGCTGGATGAGGGCGCTCCGGGAACCTCGGGAGTCGCTGGCCAGGCCGGGGACGAGTAGCCCGCGCCGGTCCGATTGACCAGGTCGGGCGCTGGCCCGCTGGCGAGCGGCCCGGCGCCGGCGGGGAGGGCGGCGCGGGCCGGTGCACCGCCGCGCAGTAGTGTGAGTGCCATGACTGGCACCGCCGCACCGTCCCCTGCCCTCCTCGCCCGCACCCGCGCCGAGCTCGCCGCCGCCCTCGAGGGCGATACCGCGCCCCGCGCCGTCGTCATGACCATGGGCGCCCTCCACCAGGGGCACTTCGACCTCGTCGCCGAGGCCGCCCGCCGTGTGGGGGAGGCCGGGACCGTCGTCGTCACCATCTTCGTCAACCCCCTCCAGTTCGCGCCCGGGGAGGACCTCGACGCCTACCCGCGCACCCTCGAGGCCGACGTCGCCGGGCTCACCCGCGCGCTCACGGGGGAGGGCGGCGCCCTGCGCGTGGGCAGGCTCGTCGTCTTCGCGCCCACGCCCGAGGTCATGTACCCGGGAGGCGAGCCGCAGGTGCGCATCGACCCCGGCCCCATCGCGACCGTGCTGGAGGGGCGCACCCGGCCCACGCACTTCGGCGGCGTGTGCCAGGTGGTGCTCGCCCTCATGCACCTCACCGCCCCCCGGTGGGCGCTCTTCGGGCGCAAGGATGCCCAGCAGCTCGCCATTGTCAGCGCCATGGTCCGCGACCTCGCCATGCCGATCGAGATCGTGCCGGTGGACATCCGCCGCGAGCCCGACGGCCTCGCCATGAGCTCGCGCAACGCCTACTTGAGCGCCGAGCAGCGCCAGCAGGCGCTCGCCCTGTCCGCTGCCCTGGAGGCCGGCCGCGTTGCGGCCGCGGCGGGGGCGAGCGCGGCGCGTATCCGCGAGGCGGCGCTGTCCCACCTGGAGGCCGCGCCCGGCGTCGAGATCGACTACGTCGCGCTCGTTGATCCGGAGACCTTCGTGGACCTGGCGGGCACTGGGCTGGGGCTGCCCGAGGGCGCGGATGGGCGGGGATCGGGGGAGCCCCACCAGGGCCTGCTCGCGCTCGCGGCCCGTGTGGGCTCCACCCGCCTCATCGACAACACCCTCGTTCCCCTCGCGCGTTGACACCCGCGCTCGCGGACGATAGTGGTATAGACCTCTCGTTTGGGGTCTGGTCCCGCGCGCGCCGGCGTCTAGGCTGATTCACGATGAGCACCCGCACCCGGACGATGATGACGTCCAAGATCCACCGCGCCACCGTGACCCAGGCCGACCTCGACTACGTCGGCTCGATCACCGTGGATTCCGCGCTCCTCGAGGCCGCTGATCTCCTGCCCGGCGAGCGGGTGGACATCTGCGACTGCACCAACGGCAACCGCCTCTCGACCTACGTCATCCCTGGTGAGCGCGGCAGCGGCGAGATCTGCGTCAACGGCGCCGCCGCCCACCTGGTCAGCCCCGGCGATGTCGTCATCCTCATCGCCTACGGGCAGATGAGCGATGAGGAGGCCCGTGCCTACCAGCCGCGTGTCGTCTTCGTCGACGCCCAGAACCGGATCGTCGAGCGCTCCGCCGAGCCCGGCGGCGTGCCCGTGGACTCCGAGGCCGCCCGTCTCCAGGGCCTGCGCCCCTCCGGCATCTCCCTGGCCACCGCCCGCGCCTGAGCCCCTCTCTTCCGACAGGTGCCTTCAGCCCCGACAGGTGCGCCGAACACCGACGGCTGCGTTCTCACCGCACCTGTCGGTGCTGAGCGCACCTGTCGGTGGACGATGTCGCCGTCGGTGATCACTGAGGCCTGTCTCCGACGCGGATCACGCCGTGGGCAGGTCCAGCGCGCGTGGCGGGGCCGTAGACTCGGGCCGTGATCGACGAGAACCCCACTGCCCCCGAGGCATCCCCCCTGGCCGACGCCCCTGCGACCCCCGCCGAGCCCTCCGCGTCGGGCAAGTCGAAGCAGCCCAAGGCCGAGCCGAGCCCCGGCGAGCAGTTCGCCATCCGCGCGGGCAAGCGTGAGCGCCTGCGCTCCGAGGGCTGGGACCCCTACCCCGTCCAGCTCCCCATCACCACCACGATCGCCGCTGTCCGCGAGAAGTACGCGGATCTGGCCACCGGCGAGGAGACCGAGGACGTCGTGGGCGTGGCCGGCCGCGTCGTCTTCCTGCGCAACACCGGCAAGCTCTGCTTCGTCACGCTGGCCGACGGCGCCGGCACCACCCTGCAGGCGATGCTGTCCGCCAAGTCCCTGCCCGGCGAGGGCCACTCCTCGCTCGCCGCCTTCAAGGCGGACGTGGACCTCGGCGACCACCTCTTCGTTCACGGGCACGTGGGCACCTCCCGCCGCGGTGAGCTCTCCGTCTTCGCCGAGCCAGTCCTGTGCGAGGGCCACGACGCCGCCGACCTCGCCTCCGCTGGTGACGACGCCCTCGAGGTCCCCGCCTGGCGCATTGCCTCGAAGGCCCTGCGCCCCCTGCCCAAGACCTGGACCAATGAGGCCGGGGAGGCCGTCACGCTCTCCGAGGAGCAGCGGGTGCGCCGCCGCGAGCTCGACCTCCTCACCCGCCCGGCGGCCCGCGACATGGTGCGCATCCGCGCCGCCGTCGTGCGCTCCCTGCGCGAGAACTTCCACCGCCGTGACTACGTGGAGCTGGAGACCCCGATGCTCCAGGTCATCCATGGCGGCGCCGCCGCGCGCCCGTTCATCACCCACATGAACGCCTTCGACATGGATCTCTACCTGCGCATCGCAACCGAGATCTACCTCAAGCGCGCCGTCGTGGGCGGTGTGGACCGGGTCTTCGAGATCAACCGCAACTTCCGCAACGAGGGCGCCGACTCCTCCCACTCCCCGGAGTTCGCCGCCCTGGAGGCCTACGAGGCCTACTCGGACTACAACGGCATGGCGGACCTGACCCGCAACCTCGTCCAGCAGGCCGCCCGCGACGCCTTCGACCTGCCCGAGGGCGGGGAGATCGTCACCCTCGCTGACGGCACCGAGTACGACCTGTCCGGCGAGTGGGCGAAGATCGACCTCTACACCTCCATCTCCGAGGCCGTCGGCGAGGAGATCACCGTGGGCACCCCCCGCGCCGAGCTCGTCCGCATCGCCGAGAAGCTCGACCTGGAGATCGACGACTACGCGGTGGCCGGCAAGATCGCCGAGGACATCTTCGAGGTGACCGTCGGCGACTCCCTGTGGGCACCCACCTTCGTCTACGACTTCCCCGAGGACACCTCGCCCCTGACCCGCTACCACCGCTCCAAGCCGGGCCTGACGGAGAAGTGGGACCTGTACGTGCGCGGCTTCGAGCTCGGCACCGCCTACTCCGAGCTGGCCGACCCCGTGATCCAGCGCGAGCGCTTCGAGGCGCAGGCCCTCGCCGCCGCCAACGGCGACCCGGAGGCCATGGTCCTCGACGAGGACTTCCTCGTCGCCATGGAGCAGGGCTTCCCGCCCTGCGGCGGCATGGGCATGGGCATCGACCGCCTCCTCATGGCCCTCACCGGCCAGGGGATCCGCGAGACGATCACCTTCCCGATCGTCAAGCGCGGCTGAGCCCGGCGCGCGTCTGATCCCGCCCCGGGCCAATGCCTGGGGCGGGATCACACGCCAGTAGCCGCCCCGCCTCAGACCACGCGCAGCCCGACGGCGCTGGCCAGAGCCGGGGCGAGCAGCGGTAGCTGGCCGGGCTCGATGGTCGCTCCCCGCAGGGCGGCCGCGTCGTCGATCTCCGTCAGCGCCGCGATGTCGAGGCCTCGCAGGTCGACGTCGGCGAGCCGCGCCCCGCGCAGCCGGAGCACCCCGATCCGGCAGTCCTCCAGTCGCACCCGGATGAGCGAGGCCTCGGTGAGGTCGAGCTCATCGATGCGGCAGCCAGCCACGACGACGTCGAGCAGGGTGGCGCCCGAGAGGTTGAGGAAGCTGATGCGGCAGTCGGCGATGCGCGAGGACCGGAGCTCCGAGTCGAACATGGTGAGCGCCCCGATACGGGAATCCACCAGTTCGACCTCGCGCCAGGTGCTGCGCTGCGCCGTGAGCCCGGAGGCGCGCAGGCGGCTCAGGCGGGTCTCGCTGGCGCGCCAGTCGGTCAGCCGTGCGTCATCAGCGGTGACATCGGCGAGCTCGCAGGCGTCGAGCTCGAGTTTGTGGAGGTCGGCTCCCGCCAGCTGGGCGCCGGTGATGCGGACGAGGTCCAGGTAGGCCTCCGCCCGCAGGTCGGTGGCGCTGCGGGGCTCAAGGCTCGGCAGGGAGAGGGGTGGGACGATCGGCGGGCGGGGCCCCGCGGGAGCGCGGCGTGGCATGGCCCGACGCTATCGCGGCCCCGTGACAAGCGCGCCCCGGATCAGCGAGGGGGGGCGGCAGTGGCCGCTTCGGCAGCAGCCGGGCAGTCATCCCGGCGATGGGCACCCGCGCCAGTCAGAGGCGCGGAGCCTCGGATTCCCACCCCTTGAGCGCCACGGCCACCTCGTCGAGGAACTCATCGACCTCTTCCCCGTCGTACCCCGCTCGCATGGGGACGCGCACGATGCCGAAGCGCATGTTCACCAGCTCGCGGGAGGTCAGGATGCTCCTCCCGGCAGTGGCGGCGCTCATCGAGGCCATGATGGTCGGCGCGTGCCTCGCCTCCCATGCGCGCAGTGCCGCCGTCGCCCGCGACATGGCGTCATCGACATCGTCGACGTCGTAGCGCTCGCCGAGGCAGATCTTCTTGAAAGCCGTCTGTGCGACGTCGTCACTGGTGGGGGAGGGAGTCATCAGGGGGCTAATCGGGTAGGGAGGGGATCGGACGCCCACGAGTATAGGGCCGGGCGTTTGAACGGACCCCGGCCCCGATCCTGTCCGTGGGACCAATGATCGGGGCCGGGGCCGGGGCCGGGAGCAGCCAAGACTGGGGCAATCCGTCGGGGCGCTAGGCCTCGCGGGCTCCGCGCAGTCTGCTAGTCGCGCGTGGCGATGTGGAGGTCGTCCATGCGGCGCTGCGTCCAAGGGGCCAGCGCGTAGAGGGCGAGCGAGACGAGGATCGTGATGGCGCCTAGGCCGTAGTAGTACGTCGAGTCGGAGATCCCCGAGGTGCGCTCGATGACGACGGCGGCGACGCCCTGGCCCGTGGAGGACGCCAGCAGCCACAGCGCCATCGCCTGGGAGGCGAAAGCCTTGGGGGCGAGCGCCGTCGTCGTGGACAGGCCCACGGGGGACAGGCACAGTTCGCCGATGGTCTGGACGATGAACACGAAGGCGAGGAACCACCAGGGCGACAGCTTCCCGTCGCCCGGCCAGGTGGCGAAGCCGAACCCCATGAGGAGCGCCGAGACGCCGACGAGCAGCACTGCGGAGGCGAACTTGACAGCTGTCGAGGGGAACTTGCCAGCCCTGCGGGTGAAGATCCACCCCGCCACAGGCGCCAGGATGACGATGGTCAGCGGGTTGACCGACTGGTAGGCCTCGGCGGTGAAGGCCAAGCCGAAGAACGGCGTCTGCCCGTCCGTGTTCGAGTCGGCGAAGGTCGCCATCTTCCCGGAGGCCTGCTCGAAGATCATCCAGAACAGGACGGCGCCGATCCACAGGGGAACGTAGGCCCGCAGGTGCACGCGCTCGGCGGCGCTGACCTTGGAGGAGCGGAACATGACGACGAAGTAGGCGATCGAGGAGCCGGTCGCCACGAGGAAGAGCGTGTAGGCGATCGCCGTGGACAGGTTCTGGGTGATCGCGAAGATGAGGCCCGCCAGCGCGATGAAGCCGATCACCGCGCCCGCGCAGCCCACGAGGAGGCGGTTGAGGGCTGAGCCCCGGATCGGGTTGGGCACGTCGAAGGCGAAAGCCGAGAGCTTGTGCCTCCCGTAGACGAAGGCCACGAGGGCCAGGGCCATGCCGACGGCGGCCGCCGCGAAGCCGGCGTGGTAGCCGTAGTGGTCCTTGAGCCATCCGGTCACCAGCGGGGAGAAGAAGGAGCCGACGTTCACGGACATGTAGAACAGCTGGAAGCCGCCGTCGCGCCGCGGGTCGTCATCGTCGTAGAGGCCGCCGACGATCGTGGACAGGTTCGGCTTGATGAACCCCGTCCCGACGGCGACGCAGACGATCCCGACCCACGCCAGGGGCGCCACGGGGATCGACAGGCAGATGTGGCCGGCCATGATGATGAGGCCGCCGTAGAGGGTGGACAGCCACGGGCCGATGACACGGTCGGCGAAGATGCCGCCGGGGATCGCCAGGAGATAGACGGCGGCGCCGTAGGCGGCGAGGATGACCTGGCCGGTGTTGTCGCTCAGGCCGAGGCCGCCGTTGGCGAGGGTATCGGTGATGAAGTAGAGCAGGATGGCGCGCATCCCGTAGTAGGAGAAGCGCTCCCACATCTCGACGTTCAGCATCCACGGCAGTCCGTGGGGGTGGCCGAAGAAGATGCCGCGGTCCTCCCGGGACGGGCCGGTGCGCAGGGTCGACGGCGTCCATCGGGATGCGATGGGCGCCCGGCCCTCTGTCGCCGAGGCGGTGGTCTCGGTCGTCATGGTTGTCTCCTCGAGGGGGTGAGACGGCGCGGTGGCTCCCGCCTTGTGGGCAAGAGTCGCCGCGCTGCGACGTCGGACCGCTGATGTTCCAGCGGCCCGGCCTCGAGCGAGGCGTTCTCAACCGGGTCGTTGCCAGGATGCCGATCGGCGAGGGCTGCTCGAGTGCCTCAAGTACGGTACCCCTGGGGGAGTAACGAATTCGTTTCCCGATATGTTGGCGTGAGAAAGAACGGGCGATGGCGCTGGCCCGGGGCCTCGGTGGCCCCGGGATGGTTCGCAGCCGATGGGTCTCTCAGCGACTGAGAGAGGCCTCCGCCGCGGCCACCTGGGCGCGCACGGGGACGAGGCGGGTGAGCTGGGTGACGTGGCGGGGCTCCAGCTCCTCGATGGTGGCCACGCCGAGCAGGCGCATGGTGCGCACGATCTGATCGTCCAGGATCTCGATCATGCGATCGACGCCCGCGCGGCCGCCGGCCATGAGCCCGTACAGGTAGGCCCGCCCCACCAGTGAGAACTTGGCGCCGAGCGCGGCGGCTGCGACGATGTCCTGGCCATGCATGATGCCGGTATCGATCATGACGGTGGTGTCCTTGCCCACCTCGCGCAGGACCTCGGGCAGGAGGCGGAAGGGGACGGGGGCGCGGTCCATCTGGCGCCCGCCGTGGTTGGACAGCAGGATGCCGTCGACGCCGAGGTCGACGAGCCGCTTGGAGTCCTGCACGTTCTGGACTCCCTTGACGATGATCTTGCCCTTCCACATCGAGCGGATGACCGACAGGTCGTCATCGGAGATCGTGGGGTCCATGACGGAGTCGAGCAGCTCGCCCACCGTGCCGCCGGTGGAGGACAGGGACGCGAACTCGAGCTTCGGGGTGGTCAGGAAGTCGAACCACCAGCGCGGGTACATCGCCGTGTTGAGGACGGTCCCCGCAGTGATCTGCGGTGGGATGGAGAACCCGTTGCGCTTGTCCCGCAGGCGGGCGCCAGCGGTGGGCACGTCCACGGTGAACATGAGGGTGTCGAAACCGGCCTTCTGCGCGCGCTCGACCAGGCCGTAGCAGATGTCGCGCTGGCGGGTCACGTAGAGCTGGAACCAGTTGCGCCCGGCGGGATTGGCCGCAGCGACATCCTCCATGGATGTGGTTCCCAGGGTGGACAGGCTGAAGGGAATGCCGGCGGCGCCCGCGGAGGTGGCGCCGGCGATCTCGCCCTCGGTCTGCATGAGACGGGTGAAACCGGTGGGTGCGATGCCGAAGGGGAGGGAGGAGCGGCCTCCGAGGATCTCGCAGGAGGTGTCCGTCTCCGGCGCGGGGCGCAGGATGTCCGGGTGCCATTCGATGTCCCGGAAGGCCTGGCGGGCTCGGCGCAGGGAGATCTCCTCGTCGGCGGAGCCGTCGGTGTAGTCGAAGGCGGCGGCGGGTGTGCTGCGTTTGGCGATGGTGCGAAGGTCCCAGATCGTCTGTGCGGCGGCGAGGCGCCGACGGCGCGCGTTGAAGTCGGGGGACTTGAACTGCAGGAGGTCGAAGATCTCGGACGGTCGGGGGAACTGGCGCTTCACCACGGGGCTACCTCTTTGTCGGGTGATGGTGCCGCGGCTGGCGGCTACCGCTGCGGCGATCGGACGATGCTGGGACCTTGGTCTAGGCCTGGCGCACGCCGAAGTATGCTCCCCCGACTCCTCAAAAAGCAAGGGAAGGCTTACCTATGCATCCTGTCGTTGAGGGGGGACGCGGGCGCCCTGGCCCCGCCGCGACAACGGCAGGTGCCAGGGCGTCGGCTGCCTCACGGTTGAGGACAAGCCCCCTCGCCAGCGCGTTTCAGCTCTCGTTGAGGGTGGCCTCCATCCGGGCGCGCACGCCCTGGGTCTTGATGGCGGCGAGCTCGGCGAGGAATGCGGAGCGGAATCGCTCGTCGGAGCCCAGGCCGGAGAAGATCTCCTCGTTGGTGAGGAACGCGTCCTCCTCGCCGTCGCGCTGGCGCTGTCCGTAGTCCTCCAGGTGGTCCTGGGCGTCGGGGATCGGATGGCCGGCCTCGTCGACGCCCTCGGCGCACCAGGCCCATGCCGCGCACAGCGCAGCGCCCAGGCGGATCGAGCGCCCTGCCTCCAGGTTCTCCCTGATCGTGGGCAGCACGAACTTCGGCATGCCCGAGGGGCCGAAGAAGGCCAGGCGGGCCAGGGTGTCGGCGATCGCGGCGTTCGTGAAGCGCTCGAACAGCGAGTCCACGTAGGCGGGCAGGTCGATGCCCGGCACCGGGCGCAGTGTCGGCAGGGCCTCGCGCTCCAGGTAGGCGCGGGTCCACGCGGCGATCTGCGGATCGGCGGCCGCCTCGTGGCCGTAAGTCATCCCCAGGGGCCGCCCCCAGTGCGCGAGCGCCTGGTGGGAGGCGTTGAGCAGGCGGAGCTTCATGAGCTCGTAGGGCACGACGTCGTCGACCATCTGCACGCCGACCTCCTCGTAGGGCGGGCGCCCGGCGGGGAACTCATCCTCCAGCACCCACTGGGTGAAGGGCTCGGCGACCACCGGCCAGGCGTCGTCGACGCCGAGCTCGGAGCGGACTAGGGCGATGTCCTCGTCGGTGGTGCGGGGCGTGATCCTGTCCACCATGCAGTTGGGGAAGGCGACGTTGGCGTCGATCCAGTCGGCCAGCTCGGGGTCGCTCAGGCGCGCCTGGGAGACGACGGCGGTGCGGGCCACCTTCCCGTTGCCCGGCAGGTTGTCGCAGCTCATGACCGTGAACGGGGCGACGCCCTCCTCACGGCGGCGCCGCAGCGCCTCGACGATGTAGCCGAAGGCCGTCACCGGCTCATGAGGGTTCTCGGCGTCGTGGACCGCCCCCTCGGCGTCGGCGCGGAAGACGCCGGTGGCGTCGTCGATGTTGTAGCCGCCCTCCGTGACGGTCAGGGAGACGATCCGCGTGGTCGGCGCGGTCAGCACGTCGAGCACCTCGTCGCGGGCCTCGGGGGCGAACAGGTAGCGGTGGATCGAGCCGATGATCGCGGGCTCGAGGTGGCCATCGGGGTGCTTGAGCGTGAGCGAGTAGAGCGTGTCCTGGCTGGTGAGGGCGTCGCGCATGGCGGCGTCGCCGGGAAGCAGCCCAACCCCGCAGATCCCCCAGTCCAGCGCCTTGCCCTCGCGCATGAGCCGATCCATGTACATGGCGTGGTGAGCGCGGTGGAATCCCCCGACGCCGAAGTGGACGATGCCGGTCGTGATCGCGGAGCGGTCGTAGGTGGGGGCCAGGGGCGACTCGGCGAGGGATGTCGTGGGCCCAGTCTGCTCGGTCTCATTGGTCATGGTGTCTCCTCCAGTGGAGTTCGCGGATCATGGCTGGTGCTGCCGGCTGAGGGGCAGGATGTCGTTGTCGGTCCGGATGATCGGTCACGTCCAGGATGACGCAGGCGGCCGGGAGTATCGGTGCCCGGTTCGCCGAATCGGCTGAACGGTTCGACGGCGCCGCTCGCTCCTGGATCGGCAGAGTCGCAGATAGGGCCCGCTGTGCTCGGGCGCGAGCGCGCCGCGCCGGTGACTGTTTCGCGCCGGTGGGGTGAACGGTTCCAGGGCGGTGGGCGGGCAGGCGAGTCCGCGGCGTCGGGCGCACCCGCGGCGTCGGGCCGCCCTTGGCGTCCGGACCGGCCTCAGCGTCAGGCCCGGACCAGTCTTGCCCCGGCGGAGATGAGGCGGCGCGCGGCGGGCCGGCCGAGCTCGGTGCCGGTGATGACGCGCTCGAAGGCGCGCGCATGCGCGAAGCGGCACAGGGTGGAGCTGTCGAACTTCGTGTGGCTGCCCACGAACAGCGCCCTGGAGGAGACGGACAGCGCGGTCTCCTTCATCTCCGCCACGGAGGGGTCGGGCGTTGTCATCCAGCCGTCGAGGCTCACGCCGTTGGCCCCGATGATCGCCAGATCGGGCTGCATGTCGCGGAGCATGGCGGTGGCCCACCTCTCGACGGTGGCCATGGTCAGCGGGCGGATGCGCCCGCCGATCGAGATGACCGTCGTGCGGGGTCTGCGGGCCATCTCCAGGGCTGTGTGCAGGGAGGCGGTGATGATCGTCAGGTCGTGGTCCGTCGGCAGGGCCCGGCCCACGAGGAGCGGCTGGAACCCCTCGTCGAGGAAGACCGTGTCCGCCCCTCCGAGCCTCTCGACGGCGGCCCGCGCGATCCGCTTCTTCTCATCGGTGAGGTTGGTGAGCCGGAACTCCAGGCCGGTCTCGAAGCTGCCCGCCTCGGCGAGGGCGACATGCCCGTAGGTGCGGGTGATCGCATGGGTGGACTCGAGCTCGCGCAGGTCGCGCCGGATCGTCTCCAGGGAGACGCCGAAGAGCGCCGGGAGCGAGGAGACCTCGGCCTCGCCGCTGGATCGGAGGTGGTCGAGGATCGCCTTGCGCCGCTCGGGCACTCCCAGTTCCCCGCGCCACTCGCCGGCCGTCCCTCCCTGCGGGGGAGGCTCCTGGCCCTCCCCGGGCGGGGGATCGGCTGTGATCTGGCTGCCCATGCCCTCCATCGTGGCATGTCACAGGCGGATCGCGGGAGGGGGAGGATGCGGCGCGAGGAACATGCGGAGGCCCTGGCACCCTCTGGGACAGGGATGAGCGCCAGGGCCTCCGGTATCACCGCCAGCCGAGGAATCTCATCCCGGCCGGCGGGGCCATGGGTGGGTCAGTGCGCGATGACGACCCCCAGGTTGCGGGGCCCGTGGACCCCGTTGACGCGGATGAGCTCGATATCGCTGGTGGCCGACGGCCCTGCGACCCAGGTGGTCGGGCGGGTCGGGTTCTTGCCCAGGATGTCGACGGCCTGCGGCACCGTCGGCTGGATCGACTCGCGCTCCAGGATGATGACGTGGCGGTCCGGCACGAGGGAGATGGCGCGGCGCCCCTGGTCGGGCTCGCCGTCGAGGCAGATCGTGCCCGACAGCGAGATCGCGGTGCGCGAGCAGGTGACGACGGCGTCGATCCCGTCGAGCTCGAGCGTGGGGATCGGGGCCTGGCGGGAGTCCTCACGGACGGTGCGGCCGTTGCGCGCCGCGACCTCCTTGTAGGCCTCCGGGAGCCCCGCGGGGACCACGACTGTTGTCGCGTCGGCGAGGAGGGCGTCGATGGCGTCGAGGATGCCGGCGTCCTTCGCCTCCACGCGCACGGTGGCGTTGTAGTCCTCCAGCTTCTCCACCATCTCGGCGACGACGGGCTCGGAGCCGGGAGGGTTGGCGCCCACGCGCGTGTAGGCGCGCGGGACGGGGGCCGCCGGAGCGGTCTGGGATCGGGAGATCGCCTCCCGGGCGCGCGAGAGGATCACGCTGCGGGCGTCCATCACTTGGCCTCCTTGCTGCTCGCGGTCGACGTCGGGTGCGTGCGCTTCCACCATTCGCGGAAGCTCTCCGCCGGGGCGGCGGGCACATCGCGGGTGCCCGTCCACATCGAGGCGGGGAAGGGCAGGGAGCCGATCTTGCCGTCGCGGTCGATGAGGCGCGTCGCCTTGATGGCCTTCGTCGCCGTGGCCCAGACCTTGCCGCTCTTCATGACCGGGGTGGTGGCCCCCATGGCCACGTCCCACATGTCGGGGAGGATCTTGCGCTTGACGTCGACGGTCCTGGCGCGCAGGTGGACGAGGATCGTCGGGATGTCGATCTTGACGGGGCACACCTCGCCGCAGGCCCCGCACAGGGTGGAGGCGTAGGGCAGGGTGTGGACCGGATCGTCGTCGGCCAGGCCCTGGGTCAACTGGGGGGTGAGGATCGCGCCGATGGGCCCGGGGTAGACCGAGTTGTAGGCGTGGCCGCCCGTGTGCTGGTAGACGGGGCAGATGTTCATGCACGAGCCGCAGCGGATGCAGTGGAGGGCCTCGCGCCCGATCGGGTCGGTCAGGACCTTGGTACGGCCGTTGTCCATGAGGACGAGGTGGAACTCCTGGGGGCCGTCGCCCTCGGTGACACCCGTCCACATGGAGGTGTAGGGGTTCATGCGCTCTCCGGTGGCCGAGCGGGGCAGGAGCTGGGAGAAGATCTCGACGTCCTGGAAACGGGGGACGAGCTTCTCGATGCCCATGAGGGTGATGAGCGTGTCCGGCAGGGTGAGGCACATGCGCCCATTGCCCTCGGACTCGAACACGGAGACGGTCCCGGTCTCCGCCACACCCATGTTCGTGCCGGAGACGGCGACCTTGGCGTGGAGGAACTTCTTGCGCAGGTGGGCGCGGGCGGCGGACGTGAGCTCCTTGGGGTCGTCGGACAGGTCCTCCGGGGCATCGCCCATGCGGTCCAGGAAGATGCCGCGGACCTCGGAGCGGTTGCGGTGGATCGCCGGGACGACGACGTGGGAGGGCATGTCGTCGGCGAGCTGGACGATCATCTCGGCCAGGTCGGTCTCGTTGGCGAAAATCCCCTCGGCCTTGAGGTGCTCGTTGAGGTTGGTCTCCTGGGTGGCCATCGACTTGATCTTGACGATCTCGTCGACGCCCTTGGACTTGATGATCTCGGTGACGATGGCGTTGGCCTCGGCGGCGTCGCGCGCCCAGTGGACGATCCCGCCCCGGGCGGTCACGTTGGCCTCGAACTGCTCGAGGAGCTCGGGCAGGTTGCTCATCACCTCGTTCTTGACGGCGGAGGCGGCGTCGCGCAGGTCCTCCCAGTCCGGCATCTCCTCCACGCGCATGGCGCGCTTGTTTCGGATCGTGCGGGTGGCGTGGCCGAGGTTGCGGCGCATCTGCGTGTTCTGGAGCGTGCGGTGGGCGCCCTTGGTGAAGGTGGTGCCCCAGCGCAGCGGGTCCGAGGGGACGTCGACGGTGGTCACCCAGCCCCCTGTGTGAGGGCGGTTCTCAGGCTGCTGGCCCGCGCCCGCGGGCATGCCCAGGAATGTCTGGCTCATCGGGCCACCTCCGCATCCGCCTGGAAAGCCACGTTGCCGATGAAGGGGGCGTCCTTCGTCGAGGCGAGGATCTCCGCGAGGTGCATGATCCGCACCCCGGAGTTCAGGCGGGACAGCCCGCCGCCGATGTGCATGAGGCAGGAGTAGTCGCCCGCGCACAGGATCTCGGCCTTGGTGGCCTTCACATTGGCGACCTTCTCGGTGAGCATCGCCGTGGAGGTCTCATGGTTCTTCATCGAGAAGGTGCCGCCGAACCCGCAGCAGACATTCGCGTCGGGCAGGTCGACGAGGTCGATGCCCTCGACGGCGCGCAGCAGCGCGTAGGGGCGGTCCCCGACCTTCGCGATGCGCATCGAGTGACAGGTGGGGTGGTAGGTGACGCGGTGGGGGAAGTAGGCCCCGACGTCGGTCAGTCCCAGGACGTCGACGAGCAGCTCGGATAGGTCGTAGGTCCGCTTGGCGACGGCGTCCGCCCGCGTGGCCAGGTCGTGGTCCCCGACGTGCTCGGCCACGAGCGCCTGCTCGTGCCGGGTGGCCCCGGTGCAGGATCCGGAGGGGACGACGATGGCGTCCCACTCGCCGTCGAGCACGGGCTCGAAGGTCTTGACATGGTTGCGGATGAGCTTGGCGCCCTGCTTGAAATACCCGGTGTTCGCATGCATCTGGCCGCAGCAGACCTGCCCCTCGGGAAAGACGACCTCATGGCCGAGCCTCTCCAGGAGTGTGACGGTCGCTTGCGGCGCCTGCGGGAACATGGTGTCCGCGATGCAGGTCGCGAAGAGCGCGATACGCACGATGAGGACCTCCCTGTCTTCTGTACTCGCGGCGTCGTTGTCCGATGTTGCCCCCACCCTAGGGCCTTCGTCCCTGCCCTGTGACCGCGATGGCCGGGCTTCGGGTCCGGGCGGTCGGCAGTGAGGGCGGGAGGCTTGCTGTGCTGCGGAAATCCGGCGCGAACCCGGGGTGAGAACCGGCAGCGGCAGGGGGCTGCGGGTGCCGACGGCGGTGCCTCCCGCGCGGGTATTACGAACGCGTGTCGTGTGGTTTTCCTGGGACGGCCCTCAATGAGACTGTCCCCTCGCGCCGGGCGGCGCAAGGGGACGGGGAGCAGGAGCGCCGCTTGGGCGCTGTCAGGGGAGGGGGATCTCCTGCCCTGTCGTGTTGTCATACCAGCGGCGCCGGTTGTCCTGGACGACGAGCTGGACGTCCGCGCCCACCGGCAGGGTGTAGATGCCGATGAGGGCGGGCTCGATGGCGCAGACGGTGTTGAAGTCGACGACGACGAGGTTGTCCGGGTTGGCGAGGAAGTCATCGGTGTCGGCGTCGGACAGGATGCGCCAGCCGTTGTCGACGGGGTTGGCGGAGGGCTCGCGGATGGCCCACTTGATGTGGCCGCGGCTCTCGAGGATGTTGCGTGAGACGAGGCAGCCTCCGGCGTTGTGGATGAACTCAGGCGTGGGGGTGGTCATGGACGTACTCCTTCATGCGCGCGGTGAGGGTGGCGCGATGAGGTCGGCATTCGGCGAGGTCGATGGGTGTGTAGCCGAAGACGTTGGGTGTGGTCAGGTCGAGGTTGGGTTGTGAAAGGAGGAGGTCGTAGAGGTCGGAGAGCTCCTCGTCCGTCCCGCCGTTGATGAGGAGCTCGCAGAAGGCGACCGTCCCCCGGTAGTCGCGCGCGTTGACGTCCACGCCGTGGTCGATGAGCCAGCGGGCGATCTCCAGGTCGCGGCTGAGGTCGCGATCATAGTGGCTGAAGAGGACGTGCAGGGAAGTGTGCCCCTGCGGTCCAGGGGGCCGATGAGACAGTCTCGGCCGATGAGGAACTCCGCGATGGTGTAGCGGGTGTGGGCGTCGCCGTTGCCTAAGGCGTACAGAAGCAAAGACCTCCCGTTGAAGAGTTCGTGCTCATCGCCGGACTGATATATGGCGAAGAACTCCTCCGGGGAGTGCTTCATCCTCGCGGTGAGGAATGTGTTCATGATTCCTTCTCAGGGTGAGGGTGCGCGTGTGATTGGTAGTTGCTGGCCAGGGCGGATTGGGCGCGGGGGCAGGCCAGGAGACTCGCATGTCGAGGCGTTGTGGATTGGATGCCGTCCTCCGCTGCGGCAGCCCTCGGTGTGCTGAAGAAGTGCCGTCCCCTCGCGCCGGGCGGCGCGAGGGGACGGCTGGGGAGGCGGGGCGGGTGGCGCCGATGGCGCGCTTTGGGGGCCTCAGTTGATCGGCATGTAGGCGCCCATCCAGCCCTGGGATCCGATGAACACCAGGGCGCACAGGAGCAGGAGAAGGCCGATCGAGTACGGGGCGACCTTCTTGAGGATCTCCGCGTCCGAGCCGGGCTCGTCGATGGCGGTCGACGCGATCGCCAGGTTCTGCGGGGAGACGATCTTGCCCAGCCCGCCGCCGATGGTGTTGGCGGCCAGCAGGATGCGCGGGTCGAGGGCGGCGCCCTGCGCGGCGGTCGCCTGCAGTTTGGCGAACAGGGCGCCCGCGGAGGTCGCGGAGCCCGCCACCGCGGTGCCCACCCAGCCCAGGATCGGGGCGAGGAATGCGAAGAGCGCCCCAGTGTTCGCCAGAGCCGCGCCGATCGCGGTGGTCTGCCCGGAGAAGTTCATGACGTAGGCCAGCGCCATGACGGAGGCGATCGTGAGGATCGCCAGGCGCAGGTTGTGGATCGTCTTGGGCAGGACGGCGAACATGGCGCCCACGGAGGTGCGGTAGCGCCCGTCGGAGGAGATGGTGCCGTAGACGATCGCCACGATGATTCCGGTGACGAAGATCCAGGTGCCCGGGTTGGACAGGATCTGGAGGGTGTAGGTGCCCGAGGGCGAGGCGCTGCCGTCAGCGGCCAGCAGCTGGCCGTGGACGCCGGGCCAGTGGATCGGCAGGTCCTTGGACTTGAACAGGGCGGGCAGGTCCACGCCGAGCTTCCACAGCTTGGAGATGGCGATGATGACGACGACGAGCACGTAGGGCAGCAGGGCGAGCGCCACACGGGACCCGTCGGGCTTGTCCTCCTCGGCCACGGAGGTGCGCAGCTCCTCGGGCGTCGTCGGCGACCACACGAGTAGGAAGACATAACCGGCGGCCAGGCCGAGCAGGGAGGCCGCCACGGCGGTGAGCTCGTAGGAGCTCGAGGAGACGAGGAAGTGGCCGGCGCCGGTGGCCAGGCCGATCGCGATCGCCAGCGGCCACAGCTGCTTGATCCCGCGCATCCCGTCGAGGATCTGCAGGAGGATCAGGGGGATGAAGGTCGCGAAGATCCAGGTGAGGTGGCCCATCCGGGTGGCGACTTCCACGGAGTCCTGCCCGCCGAGGGTGGCGGCGGTGGTCACAGGGATGGCCATGGCGCCGAAGCCGACGTTGATCGCGTTGCCGACGATCGTGGCCACGGCCGCCTTGATCTTGGGCACCCCCAGGCTCACGAGCAGCGCGCAGGTGATGGCCACGGGCGCGCCGAAGCCCGCCAGGCCCTCCATGAGGCCGCAGAAGGAGAAGGCGATGATGAGCGCCTGGGCGCGCTGGTCGCCCTTGCCGATGACGTTGAAGATCGCTTTGAGATCGGCGCTGCGCCCGGAGGACTCGGTGAGGTTGTAGAGCCAGACTGCCGCGATGATGATGTAGACGATCGGCATGAGGCCGAAAACCGCGCCCTGGGTGGCGCTCATGATCGTCAGGCCCGCCGGCATCCCGAAGAAGAGGGCGATGGCCATGGAGATCGCCAGCGAGATGAGCGCGCACCAGTGGGTCTTGACCTTGAACACCCCCATGAGGATGAAGAAGGCCGCCAGGGGCACGAGTCCCACGAGGGCGGTGAGGTAGACGCTGTTCCCGACGGCGCTCGTCGACGGCGTGAAGCCCGTCGCGAGAACCGCTGGGACAGCGCTGGCGGGGAAGGCGGGTGCCATGAGGACCTCCGGCGTCGTTGCTGGTCAGTAGTGGGCCCGGGGAAAGGGGCGCGAGCGCTGCGCCGAGCGCCCCCGCGGGCCTGGGGATCGCGCCGCGCCGAGTCGCCCGGGCGCGGCAAGTGGACGAACGTCCTAGACGAGGGTACCCGACATCCCCGGCGCGCGGTGCGCTCCGGGGGCGCCGGGGTCGGGCGGGCCCGCGCGGGGGCAGGCGCGGTCGCGGGCGTCTCAGCTCCGGGGAGCGGGGGCCAGGCGCGCCGAGTTGAGGATGAAGGCGGTCTCAGAGCCCACGTGCACGAGCGCGGCGGCGATCGGCCCGAGCAGGCCCAGCGCGGCCAGTCCCATCGCGACGGCGTCGACGGCGATCGTCCCGATGAAGTTCGCCATGATGATGCCCCGCGCCCGGCGGGCGATGCGGATCGTGCGTGCCAGGGACAGCGGGTCGGAGCTCACGAGGACGATGTCGCCCGCCTCGCGGGCCACATCCGTGCCCGATCCCATGGCGATGCCGACGTCCGCGGCGGACAGGGCCGGGGCGTCGTTGACGCCGTCGCCGACCATGGCCACCCGGTAACCCGCCGCCCGCAGCTCGCCGACGATCGCGTCCTTGTCCTGCGGCAGCAGGCCCGCGCGGATCTGCTCGGGGGCCAGGCCCAGCTCGGCGCCGATCCGCGCGGCCGTCGACGGCGCGTCGCCGGTGAGCATGAGGACATCGAGGCCCATGTCCCGGATCTGGGACAGCATGAGGGCCGATCCCTCGCGCAGTTCGTCGGCCACGAGGATGATGCCCGCCGCGCGGCCGTCGACGATGACCTGGACGGCGGTGGTCCCGGCGGGCAGGCCGGCCGCGCCGGTGGGCGAGGAGAGGCTGTTCGCGACCTGGGCCGCCTGGTCGGCGTCGAGGCGGCCGACCCTCACAAGCCGCCCCTCGACGAGTGCCTCGACGCCCATGCCCGGGGTGTAGCGGCTGGAGGCGGGGGAGGGGATGTCCAGCGCGCGCTCGCGGGCCCGCTCGACGATCGCCTGCCCGATGGGGTGCTCTGTGTTCCACTCCGCGGCCGCGGCCAGGCGCAGCAGTGAGTCCTCCGCGCCCGCGCCGCCGCTCGCGGGGCGCAGCCCGACGACGCGCGGCGCGCCGGTGGTGAGCGTGCCGGTCTTGTCCAGCACCACCGTGTCGACGGCGGACAGGATCTCCAGGTGCGCGCCGTCCTTGACGAAGGCGCCGGTGCGCGCGCCCCGGGCGATGGCTGCCAGGACGGCCAGGGGCGTGCCCGCCGCGACGCCGCAGGCCCCTGCGGCGATGACGACGGAGATCGTCGCCTGGGCGTCCCGCGTGACGAGGAGGGTGATGAGCGCCAGTCCGAGCGCCAGGTAGATGATGCGGGCGGCCAGCACGTCCGCCAGGCGGTGGACGGGGGCGCGGCTGTCCTGCGCGGTGCGCACGGCGGCGATGATCCGGCCGAAGGAGGAGTCCTCGCCCGCCCTGGTGACCTCGAGCTCCAGGGTCCCCTGGGTGATCGAGCCGGCGGGGACGTGGTCGCCCGTCCCCACGGTCACCGGCATGGACTCGCCGGTGATGCGGGACTGGTCGATGTCGGCGCTGCCCCGGCGCACGACGCCATCGGCCGGCACCCGACCGCCCGGGCGCAGGGCGATGACCTGGCCCGGGACGAGGTCGTCGAGGGGGATCTCCCGCTCCTCGCCGTCGATGATGACACGGGCAGTGCTCGGCAGGAAGCTCATGAGGCCGGTGAGGGCGTCGCGCCCCCGCTCCATGCACATGTCCTCCAGGACCTCGGCGACGAGCACGAACAGGGCGATGAGCAGGGCCGAGCCCCACTGCCCGATGGCGGCCGCCGCGACGATGGCCAGCAGCATGGACAGCTCCATGCTCATGCGCCGCTCGCGCAGGTCCCCCCAGGCCTCGACGACGATGGGCCAGCAGCTGGCCAGCAGCGTGGCCGTGCCGATCGCCGCGACCGTCCATCCCGGCGCGCCCGCCAGTCGGGTGATCCAGGCGGCGAGGGCCCCGACGGCGACGAGGGCGATGCGGGCGGCGTCGGCGGCCTCGATGCGCTCCAGGAGAGGCCTGTGGGCCTCGGTCGGCGCTGGATGGCCTGCCGGCGCGGGCGCGGCGGAGGGCGAGGGTCCGGCGGAGGGCGTCGTCGCATTCAGCGCGACTGGCGTGGGCTCAACGAGCTCGGGCGCTGTGTTAATCATGGTCGACTCCGATCCGGTGGTCGGCGGGCAGGTTGCCGGTGACGTGCTGGGCCTGGAAGACGGCCTGGCGCACGAGGATGCGCGCGTGCTCGTCGATGAGCCGGTAGTAGACGCGGGAGCCCTCGTTGCGCGAGGCGACGATGTGCCCGAGGCGGAGCTTGGCCAGGTGCTGGGAGACGGCGGCTGCGCTGCGGCCGGTGCGCTCGGCCAGGACACCGGAGGAGAGCTCGCCCTCCTCCTCGAGCAGGGCGATGATGCGGATGCGGGTGGCATCGGCGAGCAGGGAGAAGACCTCGGCGGCGAGCTCGGCGGTCTCCAGCGTCTCGGCGTCGCTCATCGCGGAGAGCGGGGTGGCGCCCCCGTCTCGCACGAGCGAAAGTTTAGCGTTTGCGTTCACGCTTAAATCGTAGGGAGGTGACGCCGAGTTCGCAAGAGGGCCTCTGCCTGTTGCTGCTCCCGCTCCCCCAGCCCGCTCCCGCTCCCCCAGCCCGCTCCCGCGCCCTCGAACTGCGAGGATGAGGGCGCGGGAGCGGGCCGAGACGGCAGGGCGGGGCTGAGGGCGCGAGGAGGCCCCCGGCGCGCGGGCGCCGGGGGCCTCAGTGGGCCGGCAGGGACAGCAGGGCCGGCCGATCAGGGGAGGAGCGGTTACTTCACGTCCTCGTCCACCCAGTCGAAGGTCCGGGTCACGGCCTTCTTCCACAGGCGGTAGGTGCGGTCGCGCTCAGCGGCGTCCATGGACGGAGTCCAGCGCTTGCCCTCCTGCCAGTTGGCGATGACATCGTCGGTGGAGGCCCAGAAGCCCACCGCGAGGCCGGCCGCGTAAGCGACACCCAGGGCGGTGGTCTCGGCGACGACCGGGCGGATGACGTCCACGCCGGAGATGTCAGCCTGGAACTGCATGACGAGGTCGTCCACCGTCATGCCGCCGTCGACCTTGAGCTCCTTGAGCGGAACACCGGCGTCGGCGTTCATCGCCTCGATGAGCTCGGCCGACTGGAAGGCCGTCGACTCCTCCACCGCGCGGGCGATGTGCGCCTTGGTGACGTAGCGGGTCAGGCCCACGATCGCGCCACGGGCGTCGTCACGCCAGTAGGGGGCGAACAGGCCGGAGAACGCCGGGACGAAGTACACACCGCCGTTGTCCTCCACGCTCGCGGCGAGCTCGCCGATGTCCGAGGACTTCACGATCATGCCGAGGTTGTCGCGCAGCCACTGGACCAGCGAGCCGGCCACGGCCACCGAGCCCTCCAGGGCGTAGACCGGGGCCTCGTCGCCGAGCTTGTAGAGCACGGTGGTCAGCAGTCCGTTGGTGGAGAAGACCGGCTCGGTGCCGGTGTTCATGAGCGTGAAGCAGCCGGTGCCGTAGGTGTTCTTCGCCATGCCCTTCTCGAAGCAGGCCTGACCGAAGGTCGCCGCCTGCTGGTCGCCCAGGATGCCGGAGATCGGGGTGTCCACGAGGAGGCCATTCTTGCGGCCGTGGCCGTAGACCTCGGAGGAGGACTTGATCTCGGGGAGCATGGAGACCGGGATGCCGAAGTCGGCGCAGATGTCCTCGCGCCACGTCAAGGTGCGCACGTCCATGAGGAGGGTGCGCGAGGCGTTGGTGACGTCGGTGGCGTGAACGCCGCCGTTGACGCCGCCCGTGAGGTTCCACAGGACCCACGTGTCCGGGGTGCCGAAGAGCAGGTCGCCGGCCTCGGCGCGCTCGCGGGCGCCCTCGACGTTGTCGAGGATCCACTTGATCTTCGTGGCCGAGGGGTAGGTGGAGACGTTCTCGCCAGTGATCTGGCGGTAGCGCTCGGTGCCGGCCGGGTCGCCGTCGGCGATCTCGCGGACGATGTCACCGGTGCGCACGTCCTGCCACACGAGGGCGTTGTAGACGGGCTCGCCCGTGTTCTTGTCCCACACGATGGTGGTCTCGCGCTGGTTGGTGATACCGACGGCGGCGATCTCGTGGCGGTTCGTATCGGCCTTCTGCAGGGCGTCGGCGACGACGGAGCGCACGGACTTCCAGATCTCCACGGGGTCGTGCTCGACCCAGCCGGGGTTGGGGAAGATCTGCGTGAACTCCTTCTGGCCCACGGAGACGATCTCGCCGGAGTGGTTGAACAGGATGGCGCGCGACGACGTCGTGCCCTGGTCGATGGCGAGGACGTACTTCTTCTCGGTCATGAGATTTCCTTTCACTTCTTTGTGAGGGGGTGGGGTGCGGGGCGGCCCCGGGCGGGGCCGCCCCGGCGAGGATCAGGCGAGGCCGCCCGCGAAGACGATCACCGTACCGGCGATGGCGCCCAGGATCGGGCCGACCACCGGGACCCAGGAGTAGGCCCAGTCGGAGCCGCCCTTGCCCTTGATGGGGAGCACGGCGTGGGCGACGCGCGGGCCGAGGTCACGGGCGGGGTTGATGGCGTACCCGGTGGGGCCGCCCAGCGAGGTGCCGATGACCACGATGATGAGGGCCACGCCGAGCGGGCCGATGGCGCTCTGGGTGTGCCCGGAGACGAAGACCCAGATGATGAGGACGGCGGTGCCGATGGCCTCGGTCAGTGTGTTCCAGCCGTAGGAGCGGATCTCGGGGGCGGTGGAGAAGACGCCGAGCTTGAGGGCCGGGTCACAGTCCTCATCGAAGTGCTGCTTGAAGGTCAGCCAGCACAGGACGGCTCCGACGAAGGCTCCCAGGAACTGGGCGACGATGTAGACGAGCACGTTGGTGCCGCTCACCGCGATGCCGCCGTTATCCAGGGCCGGGCCGTTGAGGGTGACGCCGGAGTCGAACATGTGGCCGACGACCTTGGCGATGGTCACCGCGGGGTTGAGGTGGCCACCGGTGTCGTAGGCGACGTAGACGCCGGCGAACACCGCCAGGCCCCATCCCCAGTTGATGAGCAGCCAGCCGCCGCCCTTGCCCTTGGACTTGGGCAGGAGGTTCGTGGCGACGACGCCAGCACCGAGGAGGAGGAGAATCGCAGTTCCGAGGAACTCCGAGAAGAAGATGTGAGCCAGGCTCATGGGAGGGAATCGCTTTCTGCACGTCAACGTGCCATGTGAGGGTTATCAGGGGCGGGGAGAGGGGCGTGCGCCTGCTCGGTTGAGCAGGCGCACGCGCTGATCAGATGGGTCGGGTGACCTTCGCGACCGCGTCGGCGTCGGTGGCCTCGGCCTCGGCGGCGGCGATCTGCTCGACCCTCTCGGTGTAGGAGGCTAGCTCCTTCGCGGCGTCGTTGTCAGACCAATGGAGGAGCGGGGCCATGATCCCCAGGATCTCCTTGGCGGCGGACAGCCCGCGGTCTCGGTGGGACAGGTCCAGGCGCACGCGGTGCAGCAGGACGTCCTCAAGGTGCTCGGCGCCCTCGTGCGTGACGGCCCAGGCGACCTCGGCGCGCAGGTAGGTGGGCGCCTCGGCCAGGGGCTCGCCCAGGCGCTGGGAGTCCTTGGCCTCGGCGTCGGCGTCGATGAGCCCGAGGATGTCGGCGGTCTCGTCGCCGTAGCGGTCCAGCAGGTGCGTGATGCGCGCCAGTGTCCAGTCGCGCTCCGCCGCGAGCTGGGCGGCGCGGCCGGCCATCTCCTCATAGCCCTCGGCGCCCACGAGGGGCAGGTTCTCGGTGCGGCTGGGGTGGGCGTAGGCGAGGGCCTCGCCCAGCGCGTGGTCGACGGCGTCGACGCCCATGACGCGGTAGGTGGTCAGCTTGCCGCCTGCGATGGCGGTCAGGCCGGGGGCCACGCGGGTGACGGTGTGCTCGCGGGAGACCTTCGTGGAGGCCGCCTCGGCGCCCGGCTTGAGGCGGGGCTGGAGCAGGGGGCGCAGGCCCGCGTAGACGCCGATGATGTCCTCGCGGCGGATCGGGCGGGTGAGCACGGAGTTGGCGTGCTCCAGGACGTAGTCGATGTCCGCGCTGGTGGCCACCGGCTTGGCGACGTCCTCCTCCCACGGGGTGTCCGTGGTGCCGATGACCCAGTACTCGGGCCACGGGATGATGAAGAGGACGGACTTCTCGGTGCGCAGGAAGATGCCGGACTCG
Source organism: Actinomyces timonensis DSM 23838 (assembly GCF_000295095.1). Taxonomy (GTDB): domain Bacteria; phylum Actinomycetota; class Actinomycetes; order Actinomycetales; family Actinomycetaceae; genus Actinomyces; species Actinomyces timonensis. Next base: position 604,042 of record NZ_JH806632.1, on the reverse strand, counting down.
GCGTCGATGGCGGTCTTGGGCACGACGATGTGGATGCCCTTGGACGCCAGGACCTTGAGGCCGCCCTCGGTGGTGGCCATGTCCTGGACCTCCTCGGTCCACACGCCGGTGGCGTTGATGGTGCGGGCGGCGCGGATCTCGATCTCCTTGCCGCTGGCGAGGTCGGTGGCGGCCACACCGGTGACGCGGCCCTCGTCGTCCTTGAGGAAGCCGGTGACACGGGTGCGGTTGGCGGCGTGAGCGCCCAGGCCGACGGCGGTGCGGACCAGGTCGATGACGAGGCGCGAGTCGTCCACGCGGGCGTCGTAGAAGCGGATGGAGCCGGCCAGGTGGCTGGTGTCCAGGGCGGGGGCCAGGGCGGCGGTGCCCTTCTTGCCCAGGTGCTTCTGGATGGGCACGGTCTTGTGCCCGCGGGCGCCGACCACGGCCAGGGCGTCGTACATGCCCACGCCGACGGCGGAGTAGGTGCGCTCGTAGTGGTGCTTGAGCGGCCACAGGAAGGGCTGGGCCTTGACGAGGTGGGGCGCGTTGTTGGTCAGGAGGCGGCCGCGCTCGGTGAGGGCCTCGTGGACGAGGGCGAAGTTGGCCTGGTAGAGGTAGCGCAGGCCTCCGTGGACGAGCTTGGAGGACCACGACGACGTGCCGGAGGCCCAGTCGCCCATCTCGACGATGCCGGTGCGCAGGCCGCGGGAGGCGGCGTCGACGGCGATGCCGGCGCCGGTGACGCCACCGCCGATGACCAGGACGTCGAGCGGCTCGTCCGTGGGGCCGTTCGCGGACAGGGCGGCGAGCGCCTCGGCGCGCTGCTCCCGGTTGAGGGCTGTGGATCGCAGTGGTGTGGGTGCGGGGGCTGGGCTTGCCATGGTGGCTCCTCGGTCTCGACGGTGAGCGGCTGCGTCTCGGGCGCGGCTGTCAGGGTGGCGGTTGTTCCCTACGACACATCGTTGAGGGTTGTGAGAGGATGGGCAAGCAGTCTGCACGAACGTGCAGAATCGGTGCGCGAGGCGGAGGAACATGACCACTCGGAGTGACGATTCTCCGCGGAATCCCAACGGTTCGGGCGAGAATTCCGCGCTGCTCAGGGCGTATGAGGCGGCGTCGATGTACTACGTGCAGGGCGAGACCATGGAGGTGATCGCCCACCACCTGGGGGTGTCGCGCTCGACCGTCTCCCGGCTCCTCGAGCGCGCCCGCGCCACCGGCATCGTGCGCATCGAGCTCACCCAGCCCGGCGGCGCCGGCTCCATCGAGGGGCGCTTCGCGTCCCTGTTCGGGGTGCGCGCCCAGATCGTTCCCGTGCGCGAGGGCGCCACGGAGATCCATCGGCTCCAGCAGGTGGCGGGTGTCGCCGCGGCCCGGATGGTCGAGCTCGCCGCCGATCTGGCCGAGCGCCGGGCCGCCGAGGCGCCGGGTGCCCCGGGCGTCGGGGGCGGCGCTGAGGGGGTCGGGGACGGCGGGCCCGGGGAGGCCGGCTCCGCGGGGGCCGCCGGCCCGAGGGACTCGGGCGCTCCGGGCGGCCCGGATGGCTCCGGTGGCTCAGCCGTCCCGAGCGACCAGAGCGGCGCGCTGAGCGCGGGCGGCCGGGGCGTCGTCGTCGGCGTGGCCTGGGGCACCACCATGTCAGAGGTGAGCGCGGCCCTGCCCGCGCGGCCCGTGCCGGGGCTGACGGTGGTCCAGCTCAACGGCGCCACGGACCCGATGGAGATGGGGCCCAGCGCCGGCGAGGTGCTCTCGAGGGTCGGCGAGGCGCTGGGCGCGCGCGTGGTGGCCTTCCCCGTCCCGGCCTTCTTCGACCATGTGGCCACGCGCGAGGCGATGTGGTCCGAGCGCTCCGTGCGCCGGGTGCTGGCGCTGGCGCGCAGCGCCGACCTGGCGGTCTTCGGTGTCGGGTCGGTGGTCCAGGGCGTCCTGCCCTCGCAGGTCTACGAGGGCGGGCACGTCAGCCGCGCCGACCGTGTGGCGCTGCGCCGCGAGCGGGTGGTGGGCGACGTGTGCACGGTGCTCCTGCGCGCCGATGGCTCGTGGAGCGATATCGCCCTCAACGCGCGGGCCACCGGGCCCACCCCCGCCCAGCTCGCCCGCATCCCGAGGCGCCTGTGCGTGGTGGCGGGCAGGGCGAAGGCCCCCGCCCTGCTGGCGGCGCTGCGGGCGCGGGTGGCCACGGATCTCGTCGTCGACGACGCCACCGCCCGCGCCGTTCTCGAGCTCGCCTCCACCCCATAACCCTCCCCTATATCCGAGACCGGGCGAACAGCACCGCGAGATTCTGAATCGCCGCGTGGTTTCGCATCTCGCGGTGCTGTTCGCCCGGTCTCGCGGTGCTGTTCGCCCGGTCTCGATGGGAGGGGGCGGAGGGGAGGGTCAGGCGCGGGCGCGGGCCAGGGCCTGGGAGGCGACCTCGGCGACGTGCTCGCCGGTGAAGCCGTACTCCTCGAACAGGCGCGCCCCGGACGCGGAGGCGCCGAAGTGCTCGAGGGAGACGATCGCCCCGGAGTCGCCCACGATCTCGCGCCAGCCCATCGCGATGCCGGCCTCCACGGAGACCCGCACGGCGCCCTCGGGAAGCGCGGAGGCGCGGTAGGCCTCGTCCTGCTCGGCGAACCACTCCAGGCAGGGCGCCGAGACGACGCGGGTCGGCGTCCCCGCCGCGCCCAGGCGCTCGCGCGCGGCCATGGCCACGCCCACCTCGGATCCGGTGGCGATGATGACGACGGCGGGGGCCGCCTTCGCCCCGGAGGCGTCGACGGCGTCGGCGAGCACGTAGGCCCCCCGGCGCACGCCCTCGGCGGCCGCCTCGGGGGAGGCGTTGACCGTGAGGTTCTGGCGCGACAGGATGATGCCCGCCGGCTCGCGGCGACGGCGCAGGATCTCCGCCCAGGCCGCGGCGGTCTCGTTGGCGTCGCCGGGCCGCACCACGGCCAGTCCCGGAATGGCGCGCAGCGCTGCCAGGTGCTCGATGGGCTGGTGGGTGGGGCCGTCCTCACCCACGCCGATGGAGTCGTGCGTCCAGACGAACACCGAGCCGACCCCCATGAGCGCCGCGAGGCGCACGGCGGGGCGCATGTAGTCGGAGAACACCATGAAGGTGCCGCCGTAGGGGCGGGTCAGGCCGTCCAGGGCGATGCCGTTGAGGATCGAGCCCATCGCGTGCTCGCGCACGCCGAAGTGGATGGTCCGCCCATAGGGGCCGTCGCCCTCGCCCACCGCAAGGGAGGCGGGCAGGAAGGACGGCTCCCCGGCCATCGTCGTGTTGTTCGACCCGGCCAGGTCCGCCGAGCCGCCCCACAGCTCGGGCACCACGGGCGCCAGGGCGGTGAGCGTCTTGCCGGAGGCGGATCGGGTGGCGACGGCGTCGCCGAGCTCCCAGCGCGGGAGCGCGGCATCGAGGCCCTCGGGCAGCTCGCCGGCGCGCAGGCGCTCCAGCAGCGCGGCGCCCTCCGGGGCGGCGGCGCTCCAGGCGGCGAAGCGGGCGTCCCAGTCGGCGCGCAGGGCGGCCGCGCGCTCGGCGGCCTGGGAGCGGGTGTGCTCCAGGACCTCGGCGGGCACCTGGAAGTCGGCCTCCGGGTCGAGCCCGAGGGCCTTCTTGAGCCCGGCGACCTCCTCGGCGCCGAGCTTGGCGCCGTGCGAGGACTCGTCGCCCTGCTTGGTGGGGGAGGGCCAGGCGATGATCGTGCGCAGGCGGATGAGGGTGGGCCGGGTGGTGTCGGCGCGCGCCTCGACGAGGGCGGCGTGCAGGGCGTCGTAGTCCTCGTGGTACTGGCCGCCGGCCTTCCAGTCGACGTCGAGCACCTGCCAGCCGTAGGCGGCGAAGCGTGCCGAGGGGTCCTCGGTGAAGGCGATGTCCGTGTTGCCCTCGATGGAGATGTCGTTGTCGTCGTAGATGGCGATGAGGTTGCCCAGCTGCTGGGTGCCCGCGAGCGAGGCGGCCTCGGAGGCGACGCCCTCCTGGAGGCAGCCGTCGCCCACGATCGTGTAGACGTAGTGGTCGAAGACGGACTCGCCTGCCGGGGTGGCGGCGTCGAAGAGGCCGTGCTCACGGCGCGCGGCCATGGCCATGCCCACCGCGTTCGAGATGCCGGCGCCCAGCGGGCCGGTGGTGGTCTCGACGCCGGCGGTGTGCCCGAACTCGGGGTGGCCCGGGGTCAGGGAGCCCCAGGTGCGCAGCGCGGCGATATCCGAGATCTCCAGTCCGTAGCCGGCCAGGGCCAGCTGGATGTACTGCAGGAGGGAGGCGTGCCCGATGGAGAGCACGAAGCGGTCGCGGCCCAGCCAGTTGGAGTCGGCGGGGTCGCAGGCCATCTCCTTCTGGTAGAGCAGGTAGGCGACGCCTGCCAGGGAGATGGGGGTTCCGGGGTGCCCGGAGCCGGCCTTCTCGACGGCGTCGGCCGCCAGGGCCTTGGACACGGCGATGGCCTTGTGATCGAGGTCGGTCAGCAGCGCGTGTGTGGTCATGCGATCCTCCTAGGACGGCGGTCCGTGGGCTGGGGCGGTGTTGCTTGTCTGTCACACACTAACGAAGCGCGTCACGGCGCAGAGCGCCAGCGCCTCGATGCTCATATGTGCGTAGGGCCGAGGGGAGTCGGCGTGGATGTGAGGCGGAGCACGATAGCACTGGTCCGCCGTTCTGTGGCAGGGCTCACGAGGCAACTGCTCATGTGTGCAGGCGATCGTCAAATGCGCCGTCGTTCAGCAGAATAAGAAACACGCATGGAACCACCGCGTCCCCTTGCGCGCGCCGAACCGCGGCACGCACCCCAGGGAACGGCGCGGGCGAGCAAGGAGGCCGCATATGGGATACAGGATCGTCGTCGCCTGTGACGACGCCGCCGTCGACTACAAGGAGACGCTGAAGAAGGACCTCGAGGCAGACCCCCGGGTCGACGAGGTCATCGACGTCGGGGTCTCCGCCGACGAGCACACCGACTACCCCCACGTGGCCATCAAGGGCGCGCGCATCATCGCCGACGGCGGCGCCGACCGCGGCCTCTTCTTCTGCGGCACCGGCATGGGCATGGCGATCTGCGCGAACAAGGTCCCCGGTATCCGCGCCAGCGTCGCCCACGACTCCTTCTCCGTCGAGCGCCTCATCAAGTCCAACAACGCGCAGGTCCTCACCCTCGGGCAGCGGGTCATCGGCATCGAGCTCGCCCGCAGGCTCGTGCGCGAGTGGCTCGGCTACACCTTCGACACCTCGTCGCCCTCGGCCCGCAAGGTGGCCGCCCTGGAGTCCTACGAGACCGGCGCCTGACCCCTCAACCACCCTCCCGAGCGCTCTGACACAGCGCAGCCCAACCACCCAACACTTCAAGGACGAAGCATGACACCTGACATGACAATGCCGCTGCTGGACAACCTGGACCTGTTCTGGCTCCTGGCAGCCTGCGTGGGAGGCATCATCGGCGCCATCGTGGGCCCGAACAACGCCTTCGGCTTCACCGGCGTGATGATCCTGACCGGCTTCGGCATCGCCGCCACCACCGGCAGCACCTTCTTCTTCGACTACGTCGCCTTCGGCCCGGCCTTCGGCCCGCACGTCGCCTTCGCCGGGGCGGCCGCCGCCTCGGCCTACTCCGCCAAGAAGGGATTACTCGCCACAGGGCGGGATATCGATACCCCGCTCGGCAGCCTCAAGGACCCGACGGTCCTGTGGCTCGCCGCCGGATTCGGCGTGGCCGGCATGGTCGTCCAGCGCCTCATCGCCCTCATCCCGTGGTTCGGCTCCCACACCGACTCCGTGGCCCTGACCGTCTTCATCTCCGGCTGCGTCGCCCGCCTGGCCTTCGGCTCCACCGGCATCTTCCACGGCCCGACCGCCCCCGAGGGCACGCACCGCTGGCTCGACCACCAGGAGACGCCGGGTCAGCTCGGCACCGTCGCCTTCGGCGCCGCCTTCATGGCCTCCGGCGTGGGGATCGTCCTGGCCTCCTACGCCAAGGCCAACCTGCCCGAGACGGCGGCGACGGCGGTGGTCAACAGCGCCCAGGCCCTGCCCTTCGCCTTCTCCGCCCTGTGCATCTTCCTGCTCGTGGCCGGCCAGAAGGTCAACGTCACCCACCACATCACCATCATCGCCGCTCTGGCGGCCGTCCAGTTCTGGCTCGCCACCGACAACGCCTGGCTCGCCCTGGTGGTCGGCATCGTCTTCGGCATCATGTCCGGCTTCGTCGCCGAGTTCGTCATCGCGCGCCTGACCTACTACTACGGCGACACCCACATCGACCCGCCGGCCGGGACGATCTGGATCATGACCACCCTCATCCACATCGCCCTGCTCGCCGTCTGAGCGCGGCCCCGGTTGGGGGACGGCCCGCTCCGTCCCCCCAACCCCCAAGCCCCCCACGCGCCGCCGTCGCAATCCGCCAACCGCCCGCACACTCCAGGAAGCCCCGCATGAGTTCCACGAGCCCCACGCTCACCGCCCCCGAGCCCGCCCAGGACTGGCCGACCGAGCTCTACGACGCCTACGTCTTCGACATGGACGGCACCATCTACCTCGGTGATCACTTCCTGCCCGGGGCGAAGCGCCTCATCAACGAGCTCCGACGCCGGGGCATCCCCGTGCGCTTCCTGTCCAACAACCCCACCAAGGACCCCGACCAGTACGCCGAGAAGCTCGCGCGCCTCGGCCTGCCGACACCGGTGGGGGAGATCGCCAACACGGTGGTCACGACCGTGCGCTGGCTCAAGGCCAACCACCCCGATGCCACCGTCTTCGCCATCGCCGAGGAGCCCCTCAAGCGGGCCCTGGCCGAGGCCGGCATCGCCCAGAGCGAGGACCCCGAGGAGATCGACATCGTCATCGCCTCCTACGACCGCACCTTCGAGTACCGCAAGCTCCAGATCGCCTTCGACGCCATCTGGTTCCACAAGCGGGCCTTCCTCATCGCCACCAACCCCGACCGCTTCTGCCCCTTCCCCGGAGGGCGCGGGGAGCCCGACTGCGCTTCCATCATCGCCGCCATCGAGGCCTGCACCGGCATCACCTGCCGCACCGTCATCGGCAAGCCCAACGCCTCGATGCTCCAGGCAGCCATCGGCGACCTCGATGTGCGCCCCGAGCGCTGCATGATGGTCGGCGACCGCCTCGGCACCGACATCCAGATGGCCGTGCGCACCGGCATGCGCTCGGCGATGCCCCTGACCGGCGAGTCCACCCTCGCCGAGGCCCAGGCCCTCGACCCCGCCGATCGGCCCACCTTCATCCTCGACCGCGTCGACCGCCTCATCCCCGCAGCGCTGTGGGACGAGCTCGGCTGGAGCGAGGACAACGACCCCGTCTCCTGATTCCCCATGACTCTCCCACACCACCACGACCGCACCACCGCCACGACATAGGCACGACACAGAACGGAGACCAACGATGGTCAGCCCCGGATACGAAGGCCCCTACCTGCTCGGCATCGACTACGGAACGGAGTCCTGCCGCGCCGCGATCTTCGACCTCGCCGGTCGCCCGATCGCCTTCGCCGCCACCCCGTACACCACCACCCACCCCCGCCCCGGCCAGGCCGAGCAGAGCCCCGAGGACTGGTGGGACGCCCTCAAGGCCTCCGTCTACCGGGTCCTCAACGAGACCGGGATCCCCGGTCGCCACATCGCCGGCATCTCGTACGACGCCACCACCATGACAGTGGTCGCCATGGACGCCCATGGCCGCGAGCTGCGCCCTGCCATCATGTGGATGGACGTGCGCGCCACCGAGCAGGCCGCCCGAGCCGAGACCATCGACCAGTGGGCCCGCCTCTACAACGGCGGCGGCACCATGGGCGCCACCGCGGAGTGGTACCCCTTCAAGGCCGCCTGGCTCAAGGAGAACGAGCCCGAGGTCTACAAGGCCGCGCACCGGCTCGTCGACGCCCCCGAGTGGCTCAACTACAAGCTCACCGGCGAGTGGACTCTCAACATCAACTCCGCCGCGCTGCGCATGTACTACAACCGCGACAAGGGCGGCTGGCCGGTGGAGTTCTACGAGCACATCGGCTGCGGCGACGTCTTCGACAAGATCCCCGAGAGGATCCTCGACCTCGGCGAGCCCGTCGGCGGACTGACCACCGCCGCCGCCAAGGACCTCGGCCTGCTGCCCGGCACCCCGGTGGCGCAGGGCTGCCCGGACGCCTGGGCGGGCCAGATCGGCCTGGGCGTCGTCGAGCCCGGCAAGACCGCCGTCATCACCGGCTCCTCCCACGTCATCACCGGCCAGTCGCCCAACCCCCTGCACGGCAAGGGCTTCTTCGGCGGCTACACCGACGGCGTCATCCCCGGCCAGTACACCTGCGAGGGCGGGCTGGTCTCCTCGGGCTCCGTGCTCAAGTGGTTCAAGGACAACTTCGCCGGCGACGTCACCGCCGCCGCCGAGCGCCTGGGCTACAACCCCTACAAGATCCTCGACGAGCGCAGCGCGAACGTGCCCGTCGGCTCCAACGGCCTCATCATCAACGAGTACTTCCAGGGCAACCGCACCCCGTACACCGACTCCAAGGCGCGCGGCATCGTGTGGGGCCTGACCCTGGGCACGACGCCTGAGGAGTTCTACCGCGCGATCCAGGAATCCGTCTGCTACGGCACCGCCCACGTGCTCAAGGCCTTCAAGGACGCCGGCTTCGCCTCCACCGAGCTCGTCGCCTGCGGCGGTGCCACGAAGTCCCGCGACTGGATGCAGATGCACGCCGACGTCACCGGCGTCCCCGTCACCCTGACCGAGGTCGGCGACGCCGTCGTCCTGGGCTCGTGCATGCTCGCCGCCGTCGGCTCCGGGCAGTACCACTCCATCCAGGACGCCGCCCGCAACATGGTGCGCGAGACCGACCGCATCGAGCCGCGCCCCGAGGTCCACGAGGAGTACCAGTTCTACCTCGACAAGTACATGGAGACCTACCCGCGCCTGCGGGACCTCTCCCACGAGATGGTCGACCACCTCGCCTGAACTCCTGAGCACCCCAGGAAGGAAGCAGCAACCATGACACAGCCCTCAGGCACCGACCTCATCACCCAGGCCCTGGCCACCGCGACCGACACCAAGGAGATCGCCTTCGGCCACGACGTCCTGGGCCAGGCGGGCCCCCTCTTCGCCCGCCTCTTCCCCGGCAAGCGCGTCATCGTCGTCGCCGATGGGAACACCTTCGCCGCCGCGGGCCAGCCCGTGGTGGACTCCCTGGCCGCCGCCGGGGTGGAGGCCGTCGAGCCCTACATCTTCCCGGGCACGCCCACCCTCTACGCCGGCTACGAGAACGTCGAGATCCTGCGCGAGCACATCCGGCCCCTGGAGGACACGATCGTGTGCTCCATCGCCTCGGGCACGCTCAACGACATCGCCAAGCTGGCCTCGGGTGAGCTCGAGCGGCCGTACATGAACGTGTGCACCGCCGCCTCCGTGGACGGCTACGCGTCCTTCGGCGCCTCGATCTCCAAGGACGGCTTCAAGATCACCCGCAACTGCCCGGCGCCCGCGGGCCTCGTGGCGGACCTCGGCGTCATCGCCGCCGCCCCCAAGCGCCTGACCGCCACCGGCTACGGCGACCTCATCGAGAAGGTCCCCGCCGGCGCCGACTGGGTGCTCGCCGACGAGCTCGGCATCGAGCCCATCGACGACTACGTCTGGGGCCTGGTCCAGGGCCCGCTGCGCGACGCCCTGTCCGACCCCGAGCGCATCGGCGCGGGCGACGCCGAGGCGATCAGCGGCCTGGCCGAGGGCAACATCATGTCCGGCCTGGCCATGCAGGCCGCCCAGTCCTCCCGCCCCGCCTCCGGCGCCGGCCACCAGTTCTCCCACGTGTGGGAGATGGAGGGCCACGGCCTGGACTGGGAGCCTCCGCTGTCGCACGGCATGAAGGTCGGGATCGGCACCATCGCCTCGTGCGCCATGTGGCAGGAGATCCTCGACCGCGGCCTCGACTTCGTGGAGTCCATCGACGCCGACGACGTCGTGGCGCGCGCCCGCACCGACGAGCAGATCGAGGCGGCCGTGCGCGAGGCCCTCATCCCGCGCATCGCGCAGGAGGCCGTCGGCCACGCCGTCGGCAAGAACCTCACCGGCGACGCCCTGCGCGAGCGCATCGCCCTCATCAAGAAGGCCTGGCCGCGCGTCGTCGAGCGGGTCCGCCCGCTGCTCATGACCCCCGAGGAGGTGGCCGACCGCCTCAAGGCCGTGGGCGCCCCCTACCACCCCGAGATGATCGGGATCGACATGGACCGCTTCCGCGCCACCCACGTCAAGGCGCAGATGATCCGGCCCCGCTACACGATCCTCGACGCCCTGACCGACCTCGGGCTGCTCGACGACGTCGTCGACGCCCTCTTCAGCGCGGACGGCTACTGGGGGCGCCACCCCCACAAGGAGCAGGACTGACGCGTCCCGCCCGGCCCGGCGCGACCCCGCGGGGCCGCGCCGGGCCCCTCCACCCGAACCACAGACCCTGTATGCGAAGGAGCACGACGACGATGACGACCACCGACACCCCGCCCCCCGCCCCGGCCACCGAGGGCACCTACACCCTGGGCCTCGACTTCGGCACGCTGTCCGTGCGCGCCGTCGTCACCCGGGTCTCCGACGGCGAGATCCTCGCCGACGCCGTGAGCGAGTACGCCACCCCGATCATGGACCGGCGCCTGACCGCCGGGGACAACCGGGAGCTTCCCCCGGAGTTCGCCCTCCAGGTGCCCGGCGACTACCTGGAGTCCATGTGCGCCGCCAGCGCCGCCGCCGTGCGCGCCTCCGGGGTGCGCGGGGCCGACATCATCGGTGTGGGGCTCGACGTCACTTCCGCCACCGTCGTCGTCACCGACTCCGACGGCGTGCCCATGTGTGAGAAGCCGGAGTTCGCGAACAACCCGCACGCTTACGTCAAGCTGTGGAAGCACCACGGCGCGCAGAGCCAGGCCGACCGCATCGTCGAGCTCGCCAAGAAGCGCGGCGAGGCCTGGCTGCCCCGCTACGGCGGCATCCTGTCCGCCGAGATGCTCCTGCCCAAGGCCCTGGAGACCCTCGAGAAGGCCCCGGACGTCTACGCCGCCACCGGCGAGATCGTCGACATGCTCGACTGGCTCACCTGGCGGCTCACCGGCACCCTGGCCTACTCGGCCTCCGACTCCGGCTACAAGCGGATGCTTCAGGACGGCGTCTACCCGACCGAGGAGTTCCTGGGCGCCCTCAACCCCGACTTCGCCGACGTCTACTCCACCCGCATGAACCACCCGATCGCCGCCCTGGGATCGGCCGTCGGCGGGCTCACCGCCGAGTACGCCCAGGCCTTCGGGCTGCGCGAGGGCACCCCCGTGGCCGCGGGCAACATCGACGCCCACGTCCACGCCGCCTCCGTCAACGCCGTGCGCCCCGGCCAGCTCACCGGGATCCTGGGCACCTCGACCTGCTGGGTCCTGCCCGCCGAGGAGTGCGTGGAGGTCCCGGGCGTCTTCGGCGTCGTCGACGGCGGCATCTCCGAGGGCACCTGGGGCTACGAGGCCGGGCAGTCCGCCGTGGGCGACTCCTTCGCCTGGTTCATCGACAACAACGTGCCGCGCTCCTACTTCATCCAGGCCGAGTCCGAGGGCATCTCGATCTTCGCCCTCCTCGCCCGCCTGGCCGCGGACCAGGAGGTCGGTGAGCACGGCCTGGTGGCCCTCGACTGGTGGAACGGCAACCGCTCCCCGCTGGTCGACTCCCAGCTGACCGGCCTCATGATCGGCCAGACGCTCGTGACCCGCCCCGAGGACCAGTACCGGGCGCTTCTGGAGTCCACCGCCTTCGGCGCGCGCGTCATCATCGAGAACTTCGAGGCCTACGGCGTGCCCGTCACCGAGGTGCGCGTGGCCGGCGGCCTCATCAAGGACGAGTTCCTCATGCAGATGTACGCCGACATCACGCGGCTGCGCCTGCTGACCGCCTCCACGATCCAGGCGGGGGCCCACGGCTCGTCGATCTTCGCCGCCGTCGCCGCGGGCGCCTACCCGGACCTGCCGTCCGCGGCGACCGCCATGGGAGGTGTCTCGGAGAAGGTCTACGAGCCCAACGAGAAGGCGGCCGTTCAGTACGATCGCCTCTACGAGATCTACCGCCACCTGCACGGCCTGTTCGGGCGGGGAGACGAGACGATGCACGCCCTCAAGGCGCTGCGCGCCGACGCCCTGCGCCGTCGGGCCGAGGGGGCCGGCGACGAGTGACGCCGGCCGGCGGCCAGTGAGATCGCAGTCAGATCGCACTGAGATCGCAGTCATATCGCAGCGGCACTGCGGAGATGCTGAGGGCGCTGCGCGGCACCGGTGAGGCCGGGCCGCGCAGCGCCCGAGCGCCTGGGGAGGAAGACGATGAGCGACGCCGAGCGCGATGCCCTCATGCTGAGGGCCGCCGAGCTCTACTACTACGAGCGCCTCACGCAGGCCGCCATCGCCGATCGGCTCATGTGCTCGCGCTGGACCGTCGGGCGGCTGCTGGAGGAGGCCCGCGACTGCGGGATGATCACCATCTCGATCAACCACCCGCATGCCCGCGACCGTTCCCTGGAGAACCAGATCCGGGGCGCCTTCGACGTCGTCGACGCCATCGTGGTGGCCTCGCCGGAGGAGGCGGGCGCCGCCGGGTCCGTCGTCGCCTCGGCGGCCGGCGACTACCTCACCGGGCTGCGCCCCCGCCCGACGAGCCTCGGCGTGGCCTGGGGGCGCACGATCGCCGCGGTCGCCCAGGCGATGCCCGACCGCTGGACGAGCGGTCTCAAGGTCTACCAGGCCTTCGGCGGGCTCATCCGCTCCGATGACGACGACGTCGTCATGCGCTCGATCAGCCTCATCGCCCGCAAGGGCCAGGGGATGGGCAGCCTCCTGCCGGCCCCCGCCCTCGTGCGCGACGTCGACCTGGCCCGGCGCCTGCGCCAGGAGCCGGCCATCGCCCAGACCCTCCGCGACGCCGCCAGCGCTGACACGATCCTCTACTCGCCAGGCGCCATCCGTGACGACTCCATCCTCGTGCGCTCGGGCTACCTCAAGGAGGGGCTGATGGAGCAGCTGCGCGCCAAGGGCGCCGTGGCGGACTTCTTCTCGCACTTCGTTGACGCCCACGGCGCGCCCGTCATCCCCGAGGTGGAGGACCGCGTCATCGCCATCGGCCTGGAGGCGCTCACCGGCCCGGGCCGGCGCGTCCTCGTGGGCCACGGCCAGGACAAGGCGCTGCCGATGCGCGTGGCCCTGGGCGCCGGGTACGCCAGCGCCGTCGTCACCGATTCGCGCACGGCCGCCGCCATCCTCGCTGGCTGAGGCGAAGCGGCGCCGCGCGGCCTGGGCGAAGAGCCAGTGGCCTCATCTGGGCCACTGGGCCGTCCTGAGTAGGGTGGGGCGATGAGTTCCGCCCCTGATGACCAGCCCGCCGCCACCAGTCCGGCTGTCGCCGCCGCAAGGGACCTGCCGATCCTGCGGCCGGCCCGGCCCGCGGATGTGCGCGCGATCGCCGAGCTCGTCCGACCGTTCGCCGAGAGGCGGATCCTCGTCTCCAAGGACCTCATCGCCTATTTCGAGGATGTCCAGGAGTTCACCGTCGCCGAGCTCCCGCCGGCGCCTGGGGCCGAGCGCCCCACGGGGATCGAGCCGGGGCGGATCGTGGGCTGCGGCGCGCTGCATGTCATGTGGGACGACATCGCGGAGATCCGCACCCTGGCCGTGGATCCCCGTCTGGGCGGCCGCGGCGTCGGCTCGGCGCTGCTGCGCTCCCTCATCATCCGGGCCCGGTCCCTCGACCTCCAGCGCCTGTTCTGCCTGACCTTCGAGGTCGGCTTCTTCAAACGGCACGGCTTCCAGGAGATCTCCGGGATGCCGGTGGGCACGGACGCCTTCGCCGAGATCGTCCGCTCCCACGACGACGGCGTCGCCGAGTTCCTCGACCTTGCCCGTGCCAAGCCCAACACCCTGGGCAACACCCGGATGCTCCTGGAGCTCTGAGGCCACCCGGCGCGTGGTCGGCGCCTAGCGCCCCGGCGACCCAGGGCCCAGGAGGGCCAGGACAGCCGCGACGCGGCGGTGGACCCCGCCGTCGGCGTGCAGCCCGAGCTTGGCGAAGATCCGCTGGATGTGCTTCTCCACCGCGCCCTCCGTGACCACCATGGCCTCCGCGATCCCCGCGTTGGTGCGGCCCTCGGCCATGAGCTCGAGAACCTCCCGCTCCCGGGGCGTCAGGGTGGCGACGGGGTCGTTCGCCCGGCCCCGGCCCATGATCTGGGCCACCACCTCGGAGTCGAGGACCATGCCGCCCCCGGCCACTCGCTCCACGGCGTTGATGAAGGAGTCGATATCCGAGACACGGTCCTTGAGCAGGTAGCCGATGGGCCCCGTGCCACTGGACAGGAGCTCGGAGGCGTAGCTGAGCACGATGTACTGGCTCAGCAGGAGGATCGGGGCCTCGGGCCATTCGGCGCGGATGCGCTGGGCCGCGCGCAGACCCTCGTCGGTATGCGAGGGGGGCATGCGGATGTCGCTGATCGTCAGGTCCGGGCGCAGCGCCAGGCACTGGGCCACGAGCTCGTCCCCGGTGCCGACGCTGGCGATCACCTCGTGGCCCTCGTCGGCGAGGATCATCGCCAGGCCCTCGCGCAGGAGGATCGAATCGTCGGCGATCAGGACTCGCACGGGATCACCGCCTCGATCATCGTGGGGCCCCCAGTGGGGGAGGAGATGCCCAGTGTGCCATCAACACCGGCCAGGCGCTGCTCCAGCCCCGCCAGTCCATGGCCCTTGGCCGTCGAGGCCCCTCCCACGCCGTCGTCGGTGATGATCACCCGCAGGAGCCCGCCGTCGGCCTCAGCGGTGACGGCCGCCTGGCTCGCCCCGGAGTGCTTGTTGATATTGGCCAGGGACTCGGCGACCACGTAGTAGGCGGCGGTGGCCGCGGTCATCGGCAGCGCGGGCAGGTCGGCCCTCACCGTGACGGGGACCGTTGAGCGCGTCGCGGCCTCCATGATGGCGGCCTCGAGCCCGCGGTCCACGAGGATCGGCGGGGCGATTCCCCTCGAGAGCTGGCGCAGTTCCAGGAGGGTGTCCTGGGCCTGCGCCATCGCGGCGTCGAGGAGCTCCTGGGCCCTGGCAGGGTCGCTGCCGGCATGCCGCTTGGCACGGGCGAGGTCCATGTTGAGGCGGACGAGGCGCTGCTGGGGGCCGTCGTGGAGGTCGCGCTCCAGGCGGCGCAGGGATGCCGCCTCGGCGGAGTGCGCAGCCTGGCGCGACTCCCGCAGGCGCAGGACATGCTCATGCTCGCGCGCGTAGTGGGAGAGCATGTGGTCGGCGTGGCCGAGCTGCATGCGGGCCAGTCCGCCGAGGACAGCAGGGGCGCTCCTCAGGCAGATCGCGCCGACGATGATGGTGATGACGACGTCGGCGATATGCGGGTGGGGCAGGTCGAGCAGCTCGCCCAGCACGGAGGGGCCGAGCTCGATGTCGTGTTCCCCCGGCCAGCGCTCCTCGACCCGGTACTCGATGTACTCCAGGATCGGGGAGACAGGGGCGACGGCGATCAGGGCGCACCAGACGACGGTGATCGCCCAGGTGAACAAGGAGATCGGGAAGCTGACGATGGCCCAGGCCACGTCACGCCAGGACTGCGGGTCGCGCAGCGGGGTGAGGAGGCGGCGCAGCGTCGAGTCGCCCGGGTTGGGCTGGGAGTAGATGAGGCTTGGTGCCTCGCGCCCGGTCAGGCTGGTGCCCACCTGGCGCTGCGCCGCCGCCCCGAGCCGGGCGATGAAGATGGCCTCCGATGAGGCCGAGCAGGCCGATCCCGCCCAGGAACGCGAGAGAGGCCCCCGTGGTGGTCATCACGACGACGGTGATGAAGAGAAGGAGGTGGACGGGCCATGCGAGGAAGAGGTAGGCGGCATAGGCGGCGGTTCGGCGCGCTGTTGCCCGAGAGGGACGGGTCGGGGCGCTGGGACTGTCTGGGACGCTCAGAGGCGCTGTCGTCGTGGTCATAGCTCCATCCTGGTTCGCGCGCTCATCCTGCCGGTATCCGGCTGCCGGGCCAAGCGGGGTGGGGCTAGCCGGACACGAGCCGCCCGCAGTGGTGCCCTGCCCCGCCTGTACGATGCGGGCCGAGGAGGCGGATGTGGACGGACAAGGCCCGGTGGGCACGGTGAGCACGGCGGGGCGCGGGAGCGACGACGCCGCGGTCTCGCAGATCGTCTCCTGGTACCGCCTCCACGCCCGCGACCTGCCCTGGCGCCGTCCCGGGACCTCGCCCTGGGCGATCCTCGTGTCCGAGGTCATGAGCCAGCAGACGCCTGTGGCCCGCGTGATCCCGGCCTGGGAGGACTGGCAGCGCCGCTGGCCGGGTCCCGCTGATCTCGCCGCCGCCCCCACCGCCGACGTCCTGCGCGCCTGGGGCCGCCTGGGCTACCCCCGCCGGGCCCTGCGCCTGAAGGAGTGCGCCGCCGTCGTCGTCGCCGAGCACGACGGCGTGCTGCCCGCCGAGCGCGAGCCGCTCCTCGCCCTGCCCGGCGTGGGGGAGTACACGGCCGGGGCTGTGCTGGCCTTCGCCCACGGGCGCCGCGCTCTCGCGTTGGACACGAACGTGCGCCGGGTCCTTGCCCGTGCCGTGGGCGGCCAGGCGCTGCCCGCGCCCCACCTGGGCCGCGCCGAGCGGGAGCGCGCCGAGTCCCTCCTGCCCGACGATGACGCGACGGCGGCCCAGTGGTCCGTGGCTGTCATGGAGCTCGGGGCGCTGGTCTGCGTGGCCCGCGAGCCGGACTGCGGCGCCTGCCCCTGGCGCCGGCGCTGCGCCTGGCTGGCGGTGGGGCGCCCTGCTGATGAGCACGCGGGCAGGCGCAGGACCCAGGCCTGGGCGGGCACGGACCGCCAGGCGCGAGGTCTCATCATGACGGTCCTGCGGAAGGCCGACGACGGGCGCGGCGTCCTCGCCGAGGCGCTGCTCGCCGCTGCCGCGGGCGCGGCGAAGCGGGGCGACGCCGATCCCGGCCAGCCCGCCCGGGCCCTTGCGGGCCTCCTGGCCGACGGCCTCATCGCCACCGACGACGCCGGCACCACCTACCGCCTGCCGTGACGGGAAAGCGCTTGCCGTGATGAGCCACGGGGCGCGCGGAGGCCGCCGTCGTCTCAGGTCCGGTTACTCGGGTTGATATCTCCTGGTCAGGAAGCTGAATACAGCAAACGTGAGCGGTCGAACCTAGCAAACGTGAGCGGTCGAACCTAGCAAACGTGAGCGGTCGAACCTAGCAAACGTGAACGGGCGGCGTTGTCGATCGACCCGCGCGAGGAGCCTCAGGACACGCCACCGGCAAGGCGGGGCGCTCACGGGGAGTGCGAGGCCCGGGCGGTACAGTCGGCCGCATGGCACAGGGACGCAGAGGGGGCAGTGGGAGCAGCGGTCGCTCGGCCAAGGGCCGGGGGAAGGACCAGCCACGTCCCGCGGGCTCCCCGCACGCCTCCGGTCGAGGAGCCTCCCAAGGGCGAGCGTCCGGCGCCTCGTCCCGCTCACGGGCCTCTGGGGGTGCGAAGGGCTCCGCCAAGAAGGGCGGGGATCCGCGCGTCGGGGCCCAGCGCGCCAAGAAGACGTCCTCCCAGGGCAAGGGGAGCGCCGGGCGACAAGCGCGGGGGAGCGGCACCGCGCCTGGAATGGGTTCCCGGGGGAATCGCCGCGGGCGATTGGACCGCACCGCCAATGCCTTGAGCACTCAGCGCCACCCGCGCGGAGGGGCCATGGGCGCCGTGAGGGGAGCCCTCGCCGCCCTCGCCTCCCGCTCCAAGGATCGGAAGGCCTCCACCCCCATCTCCTCGCGTGCCTCGGCGCCGCGCTCCGCAGCGTCGCCGCGTTCCAGTGCCCCGGCGCG
>NZ_JH806632.1:322449-585664 GCF_000295095.1 Actinomyces timonensis DSM 23838 | reverse complement strand
CGGCACGGCGCGCGGTGGGGGCGGCCCCGGGACCCGCGAGGGCCCCGCGGCGCGCGCGCTCCCCAGCCTCCCGCCCAGCCCCGCTACTGGCTGCGCCGCCTCGTCCTGCTGGGCGCCGTCGTCCTGCTGCTGCTGGCGGTTGTTCTCGGCATCGTCAAGGGCGCCTACGCCATCCGCGACCAGATCCGCGAGCAGGACCGCCAGCAGGCGGCCGAGCAGACAGTCACCCCCTACCCGGCCCCGCAGGCCTGCGCGGCCGATGCCCTCGGTGTCTCGGTCAGCGCGCCCGAGGAGGTCGCCTCCGGCGCGGGGATGAGCATCGAGGTGAGCGTGACGAACAATGGCGCGGATGCCTGCCTCCTGGACCTGGGCAGCCAGTCCCTGGGCGCCTCGATCACCTCCGGCGGGAATCCCGTGTGGGCCTCGGACACGTGCTCGCCGTCGGCTGACAGCCGCCAACTCCTCGTCAAGCCCGGCGCCTCCTCCTCCGCCACCATCACCTGGGATGGGCGGCGCAGTGGGAGCGAGTGCGCCCCCGCCGCCCCGACGGCGACCGCCACCGGTCAGGCGGCGAGCGCGTCCCCCTCGGAGTCCCCCAGCGCGACGCCCACGGAGAGCCCGAGCGCGGATCCGAGCGCTTCCTCGAGCGCCGATCCCAGTGCCAGCACCGACCCCTCGGCCACTCCGACGCCGTCGCCCTCGCCCCTGGCGCCCGCCCAGTCCAACGGCGACGTCGCCACGACAGGCGTCTACAAGCTCCAGCTGCGCCTGGGTGACGCCACCCTCGGCGACGAGAAGGTCTTCGTCGTCAAGTGAGCCGGCCGCGGCGGCTCAGCGCTCGTTGAGGGAGACCTCGGCGAGGCGGCTCAGGCCGTCGCGCAGGGTGCGTGCGCGGCGCGGCCCGATCCCCTCGACCGCCTCGATCTCCTCGCTCGACGCCCCGAGGATCCCCTGCAGGGAGCCCCAGTGGTCGACGACAGCGCGGATCGCCACCAGCGGCAGCCGCGGGATCTTGGACAGCAGGCGCAGGCCGCGCGGGGAGATGGCGGCGTCGAGCTCCTGGCCGTCCGGGCCGCCGAGGCTCATCGAGCGGGCCACCATGGCAAGGTCGAGCAGGGCGGGGGAGCCCACCCACTTCAGGCGCGCGTCCACCGTGGCCACCTCGAGGCCATCGGGCAGGTAGTCGGCCAGCAGGAAGTCGCGCTCGGCCATGAGGCCGCGCGTGAGCTCCTCGAGCTGCAGGTCGAGCAGGCGGCCGTCGGTGCCCAGCTCGAGGACGTAGCCCTCGATATCCGAGGCGATGCGCCGCACCATCTCGAGCAGCTGCAGGACGCTGGTGACGTCGCGGACCGAGACGATGTCCTCGATCTCCAGGGTGTTGAGCCCGGAGGTGGTCTGGGACAGGCGCGTCGTGTAGCGCTCGAGGGTGGCCAGGGCCTGGTTGGCGCGGGCCAGGATCGACTCGCTGGGCTCGATGACGCGGCGCCTGCCGTCGATGTACAGGGAGATGATCTGCATCGACTGGCTGACCGAGATGACCGGGTAGCCGGTCTGGCGGGCCACGCGCTCAGCGGTGCGGTGGCGCATGCCGGCCTCGGAGGTCTCGATCGAGGCGCTGGGCAGGAGCTGGACGTTGGCGCGGCGGATGCGCGTGGCGGTGGAGTCGATGACGACGGCGCCGTCCATCTTCGACAGCTCGCGCAGCCGGGCGGCGGAGAGCTCGGCGTCGATCTGGAAGCCGCCCGAGGAGATCTCCTCGACCGTCTCGTCGTAGCCGATGACGATGATCGCGCCGGTGCGGCCGCGCAGGATGCGCTCCAGGCCGGCGCGCAGCTCGGTGCCGGGGGCGACGAGGGAGAGGGTCTCACGCATGAGACTGCTCGTATCGCTCATCAGTGCTCCTGGTCGGGCGCCCGCCCAACGGGTGAGCGGCGCTGTCGTGGCTGATCCTCGGCTATCGTAGTGGCGGGTCGGGGGGCCGCTGCGGCAAGGTGTTGAAGACCACGGGTTCTGACGCCGAGTTGTTGCCTTCGCGCCATCCTCGCGGCCCTCCTCCCGCCTGCGGCGATGAGCCCGCTCAACGGCGGGGGAGCGCCGCGCCGACGGCCTCGCCGACGTGGCTCACGGGCAGCACGCGCATGCCGGGGACCTCCCGCAGCTCCTCGGAGCCGGCCAGGGGGACGAGCGCGCGGTCGAAGCCGAGGCGCGCGGCCTCGGCCAGGCGCCGCTGGATGCCGACGGTGGCCCTCACCTCCCCAGTCAGCCCCACCTCCCCGAAGGCCACGAGCCCTGGCGGTGTGGGCAGGCCCTGGGCCGCGGAGACGATGGCGATCGCCACCGCCAGGTCCGTGGCCGGCTCCACGGCCCGCGCCCCGCCGACGGTGGAGACGTAGACATCCGAGCTGGACGTGTCCACCTTGAGGCGCGCCGCGAGGACGGCCAGGCCCATGGCGACGCGCGCGTGATCGACGCCGGAGGTGGTGCGGCGCGGCGATCCCGCGCTCGTCCCCGCCACGAGGGCCTGGATCTCCACGGGCATCGGCCGGCGCCCCTCCAGGGTGACGGTGGCGCAGGTGCCCGGCACCTCGGAGCGGGCGGCGGACAGGAAGAGCCCGGAGGGATCGGCCAGCCCCACGATGCCGCGCTCGCCGAGGTCGAAGCAGCCGACCTCATCGGTGGGCCCATAGCGGTTCTTCACCGCCCGCAGGAGCCGCAGGCGGGCGTGGCGGTCCCCCTCGAACTGGGCGACGACGTCCACCAGGTGCTCCAGCACGCGCGGCCCGGCGATCCCGCCGTCCTTCGTCACGTGCCCGACGAGCAGGACGGGGATGCCGCGCTCCTTGGCGATGGCGATGAGGGCGCTGGCCACGGCCCGCACCTGGGTCACCCCGCCCGCTGAGCCCTCGACGGCCGCCGAGGCGATCGTCTGCACCGAGTCGACGACGAGCAGCGAGGGGGAGACGTCCTCCACGTGGCCCAGCAGCGCGCCCAGCTCGGTCTCGGAGGCGAGGAGGAGGGCGTCGTCGATGGCCTCGATGCGCTCGGCGCGCAGGCGCACCTGCGAGGCGGACTCCTCCCCGGTGACGTACAGGACTGGCCCCTCGCCCCGCTGCCGGGCCACGGCGGCCGCCTTGGCGGCGACGTCGAGCAGGAGGGTGGACTTGCCGACCCCCGGCTCCCCGGCCAGGAGCACGACGGCGCCCGGCACGATCCCACCGCCGAGCACCCGGTCCAGCTCGCCGACGCCGGTGGGGCGGGCCCGGGCCTCCTCGGCGCTCACCTGCCCGATGGGGCGCGCGGGGGAGGCGGGCCGCACCGCTGGCACGGCCCTTAAGGCCCCGGAGCCCGCTGGCCGAGCGGCGCCCACGACCTCCTCCAGGGTCCCCCAGGCGCGGCACTCCCGGCACTGGCCCAGCCACTTGGGACTCGACCAGCCGCACTCGGAGCAGCGGTAGGAGGACTTGGGCGCCTTGGCGGTGGCAGCGGTGATGCTCGGCATGTCCCGAGAGTATTGAGGGGCTCTGACACGAATGGCGGGCGCTTGCGAGGCTGCTCGCGGCTGCCCGCGCGGGAACCGCGGGGGCAGCCGCGGGGGACTGCGTGGGAGCGCGGAGACCCGCGGCGGCGGGGGGAGCGCGGCGGCGCGGTCAGCGCTGCGTGGGCGTGCCGGGCTGGGCTTGGCCGTAGCCCTGGGCCGCCTGCCCGTACTGGCTGAACTGGCCGTACTTCGGCGGTTGCGCGGCGGGCTGGGGCTGCTGGGGGCCGGGGATCGGCTGCCCGTAGGGCACCGGTGCCTGCATCGCCGGCGCCTGTGGCTGGCCCGCCTGCGCCTGCGGCGCCACTGCCTGGGGCATGGGGGCCTGAGGGAAAGGCTGCCCGTAGCCCTGGCCCGCGGCGGCCTGGGCGGCCTGGGCCGCCTGCTCTTGGGCGAGGCGCTGCCTGTCCTTGGCGCGCATGAGAGAGGGCGAGCGCTTAGCGATGGCGGTGTCGGCGGCGGACAGGAGCCCGATGATGACCAGGGCCGGGAAGATGAGGATGATGATCGGGATCTTGCGCAGCCAGGGGAGGGCGTTGCCGATCGCGAAGTACAGGCCGACGCAGCAGGCGGCTCCGATGAGCCCGCCGACGATCATGAGGGGGATGTAGAAGGTAGGAGTGGACGTCCTTGCTCTCGCCGCTCTCGCTCGCGGACTGGTTGCTCTCCTGGGGCGCTACCTGCTGTGACATGGCTTTCTACTGGTGGGATGGGGATTGGGCTCGACCAAGTATGTGAGGCGCCGCAGGCCTCGGGCGACCCCTCGCCATGGGGACGGCTCCCTGGCCCCATGCCCGGGGCGGCCCTTCCCTTATGCGGGGACCGCGCCGCCGCTCATCGCGCGCGGGCCAGCGCCAGCACCGCGCGGGCGGTCGGCTCGTCGGTCGCCAGGGCGGAGAGGTAGCCGGACCGCAGGGCCGCCAGGATCGCCGTCGTCTTGTCAGCCCCCGCGGCCACCCCGATGACCAGCGGGATATCCGCCAGGCGCTCCAGGCCCAGGCACAGGGTGCGCTCGCAGATCGCGGTATGCACATGGCGGCCCTCGGCATCGAGGTGGTGCCCGCAGATATGCGCGACGACGCCCTTGGCCCGGCACTCGGCCACCACCTCCGGCGTCATCCACCGCCGCAGCAGCGGGCTCACCCCCAGCCCATCCCCGACGGCGCCGATGCCGGTGAGGGCCGCGTCCGAGCGTGCGGCGAGCTCGATCGTCGTCGAGACCTGCTCCTCCTGGCGCATGCCCGTGGCCATGGCCAGGGAGTCGAAGACGAGCGGGACAGTGAGATTGCGGTAGTGCCCGCCCAGGCGCAGGGCCATGGAGCGGGAGATATTGGGGCCGTCCTCCAGGTTGAAGGAGTCCCCAGCGCTGCCCACCATCGCCACCACCATCGAGTCCGGCCAGATCTGCTCCGGCAAGTGGTGCGCGACCGCCCCGACCGCGCGCCCGTTGGACACGGCGACGACGCAGCGCCGCCCCACATGCTCCTCGAGGAGCTGCCCGGCTGAGCGCGCCAGCTCAGCGCTCACGCCGTGCTCGTCCGCGGGGCGCGCCTCGCAGACCCGCGCGTGCTTGAGGCTGAAGGTCCTCAACAGGTCCTCCTCGAGCCCCATGAGCCGCTCGATCGGGTGGGCGACGGTGATCGTCACGACGCCCTCGCGGCGGGCCTCGGCGAGCATCCGGGAGACCGTGGGCCGCGAGTAACCCAGGCGGGAGGCGACGGCGGCCTGGTCGAGCCCGTCCTCCCAGTACAGGCGGGCGACGTCGAGCAGCAGGGACAGCCGGGATCGACTGGCGCCGGGGCACATATGTTCCTCCTCGACTCAGCAGGGATAGGAGTGGACGCCGTTTCCTCGGCCCATGCCGCGATTCTAGGAAGCGCCAGCCGGAGCCCGCATCGAGGGGTGTGAACATATGCTCACCGCTCCGATTCGGCCCCTGCTGGGCGGCTCCTACGTTCGTTCATGCCAGCCGCGCGTCCCGCGCGACCCGTTCGAAGGAGAACCCGCATGAGCATCGTCCGCACCATCCACGGCGACGTCGACGCCTCCACCCTCGGCGTCGTCAACGCCCACGACCACCTCATCCGCGTCGGCGCCGGCGAGGTCTACATCGACCCCGACCACCTCCTCATCGACGAGGACAAGGCCGTCCAGGAGGCCACCTCCTTCGTGACCGCCTCCAAGCGCTTCGCCCCCTCGGCAACGATCGTCGACATGTGCCCGGCCTCTTCGGGGCGCGGCGTGCTCAAGCTGCGCGACGTCGTCGACCGCGTCTCCGACCTCCAGGTCATCCAGGCCACCGGCTTCCACCAGCAGAAGGTCTATCTGGAGTGGCGCCAGTCCTGGGTCAACCAGTACACGGTCACCGAGATCGCCGACCTGCTCATCGCCGATATCGTCGAGGGCGTCGACGCCAACGACTACATGGGCCCCCTCGTCAAGCGCACCGACATCAAGGCCGGCTGCATCAAATGGGCCACCGCCTACGGCAGGATCACCGACTGGGAGGTCAAGACCGGTGAGGCCGTCGCCATCGCCTCCAAGGAGACCGGCGCCCCCGTCAACACCCACGTCACCGCCGGTACCTGCGGCCCGGAGCAGGCCCGCTTCCTCGTCGAGCACGGCGTCGCCCCCGAGAAGATCGCCATCGGCCACATCCAGCGCAACTGGGACCCGTGGATCCACGAGCAGATCACCAAGCTCGGCGCCTATGTGGAGCTCGACGGCACCAACCGCATCAAGTACGTGCCCGACAACGCCCGCGTCAACCTCATCAAGGCCCTGGGGGACAAGGGCTACGGCAAGCAGATCCTGCTGGGCACCGACTCCGGCAAGGCCTCCTACCAGAAGGCCTACGGCTCCGTCTCCGGCATCGACTACGACCCCGCCGTCTTCTGCCCGCGCCTCATCGACGACGAGGGCGTCGACCCCGCCTACGTCCAGGACCTCCTGGTGAACAACGCGGCGACCTTCTTCGCCTTCGAGCCCCTCGCGGGCTGAACGGGGGAGTGGAGCATGACACCAGCACCCAGGCTGCAGATCGCCCTGGACACCCCCGACCTGCCCAGCGCGCTCGGGCCCCTCCAGAAGGCGGCGCCCCATATCGACGTCATCGAGTGCGGCACCATCCTCGTCCTCGCCGAGGGGTGCCACGCCGTGCGCGCCATCCGCGCCCTCTTCCCGGACACCCCGATCCTCGCCGATGTGCGCATCGCCGAGGCCGGCTCCAAGATCGCCCGCATGGCCTTCGAGGCCGGTGCCAGCCTCGTCAGCTGCGTCGCGGGGGCCTCCATGGCCACGATCGCGCAGGTCTGCGCCGTCGCCGCCGAGCTCGACGGCGAGGTCCAGGTCGAGCTCGCCGACGAGTGGTACGACGCCGACCGCGCCCGCGCCTGGCGGGAGGCAGGAGTCCAGCACGTCATCGTCAAGCGCTCCTGCGACCGCGAGGCCTCCGGGGACCTGTCCTGGAAGCCCGAGGACCTCGGCCGCATCGATGAGCTCGCCGCCATGGGATTCACGGTGACGATCACCGGCGGGGTCACTCCTGCGGATCTCCCCGCCTTCGCCGGCCACCCGGTCGGCATCGTCATCGCGGGCCGCTCCATCGTGGACGCTGCCGACCCCGCCGCCGCTGCGGCCGAGCTCAAGCGGGCCATCGCGGGGGTGTGGTCATGAGCGCGAGCGTCCTGGCGCCGTCGGCGCCCGCTGCCAGCGGTCTCGGGCCCGCCGGCGCGTCCCTGGCGGCGGACCCCCTCGCCGGCGGCCTCGCCCTGGGCATCTACGAGAAGGCCCTGCGCGGGCCCGCCCCCGTCACACCGCGCCAATGGCGGGACTTCCTCGCCCAGGTGGCACAGGGCGGATTCTCCTTCCTGGACCTGTCCATCGACGAGTCCCCCGAGCGGGAGGCCCGCCTGGAGTGGTCGGCCGAGCAGTGGCGCGCCGTGCGCCGCGCCGCCGAGGACGCCGGGGTGATGATCGGCGGGATCTGCCTGTCCATCCACCGGCGCATCGCCCCCGGATCGGCGGACCCCGCCACGCGCCAGCGCGCCCGCGAGGTCATGGCCCAGGGCCTGCGCGCCTGCCACGAGGTAGGGGCCCCGGTTCTCCAGATCGCCGGCTACTACTGCTTCTACGAGGAGCCCGGCCCGGACTCGGCGCGCTGGTACGCCGAGCTCCTCGCCGACTCCGTCCCCCTGGCCGCCCGCCTCGGGGTGGTCATGGGCATCGAGAACGTCGACGGCGTCGGCGTCACCTCGATCACCCGGGCCATGGAGCTCGTCGAGCAGATCGACTCCCCGTTCCTCCAGGTCTACCCGGACCTCGGCAATATCGCCGAGCAGGGACTCGACCCGGACGTCGAGGTCCCCGCCGGGCGCGGCCACATGGTCGCCATGCACGCCAAGGACGTGCGCCGGGGGGAGCCCCGCCGCGTCGAGATGGGCACCGGCATCGTCGACTGGGACCGCTCCTTCGCCCTCCTCGCCCACCAGGGCTGGGCCGGGCGCCTCATGATCGAGATGTGGAACGACGACGCCCCTGACTCTGTTGCCAGATGCGCTGCCGCCCGGGCCTTCATCGAGGAGCGGGCCCGCGCGGCGGGCATCTCCATCGTGGGACCCGAGGCCGCCTGACCGCCCTGGTCAGCCAACCGGCCTCGGGCCCGTCCCGGGCACCTGTCCATCCAGTCCCTGACCATCCGCGGCGAGCGCCGCACGACCCTCATCATCCGAACGATCCGCATCATCCGCACGATCCGCACCGCCAGCCGGGGCCGGGCCCCGCCTCGCCCCGCCCGAAGAACGAAGGAGTTCTCCATGACCTACGACCTCTCAACCATCGGGGAGGGGCAGATCCGCCTCACCTGCGAGCGGGGCGACCGGCTCGTCACCGCCCGCACCCTGCGCATGACCGCCGCCGGCTCCGAGGCCAACGTGGCCGGCCTGCTCTCCGAGCTCGGCCGCTCCACCACCTGGGCCTCCAAGCTCCCCAAGGGGGAGCTCGCCGACCGCATCGCCCTGGAGTACTCCGCCGTCGGCGTCGACATGAGCCACGTCGTGCTCACCGATGAGGGGCGCGTGGCGCTCTACTTCCTGGAGCCCGGGGAGTTCCCCCTTCCTGGCAAGGTCACCTACGACCGCCAGCACACGCCCTTCCGCTCCATCACGCCGTCGGACTTCGACTGGGACTCCCTGCTGGACACCCGCGTCGTCTTCCTCACCGGCATCACCGCGGCACTCACCCCCGAGACCGCCGCTGTTGTGCGCTACTTCGCCGACGCCGCCCACGAGCGCGGCGTGGACATCGCCCTCGACGTCAACTTCCGCTCCCTGCTGTGGAGCGGCGAGCAGGCCCGCGAGGTCCTCGGGCCCATCGCGAGGATGGCCTCGATCCTCTTCTGCTCGCGCTCGGACGCCCGCGTCGTCTTCGGCATCGACGGCGAGGGCATCGAGGCCTGCCACAACCTGCGCGAGGCCATGGGCGCGCCCACCGTCGTGTCCACCGATGGGCGCGCCGGCACCTACCTGTCCTCCGAGGTCGCCGAGCGGGTCTTCGACATCAAGTCCGTCACCGTCGTCGACCGTCCCGGCGCGGGGGACTCCTTCGTGGCGGGCACGCTCCACGGCTGGCTCGACGGCGACGTCGTCGCCGGCATCGAGATGGGCACACGGGTCGCCCAGCTGGCCCTCACCCACCACGGCGACCTCACGCATGTGCGCCCCGGCGAGCTGGCCCTGCTGGGCGGCTCCGACATCCTCCGCTGAGGCGCCCCGGGGCCGGGCGGGCCTCACAGCGCCCGCGCCCAGCCCCGGCGGCCCTCCTCCCACAGAATCCGGTTCAGTTAGGTTCCGATAGGTACAGATAGGTTCAATGATGAGCGCATCGACTCAGGCCCCTCCGCGCGGCGCCACCGCCGCGGAGCAGATCGACAACCACCGCCTCACCGGTCATCAGAAATCCCTCATCTCGATGGCCATCATCGGCAACGTGTCGGAGTTCTTCGACATGTTCCTCATCGGCTTCATCATCAACATGCTCTCCAGCGCCCCGGGCTGGAGCCTGACGGGGATGCAGTCCGGCATCATCCTGGCAGGCGCGGGCCTCGGCACGGTGCTCGGCTCCATCATCTGGGGGCGCCTGGCGGACAGGATCGGCCGCAAGCAGGCCTTCATCTGGTGCATCGTCGTGCTCGTCGTCTTCACGGCCGCCTCGGCGCTCACCCCCGTCAACGGCTGGATCATCCTGGCGATCCTGCGCACCGGGGTCGGCTTCGGCGTCGGGGGCCTCAACATCACCTCGGTGCCCTACGTCCAGGAGTTCGTGCCCGCCAAGCAGCGCGGCCTCCTCGCGGGACTGACCAGCGTGTTCATCCCCGGGGGGATCCTCCTGGGGAGCCTGGTGACGAAGTACTTCGGGGACGACCTGGGCTGGCGCGGCCTCATCGCGGTGGGCTGCATCCCGATCGTCCTGCTCGCCTGGACGCGGGTGGTGCCCGAGTCGCCGCGCTTCTACCAGACGCACGGCCGGGAGGCCGAGGCGAGGGAGGCCTACGCCTGGGCGATGGAGATCCCGGTGGAGCAGGTGGCCGCGCTCCCGGAGATCCCCCAGGAGACCTCGGTGTCCTACTCCGTCATCCTCACCCGCTACCCGCGCCAGCTCCTCGTGGTGGCGCTGGGCTCGTTCTGCTTCATCCTGGGCTCCTTCACCGTGCAGTCCTGGGGGCAGACGCTTCTGGGCCAGTCCTTCAAGTTCGACGGCGGCATGGTGGCCACCCTGTTCATCCTCGTCTCGCTCGGCGACCTCCTGGGCCGCCTGGGCTCGGCCTGGATCTCCGACCGCATCGGGCGGCGCCTGACGATGCTCGGCTGCGGCGTCATCGGCGGCATCGGCGCGCTCATCGCGGCGCTGTCGACGAGGATGGTCGGCGACGGCGGAGCGGCGAGCAGCGCCGGGACCGCCGGCTGGGTGTTCTTCATCGGGATCCTCATCATCATGACCTTCGGCGACGGCGCCTTCGGGATCCTCAACGCCTTCGGCGGCGAGCAGTTCCCGACCTCCGCGCGCTCGACCGGCCTGGGGCTCGGCTATGGGATCGGCGCGATCGCGAAGGTCGCGGGGCCCTACCTCGTGGGCGCCCTCATCGGCGGGTCCAAGCCCACGAGCGCCGACGTCGTCTTCGTGCCCTTCCTCATCTTCGCCGTGTTGCTCGTGCTCGGCGGGGTGACGTACATGTTCGCCACCGAGACGAAGGGCGCCTCCCTCGACGACATCTGACCCGCCCCTCTCGCCGAGACCGGGCGATCAGCACGGCGAAACCGGGCGAACAGCACCGCGAGATGCGCAACTCTCCAGTTGCTCAGAATCTCGCGGTGCTGTTCGCCCGGTCTCGGTTATAGGGAGGGGTGATGGGTGGTGGCCAGCGTGGGGCGTTGCCGTCAGTGCTGGCCGTAGACGTTCTGGTAGCGGTCGTTGAGGCTGTCGATGGCGGCCTGGTCGATCGGGACCGGGGTGCCGCCGTCGCGCGCGATATGCACCGTGCGCGCCACCTCCTCGCACATCGCCGCCGCCTTGACCGCCGCCCGAGCATCGGCCCCGATGGTGAACGGCCCGTGATTGGCCATGAGCACCGCAGGCGAGCGTGACTCCGACAGCGTCTCCACGATCCCCCGGCCGATCGAGTCATCCCCGATGAGCGCGAACGGCCCCACGGGGATCTCCCCGCCGAACTCGTCGGCCATCATGGTCAGCACGCAGGGGATCGGCTCGCGCCGGGCCGCCCACGCCGTGGCGTAGGTCGAATGGGTGTGCACCACCCCGCCCACCCGCTCCATGTGCCGGTAGACGTAGGCGTGCGCTGCCGTGTCCGACGACGGCGCGAGCGAGGCGGGCGTGCCGTCGTCGATCTTGGCCCCGTCCAGGGTGCACACGACCATCGTCTCGGGGGAGAGCTGGTCGTAGGTGACGCCCGAGGGCTTGATGACGAACAGGTCGGTGGGCTCGGGCCCATTGCCGCGATCGACGACGACCCGCTCGGAGACGTTCCCCGCCGTCCACACGACGAGCCCCCAGCGGGGCAGCTCAGCGTGGAGGGCGGCCACCCGCTCCCTGGTGGCGGCGACGGCGTCGCGCAGCTCCTCATCGAGCTCGGCCAGGACGACCTGGCGGCCGGAGGGCGCGGGGGACGGGGTGGCGGGATCGGTTGGCGACGGCTCTGTCATGGCGGTTCTCCTCACTGGTAGGACGGGCTGGCGGGTCGGGGCGATGAGCCGCGTCGGCCAGCGGCCTGGCTCACATGCTGACTCGGTGGTTCCCCTGGCGCTTCCCGATTGTCACACTGGTGGGACCGGGTTCTCAGCGTGTGGCGCGCACATCGGTGCAGGCGCTCGCGAGGCCCCCGTCAGGCGCAGTGACGCGCTCGCCGCGCAGCCCCACCATTCCAAGGAGAAGGCTCCATGACCCTGGTCGCCGGCATCGACTCATCCACACAGTCCTGCAAGATCGTCATCCGGGAATCCGCCACCGGCGCGCTCGTGCGCGAGGCGAGGGCCTCCCACCCCGACGGCACCGAGACGCACCCCGACCACTGGTGGCGCGCCCTGGGGGAGGTGATTGACGCCGTCGGCGGGCTCGACGACGTCGCCGCCCTGTCCGTGGGCGGCCAGCAGCACGGCATGGTGCTGCTCGACGGCGACGGCGAGGTCATCCGCCCCGCCCTGCTGTGGAACGACACCCGCAGCGCCGACGCGGCCACCCAGCTCATCGCCGAGCTCGGCGACGGCGACCCCGCCAAGGGCGCCCGGGAGTGGGCCGACGCGGTGGGCTCCGTTCTCGTCGCCTCCCTGACCATCACCAAGCTCCGCTGGGTGGCCGACAACGAGCCCGAGGCCGCTGCCCGGATCGCCGCCATCTGCCTGCCCCACGACTGGCTCACCTGGCGCCTGCGCGGCACCGGGAGGCTGGAGGACCTGACCACCGACCGCTCGGACGCCTCGGGCACCGGCTACTTCGACGCCGTGTCCAACGAGTACCGCCGTGACCTGCTCGCCCTCGCCCTGCGTCGCGCCCCGGAGGAGGCCAGCGGCATCATCCTGCCGCGCGTCCTCGGCCCCCACGAGGTCGCGGGCACCGGCGGGAGGATCACCACCGCGGCAGGAGGCGACCACGACCTCACCCACCTCGTCCTCGGCCCCGGGTGCGGGGACAACGCGGGAGCCGCCCTCGGACTCGGCCTCGCCCCCGGGCAGACCTCCGTGTCCTTGGGCACCAGCGGCGTCGTCGCCGCCGTCTCGGCCACCCCCACCCACGACGCCTCCGGCCTCGTCACCGGCTTCGCCGACGCCACCGGCGCTTTCCTCCCCCTGGCCTGCACCCTCAACGGCGCCCGCGTCCTGGACGCCGCCAAGCGGGTCCTCGGCGTCGACTACGAGGAGTTCGACTCCCTCGCCCTGGCCGCTGAGCCGGGCGCGGCCGGCCTCGTCCACGTCCCCTACCTGGAGGGCGAGCGCACCCCCAACCTCCCCGAGGCCACCGGCATCCTCACCGGCATGACGCTGGCGTCGCTGACCCCGGAGAACTACGCGCGCGCCGCCGTCGAGGGCCTCCTGTGCCTCATGGGCGCCTGCCTGGACGCCGTGCGCGCCCAGGGCGTGGAGATCAGCGCCGTGACCCTCGTCGGCGGCGGGGTGAGGTGGCGCTGCGCCAAGGAGCTGAGCCCCGCGCTCCTGGGCGTCCCTGTGGACGTGCCGACCCCCGGGGAGTACGTCGCCGACGGCGCGGCCAAGCAGGCCGCCTGGGTCCTCGCAGGCGGGGACGAGCCCCCGGCATGGGCGCCGGGCGGCGTCGAGCGCCTCACCGCCGAGCCCCAGGTGGAGGTGCGCGCCGCCTACGACGACGCGGCACGGCTCGCGGCGCGGGGCTGAGAGACCCCGGCCGGGCCGGGCGGAACGGTCGATCTGGGCGGGAAAGGCTCGGGCACGCGGCGACACGACGTCTGATGATCGCCGTCGGCTGAAGGCGCGGGCCGCGCGCCCCGCGCCCGCCCCTCGCGGCCCGGGATCCCGCCGATCCGCCTGCGCGCGGGGCGATGGACGGGTAGCGTCGGGGGCATGAAAAAACTCATCAACGCCATCGACGCCGTTGTCCCTGAAGCCCTGGCCGGAATGGCCGCCGCCCACCCCGATGAGCTCCGCGTGGACGCCGAGCACCGCGTGATCTACCGGGCCACCCCGAAGGCCGAGGGCAAGGTCGCCCTCGTCTCCGGAGGCGGCAGCGGTCACGAGCCCCTCCACGGGGGCTTCGTGGGCACCGGTATGCTCGACGCCGCCTGCGCGGGCGAGATCTTCACCTCCCCCGTCCCCGACCAGATCGCCGCCGCCACCAGCGAGGTTGACCGCGGCGCCGGCGTCCTCCACATCGTCAAGAACTACACCGGCGACGTCATGAACTTCGAGATGGCCGCCGAGATGGTCGACATGGAGTCCGGCATCAAGGTCGCCACCGTCGTCACGAACGACGACGTCGCCGTCGAGGACTCCCTCTACACCGCGGGCCGCCGCGGCGTGGGCGTGACCGTCCTGGTCGAGAAGATCGCCGGAGCCGCTGCTGAGGAGGGCCAGCCGCTGGAGGAGGTCGCCCGCATCGCCAGCGCTGTCAACGCCGCGGGCCGCTCCATGGGCATGGCCCTGACCTCCTGCACCGTCCCCGCCAACGGCAAGCCCTCCTTCGACCTGCCCGAGGACGAGATGGAGATCGGCATCGGCATCCACGGCGAGCCCGGGCGCCACCGCGAGCCCATCGCGCCCGCCGCCGAGATCGCCAAGCGGCTCGTCGAGCCGATCCTCGCCGAGCTGCCCGCCGCCGACGGCGAGGACCACGGCGTCATCGCGTTCCTCAACGGCATGGGCGGCACCCCGCTGCTCGAGCTCTACCTCATGTACGGCGAGGTCGCCAAGCTCCTCGACGCCGCTGGCATCACCGTGGCGCGCAGCCTCGTGGGCGACTACATCACCAGCCTCGACATGGCCGGCTGCTCGCTCACCCTCGTGCGCGCCACCGAGGAGATGCTGCGCCTGTGGGACGCCCCCGCCGTCACGCCCGGTCTGAGGATGGGCGCATGAGTGCCGCGCCACTGATCGCCCTGACGGTCGGGGACCTGAAGGACTGGCTGCGCGTGACCGCCGCGCGCATCGCCGAGCACGCCGACGAGCTCACCGAGCTCGACGCCGCCATCGGCGACGCCGACCACGGCGCGAACATGCGCCGGGGCATGGCCGCCGTCGTCGCCGCCATCGACGCAGCCAACGGGGCCGACGGCGCCGCGGCGCTCGCCACCGCAGACGCCCTGCTGAAGAAGACCGGCATGACGCTCGTCTCCTCCGTCGGCGGGGCCTCCGGGCCCCTGTACGGCACCTTCTTCATGCGCATGGGCATGTCGCAGGCCGGCGCCACCGAGTTGGGCGCCGCCGCGCTCGCGGACGCCATCGACGCCGGGGTCGGAGGCATTGTGGCCCGCGGCAAGGCCAGCGCGGGGGAGAAGACCATGCTCGACGCCTGGTACCCCGCCCTTGAGGCCCTACGCGTCGAGGGCGAGGACCTGGCCGCTGCCACGGCCGCCGCCGCGGCGGCCGCCGCCGAGGGCCGTGACGCCACCGAGCCGATGATCGCCACGAAGGGGCGCGCCTCCTACCTGGGGGAGCGCTCGCAGGGGCATATCGACCCGGGCGCCGCTTCGACCGCGATCATTCTGGGGGCCCTGGCCGACGTCGTCGCCGGGAGCGCCGAGGTGCCCGAGGCCGCCGGTGAGGAGCCGGCTGCTGAGGCCACTCAGACTGTGGAGTCCGGTGGCACCGCGACCCCCGCGCCGGTGGAGGAGGCCGCTCCGGCGGCTGCGCCTGCCGCCTCCGCGCCCGCGGCTGGGGCGGACGGGAGGGCCGCCGTCGGCATCGTCCTCGTCTCCCACTCCCGGGCTTTGGCTGAGGCCGCTCGCGACCTGGCCACGGGCCTCATGTCCTCGGTGAGCGCGCCGATCGAGATCGCGGCGGGCCTGGCCGACGGCGGGCTCGGCACTGACGCGGCGGTCGTCGTCGCCGCCATCGAGCGCCTGGCCGCCCAGCCGGGCAACCGGGGCGTGCTCGTCATCGCGGACCTGGGCAGCGGCATCATGAGCGCCGAGGCCGCTCTGGAGCAGCTCGGCCCGGACGCGGCGTCCCGCGCGCGCCTGAGCCCCGCTCCCTTCGTCGAGGGCCTCATCGGGGCCTACGGCGCGGCTGGGATCGGCCTCGACCTGGACGCGGTGGCCGCCGAGGCCGCCAAGGCCGCCCCCGCCAAGGCCGCCCAGATCTCCGGGAGTTGAGACAGGGCATCCCTCAGTCGCCCGCCGGCGGCCGCATGATCCTGCGTAGGATGGAGCGGCCACCGGCGCGCGGCGCTCCGAGGCCCGCACGATGCGGAAGGCGCAGGAGGCGGCTCCCTATGCGAGAGGAACACCGATGATCAACGGAGAGCTCATCGACTTGAGGGCGGGCGACTACACCGCCCGCATCGCCACCGCGGGCGCCACGCTCGTCCACCTGCGCCGCGGGGGCCGCGATCTCGTCCTCCCCTTCGACGCTGAGGCCGAGCTCCCCCCGGGCTGGCAGGGCAAGACCCTCGCCCCCTGGCCCAACCGGACCGCTGGCGCCGCCTACACCTACGGCGGCACCGACTACCTCCTGCCCCGCAACGAGCCGGAGACGGACTCCGCCCTCCACGGGCTGGTCGGCTGGCTCGACTGGCAGGTCGCCGACACCGCCGAGGACGCTGAGGACGCCGAGCGCACTGAGCGCAGCGAGGGCGCCGAGCGCCTCGAGGACTCAGTCACCCTCGAGGTGCTGCTCCCCGCCTCCTACGCCTACCCCTGGTCCCTCGAGCTCTCCAGCCGCTGGGTCCTCGACGCCGACGCCGGGCTCACGATGACGCTCACCGCCACCTGCGTGGGCGCGGCGCGGCCATCCGAGGCCGTCGTCGGCGCCCCGCTGGCCAACGGCGACCTCCTCCCCGCCCCCTACGGCGCCGCCTTCCACCCCTACCTCCTGCGCGGCGCGGGCGCCGACGACTGCTCCCTCACCGTCCCCGCCACCATGGTGCTCACCGCAGATGAGCGGATGGTGCCCAGCGGCCTCGCGGACGTGGCCGCCACCGACTGGGACTTCCGCTCCGGGCGCCCCGTGGCCGGCGTGAGCGTCGACAACGCCTTCACCGGCCTCCCCGAGGGAGAGTGGCAGGTGCGCGTCGAGGGGGAGGGCGGCGCCGTCGTCCTCGCCTCCGACGCCCCCTGGGCGCAGGTCTACACCGACGACGGGCTCGGCCGCCGCGCGATCGCCGTGGAGCCGATGACCTGCCCGCCCAACGCCCTCAACTCCGGTGACGGCCTCCTCACCCTGGCCGTCGGCCAGTCCCACTCCCTCACCTGCGCCCTGCGCGAGGAGAGTTGAGGGGCGAATAGGTCCCGGCCTGCCTGGTTGGTGCCAGAGGTATGGATTTCTCCATACCTCTCGCGGGGCGCGGGCGCCGCGGGCCCGGCCGGCGCTCTCAGGCGCGGTTCGCGAAGCGCTCGAGGAGGTTGGCGTCCCCGCCGACCACGAGCACGTCGTCGGCGGAGACGAGGGTGTCCGTGCGGGCGTACTCGAAGGGCTCGCCCGGGCTCATGAGGCCGAAGACCGTCACCCCGTAGCGGGAGCGGATGCGCGCCTCGCCGATGGTGAAGCCGTGCAGCTCGGCCGGCGGGCGCATCTTGACGATGGTGAAGCCGCCCTTCTCCATCTCGATGTAGTCGAGCATCCGGCCCGACACGAGGTGCGCGGCGCGCTGCCCGGCGTCGAACTCGGGGTAGACCACGTGGTGCGCGCCGATGCGGCGAAGGATGCGCCCGTGCGCGCGGGAGATCGCCTTGGCCCAGATCTGGGGGGTCTCCAGGTCGACGAGGTTGCCGGCGATGAGCACGGAGGCCTCCAGTGAGGAGGCGACGCCGACGACGGCCGTCCCGAACTCCGTGGCGCCGAGCTGCTCGAGGGCCTCGACGTCGGTGGCATCGGCCTCCACCAGGGGGATGCGCCCGGTCCACTGGCGCACGATGGCTGGGTCCCGCTCCACGGCCAGGACCTCCCGGCCCAGGCGGTCGAGGGTGGCGGCGACGGCGGAGCCGAAGCGGCCCAGGCCGATGACGAGGGTCGAATCGGTGCGTGAGGCGGCGGGTGCCATGTCTGCTCCTGAGGATGATCGGCGGCGGGAGGGGACGCTTCCGTCACCGAGATCGTACTTTCGGTGTCGACTTCGGGTGGGTAAGGGTACGAACTCGGCGTCAAAGTGACGAACTCGCGGGAATGCCCCACGGCGGCTCAGCCGATGAGCGGGCGCTCCTCGGGCATGCGGATGACGCGGCGTCGCTCGCGCAGGGCCAGGGCGCTGGCCGCCGTCATCGTCCCGACGCGGCCCACGAACATGAGCGCGATGATGACGTACTTGCCGCTCGTGGGCAGGATCGGCGTGATGCCCGTGGACAGCCCGACCGTCGCGAAGGCGCTGATGACCTCGAACAGCACGCGGTCCAGGGACAGCCCCGTGATCTCCAGGAGCAGCAGGGACGCCACGCCCACCACGCACGAGCCGATGAAGGCCACCGCCACGGACAGGCGCACGGCCTGCGGCGTGATCCGCCTGCCGAAGATCTCGATGTCCTCATCGCCCCGCGCCTCCGCGACGATCGCCATGAGCAGGATCGCGAAGGTGGTCACCTTGATGCCGCCCGCTGTCGACGCTGAGCCGCCGCCCACGAACATGAGCGCGTCCTGGAGGAACCAGGTCGCCTCGTGCATATGGTCGGTGTTGATGAGGCTGAGGCCCGAGGAGCGCGAGTCGACGCCCATGACGAGGCCGTTGAGGATCTTGCCCCCGATGGACATCGGGCCGAGCGTGCTGGGGTTGGTCCACTCGAAGGCCGTCAGCGTGATAGCTGACCCGGCTGCCAGCAGGGCGTAGGTGGATAGGGTCAGTTTCGTGTGCAGGGTCCACTGCCGCGGGCGACGGCGGCGCCGGACCATGTCGAGCACGACGGGGAAGCCGAGCGCCCCGACGAAGGTGCCCACGGCGATCGGCAGGCCCATCCACCAGTCGGAGGCGTAGGGCTCCAGGCCCTCCGGCATGATGACGAAGCCCGCGTTGTTGAAGATGGACAGCGACATGAACGCCGAGTACCACAGCGCCTTGGGCAGGGACTCTCCCAGGGTGAGGAAGCGGGGGAGGAGCACGATGGCGAGGATCGCCTCGGCCCCCAGGGCGGTGATGACGACGGCGCGCAGCAGGGAGGCGACGTCGCCCAGGCGGGACTGGTTCTCGCTGGCGGCGAGCATGCGCTGGGTCAGGCCCACATGCCGGTTGACGGCGAAGGACAGCAGCGAGGCAAGGGTCATGACGCCCAGGCCGCCGATCGCCGCCCCAAGGATGATGACCACCTGGCCGAAGGTGGACCAGTAGGTGGCGGTGTCCACCGTGGTCAGGCCGGTGACGCAGACCGAGGCCGTCGCGGTGAACAGTGAGTCGACGAGGCTCGTCCCGTGCCCCGACGCCGTGGAGATCGGCAGGGCGAGGAGAGCCGCGACCGCTCCGATGATCGCCGCGAAGATGACGACGGCGAGCCGCGCCGGGGAGAAGCGGGCGGCGCGCGCCAGGCGGTCGTAGAGGCCCAGCCGCACCAGAAGCCCCCGCAGCCCGGTGGTCGGGCCGCGGTCAGCGGGCAGGAGCGCCGCGTCCTCGGGCGCGGTGCTCAGCGCGGAGAGGGGGCCCTGGGGCTGCCGGGGCGACGTGTTGGATGAGGGCACGGGCACATTGTGTCCCCTTCCGGGGTCCGCGCGCGCGACTGCGGCACCATTCTTTCCTCTTGACCTCGGGCGTTGTCGTGAC
This sequence comes from Actinomyces timonensis DSM 23838, assembly GCF_000295095.1. Lineage (GTDB taxonomy): Bacteria > Actinomycetota > Actinomycetes > Actinomycetales > Actinomycetaceae > Actinomyces > Actinomyces timonensis. The sequence continues at coordinate 566,196 of NZ_JH806632.1, read as the reverse complement.
CAAAATGTGACCTGCAACGGTTGGTGCGCCTGGGAACGGAATGGACGTGTGCGCCTGGTGGGACAGGCGTTATATTGAGCCCAGTCCTGCGCGGCGCCGACCGCCCGAGCGGGAGGGCGCATGCCCCGCGAGCCTCGAGCGCCCTCCAGCGCCGGGCACCGCCCGCTGCGCACATATCCGAACCTGACCGACGGGATCCGCATCCATGGCACCTGCCCTTCCCAGTCCTGCCGCCTCCGGCGCGCCCTCCTTCCTCACGGTCGCGGAGGTCGCCGCCATGCTGCGCGTCTCCAAGATGACCGTCTACCGCATGGTCCACTCCGGGGACCTGCCCGCCATGCAGGTGGGCCGCTCCTTCCGGGTCCCCGAGCGTGCGGTGACCGAGTACCTCTCCGCCGGCCTGGGTGACTGGGGCCACGAGGAGACGGAGGCTTCGGGGTCCTGAGACCCGCTAGAATCACCGGGTCACATGAGTGACCGGGTCGAGACATCCCATGGGGGCTCGCTAGCGCCCTCGTCATCGCCCGGTCACCACGCCCGTCCGGCCGCGCGACGGCCCGCCTCCGGCCCTCCGGTGGCACGGTCGGGCCCCGGCAAGCAAGACTGCGAGGAAAACCCATGGGTTCTGTCATCAAGAAGCGCCGCAAGCGGATGGCCAAGAAGAAGCACCGCAAGCTCCTTCGCAAGACGCGTCACCAGCGCCGCAACAAGAAGTGACCCGCTCCCCGGAGCCCAGTGAGGCTCCCGCCCCGGGCGTGCCTACGCGCGCCCGGGCGCTGGGCGGCCCAGCGCCGTCCTCCCTGGCCGAGCTCACCACCCTGCGCATCGGCGGCCCCATCGGGCACTACCTCGAGGCCTCCACGGAGGAGGACCTCGTCGAGGCGATCCGCCAGGCCGACGCCTCGGGAACACCCCTCCTCGTCGTCGGGGGCGGTTCCAACATCGTCGCCTCAGACGCCGGATTCGAGGGCCTCGTCCTGCGCGACGGCCGTGAGGAGGTGCGCGTCGTCTCCGAGTCCGCCTGCGGCGGCGTCGAGATCACCGCCACCGGCGGCGTCGCCTGGGACGACCTCGTCCACCAGGCCGTGGCCAGCGACTGGGCCGGATTCGCCCCCCTGTCCGGCATCCCCGGATCCGTGGGCGCCGCCCCCGTGCAGAACATCGGCGCCTACGGCGCCGAGGTCGCCGAGCTGCTCGCCTCTGTGCGCGCCTGGGACCGCCTCGCCGGACGCGTCGTCCACCTGCCGCTGGCGGACCTCCACCTGGCCTACCGCGATTCCGCGATCAAGCGCTCGCTCACGGATGCCTCCATCGGCGGCGGGCGCACCTGGGGGCCGACGGGCCGCTGGGTGGTCCTCTCGGTCGGCTTCCACGTCCGCCAGGCCAGCCTCGCCGCCCCCATCGCCTACAACCAGCTCGCCGCCGCCCTCGGGGCCGAGCTCGGCGCGCGCGTCCCCGCCGCCGACGTCCGCCAGGCCGTCCTCGGCCTGCGCCGCTCCAAGGGCATGGTCCTCGACGACGCCGATCACGACACCTGGTCCGCCGGCTCCTTCTTCACCAACCCGATCCTCACCGACGCCCAGGCCGCGGCCCTGCCCGACGACGCCCCCCGCTTCCCCGTGGCCGATCACTCGCGCCCCACGGATACGCTGGCGGGCGCGCCTGTCGTCGAGGGACTGGTCAAGACGAGCGCCGCCTGGCTCATCGACCACGCGGGCTTCGCCAAGGGCTTCGCACTGGATGGCGCGCCGCGGGCCTCGCTGTCCACCAAGCACGTCCTCGCCCTGACCAACCGGGGCGGGGCCAGCGCCGCCGACCTCGTCGCCCTGCGCGACGCGGTGGTCGACGGCGTGCGCGAGCGCTACGGCGTCACACTCGTCCCCGAGCCCGTCCACGTCGGCTGGTGAGCCAGCCAGTCGTCCACCTCGGCCAGCCAGCGCCGCTTGGATGACTCACTGGCCAGGCTCGCCCGGATCGAGCTTCGCGCCAGATCCGCCAGCGCGGCGTCGTCGAGACCCTGCGAGCGGGCGATCTCGTACTGATCGGTCAGGCGCGAGGAGAAGAGCAGCGGGTCGTCCGCGCCGAGCGCCACCTGCGCGCCGTGCTCGATGAGCGCGCCCAGCGGCACGTCCCCGGTGCGGTGGTAGACCCCGAGGCACACGTTCGACGCCGGGCACACCTCCAGGCTGATTCCCGCCGCCACGATCTCATCGAGCAGCGCCGGGTCCTCACTCGCGCGCACCCCGTGGCCCAGGCGCTGCGGGCGCAGCGCGGCGGCGACGTCGCGCACATGCTCGGGCCCCAGCAGCTCGCCGCCGTGGGGGAGCGAGGCCAGGCCCGCGCGCCGCGCGATCGCGAAGGCGGGGGCGAAGGCCGAGGTCTCCCCGGTCCGCTCATCATTGGAAAGCCCGAAGCCGACCACCTGTCCCGGGCCCTCGCCCGCGTGCCGGGCGGCCAGGCGGGCCAGGGTTCGGGCGTCGAGCGGGTGGCGGATGCGGGAGGCCGCCACGATGATCGCCACCTCGATCCCGGCCAGGGCGGTGGCCTGCGCCGCGGCGTCGAGGATGATCTCCAGGGCGGGCGTGATCCCGCCGACGAAGGGCGCGTACGACGTCGGGTCCACCTGCATCTCCAGGCGCCGGGACCCCTCGGCCGCGTCGTCGAGCGCGGCCTCCAGCACGAGGCGTCGCATGACCTCCTCGGAGTCCACGAGGTGGCGGGCGGTGTCGTAGGCGCGCTGGAAGCGGAACCAGCCGCGATGATCCGCTGGGACATGCAGGGGGTCGCCGTCCAGGAGAGAGGAGGGCAGGCGGGCGCGCGACGTCGAGGCCAACTCGGTGAGTGTGTCCAGGCGCATCGAGCCCGTGAAGTGCAGGTGGAGGTGCGCCTTGGGGAGGGATCCGAGATCGCGCTGGCCAGGGCCGGTCCGCGGGAGCGCGGTCCGCCCATCGGGGGAGGTCGGCGCCGTCGTCACGGAGGATGCGGAGGGCGCGGTGGACCCGGGGAGCGCGGTGGGCACGGCGGCGATTCTCCCACGAGGACCGCCCGTTGATCGGATGTGCGCCGGCGCCGAGTGCGGCAGACTTGTCGGCATGAGTCCATCGTCGGCATCCCGCGAGCCCGAGGAGGTCGCCCTCCTCACGGGCCCCCGAGCGGCATCCGTCCTGTCCGCGGCCCTCGCCCCCGCGGGCAGGCGCTTGGACTCCTGGGAGGTCCACTCCGTCCACCACCGCCCGGGCGCGGGCGTGTCCGTGGGCTACACCGCCGTCGTCCTGTCCGCTGACGGGCGCCGCTCCACCGAGTACCTCTGCGCGACGACGGCGCGGCTGACCAACCCGCAGGCGCCCGGGCTGACCCGTGTGGCGCCCACCGGTGGGGATGGGCCGGCCGTCCACGTATGGCGCCATCCCGGGGACCCCGAGCTGCCCGCCCTGCCAGTGGCCTGCACGCCCTCCCTGCTCTCCCAGCGCCTGGGCTCACCGGTCAAGGCGATGATGGTGGCCTACCGGCCCACGCGCCGCGCGGTGGTCAAGGTGACCTTCGCCGATTCCTCCACCGCCTACGCCAAGGTGCTGCGACCCTCCCAGGCGAAGGCCTTCGCCCACCGCCACCGCCTCCTCACCGCGGCCGAGGTCCCCGCCCCCGAGGTGCTGCGGGACGACCCCGACGGCCTCGTGCTGCTGTCCACCGGCAAGGGGACCTCCTTGTCTGGGCTGCTCAGCCGCGGTATGGACGCCGAGCAGGCCACCCGTGTCTTCAACCATCTCACCGGGCTGCTCGACGCCCTCCCGCACGCCTCCCTCGACCTGCCGGTCCACCCGGCGTGGTCCGACCGCGCCCGCCACTACGCCCACGCCGCGGCCACCGTCCTGCCCGAGCACGCCTCGCGGGCCCGCGCCATCGCCGACGGTGTCGCCCAGCTCATGGCCACTTCGGACCCCGGCCCGGTGGTCCCGGTCCACGGCGATTTCTACGAGGCCAATGTCCTCATGGATGGCGAGGCCGTCTCCTGCCTGCTCGACGTCGACTCGCTCGGGCCCGGGCGGCGCGTGGACGATCTGGCCTGCCTGCTCGGGCATGTGAGCGTGCTCGACCACCTCGCCCCCGCCTCCTACCCGCGCCTGCGCCCGGCCCTGGAGACCTGGACACGCCTGGCGGAGAAGCAGGTGGACCCCGTCGCGCTGCGGGCGCGCGCAGCTGGCGTCGTGCTCTCCCTCGTAGCGGGCGCCCGGCGCGAGGACGGCGGTCCGTGGCGCTCCGACGCCGAGGGCCGCCTGGCACGCGCTGAGACCTGGCTCGCCCAGGCCCGCGAGCTCCAAGCCCGCCGCGGCCCCCACTGACCGAGACCGGTTCGGGAGGGCGCCTCATGGCATCCACGGGGCCGACGGCGCGCCCCGGCCGGGTGCTTCTCGCACTAACGGTTGCGTCTAGCATCGACGGGTGCGGCCAGCACCGGTGGGTGCGCGCAGCACCGAGGGGTGCGTTCTCAGCGCACCTGTCGGTGCTCAGCGCACCTGTCGGTGGAGAGTGTCGCCGTCGTCGTATCCGGGAAGGCCTCCCACCTGGGAGGCGAGTGCTCAGGCGACCTCGGCCAGGAGCTTCTGGAGCCGCCCCACGCCCTCGACGATCGCGTCGTCGCTCGTGGCGTAGGACAGGCGCAGGAATCCGGACGGGCCGAAGGCCTCGCCGGGCACCACCGCGACCTCGGCGTGCTCCAGGGCCAGGGAGGCCAGCTTGGCGGAGGAGTCGATGACCGTTCCGCGCAGGGACTTCCCGATGAGCGCCTCGATGCTCGGGTAGGCGTAGAAGGCGCCCCGCGGCGTCGGGACGGCGAGGCCGTCGATGGCCGAGAGCATCTCCACCATGACCTTGCGGCGCCGGTCGAAGGCCTCGCGCATCCGCGCCACGGCGGACAGGTCGCCGGCCACCGCCGCGAGCGCGGCCCGCTGGGAGACGTTGGCGACGTTGGAGGACAGGTGCGACTGGAAGTTCGTGGCCGCCTTGATGACGTCGCTCGGGCCGATCATCCAGCCCACGCGCCAGCCGGTCATGGCGTAGGTCTTGGCGACGCCGTTGAGGACGATCGTGGTGTCCGCCAGCTCGGGGACGAGCGCGACGATGTGGGCGGTGGCGGCGCCGTCGTAGAGGAGGTGCTCGTAGATCTCGTCGGTGATGACCCAGACGCCGTGCTCGAGGGCCCACTGCCCGATGGCGGTGAGCTCGGCGGGCGTGTAGACCGAGCCGGTGGGGTTCGACGGCGAGCACAGGAGCAGCAGCTTCGTGCGCTCGGTGCGGGCGGCCTCGAGCTGCTCGACGGTGACCTTGTACTCCTGGTCCGCGCCGGCGAAGACCTCCACCGTCACCCCGCCGGCCAGGGCGATGACCTCGGGGTAGGTGGTCCAGTAGGGGGCGGGCAGGAGGGCCTCGTCGCCGGGGTCGAGGATGGAGGCGAAGGCCTGGAAGACGGCCTGCTTGCCACCGTTGGTGACGAGGATGTCGTCGGGGGAGACCTCGTAGCCGGAGTCCCGCAGGGTCTTGGCGGCGATGGCCTCGCGCAGCGCGGGTAGGCCCTTGGCGGGGGAGTACTTGTGGTTGGCGGGGTCCTTGGCGGCGGCGATCGCGGCCTCGACGATGTAGTCAGGGGTGGCGAAGTCGGGCTCGCCGGCGCCGAAGCCGATGACGGGGCGGCCAGCGGCCTTGAGGGCCTTGGCCTTGGCGTCGACGGCGAGAGTGGCGGAGGGGGCGATGGCGGACAGGCGCGCGGAGACCCGGCGCGCGGGGGAGGTGCTCACTGTGTTCACAGCGCCCATGCTCCCACGGGCCGTGTTATCCGCTTGTCATGCGGTCAGCCCGGCCCTGGCCTGCCCTGCCCCGCCCTGCCCGCCCCCTCGTCGAGACCGGGCGATCAGCACGGCGAAACCGAGCGAACAGCACCGCGAGATTCGCGCTCGCGGGCCGGGCCGAGGCTGCGGCCCGGCCCCGCGCCCTCACGCCAGGGACATGAAGAGCTTCTCCAGCCGCGCGGTGTCCAGCGTCCCGCCAGTGGGGTCCTCCGCCAGGCAGGTGTGCATCCCGGAGGCGATGACGGCGAGCCCCGCGCGGTCGACCGCTTTGCTCACCGCCGCGATCTGCACGACGACATCCTCGCAGTCGCGGCCCTCCTCCACCATGCGGATGACGGCGTCGAGCTGCCCGCGGGCCCTCTTGAGGCGGGCGAGTGTGGGGCGCAGATCCGTGGGGTCGAGCGTGCTCATCGTCATTCCTCCTTCGCCGGGGGCGCCGCGGCGTCGTTCTCGGCGTCGTTCTCCCGCTCGCTGGCGCCGCCAGCCGCGGACCAGGTGCGGTAGCCGCCGCCGAGATTGCGCGCCTCGCGCCGCTCCTGGAGGAGGATACGGGTCGCGACGTGGCCGCGCAGTCCCACCGGGCAGCCGACCACGAGCGGCCGGTCGGGCAGGTCGCCGAGGTGATCCGCGCGCACGCCGAGCCTGTTGGAAATCCGACGCGAGACCGGGCGAACAGCACGGCGAGATTCCGATCTGTGGAAAACCGCCCGGTTTCGCGGTGCTGTTCGCCCGGTCTCGGCGAGGGAGAGGGGGAGGGGGCGGGGTGTGGATCAGACGCGAGTGGCGTCGAGGATGTGGGTGAGGAAGGCCAGGCGCTGCGCGGGGGTGGCCTCGGGTGGCACCTGGCACTTCGCGCCGAGGTAGGAGGCCGGGGCGATGGGCCCCTCGGAGCCCTCGGCGGGCTCCAGCGCGGCCAGCGCGCAGGCGCGCACATCCTCCGCGCTCATCACCGAGCCCGGCTCATCGACGTCGAGGGGCAGGTGCCCGTCCATCCACGCCTTCGCGTAGCGGGTGTCCTCGGGCCCGGCCCCGGAGAACATGACCCCCTCCAGCACGCCGGCGGCCCGGGCGAGGCGCACGTGCTCCAGCGCGGTGGCGGCGTCGCGCGCCTCGAGGGCCGAGCGCCCCCAGTTGAGGGACATGCGCACCCGGGGATGATCGAGGACGCGCACGACCTCCAGCTCCTCATCGATCCCGAGCAGGCGCTTCTCGCCCAGATCGGGCGCCACGAAGGCGTCGCAGTGCTCCAGCAGGAGCAGCGCGCCGCCCCAGTCGTAGTCGACGATCCGCGACAGCGACTCCCCGAAAGCCTCGGCACTGTGCGCCACGCCGGGCTCCCCTGACGGCGCGGAGTGGATCTCGACGGCGGCCACGACGTCGCGGCCAGCGGCCTCCCGCAGGGCCTCGACGCCGTCGCGCACCGAGCGGGTGAAGGCAAGGGCGTCGGCGCGCCCCTGGCGGTCGGTCGAGGCGAGGCCGAAGGTGCCGGTGGCCCACACGCGCATCATGGTGCCGGGAATCGCGGTGACGATATTCCGATCCCAGTGGGGAGCGAGCTGGGAGGCCAGCCAGGGAAGGCCGGCCGACCCCGCGAGGTCGTCCCGGAAGGGGATCTCGAGCCCTCGCACGCCCGGGACGCGCGCGAGGAGGCGGTAGTACTCCTCCTGGGCCTCCTGGGACTCGGGCAGCGAGGCGTAGGCGCCGAGGATCGACTCGGGCGCATCATGGCGCGGGAGGGTCGTAGCGGTGTCCTGGGCAATGGTCATAGCGGTCTCCTCCTAGCGGGGCCGGGCAGTGCCGGGGCTGCTCAGGAGCAGTGCTCGGGGGTGAGTGGAGCGCGCTCGCGGGCTGTCGGCGGCACGGCTGATCGGACATCGGACAACGGGGCCCATGATAGACCGGAGTCGGACACGCTGTCCGCTCCCCGCCCGTCATTCGGGTGCGCGCAGTGGTGCAGCCCACCCCCGTCCTGTTTCCACTCCCGCATGAACCTGTGGCAGGATGGGTCACCGCTGAAGGGCAGTGGCGCAATTGGTAGCGCACCGGTCTCCAAAACCGGCGGTTGTGGGTTCGAGTCCCGCCTGCCCTGCTGAGAACGGCGGATCTGTCGGGAGATCCCGTCGGTTCGTCTTCTCGTCCCGTCAGGGATGGCAAGGTTTCGGACCGTCGAGCACCCGAGGATCGTGAGAATGAGCGAGAGCGCCTCCAAGGACGCATCCACGCGCAGTGGCAACCCCATCAAGCGTGTCATGCGATTCATCCGCCAGGTCGTCGACGAGATGCGCAAGGTCATCTGGCCCACGAAGAACGAGCTGTGGACCTACTTCGTCGTCGTTGTCGTCTTCATTGTCGCGATCATGGCCTTCACGGGCATCCTCGACACCATCTTCGACCGCCTGGTCCTGTGGGGCCTCGGCTGAGTCCCGCCGCGCCCAGCGCCCACCCGTCAGCCTGAAGAAGCCAGTGGAAAGCAGGTACACCGTGTCCGAAGAGACGCTCGAGGAAACCGCTGTCGAGGAGACCAGTGGGGCCGCCAGCGCCGTCGACGCCGCCCAGGAGCCCGTCGAGGAGGCTGCCGACGACGCCCCCGCCGTCGACCCGCTGGAGGACTTCCGCAAGGAGATGTCCTCCCTGCCCGGCGAGTGGTACGTGCTGCACACCTACTCCGGCTACGAGCGCCGCGTTGCCGCGGACATCAAGGCCCGCGCCGAGAACTTCGAGATCGAGGACTACGTCTTCGACGCCGTCGTCCCCATGGAGACGGTCATCGAGATCAAGGCCTCGAATAAGAAGAAGGAGGTGTCCCGGGTCCGCATCCCCGGCTACGTGTTCGTGCGCATGGACCTGGACGACCCGGAGACCTCCGACCGCGTGTGGCGCACCATCAAGGACACCCCGGCCGTCACCGGATTCGTGGGGGACCGCTACAACCCGGTGCCGCTGACCTTCGAGGAGGCCGTCTCCCAGCTCGGCCCCACCCCGGAGGAGGTCGCCGCCAAGCAGGCCGCCAGCTCCAACGAGAGCCCCGAGGAGGGCGCGGCCACGCAGGTCGCCGCCGGCGGCCAGGTCTACGAGGTCACCTTCTCCGTGGGCGAGTCCGTCATCGTCACCGACGGCCCCTTCGAGTCCCTTCCTGCCACGATCTCCGAGATCCACCCGGACACCCAGAAGCTCCAGGTGCTCATCTCCCTGTTCGGCCGCGACACCCCGGCCGAGCTCTCCTTCACGCAGGTCTCCAAGATCTGAGGCAGCCGGCCCGGCGGGCCCCGGCGCCTGGGCGCCGCCGGCCGCGGGCCTCAGCCGCCCCCGGTGCCCGGTATCACAGCCCGAACGCTTGTGATACCGGGCACCGGGCGCTATCGGGGTGCTTCGCGGGGGCTAGGATGGGCCCTCGTGCGTGCTCCTACGCGCACCGCCGCACGGCAGGCGTGCGGCATCCGGACAAGAAAGACCCATACACATGGCACCCAAGAAGAAGGTCTCTGGGCTCATCAAGCTCCAGATCCAGGCCGGCGCCGCGAACCCCGCGCCGCCGATCGGCCCCGCGCTCGGTCAGCACGGCGTCAACATCATGGAGTTCTGCAAGGCGTACAACGCCGCCACGGAGTCCCAGCGCGGCAACGTCATCCCCGTTGAGATCACCGTCTACGAGGACCGCTCCTTCACCTTCGTCCTCAAGACCCCTCCGGCCGCCGAGCTCATCAAGAAGGCCGCTGGCGTGGCCAAGGGCTCCTCGACGCCGCACTCCGCGAAGGTCGGCTCGATGACCGCCGCCCAGGTGCGCGAGATCGCCGAGGCGAAGATGGCCGACCTCAACGCCAACGACATCGAGGCCGCCTCCAAGATCATCGCCGGAACCGCCCGCTCGATGGGCATCACGGTCGAGGCCTGAGGCCCCGGCACCCCATCCAAGACCCCCGTGGAAGGGCCATGCGCGGCCCGTTCACCACGACTGCCAAGGAGAAGCAGATGACCAAGCGCAGCAAGGCCTACCGCGCCGCCGCTGAGAAGATCCAGTCCGGGATCCTCTACACCCCGGCCGAGGCCGTGAAACTGGCCAAGGCCACGTCCGTGACGAAGTTCGACTCCACCGTGGACGTCGTCCTCCGCCTGGGCGTGGACCCCCGCAAGGCCGACCAGATGGTGCGTGGCACCGTGTCCCTGCCGCACGGTACTGGTAAGACCGCCCGCGTCATCGTCTTCGCCCAGGGCGAGCGGGCCGAGCAGGCCCTCGCCGCGGGCGCCGACGAGGTCGGCGGCGACGAGCTCATCGAGAAGGTCGCCAAGGGCTGGACGGACTTCGATGCCGCCGTCGCCACCCCGGACCTCATGGGCAAGGTCGGTCGCCTGGGCCGCGTGCTGGGCCCCCGTGGCCTCATGCCCAACCCCAAGACCGGCACCGTGACGATGGACGTGGCCAAGGCCGTCAATGACATCAAGGGCGGCCGTATCGAGTTCCGCGTGGACCGCGCCGCGAACCTCAACTTCATCATCGGCAAGTCCTCGTTCACCGAGGCCCAGCTCGAGGACAACTTCAAGGCCGCCCTCGAGGAGGTCCTGCGCCTCAAGCCGTCGACGTCGAAGGGCCGCTACATCCTCAAGGCCACCATGGCCACGACGATGGGCCCCGGCATCCCGATGGACGTCACCAAGGCCTGATCGCCTCTGACAGCGCGCTCGACGGCGCCGCCCGCCCCACGCCGGGGCGCGCGGCGCCGTCGTCGCTCCCCGCTGTCTCCGCCCCGGGAGAGCCGAGCAGTGAGCGATCACACCGCGCCCCAGGCCGCTCCTGGCTTGCGCCGCAGTGCTCCCAGCGGGCAAAGTGTCCTTTGCCAAAGACCGCAGGTCTCCCGCGCGAGCGGGACCAAGTCCGCCACGGGCGGAGCCGGCGCAGGTGAGACGAGACCGCTCCAGCATCGCTGGACCCCGAGCCCCGTGCCCACCGGCGCGGGGCTTCTTCCGTGAGGGGCGCTGCGGCAGACCACGGAAGGAGGGCCCATGGCACGGCCTGACAAGGAAGCGGCTGTTGCCGAGATCGCGGACAAGTTCCGCGCCTCCGGCGCCGTGCTGCTGACTGAGTACCGCGGGATGAGCGTTGCCCAGCTGAAGACGCTGCGCCGCTCCCTCGCCGGTAACGCCGAGTACACCGTGGTGAAGAACACGCTCGCCGCGATCGCCGCCCGCCAGGTCGGCTTCGAGGCTTTCGCGGAGGACCTCAAGGGCCCCACGGCCCTCACCTTCGTCACCGGTGAGCCGGTGGAGGCCGCGAAGGCCCTGCGTGACTTCGCCAAGGACAACAAGGAGCTCGTCATCAAGGGCGGTGTCATGGATGGCTCCGTGCTGTCCGCCGACGGCGTCGACAAGCTCGCATCTCTCGAATCCCGCGAGGTTCTGCTCGCCAAGGCCGCGGGCGCTATGAAGGCGTCCCTGTCCAAGGCTGCTTGCCTCTTCGCCGCACCGGCCTCCAAGGCCGTGCGCACCGTCGACGCCCTGCGCGACAAGCAGGAGGCCGCGGCCTGATCCAGGCCGCGTGCGTCATCCCCCATCCTGCCCGCGCAGGAACCACTTAACCAGGAAGGAACGCCCATCATGGCGAAGCTGACCACCGACGAGCTCATCGAGGCCTTCAAGGAGCTCACCCTCATCGAGCTGTCCGAGTTCGTCAAGGCTTTCGAGGAGACCTTCGACGTCACCGCCGCCGCCCCGGCCGCCGTGGCCGTGGCCGCCGCCCCCGGCGCTGCGGCTGCCGGTGGCGACGCCGCCGAGGAGAAGACCGAGTTCGACGTCATCCTCGAGGCCGCTGGCGACAAGAAGATCCAGGTCATCAAGGAGGTGCGCGCCCTGACCTCCCTCGGTCTGAAGGAGGCCAAGGACCTCGTCGACGGCGCCCCGAAGCCCGTCCTCGAGGGCGTTGCCAAGGACGCCGCCGAGAAGGCCAAGGAGCAGCTCGAGGGCGCTGGCGCCACCGTCACCCTCAAGTGAGCCCATCCCCGACGCCGGTGCGCGCCCACGTGGCCTGAGCCGGCGGGGGAGCCGCGAACACCGCTGGGCCCCGACCACCGCGAGGTGGCCGGGGCCCAGTCGCGTCTTGAAGGCGCTGGGGGTGACCGGGAAGAGCAAGGCGCCGAGGAACGTGGCTGGGTGCGCGGAGGGCTGCAATGACGCGGAAAGGGGCGCGGGATGGGGCGGCTGCCCCTGGCCCCCTGGCGACCTGCTGAGGTTCGATCGTGCCATGAAGGACTCCGGACGCATGGACACGACCTGTAGGAAGCCGAAGGGCCGCCGCAACGGCGAGAGCGGCCAGACGCTCGTCGAGCATTCTGGGATGGCCATCGTGGTAGCAGTGCTGATTGCTGCCATCATCGCGGCCGGACTGGGGACCGCTGGTACGGATATCAGCAAGGCCATCGTCTGCAAGATCGAGAGCGCGATCTCCCAACTAGGCGGAGGTGCTCCGCTCAACTGCGGCTCCGGTGATGACAAGGCGGATGATAGGAAGCCGAAAGGGCCTTGTGTTGTCTCAGAGAACTCTCGTGAGAAGAGCGTGAGCGGGACCTTCTTCGTCACCCTCGAAGGCGGCGAGCGGCTTAAGGTCGAGCAGATGAGCGACGGCACCTACAGGATCACGAGGACGTATAAGGGTGATGTGAGTTACGAGTTCACATCGCCTGGCATTAGCGCGAGCGGTACATGGGATGACCAAAGTCGCGACCATAGCTTTGGCGGAAAAGGAGGCAAGGGCAATAAGGGGGGATCGAGTGGAAAAGGATCGAAGAAAGCTGGCCTTGATGTAGAAAAAAATGCTGCCGCTGAGGTTGGTGCGACCGGGGAGTACTCCACCACGTATGAGGTCGGATCTAAGGAAGAGATGGAGCGGATGGTTGACTACTTCCAGAATCAGATCACCAATGACACTACGCCGGTGATTGGGCCGGTGAAAGGCATTTATGATTATGTGACCGATTCTCATGGGGCTCGAACCTACAAACTCCCCGAGCCAAAATCGCACACCGTGGAAGGTGGTGTCCGTGGTGGTATCAGCGGGAGTGCGAATGCTGGACCAGCGTCTGTTGGAGCGAAGGCGGATCTATCGGGAGCGCTGGGGGCGACCTTCGACGCTGATGGCAGTGCCACCTACTACTACAAGGCCAATGTGTCTGCGAGCGCCGATGGTACTATCCAGATCAATCCCGCCGCGGTCTCTGATGTGCATGGCCAGGCTAATGGGACGATGGAGACGATGATCGCGGTGAAGGTGGATGCGAATGGAAAACCGTTGACGACAACGATGACGGCTCTTGTCAATGGTGAGGTCAAGGGTGAGATCCTCAATCCGCTCATCGGTGATGACCCTGGGATCAGCAAGGAAGGTGGTCAGGTTGTCGAGACCCAGGTGGATATGACAAATCCTGAGTCTGCCGCAAAAGGATACAGCCTTATGCTTGCCGCTGGGATCCCGGTGGTTGGGGCGGCGCAGATGCTGGCCGGCCACAACCCGTATCAAGAGTTTGTCGAAGAGGCTAAGGCCAATGGCCAGGTGACGAAAAGGAAAGTTGTCACCGACGACAATACCAATCTCGCTCTCGACCTCTCCGCGAAGGGGGACGGCTTCAACTTCGGGGTCGGATATAAAGATGAGAGCAAGTCTGTGAACTACAGTGATGGTGAATATTGGGATGGTACGAAGTGGGTGCCGTGGGAGGGCTGCTAGTCTGGGTGTGGCAGGTGTCGCTCGCGACGCCGCCGAGAATGAAGGAGAGTGGGATGTACTCACGTAGGGACATGGGTAGGCTCGTTCTGGCAGGAGGTGCCGTTGCTGTGCTGACAGGCTGCGGATCGGACAATGCGGGTGGCGAGGCGGCTTCGTCGACCTCCGCGGATCAGACGGGATCGGCTGCGGCTCCGACTCCGGCGGAGTGGAGGGCCGCCAGTGAGGTTCCCGTGGCGCCGGATCTGCCGTCTCGTGAGGTCAAGCCCACGTCTCCAGGGGGTAAAGCGCTTCAGATGTATGGACTGACCTTGACGGTTCCTGAGGCGACCGCGTCTCAGGAGTGGACGGATGCCTACGGCGCGCTGGAGACGACCGTCTGGCCTGATGGCGCGGGCACGGAGATCCCGCGGATCCTTGTCACCTACGCGGATGACGCGGGGCGCGACCTCAGCGCCGAGGGGTATGCTCAGGAGACCCTTCTCATGAGCCCGACGCGTGAGAACACCTATGTTGCGAGGACTTCTGAGACCTGGCCGATGGGCGATCAGGAGGTTGAGGCGATTGTCATTAGCTGGACTCATTCCGACGGAGGTTCTGGAGGTGCGACACCCCGGACTGTTGATCAGGTGTGCTTCTATATTTCCGATGGGGACAAAGGGTTCTGGCGGTTGATTGCAATCTCCGAGCCTGGGGGGTTGGCGCAAGGAACGTCCCTATGGGATATTCTGTTCAGCGCAGTCGTCAAGAAAGGATGATCGGTGACGCGCGAGATTCACGCTCGGAACCTCCTGGTTGTGTCTGTCGGGAGTTTTGTCTCTGTTCTTTTGTATAATCTCATCGTCGTTGCTATCCCAGGTCTTGCGAATGCGTTCGGACTCATCGGCGCTAACACCGGCATCCCCGTGCTGTTCTTCGTCATCGAGGGAGTGAGGCAGGCTATTGTCTCTCTAGTCGGGCTGATCTGGCTCCGTCGGCGAGAGGGATACCCAGCCCGTTTGACGGGACTCGCGTACGGCGTTGCCTACGGGGTGATCACAGCACTGCTCGTGCTCCTCTTCCAACTGTTGACCACCGGAGAGACGAACCAGGCGATGCTGCATGACGCCGTGGCCATTCTGATCGGTGCCGGGCTTGGTGTCCTCCTTGTCAAGCCGAGCGCGCGTGTATGACTTAGGGGGCGATGAGGGGTGATCGCTGGGGCGCTCGCCCCTCGTGCGCCATCCCGGCCCTCGCCTAGGGTGAGCGTCATGATGACAACATCCCCTGTGTGGTCGACGAGCGTTCCCACCACACTGCCGCTGCTCATCGTGGACGGGCGCGTGACCTCACTCCCCGTCTGGACGGCCCGCACCCGCGCCGAGCGCAACAAGGGCCTCCTCGGCACCGACGGCATCGCTGGAGCTCTCTGGATCACCCGCTGTAACTGGATCCACTGCTTCGGCATGCGCTACGCCCTCGATGTCATCTACCTCTCCAGAACAGGGCATGTCGCCGCCATGACCACCCATCGCCCCGGGCGCCTGGGCGCTCCCCGAGTCTCTGCTACTGCGGTCATCGAGATGGAGGCTGGCCAGGCCGAGGCGCTTGGCATCCATCGAGGCACAGTCATCACGACCACGGAGATGACAGGCGGCGGTTCGAGCATCGGAGGCTTCGGGCCGGTCGCCGAGTTCGGAGATGGTGCGGAGCCGGAGGCCTCACGGGCATGATGCACGGTGTCAATTGGCTTCTCGGGGCTGAGGTTGTTGTGGCCGTGGGGCTCGCAGCGGGTCCGATCGCACGATGGACCCGGAACTACGTTCACAAGCTGGCGTTTCCCGAAGGTTCGGTCAGGACCGGGGCGGCTGAGGACCTGTTGCTCACCGCGGCTGAGGACGCTGCCACGTCCCAGGCCGCGCAGAAGGACTCCGGCGGGTCGCGCTCCGACGATGCTGATGCTCACGCTGAGCCCGAGTGGCGGCCGACGCTGCGTCGCCGGTGGCTCCTCAACCCGCTTCCCCAAGGCCTCCTCGCCCTCACGACGTGCGGCGGAGTGGCGTGGTGGGGGGGGCAGACGGGAAGCCAAGTCCAGTCGGCCACTGCCCTACCGGTTGTTGCCCTGCTGGGCGTCGCCGCAAGCGCCGACGCCGTGGCCCATATCCTGCCCAATCGGCTCCTCGGTTCTGCAGCGCTCTGGCTCGCCGGCTGCGGCGTCATTGCTACGGCGATCACACCCGCGCTGGCGCACGATGCGCTGCGATCCGTGCTATGCGCACTGGCTGCCGGAGCAATCAGCCTCCTCGCCGCTCTACTCCGAACGGGCCTTGGCCTTGGCGATGTCAAGCTGTGCGCGGTCATCGGGCTCTGGCTCGGGTGGTACGGCGCGATGCCGCCGGCACTCGCTCTCTGGAGCGGGGTCATGCTCGGCGGGCTCATGGCTCTTGCCTTCCTCTCCCTGCGCCGGGCTGGTCGAAAGGATCCCATGGCGTACGGCCCCTACCTCATCGCGGGGGCGTTCCTCGTGTGGCCGCTGGCAGTGCCGTGACCGCCCCTAGCGTTGTCTGAGCCGTGCACATGTTGTCCGACCTCGTGGTTGACGAGGTTCACAGAGATGGGAAGCGGTACCCGTCGCGCGTGACCGTCCTGAGACCTAGAGTGGAGCCATCGAAACGGGAACGTGCTTCTGCTCAACCGAGCGCGCTCTCTCTCCCTTGTCCCTGTAGATCGATGACCGTGCTCGTCCTCGCTTCGAGAGCGCGGCGTCAGGAGGCCCTGCCCATGCTCGTGCTCACCGGAACCCGCCCTCACGCCGCTGTCGTCAGTGATGTCGACGCGCAGCAGGCGCTCGGGATCCTCGAGCAGACTGAGAGTGACTGGCCCGTTCTCTTGCTGTGCCGCAGTGGCGTGGATGAGCATGAGGCCCGTCTCGTGCGCACCTCGCTCGGGCGTCCAGGCCTCGGGGTGTTGGCGATCAACCAATCGGAGACCAGGTTCAAGCTTCTCGCCTACTGCGCGAGCAACGTGACGCCTCAGTTGCTCGCCCAGGTGCCCGCCGTGGTGGAACTCGCGCTGCGCGCGCTGCGCACGAGGGTCGTCCTCACCTCCGTATCCAAAGTGACAGCGCCCGCGCCGAGCCTTCTGCAGCACGTCCAAGGACTCCTCCCCGGATCGAAGTTCTGCCTTGACTTGGAGCAGTCCACCGTCAGTCGGGTGACCACGCCAGGATGGGAGCCGCCGACGAAGGCGAGCCTCAGCGTGTGGGCGGCGGACGATCATTCCGGACGGGTCAGCGGCGCCCTTGCCAGCATGGGGATCCATCGGGAGCAGCTCCTCCCTATCTCTCACACGTGGCCGGCGAAGAACTGGGCCGAGATGTCCTGGCTGACGATCGACCCCCGCGTCATCGTCTCCCGGGCGCTTGAGCACGTTTCTCGGGCGCGATGCGCGCGGTGTGGCAGTCCTGCGCTTCCCCAAGGATGCGTGCTCTGCGGAACCTGGCCCCATTTCCCTGTTCAGGATACGCGCGCCATCCCCGACGCCGTGCAGGCGGCACCAGCGACGAGGTCGTACCCCACGGGTCATGGTCGGCAGGCGGCCCCGTCGGCAGTCCCTGCCGCACCAGCCACAGCTCCGACTCATTCATCACCCCCCGCGCCGCCGCAGAGTCCACCATCGGTATCCGCAACACCAGCGAAGCCTCCTAGCCACTCCGCGCAGCCGCAACCGAACCTACCTGGTGCGCCCCATGCGCGCCCGTCCGATGCTGCTCACGCGGAACAACAGGCTCCTGCGTGGGCGAGGCCAATCGTCGTCACCAACTCGCCAAAGTCCGCTGCACCGACCTCCGCGCCACTGCCGCCGGCCTACGCCCCCACCCGATGAAGGAGAACAGATGAATCCGCGCCAGCGACGAGGAGTGTTACTCATCCTCGTCACCATCCTCGGAGCCGTGGTCACCTTCGGAGCGGTCTTCAGTTACGTCCAATCTGTCTCCTCGCAGGTCGGCCCGATGACCACCGTGGTCAAACTGTCTGGCGACGTCAACGAGCTCCAGGCAATCTCAGCATCCAACGTGGAAACCGTCGAAATACCTGAACGATGGGTTCCGGACGGTGCCATTAAGGACACCTCGGCGCTTGACGGCAAGGTGGCAGCGGGGGCCTACAAGAAGGGCGACACGCTCCAGGCGAGCATGCTCATCGATCCTCCTCAGCTCACGGAAGGATATCGGGAGGTCACCATCATGGTGGACTCGGAAACGGGCGTAGCAGGGCGCATTTCTCCTGGCGCGCGCGTCGACGTCATCTCAACCACGGAGGATTCGGAGAACAAGTCCCAGAACGCCTCGGTGATCATCCAGAATGCCCTCATCACCGAGGTGGGCGTGGCGACGGCAGTCCAGAAGAAGGACGGCGAAGGGAATTTTGAGCAGGAGAGTGAAAAGGTACCGGTCACGTTCTCGCTCACCCCGGAGGAGTCGCTCAAGCTCGCCTACGCGGAGAGCTTCTCCACGAAGGTTCGGCTCCTGCTTCGCCGCGACGGAGACGATTCAAGTGTCAGCAACCCTAACTATGGCTCGTCAACTGGCGCTGCCCCGGCAGGAGGTGGTCAGTGATGCAATTCCTGCTTACAGAAGACCATGACGTCAGGATGCAGGTCACCGCAGCGCTCTCGGAGGTCGAAGGGCTCAGCGGAATATCCGCGCTTGACTCTCTCGAGCGCCTGCGCGAGGAAGTGTCGGATGCGGATACGTCCTGCGTGCTCGTCGATGAGGGGCTCAGCTCCCTTCCAGCGCTGTCTGTGATTCAGGAATTGGCGCGTGCGCACCCGCTTGTTCCCATTGTCCTCCTAGCGCGCAGCCGCAGCGCCGAGACACTCACGGCTGCCATGGACGCCGGTGCGCGGACGGTGCTCGCGCTGCCACTGTCAGTAGAGGAGATCTCCAGCAGGCTCCAGCCTGTCCTCGAGTGGTCCCGCACGGTGCGAGCGAGCACGAGCGCGCCCGAGGACCTCATGCCCCGCGGTTTGGGATCAGTCGTCGCGTTTGTTGGTGCCAAGGGAGGAGTCGGCACATCCACACTGGCCTTGATGACTGCGGCACAGCTGGCGAGGAGAGGACGGACCTGTATCGTCGATCTAGACGTGCGATCGGGATGCATCGCGGCTATGTCTGGGATCACCGTGAGGCGCTCAATCACTGACCTCGTTGATATCGCGGCGGAGGCGAGCGCGCGTGAAGTCGCCGAGGTCATGTACCCGCTGCCCGGAGGCCTCGCTCTGCTTCCCGCGCCCGAGGCTAGCGAGGACGGAGAATCCCTCACGGATACGGCGGCACGCCAGATCATCTCGATGCTCAGGTATCAGTTCGACTACGTCATGATCGACTGCGGAAGCCGACTTGATGAGCTTCTCGCGATGGGCCTGGAATCAGCCGATCAGGTCCTCGTCGTGGCGACCCCGGATACGCCCGCTCTACGCGCCGTGCGGAAGCTTGAGGAATCGCTGGACCGCCTCGACATCGGCCGAGGAAGATCGAGGGCGCTCGTCCTCAATCGGACTAGCCGCCAGCGGGAGATTCAGCCGTCTTCCGCCTCGCGCATGTCTGGCATGCCCCTTGCCGTCTCTGTCCGCGACGTGACCGCACAAGCGGAGAATGCGTTCAATTCCTCGACGCTCCTCACGTCCAGCGTGGCAGAACTCTCCAAGGCGGGGGAGGAGCTCGCCAACACTGTCGTCACGTCCACAAACGCCGCAGGCAGTGTCACAACGCGTGGTGCCACGGACGCCACGGGTCATGACGGACTGAGTGAGCCCCAGGCCCATCAGACGAGTAAGCGCGGTGGACGTGCGCGGAGGCGCCGCTCGGCGCTCCGTCGCAAAGCGCGACCCGAGAAGGGGCAGATCATGGTCGAGTTTCCCGTGGTCTTCGCTCTTGCGACAATGGCGCTTCTTATGTGTATCCAAGGTTTAGGGTTCGGTATTTCATATATGTATGCGAACCATGCGGCGAAAGAGGCTGCGCATGCGTATGCCGTCGGAAAATCGGTTGAAGAGGTTCACGCGGTGGTCGCCCATGATCTTCCAGGTGTCTATGCCTCGGAGATGACGATCGAGCGTTCGGCCTCGAACAAGGTGACGGTGACTTTGCCGGTTCCATCCGTGATCGACGCTCATACAACCGCGTCGTCAGGAATTGTCTGGGAGAGATAGCATGCCTGGGAAATCTGTGCGCCGAGAAATGCAAAGCTGGTGGCCGTGCCTGCGAAGAAGACTCTTGCGGGAGGAGAAGGGGGTCCTCGACATCGAGCTGGTCGCCTTCGTGCCGATTCTCGTACTTGTCACGCTGTTCTTGGTCCAGGGCTTCCTCGCGGTCTCCACTGTCACCTCTGTGGAGTCCGCCGCTCGCGACGGTGCTCGGGCAGCGATGCTCGGACAAGCGCCCGGTGAGGCTGTCGAAAGGAGCCTGCCTGACTGGGTGAGGCTTGAATCAGTTTCGGACAACTGCGCTTCCGGAAGATGTGTCAGCGTCACGGCCAGGGTGCCGATCGGTCTCCCGTCGATCACGACGGAAGATGTCACTGTGACCCGCACGGCCTACTTCCCGGAGCGCTGAGATGGCACTGCAGGATCGCGTCGCGCCTTCGGAGCGCGGCACACGGCAGTCGGCGGGGAGCCGAGAAGATCTGGTCGCCGAGTACAGGAGCAGGCTCCTCGACGAGGTCGATCTCGATGAGGTCGCCGGTCTGGAGCAGGCCCAGCAGAGGGCTCGCCTGGAGAGGGTGCTGTCCCGATTGCTCTCGCTCGAGGGCCCGATCATGTCGCCACGGGAGCGGGCCTGGCTCATAAAGCGGGTCATCGATGATGCCGTTGGCCTTGGTGTCCTCGAGCCTCTTGTGGCCGACAGCAGCGTCACGGAGATTATGGTCAATGGCGCCGACGACGTGTTCGTCGAGCGCTCGGGGCGAATTGAGCGAGTGCCGACGCGCTTCACCTCGGAGGCCGACCTCTACCAGTTGATCGACAGGATCGTATCCTCGGTCAACCGGCGCATCGACGAGTCGAGTCCGATGGTCGACGCCCGTCTTCCTGGAGGCGAGCGTGTCAACGTCATTATCCCACCTCTCGCTCTCGATGGACCAACAATCACCATCCGGCGATTTCCGCAGCCCTTCAGGCTGGCCGATCTCGTTGCGCGCAGGTCGCTTCCTCAAGAAGCGGCCGACCTCCTGGGCTCGCTAGTCGAGGCGCGGCTCAACATCCTGGTTTCCGGCGGGACAGGTTCAGGAAAAACAACCTTCCTCAACGCCCTGTCTGGCGTGATCTCAGGCCGCGAGCGGATCATCACTATCGAAGACGCTGCTGAGCTATCCCTCCAGCAACCGCATGTGGTGCGCTTGGAGGCCCGGCCCCCCAACACTGAGGGGCGCGGTCAGGTGACGATCAGGGATCTTGTGCGTAACTCGCTGCGTATGCGGCCCGATCGGATTATTGTTGGCGAGGTCCGTGGTGGTGAGACGCTCGATATGCTCCAAGCGATGAACACAGGGCATGAGGGTTCCTTGACAACGGTTCACGCCAACTCCGCCGCGGACGCGCTGAGCCGGCTGGAGACCCTTGCCTCAATGTCCGATGTCGAACTTCCTGTGGAGACAATCCGTGACCAGATCAACGGCGCGATCGATGTGATCGTCCAGTTGGAACGCGACTCCGAAGGCGTGAGGCGGGTCTCGACTATTGAAACTGTCACCTCCCGTCATCGAGACGCCTACCAGACCTCCTCGATCCTTGAATACGTGCGCTCAGCTCGCAGAGGAGAAGGGAAGTTCGAGATGAGGTCGATCCCACACCAGATGGCTGATCGAGTGCTTCGCCATGGAGGAAGCTTGCCGATGGGACTCGCTGTGGAGGCCGCAGCATGAGCGGAATTGGCGCAATTCTTGTATCACTTACCGCCACTCTGGTGGCCGGTGGGGCGGCTTGCTTCGTATTCGGTATGGCGTCACAGCGTTCTGCGGAAGTCGCTGCGGCACTGGGCGCAGACGGTGGCGAGCGTGCCGGAGCTCTCAGACGGCTGGCGGCCAGAATTGACCGACTGCCCGTGCAGAATTCGTTTCGCCGACGCCTCGCAGGAGCGGGAATACAGTGGTCGTCGACAATCGTGCAGTCGGTCATCGCGCTCTTTTCAATTATTACGTTTCTCGGTGCACGGTATATTGTCGGGTATATCGCTGGCGGGGTCATTGCCTTAGCTGTCCCCGTAGCATTCAATATGTGGCTGAAACGGAAGATCCTGCGTCGGGCCGAAATGTTCATCGCGCAACTCCCCGAATTGTCGCGTTTTCTGTCCAATGGAACATCGGCGGGCCTTTCTGTCGAGCGATCGCTGGCCTTGGCCGCCAAAGAATTGCCTGAGCCGAGCCACACTGAGATCAATGACGTGGTCGCGCGGTTGAAACTGGGCTGGTCACTTGACGGTGCGCTGCAGGAGCTGTCGGCGAGACTGCCCTCCAGGGAACTCAATGTGCTCGTAAGGACTATCGTCATTCAATCGCGCTCCGGTGGCGCGCTCGTGGCGGCGCTTCAAGACATCGCTATTGCGCTGGAGGATCGCAAGCAACTGCACCGTCAGGTGCGAACCGCAGTTCTGGGAACAGCATTCGGTGCGTACATCGTTCCATGCATCGGCGCGGCCTCGGTGATTCTCCTCAACATGATGCGCCCCGGTGTTCTCGATGATATGGCCACATCGTTAGTCGGCCAGATCATTTTGGTGGTATCCGCAGTGTTCTTCGTCATCGGAGTTCTTCTCATGCGGCTTGTCTCGAGGGTTGAGGTGTGAGCTATGCTGCTGGCGTTGGGCGTGGCGTTGTTGTCGTTCGTGTATGTCTTGACGGCCGCCGCAGGAATCAGAATGGTTCGAGGCCACGATGCGGACTATCTTGGTGGCGATGGTTTGGAGGCGAGTAAGACCAAGGATGACGGTCTCTTCGTCAGGCTCCTTGACGCCGTAGGGCTGCGTGGCCAGCGACTCTTGCGCCAGCTGTATGGCCAGTCGAGGCTCCGCTCGCTCGACAGGCGGCTCAAGAATGCTGGCAACCCGGAAGGCCTTACGCTTGACCTCTTCATTCAGCGAGAGGCCGGGTTCCTTGTTCTCAGTGCGGTGATCTTCGCATTGATGTTACTGCTTGGGCATCCCTACATCGGCGCGACGATTGCTCTTATATTCTCCGGATGGATGTATCTGTGGTTGGCTCAAGCGGTACGCAAGAGGCAGGATTCGGTGAACAGGGACCTTCCTGATTTCCTGGAGGTGCTCGCCGTTACGGTTCGCTCGGGAATCCCTTTCCGAAGTGCTCTGGAAAGGGTCTGCGACTACTTCGACGGGCCAGTCGCCGAGGAGATGCGGATGGCCCTTCATCAGATGCGACTTGGGGTTGCTCGACGAGATGCCTTCGCTGCGACGCGAGAACGATGCCGCTCGGAGAATGTGGACGTCTTCGTCGGTGCCCTCCTGCAATCGGAGGAACTGGGCACACCGATTGGGGACGCTCTTAGTTCGATCGTGAGGGAGATCCGAAGAACGCGGGCGCAGCAGGTGCTTCAAGCGGCAGGCAAGGCGCAGCCGAAGGTTGCGCTCATCGCGACGGTGACGATGGTACCAGGGACCATGATCCTCATGATCGGCGGCTTCATCTTCGCGAATCGTGATGTCCTGGCAAAAATCCTGGGAGGATAAGTTGATGCCGCCGCATCAGGCCTCGAGCGAATCCCTGCTTCGAGTTGTCAACGACCGAGGGGTCATGGATGCGCTCGGTGTAGTGACGGTGGCCCGGATGGGAGTCTTGTTCGCTGGCGAGGTACTCCTCCTCGGATCGAGGGCGCCCTATGCCACGGCTCTTCTGCCGGTGCTGGCGACCGCCGTGTGCTGGGCGTGCTATCAAGGGCTCAGGAGGCGTCTACCGTTATTTCTTCACGATTGGTTCCTCACTTGCGTTGATCTCGTCGTGGGCTGTCTGCTGCTGCTGAGCGCCGTCAGTTACGCGGACAACCTCCGTGCGCTTTGGTCCTCCTACGCGCTCGTCTCGGCAGTGTTTATCGGACTTGCGATGTCATCGCTCTGGCCTGCGGTATGGGCCTCAGGAATCATCTCATGGATCGCTGTTTGCGGCGTTGCCGGAGATTCTGTGAGGGGAAGCTCGTTTCTAATGAGCCTTGGGATAGTGTCGAGCGTCGTGCTGGGCAACAAATGGAGGCGGAAAGTGTGGGATATCGGCGAGCTCTCAGCTGAGGTCGCCAGCGCGCGCGAGGAACGCCGGGCCATGGCTGAGCGCCTTTCGATAGCGAGAGATCTCCACGACTCGCTTGCGAAAAGTGTTCACGGAATAAGAATGCTCTCCGAGACCCTGGATGGCGCCCTCCGCGAGGAGGGCCATACGTGCGCGCTTCTCTCCCGCACACTGTTCGAGTCGGCGGACGAGGCTAGCCGAGAGGCCCGTATTGTATTGGATGGGCTCCGCGTGGGGGGTGAGGACAATACTGTTGCGGCGCTTGAAGAAGCGGTCGTCCGTTGGGGCGATCGCTCATCGATCACACCCGTGTTCGATATTGACAGCACGTTGGGCGCTCTTCGTTCAACCCCAGAAGCGATGTGGCAGTTGCATCGCATCGTCGGAGAGGCCCTCGTGAACGCCGAGAAGCATTCTGGTGCGCGGCATGTGTATTTCACCGCGAAGCGGCTCGGGGAGGATCTGCTCATTGAGATCTCTGATGATGGTCGCGGCCTTCCCGCCTCAGTGATCGCTGATAAGGGCAGAGTCGGCCATTATGGCTTTCAAGGAATGAAAGAGCGGGCGGATTCTCTCGGAGCGTGGCTCGAGGTTTCATCCCGCTCGGAGAATGGTGACGGCCTGTGTTTGAGGCTGGTTGTCCCACTGCGAGCGCTCAGTATGTCGAGGAGGTAGAGCGTTGAAAATAATGGTTGTTGACGATAATGCCATCGTTCGCGCTGGATTGCGCGCGGTCCTGGATCGAGTGGAGGCCGTGACGGAGGTTGTCGAAGCCGCGGACGCGTTCGCCGCGCTCGAGGTTGCCGCCGGTGCCCAGCCTGACATTTGCCTTCTCGACGTGAGGATGCCGGGGCGCTCTGGACTGGACGTCCTTCCTGAGCTGGCTGAGCGCATGAGTGTCATCATGCTGACATCGATGACGGAGCCGGAGCTCATTCGCCGGTCGCTGGCCGCGGGAGCGCGCGGGTACCTCGTGCATGGGCAGCTCGGTGTCAATGAGGTCGCGGGCGCGATCGAGACCTGCGCGCGGGGTGGTCTCGTCCTGGGACGCGAGGCGGCCGAGATCGTCCTCAATCCTACTGGAACCGGGGAAGCGAACCCCTTGCGCTCCCTCGTGACGGATCGGGAGGCGGAGATGCTCGAGCTGGCCGCCGACGGCTGCTCCAACAAGGAGATCTCCGCTCGCCTGTACCTGTCTGAGCGCACTGTGAAGAACTACCTCAACGCCGCGTACCCGAAGATCGGCGTCCACACCCGCGCCGAGGCGGTGGCTGCTTGGCTCAAGGCGAGGCAGGGGCGCTGAGGGGCGCGGGAGGGGGCGCAGGAGGGGGCGGCTGCCCCTGGGCGGTGGGGCGGACGACCGCGTAACTTTCTTCATGTCACGGGGACCTGGCTGGTTCCCACCATCGATCCACTTCTACGGAGGTCATCATGAACAACAACACCCTGCTCCGCCTTCAGGTCCGCATTCAGACCGCCTGGACCAACTTCCGCTACAGCGAAAAGGGACAGACGATGGTCGAGTACGCTGGCGTCGCTCTCGTGGTCGCCGCGATCATCGCCGCTGTCGTCGCCGCCGTGAAGGGCGACAGCAGCATCGGCAAGGCGATCACCAGCAAGATTTCGAAGGCGATCAAGGGTCTGCACTGACTCGCTGAGTCTTGCCTGAATGGGCGCGGGGTGTTACTCCCCGCGCCCATTCGGTGTTCCGAGAGTGAAATCACTGGTGCTGGGCGCGTATCGGTGCTAGGTTGGCATCGTAGGTTGTCGTCGGCGTCTTCAGGAGGATGGTTTCATGAGTGTGAGTCGACGCGCGGTCATCGGATACCCGGTGCTGGCGGCTGGGAGCGCGCTGTGGCTGGCTGCTTGTTCCGATGACACTTCCTCTGGTGGTGATCAAACCCCTGGTCCAACTGGCTCGATGGGCGCTGGATCATCTGATTGGCAGTCCTTCTCGGGCAGCATGATGGGGCATTCCGTCACTGTGGGCGTGGCTCCATTGGTGCGCATGGACGATTCGACGACGATGCTTCCATTGAAGATCACAAGGTCGGCAGACGATGGTAACACCGGAGCCTTCGACATCTCCGAGGTCTGGAGTCGTTTCGAGCCCAATCAACCGCTGTCGCTCGTACGTGTCATCGATGCTGGCGGACTGCGCCTTTGGGATCCCATTAATGAGGCTTCTATCGACGAAGAGCTCAGAGGTCTTCAGCCCGGCAACGAGCTCGTTCGGGGGGTCGTCTTTGGCGCTGTCGATGCAGCCCAGGTGACAGTGTCTCTCCCAATGATCGGATTTCCGGTTGTGAACGTGGTCGAGAAGGCGGAGGCGGAGTCGGCTCTGGGCCTGGATCTCGCGTCTCTTTTCGAGGGGATTGAAGTCGCCGAGAAGGGTGGAGGGCAGGATTCGGCAGGAGATCCCCGGGCTCCGTTGAACGTCGAGGTATTCACTAGGTCTCTTGACACCTCGACTCAGAGTCGTACCACTACCGCCACGGTGACCACGATTCTTTCCAGTGACGTGACATTCGAGTTCGGCAAGTACGATCTCACCGCTCAAGCCGATGCGCAGCTGCAGATCGTGGCCGACCAAATCGCCTCCTACTCCGGCGGTGGGGACATGAGCATCGTCGGGCATACTGACGATGTTGCGGACGAGGCCTTCAACCAGACCCTTTCCGAGCAGAGGGCCGCCGCCGTTCACAAGCGCCTGGGCGAACTGGCCGATCTTTCCTCCTGGACGGTGAGCGAGGAGGGCAAGGGTGAGACTGAGCCCGCCGTTGAAGGTGATGATGAGGCTGCTCGCGCCATTAATCGTCGAGTAGTTGTGACGCTCACGCCCGATGGGGGCACGGAGGCCGCGTCGTCGGCTTCAGCGTCGCCTTCCGCCGCCAGGTCTGGCGGCTCGGTCCCTGAGGCGAAGGGCCCTGTGGGCAAGGGGCCTGACGGGGTGACTGTGAATTCCATCGATGGTCAGAGCAGTGTTACTATCTCTTTGGAGAAGGTGGCAAGACGGGGCAAGTATCTTTTCGGGGTCGCCCAGGTCTCGGGGGTTCCTGGCGCGGACGGCCCGGCTCTTACGGACTGGCTGAGCGACAGTTCTGCGGGGCTCTTCGAGGATAGTCGCTCGGAGGATTCTGCCGGCGCATTCCTCCCCAAAGGAGCTAATGGTCTTGATCTGATCGCCGGGGACCGCCGCTACTCGCCCTGCGACTACGTTCCTCTCGGTGCCGAGCGGCACTCGACACTCGCCGAACTCCGCGTGGAAGGCAGTCTGAGCGGTAATACTGGAATATGTGTGATCTGGCCTGATATGGGACAAGATTCCGTGATCCTTGATCGCGCCCCTGCAGCTGGCGTCGCAAGTGGGACGGTTGTTGATCTTCCCTGGCGCCTTACCGACATCCCCGTCGTCGACGAATGAGGTGAAAGCCATGGGACAACGATCTCGTTTGAACCTGCGCCGGGCGATGAGACTCCGGCTGCGTGAGGGGGAGCGTGGAAGCATCCTCCCGTACGTGAGCGTCGCCGTCATGCTCCTCGTGGCGGTCGCCTTTGGCCTCATGGTGGGCTTTGGCTCCCTCTTCGCCCAGGCCCGTACCGCCTCCACCGCATCTGACGCGGCGGCGCTCGGCGCCGCGCGGGCGTGGGCCAAGAGCATCGAGGGCATGCATGACGATGCCGCCGACGCCAAGAACGACGAGGAGCTCTGGAGAGGCACCGGCAAGACCCTCGACTCCTACGCCGACTCGGGCCTGCGCGCTGCGGCCGAGCACTACGCCGAGCTCAACGATGCCACCGTCACCTCCATGTCCGTCGACGCCGCCCATCGGCAGGTCACTGTCTCCGTGCGCTCCAACTCCTCCGTCGAGGGCACGGACAAGAAGATGACCTCCACGTCCACCGCCGAGATCGTCCTCGACAAAGGGGTCTGCCTCGACCACGGCAAGGTCGGCCTCGTGGTCAAAGGCAAATGCCAGACCAAAGCCCCCGAGCCCGATGCGGGCAATGCGCCAGGGAAGAAGGCCACGCCCTCACCCAGCCCTGCCCCGTCCTACAGCCCCCCGAAGGGCTTCGAGAACCACGTGAAGATCTCCACACGCCTCGTCGCCTGACGGCGCGCACCCAGCATCATCCCACCACGGGATCGCGCATGGGCCCTCCTCCCCATCCCCGGTGATAGCGCTGGACATCCGCCACGCGCTGCGGGTTACGATCGAGTCACGGCGCTTCGCGCTGCTGACGACCCCAGGACCCGTTGCCGAGGATGAGGAGCCCCCATGCCACAGGACGCGACGCTCGGCTGGCGGGTGGCACGTCGACAGTCGCGCTCCGCGAGTCTCAGCCCACTCGCGCCAACCCCCGCGCCATCGAACTCAGGAGCTGCGGCAGGCACCGCCTCAGCGATTCAGAAACTCACTGCTGGCTACTCCGCCGCAGCAGGCGCCGCCGACCCCACGGACCCGCTCGCCGATGTCTTGGCCGCCATGCTCCGCACCCAGGCCCAAGACGCCTGCACCCCCTCGGACACAGCTTGCCTGGCAAAGTCGCCCGCGACCGGCTCGCAGGGGAACAACCTCGGCGCTGGCCGCCTCCGCACCGCCCACCGCCCGCCCAGCCCCCTCCTCGAAGGCCTCGTCAACGCCTCCGGCTCCACGATCACTTTGGCGACACCGGCGAGCACCGCTCCTGCGTCAGGCGGTGCTCCTGAGATCGGGGGAGCATCCCCAACAGCCACCCCGACCCCCGCGCCAAGCGCCACTCCCACCCCCACCGCTGGCGCGTCAGCGGACCCAAGCGCCTCCCCAGGCGCTGACCAGCAGGCCGCTCCAGCACTGCTCCGGCACAGCGACGCCGTCGGCTACCGGCGCTCCACCACCGACGCGCAACCCGACGGCACAGCCGCCGTCTCCCACACGCTCAGCTACACCGCCCTCGTCCCCCCGCCCCCCGCCGACCACACCGACCCATGGACGGCATTCACCACAATTCCGCCCACCGCTGCGGACCAACGCATCTGCCTGGGGCGCCTCACCCTGGCCTACGACCGGGGCGCCGACCTCGACAGCATCACCTTCACCCACGCCGTCGAGGGGCCAGCCGACGGGGCCCTGTCCAGCATCGCGGCCCAGACCCCCGTCACCTCCCTCATCACCACCACCCTCAACGTCACCCAACTGGGCAGCGGCGACCACGACACCGCCATCACCTGGGCACGCACCATCGCGCTCGCCTCAGGCGCGCTGACCATCCCCCTGACGGCGCTCGCCGGTCCCGCCACCCAGAGCGGCGGTTTCGCCGACCTCCTCGACAAGAAGGCCTCCTCCACCCTCACCATCCTCCAAGGCTCAGCGATCACCGACCACGGAGGAGTAGCGGCGCTCGCGAAGGGCTGGACCGCCTCCACCCTCAGCGCCGACCACGGGCAGCTGGCCCAGCAGGCGCTGTGACCCCAAACCCCCGTCCCTGAAACAATGAGGAGCATTCCCAGCACCATGGCCACCACCACCCGCCGAGGAGTCCTGAGCCTCATCCTCCCCGTCCTGCCCGAGCCGCTCGCCACACAGGACGAGCAGGGCACCCCCACCCCGGAGCCGTCCACCGCAGCCACCGCGCAAGCCACAGCGCCAGCGACGACAGCCCCCGCCGCATCGCCATCCGCCGGAGCCCAGAGCACTGCCGCCCAATCCGGGCTCATGACGCTTACCGCGGCCCCTGGCCTACTCCTATCCATCCCGGCGGAGGCCTACACCTGCGCGCCAGTCACCTACGACGACGGCATGTGGCAGGTCACCTACTCCACCGAGAGCCAAGCCCTGAGCGTCGTCGTTGAGTACTACCCCGCGGGCGCCAAGTCGGCCGCCAGCATCCTCGCCGCCGAGCAGGCGGCCCTCGCAGGCCAGGGGATCACCGCCACCCCCGGGACCACGACCCTGACGAACGGCACGGCGGTCTCCACGCTGGCTTGGAGCGCCCCCGCGATCCCCCCATGGGCGCAGGACGACACCGCGGCCTCCGCCCCTATCACCGCCTCAGGGATCTTTGCGGACGGGCCGGGCGGCGCCAGCTACGCCGTGCACGCGCTCTACGACGGCGCGCGGCAGACGACCTCTCAACTGGCCTCCACCATCACCGCATCGATGGAGGTGAGCGCGGCATGACGGAACCGATCGCGGCTCCACCGCCCCCAGAAGAGCGCTGGCAGAACCTCGCCCGCCAGGAAGAGCAGGCGCGCCGGCGCCGGAACCTCATCCTCACCGGTGCCGGCGCCGCCGGAGTCGGGGTGATCGGCCTCGGAGCACTCTCCATGTGCGGGGGCCCCACCACGGCCCCCAATGACGGCAAGACCGCCATGGACGACGTCGTCCAGCCCTACTCGCCCAGCCCAGGGCCGAACGAGGCCCCCTCGAACTGGCAGCAGATCAACGCCTCGGGGATCACGTTCAGCCTGCCGGCCACGGCCGTCGGCCCCTCGCCCCACCCGGACTGGGGCCTCTACACCATGTCCTATGACGTCCCATCGTCCGATCAGGCCGGCTGGCACCGAGTCATGATCTCAGCCGCCGATGCGAGCACCACCGCGGCCGGCCTCCGCCAGACAACCGACCTCGCCAACTCCGGACTCATCGAGGGCTACGCGGAGATCACCCGGGTGCGCTGGCAGCTGGAGTCGCAATCCGTCGTGGAGCGAGTCGCCTTCGTGTGGGGCTCCGAGGGCGCCTTCTACGGGTGGACATGGATCATCGCCTCGTCCAGCGCGGCAGGTGTGGTCACGCTCCTCGGCAGCGTCCTCGACGACGGGCTGCGTAACGGGATCGAGGACACCCTCGCCATGACCAGGAGGACCCGATGACGACGATCACCAGGCGCGCCGGGATGAGCGCGAGTGCCGCGACTGCTGTGGGCCTCACCCTCGCCGCCTGCGCCGGGGGCTCAGCGGCGGGATCGGACTGGGACAGTGTGGAGGACGGCGATCTGCGCGCCATCGTCCCCTCGGGCTGGGACCGTTCCTCCCTCTCCTCGGGACTGTGGGGGAGCAGATGGGTCTCCCCGAAAGACCCCTCCGGGATCCTCCTGACCGCGGCGAAGGTGTCCGCCTCCAGCCCCGCCGACGCCGTGGATCTCGCCATGCACGCGGCCCGCGCCACCACGCGCGGCTTCCTGCCCGTGGGCACCAGGCGGGCGGTCTCCGACGGCTCGACGACCCTCGTCCGCCAGGACTACAGCATCACTTGGCCCCACGCGAGCAAGGGCGCGATCTGGGCGGTCAGCAACGGCGGCAGGATCGCCCTGGTGGACTTCTCCGGCGAGGGCATCACGAGCGACCAGCTCCATACCCTCGGCCGCTGGATCGAGCTCACGTAGGCGGTGGGGTGGAGTCTCGCCCTCTCCTACTGGTTGTGGCGCGAGATGATCGTCTGCGGGCGATGGGCGTCCTGCTGCGCATTGTGAGGACTGCGATAGGGCGTTGCTTGGGGTGCTCGCCCCTCGTCGGAGTGTCGGCTCGGATCTAGGGTCAGATCCATGACGACGACGTCCCCTGTGTGGTCCTCTGATGATCCCTCCGTATTGCCGCTCCTGATCGTGGACGGTCGTGTGACCTCACTCCCCGTCTGGACGGCCCGCACTCGCGCCGAGCGCGACAAGGGGCTCCTCGGCACCGACGGCATCGCTGGAGCTCTCTGGATCACCCGCTGCAACTGGATCCACTGCTTCGGCATGAGGTACGCGCTCGAGGCCGTCTACGTCTCCAGGACGGGGCAGGTTGTCTCCATGGCCACCCACCGGCCCGGGCGCATGGGCGCTCCACGGGTTTCGGCCGCGGCCGTGATCGAGATGGAGGAGGGGCAGGCCGAGGCACTCGGCATATGGCGGGGCTCCATCATCACCACGACGGAGACCACGACCGGCAGCAGTCTTCTCCCGGACGCTCTACCGGGCGCCGAGCACTCCTATGCCCCAACTCCTCCTGTGCCCCAGGCGGCCCTGCGGGCATGATGCGCGGATGAGTTGATTCCTCGCTGCTGAGGCGGCCACTGCGGTCGTGCTTGCCGCGGGCCCCATCGCTGGCTGGGCTCGGCGCCACGCGCACCCACCCGCCGCCGCGGGCCGCCCAACACACATCACTGTACCCACCCCACACACCCCGATCCCCGCCAGCGCGCGGAGAAGCGACCCTCGCGGCGGGGCAGTATGCGCGACTGTGGCGGGAATCGCAAGATCAAGGCTTCTCCCGATGTGGAAGGTACAAAACCTGCCGTGTACGCTAGCGCTTTGCGTCCAGTATGCGTGCTGTCGTCGATGGCCCTCTCGGACGGCGCGGTGAGGCCCTGCCACGATCCGCGTCATCCTGGGGGAAAACCGGTGTCAGCCATGCCGTCGGACGCGAGAGTGATCCCCGGACTGAGGGAAGGATCCCCACTTGGCTGCCTCGCGCACCTCTGCACCCACTGCCGCTGACATCGCCGCGCGCACCGCGTCACGGCGCATCAACTTCGCGAAGATCCCCGAGCCCATGCAGGCTCCGAACCTCCTCGCCCTGCAGACCGAGTCCTTCGACTGGCTCGTCGGCAACGAGAAGTGGCGCGCCCGCGTCAACGCCGCCAACGCCGAGCGCCCGGGCTCGCTGCCCGAGACCTCCGGCCTGGAGGAGATCTTCGACGAGATCTCCCCGATCGAGGACTTCGGCGAGACCATGGCGCTGTCGTTCCACGACCACCGCTTCGAGGAGCCCAAGTACACGGCGGAGGAGTGCCAGGAGAAGGACCTCACCTACTCCGCCCCCCTGTACGTGGTGGCCGACTTCGAGAACTTCTCCACCGGTGAGATCAAGTCCCAGACCGTCTTCATGGGCGACTTCCCCCTCATGACGGACAAGGGCACCTTCATCGTCAACGGCTCCGAGCGCGTCGTCGTCTCCCAGCTCGTGCGCTCCCCGGGGGTCTACTTCGAGCGCGCCACCGAGAAGACCACGGACAAGCACGTCTACAACGTCAAGTTCATCCCCTCGCGCGGCGCCTGGCTCGAGTTCGAGATCGACAAGTCGGACCGCGTCGCCGTGCGCATCGACCGCAAGCGCAAGCAGGACATCACCGTCTTCCTGCTCGCCCTGGGCATGGACGAGGCCGAGATCCGCAAGGAGTTCGCCGACTACCCGGCGCTGACCGTCGCCCTGGACGAGGACCGCAAGATCACCACCCAGGACGAGGCCCTCCTCGACATCTACAAGAAGATCCGCCCGGGCGAGCCGCCGAGCGTCGAGGCCGGTCGCACCCTCATCGAGAACTTCTACTTCAACCCCAAGCGCTACGACCTGGCCAAGGTCGGCCGCTACAAGATCAACAAGAAGCTGGGCCTGGACGCGGACCTGACCGACTCGGTGCTGCGCATCGAGGACATCACCGCCGCGATCAAGTACCTGCTCGCCCTGCACGCCGGCGCCGAGACGATCGAGGGCCTGCGCGCGGGTGAGATCGTAGACATGCCGGTCGAGTACGACGACATCGACCACCTCGGCAACCGCCGCATCCGCGCCGTCGGCGAGCTCATCCAGGCGCAGGTGCGCACCGGCATGAGCCGCATGGAGCGCCAGGTGCGCGAGCGCATGACCACCCAGGACGTCGAGGCCATCACGCCGAACACCCTTATCAACATCCGGCCCGTGACGGCCGCGATCAAGGAGTTCTTCGGCACCTCGCAGCTGAGCCAGTTCATGGACCAGAACAACCCCCTGGCCGGCATGACGCACAAGCGCCGCCTGTCCGCCCTCGGCCCCGGGGGCCTGTCGCGCGAGCGCGCCTCCATGGAGGTCCGCGACGTCCACACCTCGCACTACGGGCGCATGTGCCCCATCGAGTCCCCCGAGGGTCCGAACATCGGCCTCATCGGCTCGCTGGCCACCTTCGCCCGCATCAACCCCTTCGGCTTCATCGAGACCCCGTACCGCGTGGTCAAGGACGGCCTCGTCACCGACGAGACCCACTACCTCACGGCCGACGACGAGGACCGCCACATCATCGCGCAGGCCAACGTCGAGCTCACCGCGGACAACCACTTCGCCGAGGACCACGTCCTGTGCCGCGTCACCGGCGGCGAGCCCGCCCTGGTCCCCGCGGACCAGGTGGACCTCATGGACATCTCCGCGCGCCAGATGGTCTCCGTGGGCACCTCGCTCATCCCCTTCCTGGAGCACGACGACGCCAACCGCGCCCTCATGGGCGCCAACATGCAGCGCCAGGCCGTGCCGCTCATCCGCCCCGACGCCCCGCTCGTGGGCACGGGCATGGAGCGGCGCACCGCCGTCGACGCCGGCGACGTCCTCGTGGCCTCCAAGGCCGGCGTCGTCACCGAGGTCTGCGCGGACTTCGTGCGCGTGGCCAACGACGACGGCTCCGAGACGGTCTACAAGGTCGCGAAGTTCCTGCGCTCCAACCAGGGCAACTGCTACAACCAGCGCGTTGTTGCCTCCGAGGGCGAGCGCGTGGAGGAGGGCACCGTCCTGGCCGACGGCCCTGCCACCGCCGAGGGCGACCTCGCCCTGGGCCAGAACCTCCTGGTCGCCTTCATGACCTGGGAGGGCCTCAACTTCGAGGACGCCATCATCCTGTCCCAGAGGGTCGTCTCCGAGGACATCCTCACCTCCATCCACATCGAGGAGCACGAGGTCGACGCCCGCGACACCAAGCTGGGCGCCGAGGAGATCACCCGGGACATTCCCAACGTCTCCGAGGAGACCCTCGCCAACCTCGACGAGCGTGGCATCATCCGCATCGGCGCCGAGGTCCGCAGCGGCGACATCCTCGTCGGCAAGGTGACTCCCAAGGGTGAGACCGAGCTGACCAGCGAGGAGCGCCTCCTTCGCGCCATCTTCGGCGAGAAGGCCCGCGAGGTGCGCGACACCTCCCTGCGCGTCCCCCACGGCGAGTACGGCATCGTCACCGGCGTGCGCGAGTTCGACGCCGCCAGCGAGGACGCCGAGCTCCCCGCGGGCGTCAACCGCATGGTGCGCGTCTACATCGCCCAGCGCCGCAAGATCACCGTGGGCGACAAGCTCTCGGGCCGCCACGGCAACAAGGGCGTCATCTCCAAGATCCTCCCGGTGGAGGACATGCCCTTCCTCGCCGACGGCACCCCCGTCGACGTCATCCTCAACCCGCTGGGCGTGCCGAGCCGCATGAACATCGGCCAGGTCCTCGAGCTCCACCTGGGCTGGGTGGCCTCCCGCGGATGGGACGCCACGGCCGCCCGCGAGGCGGGCCAGGAGTGGGCACTGCGCCTGCCGGACAACGGCGTGACCGCCGAGCCGCGCACGCTCGTGGCCACCCCGGTGTTCGACGGCGTCCGCGACGACGAGCTCATGGGCCTGCTGGACTCCACGATCCCGGGCGCCGACGGCAAGCAGCTCGTGGCCCCCAACGGCAAGGCCCGGCTCTTCGACGGCCGCTCCGGCGAGCCCTTCCCGTACCCGGTCTCGGTCGGCTACATGTACATCCTCAAGCTCCACCACCTCGTGGATGACAAGATCCACGCCCGCTCCACGGGTCCGTACTCGATGATCACGCAGCAGCCGCTGGGCGGTAAGGCCCAGTTCGGTGGCCAGCGCTTCGGCGAGATGGAGGTGTGGGCCATGGAGGCCTACGGCGCCGCCCACGCCCTCCAGGAGCTGCTCACCGTCAAGTCCGACGACGTCGTGGGCCGTGTCAAGGTCTACGAGGCCATCGTCAAGGGCGAGGACATCCCCGAGCCCGGCATCCCCGAGTCCTTCAAGGTGCTCATGAAGGAGATGCAGTCCCTGTGCCTGAACGTCGAGGCACTGGACGCCGAGGGCAATGTCATCGGCCTGGACGACACCGACGACGACGGCCGCCGCGCCTCCGAGGAGCTCGGCTTCGACCTGGGCCGCCGCCCGGGCGGGGCCACGGCCTCCACCATCGACGAGATCTGACCCATCGGAAGTAGGAACTGTGCTCGACGCCAACGTCTTCGATCGCATCCAGCTCGGACTGGCCACCGCGGAGGACATCAAGTCCTGGTCGCACGGTGAGGTCAAGAAGCCCGAGACCATCAACTACCGCACGCTCAAGCCGGAGAAGGACGGTCTGTTCGGCGAGCAGATCTTCGGCCCCACCCGGGACTGGGAGTGCGCCTGCGGCAAGTACAAGCGCGTGCGCTACAAGGGCATCATCTGCGAGCGCTGCGGCGTGGAGGTCACCCGCTCCAAGGTGCGCCGCGAGCGGATGGCCCACATCAAGCTGGCCGCGCCCGTCACCCACATCTGGTACTTCAAGGGCGTCCCCTCGCGCCTGGGGTACCTGCTCAACCTCGCACCCAAGGACCTGGAGAAGGTCATCTACTTCGCGGCCTACATGGTCACCGAGGTTGATGAGGAGGGCCGTCACGACGACCTCCCCTCGCTGCGCTCCGAGTTCGAGGTGAAGAAGAAGCACGTCGAGCAGGCCGGCGAGGCCGACGTCGAGGCCCGCCAGCGCCGCCTCGAGGAGGACCTGGCCGCCGCCGAGGCGGAGGGCGCCGAGGCCTCCCAGCGCGACAAGCTCCGCAAGACCGCCGAGCGCGAGATGGGCGCCATGCGCCGCAAGAACCAGCGCACGCTGGAGCACATGGACAAGGTCTGGGACCGCTTCGTGGGCCTCAAGGTCGGCGACCTCGAGGGCGACGAGGTCCTCTACCGCGACATGCAGGCGGACTACGGCATCTACTTCAAGGGCGCCATGGGCGCCCAGGCCATCCAGGACCGCCTGCGCGGCTTCGACCTGGAGGCCGAGGCCGAGGCCCTGGCCGAGGTGGTCGCCTCCGGTTCCGGGCAGCGCAAGACCCGCGCCATCAAGCGCCTCAAGGTCATCAACGCCTTCCGCATGACCGGCACCAAGCCGGAGTCGATGGTCCTGGACAACATCCCGGTCATCCCGCCGGATCTGCGCCCCATGGTGCAGCTCGACGGCGGCCGCTTCGCCACGTCCGACCTCAACGACCTCTACCGCCGCGTCATCAACCGCAACAACCGCCTCAAGCGGCTCATCGACCTGGGCGCCCCGACGATCATCGTCAACAACGAGAAGCGCATGCTCCAGGACGCCGTCGACGCCCTCTTCGACAACGGCCGCCGCGGCCGCCCCGTCTCCGGCGTCGGCAACCGCCCGCTGAAGTCCCTGTCCGACATGCTCAAGGGCAAGCAGGGCCGCTTCCGCCAGAACCTCCTGGGCAAGCGCGTGGACTACTCGGGCCGTAGCGTCATCGTCGTCGGCCCCCAGCTCAAGCTGCACCAGTGCGGCCTGCCCAGCCAGATGGCCCTGGAGCTGTTCAAGCCCTTCGTCATGAAGCGGCTCGTCGAGCTCAAGGAGGCCCAGAACGTCAAGGCCGCCAAGCGGATGGTCGAGCGCGCCAACCCGAAGGTCTGGGACGTCCTGGCCGAGGTCATCCGCGAGCACCCCGTGCTGCTCAACCGCGCCCCCACCCTCCACCGCCTGGGCATCCAGGCCTTCGAGCCCCAGCTCATCGAGGGCAAGGCGATCCAGCTGCACCCGCTCGTGTGCGGCGCCTTCAACGCGGACTTCGACGGCGACCAGATGGCGGTCCACCTGCCGCTGGGCACCGAGGCCTCCGCTGAGGCCCGCATCCTCATGCTCTCGAGCAACAACATCCTCAAGCCCTCCGACGGCCGCCCCGTGACCATGCCCAGCCAGGACATGATCATCGGCACCTACTACCTCACCCAGGAGCCCGACCCGGCCGTCGAGGTCGCCAAGGGCGCCGACGGCGAGGAGATCGTCCCGGCCTTCTCCTCCTTCGCGGAGGCCCTCATGGCCCACGACTTCGGCAAGCTCGACGTCAACGCCACTTGCGACATCCGCTTCACCGAGGGGATCGCCGCGCCCGAGGGCTGGCAGGCCCCCGAGGGCTGGAGCGAGGGCGACCCGATCACCCTGCGCACGTCGCTGGGCCGGGCCGTGTTCAACACGGCGCTGCCCGAGGCCTTCCCCTACGTCAACTACACGGTGGACAAGAAGGCCCTGGGCAACATCGTCAACACGCTCGCCGAGTCCTTCCCGCGCGTGGACGTGGCCGCCTCCCTCGACAAGCTCAAGTCGAACGGCTTCTACTGGTCCACCTGGTCCGGCATCACGGTCGCCTTCGCCGACGTCGTCTCCCCGGAGGCCAAGGCGGAGATCCTGGCCCGCCACGAGGCTGAGGCCGCCCAGATCGAGGAGCAGTTCGACCTCGGCGCGCTGACCGAGGAGGACCGCTACTCCTCGCTCATCGACATCTGGACCAAGGCCACGGCCGAGGTCGCCGAGGCGATGCGCGAGAACTTCCCGCACCGCAACACCGTCTACCAGATGGTCGTCTCCGGTGCGCGAGGCAACTGGGACCAGATCCGCCAGCTCGCCGGCATGCGCGGCCTGGTGGCGGACCCGAAGCAGCGCCTCATCGACCGCCCCATCAAGTCGAACTACCGCGAGGGCCTGAGCGTCCTGGAGTACTTCATCGCCACGCACGGCGCCCGCAAGGGCCTGGCGGACACCGCCCTGCGGACCGCCGACTCCGGCTACCTCACCCGCCGCCTCGTGGACGTCTCGCAGGACGTCATCGTGCGCGAGGACGACTGCGGCACCCGCAAGGGCCTCACCAAGCGCCTCTTCACCTGGAAGGACGCCGACGGCGAGCGCTTCAAGGACGTCTCGGAGATCCTCGACACCACGGTCATCGGCACCACCGCCGCCCGTGACGTCGTCGACGCCGAGGGCAACGTCGTCATCCCCGCTGGCGCCGACATCGGCACCGCCGAGGCGAACGCCGCGATCGAGGCCGGCATCGAGGAGATCACGGTGCGCTCCGTGCTCACCTGCGACTCCGCCGTCGGCACCTGCGCCGCCTGCTACGGCCGCTCGCTGGCCACCGGCAAGCGCGTCGACATCGGCGAGGCCGTCGGCATCATCGCCGCCCAGTCCATCGGCGAGCCCGGCACGCAGCTGACGATGCGCACCTTCCACACCGGTGGCGCGGCCGGCGCCGCGGACATCACGCAGGGTCTTCCCCGCGTGCAGGAGCTCTTCGAGGCCCGCACGCCCAAGGGCGAGGCCGTCGTGGCCGAGGCCGCGGGCACGCTGGCCATCGAGCAGGACGCCGACGGCAAGCGCCTGGTCATCAAGCGCGACGACGGCGAGGAGGACCTCGTAGTCCCCGTCTCCTCGCGCCGCCGCCTCCTGGTGGTCGACGGCCAGCACCTCGAGCCCGGCCAGGCCCTCACCGAGGGCCCGGTGGACCCCAAGAAGATCCTGCGCCTGCGCAGCGTCGGCGCCACCCAGCGCCACCTCGTGGACGAGGTCCAGGAGGTCTACCGCTCCCAGGGCGTGGACATCCACTCCAAGCACATCGAGGTCATCGTGCGCCAGATGCTGCGCCGCGTGACCGTGCTCGACCCGGGCGACACCACGCTCCTGCAGGGCGACCTCGTGGACGTCATGACCTACCGCTCGGAGAACCGCCGTGTGGTGGCCGAGGGCGGCAAGACCGCCTCCGGGCGCACCGAGCTCATGGGCATCACCAAGGCCTCGCTGGCCACGGACTCCTGGCTGAGCGCCGCCTCCTTCCAGGAGACCACGCGCGTGCTCACCGAGGCCGCCATGAACGGCAAGTCCGACCCGCTGGTGGGCCTGAAGGAGAACGTCATCCTGGGCAAGCTCATCCCCGCCGGCACGGGCCTGGCCCGCTACTCGGACATCGAGGTGGAGCCCACCGAGGAGACGAAGGCGGAGGTCTTCTCCCGCACCGGCTTCTCCGAGGACATGTTCGGCGTGGGGGAGAGCGTCGCGCTCGACGACTTCTCCTTCGGCGGCGACTTCCGCGCGGACTTCTCCGACGACTTCCGCACGGGCTTCAACAGCCAGGACGTGGAGTTCTGACTCAGTTCTCATCCGCCCCCGGGCCGCGGCGGGCTCGCTGAGCACTCCGCGAGCCCAGCGCGCCCGGGAGCGCGAATGATGGCCGTGGGCCGGTCCCCAGCAGGGACCGGCCCACGGCCATCAGTTGTGACAGGGTTTCACCTGGGCATTCATCATTGAGTCCAATTTGAGGCCTGGCAGGGCGGTGCCTGCCCCGGCCAGAGCGGGCGAGTATGCGAGAATCCTTGACGAACGGAGGCATCCCGTGACAGGCCGGTCCGCGTATCCCTGAACGAGCGGACCTGGCGCGCGGGGCGCCTCGGGAGTGGGCCCTGAGCTCTCCGGTGGAGCGCTCCCGTCCCTAGCCTCCTCTCCGCCGTGACCCGAACAGGAACCCAGCCATGCCCATCACCCAGGAGAACGCGACCTGGTTCGCCGACACCTTCGGCAAGATGGTCGACAACGTCGGCCAGGCCCTCCTGGGCAAGGAGGATGTCATCCGCCTCGCCCTGACCACGATGCTCGCCGAGGGCCACCTCCTCCTGGAGGACGCCCCGGGGACCGGCAAGACGGCCTTGGCCCGCGCCATCGCGGCCACCGTCCAGGGCACGCACTCGCGCATCCAGTTCACCCCCGACCTCCTGCCCAGCGACATTACGGGCGTGACCGTCTACGACCAGAAGACCGGTTCCTGGGAGTTCCACCCCGGGCCTGTCTTCTCCTCGATCGTCCTGGCCGATGAGATCAACCGCGCCTCGCCGAAGACCCAGTCCGCCCTCCTGGAGGTCATGGAGGAGTCGCATGTGACGGTCGATGGGGAGCGCCATGACGCGGGCCGCCCCTTCATGGTCATAGCCACCCAGAACCCGGTCGAGCAGGCCGGCACCTACCGGCTCCCCGAGGCGCAGCTCGACCGCTTCCTCATGAAGACCTCCGTGGGCTACCCGGACCGCACCGCCCTCACCCAGGTGCTGGCCGGCTCGGCCCGCCCCGACCGGTCCCAGGCGATCTCCGCGGTCATCTCCTCCTCCGCCGTCGCCTCCATGTCCGACCTCGCCTCGGAGAACCACGTGGAGTCCGCCGTCCTGGACTACATTGGTGCGCTCATCGAGGCCACCCGGGAGGATCCGTCCACCCGCCTGGGCGTGTCCACGCGTGGCGCCATCGCCATGACCCGGGCGATCCGCGTGTGGGCCGCCTCGCAGGGCCGCGCCTACGTCCTGCCCGACGACGTCAAGGCACTCGCGGAGGTCGTGTGGGCGCACCGGCTCGTCATGGACCCCGACGCCGAGTTCGCCGGGGCCACGGCCACGCAGGTCATCACGGCCGCCGTGGGGAAGGTCCCGGCGCCGACCGCCCGTATGTGAGGCCCCGAGCCGGCGTCCCGGGCGTTGCTGGCCGCCCTCCGCACGGTCCGGGCCCGTCCCGGAGGGCGAGATATCCCACGTCCTCGATCCAGTTCATCCCTTCATGGGGGAAGCGCGAGCGGCCAGTCCTCGCTACGCTCAGATCACGGATCGGTGAAGACTCGTGTCATCCATCCATGATGACGCTGGCGTGCCGCATCCGATTCCGTGCCCGCGAGGCGCGGTGACTCTGCAATCTGCGCCCCACCCACTGACTGGGCGACGCCGATCAGGATGGACGTGACTATGACTCTCCCCAGCACCAGCGATCCCGGGCTGCTCCCGCCGCACCTCGCAAGCGCTCCGCCGGCGCGGCTCTCAGCGCGATTCATCGCCTTGCTGCTCGACGGCGTCCTCGGGGGACTGCTCGGCCTCGTCATCGGAGCCACCGTCTGTGGAGGCAAAGCGGTCGGCGATACCGCCGGTGCCATCATCGGTGGACTCGTCGGCGCGATCATCGTCCTGTGGGTGGCGATCAAGTATTGGATCATCGCCTTGATGAGGAAAGGCGCGACACCCGGTATGCGCATCGCGGGCGTGACCTGGGCCCGCTGGTCCTACCCCGACTACCCCGGCTGGCAGGGCCTGATCAAGAAGATCATCCAGTCGCTCATCGGCATCTTCACCATTGGCATCGGCGCGATCATCGTCTACTGCTGCACCCGCGACGAGTTCGACCGCTTCTGGTTCGACCGGGTGACCGACATCTACGCCGTCGACGCCAAGAACTCCTCCTTGCCCTGGGGCGAGGAGCCCATCGCCGTTGCCCCCGCCTACAACGACGCTGGATCGCCCCTGGCCATGATGGGCGGCGACCCGATGGGCGGCGCCTCGGAGGCGCAGTCCTCGACCGGCGACTGGCAGCTCCGTCCCGACGAGGCCCTGCGCGCTGAGTCATCCGGCTTCGGCGCCCCGGCTGGCCAGGCCCCATGGCAGCAGCCGGGGCAGGACCAGTACTCCCTGGACGCCCAGGGCCCTCAGGGCACTGCCCCCGCCGAGTGGCAGCAGGCGGACCAGACCGACTGGCAGGGCGCCCCC
This sequence comes from Actinomyces timonensis DSM 23838, assembly GCF_000295095.1. Classification (GTDB taxonomy): domain Bacteria; phylum Actinomycetota; class Actinomycetes; order Actinomycetales; family Actinomycetaceae; genus Actinomyces; species Actinomyces timonensis. The sequence continues at coordinate 524,034 of NZ_JH806632.1, read as the reverse complement.
GTCGCCCCTGCTCCCGGGCCCGACGCCGCCGCGCCCGCTCCTGAGACCGCCCCCTCGCTCGCCCAGGCCCCGGACGCGGCGGAGATGCTCGCCTCGCTCCAGGCGCAGACCACCTACATCGATCGGGACGCGGCTCGCGCCGCCTTCCAGGGCAGTCCGAACCAGGCCGACGATCAGGCGCCCCGTCGCTCTCGGGGCGCTCACGCGGCACCGGAGCCCCAGGTCCCCTCCGCCCCGCAGGCGCCGTCGGCCCCAGCGGTTCCCTCCGGCGCTGGGACATCGGGCCAGTGGCCCTCGCCCGAGCCCCAGGCGCCGGCTCCCGGTGCCCCCGCGGCCGAGGGAACCGGCTGGGTCTCCGCGCTGCAGTCCTCCCAGCCGCAGGCGCCCCAGACCGGCCCGGAGGGCATCCCGGCATCGGGCGGCTGGCAGAGTGGCGGGTGGGATCAGGCGCAGGCCTTCCAGCAGCCCGGCTACCAGCAGCAGGACGCCCAGCCGTTCCAACAGGGCCAGCCCTTCTCCCAGCCGTACCAGCAGCCCCACCAGCCGGGCGCGGCTCAGCCGGCTGAGCCGGTTCAGCAGGGCTTCAGCCAGGCGCCGGTCCAGCCGGGGTACGCCCAGGCGGACCAGCTCGCGCAGGCCTACCAGACCGGCCAGCAGGCCCCGCAGGCGCCCGCCCAGCCATACCAGGCCCCCGGACTCGCCGAGCCGACGCAGCCCTACCAGCAGCCCGGCTACGAGCAGCCCGGCTTCCAGCAGCAGCCAATCGCCCCCTACGCCTCGCCCGCCGGGCAGGCCCAGCCGGGCCTGCCCGTCCCGGGCCCCGAGCCCACTCCGGCCGCGCCGTTCCAAGCGCCGCAGGTCCCTCAGGCCCCCCAGCCTCCACAGGTTGAGGCTCCCGCCCCCCAGGCCCCGGGCGCTGGAGCCTACGAGGCGCAGGTGGCGGGCGCCGCGGCAACCGTCGTCTTCGACCGCTCCTCCGCGCAGCGGGCAGGGATCGGCGCGCCGTCCCTGCGCCTGGCCCTCGATACCGGCCAGGTGGTCCAACTCAGCGGGACCTCCCTCATCGGCCGCGCGCCCGTCGCCGCGGGCCCCTGGGCGCAGGCCCAGCCCGTGCCCGTGGACGACCCGGCCTTCTCCATCTCCAAGACGCACGCCCTCATCACCTACGACGGCGGCCGGCTCGTCATCCAGGACCTCCAGTCCACCAACGGGACGGTCGTCGTCGAGCCCAGCGGCGCGGCCACCCAGGTGCTGCCGGGCATGATGGTCCCCGTGCCCGTCGGCTCCACGATCCGTCTGGGCGAGCGCACCGCGCGACTGGAAGCCTGAGATGTCGCGAGGAGGTGAATCGAGGGCGGGCGCTCGCGCGATCGTCCTGGATCATGGCGCCGCCACCGATACCGGCCTGACCCGCGCCCACAACGAGGACTCCTACCTCGCCGCCCATCCTGTCTTCCTCGTCGCCGACGGGATGGGCGGCCATGAGGCCGGGGACGTGGCCTCGAGGACCGCCCTGGCCGCCTTCTCCCCATATCTCGGCGCTCCCGAGATCTCCGGTGACGCCCTCATGGAATGCCTGGGCCGCGCCGCGCGCGACGTCGACGCCCTGGGAGCCGACCGCGACCCCCTCATGGGGCTGCCGGGCTGCACCCTCAGCGGCGTCGTCGTCACGAGCATCGACGGGCGCGCCTGCCTGCGGGTGCTCAACATTGGGGACTCGCGGACCTACCGGATGACTCCCGACGGCGTTGAGCAGATCACAGTGGACCACTCGGAGGTCCAGGAGCTCATGTCCTCAGGCCAGCTGACCGCGGGTGAGGCACTGGCCTCGCCCCGCCGCCACGTCATCACCCGCGCGCTGGGGGCGGGCATCGGCCCTGTGGCCCTCGCCGACCATTTCCTCATCCCCGCCAGGGCTGGCGATCGGCTCATCGTGTGCACTGATGGGGTCAGTGGTGAGATTGATGACGATTCGATCAGCAGCATCGTTCACCGAGGCCAGAGGCCCCAGGAAACAGCGGATTCGCTCATTGACGCTGCACTGGGGGCTGGCGGCAGGGACAATGCGACAGTTATTGTCATCGACGTTACCCACGCTCCGCCCGCGATGACGGACACCGCGCCGGACGTGGACAGTACGACGATCCCGTCGACGAAGCACGACACGCTGCCCCGAGCGCGGGAGCAGCACAGCAGCAAGGAGAACCCCTCATGAGGCACGCGCAGAGCATCCCTGGCCATGCTGCCGCCCTCCACATCCCTGGACTGACCCGCACCGCCATCTGCGAGCGCGGCCTGGCTGCCGTCGCCTCCGCCCGCGGCGGGGAGGCCTCTACCGAGGACGTCCCCCGGCTCTGGTCCGCGATGCTCGATGGCGCTTCCCTCATCGATCTTCTCCACGGGCTCATGGACTCCCACGGCGGGAGCGTCTTCGACCTGCCCGAGTTCGTCGTCGCCGTTCTGGAGGACGGCGAGCTGACCGCTGCCGTGAGGGGCAGCCTTAAGCTCATCGTCGACACCGACGAGGGCATGCGCACGATCTCCGCCCCCGAGGTGCTCGCCTGGGAGGAGGTCCGCCTGCGCGGCGTGCGCGGCATCGGCCTCGAGCTCACCGACTCCGCCGCTACGGACACAGCCCCGCTGCCGGTGGCCTCCGGCGTTGTCGCCGCCTCCTCCGTCGCCCTGGGCTCCCTGGCAGAGGGCTCCCGGAAGTCGTCCAGTTCGGAGGCCCCTTCCTCCGACGACGAGGAGGCTGGACCAGCGGGTTCCGCTGGTACCACTGACACCTCCGCCACCGACTCCGCCGCTGCTGAGCCGGCCGCCGAATCGACCACTGACTCCGCCGTCGCCGAGGCCCCCCAGGGCCGCAGCCGCAGCGGCCGCCGTGCCGCGGCTCAGGCCGCAGCCGCCGTGAACGAGCCCTCCCCGGCTGATCTCGCGGAGATCGACGCGATCGTCGGCATCCCCTCGCAGGCAGCGCCCACGGGTCCCATCCCGATCAGGGACGGTGCCGCGGGCACGGTTGGCACCGATGGCGCTGACGGCGCTGACTCCGCCGTCGACGACGAGACGACCGCCTCCCCGATCGCCGCGGACCACCAGCCCTCCCTGCTGGCGGCGCCATCGGTGAAGTCCCCGGTGCTGTCCGCCACGGGCGCGCCCGAGGACGCGGTCATCAGCCGCTGGCAGGCCGAGCGCCGCCCGGGCATCGATGGCGCTGCGGGCGGTGAGACCGGTGCTGGTACTGGTGATGCGCGGGCGCTGCCCGACGTCGCCGCGCCGATCGTCGCCGTCGAGCCCATCAGCGCCGACGACGTCCCCGCGGTCAACGACCTGTCCGAGCTGACCCGCGCCGCGAGGCGGCTCGAGGCCTACGCGGAGGCCGAGATCGCCGCCACCGCCGAGCCGACGCCGGTCCTGCCGATGCCCGCCCAGGTGGGCGGCAGCGCTGCCGACGCCGGTGTGGGGATCAGCGCGCCCGCGAGCGACAAGGCCGCTGAGCCCTGGTCGCATGACGGGCAGACCCTCACCAACATGCCCGCCGCCACGCCGTCAGTCGAGGAAGCGCCGGCCACTGCCGGCAGCCCCCAGGCGGGCGGCTCGTCCAGCGCCGCCGCGGCCGCGGGAACCTCCGCTCCCGCGACCACGGACGAGGAGGAGCCGGCGAACGCCGTCAAGGTCCTCGCCGCGTTCTGCACAGAGGGCCACCCGAACCCGATCCACGCCCCGCACTGCCGCGTGTGCGGCGGGGCGCTGACCAGCCGCACCGGGCACGTCAACCGGCCCGTGCTCGGCACGCTGCACGCCTCCGACGGCACCGCCCTGCCGATCGACGGCGACATCATCATCGGGCGCGTGCCCAAGTCGGACGCCCCGGAGGGCGAGCCCCAGCCCCGCCTCATGGCGGTCATCAGCCCCTCCAAGGCCATCTCCAAGTCCCACTGCGCGGTGAGGCTGGACGATTGGGACCTGAGCGTCGAGGACCTGGGCTCGACGAATGGCACGATCCTCATGCGCCCCTCCGAGCCCCCGCGCCGTCTCACCCAGCACCAGCGGGCGCTGCTGCGCGCGGGCGATGTCATCGACCTGGGCGACGGCGTCTCGGTCCTCGTCGAGGCCTGAGCCCGCGATGGGCGCGGCGCGCGGGGGCGCCCCGCCGGGCGTCCCGAGCATCCCCGGCATGGAGCCCCTGCGACCTCTTGGTCGCGGCGGCTTCGCCGACGTCGTCCTGTGCCGTTGGGCCGGGGGGAGTCTGGGCAGTGAGGCCGGTGGGGCCAGCGGCGATGGCGGGGACAGCAGGGATGCCGGCGATGCCCCTGTGTGCGCCGTCAAAGCGCTGCGCCCGGGGGCTCCCGAGGGGCGGGCACGCGCCTTTCGGCGCGAGATCGCGCTCCTCATCGAGCTGTCCGGCCATCCGGGCCTGCCCACCGTTCTCGACTCGGGCGTGGCGGCCGATGGGCGGGACTGGGTCGCCCTGGAGCACTGCCCGCCGCCCGCCGTCGTCGATCTCCTCGAGGCTGGGCCGCTGCCGGTGGAGCGGGCCCTGGAGATCGTGCTGGGCGTGGCCGGCGCGGTGGCGGCGATCCACGGGGCGGGGTACGCGCACCGCGACATCAAGCCGGCGAATATCCTCCTCGACGCCATGGGGGCGCCGGTGCTCATCGACCTCGGGATCGCGGCCCCGCTCGGCGCGAGCGCCGGGGGAGGCACGGCGGGCGGGGCGTCCCCGTTGTGGGCGCCCCCGGAGCAGCAGCTCGGCGAGGGGGCGGTGGCGCCGTCGGCCGATGTCTACGCGCTCGGGGCGACGCTCCACACCCTGCTCGCCGGCCGCTCCCCACACGAGGCGGAGGGGGAGGGGCGCGCCGGCGCGGCAGGGCGATGGACCGGTGGGGACCAGCTCTCCGTGCTCAACCGGGTCATGCACGAGCCGCGCCCGCCGATCGGCCGGGACGACGTCCCCGAGGCCCTCGAGGCGCTCCTCTCCCGCGCCCTCGCCCTCAACCCCGCCGACCGCCCCGAGAGCATGGAGGCCTTCACCTCCGCCCTCCGCCCCCTCGCCGAGACCGGTCGATATCAGGGGGCGGGTTCCGGGGGTGAGTGCAACACCCGGTGTCGGGGGCGAGTTTAGCCGGTGGTGGGTTGGGCGGTGAGGAAGGCGTTGAGCGCCTCGGCTGGGGTGGCCCAGTGGAGGGTCTCGCGAGGAGCACGACGGCGCGTGGCGAGGATCATGCGCGAGCGGGCGCCCGTGGTCTGGCCCGGGTGGCGCCGCCCGAGTACTGTTGCCCCCGGTGCCCGCATCCGGGCTCCGATCTCCATTCCGTTCCCAGCGGTCGAGCAGCGCGCGAGCGCGCCCCTCCGCCATGCGGGTCTGCCGCAGCGGGAACCGACGGGTCCTCCAGTCCACTGGCCGGAGGGCTCCGGGCGTCCGAGGACCATGCCCCGGGCGGGCCGGCCCCGCCATGAGCGCGGTGCGCGTCGTCGCGGACCAGGGGAGCGGGGCTGGTGAGGGCAGCAGCACTGTCAGCATGCACTCAAGATGGAGAATCCGTAGTGCCTACGATTCAGCAGCTGGTCCGCAAGGGCCGCTCGACGAAGCGCTCCGCGTCCAAGACGCCGGCGCTGAAGGCCAGCCCGCAGCGTCGTGGCGTGTGCACCCGCGTGTACACCACGACCCCTAAGAAGCCGAACTCCGCCCTCCGGAAGGTCGCGCGTGTGCGCCTCTCCTCCGGCATCGAGGTCACGGCCTACATCCCCGGCGAGGGGCACAACCTCCAGGAGCACTCGATCGTGCTCGTCCGCGGTGGTCGTGTGAAGGACCTTCCCGGTGTCCGCTACCACATCGTGCGCGGCGCTCTCGACACCCAGGGTGTCAAGAACCGCCAGCAGGCACGCTCCAAGTACGGCGCCAAGAAGGAGAAGAAGTAATGCCTCGTAAGGGCCCCGCCCCGAAGCGCCCGCTCGTCGTCGACCCCGTCTACGGCTCCCCGGTCGTCACCCAGCTCGTCAACCGCGTCCTCCTCGACGGCAAGAAGTCGACGGCGGAGCGCATCGTCTACGGCGCCCTCGAGGGCGTCCGCGCCAAGACGGACCAGGACCCGGTCTCCGTGCTCAAGCGCGCGCTGGACAACATCCGCCCGGCCCTCGAGGTCCGCTCCCGCCGCGTCGGCGGCGCGACCTACCAGGTCCCGGTCGAGGTCCGTCCCAACCGCGCCACCACGCTGGCCCTGCGCTGGCTGGTCGACTTCTCCCGGCAGCGCCGCGAGAACACGATGACCGAGCGCCTCATGAACGAGATCCTCGACGCCTCCAACGGCCTCGGCGCCGCGGTCAAGCGCCGCGAGGACATGCACCGCATGGCCGAGTCCAACAAGGCCTTCGCGCACTACCGCTGGTAAGCCCCATCGTCGGCCGGGGCGGGATTCCCGAAGCCGCCCGCCTGGCATCCCTTGGGGCCCCGCGCCCCGGAGCCGCCTCGCGCGATCGCGGGCCCGAGCCCGCCCCGCCCGACGCGAACCCACAGATCTCTCGAACGAAGGACACCACACGTGGCACTCGACGTGCTGACCGACCTCACCAAGGTCCGCAACATCGGCATCATGGCCCATATCGATGCCGGCAAGACGACCGTGACGGAGCGCATCCTCTTCTACACGGGTATCAACTACAAGATCGGCGAGACCCACGACGGCGCCTCGACGATGGACTGGATGGAGCAGGAGCAGGAGCGCGGCATCACCATCACCTCCGCCGCCACCACCTGCTTCTGGAAGAAGAACCAGATCAACATCATCGACACCCCCGGCCACGTGGACTTCACGGTCGAGGTCGAGCGCTCCCTGCGCGTGCTCGACGGCGCCGTCGCGGTCTTCGACGGCAAGGAGGGCGTGGAGCCCCAGTCGGAGACGGTGTGGCGCCAGGCGGACAAGTACAACGTCCCGCGCGTGTGCTACATCAACAAGATGGACAAGCTGGGCGCGAACTTCGACTTCTCCGTCCAGACCATCCGGGACCGCCTCCACGCCACCCCGATCGTCATCAACTTCCCGATCGGCGCCGAGAACGAGTTCTCCGGCCTCGTCGACGTCCTGGAGATGCGGGCCATCCGCTTCCCCGAGAAGGACGCCGACGGCAAGGACACCCGCGGCTCCGTCGTCGAGTACGAGGAGATCCCCGCCGAGCTCGTGGCCAAGGCCGAGGAGCTGCGCGCCGAGCTCGTCGAGACGGTCGCCGAGGCCGACGATGCCCTCATGGAGAAGTACCTGGAGGGCGAGGAGCTGAGCATCGCCGAGCTCAAGTCCGGCATCCGCAAGCTCACCATCGCCGGCAAGGCCTTCCCGGTCATGGCCGGCTCGGCCTTCAAGAACAAGGGCATCCAGCCCGTTCTCGACGCCGTGCTCGACTACCTCCCCTCCCCGCTGGACGTCCCGGCGGTCGAGGGCCACAAGCCCGGCAACGAGGAGGAGGTCGACACCCGTCCGGCCGACGCCAAGGCGGACTTCTCGGCGCTGGCCTTCAAGGTCGCCACGCACCCCTTCTACGGCAAGCTCGTCTACGTCCGCGTCTACTCCGGCAAGGTCGCGCAGGGCGAGCAGGTCCTCAACGCCACCAAGGGCAAGAAGGAGCGCATCGGCAAACTCTTCCAGATGCACTCCAACAAGGAGAACCCGGTGGAGGTGGCCTCCGCGGGCCACATCTACGCCTTCATCGGCCTCAAGGACGTCACCACCGGTGACACCCTCTCCTCCCAGAGCGCCCCGATCATCCTGGAGTCCATGACCTTCCCGGACCCGGTCATCCACGTGGCGATCGAGCCCAAGACCAAGGGCGACCAGGAGAAGCTGGGCGTGGCCATCCAGAAGCTGTCCGAGGAGGACCCGACCTTCACCGTCCGCCTGGACGAGGAGACCGGCCAGACCGTCATCGGCGGCATGGGCGAGCTGCACCTGGACGTCTTCGTGGACCGCATGCGCCGCGAGTTCAAGGTGGAGGCGAACGTCGGTAACCCGATGGTCGCCTACCGCGAGACCATCCGCAAGAAGGTCGACAAGGTCGAGTACACCCACAAGAAGCAGACGGGTGGCTCCGGCCAGTTCGCGAAGGTGCAGATGTCCTTCGAGCCCCTGGAGGTCGTCGAGGCCGCCGAGGGTGAGGAGAAGGTCCACTACGAGTTCGCCAACGCCGTCACCGGTGGTCGCGTGCCCCGCGAGTACATCCCCAGTGTCGACGCCGGTGTCCAGGACGCCATGCAGACCGGTGTGCTCGCCGGTTACCCGATGGTGGACATCAAGGCCACCCTCATCGACGGCGCCTACCACGAGGTCGACTCCTCCGAGATGGCCTTCAAGATCGCCGGCTCCATGGCGTTCAAGGAGGGCGCGAAGAAGGCCAGCCCGGTCATCCTCGAGCCCATCATGGCCGTCGAGGTCCGCACGCCTGAGGAGTACATGGGCGACGTCATCGGTGACCTCAACTCTCGTCGCGGCATGATCCAGTCGATGGAGGACGCCGTCGGCGTGAAGGTGGTGCGCGCCAACGTGCCGCTGAGCGAGATGTTCGGCTACGTTGGTGACCTGCGGTCCAAGACCCAGGGCCGCGCGGTCTACTCCATGACCTTCGACTCCTACGCCGAGGTCCCGCGCAACGTCCAGGAAGAGATCGTCGCCAAGGCGAAGGGCGCCTGAGCCCGCCGGCCCCGCGAGGGGCCCATGAGCCCGGGGACCGGACTGATCCGGCCCGGTCCCCGGGACTGCTCGGGCCGTTCGGCGCCGAGCTCGCATTCCAGTAAGATTTCCAACAACCATCCTGTAGTGGCTCTGGCAGGAGGACCGGCTAGCATGTGCTAGTCGAATCCCGACGAAGAGCACTACCCGAGTCCCAGGAGGACACCAGTGGCCAAGGCCAAGTTCGAGCGGACCAAGCCGCACGTCAACATCGGAACGATCGGTCACGTCGACCACGGCAAGACGACGCTGACCGCCGCGATCTCGAAGGTTCTGCACGACGAGTACCCGGAGCTCAACCCCTTCACCCCCTTCGACGAGATCGACAAGGCTCCTGAGGAGCGCCAGCGCGGTATCACGATCAACATCGCGCACGTCGAGTACGAGACCGACAAGCGCCACTACGCGCACGTCGACGCCCCCGGTCACGCCGACTACATCAAGAACATGATCACCGGTGCCGCCCAGATGGATGGCGCGATCCTCGTGGTCGCCGCCACCGACGGCCCGATGGCCCAGACCCGCGAGCACGTCCTGCTCGCCCGTCAGGTCGGCGTCCCCGCCCTCCTCGTCGCCCTCAACAAGGCTGACATGGTTGACGACGAGGAGCTCCTCGACCTGGTCGAGATGGAGGTCCGCGAGCTGCTGTCCTCCCAGGACTACGACGGCGACAACGCCCCCGTGGTTCGCGTCTCCGCGCTCAAGGCCCTTGAGGGCGACGCCGAGTGGGCCGCCAAGATCAAGGAGCTCATGGACGAGGTCGACACCTTCATCCCGACTCCCGAGCGTGACATGGACAAGCCGTTCCTCATGCCCATCGAGGACGTCTTCACCATCACCGGTCGCGGCACCGTCGTCACCGGCCGTGTCGAGCGCGGCAAGCTGCCGATCAACTCCGAGGTCGAGATCCTCGGTATCCGCGAGGCCCAGAAGACCACGGTCACCGGTATCGAGATGTTCCACAAGCAGATGGACGAGGCCTGGGCCGGCGAGAACTGCGGTCTGCTCCTGCGCGGCACCAAGCGCGAGGACGTCGAGCGCGGCCAGGTCGTCTGCAAGCCCGGCTCCATCACCCCGCACACTCAGTTCGAGGGCCACGTCTACATCCTCACCAAGGATGAGGGCGGCCGCCACAACCCCTTCTACTCGAACTACCGTCCGCAGTTCTACTTCCGGACCACGGACGTCACCGGCGTCATCACCCTGCCCGAGGGCACCGAGATGGTCATGCCCGGCGACACCACCGAGATGAGTGTCGAGCTCATCCAGCCCATCGCCATGGAGGAGGGCCTCGGCTTCGCCATCCGCGAGGGTGGCCGCACCGTCGGCTCCGGCCGCGTCACCAAGATCATCAAGTGATGATCGCTGCGTGAGCAGCTCCTGCGCTCTGTGGGCCTATGAATTTCCGGCTCTGTGAGCCCCCGGTTCCCCCGGTACTCCCCGCGAGTACCGGGGGAACCCGCATTCCCGCCGAAACCGGTCGAACAGCACGGCGAGATGCCGATGAAAGGGCGCCGAGCTGGCTTATTGGACACTTTGTGTTGGTTTGAGGTCGGGTTTCCCTGGTATCGCGGTGTTTCCTCGGTGTTGGAGTCGGTTCGTCCTGGGTCCATCCCCGGACATTCCGTGTTGGTCGGACACGGGGTTTTCGTTGCAATGGCGAGGAAAACCCGCGTCTTGACTCACTGATCGGGCAGTGGGGACCCCGAACATATCGTGTTGGCCAGGCGCCGGGTTTTCGTCGCGATGGCGCCGGAATCGGCGTGATGAAGTCGGCGCGGCGGGGCCCGCCCGAGCCTGCCGATCCCACCCGTGCCGCCCGTGGGGCGGCGCCCGCCGGCGCCGCGCAGATGCGCGGGACTCGCCTCGTTGTGAACGTGCCCGGGAGTTGTGGACGTGCTCCAGGGTTGCCGACGCGCCCCGGGGGCACATCCACAACCCCAACGCACGTCCGCAAACCCGCCGCACGTTCACAAGTGCGGGGGCGGGGCGTCAACCGAGTGCGCCCATGAGTGAGCCCAGGTGAAGCCTCCTCCGATACGTGGCCGTCGTGGCCCTCCGGACGGGGGTTCGCCCCTCTGACCGGGGTCTTACCCCATTGGACGGGGGCAACGACCCCGTCCTGTGCCCCGAACACCCGGCATGACCCCCGAACACCCGGCATGACCCCCGAACCCGCGTCATGTCGCCCGAACCCGCGTACAGACAGTCCGGACGGAGCGCGGCGTGGGCGTCGTCGGCGACGCTGTGCCGTCGGGCAGCGCCTGGAGCCCGCCGCGGGCTCGCGTGGGTGTGTCTTGAGCAGCGCTGGGCGGTCGTGGGCGACCCTGCGCCCTCGAGAGCACCGCGGGGTGCCTCCTGCACCAGCGGTTGCCTCCAGCACCGTGGGTTGCGTTCTCACCGCAGCCGAAGGTGCTCAGCGCAACCCGCAGTGCTCAGCGCAGCCGCCGGTGCTGAAAGCACCCGACGAGACCGCCGACCGGGCCATCGACCCCAGCGCCAGCAGAAACCAGAACCAACAGCAAACGTCCATAAGCCGCCGAGCGCTGTCCCAGGACGAGGCGCTTCAGAAGGTGCGGCTCAACTGTGATCCTTCGAGAATCCCGCTGTATTCCGCCGCTTGTAGGGAATCGGCTGCGATGCTGACGCCCGGAAGGGCTGAATATCGGGGGATACTTCCTGTGACGAGGAGTTTGTGCGTGCTATCGTGATGCGAAACCTGCCGGATAGGTCCTCAGTCCTCATTCGCGCAGTGGAGAGCGGGTCCGTTCCCCATCCTCAGGACTCTGCTCACCCCCCCATCCCATCCCCGTTTCAGCAATCCTGCTGAGGTCGCTCGCCCGGCCGGAGTTCCCACTCATGACTCATCCCGTTCCTCGCCGTCGTCGCTACGGACACGCGGCCACCACGGCTCCGCTGGCGGCGCGCCGTGCTCGTCTGGCGGCTGTGCTCTCCTCCGCCGCGCTGATCGTCGTCCATACGCTGGGCGCCGGAACGCCCCCGGCGACGGCGATCTACGCGGCGCCTGACGGCGGATCCGGCCAGTACGCCGAGGTCATCGACTGGATCGACTGGACGGAGATGACTGGGGCCGAACTCGACACGGACGGCAGGACGCGGCGCATCGCTGTCGACGGCGGCACGGTGACGGTATGGTCCACGCCCACCAAGCTCGTGGAGGGCCAGTGGCGCTCCAGCCAGTGCACGATCAGCGAGGTCGAGACCCACTTCGAGAGTGTCGACCCTAGCGGGAAGAACCCGCCGATCAATGCCGATGCCGGCCTCCGGCTCGGTTACGTCCCCGGTTCCTGGGTGGGGGATGGCCTCGCCCGCCTCTACAACGACTCCTCCCGCTATGACAACGGCGTGGAGATCCAGCCGGGCTGGCTGGATCAGAGCGTCAACTACAAGACCAAGAACGTGCGCTCGAATCTGCCGATCGGCATCTCCAACGTGCAGGGCGGCAAGTACGGCAACTCGGCGAACGCCTACTTCAAGTTCGACTGCACCACCTACGCGATCGAGTCGGCGTCGAAGCCGGCGAAGAGCGCGCTGGACGGCCTGCCGAAGAAGCAGATCCCCATGGTGGGCATGGTCTACGCGGACGCGGAGGCCTCCAACTGGATGCCTGGATCCCGCGAGTCCATCACCGTTGACGCTATTCCCATGGAGGGCAAGAGCAAGCGCGATGTGACGTTCCGGCTGATGGAGAGCACTCGCTCCCCGGGTTGCACGACGAGTTCCTGGGGAGGGGAGACCACCTTCCCCTATCCGTCCGGCGCGCGGACCGGACTGCAGCTGCGCCCTGATGGCTACGAGTGCGCCACCTGGGCGGTGCGGAACGTCGGCCACGGCCCTTCCTCGGTCTTCTTCATGGAGAACGCCGACGGCGGCTACGTCGAGATCAAGGGCGGCGGCGTGAGTGCGATGGCGCTGGGCGTCGTCACCTATGTGGATCACGGGGATGCCCCCGCCTCCTACGGCGAGGCGGCCTCCCTGTTCCAGCCCACCTGGTGGGGCGGCAAGCCCGGCGGTACGGACACCACGGATATCTCCTCCTCGCCCGCGCCGCCCGAGGCCTCGGGCACCTGGTACAACTTCACCGACGCGCAGGCCCAGGGCTATGTCGCGGAGGCCTCGGCCCCGCGCCTGCGCCTCGGCAAACGCGTGGATGCCGAGCCGGACTCGCCCATCTCCGCAGATGCCACAGGGGACGACGTTGTCGGCAGTAGGAACGACGAGGACGCGATCGGCACGGCCAATTCACCGGGATTGACCGCGGAGACCTATATCGGGGCGGACTGGAGCACCACCTTCACGTGCGCGGGCGCGGGAGCGACCGTCGTCGGCTGGATCGACTGGAACCGCAATGGCGTTTTCGACGACGGCGAGCGCTCCTCGATGAACCCTGATGGCTCCCCGACCACCTGCGATGGTTCCAAGGCGACGCTCACCTGGAAGGTGCCAGCGGACGCGAAGCGCTCTGTTCCCGGGGAGGCCGGCTCGGCGTCGACCTTCGCGCGCCTGCGCATCACGGACGACCGGAACCCGGACGGTTCCCCGGTGATCCCGGGGCCCACAGGCCTGACTCTCAACGGTGAGGTGGAGGACCACGGCAATATCACCGTGCTGCTCCCGACGCTCACGCTGAAGAAGAACGTCGTCAACGATTCCGCCAACGGCGCGGGTATCGAGGCCGACCAGTGGACGCTGACCGCCTCTCAGGGCGGCGGCGAACTCCTCTCTGGCGCCGGGCAGGCCGCGGAAACGCCCATCCCCGTGGGCGAGGTCAACCTCGCCGAGGCGTCGACGAACTCGGTGGCGGGTGGCTACTCATCGTCGGCATGGACCTGCTCCTCAACCGACGGGGCCGCGGACTACTCCTCCACCGTGGCCTCCCAGGAGGGCACGGGGACGGGGACGCTGACGGTCAACAACCACGACCGCATCACCTGCGAGATCACGAATAGCGCCCAGGCCGGTGCCGTCACGTGGACCAAGACAGAGGCCGACGGCGCCACGCCCCTGGGCGGGGCCACCTTCACCCTCACGCGCACGAGGACCGACGGCTCGGATGAGCAGACCTTCGAGGTGGCGGATTGCGTGGGGACCTGCGAGGAAACAAGCCTCGATCAGGATGGCCGCGCCGGCTACTTCCGGCTGACCGCGCTTTGGGGCGATTACACGATCGTGGAGTCGGCCGCGCCGAAGGGCTATGTGAAGTCCGATGATCGGAAGGCCGGGACACTCGACTACCGCTCGCCCCGAGCGGATGGCACCCTCTCGCTCGACCTGGGCACGGTGACGAATACCCGGGCACTGGGGGCGGTGATCTGGTCGAAAACCGATGCCGCCACGGGCGAGGCATTGGCAGACTCCCAGTGGGAGCTCACCGCCGATGATATTCCGGCGGGCACGCTCATCTCGGATTGCGTGGATGGTGACTGCGCGGCCCAGGCCAATGGCGCCACATACTTCGACGCCGACCCGCGCCCGGGGTATTTCAAGGTGCGGGGACTGCCCGCGGATGACGCGGTGACCCGCGCGGTGACCGAGCACCGGGCGCCGGCCGGGTACACCCTGGATACCGCTCCTCACGAGTTCACCATCACGGTTGCAGCTGACGGCACCCCTCAGGACCACGCCTTCCCGGGGGCGTTCACCAACGCCAAAAGCCCGGTGCCGACCCTGCCACTGACCGGCGGCATGGGCGCCGACATGTTCTATATCGGTGGCGGAGTGCTTGGCGCCCTGGCGATCCTGGCTGGGATCGTTCGCCACAAGCGACGGTGAAGGGCTCCGCATCCACGTGGAGGGATCGGTCATTCAGATCGTGGCGATCCTCCGCAGTCGGCGCAGATGCTGAGACGCAACCATGCCCGTGGACTGCGGAAAGTTGCCTGCTGGCGCTCGTCGGAAATCGTGACGCTGATGTGATTGTGCTGTGAGCTTGCTGTTGTCGACCCCGTGTAAAGTCAAGAGCGGGTGCGCCGATGGCGTTGCTCATCACCATCGTGGTGCCGTTCCCCGCGGTCGCCAGCATGATCCAGCCACATCCCTCAGCAGGGCCATCACGGCTCTGGTGGCGCGATAGAGAGAGAGTTCCCATCACTATGACCCTCGGATCCCTACTTCGGCGGCGTCTCCGGCTCGCCGGGGTCACGTCGCTCCTCGGTGCGGGCATGGTCCTCGGGTTGACCGCCCCCGCGGCGCTGCCCTCAGCGGCGCAGGCCGCGCCTGGCGATTCCTCCCAGCCCGCGATCTTCGCGACCGGTGGCAAGGGCCGGTATGTCGATGCCATCCAGTGGCTCCAGTGGGCTGATTACTCGAAGTTCGACGGCGTGGCCAAGCCGAATGTCCCGGTGCTGGATTACGGTGAGACGAGGAACTTCACCAACACCCGGGACCTGGGCGACGCCGGGACACTGGTGACCACCTGCACCTTGTCCAACCTGCAGCACCTTGGGCACCCTGGCAAGATGCCCAAAGAGCAGTCCACGGGCCCCCTCGTGGCGACCATCCCCGGCGCTTGGGCGGGCGACGCCCTCGACAACCTCTACAACGTCGGTGGCCCCGGTCAATGGACCGATGGCAGTGCGGCGTGGCACGCCGGCCTCAAGTATCCCCAGGACTATGTCAACAAGAACCAGATGGTCATCGGTCTGGCCAACGGTTACGCCTACAACGGTAACAAGACCTGGGACGGCAAGGACTGGGGCACGCCTGGCTCCGACACCACCCCCACCGGTTTCAACGCCCGTGTGAGCGTGGACTACTCCTGCAAGGCGGAACTGCGAGCCTCGGACGGCTCGGTGAAGAATGTCCCCCTCCAGGGTCTCGTCTTCGCCGATGCGGAGGCCTCGTCGAAGCGCTTCGGAGTGAAACCCCTCAGGGACGCACCTGACGAGTGGAGCGACGAGTGGGTCCAGGCCTCGACGAGCCAACCCGTGACCTGGCGAGTCTTGGACACCCTCAAGTCTGACAACTGCCCGACGACCACGAACGCTGAGATCTCCGGGGGCGGTCGGACGCTGCGCCTCATGCCCACTGGCGACGAGTGCGTCTACCAGAATGGCGGGAGATATAGCCGCCCCAATGGCCTCGGCGGCCCTGACGCGGTCATGCTCATGCAGGGCGCGACGAGCGCGACGATCACCATCCAGGGCGCGGGCTACTCCGCCGTCGCCCTTGGCCTCATCGTCGCCACCGACTTCGGCGACGCCCCCAGCTCCTATGGCAACGCGGGCGCGCTCTTCGAGCCGAAGTGGACCGAGGGGGAGATCTCCCGCACCACGGATGTCTTCAGCGTGTCCCAGGCGTCGATGTACATGGACCAGAGCTCGCCCGTCCTCGGCACCTATATCGATGCCGAGGGCTACCAGGAGTTCAGTGACGACGCTCTGGGAGACGATGAGAACACCTGGTGGCGCGACGACGAGGACGCCATCGACACCTCGATCTGGAACGGCGGCTCCCGCGGCATCACCACGGGGCCGGGCAAAGCGATGCAGCAGTACGTCAAATGCGGCGGCGTCGGAAAGGTCGCCGGATGGATCGACTGGAACAACAACGGCACTTTCGAACCCGGCGAGAAGAGCGACGAGGTCGCCTGCAGCGGCGGCGGTGCGACACTGACCTGGACCGTCCCGGCGGACGTCACCAACACGGTGCGCAGCGTTGACGGGGAGACCGGTTCTCGCGCTGACTCCTACATGCGCATCCGCATCACCAACGACAACAATGGTGACAACCAGCAGCCGAGCGGCATCACGGCGACCGGTGAGGTGGAGGACTACAAGGTCTCCATTCGCGTTCCCACGATCCAGTTGACGAAGAAGGTGGAGAACCCCTACGAGACCGACGAGGTGCCGGGGCTGACCGCTGATCAGTGGACCGTCTCCGGCAAGGGCGAGAACGCGACGGTCTCCGCCGAGGGGACGACGGGCGACCACCCGCTGGCGATCGCCGCTGGGAAGGTCGCCCTCTCCGAGTCCTCCAGCAACGACGGCGCCGCCGGCTACGCGCCCGGCCAATGGACCTGCTCCGAGACGCCGGGCACGATCAATGACGCCGTTCGCGGCGACGTCAAGGTGTACTCCTCGTCTGTTGGCGCCACAGACGGCAGCGGCGCGGCCACATTGACCGTCAACAACCTCGACCGCGTCTCCTGCGAGATCACGAACACCGCGAAGCCCGGTGCGCTGACCTGGGGCAAGCGGGACTCTGCCACCGGCGATGCTCTGGGCGGCAGCGCGTGGACGCTCAGCGGCCCGGAGGTCCCGGCGGGCACCGTGGTCACCGACTGCGAGTCCGGCACCTGCCCCGCGGGGGACTACCAGGACCAGGACCCCGCCCCCGGCCGATTCTCGCTGACCGGTCTCAAGTGGGGGACGTACTCCATCACGGAGCAGGCCGCCCCGAGTGGGTACGTGCCCAGCACGGAGACATTCACCTTCCCGCAGATCAAGCCCTCCGCGCTCGAGGCGACCCTGCCCGCCGGGGGAGTGGTGGACGAGAATGGCGCGATCGGCAACGAGCCCCAGAAAGGATCGGTGGCCTGGCAGAAGGTCGACGCGGACACCAGCGAGGATCTCGCCGGGTCCGAGTGGAGGCTGACCGGCCCGGGCGTCCCCGCGGACACAGTGGTCAAGGACTGCGAGCAGGCCACCTGCGTCGTGGGCGCGTATCTTGATCAGGATCCGCGTCCTGGGCACTTCAAGCTGGCCGACCTTCCCTGGAACGCGCGGGCCTACAGCCTGGTGGAGGCGAAGGCTCCTGCTGGCTACACGCTGAGCAAGGACTCCCACGAGTTCACCATCGCTGCCGACGCGCGGGACTACGCCTTCGACGATCCGTTCACCAACCAGAAGAGCCCCGTCCCCACACTTCCGCTGACCGGCGGTATGGGCTCGGACGTCTTCCTCATGGGAGCGGCGGGCCTGTTCTTCCTCACCGTCGTCGCGGAGGTGGTCCGCCGGCGCCGGAGGCGGCAGGAATGAGACGCCAGCTCGCGATAATGAGAGATCGGATCGCAATCGTCCAGGACGTTTTCAGACCTGGAGAGCCGATATGCTCAATGTCGATGGCCCCAGTCCTGAGCCGACGCTTGGTCCGAGCTAAGGGGGTGGGCTGATCGCACGGATGCCTGATCCCATGGCCGATCCCCGTCGGCTCATCCCACAGGTTCCCATCAATCACGGTGCATGGGTCTCTCACATGAGAGCCCGCGCAGTGCTCCCACACTGCGGCGCCAGCCCATCCCCGGGCACATCCTGAAAGGAAATCCCTACCCATGCGTGCAACACGCTTCTCCCGAGGAGCGCTCGGCGCAGCCGGCGTCCTCTGCCTGGGCCTCTCCGGCCTCGGCGCCACCGCGCTGGCGGCGGATCCCATCGGTCCTGGCAACATCAATTTCGATGAGAAGGGATCCATCCTCATCCACAAGCACGAGAAGATGGAGGGGGCGACGACTGGAACCGCTTCTGGAACTCCTGGTAAAACAGGGGCTCCTGTTCAGGGGGTCACCTTCACTGCTTTCAAGCTCGACGCCGACCTCAGCGACAATGGGGTCTGGAAGAAGCTGTCCGAGCTCACCGTGCCGAATGATGCATGCGGCAGTGATTTCAAGTCGCCTGTTGATCAGGTCGGAACCCTCGCTGTGCAGAAGGACCAGAAGAAGGAGTCCAACGAGACTGGATCTGACGGTCAGGCCACGATTGGCCAGCTCGCGGTCGGCGCCTACCTGGTCTGTGAGACCGCCTCTCCTGCGAAGGTGACCGAGAAGGCCGCTCCCTTCGTTGTGACCGTGCCGTTCCCCAATACCGAGGAGAACAAGGCCCAGGGGGCTGGCGAGAACTCGAACGGCAAGTGGCTGTACAATGTCAATGTCTACCCGAAGAACGTGCTCGTCCAGGCTCCTGAGAAGGACGTCAAGGTCGTCAAGTATGGTCTGAACGATGAGGCTCAGGTTGAGTTCCCTGTCACGGCCACTGTGCCGAAGATCAGCGATAACGTGTCGTTCGAGTACTTCATTCTCTCCGATCCGATGGGTGAGGGTTACACCACCCCTGACATCAAAGAGAACTCTGTGACTCTTGCTGGTAATGTTGTCGATTCGTCTTGGTACACCAAGAAGCTTGTTGGCAACGAGATCACTCTTTCGTTCACGAAGGTCGGACTTGAGAATCTGAAGAAGAACCCCGACGCCAAGGTCGCGGTCGTCTTCACCGCGAAGACCAAGACGCCTTCCGCGAAGATCGACAACACTGCGAATCTTTATGTCAACACCATTCCGGGGGCAACTCCTCCGGACACCCCGACCCCGACCCCTCCGACGAACGTTCCCCCTGTGCCTTCCAACAAGGCCGTCACTGCTTGGGGCGCGGCCTCGGTGTTCAAGAAGGACAAGCAGAACAACGACGCATTGAAGGGTGCTACCTTCAAGATCTACAATGCTGCTGATCCGTGGGCGCAAGACTGCGGCAAGGCTGTCGTTGCCTCTGACGATCCAAAGACTGACGTAGTGGAGAACGCTCCCATCTCCGTGAATGGGAACACGGAGTTCACGACCGATGAGCACGGTAAGTTCAACATCGATGGTCTTTATGTGGACTCCAAGAAGGGCGCGGCGGGCCAGGAGGAGGTCGCCGTTGAGCACAACAGCCGGTGCTACGTGCTGGTTGAGACGAAAGCTCCTGAGGGCTACGTTCTTCCGACTGACGACGGGGCGAATACCGCTCTCAAGGTGACGGCTGGCGAGACCACCGACCACCAGGTCGACATCACCAACACCAAGAGCACTGTTCCGCAGCTGCCACTGACCGGTGCCGCGGGCAAGATCCTCATGACCGTCGGTGGCCTGTCGCTCATGGCGATCGCCGTCGGCTTCGTCCTCGCGGCCCGCAAGCGCCGCGCCAACGAGGCCTGATGACCACCCCGGCGCGGGCATGACCCCGCCCCGCGCCCGGCGGCATCAGCCCCACGCATGAGGTGGCGGGGAGGCACCAGCCTCCCCGCCACCTCCGCGCGTCCCGCCCAGCTCCGCGCTGCGCCGTCGGCCCGCCCCAGGACCCCCACCCCTGCCGCGACGGTGCGCGGCGCCCCCGGCCACGCCGTCGTCGTCCGTCGCCCACCATCCCAGCCATCGCACCCCGCCCACCCACCAGGAGCCCGAGCCGCCATGAGCAGCACCACCGGCACAGCTGACGCCCCCAGCGACACCCGCAGCCGCAGCCTGCCCGACCGGGCCAGCAGCGCGGGCAGCCCCGAGTCCGCATCCGCCGTCGAGAACTCCACTCCGGCCGGCGGCACCCCCGACACCGCGCGCTCTCCCAAGCGCCGCTCCCGCCGCGCCCGTCCCGAGGGCAAGCGCCGCTGGCGGCTCCGCCTCATCAACATCATCCCCGCCGTCCTCGCCCTGGCCGGGCTCGCCCTCTTCTCCTACCCGTCCGTCGCCTCCTGGTTCAGCCAGTACAACCAGTCCAAAGTCGTCGCCGACTACGAGCAACAGGTCGACAACGCCAAGCCCGCCGCCGAGGAGCAACTCGCCCAAGCCCACGCCTACAACGACGCCCTCTCCTCCGGTGCCGTCCTCGAGGCCAACACCAACATCCCCATCGGCGCCGGCGAGCATCCCGACGACTCCCTCGACTACAACAAGATCCTCTCCGCCAACGCCGTCGGACTCATGGGCCGCCTGCGCATCCCCACCATCGACCTCGACCTGCCCATCTACCACGGCACCTCCGACGAGGTCCTCCTCGCCGGACTCGGCCACCTCCAAGGAACCTCCCTGCCCGTCGGAGGAAAAGGCACACGCTCCGTCATCACCGGCCACCGCGGCCTCGCCAACGCCACCATGTTCACCAACCTCGACAAGGTCGGCGTCGGCGACACCTTCACCCTCGAGGTCTTCGGCGAGGTCCTCAGCTACCAAGTCGTCGAGACCAAGGTCGTCGCCCCCGAGGAGACCGAGGCTCTGCGCGCCGACCCCGACCGCGACCTCGTCACCCTCGTCACCTGCACCCCGCTCGGCATCAACACCCACCGCATCCTCGTCACCGCCGAGCGCATCACCCCCACCCCCGCCGACGACCTCGCCGCGGCCGGCGCCAAGCCCGACGTCCCCGGATTCCCCTGGTGGGCGGTGTGGATCAGCGGAGTCGTCATCGCTGTTGGCCTCTACCTCTGGCGCACCGGCTACCCGCCCAAGGCCGCCGCGGCCAAGAAGGACGGCGGCGAGGACGGTAAGGACGGTGAGGGCGGCTCCGGTGAGGAGGCGCTTGCCGCGGCCACGCCGTCGTCGGTAGAGGTCGCTAGCGCCGTCTCCCTCCACTCGGCTGCGACGCCCGAGGACCCGGACGCCGGCCCTCTGCCGAGATCGGGGGAGACATGGTCCGCGCCCTCGCCCGACGAGGTCCAGTGGACGCCCCTGAGCTCCGGCTCATCCGCGGGCTCCACGCCGTCGGCCGACAGCCCCGACGACCCTGGCTCTTCTGAGGGACGTTCTGAGGAGCTCACCTCCAGGGTCTCCCGCCAGACCCCCTACGGCCCCCTCACCTCCTAGTCGAGACCGGGCGAACAGCACGGCGAAACCGGGCGAACAGCACGGCGAGATACATCGATCGGGTCGCCTGGGATGCGCGTGAACGTCTCCGATGTCCTGATGCGATTACCAGGCCGGGCGCCTCGCCACCTGTCGTGGACAGCCGCGGCGTCGGGGCCCATAATGGTGGGGACCCATCCGGCGGCTACCGGATGGGTCTCCGAGGCCGATGGCTCAGTTGATCCATCGACCGAGGGCATCCACAAGGACACCGACGGCTCGGATCAGGCGAGCGATGGAGTTAAGTATTTCGCTCACCTGCCGGGCCGTTTCCTTGTCCTCGTGGACTTTGGCGTGCCGGCCTTTCGGACGGGTCACGGCCCTCACCTCCTCCCTGGCTGCCTCCTTCCCCGGCAAGGACACGGACGTGTTCCGGGAGGAGGTGCCGGAGAAGGCGGCACCATCGTAGGCGGCGGAGGTGACGCCATCGGGGGCCTGGTCATGGGCCTCGTGGGGTGCGTCCTGCACCGGTGGTTGCCTCGAGCACCGTGGGGTGCGGTGGGAACGCAGCCGAAGGTGCTCCGCGCAACCACCGGTGCAGGACGCACCTCACGGTGCTCCGCGAGCCCCCTCGAGCCGACCCCGAACCGGTCTCGCCGTGCTGATCGCCCGGTTTCGCCGTGCTGATCGCCCGGTCTCGCCACAGAGGAGGAGCGGAGAGGGGGGAGGGGGGCGGCGTCGCCCGCCGCAACCGGCCACCCACCCGCCAGCTCCCCGCGACACGCCCGAGCGCGTGGGACGGTGGTCGGTCTCACAGCCCTGCGCCCGTTCTCAGGTTGACCGGCCCGCACCCCGCCCTGATAGCGTTGTCCAGCCGCTGGGCCCTGGTCCTGCTGCCGCGCTCATCGCGGCGGCGCCCGCCAGTCCCGGCAGCCACCTCCCGGGGTCGTCCCGGGAACCAGTCTGACGGAGCCGATCACCGATCGGGTTTCCGTGTGTCCAGACCGGCCCACCCTCCCTCATGAGAGAGACCCGTGGAGCGTCGCGCTTGCGACACGCCCGAGCGCGTGGACCGGTCGCCCGAAAGTAAGAGAGGTTTGGCGCCATGGCGGGACAGAAGATCCGCATCCGGCTCAAGTCCTACGACCACGAGGTCATCGACTCCTCGGCGCGCAAGATCGTCGACGTCGTGACCCGCGCTGGCGCGACGGTCGTGGGCCCGGTGCCGCTGCCGACCGAGAAGAACGTGTTCTGCGTCATCCGGTCGCCCCACAAGTACAAGGACAGCCGCGAGCACTTCGAGATGCGCACGCACAAGCGGCTGATCGACATCATCGACCCGACGCCGAAGGCCGTTGACTCGCTCATGCGCCTCGACCTCCCGGCCGATGTCAACATCGAGATCAAGCTCTGAGGACCATCGCCATGACTACGCTTAACAAGCCGGCAGCCGCCGCGCCTGCCAAGGCGCTCCTCGGCACCAAGCTCGGCATGACGCAGATCTGGGACGAGAACGGAGTCCTCCGCCCCGTCACGGTCGTGCGCGTCGACACCAACGTCGTGACCCAGGTCCGCACCGTCGAGACCGACGGGTACGAGGCCGTCCAGCTCGCCTTCGGCGACATCGACGAGCGCAAGGTCACCAAGCCCCTCGCCGGCCACTTCGCCAAGGCCGGGGTCGCCCCCCGCCGCCACGTGGCCGAGCTGCGCACCTCCATCGCCTCGGAGTTCACCCCGGGCCAGGAGCTCGGCGCGGACACCTTCGAGGTCGGCCAGTTGGTCGACGTCACCGGCACTTCCAAGGGCAAGGGCTTCGCGGGTGTCATGAAGCGCCACGGCTTCAAGGGCGTCTCCGCCTCCCACGGCGCGCACCGCAACCACCGCAAGCCCGGCTCCGTCGGCGCCTGCGCCACGCCCGGCCGCATCTTCAAGGGCCTGCGCATGGCCGGCCGCATGGGCCACGCCACCACCACCGTCCAGAACCTCAAGGTCCGCGGCATCGACGTCGAGAAGGGCTACCTCCTCGTCAACGGCGCCGTCCCGGGCCCCAAGGGACAGGTCGTCGTCGTCCGCACGGCCGTGAAGGGAGCCTGAGACCATGGCTGAGAACCAGACCCTCACCGTCGCGATCGTCGACTCCAAGGGCGCCAAGAAGGGCACCGCCGAGCTCCCCGCCGAGATCTTCGACGTCGACCTCAACATCCCGCTCATGCACCAGGTCGTCGTGGCCCAGCTCGCCGCGGCCCGCCAGGGCACCCACGCCACCAAGACCCGCGGCATGGTCCGCGGCGGTGGCAAGAAGCCCTACCGCCAGAAGGGCACCGGCCGCGCCCGCCAGGGCTCCACGCGCGCCCCCCAGTTCGCCGGCGGTGGCACCGTCCACGGCCCGCAGCCGCGCGACTACACCCAGCGCACGCCCAAGAAGATGAAAGCCGCCGCCCTGCGCTCGGCCCTGTCGGACCGCGCCCGCAACGGCCGCGTCCACGTCATCACCGAGTTCGTCACCACCGAGAAGCCCTCCACCAAGTCGGCCCTCGGCGCGCTGCGCAACCTGACGGACCGCAAGGCCCTCGTCGTCGTCACCCGCGAGGATGACCTGAGCCGCCTGAGCCTGCGCAACGCTCCCGAGGCGCACGTCCTGTGGGCCGACCAGCTCAACACCTACGACGTCCTGGTCAACGACGACGTCGTCTTCACTTCCGCTGCCCTGGACTCGTTCCTCGGCAAGGGCGAGGAGGAGTCCAAGTGAGCCTCGAGAAGTCCAAGAACCCCCGCGACATCATCATCGCGCCGGTCGTCTCCGAGAAGTCCTACGCCTGCATGGACCGTGGCCAGTACACGTTCCTCGTGGCTCCGGGCTCCAACAAGACCGAGATCAAGATGGCCATCGAGTCCATCTTCAACGTCAAGGTCGACTCGGTGAACACGGCCAACCGCAAGGGCAAGACCCGCCGCACCCGCACCGGGCTCGGCAAGTCCAAGGACACCAAGCGCGCGATCGTCACGCTGCGCGAGGGCAGCATCGACATCTTCGGCGACGTGGCGAACTGACACGGACACGGAAGGTAAAGGATCGACATGGGAATCCGTAAGTACAAGCCGACGACGCCGGGTCGCCGTGGCTCCTCCGTGGCCGACTTCGTCGAGATCACGCGCAGCGAGCCCGAGAAGTCCCTCGTTCGCCCGCTCCACAAGACCGGTGGTCGCAACAACAACGGCCGCGTCACCACCCGCCACAAGGGCGGCGGTCACAAGCGCGCCTACCGCGTGATCGACTTCCGTCGTCACGACAAGGACGGCGTGCCCGCCAAGGTCGCTCACATCGAGTACGACCCCAACCGCACCGCGCGCATCGCCCTGCTGCACTACGCCGACGGCGAGAAGCGCTACATCATCGCTCCGAACAAGCTCGCCCAGGGCGACGTCGTCGAGGCTGGTCCGGGCGCGGACATCAAGCCCGGCAACAACCTCGCGCTGCGCAACATCCCCACCGGTACCTTTGTGCACGCCGTCGAGCTGCGCCCCGGTGGCGGCGCGAAGATCGCCCGCTCGGCCGGCACCTCCGTCCAGCTCGTCGCCAAGGAGGGCAAGTACGCCACGCTGCGCATGCCCTCCGGCGAGATCCGGATGGTCGAGGTCGCCTGCCGCGCCACGGTCGGCGAGGTCGGCAATGCCGAGCAGTCCAACATCAACTGGGGCAAGGCCGGCCGCATGCGCTGGAAGGGCGTCCGCCCGACCGTCCGCGGTGTCGTCATGAACCCGGTGGACCACCCGCACGGTGGTGGTGAGGGCCGCACCTCCGGTGGCCGCCACCCCGTCTCTCCGTGGGGCAAGCCCGAGGGCCGTACCCGTCGTCCCAACAAGTCCAGCGACCGCCTCATCGTGCGTCGTCGTCGGACCGGCAAGAAGCGCTGATAGGAGCCGGATATGCCGCGCAGTCTGAAGAAGGGTCCCTTCGTCGACGACCACCTCCAGAAGAAGGTGGACGCCCAGAACGAGAAGGGCACCAAGAACGTCATCAAGACCTGGTCCCGTCGTTCGGTCATCACGCCGGACTTCCTCGGACACACTTTCGCCGTCCACGACGGCCGGAAGCACGTCCCGGTCTTCATCACCGAGTCCATGGTGGGCCACAAGCTCGGCGAGTTCGCCCCGACCCGCACCTTCCGCGGGCACGTCAAGGACGACCGCAAGTCGCGCCGCTGACGCGCGGAGAGTTGAGAGGCAAAGAGAACTATGGAAGCTAAGGCGCAGGCCAAGTACGTGCGCTGCACGCCGATGAAGGCTCGCCGCGTCGTGGACGTCGTCCGCGGCAAGCGCGCCGTCGAGGCTGTCAACGTGCTCCGTTTCGCCCCGCAGGCCGCTGCCGTGCCGGTGCGCAAGGTCATCGAGTCCGCGATCGCCAACGCCCGGTTCAAGGCCGAGGCCGCCGGCGAGCGGTTCGACGAGAACGATCTGTTCATCACCGAGGTGTTCGCTGACGAGGGCCCGACCCTCAAGCGGTTCCGCCCGCGGGCCCAGGGCCGCGCGAGCCGGATCCTCAAGCGCACCAGCCACATCACCGTCTACGTCGGCGACCGCGCCGACACCGCTACGAAGGAAGGAGCCCGGTAATGGGGCAGAAGGTCAACCCGACCGGGTTCCGCCTGGGCATCACCACGGACCACCGCTCGCGCTGGTTCGCGGACTCCACGAAGCCCGGTCAGCGCTACCGCGACTTCGTTGAGGAGGACGTCAAGATCCGCCGCCTCATGGCCGATGGCATGGAGCGGGCCGGCATCTCCAAGGTCGACATCGAGCGCACGCGCGACCGCGTCCGCGTCGACCTGCACACCGCCCGCCCGGGCATCGTCATCGGGCGCCGCGGCGCCGAGGCCGAGCGCCTGCGCGGCTCTCTGGAGAAGCTGACCGGCAAGCAGGTCCAGCTCAACATCCTCGAGGTCAAGAGCCCCGACCTGGACGCCCAGCTCGTGGCACAGGGCATCGCCGAGCAGCTCGCCTCCCGCGTGTCCTTCCGCCGCGCGATGCGCAAGGGCATGCAGTCCGCCATCCGCGCCGGCGCCAAGGGCATCCGTGTTCAGTGCTCCGGCCGCCTCGGCGGCGCCGAGATGAGCCGTTCCGAGTTCTACCGCGAGGGCCGCGTGCCGCTGCACACCCTGCGCGCGAACATCGACTACGGCTTCTACGAGGCCAAGACCACCTTCGGCCGTCTCGGCGTCAAGGTGTGGATCTACAAGGGCGACCTCACCGAGCGTGAGTTCGCCCGCCAGCAGGCCGAGTCCGCCCCGCGCGGCCGTGGGGGTCGCTCCGGCGACCGCCGTGGTGCGCGACGCGGCGAGCGCGGCGCGCGTCAGGGCGGCGAGCAGCAGGTCGAGCAGGCGCCGGCCACCGAGAACGCTGCCGCCACGCAGGGAACGGAGGCCTGAGCCGTGCTCATCCCCCGCCGGACCAAGTTCCGCAAGCAGCACCGCCCGCACCGCTCGGGCATGTCCAAGGGCGGCAATCAGCTCGCCTTCGGTGATTTCGGCATCCAGGCCCTCGAGCCCGCCTACATCACCAACCGCCAGATCGAGGCGGCCCGTATCGCCATGACCCGTCACATCAAGCGTGGCGGCAAGGTGTGGATCAACATCTTCCCGGACCGTCCGCTGACCAAGAAGCCCGCCGAGACCCGCATGGGTTCCGGTAAGGGCGCCCCGGAGTGGTGGATCGCCAACGTCAAGCCCGGCCGCATCATGTTCGAGCTCGGGGGCGTCCCCGAGGAGCTCGCCCGTGAGGCCATGCGCCGCGCGATGCACAAGCTCCCGATGAAGACCCGTTTCGTGACTCGTGAGGGTGGTGACGTCTGATGGCAATCGGATCCCAGGGCCTGACCCCCGCCGACCTCGACGGCATGGACAACGAGCGCCTCGCCGAGGAGCTCACCAAGGCGAAGGCCGAGCTGTTCAACCTCCGGTTCGCCTCGGCGACCGGCCAGCTCGAGGACCACGGCCGACTCAAGGCCGTGCGCCGCGACATCGCCCGCATCTACACCATCGTGCGCGAGCGTGAGCTCGGCATCCGTACCGCTCCGAGCAGCCAGGAGTCCAAGTGAGCGAGCAGACCACCAGTACTGAGGCCGCCCCCGAGCGCAACCAGCGCAAGGTCCGCCGCGGCTACGTCGTCTCCGACAAGATGGACAAGACGATCGTCGTCCTCGTCGAGGAGCGCTACAAGCACTCCCTCTACGGCAAGGTCATCCGTCGGTCCAAGAAGGTCAAGGCCCATGACGAGAACAACACGGCCGCCGTCGGCGACCTCGTCTCGATCATGGAGACCCGTCCCCTGAGCGCCACCAAGCACTGGCGCCTCGTGGAGATCATCGAGAAGGCCAAGTGACCTCCCGCTGATCACAGCATCGCGACGCCGCGGTAGCCCCGCTTATGCCGGCTGCCGCGGCGTCGTCGTCCTTTCTCACCGAGACCGGGCGAACAGCACGGCGAAACCGGGCGAACAGCACGGCGAGATTCGCAGCGGAGGGTGCTGCGGGCTCACGCCGACGGCCGTAACCCTCCGGAGTCGCGCTCGTGAGTCGTCAGCAGTGCTGTGATCGGACTGGCGTCCCGTGCCGACGGCGGCAGCGCGTCCCAGATTCGGCGCACCGCCGCGCGAGAGTCTCTCAGATCCTCGGGCGTTAGGCGAAGAACATCGAAGCCGGCCTCGCGGATCGCCTCCTCCCGGGCGATCCGACGCCGCATCTCGCCGTCGGGATCCACCGCGAGCTTGACCTCGCCGTCGACCTCCAGGAGAAGGCGGACGAGCAGCCAGCCGAGATCCGCGAAGTACACGCCGCCGTCGGCCCCGCGCACGGGTACCTGCACCTGCGGGGGAGTGATCCCAGAGGCTAGGCAGAGCCGCCGGGCCTCGGACTCCCAGACGGACTGGCTCATGGCCGTCGCTGCGAGGAGAACCGCCTGAGCGCGCCGGTAGCCGCGCTGACCAGCCCATTCCTCCAGTCGCGCGAGGAGTCGGCGGCGCAGCTCCGCGCAGGCCGCCTCGATCCGGCGCCGGTGGTCCCACGGGTGATCGCCCGCGCCCACGACGACGGCGAAGAGGGAATCGACGACGGCGAGGGCGCGGTCGGGCTGAAGGAAGCGCGCGCAGTCGAGAATCGTCCGCTCCGGACTGGTGACGCGCAGCCCGTCATGGTCGACGACGTCGCCCGCGGCCAGTGGCATGTGGTGACGCACGATCGGCCTGGCCTCGAGGAGGCGGCGGCGCTCGGCGGGGGAGGCGTCGCGGGACGGGACGCGGGCTGGGCGACGAGGACAGGGCCTCCGTTTGAGGCCGTTCGGTTTCCAAGAGGTGATGATGTCCACGGACTGGCTCTGCGCCATGACCCGCGCGCCATGAAGTCTGGCGGCGGATTCCAGGCAGACGGTGCCCTCCAAGCGCTCTGCCTCGAATATTGACAGGATCTTCGCCCGGGCGCGTGAGGCGGTTTCCCAGAAGGGCTCATCGGGGTGGACAACCAGGACGCTTCCTCGGCGAAGCGGTTTGACGGCGCCGGAGGCGACGTCGTGATGGGAATGAGCGGCAGTTGATGCGCGGTGCGTGGGATGGGGAGCAGCTGGGGTGTCATGGGGGTCGTACATGTATCAAGGGTCACTGCCGGAGCAGCGCGATGGAACAGGGCTGGAGAATCTGTGGAAAACCGCCCGGTTTCGCCGTGCTGTTCGCCCGGTCTCGGATATAAGGACGGGCGATGAATGGCGCGGGGGACAGGCGGGGGACAGGCGGGGGCGGGTTGGGGGAGAGCGGCGGGAGGCTGGTGAGGAAAGGCACAGGGGTGGGAGGGGGCCTCTGGTATCGGGGGCCTTCGGCGCTGCACTAGGCTGTGACAGTTGCGTGCGCCCTCGGCGCGCCCATCAGAGACCCCGCGCTCCTGCGCCTGTGTCTGATGGGACCCACGCTTCGTGGACTCCTCCTGCCTCCGGGCCGGGGGAGCAGCGCGCAAGAACACCAAGAACGTTCGGCAAGGCTCGGGGGGACCCGAGAACCGGCTCGACGAAGGAGAACACCCTATGATCCAGCAGGAGTCGCGACTGAAGGTCGCCGACAACACCGGTGCCAAGGAGATCCTGTGCATCCGTGTGCTCGGCGGCTCGGGCCGGCGCTATGCGGGCATCGGCGACACGATCGTCGCCACCGTCAAGGACGCTGTCCCCGGCGGCAACGTCAAGAAGGGCGACGTCGTCAAGGCCGTCGTCGTCCGTACCCGCAAGGAGCGCCGTCGTCCGGACGGCTCGTACATCCGCTTCGATGAGAACGCGGCCGTCATCCTCAAGAACACTGATGGGGAGCCGCGCGGCACGCGCATCTTCGGCCCCGTCGGCCGTGAGCTTCGCGAGAAGAAGTTCATGCGCATCGTCTCGCTCGCCATGGAGGTGATCTGAAAATGGCACGCATCAAGAAGGGCGACCAGGTCATCGTCATCGCGGGCAAGGACAAGGGCAAGACCGGCCGTGTCCTGGAGGTCATCAAGGCCACCGACCGCGTCGTCGTCGAGGGCGTCCAGCGCGTCACCAAGCATGTCAAGGTCGGGCAGTCCGCCCAGGGCGCCCGCACCGGCGGCATCGAGACCGTCGAGGCCCCGATCCACATCTCGAACGTGATGCCCGTGGACCCCCAGACCAAGAAGCGCACTCGCGTCGGCTTCCGCGTCGAGGAGGGCGTCCGGCCCAACGGCCGCAAGCGCACCGTTCGCGTGCGCTACGCCAAGGCGAGCGGGAAGGACCTCTGATGAGCGACAAGATCACCCCCCGTCTCAAGACCAAGTACGCCGAGGAGGTGCTCCCCGCCCTCCGCGATGAGTTCAAGCACTCCAACGTGATGGAGATCGGCCGCATCTCGAAGATCGTCGTCAACATGGGTGTGGGCGAGGCCGCCCACGATTCCAAGATGATCGAGGGCGCCGTCCGCGACCTGGCGGCCATCACCGGCCAGAAGCCCCAGATCACGAAGGCCCGCAAGTCCATCGCGCAGTTCAAGCTGCGCGAGGGCCAGCCGATCGGCGCGCACGCCACGCTGCGCGGCGACCGCATGTGGGAGTTCCTCGACCGCCTCATCTCGATCTCGCTGCCGCGAATCCGCGACTTCCGCGGAATGAGCCCCAAGCAGTTCGACGGCAATGGCAACTACACCTTCGGTCTCACGGAGCAGGCTGTGTTCCACGAGATCGACCAGGACTCGATCGACCGCGTCCGTGGCATGGACATCACCATCGTGACCACGGCCAAGACCGATGAGGAGGCCCGCTCGCTGCTCGCGCGGCTCGGCTTCCCCTTCAAGGAGAAGTGACATGGCGAAGACCGCTCTCATCCAGAAGGCGAACCGGAAGCCGAAGTTCGGTGTTCGTGCCTACACGCGCTGCCAGCGCTGCGGCCGCCCGCACTCCGTGTACCGCAAGTTCGGCCTGTGCCGTATCTGCCTGCGGGAGATGGCCCTTGGTGGCGAGCTCCCCGGCGTGAGCAAGTCCAGCTGGTAAGAACTTACGTCGCAGGTCCGCTGAGGAAACCACGACGAGGAAGGGCCAAGGCCCACTCATGACTATGACAGACCCGATCGCAGACATGCTGACCCGTCTGCGCAATGCAAACAGCGCCTACCACGACACCGTCTCGATGCCGTCGAGCAAGCTCAAGGTCAACATCGCCGCGATGCTGAAGACCGAGGGCTACATCGCCGACTACGAGGTCACGGATGCCGAGGTCGGCAAGACGCTCACGCTGAGCCTCAAGTACGGAGCCAACCGCCAGCGCGCCATCCAGGGCCTCAAGCGGATCTCCAAGCCCGGCCTGCGCGTCTACGCGAAGTCCACGAACCTGCCCAAGGTCCTCGGCGGCCTGGGGGTGGCCATCCTGTCCACCTCCTCCGGCCTCCTGACCGACCGCCAGGCTGAGAACAAGGGCGTCGGCGGGGAAGTCCTCGCCTACGTCTGGTGAGAGAAAGGAACGGAGGAACACCATGTCTCGTATTGGACGACTCCCCGTTCCGGTTCCCGCCGGAGTGGACGTCACCATCAATGGCAACG
Organism: Actinomyces timonensis DSM 23838; assembly: GCF_000295095.1. Classification (GTDB taxonomy): domain Bacteria; phylum Actinomycetota; class Actinomycetes; order Actinomycetales; family Actinomycetaceae; genus Actinomyces; species Actinomyces timonensis. The sequence continues at coordinate 492,698 of NZ_JH806632.1, read as the reverse complement.
AGGTGACGGTCAAGGGCCCCAAGGGCACCCTGAGCCGCGTCATCTCGGAGCCCCTGAGCGTGGCCAAGCAGGATGACGGCACGATCCTCGTGACCCGTCCCGACGACGAGCGCCGCTCGCGCTCGCTCCACGGCCTGGCCCGCACGCTCATCAACAACATGGTCATCGGCGTCACCGAGGGCTATGTCAAGAACCTCGAGATCGTCGGAACCGGTTACCGCGTCGCCGCCAAGGGCTCGGCCATCGAGCTCTTCCTCGGCTTCTCTCACACCGTCGTCGTCGAGCCCCCCGAGGGCATCACCTTCACGGTGGACGGCAACCTGAAGATCGCCGTCTCCGGCATCTCCAAGGAGCAGGTCGGCGAGGTCGCCGCGAACATCCGCAAGATCCGCCCGCCGGAGCCCTACAAGGGCAAGGGCGTGCGCTACGCCGGCGAGAACGTGCGCCGCAAGGTCGGAAAGGCTGGTAAGTGACCATGGCTTACTCGATCAAGAGGGGCAAGTCCAAGGCTATTGCCCGCAAGATCCGCCACCAGCGCGTGCGCAAGCACGTCAATGGCACGCCCGAGCGCCCGCGCCTGGTCGTCACCCGCTCCAACCGCCACATGGTCGCCCAGGTCGTCGACGACACCATCGGCCACACGCTGTGCTCCGCCTCGACCCTCGAGGAGGCCTGCAAGGGCGTCGAGGGCCACAAGGTCGGCGCCGCCCACAAGGTCGGCGAGCTCGTGGCCGAGCGCGCCAAGGCCCTGGGCATCGAGGCGGTCGTCTTCGACCGCGGTGGAAACAAGTACCACGGCCGTGTCGCGGCCGTCGCTGACGGCGCCCGCGAGGGCGGCCTGGTGCTCTGAGCACTGAGACGACGAGAAAGCAAAGGAGAATCTGATGGCTGCACCGCAGCGAGACAGGTCCGCGTCGTCCGACGGCTCGGCCCGCAACGACGAGAACCGGGGCGAGAGCCGCGGCCGTCGTGACCGCAACGACCGCCGCGACCGCAACTCCGGCCGCGGCAACGACGACAAGTACATCGAGCGCGTCGTCACCATCAACCGCGTGTCCAAGGTCGTCAAGGGCGGCCGCCGCTTCACCTTCACGGCGCTGGTCGTCGTCGGTGACGGCGAGGGCACGGTCGGCGTCGGCTACGGCAAGGCGAAGGAGGTGCCCGCCGCGATCGCCAAGGCCGTGGAGTTCGCGAAGAAGAACTTCTTCCGCGTCCCGATGATCCGGCGCACCATCCCCCACCTGGTCCAGGGCGAGGACTCCGCCGGAGTCGTCCTCCTGCGCCCGGCGTCCCCCGGTACCGGTGTTATCGCCGGCGGCCCGGTGCGCGCCGTGCTGGACTGCGCCGGTATCCACGACATCCTGTCGAAGTCGCTCGGCTCCTCGAACGCGATCAACATCGTCCACGCGACGGTCGACGCGCTCAAGAGGCTCGAGCAGCCCGAGACGGTTGCCGCCCGCCGTGGCCTGCCCCTGGAGGACGTCGCCCCGCAGTCCATGCTGCGGGCCCGCGCCGAGGGCGAGGCCGAGAAGCGCGCTGAGGCGGAGAAGAAGGAGGCCGAGAAGGCCGCTGAAGGAGTGGAGGCGTGATGGCTGACACCAAGACCGCGAGCACGAAGCAGCTCAAGGTGACCCAGGTCCGCTCCGGCATCGGTGGCACCCACCGCCAGCGCGAGACCCTCAAGTCCCTCGGCCTGCGCAAGATCCGCCAGTCCACTGTTCGCGAGGACACCCCCACCGTTCGCGGCATGATCGCGACGGTGCACCACCTCGTGACCGTTGAGGAGGTCTGAGATGGCAGACACCAAGAAGGCCTCTGAGAAGGCCGCCGAGAACGCCGCTGGGTCCGAGACGGAGAAGGTGCGCGTCGTCAAGCTGCACCACCTCCGCCCCGCCCCGGGCGCCAAGAAGGCCAAGACCCGCGTGGGTCGCGGTGAGGGCTCCAAGGGCAAGACGTCCGGGCGCGGCACCAAGGGCACGAAGGCCCGCTACCAGGTGCGCCCCGGCTTCGAGGGCGGTCAGATGCCTCTGCACATGCGCCTGCCCAAGCTCCGCGGGTTCCGCAACCCGAACCGCGTGGAGTTCCAGCCGGTCAACGTCGGCCGCATCGCCGAGCTGTTCCCCTCCGGTGGGACGGTCACCGTGGCCGACCTCGTGGCCGCTGGCGCTGTGCGCCACGGGCACCTGGTCAAGGTCCTCGGCGGCGGGGACGTCTCCGTCAAGCTGACGGTCAAGGCGGACGCCTGGTCCGCCTCCGCCAAGGAGAAGATCGAGGCCGCTGGCGGCACGATCGAGCTCTCCGAGGACTGATCAGTGAGCTGATCGCTCCAAGCGAGCATGACGAGGCCCCGGTGGGGGCGGACGTGAGGTCCGCTCCACCGGGGCCTCGCCGCGCTGTCGGGCGGGGAAGGTCTCGCGACGACGGCGCGCGGAGCCGCCCGAACCGGCCTCGCCGTGCTGCTCGCCCGGTCTCGCGGTGCTGTTCGCCCGGTCTCGGCCGGAGGGGTGGAGGCGGGGAGGAGCGCGCGTGATATACGCCTTGCCTTCCGAAAGGGTCACGGCCTCGAAGGAGACCCGTGCTCCGGGGTAGTGTGAGCCCGGCGCGCGCCTGCGCGTCCGCCGTCGCGCCCGTGTCCGGGCCATTCGACGCCGATTCCCCGAGCCCACAGGAGACCGCGTGCTCAGCGCCTTCGTCCAGGCATTCAAGACGCCTGACCTGAGGAGGAAGCTCCTCTTCACCCTCGGCATCATGGCCCTGTTCCGCCTGGGCTCGGTCCTGCCGACGCCGGGCGTGAGCCTCAAGAACGTCCAGACCTGCGTGGGCCAGGCCGAGGACGCCAGCCTCCTGAGCCTCATCAACATCTTCTCCGGCGGCGCGCTCCTCCAGCTGAGCGTCTTCGCGCTGGGGATCATGCCCTACATCACGGCCTCCATCATCATCCAGCTCCTGCGCGTGGTCATCCCGCGATTCGAGGAGCTCCACAAGGAGGGCCAGGCCGGCACCGCCAAGCTCACCGAGTACACCCGCTACCTGACGATCGGCCTGGGCGTCCTCCAGTCCGCCACCATCGTCGCCACGGCGGCCAACGGCCAGCTCTTCCCCACCTGCACCGTCCCGGTCATCCCGAACGACAGCCCGGTCAACCTCGCCCTCATGATCGTCACCATGACCGCCGGCACCGGCCTCATCATGTGGCTGGGCGAGCTCATCACGGACCGCGGCATCGGCAACGGCATGTCGCTGCTCATCTTCACCTCGATCGTCGCCCGCTTCCCGCAGAACCTCGGCTCGATCCTCACCGGCAGCGGCGGCGCCTCGAAGTTCTTCATGGTCATCGCCGTCATCCTCGTGGCCACGATCGCCGTCGTCTTCGTCGAGCAGGGCACCCGGCGCATCCCCGTCCAGTACGCCAAGAGGATGATCGGGCGGCGCCAGTACGGCGGCTCCACCACCTACATCCCGATCAAGATCAACACGGCGAACGTCATCCCCGTCATCTTCGCCTCCTCGATCCTGGCCATGCCCCAGCTCGTCTCCCAGTTCTCCCCGAACAGCTCGTGGGCGGCCTGGGTCGGCCAGAACCTGCGCCAGACGGACACGATCTACCTCGTCGCCTACGGCGTCCTCATCCTCTTCTTCACCTTCTTCTACACGGCGATCACCTTCAACGCCGACGAGATCGCGGACAACATGAAGAAGTACGGCGGCTTCATCCCCGGCATCCGCGCGGGCGAGCCCACCGTGAAGTACCTGTCCTACGTCATCAACCGCGTCACCGTCGTCGGCGCGATCTACCTCGTGCTCCTCGCGCTGCTGCCGACCATCGCGGTCATCTGGCTGGGCCTCTCGCAGTCGCTGCCCTTCGGCGGCACGACTATCCTCATCATGGTGGGAGTCGGCCTCCAGACCGTCAAGGAGATCAACTCCCAGCTCCAGCAGCGACACTACGAAGGGTTTCTCTCATGAGCGCACGCATGGTCCTCCTCGGCCCTCCCGGGGCCGGCAAGGGCACGCAGGCCGCCCGCATCTCCGAGCGCCTGTCCATCCCCGCGATCTCCACCGGCGACATCTTCCGCGCCAACGTCGCCGGCGCCACCGAGCTCGGCCTCAAGGCCAAGGAGTACATGGACAAGGGCGAGTACGTCCCCGACTCCGTCACCAACGCGATGGTCGCCGACCGCATCGCCGCCGACGACGCCGCCTCCGGCTTCCTCCTCGACGGCTACCCGCGCACCGAGGCCCAGGTCCACGAGCTCGACGCCATGCTCGCCGCCAAGGGCCTCGCCCTCGACGTCGTCCTGGAGATCACCGCCGACGCCGAGGTCGTCGTCGAGCGCCTCCTCAAGCGCGCCACTGAGCAGAACCGCGCCGACGACACCGAGCCGGTCATCCGCCGCCGCCTTGAGGTCTACGCCGAGCAGACCGAGCCGCTGGCCGCCCTCTACGAGGCCAAGGGTCTCCTCGTGCGCGTCGACGGCATCGGCGACATCGACGAGGTCACCGAGCGCATCATGACGGCGCTCGCCTCCGCGGGCGCCACGGCCTGAGCAAGTCATCCCCAGTGGCGCGGGACCGGCGAGGTCCCGCGCCACTGCTATGAGAGAGGGGGCGCGCGGTGCTGGCGCGCGAGCAGATCGAGATCAAGACACCGGACCAGGTCCGGCTCATGCGGCGGGCGGGCCTCGTCGTCGCCGATATCCACGCCGCCCTGCGCGAGGCCGTTTGCCCGGGCGCGACCACCGCCGAGCTCGACGCCGTCTGCGCCGCGACCATCGAGGCCGCCGGGGCCCACTCGAACTTCCTGGGCTACTACGACTACCCCGCCACCGTGTGCGTCTCGGTCAACGACGAGGTCGTCCACGGCATCCCCGGGCCGCGCGTCTTGGAGGAGGGAGACCTCGTCACCTTCGACTGCGGCGCGTACATCCTCGACGACGACGGCGAGCAGTGGCACGGCGACGCCGCCTTCACCACTGTCGTCGGCGGCGAGTACGCCTCCCAGGCCGACCGCCTCCTGGACACCACCACCCGCCAGGCCCTGTGGGAGGCCATCGCCGCGGTCGCCCGCGCCGCCGCGGGGGAGACGAGCGGGCGCGCCGCCCGGCTCAACGCGATCGGCGACGCCGTCGAGGCCACCGTTGACCGCGCCCTCGCCCAGACGGCCCGCGAGGAGAGCGCCGGCGCCCGCCTCGGCATCCTCCAGGAGTACGTCGGCCACGGCATCGGCACCGCCATGCACCAGGCCCCCGACGTCCTCAACTACTCGATCAAGCGCAAGGGCCCCAAGCTGCGCCCCGGCATGGTGCTGGCCATCGAGCCGATGCTCACCTCCGGCGGCCCCGAGGTCCGCGAGCTCGACGACGGCTGGACCGTCGTCACCCAGGACGGCTCGCGCGCCGCCCAATGGGAGCACACCGTCGCGATCGTCCCCGGGGGAGTGTGGGTGCTCACCGCCCCCGACGGCGGGGAGGAGGGCCTGGCGCCCTTCGGCATCTCGCCCCGCCCCCTGCCCGAGCGCGGCTGAGCGATCCCTTGGCGCCGATGTGGCCGGAAACACCGGCTGGGAGCGCCTTCCCGCATGGTGGCGCGGTATCGAGGTGTCGTATCGTTGGCCCTCGGTGCGCCCACCGCTCCTGATCCGTCCCTCCCGGCCGGGCAGAGGCATGCGCGCCCGACCGGCGGCGTCGTCGCCGGAGAACTCGAGCGAGAGAACCGACGGAGGAACATGGCTAAGAAGGACGGAGTCATCGAGGTCGAGGGATCGGTCGTCGAGGCCCTTCCGAATGCGATGTTCCGGGTGGAGCTGAGCAACGGGCACGTCGTGCTCGCGCACATCTCCGGAAAGATGCGGCAGCACTACATCCGCATCCTCCCCGAGGACCGCGTTGTCGTGGAGATGAGTCCCTACGATCTCCAGCGCGGCCGCATCGTCTATCGGTACAAGTGACAAGTCGGCCCCCGGCCGGCGGAGGACAATCATGAAGGTCAAGCCGAGCGTCAAGAAGATCTGTGACAGCTGCAAGGTGATCCGTCGCCACGGCCGTGTCATGGTCATCTGCGAGAACCCGCGGCACAAGCAGCGCCAGGGCTGAGGCCCCGCGCACCGGCCACGCGAGGCGTGGCCACCATCAGCATCCACCCCAGCGATCAGCGCTGAGCCCGATCGGCCAGCACTGCGCAACCCTCGGTTCCTGGAGGCCGGGGCCGCCCGAAGGAGGCGGGGGAGGTGGGTGACGACCTCCGGGAGCACACAGGAGAACCACCACCGTGGCACGCATTTCCGGCGTCGACCTCCCCCGCGAGAAGCGGGTCGAGGTCGCGCTCACCTACATCTTCGGGATCGGCCGCACCCGTGCGGACGAGACCCTCAAGGCAACGGGCGTCAACCCCGACACCCGCGTCAAGGACCTCACCGAGGAGGAGCTCGTGGCTCTGCGCAGCCACATCGACTCCAGCTACCAGGTGGAGGGCGATCTCCGCCGCGAGGTCCAGGCCGACATCCGTCGCAAGGTCGAGATCGGCTGCTACCAGGGCCTGCGCCACCGCCGTCACCTCCCGGTGCACGGCCAGCGCACCAAGACCAACGCGCGTACCCGCAAGGGCCCCAAGCGCACCGTGGCCGGCAAGAAGAAGGCCAAGTAAGCAGTTGACCCGCGGCCCGGGCGCTGACGCCCGCCGCGCGACCAGATCTTGAGAAGAAGAAGGAAGAATGCCTCCGAAGACCCGCACCGCCGTGCGCAAGCCGCGTCGTAAGGACCGGAAGAACGTCACCCACGGCAACGCCTACATCAAGTCCACCTTCAACAACACCATCGTGTCCCTCACGGACCCGGCTGGCGCCGTCATCGCCTGGGCCTCCTCCGGCCAGGTCGGCTTCAAGGGCTCCCGCAAGTCGACGCCCTACGCCGCCCAGCTCGCCGCCGAGGCCGCCGCGCGCCGCGCCCAGGAGCACGGCATGAAGAAGGTCGACGTCTTCGTCAAGGGCCCCGGCTCCGGTCGCGAGACCGCGATCCGCTCCCTCCAGGCCGCTGGCCTCGAGGTCGGCTCCATCACGGACGTCACCCCCCAGGCCCACAACGGCTGCCGCCCCCCGAAGCGCCGCCGCGTCTGAGACAGCCGGTTCGACGGCGCCCCTGCCCTCCCAAGGGCCACGGGCGCCGTCGGCCCGTACACAGCCCCGCCGCGCGGGGCCGCCGCCCCGGGAGTCCCGGTGCCACGGCGATAACCATGAGGAACGGCGTCATATAGCGGGCGCCGCGACGAAAGGAAACCGACAGTGCTCATCGCACAGCGTCCCACCCTCACGGAGGAGGTCGTCGAGGAGAACCGCCGCGCGCGGTTCATCATCGAGCCCCTCGAGCCCGGCTTCGGCTACACGCTGGGCAACTCCCTGCGCCGCACGCTGCTCTCGTCCATCCCGGGCGCGGCAGTCACCTCCGTGCGCATCGACGGAGTGCCCCACGAGTTCCGCACGATCCCCGGGGTCAAGGAGGATGTCGCCCAGATCATCCTCAACATCAAGGAGATCGTGCTCTCCAGTGAGAACGACGAGCCGGTCGTCATGTACCTGCGCAAGTCCGGCCCGGGCGCCGTCACCGCCGGTGACATCACCCCGCCCGCCGGTGTCGAGGTCCACAACCCCGAGCTGGTCATCGCGACCCTCAACGAGAAGGGGAAGCTGGAGATCGAGCTGACCGTCGAGCGCGGCCGCGGCTATGTCTCCGCCAACCAGAACAAGGACCCGAACGCGGAGATCTCCCGGATCCCGGTCGACTCCATCTACTCGCCGGTCAAGAAGGTCTCCTACTCCGTGGAGGCCACCCGTGTCGAGCAGCGCACCGACTTCGACCGCCTTATCGTCGACGTCGAGACGAAGTCCTCGATCACGCCCCGCGACGCGCTCGCCTCGGCGGGCAAGACCCTCGTCGAGCTCTTCGGCCTGGCTCGCGAGCTCAACGTGGAGGCCGAGGGCATCGAGGTCGGCCTGTCCCCCATGGACCAGGCCCTCCAGCAGGACCTCGCCCTCATGATCGACGAGCTGGACCTCCAGGCGCGCTCCTCCAACGCCCTCAAGCGCGAGGGCATCCACACCGTCGGAGAGCTCGTCTCGCGCAGCGAGGCCGACCTGCTCGACATCCGCAACTTCGGTGCCAAGTCGATCTCCGAGATCAAGGACAAGCTCGCCGAGCTCGGCCTGTCCCTCAAGGGCTCCCCCCTCGACTACCTCGCCGAGGACGACTACACCAACCCCACCTTCAGCGACGAGCAGGCCTGAGCCCCACCTCGTCAAACACTAGGAGACAACAATGCCTCGCCCCACCAAGGGACCCCGCCTGGGCGGCTCCGCCCAGCACGAGCGCCACCTGCTGGCCAACCTCGCCCGGCAGCTCTTCATCCACGAGTCCATCACGACGACGGAGGCCCGCGCCCGCCGCCTGCGCCCCTACGCCGAGAAGCTCATCACCAAGGGCAAGCGCGGGGACCTCCACGCCCGCCGCACCGTGATGAAGAAGATCACGGACAAGTACGCCGTGTACCGCCTCTTCGAGGAGATCGCCCCGAAGATGGAGGGCCGCGACGGCGGCTACACCCGCATCGTCAAGACCGCTCCCCGCAAGGGCGACAACGCCCCCATGGCCGTCATCTCCCTCGTGCTCGAGCCGGTCGCCAAGAAGGCCGTCGTCGAGGACGCGGTCAAGACCGCCAAGTCCGCCGCGAAGAAGGCCGCGCAGGACGCCGTCGCCGAGGCCAAGAGTGACAAGGCCGACGCCGCGAAGGCAGACGCCAAGGACGACGCCAAGCCCGCCGCGAAGGACGCCGGCGAGAAGGCTGAGAAGGTCGCGTTCGCCGGCGCCGTCCGCCTCGACGAGGGCTCCGCGGACGCCCCCGACGACGAGCACCGCATCAAGGGCAACGAGGACTCGATGAAGTACCACGTTCCCGGCTCGCGCTGGTATGACGCCACGGTCGCCGAGGTCTGGTTCGCCACGGTGGAGGAGGCCGAGGCCGCTGGTTTCGCCCCCGCCGGTGGCGCTGCCGCGCAGAAGGTCGACGCCTGAGACACCTGCATGTGATTCACGTCGCATGACGACGGAGGGCTGGGAGCCGGGAGGCTCCCAGCCCTCCGTTATTTCCTTGGAACGGCGGTGACCTGCGGTACCTCAGAACTCTGTGACAGAGATGTGATCTACCAGTTAATCTGTGATGCAGACGAGACATCTGCCTCTGAATCCGTTAGTTTGGGCACGTGGCCGCGCCTCGGGCGCGGTGTGCCCAGATCAGCCATACCAGTCCCATATTCGCATGAGGAGAGTCATGAGACGGTCTTCCGCTCTTGCCGCCGGCGCGCTCGTCGCCGCAGGCGCCTTCGTTCCCGCCGCCGTGAGCACGCAGGCTCAGGCCGCCGATTCCGACAACATCAAGGTGACCGATGTCAAGGTCACCTCCGAGGCCCGCCAGCGCCCGGTCAACGGCGTCGCCGTCGAGGCCTGGGACAAGGTGAGCCTCCAGGCCAAGTGGGAGGCCGACGCCCCCAAGGCCGGCGACTCCTTCACCGTCAAGCTCGGCGAGGGCATGGAGTGGTACGGCTCGCTGGCCTTCAACCTCCTCGACCAGGATGGCTCCGACGTCGGCAACTGCACCTTCACCGTCGGCTCGCAGGACATGACCTGCACCCTGACGGCCGGCGCCGAGAAGTGGGACAAGCTCACCGACGGCACTCTCACCGCGCAGGCCCAGATCAACAACAAGGGCATCGGCCTCAAGAAGAGCACCGTCCAGGTCGGCCCGACCACCGCTCCCATCGTCTTCGGCGACTCCAACGGTGACGGCACCTGCGACACCGGCTGCGACGGCGTCAAGCCCAACTACCCCGAGCCCAACCCCTTCAAGTCCGGCTGGTTCAACGGCATCAACGAGAGCGGCAAGTACGTCTTCATGTGGGAGGTGCGCGCCCAGAACACCGGCGGCGCCCAGAACACCCACTGGGTCGTCAAGGACCCGGGCGCCTCCTACGTCGCCGACTCCGTCGTGTGCACCACCGGCTCTTGGCAGGAGGGCAAGGGCGCGGCCAACGTGAAGGTCGCCCCCGGCTGGCCCCAGGAGCAGATCGAGTTCGACTCCCCGTCCGCTGACGCCATCTGCCGCGTTCGCTTCTACACGATCACCGAGCCCACGAAGGCCGCTCAGGCCAACACCGCCACGGTGAACGACCAGACCTTCTCGCGCAACGGCATCACCGCCACCGAGGCAGGCTCCGGCAACGCCCAGGGCGGCAAGAACGCCACCCCGACGCCGACCCCCTCGACCACTCCGCCGAACAACAGCAACACCCCGCCGACCGCGACCCCCTCCGCCCCGGAGACCATGACGCCGTCGGCCACGCCGTCCACCCCGGCGGAGACCACTCCGGCCCCGATGCCGTCGGCGCCCGAGACCACCTCTCCGGCTCCGGCCCCGTCGGCCCCTGAGACCACCTCTCCGGCTCCGGCTCCGGCCCCGTCGGCCCCTGAGACCACCTCTCCGGCTCCGATGCCGACCGCCCCGGCCACCACCGAGGCCCCGGCCCCCGCTCCGGCTCCCGAGACCACCTCTCCGGCTCCGATGCCGACCGCCCCGGCCACCACCGAGGCCCCGGCCCCCGCTCCGGCTCCCGCCACCACCGAGGCGCCCGCCCCGGCCCCGGCTCCGCAGCAGCCCGGCGCCCAGGCTCCCAAGAGCCCGGCCGCTCCGGCCCCCGCCGCCCCGGCCCCGTCCACCAGCCAGCCCACCTCCAAGCCGTCGCTGGCCAAGACCGGTGCCAGCATCGTGGTCCCGGTGCTCATCGCGGGCGCCGTCATCGGTGGCGGTATCTTCCTGGTTCGTCGCGGTCGCCGCGCCTGATCCTCACCCGGTCCCCGTCGGCGATCGTCACTGAGAGCTGACACGGACTGAGAGAAGGGCCCACCCGGATCATCCGGGTGGGCCCTTCGCGCGCTCGCATCAGGTGGGTGCCCGCGGTTCGGGCACTCTGCGGGCTGGCGTGCGGAGCCCGCCGTCGCGTCGTCCGGGTGCCATACGGCCCCGGCGGCAGTTCCGCCGTCGGGGCCGTGGCAGGGCTGGCCGCCTCAGGGGCGGGCCATGGTCCAGCAGCGCGCCCCGCCGGTCATCCCAGCCTCATTGGGGACCACGACGACGTCGTCGCCCATGCGGGTGAGCTGGAGGGCTGTGATCCTGCGGGAGTTCCCGCCCCCGAGGTAGAGGCGGTCCCACAGGTACATGGGCCGCAGGCCGTCGACGACGCGCCGCACCCTGCGCGACCAGTGCGCGTCGCCCAGGCGGAGGCGCTCGTGCTCGCCGATGTAGTCGTCGTAGGTCAGGCCCCAGCGGACGGGGCCCTGGGAGACCTCGACATGCGGCGCCAGGACGCCGTTGTCGAAGATGGCGTTGCCCAGGCCCGTCCCCAGGGTCACGATCATCTCCAGGCCGTGCCCCGTGACGACACCGGCGCCGGCGACCTCCGCGTCATTGAGGATGAGCGAGGGCAGGCCGAGGTGCTCGGCGATGGCCGAGCCCATGTCGAAGCGGTGCCACGCCTCGACGAGCTCGGGGAGAGGCTTGGAGCGCGGCCCGTCCTTCGTGATGTAGTGGGGGGTGGCCACGACGACGCCGTGGCGGATCATCCCCGGCATCCCCACAGTGACCCGGTCGGCCCGGGGCAGCTGCTCGGCGAGGCCGGCGATCGTCTTCACCAGTTTCATCGGCGGGAGCGGGTAGGGGGTGGGGGTGCGCACGGCGCGCGAGCTGATCGTCCCCTCGGCGTCGAGGACGGAGGCCTTGATGCCGCCGCCCCCGCAGTCGACGGACAGCGTCGTCACAGAGGAGTGACTGGCGCGGCTTGCCTGGCTCGGGGCTCCGGGATTCGTGCTCACGGGGATGACGCTACCGCCAAGCGCGGGCAGGCGCCCCGAGGATGGGCGGGCTGGGGCCGCCAGGCGCTTCGGCGGGGCCCCGCGCCGTGATCGAATAAGGGCATGGAGGAGTTGAACGGCTCGAGGGAGTCGATCGGCGATGGCTCGCTGGTGCGGGTGCGGCTGGACCTGGCCTATGACGGTGCGGGTTTCGCGGGCTGGGCGGCGCAGCCGGGCCTTCGCACCGTTGAGGGAGTGCTCACTGAGGCGCTCGGCACGGTGCTGCGCGCCCCCGTGCGGCTGACCGTGGCCGGGCGGACGGACGCGGGTGTTCACGCTGCGGCGCAGGTGGCCCATGTCGACGTCGCTCAGGAGGCCTGGCGGGCACTGCCGGGCCGCTCGGACCGCGCCCCCGCCCAGGCCCTGCTCACACGCGTCGCCGGGGTCCTCGCGCGCGAGGCCCGCGAGAGCGCTGGTGGCGGGGGAGGGGGGAGTGCGCCGCGGGGGGCGAGCGACGTCGTCGTGCATGGGGTCCGCGAGGCGCCGCAGGGCTTCGACGCGCGGTTCTCCGCCACCGAGCGCGCCTACCGCTACCGGATCGCCGACGGCGGGCCCGCGGCGGGGCTGCGCGACCCGGGGCGGCGGGGGAGCGTGCTGTGGATCCCGGAGGCGCTCGACGTCGATGCCATGCGCCGCGCCGCCGCGCCACTGCTCGGCGAGCACGACTTTCTCGGCTACTGCAAGCCCCGTGAGGGCGCCACGACCATCCGGACGCTCAAGCGCCTGGAATGGTCCCGGGTGCCCGATGGCGCCCCCGGGAGGGAAGGGGCGGATGCGGGCCTCGTCGTGCTCGACGTCGTCGCCGACGCCTTCTGCCACTCGATGGTGCGCTCCCTCGTGGGCGCCTGCATCGCCGTTGGCCAGGGGCGCCGGGAGGAGGACTGGCCCGCGCGGATCCTGCTGAGGGCGAGCCGGGACGCCGCGGCGCCGGTCGCCCCCGCCCATGGCCTCACCCTGGAGCGGGTGGCCTACCCCGCCGACGAGGAGCTCGCGGCCCAGGCCCAGCGCGCCCGCGTCCTGCGCTCCCTCCCGGCGGAGGAGGCAGGGCACTAGCGTGGCAGGATTCACGGCGGGAGCGCGGCCCCTTCTTTTGACCCCCCTGACAAGCGGCCGGTAATGTGGGCAACCGTCGTGCAGCACGCTGAACGCGCAACCGCGGTGCCATCCCACTCGCCCCGGGGCGCGAGTGCTCCGACCACCTCACCTGACCATGGCGGTCTCGTCGAACAGCGACGCTTCAACGCTCGTCGACGTGACCGCTCGCCAAGAGAAACGAAGGCAACGCCCGTGCGCACGTACACACCGAAGCCCGGCGACGTCGAGAAGAACTGGTACGTCATTGACGCCACCGACGTCGTTCTCGGCCGCCTCGCGGCTCAGGCCGCGAACCTGCTCCGTGGGAAGCACAAGCCGCAGTTCACGCCCAACGCCGACTGCGGCGACTACGTCGTCATCATCAACGCCGACAAGGTGGCCCTCACCAACGGCAAGGCCGACCGCAAGTTCGCCTACCGCCACTCCGGCTACCCGGGTGGTCTGACGGCCGTCTCCTACCGCGACCTGCTGGCGACGCGCCCCGAGCGCGCCGTCGAGAAGGCCATCAAGGGCATGGTGCCTCACACCAAGCTCGGCCGCGCCCAGCTCAAGAAGCTCAAGGTGTACGCCGGCCCCGAGCACCCGCACGCCTCGCAGAACCCGCAGGCTTTCGAGATCACCCAGGTCGCCCAGTAAGCGCTCCAGCGCCCGGCACCCCGCGACAAGCAAAGGACACATCGTGGCTGAGACCACTGTCGACATCGACGCGCTGGACGAGGAGAACGCCCCCTCCAGCTACACCACCGAGACCGGCGGCACCTCCGTGGAGGGCCGCGGGCAGTCCATCACCGCCCCCGGGGCGGGCCTTGGCCGCCGCAAGGAGGCCGTCGCCCGCGTCCGCCTCATCCCCGGCACCGGCAACTGGACCATCAACGGCCGCACTCTGGAGGACTACTTCCCCAACAAGCTGCACCAGCAGCTCGTGCGCGCCCCCTTCACGATCCTCGACCTCGAGGGCCGCTTCGACGTCGTCGCCCGCATCCACGGTGGCGGCATCTCCGGCCAGGCCGGTGCCCTGCGCCTGGGCGTCGCCCGCGCCCTCAACGAGATCGACCGCGAGGCCAACCGCCCGGCCCTCAAGAAGGCTGGCTTCCTGACCCGCGACGCCCGCATCGTCGAGCGCAAGAAGGCCGGTCTGCACAAGGCCCGCCGCGCCCCGCAGTACTCCAAGCGCTGATACGGCGTGGGCTGGCCGCCCTGGCCATGCCCTTCCGACAACGACGGCGCCCCGTCCGCCCCGCTCCCACGCGAGGCCGGCGGGGCGCCGTCCGCGCTTCCCGACCGGGCACGGGCGGCGCTGCCAGTGCTGGCAGCGCCAGCGGTATTGGCGGTGCCGGCGGTATTGGCGGTGCGCGACGCGGCGGACAGTGGGAGGATGCTCCTCGGAATCCAGACACGAGAGGAACCCACCCATGGCACGACTCTTCGGCACCGACGGCGTTCGGGGCCTGGCCAACGACCTGCTCACCCCCGCCCTCGCCGTCCAACTCGGCGAGGCCGCCGCCCGCGTCCTGACCAAGGAAGCCCGCGCGCGTTCCCGTGGCGCCCGCCCCCGCGCGATCGTCGGGCGCGACACCCGCGCCTCCGGCGAGTTCCTCGACCACGCCATCAGCTCGGGCCTGGCCTCCTCCGGCGTGGATGTCACCCGCGTCGGCGTCCTGCCGACTCCCGCGATCGCCCACCTGACCGCCACCCAGGAGATCGACCTGGGCGTCATGATCTCCGCCTCCCACAACCCCTTCCCGGACAACGGCATCAAGTTCATCGCCCGCGGCGGCTACAAGCTCGCCGACGCCGTCGAGGACGAGATCGAGGCCCTCCTGGGCAAGGTCAACGACCGCCCCACCGGCGCCGACGTCGGCCGCGTCATCAAGGGGGAGACCGTCGCCGACCAGAACTACATCAACCATCTCGTCGACTCCGTCGCCACCGATCTGTCCGGGCTGCGCATCGTCGTCGACGCCTCCAACGGTGCCGCCTCCGCCGTCGGCCCGGCCGCGCTGCGGGCCGCCGGCGCCGAGGTCATTGTCATCAACGCCTCCCCGGACGGCCTCAACATCAACGACAACTGCGGCTCTACCCACCCCGAGCAGCTGCAGAACTACGTCACGGCGGTCGGGGCGGACATGGGTGTGGCCTACGACGGCGACGCCGACCGCTGCCTGGCCGTGGACGCCGACGGCAAGCTCGTTGACGGCGACCAGATCATGGGCATGCTCGCCATCGGCATGAAGGCCGACGGCACCCTCGGCTCCGACACGCTCGTCGTCACCGTCATGAGCAACCTCGGCCTCATCCTGGCCATGCGCGAGCACGGCATCCGCACCGTCCAGACCGGCGTGGGCGACCGCTACGTGCTCGAGCGGATGCTCCAGGGCGGCTACACCTTGGGCGGCGAGCAGTCCGGGCACGTCATCGACACTGTCCACGCCACCACCGGTGACGGCGTGCTCACCTCCCTGCACGTGGCCGCGCGCGTCAAGCGCACCGGCAAGACGCTGGCCGAGCTGGCCAGCGTCGTCACCCGCCTGCCCCAGACCCTCATCAACGTCAAGAACGTCGACAAGGGCGCCGCCAGCACTAACAAGGCCGTGCAGGACGCGGTGGCCTCCGCGGAGAAGGACCTGGGCGAGACCGGTCGGGTCCTGTTGCGCCCCTCGGGCACCGAGCCGCTCGTGCGCGTCATGGTCGAGGCCGCCACCCAGGAGCAGGCCGACGCCGTCGCCAGCCGACTCGCCGGCGTCGTCAAGGAGCGCCTGGCCCTCTGAGGCGGGACCGCGATAGACCTCATGGAGCGGGGCCCCGGCAGCGCGCCGGGGCCCCGCTCCATGTCCGCGGTGGGAGCGCTGAGGGCGCCGAGAGTACTGAGAACGCGGCGGCCCGTCAGTCGAGGGCGCGGATGATCTCTTCCACCGTGCCCTTGGCGTCCCCGAAGAGCATGGCGGTGTTCTCCTTGAAGAACAGGGGGTTGGTCACGCCCGCGTAGCCGGTGGCCATCGAGCGCTTGAAGACGACGACGCGCCCCGCCTCCCACACGCGCAGCACGGGCATGCCCGCGATGGGGGAGCCGGGCTCCTCGGCGGCCGGGTTGACCGTGTCATTGGCGCCGATGACGAGCACGACGTCGACGTCGGAGAAATCGTCGTTCACCTCGTCCATCTCCAGGACCAGGTCGTAGGGGACCTTCGCCTCGGCCAGCAGGACGTTCATATGCCCGGGCAGGCGGCCCGCCACGGGGTGGATGCCGAAGCTCACCTCAACGCCCTGGGAGCGCAGCATCTCGGTGAGCACGGCCACCGGGTACTGCGCCTGGGCCACTGCCATCCCGTAGCCCGGGGTGATGACGACGCGCCGCGCGGACTGCAGGTCGCGCGCCAGGGACGCGGCATCGGTCTCGACGATCGTGCCCTCCTGCGCCGACGCCCTGGGCGCCGTCGCACCCTCGGTGCCGAAGCCGCCCAGGAGCACCGACATGAAGGAGCGGTTCATCGCCTGGCACATGAGGTAGGACAGGTAGGCGCCGGACGAGCCCACAAGCGTGCCCGTGATGATGAGCAGGTCGTTGTTGATCATGAAGCCGGTGAAGGCCGAGGCCCAGCCCGAGTAGGCGTTCATGATGGACACGACGACGGGCATATCCCCGCCGCCGATCGCCAGCACGAGGTGCGCGCCGAGGATGAGCGCCAGGAGCGTCATGACCCCCAGGCAGGCCCATGCGGCCGGCGAGTGCTCGGGCAGGAGCATGAAAGCGACCATGAGGGCGCCCGAGACGAGCAGCATCCCGAGGTTGAGCAGGTTGCGCCCCGGCAGGGTCAGGGGGCGCCCAGGCACCTTGCCGGACAGCTTGAGGGCCGCGAGCACCGAGCCGGTGAAGGTCACGGCGCCCACGAGGACGCCCAGGAACACCTCGCCGAGGTGGAAGGCTCCCAGGGCGTGGGACATCTCGTCCGGGGTGGCGTAGGAGTTGTATCCCACGAGGACGGCGGCCAGGCCCACGAGCCCGTTGAGGACGGCGATGAGCTGCGGCATCCCGGTCATCGCGACCCTCCCGGCGAGGAACATGCCGATGACCGCGCCGATCCCCAGGGCGAGCGCGA
This sequence comes from Actinomyces timonensis DSM 23838, assembly GCF_000295095.1. Taxonomy (GTDB): domain Bacteria; phylum Actinomycetota; class Actinomycetes; order Actinomycetales; family Actinomycetaceae; genus Actinomyces; species Actinomyces timonensis. The sequence goes on along the minus strand of NZ_JH806632.1, from coordinate 475,558 downwards.
TGAGGACCGCGGTGGCGATCACGCCGCGGCCCGGGTGGGAGGTGAGGGCCAGCCCGATGGCGGCCGCCACGGCGACCCCCATGCCGACCGCCCCGGCGATATTGCCGGTGACGGCGGTCTCGTGGCGGGACAGGCCCGCCGCAGCGGCGATGAACAGGAGCGCGGCGACGATGTACGCCAGCGCCACCGGGGAGGGCAGGGCGAGTGCTGCGTGCATCGGCTCAGTCCTTCCTGAACATGGCGAGCATGCGGTGGGTGACCACGAATCCGCCGAAGACATTGATCGTGGCCAGCGCGACCGCCACGAAGGCGATGGCGCTGATGAGCGGGTTCGCGTTGCCGACCTGCGAGATTGCCCCCAGCAGGATAATGCCGGAGATCGCGTTGGTCACCGACATGAGCGGGGTGTGCAGCGCGGGGGTCACGTTGGAGATGATGTGGAACCCGAGGATGATGGACAGCGCCAGCACGATGTAGTGGCTGGTGACGGCGGCTGGCGTGGCCAGGACGAGGGCGGCCGCCAGCGCCGCGGTGACCGCGATCCCCGCCATGCGCCGACGCCGGGAGCGGGCCTTGGCCCGGGCCGCCGCGGCGAGCTCGGCCGCCTCCTCCTCCGGGGAGCGCTGCGGCGCGGTGCCGGGGGCGGGCGCCGCCGAGACCGAGATGGGCGGTGGTGGCCACAGGAGCTCGCCGTCGGCGCACACGGTGATGCCGCGGACGACGTCGTCCTCCAGGTCGAGCGCGAGAACGCCGTCCTTGGCGGGTGTCATGAGGGTGAGCAGGTTGACGATGTTCTGCCCGTAGAGCTGGGAGGCCTGGGCCGGAAGGCGCTCGGCCAGATCCGTGGCCCCGATGATGGTGACGCCGCCGGGCGTCGTGATGGTCTCGCCCGGCACGGTCAGCTCGGTGTTGCCGCCGTTGGCCGCCGCCATGTCCACGATGACCGTGCCGGGGCGCATCGCCTCCACGGCCGCGCGGTCAAGGAGGATGGGGGAGCGGCGGCCCGGGATGTTCGCCGTCGTGATGACGATGTCCGCGCCGGCCGCCTCGCGGGCGTAGAGGGCCTGGGCGAGGGCAGCCTGGTCCGAGCTCATCTCCTTGGCGTAGCCGTCGGAGGAGACCTCCTGGGCGGTGGGCACGGGCACGAACTCGGCGCCCACGGAGCGCACCTGGTCGGCCACCTCGGGGCGCACGTCGGTGCCGCGCACGACGGCGCCCAGCGAGTGCGCTGTGCCGATCGCCGCGAGCCCTGCCACGCCAGCGCCGATGACGTAGACGGTGGCCGGCGGGAACTTGCCGGCCGCGGTCACCTGCCCGCCCAGCAGGCGGCCGAAGCTGGAGGCGGCCTCGATGACGGCCCGGTAGCCGGCGAGGTTCGCCTGGGAGGAGAGCACGTCCATGGCCTGGGCGCGGGAGATGCGGGGCACGGCGTCGATCGCCAGGCCGGTCAGGCCGCGGCGCCGCAGGTCCTCCAGGAGCTCCGGGCTGCGCGCAGGGCCGAGGCGGCTGATGAGCGCGGCGCCCGGGCGCATGAGGTCGAGCTCGGCGGCGGTGGGCGCTCCGGTGGAGGCGACGACGTCGGCCCCCCACGCGCCCGCGCGATCGGTCAGGAGCGCGCCGGCCTCCTCGTAGTCGGCGTCGGGGAAGCTGGCGGCGGCCCCGGCGCCGCGCTCGACCGCGACCTCGTAGCCCAGGCGGACGATCCGGGCGACGGTCCGCGGCGTCGCGGCTGCCAGGGCATGGCCCGGTGGTTGGCAGGGGATTCCCACGCGCATGGTGGCTCCTCTCAGCAGGCATCCCCGTGGCGCTGCGACGAGAGGACGCAGATCACAGGGATGTGAGTGATGGGCGCAACAGTAGAGGGCGATCGCGGGGACCATCTAGGACCGTCGGCATGGCGAGACGGCGGCGGGCGGGTTCAGGCCTTGCGCAGCAGGACGCGGCTCATGTGGTGATCGGGGCCCTTGACCAGCACAAGGGTCGCCCGACCGCGGGTGGGGGCGATGTTCTCCCGCAGGTTCGCCAGGTTGACCGACTCCCAGATCTCGCTGGCCGCCGTCAGGGCGATGTCGTCGGGGATCGACGCGAAGCGCTGGAAGTAGGACTCCGGGTCGTTGAAGGCGGTGCGCTTGAGGGTGAGGAAGCGGTCCAGGTACCAGCGGCGGATGTCGGCGGGATCGGCGTCGACGTAGATCGAGAAATCGATGAAGTCCGATACCGCCAGGGCCGCGGAGGAGGGATGCCCCTCATGTAGGACGTCGTGCTCGGGCGCGGCCCTGCCCCTCGGCGCGGGCTGGAGCACGTTGAGCCCCTCCAGGACCAGGACGTCGGGCTGCTCGACGACGACGCTGCTCCCGGGGACGATGTCGTAGACCTTGTGGGAGTAGACGGGGGCCTCGACGCGAGGGGCGCCGGATTTGACGGCGGCAACGAAGTCCACGAGCGCGCGCCGGTCGTAGGACTCGGGGAAGCCCTTGCGCGCCATGAGCCCGCGCGCCTCCAGCTCGGCGTTGCTCAGGAGGAACCCGTCGGTGGTCACCAGGTCCACGCGGGGCGTGCCCGGGAAGCGGGCCAGGAGATGGGCGATGAGGCGGGCCGTCGTCGACTTCCCCACCGCGACCGAGCCGGCCACGGCGATGACGAAGGGGGTCGGGCGGGTGTCGACGCCGAGGAACTCGGCCGTGCGGCGGGCGCGCTCCCGGGAGGTGAGGATGTAGTCCTGGAGGATCGCGGTCAGGGGGCGGTAGACGGCGTCGACCTCGACCAGGTCCGTGGGGTCTCCCAGGCCGCGGAGCTTGACGACGTCGTCCTGCGTCAGGGGCAGGGGAGTGGAGGACGCCAGGGCCCTCCACTGCTCGCGCGCCAGCTCGATGTAGGGGGAGTGCGAGGAGGTCACTGCCCAAGTCTGACTCATGCGTCAAGATCGCGCGCAGATCCGCGCAACCGATTGCCGCGAATCACAGAAGACCCGACCAATGACGCTTTCCTGAGCGCTCCACTCATGATTCGATCACCCCATGTGTGGAATCGTCGGGCACGTCCGCCCCCTTGCCCCCGTCATCTCCTCCCCCGCGACCCCCGAGGTGGAGGGGCGCACCCTCTCCGTCCTCCTCGACGGCCTCGGCCGCCTGGAGTACCGCGGCTACGACTCCGCTGGCGTCGCCCTCGTCGGCCCCTCCGGTCTGCAGGTCGCCAAGGCGGCGGGAAAGCTCGAGAACCTGCGGGCCGCCATCGCCGCCGAGCCCCCCGCCCCCGCCACCGCCGGCATCGGCCACACCCGCTGGGCCACCCACGGCGGGCCGACGACACAGAACGCCCACCCGCACCGCGCCGGCAACATCGCCGTCGTCCACAACGGCATCATCGAGAACTTCCGCGCCCTGCGCGCCGAGGTCGAGGAGGCCGGCCGCACCCTCCTGTCCGACACGGACACCGAGATCGCCGCCCACATCCTCGACATGGACTTCACCGCCCGCCTGGCCGAGGCGACCGCTGCCGATCCCGCCGCGGACCCCGCGCAGGTCCTCGTGGAGTCCATGCGCGCCGTCACCGAGCGCCTCGAGGGCGCCTTCGCGCTCCTGGCCGTCACCCCGCTGGCCCCCGAGGCGATCGTCGCCGCCCGCCGCTCCAGCCCCCTGGTCATCGGCCTGGGCGACGGCGAGAACTTCCTCGGCTCGGACGTGGCCGCCTTCGTGGCCTTCACCTCCCACGCCGCCGAGGTCGACGACGACCAGATCCTCCTCCTGCGCCCCGACTCGGTCACCGTGTGGGACAAGGACGGCAGCGTCGTCGAGCCCAAGACCTGGGAGGTCTCCTGGGACGCCTCGGCGGCCGTCAAGGGCGGCTACGAGACCTTCATGGACAAGGAGATCCACGACCAGCCCGCCGCTGTCGCCGACACCCTGCGGGGCCGCGTCGACGAGCGCGGGGAGATCCAGCTCGACGAGATGCGCATCGACTCCGCCGTGCTGCGCAGCGTCGACAAGATCATCGTCATCGCCTGCGGCACCGCCGCCTACGCCGGGCACGTCGCCAAGTACGCCATCGAGCACTGGTGCCGCATCCCCGTGGAGGTCGAGCTCGCCCACGAGTTCCGCTACCGCGACGCCGTCGTGAGCGAGAAGACCCTCACCGTGGCGATCTCCCAGTCCGGGGAGACCATGGACACCATCCAGGCCGTCCGCCACGCGCGCGAGCAGGGCAGCCGGGTGCTCGCCATCGTCAACACCTACGGCTCCACCATCGCCCGCGAGGCCGACGCCGTGCTCTACACCCACGCCGGTCCCGAGGTCGCGGTGGCCTCCACGAAGGCCTTCCTCGCCCAGATCACCGCCTGCTACCTGCTGGGCCTCTACCTGGCGCAGCTGCGTGGCAACAAGTGGCCCGACGAGGTCGCCGACTACCTCGCCAAGCTCAGCGAGATGCCCGACAAGGTCCAGTGGATCCTCGACGAGCAGGAGACCGCCGTGCGCGAGCTGGGCGCGGCGCTCGCGGACCGCTCGTCCTTCCTGTTCCTGGGCCGCCACGTGGGCTTCCCGGTGGCCCTCGAGGGCGCGCTCAAGCTCAAGGAGCTCGCCTACGTCCACGCCGAGGGCTTCGCCGCCGGCGAGCTCAAGCACGGCCCCATCGCCCTCGTGGAGGAGGGGCTGCCGGTCTTCGTCATCGTGCCGACCCCGCGCCGTCCGATCCTGCACGACAAGGTCCTGTCCAACATCCAGGAGATCCGGGCCCGCGGGGCGCGCACCATCGTGGTCGCCGAGGAGGGGGACGACGCCGTCGACGCTTTCGCCGAGCACATCATCCGCATCCCCGCCACGCCGACCCTCATGGCGCCGCTGCTGACCGTTGTGCCGCTGCAGGTCTTCGCCGCTGCGCTCGCGGGCGCCAAGGGCCTGGACATCGACCAGCCGAGGAACCTGGCCAAGTCCGTCACCGTGGAGTGAGATAGGCGGGTCTCGCCGCTGTTGTGATGGGGCCCCGGCGGGAGCGAGTCGATCGCGCCCGCCGGGGCCCTGAGCTCTTGTCCTCCGGGAGCCTGCTTCTCCGCTACTCGGCGTCCCCCGTGCTACTCGGCGACGACGAAGGCGAGGGCCGCCTCGGCGTCGTGGCTGAGCGAGAGGTGCCATGCGGTGATGCCCAGCGCGGCGGCGTGCCGCGCGACGGCGCCGTGGAGGGCGAGGCGCGGGGGAGACCCGGGGGAGGAGACGACCTCGATCTCCGTGTAGCGCCAGGACGGTGGGGGAGGGGGCACGCTGCCTGGGGGAGCGCTCTGGCCGGCCGCGCCAATGGCCTTGATGACGGCCTCCTTGGCGGCGAAGCGCGCGGCGAGGCTCGCCGCGCCGGGACTGGCGGCATGGGCCGCGCTGCCGGGGGCGCTCGTGCCGCCGTCGCCGCCCGAGCTCAGCTCAGCGGGGGTGAAGAGGCGCCGGGCCAGCGACGGCGAGCGGTCGAGCGCCTCCGCGAGACGCGCGATCCCCACGAGGTCCGTCCCGATCCCCTTGATAGCGCCCATGGCGCAAGTGTGCCCGATGCGGTGCGACTGCCGACGGGAAGAACGGCGAACCCTCCTGTGAAAGGAGGGCTTATTCTGGGAGGAGCCTGGCAAAGGCACGGGAAACCACTGATGGTCCTTGTGAATAACGCGGTCAGGATGGATTCTGTGGCTGATGGGAACGCCGAAGGAGGGGCATGGGAACAGGCGACGGCCTTGTGGTCGATGGCGTCCGAGTCCGGCTTGGCGGGAGGGAGATTCTCGACGGAATATCCTTGACCTGCGGCACGGGAGTGACCGCCGTCGTCGGGCCCAATGGCAGTGGTAAAACCACTCTCCTCCGCGCGATCACCGGGCTCATTCCACTGGAGCGCGGCCGGGTCTCCATCGGCGGGAACGATCTCGTGAGCCAGACGCGCCAGGCCAGGGCAGGCCTCGGATTCCTGCCGCAGAGATCCTCTTTCCCCAGGCGCTTGACCGTGAGAGCGGCGCTCCTCTACGCGGCGTGGCTCCAGGCGATGGGCGAGGGGGAGACCCACCATCGGATCGACGAGCTCGCAGTCGCCCTGGGGCTCGATGCGGTGCTGGAATCGAGGATCGGGACTCTTTCCGGCGGGACCATGCAGCGAGGCTTATTCATAGGGGTGTTTAGGGTGTTTTGTTGGTAATAGCGTGTCGCTAAGCAGGGTGGCGGCTTGCTCTTGAGAGAATCTTTGGTGCTTAAGCCAATCCGACCAAGAGGCAAACCGCCATGACGAATAGTAGCACGAGAATCCCTCGGTGTGAGGTTATGGGCCTGTGCGAGGCCATTTTCGCCGAGAACCCCGATCTGCCGGTCTTCGGGGCGAGGGCGCTGGGGCTGTTCGTGTGCGTGCGCCTGACCCTGATCCTGGCTGCGGCACAGCCTGCCCCAGGAGCTGCTCGCCGAGCTCTACGGCGTCTGGCAGGCCACCGTCTTTCGCGTCATCAGCGCCTGCACGCCCCTGATTGCCGCATGCCTGAACGGCAGTGCTCCAACGGTGGAGGACCTGGATGCCACGGCCCAGCTGATCATCGACGGCGCCCTGCTTTCAGTGCTGGTCCTGGAAGGACCACTTTGAGCTGTGCTCCGGTGAGCACAAGACCACGGGGCTGAGCGTCCAGGTGGCCTGCGCCCTGTCAGGGACCCTGGCCTGGGTGTCCGACCCCCAGGACGGATGCGCGCACGACGCTCAGGCCCTGCGCCGCGGCGGCCTGCTCGACGTCCCCGCCGCCGACCTGCCCGACGGGGCGTCACCACCCAGGCGTATTGGCGACAAGGGGCGCATCGGGCTGGGCATGATCACCCCGAGAAGAGAACCCGCGAGACTTCCCCTCCACCCAGACGACAAGGCCTGCAACCGGGCCGTCAACCAGATCCGCCACAAGATCGAACGAGTCATCGCCAACATCAAGGCCTGGAGAGTCCTGCGCACCGGCTGCAGAAGACCACCGGAAACCTTCCCGGAAACCATCACCGCAGTCCTCGGACTCATATTCACCTACACCCTATGAATAAGCCTCACTGAATCGCGCCGGTGCCGCGGTTCCGGCGCGGCTGGAGCAGTCGAATGGCTACTCTGGTGACGCTATCCCGCTGAATTCGCTCGATCTTATGGATTCGCAGCAGTTCCGTGTTGAGAACAACATTGTTCGCTGGTACGCGCGGAACTGCCCTCCGGTAAGAGGCCCCGGGGAGGGTTCCAGAAGCCGGGACACGATCATGCTCTGGCTCAAGATCAGCCGAGGGGGGCAGTGGGACCTTCGGTTCCGCTGATGACCTCGCCTCCATGCCCCAGGAGGAGCGCGACGCGGCTCTCCTTGCCGCGATCAACGACCTTCAGCAGTGCGGACAGCCCGGCAGCACCAGAGGGGCTCAATGAGCCGAGCGCGCCGGGGCGGGGCGGCGCCCGCTCTGGGGCGCCCCGCAAGGCGCTCCCACCACAACGCTCCCCGCCACCGGCTGCCCGACGCCTACCGCGCGCGTCCGCGGCTCGCCGCCCTGCGCTACCTCCTCCTTCCGCAGATCGCCGCCGCCTGCGCCGTCGGCGTGCTCCTCTGCGCCGTCATGACCAAGGAGCCCCTGCCCATCCCCGGGCGACTCAACGTGCGCGCCGTCGTCACCAACATCATCCCCACCATCCCCGCGCTCGCCATCATGGCGGCCGCCGGGCGCATCGGCGAGCGCGAGATCGTCTCCGCGCGCGGCAGGCCCCGCGTCCTCGGCATCCTCGTGCTCGGCGTCGCCGTCCTCCTCATCCCGACCTGCGCGCTCGCCTGGGCGCTCGGTGTGCCCACATTCGCCCGCAACACCCTGCTCCTCGCGGCGACCGGTATCGGGCTCGCTCCACTCACCGGTCCCCGAGCCGCGGGCATGCTCGTCATCTTCGGTGTCATGGCCAACTGGCTGCTCGGCATCGAGCACGACGGGGTCGCCTACTGGTGGGCCTGGGTCATGGCGACCGTCGACGACGCCCTGGCAGGAACTGGGGCCCTGGCGCTCACCGGCGTCGCCACCCTCACGATCTGGCTGCGCCCCCGCGCCGTCGACGACGAGGAGTGAGCCGGACGGCGCCGCTGTCTCCCAGCTGCCGCGGTTGCCCCGCCCCGCAGCCGGGATCTCGACGCCCAAACCCCTGGTTCTGCGGACTGTTGGGAGCGAGGATGGTGCCATGACCACCGCTAGGAACAGGGCCCGCGCCACCGGAGCCGCAAGGCCCGCTGGGGCCGCAGTGGCCGCCGGCACCCCCGCCCTCGCGGCCCGCACCGCCTATGCCGCCCGCGCCATCGCGCGGGCCGAGGAACCCCTGACCGCGGGCACTGACCAGTACATGCGCCGCGCCGCCCAGGCCCTCGCCACCGCCGCCCTCGCCGAGTTGTGGGAGGCCTCCGGCGCCGTCGCCGAAGGACAGGTCCTCGTGCTCGCGGGAGGTGGGAACAACGGCGGCGATGCCCTCCTCGCCGCGGCCATCCTGGCCCGCCGCGGCGCCACGGTGGAGGCGCGCCTGGCCACCGACCACCCCCACGCGGACGCGCTGGCCGAAGCCCGCGCCGCTGGGGTGGTGATCGCGGATGGGCCAGCCGCTGAGCCTGCTGCCGAGGCCGCCCGCCTCGACCTCGTTATCGACGGCCTCACCGGCATCGGTGCCAGCGGGCCCCTGCGTCCTCGCGCCGCGGCGCTCCTCGCCCCCCTCATCGCCGCGGGCCCGCCTGGCGAGCGGGGCTTCCGCGTCCTCGCCGTCGACATCCCCTCCGGCGTGGGCGTCGACGACGGCGCCCTGCCCGGCCCCGTCCTCGCCGCCGACCGCACCGTCACCTTCACCTGCCCGCGCGGGGCCCACCTCCTCCCGCCCGCAGCGCCCCTGAACGGGAGAGTCGACGTCGTCGACCTCGGGCTGCCGGTCCCCACAGACGGCGCGCCGCTCGCCATCGCCCCCGACCCCGCCCGGCTCGCCCCGCTCCTCCGCGTCCCCGGCGCCACCGACCACAAGTACACGCGCGGCGTCGTCGGCATCCACGCCGGGAGCGACGCCTACCCCGGCGCCGCGGTCCTCGCCGTCAGCGGCGCCATCCGCGCCGGAACCGGCATGGCGCGCATCCTGGCCCCCCGGCGGGCCACCGACCTCGTCCTCGCCTCCCGCCCCGAGGCGGTCCCCGCGCCAGGGCGCTGCCAGGCGATCGTCGTCGGCCCCGGAACCGACCCCGCCGACGAGCCCCGCGCCGAGGAACTGCGCGAGGCCCTGCGCGCCGCGCTGCGGCAAGGGAGGGATGAGGGCCAGTGGGCGGTCATCGACGCCGGGGCCCTCCCGCTCCTGCCCGGCCTTGCCGCCGAAGGGCTCGCCTGCGGTCCCGAGCACGTCCTCACACCGCACGCGGGCGAGGCCGCCGCGCTCCTCGCCGGCCTCGGGCAGCCGACGACGCGAGAGGAGGTCGAGGCAGCGCCCGCATCCGCCGTGCGGGGGCTCGCCGAGGAGACCGGTGCGACCGTTGTCCTCAAAGGCACGCCGGTGCTCATCGCCCGTCCCGACGGCGCGCCCCTCCTCTCGCTGGGCTCTGGCCCGGGCTGGTTGGCGACCGCGGGCAGCGGGGACGTCCTCTCCGGCGCCCTCGGCGCGGTGCTCGCGGCCGTGCGCGCGGATCGTGAGGGCGCGCGTGGCGGGGGCGGCGAGCATGACGAGCGGGGTATTGGCGCGGTCAGCGGCCTGGCCCTCGGGGACGCGATCGCGCTCGCGGCCGCCGTGGCTGTGCGCCTCCACGCCGACGCCGGCCGCCTGGCCAGTGGGGAGGCGCGGGGGAAGGAGGGACATCCCATCGCCGCCATGGATGTCGCCGAGCATCTTCCCCAGGCCCGTCAGCGCCTCCGCGCCCGAGCCCTCCCCACCCCGCGCACCACCAAGAAATAGCCCGCCCCTATATGCGAGACCGGGCGATCAGCACGGCGAGATTCTGATCTGTGGAAAACCGCCCGGTTTCGCCGTGCTGTTCGCCCGGTCTCGGTTATAAGAGGGGGTGATGGGTGGGGGTGGGGGAGGAGTGGGAGAATCACCGCGTGAGCGCGACAACACCTTCTGCCCCGCAGCCGACCCCCGCCACCACCTCCCGGGCCGTCATCGACCTCGGCGCCATCGCCCACAACGCCGCGGTTCTTGCCCAGGCTGCCGGCACCCCGTGGATGGCCGTCGTCAAAGCGGACGCCTACGGGCACGGCCTGGAGCCCGTCGCCCGCGCCTGCCTGGGCGCCGGCGCCACCTGGCTCGGCGTCGCCCAGCTCGCCGAGGCCCTCCACCTGCGCTCCCTGCTCGACGCCGCCGGCATCGCCCGGCCCGCTCCCGAGGCCCGCGCGCTTCCGACCCCGACGGCGCCGCGCGTCCTCACCTGGCTCGCCCCCGTCCTCACTCCCGAGCGCGCCGCCGCCCCCGGCTCCCCGCTGCGCGCCGCGATCGCCGCCGACCTCGACCTCTCCGTGTCCACCATCGACCAGGCCCGCGCCATCGCCGCGGCGGCCGAGGCCGAGGGCCGCGCCGCCCGCGTCCATCTCAAGGCCGACACCGGCATGTCCCGCGCCGGCGCGACCGACAACGAGCTCCCCGCGCTGGCCGCCGAGCTCGCTGGCGCCGAGCGCGCCGGGAGCCTCGCCGTCGTCGGCCTGTGGTCCCACCTCTCCCGCGCCGACGAGCCCGACTCCGGCTCCACCGAGGACCACCTCGCCCGCTTCCACGCCGCCGCCGACGCCGTCGCCTCCGCCGGCCTGACGCCCGTCGTCCGCCACCTCGCCGCCACCGGCGGGTTGCTCTGGCACCCCGACGCGCGCCTCGACCTCGTGCGCGCCGGCATCGGGCTCTACGGGCTCTCGCCCGATCCCACCGTGGCCACCAGCGCCGGGCTCGGGCTTCGCCCCGCCATGCGCCTGGAGGCGCCCCTCACCCTCGTCAAGCGCATCCCCGCCGGCCAAGCGGTCTCCTATGGCGGAACCTGGACCGCGCCCACGGACCGGTGGGTGGGCCTCGTCCCCCTCGGCTACGCCGATGGCATTCCCCGCTCCGCCTCCGGCGCCCCCGTCACGGTGATCCCCTCCCAGGGTGGAGGCGGCGATGCCGCCCCCGCCCCGGTCCACGCCCGGATCGTCGGCCGGGTGTGCATGGACCAGATGGTCATCGACCTCGGGCCCGCCGCTCCCGGCGGCTCTGGCGCCCCCGCCCCCGGCGGCTCCAGCGCCCCCGCCCCCGGCGCTCGGGCCGGCGACACCGCCGTGCTGTGGGGCGACGGCGCTGATCCCGCGGGCATCCCGACGGCGGACGAGTGGGCCGCCGTGTGCGGAACGATCAACTATGAGATCGTCACCCGCCTTGGCGCGCGGGTCCCGCGCGTTTATCTGGGAGTTGGCTGGGAGGATAGAGTCTGAACCGCCGCTTCCAGCCGAGAGGAGTCGCGATGTTCCACACCCTGAGCCAGATCGTCGTCGAGACGACCGGGGCGGAGTCCACCCGCGCCCTCGGCGCGCGCCTCGCGGCCCTGCTCCGCTCCGGTGACCTCGTGCTCCTCACCGGTGGGCTCGGCGCGGGCAAGACCACCCTCGCCCAAGGGATCGGCGCCGCCATGGATGTGCGCGGCCGCGTCTCCTCGCCCACCTTCATCATCGCCCGCGCCCACCCCGCCCTTGGGGACGGGCCGGACCTCATCCACGTCGACGCGTACCGCCTCACCAGCCTCGAGGAGGTCGACGCCCTCGACCTCGACTCCTCCATTGAGCGCTCCGTCACCCTCGTCGAATGGGGCCAGGACAAGGTCGAGGGCCTCGCCGAGGACCGCCTCGAGATCTCCGTGGACCGCCCCCACGGCGGGCTCCCCGCGGCCGGCGGCGCCGATCCCGCGACTCGTGACGACGGCGCCTCCGCACCTGGCGACGCCGACCCCGCGGCCCGCCCGGCCCTCGACCTCGATGGCGTCGACGACGGGCGCCGCGCCATCACGATCCGCGCCCACGGGCGGCGCTGGGCCGGCGTGGATCTCAGCGCGCTGGCCGGATGATGCGCACGGCCCCCCGCCGCCTCCCGGCGCGCCCCGTGATCCCGGCGCTCGTCGTCGTGCTCATGATGCTCGCGCCGCTCGCAGCCGCCCGGCTCCTCATCGCCCCCAGCGCCGCCGCCTCACCCGCGCGCTCCACGACACCCACGGCCCCCGCCTCATCCTCCACGATCCCCGACCTGCACGCCGCCGCCGATCCCGCCCCCGGGGACGAGGCCATCGCGCGCGCGTGGCTCCAGGACCAGGGGTCGTCGCTCGCCTCCGGCATGGCGGCGAGCGGGGCCTCCACGACGCTTGGCCAGCCCGCCCAGGTCCACCGCTGGTCCACCGGCTTCCTCGACGGCAGCGCCCCGGAGGCTCCTCTCCCCGCGGCCGCCCTCTGGGTCGCGCCCGTCCTGGCCGACGGCGACCCCATCGGCGCGATCGCCGTCGTCGTCGCCGACTCCACGGCCCAGGGCGCCCCCGTCGAGGACGAGCTCCTCGCCGCCGCCCTCCTGGAGACCGCCTCCCCCCAGGCCTCAGCCCCCGGCAGCACCCAGGCGCCACCCACGGCGCGAACGCCGTCGGCCAGTCCCTCGCCCACCTCCACGGGCTCGGCATCCCCCTCGGGAGCCCAGGGGACCGTCATCGTCCTCGGGCAGTCCACCGACTGGTACGTGGTCTCGGGCGGCCAAGCCCGGGCCGCCTCCCATGGTGCCCAGGAGATGCTCGCCGGCCCCATCTCCCTGGACGACTACTCCGCCGTCATCCTCCAGCGCTCCCACGGCACCACCCCCGCCCCCGCCGTGGGCAGCAAGGGCGAGGACTCGGTGCTCAGCTCGGACCAGCAGGCGGAGGTGGCCGCCGCCGTCGGCCTCGGCCTGCTCCTCATCGTCATCACGGTGCGCCGGGAGCGGCGGGTCCTCGCGCCCACGAGGCCCCCGGCCAAGCCCCGGCGCTGGAGGACGGCTGAGGTCGCCCGCCCGGACCAGGCTCCCAAGCGTGGCGAGGGCTCTGCTGAGGACGCCAAGACCCCCGAGATGGCCAGGACGCCCGAGCAGCCCTGACCCGCGCCGGGATAGGCTCCCCCCGTGCGCATCCTCTCCATCGACTCCTCCCTCGGCACCCAGCTCCTCCTGTGCGACGCCGAGCCCGGCGTCTCCGCCGACGGCGTCCGGCGCCCCCTGGAGATCCTGTCCGCCCAAGCGCTCCAGGACTCCCGTCGTCACGCCGAGTCGCTCGGGCCGATGCTCGCCACCGCCCTCGCCGCCCCCTCCGATGACGTCCCGCTCGACGCCGTCGTGGCCGCCACCGGCCCCGCGCCCTTCACCGGCCTGCGCGCCGGCCTCGTCACCGCCCGGGCCCTCTCCCGCGCCCGCTCGATCCCCGCGCATGGGGTGCCGAGTCTCGACGCCGTCGCCCGCCTGGCCCTCGACGAGCTCACCGCCGAGCGCGGGCGGGAGGCGGCCGAGGCCGCGACCATCCTCGTGGCCACGGACGCGCGCCGCAAGGAGGTCTACTGCGCCGCCTACCGCGCTCGGGGTGCCGACGACGTCGAGGCTCTCTCCGCGCCAGCGGTCACGACCCCGCTCGCCGCCGCCGAGCGCCTGGCGGGCCTCGGCCCTGACGCAGTCCCCGCCGGATCGGGATGCGTCCTCTACCCCGAGATCGCGGATGGCCGCCCCGTGCTGGCCCCCGCCTCGGGCAGCGCCGAGGCGCAGGTGCGCATCGCCCTGGCCCGCCTGGCCCGGGGTGAGGAGCTCGCCACCGAGCCCCTCTACCTGCGCCTGGCGGACGTGCAGATGCCCGCGGGCCGCAAGCGCGCCCTCGCGGGCTGAGGGCGGCCGAGGCCCTCATGCGCACCGAGCCCGCGGAGCCCCCCGCCTGCCCGCCAGCGCGCCTGCGCGAGATGCGCGCCGATGATCTCGACGTCGTCGCCGCCCTCGAGGCCGAGCTCTTCGGGGGTGAGGCGTGGAGCCCGGCGCTGCTGGGCGCCGAGCTCGCGGCCAGCCAGGGGGAGGGGGCCGACCGCCGCTACGTCGTCGTCGAGAGCGAGAATGCTGAGGGCGAGGGCGCTCATGATTCCGATGGGGCTGATGGCGCTGGCGGCGCTGGCGGTGCCGATGGCGGCCGCGCGATCCTCGGCTACGCGGGGCTCTGGTTCGGCGACGGCCGGGGGGACGCCGACCTCCTCACCATCGCCACGGCGGCGCGCGCCCGGCGCCGCGGCCTGGCCCGCCTCATGCTCGATCACCTCATCGCGCAGGCGCGGGAGGCCGGCTGTGGCGCCATCCTTCTGGAGGTCCGCGCCTCCAACGAGCCCGCCCAGGCGCTCTACCTCGCACGCGGCTTCGAGCCGATCGGCAGGCGCCGCCGTTACTACTCCGCCCCCACCGAGGACGCCGTCGTCATGCGACTGGCGCTCCCCGGGACCGCGCGCGCCAGCGGCGTCGGGCCCGTGGGCTCGGAGGCTGTCTGACCGGCCCGAACAGCCCTCCCAGGCACCTCGGGGCGCCGTCGAATAGGACCTCCATCACTATTTCCTATACATGGGTGTGACGAAATGCCGGGCTGATCTAGTGCTGTCCGGGCCTCACCCCATGGGCCTGCCAGCAGCGCGCGACGGCGAAATGTCCAGAGTTTTGCCTGGAAACGCGGGGTCGGGCGGGTTATCTGACGTTCTGGGTCCAAGGGTCCCGAACATCGGCGGCGAGGGATCCGTAGGCTCGCCGCGTGACCAAAGCGACTGTTCCCTCCAAGAAGCGGAGCGCGTTGACGACGACCGTCTTCATGAAGCGCATGATGGCGGTCTCAGGCCTCGTGTTCCTGTTCTTCGTCCTGTTCCACGCCTACGGCAACACTCACTACTTCGAGGGTGAGATCGCCTACGACCACTACGCGTACTTCCTGCGCGAGCTGCTCGTCCCGATCCTGCCCTTCAGCGGCTTCCTGTGGATCCTGCGCGTGGCCCTCCTCGTGTGCCTCGCCGCCCACGCCGGCAGCGCCTTCCACCTGTGGATCCGCAACAAGAAGGCCCGCGGCAACGACGCCTACGCGGTGAAGAAGTCCAACGCGGACTACTTCGCCTCCCGCTACGCCATGCGCACCATGCGCTGGGGCGGCGTCATCCTCCTGCTGTTCCTCGTCTGGCACATCCTCCAGTTCACCACTCTCCACCTGACGCCCGGCGGGCACTACGAGCACGGCCGCGCCTACATGAACATGTACTACGGCTTCCAGCTGTGGTGGGTCTGGCTCATCTACGCGGTGGCCCTGGCCGCCCTGTGCCTGCACGTGTGGCACGGCGTGTGGTCCGCCCTGCAGACCCTCGGGGCGATCCGCGGCAACGTCATCCCCTTCGTCCGCCTCATCGCGTTCATCGTCGCCTTCGGCCTCTTCTTCGCCTTCATGTGCGTGCCCACCGCGATTCTCCTGGGCCTCACCCCTGAGCCCATGGACGCCGCGAAGTACGCCGTCGAGGCCGCGAACGCGGGCATCAACTGGATGGGTAAGTGAAAGACATGAGCAACACCACCGCATCGACCCCCACCCCGACGGCGCCGCTCGTCGACGGCCTCTACTATGAGGGCGACAAGATCGCCGACACCAAGGCCCCGCACGACGTCCCGATCGCGCAGCGCTGGGAGCAGCGCAAGTTCAACGCCAAGCTCGTCAACCCGGCCAACCGCCGCAAGCTCGACATCATCGTCGTCGGCTCGGGCCTGGCCGGTGGCGCCGCCGCCGCGTCGCTCGGCGAGCAGGGCTACAACGTCCAGGTGTTCTTCTACCAGGACTCCGCCCGCCGCGCGCACTCCATCGCGGCGCAGGGCGGCATCAACGCCGCGAAGAACTACCGCAACGACGGCGACTCCGTCTATCGGCTCTTCTACGACACCGTCAAGGGCGGCGACTACCGCGCCCGCGAGGACAACGTCTACCGCCTCGCCGAGGTCAGCGCCAACATCATCGACCAGTGCGTCGCCCAGGGCGTGCCCTTCGCCCGCGAGTACGGCGGCCTGCTCGACAACCGCTCCTTCGGCGGCGTCCAGGTCTCCCGCACCTTCTACGCCCGCGGCCAGACAGGCCAGCAGCTCCTCATCGGCGCCTACCAGGCCCTCGAGCGCCAGGTGCACGCCGGGACGGTCAAGGAGTTCCGCCGCCACGAGATGGTCGAGCTCATCATCGTCGACGGCCGGGCCCGCGGCATCGTCGCGCGCGACATGGTCACTGGTGAGATCACCACTCACCTGGCCGACGCCGTCGTCCTGGCCACCGGCGGGTACGGGAACGTCTTCTTCCTGTCGACCAACGCCATGGGCTGCAACGCCACGGCCATCTGGCGCGCGCACCGCAAGGGCGCCTACTTCGCCAACCCCTGCTACACGCAGATCCACCCGACCTGCATCCCGCAGTCCGGCGACTTCCAGTCCAAGCTCACCCTCATGAGCGAGTCCCTGCGCAACGACGGGCGCATCTGGGTGCCCAAGCGCGCCGAGGACTGCGACAAGGACCCGCGCCAGATCCCCGAGGAGGACCGCGACTACTACCTCGAGCGCATCTACCCGGCCTTCGGCAACCTCGTGCCGCGCGACATCGCCTCGCGCCAGGCCAAGAACATGTGCGACGAGGGCCGCGGCGTCGGCCCCGCCATCAAGGAGACCACCCCGGACGGCACCGAGCGCATGATGCGCCGCGGTGTCTACCTCGACTTCTCCGAGGCCATCGGCCGCCTGGGCAAGGACGCCGTCTCCGCCCGCTACGGCAACCTGTTCGAGATGTACCAGCGCATCACGGGAGACGACCCCTACGAGGTCCCGATGCGCATCTACCCCGCCGTCCACTACACGATGGGCGGGCTGTGGGTCGACTACGACCTGGAGTCCAACATCCCGGGCCTGTACATCGGCGGCGAGGCCAACTTCTCCGACCACGGCGCGAACCGCCTGGGCGCCTCCGCCCTCATGCAGGGCCTGGCCGACGGCTACTTCGTCCTGCCCGACACCATGAACGACTACCTGGCGGACATGCTGCGCCTGGGCAAGGCCGACCCGAACGCCCCCGAGATCGCCGAGGCCAAGGCCAGTGTCGAGGACCGCGTCAACCGCCTCATGGCGCTGCGCGGAAACCGGAGCGTGGACGACTTCCACATGGCCCTGGGCCGCATCATGTGGGAGTACTGCGGCATGGAGCGCCGCGACGCCGGACTGCGCGAGGCCATCAAGCAGATCCGCGCCCTCAAGGAGGAGTTCTGGAGGGACGGCAAGGTCACCGGCGAGGCCATGGAGGTCAACCAGGCACTGGAGAAGGCTGGGCGCCTGCTCGACTTCTTCGAGCTTGCCGAGCTCATGTGCATCGACGCCCTCCACCGCCGCGAGTCCTGCGGCGGCCACTTCCGGGCCGAGTCTCAGACCCCCGAGGGCGAGGCACTGCGCCACGACGACGAGTTCCTCTACGTCGCCGCGTGGGAGTGGGGCGGCGAGAACCAGCCGCCGATCCTCCACAAGGAGGACCTCATCTACAAGGACATCGAGCTCAAGCAGCGGAGTTACAAGTGAACATCAAGCTGAAGATCTGGCGCCAGAAGAACACGAGCGCCAAGGGCCACTTCGAGGAGTACTCGATGACCGGCATCGAGGAGCACATGAGCTTCCTCGAGGTCCTCGACCTGCTCAACGAGCAGCTCTTCGCCGAGGGCAAGGACCCCGTGGCCTTCGACTCCGACTGCCGCGAGGGCATCTGCGGCCAGTGCGGCGTCGTCATCAACGGGCAGGCCCACGGGCCCATCCGCTCCACCACCTGCCAGTTGCACATGCGCCACCTGGCCGAGGACCCCTCCTTCAAGGACGGCTCCACGATCACCATCGAGCCCTGGCGCTCGACGGGCTTCCCGATCCTCAAGGACCTCATGGTGGACCGCTCCGCCCTGGACCGCATTGTCCAGGCCGGCGGCTACATCTCGGTCAACACCGGCGGCGCCCCCGAGGCGCACTCAGTGCCGGTGACGAAGGAGAAGGCCGACGCCGCCTTCGAGGCCGCCGCCTGCATCGGCTGCGGCGCCTGCGTGGCCGCCTGCCCGAACGCCTCCGCCATGCTGTTCACCGGCGCGAAGATCTCGCACCTGGGCCTGCTCCCGCAGGGCCAGCCCGAGCGCCTCGCCCGCGTGGTCTCCATGCTCAACCAGCACGACGCCGAGGGCTTCGGCGGCTGCACGAATATTGGCGAGTGCGCCGCGGTGTGCCCCAAGTCCGTGCCGATCGAGGTCATCTCGCGCCTCAACCGCGACCTCGGCCACGCGCTGTGGAAGGGCCAGAAGGCTCACTGAGATCGCACTGAGTTCCGCCTCCCGGGCACGGGGGATGACGGCGCGCACGCGCCTTGCCGCTGGGACGGCCACCGCACAGGTGGCCGCCCCAGCGCGTACTAGGCTGAGCGCCGTGAGCGAACCCTTGATCCTCGGCATCGAGTCCACCTGTGATGAGACCGGCGTCGCCCTCGTGCGCGGCCGCGAGCTCCTCGGCGATGTCACCGCCACCTCGATGGATGAGTACGCCCGCTTCGGTGGGATCATTCCCGAGATCGCCTCCCGCGCCCACCTGGAGTCCTTCGTCCCCACGCTCGACGCCGCCCTGGAGCGTGCCGGGGTGGGGCTGGAGGAGGTCGACGCGATCGCCGTGTGCGCCGGGCCCGGGCTCATCGGCTCGCTCACCGTGGGCATCTCCGCCGCCAAGGCGCTCGCCACGTCGCTCGGCAAGCCGATCTACGGCGTCAACCATGTCATCGGGCACCTCGCCGTCGACGAGCTCGTCGACGGGCCCCTGCCCGAGCGCTTCATCGGGCTCATCGTCTCCGGCGGGCACTCGAACATCCTGAGCATCCGGGACATCGCCACCGACGTCGTCGAACTCGGAGGCACCCTCGACGACGCCGCGGGGGAGGCCTTCGACAAGGTCGGCCGCCTCCTCGGCCTGCCCTACCCCGGCGGCCCGCATGTCGACCGCCACTCCCGGGCCGGCGACCGCGAGGCGATCCGCTTCCCACGGGGGCTGGCCGCCGCCAAGGACCGCGAGCGCCACCGCTACGACTTCTCCTTCTCCGGCCTCAAGACGGCCGTGGCCCGCTATGTGGAGTCCCTGGAGGACGGCGGGAAGGAGGTCCCCGTCGACGACATCTGCGCGGCGTTCTCCGAGGCGATCAACGACTCGCTGACCGCCAAGGCCGTGGCCGCCTGCCTCGACGCCGACTGCGACACTCTCGTCATCGGCGGCGGCTACTCGGCGAACTCCCGGCTGCGCGAGCTCGCTGCCGAGCGCTGCGAGGCGGCGGGGATCGCGCTGCGCATCCCGCCGCTGCGCTACTGCACGGACAACGGGGCCCAGATCGCGGCCCTGGGGGCGGCTGCCGTGCGCGCCGGCGTCGAGCCCTCGCCCCTGGACTTCGCACCCGACTCCGGCATGCCGCTCGACACGATCATCGCCCGCATCCCCTGATTCTCCTGACCCGCCCCCTCATCGCCCCACCCTATGAACGAGACCGGGCGAACAGCACGGCGAGATTCGGATCTGTGGAAAACCGCCCGGTTTCGCCGTGCTGTTCGCCCGGTTTCGGCGATAAGCGGGGCTAAGGAGTTGGGGCGACGACGAGGACGGCGCCTTTCGCGCCCTTGGAGCCTTTCTCCCCTTCGCCGCCCTGGGCGCCGATGCGGGTGAGCAGCCAGGTCTCGCCCTCGTTGCCCTTGCCTCCGCGCAGCCGCAGGGCCGTGCGGAGCTGGTCGGGAGAGACGTCGACGCCGCGCTTGTGAATCTCCAGGCGGGTGATGCCGCGCTCGCGCACCCGCGCCTTGAGGGACTTCAGGTGCAGCGGCAGGACGTCTACGATCCGCCACGCCCGCACGAAGGGCTCGAGCTCCGCGCCCGGCGCCTCATCCGCCGTCAGGTAGGCGATGCGCGAGCCGACGGGCCGGGCGCCCGCGCTCCTGGCCACCTGCGCCACCAGGCCCGCGCGGATGACAGCGCCGTCGGGCTCGATGATGAGCGCGCCGAGCTCGTCGATTCCCCCGATGGGCTCGGCCTGCTCGGGCTGTGACGACGGCGCGGCGCCGCTCTCATCGCGCAGCACTGACGCGCTCACCGCGCCAGTCCCGCCGGCCTCAGCGGATGCCCCATCCGCGCCGCCGGTGCGCAGGCACAGAGCCGAGCGCCCCGGGCCCTCGGGCGCCAGCGGCCCGAACCACAGCCCGGCCTCGACGACGGCGCCATCGACGCTCACCCACTGCGCATGGGCGTCGTCGGGGATGGCTGCGTGGTCGAGTCCCGGCGCCACCTTGAGGCCGAGGGCGGGAACCGACTCGCGCAGCGCCAGCAGCTCGGACAGAGCGGGGGACCACTGCTCCGGGTCCGTGATGCGGCGGCTCCCGGCGCGCCGGGCAGGGTCGGCGAAGACGGCGTCGACACCCTCGGCCTCAAGGTCGATGCCCAGGGCGTCGCCGCAGCGCACCCGCGCCTGCTCGAAGGGCATGAGGTTGATCGTGGCCAGCGCCGCCGTCGCCTCGTCGCGCTCGACGGCGAGCACGGCGAGCCCGAGCCCCGCCAGGGCCATGGCATCCCCGCCGATGCCGCAGCCGAGGTCCGCGACCCTGCTCGCCCCTGCCGCCGAGTAGCGGGCGGCGTGCCGGGCGGCGACGGCCAGGCGCGTGGCCTGCTCCAGCCCATCGGGGGTGAAGAGCATGGCCGTGGCGAAGGGGCCGAACTTGGCCTCGGCCCGCCCCCGCAGGCGCTGCTGCGACAGCGCCGCAGCGACGAGCTCGGGGGAGTGGCCCTCCTCGCGCATGGATTCGGTGAGGCTGAGCGCCTCAGCCTCGTCATACGGGGGCAGCGAGCCGAGCAGCGCCCAGCCCTCCGGGGTGAGGAGGGGCATGAGGGCGAGCGCCGCCGGGTCGGAGGGCGCGGCGGGCTGCGTGGGCTGGGCGGCCTGGTCGGAGGGCGCGGCGGGCTGCTCGGTGTGATCGGGCTCAGTCGTGGCGGTGTCGTGCGGGGAGTCAGTCATCGCCCCGATCATGGCATGTGTTCAGTTCTCCCCGTCGCCATCCGGGCCCGGCGGCCCTAAGGTGGTCCGCATGCCATGGCGGATCCGATGAGGAGGGAAGAATGACCGACCCCGGGCACGACGTCGCGAGCAGCGCGAACCCGGAGGGCTCGAGGAGCCCGGGCGCGCCGAACACGACTCCGGCCAGCGCGGGTATGCCGGGCGCGCCGGCCAGCCCGGGCGCGCCGAGCGCGGAGCGCGCCGACGGCGAGGCCCACGAGCGGCGCTCTCCCCGCCCCAGGCGGTGCCGTCGCATCATCCTGGGATGCCTCGGCCTCGCCGTCGTCCTCCTCGCCTCGCCCGCCATCTGGGTGGCTGGCGCCAGCGCGGGGCGGCTGTACGATCCGGGCGAGGGCGGAACCCCCTCGGCGCCGGTCGCGATCGTCCTGGGCGCCCAGGTCTACCCCTCCGGCGATCCATCGCCCTGGCTCGCCTACCGCCTGGACGCCGCCGCGCAGCTCTACCGGGACGGGAAGGTCGACGCGATCCTCGTCTCCGGGGACAACGGCGACGCCCACTACAACGAGCCGGAGGCCATGCGCCGCTACCTCGTTGAGCGCGACGGCGTCCCCACCGAGGCGATCGCCCTCGACTACGCGGGCTTCGACACCCACGCCACCTGCGTGCGCGCGAAGAAGGTCTTCGGCGTCGACCGTGCGCTCATGGTCTCGCAGGACTACCACGTGCCCCGGGCCGTCGCCCTGTGCCGCGCGGCGGGCGTCGATGCCGACGGCGTGGGGGACGCCCGCGCCCACGCCGACCGGGGCACCTACGCCAAGGCCCTGGCCAGGGAGGGGCTGGCCCTGCCCAAGGCCGCATGGGACGCCCTCAGCGGCCGCGATCCGATCCTCGGTCGCCATGAGACGAGCGTCGACGACGCCGTCGCCTGGACCCGCGCGCACCGCTGAGCCGCGCGCGGCCGCCTCCTCAGCCCCGGCGCCCCCGGCCACGCCGTCGGCGAAAGCACCGCGACCGTCTGGCACTCGCGTTGACTGAGTGCTAATCGCGGACGTAGATTCATTCCCGGCACGGGGCCCGACCGGCCCCGCGGCTCGCACTCAGGAGCGCTTGCCGGCCCCCGCGACGGCGGCACAGCGCGCATCGAGCGCGGCAGACAACGTCATCACACCCACTAGCGAGAAGGGGAGGTCCGCAATGTCGATCTCCATCAAGCCGCTCGAGGACCGGATCGTCGTCCAGACGGTCGAGGCCGAGCAGGTCACCGCCTCCGGAATCGTCCTGCCGGGCACCGCCCAGGAGAAGCCCCAGGAGGGCAAGGTCATGGCCGTGGGCCCCGGCCGCGTTGACGATAACGGCAACCGCGTCCCGGTCGATGTCGCCGAGGGCGACATCGTCATCTACTCCAAGTACGGCGGCACCGAGGTCAAGTACGACGGCGAGGAGTACCTCATCCTCTCCGCCCGCGACGTCCTCGCGGTCGTCACGAAGTGACTCCCGCGGGCACGAGCCCGCGCCTCTCGGATCCCCCGGCAGCCGCAACGGCCGCCGGGGGATCCGAGCATTCTCGCAGCGCCTTGAGAGCGCCCTGGGAATGCACTGGGGCCGCTCGGGCCCCCGAGGGAGCGATGGCGCTCGCCCCGCTGACCGCGGCAGGCGGACCTGGGATGCGCCGCTGCCCGCCGCCGACCTACGATGCGACCGTGAGCGACTCGATCACCAGCCCCGACATCTACGCCCCCACCGGACTGACCTACGACGACGTGCTCCTCCTGCCCAGGCTGACGGACGTCATCCCCTCCGAGGTCGATACGACCTCCCGCCTGACCCGTGGGATCACCCTGTCAACACCGCTGCTCAGCGCCGCCATGGACACCGTCACCGAGTCGGAGATGGCCATCGCCATGGCCCGGCAGGGCGGCATGGGCATCCTCCACCGCAACCTGTCCATCGAGGACCAGGCCGACCAGGTGCGCCGTGTCAAGCGCTCGGAGTCCGGCATGGTGTCCGACCCCGTGACCGTCGGCCCGGACGCCACCATTTCCCAGCTCGATGAGCTGTGCGGCCAGTACAAGGTCTCCGGCCTGCCCGTGGTGGGCCCCGGCGGCGAGCTCCACGGCATCATCACCAACCGCGACCTGCGCTTCGTCCCGGCCGAGAAGTGGTCGACGATCCGCGTGCGCGACTGCATGACCCCGCGCGAGCGCCTCGTCACCGGGCGCACCGGCATCTCGCGCGAGGATGCCAAGGCCCTGCTCGCCGAGCACCGCATCGAGAAGCTCCCCCTCATCGACGACGCCGGGCGCCTCACCGGTCTCATCACCGTCAAGGACTTCGTCAAGACCGAGCAGTACCCCAACGCCACGAAGGACGCCGAGGGCCGGCTCGTCGTCGGCGCCGCCGTCGGCTACTGGGGTGACACCTGGGAGCGGGCCACCGCCCTGGCCGAGGCCGGCGTGGACGTGCTCGTCGTCGACACCGCCAATGGCGGGGCGCGCCTGGCGCTGGAGATGATCTCGCGCCTCAAGTCCGACCCGGCTTTTTCCCGCGTCCAGGTCATCGGCGGCAACGTCGCCACCCGTGAGGGCGCCCAGGCGCTCATCGACGCCGGGGTCGACGCCGTCAAGGTCGGCGTGGGCCCGGGCTCGATCTGCACCACCCGCGTCGTCGCGGGCGTCGGCGTCCCCCAGGTGACCGCCGTCTACGAGGCCGCGCGCGCCTGCGGTCCCGCGGGCATCCCGCTCATCGCCGACGGCGGCCTGCAGTACTCGGGCGACATCGCCAAGGCCCTCGTGGCCGGCGCGGACACGGTCATGCTGGGCTCCCTGCTGGCCGGATGCACCGAGTCGCCGGGGGACCTCGTCTTCGTCAACGGCAAGCAGTGGAAGCGCTACCGCGGCATGGGCTCGCTCGGCGCGATGAGCTCGCGCGGGCGCCGCTCCTACTCCAAGGACCGTTACTTCCAGGCCGACGTCTCCTCGGACTCCAAGATCGTCCCCGAGGGCATCGAGGGCCAGGTGCCGTACTCCGGCACGCTGGCCGACGTCGTCTACCAGCTGGTGGGAGGCCTCCACCAGTCGATGTTCTACGTGGGAGCCCGCACGATCCCCGAGCTCAAGGAGCGCGGGCAGTTCGTCCGGATCACCTCCGCGGGGCTCAAGGAGTCCCACCCGCACGACGTCATGATGACTGCCGAGGCCCCCAACTACCAGTCGCGCTCCTAGGGCGACTGAGCGGCGTGGCCCTGGGACGCTGGGGCGGCGGCGCCTGGCCGGCCAGCGCGCCAGCGCCCCGCCGCCACTCGCGCCCGCCCGCTCGCACGGGCTGGCGGCGGCTCTCAGGCCAGTGCGGAGTCCGGCAGCGGCCAGGCGGTCTGCGCCCCGGGCCGGCCCGGGTTCTTCCTCGCCAGCCACTCGTTGAAGGACTCCGCCCACTGCCGGTGGTAGCGCGCCTGCACGGCCACCAGTTCCTCGGCGGGGGTGGCGGCCACCGCCGGGTGGGCGGTGAGGATCGCCTCGAGGACGTCGAGCGTGGCGATGACATCGACCTCCGCCGTGTGCAGGGCCTCATCCACCGGAACGCGGTAGACGGCGGCCATGTCCCCCAGGCGCCGCTTGCCCCGGCGGAAGCGGTCCACGGCGCGGTCGATGACCAGCGGATCGAGGATCGGCCCCAGCTCGCGTCCCAGGCGCTCGCGCATGGTGGCCAGGCCATGGCGGGAGAGCTCGGCCTCCAGGAGGGTGAGGTCATAGGAGGCGTTGAAGGCGACCACGGGGGTGCCCGCCCCCATCGCGGTGACGAGGACGTCGGAGACCTCGGCGAGGACCTCCTCGATGGCGCGCCCCTCCGCCCGCGCGCGCTCGGTGGTGATCCCGTGGACGGCGGCGGCCGCCGCCGGGATCTCGACCCCGGGATCGGCGAGCCACGTGGTGACGGACTGGGACCGCGCGCCGTCGGCCCCGCGTGGCCCGCGCGCCACCAGTGCGGCGGTCACCAGGCGCTCGCTGGTGGGATCGACGCCCGTGGTCTCGGTGTCGAATCCGAGGAGTGGTCCGGAGGCCCATGCGGCGGGTTCTGCGCTCATGGACCCAGGATGCCACTGGGCACTGACACGTATCCGGGCGCCCCGCGGGCGGTGGCCGGGAGCGCCCGTCTAGGATCGGGCCATGAGCGGTGAGATCGAGATCGGGCGCTCCAAGCGCGCCCACCAGGCCTACTCCTTCGAGGACATCGCCCTCGTCCCCTCCCGGCGCACCCGGGACGTGCGCGACGTGCGCGTCGGCTGGCAGCTCGACGCCTACCACGTCGACCTGCCCGTCATGGCCGCCCCCATGGACTCCGCGATGAGCCCCGGCAGCGCGATCGCCGTCGGCAGCCTGGGCGGCATCGGCGCCCTCGACCTGGAGGGCCTGTGGACCCGCTACGAGGACCCCTCCGAGGCCTACTCGCGCATCCGCTCGGCCGCCCCCGAGGAGGCCACGCGCGTCCTGCAGGATGTCTACTCGCGTCGCGTGGACCACGGCCTCATCGCCGAGCGCGTCGCGGCGCTGCGGGCCTCGGGCGCCGTCGTCGCGGGCAGGCTCAGCCCCAACCACACGCTCGAGCACTGGCGCGCCGTCATCGAGGCCGGCGTTGACCTGCTCATCATCCGGGGCTCCACGGTCTCGGCCGAGCATGTCTCCGGGGCCAAGGAGCCGCTCAACCTCAAGCGCTTCATCTACGAGCTCGACGTGCCCGTCGTCGTCGGCGGGGTCACCACCTACACGGCGGCCCTCCACCTCATGCGCACCGGGGCCGCTGGCGTGCTCGTCGGGCAGGGAGGCGGCGCGTCCTCCTCCATCCGGCAGGTCCTCGGCCTCCACATGCCCATGGCCACCGCCGTCGCCGATGTGGCCGCCGCCAGGCGCGACTACATGGACGAGTCCGGGGGCCGCTACGTCCACGTCATCGCCGACGGCGGGGTCGGCAACTCCGGCGACGTCGTCAAGGCCATCGCCTGCGGGGCCGACGCCGTCATGCTCGGCGCCGCCCTGGCCCGCGCCGCCGAGGCGCCGGGCGGCGGCTACCACTGGGGCTCGGAGGCCTACCACGCCCGGCTCCCGCGCGGCTACCGCACCCACGTGGGCACCGTGGGAACCCTCGAGGAGATCCTCAACGGCCCCTCCGACCGCGCCGACGGCACGCTCAACATCATGGGCGCCCTGCGCCGCACCCTGGCCACGACCGGCTATAGCGACGTCAAGGAGCTCCAGCGCGTCGGCATCGTCCTGGCCCCCTACGCCCCGAGCTGAGCGGCGCCCCGGCGCGCGACGAGCCGGTGCGCGCGTTCGGATCGCGATCGGATCGCATCGGCCCGCCCATGCGCCTGCGACGAGGCCGCCCCGTCGGGTACTGTCAGTCAGGACGCCAGCCCTCCAGCTGGTGCGCGTCAATCATGGGGCGCATACGGTCTCGAGGTGCCGCCCCTCTCATCTCATAAGGAGCCGCTCATGGCACAGGTCACCGCCACCATCGCTTCCAAGGTCGGGCTGCACGCCCGTCCTGCCGCCACCTTCGTCAAGGCCGTCGCCGAGAAGGGCGTCCCGGTCACCATCGCCAAGGAGGGCGGCGCCCCCGTCGACGCCTCCTCCATCCTGGGCGTTATGACGCTGGGCGCCGGTCACGGCGACGTCGTCACCCTTGCCTCCGAGGCTGACGGATCCGAGAGCGCCCTCGCGGAGCTCAAGGCCCTCCTCGAGACCGACCTGGACGCCTGAGGCGTCGCGGGCGGACCGCCCGCTCATCCGGCGTGGGGCGCGCACCGTGGTGGTGCGCGCCCCACGATCGTGAGAAGGGGGCACAATGGCGCCATGGACCTCACCCTGCTCGTCAAGGCTCTGGGTGCCTTCTTCGCCATTATGAACCCCTTCGTCAACCTGCCGCTCTTCCTGTCCCTGACAGCCGGCCAGGAGCCGGCCCAGCAGCGGCGGACCGCCTGGCGCACGACCCTGTTCAGCGCCCTCATGTGCGCGGTGGTCGCGGTCAGCGGCTCGGCCCTGCTGCGCTTCTTCGGGATCAGCATCGACGACTTCCGGGTCGCCGGCGGCCTGGTCCTGCTCACCATCGCGCTGGGCATGCTGAGCGGGCGCGGCTCGAGCGCGCACGAGGGCAGCAAGACGGAGAAGGCCCACGCCGTCGATTACGCCGCCGCCAACGACGTCGCCTTCTACCCCATGACCTTCCCCATAATCGTGGGTCCCGGGACCATCACCACCATTATCGTCCTGTTCACCCAGGCCGGCGGCGCGAAGGGGATCGCCGCCGTCGTGCTCTCCCTCGTCCTGGTCCTGGGGGCGCTGGGCGCCGTGCTGCACTTCTCCAGCACCATCGGGCGGCACATGTCGCTTACGCTGCGCACCATTATGACCCGGCTCATGGGGATGATCCTGGCCGCCATCGCCGTGAGCATGCTGGCAGCCGGCCTGTCCCGGCTCTTCCCCGGGCTGAGCGGCTGAAGCGCCCGGACCATCGAGCGGTGCGGACCGGCCGGCCGCGGCCTATAGGCTGGGCGGCATGACGATCATCGCGGCGGCGGACGGGTCCGCCCTGGGCAACCCCGGTCCCGCGGGCTGGGCGTGGTACGTGGACGAGGGCTGCTGGGCGGCCGGGGGCTGGCCCGAGTCCACCAACAACCGCGGCGAGCTCACCGCCGTCCTCGAGCTCCTGCGGACGACGGCGGCCGCGGGCCTGGCGGGGGAGGAGCTCCTCATCCAGGCGGACTCCCAGTACGTCATCAACTCCCTGACCAAGTGGCGCCACGGCTGGAAGAAGCGCGGCTGGCGCAAGGCCGACGGCAAGCCCGTCCTCAACGAGGACCTCATGCGCGCCCTCGATGAGGCCCTGGCCGGGCGCCAGGTGCGCTTCGAATGGGTGCGGGGCCACGTCGGCCACCCCATGAACGAGGCGGCCGACACCCGCGCCCGCGCCGCCGCCACCGCCTACCAGCGGGGCGCCGCTGTACCCAGCGGGCCGGGCTGGCCGGGGGTCGGCGCCTCCCCGACGCCGTCAGGCGCGCCCAGTGCCGACGGCTCGCGGACGCCGTCGGGGCCGACCGGCGCATCCGGGGAGCCCGCCGCGGTGCCCGGCGCCACGGCCGCTCGTCGCGCCCGCCTGCGCGCCGAGCGCGGCACGCTCTTCTGAGGGCCTCTGGCCCTTGGCCGCTGGGCGCCACCGCCTGATCGGACCTTGCCCCAGCGGACTCGACCCCCGCGCGGTTCCGGGACCGTAAACTATGGCGATGAACATCGCCCTCGCCCTTATCCCCTCGGTCCTGTGGGGCGTCATGGCCCTCCTTCTGGGAGCGTTCCCCACCGATCCCAGGCGCCAGAACACGATGGTGCTTCTTGGGGCGGGAACGGGCAGTATCCTCGCCGCCCTGCTCCTGGGCGCCCCCTGGTACGGCCGGTCCCTTGTGTGGGGCATCGTCTGCGGTCTCATGTGGACCGGCGGTCAGATCTTCATGCTGCGCGCCTACATGGCCTGGGGCGTCGCTCTGACCCAGCCACTGACCAGCGCGATGCAGCTGAGCATCAACGCGATGCTCGGCATTGTGCTGTTCGGCGAGTGGCGGGCGCCCGGGGCCATGCCCCTCGGACTGGCAGCACTGCTGCTCATCAGCATTGGCGGCACGGCTTGCTCATGGCAGGAGAAGGCCGGCGCCGGCCCGGAGCCCGATGCGGCGGCTCGCCGTCGAGGATTGATCAGCACCACGATCACCTCAGTGCTCTACGGCTCGTACGCCTCGGTGCTCCGGGAAGTGGAGGTGCCCTCCGACCACGCCCTGGGCCCGATGGGGATCGGCGTGCTCCTCGGCGCGGTCCTCACCATGGTGGTCCTGCCCAGGCGTGAGCCCATCGCGGGGCCGAGGCGCCTCCCAGCGTTCGGGGCAGGGGCCGTCTGGTGCCTTGGCAACGCCCTCATGCTGTGGGCGACGGGGAAGGTCGGGGTGGCCACCGGCTTCACGCTGTCCCAGCTCGGCTTCATCGTCGCGACCCTGGGGGCGCTCCTCATCCTCCACGAGCACCGGTCCCGCAAGGAGCTCAAAGCGACTGCCGCCGGGATCGTGGTGGCGCTCCTCGGCCTGGGCATGCTGGGGGCCGCGGCGTCGCTGTGACGCCCACGGTGGTCCTGCATAGAGTCACGGGGCGGTGACGACGGCAGCACCGCTGGCGCCTCCTCGTCGAGAGTCTCCCCAAGCCGTCCAGAGCACCCCCAGACCGTCTTGAGCACCCTGCTACGGGGTGCTTTCAACGGTCTGGGGGTGCTTCAGACGGTCTCCAGGTGCTTCCGACGGCGTGGCGTCGCCAGCGACACCCACGGCGCGCTCCTCGCTGCCCGTCTGGACGCGGGTTCGGGCAACAGACCGGGGTCTTGCGCCTCTGGACGGGGGCGCTACCGCCGTCCTGACGGGGAAGAGCCCGTCCAGAGGGCCGAACCCCCGTCCAGACAGTCACGGCAGCGGCCTATCGGGGGATGGCTCACCTGGGTTTGTGGTGGTGGTGCGGCGCAAGTGGGATCGGGAGGCGTGGGTGGGGGCAGCACCTGGCTTCAGCAGAGCGATTTCGCTGAGATCGCAACGGAAGCCCAGCGCCCAGCCAACACGGTATGTCCATGGTCCCTACTGCCCGATTAGTGAGTCAAGACGCGGGTTTGCCCCGCCATTGCAACGAAAGCCCCGTGTTCGACCAGCACAGAATGTCCGGGGATGAAGTTGGGACGAACCGACTCGGACACCGAGGAAACCCCTCGATTCCAACGAAAACCAGGCCTCGAACCAACACAAAGTGTTCTATAGGCCCTGTATGCCCCTTGCGGGGCCCGGCCGGAACCAGCGGGCCCGGCCGCAGCGGGGAGCTGCGACCGGGCCCGTTCGAGGAGCCGCCGTGGTCGGCGTCGGGAAAGCCTCAGATCAGCCTTGAACCAGGGTCATCGCTTGACGCGCGATGGCGAGCTCCTCGTTGGTGGGAACCACGAGTACGGTGACGGTGGATTCCGGAGTCGAAATGATACGCGCCTCGGAGGACCGGAGGGCATTCGCCTCGCCGTCGATCCGGACCCCCATGTACGCCAGGCGCTCGCAGAGCTCGGCGCGCAGGTTCGCGTCGTTCTCACCGATGCCGGCCGTGAAGGTCAGGGCGTCGAGGCCGCCCATGACGGCGGTGTAGGCGCCGACGTACTTGACCAGGCGGTGCATGTAGATGTCCATGGCCTCACGGGCCTGGGCCTCGCCCGACTCGATGCGCGCCCACACGGCGCGCATGTCGTTGTCGCCGCTCAGGCCCTTCATGCCGGACTCGCGGTTGAAGAGATGGTCGATCTCGTCGACGCTCTTGCCCGCCACGCGCGCGAGGTGGAAGACGGCCGCAGGGTCGATATCGCCTGTGCGCCCGCCCATGACGAGGCCCTCCAGCGGGGTCAGGCCCATGGAGGTGTCCTTGGCGTGCCCAGCGACGACGGCGGAGGCGGAGGCCCCGTTGCCCAGGTGGAGGACCACCTGCTTGAGGTCGTCACGGCCGAGCGTGTCGGCGACGACGCCCGAGACGTACTGGTGGGACGTGCCATGGGCGCCGTAGCGGCGGATCTCGTAGGTGTCGGCCACCTCCCGGTTGAGGGCGTAGCGGGCCGCCTCCTCGGGCAGGTCCTGGAAGAACGCGGTGTCGAAGACGGCGACGTGCGGGACGTCGGAGAGGAGCTCGCGGCCCACCTCGATGCCCTTGAGGTGGGCGGGGTTGTGCAGGGGGCCGAGCGGCACGAGCTTCTCAATGGTGGCCACGACGTCGTCATCGATGAGCGCCGGGCCGGAGAAGTACTTGCCCCCCTGGACGACGCGGTGGCCCACGGCCACGATGTTCGCCTCGGCGAGGGCCGGGCCCTTCTCATCGAAGAGGCGCAGCACCTCTTTCAGCCCGGCGCCGTGGTCGGGCACGGGCTCGGTCAGCTCGGTGACGTCCTCGCCGTGCTTGTGCTTGATGGCGCCCTCGGCCTCGCCGATGCGCTCGACGAGCCCTGAGGCCGGGGAGGCGCCGGAGTCCGGGTCGACGAGCTGGTACTTGATGGAGGAGGAGCCGGAGTTGATGACGAGGACGGTTCGGGTGGTCATGTCTGCCTTTCGTGGGGGGAGGGGGAGGGGTGGGGCCGCGGTGGCCGGTCAGCCCTGGGCCTGGACCGCGGTGATGGCCACGGTGTTGACGATGTCCTCGACCAGCGCCCCGCGGGACAGGTCGTTGACGGGCTTGTTGAGCCCCTGGAGGACCGGGCCGACGGCGACGGCGCCCGAGGAGCGCTGGACGGCCTTGTAGCCGATGTTGCCGCTGGACAGGTCCGGGAAGATGAAGACCGTGGCCTTGCCGGCCACCGCCGATCCCGGGGCCTTCTTCGCCGCGACGGTCGGGTCGATGGCGGCGTCGTACTGGATGGGGCCCTCGACGGCGAGCTCGGGCGCCTTGGCGCGCACCAGCTCGGTCGCCTCGCGGACCTTGTCCACATCCGCGCCCTGGCCGGAGGTGCCGGTGGAGAAGGACAGCATGGCCACGCGCGGCTCGACGCCGAACTGGCGGGCCGTCTCGGCCGAGGAGATGGCGATATCGGCGAGCTGCTCGGCGGTGGGCTCGGGGTTGACGGCGCAGTCGCCGTAGACGAGGACGCGGTCCTCCAGGAGCATGAGGAAGACGGAGGAGACGATGGAGGTCCCCGGCTTGGTCTTGATGATCTGGAAGGACGGGACGATCGTGTGGGCGGTGGTGTGCGCGGCGCCGGAGACCATGCCGTCGGCGTCGCCCATGTGGACCATCATGGTGCCGAAGTAGGAGACGTCCTGGACTTTCTCGCGCGCCTGCTCCAGGGTGACGCCCTTCTTGGCGCGCAGGCGGGCGAACTCGGCGGCGTACCTCTCCAGCAGCTCGGGGTCCGAGGGCGAGACGACGCGCGCGGCGGAGATGTCCAGGCCGAGCTCGGCGGCCCGGGAGCGGACCGTGGTCTCGTCGCCCAGCAGGACGATGGCGGCGATGCCCCGGCGCAGGATGGCGTCGGCGGCCTCCAGGACGCGGTCGTCGTCGGGCTCGGGCAGGACGATCGTGGTGGTGCGGGCCTTGGCGTGCTCCACCAGCTCGGCCTGGAACATGATCGGGGTGACGACGTCGGAGGGCTCCACCTCGAGGGCCGCCATGAGGGAGGCGATATCCGCCTCCTTCTCGAAGGCGGTGATGGCGACGTCGAGCTTGTGCTTCGAGGCGGTGGCCAGGTAGCCCTTGACCGAGCCGGCCGCGGAGGCGGCGGCGTAGGTGTCCATCGGCGAGGTGATGATCGGCAGGGTCAGTCCGAGGCCCTTGACGATGCTCAGCGCGTGCGGGGCGACGTCGAAGCCTCCGTTGAGCACGAGGCCGGACAGCGTGGGGAAGGTGGAGGAGGCCTGGGCGGCCGCCAGCGAGATGAGCACGGCGGAGCGGTCGGCCGGCACGATGACGAGCTGGCCCCCCTTGAGGTGGTCGAGGAGGTGGGAGACGTCCATGGCGCCGATGAGGACGGACTCGGCCTCGCGCTCGAGCAGGGCGGTGTCGCCGGAGATGAGGGTGCCGTCGACGGCGTCGAGGATCTCCCCGACCGACGGGGCCGACAGGAGGGGCACCTCGGGCAGGGTGGAGGCGGTGACGCCCTCGATGCCGCCGAGGGCCTCTGCGATCGCCTGCCGGGAGGCCTCGGGGCAGCGGTTGGCCAGGACCGCGGCAGTGCGCCCGAGGTTGTCGGAGATCTCCGCCATGGAGACCTCGACGCTGGCGCGCACCTCCTCGGGGGAGCCCTCGCCGGAGACGACGAGCAGCATGGGGGCGCCGATATTGGCGGCGACGCGCGCGTTGAAGGACAGCTCGGGGTTGCCCGCGACGTCGGTGAAGTCGGAGCCGTCGATGATGACGACGTCGTGCTCGCGGGCGACAGCGCGGTAGGCGTCGACGATCCGTGGCAGCGCCTCCTCGGGGTCGGCGTGGAACTCGTCCCAGGTGACGCCGACGCACTGCTCGGCGGGCAGGGACGAGCCGGAGTGGGCCAGGAGGAGGTCGAGGAAGGGGTGCTCGTCGCGCGAGTCCACGAAGGGGCGGAAGACGCCGACTTTGGCGACGACCTTCGCGAGCACGGTGACCAGGCCGAGGGCCACCGTCGACTTGCCGGTTCCTGCGTTGGGGGATGCGATGTAGATGCTGCGCGCCACGGTGCTGGTCCTTCTCTCATCTCGACGTCGAGCGGCGGCGCCGGTCGGCGGCCGGCACTTCATGACCGATTGTGCCCCTCTCGGCGCCCGAGGGCGACCAAAGTCCCTCAACCGGTTGTTCCCCGTGCCTGTGGGAACACCCACAGGCCGCTCATAGGAGCTGGAGAGGCTGTGGCTCAGGCGATGAGGGGGAGGGCGGCGACGATGGTGAGGATCATGACGATGGGGTCGAAGACGCGCTG
The DNA here is from genome assembly GCF_000295095.1 of Actinomyces timonensis DSM 23838. Lineage (GTDB taxonomy): Bacteria > Actinomycetota > Actinomycetes > Actinomycetales > Actinomycetaceae > Actinomyces > Actinomyces timonensis. Next base: position 442,023 of record NZ_JH806632.1, on the reverse strand, counting down.
CGGCATGCGGTCGGCCAGGAGCCTGCCGGCCAGCGCCCCCACGAGCACCGCCGGGATGAGCTCCGCGACGAGCGCCAGGACGGAGGGGTGGATGATGCCCAGGGCGATGCTGAAGGGGAGCTTGGTGAGGTTGACCAGGAAGAAGAACCAGGCGGTCGTCCCCAGGAAGGCCTTGACCGGGTAGCGGCAGGCCAGGAAGTACAGGCTCGTCACGGGGCCGCCCGCGTTGGCGACCATCGTGGAGAATCCGGCCAGCGCCCCGTAGACCATGCGGGCGATGGGGGAGGAGCCCGCCCGGGAGGCCGAGCCCGTGCCATCGGCGGGGCTGGCTCCCGCGCTCGCGGCCTGGGGCCCCGGGCCCCGGCCACGTCGCCTGCCGCGGCCCCGCTGCGCGAGTGTGACGACGATGAGGATGATGAGCAACCAGCCGATGACGCGGCGCATGAGGTCATCGGAGGCCATGCGCAGGAAGAGCGCGCCGAGCAGCACGCCGACGACGACGGCGGGAACGAGCCGCCTGAGCATGGCGGCGTCGGCGTCGCGCCGGTAGGTCCAGATGGCGGGGAGGTCGCCGGTCAGGAGCAGCAGGAGCATGACGCCGGTGGACTCCTTGGCGGGGAGCACCTGGGCGAACATGGCCACGGCGATCGTGGTGACGCCGGGCAGGGCGGTCTTGGACAGGCCCACGAGCAGCGCCCCGACGAGGAGGAGCGCCCAGGCGGCCGCCGGCCCCGTGGTGGCGGCGTCGGGGAGGAGGCCGACGGCGGGCGCGGCCACGAGCGCTGAGGAGAGAAGGGGTGCGTTCATGGCTGGCCCGCCGTCGGGTGAGAAGGGTGGATAGGAGGATCGATCAGGACGCTACGCCCTGGTCATGGTGCGCGCTCAGAGCTTGGCGGCGGCCGCCAGGAGGTTCGCCGCGGAGAGCTTGAGGCCCTCCACGTTGCCGTACTCGGCGTCCTCATGCTCGATATTGACGTTCATCTCCGGGTCGACCTCGGCGATGGCGCGCAGGAACTCGGCCCAGTAGTCGGCGTCGTGGCCCAGGCCGAAGGCGACGAAGCGCCAGGCGGGGTCCTCGGGCCAGGCGTTGCACCAGTAGCCGTAGGCCACGGGGACCTTGCCCTCCGCCTCGGCCGGAACGTGGCCGAAGTCGGTGTCGAGCACGCCGCGGTAGGCGGCGCCGGGGAAGATCTTGGTGTCCTTGGCGTGGACGTGGCCGATGAGCCTGCCCAGGCGCTTCGTGGCGGCGATGGGGTCCATCTGCTGCCAGAAGAGGTGCGAGGGATCCATGTTCACCTTGATATTGGTGGCGCCGGTCTCCTCGACGAGCCGCTCGAAGGCGGGCACGTTGAAGATGAGGTTGCGCGGGTGGAGCTCCAGGCAGACCTGCACGTCGTTGTCCCGGGCCAGGGCGTCGATCTCCTTGAAGAAGGGGACGACGACGCTCCACTGGTAGTCCAGGATCTCCATGTCAATGCCGTTCCAGGGGTTGACCACCCAGGTCGGGTACTTGGCGGTGGGGTCGGTGCCCGGCGTGCCGGACATCGTGACGATCTCGCCCACCCCCAGCGCCCCGGCCAGGCGGATGGCGTTGCGGATGTCCTCGGCGTGCTTGAGGCCCTCGTTGGGCAGCGGCGAGGTGGGGTTGCCGGAGGTGTTGAGGCCCGAGAGCCTCATGCCGCGCTCGGCGAAGATCCCGAGGTAGTCCTCGCGGGCCGCCTGGGACACTAGCAGAGCGTCGACGGGGCAGTGGGGCGAGGGGATGAAGCCGCCGACGTTGACCTCCGCGCCGGTCAGCCCCGCCTCCTTGAGGACGTCGAGGGCGGCGGTCAGGGGGCGGTCGGACAGGCAGGCGGTGTAGGCGCCGTAGTTCAGTGCCATGGTGGGTGATCTCCTTCGATCAAGTGGTGGGTTGCTGGTGGCTCGGGCGGAGGCGCTCAGAATCCGGAGACGTCGACGGCGGCGCCGCCGCTGGCGGCAGATCGCGCGATGGCGTCGGCGATGCGCATCTCGCGGTATCCGGCCGCGAAGGTGGCGCAGGGCGGCAGGGCGCCCTCGCCCGTGACGCCGGCGACCTGCTGGAGGAAGGCGTGGGCCTGGTAGGTGAACTGCTCGATCTGGGTCAGCCCCACCCCGCCGAAGGCCATCGAGGAGCCGCGCCCGAAGTAGGGGAAGTCCGGGTTGACCAGGACCCGGCGCGCGCCACCCAGGCCCGCGGGGGAGTTGACGTCGTCGACCTTGATCTCGCCGCAGCGGGCGAGGTCCCAGGAGGCCCGGCCCTTGGAGCCCAGCACGTCCACCATGAGGGAGTTGGGCAGGCCCCAGGCCACGCGCGAGCAGGAGAAGGTGCCGATGGCGCCATTGGCGAAGGTCGCGGTGAAGGTGGCGACGTCGTCGTTCTCCACGTCCTCGTAGACGGCGTTGGTGGTGTCCAGCGCGGTGCCGCGGGTGACGTGGCCGGCCGCGACGGGGCGCTGCTTGATCGAGGTCATCATGGCCGCGCCCGACACACTCACCAGGGGCCCGCAGATGGTCTCCGCGGTGTCGATGAGGTGGCTGCCGACGTCGCCCAGGGCGCCCGAGCCCATGGGGCCCTTGTAGCGCCAGGCCATGGGGGTGGTGGGGTCGGCGCCGTAGTCGCACCAGTAGCGGGCGTCGAAGTGGTTGATCTCGCCCAGGTGCCCGGTGTCCACGAGCTTGGCGAGCTCGGCGACGGCGGCGTTGCGGCGGAAGGTGAAGCCGGTGGCGGTGACGACGCCGGCGCCCCCATCCACTGTCCGGATGGGGGCGCCGTCGTGACCCGCGGCCGCTGAAGGAGCCGCGCGCGGCCGGGGCCGGGCGGAATGCTGGGCTCAGGCCTTCAGGAGCGTCGACTCGATGTAGGCGCGCGCCTTGCGGGCGTACTCCAGCGGGTTGGCGATGGCCGGGTCCTGCTCGGCCTCCACGAGGATCCAGCCGTTGTAGCCGTGGTCCACGAGGAAGCGGTAGGGCTCGGTGAAGTCGATGGTGCCGTCCCCGGGCACCGTGAACATCCCTGCCAGGAAGGAGTCGAGGAAGGAGCGCTCGGCAGCCTTGGACTCCGCCATCTTCTCGGGGCGCACGTCCTTGAAGTGGACGTGCTTGACGCGGTCGATGCAGGCCTCGAGAAGGCCCATGACGTCGCCGTCGCCCACGTAGGCGTGACCGGTGTCGAACAGGAGGGAGACCTTGGCGGGGTCGGTGGCCTCCATGAGGCGGATCGTCTCGGCCTTGGTCTGGACGACCGTGCCCAGGTGGTGGTGGTAGACGAGCTCGAGGCCGTGGGCGTGCGCGATGTCGCCCAGGCGGTTGAGGCCGTCGGCCAGGACGTCCCACTCCTCGTCGGTCAGGGAGGGCTTGTTGGTGAAGATGCAGACGTCGCGCTTGCCCTGCACCGAGCCGGTCTGCTCGGAGACCACCACGCGGGTGGCGCCCAGGTACTCCAGGTAGGCGCAGGTGGCCTCGAAGTCCGGGATGACCGCCTCGACGCCGTCGCGCACGATGAAGGAGGAGAACCACTGGGCGACGATCTTGATGCCCCGGGCGTCGGCGGCGGCCTTCACCTCCTCCTTGGGCGGGAAGAAGCCGGCGCACTCGGTTCCCCGGTAGCCGGTGTCGGCCAGGTCCAGGAGCATGTCCTCCAGGGTGTTGAAGGCGCCGACCTCGGGGATGTCGTCATTGCGCCAGGTGATCGGGTGCATGCCCCAGGAGATGCCGTGGGGGTCGGAGATGGCGGTCGCTGGATCGAGGGTGAAGGACATCATTGCTCCTTTTCGCGGTGGTGCGGCGCCGTCGGTGGCGCCTGGGCGGACCCGCGAGGAGGGGCTCGCGGGTCCGCTGCGGCAGGGGTGCCGCATTTGTCAGGACAAGTGTAGGGCGTGAAGGCGGCGCTGGGGCCGTCAGGAGTAGCGCTCCTCCATCTCGTGCTCGATCTGCTCCAGGGACTTGCCGGAGGTCTCCGGCATCATCTTGAGCAGGATGAGCGCGATGACGAGGTTGAGGACGCCGTAGATCGTGTAGGTGATCCCGCCGCCGAGGCTCTCCATCATGCGAGGGAAGGTCCAGGTGATGATGGCGTTGGCGATCCACATGCAGAACACGGCGGTGCCGTTCATGATGCCGCGGACATTGGCGGGGAAGATCTCGCCGAGCATCGTCCACACCACGGTCCCGTTGGAGGACTGGACGATGAGCATGAACACGGACATGAGCCCAAGGATGAGGTAGGCGGCCCAGGAGGGCGGCGGCGTGCCGTTGTCCATGTGCGGGGCGATGAACATGGTGAAGGTGGCGGCGATGCCCAGCAGGCAGATGCCCACGCCGGTGACGTCGGCGATGAGGATCTGGCGGCGGCGGAACCGCATGATGAGCCAGATGCCGATCGCCGAGCCGATGACGCTCATGACGCCGTTGGCCACCTGGGCGGTGATCGCCGAGGCGGAGGACATGCCGGCGTACTCCAGGACCTTGGGCGCGTAGTACATGACCGTGTTGACGCCCGTGGTCTGGTTGACGATCGCCAGGAAGATGCCGACGAGCATGAGCTTGCGCAGCCATGGGGTGTTCCAGACGTAGCCGAGTCCCAGGTGCTTGGACTGGATCTCCAGCTCGTGCTGGCGGGCCTCGGCGATCTCCATGAGCTCGTCCTCGAGCGGGCCGTCCTTGGCCTCGTCACGCACCCGCTTGAGGGCGCCGATGGCGTCGTAGAGGCGCTCCTTGGCCACGTACCAGCGCGAGGACTCGGGCATGAGGCGGATGCCGATCCACAGCGCGACGGCGGGGATGGAGCACAGGACGAGCATGTAGCGCCAGGTCTCACCGTTGCCGTGCGAGATGACGAGCTGGTTGAGGAACTCGTGGTACTCGGCCGACGACAGCGTCCCGCCCTGGGAGGACTGGAGGTGGGCGAGGTTGTCGAAGGACTGCTCGCCGAGGCTGACCAGGCCCGAGCCCGAGGGATCGGCCTCGATGGTGATCCTCGGGCCGCCGCTGGCCGCGCTGATGGCGGCGTTCATGGCGAAGGCGAGGAGCTGGCCGGTGACGATCATGAGCTGGTCGATGGCGACGATCGATCCGCGGATGCGCTTGGGCGCGGTCTCGGCCAGGTAGACCGGCACTGTGGCGGAGGCGCCGCCGACGGCCAGGCCGAGGACGAAGCGGGCGATGTACATCAGCCAGATGTTGGGCGCGGTGGCGGTGCCGAGCGCGCCCAACAGGAAGACTATGGCGAGGATGGTGATGTTGTGGCGGCGCCCGTAGCGGTCGGACAGGCGACCGCCGAAGAGCGCGCCGAGGGCGGCGCCGATGAGCAGCGTGCCGCCGATCGCGCCCTCCTGGCCGCTGGTGAGCTGGAGCCCGGCGGCGTCGTGGGGCATGTACATGTAGGGCAGCGCCCCGGAGATGACGCCGGTGTCATAGCCGAAGAGAAGCGAGCCCAGGGTGGCGACGGCGGCGACCGCGCCGATGCCGCGGTGCTTGCCCGACGGCGGGGTCTCGGCCACCGCCTGGCGCATCTGGTCCGTGGTGATGCCTCTGAGCGAGAGGCCGTTGCTGGTCTGACTCATGGATGGTTTCCTTGGATGGTCGGCTCAGGGCCGGGGGATGAGGAGATGGGCGGGATCGCCCGGATGGCCCCGTCCTGGCGACGATGCCGGGGGAGTGGGGCCGCCGGCGGAGGGCCGCCGGAGGAGTGGGGGCGCGTCTCAGCGGTCGAAGGTCGTCGCGCCGTCGACGCGCGCCACCTCGTGCCACTGGCCGTCGGCCGCGGAGGCGACGATGGCCTCGTCGACCTCGGCCGCGCACCAGGCGTCGGCCGCCGACGGGGCGATCTGCTCGCCGGTGATGACGGACTCGATGAACTGCGCCGCCTCGACGGACTTCATGTCGTCGAAGCCCATGGAGGTGCCGATGGCGGGCTGGTAGCGGTGCCACTGCCCCCACGCGGGGTTCGCCATGGCGCGGGTGTAGCCGTGGGTGGGGCCGCCGTCGATGCCGACGCAGACCTCGAGCTCGTTGAGGCGCTCGAAGTTCCAGCGGGCCGAGCCCTCGGTGCCGTAGACCTCGACGACGTACTCGGCGCGCGGGCCCACGGAGACGCGGGAGGACTCCATCGTGCCGATCGTGCCGTCGTCGAAGCGGACGAGCATGGCCACGTAGTCCTCGTTCTCCACGGGTCCGACCTCGTCGCCGATCTCGAAGCCGGAGTGGCCGATGCCCATCTTCGTGGGGATGGGGCGCTCGGTGATGAAGGTGCCAGTGGCCGCCGTGACCGAGGAGATGCGCCCGACGACGTACTGCGCCAGGTCGGCTCCGTGGCTCATGAGGTCGGGGACGACGCCGGCGCCCGCCTTCTCGCGCGAGGCGCGCCAGGTCAGCGGGCCCAGGGGGGAGGCGTTGTAGTCGGCGATGAACCACACGCGCACATTGGTGATGCGGCCGAGCTCGCCGCCGCGCACCAGGGAGCGCAGGTACTCGATCGCCGGGGTGTGGCGGTAGTTGAAGCCGACGGCGGTGACAAGGTCCGCCTTCTCGGCGGCCTGGGCGATCTCGCGGGACTGTGTGGCGCTGACCCCCATGGGCTTTTCGATCCAGAAGGGCTTGCCGGCCTTGACGGCCGCAATGGCCATCTCATGGTGGAGGAAGTTGGGGGCGCAGATGGAGACGGCCTCCACCTCGGGGTCGGCCAGCAGATCGTGGTAGTCGGCGTAGGCGCGCTCGAAGCCCAGATTGTCCACCGCCTCCTGACGCACCTGGTCCACCGGATCGGCGGCCGCAACCAGACGCGGGACCACGCCCAGCTCAGGGAAGCGCTCGGCGATGGCGCGGTAGCTGCGGGCATGGAGCCGCCCCATCCATCCCAGGGAGATGACTCCGAGGCCCAATATTCTCTTGTCGGTCATAACGTTCCTTTCCGACAACACTGTCGGCTGCTGCGTGTGTGGAAGTACGTCCGGAAGACCCGGGAAGCACCCGTCGTTAATGACGTCACAGGAACATATCAGAGCGACTTTGTCCTGACAAGATGAAAGTTGGATGAAAGTTCATCCAATGTGACCCGGGATGTTGGTCGGACCTGCCCGAGTGGCCTTCATCCGCCTGCCGGTGCAGGGTGCGCGCTGCTCGACCGTATCGCGGGTGCGGTCCAGGCGGGCTGATTGCGGGCCTACGAGTGGCCATCTACCTGCTGAAACGGCGTCGTCGGATAGGATGGGGCGAACGGTGCCCGAGGTCGGGTGCCGGGTCTCGCGCAACGTGCGGGATCGGTAGGCACAACGGTGTGGGAAGGGAGGCGTCTGCGGTGAAGGAACTTCGAGGGCGCGGTGGCAGGGTCACGATCAGGACCGTGGCCGAGCACGCCGGCCGTTCCATCTCCACCGTCTCGGCGGCACTCAACGGCTCCGACGGCGTCGCCGAGAAGACCCGCGAGGAGATCCTGCGCATCGCCGCCGAGCTCGGTTACCAGGCGGACCCGCGCGCCCAGTTCCTGCGCCGCAGCCATACCGGGCTCATCGGGGCCAGTTTCGCCATCGGGCAGGCCTATCAGGGGCTCGTCGTGGACGGGCTCTACCAGGCGGCCTCCAACCTGGGGCACGGTCTGGTCCTGGCCACCTCCACCCCGCACCGGGACGTGGCCGATGGACTGCGCGCCCTGCTGCTGGAGCGCTGCGAGGGGCTCGCCCTCGTCGACCCCGATATCCCGGTGGATGCCCTGGCCCGCATCGTGGGTCGTACTCCGGCGGTCGTCATCGGTACCAGCACCGAGTTGAGTGACGTCGACGAGATACACTCCCGCGACGACGTCGGCATCCAGCTGCTCGTCGATCATCTCGCAGGTACCGGGCGGCGTCGTATCACCCATGTGGACGGTGGGGAAGAGACCGCGGCGAAGCGACGGGTCGAGCGCTTCGGCCAGGCCATGGAGCAGCGCGGACTGGGGGGCACCATCCGGGTGGTGCCCGGGGGAGGCGATGAGAACAGTGGTGCCAGAGCGGTCCACCACCTCATCGAGTCCGGTGAGCTGCCCGAGGCCTTGCTGTGCTTCAACGACCATTGCGCCGTGGGGGCTCTCATGGAATTGCGCCGTCAAGGCGTACGCGTCCCGCAGGACGTGGCTGTCACCGGCTATGACGGCATCCCGGTGACAGCGGCTACGGCCTTCTCTTTGACCACAGTGCGTCAGAATGCCGGTCTCATCGCCGAGGTGGCGGTGCGGGCGCTGCTGACCCGCATGCACCCGGATCAGGATGGCCGGATCCCCGCGGAGGTGGCCTGCGAGGACCGGCGCCTGGGCGGCCGCCTCTATCGGGTGGTGCCCGACCTGGTCGTCCGGGACACGACGGCCCGCGCTGCGTGAACCGTGGGAGTCGAAGCGTGAGCGCCGGAGCAAGCCGCGTACCGCTGGCCGCATCTGAGGCCGCAGGTCGGAGCGTGGGTGGCGTACGGTGATGCCGACCATCATGCCAATACCGTGGGGCGCAGGCCCCCGCATACTGGGACAGGAACCATGATCAACGGAGAACTCATCGACCTGGTCGCCGGCGACTACGAGGCGCGCATCGCCTCATCGGGCGCCATGCTCGTTCATCTGCGACGGCAGGGACGCGGCCTCATCATGCCCTTCGACGCTGAGGCCACGTTGCCCGCCGGCTGGCAGGGCAAGACCCTGCTGCCGTGGGCTAATCGCATTGCCGGGGCCCGCTACGACTACGGCGGAACCGAGTTCCTCGTGGCCTGCAACGAGCCTGCCAGCGGCTCCGCCCTCCACGGCCTGGCCGGCTGGATGGACTGGCAGGTCGCCGACGACGACCCCTCCGGCCCCGACGACGGCGCCCCCCGCAGCCGCGTCGTCCTGGAGCTGAGCCTGCTGGCCTCCTACGGCTACCCCTGGAGTCTGGAGGCCAGCGCCTGCTTCGAGCTCGACGCCGAGCGCGGACTGAGCGTGACCGTGACCGCCACCAACGTCGGTGCGGCCCGCCCCGCCCCGCCGGTCCCCGGCGCGCCGGAGGTCAAGGGTGAGCCCGCCCCCGCTCCCTACGGCGTGTCCTGCCACCCCTACCTGACGCGCTCGGTGCCCCTGGACGACTGCGTCCTGACCATTCCGGCTGCCGAGGTCCTCGACGTCGACGAGCACATGGCGCCCACGAGCCTGCGCAGCGTGGAGGGCACCGACTGGGACTGGCGGGGCGGCCGGCTCGTCGGGGCCACCCAGACGGACAATGCCTACACCGCCCTGCCCGAGGGCACCTGGGAGGTGAGCCTGCGCGGCGGGCAGGGGAACCGCGCCGTCGTCATGAGCTCGGACGTCCCCTGGGTGCAGGCCTACACCGCCGACGAGCTCTCCCGGCCCGGCGTGGCCATCGAGCCCATGACCTGCCCGCCCAACGCCTTCAACAGCGGGGAGGACCTCATCGCCCTCAAGGTGGGGCAGTCCCACTCCTTCACCTACCGTCTCCACGAGGTGGCTCTGTCAACTTCGATTGGCCCCATGGTGACGGTCTGTTCTGGCCCCATGTCTACCCGGAGACCGGCTTGACCGAATCTTCACATTCCCTTGCCCCGACCTTGGTGTGGGGCTTCGAGGCTTGTGGCCATGACCTCGAACGAGAACTCTTCCCGTACCGTGCCGCTGGTTGCCCTGGGTGTCGGCACCATCGCAGCTGCCGCCCTGGCCCTGGCCGCCCCTGACCTGACCTCCGGGTCGGGGATGGAGGGCATGCCGATGACCCACTACATGGGGCTGTTGGCCGTGCGTCAGCCGTGGAACCTGCTGTTGTTCATGGCGCTTCCGGTCGTGCTGGCCGAGACGCTCGCGATCACCGAGTTGGTGATGCTGTTGGCTCGTCGGGGTGAGCGTCCGGCGCCGGGATGGGTGACGAAGGTGGGCCACTGGGCCGGGTTGCTGGCCGGGCCGGTGTGGGTGTTCATCGGCCTGCACCTGCTTATCACTGCCGTGGTTCCGCTGACGGTCAATGGTGGCTGGCGTGGCCCCGCGGACGTGATCGCTGTCCTGTCGTACCTGGCCGGTGGCGTGCCGATGCTGGTGATCAGCCTGCTGGAGGCCGAGCTCTTGGGCCGCGACGAGACCGGGCGCCTGCGCCTGCACGTGGCGATGGTGGCGGTGTTCCTGGTGGTGGCCCACGTCGCGATGATCTTCGGCATGCTCGACCCTGCCGTCATGGGCTATTCGCCGAAGGCGCCGGCCTCGGTGCAGCACGACATGGGCAGCATGTCCGGCATGAACCACGACATGGGTGGCATGACGGACATGGACCACTCGACGATGATGCCCAGCTCCGCCCCGTCGAATTGATCCCCGGCCGGGTCCGTGGTGAGGTGGTGTCATGAACAGCGCTTCTGTTGCGGTTGTACCGAGTGTCCTGGTCGTCGACGACGAGCCGGTGCTGTCGGGCACGGTGAAGAACTACCTCGAGCGGGCCGGCATGTCGGCCCAGACCTGCGGGGACGGGCTGGCCGCGCTTGACCTTGTCCGGGCCACGGCCCCCGACGTGGTGGTGCTGGACCTGGGCCTGCCGGGCATGGACGGGGTGGAGGTGTGCCGCCAGCTGCGCACCTTCAGCGACTGCTACGTGTTGATGCTCACGGCCCGCGCCGACGAGGTCGACAAGCTGATCGGGTTGTCGGTCGGCGCGGACGACTACATGACCAAACCGTTCAGCCCGCGTGAGCTGGTGGCTCGCATCCAGGTGCTGCTGAGACGCCCCCGCGCCGGAAGTACGGGCGCCACGGCCGCGGTGGTGCACCGCATCGGCGCCCTCACCCTGGACCCGTCGTCGCGTCGGGTGGAGCTCGACGCGTCACCGGTGGAGCTGACCCGTACCGAGTTCGACCTGTTGCAGGCCCTGGCGGAACACCCCGGCTGGGTGCTGAACCGCCGCCAGCTCACCGACGCCGTGTGGGGCGAGGACTGGGTCGGCGACGACCACCTGGTCGACGTGCACATCGCGCACCTGCGCAAGAAGCTCGGTGACGACCCCTCCCAGCCCCGGTTCGTGCAGACGGTGCGCGGCGTCGGCTACCGGATGGGCCAAGGGCAGTGATGCCGCGCAACCCGCGCGGCAGTTGGGGACGCCGACTGCTGTGGACCCAGATGGCCGTGGTGGCGGCGATGGCCGCCACCACGGTGCTGACGGCACTGCTGGTCGGCCCGGCATGGTTCCGGATGCACATGCTCGAAGCCGGCCACGCCCAGCCCGATGTCGTCGAGCACGCTCAGCAGGCCTTCCACGACGCGGGCCTGGTGTCACTGGCCGTGGGTCTGGGCACCGCGATGCTCGCCGCCCTCGGGGTCGCCACCGTCCTCAACCGGAACCTGTCGCGCGGGGTCGAAGCCCTCGTGGACGGCGCCCAACATGTCGCCGCCGGACACTACGACCAACCCGTCATGATGACCTCGGCCAGCCCCGAGCTGGCCCAGGTCGCCGACGCCTTTAACCACATGGCCAGCCAGATCGCCTCCACGGAGCAGACCCGACGACGCATGCTCACCGACCTGGGCCATGAGCTGCGCACCCCGCTGGCCGCCACCCAGGTCACCCTCGAAGGACTGCAGGACGGTGTGGTCGACTTCACCCCCGCAAACGTCGAGATCCTGCTACGGCAGAACCAGCGGCTGGCCGCCCTGGCCGCCGACATCTCTGAGGTCTCCCGCGCCGAGGAAGGCCGCATCCCACTGTCGCTGAGCCACCAGGACCTCGACCAGATCGTGACGGCCAGCGTCGCCGCAGCCCGGCACGCCTACGACGCCGCCGGGGTGACGCTGCACGCCCAGACCGTTCCCGGCCTGCGCGTCGACGTGGATGCCGCTCGCATCGGGCAAGTCCTGGACAACCTGCTGCGCAACGCCCTGCAACACACGGTGGGCGGCAACCGGGTCGAGGTCGCGATGAGACACGAGCACGACCGGGCCGTGGTCCGCGTCACCGACAACGGCGTCGGCATCCCCACCGAGGCCCTCACCCACGTCTTCGAACGCTTCTACCGCGTCGAGGACACCCGCACTCGCGACGTCGACGGTGGAACCGGTGTCGGCCTGGCGATCTCCAGGGCCATTGCCCGCGCCCACGGCGGTGACCTGACGGCCCACAGCGACGGCCCCGGCCACGGCGCAACCTTCGCGCTGACCCTGCCCACCGTGACTTCTTGACCAGATCTTGACCAACCCCTGCCGGGGCTTCATCCGGGCCCGACAGGCTCAAGGACATGAACACACTTTCCCGCCGCCACGTCCTGTTCACCGGTCTCGGCCTGGCCTCGGCAGGGGCCTTGAGCGCCTGCGGCGCCAAGAACACCCCGGCCGCAGCACCCGCCGCGCCGAACTCCCCATTGACGATCCCCAGCCAGACCCCGCTGGTCGCAGCCCCCGGCACGAAGACCGTCAACCACGTCCTCACGCCCCGGCCGGTCACCCTCGATCTGGGCGGCGTCACGGCCAGGACTTGGGCCTACGACGAGACCCTCGACGCCCCCGTCCTGCGGGCCCGCGCCGGAGACCTGCTGCAGGTCCGCGTCGAGAACAAGCTTCCCACCAGCACCTCCGTCCACTGGCACGGCATCGCGCTGCGCCAGCCAAGCGACGGCGTGCCCGGCGTCACCCAGCAACCCATCGAGGCCGGCAGCAGCTTCACCTACCAGTTCGTCGCCCCCGACCCCGGCACCTACTTCTTCCACCCCCACACCGGGGTGCAGATCGACCGCGGCCTGTACCGGCCGCTGGTCATCGACGACCCCGCTGAACCCGGCCGCTACGACCACGAGTGGATCATCACCCTCGACGACTGGGCCGATGGCGTGGGCACCTCACCCGATGACATCCTCGCCGCGTTCAAGGCCCAGAACGGCACCGTGTCCAGCGGCATGAACCACGACATGGGCGGCATGGACCACGGCATGTCACCCTTGGGTGACGCCGGGGACGTCACCTACCCCCACTACCTCGTCAACGGCCGCGTCCCCGCCGCGCCCCGCACCCTGACCGCCAAGCCCGGGCAGAAGGTACGACTGCGCGTCGTCAACGCCTCCTCCGACACCATCTTCAAGCTCGCCCTGCAGGGCCATCGACTCACCGTCACCCACACCGACGGGTTCCCTGTGACCCCCACCCAGGCCAGCGCCGTCTACCTCGCGATGGGAGAACGACTGGATGCGACCATCACCCTCGGCGACGGCGTGTTCGTGCTGCAGGCCGCGCCCGAGGGCAAGAAGGGCACCCCGGCCCGCGCCATCGTGCGCACCGGCTCCGGCAACGTCCCGGCCCCGGACACCCGCATCGCAGAACTCGACGGCAAGGCCCTGCTGACCACCCAGCTCAAGCCCGCCGACAGCGCCCGACTGCCCGACCGCAAGCCCGACACCACCCTCGACGTGGCACTCAACGGCCAGATGAAGCCCTACGCGTGGGGCCTCAACGGCAAACGCTTCGGCGAGGACACCCCACTGGCGCTCAGCCGCGGCCAGCGCGTGCGGCTGCGGATGACGAACATGACGATGATGGCCCACCCCATGCACATCCACGGCCACACTTGGGCCCTGCCCGGCAGCGACGGGCTGCGCAAGGACACCGTCCTGATCCGCCCCATGGAGACCGTCGAGGCCGACCTGCAGGCCGACAACCCCGGCACCTGGATGCTGCACTGCCACAACATCTACCACGCCGAACTCGGCATGATGACGACCCTGCGCTACTGACATCTCCCGGCCGATGTCGACCACCCACGCCTGCCCTGATGGCGCGGCTGCCCCCTTGCGGCAGCCTCACCATCGCCGTCTGCAGAGCTTGACCAGACCTTCACCAAACCTCGCGAGCTCATTGACCTCGCCCCGTCACCGTGGAAGTGGAAGGAAAACCCCTTCCCCGAGCAGACAAGGACACGCCATGTACACGAGCCCCGACCAGGCCCCCCGCCAGCCCCTGACCGGCCCAATGACCGACCAGGACCCCACCAGCACCACCCACCAGCACGGCAACTCCCACCAGCACGGCAAGTCCCACCACTGGATGCACCTGCTGATGTGCGCACCGATGCTGCTCGTGGTCGCCGGCTACCTGTGGGCCGGACGTGCCAGCCTCGCCGCCGGCGGTGTCCTGGCCGCCCTCGTGCCCGCCATCAGCTGCATGCTCATGATGTGGCTGATGATGCGCATGATGGACCACGGATCCCAGCACTGACCACCGCCCGCCATCCACCGGCAGCACCGTCTCGAGGAGCAACCCATGAACCACCCGGCAGCCACCGCCACCCACGACCACACCACCCGCTACACGTGCCCGATGCACCCCGAGGTGACCAGCGACCACCCAGGACGCTGCCCCAAGTGCGGGATGTTCCTGCAACCCGCCGACGGTGGGGACGCGCCGGCCGCACAGCACCACGACCACCAGCACCCCACCGGCGAGCCGGCGGTGGTGGCCGGTGCGGTCGCTGCAGGGGACTGGACCTGCCCGATGCACCCCGAGGTCCGCAGCGACGGCCCCGGTGACTGCCCGATCTGTGGCATGGCGCTGGAGCGGGTCTCGGCCGGGCTCGACGACGGCCCGAACCAGGAGCTCGTCGACATGCGTCGCCGGTTCTGGGTGGCGGCGGTGCTGAGCGTGCCGCTGGTGGCGATGGTGATGGTTCCCATGGTGCTGGGGCGTGCGCTGCCCGGCAGCGTCGCGCCGTGGCTCGAGCTGGCCCTGTCGACGCCGGTGGTGTGGTGGGCTGGGTGGCCGTTCTTCGTGCGCGGCGCGAAGTCGGTGGTCAGCCGTCACCTGAACATGTTCACCCTGGTGTCGTTGGGTGTCGGTGCCGCGTGGCTGTACAGCGTGGTCGCGGTGCTGGCGCCGGGGTTGTTCCCGTCCGGGATGCGGGCGATGGACGGCCGGGTCGGCACCTACTTCGAGGCCGCGGCAGTCATCATCACCCTGGTGCTGCTCGGCCAGGTCCTCGAGCTGCGGGCCCGCGACCAGACCTCCGGTGCGATCCGCACCCTGCTCGACCTGTCACCGGCCACCGCGCACCGCATCGGGGCCGACGGCACCGAGACCGACGTGCCGGCCGCCGAGCTGCAGCTGGGCGATCGGTGCCGGGTGCGGCCGGGCGAGAAGGTGCCGGCCGACGGCACCGTGGTCGATGGTCACGCGTATGTGGACGAGTCGATGATCACCGGCGAGCCGGTTCCGGTCGACAAGAGCCCCGGTGACCGGGTCATCGGCGGCACGATCATCCAGGGCGGCAGCCTGGTGGTGGAGGCCACTGGCCTGGGCGCCGACTCGACCCTGGCCCGGATCGTCGACCTGGTCTCCCAGGCGCAGCGGTCCCGTGCTCCGATCCAGGGACTGGTCGACAAGATCTCGGCGGTGTTCGTGCCGGTCGTGATCGCCGTCGCCCTGGCCACCTTCGGGTTGTGGCTGGCGATCGGGCCGCAGCCGCGGCTGCCGTTCGCGATCGTGGCCGCCGTCAGCGTGCTGATCATCGCCTGCCCGTGTGCGCTGGGTCTGGCCACGCCAATGTCGATCATGGTCGGGGTCGGGCGCGGCGCCAGCGAGGGCGTGCTGGTCAAGAACGCCGAGGCCCTCGAACGACTGCAGAAGGTCGACACCGTCGTCGTCGACAAGACCGGTACCCTCACCCAGGGCCGCCCCAGCCTGGTCGACCAGCAGGGCGTCGACGGCCACGAGGATGCCCGGACACTGCTGCTCGCCGCGGCTGTGGAGGCCGGCTCCGAACACCCCCTCGCCAGGGCGGTGGTCGATGCTGCCCGCCAGACGGGACGCACGGTGCCGGCGGCCAGCGATTTCGCCGCCCACCCGGGTGGCGGTGTCAGCGCCACCGTCGACGGTCAGCACGTGCTCGTCGGCAGCCCCGCCTTCCTGGGCAGCCAGCACGTCGACACCCATGCCCTGGACGCCGTGGTGGAGGCCTACCGTCGCCGTGGCGCGACCGCGATCGTCGTGGCCGTCGACGGCAGGCCCGCCAGTGTGCTGGCCATCGCCGACCCGCTCAAGGCGACCACCGCCGGCGCGATCGAGGACCTGCGTCGGCGCGGGATGAAGGTCGTCATGCTCACCGGCGACAATGCCACCACCGCCCGGGCCATCGCCGACGAGCTGCGCATCGACCAGGTCGTCGCCGACGTCCTGCCCGACCAGAAGCACGGCCACGTGCAGGCCCTGCAGGCCCAGGGCCACACGGTCGTTATGGCCGGCGACGGCGTCAACGACGCCCCCGCCCTCGCCGTGGCCGACGTGGGTGTGGCCATGGGCACCGGCACCGACGTGGCCATCGAGAGCGCCGACGTGACCCTGCTCGGCGGTGACCTGGCCGCCCTGGTCAAGGCCCGCGACCTGTCGGTCGACACGATGCGCAACATCCGCCAGAACCTGGTCTTCGCGTTCGTGTACAACGTGTTCGGTATCCCGCTGGCCGCCGGCGCCCTCTACCCGGCCTTTGGCTGGCTGCTGTCGCCCGTCATCGCGGCCGCCGCCATGGCCCTCAGCTCGGTCAGCGTGATCACCAACTCGCTGCGGTTGCGCCGTCACCGCTGACCCGAAGAGCCCAGCCGGTCGTTGTTCACCCCATCACAGATGCCCGGGCTCGGGTGTGGGCGAGGCGGTAGGAGTTTGTGCCGGTTTCGATGATGGTGGCGTTGTAGGTGAGGCGGTCGACGATTGCTGCGCACAGGCGGGGGTCGGTGAAGGTGTCGGTCCAGGCGGAGAAGGACTGGTTGGAGGCGATCGCGATGGCGTTCTTCTCCTCTCGTTCGGTGAGGACCTGGAACAGCAGTTTGGCGCCTCGCCGGTCGAGTTCCAGGTAGCCGAGCTCGTCAATCACGAGGAGGTCGACGCGGCCGTAGCGGTTGATGGTCTTGGTGAGTTGTTTCTCGTCGGCGGCTTCGACGAGCTCGTTCACGAGCCGGGTGGCGAGGGTGTATCGGACGCGGTAGCCCTGCTCGGCGGCGGCGGTGCCGAGCGCGATGAGCAGGTGGGACTTGCCGGTGCCGGAGTCCCCGATCAGGCACAGCGGGTCGCCGCGGCGGATCCAGTCGCCGGTGGCGAGCTCGTTGATGGTGGCGGGGTTGATGTTGGGGTTCGCGGTGAAGTCGAAGTCGGCGAGCCATTTCTCGCGGGGGAAGCCGGCGCTCTTGATGCGACGCAGGGTGGAGCGGCGGTCGCGGTCGTCGACCTCGGCCAGGAGGAGTTCGGCGAGGAAGCCCTGGTAGGTGAGTTGTTCCTTGGTGGCGGCCGTCACGGCGTCGTCGACGACGGCGCGGATCGTGGGCAGCCGAAGCCGGCGGCAGGCTTGGTCGATCGCGGCCTGCGCGGCTTACTCGGTGAGGCCCTGACGACGGCGAAGGCTCTCGGGACGGCTGGTGCTGGTGGTGGTCATGGGGTTCCTGTCGGGGTGTGGTGGTGAGTCTCGGCGGGGGCCGGGGCGGGATCGGGTTGGCGTCGGCACAGGAGTTCGTCGTAGGCGGTGACGGTGGGCAGGGGCGGGTGTCTTCGGGCAGGTGCGCGATGACCTGGTGCGGGTTGGTGGGGCGTCGGGGTGGCAGGTTCACGACCGTCCCGCCCCTGGTCTGGCTGGCTGGGGCGGGTGTGTGGGTGGTGGCATGGCGGCGGGCTTCGACGGCGACGACGTCGGGGCTGATCGCGCCCACCGACAGGGCCGAGGTGATGCCGGCGATCACCGCGTCGGACGGGAGGGATCGGTGGAGCAGGAGCACGTCGATCAACGCTTGGGTCCCGGCCACGTCGCCGCTGGTCTTGCGGGCCGCGGCCCAGAACGCGTCGTGGGCCGCGGTGAATGCTCCGGCGGCGCGGGCCTGCGCGAGGGCGGTGGAGCCGGGGAACGCGCCGGGCTTGTGCCGCAGCACTTCGAGGTAGTGGTCCAGCTCGACCCGGGTCACGCCACGGGTGCCGAGGCGAGGGTGGGTGGCGAGGACGGTGCGGCCCTCGAACACGACCACGCACGAGGCCCGCAGGGACACGCGGACGCGTTGGCTGATGAGGTGCGCGGGGACGGAGTACTTGACCATGCGGACGGTGATCAGGGCGGAGCGGTCGACGCGGGGGTGGAGGATCAGGCCGGGGTCGAAGTCGTCGGCCGGCAACGGTGCCAGGTGGGGCAGCTCGGCGTGGTGGTCCTGCCCGATCGTGTTGGCGTGGCCGGTGATGCGGCGGGTGTTGTCGTCGTGCTCCCAGGCGCGGATCTTGTCGTTGAGTTCGTCCAGGGTGGCGACTTCGGGCATGGGGGTGAGGTGGTTGCGGCGGAACCATCCGACCTCGCCCTCGACGCCGCCTTTCTCGTGGGCGCCGTCGATGCCGGGCTGGCAGTAGAACGCGTCGAAGCCGTAGTGGGAGCGGAACAGCACCCAGCGTTCGTTCTCGTCGCGTAGCCGGTCGCCGCCGTGGATGACCTGGACGACGGCGGAGGTGAGGTTGTCGTAGCGGATGTGGCGGGTGGGGATGCCGCCCAGGGCGTGGAAGGCCTCGATGTGTCCTTTGAGGAAGGCCTCCTGTCCGCCGGTCGGGTAGACGCGGTGGATGGCCTTGCCGGAGTGGGACAGGCGGTAGACGAACATGTGGCACTTGGTCTTGACGCCGTCCAGGATGACGTAGACCTCGCCGAAGTCGACCTCGGCCTCCGCGCCGGGGGCGTGGTCCTGCGGCACCATCGCCTCCACCCGGCGCCCGGCCTCCAGATCGATCTGCGCGCGCCTGACCCGGACGTAGTCCCGCACCGTGGAGTAGGACAGGTCGGTGGCGCCGTGCTCGTCGCGCAGCCGGGCCAGGATCCTGGTCGCGGTATGGCGCTGCTTGCGCGGCGCGGTCAGGTCATAGGTGAGCATCTCGTCGATCGCCGGCTTGTACGGGTCCAGGCGCGGTGCTGTGCGGACCGGTTTCTTGCGGGGTGGGGGTTCGGCTGCGGCGAGTGCCTGGCGGACGGTGCGGCGGTGGACTCCGTGTTTGCGGGCGAGCTCGCGGATGGACAGGCCATCGACTCGCGCGTCGTGGCGGATGTCGGCGTACAGCTGCACTCGTGATCCCATCTTGGCTCCCTTGCCCTCGCGACTGGTTCCCAGTGATGGGGACCAGCGTGAAGGGGTGGGGCCAGTTCAGACCGTCAACACCCCGGCAAGTCGCACGCGGGGCCAGATCAGGCCGTCACAACGGGGCCGAACCAAGCTGTCACAACCACCACGAGGAGGACTGAGCGCGCACGCGGCCTGTACCGAGTGTCTTGTCGCCTCACTTCTGAGGTGCGGCGGGTTGCTTGCCCTGGAACTGACGGCGGCGGGGTCGAAGGGAAGGGGGCTGGTGGGGCGTCAGTGTCCATGGTGCTGACATCAACCCCGCTCTGGCGCTGCACGCCTGAGAGGAACCGCAGTATTCCAACGATTTCTATGGGGTGCTTCGACGTCGGGCCCGTTAATGTCAGCGCTGTGGACACTGGGCCGCCTGAGGGACCGACTTTGCGGGGACACGGTGGCGGGGCTGGGCTCCCTTATCCAGGGGCCTGCCTCACTCTTCCCGTCCTGGCCCTGGCTCCTGCTCAAGTGCCCGAAGGTCGTGGTTCAGCGTCGGCTCCGGCCCGAGTCCTGCCCTGAGTCTGTCTAGTCCACGAGGGCCGGGATCCACTGGTCGGGAGTTGTGCGTACTGCACGAAGACCCCACCTACCTGGAGTGCACCCGACCCTCCTCCAGTGGTCCCCGACCCTCGTGCAGTACAGGTCAGGCGCCATCCGAGCGGCTGCGAGCAGTTCAGCCAGCCTCGGACAGCCTCGGCCAGCACAGCGAGCAACGACTATCGGGCCCGCTGTGTCGGTGCCTTGAGGTGTCATGACCCCTAAGCTCTCGGAGGTCATGAGGCAACACAGCGGCCTTGCTGAGGCCGCAACGAGGCGCTGAGAACGCGGGTGGGCGTCGTCGAGACGGAATGCTCGACGACGCCCACCGCGCGTCAAAGGGGGCGGTGCTCAGCTCAGACGCACCGGCTGCCCGGAGTGGGCCGACTCCGTGGCGGCCTCGGCCAGGCGCAGGGCGGCGATGGCGTCCTCGATGCCGGTGGGAGGCGTGGTGCCGGCCTCGACGGCCTCGATGAAGGCGCTCAGCTCGATGCGGTAGGCGTCGGCGTAGCGCTCCAGGAAGAAGTCGAGGTAGGGCTCCTGGGCGTCGGTGACCTCGCCGTTGGACAGGCGCACCGTGGTGGCGCGGATGTTCTCGGCGAACAGGGCGCCCTCGCGGCCCGAGGCCTCGAGTCGCTGGTCGTAGCCGGAGGCGCAGCGACGGTTGTTGATGATGGTCGCCACGGCGCCCGAGGCGGCCTTGAGCGTGACGACGGCGGCGTCGAAGTCCCCGGTGGCCTTGATGTCCTCGTCGAGGTTCTGCCCCACGGCGTGGACCTCCACGATGTCGCCAAGGAAGAAGCGAGCCATGTCGAAGTCGTGGATCGTCATGTCGCGGAAGATGCCGCCGGAGACCTTGATGTACTCCACCGGCGGGGCGGCGGGGTCGCGGCTGATGATGGTCAGCTGCTCGAGGGCGCCGATGCGGCCATCGGCCACGGCGGCGTGGACCGCGGCGAAGGAGGGGTCGAAGCGGCGGTTGAAGCCGAACATGACGGGGGTCGTCACGGCATCGAGCTCGGCGCGCGCGGCCTCGACGTCCTTCATGTCCAGCGCGATCGGCTTCTCACAGAGGACCGCCTTGCCGGCCTTGGCGGCGGCGAGCAGGTGGGGGATGTGCAGGGGGGTGGGCGATCCGACGACGACGGCGTCGACATCGGGGTCGGCGAAGACCTCCTCCGCCTCCTTGCACGAGCGGGCGCCGTAGAGGGCGGCGAGGTCCTCGGCGGCGGTGCCCATGGGGTCGCAGACGAGGGCGAGCTCGGCCTGGGGGTGGGCGGCGATGGTCTTGGCGTGGACGTGGCCGATGCGTCCGGCGCCGATGACGGCGATTCTGAGCATCATTGCTCCTTCAGTTGTTGTCAGGGGGACGGGGGCGCGGGCGTGACGGGGCCGGCCGGGGAGACGGATGTTATCGCCTCCCCGGCCGGCTCGCGCTCACGGCTTGGGCATGATGACGTCGCGGACCAGGGCGTCCAGGTCGGCGTCGGCCTGCAGGAAGCCCCGCAGGGTGTTGACCGTGGCGCCGAAGGTGTCGAACTCCGCCGGGGTCATGCCATCGGGCTCGTAGGCCCGCACGAACTCGGGGATGCCGAGCAGCGTCTTCATGATGGCGTCGTCAACGGGGACATCGAGCCGGTTGGTGGGCTTGTAGTCCGACTTGTTGATGATCTGCTGCCACTTGAAGGGCGGGGAGATGACGACGTCGCCGCCGACGAGCTCGGACCAGTGCATGACGTTGCGGAAGGCCGCGGCGAGCATGCGGGCGCGCAGGCCGCGGGCCTGGAACTCGGCGTGGGCGCGCTTGAAGGCGGCGATGCCGGCCCACTCCAGGTGGCCGGGGTCGAGGAAGAGGCCCTCCTTCTTGGCGACCGTCTTGATCCAGTCGTCGAGGCGGCCGACCATGAGGGTGACGACCGGGCCCATCGTGGAGGTGTCCAGGCCCTCGGCCTCGCGGCGCTTGAGGCCGCGCTCGATGGCCTCGCCGGTGGCGACGGCCTGGGGGACTGAGAAGGAGACGGTGACGTTGACCGACACGCCGCGGTAGGTGGCGTCCTCGATCGCCTCGATGCCCACCGAGGTGGCGGGGATCTTGACGATGATGTTCTTGGTCAGCTTGGAGAACTCCTCGGCTTGGTCGGCCAGGGCCTTCGCGGAGCGGGCAAGGCGGGGGTCGGTCTGCATGGAGAGGCGGCCGTTGCGGCCCTTGTGCTCCTCGAAGGCGGGCTCGAGGAGCTTGGCGGCCTCGAGGCTCAGCTCGCGCACGACCTGCCAGCCGATCTCCGACTCGGAGGCCTCGGGCATCTCCTTGGCGAGCTCGGCGATGCGGGGGAGCCACACGTCCTTGCGCTGGTTGATGCATGTGAAGGCGATGGTGGGGTTGCAGGTGGCGCCCACGCCGCCGAAGGAGATGGACTGGCGGAGCTCATCGGGGTCCGCTGAGTCGTTCCACAGCGCTGTGGGGAAGTTCTGGGCGGCCTCGAGGAGTGGGCCGGGTGTGTGTTCGATGGTCATCTGCTGCTCTCCTGGTCGGTTTCCCGCAGTGTTCAACCGCAGTCGCCTGGCGGCGTTGCCGGGCTGCGTGTCCCATTGAAGCCGACGCTGTCGCCCCTGTCAACCGATTGTCCAGACAAATCCTCTCGTCGAGACCGGGCGAACAGCACGGCGAGATTCCGATCTGTGGAAAACCGCCCCCGGTTTCGCCGTGCTGTTCGCCCGGTCTCGGTTATAAGAGGGGGTGATGGGGGGCTAGTTGGAGAAGAGGGTGGTGGTGAAGGAGTAGCGGGAGGCGCGGTAGACGTGCGTGCCGTACTCGATGGCGCGGCCCGAGGAGTCGTAGGTGGTGCGCGTCGCGGTGAGCAGGGCGGCGCCGCGCTTCTCGCCGAGCATCCGCGCCTCCGCCGCCGTGGCGGGGCGGGCCCCGATGGTCTGGCGGGCCGTCGTCGGGATGATCTGCTCGGCGCGCATGAGGTCGTAGAGGCCTCCGCTGGCCAGGGCCTCCCGCGAGGGGCAGATATCCGCCGGGATGAGGTTGGTCAGCACCGCGATCGGCTCGCCGTCGGCCGTGCGCAGGCGGGACAGGCGCACGATCGGCGTGCCCTCGGCCACCTCCAGGCTCGCCGCCTCGGCGGCGTCGGCGGGGTGCTCGTCGTGGTCGAGGACCTCGGTGGACACCTTGTGGCCCGCGGACTCGAGGTCGGAGTGGAGGCTCGTGAGCTCCATGGGCCGGTGGACCCGTGTGGGGGAGACGAGGGTTCCCACGCCCCGCCTGCGGGTGAGCAGGCCGCGGTCCACGAGCCGCTGGAGCGCCTGGCGCGCCGTCGGCCGGGAGACCGCGAGCCTCTTGGCCATGGACAGCTCGTCCTCCAGCCGCGTTCCCACGGGGAGCTCGCCGCTCAGGATGGCCTCGGCGATCGGCTCGGAGATCTGGAAGTAGAGCGGGACCGGGCTCTTGCGGTCCAGCTGGATCTCGACGACGCGCGGCGCCTTGTCCTTCGGCTCGTCCGTGGGGGAGGGGCTGTGCGGCGTTGGGGTCGGATCGGGCATGGTCGTCGTTCTCTGGTTCTTCGGCTCGGGCGCCTGGTGGGTCGCGCCCGGCGCTGTGACTGATGGGGTCATCCCCGTGCTGGTGGCCGGGGGTGTCCGCGCGAGCCTACCTGACTATGTGCGACTTTGTCATGGAGGGTATTTGTTAGGACAAATATTGACAGGAGGGGTGCCCGGGGGCAGGCTTGGTCCCAGGCGCCGATCCCGCGCCCCGCCCCGCCCCGACGATGTGGAAGGGAAGCCCATGACCGTTTCAACCACCCCGCCCCTGGATGTCCTGACCATCGGCCGCTGCGGAATCGACATCTACCCCCTCCAGATCGGCGTCGGCCTGGAGGAGGTGGAGACCTTCGGCAAGTTCCTCGGCGGCAGCCCCACGAACGTCGCCGTCGCCGCCGCCCGCTACCGCCATCGCTCGGCCGTCATCACCGGCGTGGGGGACGATCCCTTCGGCCGGTTCGTCTGCCAGGAGATGCGCGCCCTGGGCGTCTACGACGACTACGTCGTGCCCAAGCCCGGCATGAACACGCCGGTGACCTTCTGCGAGATCTTCCCGCCGGACAACTTCCCCCTCTACTTCTACCGCCAGCCCTCCGCCCCGGACCTCGAGCTCGACGACGCCGACCTCCCCCTCGACGCGGTGCGCGACGCCCGCATCTTCTGGGTCTCCGCCACGGGCATGTCCAAGGAGCCCTCCCGCGCGGCCCACCACGCCGCGCTCGACGCCCGCGCCCGCAAGGCCCACACGATCATCGACCTCGACTTCCGCGAGATGTTCTGGCCCGACCGCGCCACCGCCCATGAGCAGGTCGCCCAGGTCCTGCCCAAGGTGACCGTGGCCATCGGCAACCGCGAGGAGTGCGAGGTCGCCGTGGGGGAGACCGAGCCGGACCGCGCCGCCGACGCCCTCCTGGAGGCCGGCGTCGAGCTCGCCATCGTCAAGCAGGGGCCGCTCGGCACTCTGGCCAAGACCCGCGACGAGCGCATCGAGATGCCCGTGACCCCCGCCGAGACGAAGAACGGCCTGGGCGCCGGGGACGCCTTCGGCGGCGCCGTCTGCCACGGCCTGCTGTCCGGCTGGTCCCAGGAGAAGACGATCTTCGCCGCCTCCACCGCCGGCGCCATCGTCTGCGAGCGCATCGAGTGCTCGACGGCGATGCCCACCGAGCCCGAGCTGCTCAACGTCATGCGGCGCTACCGCGACCGGTGCGCCCCGAACCTGAAGGATCTGTGACATGGCCGGACTGACTGAGGAACTCGTCGAGATCCGCGCGAACGGCCCCGGCCGCATCGCCCGGGTGCTGGCCGACCGCCCCCGCGGCTGTCTGCCGGCCGACGGTCGCAAGCTCATGATCATCGCCTGCGACCACCCCGCCCGCGGGGCGCTCGCGGCGGGGACCGACCCCATGGCCATGGCCTCGCGCGAGGACGTCCTCGCGCGCTGCGTCGAGGCCCTTAGCCGCCCGGGCGTCGACGGCTTCCTCGGCACCGCCGACCTTATCGAGGACCTGGCGCTGCTGGGCGCCCTGGACGGCAAGCTCGTCTACGGCTCGATGAACCGGGGAGGCCTGGCCGGGGCCTCCTTCGAGATGGACGACCGCTTCACCGGCTACGACGCCCGCGGCGTCGTCGACGCCGGGCTCGACGGCGGGAAGATGCTCCTGCGCATCAACTACTCTGACCCCGCCACGGCCTCCACACTCGCCGCCTGCGCCCACGCCATCGACGAGCTCGCCGAGCGGCGCGTCATGGCGATGGTCGAGCCCTTCATCTCCCGCTGGGAGGAAGGACGTATCATCAACGACCTGAGCCCCGACGCGGTCATCTCCTCGATGGCCATCGCCTCCGGCCTGGGGCGCACCTCGGCCCACACCTGGCTCAAGCTCCCCGCTGTGGCGGAGATGGAGCGGGTGATGGAGGCCTCGACACTGCCGGCCCTCATCCTGGGGGGCGCGGTCAGCGAGCACGCCGACGAGGCGCGCGAGACCTGGGCACGGGCGCTCGCCCTGCCGACGGTCAAGGGCCTCGTCATCGGCCGCTCACTTCTCTATCCGCCCGACGACGACGTCGCCGCCGCCGTCGACTCCACCGTAGGACTGCTCTCATGACCACTGGACACACCGCGACCCCCGCCCCCAGCGTCACCGACATCCACATCCCCGCTGGCGCCTCCGGCCACGACGGCCTCGCCGTCGACATCACCCCCGAGCGCGCGGGCTGGACCTACTCCGGGCTGCGCGTGGCCGTGCTCGAGGCGGGAGCCGCCCAGACCCTGTCCACCGGGGAGTCCGAGCTGATCGTGCTGCCGCTGGCCGGCGGCTGCTCCGTCGAGATCGACGGCCAGGGCTACGAGCTCGCCGGCCGCGGCGGGGTCTTCACCGGGATCACCGACTACCTCTACGTCCCGCGCCACAAAGAACTGACCATCACCTCGGTCGACGGCGGCCGCTTCGCCCTGCCCTCGGCCCTGGCCTCGCGCGACCTGCCCGTGGCCTACTACGGGCGCGAGCAGGTGCGGGTCGACCTGCGCGGCGCGGGGGACTGCTCCCGCCAGGTCAACAACTACGCCCTGGCCAACGGGGTCGAGACCAGCCACCTGCTGTGCTGCGAGGTCCTCACCCCCGGCGGCAACTGGTCCTCCTACCCCGCCCACAAGCACGACGAGCGCTCCGAGGCCGAGCGCGAGCTCGAGGAGATCTACTACTTCGAGATCGCCGACAGCCCCGAGGGCGGCCCCGGCTTCGGCCTCCACGCGACCTATGCCGCGAGCCAGGACCGCCCCATCGACCTGTGCATCCCCGTGCGCAAGGGGGACGTCGCCCTCGTCCCCTACGGCTACCACGGGCCCTGCGTGGCCGCCCCCGGCTACGACATGTACTACCTCAACGTCATGGCGGGACCGGACGAGGACCTCGTCTGGCTCGCCCCCGACGACCCCGCCCACCACTGGATCCGGGGCACCTGGGAATCCCAGGAGGTCGACCCCCGACTGCCCATGACGCGCTGAGCCCGCGGGCGGACGGGCGGCGCCGGGCCGCCCGTCCGCCCAGCGGCCCCTCTATTCCATATGACCGTTTGATATGACATGCTTCGTGCATCGTCCGATGCCGCACGAGAGAGAGACCACGAACGTGAGCAATGAGGCCTACGCGGGAACCATCCGCCTGACCGTGGCGCAAGCGACCATCCGCTTCCTGTCCAACCAGTACTCCGAGCGCGACGGCGTCGAGCAGCGCCTCATCGCCGGCGCCTTCGGCATCTTCGGCCACGGCAATGTCGCCGGGATCGGCCAAGCCCTCCTCCAGAACGAGATCGAGCCCGTCGACGGCGAGGAGCCGATGCCCTACATCATGCCCCGCAACGAGCAGGGGCAGGTCCACGCGGCGGCCGCCTTCGCCAAGGTGAAGAACCGCCTGCAGACCTACATGTGCACCGCCTCCATCGGCCCGGGCAGCCTCAACATGGTCACCGGCGCCGCCCTGGCCACCACCAACCGCGTCCCCGTCCTCCTCTTCCCCTCCGACCAGTTCGCCACCCGCGTCCCGGACCCCGTGCTCCAGCAGCTCGAGGACCCGCGCACCCTCGACGTCACCGTCAACGACGCCTTCCGGCCGGTCTCGCGCTTCTTCGACCGCATCAACCGGCCCGAGCAGCTCATCCCCTCGCTCCTCAATGCCATGCGCGTGCTCACCGACCCCGCTGAGACGGGCGCCGTCGTCATCGCCATGCCGCAGGACGTCCAGGCCGAGGCCCACGACTGGCCGGTGGAGTTCTTCCGCAAGCGCGTGTGGCACGTGCGCCGCCCCCTGCCCGAGCCCGCGGCCCTCGAGCGCGCCGTCGCCATGATCAAGGCGGCCAAGCGCCCCATGATCATCTCCGGAGGCGGCACCATCTACTCCGAGGCATCCGAGGAGCTGCGCGCCCTGGCCACCGCCACCGGGATCCCCGTGGCCGACACCCAGGCCGGCAAGGGCGCCATCAACTTCGACCACCCCTGCGCCATCGGGGGAGTGGGCTCCACCGGCGGTGACTCCGGCAACCACATCGCCGACAAGGCCGACCTCGTCATCGGCGTGGGCACCCGCTACTCCGACTTCACCACCGCCTCCAAGACGCAGTTCAAGAACCCCGACGTCCGCTTCGTCAACATCAACGTCTGCGCCTTCGACGCCGCCAAGGAGAGCGCCGAGATGGTCGTGGCCGACGCCCGGGAGGCCCTGGCCGCCCTGACGACGGCGCTTCAGGGCTACCACGTGGACGAGGCCTACTCCGCGGAGATCGCCGCCGAGCGCGAGGGCTGGCTGGAGCGCACCGCCGAGTGCTACCACCTGGGCCACGGCCCGCTGCCCGCCCAGACCGAGGTCTTCGGCGCCCTCAACGAGCTCATGGCCGACGAGGACATCATGATCAACGCCGCCGGCTCCATGCCCGGCGACCTCCAGGCCCTGTGGCAGGCCCGCACCCCCATCCAGTACCACGTGGAGTACGCCTTCAGCTGCATGGGCTACGAGGTCCCCGCGGGCCTGGGCTGCAAGCTCGCGCGCCCCGAGTCCGAGGTAGTCTCGATCGTCGGCGACGGCACCTACCAGATGCTCCCCATGGAGCTGGCCACGGTGGTCCAGGAGGGCATCAAGGTCATCTACGTCCTGCTGCAGAACTACGGCTTCGCCTCCATCGGGGCGCTCTCGGAGTCCCACGGGTCCCAGCGCTTCGGCACCAAGTACCGCCAGCGCGGGACGGGCAGCCACCTTGCC
The DNA here is from genome assembly GCF_000295095.1 of Actinomyces timonensis DSM 23838. GTDB lineage: Bacteria > Actinomycetota > Actinomycetes > Actinomycetales > Actinomycetaceae > Actinomyces > Actinomyces timonensis. The sequence continues at coordinate 414,082 of NZ_JH806632.1, read as the reverse complement.
GACGAGGACACCATCGCCGGCGTCGACATCGCCGCCAACGCACGCTCCTGGGGCCTTGAGGTCCACGAGGTCCACTCCATCGCCGAGTTCCGCGAGGCCTACGCCAAGGCCGCCGCCAGCGACAAGCCCTCGATGATCCACATCGAGACCGACCTCTACGGGCCCAACCCGCCCGGGTCGAGTTGGTGGGACGTGCCCGTCTCCGGCGTCTCCCGCCTGGAGTCCACCCAGAAGGCCTACGAGGAGTACGTCGAGGACCGCAAGCCGCAGCGCCACTACCTGTGAGCGCCGCAGACCACAGACCTGTCAATCACCGAAGGAGCCCATCCGCATGACAGAGATCAAGACCATCAAGCACTGGATCAACGGCGCCTCCTACGAGGGCACCCCGATCGGCCGCTTCCCCATCGAGAACCCCGGCACCGGCGAGGTGGAGAAGGAGCTGCTCCAGGCCTCCGACGCCGACCTCGACCACGCCGTCGAGGTGGCCCGGGAGGCCCAGAAGAGCTGGGCCGGGTACTCCCTGGCCAAGCGCACCGCCATCATGTTCAAGATGCGCGAGCTGGTCCTGGCCCACTCCGACGAGATGGCCCGCCTCATCGTCGAGGAGCACGGCAAGAACTACTCCGACGCCATCGGCGAGATCCAGCGCGGCCGCGAGACCCTCGACTTCTCCACCGCGATCAACCTGGCCCTCAAGGGCGAGTACTCCTTCGACATCTCCACCGGCGTCGACATCCACACCATCCGCCAGCCCCTCGGCGTCGTCGCGGGCATCTGCCCCTTCAACTTCCCCGCCATGGTGCCCATGTGGATGCACCCCGTGGCCATCGCCACCGGCAACGCCTTCATCCTCAAGCCCGCCTCTGCCACCCCCTCGGCCGCGCTGCTGACGGCCGAGCTGTACAAGGAGGCCGGCCTGCCCGACGGCGTCTTCAACGTCGTGTCCGGAAACCGCACCATGGTCACCAAGATCCTCGAGCACCCCGGGATCGACGCCATCTCCTTCGTCGGCTCCACACCGGTGGCCCACATCATCCAGAACACCGGTGTGTCCAACGGCAAGCGCGTCCAGGCCCTGGGCGGGGCGAACAACCACGCCATCGTCATGCCCGACTCCGACCTGGACTTCGCCGCCCAGCACATCTCCGCCGCCGCCTTCGGCGCCGCCGGCGAGCGCTGCATGGCCCTGCCCGTCGTCGTGGCCGTGGGCGGCTGCGGCCCCGACCTCGCCCAGCGCGTCAAGGCCCACGCCGAGAAGATCAAGGTCGGCTACGGCATGGACGAGGGTGTCGAGATGGGCCCCGTCATCGACGCCAAGTCCAAGGAGTTCATCATCGGCCTCATCAACGAGGGCGAGTCCAAGGGCGGCGAGGTGGTGCTCGACGGCCGCGACCTGGTCATCCCCGGCCACGAGAACGGCCACTTCCTCGGCCCGACCATCGTGGACAACGTGCCCCAGGACTCCGACCTCTACCGCGAGGAGGTGTTCGGCCCGGTCCTGTCGATCGTCCACGCCGACACCTACGACGAGGCCATCAAGATCGTCAACTCCTCGCCCTTCGGCAACGGCTCGGCGATCTTCACCAACGACGGCGGGGTCGCCCGCCGCTTCCAACTCGACGTCGAGGCCGGCATGGTCGGCGTCAACGTGCCGATCCCGACGCCGGTGGCCTACTACTCCTTCGGCGGATGGAAGGAGTCGCTGCTCGGCGACACCCACATCCACGGCCCCGAGGGCGTCAAGTTCTACACCCGCGCCAAGGCGATCACCTCCCGCTGGCCCAGCGAGAAGACCTACGCCGCCACCATGTCCTTCCAGCGCGAGGAGTGACGGCGCCGCGCGAGTAGAAGCGTAGATATGGGGTGGAGCATTCGATCCGCAGGGCTGGCATCGGGTCTATTCGCGACTTCGTCGCTCCTACGCGCTGCCATCGGCTCGGGCGCTCGAGCAAGCTCGGCGCCGCTCGCCTCAGTTGCGCGTGGCAGGGGAGCGCCGGAGGGCGCCCAGCGCCCGATGGCGCGGGGGACCGGCCTGCGGATCGAATGCTCCACCCCATGACCGTCTCGCTCATCAAGCCTCGATGCAGAGGTGATATTTGTCCGCACAAAGTCTTCCCCTGGGGCGGTGGGGCTTGTATGCTGGCTCTGCTTCCGAAACGATTCGGAGCATCCGTTGCGAAGGAGCACCACGATGTCAACGACGACGAACTCGAAGGCTGTCAACACCAACGACCCGAAGTACTCGAAGCTCACCATCGGCGTCTGCCCGGACCAGTGGGGAGTCTGGTTCCCCGAGGACCCCAAGCAGATGGACCCCCGCCAGGCCTGGCAGGAGATGGCCGAGGCGGGCTTCGAGGTCATCGAGACCGGCCCCTTCGGCTACTTCCCGACCGACCCCAAGGAGCTGCAGAAGTGGTGCGATGAGTACGGCATGCGCGTCGTCGCCGGCACCGGCTGGGGCATCCTGCACAAGCAGGATGCCTGGGAGACCACCCTGACAACCTTCCGCGCCATCGCCGAGACCCACGCCGCCGTCGGCGCCGAGTACATCGTCCACCTCCCCCCGCTCTACCGCGATGACAAGACCTGGGAGTGGACCGACGACCGCGTCCTATCCGACGACGCCTGGAAGCTCTACGTCGAGCACGCCAACGCCCTGGGCCAGATGCTCCTCGACGAGTACGGCCTCAAGATGGTCCTCCACCCCCACGGCGACTCCCACATCGAGACGCCGGAGGAGATCGCCAGGATCTTCGACGCCACCGACCCGACCTACGTCAACCTCTGCCTCGACTCCGGCCACGTCGTCTACGGCGGCGGCGACCCCGTCGAGCTGTGCCGGAAATACCCCGAGCGCATCACCTACGTCCACATCAAGGCCTTCGATGAGGCCATCACCCGCGAGGCCCACGAGAAGGACTGGCCCTTCGGCGAGGCCGTCACCAAGGGCGCCTCGGTCTGCCCGCCCGCCGGCCTGCCCGAGATGCACGAGTTCGTCGACGCGCTGGCCGCGCTCGACAAGCCGATCTACGCCATCTGCGAGCAGGACTGCTACCCCTGCGACCCGTCCTTCCCCAAGGCCAACGCCATCAACATGCGCACCTACCTGGCCGAGTGCGGCCTCGGGCTCGCCTGATCACCGTCCACCGCGTCACCCCACACCACGATTCTCAACGAGGAGAAGACAATGACTGTCCGTATTGGCCTCATCGGCGCTGGCGGCATGGGCCGCGCGCACCTCGCCCGCATCCACGACGACCTGTCCGGCGGCGAGATCGTCGCCGTCGCCGACATCAACCTCGACGCCGCGACCTCCGCGGCCGAGCCCTACGGGGCCAAGGCCTACGCCACCTCCGATGAGCTCATCAATGACCCCGACGTCGACGCGGTCCTCATCGCCACCTTCGGCAAGGTCCACGCCCCCGACGTCATCAAGGTCATCGAGGCCGGCAAGTACGTCCTGTGCGAGAAGCCCCTGGCCACCACCGCCGAGGACTGCATCGCCATCATGGAGGCGGAGCAGAAGGCCGGCAAGAAGCTCGTCACCGTCGGCTTCATGCGCCGCTTCGACGCCGCCTACAACGAGATGAAGAAGGTCTTCGAGTCCGGCGAGCACGGCCAGGCCCTCATGGTCCACAACCGCCACCGCAACCCCAGCGTGCCGGAGAACTACACCTCGCGCATGGCGATCGACGACACCGCCATCCACGAGTTCGACACGATGCGCTGGCTGCTGGGCGAGGAGATCGTCAAGGTGCGCGTCGACCGCCCCAAGTCCACCACGCACCGCTTCGACCACCTCATCGACCCGATCGTCGTCGTGGCCTACACCGAGTCCGGGGTGCGCATCGACGACGAGGTCAACGTCAACCTGCAGTGGGCCTACTCCATCGAGTGCGAGCTCGTGCTCGAGACCGCCGCGGTTCGCCTGGGCGACCAGGAGAAGATCCACATCCGCGACTCCCACGGCAACCGCAACGCCATGTGCCAGTCGCATATCGACCGCTTCCAGACCGCCTTCAACCGCGAGGTCCAGGAGTGGATCAACGCGGTCGCCGAGGACCGCCACACCGGATCGACCTCCTGGGACGGGTACGCCGCCACCTGCGTCGTCGACGCCGCGGTGAAGTCCCACGAGGACGGCGGCTCCCCGCTGGTCGACGTCGAGCTCATCGCCAAGCCCGACTTCTACGCCTGAGACCGCACCGCACCACGATCAAGGACAAAGGAGCCCAATATGGTCGATATCGCCCTCGACCCGAACATGTACTACCGGACGATGCCCACGCCGCAGACGCTTTACAAGGCAGCGGAACTGGGCTTCGAGCACGTGGAGCTCTCGCCGAACGCCGACTTCCACTTCTGGCACCACCGCCCGGCCGCCGATGACGCCTTCGTCGCCGAGCTCAACAAGGCCCAGAAGGAGAGCGGCGTCAAGGTCCGCACCCTCAACCCCGTGTTCAACTGGTCCTCCCTCGACGAGCGCGAGCGGGTGGCCCAGGTGTCCAACTGGCGGCGCCTGCTCGAGCTCGCCGACGCCATCGACGTCCGGGAGATCACCTCGGAGTTCTCCGGGGACCGGAACAACGCCAAGGGCAGCGAGGAGCAGTGGTTCCGCTCGATCGAGGAGCTCATCCCGCACTTCGAGAAGTACGGGATCCGCCTCAACCTGGAGCCGCATCCCTACGACTTCATCGAGTTGCACGACGACGCCCTGCGCCTCGTGCGCGCCGTCAACAAGGAATGGCTCGGCTACGAGTTCTGCTGCCCGCACGTCTTCCACCTCTCCGACGGGGCGGGGGACGCCGAGCGCATGATCCGCACCGCCGCTGATGCGGGCAAGCTGCGCGAGGTCCACGTGGCCGACGTGTTCAACCACCGGGCCAATGACGGCAACCGCTACATCATCAACCCTCCCGGTGCTGATGTGACGGTGCACCAGCACAACGAGATGGGCAATGGCGAGGTCCCCTGGGACGCCGTCTTCTCCACGCTGCGCGATGTCGGCTTCGACGGCGTCGTCTCCGTCTGCGTCTTCGGCTGGCACGAGCGGGCCGACGACATCAACCGCGCGATGCTCGAGCGCCTCAAGGCCGAGCTCGGCTGACACCGCGCGCCTCCGACTGGGCCCGGAGCGGCCATCTCATCCCCGCCGCTCCGGGCCCTCCCCTGGCGGTCCCTGCCCTCGGCCCGCCATACTTCATCCCGGCCCCGCACCGGCGCGGGCCAGTCCCGATCAAGGAGAACCATCCATGTCCGATCAGACGAGGTCGGTGGACTACTACACCCCTGACAAGATCTCGGAGCTGGTAGCCACCACCCCAGCCTCCGGGAAGAAGCGCTCCCTGGGCGCGATCGCCATCGTGGCGACCCTGGGCTCCCTGCTCTTCGGCTATGACACCGGCGTCATCTCCGGTGCCCTGCCCTACATGTACCTGCCCACCGATGCCGGGGGCCTGAACATCAACGCCACGGAGGAGGGCCTCGTCGGCGCCATGCTGTGCCTGGGCGCGGCCCTGGGCGCCTGGCTCGGTGGACGCCTGTCCGACAAGTACGGGCGCCGCCACAACATCACCGTCCTGGCCATCGTGTTCCTCGTGGGCGCGCTGGGATGCACCTTCTCCCCGAATATCTGGATCCTCTACGTCTTCCGCGTCGTGCTCGGCTTCGCCGTCGGCGGCGCCTCGGCCACGGTCCCCGTCTTCCTCGGCGAGACCGCGCCCAAGCGCATCCGCGGCACCCTGGTGGCGCTCGACCAGATGATGATCGTCTTCGGGCAGTTCGTCGCCTTCTCCATGAACGCCGCCCTGGCCCAGATGCACGGCGGCCCGGCCGTCCACGTCAACGGCGAGGAGCAGCAGTGGGAGACCGTCAAGAACACCGTCGATCTGGCGATGATCGACGGCGGCAATGGCATCACCTGGCGCTACATGCTCGTCATCGCCTCCCTGCCCGCGATCTTCCTGTGGATCGGCATCCGCCTCATGCCCGAGTCCTCCCGCTGGTACGTGGCGAACCTGCGCATCCCCGAGGCCATCGGCTCCCTCAAGCGGGTGCGCGACGAGGCCAAGGACGGCCCCATCGCCTCCGAGATCGACGAGATGATCGAGGTCCAGCGCCAGGAGGCCGCCCAGGAGAAATGGGGCCTCGCCCAGATCTGGAACGCCAAGTGGACCCGCAAACTGCTGTGGATCGGCATCATCCTGGGCCTTGCGGACCAGTTCACGGGCATCAACACGGCGATGTACTACACGCCCAAGGTCCTGGCGGCCGCAGGCTTCTCCATGACCGACTCGATCTCGCTCAACGTGATCTCCGGCGGCATCTCCTTCATCGGCTCCGCCGTGGGCCTGTGGCTGGTCACCCGCTTCGCCCGCCGGCACGTGGGCATCTACCAGGAGGCCTCGATCGTGGTCTCGCTGACGGCTCTCGCGGCTGTCTTCTTCTTCATGATCGAGCCCTTCCAGGACTCCGAGGGCAACATCAACACCAATGACCCGGGCTTCAGCTCCTTCGCGCCGATCCTCGTGCTCATCATCGTGTGCCTGTTCGTCTTCGCCAAGCAGTCCGGCACGGTGACCTGGGTTCTCGTCTCCGAGATCTTCCCCGCCAAGGTCCGCGGCACCGCGCTCGGCCTGGCGGTGGCAGCCCTGTGGATCGCCAACGGCATCGTCGCCTACATCTTCCCCGTCATGATGGAGTACATCGGCGGGGCGGGCACCTACTTCATCTTCGCCCTCATCAATGTGGGCTCGCTGCTCTTCTACATGAAGGTCGTGCCCGAGACGAAGTACGACTCCCTCGAGGAGCTCGAGATGCGCTTCGAGAAGGAGTACAGCTGATCAACGGCTCATCTCCCATGGGTCCGGGCGCCAGGGTCTCCCTGGCGCCCGGACCGTTGCGCCTGCGGGCCAGCGCGTGGCTCGCCGGTCTCATGCTCGGCGCCGTCGACGGCGTCATCGCCGTCAGCCTGGGAACCCGCGCCGACGGCGTGCCCGCGCTCGTCATCGCCCTCGGACTGGGCATGGCGCTGGGCGCCCTCGCGGCGCGCTGGCCGAGCGACCACCTGGGCCGCAGGCCCGTCAACCTCGGCGCCGGGATGCTCATCGTCCCCGCCTCCCTGGGCGCCGCGCTCCTGCCCGGGACCTGGGCGCTCGCGGGCGCCGCCATCGTGGGGCTGGGCGCCGGCGCCGTCCTGCTCGTCCTCCCGCAGATCGCCCACGAGCTCTCCCTGCGTGGCCACCGCCGCCTCACCCCGCAGGCGCTCGCCCTCATCCCCGCCGGGGCCGCGACGGCGGCGCTCGTGGCCTGGTGGTCACCCCACCCGGTGATGACCGCCTGGCTCCTCGTCCTCGCCATGGGGGCGATCCACATGCTCATGGCGGCCACCCTGCCGGAATCGCCCGTCTGGAACGCCGCCCACGGGCGCCTCGACCGGGCGGTCGTGGCCCTCAAGCAGCTCCACGGCCCCCTCGAGGCCGCCGTCGCCATCGACTGGGTGCGCCTCGACGCCGAGATGCTCGCCGAGCAGCAGCCGCTGAGCGCCGCGGACCTGCGTGTGCCCCAGGTCCGTGGCGCCGTCCTCACCGGTTTCGTGCTCGTGCTCGCGCGAGAGGCCCCGCTTGGCGCCGCTGCGCTGGTGCTGGGGCTGCGCGCGGTGGCCGACGCCGTCGGCGCGCGGACGGCCCCCGCCGCGTGGGCGCTCGCGCTCGTCGCCGGCTGGATCATGGTGTCCGCGCTCGCGCTGCTGCTCGTCACGAGGGTGAACGGGCTGCGCTTCGCCAGGATCATCGCCGGAGTGGCCCTGGCGATCCTCGCGGCCACCGTCCTCGTCGCCAGCGCCACCAGCGCTGCCATCCCGCTGGGGGCGGGGCGGGGCGCGGGAACGGCTCTCGGCCTGCTCGGGCTCGTGGCCGCGCAGTGGATCGGCGTCGAGCCCGCCTGCCGAGGGGCCATCGACCCCAAGGTGCCGCCGTGGCTCGTGGCCGCGCAGCGGCGGGCCACCGCGCTGGGGGAGTCGATCGCGCGATTCCTCACCATCCTCGTCCCGGTCATCGTCGTCGAGGAGCTCGGCGCGCAGGCTGCCGCCTACGCGCTGCTCGCCTTCGAGGCGCTCGTGCTCGCCGTCGTCCTCCTGCGGCTGCCCCGCGCCGTCAGCGGGGGATGAGCCGGCCCTGCCAGGTCGAGGATCGGGCCGTTCGTCCCTCACTAAATGTCAGGACAAATGTGTAGGCTGAGGGCGCATGCCAACGAGGTCGGCCATCGCGCGGCGGGCCTGCCACCACCGAAAGAGGTTTGCACCATGACCAGCAATGACGCAGTCCAGAACCCTGATATCCCCGACACCATGCGCGCGGCCGTCCTGCGCGACACCGCCAAGGGCCTCGAGGTCGAGACCCTGCGCACTCCCCGCCCCAAGGCGGGCGAGGTCCTCATCAAGGTCGCCGCCTGCGGCCTGTGCCACTCCGACCTCCACGTCATCGGGGGCGCCATCGCCTTCCCCCTGCCCGCCGTTCTCGGCCACGAGGTCACCGGCACCATCGTCGAGGTCGGTCCCGGCAACGAGCACACCGGCCTGGCCGTTGGGCAGAACGTGGCCGGCGGCTTCCTCATGCCCTGCGGCCAGTGCGAGGCCTGCGCCGAGGGGCATGACGAGCTGTGCGGCCTCTTCTTCGAGCTCAACCGCCTCAAGGGCGTCCTCTACGACGGGACCACCCGGCTGGCCACCCCCGAGGGGGAGAGCGTCGCCATGTACTCCATGGGAGGCCTGGCCGAGTACGCCGTCGTCCCGGCCACCTCCGTGGCCGTCGTCCCCGACTCGATCGACATGGTCCCCGCCGCCATCCTCGGATGCGCCGCCATGACCGGCTACGGGGCCGTGCGCCGCGGCGCGGACCTGCGCTTCGGCGAGACGGTCGCCGTCGTCGCCACCGGGGGAGTGGGCACGAACATCGTGCAGATCGCCCGCGCCTTCGGCGCCAGCCAGGTCATCGCCATCGACGTCTCCGATGACAAGCTCGCCCCCATGCCCGGCTACGGCGCCACCGCCGTGGTCAACTCCGCGACCCACAACGCCCGCGAGGAGGTCCTCAAGCTCACGGGCGGCAAGGGCGTCGACGTCGCCTTCGAGGCCCTCGGCATCCCCGCCACCTGGACCACCGCCCTCGACGTGCTCGCCGACGGCGGCCGCATGGTGCCGATCGGCCTGGGAGCCGGCGTGCAGACCGCGGGAGTCGAGATCAACCGCACCGTGCGCCGCAGCCAGAAGATCCTCGGCTCCTACGGCGCACGGACCCGCCAGGACCTGCCCGCCGTCGTCGATCTCGCGGCGCGCGGCGTCATCAACTACAAGGACGTCGTCTCCAAGCGCTTCCCCCTTGAGGAGGCCGGGGCCGGCTACGAGGCCCTGCGCAACCGCCAGATCCAGGGGCGCGCCGTCGTCGACATGTCGCTGTGAGGGGCTCCGCCACCCGGGCCCGCTGATCGCGCGGCCCCGCTGTCCCGGCCGTGGCAGGGCTGCCCTGGAGAGAGAGCGGATCCCCCGGCGCTCGCTTGAGCACCGGGGGATCCGGTGGTCTGGGGCTGGCGTCAGCGGGCCAGCAGGTTGACGCCGGCGTAGACGCCCACGACGGCGGTGATGGCGCCCAGGGCGGCGGCGGTGAAGAGGATCGCCGGGATGGCGGTGATCGCGCCGATGGCGGCCATGACGATGATGGCGGCGGAGACGGCGATCATCGCGATCATGAAGGTGAGGCGATCGGCGTCCTTGGCCGCCTGGGTGGCGGCGGGGGTGGTCTGGACCTGGGTGGCGGTCGTGGTGGACTCGGCGGTGCGCTCGAGGGTGGTGGTCATGATGATTCCTTCTGACTGTGCGGTCTGTGCGCCGCGCAGAGACCCTCATCGGCCTTCGGGCCGTGCGTCCCTGCACGGTCCTTGTGCGTCCGGGTTGCCCCGGGTGGGGGATCGCGTCCCCCGCTGATCCACAATCTAGGAGCCTTGCCTACCAAATGTCTAGACAACCGGATGTGACGTCGATCGTGTGATGGGCGCCACCGGCGCTCGGGGCGGCTATCCTTGCCCGGTGACCACCCACCCCACCGCCTCCACCGCCCAGGCGACCGCCCCGACGGCGCAAGGGGCGCCCACGGGCGCCACCGGCCCCGTCCTCGTCGTCGACTTCGGCGCCCAGTACGCCCAGCTCATCGCCCGCCGCGTCCGCGAGGCCTCCGTGTACTCCGAGATCGTGCCGCACACGATGCCCGTGGAGCAGATGCTCGCCAAGAGCCCCGCGGCGATCATCCTGTCCGGTGGGCCGTCGTCGGTCTACGAGGAGGGCGCGCCCAGCATCGATCCCGCCATCTTCGATGCCGGGGTGCCCGTGCTCGGCATCTGCTACGGCTTCCAGACCATGGCGCAGGCGCTCGGCGGGGCAGTGGGGCGCACCGGCACCCGCGAGTACGGGCACACCCCGGCCACCGTAACCCCCGAGTCCTGCCTCTTCGCGGGAACCCCCGCCGAGCAGGCCGTGTGGATGAGCCACGGCGACGCCGTCGAGGCCGCGCCCGCCGGCTTCGCGGTCACCGCCTCCACCTCCGAGACCCCCGTGGCCGCCTTTGAGGACCGGGGCCGCCGTCTCTTCGGGCTCCAGTGGCACCCCGAGGTGCTCCACTCCGAGCACGGCCAGGCCGCCCTGGCCAACTTCCTCCACGTGGGTGCAGGCATCCCCGGCACCTGGACCCCTGACTCGATCATCGACGAGCAGGTCGCCCGCATCCGCGAGCAGGTGGGCGACGCCCACGTCATCTGCGGGTTGAGCGGAGGCGTGGACTCCTCGGTGGCTGCGGCCCTCGTCCACCGAGCCGTGGGGGACCAGCTCACTTGCATCTTCGTGGACCACGGCCTGCTGCGCGCGGGGGAGCGCGCCCAGGTGGAGACCGACTACGCCGAGGGCATGGGCATCCGCGTCATCACCGTGGACGAGTCCGAGCGCTTCCTGACAGCGCTCGCGGGCGTCACCGAGCCCGAGGCCAAGCGCAAGATCATCGGCCGGGAGTTCATCCGCTCCTTCGAGGCGGCCCAGCGCCGCGTCGTCGAGGAGGTGGGCGCAGCGGGCGGTGAGATCCGTTTCCTCGTCCAGGGCACCCTCTACCCCGACGTCGTCGAGTCCGGAGGAGGTGAGGGCGCAGCGAATATCAAGAGCCACCACAATGTGGGCGGCTTGCCCGAGGATCTCGACTTCGAGCTCATCGAGCCGCTGCGCGAGCTGTTCAAGGACGAGGTTCGCGCCATCGGCCGCGAGCTGGGCGTGCCGGAGAAGATCGTGGCCCGCCAGCCCTTCCCCGGGCCCGGCCTGGGCATCCGCGTTATCGGCGAGGTGACGGCTGAGAACCTGCGCATCCTGCGCGCTGCCGACGCGATCGCCCGCGAGGAGCTGAGCGCCGCCGGGCTCGACGCCGAGATCTGGCAGTGCCCCGTGGTGCTGCTGGCCGACGTGCGCTCCGTGGGCGTCCAGGGGGACGGCCGGACCTACGGCCACCCCGTGGTGCTGCGGCCCGTGAGCAGCGAGGACGCCATGACGGCGGACTGGACGCGGCTGCCTTATGATGTCCTCGCCCGCATCTCCACGCGCATCACCAACACCGTCCCTGAGGTCAACCGCGTGGTGCTCGACTGCACCTCCAAGCCCCCGGGCACCATCGAGTGGGAGTGAGGGCCTGAGCCTGCGGGCCCGCCAAGCCAAGAATGGCGAGGTTTGAGGATTGCTTTTCCTGACGCGACGTTAGATCGTCCGTCATCGCAGGTCAGAAGCCTGCGACGATTCGCGCGCCGGGGGTGTCGGCCCTCAGTGGCCCGAGCAATCCTCAAACCTCGCCATTTCTCCGTGTGCGCGCTGCCGCGCTGGTGGATCAGCGGCGCATCTCGAAGCTGTCTCGCTCCGATTGCATTACGCGCATTCTGGTGAGGTGTGCGCTGGGGAAGGGGCGAGAATTTCAGCGCGTTCACCCCCGAGAATGAACATAGGAGTTCCCATGTCCTACGCGCCCCAATACCCCGTGCCCGCTCCAGTGGGGCCGCCCCGTCGGAACATCCTTGGTCTTGTGGCGATGATCCTGGCGATCATCGGTTTCATCTTCGCCTGCATCCCGGGCGCGCTCATCATCGGATGGGTGCTGCTCCCGGTGTCGTTCATCCTCGGGCTGGTGGCGCTCTTCCGGAAGGGGGAGACCCACTGGCAGGCCATCACCGCCGTTGTACTCGCCGTGGTCGGGACGATCGTCGGAGTGATCGTCTTCATCGTGGCCGTGGGCGATGCGCTTGACGAGGCGCTCTCCACTACCACGTCTGCGGCGGCCTCCAGCACGGCTGGCGCGACCGCTGAGGCGGGAAGCGGGCAGACCGCCTCGACCGCCGCTGGGACCAGCCGGGAGAACCCGCTCCCGATCGGCTCGGAAATCTCCTCCAAGGACTGGAAGATCGTCGTCAATTCCGTGACGCTGCACGCGAATGACCAGGTCGCCGCGGCTAATGAGTTCAACAGCCCGCCCGCGGACGGGAATGAGTACATCCTCGTCAACTACACCGTGACCTACACCGGCAATGACCCCAGCGGATCGATGCCTTTCGAGAGCGTTGAGTACGTCACGCCTGGTGGTGTCACGATCGACAGCACGAGCACGATCGCCGTTCCCCCGGAGCCCATCGACACGCTGACCACGCTGTACAACGGCGGCTCGGTCACGGGGAACACCGTTCTCGAGGTCGCCTCGGACGGCGTCGAGAATGGGGTCCTCTCGGTCCAGCCGGGCCTCCTCGCGGATAAGATGTTCGTGAGCGTCAAGTAAGAGGTTGCGCCGGTAGGTGGGGTGTGGCGTTGCGCGGTGGCGGGCATGAGGGCCTGTAGAAGGTGAGGTGTCGAGTCTCGGTTCTTGGTGCAGGAGGTCTCCTCATGCCCGCTGTCCCATCCTCCATCCTCGAATCGCTGTGGGTCCAGTTCGCCGCGCTGCTGCCCGAGCGGCCCGATCACCATCCCCTGGGCTGCCACCGGCCCCGGATCCCGGATCGATTCGTGTTCGACGAGCTCGTCCAGGTACTCGTGCTGGGCGCCGCCTACAACAAGATCGCCGATGCCACCTGCTCGGCCACCACCATGCGCCGTCGCCGCGATGAGTGGATCACCGCTGGCGTCTTCACCCGCCTGGAGGACCTATGCCTTGAGGCCTACGACCAGATCGTCGGCCTCAAGCTCGACAACATCATTGTCGACGGGTGCATCGTCAAAGCCCCTTGCGGGGGCCAGGCCGCCGGAAAGTCCCCGGTGGACCGCTCCAAGCAGGGCACGAAGCGCTCGCTGATGGCCGGGCGCCTCCGGTATCCCGATCGGGTGCCAGGTCGCGGGCGCCAACCGCCACGACTCGCCACTGCTGGCTCCCACACTGGCCAGGCTGGGGCGGTTCGGGTTCGACCTGCCCGAGCGCATCACCGTGCACCTCGATGCCGGCTACGACTCGGGCAAGACCCGGGACCTGCTCGAGCTGCTGGGCTGCGACTGGGGCATCAGCACCAAGGGCGAACCGCTCCAAGCCGGAGCAAGATGGGTGGTCGAGCGCACGAACTCATGGCACAACCGAGGCTTCAAGAAGCTCCTCATCTGCACCGAGAGACGAACCATCGTCATCGAGGCGTTCATCGCGCTGGCCAACGCCATCATCATCACCCGCAGGCTCATCGGCGAAACCTGGACACGCTACCGCTGGGAGACCCGACCAAACCGGAAACCCTGACCTACCGGCGCAACCTCTTAGATGTGCAGGATCGCCTCAGCGTACAGGACGGTGCGGCCCGCGAGGGTGACGCGGTCGCCGCGCACGGCGCAGAAGAGTTCACCGTCACGCGCTGAGGCCTGCCAGCAGGCGAGCCGGTCCTTGCCGAGCGCCCGCGCCCAGTATGGGGCGATGTGGCAGTGCCCCGAGCCGCACACGGGATCCTCGTCGACGGCGAGCTTGGGGGCGAAACTGCGCGAGACGCAGTCGTAGTCGCTGGCGGGAGCGGTGACAGCGGTGACATGGCACAGCAGGCCCGGCAGATCGGCGACGGCGTCCATATCCGGGGTGAGCCGGCGCACCTGTTCCTCAGAGCCCATGACACACAGGAGGTCACGGCCCATCCAGGCCTGGAGCGGTCGGGCGCCGAGCGCCGCAGTCATCGCCGCAGTGACCTCCACCGGGGTGAGGCTATAGGCAGGGAAATCCATCTCCAGGAGGCCGTCCCCCGCATCGGCGGCGGCGAGTTCTCCGGAGAGCGTGTCGAAGGCGAGCCGCTCGGCGCCGGGGGAGTAGAAGCGCCCGATGACGGCGGCGGTGGCGAGCGTCGCGTGCCCGCAGAGGTCGATCTCACCGCCCGGTGTGAACCAGCGCAGATGGTAGCGGCCAGCCCCACCGACCGCGAACGCAGTCTCGGAGAGCCGATTCTCGACGGCGATGCGCGCCATGAGAGCGTCATCGATCCACTCCTCCATCACGCAGACAGCGGCTGGGTTGCCCGCGAAAGAGCGGTCGGTGAAGGCATTCACCGTGTACCGCCTGAGGTTGGCCATTTACTTCCCTTGCGTGGGTTGACTCAGTAGTGGCGCCGGGAGGGTGGAGGCTTACAAGATCCTGGCCACGTGGTATATGCGCGGGTTAGGATCATGGTGCCATGACCGGGCGGTCGCTTGGTTGGGCGTATCATCCGCTGGGCTTGAACGAAGGAGTTCCCATGTCTGACGCACCCCAGGGCCCTGAGGCGCTAGAGGGGCTCACGCGCGATGAAGGGCAGTCCGGGCCTCCACCCTTACAGCCTGACCAGGACAATGTGCTCGGCAGGGCGGCCAGGTTCGCGGCGATCTTTGGGATTTTCCTTATTCCTGTTGGCGGCATTGGGAGCATTGAGGCTTATTCATAGGGGTGTTTAGGGTGTTTTGTTGGTAATAGCGTGTCGCTAAGCAGGGTGGCGGCTTGCTCTTGAGAGAATCTTTGGTGCTTAAGCCAATCCAACCAAGAAGCAAACCGCCATGACGAATAGTAGCACGAGAATCCCTCGGTGTGAGGTTATGGGCCTGTGCGAGGCCATTTTCGCCGAGAACCCCGATCTGCCGGTCTTCGGGGCGAGGGCGCTGGGGCTGTTCGTGTGCGTGCGCCTGACCCTGATCCTGGCTGCGGCACAGCCTGCCCCAGGAGCTGCTCGCCGAGCTCTACGGCGTGTCCCAGGCCACCGTCTTTCGCGTCATCAGCGCCTGCACGCCCCTGATTGCCGCATGCCTGAACGGCAGTGCTCCAACGGTGGAGGACCTGGATGCCACGGCCCAGCTGATCATCGACGGCGCCCTGCTTCAGTGCTGGTCCTGGAAGGACCACTGCGAGCTGTGCTCCGGTGAGCACAAGACCACGGGGCTGAGCGTCCAGGTGGCCTGCGCCCTGTCAGGGACCCTGGCCTGGGTGTCCGACCCCCAGGACGGATGCGCGCACGACGCTCAGGCCCTGCGCCGCAGCGGCCTGCTCGACGTCCCCGCCACCGACCTGCCCGACGGGGCGTCACCACCCAGGCGTATTGGCGACAAGGGGCGCATCGGACTGGGCATGATCACCCCGAGAAGAGAACCCGCGAGACTTCCCCTCCACCCAGACGACAAGGCCTGCAACCGGGCCGTCAACCAGATCCGCCACAAGATCGAACGAGTCATCGCCAACATCAAGGCCTGGAGAGTCCTGCGCACCGGCTGCAGAAGACCACCGGAAACCTTCCCGGAAACCATCACCGCAGTCCTCGGACTCATATTCACCTACACCCTATGAATAAGCCTCAATGACTTCGATACTCGGAGCCTGAGCCCAGATCCTATTGGTTACGGGTGGGTCCAGCAGGGGGAGAGCATCTCAGGCAATACGGCTCTCCTGGTGCCGTCAAAGCAGGTTGATGAAGGGGTGCTGGAGATTGATTCCGGCGGTCTCTGCTCGAAGAGGGTGTTCGTGAAGATCTCGTAGGCTCTCGGCCTCCCCGCCGACGCCGGAGTATTCGCCCGGGACGGTGTGATAGACGGCCTCATCGTGGTCGAGGGCCGCGCCCCTGGGGCAGGGTTCGCTACTGTGCGGGAAGGCGCTCCGACCGCGCACCCCTCCGTCGCTGAGCAAGGAAGAACCATGACCCGAGTCCTCATCGTCGCTGGCCACACCGGCCAGGGCGGCTCCGTCGCCAACGCCACCATCTCAGGCGAGCTCGAGGCCCGCCTGCCGGGCGCCGTCGTCGATCCGCTGGCCGACCTCTACGGCGCCGACTTCCAGATCGATGTTCCCGCCGAGCAGGCCAAGCTCGAGGCGGCCGACGTCGTCGTCCTCCAATTCCCCATCTTCTGGTACTCCATGCCCTCACTCCTGCAGCGCTGGATGGAGCAGGTCTTCGTCCACGGCTGGAGCCACGGCTCCACCGGCAACCACCTGTGCGGCAAGAAGGTCATCCTTTCGCTCACCACCGGCGCACCGGCGGCCCTCTACGCCCACGACGGCGCCATGGGGCATACCATCGCCGAGCTGTGCGCCCCGATCGACGCCACCTGCCGCCTCACCGGCATGGAGATCGCCGGCACCATCTGGACCGACGGCGTCTCCTACCAGTCCCGCACAGACTCGGCGTCGTTCGCGGCCATCAAGGAGCGCGCCGCCGAGCATGCCGAGCGCGTCGTGGCCCTCATCGAAGGTCTCTGAGGCGCGGGCCTACGCCCGCGGCCCACGGGCCCGCAGCGCCGGCCCCGCCGCGGCATCAGGCCTCTGGGATCGAGAAGCTCATCCGGTCAGGGTCCATCGTCTCCGGGTCGGGGCCGCTGCGTGTGCCCAGGTCGAGGGCGTCGATCCGCGCCAGCTGCTCCGCGCTCAACTCGAAATCGAGGATGTCGATGTTCTCAGCGATGCGCCGCGGGTTGACCGACTTCGGGATCGCCGAGCGGCCCTGCTGGAGGTGCCAGCGCAGCATGACCTGCGCGGGGCTCTTGCCCACCTCTGCCGCGAGGCCCTTGAGGACGGCGTCGTCCATGACGGAGCGGCTCCCATCGCTCCATCCCGGATAGAACGTGATCCCACCGATGGGTGACCACGCCTGGGTGAGGATCGAGTGCTCCTCGTGGAAGCGGCGCAGTGGGACCTGGGTGAAGTAGGGGTGGAGCTCGACCTGGTTGAGCGCCGGAACCACCTCGGTGGCCTCCATCAAGCGGGCGAGGTGCTGCTCGGAGAAGTTCGAGACGCCGATAGCGCGCACGCGCCCATCCTCGTAGAGACGCTCCAAGGCGCGGTAGGCGGCGATCGTGCGATCGAAGTGCAACGGGATCGGCTGATGGAGGATGAGGATATCGATCGTCTCCAGGCCGAGCTTGCCGGACGCCTTGTCGAAGGCATGAAGCGTCTCGTCGTAGCCGTAGTCGGAGGCCCAGACCTTCGTCTCGACGACGACCTCCTCGCGGGCCAGGCCCGACTCGCGCAGGGCCTGACCGACCTGCCGCTCATTGCCGTAGGCGGCGGCGGTGTCGACGTGGCGGTAGCCCGACTCCAGGGCGGCGCGCACCGCGGTGACGGTTTCCTCGGGCGAGGACTGGAAGACGCCCAACCCGATTGCTGGCAGCTCGACTCCGTTGTTGAGGGTGAGGATCGGTGTGCTCATACGGCGAGGCTAGAGAGCGCGCGGACGATGAAACAGGTCCTGGGAGTGCCACCCTCGGCGAGGCTGGCGGCGGCGCGGCCTGGTCCCGCCCCCGCGGTGTTAGAGGCCGGGATGGACACGAGTTAGTCACGTTGGTCTTGACCATATTGAGTCGAAATGGGATCATCGCGGTATGGCGAAGCAGTACAACGTGGCTGAGGCCAAGGCCCATCTCTCCGACCTTCTGACACGGGTGGAGAGCGGCGAGGAAGTCATGATCGCGCGCGCGGGCCGGCCAGTCGCACGGGTCATCGCCATGGAGGAGCCGAGCCGCAGAGTCTTCCCCGCCTACCCCGAGTACGACATTCCCGACGAGATCCTTGACGCCCCGCTGCCCGAGAGCGAACTGGCCCTGTGGGAGTAGATGGTGAACATCCTTCTCGATACCAACGTGGTCGCTCGGCTGCTGGGCACCGCGGGTCGCCGGATCGCTCCTGGTGCTCTGGACATCCTCTCCCAGCCACGGCACCGCCTCTGGGTCTCGAGTGTGAGCGCGTACGAACTCATCAACAAGGTCCGCCTTGGAAAATGGCCCCAGGCGGAGATGATCGCCTTGGAATGGGCGGATAGGCTCGCCGACCTTGATGCCCAGCCGCTTGCCCTCGATATGCAAGACATGATCGCCGCGGCATCCCTCATATGGGATCACCGGGACCCCTTCGATCGGATGCTCGCGGCGCAGGTTATTCGCCGCGGTTGGGCGCTCGCGAGCGCCGATCACATCTTCAAGGAGCTCGCGGGAGTCAACCTCGTCGCCTGCTAACCCGCGACAGACGATGTGGGGCCAACCCTCGCGGCTCGTCATGGTGCGGCCGCGTTTGGAGCCGCACGCGCCATCGTCGGGCTGTGAGCGTGGCCGTCGGGAACGAACGGGGGCGTGCTGCGGGGCTGGCTGCACGCTCAGGCGGGGTGGGCCACCATTTTTCGTTGATATTGCGGCGGGAGGAAGAAGATCGAGGTGCTCCCATGTGCGCGGCGAGGCATTTCGCACATACGAGGAGATTCACCCAGAAGAGCCGGATGACCTGCGCTTTCGCGACTCGTGACCGGAGAGCGGATAACCCTCCCCATGAGGAAAGCGCCGCACGGCCCTGGGTTCGCTCTATGCTAAGGGGAGGCGTTCATGGCGTCCCTGTGAAAAACCGCATTCATGACGCCATCGCAGTGCAGGAGGTTACGACATGACTGGTGCTCTCGTTCTGCCCCTCATCAACGCGCTTCCCTTCATATTGTGGTCGATTGTCAATCCCAGGGGTATGTGGCAGGCGACGGAGTCCTGGAAGTACAAAGACCCTGAAGCCAATGAGCCCTCTGAAACCTCCTATGCATTGTCGCGAGCCGTTGGTGTGATCCTCCTTGTCTTGCTTCTGGTGGCGGTTGTGGCCTTCGTCTGGGGGTGAGGGTCTGACCATGAGAATCGCCGGAGTGGGGCCGATTCCTCCCGCGCCGCTCCAACCTTCAACGATCCTTTCGCTCCGAGTACGAGCAATGACGGCTACTCCGAGACCCCTGCCGCAGGTCCCGTCGTCGATCCGTTCCCGTCGGCAGTGGGCAGCCCGATCGACTCGGGCGCGCCGGTCACGCTCTTCACACCGGTGCTCTCCGATACCCAGGCCACGCCGGGCTCCTCCGACTCCTCTGGGAGGATCGGCGTCGACCCGATCTTACCCATGGATGCCCGGGGACCATCCCGCCGCTTTCGCCGGGGCCAATGTCATCGACTCCAAGGTGGCGCTTGGCGCGCTGGACGCCGGCCAGGCGACGACCGCTGGCGGGGGAGAGGGCGCTATTGGTGATGGGCCCGCGATCATCGTCCGACTAGCACGGCCGCTGTGCGCCATCACCGCTGTCCGCGTCAGCGAGGGCAACACCGGAATGAGCATCGAGGTCGTCGGGCTGAGCGATCCATCCCGGTGCGGCGCGGCCACCGAGGGTGCCTACGTGGCCGTAGCCCGAGCGTGTGACGCTGGCGGCGCATATCCGCCCGACGGCGCTCCGATGGGGCAGCGCTTACGATCCGCCGCGATCCAGGCCCTGGTGGGGCCTGGCTGGGAAGGAGGGCACGGAGGAGGATGGCGCCACGAGCGCGACCCGAGCGCGACCTGAGCGGGTCAGCACGGGTCAGCGCAGCAAGAGCCGCGCCGTCGGCAGCACGAGCCCCAAGGAGTCCACGATGAAGTA
Source organism: Actinomyces timonensis DSM 23838 (assembly GCF_000295095.1). Taxonomy (GTDB): domain Bacteria; phylum Actinomycetota; class Actinomycetes; order Actinomycetales; family Actinomycetaceae; genus Actinomyces; species Actinomyces timonensis. The sequence continues at coordinate 394,177 of NZ_JH806632.1, read as the reverse complement.
CACGACGCTTGGAACCACCGATATCCGCATCCCCCGCCTGTGCATCGGCGGGATGAGCTTCGGCAAGGTCTTCCCCGACTTCCACCAATGGGTGATCGGGCCCGAGGAGACGCGGGCCGTCATCGCGCGCGCCCTCGAGCTCGGCGTCAACTTCATCGACACCGCCAACGTCTACGCCCACGGCACATCCGAGGAGTACGTCGGCCAGGCCCTCAAGAACCTCGCAGTGGCGCGCGAGGACGTCGTCCTGGCCTCGAAGGTCTACTTCAACGAGGGGCACCTGAGCGCAGAGGCCATCGAGCGGGAGATCACCGGGACCCTGGAGCGCCTGGGCACCGACTACCTCGACCTCTACATCATCCACCGCTTCGACTACGACACCCCGATCGAGGAGACCATGGAGGCCCTCGACCGACTCGTGCGCGACGGCCGCGTGCGCGCCCTCGGCGCCTCCGCCATGTACGGCTACCAGCTCCACACCATGCAGAACATCGCCGACGAGCACGGCTGGACGCGCTTCGCCTCCATGCAGAACCACTACAACCTGCTCTACCGCGAGGACGAGCGCGAGCTCATCCCCGTCACCCAGCGCTTCGGCATGTCGCTCACCCCCTACAGCCCGCTCGCCTCCGGGCACCTGACCCGCGAGACCTGGGACTCCGACTCCGTGCGCTCCACGACCGACGGCACCATGCGCGCCAAGTACGACCGCGCCCGCGAGCTCGACATGCCGATCATCGAGCGCGTCGCCGAGGTCGCGCGCCGCCACGACGCCCCCATGGCCGACGTCGCCCTCGCCTGGCTGTGGGCCAAAGGGGCGGCCGCCCCGATCGTCGGCTGCTCGCGCCCCAGCCGCGTCGACGACGCCGTCCGCGCCCTCGATCTCACCCTCACCGGCGAGGAGGTCGCCTACCTGGAGGAGCCCTACGTCGCCCACGACGTCGTCGGCGCTCTCCCGCGCCCCGGCGACAAGCCGATCCCCGGCTCGACGACGACGCGGGCCTGAGCCCCGCTCCTGGAAGGAACCATCACCATGGCACTCACACCGCAGGCCCAGGAGACCTTCACCCGCCTCTTCGGCGCCCCTGCCGCACCGCACCCCACCGACCCCGAGCTCTACGAGATCCTCCAGAACCAGATCTTCGACGAGGTCTTCTCCACAGGCGTCCTCACCGACGTCGAGCGGGAGATCATCACCGTCACCGCCCTGGGCTGCCTCCAGACCCTCCCGCAGCTGCGCGCCCACGCCGCCGCCGCGCTCAACGTCGGCGCCACCCCGCTGCAACTGCGCGAGGCCCTCTACCAGTGCGCCCCCTACATCGGCTACCCGCGGACCCTCAACGCCGTCGCCACCCTCGACGAGGTCCTCACCCAGCGCGGCGTCGAGCTGCCCCTGCCCACCGCCGACACCGTCGCGCCCGACGACGCCCAGGCGCGCCACCGCGCGGGCGCCGCCATCCAGGAGCCGCTCTACGGCGACGAGATCGAGGAGGTCCTCGCCACCCTTCCCGCGCCCTTCGACGCCGTCGCCCCCGAGCTCGTCACCACCGCCTGCTTCGGCGACTACTACAGCCGCGGCGTGCTCAGCGTTGCCGAGCGCGAGATCATCAGCCTTGTGGCGATCACCGCGATCGGCGCCACCGCGCAGTTCGGCACCCATATCGCCGGCGCCGTGCGCGCCGGGAACAGCCTCGAGCGCGTCACCGCCGCCCTCGTCCAGGCCCTGCCCTACGTCGGCGGGCCCCAGGTCCTGCCAGCCCTCGTCATCGTCGCCGGCTACGACGAGGCCGCCTCCCACGCGGCCTACCGCTGACGGGGGCCCGGGCGGCGCGCCCCTAGGATGAGCCGGTGACCCCGGCATCCCCCTCGTCCCCCCTCGCCACCCGCGCCCTCGACCTGGCCGTCGACGGGCAGCGGCTCGGCGGCGCCGCCTACCTGCCCGCCGGCCCGGGCGGCGCGCCCCTGCCCGGCCCCCACCCGCTCGTCGTGTGCTGCCACGGCATGGAGGGCTCCTGGCTGCGCGTGGCACCCATCGCCAGGCGCCTGGCCGCCGCCGGCGCCATCGCCGCCTGCCCCGACTTCCGGGGAGGGGGCGGCAACGACAATGGCGGCGACCCCATGGCGATGACCCCGCTCACCGAGCTCGCCGACCTGTTCGCCGTCATCGACGCCGCGAGCGCCTGGCCAGAGGCCGACTCCTCCCGGATCGCCCTGCTCGGGCTGTCGCTGGGCGGGGCGGTGGCAGCGCTCGCGGCCGCCCGGCGCCCCACGCAGATCGGCGCGCTCGTCCTGTGGTACCCGGCCCTCCAGCCCGGCGCGGGACTGCGCGCCCGCTTCAAGAGCCTGGCCGAGGTCCCCGACCGTTTCGAGCACCGGGGCAGCCGCCTGTCCAAGGCCTACGCCCGTGACGCCTGGGGCCTCGACGCCGTCGCCGAGCTCGCCCGCTACCCGCGCCCCGTCCTCCTCATTCACGGGGACCGCGATGAGTCCGTCCCCCTGGCCGCCTCCCTGCGGGCCGAGCGCGAGCTGCGCGACGCCGAGCTGCGGGTCATCCCCGGGGCCGGCCACGGCTTCGGCGACGAGCGCTGGGAGAGGGCCGTGAGCGCCAGCGGCTCCTTCCTGGCCTGGAACGGGATCCTCGAGGATTGAGCGGGCGATGGTCGCGGGCGGCCTCTGGCACTGCGCGCGATCCGGGGCGCTGGCGCCATCGGGATCGGGGCGCCGCCCAGCATCGGGAGTAGCCTGGGGAAGGATCGAAGCGGGACAGTCGAGCGCGCGCCGCGCGCGGGAAGGACAGCGCCATGGCATCCACAGCATTCACAGCGGCAACCGACAAGCGGGTGGCGGCCCTCATCGCACCGGGACTGGAGGAGGTCGAGGCCCTCGCCGTCGTCGACGTGCTCTACCGAGCCGGCATCGGCTGCGACATGATCGCCGTCGCCGACGATCGCGCCGTCGTCTCCTCCCACGAGGTGACCCTCACCTGCGCGACGACGCTCGCCGAGGCGGACCTGGACGACTACGACCTCCTCTTCCTGCCCGGCGGCATCCCCGGCACCCCCAACCTCAAGGCCACCGCGGCCATCACCGACGCCGTCACCGAGCGCGTGCGCGCCGGTCGCCCGGTGGCCGCGATCTGCGCCGCCCCCTCGATCCTCGCCGAGCTTGGCCTGCTCGACGGGCGCCGCGCCACCGCCAACCCCGCCTTCATGCACGTGCTGGAGGAGAACGGCGCGATCACCAGCGAGGACAGCGTCGTCGTCGACGGCGCCATCCTCACCAGCCGGGGCATGGCCACCGCCGCCGAGCTCGGCATCGAGATCGTCCGCTACTACCTGGGCGACGACGCCGCCGAGGCGGTCGCGAAGGGCATCGTCCTGCAGCGCTGATCAAGCGCGCTGACGGCCCCGGCCGCCCTGGAGCAGGGCGGCCGGCGCCGTTGCTGTGATTGCCGGGGTCGCCGGAGGTCAGGGGCGGCCCATCCGGCCTCGATGCGGCCGGATCGCGAGGAGCAGCAGGACGATGCCCAGGACGCCCAGGACCCCGATCGCCGCGAGCTGCAGGTCGACGCGCAGACCAGCGCCCGCCGCGATGGCAAGGGCCCCCAAGGCAAGGAGCAGCATTCCCCAGATGGTCGTCCCCGTGCTGATGCGCCGGCGCGGCTCGGGCTCCTCCGGCTGCCAGCCGTGCCGCGCATTGAAGGTCCAGCCGCTTTGCGGGCGGGCGCTCGCGGCTTCCGGACCGGTGGCGGTGGCCCCTGCTCCAGCCGTGCTGGGGCTTGTCGCGGTGGGACCAGCGGCGCCAGCGGCGGTGGCCTCGCCCATCCCGTCGCGCACGGAGGACGCTGACCACACGGCGCCGGTGGGCGCGGCCGGGTCGACGGGGCTCGCGGCGAGCGGCTCGGTGATCGGCTCGGTGGCTGGCTCACTGGCAGCGTCGTCAGCGTCGTCAGCGTCGGTGGTGTCGAGGCTCGCCGTGGCCGTCTCGACGAGGGGGAAGGTGTCGGTGGGAGCCAGGGGCTCGGTGAAGGACTCGGTGGGAGCGCCGTCGGCCGGCAGGCCCATCCCAGTGGCCTCGTCCGCGCTGCCCGCGCTGCTGGTGGTACTGCTGTTCGTGCTGCTGCTCATGGCTGTCTCGTCTCTGTGAGGTCAATGCGTGGGGGTGGGGGTCGGCGAGCCCGAGGGCCCCGAGGGCTTGGTGGAGGCGGTCGCCGTCGGGCTCGCGCTCGGCGACGGGGAGGCGGAGGGCCCCGCGCCCGCCGTCGTGCTCGGCGAGGCCGTGGGGGAGGAGGCGCTCCAGGCGGCAGAGGACTCCTCGACCGTGACATCCCCGGCGCCGACGCTCACGTCGATGGTCAGGACATCGGAGCCGGCGCCCTCGGGGGTGAGATCCGTGTTGATGCGCGTGCCCGAGATCGATGCCGCGGCTCCCGACTCGTCACTCGAGCCCTGCCAGGTGGTGTGGATGCTGCTCTTGTTCTGCGTCCCCTCGACCGTCCACCGCTGGTCGCCGAGCAGTCTGACCTCGCCCGCGCCGACCCGCGTCCGGATCCTCACCGGCTGATCGCGGTTTACCCGGACCCTCAGGTCTCCAGCGCCCAGGGACACATGCGCCGTGGCGCCCTCGTGCCGCTGCTCCAGGCCGCGCAGGTCGAGGACCGTGTCGCCGGCGCCGAAGGTCCCCAGGGTGACATCGCCGCTCGAGAGCTGCTCATCGGAGGGGGTGAGGATGACGTCGTCGGCGATGACGAGGCTCAGCCCGTGGGAGACATAAGGACTGGCGGCGAGCAAGGGCAGGGTGATGAGGGTGGCGAGGACCCCCAGCGCGCTCATCCAGCCGCCGCGGCGCCCGATCAGCCCCGAGACGAGGACTCCCGCGCCGAGGAGCATCGTCATCGAGCCGACGGCGAGGAGCGCGTGGGAGTAGGACAGGCTGTCCAGCATGTCGTAGCGCTCGGCCAGCGCCGAGCCGGCAAGGGCGAGGAGCAGCACGCCGCCGACGACGGCGCTCATCCTGCGCCCGGGACCCGGGCGGCGCGGTGGGCGGGGAGGGAGGACGACGGGGGCCGCCGCGCGCTGGGGGCCATAGGGGGGCTGCGGACCGTACGGGGGTCTCCGGCTGCTCTGGGCGGGAGCGGGGGCTGACCAGGCCTGACCACCAGCCGGGCCGCCCGCTGCCTCGCTTTCCGGGGCCGGGGATCCCTGGGGAGCGCCCCAGCCCGTCCCGGGGTGCCCGGCCGGGGCCGACCATGCCCCGTCGGCCACCGGCCGGGCTGGCTGTGGGGGCTGGCCCGCGCGCTGCTGGCGCCGCGAGTTGACCAGCCAGATGATTGAGCCGACGACGCCCACGGTCCAGAGCAGGCCCCAGGTCGCTCCCGCCAAGCCCGAGGCGCCGAAGACCGTGCCGCTGCCAAGGCTCCAGTCGGAATGGGACATCCCGCCGATGACGCAGACGACGGCGCCGACGAAGCCCGCGCTCACATCGCCGTTCAAGGCCTGCTGGAGGTGGATGCGCCCGTCGCGCTCCTCGGGGAGCAGCGCCCAGGCGACTCCGTAGGCGAGAATGCCCAGCCCCAGGGCGAGGCAGAGGACGGCGACGACGCAGCGCACGAGGATGAGGTCGATGCCCAGGCGCCAGGCCAGGCCTCCGCACACGCCGCCGACGACGCGGCGCTCGGTGCGCACCACCCCGCTGCGGCGCAGGGAGTCGAACATGCCCGCCATGAAGGGGCGGCCGGGTTGGGGGGCTCCTGGCTGCGGGTCCGGCTGCGGGGCGCCCTGGAAGGGGGCCCCCGGCCCGCCGAGGGGATCGGAGGAGGGGGTTCCTGGGGGAGGGGGTGTCGTGCTCATGGCTCCATCCTGACCGCCGCCAGCCCCGCGAGACGATCGGGGGACACCCTGAGCGGACCCTGAAACGCTCCCGGGGCTCCCCTGGTTCGCCCTCCCAGGCATCCCCCTGCGCCCCTGCGCGTGCCACGATGGCGCCGTGAGCACGACGAGCACCCCGTCCCCCGGGCCCTGGGGGAGGACCGCAGGCCCCGCCCCGGAGGGAACCGTCCCCGGGGTGGCGCCGCGCCGCCCCTCCACCAGGAGCCCCCGCAGGGCGCCCAGGCGCTGCGGGCGCCCGCCTCGCCCCGGCTGCCGCTGCGCCGCCCGGGCCGCCGCCCCCTCCTCGCCCCCGACGGCGGCCAGCGCTCCGGGCGCTGGTTCGGCGGCGTCGCCGCCGGTATCGGGGCCCACCTGGGCGTCGATCCCTTCGTCCTCCGCATCGCCTTCATCTTGCTGACCATCCAGACCGGGATCGGCCCCCTCCTCTACCTGGCACTGTGGGTCCTCGTGCCCAGTGGCGATCCCTGGGCCGAGGCCGCCCGGCACACCGGCGCCCTACCCGCCGACCGCTCCCGCCTCGCCCCGCGCCAGGCCGCTGTGCCGGCCCCACAGGAAGCCCCGGGGGAGGAGCACTGGGCGGCGCGCGCCTGGCGCTCCCTGCGCGGCGATCCGAGCAGTGAGGGCAACCGCGCCCTCCAGGGCGCCGTCGCCCTCCTCGCCGCGGCGATCCTGCTCGCGCTGTGGCGCTTCGGGCTGCTGCCGCGCGCGGGGGCGGCGCTGCCCGCCCTCATCGTCGCCGTGGGCGCGGGCCTGGCCTGGTCCCAGCTCGACGCCGTCACCGGCGCCCACTCCGCGGGCGAGCCCCGCGACCGCTGGGCCCTGGCCCGCCTGGCGGCGGGACTCGTCCTCGTCGCCACAGGCATCCTCATGTGGCTCGCCTCCGACATCCCGCCGCGCGCCATGCTCACCGGCGGCCTGACCGGGGGCGCCCTCGTGCTGGGCATCGCCACGATCCTCGCCCCCTTCTGGCTGCGCACCAGCCGGGACCTGGCCGCCACGAGGGCCGCCGAGGCCCGCGCGGCCGAGCGCGCCGACATCGCCGCCCACCTCCACGACTCGGTCCTGCAGACCCTCACCCTCATCCGCAAGCGCGCGAGCGAGCCCGAGACCGTGGCGCGCCTGGCCCGCTCCCAGGAGCGCGAGCTGCGCGCATGGCTCTACACCGACCGGCCCGAGGCCGGAACCTCGGTCGCCGATGCCTTCCGGGACCTCGCCGGGGAGATCGAGGACCTCCATGGCGTGCCCGTCGACGTCGTCTGCGTGGGCGACCGCGCCCCCGACCGCGCCACCGAGGTCATCGTGGCCGCCAGCCGCGAGGCCCTGTCCAACGCCGTGCGCCACGGCGAGCCTCCCGTCTCCCTGTACGTGGAGGCCTCCGCGGGCCTCATCGAGGCCTTCATCCGGGACCACGGCCCCGGCTTCGACCCCGAGACCGCCCCGCCCGACCGCCACGGCGTGCGCGAGTCCATCATCGCCAGGATGGAGCGATATGGTGGAAGCGCGCGGATCCGCCGCCTCGACAACGGCACCGAGGTCCGGCTCGCGCTTCCCATCCACGCGACCTCCCGCGCGACCCAGGAGAGCCCGTCATGACCCACCTCCAGCCGCCCGAGGACGGGCGCCGATCCGACTCCTCCGCCGCGCCCACGACGCCGGCCTCCCCGCGCCTGCGGGTCCTCGTCGTTGACGACCACGCCCTCGTGCGCTCCGGGGTGCGCTCCGAGCTCGCCGCGCACGCCCCGGACATCGAGGTGATCGCCGAGGCCGACGACGTCGAGGGCGCTATCGCCGCCGTGCGCGCCCTGTCCCCCGACGTCGTCCTGCTGGACGTCCACCTGCCCGGCGGCAACGGTGGGGGAGGGGCGGAGGTCGCCGCCAGCTGCGCCGACGCCACCGGGACCCGCTTCCTGGCCCTGTCCGTCTCCGACGCCGCCGAGGACGTCGTCGCCGTCATCCGCGCCGGTGCCCGCGGCTACGTCACCAAGGCGATCTCCACCACCGACCTGGCCATGGCGATTCGGCGCGTGGCCGCCGGGGATGCCGCCTTCTCCCCGCGCCTGGCCGGATTCGTCCTCGACGCCTTCGGCGCGCAGGCCGGCGAGGTGGCCGTGGCCGACTCCGAGCTCGACCGCCTCTCCGCGCGCGAGCGCGAGGTCATGCGCCTCATCGCCCGCGGCTACACCTACAAGGAGTGCGCCTCCGAGCTCTTCATCTCCATCAAGACCGTTGAGACCCACGTCTCCGCCGTCCTGCGCAAGCTCCAGCTGTCCAACCGCAATGAGCTCACCCGCTGGGCCGCCGCCCACCGGATCGTCTGAGAGGAACCCCCTATTCCCATGCGCCTTCCCTGGACCGCCGGACAGGTTCAGCGCCTGGCCGTCCTTTCCGCCCCGCGCGGCGCCGACGGCGCCCCCATCGGCTCCCTGCGCGTCCCCGCGCTCGCCGCCACGCCCAGCGGTGGCCTCCTCCTCGTCCACGACCTGCGCCCGCGCCCCGACGGCGAGGCCTGGCGATCCGCGGGCGGCGCCCTCCCGGACGACCTGCCGAACCCCAACCGCCTCTGGCTGCGCCGCTCCACCGATGGCGGGGCCACCTGGGGCGAGCCGTCCCCGCTGGACCCCGACCCCGCCGCCCTTCCCGGCCTGACCGGTATCTCCGACCCCTCGCTCATCGCCGCGCCCGACGGCGCCCTCCACCTCCTCGCCGCGGCCAGCTCGGGCGCCGGGCTCTTCGGCGCCCGCTCTCCCCGGCTGCGCTGGAGCCCCGGCGATCCCCCCGAGCCGGGCACCATGCGCCTCATCCACGCCGTCTCCCACGACGAGGGCGCCACCTGGCGATGGCGCGACGCCACCGACGCCGCCCTGCCCAGCGAGCAGTGGCCCGACGGCGCCGTCCTCTTCCCCGTCTCCGGGCACGGCATCGCCACCCCGGCCGGCCTCGTCCAGCCCGCGGTCGTCGCGCTCGCCCCGCGCGAGGACGGCTCGCGGCCCCTGCGCTCAGCCTGCCTGCTCTCCGAGACCGGCGACTCCTGGCGCCTCGGCGCCCCCGTCCCCCTGGTGGACGGCGCCGCCGCGAGCCTGGCCGGCGGAACCGCCACCAGCGGCACCGACGAGCACGCCATCGCCCCCGCCGCCCAGGACGGGAGCCTGCTCGTCATGAGCGCGCGCGACGCCGCCTACAGCGGCACCCGACTGGAGTCCACGAGCGCCGACGGCGGGTGGACCTGGTCGCGCCCCACGGCGGTCCCGGTGCTCAGCGACCCCGGCTGCAACGCGGGCCTGGCGGCCCTTCCCGACGGCGCCCTCCTGCTCTCCCACGCCTCCGATCCCGCCGCGCGTTGCGCGGGCCGGCTCTCGATCGGCCGCCCCACCACCGCCGGCGGCCCCGTCTGGGCCCCGCTGGTCGGGCTCACCGGCCCGGGCGAGCCCTTCGGCTACTCCGATCTCGCGGTCCTGCCTGTTCCCCAGGGCTCTGCCGGTGGGGTGGCCAGTGAGCCGGGGCCGGTGCGCGTCGTCGTCGCCGCCGAGGAGCCCGGCGCCGACGAGGGCTCGACGCGCCTGGTGATCCTCGCCATCGACCTCGGCTGACAGCCCGCCTCCATCGCTGGGATCGCGCGGGCGCCCCTGCGGGAGCCCTCCCCTGGGACGCTCACAGCACTGTGACAAGCCGCGGGCAGCGCCTGGCCCGCGAGGCGATCCGTGCGAGGATACGGGGCGTGACCCAGACGAGTTCCCCCACGGGCGCCGCGGCCCCCGCGCGCAGCGACGACGGCGCTGACGCGATCGTCGCCGCGGCGGCTCGAGCCCGGGCCGGGGGCCTGGTCATCACCCCGACCGACACCGTCTACGGCATCGGCACCACTGCCGCCGACGCCTCCGCCGTCGCCCGCCTGCTCGCCGCCAAGGGGCGCGGCCGCCAGATGCCCCCGCCCGTCCTCGTGGCGGGGCGCGACCAGCTCGACGGAGTCGTCGCCGATCCGCCTCCCGCGGCGCGCGCCCTCATGGACGCGCTCTGGCCCGGCGCCCTCACCATCGTCCTCGACGCCGCGCCCGCGCTGTCCTGGGACCTGGGGGAGACCGGCGGGACCATCGCCGTGCGCATGCCCGACCACCCCCTGGCCCTCGCCCTCCTGCGCGCCGCCGGCCCCATGGCCGTCACCAGCGCGAACCCCACAGGAGCCGAGCCCGCCACCGACGCCGACAGCGCCGCGCGCGCCTTCCCCGGGCGCGTCACCGGCTCTCCCGACGCTCTCGCGGCCGTGGGGGCTGAGGGTGATGAGGGGGGCGAGCCCAGCATCCTGCTCATCCACGGCGGTCCCACACCGGGCCCCGTCCCCTCGACCATCGTCTCCGTCGCCGGCGACGACGCCGCCCGGCCCCGCGTCCTGCGCGAGGGGCTCATCCCGTCCCCCCGGATCGAGGAGATCCTCGCGCCCGTGCTCGCCGCCGCGACGGGCCCGAGCGCGCCGGCCCCGGGCTCGGCGCGGCGGCCGGCGGGGGAGGGCCGCGCATGAGGGTCTACCTGCTCGTCCTGCTCATCGCCGCCGCCGCCACCTACATGTCCGTGCCGATCGTGCGGCATATCGCCCTCGTCTCCCACGCCCTCACCCCCGTGCGTGACCGCGACGTCCACACCGCGCCGATCCCCCGGCTCGGCGGCGTCGCCATGTTCGTGGGACTGGCCACCGCCATCGCCGTTGCCTCGCGCATCCCCTACCTCGCCAGCACGATCGACGCCAGCGCCGGCGCCGTGGTCATCGGCGCGGGACTCGTGTGCCTCCTGGGCGTCGTCGACGACCTGTGGGAGCTCGACTGGATGACGAAGCTCGCGGGCCAGATCCTCGCCGCCGGCGTCATGGCCTCCCAAGGGGTCCAGCTCATCACCTTCCCCGTGGGGGGCCTGACCATCGGCTCCTCCAGGCTCTCCCTGGCCGCCACCGTGCTCGTCATCATCGTGGTCATCAACGCCGTCAACTTCGTCGACGGCCTCGACGGCCTGGCCGCTGGGATCATCGGGATCGGCGCCACGGCCTTCTTCATCTACGTCTACATCCTCACCCGGGCCACCAGCCCCCAGGCCTACACCTCGCTCGCCGCCACCGTCATGGCCGCCCTCATCGGCGTGTGCCTGGGCTTCCTGCCCCACAACTTCAACCCCGCCACGATCTTCATGGGCGACTCCGGCTCCATGCAGCTCGGCCTGGTCTCCGCCGCGGGCACGATCATCGTCACCGGCCAGATCGACCCCGGCACGATCACCGGCTCCTCGGCCGTGCCCGTGTTCCTGCCCCTCATCCTTCCCGTCGCGATCCTCCTGCTGCCCCTGACGGACATGATCATGGCGATCACCCGCCGCACGCTCGCGGGCAAGAGCCCCTTCCACCCCGACAAGCTCCACCTGCACCACAGGCTCCTCGCGGGCGGGTACTCGCACCGCCAGGCCGTCCTCACCATGTACCTGTGGGCCGCCATCGGCTCCTTCTCCGTCGTGGCGCTGGCGATCCTGCCCTGGCAGCGCGTGGCCTGCGGCGCGCTCATCGCCGTCATCATCGCGCTGGCCCTGACCACCGACGTCATCCCCGGTATCGGCCCCGGTGCCCGGAAGCGGGCCCGCCACCAGGCGCGCCGCGCGCTCCTGTCCGCGGCCCCCCGGCGCCTGCGGCCCCACGCGACTGTCGATCCCACCGGGCCCTCCCAGGACGACGCCGCCGGCGGGGAGCACCCGTGAGCGCGCCCGACGGCGCGCGAGCCCCCGCCGCCCAGTCCACCGCCCTCGTCTTCCGCGCGGCCGGGCGGAGGGTCGCCGTCATCGGGACGGCGCTGGCGGCGGCCTGCCTCGCCGCAGGAGCGGCGAGCAATGAGAGGGCCCTGGCCGGGGCTGCCTGGGGCGGTGGCGCCGGCCTGGCGCTGACCGCCATCACCGCCGTCGTCCTCCTCGTGCCGTGGCAGCGATTCCCCCTCATGGCCTCCGGCGGCGTCATGCTGTCCTTCGGCGCGAAGACCGCCGTCATGCTCGGCGTCGTCCTGCTGGCCGGGCCGCACCGGGAGGACTTCTCCCGCCCCTGGTTCCTCATCTCCCTCGCGCTCATCCTCATCGCGGTCACGGCCGTGGAGGTCGTGACGCTGGCCAGGGGGCGGGCCCTCACCGTCGATCCAGCCGCGACCGCGCCGCCGACCGCCGGGGGCGGGAGCGACCAGCACCGGGACTCATCACCCCAATGACTGGCCCTCATACCCTTTCGCGGCCATGAAGCGCCCCGCCGATGTGGAATGACTGTCGTCGCACAGGGCGACGTGGAGTAGTGTGGTGGGCGCGACGCCGGTGATCGCCGCCCGACGCGCGAGCACCCCTGGTGCCGTCGCCCTGATCGAATGCCCGATGTGCTTTGAGGAGGCCATATGCCAATGAGCGCGACTTATCTGGCCGGCGCGCTCGCGCCCGCCTCGCGCGAGGGCTTCGAGCCGCCGTCGATCTCCGACTTCTTCCCCGATGGCTTCGCCTTCGTGGGAACGCCGTTCGAGATGAACCGCATCATGATGGTCCGGCTCATCATGACCGGCGTCCTCGTGCTCGTCTTCGCCATCGGGGCATCGCGGGCGCGCGTCGTGCCCGGGCGCTTCCAGGGCGCCTGCGAGATGCTCATCGACTTCGCCCGGGTCAACATCGCCGAGGAGATCATCGGCAAGCGCCGGGCCGCGCCCTACGTGCCGATCATCACCACGATCTTCCTGGGCGTGCTCTTCCTCAACATCTCCGGCGTCATCCCAGGGCTCAATATCGCGGCCACGAGCGTCATCGGCATGCCGATCGTCTTCGCCGTCGTCGCCTATATCGCCTTCGCCTACGCGGGCATCAAGAACCACGGCATGTTCGGCTACCTGCGCTCGCAGGTCCTCCCCGGGGGAGTGCCGAAGGCGCTGTGGATCCTCATCATCCCCATCGAGTTCTTCTCGAACCTCGTCATGAGGCCGGTGACCCTGACCATCCGACTCCTGGCCAACATGGTCTCGGGGCACTTCCTCCTGGCGCTGTGCTACGCGGCGACCAACGCCCTGTTCATCCACGCCACCGGGGCGCTCAAGGGTCTGGGGGCGCTCACCTTCGGTGCCTCGCTCGCCTTCGTCTTCTTCGAACTGTTCGTCGCCGCCCTCCAGGCGTACATCTTCGCCCTGCTCACCGCCGTGTACATCGACTCCTCGATCAACACCCACTGATCGCGCCCGCCCTCACGACCCTTCAGACAACCTCATCACCAGCAAGCCTCCCGGGCCCGCCCGGGAACGACGAGAACCCTCGTTCAGACTCTCAAGGAGAAGCAACATGACCGGATCCATCGCCACCATCGGCTTCGGCCTGGCCACCCTCGGCCCCGGCATCGGCATCGGCATCGTCGTCGGCAAGACGCAGGAGGGCACCGCTCGCCAGCCAGAGGTCGCCGGCGCCCTGCGCACCAACATGTTCATCGGCGCGGCCCTCATCGAGGCCCTCGGTCTGCTGGGCTTCGCCGCGGGCTTCGCCTTCTGATCGGCGACGGTCATCCCCATGGCCCCCGTCATGATCACGACCCTCGCCGCGGCCTCGGAGTCGGCGTCGGGGGAGGAGCACAGCCTCCTCCTCCCGCACACCTACGACCTGGTCTGGGGCACGATCTCCTTCGCCATCGTGGCGCTGGTGCTCATCAAGTACGTCCTGCCCCGCTTCGCGAAGGTCCTCGACGAGCGCACCACGCGCATCGAGGAGGGCCTCGCCCTCGCGGACAAGGCCAAGGAGGACCAGGCCGGCGCTGAGCAGAAGGCCGCCCGCCTCGTGGAGGACGCGCGCCGCGAGGCCGCCTCCATCCGCGAGAAGGCCCAGAGCGAGGCCGCCTCCATCGTGGCCGCCGCCCGCGCCGAGGCCCAGGGAGAGGCGGGCAAGGCCCTCGAGGCCGCCCAGCGCCAGATCCTCGCCGAGCGCCAGGCCGCGCAGATCTCGCTGCGCACGGAGGTCGGCCTGCTGGCCTCCACGCTCGCCGAGCGGATCGTCGGCGAGCAGCTCAAGGACACCGAGCTGTCCGGCCGGGTCATCGACCGCTTCCTCGATGACCTTGAGGCCGCGCCAGTGGCCCCGGGCGTCGACGGCGGGGCCTCCGTGGAGGAGCTCCGGTGAACCAGGGCACAGCCGCGACCCGCGCCGCCACCCGCGCCGCCTGGACCCCCGTCCTGCGCGACGCCGGCGCCCACGGCCAGGAGCTGGGCCAGCAGATCCTTGCCATGGCCCACGAGATCGCCGCGAACCCGCTGCGCGGGCCGTTGACCGATCCCGGGCGCAGCGGCGAGGACAAGGCGGCCCTCGCCTCCCGGCTCTTCTCCGGGCGCTTCGACGAGCGCGTCGTCGAGCTCCTGCGCGGCATGGTCCGCGGGCGCTGGTCCAAGCCCGTCGATCTCATCTCCGCCCTGCACGACCTGGGGATCGAGGCGATCCTCGCCGGCGCCCACGCCGATGGCACCGTGGCGGATATCGAGCGGGAGGTCTTCGAGGCCTCGGAGATCATCGGCCAGGACCGCGAGCTGCGCGAGGCCCTGGAGCCCTCCCGGCGCACCACCACCGAGCAGCGGGTGCGCCTGGCCGAGGCCGTCTTCGGCCCGCACCTGTCCGCCCCCGCGATGAGCCTGGTCCGCTGGTGCGTGCGCCACCACGCCGAGGGAGGGCCCCGGCGCAACCTGCGCCGCGTCGTCGAGCGGGCCGCCGCACTCCAGCACCGCACCATCGCCGACGTCGTCACGGCCACCCCGATGACGAGCGCGCAGGAGGCGCGGCTGCTGGCCATCCTCACCAAGCGCCTCGGCACCGAGGTCGAGCTCAACACCTCGATCGACCCCGCCGTCATCGGCGGGGCGCGCATCACCATCAAGAGCCACATCATCGACCACACCGTGCGCAGCGCCGTCGCCGACCTGCGCGCCCAGCTCGCGGGATGAGCCCCGCATCCCACCACCGGGCGCAGGCCGCCCCGCAACGACTCACAGCCTCACAGCTTCGCAAAGGAGACCAAAGATGGCAGAGCTGACCATCAATGCCGAGGAGATCCGCTCGGCGCTCAGTGATTTCGCGCGGGCCTACAAGCCCGCGGAGGTCGCCGCCGAGGAGGTCGGCCACGTCATCTTCGCCGCCGACGGCATCGCCCACGTCGAGGGCCTGCCCGGCGTCATGGCCAACGAGCTGCTCACCTTCGAGGACGGCACCGCGGGCCTCGCCATGAACCTCGACGAGCGCCAGATCGGCGTCGTCGTCCTGGGCGACTTCGCCGGCATCGACGAGGGCCAGACCGTGCGCCGCACCGGCGAGGTCCTGTCCGTGCCCGTGGGCGACGCCTTCCTCGGGCGCGTCGTCGACCCGCTGGGCCGCCCCATCGACGGCCTGGGCGAGATCGCCGCCGAGGGCCGCCGCGCGCTGGAGCTCCAGGCCCCCGGCGTCATGTCCCGCAGGTCCGTCCACGAGCCGCTCCAGACCGGCCTGAAGGCCATCGACTCGATGATCCCCATCGGCCGCGGCCAGCGCCAGCTCATCATCGGCGACCGCAAGACCGGCAAGACCGCCATCGCCCTGGACACCATCCTCAACCAGAAGGATGCCTGGGAGACCGGTGACCCCGCCAAGCAGGTCCGCTGCATCTACGTGGCCACCGGCCAGAAGGGCTCGACCATCGCCGCCGTGCGCGCGGCCCTGGAGGAGCGCGGCGCCCTGGAGTACACGACCATCGTCGCCTCCCCGGCCTCCGACCCGGCCGGCTTCAAGTACCTCTCCCCGTACACCGGCTCGGCCATCGGCCAGCACTGGATGTATGCCGGCAAGCACGTCCTCATCGTCTTCGACGACCTGTCCAAGCAGGCCGAGGCCTACCGAGCGGTCTCCCTCCTCCTGCGCCGCCCGCCGGGCCGCGAGGCCTACCCGGGCGACGTCTTCTACCTGCACTCGCGCCTGCTCGAGCGCTGCGCCAAGCTCTCCGACGACCTCGGCGCCGGCTCCATGACCGGCCTGCCCGTCATCGAGACGAAGGCCAACGACGTCTCGGCCTACATCCCCACCAACGTCATCTCCATCACCGACGGGCAGATCTTCCTGCAGTCCGACCTGTTCAACTCCGACCAGCGCCCCGCCGTCGACGTCGGTATCTCGGTGTCCCGAGTCGGTGGCGCCGCCCAGGTCAAGGCCATGAAGAAGGTGGCCGGAACCCTCAAGATCACGCTGGCGCAGTACCGCTCCATGCAGGCCTTCGCCATGTTCGCCTCCGACCTGGACGCCACCACCCGCGCCCAGCTCACGCGGGGCGAGCGCCTCATGGAGCTGCTCAAGCAGCCCCAGTTCACCCCCTATCCCGTTGAGGAGCAGGTGGTGAGCGTGTGGACGGGCACCAACGGCTACCTCGACGACATCGAGGTCTCCGACGTCCTGCCCTTCGAGGCCGCCCTCCTGGACCACCTGCGCCGCAACTCCGGCGTCCTTGCCGCCATCCGCGATACCGGTCAGCTGGCCGAGGACACCGAGGCCGAGCTGCGCGCCGCCGTCGAGTCCTTCCGCTCCACCTACCTCTCCGGCGGACGGATGCTCTCCGGCGAGGTCGCCGACGCCGAGGACGAGGTCGTCGCCGAGCGCACGAGCGAGCAGATCGTGCTCAAGAGGGGCTGACCCGTGGCAGGCAACCAGCGCGTCTACAAGCAGCGCATCCGGTCGACCCAGACACTGCAGAAGGTGTTCCGGGCCATGGAGCTCATCGCCTCCTCCCGGATCGGTGCCGCGCGCCGCAACGCTGCCGAGGCCGGGCCCTACGACCACGCCCTGAGCCAGGCCGTGGCCGCCGTCGGCACCTACTCCGGCCTCGACCACCCCATCACGCGCGAGCGCGAGGACACCAGGAGGGTGGCCGTCGTCGTCGTCACCTCCGACCGCGGCATGGCCGGCGCCTACTCGGCGACGATCCTGCGCGAGTCGGAGCGGCTCATCGAGCACCTCGTCGACGAGGGCAAGGAGCCGGTCCTGTTCACCTACGGGCGCCGCGCGCAGGGCTACTTCGCCTTCCGCGGCCGCCCCGTGGAGTACTCCTGGACGGGCGACTCCGATCGCCCCAGCGGCGAGCACATCGAGGAGGTCGCCTCCGTCCTCCTCGACTACTTCCTCGCCCCCGCCGACGCCGGGGGAGTGGCCGAGGTGCACATCGTCTTCACCCGCTACGTCTCGATGGTCTCCCAGGTTCCCGAGGTCCGCCGGATGCTGCCGCTGACGGTCGTCGACCTCAATGGCCCGGGCGAGATCAACCGCGAGGACATCGCCGCCACCCAGGCGGTCCAGCTCTCCGCGATCAAGGGCACCCAGCCCCTCTACGAGTTCGTGCCCTCCACCTCCAAGGTGCTCGACGCGCTCCTGACCCGCTACGTGGGCTCGCGCATCCGCAACGCCCTCCTGCAGTCGGCCGCCTCGGAGCTGGCCAGCCGCCAGCAGGCCATGCACACGGCCACCGACAACGCCGAGGAGCTCATCACCACGTACACCCGGCTCGCCAACGCGGCGCGCCAGGCGGACATCACCCAGGAGATCTCCGAGATCGTCTCCGGCGCCGACTCGCTCGCCGCCGAGTAGGCCCCACCGACTTGCCCACCGACCCCCGGCGGCCCCGCCGCCCGCACAACAGCGACAGCATCGACAGCACAGACATGGAAGAGCGCATCATGGATGACACCACCACCCAGGCCGCCCCGGACACGGCGGTCCCCGGCACCGGCCGCGTCACGCGGATCATCGGCGCCGTCGTCGACGTCGAGTTCCCCCCGGACGCGATCCCCGCCATGTACAACGCCCTCAAGGTGACCATCCAGGCCACCAGCGAGGGCGAGGAGGCGCGCGAGATCACCCTCGAGGTCGCCCAGCACCTGGGGGACAACATCGTGCGCACCATCTCGCTCAAGCCCACCGACGGGCTCGTGCGCGGCACCGAGGTGCGCGACACCGGCGCCCCCATCTCCGTGCCCGTCGGCGACATCACCAAGGGCCACGTCTTCAACGTCACCGGTGAGGTCCTCAACCTCGCCGAGGGCGAGACCCTGGAGGTCAAGGAGCGCTGGCCCATCCACCGCCAGCCCCCCACCTTCGAGCAGCTCGAGTCCAAGGAGCAGATGTTCGAGACCGGCATCAAGGTCATCGACCTGCTCACCCCCTACGTCCAGGGCGGCAAGATCGGCCTGTTCGGCGGCGCCGGCGTGGGCAAGACCGTCCTCATCCAGGAGATGATCCAGCGCGTGGCCCAGAACCACGGCGGCGTCTCCGTGTTCGCCGGCGTCGGCGAGCGCACCCGTGAGGGCAACGACCTCATCGTCGAGATGGAGGAGGCCGGCGTCTTCGACAAGACCGCCCTCGTCTTCGGCCAGATGGACGAGCCGCCGGGCACGCGCCTGCGCGTGGCGCTGTCCGCCCTGACGATGGCCGAGTACTTCCGCGACGTCCAGAACCAGGACGTGCTGCTGTTCATCGACAACATCTTCCGCTTCACCCAGGCCGGCTCCGAGGTCTCCACGCTGCTGGGCCGCATGCCGTCGGCCGTGGGCTACCAGCCGAACCTCGCCGACGAGATGGGCCTGCTCCAGGAGCGCATCACCTCGGCCGGCGGCCACTCCATCACCTCCCTGCAGGCCATCTACGTGCCCGCGGACGACTACACCGACCCGGCCCCGGCCACGACCTTCGCGCACCTGGACGCCACCACGGAGCTGTCCCGCGAGATCGCCTCGCGCGGCATCTACCCGGCGGTGGACCCGCTGGCCTCCTCCTCGCGCCTGCTCGCCCCGCAGTACGTGGGCCAGGAGCACTACGACGTCGCCACCCGCGTGAAGTCCATCCTGCAGAAGAACAAGGAACTGCAGGACATCATCGCGATCCTCGGCGTCGACGAGCTGAGCGAGCAGGACAAGGTGACCGTGGCCCGCGCCCGCCGCATCGAGCAGTTCCTCAGCCAGAACACCTACATGGCGGAGAAGTTCACCGGCGTGCCCGGCTCCACCGTGCCGCTGGCCGAGACCGTCGAGGCCTTCAAGCGGATCTGCGCCGGCGACTACGACTCCTACCCGGAGCAGGCCTTCTACAACATCGGCGGCATCGAGGACCTCGAGCGCCGGGCCGCCGAGCTGGCCGGGAAGTGACCGCGATGGCGCCCGCAGTGCTCACTGTCGAGATCGTCTCCCGCAACGGGGGGACGGCGTGGGAGGGGGAGGCCTCCCAGGTCTCCGTGCCCCTCGACGACGGCGAGATGGGCATCCTGCCCGGGCACCAGCCGGTCCTCGCGCTGCTGGGCACCGGGACCGTCCGCCTGACCACGCTGGAGGGCTCTCCCGTGGAGGTGCCCGTGTCCAGGGGGTTCTGCTCCGTCGACCACAACACGATCACCGTCGCGGCCGACCTGGCGGGGGCGGAGGTCGCCACCGCCGAGGCCGCCAGCGCTGCCGAGCCGAGCGGCACGACGACGAGCGAGGAGTGACGATGATGGGGCAGGTGCTGGTGGTTCTCGCGCTGGTGGCCCTGCTCGCCGTCGTCCTGCTCGCTGTCTTCCTCACCCGCCTGCGCTCGATCGCCGGGCGCGTGGGCTCCTTCGAGTGCGCCCTGCAGCGCCCGGGGGGCATGGCCTGGACCTCGGGCCTCGCGCTGTTCACCGACAACTCCCTGCGCTGGTACCGGCTCGTCTCCGTGTCCCCCCGGCCCGCGGCCCACTGGGCCAGGGAGACGATCGAGCTCGGCCAGGCCGTCAGGCGCTTCGAGGACGGCAAGGTCCTCGAGGTGCCCTGCACGATCGCCGGCCAGCGCTACAAGCTGGCGATGCACGAGGCCTCCCACTCCGCCCTCGTCGCCTGGATGGAGTCCGCCGCCCCCACGCAGCCCTCGCTCTTCTAACCCCCTCCTATAACCGAGACCGGGCGAACAGCACCGCGAAACCGGGCGAATAGCACGGCGAGATCAGTTGTGGGCGCCGTGGCGAGGCGCTCGGGTCCTGCCACGGCGCAATGCGCGGACCGCCCGGATCACTCGTGAGCGGTCTCGTCGGTCGCAGCAGTGTCGGTGGCCTCAGGGGACTCGCTGCCGTCGCCCAGGTTCTGCTGCCGGCAGGCACCGCTCGTGTCCGAGCCGTCAGCGCCCTCGCCGTCGCAGTCATAGCCGTCGCCGGGTTCCACCGTGGACAGGGCTTCGGCCGAGGGCACGCTGTCGGAAGGGGCGATGGTCGAGTCCGGTCCGCTGGTCCCGGCGACGCCGCCCGCCGAGGAGGCGGCGGTTGCCGACGGCGTCGTGGTGCTTCCGGCCGAGCCGTTGCCGGAGGAGCACGCGCCCAGGGCGGGCAGGAGGGAGCAGCCCAGGGTCGCGGTGCCACGGGCGGCCGCGGAGCGCGCCGATCGCCGAGGGGCGCGGCGGGGCCGGGCGAGCGCGCGAGCGGCGGTGAGGGGAGCGGATGCGAGGGGCTTCATGGGGCATGCCTTCCGGGAGAACCGATGATGTCGACCAGGGAGAGCACAGGCCCCAGGGCGGACCTGCGACGGCGCCAGCGCCGTCGTGCACACAGTAGGAGCCCGCTGACCAGCGCGCTCGACCTGTCCGTGATCTGAGCGAGACCGGAGTGAGATTTTGGCGCGCGTAGGAGGGAGCGGAGAGCGCGACGGCGGCGCGCGTAAGCGAATCTCGCCGTGCTGTTCGCCCGGTCTCGCGGTGCTGATCGCCCGGTTTCGCTGATAGGGGGAGGTTATTTCGCGTCGGCGTGCGGGGGATCGGCGGGGGCGCGGGTGGCTCGCAGGGAGATGACGTGGACGACGTGCTCCATCGGTCCGCGGGCGAACACGGCCAGCCAGACCATCGCGAAGGCGGCCAGCCCGGCCATCATCGTCATCAGCGGGCCGTTGTCCTGGGCTCTCATAAGATCGAAGCCCCAAATCGCGACGATATGCGCGGTGTAGATCGTCAGGGACATCGACCCCATCGCCGCCAACGGCGCCAGCGCCCACCTCGCCCACCTCCCAGCCGAGGCCAGCAGCTGCAGCAGGGCGATGGTGGCCACCGCGACCCCGCCGGAGCCGAGCACCTCGAAGAAGCTGTTCGTGTGCGGCTTGGCGGACAGCAGCACGGGCCACTCGGAGGTCCCACTGATCGCCTCGCCGTCGCCGCACGTCGGCGGCTCGACGCCGTCGTCCTGGCCAGCCCCGTCCTCGGCGAGCCCATCGGCTCCGATGAGGATGCCGTCGGCATCCGCGAAGACGTTGGGAGCGGCCCGCTCCGCGGGAACACTGAGATGGAAGGAATCGGGCTCCTCAGCCCCGGCCACGCGCGTGAGCACGTAGGCGCCGCCGTAGCCGAGCACGGTGCACAGCGCTCCGATCGCCGCGAGGCGGAGCAGGCGCCGGGTCCCGCCGATCCCCATCCGCGCGAGCCCCATCCCCAGGAAGATGAAGGACATCCACACCGCGCCCGGGTAGGCGCCCGTGACGAACAGGCCCAGGAGCGCCTCGGAGCCGTCGGAGGCCGAGGGCCAGGAGGCCAGGTCCACGCGCGCCATCGCCAGCGGGAGAACCTTGAGCACGAGCGGCCCGACGACGGCGGTCGCCCCCGCGGCGATGAACAGCCGTCGGGCGCGCCAGTGGAGGACCGGCAGCGCCACCGCGAACCAGGCCGCGTAGTAGCCCAGGATGATCGCCACCCCGGTGGTGAAGGTGATGAGGAACCCGGCGATGGCCATGAGCAGCACCGCGCGCACGAGGATCCGCAGGCGCGTGCGCACAAGGCGGTCGCCTGTGTGGGGCGTCTCGCGCCCGGACATGATCCCGAGGGAGAATCCCGCGATGACGGCGAAGAGCACTGCGGAGCGGCCGTGGGCCAGGTTGAGCCATCCGGGGAGGGTGGTGAGCCCGCAGCTCGTGATGCCCACATGCGCCGCCGCCATGCCGAACAGCGCGAGGCCCCGTGCGGCGTCGAGGCCGATGAGGCGGTTCGGCCCGGCGGTGCCGGTGAGGTAGGGGCCCCGGCGCAGGGGAAGCCTCCAGCTCGCGGGGTCCGGCCGCGAGGCTGGGGCGGGATCAGGGGATGCCGCGGTGCTCATGCTGGTCACTCGTGGAACTCCTCAGGGCGTGACGATCCTTGATCAACGGGGCGATCATCCCTCACTCCGAGCATCGAGAGGGAGTATGCATGCTGTCGCTGGAACCGCTCCCGTGCTCAGGGCCGGGTGAAGGAGAACAGGAGGAGGTTATCGCGATCCGGCCCCGGCTCCAGCCCTGCCCGCGTGGCGCTGTCGCGCAGGCGCTCCGGGGTGATGATCGTCCACGCGGTGCTGGCCGTGCGCTCCTCGACCACGTCGCCCGACGCCGTGCGGACCGTCCATCGCATGGTCCAGCGCATCGACTCGCCGTCGGGCTCGGCTGTGCCCGCGGTGCTGTATCGCAGGCCGCCGACGGCGCTCTCCCCGAAGTCGGTCCACGGAACCGCCGCCGGTTCCAGCGGGCCCTGGAGGGCGATGACGACGACGCCTCCCGGGACCAGGCACTCGCCCGCTAAAGCCCAGAAGCGCTCATAGGCGGCCTCGTCGAGGTGCCCGAGCATGTTGAGCGCGACGATAGCGCCGAGGCGCGGGGGCAGGAGGGGCGCTGCGTCGTCGAGAGTCCCGGGGAGCACGGTGGCGCGCGCGGCCAGGCCGGGAGTGGCGCAGACGGTGGCCATGAGCCCCGCTCGCATGGCCGGGTGCGGCTCGACGGCGTACAGCGGGTGGCTCCCGAGGGCTGCGAGGCGGGGCAGGAGAGCGCCGGTGCCCGAGCCCAGGTCGAGGATTGGCAGCCCGGCGGGAGCGCGGTCCTCGCCGCCGAGGATCTCGGCGAGCGCGGGGCCCATCGTCTCGACGTAGGGCAGGGCCAGCGCCGCGTAGATGTCGGCGTTGGATGTGTAGAGGTCGCCGGGGAGGCCAGGCGCTCCCTCGGAAGGGCTCATGAGGAATTCCTCTCGTGATGCGACTACCCGGATATCGTCCGCGCCCGAGGCTACCGGTTAGGGTGGGCCGGTGCGCGTCGTCATCGCTTCATGCTCTGTTGACTACTCCGGCCGTCTGTCCGCCCACCTGGATCAGGCCAACCGCCTCATCATGGTCAAGGCGGACGGCTCCGTGCTCGTCCACTGCGACGGCGGCTCCTACAAGCCGCTCAACTGGATGAGCCCGCCCGCGCGGCTGACCGAGCTCGAGCCGGATGAGGAGGACCGCGAGGCCGGCGTCGTCGCCCGCTGGGAGGTGGCCTCCACCAAGACCGACGACCGCCTCGTCATCCGCATCCACGAGCTCATCTCGGATCACTCGGTGGACCTCGGCCCCGAGCCGGGCCTGCTCAAGGACGGCGTCGAGGCGCACCTCCAGGAGCTCCTCGCCGAGCAGATCGAGGTGCTCGGCCCCGGCCACCGCCTCGTGCGCCGCGAGTACCCCACCGCCATCGGCCCCGTGGACATCATGGCGAAGGACTCCACGGGGGCGAGCGTCGCCGTCGAGATCAAGCGCGTGGGCGGGATCGACGGCGTCGAGCAGCTCACCCGCTACCTCGACCTCCTCGGGCGCGACCCCCTCCTGGCCCCCGTGCGCGGGGTCTTCGCCGCCCAGACCATCAAGCCCCAGGCGCGCGTGCTCGCCGAGGACCGGGGCATCCGCTGCGTCGTCCTGGACTACGACGCGATGCGCGGCATGGACGACGTCGAATCGCGGCTGTTCTGATGGCGGCCCGCCCCCTTCGCAAGGCCCCCGCGGGCCCGCCCCTGCCCCGGGAGGCCTCGCTGCTGCGGATCGTGGCGCAGGGCCTCGTCCCCGCGACCGCCGCCGCGGACCCCGCCGAGGCCGTGCGCCGCCAGCTCGCGATCCAGGGCCAGCAGGTCTCCGCCATCCCGCACGCCATCGCCTCGCGCACCGCGCCGGAGGTGGGGCGCTTGCGGATCGAGGAGGCCTTCGCCGTCGGCGAGCTCGTGCGCTCCTGGCCCATGCGCGGCACCGTCCACATCACGACGGCGGACGACCACCACTGGATGCGGGCCGCGCTCGTGCACCGCATGTCCAACTGGATGCGCATCGACGAGGAGCGCTTCGGGCACGGCTCGGCCGGCATGGAGCGCGCCGCGCGGGCCGCCTGGGAGACGATCGACCGTGCCAGGGCCGCCGGCCGGCCCGGGGTCACCCGCGCCGAGCTCGTCGAGGCCTGGGACGACGACGGCGTCCTGCCCGACCTCATCGCCTCCGGCGCCCCGGAGGGATACGCGAAGCGGCACCTCGTCGTCGGGCTTCACGCCATCGGCGCCCTCGTCCAGGGGCCGCGCGACGGCGGTGAGCACCTCATCATCGACGCCCGGCCCCTGCCCGGCGCGCAGGCCGGGCCAGGAGGCAGCAGGGGAGCGGCCAAGGGCGAGGAGGGGCACCGCGCGGCCCTCGCCGAGATCGCCCGGCGCTACGCCACGAGCCATGGGCCGGTCAGCGTCGAGGACCTGGCGCGCTGGACCACCCTGCCCAAGGGAGAGGCCGCGCGGGCGCTCGCGGACGCCGTCGAGTTGACGAACGCCGAGGACTACGCCGTCGATCCGCGGGGCGGCGCCGTGCCGCTGGCTCGGGCGGTCGCCTCCGGTGGGGCGCGCGGGAGCCTCCGGCTGCTGGGCCCGGGCGAGGACGCGCCCAAGGGGACCCCGGTGCTCTACCTGCGCGCGGACCTGCCCGACTTGCTGGCCAGCAACCGCAAGGACGCTGAGCGGACGCTCTTCCTGGCCTCCTTCGATGAGCTCCATGTGGGCTACAAGGACCGTGGCTGCCTGACCGACGACGACGGCGAGCGCCTCATCTGCCCCTCCATGAACGGTATGTTCCGGCCGATCCTCGTCGATCGCGGGCGCGTGGTGGCGGTCCGTCCGGTGGGCGCGGGGCTCATCTGGGCGCCTGGCACGAGGAGGTCGGCGCGCCTGGACAAGGACGTGGATCGGGCCGTGCGCGGCATCGAGGAGCGGCTCGGGCGCTGACGGCTCGCGAAGTGCCACTGGGCGCCGTCGGGCGCGGGTGCGCGCCGCTGAATGTCGCCGGGCGCGGGGCCGCCACCAGCGCGCTCGCGGTTGTCTGATGTCTGGGTCTATGCTGCGGATATGAGCAGCGCTGCCACCGCCCTGCGCGGACGAGTCGTCACACCGGACACGATCATCGAGGACGGCCTCGTCGTCGTCGCCGACCGCCATATCGCCTGGGTCGGCGAGGCCTCGGCGGCGAGCGCCGCGGGCTTCGGCGAGGCGCTCCAGGGCGCCCAGGCGGCCCCCGAGGGCGGCTACCTCCTGCCCGGCCTCGTCGACGTCCACTGCCACGGCGGGGGCGGCGAGTCCTTCCCGAACGCCGCGACCCCCGAGCAGGCGATGGTCTCCGTCCTGGAGCACCGCCGCCACGGCACCACGAGCCTCGTGGCCTCCTGCGTGACGGCCGCCGCCGACGTCCTCAAGGAGCGCACGAGGGTCCTGGCCGAGCTGTGCGACGCGGGCGAGCTCGCCGGCATCCACTTC
Organism: Actinomyces timonensis DSM 23838; assembly: GCF_000295095.1. Classification (GTDB taxonomy): domain Bacteria; phylum Actinomycetota; class Actinomycetes; order Actinomycetales; family Actinomycetaceae; genus Actinomyces; species Actinomyces timonensis. The sequence continues at coordinate 368,741 of NZ_JH806632.1, read as the reverse complement.
GAGGGGCCGTTCGTGTCCGTCGAGCGCTGCGGCGCCCAGGACCCCACCTACATCGTCGACCCCGACGCCGCGCTCACCCGCGAGCTCATCGAGCTGGGCCGCGGGCACGTCGTCACGATGACCATCGCCCCGGAGAGGCCCGGCATCACGGGCGACGACGGCGTCAACGCCGCGCTCATCGAGGGCGGGGCCCTGCCGTCCTTCGGGCACACCGACTCCGAGGCCGCGCCCGTGCGCGCCGCCCTGGCCGACGCCGCCGCTCGCATCGCCGCGCGCCTCGAGGCCGGCGATCCCGTCCGCTCCCCGCGCTCGACGGCGACGCACCTGTTCAACGGCATGCGCCCCATGCACCACCGCACGCCCGGGCCGGTGCCGGAGTTCCTGGCGGCCGCCCAGCGCGGCGAGTGCGTGCTGGAGATGATCGGCGACGCTGTCCACCTCAACCCCGCGATCGTGCTCGACATGTTCGAGACGCTCGGGCGCGACAACGTCGTGCTCATCACCGACGCGATGGCCGCGGCCGGCATGCCCGACGGCGACTACGTGCTCGGCCCCGCGGCCGTCACCGTGGCCGACGGCGTCGCGCGCCTGACCGGCAAGGACGCGATCGCGGGCGGCACGGCCCACCTCATCGACGTCGTGCGCACCACGTGGAAGGGCGGCGTGGACCTCGTCGACGCCGTGTACGCGGCCTCCGTGCAGGGCGCGACGATCCTCGGGGACGCGAGCATCGGCGCGCTGCGGCCGGGCCTGTGGGCCGACGTGCTGGTCACCGACGCCGAGCTCGCCCCCGTGCGCGTCCTGCGCCGCGGCGCCGACGTCGACCTCACCAACCCCCACGCCGCCTGACCCCGCCCCCGCTTCGCACCGAGACCGGGCGAACAGCACGGCGAAACCGGGCGGTTTTCCACAGATCGGAATCTCGCCGTGCTGTTCGCCCGGTCTCGGATATAGGGGGTGGTTAGTTATCCGGGGAGGCCGAGGAGGCGGCGGGCGTAGACGGCCTGGCCGGAGTGCTGGGAGGCGTCGTCGATGATCGACACGAGGCGGACGCCCAGCGTCACGGGCGGCTCCCATGCCTCGTCGATCACCTCGTCGAGCCGCGCCGGATCGAGAGACTCCAAGAAATCCCCGGCCACCGCGTAGACGGCGTCGAGGTAATCCCTCAGGATGTTCAGGTCATCCACCCGCACCTGCGCCGACTCCTCGGGGGTGTGCCGCCAGTCCTCGGTGTCGTCGGGCAGCGGCAGGCCGAAGCGCGCCGAGTGCCCACCCGCCGTCCACTCCGGCTCGCGCCCCGCCAGCGGGGCGATCTGCAGGTCGATCGCCCGCGCCGTGTGCCAGGCCAGCCAGGTCAGTGAATCGATCCGGGGAGCGAGCCCATCGACCGGCCGGGCATTGGCCTGCTCCGCGCTCACGCCGTCGAGCGCCCGGTCCAGTCGCTCGCGCGAGCGCCCCAGGGCGTCCACGAGCATCGTCCGCAGGGCCTGCGCGTCCCGGTCCCCAGTCGCCGCAGTCATGACAGCCTCCTCGCTCTGTGCTTCCTCGCTCGTTGCTCGATCCGCGCAGCGCCCTCGGCCGCCGCGCGGGCTCAGGATACGGCGTCGATGCTCGTCAGGGCGCTAGTGACGACGTCGTACATGAGCCCTCGCGCGCTCGCCGCGTCCGGGATGAAGGGATCCACCGCGAGCCCGGCCAGGACCGCGCGCAGGTGCTCCTCCGCGCCGCCGCGGCTCGCGCCTGAGCCCCGGGGCTCAGGCGAAGACGACGGTCCTGTTCCCGTTGAGGAGCACGCGGTGCTCGGCATGCCACTTGACGGCCTGCGCCAGCACCCTCCGCTCGACGTCCTGACCCTTGCGCTGGAGCACCACGGGGGAGTCGGCGTGGGAGGCGCGCGTGACGTCCTGCTCGATGATCGGCCCCTCGTCCAGGTCCGCCGTCACGTAGTGGGCGGTGGCGCCGATGAGCTTGACCCCGCGCGCGTGCGCCTGGTGGTACGGCTTGGCGCCCTTGAAGGACGGCAGGAAGGAGTGGTGGATGTTGATGACGTTGCCGCGCAGCTTCTCGCACAGGGACTCCGAGAGGATCTGCATGTAGCGCGCGAGCACGACGAGCTCCACGCCGAGCTCGTCCACGAGCCCCAGCAGCTCGGCCTCCGCCTCCGCCTTGGTGTCCTTGGTGACGGGGATGCAGTGGAAGGGGACGCCGTAGAACTCCGCGACGGGCCGCAGGTCCTCATGGTTGCCCACCACGCCGACGACGTCGATCGGCAGCCCCTGGCTGCGGGCGCGGAAGAGCAGGTCGGTGAGGCAGTGGGCGTCCTTGCTCACCATGATGAGGGTGCGCAGGGGGCGATCGGCCTCGTTGAGCTCCCACTGCATCGAGTAGACCTCGGCGAGCTCGGCCAGGTCGGCCTCCATCTCGCTTCGCGGCACGCGGGTGAGCACCGCGACGCGCATGAAGAACAGGCCCGACTCCTCGTCCCCGAACTGCGAGGACTCGGTGATGTTCCCGCCGCGCCGGGCCAGCGCCCCCGTGACCGCGTGGACGATGCCGGGGCGGTCCGGGCAGGACAGGGTGAGCACGAGATGGGCGGGGGCGGCGGGGGAGGGCGCCGACGGCGTGGCGGGAGCCGTCGCGGTCACGGGTGCAGTCATACCGCGCAGCCTACCCAGCCGCGCGGCGCCCCTCCGAGTCGGGGCGGCCTCCGCCCGCCCCGCCGTCGGGCCTCCCATAGCGCAGCGCTCCCGCCGCACCGAGGGCGCTGAGCCCGACGACGATGAGCCCCACCCCGCCGACGCCACAGACCGCCGTCGTCCCGTAGCCCGGATCGAGCATCTGGATCGCCACCGCCGCCGTGATGACGACCATGAGGGCCACCGCCACCGACTGGATCCGGCGCTCGCGCCGGGAGCGGGCGTGGATCGCGGCGATGAGCGAGCTCGCCGCGAAGTACAGGCCCACGAGCACGCTGAGGGCCTCCACCGTGTCCGTGAAGAGCCCCTCGGAGACGAAGAGCAGGCCCGTCCAGGCGACCGAGGCGGCCGTGACCACCGCCGTCGTCCAGGAGGTGGAGCGCAGGCGGCCCGCCCAGGAGGGGACCTGGCGGGCGTCGGCCATCGCCTCGATCCCGCGCGCCGTCGGCACGAGGGTGGAGCCCAGGCTCATGATCGCCGAGGAGACCACCGCGACGCGCACCACCAGATGCCCCGTCACGGGAGCGGGGTCGACGGCGCTGTACGCCGTCCCGCCCACGGCGAAGAACCCCACGAGCCCCAGCATCGTCAGCGCGGTGACCCGCTGCGGCGCGCCTGCGCCCGTGACATCGGTGAGCGCGAAGATCGCGTCGAAGCCCCAGTAGGCGAAGACCGCCAGCAGCACCGCGTGGAACCAGTCGAGGGGCGAGCCAGTCATGGGCGCCAGGCGCACCCCGCCCCCGGCCACGAGCCCGGCGCAGACGATCGTCGCCCCGAGCCCCGCGATGACGGCGAGGTACTGCAGGGCCGCCATGAGCCGCAACTCGTAGAGGTCGATGAGGGCGGCGAGCGCGGTGAGCACCGCCGCCAGGGCCGCCTTGAGCGCCGCCGGGGCCGCGGGGGCGAGGAGGTCGGCCGCCACGTAGGCCATGCCGGAGGTGGCGATGACGCCGGTGGAGGCCAGGCAGAAGCCCGCGAACCAGCCGGTGCGCGGCAAGGCGCGCCGCACCCATGTGTAGACGCTGCCCTTGTGAGGGTCGCGCCGGTCGTTGGCGCTCATGCCCGCGGCCACGAGGGCGGCGGGGATCGCCGCCAGGAGGTAGACGACGGCGGTGCCCGAGCCGACCAGCGCGGCGATGAGCGGCGCGGTCACCATGATCGAGTACCACGGCGCCGTGGCGGACAGCGCGAGCGCCGAGCCCTGCAGGACGCTCAGGCGCGGGCCGCCAGCGGCGCCGTCGGCCGGATCACCCGCGCCTGAGCGCGCACCGCCACCTGCGGTCCCACGCGCGCCGCCGCCCTCGCGCGGAGGGCGCGGCGACGCCGTCGACCCGGGTGCCAGCACTGCTCCCGGCGCCTAGAGGCGGATCCGGTTGGGCACGAACCGGCAGTAGTAGTCCGTGACGGGGCCGTCGGACTCGCGGATGCCCAGGCCGTAGCACTCGTCGCCCACCATCCACGTGCCCAGGACAGGGCGGTTGTGCAGGTGGTCGGAGCCGGTGAAGTCGGGGAGCTTGCAGAACTCCTGGATGACGTAGCCCTCCACGCCCCACCCGCCGGGCTGGACGATGTGCTGGCCCTCCCCGTGCAGCTCGATATTCGCGCCCTCGCGGGCGTGCAGGGGCTTGATGACGTACTCGGACATGCCCATCGTGTCGTGGCGGGCGCGGGCCTCGTCGGGGTACATGTAGGTGGGGATGAGGTTGGGGTGGTTCGGGTAGAGGTGCCACAGCGCCGCGCTGAGGGCCTTGGTGGACAGGAACATCGTCCAGGCGGGCTGGAACCAGTAGTCCGGCTTGAGCGCGCAGATCGCGGGGCCGAACTCCTCGAACATCATCTCCTCCCACGGGTAGAGCTTGAAGATCGCCTCGAGGTGGCGGTTCTCGCCGTCGGTGAAGCGGGCGGTCTCCCTGTCCAGCCCGAGCTGCTTCATCTCCACGAGCAGGCCGGTCAGTCCCGCCTGGACGGCGGTGTCCATGAGATACCCCGTGGTCATGAGGTCCTCGCCGGAGTCATCGGCGTCGGTGTAGGCGAAGTGGTACATGTGGGGGCGCAGGCCGTGGAGGCGCCCGAGGTGGTCATCGATGCGGCCCCACTGGGCGATGAGCTCCTCGTGGATGCCGTTCCACTGGTCGATGCCGGTCACGCCCGCCTTCAGGTGGACGTCCTCGTGCCAGTACCACTGGATGAGGGCGGCCTCCACCAGACCCGTGGGGGTATCCGCGTTGTACTCCAGCATCCGGGGCGGCCGCCCGTCATTGCCCGAGTAGATGAGGTCGAAGCGCGAGTAGAGCGAGGGGTCGTCGCGGTCGAGGGAGACCGTGGCGTACTCGATGGCCTCCCGCGGGATGCCCAGGTTGAAGGGTGAGCCCGGCTTGAGCGACTCCTCGGCGAGGAAGCCGGCGGCGTCCTTGGCCATCATGTGGAGGTTCTCGCTGGTGCGCTCCAGGAGGTCGACCTCGTCCATGGTCAGCTCGTAGCAGGCGAACTCGTTCCAGTAGCTCGTGTTGATCCCCGTGGCGGGGTCGGTGGTCTCCGAGAAGACGAGGCCCTGGCGGGCGATGGTGTCGCGCCACCCGGGGCGCGGTGAGGATGGGACGCGCTGCACTCAGGACCCCGATCCGCCCTTGGAGCCCGAGCCGAAGCCCCCGTGGCTCGTGCCCGAGCCCCGCGAGTAGGAGCCCCCCGAGCGGCCCGAGGTGGTGACCTTGCTGCTCGACGATGGCTTGGAGTCGCTGTACCCCGAGGGCACCTTCTTGCCGACCCCGGGCGCGCTCACCGAGGAGCCGCGCGAGATCGGCATGTAGACCCAGTGGGGGCGGGAGTGGGAGGCCGGGCCCGTGTCATCGGAGCACTTCTCGTCCTCGACGCGCTCGCCCGTGCTGGGGTCCTTGCAGATCTTGACGTAGTCGGCGTCGGTGTTGCCGTCGTCGGAGGAGCATCCGGCGATCCCACCGATCCACAGCGCCGCCGCTGCGGCGGTGACGGCGGAGACCACGACTCTCTGGCCCCGTGTCCTGGCGTGCATCGTTCTCCCTCCCGCGCCGCGCCGGGGCAGGGACGCCCGGCGCCGATGAGCGCGGGCACCAGCCTAGGAGGCGCTGGGTGGCGCCGCCAACGCCGGTCTCACGGCAGCGCTCCCCATGGCGCCCCATGCGGGGGCGGCAGCCCGCTCTAGATCCGTCAGATGTCAATTCTGCTGCCGTCGAGGAGAGAGGCTCCCGACGGCGTAGGAAGGATCGGCGCGATTCCAACGATCGCCGTCGGCGTCTTTCCTCCCGGGCCGCTCGACGGCAGCAGAATTGACAGCCCCCGCCTCCCTGGCGCCCGTGCTGGTCGAAGCTGGCATGGGGCGCGGGGGAGACGGGGATCTGGTCCTTCCCGCGGGGGCCGTCGGGCCGCTCAGCCCTGGCGGGCCTTGAGACGGGGGTTCTTCTTGTTGATGACGTAGGTGTGGCCGCGGCGGCGCACCACCTTGGACCCCGGCTGCTTGGCCAGGGACCGGATCGAGGCGCGGACCTTCATGCTCAGGCTCCCTTCTTGGCAGTGGCGGTGGGGGCGGCGGGCTTCACGGCGGGGCGGGCGCGCTTGCCGTAGCGGCGCTCGAACTTCTCCACGCGACCCGCCGTGTCGAGGATGCGGCCCTGACCGGTCCAGAACGGGTGGGAGGCGCTGGAGACCTCGACGTCGACGACGGGATACGTATTGCCGTCCTCCCACTCGATGGTCTCCGTGGAGGTCATGGTCGAGCGGGTGAGGAAGGCGAAGCCCGCGCTCTTGTCGCGGAAGACGATGGGGTGGTAATCGGGGTGGATCCCGGGTTTCATGGGCTGCTCCTTGTCACCAGGACGACTTGACGATGCCGGGCAGCTCGCCGCGCGAGGCCATCTCGCGGAAGCGCACGCGGGAGGTGCCGGTCACGCGGAGGTACCCCCGGGGGCGCCCGTCGACGACGTCCCGGTTGCGCAGGCGGGTGGGGGAGGCGTCCCGGGGCAGGGCGTGGAGCGCGGCCATGGCGGCCTCGCGCTCGGCCTCGCTCAGATGCGGGTTGACGGAGGCCCTCTTGAGCTCGGCGCGGCGCTCGGCGTACCGGGCGACGACGGCGCGGCGGCGCTTGTCCGCGGCGATCTTGGAGTTCTTGGCCATCAGCGGGACTCCTTGAACTCGACGTGGCGCCGCACCACGGGGTCGAACTTGCGCAGCACCAGCCGGTCAGGGGTGTTGCGGCGGTTCTTGCGGGTGACGTAGGTGTAGCCCGTGCCCGCGGTGGACACCATCTTGATGATGGGGCGCAGGTCCTTGGCGGCCTTGCTCATCGCAGCCTCTCCCCTCGGGCGAGCATGTCCGCCACGACGGCGTCGATGCCCTTCTTGTCAATGGTCTTGATCCCGCGCGCGCTCACGGTCAGCGTGATCGTGCGACCGAGCGAGGGTGCCCAGTAGCGCTTGCGCTGGAGGTTGGGGTCCCAGCGCCGGTTCGTGCGGCGGTGCGAGTGGGAGACGGACTTGCCGAAGACCGGCCGGGCTCCCGTGACTTGGCAGTAGGTGGTCATGGGTGCAGTATTGGGATTGAATCTCATTACCGTCAAGTTGGAGCCCGCATGACTCTCGACTCATCCCTGCCCGGGGCGGACCTGCCCTTCTCGCGCGACCCCCGCGACCCCGAGCCGGGCGTCGGCCACCGCATCGCCCTCGTGAGCGCCGTCGACCCGGCGCTGCTGGAGCTCGCTGCCCTCAGCCTTCACGGCGAGGACGCCCTCGTCCTCGCCGTGACGATCCACCCCGACGAGGGGCCCCGCGGCGTCATCCGGCTCACCTCCACTGAAACGGCTGTGCCAGCCGGGCCTGCCGGGCTCACGGCCCCCGACGGCGAGGGCGGCTCCGCCTGCGCGCCCGCCCCGGCGCTCCCCGAGCCCGTCGTCCTCGACGTCGACATGCCCACGCCCTGCCCCACCTGCTCCCTGCGGGAGGTGCTCCTCGCCGTCGCCGAGGACCGCGCCGCCGACGAGCCCGACGGCGCCACCGTCATCCTCCTGCCCCCGGCCATCGAGATCGTCCACCTCGTGCCCCGCCTGGCCGCCGAGCTAGAGGGCGTCCCCGGGGCGACGCTCGCCGGCGTCGCCCACGCGGTGCTCACCTCCACCGCCGTCGACGACATCCTCACCCACATCCCGCTGGCCGACCGGGGCCTGGCCTGGGGCGAGGGGGACGCCCGCTGCACCGGCGAGGTCCACATGCTGGGGCTCGGCTACGCCGACGTCGTCATCGCCGTGGGAAAGGAGGGCGCCGGCGCCGACCTCGTCGAGCACCTGCGCGCCGACGACGCCCTCCTCCTGCCGGGCCTCGACGCCCCCGTCCTCGACGTCCTCATGTCCGTGCGGCACGACGCCCGCGCCGCCGTCGCCCGAGTACACCCGGCCTCCACCCGCGCCTGGGGCGGGCCGGTCGAGCACGGCGTGCGCACCCTCGACCTCGCCTCCGACCTGCCCTTCCACCCCGAGCGCCTGCGCGCGCTCGTGGCCGACCTCGCCGGGGCGGGCATGTGCGCGCGCGGCTGCTTCTGGCTGCCCAGCCGCCCCGGGCGGGTCTGCGCCTGGGAGGTCGCCGGCGGGGCCGTCACCGTGGGCGACGCCGGCACCTGGGAGGAGGCGCCGTCCCCTTGGGGCGAGGAGGCGGCTCCGGGCGCGGGCGCGGGGCTGGGGATGGGAGCGGCCGGCGCGCCTGGCGCTGGCGGCCTTGCCGGCCCGCGCTGCCACCTCGTGGTCACCGGCGTGGCCGACGACGCCGCCTGCGAGCGCGTGCGCGAGGCCTTCTCCCGCATCCTCCTGCGCCCCGAGGAGTTCGTCAGCGCCCTGGCCTGGAGCGGCCCCGACGGCGACGCCATGGAGGACTGGTTCGGCGCCGTCGACTGACGGGCAGCGACGGGTACTGACGGCTGGCGGGATGCGTTTCCGGCGTCGTCGGGCGGGGCCGGGCGCGATAGGGTAGGGGCGTCGCGACTGGCGCCGGGTGGATCACCACCGGGGAGCGGCATGACTAGCAGACTCCGGGGTCGCCCGCCTGGGCCGCGGATCGCCCGCCGCAGCGCGCACGCGCGCCCGAAACTCGCAGGAGAAGCATGACCGCCCCAGCCAACGTCTCCCTCAACAACCTGCCCCTGGCCGAGCTCGACCCCGAGATCGCCGCCGTCCTGGACGGCGAGCTCAACCGCCAGCGCGGAACCCTTGAGATGATCGCCTCGGAGAACTTCGTGCCCCGCGCCGTCCTCCAGGCCCAGGGGAGCGTGCTCACCAACAAGTACGCCGAGGGCTACCCCGGGAAGCGCTACTACGGCGGCTGCGAAGTCGTCGACGTCGCCGAGCAGCTCGCCATCGACCGCGCCAAGGCCGTCTTCGGCGCCGAGTACGCCAACGTCCAGCCCCACGCCGGCGCGCAGGCCAACGCCGCCGTCCTCCACGCCCTGGCCGACTCCGGGGACACCATCCTCGGGCTCTCGCTCGCCCACGGCGGGCACCTCACCCACGGCATGAGGATCAACTTCTCCGGGAAGAACTACCACGCCACCGCCTACGGCGTGGACGAGACCACCCACCGCATCGAGATGGACCAAGTGCGCGAGACCGCCCTGCGCGAGCGCCCCCGCGTCATCATCGCCGGCTGGTCCGCCTACCCCCGCCACCTCGACTTCGACGCCTTCCGCTCCATCGCCGACGAGGTCGGCGCCGCCCTGTGGACCGACATGGCCCACTTCGCCGGGCTCGTCGCCGCGGGACTGCACCCCAGCCCCCTGCCCGCATCCGACGTCGTGTCCACCACCGTCCACAAGACCCTCGGCGGGCCGCGCTCGGGCATGATCCTGTCCAACCGCGCCGAGCAGTGGGGCAAGAAGCTCAACTCCGCCGTCTTCCCCGGCCAGCAGGGCGGCCCCCTTATGCACGTCATCGCCGCGAAGGCCATCGCCATGAAGATCGCCGGCACCCCCGAGTTCGCCGACCGCCAGGCCCGCACCCTCGCCGGGGCCCGGATCCTCGCCCAGCGCCTCCTCGCCGACGACGTGCGCGGCGCCGGCATCAGCCTGGTCACCGGTGGAACCGACGTCCACCTCGTCCTCGTCGACCTGCGGAACTCCGCCCTCGACGGCCAGCAGGCCGAGGACCTCCTCCACGCCGCCGGCATCACCGTCAACCGCAACGCCGTCCCCTTCGACCCCCGCCCCCCGCGCGTCACCTCCGGCCTGCGCATCGGCACCCCCGCCCTGGCCACCCGCGGCTTCGGCGAGGCCGAGTTCACCGAGGTCGCCGAGATCATCGCCACGGCGCTCGTCGCCGGCGCCGCGGGCACGGCCACCGAGGACCTGCTCGCGGGCCTGCGCTCGCGGGTGACGGCGCTGACCGACGCCTTCCCGCTCTACCCGGGCCTGGCCCAGTGAGGGCCCCCTGGGCGGGCGCCGCCCGCGTCCTGGACGGCAAGGCGACCGCCGCCGCTATCAAGGCCGAGCTGGCCGAGCGCGTGGCGGCGATGCGGGGGCGCGGGGTCGTGCCGGGGCTCGGCACGGTGCTCGTCGGAGAGGACCCCGGCAGCGTCAAGTACGTGGCCGGCAAGCACTCGGACTGCCGCGAGGTGGGCATCGAGTCCATCCGCGTGGACCTGCCCGCCACCGCCACACAGGGCGAGATCGAGGAGGCGATCGACCGCCTCAACGCCGATCCCGCCTGCACCGGCTACATCGTCCAGCTGCCGCTGCCGCGCGGCGTCGACACCAACGCCATCCTGGAACGCATCGACCCGGACAAGGACGCCGATGGGCTCCACCCCACCAACCTCGGCCGCCTCGTCCTGCGCGGCACCGGGCCCATCGACTCGCCGCTGCCGTGCACACCGCGCGGCTGCATCGAGCTCATGACCCGTCACGGCATCGACCTGGCGGGCAAGGACGTGTGCGTCGTCGGGCGCGGCGTCACCGTGGGGCGCACGATCGGGCTCCTGCTGGCCCGCAAGGACGTCAACGCCACGGTGGACGTGTGCCACACCGGCACCGCCGACCTCGCCGCGCACGTGCGTCGCGCGGACGTCGTCATCTCCGCCGCCGGGTCCGCCGGGATCATCACCCCGGCGATGGTGGCGCCGGGCGCCGTCGTGCTCGACGTGGGCGTCTCGCGAGTGGTGGACCCCGCCACCGGCAAGGGCCGGATCGCCGGGGACGTGGCGGACGGCGTCGACCAGGTCGCCTCGTGGCTCTCCCCGAACCCCGGGGGAGTGGGCCCGATGACCCGCGCCCTCCTGCTGGCCAACGTCGTGGAGACCGCCGAGCGCGCCTCCTGACCCTCCGATCTCGCCCTCTCCCTTCGTCGAGACCGGGCGAACAGCACCGCGAAACCGGGCGGTTTTCCACAGATCGGAATCTCGCGGTGCTGTTCGCCCGGTCTCGGCGAGGGTTGTCAGTTGCCCATGACGAAGGCCCGCTTCGTCAGGCTCCCGGGCTCCAGGTCGGTGACGACGACGGCGCTCACCGAGGCCCAGCGCGGGCCGCGGTAGAGCCAGGCGATGAGGCGCGCGACGTCGTCGGCCTGCCCCTGGGCGAGGACCTCCACATCGCCGTCGGGCAGGTTGCGCACCTCTCCCACCAGGCCCAGGCGCTCGCCTTCCTCCATGCAGGACCAGCGGAAGCCGACGCCCTGGACCCGCCCGGAGACCAGCGCGTGGATCGTGCGAGCGCGGGCCCCGCCGTCGGCGCCAGCCCTCGTGCCCGCTTTGGCGCCGGCCGGTGGGCGCTCCCCAGTCCTCGCCGTCCTCGCCGCTTTGCCGCCCAAGCCACCGATGAACCTCATAGCCCCATTGTCGCAGGCCGCTCGCCAGCGCGCCGTCGCTCGCCTTACCCTGGGCGCCATGCGAATCGCCACCGTCAACGTCAACGGCATCCGGGCCGCCGCCCGCAAGGGCATGGGGGAGTGGCTCACCAGCGCTGCCCCCGACGTCCTTCTCCTGCAGGAGGTGCGCGCCGACCCCGAGATCGCCGCCCCGCTCCTGCCCGGCTACGAGTCCATCGTCTGGCCCTGCCGCGTCAAGGGGCGCGCGGGTGTCGCCGTCGCCGTGCGCGAGGGCAGCGGGATCGGGCTGGGGGAGACCCGCCTGGGGGTCGCCGCGCCCGGGACCGAGGAGCCCGACGTCGACTCCGGGCGCTGGCTGGAAGTGGATCTGGACCTCACCGGCGCCGCGCCGGGCTCGCCGCGCGTCCTCACCGTCATCTCCGCGTACCTGCACTCCGGGCAGATCGGCACGGAGAAGATGGATCAGAAGTACGCCCACCTCGACCTCGTCGACGCCCGCATGGCCGCCCTCCTCGCCGAGCAGGAGGCCTCCGACGGCGCCCGCGAGATCCTCATGGCCGGCGACCTCAACGTGGTGCGCTCCGAGCGCGACATCAAGAACTGGAAGCCCAACCACAACAAGGTGGCCGGCGTCCTCGACGACGAGATCGCGCACCTGGAGTCCTGGTTCGACGCCGGGTGGATCGACGCCTCCCGCCACCTCCACCCCGACGAGCAGGGGCCCTACACGTGGTGGTCCCAGCGCGGCAAGGCCTTCGACAACAACGTCGGCTGGCGCCTCGACTACCACGTCATCACGCCCGGGTTCGCCGAGCGGGCCGAGAGCCTGCGCGTCGACCGCGCCGACGACTACCAGGGGCGCTGGTCCGACCACGCCCCGCTCGTCATCGACTACCGCCTGTAGGCGACGGGCGACGCGCTGCCCGGGCGGCCCCCAACAGTGAACCGAGACCGGGCGAACATCACCGTGAGACCTGGAATTCTCCAGTCAATCGGAATCTCGCGGTGCTGTTCGCCCGGTTTCGCCGTGCTGATCGCCCGGTCTCGGCGAGGGGGCGGGGTCAGTAGCGGATCGCGTCGATGGGGCGGATCCGCACGGCCACGATCGCTGGGATGATCCCGGACAGCGCGCCCACACCGGTCGCGGCGAGCAGGCCGACCAGGGCCGCGGACACCGGGAAGGGCGTCGACGGGTCCACGGGGAGGCGCAGGAAGGACTCCAGTGGGAAGTAGCGCAGGGCCACGATCGCCAGGCCGATTCCGATGACCCCGGCCACGACGGTCGCCACCACCGATTCCAGCATGATGGAGAAGAAGATGCGGCGGCTCGTCGCCCCGAAGGAGCGGCGCACCCCGATCTCGTGGATGCGCTGGCGCACCGTCACCATGGAGATGCGGGCGCTTGCCCGCCCACACCTCCAGGGTGGGGATCGGCAGCTGCCCCAGCACGGCCTGGCTCAGGCCCCGCTCATAGGGACCGGCCAGCACCATCGCCTCGGGAGGGGAGGCGCAGGGAACCTCATTGCCATTGGCGTCAGTGGCGTAGCAGCCGAAGTTGTCCTCGGCCTTGAGCACACCGACGATCGTGTAGGTGGCGCGCCCGGGCTTGAAGCCCTGAACCGTCAGCGGGGCGTCGAGGCTCGTGACGCCGAGGGCGTCCAGGAAGCTCTGGGAGACGATGATCGACGGCGAGAGGTCGTCCTCGTCGTCGGCGCTGAACCAGCGGCCCTGCGCCACCTTCGTGTGGTGGATGATCCCGTACTGGCGGCTCACCACCGTGGTCTTGACATTGAGCCCGCCCTCGGGGAAGCCGAAGCGGGTGGTCGTGCTGTAGTTCGTCGCCCACGACGTCACGCCGTAGCGCTCGATGAAGGCGCTCTGGGCGGCGGTCACGCGCTGGCGCTTGGCGAGCGCCGAGCCCCCGGAGGAATCGCCGCCGGACGACGCGCCCTGGGCGGTCCCCGGCCCGGTCCCGCCCGCACCGCCGGGCGCGCCGGGCCCGGAGGGCGCCCCCGCCCCGCCAGGGGCGTTGCCCGCCGCGCCGCCGTCGGCCGAGGAGCCTGAGGAACCAGTGGAACCGGATGCCTCCGAGGGGCCCGCCTGGTCGGTGCCCAGGGCCTCGGCGAGGGCCGTGCCCGGTGGGGCTGATCTCGATGGCGACCGTGCCGGGACGGCCGGTGCTGGCCTCGATCTGCTTGTTGATGGCGCCCGCGGCGACCTGCCCGAGCGCGATGACGAAGGTCATGGCGGCGACGGCCGCCCCCACGCCCACGAGGGAGAGCATGACGCGGACCTTCCCGATGCGCAGCTGCGCCCAGGCCTCGATGATCGCCCCGAGGAAGGCGGTGAGAACGCGGGTCATGCGACCTCCTCCGTGGCGGGTCCAGCCCCTGGCTCGACGGCGCCCGGTCCGGTCCCGGTGGTGCTTGCCCCCCCGGCTCGACGGCGCCCAGCCCGGGCCCGACGGCCCCCGCCCCCGCCGCGGCGGCCTCGGAGAACTGCTCGAGGCTGCCCGCCTCGCGCCGCTCGACCTCGATCGGGGTGAGCACGCCGTCGCCGAGCCGGTAGGCGCTCTGCGCGCGCGAGGCGACGGCGAGGTCATGGGTGATGATGACGAGCGCGGCGCCGTTCTCGTGGCACTGGCGCTCCAAAAGGTCCATCACCAGGGCGCCAGTGTCGACGTCGAGAGCGCCGGTGGGCTCGTCGGCGAGGATGACCCGGGGCCGCCTGGCAAGCGCCCGGGCGATGGCGACGAGCTGCTGCTCGCCGCCGGAGAGCCGCTCGATGGACGAGCCGATCCGGTTGCCCAGCCCGACGGCCTCCAGGAGCTCCTCGGCGCGCTTCATCCGGGTCCAGAAGGCCTTCCCCGTGTCATAGAGGAGCGGGGGGCGGCCACGTTCTCCGTGGTCCTCAGGCCTGGGATGAGGTTGAAGGACTGGAAGACGTAGCTGAAGGTCCGCCCTCGCAGGAGGGCTCGGCGCGCCTCCCCGAGGCGGTCGGTCGGGATGCCGTCGACCTCGTAGTGCCCCGCCGTCGGCACGTCGATGAGGCCGAGGAGGTTGAGGAGGGTGGACTTGCCGGTGCCCGAGCGCCCGACGATCGCCAGGTGCTCCCCGGCGCTCACGTCCAGGTCGATGCCGGTGAGGATATGCAGGGGTGGGGAATCGGGGACGTGGAAGGTCCGCGCGATGCCCCGCATGGACAGCAGGGGGCCCGTGCGGGGTGTGTCCGCGCCGCTCACAGGATCTCCTTGCCGTTCTCGTCGTAGCACACGGAGTTGTCCGGCTCGCAGGTGTTGGGGGTGCCGGTGCGCTGCACGTCCTTGCCCGGCACGAAGGTGAGCACCGTGTCCCCCTCCTTGAGGCCATCGGTGACCTGGATCGTGGCGCCGTCGGTGATCCCCAGGGCGACCTCCCTCTTGACCGCCTCGGCGGGCTTGTCCGGGTCGGTGACCACCCAGACGTTTCCCTTGGTGACGCTGCCCTCGACGGCGGTGACCGGCACGAGGAGCGCCCCGGTGGCGCTGCCGGCGTCGATGCCGATCGTCACGGGCAGCCCGGGGAAGACCTTCTGGTCCGAGGCGATCGGGCACCGGACCTCCACCGTGGTGCCGTCGCCGGTGGTGGTAGAGGTGGAGCCGTCGGCGGAGGTCGTCGTCGTCGACGGCGCCTTCGTGCCGATGGTCAGGCCGCTGCAGGTGAAGGGCGCCGGGCCTCCCTCGATGGACAGGGAGGCCGAGGTCGGGGCGCTCACCAGCTGGTACTGCTGCGCCGCGGTGATCGTCCCCTTGGCCGAGTAGGTGCGCGGGGCGATCGTGGCGACCGTCGTACCCACGGTCGTCTCCTGCGCCTTGATGACGTTGAAGGAGACGACGCCGCTGGCCAGGGCGTAGACCGTCGCCCAGGTGACCTTCGGGGACCCCTGCTCCTGGGTGGTGTTCCCCTCGGCGTCGGTGCGCGTGACCGGTTCGCCGGCCTCAGTGCGCTTGATGTAGAGCAGGGGCGCCCCGGACTCCACCCACTGGTTCTTCTCCACGGCGAAGGAGTCGACGACGCCGCCCAGCGTCGCCGGCGCGTTGACAGCGGCGTCCTCGACCACCTGGCCCTTGACGCTCACCGTGTTGGAGATGTCCCCGATGACGGCCGTGGAGGTCTGCGTCGCCGCGGAGACGCCCGGTTGGATATCCGCCGCCGGACCCTTGTCATCGCCGGGGAAGAAGGCGATCCTCGTCAGCGCGATCGCGATGAGCATCTTGAGGGAGGGCAGGACATAGCGTTTCACTGGAGCTCCATCATCGGCGGTCATCCTTGCGCGGGTGCCCGGTGGGGCAGCCAGCGCGCGCCCCGGGGCAGGGGAGGGCCCCGGGCCGGCAGGAGCCTAGACGAGCGACGGACGTCAGATCCTCCCTGGGGAATGAGATTGATCTGACGTCCGTTGTTCAAACGGCGCTCGGCCCTCAGGACTCCGCGTCTCAGGCCTCCGCGCGGCCCGCGGGGGCGCTGGGGACGGCGTCGAGGAAGGCCGGGGGAGTGAAGCCCTCGCGCTCGTAGGCGGCGACGACGGCGCGCGCCACCTCGTCCACGCGGTCGGCGTCCACGAGGGCGATCGCGCTCCCGCCGAAGCCGCCGCCCGTCATGCGCGCCCCGTGGGCGCCCGCCGCGCGGGCCGCCTCGACGGCCACGTCCAGCTCGGGGCAGGTCACCTCGTAGTCCACGCGCAGCGACTCATGCGAGGCGTCCATGAGCTCGCCGACCCTCGCCAGCTTCTGGCCGGCCAGCGGGGCGCCGTCGGACAGGAGGGAGACGAGCTCGACGGTCCGGGCGATCTCGGTGACGACGTGGCGGGTGCGGGCCACCAGCACCTCGGCCTCCTCGCCCCCGCGCTCGCGCAGGGCGGCCAGGGCCTCCTCCAGCCCGTCGGCCTCGATATCGGCCAGGAGCTCGACGCCGAGGATCTTGGCGGCGCGCTCGCAGGCGGAGCGGCGCGCGCCGTACTGCCCATCGGCCAGCGAGTGCTTGGCACGGGTGTCGATGACGAGCAGCGCCAGGCCCTCGGCGGCAAGGTCGAAGGGGACATGCGTGACCTCGCCGTCGCGGCAGTCGAGCTCGAGGGCGTGACCGGCGTGGCAGCGCAGGGAGGCGGACTGGTCCATGCCGCCCGTGGGCGCCCCGGCCATCTCGTTCTCCGCGCGAACGCAGGAGGTCACCAGGCGGGCGCGGCCGGCGTCCGCGGGGGCGTCGGCGGGCCCGGCCAGCGCCAGCCCGGCGACCTCGTCGAGGGCGACGCTCGTGGCGCACTCCAGGGCCGCCGAGGAGGACAGGCCCGCGCCCAGCGGGACGCAGGAGACCAGCGCGGCGTCGAAGCCCGGCAGGGGCCCGAGGCCATCGCGCTCAAGGGCCCAGGCCACTCCCGCGATGTAGGCGGCCCACTGGGGGACCTCCCCGGGCGTGCCCTTGGGGCCGATGGCATCGAGGTCGAGCACGTCGACCGCCTCGCGGGTCTGCGGGGAGATGAGGCGCACGGTGCGGTCGTTGCGGCGGCTCAGGGCCAGGAAGGCGCGGTGCGGCAGGGCGATGGGCAGGGCGAGGCCGCCGTTGTAGTCGGTGTGCTCGCCGATGATGTTGACGCGCCCCGGCGCGTACCAGACGCCGTCGGGCTCGGCGTCGAAAGCCTCGCGGAACAGGGCGGTGGCCTGGGCGATCCCCTCAGCATCGCTGAGGGCGGGGGAGAAGGCGGGGGGCTGGGGGAGGACAGGGTCGGGCGCTCCAGCGCCGGTGGTGAGGTCGCTCATACCGCTCATCGTGCCACGCTGGTGGTGTCTCGTGTGGGCTGATGCGGGTTAGGCTTGGTCGGCCCGCAGTGGACCCCGCCGCCGCGGACGCCCGATGAGACCGCCGAGTGCGCCCTAACGCACGGAGAGGAGGGTCATGGAGGTCCCTGAGCCTGCCGACCGTGAGAGCGTGGTCGGTATTACCGTGCCCGTTCCCGAGCCCTTCGCCGCCGCCATCCGCGATATCCGACGCGACGCCGGAGACCCGCTCGCCGCCCGGATCGCCCCCCACATCACCCTCCTGCCGCCCACGGCGGTGCCCACCGACCGGCTTGACTCCATCAAGGAGCACCTGGCCGCCGTCGCCCGCGCCCACGCGCCCATCGACCTGCGCCTGTCCGGCGCCTCCACCTTCCTGCCCATCAGCGCCGTCGCCTACCTCAAGGTGATCGTCGGCGGCGACGCGCTGCGCTCCCTCCAGCAGGACATCCGCGACGCCTCCGGGCCTCTGAGCGCCCCCCTGCGCTTCCCCTTCCACCCCCACGTCACCCTCGCCCACGAGGTCGGCCAGGCCGCGCTCGACGCCGCCATGCGGGCCGGCGCCGCCCTCGACGCCGCGTTCACCGCCGGGCAGGTGCTCCTGCACTCCCTGCGCCGCGATGACTGCGCGCTCCTGGCGCGCATCCCCCTGGGCGGAGCCTCGCCAGCGTGAGCCGTCGGAGCGGCAGCGGCGGCAAGGGAAGGACGATCATCCCCTCGATCGTCCCCGCCATTGTCTCCGCGCTCGCCTCCCTGCGCGCCGACGCCGCCGCGCTCCTCGACCGCTTCAAGTCCAGCCGGCTCGGGCGGGCGCTCGCCCGCTACTCCATGGCGCGCGGCGCCCTCCTGGCCGGGGGCATCGCCTACACCGGCCTGTTCTCCGTGTTCTCCGCCCTGGCCATCGGCGTCACGATCCTCATGGGCCTGCTCGGCAGCCACCCCGCCCTGCGCGACCGCGTCCTCGAGCAGATTGGCCAGGCCCTGCCCGGCGTCATCGACACCGGCTCGGGCGGCCTGGTGACCATCGACCAGCTCACCCTCGGCTCGGCCCTCAACGTCGGCTCGCTGGCCGCGGGAGGATTCCTCCTCTACTCCGCCGTCGCCCTCATGGGGGTCCTCAAGACCGCGCTGCGCGCCATGTTCGGCATCGCCCGCCTCCCGGAGAACCCCGTGCGGGCCTGGGCGTGGAACCTCGTGGCGCTCCTCGTCATGATGGCGGGGGTCCTGGCCACCGCCATCGCCTCCGCCCTGACGGCCGCGCTCACCGGCTCCACGGCCCGGTACATCGGACTGCCCTCCTGGCTCAGTGGTGCCGGGACCCACATGGTGGCGATCGCCGTGTCCTTCCTCGTCGACGCCGCCGTGCTGGCACTGCTCCTGACCGCCTTCGGCATCCGCGTCCCCCGCAAGGACCTCCTCGAAGGGGTGTGCCTGGGGGCGCTGGCCTTCGGCGCCCTGCGAGAGATCGGCTCGCGCGCTGTCGGGTCGAACTGGCACAACCCGCTCCTGGCCTCCTTCACCGCGATCATCATCCTCATCCTCTGGCTCCACCTGGCCAGCCGCATCCTGCTCATCGTCGCCGCCTGGATCGCCAACCCTCCCCGCCCCAGCCTCATCGAGCACCCCGACGAGGTCCACGGCAAGGGGCGCCCCAACTACGTCACCCTCTCCGTTCCCGAGACCCTCTCCTGGCCCCGGCAGTCCCTCACCGGCACCGTCGAGGTCGACCCCACGGAGCACCCCGACTACCTGCCAGCCGCGCCAGCCGGAGCCCGAGCCCCCGCCGGCGGCAAGGACGAGGCGCGCCCGCCAGGCCGCGAGCTCCCTCCCAAGGGCTGAGCACCCGCTAACCTGGGCCAATGACCGATTCCCCCGCCACTCCCGCGGCCCAGATCCCCGCCGCGCGCGCACCCCAGGGCAAGCCCATCCACGCGATCATCCCCGCCGGCGGCGCGGGCACGAGGCTCTGGCCGCTCAGCCGCCGCGAGCGCCCGAAGTTCCTCCTCGACCTCACCGGCGCCGGGCGCACCCTTCTGCAGGGCACCGTCGCCCGCCTGGAGCCCGTCGCCGCCACGACGACGATCGTCACCGGCACCGCCCACGTCGAGGCCGTCGCCGCCCAACTGCCGGGGGTGCCCGCCGAGTCGATCCTCGCCGAGCCCTCCCCCCGCGACTCCATGGCCGCCATCGGCCTGGCTGCCGCCGTTATCGCCCACCGCCACGGTCCAGGCGCCGTCGTCGGCTCCTTCGCCGCGGACCAGACCATCGCCGACGAGGCCGCCTTCACCGGCGCCGTCCGCCAGGCCGCCGCCCTGGCCGAGGAGGGGTGGCTCGTCACCATCGGCATCGAGGCCACGCACCCCTCCACCGCCTTCGGCTACATCCACGCCGGCGGCCCCACCTCCGTGACCGGCGCCCCCGACGGCCGGGTGGTCCTCGGCTTCACCGAGAAGCCCGACGCCGCCACCGCCGCCGAGTACCTCGCCACCGGCGAGTACCGCTGGAACGCCGGCATGTTCGTCGTGCGCGCCGGGGTGCTCCTCGACCACCTCGCCGACCAGCGCCCCGCCCTCGCCGCCGGGGTCAAGGAGATCGCCGCCGCCTGGGACACCCCGCGGCGCGCGGAGGTCCTGGAGCGCGTGTGGCCCGGCTTGGAGAGGATCGCCATCGACCACGCCATCGCCGAGCCGGTGGCCGCGGCCGGGGGAGTGACCACTGTTCCTGCCGCCATGGGCTGGGACGACGTCGGCGGCTTCGACGCGCTGTCAACGCTCGTCCCCGTGCGCGCCGAGGGGCCCGCCGCGGGCCTCGCCGTGCTCGACGACGCGGGCCAGGGAGGCCCCGCCGCCGACGTCGAGGCGGTGGACTCCCCGGGCGCGCTCGTCGCCTCGACGACCGGGCGGCGGGTCGTGCTGCTCGGGGTCCCCGGGCTCGTCGTCGTCGACACCCCGGACGCCCTCCTCGTGACGACGCCGGAGCGGGCCCAGGACGTCAAGGGCGCCGTCGACCGCCTCAAGGAGAGCGGCCGGACGGATCTGCTGTAGCCCTGGAGGGGGAACAATGGCGGAGGAGGCTGGGCGCGAGGCGCGATTCGAGACTGCGATCTCGGTGGCTTCGGTGACCTCGATGACCCAGATGGACCCCACCACCTGCGGGGCCACCTGTCTGCTCGCGGCCCGCGTCCTCGCGGGGCACGAGCCCGCCAGCTGGGCGGCCGGCGCCAGTGGGGCGGGCGGCGCAACGGACAGCGGGGCTGGGGCGCCGTCGCCCGAGGAGCTGGCGCAGGCGCAGCGCGGCATCCAGCGCTCCCTCAACCACCGTGCCATCGCGCGCCTGGCCCCCTGGCCGAGCGCTCTCGGCTCGACCCCCTGGTCCCTCGCCCGCGAGCTGGCCCGCCTCACCGGACGCCGCTACCGGGTGCGCTGGACGCGCGATACGGGCCGCGCCTTCCCCGAGGCGCTTGAGGACGCCCGGGCCCACCTCGCCGACGGCCTGCCGGTCCTCCTGCTCACAGGCGGGCCGCTCCTGCGGCCCCCGGCCGAACCCGCTGGATGGCGGGGCCGGGCGAGAGCGGTAGTTGCTGCCGGGCCAGCGATCCCGCGCCACTACGTGCTCGCCCTTCCCTGGGGCGGGGCCGCCCCCGCCACCGCTGACCCGGCAGCTGGCCCGAGTGCTGGCCCCACTGCTGGCCCCGGCTGGCTGCGCCTCTACGAGCCCAGTGGCGGGCGCGTCCACGAGATCGACCTCCTCGCCCCACGCGGCGAGGGCGCGCGCCGGGGGAGCGGCCCGGAGGCCCTCGGCCACTGGCCCACAGTCCTTGCCCTCATCCTTCCCCGCTGATCTCCGCATCGTCGTCACTGGCAGCTGCCCGGATGGGCGCGAGCCATCGCGCCCCAGCGCCACCGCCAAACACAGCGTGAGAAGTTTCGGGTTTGCGAAGTTCGGAAGCCCGAAACTATGCTCCGCCTTATGAGAACCATCCCCACTCCGGGGCGCAGGGCCGCCGTCGCCCTGGCCTCCCTCGCGCTCGCCGTCCCCGCCGTCGCCGCCTGCTCCACTCCCGCCACCCAAAGCTCGGCCAACGCCGTCAAGGTCGTCGCCTCGACCACCCAGATCTGCGACTACGTCACCCAGATCGCCACCGGTGGCAAGCCCGACGGCTCGGAAACCCTGGCCCTGGACCGCACCGGCGCCGACGGCTCCACCACCCACCTGGGCCCCGAGGCCGCGAAGGCCAGCGCCAGCATCAACCTCACCTGCCTCCTCGCCCCCAATGCCTCCGCCCACGAGCACGACATGACCGCCGCGCAGGCGCGCGCCCTGTCCGAGGCCGACCTCTTCCTCATCTCCGGAGTGGACCTCGAGCACTTCCTCGACGACGCCGTCACCTCCACCGGCTTCAAGGGGACGATGGTCGTCACCTCCGGCGTCTACGGCGCCGCCGACGTCGACGACCTCGACGCCCAGAAGGCCAAGGAGGCAGCCCTGCCCTACACCGTCGAGCGCGGCAGCCAGAAGGTCGACGTCGCCCCCTGGCCCTTCGCCCCGGAGGAGGGCGAGTCCGAGCCCGAGTTCCGCTTCGACCCCCACGTATGGACTGCTCCCGCCGGAGCCATGGTCCAGGTGCGCAACATCGGCGAGGCCCTGGCGAAGGCCTCGCCGGCCGGCGCCGCCACCATCAACGAGCACACCGAGGCCTACGCCGGCCTCCTCTCCGAGCTCGACACCTGGGCCCGCACCAGCCTCGAGTCCGTCCCGGCGGACAAGCGCGTCCTGTTCACCAGCCACGACGCCTTCGGCTACCTCTCGAAGGCCTACGGCCTGAAGTTCGAGGGCGCGGCCCTGTCCGACTTCAACGCCCAGCAGGACGCCACCGCCCAGCAGATCCAGACCACCGCCGACGCCGTCACAGCCTCCGGTGCCGTGGCGATCTTCGCCGAGAACTCCAACAACCCCGCCTCCGTGCGCAAGGTGGCCGAGACCGCCGGCGTCAAGGCGATCATCGGCGATGAGGCGCTCTACGGCGACTCCCTGGGCGAGCCCGGCTCCGACGGCGAGACCTACATCGGCTCCATCCTCCACAACGTCACCGGGCTCACCAACGCCTGGGGCGGCACCGTCGCGCCCATCCCCGCCTCGCTGACCACCTGGACCCCCAAGGCGGCGGCGCAGTGAGCAGCGCTGGCAGCACGATGGGCCGCGCGGTGAGCACTGAGGTGAGCGCTGAGCCACCCGGGGGCGGGGGCGCCGTCGTCCGCTGCGACGGCGCCGCCCTCGCCTACGGGCGCTCCACCGTGCTCACCGGCGTCACCGGCCAGGTGGCGCCGGGCACCGCGCTCGCCCTCATCGGCCCCAACGGCTCGGGGAAGACCACCCTGCTGCGCGGGCTGCTCGGCATGGTCGACGTCGCCGCCGGTCGCATCGAGGTCTGCGGGCGAGCGCCCGGGAGGGCCCAGCGCGGCTCGATCGGCTACGTCCCCCAG
This sequence comes from Actinomyces timonensis DSM 23838, assembly GCF_000295095.1. Classification (GTDB taxonomy): domain Bacteria; phylum Actinomycetota; class Actinomycetes; order Actinomycetales; family Actinomycetaceae; genus Actinomyces; species Actinomyces timonensis. The sequence continues at coordinate 345,926 of NZ_JH806632.1, read as the reverse complement.
GTCGCCGACCTCGATCCCACCTTCCCGGTCACCGTCCTCGACGTCGTCCTCATGGGGATCACCGCCTCCATGGCCCGCCTCGGCGCGCTCCCGCTGCTCGGAGCGCGCCGCCGCGAGGCCCTCCAGCGCGCCCTGGACGCCCTGGAAGCCGTGGGCCTGGGCGAGGCCGCCGGACGGCGCTTCGGCACCCTGTCCGGTGGCCAGCAGCAGCGCGTCCTCGTCGCCCGCTGCATCGCCGCCCGCCCCCGCCTCATCGCCCTCGACGAGCCCTTCAACGGCCTCGACCAGCCCAACCGCGACGCCCTCCTGCGCATCATCGCCACTCTCAAGGACGACGGCGTCGCCCTGGTCATCTCCACCCACGACCTCGTCATCGCCCGGGAGTGCTGCGAGCAGGTGGCCCTCCTGGCCGGGCGCCAGATCGCCTTCGGGCCCCGCCAGGACGTCCTCATACCCGAGCTCATCGAGCAGGCCTACGGTGCCGGGGCGAGTGGCAGCGACGAGCTCCTCCCCCTGGCAGGGGCGGCATGATGAGCGGCGCCGACCCACTGACCGCGCTGGTGGCGGGCGCCGTCGAGCAGCTGCGACTCGCCCTCGTCGACGTCCCCGGGCTCATCCCCCTGGCCAGCGCCCCCTTCTTCTTCCGACCCCTGGTCATGGTGGTCCTGCTGGGGATCGTCTCGGGCGTCGTCGGAGTCCTCGTCAACCTCCGGGGCGCGGAGTTCAGCGCCGAGGCCCTCGTCCACGCCGTCTTCCCCGGGATCGTTGCCGGCGCCGCCTTCTGGGGGATCGACGCGATCATCCCGGCGGCCTCGATCGTGGCCATGATCGCCGCGGCCGGGCTGACACTCCTGTCCCACCACTCGGGGCGCGCCGTCGGGGCCCGCCGCTCGGCCGGGGGAGGGGGCGCCGAGGCCGGGACCGCTGTCCTGCTCACCGGCTTCTTCTCCGTGGGCATCATCCTGTCCCTGGCCACGGGGGACATGTCCGGGCAGTTGGAGGCCCTCATGTTCGGCCGCCTCCTGGAGATCACCGACGCCGGGCTCGCCCGCGCGCTCGTGGCCTGCCTCGTCGCCGTCATCCTCGTGGCCGCCACCTGGCGCGGGCAGGTCGCCTACGCCTTCGACCCCGTGGGCGCGCGCGCCGCCGGCCATCGCCTCCTCGCACTCGACCTCGCCCTCAACGCGGCTATCGCGGCCGTCGTCGTCTCGGCCTCCACGGCCGTGGGCACGCTGCTCGTCATCGGGGCGCTCATTGTCCCCGGAGCCACCGGACGGGTCCTCGCCCACCGGGTGCGCCCCATGGTCATCATCGCCGTGGCCACCGGCGTGCTCGGCGGCTACCTCGGCATGCTCGCCGCCGTCATGCCCAGCCCCCGGCCGGTCTCCCCGCAGGCCGCCGTCAGCCTGGCGACGACGGCGCTGCTCCTGGGCGCGATCATCGCCGCCTCCGCGCGGCGCCGACTGCGCGGGCGGGAGGGAGCATGAGCGCTGTCTCCGCTGGTCTGCTGGCCCTGCCCGCCCTCGAGGCCCTCCTCATGGGGCTCCTCGCGGGCCTCGTCGGCGCCCTGGCGCTGCTGTCCCGGCGGGTCTTCTTCACCGAGTCACTCACCCATGCGACCTTCCCCGGGGCGATCCTCGGCGTCGTCGCCGCCACCTGGATCGCGGGGGCCCTGGGGCACGGGCGCCCAGGATTCGAGCTGCTGAGCACGATGCTGCTCATCGGCGCGGCCCTCATGTGCCTGCCCATGGCCGCCCTCATGCGGGTGCTGGCCCGCGTCGAGGGGCTGGGGCCGCAGTCGGCGGCGGGCATCGTGCTCACCATCGGTTTCGCGCTCGGCTACTTCCTGGCCAGTTGGTTCAAGCCCCTGCCGCTCAAGATCGACTCCTTCCTCACCGGCTCGGTGCTCAACGTGGGGAGGGTCGACGTCGTCGCCGTGGCCACGGTGCTGGCGGTGGCGGTGGCCGTGGTGGCACTGAGTGGGCGGGCGCTCGTCTTCCACGCCTTCGACCCGGTGGGCCATCGCGCCGCGGGCCTGAGGGCGCTCTGGGCCGAGGGGGCTGTGCTCGTCCTCATCACCGCCACGATCGTGGTGCTCGTGCCCGCCGTCGGCACGATCCTGCCCATCGCGCTTATCGCCGCCCCGGCAGCCGCGCTGGCGCCCTCGGCGCGCTCCGCCCGCGGGCTGCTCCTCACCGCGCCGCTGCTCGGAGCGGCCTGCGCGCTGGGGGGACTCGCCCTCGGTGTGGCCCTGCGGCTCTCCGTGGGCGGCATGATCGCCGCCGTCGCCGCCGCGGTCTACCTGGTGGCGGCCTGCTGGCGGGGGCTCAGGCGCAGATCCCCAGCACCCCGCGCAGGTCGTCCTTGATGAGGGCGAGGCGATCCGCGGCGGCGGTGCGCACGGCCGAGACCTCCTCGGTCTCGGGGACGTCCATGACGACCTCGCAGTAGCACTTGAGCTTGCGCTCCGTGCCCGAGGGACGCACGACGACGCGGTCGTCCGCGGCCGTCTTGATGATGATCCCGTCCGCCGGCGGGAGCTGCGCGCCGTTGCCGTCGCTCGCCCCATCGAGGAGGTCGAAGACATCCACCACGGGGGAGCCCGCGAGTTTCGCGGGGGCCCCGCCCTCGCGAAGGCGCCGCATGATGCCGCCGATGATCTCCGGGTCCTCCACGCGCGCGCTCATCTGGCAGGTCAGGTGCAGGCCGTGCCGCTGGGCGAGCTGGTCCAGGAGCGAGAGCAGGGAACGGCCCTGCGCCTTGAGGACCGAGGAGAGGAGGGCGATGCGCACCGCCGCGGCGATGCCGTCCTTGTCCCGCACGGAGGCGGGGTCGACGCAGTAGCCCATGGCCTCCTCGTAGCCGAAGACGAGCCCGGGAACGCGGCTGATCCAGGTGAATCCGGTGGGGGTGATGCGGTGCGCCAGCCCGTGGTCCTGGGCGATCTTGCGCAGCATCCGGCCCGAGGCGATGGAGGAGGCCAGCACGCCCGCGCCGGTGAAGGCGGCGAGCTCGGCCGCCTGCTCGCCCAGGAGGATGCCGACGGCGTCGCCCGTGAGCTGGCGCCATCCGCCGGGCACCGTCTCATCGGGGACGGCCACGGAGCAGCGGTCCGCGTCGGGATCGAGGGCGATGGCCAGATCCGCCCCCTTCTCGCGAGCCAGGTTCAGCAGGAGGTCCATGGCTCCGGCCTCCTCGGGGTTCGGGATGTCCACGGTGGGGAACCCCGGATCGGGATCGAACTGCTCGGGGACGACGATGACGTCGTCGAAGCCCGCCCGGCGCAGTGCCTCGAGGCAGATCTGCCCGCCCACGCCGTGCATCGCGCTGAGGACGATGCGCAGCTCCGCGGCCGCGCGCGTCCGGGCAGAGGTGACCACACGCTCGATGTACTCCTCGCGCAGCCCGGGCCCGACCGGCTCCCAACCGGAGTCCGCGCGGGGGATCGAGTCCAGGGGCCCCAGGGCGGCGATGGCCTCGCTGATGGCCGCGTCCTGCGGGGGCGCGATCTGCGCGCCGCGGTCCCAGTCGCCCGCCATGCGGCCGCCGAGGTAGACCTTGAAACCGGAGTCCTGGGCCGGATTGTGCGAGGCGGTGACCATGATGCCCGCGTCCGCATCCAGCGCCCGCAGGGCGAAGGCCAGCAAAGGGGTGGGGCAGTGGGAGTCCATGAGGAGGGCCCGGCCCCCCGCGCCCGTGACCACGGCCGCGGCGTCGCGGGCGAAGATATCGGAGCAGCGGCGGGCGTCGTAGCCGATGACGACGACGAAGCCGTCCCCGATCTCCTCACACAGATAGGCGCACAGGCCGGCCGTCGCGCGGATGACGACGGCCCGGTTCATCCGGCCCAGACCAGGGCCGAGCCTCCCGCGCAGGCCGGCACTGCCGAAGGTGAGCGGACCGGAGAAGGCCTCGGCGAGGGCCGCCGTGGCGCCGGGGTCCCCCGCCTCGTGGCGGGCGAGCAGTTCGGCGAGCTCCTCGCGGGTTGTCTCATCAGGGTCCTCAGAGATCCACTGCGCGACGGTAGTTCGGACAACCCCGGTGGTCGGGGCAACCTTGGGGGAGTGGGACATGGCTTGACCGTACAGGGCAGGCTCCCCTTCTAGCGGACAAGGTGATGGCATTCATGCGTGGCACCTCCCACAACATCTGATCTTGCTGGTCATGGGCTGTGGCGCACCTGTGACATAGGGCTCGTCGCCTGCGTGAAGACGTGGTGACGACACGGTGATGGCACTGCGATGGCACGGTGATGACAAAATGCGGGCATGACCGACCGCCAGACCTATCGCAAGGGCCCCGTCCTCCTGCGGGGCACGCAGATCCCCCAGCAGACATCCGACGCGAGCCTGCTGTCCGCGCCCGAGGGCGCCGACTGGCTCCACGCCGACCCCTGGCGGGTGCTGCGCATCCAGTCCGAGTTCACCGAGGGATTCGGCGCCCTGGCGGAGATCGGGCCTGCGATCAGCGTCTTCGGCTCGGCGCGCGCGAGGCGGGACGATCCCGCCTACCTCCTGGCCGAGGAGATCGCCGCGGGACTGGTCCGCTCGGGCTACGGCGTCATCACCGGCGGCGGCCCGGGCATGATGGAGGCCGCCAACAAGGGCGCCTACGAGGCCGGCGGCCTGTCCGTGGGGCTCGGCATCGAGCTGCCCATGGAGCAGGCCATGAACGAGTACGTGGACCTCGGCATCAACTTCCGCTACTTCTTCGCCCGCAAGACGATGTTCGTCAAGTACTCCGACGGCTTCGTCGTCATGCCCGGCGGCTTCGGCACCCTCGACGAGCTCTTCGAGTCCATCACGCTGGTCCAGACCCGTAAGGTCGAGTCCTTCCCCGTCGTCCTCGTCGGGCGCGGCTACTGGGGAGGTCTCATCGACTGGATCCGCTCCTCGCTCCTGGCCGAGGGGATGATCGCCCCGCAGGACCTCGATCTGCTGCGCGTCGTCGACACCGCCGCCGAGGCGGTCGACTACGTCGTCGCCGGCGCTCAGAGGATCCGGCCCACCTCGCCCGAGTGAGGCCGGGTCCGGCTGGGGCCGGGTGGTGGGGAATCGCGCGCTCGCGCCATTCGAGGAGGGGGCGCACCCGCCCCTGGGCCCTGCGTCCTACTTATCGTGCTGCGCGAAATCATGCCTTAGAATGAGAGGCAGCACCGCGGGCGGAACCGCGCGAGCACGATGGAAGGGAAGCATATGGCTGCCATGAAGCCCCGTACCGGGGACGGCCCCCTGGAGGTCGTCAAGGAGGGACGCGCCATCATCATGCGCATGCCCCTCGAGGGCGGCGGCCGCCTGGTCGTCGAGATCACCCCTGACGAGATCAAGGCCCTCAGCGAGGCGCTGGCCACCGTCAAGATCTGACCGGCGCACCGCGTCGGAGAAGGACCGTTCCCACAATGGGGCGGTCCTTCCTCTATGTCGGGGCTCTCCGAGCTCTTCGTCGGCGGGCCTCGCCCCGAGGGGCGTGTCGCGGTTCGCGCCGGCCAGCGTCGAGGCCGCGGCTCTCTCAGCGCGGCTCGCGCCGTCGACGCGCTCAGCTCCGGCGCACGGCCACGAGCAGCCCGTCGCCCACGGGGAGCAGCGAGGCCAGCAGACCATCGGCGTCGCGGAGGGTCTTGCCCAGCTCGCGCGCGGCCACTGTCACGACGTCGCGGCGCGCGGGGTCGGCCACGTGGTCGCGCCACAGGGCGTGGGTGATGACGAGAGAGCCCCCGGCGCGCAGCATCCGCAGCGCGTCCTGGAGCAGGTCCTCGGCGTCCTGCGGGTCGACGTCGAGCACGACCATGTCGTAGGAGCCCGCCGCCATGCGCGGCATGACATCGGAGGCGCGCCCCTGGATGATGCGCGTGCGGTGGCCGGAGTACCCGGCGGCGTCGAAAGCGCGGCGCGCCTCCCGCTGGAACTCGGCCTCGACGTCGATGGTCGTCAGCACGCCATCGGCGCCCATGCCGGCCATGAGCCACAGACCGGAGACCCCCGTGCCCGTGCCGATCTCCGCCACGGACTTCGCGCCCGCGGCGGCGGCGAGCGTGCGCAGGGCGGCGCCGGTGGCGGGGGAGACCGGGGATGTGCCGAGCTCGATACCGCGCAGGCGCGCCTGGGCCGTCATCTCGTCCTCATAGGGGAACTCCTCGGTGTAGGACCAGGTCAGAGTCTTGTCCGCGCTCACAGTGAGTCCCTTCCATGGCGGTGAAGCGTGCGCTCGCCGCGCCCTTAGCGCGGCAATCAACCGCATTGTCCCAGGAGCCTGGGGAAATCCCCGCCCGACCCGCCGTCGTGCCCCGAGTGTGGCGCGCGGCGCGGTGAGCCGGGAGCGGACGCATGAGGGGAACGGGGCCCGCGCTCTCTATACTCGCCTCGTGCTGGGATTCTCCTCATCTGAGTTCGTGGTCTTCCTGCTGGTGGCCGTCGTGGTCATCGGCCCCCAGAGGCTGCCCGAGTACACCCGCAAGCTCACCCAGATGGTCCGCCAGCTGCGCGTCTTCCTGGAGAGCACCAAGACCCAGATCGCCGAGGAGGTCGGCCCCGAGCTCGCCGACCTCGACCTGTCCAGCCTCGACCCGCGCCAGTACGACCCGCGCAAGATCGTGCGCGACGCCCTGGGCGAGGACATCGACGCCATCAAGAAGGACCTCCAGTCGCCCTTCAAGGCGGTCAAGGATGCCGCCAAGGAGACCACCGACGCCATCGACGCCTCCGTCAAGGAGGCGCGGGACAAGGACCGGGCCAACTCCCTGGCCAACAAGATCGAGGAGAAGAAGGCCGAGGCCCTCGCCGCCGCCGAGGCCGCGAAGGAGGCCGAGGCCGCCACCGCCGAGCTCCCGCAGGTGGACGCGTCTGCGGCCGCTCCGGGGGAAGCCTCTGAGGCGGAGGCGGGAGTCGAGGCGGGTTCCGAGGCGGCGAGCGCGGAGGAAGGCTCCGAGAGCGCCGACGGCGTTGCCGCGGACCCCGAGGGCGCTGAGGACGGGCCGAGTGCTGAGCCGGCGCCGATTCCGGGGGTGCCCGAGGCCGAGTCTGCTGTCGAGGACAAGCCCGCTACTACAGAGCCAGCTGCCGAGGATGAGCCTGTGTCCGATGTCGAGCCCGAGGCTGCGGCTCCCGCGCCCGCGACTCCTGAGCCCGCCGCCGTCGAGCCTGTTGCTGAGCCCACGGCTGCTCCAGTGGACGTTCCGACGTCACTGGTGGAGGAACCCGCAGCGGCGTCAGCGGTGCCGCCCAGCGCTCCGCGTCCGCTCTCCCCACGCGACATCGTGCGCGCCGCGAAGGAGGCCGCCCGCACGCGCGAGGATGCGGCCGCCGTCGCCGTCGACTGAGGGCGCCTGACCGCTCATCCTGTCCACTCGCGGTGCGTCGCCGGGTGCGCTGAGCACCGACGGCGACATCCTCCACCGACAGGTGCGCTGAGCACCGAGAGGTGCGGTGAGAACGCGCCCCTCGGTGCTGCGCGCATCCACCGGTGCTGGCCGCACCCGTCGATGCGAGAAGCACCCGACTGGGGCACGCCGTCGGCCATGCGAGCGTCGTGAACCACGCTCCCGAACCGGTCTCGCCGTGCTGTTCGCCCGGTTTCGCTCCTGTTTTCGCCCGGTCTCGGCGAGAGGGAGGGGACGGCGGGGTCAGGCGGGGGTGACGCCGAGGGGGCGGCCGGCCAGGCCTCGGGAGCGATGGGACAGCTTCTGCGCCACCGCGGCCAGCTCCTGGGCGGCGGGGGCGTCCGCGGGCGCATGACCGGCGTCGCCGATGGTCGCGGGCACGCCGGCGTCCGAGCCCTCGCGCAGCTTGATGTCCAGCGGCAGCTGGGCGAGCAGCGGCACGTCGTAGCCCAGGGTCTCGGTCAGGGAGCCGGCCACGGCCTGCCCGCCGCCGGAGCCGAAGATCTCCAGCCGGGAGCCATCGGGCTGCGTCAGGTAGGACATGTTCTCGATGACGCCCACCACACGCTGCTTGGTCTGGGAGGCGATGAGGCCCGTGCGCTCGGCCACCTCCGCCGCCGCCTGCTGGGGCGTGGTGACCACGAGGATCTCCGCGTTCGGCAGCAGCTGCGCCACGGAGATCGTCACATCCCCGGTGCCGGGGGGAAGGTCGAGGAGGAGGACGTCGAGGTCCCCCCAGAACACATCGGAGAGGAACTGCTGGACCGCCCGGTGCAGCATGGGGCCGCGCCACACCACGGGCTGCTTGTCATCGACGAACATGCCGATGGAGATGAGCTTCACGCCATGCGCGATGGGCGGGACGATCATGCCGTCGAGCTGGGTGGGCACCTGCTCCGAGCCGAGCATCCGGGGGATGGAGAAGCCGTAGATGTCGGCGTCGACGACCCCGACGCTCAGGCCCTGCGCGGCCATCGCGGCGGCGAGGTTGGCCGTCACCGAGGACTTGCCGACGCCGCCCTTGCCGGAGGTGACGGCGTAGACGCGGGTGAGCGAGCCGGGCTGGGTGAAGGGGATGACGGGCTCGGCCGCGCCGCCGCGCAGCTGGGAGCGCAGGGCGGCCCGCTGCTCGTCGGTCATGACGCCCAGGCTCACGCGCACATCGGTGACGCCCTCGACGGCGCCGACCTCCCGCGTGGTGTCCGCCGTGATCGTGTCCTTGAGCGGGCAGCCGGCCACGGTGAGGAGCACGTGGACGCTCACGACGCCGTCGGGCGAGATCTCGAGGGAGTCCACCATTCCGAGTTCGGTGATGGGACGGCGGATCTCCGGGTCGTTGACGCGGGCGAGCGCCTCGCGGACGGCCTCTTCAGTGGGCATCGACATAGCCTCATCCTACGGGCTCGCACCCCAGGCGCCAGTTCGGGGCCAGCGGTGTCAGATCGTGCTCGCCCCGGCGCCTGGCGCTGCGGGCGCGGCTGGCGCTGCGGGCTCATCGCCCTCGGCGTGCTCGTCGTCGCCGAGCTCGGAGATCTCCTCGCGGATGGCGCGCTCCTCGGCGAGGATCTCGGAGAGCATGTCCCGCAGCTCGCCGCGCACGAAGTCACGGGTGGCGACGTCGTTCATCGCCAGGCGCAGCGCCGCGATCTCCCGGGTGAGGTACTCGGTGTCCTCCAGGTTGCGCTCGGCGCGCTGGCGGTCCTGCTCGGCGGTGACGCGGTCGCGGTCGTCCTGGCGGTTCTGCGCCAGCATGATGAGGGGGGCCGAGTAGGAGGCCTGGGTGGAGAAGGCCAGGTTGAGCAGGATGAAGGGGTAGGGGTCCCAGGCATTCGACACGCTGGCCAGAGCGACGTTCGCCATGATCCAGGTGGCGACGAAGACCGTCATGTACAGGACGAACCTCGGCGAGCCCATGAAGCGGGCGGTGGCCTCGGCGAAGCGCCCGAAGGCGTCGGAGCGGGAGGAGCGGCGGGGGCGCAGCCGGCGCGTCCAGCGGGAGCGCCCCTGGTCCAAGGGCTGGTCGAGCTGCTCAGGCATTGGCGCTCCTCTCGATGATCTCGTCGGTGACGGCGTCGTCGGCCTCGCGCCAGTCATCGGGCATGAGGTGGTCGAGGACGTCGTCGACGCTCACCGCGCCCACGAGGCGCCCGGCCTCATCGCATACCGGCATGGCCGTGAGATTGTACGTGGCCAGCAGGCGCGTGATCGTGCCGATGGAGTCGGTGGGGCCCACGGCGCCCAGGTCCTTGTCCAGGATGCGCCCGACCATCTGCTGGGGGCGCTCGCGCAGGGCCCGCTGGAGGTGGACCATGCCCAGGTACATGCCCGTCGGGCTCTCCAGGGGCGGGCGGCACACGAAGGCCACTGCCGCCAGCGCGGGAGGAACCTCCGCCTTGCGGGCCTGGGCCAGCAGCGTGGCAACGGAGGCCTCGGGCGGCAGGATGATCGGCTCGGTCGTCATGAGGCCACCGGCGGTGTACTCGTCGTAGCGCATGAGGCGGCGCACGTCGGCGGCGTCGTCGGGCTGCATGAGCTCGAGGAGCTCGTCGGCCTTGAGTTGGGGGAGCTCGGCGACGAGGTCGGCGGCGTCGTCGGGCTGCATGGCCTCCAGGACGTCCGCGGCGCGCGCCGACTCCAGAGCGGACAGGAGGGCGACGGCATCGTCATCGCCCAGCTCCTCAACGGCATCGGCGAGGCGGTCATCGGGCAGCTCGCGCGCCACCTCGACGCGGCGGGCGTGGGGGAGGTCGCGCAGCGCCTCGGCCAGGTCCGCGGGCTTGAGGTCCTCCAGGGTGGCCAGGAGCGCGGTCACGCCCTGCTGCTCCATGCCGCCGGCCAGGCCCGTGACCTCGTCGGGGCGGACCGTGGTGGTCTCCCCGCGCCGCAGGCCCAGGGGCCCCGAGGAGGCGCGCTGGACGAACAGGCGGGTGACCTTCCAGTCCATGCCGGCGTCGCGCTCGATGGCCACGTCGCGGATCTCGACGGTGCCTGTGCCGTCCTTGAGGGTGACGACGCGGTCGAGGAGCTCGCCGACGACGAGGGTCTCCACCTTGCGCTGCTCGAACCGGCGCATGTTGACCACGCCCGTGGTGATGACCGCGCCCGGCTCGATCGCCGTGATGCGCGACAGCGGCAGGAAGACGCGGCGCCGCCCGGGCACCTCGATGACGCAGCCCACCGCGCGGGGCTCGCCGCCCAGTTGGATGAGGACGACGACGTCGTGGACACGGCCGACGGGATCCCCGAGGGGATCGAAGACGGTCGTGCCGACGAGTCGGGCCACGAAGACCCTGCTTGTGCTGCGCGTCCTGGAGTTCTCCACAGGCACAGCCTAGCGGTGCCGGGGTTGGACGGCCCTGGAAGGGCGGAGAAGGGGCGCGGGAAGAGAACTGTGCCGGCCTGCCCTGCCTCTACTGATGGCTCCGCAGGAAGCGTTAGTAGCCGACGGTGAAGATGATGGCGGCAACGCAAAACCCATGCCCCACAGCGTCCCGGCCAACCGTCCCAGAAGTCATGACATCCGGGACTCCCAGAAGTCATGAGAGATCACAGGTGGGTAAGGGTACGAAGTCGGCATCAAAGCGACGAACTCGGCGGCGGGCCCGGCATCGCGCGCGGCACCGGCCCGGTATTCCCGCGGGGCCGCGTTGCCGCTGAGAGCGGATCGCCCTGCGCGCCTGCCGTCCTGGGCTCGGCCTGTCGGCGGCAGTCATGGGACGATGGGGCCATGAGCATGCAGATGGGTCCTGTCATGACCGCCGGCCGCGGGGGCGCGCTGCCCACCGGGGAGGAGATCGCCTCCTTCGCCACCTACGCGCAGGCGCAGCACGCCGTCGATTCGCTGTCGGATGGGGGATTCCCCGTCCAGCTGCTGTCGATCGTCGGCACGGATCTGCGGCAGGTCGAGCGCATCACCGGCCGCATGAGCTGGGGGAGGGCCGTGGCCAGTGGCGCCGGCTCCGGGCTGTGGATCGGCGTGTTCTTCGCCCTCATGATGAGCTTCATCGGCAGCGCGACGACGGCGCCGATGCTCATCGGAGCCGTGCTGCTGGGCGTCGTGTGGGGGATCCTCTTCCAGGTGGTCGGCTACGGGCTCACGCGCGGGCGGCGGGACTTCACCTCCATCAGCCAGGTTGTGGCCTCGCGCTACTCGATCCTCGCCTCGGACCGCGCCCAGGAGGCCGCCCGGGCGCTGTCCGACGCGCCGGGCAACCTGAGCCGGGGCGGACAGGCCGCGCGCCGTGCCGAGGAGCGACGCCGTGCCCGCGCCGAGTCCGGCGATGGCCCCACGGCCTTCGGCTCGCGCCCGGACGAGCAGCCGCGTTTCGGCGTGCGTGTCCAGCCGGGCACTGATGCCTCTGCCGCGGGTGGTGCAGCCGGCGCGGGTGGCACGGGTGGCGCAGTCGGTACAGGAATGGACGCCTCTGCCGCTGTCCCGGGTTACGGCAGTGCCCTCGGGACTCCCGGAGTCTCCGGAGCCGCTGGCGCTCCTGGGGCTTTCGGCGCTCCAGCCACCACCGGCGCGCCCGGAACCCCTGGTACCGCCGAGGGCTCTGAGAAGTCCGGCCAGGACGAGCCCCCGGTGCCCGAGGACTACGACCCCTACCTGCGCCGCTGAGCGACCGCGCCGGCCCAAGCCGCGGGCGGCCCGGCCCGCCTGTGCCGACATCAGCGCCGTCGCCAACCGCCGTCGCGCCCGGCCCGACCCGCCTGCCTCAGCAGTAGGCGGGCTCGTGCTCGAGGTGGGAGACGGGCTCGATCTGGAAGGTCGAGTGCTGGATCCGCACCGGGAAGTGCTCGGCCGCGCACTCCTGGAGGCGGTCGAGGATCATCGCGGCGTGCCCGTCGCGCAGGCACTCGTCGCGCACCACCACATGCGCGGTGAGCACGGGCAGCCCCGAGGCCACCGTCCAGGCGTGCAGGTCGTGGACCGCCTCGACGTGCTCGACGGAGGACATATGCGCCCGCACCTGCGCGAGATCGAGGTCCTCGGGAGTGAAGTCCATGAGATGGCGCATCGCCTGGCGCAGGAGCACCGCCGCCCTGGGCACGATGAGCGCCACGATGACGAGGGAGGCCACGGCGTCGGCCCGGTTCCAGCCCGTGAGCGCCACGACGACGGCCGCGACGATCACCCCGACGGACCCAAGCGCGTCCCCCAGGACTTCCAGGAACGCGGCCCGCATATTGAGGCTCTGCCCGCGCCCGCCCGCCAGCACCAGCAGGGCGACGATGTTCGCGACCAGGCCGATGACGCCCATCGCCGCCATCCCATGGGCCTCCACCGGGGGAGCTGTGATGAGGTGGCGCACCGCCTGGACGGCCACGACCACACCGACGACGCCCAGCATCCCCGCCTGGAGCGCGGCCCCGAGGACCTCCGCGCGGCGGAGCCCCCACGTGCTGCGGTCCGTGGCCGGGCGGGTGGACAGGTGCGCCGCCGTCAGCGCCATGACGAGCCCCGCGGAATCAGTGAGCATGTGGCCCGCGTCGGCAAGGAGGGCGAGCGATCCGGTGAACACGGAGATGATCGCCTCGGCGACGAGGACGAGCGAGGTCAGGGCCAGCGCGATGGCCAGGCGCCGCCGCGAGGAGCCCGCCGTGTGGTCATGCGTGTGCGCGTGCCCGTGGGAGTGGCCGCGTCCGTGGGGGTCTGGGACGGCGCGGGCGCCGGGGTGCTGCGAGGAGGTCACAACCCGATATTATCAAAAGTGTTTTATGAATCAAGGGCTTAGGGGAACCTAAGGAGGTGGGCGGTATCGTGGGCGTATGCGCACGGGGCACGTCATCTACTGGGTACAGGATCTCGACGCCGCGGTCCGGGAGTTCCGCCAGCGGGGCTTCGCCGTCGAGTACGGGAGCGCGAGAAAACCGAGGAACGCACTCGTCTACTTCTCCGAGGGCCCCTACTTGGAACTCCTCGTGCGCACGCTCCCGAGGCCGCTCCTGCGCCTCATATCGGCGGTCCCCACGGCCAGCGGCCGGGCGATCAGGCGCTTCGTCGCTTGGGAGGACGGGCCTCAGGGGCTGTGCGCCGTCTGCTTGGAGGGCGAGGATGAGGAGTTCGACGAGGTCGTCGAACTCCTCGGCGCCCGCGGGATGCGAGTGGCGCCCACACGGGTCGACACCCACGGCCGCCACCTCCACTACCGCGCCTTCTTCCCCGAGGACCTCGGGCTCCCCTTCTTCATGACCCATTTCTCCGAGGACCCGCGCCCACGGGACTTCACCCACCCCAACGGCATCCGCGCCATCGCCCGCGTCGAGCTCCCCCTGGAGGACGGCGCCCGGGTGCGCATCGCCGGCCTCTGCGACGACGGCGTCCTCGCCGTCGTGCGAGCGCCCGGGGACATACGGGTCATCTTCGACAATGGCAGCGAGTTCAGCGGGGACCGGCTGGAGCGGACCCTGCCCGACTGAAGCCGCGCTGGCCTGGCCGATTCGCGCCCGGCCCCGCCCATCGTGCCGAGTGGGGCGCGGGGCGGGGCCAGCGGAGCGCGTTAGGCGATGAGACCGCTCACCCAGGCCTCGACCTCCTCGACCGTGCGCGGGATCCCCGCCGTCAGCCGCTCGACGCTCCCATCGGGGCGCACGACGACGTCGTCCTCGATACGGATCCCGATGCCGCGCAGCTCGGCGGGGGCCAGCAGGTCGTCGGCGCGGAAGTACAGGCCCGGCTCGATGGTGAAGACCATGCCCGGCTCCAGGACGGCGTCCATGCTCATCTCGCGGCGGGCCTGCGCGCAGTCGTGGACGTCGAGGCCCAGGTGGTGGCTCGTGCCGTGCACCATCCAGCGGCGGTGGTACTGGCCATCCGGCCCCAGGGAGTCGGCCGCGGTCACGCCCTCGGGCAGCAGGCCCCACTCCTCCAGGCGGGCGGCGATGACCTCCATCGCGGCGCTGTGGACGTCCTTGAAGCGGCAGCCCGGCTCGTTCGCACGGGCGAAGGCGGCGTCGGCGGCGTCGAGAACCGCCTGGTAGACGCGGCGCTGCGGCTCGGTGAACACGCCGTCGACGGGGATCGTGCGGGTGACATCCGCGGTGTAGAGCGAGTCGATCTCCACGCCGGCGTCCACGAGCACGAGCTCGCCGGGGCGCACGGCGCCGTCGTTGTTGATCCAGTGCAGGGTGTTGGCGTGGTCGCCGGCCGCGGCGATCGTGTCGTAGCCCAGGCCGTTGCCCTCCTCGCGGGCGATCGCGGCGAAGGCGCCCTCGAGCACCCGCTCGCCGCGCCAATGGCCCACCGCGCGCGGGATGGAGCGGATGAGATCGTCGAAGCCGGCCTTCGTGGCGTCGACGGCGGCCTGCATCTGGGCGATCTCCCACTCGTCCTTGCGCAGGCGCAGCTCGCTCGCGGCCTCCAGAAGGCGGTCGTCCACCTCGCTCGCCGCCTGCCCACTGGCGAGCCCCGCGGCCTGGCGGGTGGAGTCCACCAGGGCGGTGATGGCCTCGTCCGCCTGGGCGATGACGCGCAGCTGGACGCCGTCGGCACCAGCGTCCTTGGCCAGGGCATCGCCGAGGGAATCGATATGGGCGCAGCGGATGCCGGTGACGGCCTCGACCTCCTCGATGGAGGGGCGCGCGCCCACCCACAGCTCCCCGTAGCGGGGGTTGGCGTAGAACTCCTGGGAGGTCCGCGAGGCGCGGGGCCGGAAGTACAGGACGCCCTCATGCGTGGGCGCTCCCTCAGGGGCGGGGGCGCCAGCGGGGGTGAGGGGCTCCAGGACGAGCACGGCGTCGGGCTCGAAGTCGGTGCCGGTGCCCGCCAGGTGCGAGAAGGCCGAGTGTGGGCGGAAGCGGTAGTCGCAGTCGTTGTTGCGGACCTTGAGGGGGCCGGCGGGGATGACGAGGCGCTCGCCGGGGAACTGAGCGCCCAGGGCCGCGCGGCGGGCGGCGGCCCAGTCGGCCGCCTCGCTCCGGGGCGGGAGCTCGGCGGGGCGCGGCCCCCAGCCCGAGCCGATGAAGTCGCGGAAGGCCTGGTTGGTGGGCTGGCGGGAGCGGTTGTTGCCGCGCTGGGCGAGGGACTGCGGGGCGGCGGCGCTCGCGGCGGGAGCGCTCGCGGAGGCCTTGGAGGTGGCGGGGGTCGCGGGCTGCTGGGGGCTGGCTTCGGCGGGGGACTGGCTCATGGGGGCATCCTCCCACCGCGGCCCGGCGCTCGCCCAGCCCCGGGAGGAAGGGCCCTCCCGGCCGGTGAGCGGAGCATGGGCCCAGGCCTCCCGGCTCAGGCCTCGGTGTCGTCGTCGGGGAAACGCACACCGATCTGCGCGCGGGCCTCGGCCAGGACCTCGATCGCCGTCACCGAGGAGGCCACGGGGTGGAGGTCCGAGCCGCGCGCGCCTGCGCGGACGAGCCGGCAGACCTCTGCCAGGAGCGGGCCCATGACCTCGCCCGAGCGGGTGACGGACAGATCCTCGCGCGCCTCCGTGTCCGAGCCCGGGGCGGTGACGAGGCTGATGCGCTCGGGCCACTGGCAGTGGTCGAGGAGCAGCGCGCTGGACTCCCCGGCGATCTGGCTGCCCAGGGCGTTCGCCGAGGTCTTGGAGTGCAGGCAGGCGACCTCCAGGCCCGCGTGCTCGCCGGAGTCGTAGGAGAGGACGACGGTGCCGTGGGAGTCGACGCCGGAGTCCAGCAGCTGGGCTGTGGCGGTGACGCGGTCCGGGCGGCCCAGGAAGTGAATGGCCAGGCTCACCGGGTAGATGCCGAGGTCCATGAGCGAGCCGCCGCCGCGCGCCGGGTCGAAGGCCGGGGGCAGCTCACCGGCGCGGTAGGCGGTCATCCGGGAGGAGAACTGCTCGCGCACCAGCGTGGCGCGGCGCAGCGCCCCGAGCCGGGGGAGGGCGGCACGGATGGCGGCGGTGCCCGGCTCGAAGGCGGTCTGCCAGGCCTCCATGAGGAAGCCGCCCGTGCGCTCGGCGGTGGCCGCCATGGCACGGGCCTGCGCGGGGGTGAGCGCGAAGGGCTTCTCCACGAGCACGCCGTACCCGGCCTCCAGGGCCGCGATCGTCTGGGAGGCGTGCAGGGAGTTGGGCGAGCCGATGTAGATGACGTCGACCGGGTCGGCGGAGCCCGGTGTGTGGGCGGCGAGCATCTCCTCCAGCGTGGCGTGGGTGCGGGGGACGCCGTGCTTGGCGGCGTAGGCGGCGGCGCGCTCGGGACGGGCCGAGGTGACGGCGACGATCTCGGCCGCGGGCTCGGCGGCCACGGCCTGCGCGAACCAGGTGGCGATGAACCCCGCGCCGACGACGCCGAAGCGCACCGGGCGCTCAGGGGTGGGGCTCCTGTGCGCGCCAGTGGGGGCGTTGAGGCGGGATGTGCCGGGGGCGACGACGTCGGGGGAGGTGCGGCTGGTGCTCGCTGGGCTCATGCCCCCAACTGTTCCACTCAGCCGGGCCCCTGTCACCGCTGGCGCGGCCGAGCGAGGCGGCCGTGCCAGCGTCGAGGCTCCATCGCATGTCAGGCAGGAGTTCCTCATGATCAGCATCATCGCCACCTTCTCCGTCCGGGCCGACGCCGTGGACCAGTTCATCGCCAGGGCCGGCGAGCTCGTCGCCTCCTCCCTCGCCGAGGAGGGCAACGTCTCCTACGAGCTCCTCCAGTCCCGCCAGGACCCCACCGTCCTCACCTTCCTCGAGGGCTGGGCCGACGACGCCGCCATCGAGGCCCACAACGCCTCGCCCCACTTCACCACCCTCGTCCCCGCGCTCGTCGAGCTGTGCGACGCCGAGCCGTCAATCACCCAGTACGAGGCCGTCTGAGCGGCAGGCGCGCTCCGCTCCCGCGCCGCCCGCCTAGACTTGGCCGGTGCGCATCGACCCCCATACCCACTCCGCCTGCTCCGACGGCACGGACACCCCGGCGGAGCTCATGCAGGCAGCCGCAGCGGCGGGCCTCGACGTCGTCGGCCTGACCGACCACGACACCACCTCCGGCTGGGCCGAGGCCGCGGCCGCCGTCGACGACACGGGCGTGGCCCTCCTTCGCGGCACGGAGATCTCCTGCGCCGCGAACGGCGTCACCCTCCACCTGCTCGCCTACCTCTTCGACCCCGAGAACGCGGCCCTCGCCGAGGCCTTCGCCCACGCCCGCGACTCCCGGTCCACCCGCGCCCAGCGCATGGTCGAGCGCATCGCCGTCGACTACCCCATCACCTGGGAGGACGTGCTCGCCCAGTCCGCCGGGCACACGATCGGCCGGCCCCATATCGCCGACGCGCTCGTCGCCGCCGGCTCGTTCGCCAACCGCGACGCCGCCTTCGCCGGCCCGCTGGCCGTCTCCAGCCCCTACTACGTGCGCTACTGGGCGCTCGACCCCGTCGAGGCCTGCGCCCTCGTGCGCGCCGCCGGGGGCGTGCCGGTCGCCGCCCACCCCCGGGCCTCGAAGCGCCAGCGCCGGCTTGTTCCCGACGAGACTTTCGCCGCCATGGCCGAGGCCGGGCTCGCCGCCCTCGAGGTCGACCACCGCGACCACGGCCCCGCCGACCGACTCGCCGCGCAGCGCCTCGCCGAGAGCCTCGGCCTGGGAGTCTCAGGATCCTCCGACTACCACGGGGCCGGGAAGCCCAACCGCCTCGGGGAGAACCTCATGCCCCCCGAGCTCCTCGAGAGGATCGTGGACGAGGGGGCGCTCCCGCTCATCGTCCCGGAGGGCCACCAGTGATGGACGCCGTCTTCAATCCCGCCATCTTCCTCGCCTCTTTCACGACGATCCTCGTCATCCAGGACCCGCTCGGCGCCGTCCCCATCTTCCTGTCGCTCACCCGCCGCCAGGGCCCCTCCGAGCGGCGCGCCTCCGCCCGCCAGGCAACGCTGCTCAGCTTCGGCGTCATCCTCGCCTTCGCCATCTTCGGGCGCTACATCCTGGGGCTCCTGGGGATCTCAGTGGCCGCGCTCCAGGTCTCCGGCGGGCTCCTCCTGCTGCTCGTCGCACTGGAGCTGCTCACCGAGCACTCCCACAGCGCCTCCGAGACCGAGCCAGCTGATTCCCACGTCGCCCTTGTCCCCCTGGGCACTCCGCTGCTCGCGGGCCCGGGTGCGATCGTCGCGGCCATGGTCGCCGTCGAGTCCGCGCCCGTCCCCACGGCGGGCTGGGTCTCCGTCACTCTGGCGATCATCGCCGTCCACGTCATCACCTGGCTGTCCCTGCGCTTCTCGCTCACCCTTCACCGGGTGCTGGGCGAGGCGATGATCCTCGTGCTCACCCGCGTCATGGGGCTCCTTCTCGCCGCGATCGCCGTCCAGATGATCGGCGACGGCGTCACCGCCTACATCAGCGAGCACTTCTGAGCCCGAGTGGCGCGCGGCCCGGGGATCAGCCCTGGTCCGGGTCTCAGTCCTGGTCGCCTGAGCCGGTCGGCTTGCCGCCGCGGGTGCGCTTGCGGTTCCTCTTGCGGCGGGGCGCCTCGCCGTCGGCCTCCCGCCGGGACGACTGACGGCGCTCGCCGCCCTGGCCCCCGCGGGAGCGCGAGCCGCGACCATCACGGCCCCTGGCGCCGCCGCGACCACTTCGGCCGCCACGGCCGTCGCGACGGGCGCCCCGGCCATCACGGCCGCCGTGCTTGCCGGTCTCGCCCAGGTCCTCGATCTCCTCGGCGTCCAGGCCGGCCAGCGTCCGCTTGGAGCGCGGCAGCGTGCCCGTGGTGCCCTCAGGGATCGACAGGTCGGAGTACAGGTGCTCGCTCGTGTGGTAGGTCTCGATGGGCTCGGTCTCCGGCATCCCCAGGCCCTTGGCGATGAGGCGCCAGCGGGGGGTGTCGTCCCAGTCCACGAAGGTCACGGCCGTGCCCGCGTTCCCGGCGCGGCCCGTGCGCCCGATGCGGTGGACGTAGATCTTCTCGTCCTCGGGGCACTGGTAGTTGATGACGTGGGTGACGTCGTCGACGTCGATGCCGCGCGCGGCCACATCGGTGGCCACGAGCACGTCCACCTTGCCGTTGCGGAAGGCGCGCAGGGCCTGCTCGCGCGCCCCCTGGCCGAGGTCGCCGTGCAGCGCGCCGGTGGCGAAGCCGCGCGAGGCCAGGTCGTCGGCCACCCGGGCCGCCGTGCGCTTGGTCCGCGCGAAGATGATCGTGCGGCCCCGGCCCTCGGCCTGGAGGATCCGGGCGACGACCTCCACCTTGTTCAGGGCGTGCGTGCGGTAGACGACCTGCGCCACGGACTTGACCGTCATCGACTCGTCGCCGGGGTCCTGGGCGCGGATGTGGGTCGGCTGGGTCATGTAGCGGCGGGCCAGGGCGACGACGGCGCCCGGCATCGTGGCGCTGAACAGCATCGTCTGGCGGTCGGGGCGGGTGCGGGCCAGGATCTTCTCCACGTCGGGCAGGAAGCCCAGGTCCAGCATCTCGTCGGCCTCGTCGAGCACGACGGTGGTCACGTGGGTGAGGTCGAGGACGGCGCGGTCCATGAGGTCGATGAGGCGCCCGGGGGTGCCCACGACGATCTCGGCGCCCTTCTCCAGGGCCTCGATCTGCGGCTCGTAGGCGCGACCGCCGTAGACCTGGACGATGCGCACCGTGCGCTTGGCGGCGGCCTGCTCCAGCTCGACGGCGACCTGCTTGGCCAGCTCGCGGGTGGGCAGGACGATGAGCGCCTGGGGGCTGCCGGAGGCGGGGTCCTCGTCCCAGCCGTCCTCGCCCGGGCCCAGGGTGTCCATGAGCAGCGGGATGCCGAAGCCCAGGGTCTTGCCGGTGCCGGTCTTGGCCTGGCCGATGATGTCGTTGCCCTCCAGGGCCACCGGGAGGGTGAGGGCCTGGATGGGGAAGGGGTGGATGATGCCCTTGGAGGCCAGGGCCTCGCAGATCTCCGGCTCGACGCCGAAGTCCGCGAAGGACTTGATGCTGAGGTCCACCTGGGCGCCCTCGTCGGTGATGTCGGGGGTGGCCTCGTCCAGGACGGGGGCGTGGGCTCCCGCGGTCTCGATGAGGCCCGAGGCGGGGGCCTCGGGGGCACTCCCGGCGCTGGGCGCGCTCGCGGCTGAGGCGGCCGAGTCAGCCGAGGCGGGGGTGGTGATGTCGGGGTTCTCGTCGGTCACGACGTTCCTTATGGATGAGTGCCGCGGCCTCGGGCGCGCGGGCGAGGCAGGGGCTCCTGCGCTGGCCAGGCGGGCTCGGCGCGGCCCGGGCCGGAGGGGCCCACTGCCGCGCGCGCGGTCGTGTATGTGGCAGCCGATCGTGAATCATGTCCCGCTCAGGGCGCGGCTCGCGAGCCGGCGGGACCAGGCTGCTGGACGACCGGGCAACCGTGGACGCTCGCAGACTACCGGTCATCCTCCCTCCCAGCGCCTGCCCGGCCTCGATTGCCCCCGGTAGGTGGGGCACATCACGCGGGCGCCGCCACAGCCGCTCGCCCCGCCGACCCAGACAAGCCGGTCACGACGGTCAGCGCCGTCAACCCGGCCACGGGCGCGGGGCCTTCGCTCTACGCTTTGCCCATGAGCCCTTCCGTTCCTGACCCAGCCCTCTCCCAGGCGCCCCAGCCCCCTGCCGCCAGCGGACCCGACGCCTTCACCGCCGCCGTGCTCGGCGTCGTCGGCTACAGCTGCTCCGTGGCCTGCACGCGCTACGCCAAGGACGCGGACAAGGCCCCGGCGATGCCCGCGCGCGTCGAGCTGCTGCGCATGAGCGCGGCCAAGGTGCGGGCCTTCGACACGATCATCCGCATCGGCGCCGACGAGGGCATCGACGTGCTGGCCGCCGCCGAGCGCTTCCTGGGCTCCCTGGGCGACGTCGACGATCGCCTCCGGCCCCACGACTGGGCCGAGCGGCTGGTCAAGACCTACCTGTCCTTCGGGCTGCTCGTCGACTTCGGGATGGCCCTGACCGACTCGCTGCCGCCCACGGTGCGCGGCGCCGTCCTGGAGGCCCTGTCCGAGGACCGCTTCGGCGCTTTCGCCGCCGCGGAGCTCATGGCCGATCTCGACGGCGACCCCCAGCTCGCCGCCCGGCTGGGACTGTGGGGCCGCCGGGTGGCGGGGGAGGAGATCGGCGCGATCCAGCTCATGCTCGCCCGATTCCCCGAGCTCACCGGCGGCGAGCAGGGCGCCGCCCGCCTGGCCGCCGTCCTGTCCTCCGGCACGACGAGCCGGATGAAGGGCCTGGGTCTGAGGGTCTGATCCCAGGGGCGGGCCCGATGAGGCGAGCCCGACGGCGCGTGGCCGTCGGGCTCGTCCAGTATGGAGTGAGGCACGCGGCGAGACCGCGGGAGCGGCCTCAGATGCCGAAGCCGACGCGGCGCTGCTCGGCGGCCCCGAGCTCGGCGTAGGCCAGGGAGCCCGCGGGAACGAGCACCTTGCGGCCCTTGTCATCCGTGAGCACGACGTCCTTCGTGGCCGAGTCGGCCAGCGCGCCCAGGACCTCGTCATGGGAGGCGGAGGTCTCGATCTCGATCTGACGGGCGGCGTGCTTGAAGCCGAGGCTGACCTGCATGGTGACTCCTTGGAGAGCGGGGTGAGGATGGATCTCGCGCGGGCGGCCCCTGCGGGCCCCGCGGCGCTGCCCCTGATCGTAGGGCTCCGGCGCCACACGACGGCGATCGCGGGGGCTCCAGGCGCCCTCTTTTCGCGCCGCGCGGACGGGATCCCGACCCCGCCCCTTAAGCCGTACGGGTGCCTATTCATGTCAGTGGGGCGTGGTGAGATAGGCCCATGCGGATCCAGGAGGCCTCCCCGAGTACTGGCAGCGCTGAGAGCGCGGCCAGCACTGCCGGTGCCGTGAGCCCCGCGCCGCTGCGCCTCCTGCCCGCCCCCGCGCCCGAGCCCCTGCCCGAGCCGGACGAGTCCGCCCGCGCCGTCCTCGAGGCAGCCGCCAGCGGGGACAACATCGTTGTGCTCGGCGCACCGGGCACCGGCAAGACGAGCCTCGCCCTGCGGATGCTCGCAGGCGCCGTCGGGCAGGGGAGTGACGCCGTCCTCCTGGCCCCCACCCGCATCCGCGCGGACCGCCTGCGCCAGCGCGCCGCCGCGCTGCTTGGCGCTGAGGGCGGGGGAGTGGTCCGCGTCCGCACACCCGCCGCCCTCGCCCTGACCATCCTCACCGCCTCCCTCACCCAGCGCCCGGACCCGCTGCCCGCCCCGGTCCTGCTCGCCGGCGCTGAGGAGGATGCCGCGCTGGCCGCCCTCATCCACCCCGAGCAGTGGCCCGGCCTGCCGCCCGAGGCCGTCGCCTCGCGCGCCTTCCGCACCGAGCTGCGCAACCTCCTCGCCCGCGCCGGGGAGCTCGGCATCACCGCCGACGAGCTCGCCGATCTCGGCCGCGCCCTCGACGTCCCCCTGTGGGGGCCGGCCTCCGCGCTCCTGCGCACCTGGGACGCCCAGGGCCGCCCCACCGCCGAGCGCCGCGCGGACACCCGCCGCATGGACACCGCCCGCCTCCAGGACCGCGCCGCCGAAGCCCTGGCCACCTGGAACGCCGACGGCGTCGCCGTGCCCTCGCCCGTGCCCGGCCTGGTCATCGTGGACGACTACCAGGACTGCACCGCCGCCACCGCCCGGCTCCTGGCCGCCCTCACCCGCCCCGACGAGCGCGGCCACCGCGCCCAGGTCGTGGTCCTGGGGGACCCGGACGTCGCTGTCGAGACCTTCCGGGGCGGATCCCCCAGCCTCTTGTCCGCCGCCGAGGACCGCTCCGGGCTGGCCGCCCGCCGTATGAGCCTGGGCGTCCTGCACCGCGGCACCCCCGCGCTCGCGGCCCTGTGGGCCGACCAGGCCGGGCGCCTGCCCGTCACGGGATCGGCCGCCCACCGCCGTCCGAGGCTTTCCCAGGAGCCACGCGGCGCGGGCGCGCCCCAGGACGCTGCCCAGGGGACGCAAACGCCGGGCGGGGGGCCAAGCGGGATCGAGCCGCTCATCGCGTCCTCCGCCAGCCAGGAGGCCGCGCATGTGGCCCGCGTCCTGCGCGCCGAGCACATCCACCACGCCACCCCCTGGGGTGAGATGGCCGTCATCGTGCGCTCCGCCGGGCGGGCCCAGGCCGTCGCCCGTGAGCTCGGGAGGCGCGGCGTGCCCCTGGCGGCCTCCGCCCCCGCCGTCCTCCTGCGCGCCGAGCCCGCCGCGGCCGCCCTGCTGGACGCCGCCCGCGCCGCCGTCGACGGCCGTCTCGGCGCCACCGGCG
>NZ_JH806632.1:308332-322301 GCF_000295095.1 Actinomyces timonensis DSM 23838 | reverse complement strand
CCACCGGCGAGCCCCCCGAGCGCGCCGCCGCGATCGACCTGCTCACCAGCCCGCTCGTCGGCCTCAGCCTCCTGGACCTGCGGCGGCTGCGCCGCCGCCTGCGCGAGGACCGCCCCGCCCAGGCGGTCCCGGACGAGCACCTGCTCACCGCCCTCTCCTCCGCCAGCGCCGGAGAGGCGCTCACCGCCGAGCTCGCCGAGGAGCCCCTGGCCGAGCAGGCCGAGCGCTTGGCCCGGGCCGCGCGGATCATCGAGGCTCTGCGCGGCGTCGTCGGGCGGCGCGTCCCGCAGCGCGCCGAGGAGGCAGGCGACGCCGAGGCCGGGGAAGCAGCGGGCGCGGAGCCAGCGGATGAGGAGCGCATCGACGCCGAGGCACTGCTCTGGGCGGCCTGGAGCGCCTCGGGGCGCGCCGAGCAGCGGCGGGAGCAGGCGCTGGCCGCCGGACGGGGTGCCCGCGCGGATGATCCCCTCGCCCGCGCCGCCGAGCGCGACCTCGACGTCGTCACCGCCCTGTTCAAACGCGCCGAGGTCTGGGCCGAGCGCCACCCCGGTGCCCAGGCCGCCGCCTTCCTCGCCGAGCTGGCCGCCGAGGTCCTCCCCTCGGACTCCGTCGCCCCCGCCGGCGCGCGCCCGGACGGCGTCGCCGTCCTCACCCCCGCCTCCGCAGCCGGCCGCCAGTGGGAATGCGTGGCCGTCATGGGCCTGGGCCGCGACTCCTGGCCCGACCTGCGCCTGCGCGACTCCCTCACCCGCTCCGGCCTCCTCGTCGACGCCGCCACCGGCCGCCTGCCCCTGGGCCCCGACGGCGCCCCCACCGGCGCGCTCGACGCCACCGCCGCCCGCGCCCAGGTGCGCGCCGACGAGCGCCGCATGCTGCTGGCCGCTCTCACCCGCGCCACCCGCCGCCTCATCGCCACCGCCGTCCAGGACGCCGACAACTCGCCCTCCTCCTTCCTCATCGAGATCGCCGCCGCCTCCGACTGCCCCCTGACCGATGCCGACGGCGATCCGCTCATCACGCCGGACACCGGCGACCTCACCCTGCGCGGCCTCGTCGGCGAGCTCCGCCACGCGCTCCTCGCCGCCCAATCCCCGCAGGCCACCGCCCAGCAGCGCGAGCAGGGCGCCAGCGCAGCCTCCCTGCTCGCCCGCCTGGCCGCCGCGGGCGTCGCCGGCGCCGATCCGGCCACCTGGGGCGGGCTGTCCGTGCCCACCTCCACCGCGCCCCTCGTCGCGCCCGGCGAGCCCGTGCGCGTGAGCCCCTCCGACGTCGAGGGCCTCACCACTTGCGCCCTGCGCTGGTTCCTCCAGCGCAACGGCGCGGGCGGCGCCCCCACCGGAGCCCAGGCGCTCGGAACCCTCATCCACTCCCTCGCCGAGCAGGCGCAGTGCGAGAACCTGCGCGGCCAGGCACTCATGGATGCCTTCGAGGCGCGCCTGCCCGAGCTCGGACTGCCGGACACCTGGGTGGGCGGCCTCGAGGCCGAGCGCGCCCGCGAGATGGTCCGCCGCCTCGACGCCCACCTCACCGCCGTGCCTGGGCAGGTGGAGGTCGAGCGCGCCATCGACGCCACCCTCGCCCTGCCCCTGCCCGCCAGCGAAGGGGGCGCGGTGGGGACCTCGGCGGAGGCGGGGCCCGAAGCCGGGGAGGGTGATGGCGGGGCGCTGCCGCCCGGCGGCGCCGACGCGATCAAGGTGCGGCTGCGCGGCCGGATCGACCGCCTCGAGGCCATCGAGGGCGAGATCCCTCCTGCGGCTGACGAGCCCGGGGATCCCCTGCCGCCCGGGGAGGGCCAGCGCCTGCGCCTCATCGACCTCAAGACCGGCAAGAGCGCCGGTGACGGCGACGCCTCCCGTCATCCGCAGCTCACCGCCTACCGCCTCGCCCTGGAGTCCCTGGGCTACCGGGTCGACGGTGGGGCCCTCGTGCTCCTCGGCGCCGAGCCCCGCAAGAAGGACGGCGGCGTGCGCCTCGCCCCGGACACCGCAGCCCTGGCCCCCATCCCCGATCCCGAGACCGGCGAGGACTGGGCCGCCTCCCTCGTCGCCTCCGCCGCCCTGGCCGCCCGGGGGCCGCGCCTGCGCGCCACCACCGGCCGCCACTGCCAGTTCTGCGCCGTCAAGGACGCCTGCCCCGCCGTCGACGAGGGGAGGAGGACCCTCCCATGAGCGAGCCCCAGACCGCCGATCAGACCGCCCATCCCGCCCAGCCCGGCCTCCCGACGCAGTCCCCGCCCGCCCTTAGCCCCCAGGCCCTGGCCAAGGCACTCGGCCTGCCCGCGCCCACGCCCGAGCAGTCCCGCGTCATCGCCCACCCGCTCACCCCGCTGCTCGTCGTCGCCGGCGCCGGCAGCGGCAAGACCGCCACGATGAGCCAGCGCGTCGTCCACCTCGTGGCCAGCGGCGCCGTCCGCCCGGACCAGATCCTCGGCCTCACCTTCACCCGCAAGGCCACCGCCGAGCTCGCCTCGCGCGTGTCCACCCGCCTCGGCCAGCTCGCCGACGCCCGCCTCCTGCCCGGCGCTGGCCAGTCCAGTGGCAGTGCCGCCAACGCCGCCGAGCTCGGCGAGCCGACGATCTCCACCTACAACGCCTTCGCCGCCGCCCTCGTGCGGGACCACGGCCTGGGCATCGGCATCGACCCCGACGCCACCCTCATCACCGCCGCCCGCGCCTGGCAGATCGTCGACGACCTGCTCGCCGAGCGCACCACGCCGCTCCCCCTCGACCCCACCCCCACCACCGTGCGCGCCGTCCTGCGCGTCGACGGTGCCCTGTCGGAGAACCTGCTCAGCGTCGAGGACGCGGCCGAGGGACTGGAGGACCTCCACCAGCTCTTCGCGGGCCTGGCCGGCATCAGAGGCCTGTCCGGTCTCTTCAAGGGCAAGGCCGGGACGATGGCCACCCAGCGGGCCCTCCTCGACCTCGCCGCCGAGTACCGCGAGCACAAGCGCCGCCACGGGCTCGTCGACTTCGGGGACCAGATCGCCCTGGCCTGCCGGATCGTCGACGAGGTCCCCGGCGCCGCCCGCGCCCTCGGCGAGCAGTACCCCGCCGTCCTCCTCGACGAGTTCCAGGACACCTCCGTGGCCCAGTCCCTCCTGCTGTCCCGCCTCTTCGCCGGGGGAGGCGTCACCGCCGTCGGGGACCCGAACCAGGCGATCTACGGGTGGCGCGGGGCCAGCGCCGGGGCCCTCGACTCCTTCCACGCCCGCTTCAACCCCGCGGGCGCCCAGGCCGTGGCAGCCGGGGCGGACCCCGCGCGCGCCACGCCCGTCCTGCCCCTGTCCACCGCCTGGCGCAATGACCAGCGCATCCTCGACGCCGCCAACATCATCTCCACCCCCCTGCGCGCCCACCACCCCCAGAGCGGGGACGCCGCCGTCGAGCACATCCCCGTCGCGCGCCTCGCCCCCCGCCCCGCCTCCGCCGGGCTCGCCGAGGGCGCCGTCCACGCCGCCTTCCTGCCCGACCCCCTCGCCGAGGCCCAGGCGGTGGCCGACTTCATGGAGGAGCGCTGGGGGCCGCGCGCCGAACTCGCCGTCCTGTCCCGCACCCGCTCCCAGCTCACCCCCGTCGCCGACGCCCTCCAGAAGCGCGGCATCCCCTACGAGGTCGTCGGCATCGGCGGGATGCTCAGCGTCCCCGAGGTCGCCGACCTGCGCGCCCTCATCGCCGCCGCCGCGGACCCCGAGAGGGGGGACCGCCTCATGCGCCTGCTGAGCGCCGGGGACATCGGCGCCGCCGACCTGCGCGCCCTCAACGCCCTGGCGCGCCGCCACGCCCGCGCCCCCCAAGGCCCCGCGTCCCAGGACGACGCCCCCGAGGCGCCCCTGCTCACCGAGGGCCTGGAGGCCCTCGCCCGCCGCGCCGAGGAGCCTGGCGGCGGCGCCCCCATCGAGGGCCTGTCCGAGGCCGGGCGCGCCCTGGCCCTGCGGCTCGCCCGCGCCCTGCGACGGGTCCGCGCCGCCCTCGCCCTGCCGTTGCCGGACATCATCGACATCGCCGAGCAGGCCCTCGACCTCGACATCGAGATCGTCTCCATGGGGCCGCAGCGCCTCGGCCGGCGCGCCGTCGACGCCTTCCGGGCCGTCGCCGAGCAGTACGCCGCAAACACCGAGGCCCCGACCCTGCCCGGGTTCCTCACCTGGCTCCACGTGGCCGAGTCCGAGGAGAACGGGCTCGACGCCCCCGAGCCCACCCCCGAGCCCGGCGCCGTCCAGCTCCTCACCATGCACGCCGCCAAGGGCCTGGAATGGGACGCCGTCGCCGTCATCGGCATGACCGAGACCGCCTTCCCCTCCTACCGGGGCAAGGCCCGCGAGGGCGGCGCCATCGCGCCAGGCTCCTGGACCACCAGCACCGAGGAGTTCCCCCACCCCCTGCGCGCCGACGCCGCCGAGCTGCCGCCTTTCGAGCTGGGCGCTCTCGAGCCCCCGCATGTGGACAAGGACGACGCCAAGGACCTCTGGGAGCAGTACGCGCTCGCCCTGGGCCGCCACGCCATCGCCGAGGAGAGGCGCCTGGCCTACGTGGCCGTCACCCGCGCCCGCCATGACCTGCTCCTCACCGGCTCGCACTTCGTCAAAACCGGAAAGACACCGCACCCCGCGTCCCGCTTCCTCGCCGAGGTGCTGCGCGGCGGGGAGGGGGGCTCGCCCGCCACGCCCTGGGGCCCGGGCCTGACCGAGATCGACGACGACGCCTCCAACCCCCTCCACGACGCCGTCGCCTCCGCCTGGTGGCCGGTCGAGCACCCGGCTGGGCCCGGCACCCCCCGCGCGGCGAGGATCGCGGCCGCCCGCGCCGTCGACGCCGCCCGCCGGGCCCTCGCGCCGCGCGGTGGGAGTGAGGCGGTGCCCGCGGCGCCAGCCGCGCCGACTGCGCCCACCGACCCTCTCGTCGCCCGATGGGAGGACGAGGCCGCGCTGCTGCTGGCCGAGCGCCGCAGGGCCGAGACCGCCGTGCCCGGGGTGCGGATGCCCGTCCATCTGGCCGCCACGAGCCTCGACCGCCTGCGCGCTGATCCCGCTGCCTTCGCCCTCGACCTGCGCCGACCCCTGCCGCCCGAGCCGCGGACCGCAGGGCGGCTCGGCACCGTCTTCCACGACGCCATCGCCCAGCGCCTCGCGGGCCGCGCCGCCCTCATCCCCCTCACCGACGCGGGCGTGCCCGACTCCCTCGCCCCGGCGGATCGGCGGCGCGTCGAGCGCTGGCTCACCACCGCCGAGTCCCTGCCCCTCCTCCAGGGCCACGCCCTGCACGCCACTGAGGTCGAGCGCGAGCTCACCGTGGGCGGCACGACGCTGCGCTGCCGGATCGACGCCGTCTTCGCCGCCCCCGACGGCACATGGCTCATCGTCGACTGGAAGACGGGGCGCCACCGCGTCCCCGTCGACCAGCTGAGCGTCTACGTCCACGCCTGGGCCGCCAGCCAGGGCGCGCCGACGGAGCAGGTGCGCGCCGCCTACGCCTACGTGGACTCCGGCGAGGTCGACGAGCTCACCCCCTCGAACCTGCTTCCCCTGGACGCCGTCGAGGGCCTGCTGGCCCCCGGCGCGGCCGGCCCAGGCGCGGCCCTTGACCTTGACATTGTGGAAGACCCGAGCCTGGAGCCATGACCGCCACGCGACCCACTCCTCATCCAGGATCCGCCGGCGCCGCTCCCCGGTGGGGCATCGGGCAGTTCTCCCGCATGACCCTCCTGAGCGCCCGCCGGCTGCGCCACTACGAGGCCATCGGCCTGCTCTCCCCCTCCAGCGTGGACCCCTTCACGGGGTACCGCTACTACACGGAGGCGGAGATCCTGCCAGCCACAGCCGTGCGCTGCCTGCGGGAGGCGGGCCTGGGCCTCGACGACATCGCCGCCGCCCTGCCAGCCATCCTGGCCGGCGACGACGCCGTCTGGCGACCGGTCCTCCAAGCGCACCTGGCGAGCCTGGAGGCGGAGATGGACGCGGTCGGTCTGCGGCGCGAGCGCACGCTGGCGCTGCTGGCATCCATGAAGGAGACACTCATGACCGGCACACCGACAACCAGCATCCCCATCGAGATCCGCACCCTCCCCGCGCGCACCGTGGTGGCGCAGCGGGGCATCATCCCCACCTACGCCGACGCCTCGGAGGCTCTGTGGCGCCCCTTCGAAGAGGCCCTCAGCCGCTCGGGCGCGCGCCGGACCGGCGAGCCCTGCGGCGCCACCTACTTCGAGGACGGCTACACCGAGCGCGATGTCGACGTCGAGGTATGGGAGCCCGTGGAGGAGGCGGTGGGGGTCGAGCCCCCGCTCGTCTGCCGCGCCGAGGAGGCCACCCGGGTCCTCGTCGCCCTTCACAGGGGCCCCTTCGAGGGGTTCCAGGACACCTACGCGGCCCTCATGCGGGCTGTCGGCGAGCAGGGCCTGACGATCACGGGCCCCTGCTTCGAGCGCTACGTCGTGGGTCCCTTCCAGACCGATGACTCCAGCGCCTGGCGCACCGAGGTCTGCGCCCCGATCGCCTGACAAGGGCGCCATCGGCGGCCCAGGAAGCGTTCCTGGGCCGCCGATGGCTGTGCAAGGCCTGTCAGGAACGCACTGAAGTAAGGTGAGCCTTACAGGGTTGCCCCGCCGGGCGCTCTCGCTATCACGCGCCACAGCCCCCATCGCGTGTCCCACATTTCCTGGAGGACGGATGCTGACCACTGCCTCGATCGTCGCCTACCTGGTCGCCTCCGTCTCCTGGGTCATCGGGGACGCCCTCATCGTCGGCTTCACCCGACCCGACAAGAGCGAGCACTCGCGCCTCATCGAGCTCGCCGGCTCCGACATCCCCGCCTTCTGCACGCGGATCAACAGCACTCGGCTGCTCATCGGCGCGATCATCGGCCCTTACACGGCCCCGTTGTATCTCGCCGGCCTATGGGTCCATTGGCTGATCCTGCGCGATGCCGAGCACCCTGCGCTCGGCCTGACCGGCCTCACGCTGCTCGTCATCGGCGTTGTCTACATGCCGCTGGCCCATGCGGGGTTCTACCCCGTCGCGCTCTCCTCCGCCCGCCTGCAGGCGGCGCTGGACCGATGCGAGTCAGGCGCTGATGGCATCACCAGTCCTGAGATCGAGGACGCCGCCCTCCACACGCGACGGCTCATGCGCTTCCTCGCCCTGGCCTGGATTCCTGCCATCGCCTGCGCCTACGTCGGCGGTTTTCTCATCTGCGTGCCCCTCGCGCTGGGGTGGACCGCCCTGCCCTGGTGGTCCGTGCTGTTCACGCCGGTCGTCCAACTCTTCCCCTGGGCACTGCTCCTGCGCCTGCCCTACCCGGGCAAACCCCTCCTCGACGGCGCTGTGTTCAACGTCATTAACGTTGTCTGGGCCCTCGCCCTGCTGGTCCTGAGCCCGGGCCGTATCGGTTGATCCCAGATGCATCAGACTCGCGCGCCGAGAAGACATGCGCCGCTGGCGCAGGCGTGTCTTGGCGAGGTTTGAGGATTCCTCGGCCGATCAGATGGGGTTGATGCGTCAACCACCGCACGATTTCAACGATTCCGTCCGTAGGTGGGTCAGACGAGAGGAAAGCAATCCTCAAACCTCGCCACTTCGCCCCTACTCCTCGGGGCTGGGCACGGCCCGCAGGGGCGCGGGGACCTCGGAGGTCACCGCCTCCATCTCCTCGGCGGCCTCGCGCCCCGTGGGCACGGAGGCCAGGCGTGGCTCGTGGTGGTCGACGATCGGGTCGTCCCCCACCTGCTCGGCCAGGTCCTTCAGCATCGCGACGGCGTCGCGGGTGACCGACTCGTCCTCCGAGTGGACGCCGTGCAGCAGCCAGCGCGCCAGGCTCATCTCGCTCACCAGCTCCGCGCGGTCGCGCAGGTGGCGGTCCACCCCCTCCGACCGCGCCAGGTCGTAGGCCGACTCGATCGAGTCCAGGCAGTCCAGCGGAGCCGAGGAGTAGATCCACGCCAGGTCCTCGGCCGGGTCGCCCACGTGCGCCTGGCCGAAGCCGCTCATCGCCACCACGGAGCCGCCCGCGGTCAGGACATTCTCAGCGGCCATATCCCCGTGGACCACCACCGGCCGGAAGCGCCACAAGGCGGCCTCCTCCAGGGCCTGCTCCCAGCGGGAGAGCACCGAGGACGGCACCTTGCCCGTGCTCGCGGCCTCATCGAGGAGCGCCAGCCACGAGCCCCGCACCTCATTCGCGTCGCGCACCGGCATGCCCGCCTCCGAGACCACCGTGGTGGGCAGCTCGTGCAGCTCGCCGAGCGCCTTGCCGAGCCCCGCGGACAGGCCGGGGCCCGGGTGCAGGGACGTCAGGTTGATCGGCCGCCCCGCCGTATGGGAGCGCACCTGGATGCAGGCGCCGTCGCGCCGCAGGAAACCCGCGGGCCGGGGCACGTCGAAGGACAGGCGCCCGTTGTCCACGATCCTGCCGATGCGCCGCAGCACCTCGGCCTCGGCCACCAGCTCCGCGCCGGTGAGGTCGTCAAGGGCCTCGTGGACCTCCCAATGGCGCCCCTGGGTGTCGATGACGCCGACGACCCTCAGATGCGCGGAATCCAACTGGGGCAGGGCCAGGCGGGCCGGGTCCAGCCCCCGCACCGCGATCGACGCCAGGGCCGCCAGTGCCAGGGCCGAGCGGCGCTTGACCGGTGCCTCCTCAGTGGCCGCCTGCTCCGGCTCCCCGGCCGTCCCGGCGCTTCGGGCAGTCCCGGGGGAGGGGACCGCCTCGTTGGCGCTGGCGGATGGGGCCTGCTCGCCGTCGGGCGCCTCTGGGCGGTCCTCGGAGGGCGATCCCGTGGGAGCGCCCGGGGAGGCCTCCGCGATCGTCTCTCCGCCGGCATCGGCGTCGATGCCAGCGCTCGTCTCCGTGGCCGGGTCCAGGGTGGGGTCCGTGGGCGTCATGACCCAACCGTAGGCGAGGCGCGGCATCTCGCGCAGCCGCCGCGCCTGCCCTGTTCGCTTGGTGCGCGGGTGGGCCGGGGCCAGTGGCAGCCCTACAAACCCCGCCCCTCCTCTCCGCGCGGTTATCCACAGGTTCCTTGGTGGGGGTAGCGCGAGGCGCGGATCGTCGCCTAATCTCGCCTCGCGCCCGATCCCCCCAGATCGGAGCCATGATCCGGCCACGGCGCCGGCCCCTGACCTCGACTGGTCTCCCGAGCCAGACGGCACCCGCCTCCCGCTCGACCACCGAGGAACACCAGGAATCCCATGGACGCCGCGACGCTGCTGCACACCGAGGTCCGCGAGCTCGTTCGCCGGCGCGGCATCGACCCCCTCGCCGAGCCCGGCTCCCTGGCCGCCCTCGTCAAGGAGGCCTCCACCGACTACCTCGGCCGCGCCGACGCCGGGCTCGTCCCGCCGCTGAGCGATCCCGACGCCGCCGCCGCGGAGATCATCGACGGCCTGGCCGGCATGGGCCCCCTCCAGCGCTACCTCGACGACGACGAGGTCGAGGAGATCTGGGTCAACGGCGCTGACCGCGTCTTCGTGGCCCGCTCCGGCCGCCCCGAGCTGACGACGACGCTTCTGGCCGACGACGACCTGCGCGTCCTTGTCGAGCGCATGCTGCGCGCCTCCGGGCGGCGCCTCGACATGTCGAGCCCCTTCGTCGACGCCCAGCTGCCCGGCGGCGAGCGCCTCCACGTCGTCATCCCGCCCATCACCGGCGTCCACTGGGCGGTCAACATCCGCAAGCACATGGCGCGCGCCAGTCGCCTGGCCGACCTCGTCCGCCTCGGCTCCCTGCCCGCCCGGGCCGCCGCCTTCCTCGACGCCTCCGTCCAGGCGGGCCTCAACATCCTCGTCTCGGGCGCCACCCAGGCCGGGAAGACGACGATGGTGCGCGCCCTCGCCGGGGCCATCCCCGCCGGCCAGCGCATCATCACCTGCGAGGAGGTCTTCGAGCTCTCCCTGCGCAACCGCGACTGCGTGGCCATGCAGACCCGCCCCGCCAACCTCGAGGGAGCCGGCGAGATCACCCTGCGGCGCCTCGTCAAGGAGGCCCTGCGCATGCGACCCGACCGCCTCCTCATCGGCGAGGTCCGCGAGGCCGAGGCCCTCGACCTGCTCATCGCCATGAACTCCGGCCTGCCGGCCATGTCCACCCTCCACGCCAACTCCGCGCGCGAGGCCATCGTCAAGATCTGCACCCTGCCCCTGCTCGCCGGGGAGAACGTCTCCGCCGCCTTCGTCGTGCCCACGGTCGCCAGCGCCATCGACCTCGTCGTCCACCTCGGCCTCGACGCCGCCGGCCACCGCACCGTCCGCGAGATCCGCGCTGTCACCGGCCGGGTGGAGAACGGCGTCATCGAACTGGCCGACCTCTTCCACCGCGACCAGTCCGGGCGGCTCGTGCGCGGCACCGGCCTGCCGACGGGCCGGGAGCGCTACGAGCGTGCCGGGCACGACCTCGCCGCCCTCCTCGCCGTCGGCCAGGCGCCGCCCCACCCCACCGGCGCGCCGCCAGGGCTCTCAGATCTCCCAGGGCGCCCTGGGGCTCCAGTGCCGACGGCGTCGACGGTGCCCCGAGCGCCCGGCGCCCAGACCGGCCGCCCCCTCCCCGCCGCCCCCGCCGGACGGGAGACCTACTGATGGGCGCCATCTCCGGCCTCCTGGCGGGCCTCGGCCTCGTCCTCATCTGGCAGGCCTGCACTTCCGAGCCCCCGCAATGGCGCTCCGAGCGCTCCCGGCGCCTGGGCGACCTCCTCATCCAAGCCGGTGCCGGGCGCACCAGCCCCGCCGCCTTCGTCGGTGGCAGCCTCGGCTTCGGGGCCGTCGTCGCCCTCGGATTCCTCGGCACCACCGGGGTGTGGAGCATCGCCGTCGCCTTCGGCACGATCGCCGCCCTCCTGCCGTTCCTCCTCATCTCCTCGCGCGCCCGCGCCCGGCGCACCCGCCTGCGCGAGGTCTGGCCCGAGGCCGTCGACACCCTCGTCTCCGGGATCCGCGCCGGCATGAGCCTGCCCGAGGCCCTGGCCAGTCTGGCTGAGCGGGGCCCCGAGGCGGTGCGCGCCGAGTTCTCCGCCTTCGCCGTCGACTACGCCGCCACGGCGCGCTTCGACGAGTCCCTGGGGCGCCTGAAGTCCCGCTTCGCCGACCCCGTCGCCGACAGGATCGTCGAGGCCCTCCACCTCGCCCACGAGGTCGGCGGCAGCGAGCTCGCCGAGCTCATGCGCTCCCTGGCCCGGATGCTCCGCGAGGACATGCGCACCCGCGGCGAGCTCGAGG
Source organism: Actinomyces timonensis DSM 23838 (assembly GCF_000295095.1). Classification (GTDB taxonomy): domain Bacteria; phylum Actinomycetota; class Actinomycetes; order Actinomycetales; family Actinomycetaceae; genus Actinomyces; species Actinomyces timonensis. Next base: position 311,098 of record NZ_JH806632.1, on the reverse strand, counting down.
CCCGCCAGTCCTGGACGGTCAACGGCGCGCGGGTCGCCGTCGCCGCGCCCTGGCTCGTCCTGGCACTGCTGTCCACGCGCCCCCAAGCCGCGGCCGCCTACGCCACGAGCGGCGGCGCCCTCGTGCTGCTGGCCGGGGCCGTGGCCAGCGCGCTCGCCTACCGCATCATGCTGAGGATCGGGCGCCTGCCCGAGGAGGAGCGGGTCCTGCGATGAACCACCTCCTCCTCGGCGGCCTCGCCGGCCTGCTCGGCTCACTCGGCATCCTCCTCATCCTCACCGGCCTGTCCCGGCGCCGCCCTGGCCTCGTCGCCCGCCTGGAGCCCTACGTCCAGGAGCGGCCCCGCGGATCCGCCCTCCTGCGGGCGCCCGGCCCCAGCGGGCGCACCGTCCCCGGTCTGCTGCTCGCCGCCGTCGCCGGCCTGGGCGGCCTCCTGGAGTCCATGGGCTCCTCCGCGGACTCGGTCCGACGCCGCCTGGCCCGCTCCGGCTCGCGCCTCACCTACGAGGAGCTTCGGGTCCAGCAGCTTGTCTGGGCCGGCGCGGGCCTGTCCGCCGCCCTGGGGCTCGGCCTCATCTCCTCCTTCCTGCGGCCCATCAGCGTCCCCGTGGTGCTGCTCGGCGCCGTCATCGCGGCGATCGCCGGGGCGGCGGCCCGCGACTGGTGGCTCACCCGGGCCGTGAGGCGGCGCAGCGCGAGGATCGAGGCGCAATTGCCCGACGTCGTCGAGCTCCTCGCGCTCGCCGTCGGCGCCGGGCAGGGGCCCCTGGACGCCATTGAGCGTGTGACCCGGCGCGGGCGCGGCGACCTCGTCGACGAGCTCGCCATGACCCTGGCCGATGTCCGCTCGGGGACCGTCTTCGCCTCCGCCCTCGAGGGCCTGGACGCGCGCTGCGCCTGCCCGCCCCTATCCCGGCTGACCGAGGCCATCACGGTGGCCATGGAGCGCGGGACACCCCTGGCCGAGGTCCTGCGCTCCCAGGCCGCCGACTCCCGCGAGGCCGCCCGGCGCGCCCTCATCGAGGAGGGCGGCAAGCGCGAGATCGCCCAGATGGTGCCCGTCGTCTTCCTCGTGCTGCCCATCACCGTCCTGTTCGCCCTCTACCCCGGGCTCGTCGTCCTGCGCCTGGGCATCTGACCGCCCGGCCGCCCATCTCCCCATCCCCACCCATGGAAGGAACCACCATGAGCACAGCCATCCGCGCTGCCCAGCGCGCCACCATGCGCCTGAGCGCCTCCCCGGCCGGCCTCCTCCTCAGCCGCCCCTGGCGCGCCAGGGGCCTCGGCGCCAGGCTTCTCGGCGTGCGGGCCCGCCGCGCGCTCGCGGCCGAGCGCGGCGACGTCCCCGGATGGGTCCTCGTCACCCTCATGACCGCCGGGCTCGTCGTCGCCCTGTGGGCCGTGGCTGGGCCCGCCCTCGTCAACATCTTCACCTCCGCGATGAACAAGGTGACCGGTGCGATCTGAGCGCACCGGAAAGCGCGGGAGCAGCGGAGGGCCGACGCCCCAGCACCCGTGTCGCCCCCGCCGCCGGTTCCCGCGGGCGCTCCGGTGCCCCCGCGCTTTCCGCCTGCCCGCCACGGGGCGGGGGAGAGACGAGGAGGGCTCGGCGATCGCCGAGTTCGTCATGGTCGGCGCCCTCGTCATCGCGGTCGCCGTCGCCCTCCTCCAGCTCGCCCTGGGGCTCTACGCGCGCAACGTCCTCACCGACGCCGCAGGAGAGGGAGCCAGGCGCGCCGCGCTCGCCGGTGGCACCGAGGAGGAGGCGGTCGCCCGCGTCCGCGCCCTGACCGGCGCGTCCCTTGCCGACGGCTACGTCACGGATGTCCAGGTCCGCCGCACGACGCGCGAGGGCGTGCCCGTGGTGGAGGTCGAGGCGAGCGCGCCCCTGCCTGTCCTCGGGCTGCTCGGCCCCGGCGGGAGCCTGCGCGTGAGCGGCCACGCTCTCGACGAGGCGGCCCTCGCCCAGGCGGGTGGGGCGCCATGAGGCGCCTTTGGAGGGGCCAGTGGCTCCCCGCGCTCGCCACGAGGGCGGGCGGCGAGCGGGGCAGCGCGACGATCGAGTTCATCGGCTGGAGCGTCGCCATCGTCGTGCCGATCCTCTACCTCATCGTCGCCCTCGCCCAGGCCCAGGCGGCCTCGCTCGCCGTGGCCAGCGCCGCCGACTCCGCAGCCCGCGTCATGGAGTCCAGCGAGGGCGGTGCTGACGGCCAGGGACCGGCCCGGGCCCGCGCCGCCGTCGGCCTCGCCCTGGCCGATCAAGGGCTCGATGACGACCCCGCCACGGCGCTGACCCTCGACTGCGAGGACCCCGCCTGCGCCCGGCCCAGGGCGGTGCGGGTGGAGGTGGGTGTCGACCTGCCTCTCGTCTCCAGCGCCGGGATCGGCAACGATCTCGTCACAATCTCCGCCGTGCGCCCCGTGAGCACCGTTGAGACCGGCGCGCAGGAGTCAGGGGGCAGCCAGTGAAGCGGATCGATGAGCGGGCCGCCCCCGCTTCCTGGCGACCGTTGGCCAGGTCCCTGCGCCGCCGCTGCGCGGCTGAGGACGGGCAGGCCATGCTGCTCGGAATCGGCATGATCGCCGTCGTCCTCGCCCTCATCCTCGGCATCGCGTCAGTGACCTCCGTCTACCTCGACGTCAAGCGCCTGACCGCCATGGCGGACTCCGCCGCGGCGGCGGGGGCGGGCAACGCCGCGCCCGGCGGCTACTACGCGGGCGGCGGGGCCGCGGCGCCCAGCGCCGGCGAAGAGAGCGAGGGCGCGG
>NZ_JH806632.1:280567-307935 GCF_000295095.1 Actinomyces timonensis DSM 23838 | reverse complement strand
CCGGCGAAGAGAGCGAGGGCGCGGCCCAGGACCCCAGTGGCGCGGGGGCCTGCGCGGACTGCCCAGCGCCCGGCCCGGAGGCGCCGGGCGGGCTCCCCGCCGCGCCGATCGCACTGGATGATTCCTCTGTGAGGAGCGCCGCCGTCGACGATCTCTCCTCCCAGGCCGAGGCCGGGGTGGCGGGCGCCGGGGGACTCAGCGGCGTGAGTGTGAGCGACGCGCACGCCGAGGGCGGGAGCGTCGCCGTCGTCACGCTCAGCGCGCACTCGCACCCGCCCTTTCTGCCCTGGGGGCTGCTGCCCTTCGAGGGCTTCGACATCAGTGCCACCGGCTCCGCCCGGACGACCACCGGGCACTGAAGCGGGCCTTAGGAGCACACCGCCTCTCTGGCCGGCGCGGGGGCCGCCGCCTGCGCGGGGGCGACGCCCACCGCTGCGCGCTGCCAGCGGGCGGAGACGGCGGAGGCCTCTCGGCGCACGAGGCCGGCGATATAGGCGCGCTTGACGGTCAGGAGCACATTGATGCCGACCACGAGGTAGAAGAGGTTCGCGATGACGCTCGGCCAGGCGCCCGAGGACGCGCAGTTGGCCATGAGCATGATCGAGCCCGAGATGTTGAGGGCCTGGTACTTGAGGGAATCACCGGCCAGCCGGCCTGAGGAGATGAGGGCGTACGCCCAGAGGAGCTCGGCGGCGCCGAGCCAGCCGGCCAGGGAGAGGAGGGAGGGAACGAGATGGGTCACGGGGGACGATCCTGGACCCCTTCACGATGAAGATCAATCGCAGATATCTGCATAGGGGATGTAGTTTTACTTCATGAACTTGTCGCCTCGAAGAATGGCTGTTCTCCTTGCCGTGCAGCGCTCCGGAGGGGTCGTCGCAGCTGCGGATTCGTTACATATGAGCCCGTCAGCTGTGTCACAGCACGTCCGCCTCCTGGAGGAGGAGACCGGCGCCCGGCTCATGGACCGCGCGCCCACCGGAGCGGTCCTCACGGAGGCGGGCCGAGTGCTCGCCGAGACGGCCGAGCGCATCGAGGCAGAGCTCACCGCCGCCCAGCGGGAGCTCGCCGGGCTCGACGGCGCCAGCCCCACCGGGACGGTCCGCGTCGCCTCCTTCGCCACCGCCGTGCGCGCCATCCTCCTGCCGCTCATCGCCGAGCTCGAGGCCAACCGCCCCGGGCTCGACATCGTCATCGAGGAGGTCGAGGAGCGCACCGGCCTGGCGCGCCTGCGCCGCGGCGAGCTTGACCTCCTCCTGCTGGAGCGCGACGCCCGCGCCCTGCCCCCGGCCCCTCGCGGGCTCGGCGATGTGCCGATCCTCGACGAGTCCTGGCTCGTTGTCGTCCCACCGGCGAGCGCCGTGCCGACCTCCCTGGCGGACCTGGCCAGCGCCACCTGGATCGCACTCGACCCGTCCACCGCCGGCGCCTTCGCCCTCACCCGCCTGTCCGGCCAGCTCGGCGCCACCCTGCGCACCCGGCATGTGGGCTACGACTACGACGTCGTGCTCGCCATGGTCCACGCCGGCCTGGGCCACGCGCTCCTGCCCGAGCTCGCCGTCCGCAGCGGCCAGATCCCCGACGGCGTGCATATCGCCCGCCTGCCCGGCCTGGGCGCGCGCCAGCTCGTCGTGCGCCACCGCGCCACCCGCACCGAGCCCGGCCCCGCCGTGCGCGCGGTCCTGGAGGCGCTGCTGGAGCGGACGGCGTCAATGGGCTCGCTCATGGGCTGAGAGGGGCGCGCCGGGGAATCGACTAGTCTTGCCGGGTGGCCACTGACTTCCCCACTCAGATCGAACGACTCCGACACACCTACGCCTCCATCGCCGCGGTGACCGACCCCGACGCCCTGCGCGCCCGGATCGCCGAGCTGAGCGAGGCCGCCGCCGCCCCCGACCTGTGGGACGACCCGGACGCCGCCCAGGTGGTCACCTCCGCCCTGTCCCACGCGCAGGCGGACCTCAAGCGCGTCGAGGAGCTCGGCGAGCGCATCGACGACCTCGAGGCCATGGTCGAGCTCGCTGCCGAGGAGGAGGGCGACGACGCCGCCGAGATCCTCGCCGAGGCCGAGTCCGACCTCGCCGCCATCTCCAAGGACCTGGCCGACCTGGAGATCCGCACCCTGCTGAGTGGCGAGTACGACCAGCGCGACGCCGTCGTCACCATCCGCTCGGGCGCGGGCGGCGTCGACGCAGCCGACTTCGCCGAGATGCTCCTGCGCATGTACACGCGCTGGGCCGAGCGGCACGACTACGCCGTCAAGGTCCTCAACACCTCCTACGCAGAGGAGGCCGGCCTGAAGTCCGTGACCTTCGAGGTCCACGCGCCTTACGCCTACGGGACGCTCAGCGTCGAGGGCGGCACTCACCGCCTCGTGCGCATCAGCCCCTTCGACAACCAGGGCCGCCGCCAGACGTCCTTCGCCGCTGTCGAGGTCATCCCGCTCATCGAGTCCACCGACCACATCGACATCCCCGAGACGGATATCCGCATCGATGTCTTCCGCTCCTCGGGCCCCGGCGGCCAGTCGGTCAACACCACCGACTCCGCCGTGCGCATCACCCACCTGCCCACGGGCCTGGTGGTGTCGATGCAGGATGAGAAGTCGCAGATCCAGAACCGCGCCGCGGCCATGCGCGTCCTGCAATCCCGCCTGCTCCTGCTCAAGCAGCAGGAGGAGGACGCCAAGAAGAAGGAGCTCGCGGGGGATGTCAAGGCCTCGTGGGGTGACCAGATGCGCTCCTACGTCCTCAACCCGTACCAGATGGTCAAGGACCTGCGCACCAACCACGAGGTCGGCAACCCCGACTCCGTGTTCGACGGCGACATCGACGGGTTCATCGACGCCGGCATCCGCTGGCGCAAGCAGCAGGAGCAGGCCGAGGACTGATCGCCCCGCCCCCTCACCCCCTCGCCCCCTCGCCGAGACCGGGCGAACAGCACCGCGAAACCGGGCGAACAGCACGGCGAGACCGGTTCGGGGCTCCGTCCTGATGCTCGTCGGGGCCCGGTGAAGCCGCCGGGCATCGTCGATCAGGCCCCCAGGAGCGCCAGGGGGACGACGGCGATCCCGTCGGCCCGCCTGTACGCGGTGGTCCCCGTCGTGACGACGGCAAGGTCGACGACGCGGTCGGGGATCGTGTCCCGCAGCCATCGGAGGTGGCGGACGTCCGCGTCGGAGACGGCGGCGGCGAGCTTGACCTCGATGGCAAGGATCTGCCCCTCGGGCCCTTCCACGATCAAGTCGATCTCGCGGTTCCCGTTGCCCGTCCGCAGATGGCTGACCGTCGCCTCGGCGGCCTGCGCGGCGACACGCACGCTAAGGGTGGCCAATGATTCGAACAGCGGGCCCGCCATATGCGCGCCAGCGGGGCTGAGCAGCGTGCGGTCGTTCAACCCGAGCAGGCGCGCCGCGAGAGCCGGGTCGGCGAGTTGATGCTTCGGCGCCTGCTGGAGTCTGCGTATCTGGTTGCTCGCGGGTGCCCAACCGGGCACGGGATCGAGCAGCCACAGATTGGTGAGATGGTCGCGATAGGCGAGTGTCGTCGTCTTGGCGGGCTGTGTGCCGTCGCCAGCGGTCGTGGCGTCGAGGAGGCGAGAATAGGCGGTGGTGGTCGAGCTCGCGGCCGCGTACGCGGCGAGCCAGCGCCTGAGGACCTCGGGACGCCGGACCGCGAAGCCTTGGTCGGGAAGATCCCTGTCGATCACCCGCTGCAGGTAGGCGTCGAGCAGGCTGCGCCTCAGGCGTGGGGCGGTTGCCATGATGCCTGGAAGTCCGCTGGATGTGATCGCTGATGCGTAATCAGCGAGGGTGAGTTCGGACGTGCCCGAGATGGCGCCCTGTGTCCCGTTGAGCAGGCCTTCTACTGACACCGTTGGGGAGGCCTGGCCCCGCTCGTAGAGGGCTATCGGCCGCATCCGCAGGGAGAGGATCCTTCCCCCTCCGCTGTGCGTTCCGCTCGAACTGGCGGGCGTCGCCGAACCGGTGAGGAGGAAGCGCCCCGGTGGAGCCCCGCGATCGACTCCGCGCCGCACCGAGTCCCATACCTGGGGGAGATGCTGCCATTCGTCGATGAGCAGAGTCCCCTCGGGCGCGGAGCTCAGGTCGAAGTCGGCCTCGACGATCCTGCGTTGCTCCGGGTTGTCCAAGAACCAGGAGTGGCGGGCGCGCCGCTGCGCGGTCGCTGTCTTGCCGACCCCCTTGAGTCCGTCGATCGCGATGGCGGCCGCGAGAGGGAGGAGCTCATCGAGTTCATGGTCGATGGTTCTGACCAGGTACGTCATTGATTGACGCTACCTCCCACACGTTTCTTACGCTACTGCTATCACGCTCCCTACGCTACCATGAGCACGATTGCTGCGCTACCAATTTCACCCTCTCCGCAGTCCCTCTTCGTGCTCCCTCCCCGCGCCGTCGAGCCGGGTGCGTCCGGCACCGACGGCGACATTCTGCACTGATGGGTGCGCCCAGCACCGTCGGGTGCGGTGAGAACGCGCCCGACGGTGCTGGGCGCACCCACGGGTGCTGGCGGCACCTGTCGACGGGGTTGCGACTCAGCGGAAGTGCGGCCGCAGCGCGCGAGAGCGAATCTCGCTGTGCTGTTCGCCCGGTTTCGCCGTGCTGTTCGCCCGGTCTCGACGCGAGGGGGCGGGAGGGATGTGGCGGGGCGGGGCGCGGGCGCGCTAGCCTGGGGCCGGCCGCGACTGGCGAGGGTGGGGCACCACCGGGGAGCGGCCACCGCCTCATGTGGAGGGGACGTCGCCCGCCTGGGCGTCCCGCCGATACCCGGAACCACAGGAGAGCACCCATGCCCGCCCCCGTAGCCCCCTCAGCCCCGACCGCCGTCCCCACCGCCCACGTGCCCACCGAGGGCCTGGTGAGTCCCGACGTCGTCCCCGTGCGCCGCGCCCTCGTCTCCGTCTACGACAAGACCGGCCTCGTCGAGCTCGCCTCCGCCCTGGCCGCCGCTGGCGTCGAGATCGTCTCCACCGGCTCGACCGCCGCCACCATCGCCGCCGCGGGCATCGCGGTCACCGGCGTTGAGCAGGTCACCGGCTTCCCCGAGTGCCTCGAGGGCCGCGTCAAGACCCTCCACCCCGCCGTCCACGCCGGCATCCTCGCCGACCGCCGCAAGCCCGACCACCTCGCCCAGCTCGACTCGCTCGGCGTGGCCCCCATCGACCTCGTCGTCGTCAACCTCTACCCGTTCACCGCCACCGTCGCCTCCGGCGCGCCCTTCGACGCCTGCGTCGAGCAGATCGACATCGGCGGGCCCTCCATGGTCCGCGCCGCCGCCAAGAACCACCCCGGGGTGGCCATCCTCACCTCGCCCGCCCAGTACGCCGAGGCCGCCCAGGCCATCGCCGACGGCGGATTCACCCTCTCCCAGCGCCGCCGCCTCGCGGCCGCCGCCTACGCCCACACCGCCGCCTACGACGCCGCCGTGGCCACATGGTTCGCCCAGCAGACCGAGGCCGACAGTGCCGACGGCGCAGCCGACGCCGAGGGCCCCACCGCGCCCCCCGCCTACGTCGGCGCCGCCTACGAGCGCCTCGCCACCCTGCGCTACGGCGAGAACCCCCACCAGGGCGCCGCCGTCTACACCGCCCCGGGCGCGCGCGGGGGAGTGGCCGCCGCCCGGCAGCTGTCCGGCAAGGCCATGAGCTACAACAACTACACGGACACCGACGCCGCCCTGCGCGCCGCCCACGACCACGGCGACGAGGTCTGCGTGGCCATCATCAAGCACGCCAACCCCTGCGGCGTGGCCGTCAGCCCCAGCGGCGACGTCGCCGAGGCCCACCGCCTCGCCCACGCCTGCGACCCCGTGTCCGCCTATGGCGGCGTCATCGCCACCAACGCCACCGTCACCGCCGCCATGGCCCGCCAGATCAAGCCGATCTTCACCGAGGTCGTCGCCGCCCCCGCCTTCGAGGACGAGGCCCTGGAGATCCTGTCCGCCAAGAAGAACCTGCGGATCCTCGCCACCCCGGCCCCCGAGCGCGAGGGCTGGGAGATCAAGCAGATCTCCGGCGGCGCCGTCATCCAGGAGCGCGACGCCTACCAGGCCGGCGACGACGACCCGGCCGCCTGGACCCTCGCCGCGGGCTCGCCGGCCGACGACGCGACCCTGGCCGACCTGCGCTTCGCCTGGCGCGCCATCCGCTCGGTGAAGTCCAACGCCATCCTGCTCGCCTCCGGCGGCGCCACCGTCGGCGTGGGCATGGGGCAGGTCAACCGCGTCGACTCCTGCCGCCTCGCCGTCGAGCGCGCCAACACCCTCGGGGCCCGCTCCACCGGCGACGCCGCCGCGCCCAGCGCCGAGACCGGTGCTGTCGGTGGTGGTGACGCCAGCCAGATCCTCACCGAGACCGCCCCCGAGCGGGCCCGCGGGGCCGTGGCCGCCTCCGACGCCTTCTTCCCCTTCGCCGACGGCCTGCAGATCCTCATCGACGCCGGCGTGCGCGCCGTCGTCCAGCCCGGAGGGTCCATCCGCGACGAGGAGGTCATCGCCGCCGCCAAGGCAGCGGGGATCACCATGTACCTCACCGGGCAGCGCCACTTCTTCCACTGAGGTCCGCCGCGCGCGCCCGCCCCGCCCGGCGCTCGGCTGGGCAGGGACGGGCGCGCACAGGCGCGCATGGGGCGCGCGGACCAGTACTGACCGAGGGATAGAGTGTGGGAGTGAGCCAGGAGGGGGACGGCACCGCCAGTGCCGCTAGCGCCGCGAGCGAGATGGGCGCGCCCGAGGTCGGGCCCGCGCGCTCCCGACGGGGCGTGGCGCCCGCGCGCAGCCGCGCCCACCAGACCTACCGGACCGCCGGAGTCGTCGCCGTGGCGGTCTGCCTCGCCGTCGTCCCCGCCATCAGCCTGCTGGGGCACCAGCGGCTCGGCGTCATCGCGCTCGCCGCCCTGCTCGCCACCCTCGTCGTCATGCGCTTCCAGCGCCCCCAGGGCACGTGGATCTCCGCGCGCTCGCGGCTCTTCGACGTCGTCTTCGGCGCGCTGCTCGTCCTGGCGCTCCTCGTGCTCGCCCCCTACGCCGACCTCCCGCGCATCTTCGGCTGAGCCCGGTCGGCGGCTGAGCCCGGTCGGCCTGTGGCCGGTCGCGGTCGATCACTGCCAGGCGCTTCCGGGCCCGGCTCGTCGTCGCCCATCCCGGATGGCAGACGCCCCCGCCCGCGCGGGCGCGAGTATGCGATCCTGCCCCGCTGTCACCATCATCACGCGCTCACGCGGCGATCCCCTGGAATCTGGAAGGCACCGACATGTCCAACGCACAGCCCGTCGCGCGCAAGCGCCGCATGAAGGGCGGCATTCTCCTGTGGGTGATTGTCGCGATCCTGCTCGCCGTGGCCCTCGGCTCCATCCGCGTGGGTGGCCACCCCATCATCCCCGCCCCCGTGGGCCGCGGCTTCGCCACCTTCTCCGCGATCTTCAGCCAGTTCCTCAAGTTCGCGATCCCACTCATCATCATCGGCCTCGTCACCCCGGCCATCGCCGACCTCGGGCGCGGGGCCGGGAAGTGGCTGGGCATCACCACCGCCGTCGCCTACGGCTCCACCCTCTTCGCGGGCTTCGTCACCTACGCCACCTGCGCCGCCCTGTTCCCGACCCTCCTGTCCGGGGTGACGCTCGGGGACGTCTCCGAGCCCGGCAGCGCCCTGGAGAGCTACTTCACCCTTGAGATCGCCCCGCCGGTGGAGGTCCTCACCGCGCTCATCCTCAGCTTCGTCATGGGCATCGGCCTGTCTCTCGTGCCCCGCGGCGTGCTGCGCAAGGGCTTCATCGAGTTCCGCGCGATCATCACCCGCCTCATCGAGACGATCATCATCCCGCTCCTGCCGCTGCACATCTTCGGCATCTTCCTCAACTTCGCCTACACGGGCGAGGCCTGGGTGGTCATGAAGACCCTCGTGCGCGTCGTCGTCGTGGTCCTCGTCCTCGAGGTCGTCATCCTGGCCTGCCAGTACACCGCCGCAGGCGCCATCGGCCGCAAGAACCCGCTCAAGGCCATCCTCACGCTGCTCCCTGCCTACATGACGGCCCTGGGCACCTCCTCATCGGCCGCGACCATCCCGGTCACCCTGCGCCAGACCAAGAAGCTGGGCGTGTCCGACGCCGTCGCCTCCTTCGTCATCCCCCTGTGCGCCACGATCCACCTGGCCGGCTCGACGTCGAAGATCTTCGCCTTCGCCTTCGCCATCGCCTTCACCCAGGGCCTGACGATCAGCGCCGCCCAGTGGATCGGCTTCATCTTCATGCTCGGTGTCACCATGGTCGCGGCTCCCGGCGTCCCCGGCGGCGCGATCGCCGCGGCCTCGGGCCTCATCGCCTCCATGCTCGGCTTCAATGATGCCCAGGTCGGCCTCATGTTCGCCACCTACATCGCCATGGACTCCTTCGGCACCGCCACGAACGTCACCGGCGACGCCGCCATCGCCATCACCATCGACCGCTTCGCCGACGGCCGCCTCGGCCACGAGGGGGACCCGGAGAACGCCCGCGAGCTCGCCTTCGACGGCATGGCCTACCTCGACGGCGTGAGCGTCGAGGGAGTCGTCAGCCCCGAGGACCTCGCCGCCTCCAGCGCCTCCGCTGGCCAGCCCAGCGCATGAGAACACCTGGGTCGGTGCCGTTGCTCTGATCCGCAGGCCGGTCCCCCGCGCCGTCGGGCGCTGGGCGCCCTCCGGTGCTCCCCTGCCACGCGCAACTGAGGCGAGCGGCGCCGAGCTTGCTCGAGCGCCCGAGCCGATGGAAGCGCGTAGAAGCGACGAAGTCGCGAATAGACCCGATGCCAGCCCTGCGGATCAGAGTAACGGCCCCTCCTAAGCACATCATCTCTGGCTACGCCTCCCGGGCCATGAGGCGGGCGAGCGCCCCGCCCGCTGCCAGGAGCGCGGCGGGCGCGCCCTGCTCGACGACGCGGCCGCCGTCGAGGACGGCGACGTGGTCCGCCTCGCCCACCCACTGCAGGCGGTGCGTGATCTCCACGACCGTCGTGCCGGCCAGGCGCTCGCGCACGCGGGAGCGCACGTGGGCGTCGAGCGCCGGGTCGAGGTGCGAGGTGAACTCGTCCAGGACGATGACCCCGGGCCGGGCCAGCAGTGCCCGGGCCAGGGCGATGCGCTGGCGCTGCCCGCCGGACAGCGACGCCCCGCGCTCGCCGATCATCGTGCCGTAGCCCGACTCCAGGGCCACGATGTCCTCGTCGATGCCCGCGTCCTGGCAGGCCTGCCGCACCTCCTCCTCGCTCGCGCCGGGCGCGGCCAGCCGCAGGTTGTCCAGGACGGTGGCCCGGAACAGGTGCGCGCTCTGGCTGACCAGCGCCACCTCGCGGCGCAGGCAGTCACCGGCCAGGGTCCGGATATCGACTCCGCCCACGAGGATCCGGCCCTTCTGGGGGTCGTCGAAGCGAAGCGCCAGCTGGCCCATCGTCGTCTTGCCCGAGCCGGAGACCCCCACGAGGCAGGTCCACCGCCCCGACTCGGCCCGCACGGACACGCCCTCCAGCGCCAGCCTCGGTGAGCCCGGGTAGGCGTAGTCCACCTGCTCCCAGACGAGCTCATGGGAGCGCGCTCGGGGCAGATCTCCGTCCCCGTCCGCGACCTCGATGGGGGAGTGGACGGTGGCCCACACCCGCTCGGCCGCCGCGAAGGACGCGTTGAGCGCCGCCGCGAACTCCTCGACCCCCCGCGCGGTCTCCGTCAGGCGCACCACTGCTGCCACGCCACCCGCCAGGGCCGCCGCCGAGAACGCCCCCGCGCGCACGCCGTCGGCGCCGACAAGGATCATCACCGCGGGGCCCGCGAGCGTGAGCAGCTGGACCCCGCCCCGGCGCAGCGCCGTCCAGCGCCGCGCCGGGGAGCCGGCGGCCTCGATGGCGCGGTCGATCGCGCCCATCTCATCGAGGCGCGCCTCGGCCCGCCCGTAGCCCACCACCTCGGACATCCCCTGGATGGAGTCCGTGACATGCTGGGTCAGCCCTGCCCGCCGCGCCACGGCCTCGCGCGAGGAGGCCAGGGATGCCCGCCAGCCGAGAACGGGGACGACGCCGATCGCCGCCACGAGGAAGGCCAGGGCTGTTGCCGCGACCGCCCAGGACATCGTCGCACCAATGACGCCCACGACCGTCAGGGGAACGACGACGGCGCTGACGGCTGGAGCGAAGGTGTGGGCGAAGAACACCTCGATCCGGTCGACGTCCTTCGTGGCGCGCGCCAGCAGATCCCCGGAGCGCGCCTGGAGCATGACCCTCGGCGCGCGGGGGATGAGCGCGGCGAAGATCTCCCCGCGCAGCAGCTCCAGGGCCTTGAAGGCCACGAAGTGCCCGAGGAACTGCTCGCCGTAGCGCAGCGCCGCCTTGAGCAGGGAGGCCATCGCGAGCAGCCCCGCCAGGGCCCAGGGGATGCCGATATGCGCGCCGGACGCCGCTCGCGCGCCCGCGTCGACGACGGCGACCGCGCCGATGGCCAGGATCGCGCAGCCCAGGAGGAGGTCGGCGATGCGGCAGAGTGTTGAGGCCAGCAGGGGAGGCAGGACCGGCCGGGTGACGCCGAGGAGCCAGCCGATGAGCGCTCGGCGGCTCGGCGGGGCCGCTTGGGCCGATGGGGCCTCCTGCGATCCCCGCGCCTCCTGGGGCGGCCTGCTCTCGATGGCGCTCACCGCTGGCCCCCTTCCTCGGCGGGGCCCGCGTGGGCGGCGTCCTCCGCCACGGGCCAGCTGCCTTCCCCAGCCCCCGGCCCAGTGCCGGCCCGCGCGCCCGGCTCCACCTGGGTGATGCGCCCGCCCTCAACGGTGATGACGCGATCAGCGCCGGTGAGAGCCCCGGCGCGGTGGGAGACCGTCACGACGGTGCGCCCGGCGGCGATGCGGTCGATCGCCTCGATGATCGCCGCCTCCCCGGCGAGGTCCACCTGGCTCGTCGGCTCGTCGAGCAGGAGCAGGGGCCTGTCGGCCAGCACCGCACGGGCCAGGGAGACCCGCTGGGCCTGGCCGCCGGAGAGCCCCAGCCCGCGCTCGCCCACACGGGTCTCCAGCCCCTCGGGCATCCCCCGCACCTCCTCGGCCAGGTTGGCTGTGGCCAGCGCCTCCCACAGCTCCTCGTCGCTGGCCCCCGGCGCGGCGAGACGGAGGTTGGAGGCGATCGTTCCGGAGAACAGCCATGTGGACTGCGCCACCAGCGCGCTCGCGGCGCGGACCCGCCCCTGATCGTCGCTGCCCGCCCCGGCGGCCAGCGACTCGCCGTCGACGACCGCCTCGCCGCCCGAGGGCAGGAGGTCACCCTTGAGCAGGGCCATGAGCGTCGACTTGCCCGAGCCCGAGGGGCCGACGACTGCCACATGCTCGCCGGGCGCCACATCAAGGTCGACGCCGTGGAGCACCTCCGCGCGATCCCAGGCGGCGCTCGCCTGGCGCAGGCGGATGCCCCCGGCGGGCACGCCGCCCACGGCCCCCGCCTCCTGGGTGGGCGCTGACGGGCCCGCCGACTCGGAGACCCGTGCTGCCTCCGCAGCCTCAGCCTCCTGCGACCGACCATGCGCCGCGGCGCCGCCCTGGCGCCCCTGGGCAAGGATGCGGCGGATGGCCCGCTGGTTGGCCAGGCCTCCCATGCCGACGTAGAAGAACGCCCCCACATGGTCGAGTGGCTCGAGCAGGACGAAGGAGGTGAGCACGATCGCCAGCGCGTCGCCGACGCCGATGGCCCCCGATCCCAGGCGCGCCACGGCGCTCACCGCGGCGACCGAGATGAGGAACAGTGAGAAGAGGGAGTCGGTGACGAGTATGACGAGCTGGTTGCCGGCCAGCAGGCGCATGACGGCGCGCCGGTTGCCCTCACCGGCCTCGCGCAGCCGCTCGCGCGTGCGCCGCGCCGCGCGCGCCAGGGTGAGGGTGGTCAGGCCCTGGATCGCGTCGAGGTACTCCGCGCTCAGGCGCGCCCGGCTGCGGCGCGATCCCGAGGAGGACGACCTCAGGGCCTTGTGGAAGCCGATGACGAGCGCGGGCACGCCGACGACGGCGACCGCCAGGACCGCTGAGGGGAGCGGGTCCACGGCGATCGCCAGGAGCACGAGCACGAGCGCCGGGGCGAGCCCCGCAGCGATCGTCGGGGCGAGGAAGGTCTGCCGGTACAGGGCCACCCGCTCGGCGCCGTCGGACAGCACCGAGACAGTCGAGCCAGTGCGCTGCCGTGCCGCGCGGGCCGGGCCGAGATCCATGAGGTGGGCGAGGACCCGGCGCCGCAGCGCCGCCTCCTCGCGGGCCGCGCTGCCCAGCGACACCGCCTGCGCGCCCGCGGCGGCCAGGGCCGAGACCGCGCCGGAGATGAGCGCCGAGGCGATGAGCGCTCCCAGCGCCTGGCCATCGATAAGGGCGCCGAGCGCCCGCCCGGCCGAGATGAGCGACCAGCCCTGCGCCAGGGAGGCGAGGACGGTCAGGCAGAAGGAGACCAGGTTGGCCCGCCTGGATGACGGCGTCGCCAGGGGGATCCGCGTGGGGGAGGGGCCGGAGTGGGAGGAGGGCGCGGTGGGGGTGGGCATACAGGCCATTGTGCTGCGGGTCATAGGGCGAGTGCCAGAATCGCACCCCCATCGTCCCGCCCCCATGGGCGCCGGTGCTCGTAGGCTCCTCCCATAGGGCCGCGCCGGCACCGGCAGCACCACCAGAACTGCCAGGACCGCCAGCATGGCCACCACACCGCCATACCACCGTCCCAATCAAAGGAGACCCCATGGCCAACGCCCCCGTGAACATCACGATCACCGGTGCCGCCGGCAACATCGGCTACGCCCTCCTCTTCCGCATCGCCTCCGGCGCCCTCCTCGGCCCGGACCAGCGGGTCAACCTCCGCCTCCTCGAGATCCCCCCGGCCATCAAGGCCGCCGAGGGCACCGCCATGGAGCTCTTCGACTCCGCCTTCCCGACGCTGGGCTCCATCGACATCTTCGACGACGCCAAGGCCGCCTTCGACGGCGCCAACATCGCCTTCCTCGTCGGCTCCATGCCCCGCAAGGCCGGCATGGAGCGCGCCGACCTGCTCAGCGCCAACGGCGGCATCTTCGGCCCCCAGGGCGAGGCCATCAACGCCGGCGCCGCGGACGACATCAAGGTCCTCGTCGTCGGCAACCCGGCCAACACCAACGCCCTCATCGCCGCCTCCCACGCCCCCGATGTCCCGGCCTCCCGCTTCACCGCGATGACCCGCCTCGACCACAACCGCGCCCTGGCCCAGCTCGCCATGAAGGCCGACTGCCACGTCACCGACATCGACAAGGTCACCGTCTGGGGCAACCACTCCACCACCCAGTACCCCGACCTCACGCAGGCCACCGTCAAGGGCCAGCCCGTCACCGACCTGCTCGCCGACCGCGCCTGGGTGGAGGAGGACTTCATCCCCACCGTCGCCAAGCGCGGCGCCGCCATCATCGACGCCCGCGGCGCCTCCTCCGCGGCCTCCGCCGCCTCGGCCGCGATCGACCACGTCCGCGACTGGTGCCTGGGCGTCAAGGGCTACTCCTGGACCTCCTCCTCGATCATGTCCGACGGCTCCTACGGGGTCCCCGAGGGTATCATCTCCTCCTTCCCCTGCACCTCGGAGAACGGCGAGTGGACAATCGTCCAGGGCCTCGAGATCGACGAGTTCTCCCGCGCCAAGATCGACGCCTCCGCCGCTGAGCTCGTCAGCGAGAAGGAGACCGTCGCCTCGATGAACCTCATCTGAGACATCAGTCGTCAGGACCTCTGACGGCGCTGGAGCGGCTCCCTCATTCCTCGGCAAGAGGATGAGGGGGCCGATCTGTTTCGCGCCATCGCGGGCTGGGATCCTCTCGTGGGCCTTGGATCGCGCCAATGCAGCAGGTGGCGCGCCATGTGGGAGCCCTAAGTTGTCTAGACGTCAGTTGTCACATAACCTACATGGCGGCTGAGACCCGACCTCCCGTCCCGGAAACCCGGGATGACGGAGCGCGGGGCCCACCCCACCGAGGCAAGGACGCCACCGGTGGTCACGACAATGATGTTGATGAAGGAGCCTCCCATGCGTTCCACCCTGACCCTCACCCGCCGCGGCGCCCTGACCGGCATCGGCGCCGCCGCCATCGCCGCCACGCTGGCCGCCTGCGGCACCTCCGGCTCGGAGGGCTCGGGCGCCTCGTCCTCCGGTGGCGCCGTCGGCGAGGGCGACGCCAGCAAGGTCGACGTTGTCACCTGGTGGTCCGCCGGCTCGGAGAAGCTCGGCCTGGACGCCCTGGTGAAGGTCTTCAACACCCAGTTCCCGGACACGGCCTTCGAGAACAAGGCGGTTTCCGGCGGCGCTGGCTCGCAGGCCAAGCAGAAGCTCGCCGCGGACCTGGCCGCCTCCAACCCGCCGGACACCTACCAGGCCCACGCGGGCGCCGAGCTCAAGGATGACATCGACGCCGGCTACCTCCTCGACGTCTCCTCCCTCTACGAGGAGTTCAAGCTCGCCGACGCCTTCCCCGCCAGCCTCATGGACCGCCTCAAGGACTCCCAGGGCAAGATCTACTCGGTCCCCTCCAACATCCACCGCGCCAACGTCGTGTGGGCCTCCGTGAGCGCCCTCAAGGCCGCGGGCCTCGACCCGGCCACCTACGCCCCCGCGGACCTCGACACCTGGATCGCGGACATGGAGAAGGTCAAGGCAGCCGGCCTGACCCCCATCACCATGGGCATGGCCTGGACCCAGCTCAACCTCTTCGAGTCGATCCTCATCGCGGACCTCGGCGCCAAGGCCTACACCGGCCTGTTCGACGGCAGCACGGACTGGGCCGGCGCGGAGGTGACCAAGGCGGTCAACCACTACGCCACGATCGTCTCCTACACGGACTCCTCCCTCTACACCGAGGACTGGGAGCCGGCCGCCAAGCCCGTCATGGAGGGCCGGGCCGCCTTCAACGTCATGGGCGACTGGGCCGTGGCAGGATTCGACGCCGCAGGCCTCAAGGCCGGCACCGACTACATCTACTTCCCCGTGCCCGGCTCCGACGGCGTCTTCGACTTCCTCGCCGACTCCTTCACCCTGCCCGACGGCGCAGCGCACCCGGGCGGCGCCAAGAACTGGCTGAACACGATCTCCTCCAAGGAGGGGCAGATCGCCTTCAACACGGTCAAGGGCTCCATCCCCGCCCGCACCGACCTCACGGAGGAGGACAAGGCGAAGTTCTCCGAGTACCAGCGCTCGGCGATGGAGTCCTTCGGCAAGGACACGATCGTCTCCTCCATCGCCCACGGCGCCGCCCTTCCCGGCAAGGCCTCCAACGCGATGAACGACGCCCTGACCAAGTTCGCCCAGGGCGCCTCCGACGCCGCCACGCTCCAGTCCGACCTCAAGGCCGCCTACGGCTCGGTGGCCGGCTGAGGCCCGAGCGGCCCCCACGCGCGGGCCGGGCGGATCCCCGCCGATCCGCCCGGCCCGGCGCCCCGTTCATCCCTGTTCCCCGTCCAGGAAGGACACTCGTGAGCGCCATGAGAACGAAGAGCGCGCCAGGAACCCAGGAGGCGCCGCGAGCCGCCGCGGCCAGTGATGGCACAGCGGTCAGTCCCGCCAGTCCCGCCAGTCCCGCCAGTGCTGCCGCCCCCGCGCGACGCCGTCGGCGCCGCAGGAAGGACTGGCTGCCGGGCCTCCTGCTCATCTCCCCCTCGATCCTCCTCATCGGAGTGTTCGTGTACGGGATGATCGGGATCAACATCAACACCTCGGTGCTGGACATGCACACGGCTGGCCAGGTCTCCGGGCGCAAGCCCTCCCACCCCGTGGGGCTGGCCAACTACCTCGCCCTGTTCAAGAGCCCCGACTTCCAGCACTCCTTCATCAACCTCATCGGGTTCACCGTCGCCTTCCTGGCGGGCACCCTCGTCATCGGATTCGTCTGGGCCTGGCTCCTGGACCGCCCGATCAAGGGCGAGGGGATCTTCCGATCGGTCTTCCTGTTCCCCATGGCCGTGTCCTTCGTGGCCTCCGGCGTCGTGTGGCGCTGGCTCCTCAACTCCGCCGAGGGCCAGGGGGCCTCGGGCCTCAACCGCCTCTTCGAGATGACGGGCCTGACCTTCCTGGAGAACTCGTGGACCCAGGACACGACCTTCGGGATCCTGGCGATCGCTCTGCCCGCCATCTGGCAGCTCGCCGGCTACGTGATGGCCCTCTTCCTCGCCGGGTTCCGTGGGATCCCCGATGACCTGCGCGAGGCGGCCCGGGTGGACGGCGCCAACGAGTGGCAGCTCTACCGCTCGATCATCTTCCCGCAGCTCACCCCGATCGCGCTGAGCGCCGTCATCATCATCGGGCACATGTCCCTGAAGTCCTTCGACCTCATCATGTCGATCACCGACCAGCGCACCTACTCCACGAAGGTGCCCGCCATCGACATGTTCAACTACATGACCGACAACGACTACTCCAACGCCGCGGCGATCGGCACGATCCTCCTCGTGCTCGTGGCCATCGCCGTCATCCCCTACCTCATCCACGACGCCAAGGGGAGGAAGTGACATGAGCGCCCTCGCCACCACGAGCACCGCCTCCCGGGCCAGCCGCGCCTCGGCCGCGCCGTCGGCCCCCCGCCGCCTCAGCCTCATCCTGCGCTACGCGCTGCTGCTGGCCTCGGTCATCCTCGTCCTCATCCCCGTGTACGTCCTGCTCGTGACGTCCTTCAAATCCGCCGTCGAGGCCGACCCTACCCGCACCTGGTTCCTGCCGGCCCGCTGGAGCACGGACAACTGGGCCAAGGCCTGGGACGCCCTGTCCGGAGGGCTCCTGCGCTCCCTCGCCCTGGTCATCCCCTCCTCGCTCATCTCGGCGATGCTGGGCAGCGCCAACGGATTCGTGCTGTCCAAGTGGCGCTTCCCGGGGGCGAACATCGTCTTCACCCTCATCCTGTTCGGGATGTTCATCCCCTACCAGGCCGTCATGATCCCCCTCATGCGCCTGGTGACCCAGGCGGACCTGGGCTTCGGCATCCCCACGCTGATCCTCATGCACGTCGTCTACGGCATCCCGATCACCACGCTCATCTTCCGCAACTACTACGAGACGATCCCCGACGAGCTCGTCGAGGCCGCCAGGGTCGACGGCGCGGGCATGCTGCGCACGTACTTCTCCGTGGTCCTGCCGATCTCCGTGCCGAGCTTCGTCGTCGTCCTCATCTGGCAGTTCACCTCCGCCTGGAACGACTTCCTCTTCGCCCTGTTCTTCGGCGGGGACGCGAAGACCGGCCCGGTGACGCTCGCGCTCAACAACCTGGCGCACGGCTCGATCATGAACGACTACGGCGCCTCGATGTCCGGCGCGCTCATCGCCTCGGTGCCCACCCTCATCGTCTACATCCTGCTGGGCAAGTACTTCGTCGGCGGTCTGATGGCCGGCTCCGTCAAGGGCTGAGCCGGACCAGGCCCCGCCTGCCGAGCCCAACCCGCCCGGAGCGGAGCAGGAGCCGCCACGGCGACCACCGCGCCGCGCCCCGTCTTGGAGCGCGGCGCGGCGCTGTGCTGGAATCGGGGCCATGGCACGCCGCAGCTCCAAGCGGCCCTACGGGGCCGGGCACGTCCCCCTCGACATGGGGCGCCTCGCCTCCGTGCCGCGCAGCCAGACCGGCCCCGGGGGAGCGGAGTTCACTGTGCGCCAGGTGCGCGGCGGCACGAAGGACTACACCTGCCCGGGCTGCCACCGGCGCATCGTTCCCGGCACCCCGCATGTGGTGGCCTGGTCCAACGAGTCGCTCTTCGGGGCGGACCGCGGCCTGGAGGAGCGCCGCCACTGGCACACCTCCTGCTGGGATCGCCAGCTCTGGTAAGCGCGCCCCCGTCGCTCCGACGGCGGCTGCTCTCGACGGCGCGGCAGCCCCATCCGGGCCGGGCCGGCCTCAGACCAGGGGAGTGGCCGAGCGCTCCTCCCAGCCGGGCAGTAGCCGGTCCAGGGCGAAGCGCAGCGGCACGATATCGCCGTCGCGACCGCCCTCCCCGATCGTCAGGGGCACGGGATCCGGGCTGGGGGTGACGCCGAGCAGTCGGTCCTTGACCCCCAACTGGCGGGTGAGGATGTAGAAGCGCCCCTCGACGTCGATCGCCACCGTCTCATCGGCGCGCAGGTACCAGCCCTTCAGCCGGGTGCGCGCGCTGCCTCCGCCGTAGCCCTTCGCCCTCAGCTCCACCGGCTCAAGCCCCTCGGCGGCCGCGACGTCGAGGAAGGCCCGCACGATCCGCTCTGCCCGGGCGCTCTCGGCGGACCTGGAGGCCTGGAGCATCCTCGCCCTCTCAGCGGCGGCCTCGCGACGTCGCGCGGCCCAGTCCGCGTCGTTGGAGGCCTCCGGCGCGCTGCGCGGGGAAGCCTCCGGCGAGGGGTCGGGATCGGGCGAGGGCTGAGTTCCAGACATAACCCAAGCCTAAAGCGGACGGCCCATGTGCCCACCAGAAATTGTCAGATAGCGCACACTGGAAGCATGTCCGAACCAGCCCGACTCCGCATTCACCTCGACTCGGGATCAGCGGCCCCCGTCTTCGAGCAGATCTGCGACGCCGTGCGCCGCGACATCACCTTCGGCCGTCTCCCCGCCGGAACCAGGCTCCCAACGACGCGAGCCCTGGCCGCCGAGATCGACGTCGCCGTCAACACCGTGGCCAAGGCCTACCGCGAGCTGGAGCTCGAGGGCGTCATCGAGGGACGGGGCAGGCAGGGCACCTTCGTCATCGACCCCACCGGGACCGCCGCCGAGCGCGAGGCCCTGCGCTGCGCCCACGCGCTGCGCGACCTCGGGGTGGACCGCGAACGGGCCCTCGAGCTCCTGGCACGCGCGTGGGGCCCCTGATGATTCAGGAGTCCCACGGCGGTGAGTGATGTGACAGTCACGCGGGTGACGTCGTGGCGCCCGCTCAGCGCGGGCGCATGAGAGGGGTTAGGACTTCTTCTTCGCCCCCTGCTTCGCCGCGGCCTTCTTGCCGCCCTCCTCGGAGGACCGCTTGGCAGCCTTCTTCGCGCCGGGCTCGCCGACGGCCTCGTCGGAGCCCGTGGACTCGGACTCGGCCTCCTGGGGGGCCTGGGCCGCCGCGTCCGCGTCGGCGCTGGAGACCACTTTGGCGGGCGCGTGGGGGAGGGCGGCATCACCGAGGATGCCGCGCATGTCCTCCAGGTAGGTGGCGATGGAGTCGCGCTGGCGCTCCAGCTCCTCGATCTGGCGGCGCACCGCCGAGGTCTGGCCCTCGGCGTCGGCGCGGGCGTCCTCGAGGAGCTGCTCGGCCTGCTCGCGCGCCTCGCGCACGATCTCGTCAGCCTTGTTCGTGGCCTCCTCGTAGCGGGTGCGGGCCTCAGCGTCGGTGCGGGCGCGCACTTTCTCCGCGCGGTCGAGGGCCTCCTGGAGGCTCGCCTCCGCCTGGGCGGTCTGGGCCTGGGCCTCCTCGACCATCTGGCGGATCGACTCCTGGGTCTCCTGGTGGGCCTTGGAGTCCTCGGTCGCGGCGGCCTCGTGCTGGCTGGCAATCTCCAGGGCGGCCTGCTGGCGCAGCTCGGCGACCTCGGAACGGGCGGCCTCCGCCTCCGACTTGGCGTTGCGCACGAGCGACTCCGCCTCGGACTTGGCGTTGCGCACGAGGGACTCAGCCTCCGTGCGGGCCTTCTCCACGGCCAGGCGCGCCTCCTCGCGCGAGGAGGACAGCAGCGACTCGGACTCCTCGGTCGAGGACCGGCGCAGCTCCTCGGCGGCGGCCTCGGCCTCGTCGCGGGTGGCGGCGGCCTTCTGATCGGCGGCGACGGTGGTCTCCGTGGCCCGCTTGTTCGCCTGGGCGATGACGAGGGAGGCCTCGCGCTCGGCCGCGCTGCGGGCCTCGGTGGCGGCGGTCTGGGCGTCCGTGGTCGCCTTGGCCGCGGTGCGCTCGGCCGCGGCCACCATCTCATCGGCGCGGGCCTGGGCGTTGGCGAGCGTCGTCGCCGCCTCGGCCTGGGAGCGGCTGGTGAGCTCGCCGGCCTCGCGGCGGGCGTCGGCGACGAGCGTGGCGGCCTCGGAGGAGCTGCGCTCCTGCAGGCGCTTGGCATTGGTGCGGGTGCGCGAGAGCAGGGCCTCGGCCTCGGCGTTGGCCTTGGACAGCACGGTGGCGGACTGCTCCTCGGCGCTGCGCAGCAGCTGCTCGATGCGGGATCCGAGGCCGGCGTAGGTCGGCTTGTCGGCCTCGCGCAGACGACGGCGCGCGTCTGCCAGCTCGCCGCTGAGCGTCATCGCTCGTTGGTCGAGATTGGCGACCTCGCGGCGCGCGTCTGCCAGCTGCCGCACGAGGGACTCGATGCGCTGCTCGACCTGCGCTCGGTCGTAGCCGCGCATCGTCACGGCGAACTCATGGGTCTCGTCGGACACGGTGTCTCCATCCTTATTTCTGGGGCGGCGCCCCGACTCAGGGACAAGGGTAGGACCCCGGGTGGCTCGGTCGCGACCTGGGAGTCCCTTTGGGCTTCCAGACTACTCTGCGATGCCTCTCAGGTCACTCTCAGGCTGCCTGACGGACGTCCGCTCAGGGCGCAGCGTTGTGTGATGTTCCCCTGGATGGTGGGAATCCGGTGCGTCGGCATGGGATTCTGGGCCTCAACGCCCTGTTCCTCCCGGCATCACGCCCGGGGCGCGGGGGACCAAACGCCGAGTCCGAGGAGTTCAGCGTCGTGAATCGACGACTCTTGAGCGCGATCGTCGCCGCCGCCGGCCTGATCGTTGTCGCTCTGGCCGTCTGCTTCGCCACTGTGTGGCGTCCCAGCTCGACCATCGAAGCCACCCTTCCCACGTCGCCCGAGCAGAACTACGTCGTCACCGCCCCAGGCGTGCTCAACCTGGTCGACTCATCCGTGACGATCAAGGCCACCGCCGCCGACGGCTCCTCGCCCGTCGTCGTCGCCGTCGGCCATGAGGCGGACGCGAAAGCCTGGCTCGCCCAGGACCCGTACCTGTCGGTCACCGGTCTCACGGATGACAAGACCCTCCAGGTCTCGCCCGTGACGGAGGCCTGCGACTCCTCAGGGGCCTGCTCGCCGGCGACACCCTCCAACGCGGACCCCACCTCCTCGGACCTGTGGAGCAACAAGGCCGAGGGCTCGGGCACGGCGTCGGCCACCGTCAACATCACCTCATCCGACATGGTCGCGCTCGTCGCCTCCGACGGCTCGGGCCCCGCGCCCACCGTCTCGCTGTCCTGGGAGCGCTCGGTCTCCACGTGGTGGTTCATGCCCTCCCTCATCCTGGGCGGGCTGCTCATCCTCATCGGCGTGTTCGGCCTCCTCCTCGACTTCCAGAACCGCCGCGCGGAGGCCGAGCGCCGCAACCGCGCCGCCGAGCGCCAGGCCCGGCTCGACGCCGCCGACGGCGTGTCCACCGCCGCGGTGCCGAGCATCGAGGATCCTGATCGCCCGCTGACACGCCGGGAGAAGCGGGACAAGGAGCGCGCCGAGCGCCAGGGCGAGGAGTGGGTGGACCCGCGGACCGGCCGCGCCTACGTCGGCGGGGTCGAGGTCCCCACGATCCCCTCCTCTCCCGAGCCCCTCGCGGCGGACCAGGGCGTCGGCTTCGGCATGGCTGAGCCTGCCGGGGCCGCTGGCGCCGCCGGGGTGGCGAGCGCCGATCCGATCAGCACCGCCAGCACCACCGCCTACGACCCCTACGCCGGCATGTCGGCCTCGACGCCGCCCAGCAGCGGCGCGGCGGGCGCCCACGCCCTCAGCGCCCTCGATGAGGCGGGCCAGGGCCACCAGGATCCGGGACAGGCCGCGGAGACGACGGCGTACGACCGCCCGTGGGACGGCCCCGCCGAGCGCTCCTGGCAGGCCTCGACCGACCGCCCCTGGGAGAGCCCCTCCGAGCGCTCCTGGCAGACCTCGGCCGACCGCCCCTGGGAGCGCCCCGCCGAGCACTCCTGGGACAGTTCAGCGGACCGTCCGTGGGTGAGCGCCACGACCTCCCTGCCGCCGCTCGACGCCGCGTCGACGGCCGCCAGCGATGAGCAGGCCCCTGTCCTGCGCTCCTACGAGGACGCGCGCGAGGACTTCCAGGGATCGGGCCCGGCGCAGACCGTCGACTACTTCGGCACGCCCTCCCGCGAGGACGACGGCGCCCAGCCACTGCGCCCGGCGCCCTCGATGATCCCGGGGTCCGCGCCCTACTTCCAGGTGGAGGACCCGCGGGGGACGAGCGCCCCGGAGGCGCCCGCCTCGTCGGCGCCCTCCGGCCCGTCCGCGCCCGGCTCGTGGCCCGCGCCCCCGACCGTCGATCTGTCCGCCTACAGGACCGGTTCGTCCGGACCCTCGACCGAGGACCTGGGCGAGCTCGGGCTCGGCAAGAGCACCGATGGCGGCAGGGCCACGGGCGCCCGGGATGACAAGGAGACCATCTGATGACCACGCGCCGTTTCTTCCTCGGGGGTATCACCGCCTCCGCCGTTGCCGCGACGCTCGCCGCCTGCGGGCAGGAGGTCCCCACCACGCCCGTGGCCGCCACGGGCACGCCCGAGGCGTACTCGGCGCTCGACTCCGAGCGCCTGGCCTCCATCCTGGAGCGCATCAAGACGGGCCTGGCCCAGGCGGACACCGCCCGCACCGCCGACTCGCTCAAGGGCTACCTCGTGGGGCCCGCGGCCCGCGTGCGCGCCGAGCAGTACGCGCTGGCCTCGGCGCTGGGAGAGGACAGCCGTATCAACCAGATCGTCCTCGACTCCGCCGCGGGCGCCGCGGGTCTGGCATCGGACTTCCCGCGCACCGCCGTCGTGGTCTCCCAGAAGGCCGACGACGCCAAGGCTCCCTGGATCATGGTGCTGTCCCAGGACGAGGCCCGGGCCAACTTCGAGCTGTGGGCCTGGGGCCAGCTCTTCCCCGGCGCTCGCGTGCCCGAGACGCCGACGGCCGCCGCCGGGACCGAGGCCATAACCGCCGACTCCACTGGGCTCGTGTCCACCCCCACCGACGTCCTCGCCGCCTACGTCGACGCCCTCAACAACCCCTCGGGTCCCAACGCGACCACCTTCGCCAACGACCAGGACCGCATCCGCTCCCAGGTCGCCACCGACCGCTCCATCAACGACCAGGTCACCGCCGCGGGCACGGTCACGGTCACCGCGGCCGCGGGCACGGACGGCTTCCGCGGCCTGAGGACCGCCGACGGCGGGGCCATCGTCATGACCACCCTCACCTACACCACGGAGTTCAAGCGCACCGTCAAGGACGCCGGCTTCCAAGCCGGGCAGACGCTCGGCAAGATGCTGGGCGGGGACGACGCGGTCCGCGGCACTGTCACCGCCACCTACGACGCGATGATCGCCTTCTCGATCCCCGTCGAGGGGAGCTCGGACTCGCCGGCCGCACTGGGCGGATCCGTGGTCCTCTCCTCTGTGACCAGGGACGACTCGAAGTCTCCCGCCTGACCCTCACGGTGGTGCCCGGGGCGCGCGCGAGGCGGCGCCCCGGGCACCGCGCATTGACCCGTACCCGCCCGCGTTCCGCGGGCCCGACCCAGGAAGGCCGCCTATGAGTATGTTCGGCGCCGTCGATCTGTCCTCCCTCGCCCCCCGCCCCGCTGCGAGCCCCGCTCCGGGCGCCACCGGGCCGCAGGCATCGCCCACCGGCCAGGCCGGGGGGATCCCCGCGCCCCTCATCGTCGATATCGACGCCCAGAGCCTGCGGGACATCGCGGAGATCTCCTCCCAGGTCCCCGTCGTCATCATCTGCCACAGCCCGCGCAGCGAGGCCAGCGCGCAGGCGGTGGCGATGCTGGGCCGCCTGGCCGAGGAGTACGCGGGCCGCTTCGAGCTCGCCCGCCTCGACGTCGACGCCGCGCCGGAGGTCGCTCAGGCCCTTGGAGTGCAGGCGGTCCCCACCTGTGTCGCCCTCCTCGCCGGCCAGCCCGTGCCCCTGGCCCAGGGCGCCGCCAGCGAAGAGCAGACCCGCTCCCTGCTCGACCAGCTCCTCCAGGTGGCCGCCGCCAACGGCGTGACGGGGCGGCTCGCGCTCGAGGACGCCGCGGCGGACGAGCCCGAGGAGCCGGCGGAGACCGAGGTCGAGCGCGCCGCGCGCGAGGCCATCGAGAAGGGGGACTGGGCCGGGGCCGAGGCCGTCTACGACCACGCCATCGCCAACAGCCCCGCCGATCAGGACCTCAAGGTGGCCCGCGCCCAGGTCCGGATGCTCGCCCGCATGGATGGCCAGGACCCGGTCGCCCTGCTCGCCGCCGCCGACGCTGCCACCACGGACCTCGACGCCGCCCTGGCTGGGGCCGACGCCGCGCTCGCCCTGGGGGATGTCGAGGGCTGCCTCGCCCGGGCGCTCGACGCCGTCGCCCGCCACAGCGGCGATGAGCGCGAGACCGCCCGCCTGCGCCTCCTGGAGCTCTTCGAGATCATCGGATCCAGCGCCCCCGAGGTCCAGTCCGCCCGCCGCCGCCTCGCGACGATCCTCTACTGAGGCGCCAGCGTCGACTACCGGGCGCGGTGGTGGGTTCCGTCCTCGGGCGGTCCCCCGCCACGCGCAACTGAGGCGAGCGGCGCCGAGCTTGCTCGAGCGTCCGAGTCGATGGCAGCGCGTAAGAGGGGCGGAGCCCCGAATAGACCCGATGCCAGCCCTGCGGACGGAACTCACCACCACGCCCTTTGGGCTCCCCATCGATATAGCACAGGAGGCCCGCCGCCCCGTGAAGGGGACGGCGGGCCTCCGCTTAGCCAGCCTCAGGCGATGGGCGTGGGGTCGATGCCCCAGACCTTCGCGTAGTCGCTGATCGTGCGGTCGGACGAGAAGCGGCCCGAGCGCGTGATGTTGGTCCAGGCGCGGCGCTGCCAGGAGCGCTGGTCGGCGTAGTCGGCGGCCATGCGGTCCTTGGTCTCGCGGTAGGCCGCGAAGTCGCCCAGGACGTAGTAGACGTCGGCGGGCTCGTAGGTGGCCTCGAAGATGGAGCGGCGCAGGTCGGCGAACCAGCCGGAGCCGTTGTCGTCCAGGGTGCCGTCGATGAGCGCGTCGAGGACCCGCTTGAGGCCGGGGACGTTCTCATAGTGCCAGGCCGGGTCGTAGTTCTCGCGCAGGGCGGGCAGCTCGTCCTCGGTGGCGCCGAAGATGTAGGCGTTCTCCGGGCCGACGGCGTCGAGGATCTCCACGTTCGCGCCGTCGAGCGTGCCCAGGGTCAGGGCGCCGTTCATCATGAACTTCATGTTGGACGTGCCCGAGGCCTCCTTGCCGGCCATCGAGATCTGCTCGGAGACGTCGGCGGCCGGGATGATGTGCTCGGCGGGGGAGACATTGTAGTTGTGGACGAAGACGACCTTGAGGGTCTTGGAGACCACAGGGTCGTTGTTGATGAGCTCGCCGATGGTGTTGATGAGCTTGATGATGCCCTTGGCGCGGATGTAGCCGGAGGCGGCTTTCGCGCCGAAGATGAAGACGCGCGGCGGGACCACGAGCGTCGGGTCCTCCTTCATCCGGAAGTAGAGGTCCAGGATGTAGAAGGCGTTGAGCAGCTGGCGCTTGTACTCGTGGAGGCGCTTGATCTGCACGTCGAAGATCGCGTCGGGGTCGATGTCGATGCCCTCGCGTGCCTTGATCCAGTCGGCGAAGTCGACCTTGTTGGCGCGCTTGACCTCGGCCAGGCGGTCGAGGACCTCGTCAGCGGGGGCGGCGTCGAAGGCCTGCAGGGCGGACAGGTCGCGGACCCAGGCGTCCGAGCCAGTGACCTCGTCGAGGAGGGCGGACAGGCGCGGGTTGCACTGGCGCAGCCAGCGGCGCGGGGTGACGCCGTTGGTCTTGTTGTTGAAGCGCTCGGGCCAGATCGCGTGCCACTCCTTGAGGGTGTCGCGCTTGAGGATCTCGGTGTGCAGCGCGGCGACGCCGTTGATGGAGTAGGAGGCGTAGCAGGCGATCCAGGCCATGTGGACGCGGCCGCCGGAGATCGGGGCGATGTAGTCGATTGTCCCCTGGTCGATGCCCCGGGCGGCGAGGTCGTCGCGGAAGCGGCGGTCGATCTCGCGCACGATCTCCATGATGCGGGGGAAGAGCTTCTCGAAGATGGAGATCTCCCAGGTCTCCAGGGCCTCAGCGAGCACCGTGTGGTTGGTGTAGGCGAAGGTCTTGGAGACGACCCCCCAGGCCTGTTCCCAGCCGAGGCGGTGCTCGTCGAGCAGGATGCGCATGAGCTCGGGGATGGCGAGCACCGGGTGGGTGTCGTTGAGCTGGACGGAGTTGAACTCGGCGAAGCCGGTCAGGTCCGTGCCGTGGTGCTCGACGTAGTTGTCGACGATCTCCTGCAGCGAGGCCGAGCAGAAGAAGTACTGCTGGCGCACCCGCAGGACCTTGCCCTCGTAGGTGGTGTCGTTGGGGTAGAGGACGCGGGAGATGTCCGCGGTGCGCTCGCGCTCGACGATCGCGTCGGTGAAGCGCTGGGAGTTGAAGGCGTCGTAGTCGAACTCCTCGATCGACTCGGCCCGCCACAGGCGCAGGGTGCCCACGTTCTTCGTGCCGTAGCCGGTGATCGGCATGTCATAGGGGACGGCGCGCACGGTGAGGTCGTTGTAGCGCACGATGCGGGCGCACTCCTCGCGGCGGATGATGAAGGGGTAACCCTCCTCCATCCACGGATCGGGGTGCTCGGTCTGGAAGCCGTCGGAGAAGAGCTGCTTGAACAGGCCGTAGCGGTAGAGGATGCCGTAGCCGGCCACGGGCAGGTCGAGGGTGGCGCAGGAGTCGAGGAAGCAGGCGGCCAGGCGGCCCAGGCCCCCGTTGCCGAGCGCGGCGTCGGGCTCCTGCTCGAGGATCTCGGACAGGTTCTGCCCGAAGGCGCCGACGGCCTCGCGGGCCTCGTCGACCAGCCCGAGGTTGGTGAGGTTGTTCAGCAGCGCCCGCCCCATGAGGAACTCGGCGGAGAAGTAGTGCTCCATCCGCCCGGCCTGGTAGGCGCGGGTGGTGGCGTACCAGTCGTCCGCGATGGCGTCGACGACGGCGGAGGAGAGGCCCTGCCAGACCTCCATCTGGGTGGAGGCCTCGGCGGGATGACCAGAGACGGCGCGGATTTGAGAGGGAACCGTCGCCATTAGGTTCTTCGTCATAGTTCTTCCCTTGTCGGACATGGGTTGGGATGGCTGCAAGGACCTTGCAGAACTCGGTCAAATCGTACACGCCGCCGAGCCCCGCGGCATGGGGTGGACGGCTCAGAACACCAGGGACTGTGCTTTGAGATGTCCTGAGATGTCTTGAGCTGCCCATGGGGCATGGCCGCGGTCGGGTGATAGGACGTTTTCTGTTGGTTCTGGTTGCTCGTGGTGCCGGGATGGATGGTCCGATCGGCGGCCGCGCCGCGTCGCCCTGGATACGCTCCTTCCCGGCTGTCTGGACGGGGATCGGGCAGCACGACGCGGGTTC
>NZ_JH806632.1:191984-279218 GCF_000295095.1 Actinomyces timonensis DSM 23838 | reverse complement strand
GCGGGTTCAAGACGCATGCCGGGGTTCGGGGTACAGGACAGGGGCGCTGCCCCCGTCGTGAGGGAAAGACCCCGGCCAGAGGGCCGAACCCCCGTCCAGAGCGTCACGACGGCCGCCTATCGGAGCCCGCCCCCGTACTTGTGGACGTGCGTGAGGGTTGTGGACGTGCGCCGGGGTTGCGGACGTTCCCCCGGGGCACGTCCACAACCCCAAGGCGCGCCCGCAATGAGGCGAGTCCCGCGCACCGGTGTCGCGCGGCGCCGACTGCCCCCGCCTCACAGGCAGTGTCCTCTGAGCCCCGTGGGCACGGCTGAGGGGCGGGCCCACGGCGGGCCCGCCCCTCACGCGGCGGCGTGTGATCGCCGGGGTCTGTCGCTGGCGATGGCCCCCGGCTACCCGCTCAGTCGCGGGCCGGGCGCAGGAAGACGGCTCCCATCGGGGGGATCCGCAGGCGCACCGAGGCCGGGCGGCCGTTCCACGGCAGCTCCTCGGCCTCGACGTGGCCGAGGTTGCCCACCCCGGAGCCGCCGTAGATCTCGGAGTCGGTGTTGATGACCTCGTCCCAGCCGCCGGCGAAGGGCAGGCCCACCCGGTAGCCCTCGTGCGGGGTGCCGGCGAAGTTGACGATGCAGACCACCAGGTCGCTGTCGCCGTCGGGGCCGGTGCCCTTGCGCAGGTAGGAGATGACGTTGTGGTCGCCGTCGCCGGCCTCGATCCACTCGAAGCCGCGGTGGGAGAAGTCATCGGCCCACATGGCCGGGGAGGAGGCGTAGAAGTGGTTGAGGTCGGTGACCAGGCGCAGCAGGCCGGCGTGGCCCGGGTCGTCCAGGAGCCACCAGTCCAGGGAGTTGTCCGAGTTCCACTCGGCGCCCTGGCCGATCTCCTGGCCCATGAACAGTAGCTGTTTGCCGGGGTGGGACCACTGGTAGGCGTAGAGGGCGCGCAGGCCCGCGAGCTCCTGCCAGGCGTCGCCGGGCATCTTGGACAGCAGGGAGCCCTTGCCGTGGACGACCTCGTCGTGGCTCAGCGGCAGGATGAACTGCTCGGAGAAGGCGTAGACGAGGGAGAAGGTGAGCTCGCCGTGGTGGTAGCGGCGGTTGATCGGCAGTTCCTGCAGGTAGCGCAGGGTGTCGTTCATCCAGCCCATGTTCCACTTGAGGCCGAAGCCCAGGCCGCCGTAGTTCGTCGGGGCGGTCACGCCCGGCCAGGCGGTGGATTCCTCGGCCGCCATGACGATGCCGGGGTTCTTCCGGTAGGCGGTGGCGGTGGCCTCCTGGAGGAAGCTGATGGCCTCCAGGTTCTCGCGCCCGCCGAACTGGTTGGGGGCCCACTGGCCGTCCTGGCGCGAGTAGTCCAGGTAGAGCATGGAGGCGACGGCGTCGACGCGCAGGCCGTCCACGTGGAACTCTCCCAGCCAGTACAGGGCGTTGGCCACGAGGAAGTTGCGGACCTCGTTGCGGCCGAAGTTGAAGACGTAGGTGCCCCAGTCGGGGTGCTCGCCGCGGCGGGGGTCCGGGTCCTCGTACAGGGCCGTGCCGTCGAAGCGGGCCAGGGCCCACTCGTCCTTGGGGAAGTGCGCGGGCACCCAGTCGAGGATGACGCCGATGCCGGCCTGGTGGAGGGCGTCGATGAGGTACTTGAAGTCGTCCGGGGTGCCGAAGCGCGCGGTGGGCGCGTAGTAGCCGGAGACCTGGTAGCCCCAGGAGCCGCCGAAGGGGTGCTCGGCCACGGGCATGAACTCCACGTGGGTGAAGCCGGCCTCCTTGACGTAGGGGACGAGCTGGTCGGCCAGGCCGCGGTAGCCCAGGCCCTGGCGCCACGAGCCGATGTGGACCTCGTAGATGCTCATGGGGCCCGAGTGCGGGTCGGTGGTGCGGCGGCGCTCCATCCAGTCCTCGTCGCCCCACTCGTGGACGGCGGTGGTGACCACGGAGGCGGTGGCCGGGGGGACCTCGGTGGCGCGGGCCATCGGGTCCGCCTTCTGGTGCCAGGAGCCGTCGGCGAAGCAGATCTCGAACTTGTAGCGGGCGCCCACGCCGACGCCGGGGATGAACAGCTCCCACACGCCCGAGGATCCGAGCGAGCGCATCGCCGAGGCGGTCCCGTCCCAGTAGTTGAAGTCGCCGACCACGCGCACGGCCCGCGCGTTGGGGGCCCACACGGCGAAGGCCGTGCCGTCGACGCCGCCCATGGGGCCCTCGTAGTGCTTGATGTGGGCGCCGAGCACCTCCCACAGCTCCTCGTGGCGGCCCTCGGAGATGAGGTAGGTGTCCATCTCGCCCAGGGTCGGCAGGAAGCGGTAGGGGTCATCGACCCGCGTGGTCTCCTCGCCGTAGGTGACGTCGATGCGGTAGTCCGGGACTGAGTCCCCGGGGACGACGGCGACCCAGACGCCGTCCTGCTCGTGCGCGGCGGGGAAGGTGCCCTCGGAGGTGACCACCGAGACGGAGTCGGCGAGGTGGCGCACGGTGCGCACGGTCACGCCATCAGCGCCGGCGTGGGCGCCGAGCACCTCATGCGGGTTGTGGTAGCGCGCGTAGGCGACATCCGCGAGGATCCATGGCTCGACCGCGACAGGAGAGGCGGAGCCGGCCTCGGTATTGGGGACGGGGGACTGCGAGGGGGACCCAGAGGGTGTGGCGTCGGTCATGATCGTGATTCTTCCATGGCGGGGTGGGCTGATGCGAGGGAATGAGGGCCCTGGTCGTGTTCGACGAGGGGCGGAGTGTGGGAGATGCTCGTCGATCAGTCTCCTCCGTCGCAGTGGGAGGCCCTGTCGCCAGCGCTGTTGTCGGCTCTGTGATCGCGTTGGCGAGCGGCCACGATGCCGGCCAGCCCGCGCAGGGGGATCGCCAGCCAGTCCGGGCGGTTGCGGGCCTCGTACACCGCCTCGTAGAGGGCCTTGTCGAGCTCGAGGGCGGCCAGTAGCACGGACTGGCGCTGCGCTGGGGCCTGCGCGCCGGGCCTGTCCTCACGAGCGCCGGCGGTTGCCTCGGCGCGGTAACCGCCCAGGAAGGCGGCGCGGACCGCGGGGAGCCAGTCGGAGTTGTTCGTGCCGTTCGCGCCGTCAGTGCTGTCGGCGCCGCCCACGGCCCAGGCGTAGTCGAAGGAGCGCAGCATCCCGGCCACGTCCCGCGCCGGCTGGTCGGGGCGGGAGCGCTCGGCCAGCGGGCGCAGCGGCTCGCCCTCGAAGTCGAGGACGTACCAGCGCTCCCCGCCCCCGATCTCGTGGAGGACCTGCCCCAGGTGGTAGTCGCCGTGGACCCGGCAGGCGGGCTCGAGCGCCTCCAGGGAGGCCAGTTCCGCCAGGAGGGAGTCGACGGCGGCTCCCAGGCCGGGGACATCCCCGGCCAGGGAGGGGACCTCCCGCAGGGCCCAGTCGGCCCGCTCGCGCAGGGCACGGGCCAGCGCCTCCGGCGCCTCGGGGGCGGCCTCGCCCAGTGAGGCGCGCAGGTGGGCGTGCATCTGGGCGGTGGTGGCCCCCAGGTCCTGGGCGAGCGCCAGGGCGCGCTCGCGCGTGGGGCCGGAGGCGTCGTCGTCGGCGGCCAGCGAGCAGAACAGCTCGAAGCCGTCGTCGGCCTTGGGGATGAAGGCGCAGGCCACGGCTGTGTCCATCGAGGAGGCGCCAGCCGCCTGTCTGGGTGCAGCGACGACGGACCAGGCCACGGGCATGCGCACGCGGTCCCAGCCGTCCCGCGCGAGGGCCACGGGCACCTCCACATCCGGGTTGCGGCCCGGTGCGAGCACGCGGAAGAGCTTGACGATGAGGTCGCCGGTGGCGGCGTCCTGGCTCCCCGCCGCCTCCTCGGGGGAGGAGGGGGCGGGCATGATGACGCTCGTGTTCGACTGCTCGCCAGTCGTCACGCGCAGGCGCTCGGCGCGCTGGGCGATCGCGGCGGCGCCCTCGGAGCCGAGCACGGTGCCCGCGGCGGCGGCCCCCTCGGCCCAGGCGCGCCAGAAGGCGGGGTGGTGTGTGCCGTCGATGAGGGCGAGCTCGCGGCCCTGGGAGTCGGTCATGAGCAGGCCCTCGGAGCCGGGGGCGCCGCCCTCGACGGCGTAGCGCGCCAGGTCCTCGGGCGCGCCCAGGACGAGCGGCACGTGGACGAGCACCTCAGGGGCTCCGGAGGCCTCGCCTGTGGCGTCGCCGCGCGGGGCGGCGACGATGAGATCGCGCGCGCCGGAGACCAGGTCGATGCTGCGCTCCAACCGGAGACTCGACGGCGCGGCGCTCCCCTTGAGGGGGAACCAGCGGCGGGCGAGCATCCAGGGGAGGAGGGCCTGGAGGAGCTCCTCATCGGTGGGCCATTGGGGGGCGGGGTGGGCGTCGCTCATCGCGTCTCTCCTGTCTCGTCGTCGTGCTCCGGCCGCGCGCCGGCGCGCTCGTCGTGGTCCTCGTGGTCCTGGCGCTCGGGGGGAAGGACCTCCAGCCAGTAGTAGCCCAGGCCGCCGAGTGTCAGGCGCAGGGCGCCGTCGTCCCCGACGGAGGGGAAGGGCGTCCCGCCGAAGATGTCCCGCGTGGCCCGGCCCGCGAGCTCTGGGACGCTGATGCTCACCGCGCGCGGGGCGGCGGCCAGGTTGACCACGCAGATGAGGGTCGAGCCGCCCTCGTCGCCGGGCGCGGCCTCCTCGCTGCGCGTGTGGGCCAGGACCGCCGGGTCGGAGGCGTCGCGCAGGGCGAAGCTGCCCCGGCCCAGGACTGGGTAGGCGCGGCGCAGGTGCAGGATGCGCCGGGTGAAGTGGAGGAGGGAGTCGGGCCTGCCCATCTCGGTGGCCACGGTCAGGTGCGAGTACCCGGGCGTCTGGATGACCGGGAGGGTGAGGGCGCCGGGGTCGACCACCGTGGAGAAGCCCATGTTGGGGGAGTCGTCCCACTGCATGGGGGTGCGCACGGCGTCGCGGTCCTCCAGCCAGATGTTCTCCCCCATGCCGATCTCGTCGCCGTAGTAGAGGCAGGGGCTGCCCGGCAGGCTGAGCAGGAGGGCCAGGGCCAGCTCGGTCTCGGCCCGGGAGGCGTCGAGGAGCGGGGACAGGCGGCGCCGGATCCCGATGTTGGCGCGCATCCGCTCCTCGGGCGCGTACCAGGCGTACATGTGGGCGCGCTCCTCCTCGGTGACCATCTCGAGGGTGAGCTCGTCGTGGTTGCGCAGGAAGGTGCCCCACTGCCCGTGGGCGGGGATGTCCGGGGTGCGCTCGAGCACCCAGCGGATCGCCTCGGCCGAGCCCGCGCGGAGCGCGTAGTAGATGCGGGGCATGACCGGGAAGTGGAAGCACATGGTGCACTCGGGCGCCTCGGCGGTGCCGAAGTACTCCACGACCTCGTCGGGCCACTGGTTGGCCTCGGCGATGGTGATGGTGCCGGGGAACTCGCGGTCGAGCATCGCCCGGATGCCCGCGATGATGCCGTGCGTGGCCGGGAGGTTCTCGCAGTTGGTGCCCTCGGCCTCCGCCAGGTAGGGGATCGCGTCGAGGCGGAACCCGTCCACCCCGGTGCGCGCCCAGAAGCGGACGACGTCGTGCATGGCCTCGACGACGGCGGGGTTGTGATAGTTGAGGTC
This sequence comes from Actinomyces timonensis DSM 23838, assembly GCF_000295095.1. Taxonomy (GTDB): domain Bacteria; phylum Actinomycetota; class Actinomycetes; order Actinomycetales; family Actinomycetaceae; genus Actinomyces; species Actinomyces timonensis. The sequence goes on along the minus strand of NZ_JH806632.1, from coordinate 273,663 downwards.
GGGCTGGTGGGAGAAGAAGCGGTGCCAGTAGAACTGCCCGCGCTCGACGTCGTAGGCCCAGTTCGACTCCTCGGTGTCCACGAAGATGATCCGCGTGTCCGGGTAGCCGGAGTCGTCGTCGCGCCACACGTAGAAGTCCCCGTAGGGGCCCTCGGGGTCGCTTCGCGAGGCCTGGAACCAGGGGTGGGCGTCCGAGGTGTGGTTGAGGACCATGTCGATGACGATCCTCATGCCGCGCTGGTGGGCCTGGTGGACGAGCTCCCGGAAGTCCTCCATGGTTCCGTAGCGCGGGTCGATGGCGGTGTAGTCGGAGATGTCGTATCCGCCGTCGCGCATGGGGGAGGGGTAGAAGGGCGGGATCCAGAGGCAGTCCACGCCGAGCCACGCCAGGTAGTCCAGGCGCGTGATGAGGCCGGGGATGTCCCCGACGCCGTCGCCGTCGGAGTCGGCGAAGGAGCGCAGGAGCGCCTCGTAGAACACCGAGGTGCGGAACCAGTCGGGGTCCGCGTCCAGTCCGGGGCGGGGCTGCTCGGGCAGCACCGGCACGCCCGGCACGGGCGGGACCACCGTCATCGGCGCCGCCACAGGGGCCGTCATGGGGGTGGGGCCGGTGCTCGCCGGCGGCTCCAGAGCCGCCATCGGGCGCGTGCTCGGGCCGGCGGACAGCGCCTCGTGGGGCAGGGGGCCGGGGACGCTCACAGCGGGCGCACCCGCATGACGTGCGCGACCTGGCCCGAGTGCGGGTCGAGGCGGATGTAGTTCGAGCCGGACCACTCATAGCCCTGCCCGGTGAGCTCATCGGTGACCGCCAGGCAGGGGCGCGAGCCGTCGGCGTCCTCGGGCAGCCCCAGCTGGACCAGGTTGAGGTTCAGCTGGCCGACCTGCGCGTTGTGCGGGTCGAGGTTGACCACGGTGAGGACGACGTCGTCGCCCTCTGCGCCGGTCTGGCCGCCGCGCGCCCGCTTGGAGTAGGCGAGGATCTGGTCGTTGCCGGTGTCGTGGAACCAGATGTCCCGCAGCTGGCCGAGCGCCGGGTGGGAGGCGCGGATCGCGTTGAGCTGGGTGAGGAGGTCCTCGATGCCGTTGCCACGGGCCGCGGCGAAGTCGCGCTGCTTGTACTCGTACTTCTCGTTGTCGATCTGCTCCTCGTAGCCGGGGCGCGGAACGGACTCGGCCAGCTCGTAGCCGGAGTAGATCCCCCACGTGGGGGACAGGGTGGCGGCGAGCACGGCGCGCAGCTTGAAGGCGGGCACGCCCCCGTGCGTCATGAACGGCGTGAGGATGTCGTGCGTCGTCGGCCAGAAGGCCGGGCGCAGCACATGCGCGGTCTCCTGGGAGAGCTCCACGAGGTAGTCGGTCAGCTCCTCGCGGGTGTTGCGCCACGCGAAGTACGTGTAGGACTGGTGGAAGCCGATCTTGCCCAGGGTGCGCATCATCGCCGGGCGGGTGAAGGCCTCGGCGAGGAAGAGGATCTCCGGGTGCTCCTCGCGCACCTCGCTGATGAGGCGCTGCCAGAAGGACAGGGGCTTGGTGTGGGGGTTGTCCACCCGGAAGATCGTCACGCCGTGGGCGATCCAGGTGTCGACGACCTCCTTGATGGCGTCGTAGATGCCCTCGGGGTCGTTGTCGAAGTTGAGGGGGTAGATGTCCTGGTACTTCTTGGGCGGGTTCTCCGCGTAGGCGATGGAGCCATCGGCCAGGACCGTGAACCACTCGGGGTGCTCGGCCACCCATGGGTGGTCCGGGGAGCACTGGAGGGCCAGGTCCAGGGCCACCTCCATGCCGAGCTCGCGCGAGCGCGCCACGAGGGCGTCGAAGTCCTCGAAGGTGCCCAGGTCGGGGTGGATGGCGTCGTGGCCGCCGTCGGCCGAGCCGATGCCGTAGGGGGAGCCGGGGTCGCCCGGCCGCGCGTTGAGGGTGTTGTTGCGGCCCTTGCGGTTGGTCTCGCCGATGGGGGAGATCGGGGTGAGGTAGAGGACGTCGAAGCCCATGGCGGCGATGCGGTCCAGGTTCTCGGCGGCGGTGCGCAGCGTGCCGGAGTGCCAGTTGCCGTGCTCGTCGCAGTAGGCGCCCAGGGAACGGGGGAAGATCTCGTACCAGGAGCCGGTCAGGGCGCGGGCGCGGTCCACCTGCAGGGGGTAGTCGCGCGAGGGGGAGACGAAGTCGCGCAGCGGGAGGCGGTCGAGGACGGCGACGACGGCGTCGGCGAGCCCCGCCTCCAGGCGCTCGGCGGCCGGGCGGGAGGCATCGCGCAGGACGGCGGCGGCGCCGGCCAGCACGGCGGCGTCGGCCTCGCCGCGGCCGGGGACGGCCTGGGCGCGCTCCATGACGCGGGCGCCCTCCTCGAGCATGAGCTCAACGTCGACACCGGCGGGAACCTTGATCCCGGCGTCGTGGGCCCAGGTGGCGTAGGGGTCGGACCAGCCCTCGACGCGGAAGGACCAGTCGCCCGGCTCGTCCGGGGCCAGGCGCGCCTCGTAGCGGTCCAGGCCGGGGGCGATGAGCCGCATCCGGGCGCTGGGCCCGTCGGTGCCATCGGGCCGGATGAGCACGGCCGTGGCCGCGAAGCGGTCATGCCCCTCGCGGAAGACGGTCGCGCGGATCGGGATGACCTCACCGGGCACCGCCTTGGCGGGCCAGTGGCCATCCTCGACCACGGGGAAGACCTCGGTGACCGGGATCCGGCCGACGAGGGGGCGGGCAGGACGCTGGGCGGTGGTGTGTCGGATCACAGGACAACAGTACGGGCCCAGCGCCCATCCGGCATCCCGATTGGGGCACCTCCTGGCACGGCCATGATCAGCGCGCGTGTCCGGCCGGGCCAGTCGCCCGAGCGGCTCCGGACCCAGTGCTCAGGAGGGGATAGAAGAAATCGGAAGAGCTCAGGCGTGCCCAGTCGGCCCGATCGGCTCAGTAATCCATGTGCATGGCGGCGCGCACGGCCCGCAGGGTCTCGTCGGCGACCTCGTTGGCCCGTGCGTTGCCCTGGGCCAGGACCGCCAGGAGGTGGTCCTCATTGGCGGCGAGCTCCGCCCGGCGCGCGCGGATCGGCGTGAAGTACTCGTTGACCGCCTCGGTGGTGATCCTCTTGAGGGTCCCCGCGCCGCCGTCGCCGATGCGCTCGGCGATCTCCTCCGGGGCGCCCGCCCCGCACAGGGAGGCGAGCATGAGCAGGTTGGAGACCTCCGGGCGGGAGGCGGGGTCGTAGGTGATGACGCGATCGGAGTCCGTCTTGGCCTTCTTGAGGGCCTTGGCGGTCTCATCGGCGCTCATGCGCAGTTCGATCGTGTTGCCGCGCGACTTGCTCATCTTCTCCCCGTCGAGCCCCAGCAGCAGCGGGGCCTCGCCGAGCAGGGCCTCGGGGCGGCGGAACACCGGGCGCTTCTTGTCGGCGCGCCCGTAGCGCTTGTCGAAGCGCTGGGCGATGAGGCGCGCCTGCTCCAGGTGCGGGAGCTGGTCCTTGCCCACGGGCACGAGGTTCGCCTGGCAGAACAGGATGTCCGCCGCCTGGTGGACCGGGTAGGTCAGCAGCAGGCCGCTCATGGCGCGGCCGGCCGTGGCCTCCAGTTCCGCCTTGACCGTGGGGTTGCGGTGCAGCTCGGACTCGGTGACCAGGGACAGGAAGGGCAGCATGAGCTGGTTGGCGGCGGGCACCGCCGAGTGGGTGAAGATCGTCGAGCGCTCCGGGTCCACCCCCACGCTCAGGGCGTCCGCCGTCAGCGACAGGACGCGCTCGCGGATGGGGCCCACGCCGTCGCGGTCGGTGATGACCTGGTAGTCGGCCACGAGGATCCAGGTGTCGATGCCCATGTCCTGGATGGGCGCCCAGGTCCGCATCGTCCCGAAGTAGTGGCCCAGGTGCATGTTGCCGGTGGGACGCACGCCGGTGAGCATCCGGTAGCGGCCGGGGTTGACCGGCATGTCCGCCTCGATCTCGCGGCTGCGCGCGATGGAGCGGGCGAGGGAGGCGCCGTCGACGGCGCTGGCCAGGGCCTCCTCGGCGGAGGAGGGGGCATGGGCGGAAGCGGCGGTGTCAGATGCGGGGGAGGACGTCATGGCGCACATCCTAGGCGAGCGCCGCCGCGCCCCTGATCACAAGGCGTCCTTGGCGGGCGTCGGCGTCGCCCCGGTCAATGGGAGCGCGCCGGCCGCTGCGCGAGCGGCTCGCCGGAGAGGTAGATGCGCATGGAGAGAACCTCCATCGTGGTGGTGTCCCCCGGGCGGTCCTGGCGGCAGACCGGGCCCACGGGTCCCATGGCGCTGCCGAGCGTGGAGACCGGCGAGGGCTCCGGGGCGCGTCTCGTGCGGCGTGCCAGGGCGAAGGCGGAGGTGTGCGGGCGGGGGACCGCCCATGTGGAATCCCAGAAGAGGTGCCAGTCGCGGCCATGGGCCTGGGGCAGGACGATCTCCTGCTCGGCCAGGGTGCCGTTGATGACCACGAGGAGGTCGTCGTCGCCCCAGGGGGCGCCCGAGCGGAGCATCTGCACGGTCCGGCAGCCCGGGTCATGCCAGTCCCAGTGGCCCATGGGCTCGCCGTCGGCCCGGAACCAGGACAGGTCCGGGATCGTGTCCGGCTCGCCGTCGATGATCGCGGGGGCCCCGACGGCGAAGCGGTCCGGGCGCAGCACGGGGTGGGCCTGGCGCAGGTTGATGAGGAAGCGCGTGATGGAGATGAGGTCGCGCTGCCAGATCTCCAGGTCCCAGTCGTACCAGGAGATCTCGGAGTCCTGGCAGTAGGAGTTGTTGTTGCCGCCCTGGGTGCGGCCCATCTCGTCCCCGCCCAGGATCATCGGCGTTCCCGCGCTGATGAGCAGCGTGCCGAGGAGGTTGCGCGCCGAGCGGCGGCGCAGGACCTCGATCGGCCCGCCGTCGATGCCCTCGGCCACGCGGCCCTCGCAGCCGTGGTTCCAGGAGCGGTTGTCATCCGTGCCGTCGCGGTTGCCCTCGCCATTGGCCAGGTTCTGCTTGTGATCGAAGCAGGTCAGGTCCCTCAGCGTGAAGCCGTCGTGGGCGGTGATGAAGTTGACGCTCGCCAGCGGGCCACGGCCGCCGGGGTACTCCCCGTGGCCGAACAGGTCCACCGATCCGGACAGGCGCGTGGCCAGGTCCCTCAGGTCCGAGCCGGATCGCCCCTTGGACAGCTCCGAGGCGTCGGCCAGCCAGAAGGAGCGCACCGCGCCGCGGTAGCGGTCGTTCCAGTCCTTGAAGGGCTCCGGGAACTCGCCGGTGCGCCAGCCTCCCGGGCCCACATCCCAGGGCTCGGAGATGAGCTTGACGCGCTTGAGGACGGGGTCGGTGCTCATGGCCGCCAGGAGCGGGTGGCGGGGGGTGAACTCGGCGCCGTGGCGGCCCAGGGTCACCGCCAGGTCGAAGCGGAAGCCGTCCACGCCGACCTCGGTCACCCAGTAGCGCAGTGAGTCCAGCACGAGCTGGACCGCCCGGGGGGAGCGGAAGTCGATGCTGTTGCCCGTGCCGGTGACATCCCCGTAGGCGGCGGGCCGGTGCGGGGCGTGCAGGTAGTACTCCAGGTTGTCCAAGCCGCGCAGGGACAGGGACGGCCCGTCCATGCCTCCCTCGCAGGTGTGGTTGTAGACCACGTCCATGATGACCTCGAGGCCCGCCTCGTGGAGGATCGAGATCATGCCGCGCAGTTCGTCGAGGACCGCCTCAGGGCCGGCGGCCTGGGCGGCCGCGGTGGCGTACGAGGGCTCGGGGGCGAAGAAGGAGAGAGTCGAGTAGCCCCAGTAGTTGCGCCGGCCCCGCTGCTGGAGGAACGGCTCGGAGAAGGCCGCGTGGATCGGCAGGAGCTCCAGCGTCGTGACCCCGAGGCCGCGCAGGTACTCGATGGTCGCCGGGTGGGCGAGCCCCGCGTAGGTGCCGCGCAGGTCCTCGGGGACTCCGGGCATCCTGAGCGTCATGCCCTTGACGTGGGTCTCGTAGACGACCGTGCGCTCGGAGGGGATGCGAGGGCCGGGGACCACGGGGAAGCGCTGCCCGCCTGTGACGACGCCGAGCGCCGTGCTCCCCAGGGAGTCGAGCTCCGAGGGCGCGAAGGGGATGAGGGCGGGGGAGAGGTCGTCCTCCACCGTGTGGGCGTAGATCTCCGGGGAGAGCGTCGCCGTGCCGCTGGTCAGGCGCGCATAGGGGTCGAGGAGCATCTTGTGCGGGTTGTGGAAGAGCGCCTCGGAGGGGTTCCAGAATCCCTGGACCCGGTACCCGTAGCGCTGGCCCGGGCCGACCCCGGGAACATGCGCGTCCCAGGCGCCCTGCTGCGGGCCGTGCATGCCGATGCGGCGCTCGGAGACGACGGCGCCGGCGTCGTCGACCTCGATGAGGCACAGGTCCACCGCTGTGGCACGGGGTGCCACGACCACGAAGTCCGTCCCATCGCCCTGGGGGGTGGCGCCCAGACGGGTGCGCTCGAGCGCGCGCGCTGGTGCTAGCGGCGCAGGGATGAGCGGGACGGACTCAGACACAAGTGCCATTGTTACGCGCGCGAAGACCCGGGCCAAGCGCCACGGGCCCGCTGAGGCCTGATAGAAGGATCACCGGGCTGAGGAGGCAGTCACACCCCGCTTTATGGCAACCTTGGACGCATGAAAATCGTCGTCTGCATCAAGCACGTTCCCGACGTGCAGTCCGAGCGCCGCATCGAGGAGGGCCGCCTCGTGCGCGGCGAGGAGGATGTCCTCAACGAGCTCGATGAGAACGCCGTCGAGGCGGCCGTCAGCCTTGCCGAGGACTCGGGCGGGGAGGTCATCGCCCTGACCATGGGCCCGGAGGACTCCGAGGACGGCGTGCGCCGCGCCCTCCAGATGGGCGCGGACTCCGGCCTCATCATCGCCGACGACGAGCTCGCCGGGGCGGACGTCGTCACCACCGCGCGGGTGCTCGCCGCGGCCATCGAGCGGATCGGCGGCGTCGACCTCATCGTCACCGGCATGGCCTCCCTGGACGGCATGACCTCGATGCTCCCCGGCGCGCTCGCCGCCGCCGTGGGCGTGCCCGCCCTCACCCTGGCCACCGAGCTGGAGGTCGACGGCGGCGCCGTGACGATCCAGCGGACCACCGGCACGCTGCGCGAGACCCTGCGCGCCCCGCTGCCCGCGCTCGTCTCCGTGACCGACCAGGCCAACGAGCCCCGCTACCCGAACTTCGCCGCCATGCGCGCCGCCAAGAAGAAGCCCCTCGACGTCCTCTCGCTGGACGACCTCGACCTGGAGGGCCTGGGGGAGCCGGCCGTCAGCGTGGTGGCCGCCCAGGCCAGGCCCGCCCGCGAGGCCGGCATCATCCGCACCGACGCCGGGGACGCGGGGCGCGAGCTCGCCGCCTGGCTCGTCGAGTCCAAGCTCGTCTGACGGCCCGCCTGAAGCCCATCCGATCAATGTCTCATGCGCGCGCGACGCGCATCAGGCCCAAGGAGATCCCGCATGTCCCACACGCTTGACGCCCCCATCCTCGTCCTGGCGGACCTCGACGACGCCGGCCGGCCCACGTCCGCCGCCCTCGAGCTGCTCGCCGCTGCCCGCTCCCTCAGCCCCCAGGCGGTCGCCCTCGTGCTCGGCGATGCCGCTGCCGCCAGTGGCGCGGCGCCCGCTCTGGCCACCGCGGGCGCGACCCGGCTGCTGGCCGCCGCCGTGCCCGCCCTGGCCGGATGCGCCGCCGACGCCCTGGCGGCCGCCGCCCAGGCCACTGGCGCCGCCGCCGTCCTCGTCGCCAGCGACTACCGCGGCAAGGAGATCGCCGGCCGCGCCGCCATCCTGCTCGACTCGGCCGCCTCCAGCGATCTGGCCGACCTGCGCCTGAGCGAGGGCGCCGACGCCATCACCGCTTCCAAGCTGGTCCTGTCCGGCTCGTGGACCACTACCTCCGCGCTCGCCCTGGGCGGGCCCGCGCCTGTGCTGGTCATCCGGCCGGGCGCCTACGAGCCGCTCAGTGATGGCGTCGCCGAGCTCGCCCCCGAGGCGATCGATGTTGCCCCCGCGGCCGAGTCCGCGTCCGTCGAGCTCGTCGAGTCGGAACGCACCGCCGCGGCCGCCGGGCCCGAGCTCACCGAGGCCCGCACCGTCGTGGTCGGCGGGCGCGGGGTCGATGGCGACTTCGACCTTGTCCGCTCACTGGCCGAGCCTCTGGGCGCTGCCGTTGGCGCGACGCGCGTGGCCTGCGACGAGGGGTGGATCGAGCGCAGCGCCCAGGTGGGCCAGACCGGCGCGAGCGTCTCCCCGCGCCTCTACATCGGCCTGGGCGTCTCGGGCGCCGTCCACCACACCTCCGGCATCCAGGGCGCGCAGACCATCGTCGCGGTCTGCGACGACTCCGAGGCCCCGATCTTCGAGATGGCCGACTTCGGCGTCATCGGGGACGTGGCCGAGGTGGTCCCGCAGATGGTGGCCGAGCTCGCCCGCCAGTGCGGCTGAGCCGGGCGGAGCGAGACCTGGCAGCACAGCTCCTCAGGCGACGGTGGCCTGGGCGAGGACGCGCTCGCCGTTGGGCCCGCCGTAGACGACGACGGACTGGCCGGACGCGACTCCGCGCAGGGGCTCGTCGAGCTCGGCGTGGATGGTGAAGGCCTCGGCGTCCACGGTGACGCGAGCAGGAACGGGGCGGCCGTGGGCGCGGACCTGCACATGGACGCCGGCCCAGCCGGCCTCGCCCGACCCGAGCGACTCGGGGGCGGCCAGGAGGACGAGGGCGTCGGCGTCGAGGCTCGTGCGCTGCAGGAGCGAGGCGGGGCCGACGACGACCTCGTTGGTGGCGGGCCGGGTCTCCAGGACGTAGCGGGGCTGGCCGTCGGGGGCGGGGCGGGTGAGCCCCAGGCCCTTGCGCTGGCCGACGGTGAAGCCGAAGTAGCCGGAGTGCTCGCCGAGGACCTCGCCGTCGGGGGTGACCATCTGGCCGGGGGAGGAGCCGAGGGCGCGGGTGAGGAATCCGCGGGTGTCGCCGTCGGCGACGAAGCAGATGTCGTAGGAGTCGGGCTTGTCAGCCACGGGCAGGCCGCGCGCGGCGGCCTCGGCGCGCACGTCGGCCTTGCTGGGGGCGTCGCCCAGGGGGAAGAGGGCGCGGGCCAGGCCGTGGGGGCCTGAGACGGCCAGGACGTAGGACTGGTCCTTGGCGGCGTCGGCGGCCCGGGAGAGGGTGAGGCCGGTGGGGTCCCCGGGGCGGGAGTCGGTGGCCCCGCCGGTCAGGCGCGCGTAGTGGCCGGTGGCGACGGCGTCGAAGCCCATGGCGAGGGCGCGCTCGAGGAGGGCGTCGAATTTGATGCGCTCGTTGCAGCGCACGCAGGGGTTGGGGGTGCGGCCGGCGCGGTACTCGGAGAGGAAGTCGGCGACGACGCGCTGCTCGAAATCCTCGGAGAGGTCCCAGGTGTAGAAGGGGATGCCGAGGATGTCGGCGGCCCAGCGGGCATCGGAGGCGTCCTCGATGGAGCAGCAGCCGCGAGAGCCGGTGCGGGTGGCCTCGCGGTTGCGCGAGAGCGCCATGTGGACGCCGACGACGTCGTGCCCGGCATCGACGGCGCGCGCGGCGGCGACGGCGGAGTCGACGCCCCCGGACAGGGCTGCCAGAACGCGCATGGGGCTCCTTGGGTGTGAGTGGGAGGGCTGTGGGCGGGCGGAGGGCGCGCAGGCGGCTCACGGTGAGGCACGACGTCCACGCCGGGGCGTGGACTCGCTGAATTACTTGACAGGCTCAGCGGTCAGGCGCAGCCGATTCCCTGTGGCTTGGGCGACGCGGGCGAGGGTTGCCACCGTCGGCGTCCTCCCTCCGCGCTCCAGATCGCTGATGAATGGCTGGCGGATGCCCATCCGGCGAGCCAGCTCGCTTTGGCTGATGCCGGCCTGCGTCCGCATCTGGTAGACCAGTTCGGCCAACTCGATCTGAGTGGCGGCCTCTGCCTCAGCCTCTTCGTACTCCTGGCGCTGCGCGGGCGTGTACGACGCGTCGACCTCTGCGCGCAGGTCGTCAAGGCTGATGTATCCGTCTGGTAGTGCGGTGCTCATGAGTTGATTCCCTTTTCGTAATCGTCCTTAGCCCGTCTCGCTCGGGCGATCTCCCCTTGCTCATTGCTTCTCGTCTTGCGGAAGGTGGTCAGTGTGATCACTCTTTGATCGGGATCGAAGATGTAAGTGATCCGTTGTGCCACGGTCGCTCTCTCGATTGAGAATCTCAGCTCGAATAGACCATTGCCCAGTGGGCGGCTGTGCGGCATGCGCAACTGATTGCCCAGGGCGCTGAGCTTGTCCAACATCTTGTCGACCATGCGGCGGTCGGCCGGCCTCAGTCCTCGATACCAGTCGGCGACCTCCACCGAGAGGATCACGGCCCACTTCTCCCGCACGGTCAAATCATACGCATCAAGGGATATGCGCGCAAGCGTATGGCCGGATGAGGTGGTCAGCGGGTCCCGGCTGGTGGTGGGGCCCTCCGCTCTGGCCCTCGGGCGGACGGCGCCCAAGCGGTGGGCGCGCTAGCACGTGCGAGTCCGCCGGGACAAGGTAACGGCCCGGCAGGTGAGCGACATACTTAGCAGCATCGCTTGCCTGGTCCGGGCCGTCGGTGTCCTAGCGGATGCCCTCGGCACGTGGTTCGTGTGAGCCATGGGCCTCGGGGAGTCATCCGGTGGCAGCCGGGTGGCTCCCCACCATTATGGGCGCTGGGCGTCGGGCTGTCCACGACGCGGAGCGGGGGTGACTCGCTTGGGTTCGCGCTCGCTACGCGTCTTGCCGAGCAGGTCGGAGCCGATGTTCGGCGTTACAGGTTCGCGATACTGGCGGGGCGTCAGATGTCGGAGGGATGTGGAAACATAGGCCCGCTGGTCGTCGGACCGTTCTCAACGAGGAGCATTCCATGTCGTCAATCACCCTGGACCACCTGCTTGCTGCCTGCCGCCCCGGCGGGGCGAGCGTGCTCACCTCTGTCACGCTGCTTCAGCCCGCCGCTGGCCCGCATGCCTCCGTGGCACCCGCCAAGTTCACGGAGCGCGGCAATTCGGTCTTCGCCTATGAGCGCCGCTTCTGGGAGGGGAAGGCGGTCGACGCCGTCCTCATCGATTCCAAGCAGTCCCAGAACAACCGCTTGGAGGCGGCGGTCTCGGCCGCGATCACTGATGGTGACGAGGTGCTGTCCGCCATGCCGCGCATCGAGCTGCGCTTCGAGGATGGTCAGGCCTACAGCGATATCGACCTGCCGCACCGGGCCTTTGATGGCCAGATCCGCGCGGGAACCATCAACGGTGAGCCGGCGACGGCGTCTCCTGACTACCGCGCGCTGCGGGACGCCACCGTCTCCCACGCCCGGGCTCTCATCGAGCGCAGCCCCATGACTCTCCTGCTCGGGGGCTGGGACGCGAGCCGCAAGAGCAACCAGGGGCGGTACCGCTCCATCCTCGTGGGTGAGATCATCGGGATCCTCGCAGACCAGGATGGAGATCCCGCCTCGCACCAGTCCAAGCGCGGCGGGGCGCGGATCGACCCCCTCGGCATGCAGATCAACCTCGCGGATAAGGATCGCAAAGCGATCGCCGAGGCCCAGAAGAGCGAGCTCTCGAAGGGCACGTATGAGAACGCCATGAAGAAGAAGCAGGCCTCGACCCTCGGCCTGGGCGGGATCCCGCCGGCCTTGGAGCAGCTCGGCGGAGTGACCTGCCAGGCGATCATCCGCTCCCACGTGCTGAGCTTCGCCGCCCTGCGAGCGCTGCGCTTCGACTGTGAGAGCCCGGAGGGCGACATCGCCTGCCGGGCCGTGCTCGCCGCTCTCGCCCTCAACGGCCTGGCGCGCTCCGACGCCGAGCTCCTTCTTCGCGCCAACTGCGACCTCGTCGAGTCCGGGCCCGCCCGGGTCACCCTCGACAAGCGCTACGGGGAGAAGGAGTCTCTTGCCCCTCTGACGATCCTGGAGGCGCAGGCGCTTCTCAGCGCCGCACTGGACTACGCGCGGGAACGCGCGGGCCTTGTCTGGGATGGGTCGGTGCTCATGGTTGAGGGCAACCCGGCCGTGCTCAACGCCGCTGTCGACGATGCTCAGGACGAGTAATGGGATCCGTCGCTCTCACCGCGCGCTTCCCACTCGGCGTCTACCACGGGCACGCAGCAGATGGCTCGCCGGATAGCTGGCCCTCGCCCGCCCGCCTCTTCTCCGCACTGGTGAGCGCTGCCTGGACCGCTTCCGGGGGTGACGGCCTCGCGCCAGCCGTGGAAGGCGCGCTGGCGTGGCTGGAGGCCAATCCGCCCGCTGGGTTGAGCCTTCCGCCGTCCATGCCGATGACTGAGCCCTCCGCTTCCCGCATCGCCTACCGCGACACAGGGACCTTGGAGAAGGACTCCCCGAAGAAGGCGGGCAAGGAGATCTCCGAGGGCGTCGCGCTCAATGGCGAGATCGCCTGGATCTGGGAGAGCATCCCTCCTGACGTCCGAGAGGTCCTCAGCGGGCTGTGCGCCGAGGTTCCCCACCTGGGGGAGGCGGACAGTCCCGTGGTCCTCGAAGTCGTCGAGGGCGTTCGGCCGACCTGGCGCCGCAATCCCCAGGCGACGGCGTTCACCTCCGGAGGCCTGCGGCTGCCGGTCCCGGTTCCCGGACGGGCCAGGGCTCTCGCCCAAGCGCATGAGGCGGCCTATCCTCCCAAGCCGCCAACTGCCAGCGCTGACAAGTACAAGAAGACGGAAGCGGTCGTCACGTTCCCGTCGCCCCTGGACTGCCTGAGCACCGCTCACTACGAGCCGGTGGGGTACGAGCCGGCGGAGGGGTCTCTTCCCTGGGACGACGTCGTCATCTTCCTCGCCGATGACGGCAGCGGTCAGGAGTTCGAGCCCTCGCGCAGGGTGGACTGGTGCGTGGGTTTCCACAAGGCGATCATCTCCAGGATCGGCGACGGCGCCCCCTCCACGGTCACGGGGCGCTTCCCCGAGGGCGCACGGGTCCCGGCGAACCGCCTGGCCATCCACTACCTGCCCGCCTCTGTGTTCGCCCAGTCGATCATCGGGGATATCGGTGGCGCTCCGGGGGCCTTCCTCATCCTGTTGCCCCGGGGGATGAGCCCGGGGGAGAGCGACGTCGTCCTGGGCGCTTTGGCTGGGATGCGGCAGGTGAGGTCGCGTTGGGGCGTGGCGCGGCTGCTGCCCGCCGATGAGATCCTCCCCGCCGAGTCCTTCTGGGCGCCGCCCGCGCCCGGCACCGCCCGCCTCTGGTCCCCAACGCCGGCTGCGGTGCCCGAGGTGGTGCGCCAGCGCGGCGAGTGGAGTTTTGAGAGCGCCATCCTGCTCTCACTCGGATTCGTCTGGCGCGATGCGCTCATGCCTGTGGGGCGCGGCCCCCAGGGGTACCGCGACCTCGTCTCCCAGGTCCGGCGCAAGGGCGCCTCGGTGATGTGGTACCAGCATGTCACCCACCGCCCCGCGGCCTACTCCCACAAGATGCCCCAGGGGATGGTCGCCCAGCCCTACCGTGCGCTCATCGACGCGGGGGACCTGCTCCCCGAGTGCGCGCTGGTCGCCGTGGGGCAGAGCCGCCACCTCGGCGGGGGCCTCCTCGCCCCCGCGGATCTCCCGGCTGAGCTGGTCCGGGAGGCGACCTGGAGGAATCATGCTGAGCATTGATGACTTCGGGGACTTCTTCGAGGCCGTGCACGGCCAGGGGTGCCGCCCCTTCTCATGGCAGGAGGATCTCCTGAGGCACCTGGTGGGCCAAGGGCAGTGGCCGGAGCAGATCGCCGCCCCGACGGGCGCGGGCAAATCGAGCGTCATCGAGGTCCATGTCTTCGCCAATGCCCTGGCGGCTGTGGGCGCGGGCGCGCGAGTGCCCCGCAGGCTCGCCGTCGTCGTCAACCGGAGGGCCCTCACTGACGCCCACGCCGAGCGGGCCCGCCGCATCCAGGATCTCCTGAACGCTTCTCCCGACGGCGCCGCCGACGTCGTGACGCGAGTCTGTGACGCCCTTGCCAGCCTCCGCCGGGAGGCGGCGGAGAGCCGCGATCCCCTCGTGGTGACGACCATGCGCGGGGCGGCCGCCACCGACCGCGCCTGGCTCAACGCCCCGGAGGCCTGCGCGGTGCTGTGCATGACCCCGGATATGTGGGGCTCCAGCCTGCTGTTCCGCTCCTACGGGGCCTCGCGGCTCGCCCGCCCGAGGCTCGCAGGGCTCCTCGCCCTCGATGCGGCCATCGTCCTGGACGAGGCGCATCTGAACCGCCAGCTGCTCGTCACGGCGCGGCGCGTGGGCGAGCTCTGCGCTGCGGGCGCCGAGAGGATCGGCGTGCCCGCGCTCCAGGCGGTGGAGATGACCGCGACCCCCTCGGGGGCGGCGAGCCGCGTCGTCGGCGTCACCCGGGAGTCCCTCGCGGACGATTCCCGCCTGGCCGGCCGGGTGCGGGCGCCCAAGACGATCCGCTACGTCGAGACCGAGCAGTGGCCCGCCAACGGCAGGATGACCGCGAAGTACCGGGATGCTGTGGTGGAGCAGGTGCTCGACGCCGTCGGGGCCGCCCGCGAGCTCATCCCGGACTCTCCGGGTGGGGAGGCAGGCACCCATCCTCCCAGGACCGTTGGCTGCGTGCTCAACCGTGTGGACAGCGCCGTCCAGGTCGTCGGTGAACTGCGGAAGAAGGGGCTCGCCTGCCGGCTGTGGGTGGGGCGCATGCGCCCGTGGGATCTCGAGAGGCTTCGCGAGGAGGACCCGGGGCTCTTCGGCACGGAGGGCTCCCAGAGCGTGGATGTCCTCGTGGCCACGCAGACCGTTGAGGTCGGAGTGGACCTCGATCTGGCCGCCATGGTCACCGAGCTCGCCTCGGGCAGTGCCCTCGCCCAGCGGGCGGGAAGGGTCAACAGGCTCGGCCTGCGCGAGCGCGGCGACGTCATCGTCCTGGGGCCGGCGGCTGGCGTGGAGGTGAAGGCGGACGCGCTCCCATACCGCAAGGATGACCTGCGCTCAGGGCGGAGCTGGGCGGTGGAGCGCGCCGGGGATGGGGATCTTTCGCCCCTGGTGGTCAGCGAGAACCCGCCGGAGCCGGATATCCCCCGCCGTGTGCTCTACCAGCGCCCGGAGCCGTGGGACGCGGCCTTGTGGTCGAAGACCTCCATGGACCTCATCGTGGAGCCGGAGCTCGACCTGTGGCTCCGCGATGACCTCGACCCCGAGGACTCCGCAGTGGGAGTCGTCCTGCGCGACATATCGGGCCTGCCCGATGCGACCGCCGGGGAGACCCTCGTCCGCGCGGTGCCCCCACAAGACTGGGAGGTCTACCCGACGACGATCGCGACGGCACGAGCCCTCATCACGCGGCTCGCCGACGAGCAGCGGGAGGTTCTGGGCGGCTCGGTGCTGTGGCGCGACGGGGAAGCGCTCGCGGAATGGCAGGTGCGCCTCGCCGACCCCGGGCCTGATGCCCGGGAGGTCGCGCGGCTCCTTCGCCCCGGGGACCTGATCGTGCTCGACGCGGCTGCGGCGATCCTCACCGAGGGCGTGGTCTCCAGGGATGGCGGCGAGACAGGCGAGCCCGTTCCAGCCTCGGCGTTGGAGGGCATCGTGAGGATCATGACCGATCCTGATGAGCTCGCGCGCCTCGCCCGCCTGGAGGCAGAGGAACTGGGGGAGGAGTTCCCTGAGGGTGAGTGCGAGTGGCCCCCGGGCTGGGATCCTGAGAGCGGGATCGCCCCTGCCTGGCTGGTGGTGCGGGGGAGCGAGCGCGTCGACGACGAGTCCGATGAGCGCTCGGCGTGGTCCCGGAGCCGCCGTGTGCTCCTCGCCGACCACAATGCCGCGGTGGCCGCGCGCGCCGGGGAGGTCGCGGAGCGGGTCGGCGCTCGACCCTCCCCGGTGGAGGCCTTGAAGGAGGCCGGACTATGGCACGACGCCGGCAAGGAGGATGAGCGCTTCCAGGTGCTTCTGGGGCGGCGGAGGGATCAGCAGGAGGGCGCTCCGCCGCTGGCCAAGAGCGGTGGGCGCCCGTTGAGGTCTGTGCGCAAGGCCTGGGCGGACGCTGGCCTGCCGGTGGGGTGGCGCCACGAGCTCGCCTCCGCGGCCATCTACTGGGCGCGGGCGGACTCGAGTGGCGACGGCGAGGGCGGCGTCGAGTGCGGGCGCCGCGATCTGGTCGCCCGCCTGGTGGGCACGAGCCATGGCCGGGGCCGGCCCATGTTCGACCATGACCCTGTGACGGCCGGTCCCAGCGCGATGGAGGCGCTGGTGGAGCTCGTGGGCGAGGGGGAGTGGGAGTCCCTCATCGCCCGGACTGACCGGATGTGGGGCCCGTGGGGCGCCGCCTATCTCGAGGCGCTTCTGCGCGCCGCTGACTGCTCGATCTCAGCCGAGGGGAAGTGAGAGAGATGATTCTCGGTGGTGATATCACGAGCGCGCTGACCTCTTTCGCGGGGCTCGGCCTCGCCCTCATCCTGGAGGGCGAGGGCGCTCAGCGGGTCTGTCTTGGCTGGACCGATGAGGCCGAGCCCCGACTGGAGGTGAGCGCCGAGGGCTACGACGACGACGCGATCGCCGCAGCGGTCCACCGTCATGCTCAGGCGACTGCGGCACCGGGCACCTGGATCCACACAGATCTGGAGGGGGAGCCGTGGAATGGCACGAGCGCCGTGTTCAGTCCACGGGTGAAGGCTGCCGGGACTGTTGAGCAGTGGCGTGAGCTTCAACGGCTGCGTCATGACGGGATTGATCGAGTGGCGCGGCAGGAGAGCGCTGCTGATCTGATCGGGGCACTGGGCGAACCCGCGTATTGGCGTTTCGCGGATAAGGAGATGAAAAAGCCAAGGCCTGACGACGGGGCGAATCGTTGGGAGATGAAAACGCGGAATCGAGGCGAGGACTTCGTCGCCAACCGGCTCCGCAGCCTCGCCCAGATCGTCTCAGCCAGGACCGTTGAGCGGGTGGCTACTGGGCTGTGCGGGCAGACGCTCATCGACGAGGCCTACAAGGGGAAGCGGTCCGAGGACTCCCGTACGCCCACGGGTCTGACTCCGCCTCGGTTCACCGACAGTGCTCTCGCCTGGTGCGCCCTGTGGGGGATCGCCTCCTTCCCGGTCATCCATCGCTTGCGCCAGACGTCGGTGACCGCAGGCGGAGTCCCGGTGGGCAAGTTCACCCCGGAGTGCTTGGTCCTCCCGATGATCGTGGGCGGAGCCTCCTTGGAGCGGTGGCGGGCGCTGCTCGTCTCCCGGCAGCTCGTCATGGCGAAGGATCCCCAGGAGAAGGGCCCGCGCGCATGGCTGCGCTCCCACGGCGTCCGGGCTCTGGCGGTATTCCCACTGCATGTCAGCGATAATCCGAATGCTCCTGAGAGGTCTCTCGGGGCGGGCCGGATCGAGGTCCTGGCATGATGGCCGATCCCATCCCGATCAGCCTGGTGACGCATACGGCGTTCTGCCCCAGGCGGGCGTGGCTGGAGTCGGTGGGGGAGAAGACCGACACGATGCAGATGCAGGCGGGCACGGAGGCCCACCGGCGCGCCGACGACGCTTCCCAGAGCCGCCCAGCCGAGCACCGAGCTGTGAACATCCGCTCTGAGCGGCTCGGGCTGTCAGGAAGATGCGACGTCGTTGAGGGAACCGCCGATGGGCCCCTCACGGTGGTGGAGTACAAGGCGACGCCGGTGCGGCGCCGTCCGGAGGTGACCGAGGCGAACCGCCTGCAACTCGCGTTGCAGAGGATCTGCTTGGAGGAGATGGGGCACGCCGTCGCCGGGACGGAGGTCTACTTCACCGGGCACCGCAGACGGGTGGAGGTCGATCTGACCGCTGCGGATCTGAGGGGCGCTGAGGAGGCGGTGGCCAGGACTCGGAGCATCATCACCTCGGAGCGCGCGCCTGAGCCTCTCCAGGATGATCGCCGCTGCCAGTGGTGCTCCCATGAGTCGGTGTGCCTGCCCGCCGAGCACAGGTATGAGGCCTCGCGTCGCAGGGTTGTCGCGGCTGCGCCTGATGCGCAGATCGTCCATGTGACCACGCCGGGGTCGCGAGCATCGTTGTCCTCCGGGAGGCTGGAGGTCAAGAAGGACGGGGAGAGCCTGCTGAGCGTTCCGATTGAGCGTGTGCTGGGACTGGTGGTCCACGGCAATGCGGATGTCTCATCGGCTCTGCTGCGGGAACTGTGCTGGCGCGACCGGTGCGTGGTGTGGTGCTCCTGGTCAGGCAGGGTGATCGGCTGGTCCCGGGGCGCCGACTCGCCCAATGGCCTCCAGCGCGTTCGCCAGCACGTGGCGAGCGCGGAGGGGCGCGTCGATATCGCTCAGCAGATGGTGGCGGCGAAAATCGCGAACCAGGCCACCCTGCTGCGCCGCAACGGGGATGCTGCGGAGGGCGTCACCCGGATGCGGCGGCTGCAGCGCGATGCCCTCGAAGCGCCATCGCTCACTGATCTCCTGGGAGTGGAGGGGGAGGCCGCTTCCCTCTACTTCGGGGCGTTCTCCACCATGCTGGAGGGGCAGGCAGCGCGGTTCGCGGCGAGTCAGTGGAAGGGGCGCTGCAGGCGCCCCGCTCCGGACCCGGTCAACGCCGCGCTCGACTACACCTACGCCATCCTCCTGGGGGAGTGCGTCCGCGCGCTGGTGGCATGCGGGCTCGATCCGCACGCGGGATTCCTCCACTCCAGTTCCCGGAACAAGCCAGCGCTCGCCCTGGACCTCATGGAGGAGTTCCGCGCCCCCGTGGCTGATTCCGTTGTGGTCCGCGCGCTGCGCAACGGCGAGGTGGGCGAGGCTGATTTCACCTCGGTGATGGGCGCTTGCCGCATGACCGACCGAGGCCGCAAGCAGCTCATCGCCGGATTCGAGAGGCGTATCGAAACCTCCTTCCGCCATCCGGTGTTCGACTACGACGTCACCTGGCGCCGTGCCATCGAGGTCCAGGCGAGGCTCATCCTCGGGGCGATCGACGGGACGCAGCGCGACTACAAGGGCGTGACGGTGCGCTGATGCGCGACGATGTGAGACGAGTGCTCGTGGCCTACGACGTTCCCTCCGACCGGCGGCGCGGCCGTGTGGCGAAGACGCTCCTCAAGTACGGCGACCGTATCCAGTACTCGGTGTTCGTGGTCGACTCCGCCCCGGCCAAGCTCATGCGGCTGCGGGAGGAACTGAATGGGATCGTCGATTCGGATGAGGACTCGATCCTGCTGTGCGACGTGGGGCCCCTGGTGTCGGTCGACGACAAGCGCTTCACCTATGTCGGCCTGACGCGGACGATCACTCCTGACGGGCCCCTCATCGCCTGATGCGAGCGCTGCGGTGGTACGGGGACCCCCGGGGAGCGCTCGCGGCCCAAAACCGTTGAGATTCCAAGGAAGGGCGAGTAGGCTGCCTGCCAGCCGAGTGTCTCGGCCGCCCCGACGGCGGCAGCGCTCGCGGACACCCGCCAGAACCCTTGAATCACAGCCGAATCTGACGGGGCGGTTGCAGTTCCTTTGGGAACTGCACTTCATTGAGGCAGAGCCGACGCCCCCGCGAGCAGCGCCCACGGCCACGTTGCAGTTCCTTTGGGAACTGCACTTCATTGAGGCTGGCGGTCGACCTCGCTCATGGCGTGCAGCAGTGCCCGTTGCAGTTCCTTTGGGAACTGCACTTCATTGAGGCGGTTCACGCCGTCCGGTGCTGCGGTCTGCTCCGTCGTTGCAGTTCCTTTGGGAACTGCACTTCATTGAGGCTGGCCATGAGGAACGGGCCCGTGTCGGAGCCATCGTTGCAGTTCCTTTGGGAACTGCACTTCATTGAGGCGCGTAGAAGGCACCAACCAATAACGTCCCCGTCGTCGGGTTGCAGTTCCTTTGGGAACTGCACTTCATTGAGGCAGACTCAACTGTGTGACGTACTTGGCCGCCGTGCGTTGCAGTTCCTTTGGGAACTGCACTTCATTGAGGCCGTCCCAGATGAGCGTAACCTCGCACTTTATCTCAGGGTTGCAGTTCCTTTGGGAACTGCACTTCATTGAGGCAGCGTTCCTGCATATCATAAAAAGCCTGATCCTCGTTGCAGTTCCTTTGGGAACTGCACTTCATCGAGGCTGGTCCCGCGATTCCAGGCGTTGGCCACGCTCTCGTTGCAGTTCCTTTGGGAACTGCACTTCATTGAGGCCATACAGGTCAACGGTCACCGGAGTCTTTCACTCGCGTTGCAGTTCCTTTGGGAACTGCACTTCATTGAGGCGTTGCATATGACGACTTGCTCAATCCGTCTCCATTGTTGCAGTTCCTTTGTGAACTGCACTTCATTGAGGCGTGAGTCCGGCGCCGAGGACGGCGACGCCGCCGGAGTTGCAGTTCCTTTGGGAACTGCACTTCATTGAGGCATCATCATGGTCTGCACCAGGTTGGACAGCAGGGTTGCAGTTCCCTTAGGAGCTGCACTTCATTGAGGCTCCCAGTTCTCAGTGTCCAATGCTCCGACCGCGCTGAAGTTGCAGTTCCCTTAGGAGCTGCACTTCATTGAGGCTCCCAGTTCTCAGTGTCCAATGCTCCGACCGCGCTGAAGTTGCAGTTCCCTTAGGAGCTGCACTTCATTGAGGCTTGAAGTGCTCCGGGAGCGCGTCATTGGAGTCCGACGTTGCAGTTCCCTTAGGAGCCGCACTTCATTGAGGCCAGATCGACGCCGGCCCATGCTCCATATCAGCGAGTTGCAGTTCCTTTGGGAACTGCACTTCATTGAGGCGGGATCACCCTCCGCATCGAGGACGCCTAGAACGGTTGCAGTTCCTTTGGGAACTGCACTTCATTGAGGCATACCCACCGCCGTTGTCAGCCCGGCAATAGCCCACCGTTGCAGTTCCTTTGGGAACTGCACTTCATTGAGGCGCGAAGATCTCGGCGCTGTCACTGTAGACCTGGATGTTGCAGTTCTTTTGGGAACTGCACTTCATTGAGGCATGATCTTGGGCGACGGTGGCGTTGCATGACTGATGTTGCAGTTCCTTTGGGAACTGCACTTCATTGAGGCGCTATTCTCCGCGACACTGCCCGGGCTGTCCTCCGGGACGTTGCAGTTCCTTTGGGAACTGCAGTTCATTGAGGCTGGTGGATGTGAGCGCTCATCGGCCACTGGCCGTGCCGTTGCAGTTCCTTTGGGAACTGCACTTCATTGAGGCCTTTTCAGTGAGTCATCATGCGGCCGGGGATCACCCAGGTTGCAGTTCCTTTGGAAACTGCACTTCATTGAGGCCTGGTCGCGGGCCTCCAGCTGGGTCAAGAACAAGGCGTTGCAGTTCCTTTGGGAACTGCACTTCATTGAGGCCGGCACCATGAAGTGACGATGACCGCGCAGACCGGGTTGCAGTTCCTTCGGGAACTGCACTTCATTGAGGCTCGTCGCGCTTAGCCATCACTTGGCCCTAATGAGGTTGCAGTTCCTTCGGGAACTGCACTTCATTGAGGCATGTACGGCTTGTACCCGTTCGCCGTGTCGTACCAGAGTTGCAGTTCCTTCGGGAACCACTTCATTGAGGCGGGGACCGGCGACTATAGGCCTGACGACGAGATTACTCTTGTTGCAGTTCCTTCGGGAACTGCACTTCATTGAGGCGCCCTTCGGCAGGGTGTCACGCGAAGCGGTCACAGTGTTGCAGTTCCTTCGGGAACTGCACTTCATTGAGGCCGGGTGGTTGAGGCTATCAGCGCAGGAGGGCGTACACGTTGCAGTTCCTTCGGGAACTGCACTTCATTGAGGCCCTGAGAACGCTGCTTTCGAACACCCCACTTCATACCCGTTGCAGTTCCTTCGGGAACTGCACTTCATTGAGGCTGTTGTTGACGTGACTCTCTAGGAGGAAACATGTCCAGTTGCAGTTCCTTCGGGAACTGCACTTCATTGAGGCTGGCGGGTGGGGTTGGTGGCGCCGGGGAGGAAGGCGTTGCAGTTCCTTCGGGAACTGCACTTCATTGAGGCTCCACCAGCGCCGCCACCGCGACGGCCGCCACGGCCGGTTGCAGTTCCTTCGGGAACTGCACTTCATTGAGGCGGGACGATCCCTGTTACCGGCGTGTGGGACTTGTGGTTGCAGTTCCTTCGGGAACTGCACTTCATTGAGGCATCGGGGGGCGGTTGTACCCGCCGTTCGCGAAGCTCTGTTGCAGTTCCTTCGGGAACTGCACTTCATTGAGGCACATTCGATAAGGTGGGATCGGGCTTGCCCCCCCGTGTTGCAGTTCCTTCGGGAACTGCACTTCATTGAGGCGTGTCGTTCTCCTCGAACAGTGGCTGGATGGTGTTGCAGTTCCCTTAGGAGCTGCACTTCATTGAGGCTTCTTGGCAAACTTGAAGACCTTCTCAATGATCTGTTGCAGTTCCCTTAGGAGCTGCACTTCATTGAGGCTCGATCTGCTTGAGGCACTGGGCCCATCGCAGGGTTGCAGTTCCCTTAGGAGCTGCACTTCATTGAGGCCGTAGGACCATCTTGCCAGCGACACCCGCGAGAGGTTGCAGTTCCCTTAGGAGCTGCACTTCATTGAGGCCGTAAAAATTCGTGCCGTGCTGGTCGCGCACCAGGGCGTTGCAGTTCCCTTAGGAGCTGCACTTCATTGAGGCTGGCGTCCCGCAGGGCTCAGGCGTTCAGGTTGTGCGTTGCAGTTCCCTTAGGAGCTGCACTTCATTGAGGCACGTGCAGTCCACGGACTCGGTCGGCGAAGGTGTTCTGTTGCAGTTCCCTTAGGAGCTGCACTTCATTGAGGCCCTGTGGCAGCCGCCGTCCCGTCGCCGGCGAACGGGTTGCAGTTCCCTTAGGAGCTGCACTTCATTGAGGCCCGGAGCACGGCATCTCCCCCGCCGAGGGGGCTGGGTTGCAGTTCCCTTAGGGGCTGCACTTCATTGAGGCCGCGCCTCTGCCTCCCCCGTGCCCCCGGCGCGCAGTTCACTCTGATTGCAGCGGCTAAGGGAAGTGCGCTTCAATGAGGTCAGCGTGGGGAGACGATTGCGATTCTTGTTAGATGATGCCCCTATTGTTGAGGCTGGCTAGGAGCAGGTAAATCGCTATCGCTGTTCCTGCGCCCAGGAGGAGAGCCGTGAGGTGAATAGCAATGAGGTTTAGGCGCCCTCGTGATGGCGATAAGTGTTTCAGTAAGTTCGAGAGGTGGTGGATGCCGAGTATCGCGACTGGCGGAAGGGTGAGGAGGCTCACGAGGGCGCACAGGCGCATGGCGTCATACAGCGTTCTGGACGTGGGGTCATGAAATACCGCCTGCGCGTACAGCCACGAGCCGCTGATCAGTAGTGTGACAGTGAGGACCCCGCACACGAACGCGCAAGCGGCGCTGATGATCAGCGCCCGCCTCCACGCGGTGTGGTCGCCGGTGTTACTCGCGGCAGCCTGTGGCTTGATCCCCATGCCCACAAGCGTATCCGCGCGTCGCAGGGGCGCACCCCGCAACCGAGCCGATGCGGGGAGACCCGGCATGAGCGCTCGCCAGCCCGTTCCTGTCGGCACCTGCGCATAGGCTTGCCCGCCTTCTCCGGCACCTCCTCCCGGAACGCGCAGTGTCCTGCCGGGGAAGAAGGGAGTCGGGGAGGAGGTGAGGGTCATGGCCAAGCCGAAAGGCCGCCACGTCCGCCAGGACACAGGAACGGCCCGGAAGATCAGCGAGATGCTGCGTGCGATCGCTGACCTGATCCGGGCCGTCAGTGTCCTGTTGGAGGCCCTCAGCAAGTGGATCAACTGAACCGCTTGCGTCGGGGACCCATCCGGAGGCAACCGGGTGGGTCCCCACCATTGTGCCCCAGACGCTCAGGACTGTCCACGCACCGGCCGAGGCCGCGCTCCGGCAAGCGCTTCAGATCCCGCTGGGCGCGGGGGTGGCCAAAGCGCCTCGTGCGTGGTCACTCGCCCGACGGCCCATTTCTGTCGCCACCTGCGGATAGGCTTGTCCTGCCTTCTCCGGCACCTCCTCCCGGAACACTCACGTGTCCTTGCCGGGGAAGGAGGGAGTCGGGGAGGAGGTGAGGGTCATGGCCAAGCCGAGAGGCCTCCACGTCCGCAAGGACAAGGAAACGGCCCGGCAGGTGAGCGAAGCCATCAACTCTATCGCTCGCCTGATCCGGGCCGTCGGTGTCCTTGTGGATGCCCTCGGCAGGTGGTTCAACTGATCCATCGGCCTCGGGGACCCATCCGACGGCAACCGGGTGGGTCCCCACCATTGTGCCCCACACGCTCACGACTGTCCACGAGCAGTGGTCTCAGTCAGCGCCGCTGAATCTGTTCCCGCAGTAGCCATGCGACCTGTGCGCGCCCGCCGCGCGGTCTCCACCGCGGAGGGCAGGGCCGCGAGCAGGCGCTCGACGTCGTCGGCGGACGTCCCCGCGCCCATGGAGCAGCGCAGGGTCCCCCGCGCCGCCTCCTCGCCCAGGCCCATCGCCTCCAGCACATGGCTCGGGCCGCTCACGCCCGCATGGCAGGCCGAGCCCGCCGAGGCGTCGATCCCCGCCATATCCAGGGCCATGAGCAGTGCCTCCGCGCTGACGCCGTCGAACCACAGATGCGCCGTCCCCGGCAGATGCGGCGCTGACCCCGGCAGCGTCGCATGCGCCCCCGGGATCGCCAGCGCTCCCGCCAGCAACCGCTCCCGCAGCGCCTCCAAGCGCGCCGCCTCAGACTCGCGCTCCGCCACCGCCAGCTCCAGGGCCAGGGCCAGCGCCCGCGCCCCCACGACATCCTGCGTGCCCGAGCGCAGCCCCCGCTCCTGGCGGCCCCCGCCCATCGGCGCCACCAGCTCCAGATCGCGCCGCGCCACCAGCGCGCCCACGCCCACCGGCGCGCCCAGCTTGTGCCCCGAGATACTCACCGCGTCCAGGCCCCAGCCATGGATATCCAGCGGCACCCTCCCGACGGCGGCCACCGCGTCCGCATGCACCGGCACGTACCCCGGCTGCCCCGGGCGCCGCGTCCCGCTCGCGTCGCGCACCGCCTCCACGATCCCCGCCAGGTCCTGCACCGCGCCCGTCTCATTGTTCGCCGCCATGACGCTCACGAGCGCCACAGGGCTCGACGCCGAAACACCCTTCTCGCCCCTGCCGACTCCGGCCGCGCCAGCCCCAGCCTCCCGGGCCTCGCGCACCGCCGCCGCCACCGTCTCGGGGCGCACGAGCCCCGCGCCGTCGACCTCCAGCACCCGCAGCCGCGCGCCCAGGCGCGCCTGCGCCGTCCGCGCCGAGTCCAGAACCGCCGGATGCTCCACCGCCGAGACCGCCAGCGGCCCGCCCGGCACCGCCAGCGCGCGGCCCGCCACCACGAGCCCGTCGGCCTCCGTCCCGCCGGAGGTGAGGATGACCTCGTGGGCGTCCACGCCCAGCGCCGCCGCGATCCGGGCGCGCGCCCGCGCCAGCAGCCCCGCCGCCCGGCGCCCCGAGCCATGCAGCGCCGCCGGATTCGCCAGCGCCCCCACCGCCCCAGCCCGGCCGTCAGCCGGACCCGTTGACCCCGCAGTGCCGACCATCTCGGCAATCCCGGCCATCTCCGCCACATCCCGCGCCACCTGCTCAGCCACCTCCGGGCGCAGGGGCGCCGTCGCCGCATGATCGAGGTACGTCCGCATGAGCGCACCCTATAGAGGAGCGCCTCCTGGCCGGATCTCCCACGCGCCCCGCGATTCCCCCGATACCATGCGCCAATCCCACAGCCGCGGCCCGCCATGACGCAGAGGAGAGGAGGGACGGCATGGAGCACGACGACCCCGGGCTCACTCCCAAGGACGCCCAGGCGCTCGACGCCGCCAAGCTCTACTACTCCGGCCTGGCCCAGCGCGAGGTCGCCGAGCGCCTCCACGTCTCGCGCTCCACCGTCTCCAAGCTCCTCGCCCACGCCGAGCATCGCGGCTTCGTGCGCATCGAGGTCTACGACCCGCGCGAGCGCGACCCCCGCCTCCTCGACACCCTCATCGAGCGCTTCTGCCTGCTCGACGTGCGCCTTGTCAGCCCCGCCGGCGCCGGGCCGGCCCCGTTGAGGCAGGCCCTCGGCCACGAGGGCGCCGCGCTCCTGGCCGAGCTCGTGCGTGACGGCGACCGCATCGCCACCATCGGATCGCGCACCATCGCCGAGCTCGCCGGGCACCTGCCCACCACCGCCCACCACGACCTCGACGTCGTCCAGATGGCCCGCGCCCTCATCCGCCCCGACCAGGCCGCCTACGAGGACATCGGCGTGCGCCGCTTCTCCCAGGCCCTCGGCGCCCACCTTCACGCCCTCGACGCTCCGCTCATCGTTCCCACCGTGCGCGAGCGCAACGCCATCCACCGCGACCCCGACGTCCGCTGCGTCCTCGGTCTCGCCCGCAGCGCCCGCTGGCCAGGGACCCTGGCCAGGGTGCAAGGTGGGCGCCATGTCAGATTCCCCCAGCGCGCCGAGCCCCGCCGCCCCGTCGCCAGGAGCGCGCCCCGGCACGCCCGCCCAGCCCATGCTGTCGCGCAGCCAGACCGATCGGGACGCCGCGCGCCGCAGCGAGCCAGACCTGCTGGAGCGCCTCGCCGCAGACCCCGCCACCCGCCTGCTCCTCGCCGACGCCCGGGGGCGCGTCGCGCTCGCGGCCCCCGCCGTGCGCCCCGACCTCCCCCTCGACGGCCTGACCCCCTTCGAGGCCGCGCCCGAGGACCTGCGCCTGGCGGACCTGCGCGCCACCGACGTCGACCTGACCGACCTCCTCCTCATCTACCTCGGCCGCTCCCCGCGCGGCGGCGCGCCGGGGGAGGGGGAGAAGCCCGCGGGCGAGCAGGCGGATGGCGACGGCGTCAGCTGGATCGCCGCCGTCGTCCCCGACGGCGCGCCCGGCGCCCCTGGGGCCTCTCCCGCAGAGCCCCAGGACGCCGAGGGGGCCCGGCGCCCTCACGCCGACCTCGAGCGGATCCTCGAGGCGAACCCGCTCTCCGCGCTGCGCGCCGTCGGCGCCGCCCTCGACGCCCACGACGCCGGGCTCGCCACCGCCGCCGTCGCCCTGGCCGCCTGGCACGCCTGCGCCCCCTACTGCGCCGCCTGCGGGTCGCGCACCGAGCCCTGCCAGGCCGGATGGGCCCGCTGCTGCCCGCGCCCCGGCGGCTGCGGTGCCATCTCCTTCCCCCGCACCGACCCAGCCGTCATCATGGCTGTCACCGACGAGCGCGACCGCATCGTCCTCGTCCACGGCGCCACCTGGCCGCCCCGGCGCTACTCCACCGTCGCCGGATTCGTCGAGGCGGGGGAGTCCGCCGAGTCCGCCGTCGCCCGCGAGGTCGCCGAGGAGATCGGGCTGCGGGTCGAGGCGGTCGAGCACGTCGCCACCCAGCCCTGGCCCTTCCCCCGCTCCCTCATGCTCGGCTACCGCGCCCGACTCGCCCCCGGACATCCCCTCGCGCGCCCCGACGGCGAGGAGGTCACCGACGCCGTCATCCTGTCGCGCGACGAGCTCGCGGGAGCCGTCGCGGCGGGCGACGTCATCCTGCCCGGCCCCACCTCCATCGCCCGCCTGCTCATCGACGACTGGTACGGCGGGGAGCTGCCCGAGGCGCCCGCGCGGAACGCCGAGGAGCGCCGGCGCCCGGGCGCGCCCCAGCGATCGTGAGCGATGAGCGGATCGCGATAAGCGCCGTCGGAATGTGTCAGTGGGCCGTGGCAGGCTGTGACCGATGAGCAAGCCCAGCCACGCCCCCGACGCCCCCGGCCCCGTCCAGGCCGGGCGGCCGCTGAGCCCCGCCCAGCTGCTCGACGCCCTCGACCCGGACCAGCGCGCCGTCGCCGAGCACCTGGAGGGGGCCCTGTGCGTGCTCGCCGGCGCTGGCACCGGCAAGACCCGCGCCATCACCTACCGCATCGCCCACGGCGTCGCCGTCGGCGCCTACCACCCCCACCAGCTCCTCGCCCTCACCTTCACCAAGAAGGCCGCGGGCGAGCTGCGCGGCCGCCTGCGGGGCCTGGGCATCGAGGGGGCCCAGGCCCGCACCTTCCACTCCGCCGCCCTCAGCCAGCTCCGCTACTTCTGGCCCAGCGCCATCGGCGGGCAGATCCTCCCGCTCCAGCCCGGCAAGGCCCCCCTCATCGCTGCCGCCGCCTCCCGCCTCGGCCTGGGCACGGACCGCGCCCTCATCCGGGACCTCGCCGCGGAGATCGAATGGGCCAAGGTCACCAACACCCTCCCCGAGGACTACGCCCAGGCCGCCACCGCGCGCGGCCGCAGCGCCGCCGGGCTCGACGCCGGCACCATCGCCTCCGTCCTCCACCTCTACGAGGAGGCCAAGAGCGAGCGCGGCGTCATCGACTTCGAGGACGTCCTGCTCATCCTCGCCGGCATCCTCGCCGAGAGGGAGGATATCGCCGCCCGCGTGAGGAGCCAGTACAAGCACTTCGTCGTCGACGAGTACCAGGACGTCTCCCCGATCCAGCAGCGCCTGCTGGATCTCTGGCTCGGGCGGCGCCGCCAGCTGTGCGTGGTGGGGGACGTCTCCCAGACCATCTACTCCTTCGCCGGCGCCACCCCGGACTTCCTCACCGGCTTCGCCTCCCGGTACGACGGCGCCCGCGTCATCCGCCTCAACCGCGACTACCGCTCCACCCCGCAGGTCGTCTCCCTGGCCAACCGAGTGCTCGCCCGCTCGCGGTGCGGCGGCGGGGCACTGCGCCTGCCCGCCGGCGCCGTCGAGCTCGTCGCCCAGCGCCCCAGCGGGCCCGCCGTCCGCTTCGAGGCCTACGAGGACGACGCCGCCGAGGCCGCCGGCGTCGTCGAGCAGGTGGGGCGGCTCACCGCCGCCGGCGTGCCTCTGTCTGAGATCGCCGTCCTGTACCGCACCAACTCCCAGTCCGAGGCCGTCGAGCAGGCCCTGGCCTCCGCCGGCATCGGCTACCTCGTGCGCGGAGGCGAGCGCTTCTTCGAGCGCGAGGAGGTCAAGCGGGCCATGGTGCTGCTGCGCGGCGCCGCCCGCACCGAGGCCGCCACCCTCACCGGGGACGTCGCCCGCGACGCCCGGGAGATCCTCGCCGGCGAGGGCTGGGCCGAGCAGCCCCCCGCCGCCCGCGGCGCCCAGCGCGAGCGCTGGGACTCCCTCAACGCCATCGTCTCGCTGGCCGACGAGCTCGCCCCCCGCCCCGGCTCCAGCCTCGACACCCTCATCACCGAGCTCACCGAGCGCGCCGAGGCCCAGAACGCCCCCACGGTCGACGGCGTCACCCTGTCCTCCCTCCATGCCGCCAAGGGCCTGGAATGGGACGCGGTCCTCCTCATCGGCGCCTGCGAGGGGCTCCTGCCGATCTCCCTGGCCGAGGGACCCGCCGCCCTGGAGGAGGAGCGGCGCCTGCTCTACGTGGGGGTCACCCGCGCCCGCGAGCACCTCCTCATCTCCTACGCCCGCGCCCGCCACCCCGGGGGCCGCGCCTCCCGCCGCCACTCCCGCTTCCTCGACGGGATCTGGCCCACCGACGCCGGCTCCGAGGGGGCCGGCGCTCGCCGCCGGGGGAGCGGCGGGGCCTCGCCGCGGGCCCGCGCCAAGGAGGCCGCCGCCCTCTTCGAGCAGGAGAACGACCCGGCCACCATCGCCCTGTTCGAGGCGCTGCGCGCCTGGCGGGCCGAGGAGGCCAAGGGCCGCTCCGTGCCCGCCTACACCGTCTTCGCGGACACGACGCTGCGCTCCATCGCCGTCGTCAAACCGGCCACCCGCCAGCAGCTCGCCCTCATCCGGGGCGTCGGGCCGGTCAAGATCGGGGCCTACTCCGAGGCCGTTCTCGCCATCGTCCGCGAGCAGGCCGGGTAGGGCGCGCCCGCCGTCGCCCGGCGCCTCTATCGCCGCATTCCCGCTATTCCAGCGCCGCGCAGGCGCACTCTGGATGCGCCTGCCACTGCCGCTCCACGCCCAGAGGCTCGATCCCCGAGACCTCCAGGCTGCGGCCGCGCCACGCCTCCCGCCCATCGGTGAGCACCTCCAGAACCGTCCTCGCCACGAGCCCCGCTGCCTGATGGACGAGCAGCCGCTCGATACGCGGCGCGGGCAGGCCCCGCTCCTGCGTGGCCACCGCCGGCCAACTCGGGTCGGCGTCCCGCTCGTACAGGTCGAGGCAGGCCGCGCACAGGGCCCTTCCGGGCTCCAGGAGCGGGCCGACGCGCACGCTCACCTCCCGCACCACCACCGGCAGATGCGGGGCCTCCGCCCGCGCCAGGCTCCTCGCCCGCACCGGGTCGATGAGATGCGGCTCGATGGTCAGCAGGAGGTCGGGGATGGCGCGCAGCGGGGCCCGGCGAGCCGTCGTCGGGAAGGACTCGGCCACGGCGGCGTCGAGGGACGGGTCCTCTGCCAGGAGCGTGCCCACCCCGGCCTCGGCGAGGAGGAGGAGCGCCTCGCGGGCGATCACCCCGGGCGAGCCCCCGATGGGGCCGCCCAGGACCGCCAGCCGCGCCTCGCCCAGGCGGCGGGCGCGGGCCGTGGCTCCGCCGGGTGAGCGCAGGCGCTCCCAGTACAGGAGGTCGTCCGCCTCGCGCTCCCCGCTCGGCAGCGGGCCCTCGCGGAGCATGCCGCCCTCGCGCAGCATCACCACGAGCTCGTTGGCCCGGCGCAGCGGCAGGTCGGCGAGCCTCGCCGAGCGGGACAACGACACCCGGTCAACACCCTGGTCGAGGCTGTCGATGAGCCGCTGCTCCGCCGTGCTCATCCCCGTCAGGACGACGGCGTTGCCCGACTCGGCCCCGATCTGGCACTCTCCGGGGCCCCGCCACAGGACGGGGGACGCTCCGCGCAGGCGCATGGCGATGCTCTCCTCACGGCCGCCATGGGAACGGGGAACCGGTGAGCCGGTCATGGGCGGGGCGGCCGGGATCAGCCTCGCACCCCAGGCGGCGCCGTGCCAGGGGGTCGGGCGGATCTGTGGAAAACTGTCCGTCGTCGCTGCTCGGAACCGGTTTCGATCCTGATGTCGACCGGTCTCGCGCGAAGGGAGCGGGGCGGGTCCCAGGACGGCGGGGCCGGCGTCGGGGTACCTTGAGCGATGCGCGCCGAGCGGGCGGCAGAGCCGACGCCTCCCGGGGCGCCAAGCGCAGGAGGAGACATGAGCAGCAGCCAGCCGATCCGCATCGGGGCCATCGACCTGGGCCCGTCCACCGGGAGGGTCATCGTCGGCACCATCGCCGAGGGGCGGATCACCCTGACTGAGACCAGGCGCTTCACCAACAGCGCCGTCCCACTGCCCACCCGCGCCGGCGAGCGCCTCTACTGGGACGTCCTGCGCCTGTGGGGCGAGATCCGCGAGGGACTGCTCGCCGCGGTGCGCGACGTCGGGCCCCTGTCCGCCATCGGCGTCGACGCCTGGGGCGTGGACTACGGCCTGGTCAACGGCAATGGCGTGCCGGCCGGCATGGTGAGCGCCTACAACTCCCAGCGCACCACGGGCATGCCCGAGCGCCTCTTCTCGGCCATCCCCGCGGGAGAGCTCTACCGGATCAACGGCCTGCAGGTCCAGGAGTTCAACACCGTCTTCCAGCTCCTCGCCGAGAAGCTCGACGGCGGCCTGCCCACCCCCGGCAACGGCCTGCCGTCCCGGACCCTGCTCCTCCTGCCCGACCTCATCACCTGCTGGCTCACCGGAGCGATGTACGCCGAGGTCACGAACGCCTCGACCACCGGCCTCGTGGACGTGCGGACGCGGAGCTGGTCCCGCCCGCTCGTCGAGCGCCTGCGCACCGAACTGGGCCTGGACCTGGTCGGCGTGCTCCCCGAGACGATCGAGGCGGGCACCGTCGTCGGGCCCGTGCGCCGCGACGCCCTCGAGGTCTTCGGTCCCGACGGCGCGCCCACGCCCGTGGTCGCCGTCGGCTCGCGCGACACCGCCTCCGCCGTAGTCGCCGTGCCCGCCACGGGCGAGGACTTCGCCTACGTGTCCTGCGGCACCTGGTCGCATGTGGGTCTGGAGCTGGAGCGGCCCGTGCTGTCCGAGGCCTCCCGTCGCGCCAACTTCTCCAACGAGCTCGGTGTCGACGGGAGCGTGCGCTACCTCAAGAACGTCATGGGCCTGTGGGTGCTCAACGAGGCCGTGCGCACCTGGGGCCGCCAGGGGCTCGACGTCTCCCTGACCGACCTCGACGCCGCCGCCGAGTCCAGCGAGCCGCTGCGCACCGTCGTCGACCTCGATGATCCCGCTTTCCTCGCCCCGGGGGACATGGCCGCCCGCATCGACGACGCCGCCCGCTCGACCGGCCAGCCGCGCCCCCGCACGGTCGGCGAGTACGCGCGATGCATCAACGAGTCCCTCGCCCTGGCCTATCGGAGGGCGGTGCGCCAGGCCGTGGCGCTGTCGGGCAAGCAGGTGAGCGTCCTGCACATCGTTGGTGGGGGAGTGCGCAACCGCCTCCTGTGCCAGTTGGCCGCCGACGCCACCGGCCTGCGCGTCGCGGCGGGCCCCGTCGAGGCGACGGCGCTAGGGAGCATCGCCATCGCGGCCCGCGGCGCGGGCCTCATCAGCGGCGAGTTGGCGCGGTTGCGCGACCTGGTGCGCGCCTCCGCCGAGATCGTGGAGTACGCGCCGGATCCCGACGCCGCCGAGGCCTGGGACGCCGCTGAGCGACGAGTCTTCGGGGAGCCCGCTTCCCAGTCGTGAACCACAGCCTGACGCGCGCTCCCGCGCGCCAGGCGCCTGTGGACCCCGAACCGGTCTCGCGGTGCTGTTCGCCCGGTTTCGCGGTGCTGTTCGCCCGGTCTCGGCGAGTTAGCGGGTGGTGACGGCCTGGCAGGTGGTGAGGGACGAGGTGTCGCCCGCCGCGATGCCCTCGACCGCCTGCACCGCCTCGTGCAGATTCGACACCGCGTAGACCTCCATGCCCTTCGGCTCATGGCCCACGACGTCCGCGCAGTTGGAGGCGGGCGCGAGGAAGTACTGCGACCCGGCGTCGGAGGCGCCGGCCATCTTCTGGGAGATGCCGCCGATGGGGCCGATGGTGCCGTCCGACGAGATCGTCCCGGTGCCGGCGATGTCCTTGCCGCCGGTGAGGTCGCCCGGGGTGGTCTTGTCGACGATCCCGAGGGCGAACATCGAGCCCGCGCTCGGCCCGCCCACATCGGACAGGGAGAAGGTGGCGTTGACGTCCGAGTTCGCGCGCACGTCGAGCATGACGCCCAGGAGGGAGCCCTGGCGGCCCGAGTCCTTGCCCGGTTCGAGGGTCGTCATCGTCAGGCTGGTGTCCTGGCCGTCGCGGCTCACCACGACCTGGACCTCGGTGCCCGGCGCGATGGTGGTCATGAGCTCCTGGAGCTGGGCGTAGGTGGAGGGGGTCGTCGTCTGCCCGCCCGCGGGTGTGATCGAGCGGATGACATCCCCGGCCTTGAAGACGCCGTCGCCGCGCTCCTCGGAGGTCCCCTTGACGGTGAGGATCATGGAATCCGCCTGGCCGGTCTCCATGAGCGCCGCGGTCACCGCCGTGTCCTGCGAGCTCGTCATCTGGGCCTGCTCGACCTCGTGCTGCTGCTCGGCGGTGACATCCCTGGGGCAGACCTGGTCGCGGTCGAGCACGACCTCATCGGGATCGAACCAGGCGTGGATGACGTCCAGCGCGGTCACCGGATAGCCCGGGCAGCCGGAGACGGACACCGTCGTCATCCGCAGCGCGCCCTGCGCGTCATAGGTCTGGGCGCCGGAGACGTTGATGAGATCGGTGGACTGTCCGTCGGACTGGACGGTGCCGAGCACGTTCCATGTGCGTCCCGGGCCCTCGATGACCTTCGGGACGGGGATCGTCGCCGCAGCGATGAAGGCCAGGATCCCCAGTGCCACCCCGGCGAGGAGCCAGCGCCACGGGTGGGCGACGCGGGGGCGGCCACCGGCAGTGTTCTCAGGGGCCTCAGGCCCGGGCACCGCGCCCGCGGTGGTGCTGGTCGGCGTGTCGGCGGGGGCGCCAGGGGCGGGCAGCGTCGGGTCCAGGTGCTCTGTCACGGCCCCATCATGGCCCACGGGCCGGTGCCGCGCCTACCTGCCCCGTCCCATTGCGTCGTCGCGCTGCTGGCGAAGCGCGTGCCTGGTGCGCGCTCGCCCGTGGCACGATCATCCTGTGCCCGCTGGCTCCCCGATCTGGGGCCCGCCATCCCGGCACGCCCCCGACGCCAGCCAACCACCGCCAGGGAGGAACCCCATGAGCGAGGACCCCTTCGAGACCCTTGAGGAGCTCCTCTCCGCGATCCTCGGACCCCAGACCGCGCACGACGCCGTCGCCGCCCTGCGATCCTCCGGCATCGACCCCGAGCAGCTCGCCTCGATGGGCGGGATGGAGGAGCTCGGCCGCATGAGCCCCGGGCAGGCCATGGCCATGCGCGCGCAGCTGTCCCAGATGTTCGCGGCCTCCTCATCCGAGCCGGTCAACTGGACGATGGGCCGCGATCTCGCGCTTCAGCAGGCGCGCGAGGGCGGCGACCCCACCGTCACCGCCGCGCAGGCGCAGGCGGTCCGCCAGGCCCTGACCGTCGCCGACCTCTGGTTGGACACCGCCACCGAGTTCATGCCCGCGCCGGGAGGCCGCGAGGCCTGGAGCCGCGACGCCTGGGTCACCCAGACCATGCCCGTGTGGAAGGACGTCTGCGCGCCGGTCGCGCAGGCCGCCACCCGCGCCCTCTCCGAGGCCCTCACCCACCAGATGCGGGAGATGGGCGAGTCCCTGGGGGACGACGGCGATGCCGCGGGCGAGGCCGCCAAGCAGGTCGGCGCCCTGGAGGCGATCATGCGGACCATGGCCGGCGCCGCCTTCGGCATGCAGCTCGGCCACGCCATCGGGCAGCTCGCCCGGGAGGCCGTGGCCTCCACCGAGGTCGGTCTGCCGCTCACCCGCGAGCCGGGCACCGCCCTCCTGCCCTCCAATATCAGCGCCTTCGCCGCCGAGCTGGAGGAGGACGAGGAGGAGGTGCGGATGTTCTTCGCCGTCCGCGAGGCCGCCACCGCCCGTCTGTACGCGCACGTCCCCTGGCTGCGCGGGCAGGTCATGGGCGCCGTCGAGGCCTACGCCCGCGGCATCGCCATCGACACCGACGCCGTCGAGGCCGCCGTGGCGCAGGTGGACCCGCACGACCCCGAGGCGATCCAGGCCGCGCTGGCGGGAGGAATGTTCTCCCCGCAGTCCAGTCCCGAGCAGGCCGAGGCGGTCGGGCGGCTCGAGACGCTCCTGGCCCTCATCGAGGGCTGGGTGCAGGTGGTCACCGAGCGGGCCATCGCCCCGCATCTGCCGCGAGGCATGGCGCTGGCCGAGATGATGCGGCGCCGCCGCGCCGCCGGCGGACCCGCCGAGCAGGTCTTCGCCCAGCTCATCGGGCTGGAGTTCCGCCCCCGGCTGGCCCGGGAGGCCGCCGAGCTGTGGCGGCGCATCGGCGCGGAGGCCGGCGACGCCGAGCGCGACGCCTTCTGGCAGCACCCCGACGTCATGCCCACCGCCTCCGAGCTCGCCCACCCCGAGGACTTCCTGACGATGCGGCAGGCGGACAAGGATATGGACGCCGAGATGGACGCCGATCTCGCCTCGTTGCTCGACGGCACCCTGGGCTACACCGACGCCGCCCGCGAGGCGGACAAGGGCAGCGCCGACGGCGGCCCTGAGGACGGTCCCGGCGGCGAGTGAGCCGGGTGGGCCCAGTGAGCCCGAGTGGGCCCACTGCCCAGATGAGGCTCAGATGAAGGTGGCCCGCAGGGCCTCCGCCAGCCCCGGCACCAGATCGGGGCCCTGGGCCACCGCGTCGGGGGAGTCCTGGGAGCGGGCGCGCACCGCGCACCACGCCTCGTTGGAGCGCAGCGCCCCGACGACGACGCGCACCTCCTCGCGATCCGTCCGGCTCTCCAGGTAGGCCAGCTGCTCGGCCTCGTCCTCGATGGCAGCGGCCTCCGCCTCCGCCTGAGCGGGAAGGACGATCCGCTCGGCGGACACCGCCACGCCGTCGACGCTCATCGGCCAGGCGAGCTGGGTGAGCAGGTCCTCCAGCGTCGCCGAGGCCGGCAGGTCCTCCTGCTCGACGATCATGAGCGACTCCGGGTTGGCCCTCGCGAGCTCCACGGCGCCCGGGTCCAGGACGTCGGCCAGGGATGGGTCGACCCGGAGGGCCGTCGAGGTGCGCACCAGGGCGAAGACCGCCACGGGAGCGTCCCAACCCCGCTTCGACATGTGCTCCTCGAGCTCCATGACGGCGTCGGCCAGGGCGACGTGGCGAGGCGAGCCGAGCGCGAGGCGCCGCCCGGCGCCCGTGCCGCCCCTGCCATCCGCCGCGCTGCTCGGAGAGGCGGACTGCTCGGAGGGCGTCGGCTGTGTCATGCGCCTATCCTCGCACCTTCCTCGTCGTGACGGCCCGTCATCCCAGCGCCGACGGCGCGCCCCGCTTTGATCGCCCTCTCGCGGCTATGGGACCATGGGCCAGGGCGCTTCGGCGCCGACCAGCCCGCGCGAGGGTCGCGCGGCACCAGCGACGGAGCGTGATCGTGAACAACAGGTCCGACGACGATCCCATCGACCAGCCAGACCCCGAGCGGCCCGACGGCGCGCCCCGGAGCCCCTCCGAGGGACCCGAGGAGCCCAAGGCCGGTGAGCAGGCGGAGGGCCCGAAAGAGCCGAAGAAGTCTGAGGGCACTGCGGACGCTGTGGGCTCTCAGGGCTCTCAGGGCGCGGAGGACTCCAGGGACTCCGATGACGAGCCCAGCAAGGAGGACCGCGTCCGCTCGGGCATGTTCTTCGAGGGCGACGCCGCGTTCCTGCGCCACCTCGGCGATGCTCTCAAGGCCCACGACCCCAGCCCGTCGGGTGACGACGGCGAGCCGGGCTCCGGCGGCGGCAGCGGGAGCGGCGGCTCCGGAGGCTCCGGCGGTTCTGGTGGGCACGACGGCGGCCGCGCCCACCGATCCTCCAGTGGCTCTGGTGATGCTGCCCGCTCCCGGCGCCCCGGACCGCTCTCGCTGACGATCAGCATCCTGACGGCGGCCGCGGTGCTCATCGGCTTCCTGTCGCGCTCCTGGACGGAGGTCCTCTGGTTCAACCAGCTGGGCTACCAGCGGATCTTCTGGACCCACTGGGCCAGCGCGGGCGCGCTGTTCGTCGTCGGGTTCCTCATCATGTTCCTTGCCGCGGGGGGCGCGATGGTCGCGGCCTACCGGGCCCGCGAGATCGAGCTCCCCACCGATGAGGCCACCCGCAACCTGGAGGCCTACCGCACGCTCGTCGAGCCCTTCCGCCGGCGCCTGGCCTGGATCATCCCGGCGGTCCTGGCACTGGCCGGCGCGGCCTGGGAGCTCGCGCCCAAGTGGCAGCAGTTCCTCCTGGCCTTCAACGCCGAGTCCTTCGGGGTCACCGATCCCCAGTTCGGCATGGACATCTCGTTCTACGTCTTCATCCTCCCGGTGCTCACCACCGTCGTCGGCTTCCTCATCCGCGTGGTCATCTTCGCGGGCCTGGCGAGCGTGGCCGTCCACTACCTCTACGGCGGGATCGCGGTGGCGCGCGCCCAGCACGTCACCCGCGCCGCGCGCATCCACCTCACCGGCTTCATGGCGGCCCTCAGCCTCCTGCTCGGCGCGCGCTACTGGCTGACCCGCTACACCTCGCTGTACTCCTCGAACTCCAAGTTCGACGGCGCCGCCTACACCGACGTCAACGCGGTCCTGCCCGCGCAGGCGATCCTGGCGGCCATCGCCGTCGTCATCGCGGTGCTGTTCATCGCCTCGATCCGCTCCAGCTCGTGGCGCCTGCCCATTATCGGCGTCGTCGTCATGGTGGCCTCCGCCCTGGTGGTCGGGACCGGCTACCCGATGGTCGTCCAGCGCTTCGTCGTCGAGCCCAACGCGCAGCGCGAGGAATCGGAGTACATCGGGCGCAATATCAACGCCACGCTCGCCGCCTACGGCCTGGGGGACGCCAGCCTGTCCGCCTATGACGCCAAGACCACGGCCGAGCCGGGCCAGCTGCTGGCGGACGCGGAGTCGACGGCGTCGATCCGACTGCTCGACCCCAACCAGATCTCCCCGACCTTCCGGCAGGTCCAGCAGAACAAGCAGTACTACTCCTTCCAGCCGCGCCTGAACGTGGACCGCTATCAGATCGACGGCAAGAGCCGGGACACGGTCATCGCGGTGCGCGAGCTCAACCTCAACGGCGTCGGACAGGATCAGCGCACCTGGATCAATGACCACACCGTCTACACCCACGGCTACGGCGTCGTCACCGCCTACGGCAACACCCTGGCCTCCGACGGCAGCCCGGCCTTCTGGGAGGGCGGCATCCCCTCGCAGGGGGACCTGGGGGAGTACGAGCCGCGCATCTACTTCGGCCAGTCCTCTCCCGAGTACTCGATCGTCGGTGGGGACGACGGCGGCAGCCCCCGCGAGCTCGACTACCCCGACGACACCGCGCCCAACGGCCAGGTGAACTCGACCTTCTCCGGCAATGGGGGCCCCAGCGTCTCCAACTACTGGAACCGGTTGCTCTACGCGGTGAAGTTCCGGGAGATGAACCTGCTGTTCTCCAAGGAGGTCCGGGAAGGCTCCCAGATCCTCTACGACCGCGATCCCGCCCAGCGCGTCGCGAAGGTCGCCCCCTGGCTCACGCTGGACGGCAACCCCTACCCGGCTGTCGTGGATGACGACGACGACCCCTCGACGCCCAAGCGCGTCCTGTGGATCCTCGACGGCTACACGACGACGAACAACTACCCGTACTCCCAGCACGACTCCCTCACGGCGGCGACCGGCTCGAGCTCCTTGGTGAGCGCGCCGGAGGAGTCGAACTACGTGCGCAACTCCGTCAAGGCGGTCGTCGACGCCTATGACGGCTCGGTGCGCCTGTTCGAGTGGGACCAGGACGATCCGATCCTCAAGGCCTGGTCCAAGGTGTTCCCGGGCACAGTCATCCCGATGAGCCAGATGAGCGCGGATCTCATGGCGCATATGCGATACCCGGAGGACCTGTTCAAGGTCCAGCGCTCCATCATGGCGAAATACCACGTCCAGGACCCGGCGAGCTTCTACTCCGGTGGAGACTTCTGGCAGGTCCCCGACGACCCGACCCGTGACGCCGATCCGAACAAGCAGGGCGAGTCCCCGCAGGACCCGTACTACCTGAGCCTGAAGATGCCGGACCAGGACGCGGCGAGCTTCTCCTTGTCCAGTGTCTTCATCTTCCCCGGGCGCACAGTGCTCACGGCCTTCATGGCGGTGGACTCCGAGACCTCCTCCGGCCAGCCCGGGGTGCGCAATCCGAACTACGGCAAGATACGCGTTCTCGAGTTGCCCAGGTCCTCGAATATCCCGGGGCCCGGCCAGGTGCAGGGCAATTTCAACTCCTACGGCGAGGCCTCGCAGGTGCTCAACCTGCTGTCCCAGCAGGGGTCCCAGGTGATCAAGGGGAACCTCCTGACCCTCCCGGTGGGAGGGGGCCTGCTGTACGTCCAGCCCGTGTACGTCCAGTCGTCCTCGGGCACGCAGTACCCGCTGCTGCGCAAGGTGCTGGTCTCCTTCGGCGACAAGGTCGGCTTCGCGGACACCCTCTCCGGCGCGCTCGACCAGGTCTTCGGCGGTGACTCGGGGGCAACGACGGGCCAGGAGGAGGTCAACGGCGATGCCGCTGCCGCCAACGGCACCTCGACGGCGCCCATCGACTCCGGCGGGGGAGGCGCGGGCGCTCCCGCTCCGGATGCCTCGGCCGCTGCCACACCAGCGCCGACGGCGGCTCCGAGCGCCCCGGCGACGACGGCGCCCGCCTCGCCCGCGCCCAGCGCCTCCGCGTCCGGCTCAACCGGTGATCCGGCGACGGATCTCCAGACGGCGCTCGCGGACGCGCAGACCGCGATGAGCGACGCGGACAAGGCCCTCAAGGCCGGCGACTGGACGGCCTACGGCGACGCGCAGAAGCGCCTCGACTCGGCGATCTCCCGGGCTGTTGAGGCCCAGGGGAAGCTGAACAACAAGTAGGAGCGGCGGCTGGCCGGGCCCGGTGGGCTCGGCCGGCCGCTGAGCCCGACGCGCTGGCCGTGCCGGTCTGCCAGCCGCCCTCCTGGTGAGGAAGGGCACGCTCCGCCGGCTTGAAGGCGGCGACGGGCGCGGGCTAGAGTTCTACTCGCCGACGCGGGGTGGAGCAGTTCGGTAGCTCGCCGGGCTCATAACCCGGAGGTCGCAGGTTCGAATCCTGTCCCCGCTACGAGAGCGGAGTCCCCGGCACCAGCAGGTGCCGGGGACTTCTGCGTTTGCGGCATCGCACGAAGCCGGGCCGCGTCCGCGAGAGGTCGACGTCGTGGCCGCTTGGACGGGGGCTTGGGTGCTTGTACGGGGGTTCGCCCCTCTGGCCGGGGTCTTCCCCCTCAGGACGGGGGTAGCGCCCCCGTCCTGTGCCGCGAACCCCCGGCATGACCCCCGAACCCGCGTACAGACAGACAGGAAGGGTTACGTCCAGGAGGGCGCCGCGCCGGCGGGCCTCATGCATCTAGCCCTCGTGCAGGGCCGTCCTGGAGTCGGCGACCAACTGGTCGACGGAGTCGACCACGGCTTCCAGTTGCTGTGTGTCGGTGCTGAGCCGGGTGAGGGCGGTCGCGGCTCGTGCCGCGAAGTCATGCGAGTCGGTGGGGAGGCGCTGCACATCGACGATCGCGCCCTTCTCGTTGGTCACCCAGCTGCCGGCCGACGCGTGCCACGCGTGCGCGCACAGCATGAGAGCCGTGGAACAGCAGAGCACGATGTACCCCACGTCGAGTTTCGGGATGCCTTTCCGCGCGGCGTCCACGTAGAACCCGGCTTGCCACAGGTTCTCGATCATGGAAGCGCGTAGTGCTGGCGGGTACGGAGTGAGCGCTGCCCGCAATGGATCGAGCACCCCGTCCGGGTCCGACAGGGGCAAACATGTGGCCAACTCCCCGGCATAGGAGACGTCCAGGAACCCCAACGGGTGCCCTGGCTGGGAGTGGAAGGCGAACTCGCCCCTTTCCGCTCGGCGGCACTGCTGCGCGACCCGATCCAGATCGCGCAGGATCCAGTCAACGGCCGTTCCGTCGACCGTGAGCCAGCCCCCGCCGTCCACCCAGGGCCCCCATGAGCCCGGGCCGGACACGTTCACCGGGCCGTCGTCGGCGAACAAGCCCGTGAGCCGCCGCAGTTCCTCCACGTCCAGCGACGGACGGTCGTAGTACAGGCCAAGGTCCACGTCAGAAGCCGCGTGGTGAGTGCCCTTCGCCCTGCTGCCACCCAGCACCACGGCCTTCACCCCGCCAACACGAGTGAGCGACTCGGCCATCGCCTGAATCCGGTCGTCAGCGATCATCGTCCCATCCTTCCTCGCCCTCGCTCATCGGTGAGGTTGGGCGCACACGTACTGAGTCGGCCTGGGAGCGGTTGGGACGCGTTCCCTGGGTTCCGGCGCGATAGTCATCGAGGCGGGTCTCCTCGGACTCCTCGCGCAGCCGCATGATCATCGCGGTGGCGACCTCTCGTGCCATGTCAATCCTCCTGCCGGTTGTCGGGCTTCAGATCGGCACCGGTTGCCCGCCAAGCGTTGATGAGGTGGAGATCCCCATCATCATCCCTCCAGGCGATCACTACCAGGACTCGGCCGGCGCGCTGGGGACTGTTCGGGATCTAGTTTGCCGTCTCAGCCCGCACAAACCGTCTCGGCCCGCCCTTGCGCCCTCGAACTGCGAGGATGAGACGGTTTCTGCGGGCTGAGGGCGCAAGGGCGGGCCGAGACGGCGACGCGGGGCCGAGGGCGCGGCTCTGATCCGGGCGCGGCTCCCGGAGGGCGCTCCCCGCTGGCCCCGCCCTTAGCGGACGCCGCCGGTCCGGCGGGCGACGGCGAGGAGCGCCAGCCACGCCACAGCGGCTCCCGCCCCGGCCCAGGCGAGGATGGGCAGCACGTCGTCGAGCGCGAGATCCCCCGCGTCGGAGACCGCCGTCGTGCCCAGGGTGAGCGCCCGCATGATGAGCCCCTGTGGGACGGCGGAGGCCACCGGGGAGGACGAGTAGAGCAGCCCGACACCCGCCACGCAGCCCACGAATCCCGCCGCCACCGGCGCCGCGAAGGATCGCATGAGCATCGAGAGCAACGACTGCCAGGCGATGAGCGGCAGCGCCGCGAGCACCGCCACCGCGCACGACCCCAGCCAGCCCACCGGCGGCGCGGCGCCCAGGCCGCCGATCGTCGCCCCGGACAGGTAGGTGAGCAGGCCGAGCACCATCTGCATCGCCGCCACGGGCACGACCACCACGAGGGTCTTGGCCGCGACGACCGCAGTGGCGCTGTGCCCACTGGCGCGCATCGCGTTCCACGACGTCCCTTGGTGCTCCACCCGCCACGCCATCGAGGCCAGCAGCGCCACCCCGATGGAGAAGAACAGCATCGAGTAGAACAGCATGAC
Organism: Actinomyces timonensis DSM 23838; assembly: GCF_000295095.1. Taxonomy (GTDB): domain Bacteria; phylum Actinomycetota; class Actinomycetes; order Actinomycetales; family Actinomycetaceae; genus Actinomyces; species Actinomyces timonensis. The sequence goes on along the minus strand of NZ_JH806632.1, from coordinate 231,410 downwards.
CTGGCTGGTCAGGCTCTCCCAGCCCCTCGGGAGCGCCTGGCTGTTCGCCGTGTAGTTGATCGTCCCGGTGACCACCGCCAGCAACGGCAGGAGCACCGCGATCACCCAGGAGCTCGAGCGCTTGAGCTTGATGAGCTCCGCCGCCAGCAGCCCGGAGAGGCCCCTTCTCCCTGTCCTGCTCGCTCCGTTCCCGACTCCGCTCCTGCTCCTGCTCGCTCGCGCACTGCTGCTCATGCTCCCGCTCCTGTCTTCCAGATTCCTCGTCGTGCCTGTCATTCCTGTGATGCCGATCGTCGTCATCCCACTCGCCCCTCACCGCGATCCATGCGGCGCGTGGCGACGGCGAACACCGCTCCCGCCAGCACCATGAAGCCGACGAGCCACGGCCCCGAGCCATGCGCGCCCACCCCACCTGCGCTCGTCATCCTCGCCGGGGTGGCGACGGCGTAGTAGCCCCATGGCAGTGCCCTGGCCACCCACTGGGGCGCCGGGAACAGGCAGGCCGAGGCGAACGCGCCGATGAGCCCGGCGCCCACCGTCAGCAGCTGGTTGGCGAAGCGCGCGGCCAGGAGCAGCAGCCCCGCGCACATGGCCAGGTCCACGCAGATGAGCCCGGCTGTGAGGACCGCCCACGGCATGGGGTCGAGCGGCGCCTCGATGCCCCTCAGGCGCGCCACGACCAGTACGGCCCCCACCTGGGCCAGGCAGGAGAGCACGATGATGGGGGCCAGTGCCGCGAGTTTGACGCGCAGCAGCGCCCCGGGCGCGAGCCCCACCGTCGACCACAGGTTCCAGCCCGCGCCGGCGTGCTCGATCTCCACCTGGCGGCTCGCCAGCACGGCGGTGAGGATCTGGTGGGTGATCGCGCTCATCATCGCCGCGCTCACCATGAGCGCCGGCCACGGATCGACCCCGGGCGCCGTCCAGGACGCCGTCGTCGACGATGAGAACAACCGCATCGTGCTCAGGCCGATGCCGGGCAGGACGATCGCCGCCACCACGGGCGCGACCCTCATCCGGCGCAGTTTCGCCATCTCCAGCGGCAGTGCCCGCCGCAGCCCCATCCGGCTCATAGCGCGCCCCCGCGGCCGGTCATCCCCATGAAGACCTCCTCCAGGCTCCGCTCCTCGCGGCGCGCCTCATGCACCGGCACACCGGCAGCCACGAGACGGCGGATGAGCTCCGCGACGCCGTCGGCGCCGAGGCCCCGGAGGCGCAGCTCGCCACCCCTGCCGGGAGGAAGCATCTGCGCGCCGGGCCGGATCCCCGCGCGGCCGACTGCCTCCACGAGCGCCGCCGCCACGGCCCGCGCGTCATCGTGCTGAGGGGTCGTGATGACGACATCCGGCACGCTGAGCTCCATGAGGCCCTTCCGCGTGCCCTCGAAGACGAGGCGGCCGTCCTTGAGGATCCCCAGGACGTCGGCCATGCGCTCGACCTCGTCGAGCAGGTGGCTGGAGATCATCACGGTGACGCCCTGGGCGGTGAGGCTGACAAGGAGCTCGCGCACCTCCTCCATGCCCGCCGGGTCAAGCCCGTTGGTGGGCTCATCGAGGATGAGAAGCTCGGGCTCGCGGGCCAGGGCGATGGCGATCCCCAGGCGCTGCTTCATCCCCAGCGAATAGGTGCGCACGAGCCGGTCCTTGTGCTCGGTGAGCCGCACGAGCGCGAGTGCCCGATCGGTCTGCTCCTGTGCCAGGCCCAGCATCCGGGCGATGAGCCGCATGTTCTCCGCCCCGGTGAGGTACCCGTAGCCGGGCGGCGCCTCGATGAGCGAGCCGATGCGCCCCATGAGCTCGGGCGCGCCCGCCGGGGTGAGGGGCTGGCCGAGGACGGTCATCCGCCCCGCCGTGGGCCTGAGCAGGCCCAGGAGCATCTTCATCGTGGTGGATTTGCCCGAGCCATTGGGGCCCAGAAACCCATAGATCGTCCCGGCGGGCACATGGAGGTCGAGTGAGTCGACGACGGTGCGCCCGGAGAAGGACCTCGTCAGGCCCTCGGTGGTGATGGCGCAGGCGGAGGCGGGGAAAGCGTGAGTTGTCATGCCCCCAAGGCTTCCCGACCGGCGGGGCGGCGTCGTCGGGCTGCGGCCTGAAAGCGATGGCGGACCGCGGTATGAGGCGGCGCCGCCCGGCACCCGCTCTGCTTCATACCGTGGCCTGAGGCCCCAGGGGAGGCCTCCGCCTACGGTGTTCCCATGAAGGAGAGGAAGACGCGGGCGGTGGCGCGCCTGCGCGCGCATATCGACCCAATGGGAGTGGCGATCGCCGTCCTGATGCTGCTCATGGGATCATCGCAGCGCCCGAAGTCGATTCCCGCTCTCGACGGCGCCGTGGCCACCGGCGTCTACGCAGCGCTCATGGCCGTGGGCGTCGTGATGCTCATGGTGCGGCGCCGCCACCCACTGGCCTTCGTCCTCGTCACCGGCGCGGCGATGGTCGCCCATGTCGCCGTGTTCACCCAGATCTCGCCCCTTGCCGCCATCGTCACCCTGGTTGCCGCCGAGACCACCCAGTCCCGCCTCGCCGCGCCCTGGAGGTGGCTCCTGCTGGGCGCCATCTACGCCGGCACTGGCGTGGAGGTGCTCCTGGCCGCTTACGGGCTGCGTCTCCAGGAGCTTCTCACCCCGGAGTTCCACGACCCCATCCGATGGTTCATGGTGCTCGCCTCGGCCTGGACGGTCATCACGCTCGCCGCCTTCATCGGTGAGTCCCGACGGCGCCGCAGGGAGCGCTACGAGCAGGCGATCGAGCGGGCCGCTGTCCTCGAGGCCCAGCAGGACGCCGAGCGGCGCCTCGCCGTCTCCGCCGAGCGCAACCGCATCGCCCGGGGCGTGCACGACGCCGTCGGGCACTCCCTGTCCGCGATCGCCATGCAGGCCGAGGGGGCCCGCGCCGTCATGGGGGCCGATCCCGACACCGCCAGCGAGGCGCTCGCGGTGATCGGCAGGACCGCCCGGGCATCGATCGAGGAGGTCCGGGGACTGCTGGAGGTCCTGCGCGACGACGAGGCGCCCGCCGCGCAGGCCCCGTCGGCGCCGCCCTCGGCGCCGGCAGTGTCCGCTGAGCCCCCAGCAGCGACCATGCCCGCCCCGAAGGCCCCGCTCCAGGCAGCCCCGCAGGAGTCCCACGGCCCGAGCCTGCTCGGCGTCGTCCAGGAGGCCCGCCTCGCTGGGCTCCCCGTCTCCCTCACGATGACCACGCGATGCGAGCCCCCGGCCGCCGCGGAGGACGCGCTCGCCCGCATCGTCCGCGAGGCCCTGGCCAATATCCTGCGCCACGCGCCCGGCGCCACCACCCGGATCGAGGCGCGGATCGGCGGCAGTGAGTGCGTCGCTGAGATCTCCAATGACGCTGGCGGCGCGGACACGGGCCCGGGAACCGGCCTCGGCCTGTCGGGGATGAGGCAGCGCGCCGAGGCGCTTGGCGGTAGCCTCAGCGCTGGACCGACGCCCGAGGGCGGTTGGCGGGTCGCCGTCAGCCTGCCTTTGGGCTAGCAGCAGCAACGGGGGAGGAGCGGCATGATCCGTGTGGGACTGGCCGACGACGAGCGGCTCATCACCGCGGGCATGGCCATGATCCTGGGCGCCCAGGAGGACATCGAGGTCGCCTGGCAGGCCGTCGACGGCGCCGACGCGCTGCGCCGATGCGCGGCCGACCCCGTGGACATCATCCTCATGGACGTGCAGATGCCGGTCATGGACGGCCTGGAGGCCACGCGGGCCTTCGTCGCCGAGGGGCGCCCGGGCAGCATCATCATCCTGACCACCTTCGACACCGACGGCTACGTTCTTGGCGCCATCGAGGCGGGGGCCGCGGGGTTCCTCCTCAAATCGACACCGCCGGAGGAGATCATCGCCGCGATCCGCACGGTGCGCGCGGGCGACTCCGTCATCTCGCCCGGCCCCACGCGCCGCCTCCTCGCGGCGATGCGCGACGGCCGGGGCGCGGGCCCGGTGGGCGCTACGGGGACAGCGGGCGCTGCGGGCGGTGCCGCGGCGGCGCCGTCGTCCCTGCCGGCGGGGGTGACCGAGCGGGAGAAGGAGATCCTCGGGCTCATTGCCCTGGGCCTGACCAACCAGGAGATCTGCGACCGCCTCTGGCTGTCCATGGCGACCGTCAAGACGCATATCTCCCACCTGCTGGCCAAGACCGGCAGCCGCGACCGTGTCCAGCTCGTGCTCCTCGCCCTGCGAACGGGGCTGGTGGACCTGGGCCAGGTGCTGGCCTCCGCTGGCTGAGCGCGGACGAGGCCCGCTCCCTCCGCCCGGCGCGCGGGCGCGGTCCAGCGCTCTCCCAGGCCAGCCCGGTTAGGCTGCGCGGATGCAGTCAGCTTCCACACCCGCCGTCCCGCTGCCCGCGCCCCGGCTCATGCCCACCTTCTGGATGGACCACACGGCCGACGCCGCCATCGACTTCTACCTGGAGGCCTTCGCCGAGGCCGGGATCGAGGCCCGCAGCACCGGTCGCCTGACCTACCCCGACCCGCTGCCGTGGTACCGCCCCGAGTTCGCCGGCGCGACCCGCGTGGCCTTCCTCGACATCGCGGGCACCACGATCGGGCTCATCAACGCCGCCGACGAGAACGCCCCCGGGCCCGCCATGAGCCTCATGCTCAACTTCGACCCCTCGGTGATCGACGACGCCGAGGGCAGTCTGCGCCGGCTGTGGGCCCGGCTCATCGACGGCGGCCAAGCCCTCATGGACCTGGACGCCTACCCGTGGTCGGGCCTGTACGGCTGGGTCGAGGACCGCTTCGGCCTGCACTTCCAGCTCATGCTCACCAAGCCGGAGGGCGACCCCCGCCCCTTCACCCTGCCCGCCCTCACCTTCGCCGGGACGAGCCTGGGGAAGGCCCGCGACGCCGTCGACCACTACCTGGGCGCCTTCCCCGACTCTTCCCTGGGCCAGCGCGTCACGGACCCCGAGAGGCCGGAGCGGGTCATCTTCTCCGACTTTTGCGTGGGCCAGGAGTGGATCGTGGCGATGGACGGCATGGAGGTCAACGACTTCACCTTCACCGCCGGCGGCTCCTTCCACATCCACGCCCCCAGCCAGGCCGAGCGCGACTACTACCTCGGTGCCCTCTCCCACGTTCCCGAGGCGGAGGTCAACGGCTGGTGCCGCGACCGCTACGGCGTCACGTGGCGGATCACCGAGGAGGGCGGCGACTGAGCCGTGACCAGCGCCACGGCCGGTGGGACGCCCGTCCCCGCGCGGGGGCGCCGGGGCCGCTAGCCTTGGGGCCATGACAACTGAGAAGCCCGGCGCGACGACGCGCACAGAGTCCGACTCCATGGGGACCATCGAGGTCGCCTCCGACCGCTACTGGGGCGCCCAGACCGAGCGCTCCCTCCACAACTTCGACATCGGCCGCAACACCTTCGTGTGGGGCCGCCCGATGGTGCGCGCCCTCGGCGTGCTCAAGAAGTCCGCCGCCCTGGCCAACGCCGAGCTCGGCGAGCTGCCGCGCGATATCGCCGACCTCATCGCCAAGGCCGGTGACGAGGTCATCGCCGGCAAGCTCGACGACCACTTCCCGCTCGTCGTCTTCCAGACCGGCTCGGGCACCCAGTCCAACATGAACTCCAACGAGGTCATCTCCAACCGCGCCATCGAGCTGGCCGGCGGGCAGATGGGCTCCAAGACCCCCGTCCACCCCAACGACCACGTCAACCGCGGCCAGTCCTCCAACGACACCTTCCCCACGGCCATGCACATCGCCGTGGTCAGCGAGCTGCAGGACATGTACCCGCGCGTGACCCAGCTGCGCGACACCCTGGCCAAGAAGTCCGAGGAGTACAAGGACGTCGTCATGGTGGGCCGCACCCACCTCCAGGACGCCACCCCCATCACCCTGGGCCAGGTCATCTCCGGGTGGGTCGCCCAGATCGACTTCGCGCTGGACGGCATCCGCTACGCCGACTCGCGCGCCCGCGAGCTCGCCATCGGCGGCACCGCCGTCGGCACCGGCCTCAACGCCCACCCCGAGTTCGGCAAACTGTGCGCCGCCAAGATCAGCGAGGAGACCGGCATCGAGTTCACCCAGGCCGCCAACCTCTTCGCGGCCCTGGGCGCCCACGACGCCCTCGTCCTGGTCTCCGGCGCCCTGCGCGTGCTCGCCGACGCCCTCATGAAGATCGCGAACGACGTGCGCTGGTACGCCTCCGGCCCGCGCAACGGCATCGGCGAGCTGCTCATCCCCGAGAACGAGCCCGGCTCCTCGATCATGCCCGGCAAGGTCAACCCCACCCAGTGCGAGGCCATGACCATGGTGGCCGTCCAGGTCTTCGGCAACGACGCGGCCGTCGGCTTCGCGGGCTCCCAGGGCAACTTCCAGCTCAACGTCTTCAAGCCCGTCATGGCCTGGAACGTCCTGGAGTCGATCCGCCTGCTCGGCGACGCCTGCGTCTCCTTCGACACCAACTGCGCCTACGGCATCGAGCCCAACCTGCCCAAGATCGAGGCGAACCTCTCCACGAACCTCATGCAGGTCACCGCGCTCAACCGCCACATCGGCTACGACAAGGCCTCCAAGATCGCCAAGAACGCGCACCACAAGGGCCTGTCCCTGCGCGAGTCGGCCCTCGAGCTCGGCTTCGTCACCGAAGAGGAGTTCGACGCCTGGGTGGTGCCCATGGACATGACGCACCCCAGCGCCGCCAAGTGAGCCGCGCCCGCTGAGCGGCTGGCCTGCGGGCTTCAGCGATACCGCCGACGGCGCCCGCCTCCTTGAGAGAAGGAGGCGGGCGCCGTCGTTGTTGGCGGGCTCGATGCTGGTCACCAGAGCGTTGTGAGGCCAGGGAGCGTTGCGAAGGCGGTGTCGGCGGTGACGAGCGTGCAGGACTCGAGCATGGCCTGGGCGGCGATCATGCGGTCGAAGGGGTCTCGGTGCTCCCATTCCATAGCACCAGCCAGGCGCGCGTGCGGCCATGCGATGGGGATGATGACCGCGCCGAGCCGGTCGATCTGATGCTCAAGCGTGTTCAGCCACGCGTCGGCTCCGGGGAGTTTGCCGATCCTGGACTTGGTTTGGATCTCCCAGGCGGATGCGGACGAGACGTAGAGCTGACTCGCGCGGTCGCGAAGAACCGGCAACGCGTGCTCGCCGAGCCTGCTCGGCTCGTTGATCGCCCAGATGAGGGTGTGGGTGTCCAGGAGGAACCCGTCCATCACCGCATCTCCCAGGAGGCCAGTTCTTCCTCGGGAAGCTCCTCGAAGAATGAGTCAGGGAGGTGGTAGCCGCCAAAACCGAGTTCTCGCTCTCCCGCGTCGATGGGAGTCAGTCGCGCCACCGGCGTCGAGCCGCGGGCGATGGTGATCGTGGTTCCAGCCTCCACCTGAGTCAGGAGTGAGGATAGATGCGTCTTGGCCTGCTGGACCTTGACCGTCGTCTCCTCGATCGTCGTCGTGCTCATGCCTTGAGGGTAAGGCGCGCGCGAAAGTTGGTCAACTGTGTTGACCAACAGGGCTGATCGTCGGGATCAGGCGACCGACTAGCGCCGTCGTTGTCGCTGGGCGGGACGATCAGCACAGGCGGAGGTCGACGCCGCAGCCGCGCAGGCCCTCCAGCACATCGGCCTCAAGCCCATCGGTGGTCAGCAGGACATCCAGGTCCGCCACCTCGCCGAAGCGGTAGGTTGACGAGCGCGTGAGCTTGCGGGGAGTGGCCGGCATGAACCTATTCGCCGAGGAGGCGATGATCGCCGCTTTCAGCGTGGCGTCATAGGTCTCCGTGCAGGTCAATCCGCTCTCCGGAGAGGCTGCGCAGGCCCCGAGGATGCCGACGTCGGCGCGGAAGGCGCGAACGGCGTCGACCGCGGAGGTGGTCAGCATGGACAGAGTGTCCGTCTCCACCGCCCCGCCGGGGATGGTCACCTGGGCGCCCGGCACGGACGCCAGCGCCGCGGCCGCGCCCAGGGAGAGCGCCAGTACCCGGATCTCCCGGCCGGCGAGTGCTTCCGCGACGAGCTGGCAGGTGGTGCCGTTGTCGATGATGACGCTGTCGCCGTCCTCGATGAGCGCTGCCGTGGCGCGGGCGAGGTGCCGCTTGATGTCGATGTCCTCGGCGCGGCGCAAGGCGATCGGCTGCGATGCCCCTCGCCTCGGCGCGCGCAGGGCTCCTCCATGTAGCCGGATCACGAAGCCGTCCCTCGCGAGGTCGGTCAGATCCCGGCGGATCGTCACCTCTGAGACCCCGGTGAGCCTGGCGAGCGCCGCCACGGAGAGCGGTGTCGTCGGGCTGAGCGCGGCAAGGATCTGGCGCTGGCGGCCAGAATGCGCCGCGGCAGGAGGAGCGGGGCTCGGATGGCGGCGCGACGATCGTGGAGTCGGGACTGCTGGCATGACGCCCTCCATGCATGATCGTTTTGCTTCGAAGTGATCATATCGGATGATCAAATGATCTTCTAGTCTTGATGTCATCAAGAATAAGACAGGAGATTCCAAGGATCTCCATCGATTCAAGGAGTGATTGACATGCTCAGCAACCGTGGTCTTCTCGCTGTTTTCTCCGCTCTCCTCGACCGTTGGTACGCCATCGCCGACAGCCGTCGCGACGGCATTCGCCGCACCACCGATTACCTCGCTGGCCGCATCGATGCCGACTCGTTGATCGCTGCGTAAATCTCGCGGGATATCGCGAGAAGGCCCGCTCGCCGTCGAGGGAGCGGGCCTTCAATGCGCTTCCTATTGTGGGCCCGGGGGCGTGTCGAGGATGGTGAAACCGTCCTCTATCTGGGATAACTGCGGCGAGGGTGACGCGATGTCAGTATCCTCGGGTGCACGGGTAATCGGCACGCGATGCTCGGAACCTCTGCCAATGGAGGCACCTCATGATCTGGTTCCATATTCTCGTCGTCCTCGTCTTCATCATCCTTGGCGCGCGCCTGGCCGGCGTCGGCATCGGCCTCATGGGCGCCGCCGGCGTCCTCGTGCTCGTCGCCACGGGCGTCGACGCCACCACGAAAGACGTCCCATGGTCCGTCATCGGGATCATCATGTCCGTCATCTGCACGGTCGCCGCGCTCCAAGTCGCGGGCGCCATGGACCACCTTGTCCACCTCACCGAAGTGCTGCTGAGGCGCCACCCCAGCCATATCGTCTACCTGGCGCCCTTCGTCACCTTCCTCATGTCCTTCCTGTGCGGCACCGGGCACACCGCGTACTCCGTCATCCCCGTCATCGTCGACGTCTGCAAGGAGCACTCCATCCGGCCCTCGCGCCCCCTGTCCATCGCCGTCGTCGCGTCGCAGGTGGGAGTGGCGGCCTCCCCGATCTCCGCGGCGATGGTGGCTCTCGTCGTCGCGCTCGAGCCCATCGGCGTCGGCTACCTCGAGTGCCTCGCCGTCGTCGTCCCCACGACCTTCATCGGATGCGCCGTCGGCGCGATCGTCTCGGCGCGCCAGGGCTGCGAGCTCGCCGACGACCCGGTCTACAAGGAGCGCAAGGCCGCCGGCCTCATCAAGCCCTCCACGGCAGGGGACGACTCCTACGTGGCCGCTCCCGCCGCCGTCACCAGCCTCTGGCTCTTCATCGGCGCGCTCATCGCCGCCGTCGCCTACGCCACGATCACCTCGGAGGAGCTCGGGCTCGTGAAGGACGCGCCCATGGACTCCACCGTCGCCATCATGCTCATCATGCTCACCACGGCGGCGCTCATCTGCGTGCTCGCCAAGAAGCCGACGGCGTCGATCACCTCCCAGGACACCTTCCGCGCCGGCATGACCGCCGCCGTGTGCATCATGGGACTGGCCTGGCTCGGGAACACCTTCGTCACGCACTACACCAGCACGATCTCCGACGCGCTGTCCGGGCCGCTGCAGTCGGCGCCCTGGCTGGCCGCAGTGTTCTTCTACTTCGCCGCCCCGCTCATGTTCTCCCACGCGGCCACGACCAGCGCCTTCATGCCGCTCATGGTGGGGCTCGGGCTCCCCGCGGTCGCGCTCGTGGCGAGCTACCCGGCGGTAGCGAACTACTACCTCCTGCCCAACTACCCGACGACGGTCGCCGCCATGGAGATGGACGACACCGGGTCCACGCGGGTCGGCAGCAATGTCTTCGCGCACCCCTTCGTCCTGCCGGGCACGGCGGCGATCATCGTCACCGTCGCCCTGGGATTCGTCATCGGTGCCGTGGTCGTCTGAGGCGGCGGCGCGGCGCTGCGGCGCGCTTGAAGCACTAGGCGAAGAGGAGAATGCCCGTCAGCCATGACAGGGCATTGGCCAGGCCCGCTGTCACCAGACCACCGGCGACGAGTCGATCCCTGACCCCGCGGTGCCACCACGCCCAGCACCACGCCAGCCCCTCGACTGCGGCGACCAGCGCCTCCGCCACGACGAGCAGCGCCAGGGTCGGAGGGGCGGCCAGCCACAGCAGCGGATGAGTGAGGTTGACCGCGAGCGACCAGCCAAGCGCGTGAGCCGGGCGGGACGGGGCGTGGTCCGGGGCGCGTTTCGGTGCGGTGCCGCGCCCGCCCCCGGGCGTCCTGCCCGTCGCCCACCATCCCAGAAGCCCCGAGCAGGTCATATAGACCGGGACCTCGATGGCGAGGGTGAGGAGGAAGGCCATCGTCCACTCGCCGTCCAAGGCGGCGGGCCACCAACTCGACCAAACGCTCACAATCACCTCCTCCTCAGGGCGACACTGGATGCCATGATTCCCTTCGCCCTCTGGATTGTCGCACTCGCGTCCTCCCTGCCCTTCGCTCCCGCTCGGGGCATCGGCTTGCCCGGCTCCCGCCTCCGGGGGCCGGGGGGAGAGCTTCTGCCCCTGGATGTCGCCCCCGATCCAGTCGACGAGGTCACGTCGGGGAGCTCCCCGCTCCTGCTCGTCGCGCTGATCGTCGTCGTCATCATCCTCGTCGTCGCCATCATCGCGATCATCCTCTCCCGGCGGAAGTAGAGCCGTGCCCCGCCCCGATCGCAACGCCGCGAGGGCCGCGCTCGATCCACCCCCGCCGCGCCTTCCAGATGGGCGTGCCCGCCTCGTCACCGCGGCCTTCGGCGCCGCCACCGTCCTCCTCGCCGCCGCCTCCATCCGCTGGGCCACCCCCGTGAGCGTCATCGGGCTGGCTTTCTGCGGGATGGCGCATGTGGTCCTCGAGCTGCGCTACGTCGTCGGCCGCTTCGCGCCCATCAACCGACCCACCCTGGGCTGGGCCATCGTCGCGATCCTGTCCTTCGCCGCGCTCTCCCGGATCCTCGGCGTGATGCTGCCCGGCGTCGGCAGCGCCGCGGAGATCGGGATCGCCTACGCGCTGCTGGCGCTTATGGCGGTGCTCGTGCTGCGGCGTCGAACGGCGCTGATCGTCATCGCCGTCGCGGTGCCACTGGCCGTCGCCTGCATGATTCGCGAGGACTGGTACCTCTGCGCCCTCACCCACGCCCACAACGCCGTCCCGTTGATCTTCCTCTGGGACTGGTCGCGCCGGATCTCCTCGACGGCGCGGCGCAGGGCGTTCATGGCGGTCCAGTGCCTCTGGGCGCTCGTGGTGCCACTCGTCTTCATCTCCGGGGCCCTGGATGCCTGGATCAGCACTGAGCCGGGCATCGTCTCCACATGGTCCTCGCTGGCGGACCTGCTCACCTCCTCCGCGACCCCGCCGGGCAGCGCCGCAGGCCTGGAGGCCCGCTACCTCGCCTGCTTCGCGTTCACCCATTCCATGCACTATGTGGTCTGGGTGGCTTTCCTGCCGTGGGCCGCGCCGGAGATCAACACGAGTTTCGATCGCGCGATCCCACGACTGCGGAGGTGGAGGGTCCCGGTGCTCGCCCTGGTCACGGGAGCGATCCTGCTCGTCCTGTTCGTCATGGATTCCCGCCAGGGCAACCAGCTCTACTCGACGCTGGCCGCCTACCATGTCTATGTTGAGATCCCGGCAGCGATGCTTCTCATCTGCGGGCCGGCATCCGCATTCACCGGAGAGCCCGCGCCACCGCGCGTGGGAACGCGCTGAGGAGGACGATATGCCCACGATCGATCACGCCGCTGTGTGGGTGAGGGACCTCGAGGGGGCCAGGGAGTTCTACGCCACCTGGTTCGGCGGGAGGCCCAACGAGCTCTACCACAATCCCCGCACCGGCCTGCGCACCTACATCCTCGATTTCGGCGGAGGCGCGCGCCTGGAGCTCATGACCCGCCCCGACGTCGCCGATGACGGCGCGGGGGACCGGTTCGGCTGGGCGCATGTCTCCTTCGCCGTCGAGGACACCGACGCCGTGGATGACCTCGCGCGGAGACTGCGCGAGGGAGGCGTCGAGGTGGTCGACGGCCCGCGCCGCACAGGCGATGGCTACTACGAGGCCGCCCTCCTCGATCCGGAGGGGAACCGCGTGGAGATCGTGGCCGCGTACCGCTGAGCCGACGGCGGGAGGCCCCCGCCTGGTGTTGAACGCCATGACCCCATCTGAGAAACTCAACGAGATCATCAACGGTGCAACCACCACCTGAACCCGCCGCCGGTTTCGATCCTGATATTGACCGGTCTCGATGAAGGGGCGGGAGGGTGGACGCGCGGCAGCGGTACCTCGGGTGGGCCGTCGCCTCGCCGTCGCCATGTTGTGGCCGCAGGTTGGGTGCAGAATGTCGCCGGCGTCGAGGATTCTGCGAGGATTCGGAGCGGGCATGGAGGCCCTTCCCAGGTGCGGGGAATGGGATAGCCCGATCGGGTGTTGGCCCGTGCGGACAGCACCCGCGGCGTCGCGAGATGCCCAGACCGAATGGGTGGCAACCCAGGCCCACACCACGAGGAGAGCACATCGATGAGTGGCGAGATCGAGTTCGACTCCGTCACCAAGCGCTACCCCGTCCCCCGGCGCGCCAAGCGCCAGGGAACGGGCACCGCCGCAGGCCCCGCCGTCGACGCCTTCAGCGCCACGATCGCGCCGGGCACCACCACCGTCCTGCTCGGCTCGTCGGGCTCGGGCAAGACGACGCTCATGCGCATGGTCAACCGGATGGTCGAGCCCTCCAGCGGGCGCGTCCTCATCGACGGCGAGGACGTCGCGGGGCGCGACCCCGTCGCCCTGCGCCGCTCCATCGGCTACGTCATGCAGAACGGCGGCCTCCTGCCGCATCGCCGCGTCATCGACAACATCACCCTCGTGCCCCGCCTCAACGGCACTGGCCGGGCGCAGGCCGCCCACCGCGCCCACGAGCTCATGGACATCCTCGGCCTCGACCCGGCCCTGGCCGAGCGCTACCCCCACGAGCTCTCCGGCGGGCAGGCCCAGAGGGTCGGGGTCGCCCGCGCGCTCGCTGCCGACCCCGCGATCCTCCTCATGGACGAGCCCTTCGGCGCCGTCGACCCCCTCGTGCGCCGCGAGCTGCAGGCCGAGACCGCCCGCCTCCAGCGCGAGCTCGGCAAGACGATCCTGTTCGTCACCCACGACGTCGACGAGGCCCTGGCCCTGGGCGACGAGATCATCGTCCTGCGCGAGGGCGCCCGCATCGCCCAGCGCGGGAGCGGCCCGCAGATCCTCCACCACCCGGCCGACGCCTTCGTCGAGCGCTTCCTCGGCCTCGACGACGACATCCGCGCCTCCCGCCTGCGCGAGACCGCCGTGCGCGACTCCGGCGCCAGCCCCGCGCTGGCCCCGGCAGCGGTGCCCCCCGCAGCAGCGGCCCCCGCGCCCGAGCGCGCCGAGGTGCCCCGTCCATGACCTGGATCCTGGCCAGTCGCAGCCTCATCCTCAGCTGCCTGGGCTCCCACCTCGCCCAGGCGCTGCCCGCGATCGCCGTCGCCCTGCTCATCACCATTCCCCTGGCGCGCCTGGCCCAGCGGGTCCGCCCCCTGCGCGGCCTCATCACCACCGCCGCGTCCCTCCTCTACGCGATCCCCTCCCTCGCGCTGTTCGTCATCCTGCCGATCATCCTGGCCACCGGCATCCGATCGACCCTCAACGTCGTCGTCGCCCTGGCCCTCTACGCCCTCGCCCTCCTCGTCCCCGCCACCGTCGAGGCCCTCGACGCCGTCGACCACCGCGCCCTCGACGCCGCCACGGCGATGGGCATGGGGCGCCTGCGCCGATTCCTCGGCGTCGAGCTGCCCCTGGCGGGCCCGGCGATCGTCGCCGCCCTGAGGGTCGCCACAGTCTCCACGATCTCCCTGACCACGGTCGGCGCGGTCCTCGGCGTGCGCAGCCTCGGCTGGCTCTTCACCGACGGCTTCGAGCGGGGCATCTGGCCCGAGATCATCGCCGGGGTGGGCCTCACCGCCCTGACCGCTCTCGTGGTGGACCTGCTCATCGTGGCCGGCGGACGCCTCCTCATGCCCTGGACCCGCGGCGGTGGCGCCCGGAGAGGGAGGACCGCCGCATGAGACTCCTCCTGGAAGCCCTCGCCTATATCGCCGACGGCGCCCACTGGTCCGGCTCCATGGGCATCGCCCGGCTCCTGGCCCAGCACGCCGCCTACTCGCTGGCCGCCGTGGCGATCGCCGCCCTCATCGGGATGCCCATCGGATGGTGGATCGGGCACACCGGCCACGGGCGGGCCCTCGTCATCACGCTCACCGGTGCCGTGCGCGCCCTGCCCACCCTGGGACTCATCACCATGTTCGGCCTGGCGCTGGGCATCGGGCTCGCCGCCCCCATGCTCGCCCTGGTCATCCTCGCCCTGCCCTCCGCCCTCGCCGGGGCCTACTCGGGCGTGGAGTCCGTGGACCCCACCGCCGTCGACGGCGCCCGGGGGGCGGGCATGAGCCCCCTCCAGATCCTCACGCGGGTCGAGATGCCGCTGGGCGCCCCCATCATGCTCGGCGGCCTGCGCGCCGCCTCCCTGCAGGTCATCGCCACAGGCACCCTGGCGGCCTACACCGGCGCGGGGGGCCTGGGGCGGCTCATGTTCCTCGGCCTGAAGACCCAGGACTACCCGATCATGCTCGCCGCCGCGCTCCTGGTCATCGCCCTGGCGCTCGTCTCGGAGGCGCTCTTCGCGCTCCTCCAGCGTGCCAGCGCCCCCGCGGGATCCCGGCAGCGTCGCGAGGAGGCCTCATGAACCGCCTGAACCGCCCCGCCCCGCCGACCCGGCGCGCCATGCTCGTGGGCCTGGGCGCCAGCACCGCCGCCCTCCTGGCGGGCTGCTCCAACGCGAACCCCTTCGCCGTCCACCGCCGGCGCGGCGCCGTCGTCGTCGGCAGCCAGCAGTACTACTCCAACGAGATCATCGCCGAGCTCTTCGCCCAGGCCATCGAGGCCAAGGGGCTCACGGTCCAGCGGGAGTTCCGCATCGGCCAGCGCGAGGCCTACCTGCCCGAGATCGCCAGCGGCTCCATCGACGTCATCCCCGAGTACGGCGGCAACCTCCTGCAGTACTACCAGCGCTCCTCGGTGACGGCGAGCGCAAGCCCCGCCGGGAGCGGCGGGAGCACTGAGGGCAGTGAGGGTGCTGAGGGCACGGGGAGCGGCGGGGGAGCTGCGAGCCCCAGCCCCGCCACAGCCGACGCCGTCCAGGAGGAGCTGGCCCGCGTCCTTCCCGCCGGACTGCGGGTCCTGCCCCCGGCCGAGGCGACCGACCAGGACTCCTTCGCCGTCACCCGCTCCAGCGCCGAGGCACACGGCCTGGTCTCCATCGGCGACCTCGCCAGTCTCGGGCGCGGCGTGAGCATGGCCGCCAACAGCGAGTTCATCGCCCGCCCCTACGGGCCCGCGGGCGTCAAGTCCGTCTACGGCGTCGACGTCGAGGTCACCCCCGTGGAGGACTCCGGCGGGCCGCTCACCGTCAAGGCGCTGACCGACGGGAGCGTCGACGTCGCCGACATCTACTCCTCCGATCCCGCCATCGAGGCCAACGGCCTCGTGGTGCTGGAGGACCCCGCCGGGCTCATCGCGCCCCAGCGCGTCACGCCGCTCGTCGCCGAGAGCCTCGCCGCCCCGGCCGTGGAGGCCATCGAGGCGGTCTGCGCGCGCCTCGCCCCGGGCGAGCTGCGCGCCCTCAACGCCCGCTCCACCGGGGAGCAACTGGCCGCTGAGGTCATCGCCGCCGACTGGCTGGCCGCCCAGGGCCTCGTCTGAGGCCCCGGGCGGCGGGGAGTGGGCGGCTGCGGCTCGGGATCGGGAAGCCCGGCCCCGGGCGGCGCGCCTTCAGGAGTAGCGCTGCTCGAAGTGGCGCTCGAGGGACTCCAGGGAATGGCCCTTCGTCTCGGGCAGGAATCGCGCGTAGAAGGCGAGCGTGCCCAGGTTGATGACGGCGAAGATGAAGAACACGCCTCCCTGCACCGCCTCGATGAGGTTGGGGAAGGACAGGGCGACGATGATGTTGCCGACCCAGTTGCAGAACACGGCCACGCCATTGGCCAGGCCCCGCACGCGCATCGGGAAGATCTCGGAGAGCATGAGCCAGAAGGTCACCCCGATGAAGCACTGCATGAAGTACAGGAAGCTCAGCATGAACAGCAGCACGAGGTAGCTGCGCAGCGAGGATTCTGGCAGGAGGAAGACCAGGCCGAGGGCCGTCAGGGAGGCCACGCAGCCGGTCTGCCCGATGAGGATCATGCGGCGCCGGGGCAGTCGCTTGAGGAAGTAGGCGATGCCGATGTACACCGAGAGGACGGAGACGACGCCGTTGGCGATGGTGGCCACGATGGAGGCCTGCGTGCCCAGTCCCGTGGAGATGAGGATCGTGGGCGCGTAGTACATGATGCCGTTGACGCCGGTGAGCTGGGACAGCAGCGCCAGGCCGATGCCGATGGCCGTGATCTTGCGGATCCACGGCACCTGCAGGTCCGCCCAGGAGCCCTTGCCCATGCGTGCCTCCTCCTCGACGCGGCGGACGATGTCATCGCCCTCGTCGTCGACCTCCGGGGGCATGCGGACCTCGTTGAGGACGCTCCACATCTGGGCCACCCTGCCCTTGGAAGCGAGCCACCTGGGGGACTCCGGGAGCAGGTGGATGCCGACCCACAGGCCGATCGCGGGAAGCGTGGCGATGACCAGCATCCAGCGCCACGCGTGGGCGCCGGGCCAGGCGGTCGCGATGATCGCGTTGCAGGTGTAGGCGGTCAGCTGCCCGGTGACGATCATGAGCTCGTTGCGCGAGACCATGGTGCCGCGGATCTCCACCGGGGAGATCTCCGAGAGGTAGACCGGCACGGTGGCCGAGGCGCCTCCCACGGCAAGGCCCAGGATGAGGCGGAAGACCGTCAGGGCGGCGAAGTTGGGGGACAGGGAGCACCCGAGCGCCCCGATGAGGAAGATGACCGCAACGGTCATGATGTTCCGCTTGCGCCCGAACCGGTCGGACAGGCGGCCTCCGACGAGCGCGCCGACGGCGGCGCCCACGGTCAGGGAAGTGGTGATGACGGACTCCCCGAAGGAGTCCAGGCCCAGGCCGCCCTCGGAGGCGGGGTTCTTGAGGAACGGCAGGGCGCCGGAGATGACGCCGGTGTCGTAGCCGAAGAGCAGGCCGCCCAGCGTGGCGATGGAGCGGATCGTGAACAGGCGGTGACTGATGCGCCGCTCGTCGGCGGGGGAGGGGACGGCAGCGGGGGCGGTTGCGGCGCTCATCGGGCCTCGCCTCCCGCCGCCACGGAGAAGGCCTCGATGAAGTCGTCGAGCGCGGCGTCGGAATCGTCTGAGGCGAAGGCCTCCATGGCGACCGTCCTCCGGTAGCCCATCGCGGCGAGGGCCCTCGCGATCGCCCGGTATTCGATCTCCCCGGAGCCGGGCTGGCAGCGGCCGGGGACATCCGCCACCTGGATCTCGCCGATCCAGTCCTGGGAGTCCCGGCACAGCTCGATGAGGTTCCCCTCGCCGATCTGGGCGTGGTAGAGGTCGAGGTTCATGCGCAGGTGCGGGGAGTCGACGGCGGCCACGAGCGCGCGGGTCTCCTCGGCCCTCGCGAAGGGGCAGCCGGGGTGGTCGACGGCGAGGTTGAGGTTCTCCAGGGTGAAGACCCGCCCGGCGGCCTGCCCGAGCTCGGCCAGGCGCCTCAAGGTGTCGGCGGCCCGGAGCCAGTCGCTGGGCGTCGGGTGGGCGTTGGCGACCACGGGGATCCCGCCCTCGCCCAGGCCCGTGCCATGGACGTTGAGGCGGGGGCAGTCGATCGTCTCGGCCGCGCGCAGGGACTCCTCGGCGGTGGCGAGGAACTGGGCGACGCCGTCGTCAGTGGTCAGGTCGCCCTGGGTGTAGCCGGTCATCGAGACGATCTCGACGCCGTCGGCCCGCATCGCGCCGAGCGAGGGGAGGTCCTTCGCGGTCCAGTCCCACATCTCGACCTTGAGGCCGCGCTCGGCGATGCGGCGGGCGCGCTCGGCGAAGGGAAGATCGGTGTGGATCATCTCGGCGCAGGCGGCCAGGGTGAAGGCGTTGTCAGGAGGAGGGGTCGTGGGGGCGGGAGCGCTGCTGGCGGGCGCGGTTCGGGGCATGGTGACGTCCTTGTCAGTCATGAACGGCCCCCAGAGTCTTCTGAGTCTTCGGGGCTTCTGAGCCATCTGAGGGCCCTGCCGGCACGGAGCGCCCGGCAGGCGATGCCAGGCTAGGACGTTCTAGTTCTAGAGAGTAGATCTGGTGGCGAACTCTGCAACAGAGTGCGTCATTCTGCCTCAATATGGGGCGATAAGTTCTAGAATCGATGTCAGAACGTTCTAGTATTCTAGATGTCAGACGTCTGGAGGAGGATGGATGGCTTCGCGCAGGACCGGGCGTGTCACCCTCGTGGACCTGGCCGAGCGGGCCCACTGCTCGGTCTCCCTGGCCTCGATCGTCATGCGCGGTGCCCCCGGGGCCTCCGAGCAGACGCGCAAGCGGGTGCGGGCCGTCGCCGAGGAGATCGGCTACCGGCCGGACCAGCGCGCCCGCGCCCTTCGGCGCAGCTCCTCCGGCCTCATCGGTGTGGCCTTCGGCGTCCTCCAGCCCTTCCACGCGGAGGTGGTGGCCGGCCTGTACGAGGAGATCGGTGGGACCTCCTACGAGATGGCGTTCTCCGGCGTCGTCGGCCCCGTTGACGACCACCAGGCCGTGGAGACGCTCCTGAGGGACCGCTGCGAGGCGATCATCATGCTCGCACCGGCCATGGGGGTCCGCAGGCTCTCGGCCCTGGCGCAGGAGGTGCCGGTGGTCGTCGTCGCCCGACCGATGAGCGCTACCGGCGTGGACACGGTGCGCATCGACGACGCGGGAGGCCTCCGCCTGGCGGTCGAGCACCTCGCGGGCGCCGGCCACCGCCGCATCGTCCACGTCGACGGTGGCACTGCGCCATCGTCCGCTGAGCGCAGGGAGGGCTACCTCGAGGCGATGGCCGGGCTCGGCCTGGAAGAGCGCAGCGAGATCCTGCGGGGCGGACTCGACGAGGAGGACGGGGCGAGGGCCGCCGCCGCGCTCCTGGAGCTGCCCGAGCGCCCGACGGCGGTCACCGCCTTCAACGACCGCTGCGCGGCGGGCCTGGTCCAGGAGCTCCAGGCGCGAGGGATCGACGTGCCGGGCGAGGTCTCCGTCGTCGGATTCGACGACTCCCGCCGGGCCCGGACCTGCCCCGTGCCGCTGACCACCGTCGATCAGAACCCGAGGCTCATGGCGCGCCTGGCCCTGGAGCGGGCGATCGGCCGGGCCCGGCGGGACTACCTGGCCACGGACCAGGTGCTCGTGCCCCGGCTCGTCGAGCGCGACTCCGTGGCGCGCGTGGGATGAGGCTGGCTCGCGGGAGTCGGTGGGCGCGCGGCCTCTAGGGGCGCGCCGCCCTCATGCGCGGGTGCGCCCAGGCGACAGCTGTGCTCGCCGACAGCACCGCGAGCGCGAGGACGAAGGGCGCGAGCGGTTGCCAGCCGTAGAGGGCCGTGGCCGTGACCGGGGCGAAGATCCACGTCACCGCCCCCGTGGCGTTGAGGATCCCGGCGACGCCGCCCTGCTCGGCGGCGCTGACCGCGAGCGAGCCGCCCGCCGTGAAGCCCGGGCCGACGAGCCCCATGGCGATACCCAGGAAGAACGTCGAGGCCGCCATGATGGGGAGGGAGGGGGCGAGCGCCAGCGATGACAGGGCGATGACGGCCGTGGTGAGCCCGGCGCGGAGGAGCCGCTGGGGCGACCACCCCAGGCGGGGCACCGCCACGAGCTGCATGAGCATGGCTCCCGCGGCGTTGGCGAGCAGCATGACCGCCGTCAGGCTCACCGCCCGCTGCGGGGGAAGGCCGAGGCGGTCCTGGACGATGAAGCCGACGATGATCTGGACCACGCCCGCGCTGAAGAACATGCCCAGGCCGGACGCGATCCACGGCAGCAGGCGCCTATCGCGCCAGGACACGCGCGGTGGGAGGGCCCGGGCAGGCTCCGGGGCGCGCGCCGTCGCCGACTCTCCTGGACCGACTGGCTCGTCCGGGCCGGCGGAAGCCTCCTGGGAGGCTTCGCGCGCCGGGCGCGGCCGGGCGCCGTCGTGGGGGATCCTCGCCAGCCCGATCGCCAGGGCGATCGCCACGAACACCGGGGTGGCGTACACCGGCGCCAGGATGGACCACGCGCCGAGCGCGGAGGAGACCACCGATCCGATGACGATCGAGAGCTGGACCGAGCCCGCGAAGGCGGCCATCCCCTTGACCCTCGCCCGCTCGTCCGGCGTCATCTCCGCGATGAGCGCCTGGCCGGTGGGCGGGATCGCCGCCACCGCGCCGCCGAAGAACGGGCCGCGGGCCACCACCACGGCGACGGCGGTCGCGGCCGCCCCCAGGAGGCCTGCCGTCCGCAGTCGCACCGCGCCTGCGAAGAGGCATCCGGCGATCATCGCCAGGGTGAGGGCGCTCAGCAGCACGCGGCGCCGCCCCCAGGCGATCGACCGGCGCCCCCAGAACTGGGAGAGCGAGGCCACCGTCAGCGCTGCCAGGGAGACCGCCAGGCCGACGATCCACTCGCGCAGCCCGAGCGCCCGGGCCAGGGGCGCGATGGACACGTTGAGCATGTTCTGCGCCACGTAGGTGAACAGGACGATGGCGAGCAGCGCGCGCAGGGTGGCGCGGGCGGTGCCGGTGTTCTGGGAGGCGGGAGTGGCGGGGGAGGGGTCAGGCACAGGCGCACTCTAGAGGATGGCGGGAGGCGCGATGCCCGCCACGAGGCCTGCCACGATGCCCGGCGCGGCGCGGCGCGGGTCGCGGGGCCTCATGCTCGCGAGGGCCCGCCTGGACCTGGCAGGATGGCGGCCGTGAGCGCAACGCATGTGGGAATGATCTGGGCGCAGGACGCGGCGGGCGTCATCGGTGCCGACGGCGGGATGCTGTGGCGCGTGCCCGACGACTTCAAGCACTTCCGCGCCGCCACCCTCGGCTGCGGCCTCGTCATGGGCCGCGCCACCTGGGACTCCCTGGGCCGCCCGCTGGCCAAGCGCCGCAACGTCGTCCTCACCGGCCAGCCCGGCTGGTCCGCCGAGGGGGCGCTGGCCGCCCCTGACCTCGCCTCCGCCATCGCCCTGGCCGGGGCTGGCCTCGACGCCGAGCTCGGCCCCGATACGCGTGAGAGGGCAGGAGCGCTGCCCCGGGTGTGGATCATCGGCGGCGCCAGCGTCTACGCCCAGGCCATGGAGGCCGGGGCGGCGGACCTGCTGCTCGTGAGCACGCTCGACCTCGCCGTGACGGCTCCGGGCGGCGCCGCACGGGCGCCCCGCATCGACGCCTCCGCCTGGGCGCGCGATGCCGCGCTGTCCGATCCCGAGGGCGCGTGGCGCCCCGTCTCCGGGGACGCCGCCTGGCGGGTCGACGCCTGGCGCCGTCGATGACCTCGCGCCGTTGGGGACGCCGTCGATGACCTCGCGCCGTTGGGGACGCCGTCGATGACCTCGCGCCGTTGGGGACGCCGTCGGTGATCAGACCGCGACGGGCGCCTTGATCGAGGGGTGGTGCTGGTAGCCCTGCGAGGCGTCGATGCCCTCCATCGTGTAGGCGTCGATCGACTCGGCCCGCTCCAGGCGCAGCGTCGGGAACGGGTAGGCCCGCGGCACCCGGGACAGCTGCTCGCGCACCTGCTCGACATGGTTGGAGTAGATGTGGCAGTCCCCGCCGGTCCACACGAGCTCTCCCGGCTCGAGCCCGGCCTGCTGGGCGAGCATGTGGGTGAGCAGGGCGTAGGAGGCGATGTTGAAGGGCACGCCGAGGAACATGTCCGCGCTGCGCTGGTAGACCTGCAGGCTCAGGCGGCCGCCCGCCACATAGCACTGGAAGAAGGCATGGCAGGGCGCCAGGGCCATGCGGTCGAGCTCGCTGACATTCCAGGCCGACACGAGCATCCGCCGTGAGTCCGGATCGGTGCGCAGCGTGTGGATGAGTGCACTGATCTGGTCGATGGCCCCGCCGTCGCGAGCAGGCCACGAGCGCCACTGGGCGCCGTAGACCGGGCCGAGCCCGCCGTCGGCGTCGGCCCACTCGTCCCAGATGGTGATGCCGTGCTCGGTGAGCCAGCCGATGTTCGTCGAGCCCTTGAGGAACCACAACAGCTCGCCCTTGACCGCCTTCATCGCCACGAACTTGGTGGTGATGCGGGGGAAGCCCCGGGACAGGTCGTAGCGGAGCTGGCGCGCGAACAGGGAGCGGGTGCCGGTGCCGGTGCGGTCGCCCTTGGGGGTGCCGTGGAGCAGGATGTCGGCCAGGAGCTCCTCATAGGCGACGTCGACGCCGTCGGGCGCGGCCAGTCCCATGGACTCCAGTGCTGGGGTGGCGCTCATGCCTCGATGACCTCCATGGCGGGGGCGAAGGGCGAGGCCGGGCCGAGCGCCGCCTGGGCGCCCTCGATGACCTGGTTGGCCAGGGCGCGCCCGCCCGAGTAGCCGATGGCAGCCCCGATGCCCAGCGGCAGCAGCCGTCCCAGGGCGATAGCGCCGCCCTTGGCCGCGGCCCGCTTGGCAAGGCGCTTGGCGAGCTGGGCGTTGATGCTCTTCGCGGTGGGGATGGGCATCTGGGCCAGTGCCTGGGCGGCCCAGAAGAGGCTGGCCAGGCCGAGCTGGCCCTGGACGGCCTCAGAGCCCTCGCGGCCCAGGAGCGCGGAGAGCACGAGGGCGCGTCTCTTCTCCGGCTCGACGACGCGCAGCCCCTGGAGCTCGGCGACGGTCAGCACGTAGGTGACGGCGGAGCCGATGAAGACCGCGGTCTGCCCCACGGTGAGCGCCGCAGCGCTGGCGGTGCCGATCGAGGGGAGGGCCGCCGAGGCCCCGACGGCGCCTGAGGACAGGCCCGCCTCGTTGCGGAAGCGGTCGGCTGCGAGCATGACGAGCTCGGCGGTGTCGGCTCCAGGGCGGTCGCGGCGCATGCGCGCCACGCGCTCGGTGATGCGCGAGGCGGGGATCGCGATCGCCTTGTCGACGGCTGCCTCGATCATGGCGGTGGATCGGCTCACGGATGCTCCTGGTCGTCGGGGTGGTTCGGGCAGAGTCTAGGGGGCGCGGCTTGGCGCGACCCCGCCGCCGGGCAGCGCGGGGGCCAGCGGGCGGGGGCCGCCGGGCGGCGTCAGGCCGCGGGCTCGGCGTCGGGGTCCTGGACGATGAGCAGCCGGACCTCGGGGCTCTTCTCCAGGGTGTGGCCGACGGTGCAGACCCGGTCGATCGCGCCGTCGACGCGCTGGCGCAGCACGGCGAGCTGCTCGGGGCTCAGGGAGGAGTAATCGGCGACGAGCTGGACCTCGAAGGCCTCGTAGCGCTCCTCGTCCTCGTTCTTGGTCGTCGCGCACACGACGTTGGCGTCGAAGTCCTCGCCCAGGGCCTTAGCCAGGCGGTGGTCCGCGGACAGGGAGTTGCAGGTGGCCAGGGCGAGCTTGAGCAGCTCACCGGGCGAGAACTCCCCGGGGCCGGTGCCGATGCGCACCTCGGCGCCGGAGTGGTTGCGGCCCAGGTACTGGCGCGTGCCTGTGCGCTCGGCCCACACGGAGTTGACGGCGGTGGGGGTGATGCTTGGGGTCTGGCTCATGGGCCCGATGGTGGCATGCCGGGGCGCGCGGCGACCACCGGGGCGCGTGCGAACGGCCCGCCGTGCGCGCAGGGCGGACACGGCGGGCCAGTGGGAATATGTCAGGGATGCCGGGGGCGGGAGATCAGTGCGAGTCCAGCCAGGCGGCCGCGCGGGACTCCTCATCAGTGATGACGCGCCCTGCCATCGACATGGCCTTGTCCTCGACGGCGCGGCCGACCAGCGGCACGGTGACCTTCAGCTCCAGGTCCACCTCGACGATGGTCTGCTCGCCGCTGGGGCGCATCGCCAGGGCGCCCGAGGAGCGCACGGGCGCGCCACCGGCGTCGATGCTCAGCGTGCCGGTGCGCGAGCCGTCCTCGGCGGGGCCGCCCCAGGCCTCGGTGACGGTGAAGGACACGCCCGAGCGGACGAGCTTGCGCGCGGCCGAGGGGAGCTTGTCGGCGGGGACGGTGCCGCTGGCGGTGGCGGAGAAGCCATCGCCAGCAGGGGTCACCTCGCTGGTGACGGTGTCGGAGCCGAGGCGGGCGACCCGCCCGCGCTGGTACTCGGGGTCGGCTAGCATGGCGGCGACCTTGGCGGGATCTGCGGGGTAGGTGATCGTCAGTGTCTTCCTCATGGTGCAGAGCCTGCCATGGCGGGGGCCGTCGCGCCATGGGCGCTGACCTCGACTAGGCTTCCACCGTGCCGCCGATCCTCCCGCCCCAGTCGCGCGCCTCCATCGACCTGCCGCCGCGCGACCTCGACTGGATCCGCCACCTCATCGCGGACTGGCAGGTCATCGCCGACCTGTCCGTCTCCGATCTCGTCCTGTGGGTCCGCGGCACGAGCGGCCGCTTCGTGGCGATCGCCCACTGCCGCCCCTCGACGGGGCAGACGGTCCACCTGGAGGAGGTCGTGGGGCGACGTATGCCGGCCTCCCGTGAGGTCGCGGCCCTGGAGACCCTCACCACCGGCACCATCCTGGTCATGTCCGATCCTCTGTGGACCGGGACCACCGCCGTGCGCGAGGAATACGTCCCGGTGCTCCACGAGGGCCGGGCGGTCGCCGTCGTCACCCGGGAGACGCGCGTGGGCGTCATGCGCGGGGAGCGCTTCGGGGATCAGCCCCTCAAGGCCCTCGCCGACTCCCTGTGCCAGATGATCTCCGAGGGTGCCTTCCCGATCCTCGGCGGGGTGACCGCGCTGCGGCACGGCACCCCGCGGGTCGCCGACGGCGTCGTCCAGCTCGACGCCGAGGGCACCATCGTCTACGCCAGCCCCAACTCCCGGTCCTGCCTCCACCGGCTGGGGATGGCGGGGGAGGTGATCGGCGCCCACCTGGCGTCGGCGATCACGGACATCATCCCCGAGCGCACGCAAGTGGACGAGACCATGGCCGTGGTCCTCATGGGTCGGCAGGCCTGGATCACGGAGATCGAGATCGCCGGCGTGTTCGTCGTGCTGAGAGCCATCCCCCTCATCGTGGGCGGGGAGAGGGCTGGGGCGATCCTCCTGGTCCGCGACGTCTCCGAGCTGCGGCGCCGCGAGCAGGTCCTCATGAACAAGGACGCCACGATCCGCGAGATCCATCACCGGGTCAAGAACAACCTGCAGACGGTCTCCGCCCTGCTGCGTATGCAGGCGCGCCGCGCCACCAATGACGAGACCCGCCAGGCGCTGGCCGAGGCGGAGCGGAGGGTCGCGGCGATCGCCACCGTCCACGAGGCGCTCAGCCACAACGTCGATGAGACCGTCGAGTTCGACGAGGTCTTCGACTCCATCCTGCGCACCGCCGCGGTCGTCGCCACGCCAGCGGGGCAGGTGAGGACCGTGCTGGAGGGGTCATTCGGCGTCGTGGACGCCGACTCCGCCCAGGCCCTGGCCACGGTGCTGGCCGAGCTGGTGGCCAACGCCGTCGAGCACGGGCTCGAGGAGCGCGACGGCACCGTCATCGTGCGCGCCCAGCGCGACGGCGAGCGCCTCGAGGTCCATGTCGTCGACGACGGCGCGGGGATCGAGCCCGGGACCGTCATGACCGGCCTGGGCACCCGGATCGTCCAGACCCTCGTCCGTGGGGAGCTGCGCGGCAGCATCGACTGGGAGCCTGTCGTGGATAGCGAGGGGCGCACCTGTGGCACCGACGTGTCGATCGTCGCCAGGCTCACTCGCCGTGGCGAGCCCGTGCTCGGCTGAGCCGCCGTGAGCCGGTGGCTGCTCCGATGGGGCGGCGGGGCCGGGGGAGAAGCGCTGCGGCACAAGAACGGCGGCCCCCGCCTCATCCGAGGTCAGGGGCCGCCGTCGATGCTCGTGGAGCGGAAGGCGAACCGGTCTCGATCCTGATTTCGACCGGTTTCGCGGTGCTGTTCGCCCGGTCTCGATCAGGAGGAGCGGCGGGCGCGGGCGGCGCGGCGCTTGAGGGAGCGGCGCTCGTCCTCGCTCATGCCTCCCCAGACGCCGGCGTCCTGGCCGTTCTCCAGAGCCCACTTGAGGCAGGTCTCGACCACCTCGCAGCGGGCGCACACCTCCTTGGCCCGGGCGATCTGGGCGATGGCCGGACCGGTGTTGCCGACCGGGAAGAAGAGCTCGGGGTCGACAGTGAGACAAGCAGCCTGGTTACGCCAGTCCATGAGTGCTTCCTTCGGGCAAGTGAATCAAAGGGGGGAGAGGGCCGAGTGCGTTATGTCCACCTGGTAGGGGGCCAGGGTGGTCGTCGCGCGTCCTGGGGAAACTTTCACATGCCGTTCCCCCGACGGCAAGACCTCACGGGTGTGAGACCGTCGATGAAAGGATGTTGCACTGCTCACAGTTGTGATTCCCTGGCGCTTTTCCCACTCATACATGGCCTAACGCTCCCTGGGAAACCTCGCTGAGGACCACCTGCAAGGGTGTGAAACGACCGTGCTCTACGAGCACTCCGCGCCCCGGGGCCAGTGGCGCTCTGGGGTCGGTGACCCCGCGCAGCGGCGCCCCGGCCACCTGCGCCGCCGGTCCTGTCCCGGGGCACAGGATGACCAGCGAGCCCCTCTCCCTGAGCGTCATGAGCGGACCCCGAAAGGAGCCCGCGACGCGCTCGGTGGTCGCCGAGGCGAGCACAGGGCGCTCCTCGGCGAGCGCGGCGGCGATCTCCGCCTCCGCCCGGGCGTGGGAGGCCTGGGGCAGGAGGTCCGCGTCGTCGATGACCAGTGGGCTCGGTCCACCTGGCCGCTCAGCGTCGATCGCGCCGCCCAGGGCCCGAAGCGCTGTGGTGCGCCCCGAGCCCGGGGGACCGGCCACGAGGACCGCGCCGCGTGGGACTGGGAGGGGGGAGGCATCGTCGCCGCCGATCGCCCAGGTCCCGACGGGCAGCAGCGCGGGGCTCGTCTCGCGGGGGATCGGCGCCAGGCGCAGGGGGCGGGCGGCATCGAGGCCGGGAGCGGCCCGCTCGCCGGGGGCGGGCAGGAGGATCTGGATCGGCGTCGACTCCGCGCCATCCACCAGCGCTCCCCGGCCGGGCCGCGCGCCGGTGACCGTGCCCCGGGGCATCCCGGCCAGAGAGGCGAGCGTCGGCGTCGAGGCGCCCAGGACGACGCGGTGGCGCAGGGAGCCGGCCCACCGGGTGTTGGCCAGGCCGAAGGGAGCGCTGATGAGCAACGAGGTCCCGGTGGCCGGCGCGATCCTCGTCAGTGCCTCCACGAGCTGCTGCCCCTCGCCCGGCCCCAGCGCCTCCTCGACGGCGGGAATGAGGGAGTCGACGTCGTCGAGGACGAGGATCTCGCCCGCCAGCCGGCCCTCCGCGGCCAGGCGCCACAGGCGCGCCAGGCGCCGGGGGTCATCCGGGCCCACCACCGTGCCCATGCCCGCTGCTCCCGGGGCGAGCGCCGCCAGCGCGCTCGGAGCGCCGCAGCGGTGGACGACGCGGCCCGCCGCCAGCGCCCCGAGCGCCGCGGAGTCCAGCGCCGTCGTCCGGCCCGCCCCGGCCTGGCCGAGCACGAGCAGCGACTCCCTGGTGTCCCAGCGCCACAGGCCCAGGCTCTGCTCCTCCGGCAGGTCCGTCATCGCCAGGGCCACGCCACCGCTCTCGTCCCGCGCGCCCTCGTGCCACCCTGCCGTCGCGACCAGGGCGACCGCCTGGTCCCTGTCGGCGCGCTCGGGCAGTGGTGGCGCCCACGGCCGCCACAGGCCGGCGGGTCCCTGGGGGGCCGGGCCTCCTCGCGCCCCAGCGCTGGCCCTGGGGGCCGGGGCGTCCTGATGGGCCTGGCGCACCTGCTCCACAAGGGCCTCGAGCTCCTCGCGCGGGCCGCACCAGGGGGATTGGAGGACCTCGCCGCGCCGGGATGCCCCGCAGCCCTCGACGATGACCCTGCCCGGATGGCGGGCCAGGAGTGCCGCGCCGTCGTGACCCAGAACATCGCGGGAGTCCGCCGGGTCGAGGACCCGCAAGCAGGCGCGGATCGTCGTATTGGCGCGCACCGCCGGTGAGACGGCGCCCGCGGGGCGCTGCGTGGCCAGGATGAGGTGGACGCCAAGACTGCGGCCCTGGGCGGCCACCCGCACGAGGGCGTCGAGGACATCGGAGTGCTGGCCTGCGAGGGTGGCGAACTCGTCGACGGCGATGAGCAGCCGAGGAGGAGCCTCCTCGCGCGCGAGCGTGCCGGATGCGGGCCCCGACCGGCATCGGCGCTCCAGGTCCCCCAGGTCCCGCGCCCCGTGCACGGCCAGGAGGCGCTCGCGGCGCCGGAGCTCGGCCTCCAGCGAGGACAGCGCCCGGGCGGTGGCCGCGGGGTCGAGATCCGTGAGCACTCCGGCCGTGTGCGGCAGATCCTCCAACGGTCCGAAGGCCGCACCGCCCTTGTAATCGACCAGCACCAGGCACAGGCGCTCGGGCGGCGCCGCGAGGACCAGTTGCAGGAGCCACGCCGTGAGCAGCTCGGACTTGCCCGAGCCGGTGGTCCCCGCCAGCAGGGCGTGAGGGCCGTCGGCCACGAGGTCCACCTCGACGCCGCCGCGCGGCCCGACCCCGAGGATCGCGGGCAGCCGCATCCCGCCGGCGCCGGCCTGCCGCCAGCGCTCGCGGATGGAGCGCGCGCTGAGAGCACCGGTGGCCTCGGTCAGGGCGACGGCGTCCGGGGGCTCCAGGGGATCGTCCGCGTTGGTCCCGGTGCTGCGCCTGCCAGGCCCGACGGGGCGGGAGCGATGGGGGAGGTGGCGGCCTGAGGCGAGGAGCACGGCCTCCCACCAGCGATCGGTCACGGCCGGCGCGCCCCGGGGCGCGCGCCTCGCGCTCAGCGCCCGGGCGGGCAGCCCCCTGCCACGGGGCGCGATGAGCAGCTCGGCGCGGGCACCGCACCAGGTCGCCACGATCCCTGGGGACGCCGCCTCGCCGACCGCCTGGATATCCAGGGCGCCACGGCTCGCCCCGAGCGGTGGCGAACCAGAGCCGCCCAGGGCTCCCCACTCGGTCGGGGACTGGGGAGCAGGGTCCCGCGAGCTCCCCGACGCACCGGAGCCACCGGGGGCGCCAGGCGCGGCGGGCCCAGTGGGCGTGGTGATCACCGGGGCCTCGGCGGCTGTCCCGCCAGCCAGTGGGGCCGCGGTGAATCCCGGAGGGGCCCCGATCCTGGCCAGCACCTGCGCGGCCCACCACCGCTGGGCCCGCAGGGCTCCCGAGCCCGTCAGCGCGAGGCGGTCCCCGGGGCGAAGCGCCAGCGCGGCCGGGCGCTGGCGCCGCCCCAGCCACGCCGTCGGCTCCCCGCCCGAGGGATCGGATCCCGCTCCCGGGGCGCCGGGGCGCGCGCCCCCGCCCGCGCCGGACAGGGCCCGCGCCGCAACGGCGAGGAGCATCTCGGAGGGGTCTGGGCGCCGATGCGATCGGCCCCGCCATCCCGCGGCGGGGCGTTCTGCCCCGCGCCCCCGGGAGCCCCCGCCGGAGAGCAACGAGCCGATCCGCATGATGCCCATGAGGAGCATCGGTCCCAGCATGAGCATCCCCATGCCGCCGCGCCCTCCCATGCGCAGCGCTCCGACGACGACCGCCCCCATGACGAGCAGGCAGAGAAGGCCGGCGATGATGGTGCCGATCCGCCTCTTCCCGGAGGCTCGCCCGCTCTCGGGAGCCGGGACGAGGAGCGAGGCCGGCCGGCGCCGCAGCTCCAGGACGCTGCCGCCCACTCTCAGGCGCTGCCCGGAGTGGAACGCCCGCGGGCGGCGGAGCCGGCGCCAGCCGCGCAGTCGGCGTCGTGCCCGTGTGCCATTGGCCGAGCCCGCGTCCCCGATCATCACGCGGTCGGTCTTGCACCGCACCCGCAGGTGCTCGCGGGAGACCTCCGGATCACTGAGCGCCCCGCAGCGCCCGACCGTTCCCGAGACCGGGAGGGGGAGGACCAGTCCCGCGTCAGGGCCCGAGATGACCGCCATGTGCCAGGCGCTGCCGAGGGCCTCGCGGGCCGCCGAGGCGGGGTCGTCGAGGGGCGGGGGAGGTGGGAGCGAGGCCATGGCACGAGAGTGCGCCTGGGAGGCGGGCTCGCGCTGGGCCGCTGTGGAGAGGCGTCCGATGGGGCGGCATCGCGCCCCCGGTGGTTCACGGCGCCGCGAGCGCGCCCCGAGCGCCCTGGCCCACCGCGGAAGCCCCGATGAGCAGCATCGACCATACTCGACGGACCCCGTGATTCCTGACCGAGCGTCGACTATAGTCGATGGAATCTTCAACAAGATTGGCGCTATCGACTGGGGTCGATGGAGGTCGCCGCCGACAGCGTCGCTGCTCCCGGGGCAGCGCCATCCCCGCGCGCTGGTGGGCATGGGGGAGGATGAGGGCATGACTGAGCGAACCGCGCCCACCGCGCCCGAGACGCCCGCCGCTCCCGCTGAGACATCAGGGCCCTCAGTGCCCTCAGCGGCAGCGGCCCCCGATGAGCAGCTCGACGCCCTCCTGGCCTCCCCGGAGCTCGCCGGCGTGCCCGAGGCCGACCGCCTGCGCTGGGCCGAGCTCGTGCGCGCCATCGAGGCCGCCCGGGCGGACTACTACGACGCCGTCGAGAGCCCCGCTGGTGGCTCAGACGGCACGAGTGGCGCGGCCGCCGCCACCGCCGCTCCGGGCCTGGCCGCCTCGGCCATCTCCGACGCCGACTACGACGAGCTCTACCGCCAGCTCGAATCCCTCCAGGCCACTCACCCCGCCCTCGACAACGCGCTCTCGCCCACGCGCACCGTCGGCGGCAGCGCCACCCGCGGCTTCCCGCCCGCCACCCACCACGAGCGCATGTACTCCCTGCAGGACGTCTTCAGCCTCGACGAGGTCGGGGAATGGGCGGCGCGCATGAGCGCCGCCACCGGCAGGGCCGACACCGACCTCCCCATGACCGCCGAGGTCAAGATCGATGGCCTGGCCATCGCCCTGACCTACACCGATGGCCGCCTCACCCGCGCCGCCACCCGCGGCGACGGCACCACCGGCGAGGACATCACCGCCAACGCCCGCACCATCGACTCCATCCCCGCCACCCTCACCCCGGCCGACGGCGCCGCCCCACCCTCGCTCGTGGAGATCCGCGGCGAGGTCTACTTCCCCGTCGAGGAATTCGAGGCCTTCAACGCCGCCAGCCGCGCCGCCAACGAGAAGGCCGAGGCCGACTACGCGGCCGGTCGCACCATGCGGCGGCCCGCCGCCCTGCCGGTCTTCGCCAACCCCCGCAACGCCGCCGCCGGATCCCTACGGCAGAAGGACCCCGAGGTCACCGCCACCCGCCCCCTGGCCTTCATCGCCCATGGCATCGGCGCCATCACCCCCGCCCCCGGCCGCGACCTGCCTGCCAGCCAGCACGAGTGGTACGAGCTCCTCGGGCACTGGGGGCTGCCCACCTCCCCGTACAACGCCGTCGTGCGCGGCGCCGACGAGCGGCAGGCCTATATCGACCGCTACGCCGAGCACCGCCACGACCTCATCCACGAGATCGACGGCATCGTCTTCAAGCTCGACGACCGCGCCCTCCAGGACGAGCTCGGCCACACTTCCCGCGTGCCCCGCTGGGCCACCGCCTACAAGTACCCGCCCGAGGAGGTCCACACTCGCCTGCTCGACATCGACGTGCAGGTCGGCCGCACCGGGCGGGTGACCCCCTTCGGGATCATGGAGCCCACGCTCGTCGCCGGCTCCACGGTCGCCCGCGCCACCCTCCACAACGCCGCCGAGGTGGCCCGCAAGGGCGTCCTCATCGGGGACATGGTGGTGCTGCGCAAGGCCGGCGACGTCATCCCCGAGATCCTGGGGCCCGTGACCGCCCAGCGCGACGGCAGCGAGCGCCCCTTCGTCATGCCCTCGACCTGCCCCTCCTGCGGCACCGCCCTGGCCCCGGCCAAGGAGGGGGACGTGGACCTGCGCTGCCCCAACACGCGCTCCTGCCCCGCCCAGGTCACCGAGCGCATCGCCCACATCGGATCGCGCGGCGCCCTCGACGTCGAGGGCCTGGGGGACGAGGCCGCCGCCGCCCTCACCCAGCCCGACGCCGGGCGACCCGAGGCCATCGCCGCCCTCGCGGCCGGGGCGCGCCTGGAGACCGAGCGGGGGACCCTGCGCATCAAGGCCGCCGAGCTGGAGGCCCTCCACCCCTCCCAGCGCGCCGACGCCGTCGAGGCCCTCCTCACCGAGCGCGGCATCACCGAGCAGACCCCCGCCATCGCGGGCGAGGGCGAGCTCTTCGACCTGACGGCCGAGGACCTGCGCGACGTCATGGTCTGGCGCCCCGTCACCACGCGCGGCCGCCCCACCGGCGACTGGCGCCTCGTCCGCTACTTCTGGACCAAGGCCGCCTTCACCAAGGACGGCGAGGTCAAGAAGCCGACGGCGCCTGCCAAGAATGCCACCGCCATGCTCGCCCAGCTCGCCGCCGCCAAGGCCCAGCCCCTGTGGCGCGTGCTCGTGGCCCTGTCCATCCGGCACGTCGGGCCCACCGCTGCCCGCGCGCTCGCCGCCCGCTTCGGCTCCCTGGACGCGCTTCGCGCCGCCACCGAGGCCGAGCTGGGCGAGGTCGAGGGCGTGGGGCCCACCATCGCCGCCTCCTGGATCGAGTGGATCGGCGTGGACTGGCACGACGAGATCCTCCAGCGCTGGGCCGCCGCGGGCGTGCGCACCGCCGACGACGCCCCCGATGCCAGCGCCCCCGCGCGCACCCTGGAGGGGCTCACCGTCGTCGTCACCGGCACCCTGGAGGGCTTCACCCGCGACGGCGCCAAGGAGGCCATCGTCTCGCGCGGGGGCAGGGCCGCGGGCAGCGTGTCGAAGAAGACGAGCTACGTCGTCGTCGGCGCCAATGCCGGCTCCAAGGAGACCAAGGCCCGCGACCTCGGGCTGTCGATCCTCGACGAGCAAGGATTCGAGGCCCTCCTCGCCGGCGGGCCCGAGGCTGTGGCCTCGTCGTAGCGAGTCCGGTCCAGCGGGGGTGACGGGCTCTCTCCGAGGGGCTGGCACCGGGTCTGGCGGGAGCACCGGAGGGCGCCCAGCGCCCGATGGTGCGAGGGACTGGCCCTCGGAGAGAGCCCGTCACCCCCGCACCATCGAGGAACGCGTCGTCCCGAAGCCTCAGGCCGCGCGGCTCAGGACCTCCTTGAGGGGGACGCGGCTGCCGGTGCGGGTGACCGCCCGGGTGTAGACCACCGCGCCGAGCTTGACCAGCAGCACCGCGGTCAGGGCTGTGGCGGCCATCGTGATGGCCTGCTCGGCGGGGGAGGAGAACTCGAGCACCTGGCGGGCGGGCATCATGAACGGCGAGAACAGCGGGATGTAGGACAGGGTCTTGAACAGCACCGAGTTCGGGTCGCCCTGCGCCATGAAGGTCGACGCCATGTAGGGAATCATCACCAGCATGATGAGGGGCGTCGTCACGGCCGGCGCGTCCTCCTGGCGGCTGACCAGGGAGCCGGCAGCGCCGAAGAGGGCCGCGTAGACGACGAAGCCGAGCACCATCCAGACCGCCATCACGCCCATGGAGCTGTCCAGCGGGACATTCAGGCCGTCGAACATCCCCGTCGCCTTCGCCGTGATCGCGCCGGCCGCGCCGACAGCCCCGAGGCAGACGATGCTGGCCGCGCCGATCCCCAGCATCTTGCCCGCCAGCAGGGAGAATGGGCGCACGCAGGCCAGGAGGATCTCGACGATCCGGCTTGCCTTCTCCTCGACGACGCCCATGGCGAGCATCTGGCCGCCGCCCATGATGGCGAACACGAGGATGACGTCGATCGCGATGAGCAGGTAGTAGCGCTGTGCGAAGCCCTTGCTCTCATAGTTGGGAGGGGAGACCGCATCGACCTGCGGGCTCGCGGCCGCCAGTGTCGCCGAGACCGCGGAGGGGTCGCCCCCGAGCTCGGTGATCTGCCCCGCCAGTGCCGCCTGCTGGAGCACTGCGGTCACCCCGGTCTGGACCTGCTCGTTCGCCTTCTCCTGGACGCGCAGGACAGGGGTCGTGCCGGTGAGATCGAGGATCATGTCCACGTGGGCGGCATCCTCGTCATCGGCGGCCAGGGCGGCCTTGGCCGCCTCCCCGGTGGGATCACCCGGCAGCTGGCTCACGGCGACGGCCGTTCCCTTGGAGTCCGTGACCTGCTCCAGCCCCGGGAGGTCACTGGGGGCCGCGCCCGCCACCGCCACGCGGTAGGCATGGTGGTTGCCGCCTGTGAGGTAGTTGTATCCGATGATGCCGCCGACGAGGACGGCGAGCATGACGAGCACCGAGATGAGCCACGGCTTCTTCGTCATCTGGTTCTTGAACTCGCGCGCGCTGATGAGGCGGATCTCCTGGAGGTGGCTCAGGGGGTGGCTCAGGGGGTGGCTCGAGGCGCCCGCCGCCGGTGTCGTGATGCTCATGCTCGCGTCTCCTTCTTCTCGGAGGACTGGGTGGGGGAGGGGGCGGCCAGGGCCTCGCGGAAGACCTCGGTCAGCCTGCGGTGGACCTGGCCGAGCTCGCGCAGCGCCCCGAGGCGGGTGGCGACGGCGAGCAGCGCCTGCTCATCCGGCCCGCCGCAGGTGAGCTCGAGGGTCCCGGGCCGCTTGCCGGGCGCGACGGCGGGCTGGGGGAGGGCGGCCATGGCGTTCAATGCGGTGGCCTCGTCGAGTCGGCCCGTGGGGGACTCGACGACGGCGCGCCAGCGGCGCCCGCCAGTGGCCTCCAGCTCCTCGACGGTGCCGTTGGCCACGAGGCTGCCCGCGCGGATGATGACGACCCTGTCCACGAGGCGCTCGACGACGTCGAGCTGGTGGGAGGAGAAGAGCGTGGGGATGCCAGCGGCGGCGCGCTCGCGGATGACGTCCGCCATGACCTCGACCGCCACGGGATCGAGTCCGGAGAAGGGCTCATCGAGGATGAGCAGCGAGGGATCGCCGACGAGCGCGGCGGCGAGCTGGACGCGCTGCTGGTTGCCCAGCGAGAGCTTCTGGACGTCGTCGCCGCGCCGCTCGGCGATGCCCAGGCGCTCGGTCCAGGCGTCCGAGGAGGCCTGGGCGGCGCTCTTGGTCAGGCCGTGGAGGCGGCCGAGGTAGGCGAGCTGCTCGCCGACCCTCATCTTGGGGTAGAGGCCGCGCTCCTCGGGCATGTAGCCGATGCGGCGCCGGAAGGCGGCGTCGACGGGCGCGCCGTCCCAGGTCACCGCACCGGCGTCGGCCTCCAGGACGCCCATGGCGATGCGCATGGTGGTCGACTTGCCGGCGCCGTTGGCCCCGACGAAGCCGACGATCTCGCTCTCGTCGACGTGGAAGGACAGATCGTCGAGCGCTTGGAGCGTCCCGAAGCGCTTGGACAGTCCGTTGATGCTGAGCATGCGGTTCTCCGATCCTCGCAGATGTCATGTTTCCTTGACAAGGCAAGCGTGCTTGACAATTGGCCGCGTGTCAAGGGGGCTTGTCCTGTTGGGGGACGGCCCCGAGATTAAGTCTCTCCCGGTGACCAGAAATCATTCCCCAGGAGAGATCGACCGCGGCGCTCTCTCCTCCGAAGGGAGGAGAAGCAGGCTCCCACCGCCACCGACTGGATGGGAAGCGGGGCCGGCGCGGTGCCCCGGTATCGTGGAGCCGTGCCGACCAGCAAGGCGATCCCTGAGGAGAGGACGCCCGGGAGGCCCCGTTCCCACTGGGGCCCCGGGTCCCGCTCGCGCCGTCGTGGAAGGGCCGACCGCGCCACCGGGCGGCGCCGTCTCGTCCTCGATCTCCTCGCCCTCATCGGCGCCAGCTTCATCTGCCTGCTGGCGATCGGCGCGATCGTGCCTCTGCCCGTGCTGTCCTACGCGCTCATGCTCGGCGCCTGGGGACTCGACGCCGCGGTCGCGCTCACGCTGCTCGCCATCGCCGCCGGTTGGCGGGCCCTCCGGCGCCGCCGCGAGCCGGGTGCCCGGACTCGGCTGGCGACGGCCGGGCTCCTCTGCCTCGCGCTCGCGCTCATGGGATGGATGGGAGCAGCGCAGATCCGCTTCGCCCACGCGCAAGGGGTCGACCTCAGCATCCGTGATCTCACCGGCGCCGGCCAGTGGGGGCGCGCCCCCGATGTCGCGCCCGTCGTCCTGGCCGACGGCGCCAGCCGCCAGACCCTCCGCGCCGGGATCTGGTACCCGCATGGGAAGGCTCCTGGGGCCGGCGACGGCGAGAAAGCGCCGATCGTCATCCTCCTGCACGGCGGCGGGTGGCGCACGGGCGACCGCGACAACCCCATGACACGCATCCAGGCGGACTGGCTCGCCGACCAGGGCTACCTGGCGATCGCCCTGGAGTACCCGCTGTCCCTGAGGGACACGCCCATGTGGGAGCTCGCCCAGTCCCGCCTCGAGTGCTCACTGGCCTGGGTGGGCAGCCACGCCGAGGAGCACGGCGGGGACGCGGGGAGGCTCGCCGTCGTCGGGGACTCCGCCGGCGGCCACCTCGCCCTGGAGACCGCCTACCGGCAGGCGCTGGGGGAGCTCGACCCGAGCGGGCCCGACGCCCCGGTGGATGAGAACGGGGAGGCGCTGCCCGCCTGCCAGGGGAGCGTGCCCACGATCCGCGCGGTGGCGACGACCTACCCGATCACCGATCCCACCGTCTTCCACGACAACCCCGACCCGATCATGTCCGGGCCCGTGGCCGGCCGGGCGCGCCTGTACGCGGGAGGCAGCCCCGCGCAGTACCCGGAGCGCTACGCGTCCATCGATCCGACCCGCAAGGCCGCCGCCGTCGGGGCCGCCGCGCCGCCGGTGCTCATCGTCCACGGCGAGGAGGACCACGTGGTCCCCGTGAGCGGGACGAGGGACTTCGACGCCGTCCTGGAGGAGGCCGGCGCGCGCCACGAGACGATCGTCGTGCCCTACGCCGACCATGTCTTCGACCTCAACGGGGGTTCCGTGGCCTCCCAGATCTGGCGCGAGAAGACCCTCGCCCTCCTGCGCGACGCGGGCATGGGAGCGGGCTGAGCGAGTCCTCCCCGAGAGGGCCCGGGGCCGCGGAGGCCTGCCACAGGCGGCTGTTCGGCTGAGGGCCGGGGGCGGACGGTATCGTGGGTCCGTGCACCTCAAGACGTTGACGATCAAGGGCTTCAAGTCCTTCGCCTCGTCGACCACGCTGCGCCTGGAGCCGGGCATCACCGCCGTCGTCGGCCCCAACGGCTCGGGCAAGTCCAATGTCGTGGACGCCCTGACCTGGGTCATGGGCGAGCAGGGCGCGAAGAACCTGCGTGGCGGCACGATGGCCGACGTCATCTTCGCCGGCGCCGGGTCGCGGCCCGCCCTCGGGCGCGCCGAGGTCTCCCTGACCATCGATAACGCCGATGGCGCCTTGCCCATCGACTACTCCGAGGTCACCATCACCCGCACCCTCTTCAGGGGCGGCGGATCGGAGTACCAGATCAACGGCGCCCAGTGCCGCCTCCTCGACGTCCAGGAGCTCCTGTCCGACACGGGCCTGGGCCGCCAGATGCACGTCATCGTCGGCCAGGGCCAGCTCGACGCCGTCCTGTCCGCCACCCCTGAGGATCGCCGAGGCTTCATCGAGGAGGCCGCCGGTGTCCTCAAGCACCGCCGCCGCAAGGAGCGAGCCCTGCGCAAGCTCGACTCCATGGCCGCCGACCTCGCGCGCGTCGCCGACCTCGCCAACGAGCTCCACCGCCAGCTCGGTCCCCTGGCCAAGCAGGCCGCCGTCGCCCGCCGCGCCCGCACCATCCAGATCGAGGTCCGCGACGCCACCGCCCGCCTGCTCGCCGACGACGTCGTCGCCGCCCAGCAGCTCCTCGAGGCCGGTCAGGAGGACACCGCCGCCGTCACCGCGCGCCGCGCCGCCGCCGAGGAGGCCGAGAAGGCCGCCCGCGACCGCCTGGCCGGGCTCGCCGAGGTCGAGGCGGGCGCCGGGCGCAGGCTCGCCGCCGCCACCGAGGTGTGGGAGAGCCTCACCGGCGCCGCCCAGCAGCTCTCCTCCCTCGCCGACGTCGCCGCCGAGCGCGTGAGGGGCCTGGCGAACGCCCCCAAGCCGTCCTTCGGCACCGACCCCGAGGAACTGGACCGGCGCGCCGAGGCCGCGGCCGCCGAGGAGGCCGAGCTCGCCGAGCGGATCGAGGCCTCCCGCAGCGCCCTGACCGCCGCCACCCAGGAGCGGGTGGAGGCCGAGGCCGCCCAGAACACCGCCGAGGGCGCGCTCGCCGCGCTGCAGCGCAGCCAGGCCGAGCACCGGGAGAAGGTGGCGCGCGCGGGCGGCCGCCTGGCCTCGGCCCGCTCCCGCCATGAGGCCGCCACCGCTGCCCGCGAGCAGGCCCGCGCTTCCCTGGCCGCGGCCGAGGAGCGCCAGGCCGCCGCCCAGGCCGCCCTGGAGGAGGCCGCGCCCGGAGCTGGTGCCGCCCAGGCTGGCGGAGACGGGGGAGACGACGGCGACAAGGACGCCGGGGGCGCCAGTCCTGAGCAGGCCGAGGCCACTGCCCGTCATGAGGCGGCGACGGCGGCCCTCGCCTCCGCGCGCGACGCCCTCGCCGCCGCCACCGAGGCCCGCTCCCAGGCGGCATCTGAGCAGGCCACCTGGACGGCGCGCCGCGACGCCCTCGCCCTGTCCCTGCGGGCGGAGGACGCCACGGCCGAGCTCGCCGAGGCCGGGCTGGAGGGCCTGCTCGGGCCGCTGCCCGAGCATCTGAGCATTGAGAAGGGCTGGGAGAACGCCATCGCCGCCCTGCTCGGCGACCTGGCCGCCGCTGCCCTGGCGGCCGACGAGACTGCTGCCCTTGGCGCCCTGGAGCACGCCCGCCGGGCCGAGTCCGGGGCGATCCGGCTCGTCGTCGCCCAGGCGGGGGCCGCCGGCAGGGGCTCGGGGGACGCGGCTGAGGTGGCCGAGCCGCCGGTGGAGGGGGCCGTGGCCGCTCGGGGCCTTGTCACCATCCAGGCGGGCACCGCCCAGCGCTCCGGCCTGCAGGCGGCGCTCGACCGGCTCCTCGCCGGGGCGTGGGCTGTGCCCGACCTGGCCACCGGCGCCGCCGTTCGCGCCGCCGACCCGGAGGCCCGGATCGTCACCCGCGACGGGGACGTGCTGGCCCCTGGATGGGCCGCCGGCGCCGGGCGCGGCTCGGCCAGTGTCCTCGAGCTCGCCGCCGCCCACGACGAGGCCGCCAGCCG
>NZ_JH806632.1:130940-191635 GCF_000295095.1 Actinomyces timonensis DSM 23838 | reverse complement strand
CGCCAGCCGCGCCGAGGCCGCCCGCGAGGCCCAGGAGACGGCGGAGGCGGCCCTGGCCGAGGCCCGCCAGGCCGAGGACGCCTGCCGCCACGACCTCACCGCCGCCCTGGAGCAACTGCGCCGCGCCGACGCCGAGGCCGCCCGCGAGGCCGAGGCCCTCGCCCGCCTGGCCTCCGCAGCCCACGCCGCCACAGAGGAGGCGGGCCGTGCCCGGCGCGTCCTGGAGCGCGCCGACGAGGAGACCGCCCAGCGCACCGCCGAGCTCGCCGCAGCCTCCGCCGCCCTGGCCGAGATTGAGGAGGGGTCCACGCCGGGAGTCCCCGACGGCGTCGGGAGCACTGAGAATGGCGCACCGGTGGACGCGGAGGCCGCCATCGACGCGGCTCGCGCCCGCCGCGACGAGGCCGCTGAGGCCGCCACCGTCGCCCGCGCTGCGGAGACGGAGGCCCGCCTGGCTCTGCGCACCGCCGAGGAGCGCGAGCGCTCCGGGCGGGGCCGCTCCGATTCCCTGCGCCAGGCCGCCCGCCGTGAGCGCGAGTCCCGGGCGGCCGCCGAGCGCGCCCAGGAGCGCCGTGCCCGCCAGCTGCTCGTCGCCCAGCGGGTGCGCGATGAGGCCCGACAGGCCGCCGAGGTGGGCCGTGAGTGGGCCGCTGAGGCGGCGGAGCGGCGCGCCGCCGTCGAGACTGAGCGCGCCGAGTCTCTGGAGGCCACGAGGGAGGTGCGCGATGAGATCGACCGCCTCACCAAGGAGATCTCCGCCCTCACGGACGCCGCCTACCGCGAGGAGATCGCCCGCGCCGAGCACCGCACTCGTCTGGAGGCCCTGGCCGAGCGGGCGCTGACCGAGCTCGGGCTTGAGCTCGACCCCCTGGTGGAGGAGTTCGGGCCGCATATGCCCGTCCTCGAGATCATGGAGGACGACGCCGATCCGGCGGCGGGAGCGTCTGAGACTGAGCCGTCTGAGGCATCTGAGGCGTCTGAGGCGGGGGAGGAGCCTGCCGAGCAGGGCGAGAAGGAGAGCGCCGAGCCTCAGGTGCCTCGCCCGGGGCGGCCGTATGTGCGGGCCGAGCAGGAGAAGCGGCTTACCAAGGCCAAGCGTGATCTCGCCCGCCTGGGCAAGGTCAACCCCCTGGCCTTTGAGGAGCACGCCGCCCTGCAGCAGCGCCACCGCTTCCTCGCCGAGCAGTTGGCCGACCTCAAGCGCTCGCGCGCGGACCTTCTGGGGATTGTCGAGGAGATCGACGCGCGCGTGCAGGAGGTCTTCACCTCCGCCTTCCAGGACACGGCTCGCGAGTTCGAGTCCGTGTTCGACCGCCTTTTCCCCGGCGGTGAGGGCCGCCTCGTGCTCACCGACCCGGGCGACATGCTCTCCACCGGTATTGAGATCGAGGCGAGGCCCGCGGGCAAGAAGGTCAAGCGCCTGTCCCTGCTCTCGGGCGGGGAGAGGTCATTGGCGGCGGTGGCGCTCCTCATCGCGATTTTCAAGGCGCGCCCCTCGCCCTTCTATGTCATGGATGAGGTGGAGGCGGCGCTCGACGACACGAATCTGGGGCGCCTGCTGGAGATCTTCACCGAGCTGCGCGAGTCCAGCCAGCTCATCATCATCACCCACCAGAAGCGCACCATGGAGGTCGCCGACGCTCTTTACGGCATCACCATGCGCGACGGCGTCACCCAAGCCGTCTCCCAGCGCCTCGCACGGGACCGGGTCCAAGGCGGCGACGCGGGCGCCGGGGGCTGACGCGGCCGGCCCGGCATCGGGCATGATGGGGGCATGGACCCGATGCTCATCGTGATTGCCGTCCTCGCCGTCCTCGCCCTGGCGGGAGGTCTTTGGCTCGTCTCCGGCCGCCGTCGCCGCGGCCGGGTGCCCCCCGAGGTCAGCGCCCACAAGCCCCTGGAGCCCGAGGAGGCCCTGCCCTCGGCCAGCCCCGAGGAGCCGGGGGAGGAGCCCAGCGCCCCCGGCGAGGCCGCCGAGGCTCCCGAGACCCCCGCCGTCGCCACCCTGGAGCGGCCCGAGTCCATCCCCGGGCGCATGCAGCGGCTGCGCGCCCGCCTCGCCGGCTCCGGCGGCTTCGGAAAGGCCATCCTGTCCGTCCTCTCGCGCGGAGACCTCTCCGAGTCCGACTGGGAGGAGATCGAGGACACCCTGCTCACCTCCGACCTCGGCGTCGAGGTCACCATGGAGCTCATGGACGGGCTGCGCACCCAGGCCAAGGTCCTCGGGACCTCCGACCCCGAGGCGATCCGCGGCGTCCTGCGCTCCGGGCTCCTCGAGCTCGTCGACCCCACTATGGACCGCTCCCTCAACCTCGCCCGCCCCGCCCTCACCGAGAACGCCGACCTCCCCGCGGGCACCGAGCCCGCCGCCGCGATCCTCATGGTCGGCGTCAACGGCACCGGTAAGACGACCACCTGCGGCAAGCTCGCCCGCGTCCTCGTCGCCCAGGACAAGACCGTCGTCATGGGCGCCGCCGACACCTTCCGCGCCGCCGCCGCCGAGCAGCTCGCCACATGGGGCGAGAGGGTCGGCGTCGACGTCGTCCGCTCCGAGCGCGAGGGCGCTGACCCCGCCTCCGTCGCCTTCGACGCTGTGCGCAAGGCCGCCGATCAGGGCGCCGACGTCGTCCTCGTCGACACCGCCGGGCGCCTCCAGAACAAGGCCGGCCTCATGGACGAGCTCGGCAAGATCAAGCGCGTCATGGGCAAGATCGCTCCCGTCGGCGAGATTCTCCTCGTCCTGGACGCCACCACCGGCCAGAACGGCATGCGCCAGGCACAGGTCTTCTCCGAGGCGGTGGGCGTGACCGGCATCGTGCTCACCAAGCTCGACGGCACCGCCAAGGGCGGCATCGTCGTCACTGTCCAGCGCGAGCTCGGCGTGCCCGTCAAGCTCGTCGGCCTGGGCGAGGGCGCCGACGACCTCGCCCCCTTCGACCCCGAGGGCTTCGTCGACGCCCTCCTCGCCTGACGAGACGATGAGTTACACGATCAGTGACTCCGTGCCCGGGGTCGACACGGCGGAGCTGGCCCGCTACGTCGAGGAGGCAGAGGCTGGCTATGACCTCTCCGATCTGCCATGGATGCCCAATCCTCACGCCGCGACGGCGCTTGTCGTGCCTGCCGATATCGCCAAGAAGGTCCGCGAGCAGGCGGTCCGGCGCTCCTGCTCCCCAGAAGACCTCGTGAAAGAGGCCCTGGAGAGGTACCTCGCCTGAGGGCGGACGCGAGCGCGGGGCCTTTCAGTCCCGGGCGCGCAGGGTCTCCACCGCTGAGCGGCCCAGCAGCGCTGATGAGGCGACGACGGCGAGAGCGATGACCAGCAGCGTCGTCCCTCCCAGCGCGCCGAGCTCCAACCACGGGCCACCCCGCGCCACTCGGAGCGCCGGCACGGTCCCATTCCAGGCGATGTAGCCGATGACCTGGACCGCGACGGCAGTGATGGCGCCGAGCAGCGTCGTCGTCACAGCGTGGATCACCCCCTCCAGCACCTGGGCCGCGCGGACCTGCCGGTTCCGGGAGCCCGCCGCCACGAGCAGCGCGGCATCGCGACGCCGCCGGGCCGCCCCCATCGCGATCACCGCCACCCCGCCGGCCCAGGCCACGATGAGCGCCGGGCCGAACATGGAGAACAGCCCCGTGGGCGTCACGCCGCTGGCCCCGAAGATCCTCATCGGGTAGAACATGCCGACCAGGCCACTCGCCACCGTGAACGGGATGACAGTCGCCGCCGAGCGGCCCGCTTGGTGCGCAGCCGCGCGCCGCGCCAGGAACCAGGCAGGGGAGCGGGCCGGGACGAGCGCCGTCCATGCGCGCTCGATGACCGGCACGAGCCACGGGGCCGCCAGGAGCACCGCCCCCAGCGCCGCGAAAGCGCCGCTGACGACCGTGCCGATGGCCTTCTCGGTGCCCGGCTCCGCGCCAGCTGCGGCCACGGCGGCGGCCACCAGCCCTATCAGGCACCCCAGCACGCAGATCCCCCTGAGGACCGCGCGTCCCAGGCGCCAGCGCCGCTCGCGCCGCTCATCGAGCCCCCGAAGAAGGCTCACCACCTGCGCCCCCACCGAGCGGCGGGTGGCGCCCAGGCCCCCGAGGACACTCACCGCGACCGCGAGTCCCACGAGCACGGGCAGATCGGAGGCGCTCGGCGCCAGACCGGCGTCGGGCAGGACCATGCGCTGCTCCACGAGCATCGGGCGCAGGAGGCGCGCCAGGGGGTAGGCGCCCAGCTGCCCCACCAGCGCGCCAAGCGCGCCGACCACCGCCAGCTGCCCGAGCAGGATCGCTCGCAGGGCTCGCGGCCTCATCCCCAGGGCCCGCCACAGCCCATGAGCCCGCTCGCGCTGGCGCACCACGAGCGAGGCCACGATGACGAGGATGGTGATGGCGGACAGGGACACGGCCGTGAGCGTCCAGCCCTGGAAGACCCTCGCGCCCTCGACCATGCTCTCGTCACCCGCGGCATGCGCGGCCGCCAGCGCCCCACGCGTGATCATCATCTGGGCGCCCGAGCAGGCGCCCGCCACGGCGACGATGACGAGCGCCCAGACCCACTGGCCCGCGCTGCGGCGCAGATCGCTCCATGCCAGTCGCAGCATCAGGCGGCCCTCCCCTCACCGGCCCCAGCGTCCCGGGCGCGCAGGAGCGCCTGCGAGACCGCCGCCGCATCGCCCCCGGGAACCATCTCGACGACGTGCCCGCCGTCCATGACGACGACCCGTTGGGCACGTGCGGCCGCGGCGGGATCGTGCGTGACCATGAGGACGCAGGCGCCCTCGGCGGCGATCTGGGCGAACCAGTCCAGGACGACCCGCGCCGAGACGACGTCGAGCGCGGCCGTCGGCTCATCGGCCAGGACGATGGCGGGCCGGGAGGCGAGGACCCGGGCGATCGCCACCCGCTGGCGCTCACCGCCGCTGAGGCGCTCGGGCAGGGAGCCCGCCTGGGCGCCGAGCCCGACGCGCTCCAGGGCCGCCCGAGCCGCGCCGCGCGGCAGCGGGCGGTGGCGCAGGCGCCCCGGCAGCGCCACATTGTCCTTGGCGGACAGGGAGGA
The DNA here is from genome assembly GCF_000295095.1 of Actinomyces timonensis DSM 23838. Taxonomy (GTDB): domain Bacteria; phylum Actinomycetota; class Actinomycetes; order Actinomycetales; family Actinomycetaceae; genus Actinomyces; species Actinomyces timonensis. The sequence goes on along the minus strand of NZ_JH806632.1, from coordinate 186,582 downwards.
GACGAGGTTGTCCTCCTGGAAGACCACTCCCACGTGCGCCGCCCGGAACGCGGCGAGCGCGCTGGGGCGCAGCGACGTCGTCGCCGTCCCCAGCAGGGCGACGCTGCCGGATGTGGGGCGGTCCAGGCCCGCGATGATGTGCAGGAGCGTCGACTTGCCGCAGCCCGAGGCCCCGACGATCGCGCTGAAGGACGATGCCGGAAGGTCGAGGTCCACCCCGGCCAGGGCTCGGATGGCGGCTGAGGCGCGCCCCGGGACCTCGTAGTCGCGCCTGAGGGCGCGCACCGAGATCGCCGAGGGCGGCTGCGTGGGCGAGGCGGGGACGGTCGGAGCAGGGGCGCCGTCGGCGGGGCCGCGGCGGGGCGAGCGATGGAGAGGTTTCATGCCTCGATTGCAGCCCAGGCAAGCGCCAGGGTCATTGGCGCCCAGGCCCCAACTCGCGCTCCTGTCCCCACCCCTGGTGGAGCCAGGTGGATGCGCAAGGGTGGTGCTGGCGCCAATGACTGCGGGCAAGCGCGCGGGTAGCGTCCGGGCCATGATGACGAGGACACGCCCGAGCGCCCCGGGGCGCCGCTGGCCGATGATCGTGCTCGCCGAGCTCGTCCATGCCGTCGCATGGCTGCCGGTCCTCATGATCGTGTCCATCGGGTTCTTCCTGGCGCACCTGACGATCCCAGCCCTGGCCGAGGCCGAGCGCTGGGCCGCCCGCCGCCTCGGCGCCAGCGCCCCCTCCGGCCGCGAGGACGGCGAGCCGGTGACGCGCTGGTGCTCCTCACGGATCGTCACCGCGGCCTTCTGGCGCCAGGACCTCCCGCTGGCCGCCGCCTCCCTCGTCCTCGGCCTGGCCTCCATGTTCGTGACGGTCATCGGGGGAGTCCTCGTCGTCATCGCGGCCGGCGTCCCGTGGATCGTCTCCGAGGAGCACCCCGTGGGCTTCGGGGTGGGGACGGCCACCCGCCCGATCGACGCCTGGTGGGCGATCCCCGCGAGCCTCCTCCTTGCCGCGATCTGCCTGGCGGTCCTCGCGGGCATCGGCCGGCTGCGCCTCGTGGTCACAGAGATCCTTGGCCGCGACGCCGTCGCCGAGAGAGCCAAGGAGCTCGACGCGCAGGTCGGAGATCTCACGCGAGGGCGGGCCACGCTCGTGGACGCCTTCGAGGCCGAGCGCAGCCGCATCGAGCGCGACCTGCACGACGGCGCCCAGCAGCACCTGAGCGCCCTGGCCATGACCCTCGGCTCGGTGCGGCTCGCCGCCGCCCGCCTGGAGGACGAGGGAGCGCGCGACGCTATCCTCACCCGCGTGGACCGCGCGCAGGAGCAGTCCGAGGCCGCCCTCGCCTCGCTGCGGGCGACCGTGCGCGCCGTGCGCCCCGCCGTGCTCACCGACCGGGGCCTGGCCGCCGCCGTCCGCGAGCTGTGCGCGGGCTCCAGCCTGGAGCCGGGGGTGTCGATCAGCGGGGACGACTCGGCGATCACGCCGCCCGTGGCCACCGCCGTCTACTTCGCGATCAGCGAGGCCCTGACGAACGTCGCCCGCCACGCCGGAGTCGGGCGCGCGCGAGTCGCGATGGTCTGCTCCGCCGCGGGCGTGGAGGCCAGCGTCGAGGACGACGGCGTCGGCGGCGCCCGCATCGAGGAGGCCGGCAGCGGCAGCACGGGCCTGGCGGGCATCGCCCAGCGGATGGCGACCGTCGGCGGCGAGCTGGTCATCGACTCCCCGCCCGGACGGGGCACGACCCTCCACTTGAGCGCCCCGGCCGCGCCTCCCTGGTGAGGCGGACGGGACATCCGGAGGCCCGGCGGCGGGGCCCCGGTGAGCGCCGCGGGCCTTTCGTGCACAATCACCCCTATGAGGATCGTTCTGGCCGACGACGCCGCCCTCCTGCGCGAGGGACTGGCCGCGCTCCTGGCCGACGCCGGGCACGAGGTCGTCGCCCAGGCCGATGACGCGCCCGGGCTCCTGGACGCCGTCGAGTCCCTGGCCTCGCGCGGCGAGCTTCCCGACGCCGTCATCACCGATGTGCGCATGCCCCCGGGCAATGCCGACGACGGGCTCAAGGCCGCCGTCGCCCTGCGCGGGGCCCACCCGGGGCTGCCCGTCGTCGTCCTGTCCGCCTACACGGCTGGCGAGTACGTGCGCGACCTCCTCGCCGAGGAGTCCGGCGGGGTCGGCTACCTCCTCAAGGAGCGGGTGGGGCGCGTTGAGGACTTCATGCGCTCCCTCCAGGTCGTCGTCAGCGGGGGAGTGGTCGTGGATCCGGAGGTCGTGGCCGGCCTCCTCGCCCGCACGACGGCGGCCCCTGCCAGTGGGGCGGCGGCGAGTGCTGGCGGGGCTGGCCCCGCGCCGTCGTCGCCAGCGGGAACGGCCCGGGGCACTGCGGGGAGCACCGGGCCCGCGCCGGAGGGCGCCGTCGACCGCCTGACGGAGCGCGAGCGGGAGGTCCTGGCCCTCATGGCTGAGGGCCTGTCCAACAGCCAGATTGCCGCCCGGCTCGTGGTCTCCGACGGTGCGGTGGCCAAGCACGTGGCGCATATCCTCGCCAAGCTCGATCTGCCGCCCGAGGAGGAGAACCGGCGCGTGCGCGCCGTCCTCGCCTGGTTGCGGGCCACCGCGTGAAAGACGGCCGAGCGGCCGGCTCCGAGGCCCTCAACTCCGCGAGTGGGAGGCTGCCCCTTCCTGCGCGCGGACCGGGTTCTGTCGCACTGTATTCATCGCCGATGTCTTCACCCGCCGGATCGTTGGCTGGGCGTTTCCCGCTATCCCCGCGCCCCGGTTGGGGCCGTGGATACAGCTACGACAAAGCGATGACCGAGACGGTCAACGATCTGTGCAAGGCCGAGTCCATCGACGCCGAGCGCGTATTCATGTGAGGCGCAGTTCTGTGCGGGCGTCCAAGATGAGTCCAGTCGACCTCTTGACATCCTTTGACCAGCAGTATTACGATTTTGCCGCTTGGGGATCGGATCAAGGGCGCTTGATCTTCAAGCCATGTATGCGCGCGCCACTAAGGGAGATGAGTGCATTATGAAAACGACAGTGAAGTCGATCATGCTCGTGATTGCCGCCACTGTGCTGTGCGCATCGATCGGTGCTCCCGCAGGTGCGGTAGTCCGAGAAAGAGATCAGTAGGTTCTTGCGTCTCAGGATCAAGTTGCAGTAGATCCTCGGACCGGTGCTCAGCGTTCCGCAGTTCCCGTGCAGGGGCAAGGTCTTAAATTGAATATGGTTGAAGGGGATGAAATCTCAATTGAAGGTGATGCTGTCACGTGGACCGACTCGGCCGGACTGATTGTAGCGAGGATTGACATAACTTCTCCAGATTCCGGAATGACATTCTACTTCGATGAATCTACTCAGATGATTCGAGAAGAGGGAGCATCGTTCGTTTCGCCTGATCTTCCTCAAGGGTACTGCATGCCGAAATGGATTGGTTGGGCTTTCAATATCGCCTGGGGAGGGCTTGTGTGTCTTCCAGCATCGGCGGGCGCGAGCGGTGTTGCCACTCCGATCGCTGGCGCTGCTACGGCCGCTGCTTGCGAAGCTGCTGGCGGTGCGCTGGTCACTGCGATTTCCTGCTGACGATTGATATTGGCTTCACGGGGGAATGTGTTAATGCGCGTCAGTCGTGGCAATAATTTTCTTATTGTGGCCTGTATTCTTGGGGTTGCATCGATGTTCAGTCGAGGTATTCCCTGGTGGGCTTGGGGGGCCGCGTTTCTGATTCTAATCCTGGAAGCGGAATTTCTGTCCCGCTCATTGGCCGGCAAATCGTCTTCCGGTCAGAAGGCCCTTGGCTGGAGATTGATTGCCGTTGCGGCCGTGGCGGCCGTCTTTCTAATGGTGTCGCTATTCTTGCTCGACTTCACTGGAATTTTCTGACCTGCGCCATTTTGTCTCTTGTGGTCAGCAGGGGGCCGGCGAAGTCCTGGTGAGGTCCGGGCCCGGGCGGGGATCGGAGGGACAGGGCCCGGACTCGGCCGCATCCTTGACCCTCACGCGGCGTGAGGCGACAGGCTGCGTCGCATGAGAGATCCTCAGGGCATGAACGACGCGCCCCACCCCAGCGCCCCGGCACCGGCCCCCGCCCCTGCCGAGGCCCCCGCGCGAGAGAGCGACCGCACGGTCGGCGCCGCCGCGCGGCTGCTGGGCGTGAGCGTGCGCGCGCTCCATCACTGGGACGCGATCGGCCTGCTCACCCCCTCGGGGCGCAGCTGGTCCGGCTACCGCCTCTACAGCGACGCCGACATCGACCGCGCCCAGCAGATTTTCGTCTACCGCGAGACCGGTATGAGCCTGTCCGCGATCGGCGAGCTGCTCGACGCCGCCCCGACGACGGCGATCGAGCACCTGGTGCAGCAGCGGCGCCTGTTGACCGAGAGGGTCTCTCGCCTGACGCGGATGGTCCGCGTCATCGACACCATGATGGAGGCAGAGACCATGGGCAACCACATGAGCGGGGCCGAGCGGGCCGAGGCCTGGGGCGGCCAGTGGACAGAGGAGTACGCGGCCGAGGCCGAGGAGCGCTGGGGCGATACCGACGACTGGGCCGAGTCCGAGCGCCGCAAGGCCGCCATGACGCCCCGGGACTGGCAGCGGGCGGCCGCCGAGACAGAGCAGTTGGAGACCGATCTCGCCGATGCCCTGCGCCGCGGCGTTGCCCCCGGAAGCGAGGAGGCCAACGCGCTGGCCGAGCGCCACAGGGCGGACTTGAACCGCTGGTTCGAGGTGACCGTGCCCAAGCAGGTGCTCATCGCCCGCGGCTACGTCGCCGACCAGCGCTTCACCGACTACTACGACGCCAAGGAGAAGGGCCTGGCCGCCTGGCTCAAGGAGATCATCGACGCCTCCGCTCTCGCCCAGGGGGTGGACCCGCAGTCCGTCACCTGGGAGTGATGCGCGGGGTGGGGGAGAGCGCTTGCCCGTGCCGCTATCCTGGGCGGCAGCAACGCGCGATGCCCGGGCGGTCCCACGCCGCCCGGGCCCCGCACCCCCGACCGGCGCGCCCGCGCCCCAGGAAGGACCCCCGTGTTCGGCAACCTCTCCGACCGGCTCACCGCCTCCTTCAACTCGCTGCGCGGCAAGGGCCGCCTGACTGAGGCCGACGTCGAGGCGACCGTCACCGAGATCCGCCGCGCCCTCCTCGAGGCCGACGTCGCCCTGCCGGTGGTGCGCGCCTTCACCGCCGCCGTGCGCGAGAAGGCCGTCGACGCCGCCCGCTCCCAGGCGCTCAACCCGGCCCAGCAGGTCATCAAGATCGTCAACGACGAGCTCATCGAGGTCCTGGGCGGCGAGACCCGCGAGATCAACTGGGCGGATCGCGGCCCCACGATCATCATGCTCGCCGGCCTCCAGGGCGCCGGTAAGACGACGCTGGCCGGGAAGCTCGGCCGCTGGCTCAAGGACGACGGCAAGCGGGTCCTCCTCGTCGCCTCCGACCTCCAGCGCCCCAATGCCGTCACCCAGCTGGGCGTCGTCGCCGAGCGCGCGGGCGTGGACATCTGGGCTCCCGAGCCGGGCAACGGCATTGGCGACCCGGTCCAGGTGGCCCGCAGCGGCGTGGAGCAGGCCCGCGCCAAGGGCTACGACGTCGTCGTGGTCGACACCGCTGGCCGCCTGGGCGTGGACGCGGAGATGATGGATCAGGCGATCCGCATCCGCGACGCCGTCGCCCCCCACGAGATCCTCTTCGTCCTGGACGCGATGGTCGGCCAGGACGCCGTCAACACCTCAGTGGCCTTCCGCGACGGCGTGGGCTTCACCGGCGTCGTCCTGTCCAAGCTCGACGGCGACGCCCGAGGCGGCGCGGCCCTGTCCGTGCGCGGCGTGACCGGCGCGCCCGTCCTGTTCTCCTCAACCGGCGAGGGCCTGGACGACTTCGAGCGCTTTCACGCCGACCGCATGGCCAGCCGCATCCTCGACATGGGCGACCTGCTCACCCTCATCGAGCAGGCGGAGAAGACCCTCGACGCCAAGGAGGCCGAGGATGCCGCCGCCAAGCTCGCCAAGGGCGAGTTCACGCTCGACGACTTCCTCTCCCAGCTGCGCCAGATCCGCAAGCTCGGCTCGATGAAGAAGCTGCTGGGCATGATGCCCGGCATGGGGCAGATGCGCGAGGCCATCGAGGCCTTCGACGACCGCGAGGTGGACCGCATCGAGGCGATCGTCTGCTCCATGACGCCCGCGGAGCGCAAGGACCTCACGATCCTCAACGGCTCGCGCCGCAACCGCATCGCCAAGGGATCGGGCACCACCGTCCAGGCGGTCAACGAGCTCGTCGACCGCTTCGAGCAGGCCAAGAAGATGATGGAGGCCATGGCCTCCGGCGGCATGGGCGGCATAGGTGGCGCTGGCGGCGGCATGCCCGGCATGGGCTCGCTGCCGTCCACGGGCAAGCACTCCAAGGCCCGCCAGGCCCCCAAGGCCAAGAAGAAGGGCAAGGGCGGCAAGAAGGGCCGCTCCGGCAACCCCGCCAAGGCAGCGCGCCAGGCCAAGCAGGCCGGGCAGGGAGCCCAGGAGGCGCCCGCGGCGCCGGTGGCCGGCTCCTCATTCGGGCTGGGCTCTGCGCCAGCCGGGGGCGCGAGCGGCGCTGCGGGTGGGACGGGCAGTGCCGCCGGTGGCTACGGCATCATGCCGGGCCAGCAGGCCGTTCCGGCCCAGGCGCCCGCGCAGCCGCAGCAGGCGGCCTCCAGCGGCGACGACGTCGCCGACGCCATGGCCGCCCTCCCCGAGGACCTGCGCCGCCGCCTCGGTCTCTGAACCGCGCTCCTTGCGGTCATCGAGTTCGTACCTTTGACGCCGACTTCGACGGGTAATGGTACGAACTCGGCATCAAAGCGACGAACTCGACGGTGGGGCCCGGGTCTCAGGCGCCGAGGACCTCGATCCGGCACCGGGTTCCCGGGGCCTTGGCGATGCGCGCGTCGCGGGTGACCAGGGCGCAGTCCTCCGCCTCCGCGAGGGCCACGTAAGCGGCGTCGTAGACGCTCAGGTTGTCCCGCAGCTCCCAGATCCGGCCGATGAGGGGGCGGGTGGGATAGGTGCTGATGTCCATCGCCCTGAACTCGGCCAGCGCGCTCAACGCGGTCTCCTCAGTGAGTTTGCGTCCGAGCGCTTGGCCTCGCAGGGAAGAGACGACCTCGAGGGTCAGGATGTCGGGAGCGATCCAATGCGGGTCATCAGTGAGGCGGCTACGCGCATCTCTACCCGCGTCACCGAGGTGGGCGAGCGCATGCACAAGCGCTGAGCAATCGACGACGATCATGCCTGTTCCCCCGACTGCTGGAGCAGCCGGGCATCGCGCTCTTGGCGCGCGAGGTCGATGCTCTCAAGGATGTCCTCCGTGCTCGGGGACGGCTGCTGTGAGTCCGTGAGACGCCTGGAGATCCTCTCAAGGATCTCAACGTTGCGATTCCAACCCGCCTCCCGGGTCACCATCTCGAGGAGGTAGGCCTGCAGCGACTCCCCGCGGCTCCTCGCCCGCTCGGCGAGCGCGTCGCGGACGTCGTCGGGGACATTGCGGATCTGAAGAGCAACCATGCATGCATTTTACATGCACTTCAGGGTGGGCGTGGTGGAGTAGAGGCCTCCGGGCTGAGGCTCAGCCAGGGGCTGGCGCTGGCCACTGCTGTGTGCGGAGGCAGGCCTGTCAATTCTGCTGCCGTCGAGGAATGGGTGCGGAGAGATCGCAGGAGGAAGCGTTGGGGTTCCAACGATCGTCATCTCCGCCATCCTGGGGGGACCGCTCGACGGCAGCAGAATTGACATCGCGCCCCTGTCCACGCTGAGTGTGCCGACCGTCGAGCGTTTGGGGCCTGACTCCCTGAGCCGGATCTTCGGTCCGCCCAGGCCCTACAGCCAGCCGTTGCGCTCGGCGGTGCGGGCGGCCTCGGTGCGATTGCGGGCGTGGGTCTTGGCGATGGCGCTGGACAGGTAGTTGCGCACCGTCCCCTCGCCCAGGTGCAGCCCCGCCGCGATCCCATGGGCGTCGTCGCCCCGGGCCGCCAGGCGCAGCACCTCCTTCTCCCGCTCCGTGAGCGGATTGGGGCCCAGCAGCACCGACTCCTGGGCCAGGGTCGGGTCGATCACCCGCAGGCCGGAGTGGATGCGGCGGATCGCGTCCGCCAACTGCTCCGGGGGCGTGTCCTTGACCAGGAACCCGCTCGCCCCCGCCTCCAGCGCCCGGGACAGGTACCCCGGCCGCCCGAAGGTCGTGACGATGAGGCTGCGGCAGGCCAGCCCCGAGGCGGCCAGGGCAGCGGCGGCGGCCAGGCCATCACCGTCGGGCATGTCGATATCCAGAAGGGCCACATCGGCGCCGTGCTCGCGGGCGGCGGCCACCACCTCGTTGCCGGTGCTCACCTGCGCCACCACCTCCAGGTCCGGCTCCAGGCCCAGCAGGGTGGCCATCGCCCCGCGCACCAGCGCCTGGTCGTCAGCGATGAGCAGGCGGATCGCGCCGCCCTCGCCCGTGGGCGCAGCGGCGCCAGTGCTCCCTGTGCTCACAGCACGACCTCCATCTCGGTGCCCGGGCCAGCCGCGCCACCCGCGCTTGAATCGGACGACGGCGACGGCGCGGGGCTCGTCAGGCGCAGGTCGCCGCCCGCCGACTCCACGCGCTGGCGCAGTCCCCGCAGCCCATTGCCGGGCAGGGTTCCCTCCAGCCCGCGCCCATTGTCCGTCACGATGATCCGCCCCGGGGACAGCGTGACGTGGACCCGGGTGGCCGCCGCGTGGCGGAGGATGTTCGTCGTCGCCTCGCGCAGGGCCCAGGAGGCCAGCTCGCGCTGCCCCAGCGCGATGTCATCGGCGGAGCCGGCGAACTCCGCCTCCATCCCGGCGGCGGCGAAGGCGGTGCGCGAGGACTCGATCTGGCTGGCCAGGTCCGGGGTTCGCAGGCGCGTGACGGTCGCCCGCACGTCGGCCAGCGCCGCCCGCGAGAGCTCGATGACCTCCGTGAGCTCGCGCTCGGCGGCCTCGGGATCCCGGCGCAGGAGCCGCTGGGCCACCTCTGCTTTGAGGGTGAGCACGGTGAGCGAGTGCCCGAGGATGTCGTGCACGTCCCGGCCGATCTCGTCGCGCTCGGCCATCGCCGCCTCAGCCCGGGCCCGACGGGCGCGCTGCTCCTCCTGCTCGGCATAGAAGCGGGACAGGACGACGAAGCACGACGACATGATGCAGCCGAGCGTCATGTACACGATCCCGGGCTCGCCCACGTCCGCGATCAGCACGATGAGCAGGCTCATCAGGCACATCCCCGCAGTCGCCACCAGGCCCGTGCGCAGCCTCGTGGTGAACAGGACGACCGCGCAGAAGTAGGGCAGGAACACCGGGAAGTACCAGGTGATCGCGATCGTCGCCGCCACGGCGCAGAGCCCCATGAGAACGAGCGGGCGGATCGCGGGGGCCATCTCCTCGCGCAGCGTCGAGTCCGGGGTGATGCGGGCGAAGTCAAAGCGCTTGGCGATGAGGCTGACCTCGATGACGTAGACGACGGCGAAGGCGGCCACCGCCGAGGTCCCCTGCACCTTCATCCACACGGGGGCGTCCGAATTCAGGAGGAAGGCGGCCGTCGCGACGAGGAAACCGATCCAGATCGAGGACTGCCAGTCGACGCCGAGCCACCCCGGTGTGCCAGGCCAGGTCCGGCGCCAATCGCGCCAGTTCGGCGCCTGCGAGGGGGCTGCCGGCCCGCGCGCGGCAGGCCCTCTCATCGCCGGCTCGTTCCCCGACGGCGGGAGACCAGGCAGATGCCGGCGAGGATGAGCGTCCATGCGACGAGGTTAGCGACCTGGAGCCACGAGTTCTCGTGGACGATGCCCGTGGCGGTGTTGACGACATCGCCCATGATGGGGCGCTCGGCGAGGGTCGCCGCCCCGTACAGCGGTGTGACGTGCGCGATCGTGAACAGTGTTCCGGACAGCGGCATGAAGATGTTGGCCAGGAAGGCCCACACCGTCACTGAGGCTGCCGCCGTGCCCACCGCGCCCTGGGAGGGGAACCACATGCCGATGGCCAGCCCGTACAGGGCGAAGGGGATCGTCGGAAGCAGGCAGCCCAGGAAGGAGCCCAGCCAGACGAGGGGGTTGTCGCAGTGGGCGCCCATGATCGCCCCGGCGGCGAAGAGAAGGGTGATGGGCACGAGCGAGAGCAGGACGGCGGCCGCGGCCTTGACCAGGTAGTAGGAGCGCATCCCTCCCGGGGTCAGCCCCATCTGGCGCCCCCAGCCCCCGGCCATCTCGACGGCGGAGCTCCCGGCCACGCTCGTGGCCGCCATGGCGGCGCTGAAGGCCGCCATAGTCACCATGATGACGGCGTTGACGTTGCCCCGGCCCGCGTCGATATCCCTGTAGGAGGTCATCGTCCCGAACAGCAGGTACATGCCCAGCGGCATGACGACGATGAAGATGATCGTGTCCGCCCGCAGGATCGTCGTGCGCAGCTCGGTGAGCAGGTAGGGCAGGAGGCTCGGGCGCTCGTCGGGGGAGTGGCGAGTGGATGCCGCGCGAGCCGCCGCAGTGCTCATGGTGGGTGTCGGAGTGGTGGTCGGGTTGCTCATGGTTGTCTCCAGGGGATCGAGGGGTGGTCGTGCGGGGCAGGGCTCAGGCGGCCCGTCGCGGTGCTTGTCCTGGTTCCGCCGCGTCCTCGACGAGCTCGGCGAAGACATCGTCGAGGCTCAGCGCGGTGATCCCCAGGTGGTGGGAGGGAGTGCGGGTGAGGAGGATGCGGGCGACGTCGTCGGGCGCGGTGGTGCGGATCTCGACGTGCTCGCCGCGCACCGCCACATCCTGGAGGCTGGCGCGCGCCTCGGCCAGCGCCTCATCGAGGGGACCGACGCCGGACAGGCCCGGCCAGGTGGCGGTGACCACCGTGCCCTCGCCCAGCGCCCGCACATCGTCCACCGATCCCGAGGCGATGATCCGCCCCCGGTTGATGATGACGATGCGGTCGGCGAAGTCCGCGGCCTCCTGGAGGTAGTGGGTGGCGAAGAGGACCGCCTTGTTCCCGGCGGCGCGCTCGCGGATCGCGGCCCAGAAGGAGCGGCGGGCCGTGACGTCCATGCCGGCGGTGGGCTCATCGAGCACCATGAGATCCGGGTTGCCCAGGAGCGCGAGGGCCAGGCGCAGGCGCTGCCGCTCGCCGCCGGAGCACTTGACGACTTTCCTGCCCAGGATCGGGGAGATGCCGGCGAGCTCTTCGACGGCGGGGATGTCGTGGCGGGCGCCGCGCATGGCGGCCACGGCGGTGATCGTCTGGCGCACCGTGTAGTCGGGCAGGAGGCCCCCCTCCTGGAGGATCGCGCCGGTGCGCAGCTCGCGGGCCGCCTGGGCGGGGGCCAGGCCGAAGACCCGGGCGCTTCCGGCGTCGGGGGTGGAGAAGCCGAGGATGACGTCCAGGGCGGTGGATTTGCCGGCGCCGTTGGGGCCGAGGAAGGCCACGATCTCGCCGGGGGCCACCCGCAGGTCGATGCCGTCGACGGCGCGCACCGGCCCGAAGGTCTTGACCAGGCCGGCGACCTCGACGGCCGGGGCGAGCGAGGGATCAGGGGAGGTCGGGGCGCTCGGGGCGCCCGGCATGTTCTGTGTCATGGCTCCATCCTCGGGGAGGAGGCCGACGCCGGGTACTGAGCGCTGTCACCGCCCGTCGATGACAGATGTCATGCGGGCGGGGCGATCGCCGTCGCCCGGCGCCGCGGCGCCAGGGCTCCGGGGAGCGGACGTGAGAACGGCGCGTTTCGGGAACTCGGCTAGTCTCGCGGGGTTCACCTCGGAACCGGACTGACGGGACCCCTTATGCCCACCGCCACGCCCCTCGCCCTCCCAACGGCGATCACCGCCGCGGCCTCCCAGGCGCCGCTGACCGAGCGCCTTACGGTGTTGCTGTCGACCTTCGAGGGCTTCGTCTCGGGCAAGATCCTCGTGTGGATCCTGCTGGGCACGGGACTGCTCCTCACCCTGGGCACCCGCGGGGTCCAGCTCCGCCTCTTCTCCCGCAGCATCCGCCTCGTCCTGCGCTCGCGCCACCAGCGCGGATCCCTCTCCAGCTTCCAGGCCTTCGTCATCGGGCTGGGCGGGCGCGTGGGCACGGGCAACATCGCCGGCGTCGCCCTGGCCATCACCCTGGGCGGGCCCGGCGCCCTGTTCTGGATGTGGGTGGTGGCCCTGCTCGGCATGGCGACCTCCTTCGCCGAGTCGACCCTCGCCCAGGTCTTCAAGGTCCGCAACGCCGATGGCATCTTCCGCGGCGGCCCGGCCTATTACATGCAGCGCGGCCTCGCCCTCAAGGGCCGCGGCGGGATCGGGCGGGTGATGGGCATCGTCTTCGCGGTCATGCTCATCTTCTCCTACGGGCTCATCTTCCCCATGGTCCAGTCCAACACGATCGCGGCCACGCTCGACTCCTCCCACCACGTGTCCACCACGGCCACCGCGATCATCCTCATGCTCGTGACCGCCCCGATCCTGCTGGCTGGGATGCGCTTCGTGGCCCGGGTGACCGAGTGGCTGGTGCCGCTCATGGCCCTGGCCTACCTCGCCGTCGTCGCCGTCGTCATCGCTGTCTCCCTGCCCAGCGTCCCCGCGGTCTTCAGGGACATCATCGCTGGCGCCTTCGGACTGCGGCCGGGCCTGGCCGGCGTGGGCGGAGGCCTGTTCGCCACCTTCCTCAACGGCACCAAGCGCGGCCTGTTCTCCAACGAGGCCGGCCAGGGATCGTCCCCCAACGGGGCGGCCACCGCCGACGTCGCCCACCCCGTGGTCCAGGGCCTCATCCAGTCCCTCGGCGTCTTCATCGACACCATCGTCATCTGCACCGCCACGGGCCTGACGGTCCTGCTGGCCGCCCCCTCGATCTACACCCCGGGGATCCAGCCCGAGTGGGCCGAGACGACGCTCGTCCAGCACGCCCTGGCCGATGCCCTGCCCGGCGGGTGGGTCGTGTGGTTCATGACCTTCGTCGTGGCGACCTTCGCCTACTCCTCGGTGCTGGGCTACTCGAACTTCGCCGAGATCAACCTCAGCTACCTCGGCGGTGGGCGCGGCGCGGGAGTCGCGCTGCGCCTGGCGATGACGGCGGCCACGGGCCTGGGCGCCATCGTCGCCCTCGAGCTCGCCTGGGTGATGGCCGACGTCGCCCTCGCCCTCATGACGATCCTCAACCTCGTGGCCGTGCTCTGGCTGAGCCGCTGGGTCTTCGCCGTCCTGCGCGATTACGACCGCCAGAGAGCCGACGGCGTCGCCGAGCCCGCCTTCATCGCCGAGCGCGCCGATCTGCCCGGGGCCCTCGAGGGCGATATCTGGACGGCTGACAAGGCCGCCGCGCGCGTGGCCAGTCTCGACGAGGAGGGCTGAGCCTCCCGGGGCCCGCCCCGCCCCGCCAGGCCGGCTCGCGGCCCGGCTTCCCCCGGGCGCCGCGGAAGCGCGGCGGTATGGCGATGAGGGCCCTGTGGGCGATCTCGCACCGCGTCGCGGCCGGTCGGCGGCGCTCGCGGTGGCGGCCTCTTGGCGGCATCTGGCACAATCCCCTGTGCACTCGGGCGCGCGAGGCCCCTCTCCCTCGCGCCCTCGCGTCTCGGCTCCCGCCGGAAACCGTTGCTTGACCCCACCGGGGATCGGCGCGGGCCAAACCATCCAGAACCAGGAGTTCAACCAAGTGGCAGTCAAGATTCGCCTCAAGCGCATGGGCAAGAAGTTCGCCCCCTTCTACCGGGTCGTCGTCCTCGACTCCCGCAAGAAGCGCGACGGCCGTGTCATCGAGGAGGTCGGCCTCTACGACCCGATGCAGGAGCCCTCGCTCATCAGCATCGACTCCGAGCGGGTCCAGTACTGGCTCGGCGTGGGCGCCCAGCCCTCCGACACTGTCTTCAACCTGCTCAAGATCACGGGCGACTACCAGAAGTTCAAGGGCCTGCCCGGCGCCGAGGGCCGCCTGAAGGTCAAGGACGCCGAGGCCGCCGCGGCCGCCAAGGAGGCCGCTGTCAAGGCCGTCTCCGACGACGCCGAGAAGCGCAAGGCCGCCGCCGCCAAGGCGAAGGCCGACGCCGAGAAGGAGGCGGCCGACGCTGCCGCCGCCGAGGCCAAGGCCGCGGAGGAGTCCTCCGAGGAGGCCGCTCCCGAGGCCCCCGCCGAGGAGGCCTGACATGCTGGCTGACGCGCTCGAGCACCTCGTCCGCGGGATTGTCGACAATCCCGACGACGTCACCGTCACCTCCCGGTCGCTGCGCCGCGGCGACCTCCTCGAGGTGCGCGTGAACCCCGAGGACCTCGGCCGCGTCATCGGCCGCTCGGGCCGCACCGCCCGGGCCCTGCGCACGGTCGTGGGCGCCCTGGCGGACTCGCCGGTGCGCGTCGACGTCGTCGACACCGACCGCCGCTGAGCGCGCGCCAACCGAGCAGCCTCAGCACTCCTTAACGCCGTCGCCCGGCCCTCCAGGAATGGAAGGCCGGGCGACGGCGTTGTGCCTCCCACCGGCCCGTATCCGGGCCGTGGGCGCGCCGCGCCCGCACCGCCCACCTCGACGAAGGAGACAGACTCATGCGCTTGGGAGACTCGGACCTCGACGTCGCCAGGATCGGATTCGGCGGCAACGTCCTGGGATGGACCGCCCACGAGGCCACCAGCCACGCCGTCCTCGACGCCTATGTCGCCGCTGGCGGCAACTTCATCGACACCGCCGACGGCTACTCCCACTGGGCGCCGGGCAACCACGGCGGGGAGTCCGAGACCGTCATCGGCTCCTGGGTCCGCGCGCGGGGACACCACGACGACGTCGTCATCGCCACGAAGGTCTCCACCAAGCCCGACCGGGCGGGCCTGGCCCCCGACAACGTGCGCCTCGCCGTCGACGAGTCGCTGGCCCGCCTGGGGGTCGAGGCCATCGACCTCTACTACGCCCACTTCGACGACCCCACCGTCCCCCTGGAAGAGACCATCGCCGTCTTCGAGGAGATCCGCGCCGCCGGCAAGATCCGCTACGTCGCCCTGTCGAACTACACCCCCGAGCGCATCGAGGAGTGGATGCGCCTGGCCGCCGAGCAGGGCGCCGCCGCCCCCGTCGCCCTCCAGCCCCACTACAACCTCCTGCACCGCGGCGACGTCGAGGGGCCCGGCGGGCGCGGCGAGGTCGCCGCCCGGCACGGCCTCGGCCTCGTGCCCTACTTCTCCCTGGCCGCGGGCTTCCTCGCCGGCAAGTACCGGCGCGATGAGGCCCCCACGGGCGACCGCGCGGGCATGGTCGCCGACTACCTGCGCCCCGAGTGCTTCGACGTCGTCGACGCGGTGGTCGAGATCGCCGCCGCCCACGGCGTGGAGCCCGCCTCCGTGGCCCTGGCCTGGCTGCGCGACCGCCCCGGCGTCGTCGCGCCCCTGGCCTCCGCCCGCTCGCTCGCCCAGCTCCCGGCCATCACCGCCGCGCTCGACCTCGCCCTGGCCCCCGAGGAGGCCGAGCGCCTCACCCGCCTGTCCGACGCCGTCGCCTGAGCCTTCGCCGCCAGGGATACCTCCTGCTCGGGGAGTGAGGTTCGCCCCTCCTCGCGCTGGCGCGGGGGCCCGGGCCGGCGGCGCGGTAGGTTGGTGGCCGATACGGCGGATCGATCTCGCCGCCGACCCACGCCCCCACAGGAGACCAGGTGCAGCTCACCGTCGCCATCATCGGCCCCGCCCACGCCCTCAAGGGCGAGGTCCGCCTGGAGATCCGCACCGATGACCCCGAGGGCCGCCTCGCCCCCGGCACTGTCCTGGCCACACAGGACCGCTCCGGCAGGCCCGCCACCGAGCTCACCGTGGAGCGCCTGCGCTTCGACGGCACCCGCTGGTTCGCCGCCTTCGCCGAGGCCCCCGACCGCACTGCCGTCGAGGCCCTGCGCGGGCACCGCCTCCTCATCGACACCGACGCCGAGGAAGAGGACGAGAACGACGAGGCCTGGTACCGCCACCAGCTCGTGGGCCTGGCCGCCCGCCACGTCGACGGCACCGGGCTCGGCACCGTCACCGACCTCGAGCCCGGCGTCGCCCAGGACCGGCTCATCGTCACCACCCCCGACGGGCAGCGCGTCGCCGTCCCCTTCGTCGAGGCGCTCGTGCCCGAGGTCGACCCCGAGGCCGACCTCGTCCTCATCGACCCGCCCGGCGGCCTCTTCCCCGGCCTGGGCGCCATCGACGTCAGCGAGGAGACCACGGCCGACGGCGGTGACCATGACTGAGCCCAGCACCGCCGCGGCGCCCGCCCAGCGGATGCGCATCGACGTCGTCAGCATCTTCCCCGCCTTCCTCGACGTCCTGGACCTCTCCCTCATCGGGCGCGCCCGCGCCGACGGCCTCATCGACCTGCGCGTCCACGACCTGCGCGACTGGACGCACGACCGCCACCGCACCGTCGACGACACCCCGCTCGGCGGCGGCGCCGGCATGGTCATGAAGCCCGACGTCTGGGGGGAGGCCCTCGACGACGTCCTGGCCGGTGAGGAGGGAACCACGAGCGCGCCCGGGGCGGGCGCTGGCCGCACCGTCCTCCTCATCCCCACCCCCGCCGGGGAGGTCTTCACCCAGCGCACCGCCGAGGACCTCGCCGGGGCCGACCGCCTGGTCGTCGCCTGCGGGCGCTACGAGGGCATCGACTCGCGCGTGCCCCGCCACTACGCGTCACGCGGCATCGAGGTGCGCGAGCTGTCCATCGGCGACTACGTCCTCAACGGGGGAGAGGTCGCCGCCATCGTCATGATCGAGGCCATCGCCCGGCTCCTGCCCGGCGTCGTCGGCAACCCCGCCTCCGTCGTCGAGGAGTCCCACAGCACCGCCGGCCTCCTCGAGCACGAGGTCCTCACCCGCCCCGTGTCCTGGCGGGGGCTGGACGCCCCCGAGGTTCTCCTGTCCGGGGACCACGCCCGTATCGCCCGCGCGCGCCGCGATGAGGCCATCGCCCGCACCGCCGCCCGGCGCCCCGACATGATCCGCGCCCTTGAGCCCGCTGGCCTCGACTCCCAGGACCGCGCCGCCCTCGCCCGCCACGGCTGGGTGGTGCCCGGCCACGCCCCGCGGCCCGTCCCCATGCGCCTGCGCCCCGCCGAGCCCGCCGACGCCGCCTCCCTCGCCGCCCTGGCCGCGCGGACCTTCCCGGACGCCTGCCCGCCCTTCCTCACCGAGGAGCAGATCGGCGCGCATGTCGCCCATGCCCTCACCTCCGAGCGCTTCGCCCGCTGGATCGCCGACGATCGCGCCGGCGTCGCCGTCGCCGAGCTGCCTGAGGGCTCGCCCGCGGCAACGGGCCCCGAGAGCATCGCCCCCGGCGAGCTCGTCGGCTACACGGTCTGGCTCCTCGAGGCCCCCGACGCCGACGGCGCCCTGCCCGAGGGCCTCGACGCCCGCCCGCCCAGCATCGCCGCGCCCGACCCGGCCAGCGGCAGGGCCGTGGCCGAGCTGTCCAAGGTCTACGCCGATGCCCGTCTGCGATCCTCGGGACTGGCCTCCGCCCTCATGGCCCACGCCATCGAGACCGCCACCCGCGCCGGCGCCACCGAGATCTGGCTGGGCACCCACGAGGGCAACAAGCGGGCGCAGAAGGCCTACAAGCGCGCCGGCTTCCGGCTGCGCGGCAAGCGCAGCTACGACGTGGGTGGAACCACCTGCCGCGACGTCGTCATGTCCCTCGCCCTCGACCCCGCTGTCGAGCCCAGCCCCAGGAAGGAGCCGCGCCCATGAGCGACGCGCCCACCCGTGCCGAGGACGCCCCGGACCACCAGGCCGCGCAGGACCCGGCCGAGGCCCCCGAGGAGACCAGCGCTGCTGAGGAGGCCGAGGAGACCCAGGACGCCGATGCCGAGCAGTCCCGGTCCAGCCGCTGGCGGGGCCGCCTCATCGTCGCCGCCTTCCTCGTCATCGGGCTCGTCTGCGCCGCGCTGTTCAAGTCCTACGTCGCCCAGTCCTTCGTCATCCCATCCGGGTCGATGGAGAACACCCTCCAGAAGGGCGACAGGGTCGTGGTCACCATGTACGACAGCACCGACATCCAGCGCGGCGACGTCGTCGTCTTCGCCGATCCCGACGACTGGCTCAACGACCCCCAGCCCACCGGCCTGAGGGGGCTCCTCCAGGACGCCCTCATCGCCGTGCGCGTCCTGCCCGACCGCACCGGCGACTACCTCATCAAGCGCGTTATCGGGATGCCCGGGGACCACGTCGTCGCCGACGGCGTCGGCCCCATCACCGTCAACGGGACCCCGATCAACGAGCCCTACATCAAGCCCGGCCGCGCCCCCTCCGAGCTCGCCTTCGACGTCGTCGTCCCGCCGGGCAAGGTCTGGGTCATGGGGGACAACCGCGCCAACTCCCAGGACTCCCGCTACCACCAGGATGACGCCAACGGCGGCTTCGTGCCGCTGGGCGACGTCGTCGGTGTCGCCAAGGGCGTGGCCTGGCCCATCTCCCGCTGGGGAGGCCTCACTGACGGCGAGAGCGCCTTCGCTGGCGTGCCCGCCGCCTCCTGACGCCGCGGGCGCGCGTGAGGTCGCGCACTTGGGCGCGGGCGTCATCGCCGCGCCCCGCGGCCCTGTGGCAGACTGGGCCCGCCCACGGGACTCGGGGCGCCTCCGCCACTGGGGAGGGCCCGCTATCGCAGGACCCGTCGGGCTCACGCACCGGGGCGGCCCCATCCAGCGCGGATGGTGCGGCCCCACTTAGCAAGCGCTCATGACCAGTGGCACGTGCGCAGGAGAGAACAATGAACCTGATCGACGAGATCAACGCCAAGTCGCTGCGCGACGACATCCCCAGCTTCCGCCCCGGCGACACCGTCAAGGTGCACGTCAAGGTCGTTGAGGGCAACCGCTCCCGCGTCCAGGTCTTCCAGGGCGTCGTGATCGCCCGTCACGGCGGCGGCATCGGCGAGACCTTCACGGTCCGCAAGATCTCCTTCGGCGTCGGCGTCGAGCGCACCTTCCCGGTGCACACCCCCTCGATCGAGAAGATCGAGGTCGTCACCCGTGGTGACGTGCGCCGCGCCAAGCTGTACTACCTGCGCAACCTGCGCGGGAAGGCCGCCAAGATCAAGGAGCGCCGGGAGGCCTGATCCCGCTTCTCCCTCAAGCGCCCGGGGCACCGCGCCCCGGGCGCTGAGTCCATCCGGCGCCTGGCGCCGCCCCGCCCACGCCCACCACCACGATCGTCGAGAGGAGGCCCTGTGACCGATCAGCGCCAGCCGATCATCGTCCTGGGGACCTCCCAGGATGACCCTGAGGACGAGGACCCCCGCGCCGGCGGCGGGGACGGCCAGGACACCCCCGAGCCCCTCCCTCCCACCTTCCCCCCACGCCAGTCCGTCGCCAACGCCACGGGCACGCGCCTGGTCGACTCCGCCCCCACCCCCGCCGTCCCCAGCCGCTGGCGGCGCCTGCTCTCGAGCATCATCGTCATCGCCGTCGTCCTGGCCGGCTCGGCGCTCATCAAGTCCTTCGTCGTCCAGACCTTCGAGATCCCCTCGGCCTCCATGGAGCCCACCCTCGTCAACGGGGATCGCGTGGCCGTCACCATGTACGACTCCACGGACCTGCACCGCGGCGACATCATCGTCTTCCGCGACCCCGACTCCTGGCTCGACACCACCGACCCAACGGGCTTCAAGGGCGCGATGCGCGACTTCTTCATCGCGATCCGCCTCCTGCCGGAGGACTCCGGGCACCACCTCATCAAGCGGATCATCGGGATGCCGGGGGACCACGTCGCCGCCGACGGCCACGGCAGCCTCACCGTCAACGGCGTCCAGCTCCACGAGCCCTATCTGCGCGAGGGGACCTCGCCGTCCACCACGGCTTTCGACGTCGTCGTGCCCGAGGGCTGCGTGTGGGTCATGGGGGACAACCGATCCAACTCCGCCGACTCCCGCTTCCACACCTCCGACGCCCACGGCGGCGCCCTGCCCCTGACCAACGTCGTGGGGGTGGCCAAGAGGATCGTCTGGCCCCTGTCCCACTGGGACACGCTCGCCGGCGGGCGCGACGCCTTCAAGGACATCCCCGCCGCGGACCCTGCCGCCGCAGCAGCGGCCCCCGCCGCCCGGGACGCGGCTGACGGCACTGACGCCGCCCACGGCATGGTCCGCGCGGCCTGACCCATGGCGCGCCTGTGCCCAGACAGGGAGCTCGAGACCTCGCTCCTGGAGGACCACGAGCTCGTGGGCGGGCTCGACGAGGTTGGCCGGGGCGCGCTGGCCGGCCCCGTCACCGTCGGACTCGCGATCGTCTCCCGGAGCACCGCCGATGCCTTCCCCGAGGGCCTGGCCGACTCCAAGATGCTCAGCCCCGCCCGGCGCGAGGCCCTCGTCGCCCCCTGCGCCGCATGGCTCGCCGATCACGCCATCGCCCACGCCTCACCGGCCGAGATCGACGCCCTCGGCATCGCCGCGGCCCTGCGCCTGGCGGGGCGCCGCGCCCTGGCCCAGGTCCGCCAGCGCGGGCACCTGCCCGGCATCATCATCCTCGACGGCACCGCGAACTGGCTGGCCCAGCCCGCGGGCGACCTCCTTACCGCCCTCGACCAGCCAGGCGCGCCTGCCCCCACCAGCGAGTACGGCCCCGCCATCCCAGACGACGACGTCCCCGGCGTCGTCATGCGCGTCAAGGCCGACGCGGGCTGCGCCGTCGTCGCGGCCGCCTCCGTGCTGGCCAAGGTCGAGCGCGACGCGATCATGTCCGCTCTGCCGGACCCCGGCTACGGCTGGGCCTCCAACAAGGGCTACGGCTCGGCGGCGCACCAGGCGGGCCTCGCCGAGCTCGGCGCCTGCGAGCAGCACCGACGCAGCTGGCGCCTGCCCGGGCTGCGCTGAGGCCACTGCGCCCGCCGCGGCGGGGATGGGGGCGCCGCGTGTGGGATCGGGGCGGCCGCGGGTGGGCGACGCAACCCGCCCGCCTCTCGCGCCAGGGCAGGGGCGGCGGGCATGATGGCCCGGTGAGTGCAGAGGACCTTGAGGCATACGAGAACGATCTGGAGCTCGACCTGTACCGGGAGTACCGGGACGTCGTGGGGCTGTTCGACTACGTCGTCGAGACGGAGCGCCGCTTCTACCTGGCCAACTCCGTCGACGTGCAGGTGCGCACCAACGGCGGGGAGGTGTTCTTCGAGCTGAGCCTGGAGGACGCGTGGGTGTGGGACATCTACCGCTCCTCCCGCTTCGTCAAGTCCGTCCGCGTGGTCACCTTCAAGGACGTCAACGTCGAGGAGCTGTCCAAGCCGGAGATGGAGATCCCCTCCTGAGGGCCTGACCGGCGCGCTCCTGCGGCCACGCGCGCCGGGAACCACCGGGCCCGCCGCGCGCGGGCCCCGCCCGCTCCTGGGGACGGCGGGCCCCGGTGAGGACGACGGCGGTGCACCGTGGTCACGGAGGTGACCACCGTGACCCCGACGAACCCGACCATCCCCGCGCCACCCGCCGCGCTGCCCAAACAGCCGAGCCCTCCCGCCTCGAGGGAGACCCCACCCGCCCCGCGGGAGGCCCCGCCCGCCCCGCCCACGAGCCCTGCGGACAAGCGCCGCCTCACCGGCCAGCGGGGCGAGGACATCGCCGCGGGCTACCTGCGGGACTCCGGCTGGCGGATCCTCGAGCGCAACTGGCGCGCCCCCGCCGGATCCGGGCTGCGCGGCGAGCTCGACCTCATCGCCGAGGACCCCGCCGGAGCCCTCGTCATCGTCGAGGTCAAGGCCCGATCCAGCCTGCGAGCCGGGCCGCCCGCCGCGGCCGTCACCCCGCCCAAGGAGGCGCGGCTGCGCCGACTGGCCGCCGCCTGGGCCGGGCAGCGGGGAGCCCCGCAGCACCGCCTCCGCCTCGACGTCGTCTCCGTGCTCCTGCGCGAGGGCGCCCCCGCCCTCCTGCGCCACCACCGGGCGGTGTGCGGATCATGAGTATCGCGCGCACCCTCGCCGTCACCCTTACCGGGCTGCGCGGCCACCTCGTCGACGTTGAGGCCCACGCCGCCTCCGGCCTGCCGGGCTTCATGCTCGTGGGCCTGCCCGACGCCGCGATCCGCGAGTCCCGGGAGCGCGTGCGCGCGGCCCTCACCGTCTGCGGCACCACCTGGGGCGAGCAGCGCCTCACCGTCAACCTGTCCCCGGCGGACCTTCCCAAGACCGGCACGGGCTTCGACCTCGCCCTCGCCCTGGCCGTGCTCGGCGCGCGCGGCGCCCTCCCACCCCGGGCGCTGGCCACCATGGCCCGCGTCGTCTACATCGGCGAGCTCGGCCTCGACGGCGCCGTGCATCCCGTGCGCGGCGTGCTCCCCGCCGTCCTGTCCGCCGTCGAGGCGGGTGTGAGCAGCATTGTCGTCCCCGCCGCCTGCGCGAGGGAGGCCTCCCTGGTGCCGGGTGCGAGCATCCAGGCGGTCCACCACATCGGCGAGCTCGTCGAGGGCTACGGGGGCCGCCTGCCGCGCGCCGCCGTCGAGATCATGCGCGGGGCCGAGGCGCGTCCCCCGGCGCCCATCGCCGCGCCCACGAGCGGCCGCGCGGCCTCCGCCCACCGGGCCGACCTCGCCGACGTCGTCGGGCAGGCCCAGGCCCGCCACGCCCTGGAGGTCGCCGCCGCTGGCGGGCATCACCTGCTCATGGTGGGGCCGCCCGGGGCGGGCAAGACCATGCTCGCCGAGCGCCTTCCCTCGATCCTGCCTCCCCTGACCGAGCGCGACGCCGTCACGGTCACCTCCCTGCACTCCCTGGCGGGCCTGTTCAACGCCGACGCTGGCCTGCTCTCCGAGCCACCCATGCGCTGCCCGCACCAGACCGCCACGCGCGCCGCCATCATCGGCGGGGGCTCCGGCCTGCCCCGCCCGGGGGACGTGTCCCTGGCGCACCGCGGCGTCCTCTTCCTCGACGAGGCCCCGGAGTTCCCCGCCAGCGTCCTGGACTGCCTGCGCCAGCCCCTCGAGGCCGGGGAGGTGAGCATCGACCGCGTCGGCGGGCGCGCCGACTACCCGGCGGCCTTCCAACTCGTCCTGGCCGCCAACCCCTGCCCCTGCGGGCGCGCCAGCGGCAAGGGCCTGGAATGCACCTGCACCTCGCTGCAGCGCCGCCGCTACTTCTCCCGGCTGTCCGGGCCCCTCCTGGACCGGGTGGACATCCAGGTGGAGGTCGACGCCGTGAGCGCCGCCGATCTCGCCTCGGGCGCCCCCGGGGAGTCGAGCGCCGTGGTGGTCCGCAGGGTGCTCGCCGCGCGCGAGCGGGCCGCGGCCAGGCTGGCGGGAACGCCCTGGCGCCTCAGCTCCCAGGTCCCGGGCTCCTACCTGCGCAGCGAGGAGGGCGGGGCCGATCCCGAGCTCATGCGCCCGCTCATGGAGGCCCTCGACCGGGGAGACCTCACTCTTCGCGGAGTGGACCGCGTCCTGCGCCTGGCCTGGACGCTCGCCGACCTCGCCGAGCGCGACCGTCCCACCCTGCCCGACCTCGGGGCCGCCCTGGCCCTGCGCACACGAGGAGCCCGCCCATGAGCGCACAGACCGTCACCGCGCCCAGCGAGCCGGACTTCCTGGCGCGCGCCACCTGGTCGCGCCTGGCCGAGCCCGCTGACCATGCCGCGGCCCTCCTCGTGGCGGGCCTCGGAGCGCCCGAGGCCCTGGCCTGGGCGCGTCACAGGGCCGAGCAGGGCTCCGGGAGCCCCGAGTACCCGCCGCTGCCCGACCATCTGCTCGCGGATACCACGCCCCGCCAATGGGCCAAAGCTGTCGAGCGCTGGGCGCCCAGGCTGACCGGCCTGGACATCCGCCGCGAGCTCGACGTCCTGGAGCGCCTGGGCGGCTCGCTCGTCGTCCCGGGCGACCCCTGGTGGCCGCCGGGCCTGGACGACCTGGAGCAGCCTCCCTTCTGCCTCTGGCTGCGCGGGGATCCGGCGCTGCTCGTGGGCCGCGAGGAGATGGTCCCCGCCGCTGGGACGTCGGGCCTGCCAACACGGGAGGACCGCATGGGGGATGGCCAGGGAGCCGGTCGCGGGGCCGGCCGCGCGCTCGCGCTCGTCGGCGCCCGCGACTCCACCGCCTACGGAGAGCGCATGGCCATCGAGGTCGCCCAGGGGCTCACCGAGCGCGGGGCGCTCATCGTCTCCGGCGGCGCGTTCGGCATCGACGCCGCTGCCCACAGGGGCGCCCTCGCCGCCGGGCCCACGCTGTCCGTCTCCGCCGGGGGAGTGGACCGCCTCTACCCGGCGGGCAACTCCGCCCTCCTCCAGGCGGTGGTCGACCACGGGGCGCTCGTGGCCGAGGTTCCGCCCGGCAGCCAGCCGGGGCGGCACCGCTTCCTCACCCGCAATCGTGTCATCGCCGCGATGACGGGCGCCACCGTCGTCGTGGAGGCGGCCTGGCGCTCCGGCGCGCTGTCCACCGCCCACCACGCCATGGAGATCGGTCGCCCCGTGGGGGCCGTGCCCGGGCCGGTGACCTCCATGGCCTCCGGTGGGTGCCACCGGCTCCTGCGGCAGGGGGCCACCTGCGTCACCGACGTCGAGGAGTCCCTCGAACTCCTCCTGCCCGTGGGAGCCGCCGACGCCGATGCCCCCAAGGAGAAGAGCGCCGAGGCCCGCCAGCCCGGCCTGCTCGATGGGCTCGACGCCGTCTCGGCCGCCGTCGTCGATGCCCTGCCCGTGCGCACCGCGGCCAGCATCGAGTCCGTCGCCCGGGCCGCGGGGCTGTCCGAGCGTGACACGCTCGCCGCCCTGGGCTCTCTCGAGCTGGCCGGCCGCGCCCAGCGCGACGGCGCCCGCTGGCGCCGCCCCGCCCAGCGCCGCCGTGCCCCGGCGGGCGGCGCGGCGTCCTCTACCCTGGGCGCATGAGCCCCGAGCGCGACCACAGCCCCAGGTCGGGCCAGGCCCCGCCCCCAGCGTCCTCGGCGCCCTCGCTGCGCGGCGAGCTCCTGGACGCCTGGTTCCGGCATCTTGGCCTCCAGCGGGGCCTGTCGGAGCACACCGTGCGCGCCTACGTGGGCGACCTGGAGGACCTCCTCGACTTCCTGGGGGTGGGCCCGGCCGAGGCAGAGCCCATCGGTCCTGCCCTGGCCAGCCTGGACCTCGCCGATCTGCGCGCTTGGCTCGCCAGCATGTCCGGCTCCGGCCACTCGCGGGCCACCATGGCCCGGCGCAGCGCCGCCATCCGCTCCTTCTCCACCTGGGCCCACCGCTGCGGCCTGCTGTCCTCCGACGTCGCTGCTCGCCTGCGCTCCCCGCGCGTGGACAACCGCCTGCCCACGGTCCTCACCGCCGAGCAGGCCGCCGCGCTCCTGGCCGCCGCGGCCGAGCGCGCCAGCCAGGCTCCTGCTGAGGAGCGTCCTCTGGCCGAGCGCGACCTCGCGCTCTTGGAGGTCCTCTACGCCACCGGTATGCGGGTCTCCGAGCTCGCCGGCCTCGACCTTGGCGACGTCGACGCCGGCCGGCGCACCATTCGCGTCCTGGGCAAGGGCGGCAAGGAGCGCACCGTCCCCTACGGAGCGCCCGCGGCCCGGGCCCTGGAGCGATGGCTCAATGAGCGCCCCGCCCTGGTCGGTCCGCGCACCGGTGCCGCCCTGTTCCTCGGCGCCAGGGGCGGGCGCGTCGACACCCGCGCCATCCGCGAGGTGGTCCACTGGGCGACGGCGGCCGCGGGGGTCCCGGACCTCGGCCCGCACGGCCTGCGGCACTCCGCGGCCACGCATGTCCTCGGCGGGGGAGCGGACCTGCGCAGCGTCCAGGAGCTCCTGGGGCACTCGTCCCTGGCCACCACGCAGCGCTACACGCATGTGAGCGCCGAGCGCCTGCGCGCCGTCTACGACCAGGCCTTCCCTCGCGCCTGAGCAGGCCCCCGGGCCACGCCCGAGTGATGCGTCCCGCTCACACGGGCTTGAGGCGGATGACGGGCGGGCGCAGGAGGCGCAGGGGGTTGATATAGGACTTCTTCCCGGTGCGCGCGCCCCAGTGCAGCGCGTCGACGCCGTCCGAGCGGTGGCCCGGCGCCAGCGTGCCGATCACCTGCCCCGCGCTCACCGCCTCGCCCGCCGACACCGACGCCTCCACGGGCTCATACGTGGTGCGGATCCCGCCCGCATGATCGATCGAGACCACGGGCCGCCCCGCCACCATCCCCGCGAAGGCCACCGTGCCCGCGCCCGCCGCGCGCACGGGGCTGCCCGCCGCCAGGGCCAGGTCCACGCCCCGGTGCCCCGAGCCCCAGACGACGGCGGGAGGATCGAAGCCCTCGACCACGGCCACCGGCCCTCCCGTGGGCCACACGTAGCGCGTGCGCCGACGCGCGTCATCCTCACGCGCCACCGGCGCGCTCGCGGGCCCGCTGTGAGCTGCCGCCGCCCCGGTGCCGCCTCCCACCGGCGGCGCGCCGGCGGCGGGGGAGGGGACGAGCAGCGCGAGGGCGAGTGCGGCGAGCAGGGCCACCGGTGCCAGGAGCGCGTGGCGCGGCCGTGAGGAGGTCATGCCCCATGCTCGGCCCCGCCATCGCCCCGTCGCCGTCCGTCCGCACAGGAGCGCTGGGAGCCCCTGCGCCACCGCGCCTGTGGTTCCCGGCGGGCTCCCACCCCCGTGACGAGAACGACACTTGAGCAGTGCCGTCATTGCCCGTCACGATGCGGAAAGGTCGGTATCGCTGTGATAGCCTCGCGCACGCGGTCCGCTGTGAAGCGTGCTGGTCGAGTTCCCACGGGATGACCTCCTCTGGGATCACCGGTCCAGCGCGGACCCGGCCTCCCCGGATCCCGCAGCAGCGACTGACTTCGCGTGCCCGCACCCAGGGCCCTCGGGCCCTGGGATCGTCCTTTCGGACGCCGCGGTCGCGGTCCCGCAGGCCCCTCCTGACGCAACGGGAGGCGCAGGCGGGTGGCCGCGCGTCGCGGGCACCAGGCCCTATCCGCCCGCCCCAGGGCGGACCCGGCTCGCCCGGGCATGGGGAACGAACTCAAAGAACCCATGGGACGTCGTCGCCGATCGGCGGCGCCCCCTGACACATGGCGGACCGGGCAACCTCCCGGCCGCGCGAAAGGACAAGTCATGGCAGTCGTGACCATGCGCCAGCTCCTCGAGTCCGGTGTCCACTTCGGGCACCAGACCCGCCGGTGGAACCCCAAGATGAAGCGCTTCATCCTCACTGAGCGCAACGGCATCTACGTCATCGACCTCACGAAGTCCGTCGAGGGCATCAACACCGCCTACGACTTCGTCAAGGAGACCGTCGCCCGCGGCGGCAACATCCTGTTCGTCGGTACCAAGAAGCAGGCGCAGGCCGCCGTGGCCGAGCAGGCCCAGCGCGTCGGCATGCCCTACGTCAACCAGCGCTGGCTGGGTGGCATGCTCACCAACTTCTCCACCGTGCGCGCCCGCCTGGACCGCATGAAGGAGCTCGAGCAGATCGACTTCGACGACGTGGCCGGCTCCGGCCGCACGAAGAAGGAGCTGCTCATGATGCGCCGCGAGAAGGACAAGCTCATCCGCACCCTCGGCGGCATCCGCGACATGGCCAAGCTCCCCGCCGCCGTGTGGGTCGTGGACACCAAGAAGGAGCATCTGGCGATCTCCGAGGCCTCCAAGCTCAACATCCCGGTCATCGCGATCCTCGACACGAACTGCGACCCCGACGAGGTCACCTACGGCATCCCGGGCAACGACGACGCCATCCGCTCCGTCAGCCTGCTCACCCGCGTCGTCGCCGACGCCGCCGCCGAGGGCCTCCTCGCCCGCTCCGCTGGCCGCGCCCGCACCGGCGCCGAGCCCGAGGCCGGCACGCCCGAGGCCGAGCCGCTGCCCGAGTGGGAGGCCGAGCTCCTGGCCGGCGCTGAGGCCGCCACGGCCGAGCAGTCCGCGCAGGCCCCTGAGGCCCCGGCCGAGGCTCCCGCCGATGCTGCCCCGGCTGAGGCCGCCACCGAGGCCCCGGCCGAGCAGGCCTGAGCGACCCCGACGACATTCCTCACGTTCCAACACCAGGAGAATCCATGGCGAACTACACCACCGCTGACATCAAGGCGCTCCGCGAGAAGACCGGCGCCGGCATGCTCGACGTCAAGAAGGCCCTCGACGAGGCCGCTGGCGACGTCGACAAGGCCATCGAGATCATCCGCGTCAAGGGCCTCAAGGGCATCGCCAAGCGCGAGGGCCGCGCCGCCTCGGCCGGCCTCATCGCCGCCAAGGTCGTCGACGACGCCGACGGCCAGACCGGCGTGCTCGTCGAGATCAACGCCGAGACCGACTTCGTCGCCAAGAACGAGAAGTTCCTCGACTTCGCCGACAAGGTCCTCTCCGCGGCCCTGTCCTCCGGCGCCGAGACCGCCGAGGCCCTGGCCGAGGTCGAGGTCGACGGCTCCACCGTCAAGGACCTCACCGACGGCATGCAGGCCGTCATCGGCGAGAAGATCGTCGTGCGCCGCGTGGGCCGCCTGAGCGCCCCCAAGGTCGAACTCTACCTGCACCGCACCAACCCTGACCTGCCCGCGCAGGTGGGCGTGCTCGTCGGCACCGACGCCAAGGCCGCCGAGGTCGCCCACGACGTCGCGATGCACACCGCCGCCTACTCCCCGGCCTACGCCACCCGCGAGGACGTCCCCGCCGACGTCGTCGAGAAGGAGCGCGCCATCGCCGAGGAGACCACCCGCGCCGAGGGCAAGCCCGAGAAGGCCATCCCGAAGATCGTCGAGGGCCGCCTGGGCGGCTTCTTCAAGGAGAACTGCCTCGTCGAGCAGGCCTTCGCCAAGGACCCCAAGACCACGGTCGGCAAGGTCATCGAGGCCACCGGCGGCGAGCTCGTCGGCTTCGTCCGCTTCCGCGTCGGCGCCTGATCGCGCGCCCGCGGCAACCGGCCCCGCCGCTCCGCATCGGAGCGGCGGGGCCCGTTATTTCCCGCCGGCGCGCGCGACGACATGCGTCGCGTGATGGCCGAACCTCGCGTGATCCACCAACAGGACCCGTCTCTCGGACTGCTCGAGCATCGTGGCCTTGACCGCCGCCCCCTCCTCCAACGGGTGGTAGAGGACACCGCGCTGGAGCGCCGCCGTCGACATCACGCACAGGTCCGCCCGCAGCGAGCGCAGCACCGACAGCGTCGTCAGCCCGTAGTACGAGTCCAGCGCCCGGTTGTAGGCGCCCCCGGCCAGGATGAGCCGCAGCTCCGGGTGCTGGCGGGCCTCGAGCGCCACCGTCTGGGAATGCGTGATGAGCGTGATGGGCCCGGCGCCCCCGAGCATGGCGATGAGCGGGCGCACCGTCGAGGAGTCGTCGAGCATGATCGTCTGGCCGCGGCGGAGGATCGGGCGCAGCGCCTCGCACAGCGACTGCTTGAGCGCCTGGCGCAGTGTGGCGCGGAAGTCGCTCGAGGTCTCGGTGAAGGAGGACCTGCGCGCGGTCGCCTTGCCCTGCTCCAGCCAGACGCTGCCCGCGGCCTCGAGCTCGGCGAGATCGCGGTAGATGGTCATCCGTGAGACGCGGAAGCGATCGGCGAGCTCGTGGACGGTGAGCGCGCCGGCCTCCATCACGGAGTCAGCGATCGTCGCCAACCGCTGCGCCCGCGTCATCGCGGTTGCCATGTCCCTCCTGACGGCGCTGCCGGTGGGCCCCGGCCCCTGCCCTAGTGGCCCTGGCCGTAGCCCTTGAGCGCCTCGACGGCGTCGGTGACCTGCGCCTGACTCAGCAGCGCCACGGGGGCGCCGCTCGCCATCGCGCGCAGGTGGGAATCGCAAATGTTTTCGAGATAGGGCAGCAAGGACAATGCCTTGTCCAGGCTCGGGCCTATCGTCACGGCCCCGTGGTTGCGCATGAGCGCGCCGAGCCGGTCCTCCAGCGCCGCGAGCACATTGTCCGCGAGCCGCTGGGTTCCGAAAGGCGCGTACGGGGCGACCCTCACTACTCCGCCGAACAAGGCGGAGTAGTAGTGGGAGGTCGGGACCGTGTCGCGCACGAGGCCCATCGCCGTCGAGGCGGGGGCGTGGTTGTGCGTGACCGCTCGCGCCTGGGTGCCGTTGTAGATGGCGAGGTGGAGGGGCAGCTCGCTCGACGGCTTGAGGGGCGCGTCCACGGGCGCCCCCTGAAGATCGTGGACGCCGATCATCCCCGGCTTGAGCTCCTCATAGGCGACGCCGGAGGGAGAGATGACGACGAGGTCGCCGACTCGCGTCGAGGCGTTTCCCGCCGTGCCGACGACGAGTCCCAGCCGCTGCATCTCCTGGCACGCGCGCACAACGCTGGCGCGCTCGTCGTGGAGGATCATGGTGGTGCTCCTCAGTGGTGTGGTCGGGTCTCATGCGGCAGGCCGCTGCTGGGGCAGGAGGGCGACCTTGAGCGCCTCGCCCGTGCGGGGCAGCCGGATGGCCTCGTTGATCTCGGACAGCGGCAGCACGTGGGTGAGGAACTGCCGCGTGGGGAAGCGCGGCGATATCGCCAGCTCGAAGGCCCTCTCCACCTGCGTGCTGTCGGCCCCGCGCCCATCGGTGAGATCGAGGACGGCCTGGACGGCGTCGTCCCGGCTGGAGTCGATCCGGTGGTCGATGTCGAAGGCGAGGGACTTCTCCAGGCGCTCGGCGTTGATGTCGATGAGGATCACCCTGTCCGCCCCGCGCATCCGGCTGAGGACCGCCAGCATGACGCCCACGGGCCCCGCGCCGAGGATCGCGACGGTATCGCCCATGCGGACATCGATGTTCTCCACGCACGCGTAGGTCGAGGACAGCGGCTCGGCCAGCGTGGCGAGGACCGGGCCGACGCCGTCGGGGAGCGCGAAGAATGCCCCGCGCCCGGCGCGCGTGGCGGTGTAGGAGATGTACTGGGCGAAGCCACCGGGGCGCTCGGTGTACTCCTCGACCTCGGTGCACTGCTCGTGGTGGCCCGAGCGGCACTGCTCGCAGCGCAGGCAATGGGCGACCGGGTAGATGTAGAGCTCCTGGCCCACCGCGCACGCGCTGACCGACGGATCGGCCTCGACCACCTCGCCGACCACCTCGTGGCCGTAGATGTGGGGGTAGGCGCCCTTGCTCGAGTCCGTCGTCAGGTTGCGGATGTCGGAGCCGCACAGGCCGACGGCGTCGACCCGCACGACGAAGCCGCCCGGCGGGCACGCCGGCCGCGGGACGCTCTCGAAGCGGATGTCGTCGGGGCCGTGCATGACGGCCGCATCCATCATCTGGCTCATCACCGCGCCCCGATCACGGCCGCGCGGGGAGGACCGCGGGGATGAGGAGCTCCTGCGGGTCGTCGACACCGCCGGCGACGAGCCGGGCGACGGCCGCGAGCAAGCGCAACTCGCCCACGAGCTGAGGGGCGGACTGCTCGACGAGCCTCGTCGCCAGCGCGACGGCGGGCACGCCCTCGACGGTCTGCTCGAGGCGGGTCATCTCCTCAAGGGCCTGGGCCGCGCCCTCGCCCCGGCCGAGGCGCGTGCCGTAGACCTTGTTGCGGCCGGACAGCCCGGTCACCTCGAGGTCGCCGACGCCGGCCAGGCCGAAGGCCGTCTCGGGCCGGGCTCCCAGGGTTCGGCCGAGCAGGGACATCTCCTCGACCGCGCGCGAATGCGGCGGCCTTGAGGTTGTGGTGGGGCACGCCCGTCCTCTCCTCCAGGCCGTCGGCCACGCCGAGCGCGATGGCGTAGCGGTCCGTGCGGGCCTGGCGGGCATACTCCTGCGCCACGGACAGGTCCCGGCAGCCGAAGATCGTGGCGGTGGGCTCCTCGACGCCGCACTCGTTGGCCTTGACCGGACCGGCGATCGCGACGATCGGGGGCAGCCCGCGATCGCCCGCGATCCGGCGGATGGCGTCGGGGAGGAGCTGGACGCGCCCCTCGGCGTCGGGGCAAAATCCCTTGCTCGTCAGCCACAGGGCCTGGGCCCTTGTGATCCCATCGAGGGCCATCTCGGTCACCCTCGGGACGCCGACCGACGCGACCGCCATGACGACGACGTCGGCGCCGTCGAGGGCCTCCTCGAGGTCATCGGAGCGGAAGAGGGCCACACTGCTCGGCAGTGGGGCATTCGTGCGGGGTGCGGCCTGCCCGCCTCCAGGGCGTCCAGGAGGTGGTCGTCGAGCCAGGTGCCCCATAGCCGGACATCCCAGCCCGCCCGCGCGACGGGCGTGCACAGGGCCGAGCCCATCGCGCCCGCTCCCAGAACGGTGATCGTGCTCATTGCTCTTCTCCTTCGTCGCCTGGACTGCGGACTGTGGCGCGCCGCCCCGGCGTCAGGCGTCGGCTCCCGCGGGCGCCGCCATCGGGTACTTCTCCGCGAAGGCGTCGATGCGGTCGACGACCGGTTTGATGGCCCGGTAGATCTCGCCCTGGATCGCCGCGGCCTCGCTGTAGCGCTCATGCGTCGCGGGGTCGGGCTCGGTGGTGTCGCCGAAGCGAGCCATCGCCTTGGCGGCCGTCGGGATCGTCGTGTCCCCATGGGCGCCCGTGGAGGCCATGGCGATGATCGCCGCGCCCAGCGCCGCGATCTCGTCCTCGGCGCAGGCGGTGATCGGCCGGCCCGTCGCGTCGGTCATGATCTGGCGCCATAGCGGGCTGCGCGTGCCGCCGCCCATCGCCCCGATCCGCGTGACCGGCACTCCTGTCGAGGCCTGCATCGCGTCGATGTCGCGCGCCATCTCGATGCTCAGGCCCTCCAGGATCGAGCGGTACATCGCCGCCCGGTCGTGCGAGCCCCGCCAGCCGATGAAGGCGCCGCGCGCGATGGGGTCCCAGTAGGGGGACTGGACCGCCTGCCAGTACGGCAGCGTGAGCAGGCCCCCGCAGCCGGGCTCGACGACGCCCGCGCCGATGCCGGCGGCCTGCCCGTCGCCGCAGCCGGCGATGACGGGCAGGCCCTGCTCCAGCCCCCAGCGCTCGCGGATCTCGGGCTTCACGTTCGCGATGAACTCGCCCGGGTTGACGAGGTCGTTCATCTGCTCGCGGGTGACGCCGGCGATGTCGAGCAGGGTGTCGGACCATGTCAGGCGGGAGATGTCGAACAGCCCGAGGCTGTCGGCGCAGGCCACCGAGGTGCACCAGCGGCCGGTCAGGTTCCACACGAGGTAGCCGTGCACGTCGGACACCTTGTGGGCGTTGGTGAGGGCCTCGGGCTCGTTCTCCTTGACCCAGGCCATCTTGTACAGGCCGGGCGTGATGTCGGCGGGCTTGCCGGACAGCGCGTGGATCTCGTCGCTGCCGTAGGCGAGGATCTGCTTCGAGGCGCGCCCGTCGAGCCACAGGATCCCGGGGCGCAGCGCCTGGCCGTCCTCGGTGAAGGGCGCGAAGGACTCCCGCTGGTGGGTGATCGCCATGGCGGTGATGGCCGCGCGCTGCTCGTCGTCGAGCTGGCCGACGGCGTCGGCGATGGAGGCCTCGGTGCTCTCCCACCAGTCCGCGGGGTTGTGCTCGTACCAGCCGGATCGGGGCGAGTGGAGCTCGATCTCGTGCTTGCCCTGGGCCAGGACCCGGCCCGTGGCGTCAACGATGATCGCCTTCGAGGATGTGGTGGATGAGTCGACAGCGATGACGAGCGGGTGATCAGGGATGCGTGTCATGGCGTTCCTCCCGGGGACTCCGTTGGCTCCGTGATTCCGGGCAGCGACGCTGCGGCCCGGTGGCGCCTCCGACGCTATCCGCGGGCCCGCCATCAGAGGAAGATCCTCAGGAGGAGTCGCAGCCCGGGGTGTGACAACGCCCTGCTTTGTCACACCCCGCGCCGCGCCCTGGCGGCATTGGCGCGCCGCCGCGATGCCCGGAGCATCCGTGCGAGCCCGACGAGTAGGGGACGAAGAGCGATGATGAAGGGGCCTGGATCCATGAGCATCATGGATCCAGGCCCCTTGCTCGGGTCGGGGCGGCTGGGCTCAGCCCTGGGCCGCGCCGTTCGGGTCGGAGGGGGAGCCGCCCGAGCCCTTGCCGGACTCGCTGGGGGAGACGCCCCACCACAGGCCCATGAGCACGGCGACCACGATGAGGGCGATGCCCGCCCACAGGTTCGCGTTGACGCCGCCGGTCTTGGTCATCTCGTCCTCGCCGTTCAGGAAGCCCGAGCACACGAGCAGGAAGAGGCCGAAGATGCCGAGGACCGCGGCGATGACCGTGCGGATATCGGCCAGGATCTTTGACAGCAGTGACATGTCGGTGGCTCCTCAGTGGAAGATCGAGTTGAGCAGGATGACGAGCGTGCCCGCGCAGATCGCCAGTGGGACCGGCCTGCGGAACCACGGCAGCGCCGCCTCGTTCGGGTCGGTGCGCGCCTCGTGCGGGGTGAGGGAGTAGACGAAGCCCTCCAGCTCCGCCGCGGGCTTGGGCGCCGTCATCATGGAGACGATGACGGTCACGAGGATGTCGACGGCGAAGGCCGTGCCCGCGGCGAGGAAGGCCAGGCCCTGGCCCGGCAGCGTCAGGTGCCCCGTCCAGGAGGCCACGTTGAGGGCGAGGGCCGCCAGGGTCCCGCAGGCCAGCCCGGACCAGCCCGCGTGGCTCGTGGCCCGCCGCCAGAACATCCCGATGATGAACGTCGCGAACAGCGGCGCGTTGAACATGGAGAAGAGCTGCTGGAGGTAGTCCATGAGGTTGGAGTAGTTCGACGCGATGAGCGCGGTGAAGATCGCGACGGTCGTGGCGATCGCCGTCGTGATCTTGCCCATGCGCAGGTAGGTGGCGTCATCGGCCTTCGTGTTGATGTAGCGCTCGTAGAGGTCCACGGTGAACACCGTGTTGAAGGCGGAGATGTTCGCCGCCATGCCCGCCATGAAGGAGGCGAGCAGGCCGGTGATCGCCAGGCCCAGCAGGCCGTTGGGCAGGACGTCTCTCATGAGGAGCAAGACGGCGTCGTTGTAGGTGACTTCCCCGCTGGCCGTCGCGCCGCTGAGCGAGGTTTGCTTGAGCCCGACGATCTCGGAGACGAGGACCGCGGCCACCATGCCCGGGATGATGACGAGGAAGGGCACGATCATCTTCGCGAAGGTGCCGATGATCGGGGCCGAGCGCGCCGCGGAGATCGAGTCGGCCGCCATGGCGCGCTGGACCTCCACGAAGTTCGTCGTCCAGTAGCCGAAGGACAGCACGAAGCCCAGGCCGAAGACGATGCCGAAGACGGACAGGGCCGAGGAGTCGAAACCGGACAGCAGGTTGCCGGGCCAGGAGTGCAGCTGCGCGCTCGGGTCGGCGTAGGCGCCGGTGCCGTGGGCGGTGGCCGCCTCCGTGATCTTCTCCTTGAGGCCGCCCCACCAGCCCACGCGGTTGAGGCCGATGAGGGTCAGCGGGAGCAGCGCCACGATGATGACGAAGAACTGGAGGACCTCGTTGTAGATGGCGGCGGACAGGCCGCCCAGGCTGATGTAGCTGAACACGATGACTGCGGCGACGATGAGCGCCACCCACAGTGGCCACCCCAGCAGCCGGTGGACGATCGAGCCCAGCAGGTAGAGGTTGACGCCGGCGATGAGCAGCTGGGCCAGCGCGAAGGAGAGCGCGTTGATGAGATGGGCGGCCTTGCCGTAGCGCTTGAGCATGAACTCCGGCACCGAGCGCACGCCGGAGCCGTAGTAGAAGGGCATCATGACCAGGCCCAGGAAGATCATGGCCGGGATGGCGCCGATCCAGAAGTAGTGGAAGGTCGGCAGGCCGTACTGGGCGCCATTGGCGGACATGCCCATGATCTCCACCGCGCCGAGGTTGGCCGACACGAAGGCGATGCCGGTGACCCAGGCGGGAAGGGAGCGGCCGGAGGTGAGGAAGTCATCGGAGGAGGCCATGCGTCGTTTGGCCATGAAGCCGACGCCCAGGACGAAGGCGAAGTAGACGACGATGGGGAAGTAGTCGTACCAGCGGGCCTCTAGCAGGGTGGAGGAGCCCGAAGCGGCGAGGGGTAGGAACGAGTGGGACAGGGCCATCAACGCCTCCTGCGTGTGAACCGAGACACGTGAATGGGTGCTCCTCGTGAGCCTAACGCCCGTGATAACGGATTGTGACCGTTTCGGAGCCCCGATCTGCCCGCGCTCGACGAGCGCCCGCCACGTGCCAAGCGCTGCTTCGCCGACTCATGCGGGCCGCCCGGGACGCCGCGAGCGGGTACGCTCTATCGGACGGCGCAATGCCCGCCCGCGACCGCGGCCCCGCCAATGCGCGGGCGTTCCCCGGTCGCCCGCGGGCGATCCACGGCACAGGCAGAGAGGCAGAGATGACAGGCACGGGCAGCAGAGACGATCGCGTCGCGCACGGGCACCACCCGCGGCGCGTCCTGCTCAAGCTCTCGGGTGAGGTCTTCGGCGGGGGCTCCATCGGCCTCGATCCCGATGTCGTCTCCGATGCCGCCACGCAGATCGCCGACGCCGTGCGCGCCGGGGTGCAGGTCGCCGTCGTCGTCGGCGGCGGCAACTTCTTCAGGGGCGCCGAGCTCTCCGCCCGCGGCATGGAACGCGCCCGCGCCGACTACATGGGCATGCTCGGCACCGTCATGAACGCCCTGGCCCTCCAGGACTTCATCGAGAAGGCCGGCGTCCCCGCCCGCGTGCAGACCGCCATCGCCATGGGGCAGGTCGCCGAGTCCTACATCCCGCTGCGCGCCATCCGCCACCTGGAGAAGGGGCGCGTCGTCGTCTTCGGAGCGGGCGCGGGCCTGCCCTACTTCTCCACCGACACCGTGGCCGCCCAGCGCGCCCTGGAGACCGGCTGCGATGAGCTGCTGGTCGGCAAGAACGGCGTCGACGGCGTCTACACGGCCGATCCCCGCAAGGACCCCAGCGCCGTCAAGCTCGACCACCTCACCTACGAGCGGGCCCTGGCGGACGGCCTCGCCGTCGTCGACGCCTCCGCCTTCGCCCTGTCCCGTGACAACGGCCTGACGATGCGCGTGTTCGGCATGGGCAAGGACGGCAATATCACCAAGGCCCTCCTGGGTGAGAAGATCGGCACGCTCGTGGCCAGCCCGAAGCCCTGAGCCCCCGGGCGCGCGAGCCCCCCATCAACGTCCGATCCACCCAGCGCCGCGGCGCGACAACCACCCAGCCACCCCAAGCGAAGGAAGAACGATGATCGACGATGTCATGCTCTCCACCGAGGAG
The DNA here is from genome assembly GCF_000295095.1 of Actinomyces timonensis DSM 23838. Taxonomy (GTDB): domain Bacteria; phylum Actinomycetota; class Actinomycetes; order Actinomycetales; family Actinomycetaceae; genus Actinomyces; species Actinomyces timonensis. The sequence goes on along the minus strand of NZ_JH806632.1, from coordinate 149,596 downwards.
AAGATGGAGAAGGCCCTCGAGGCCGCCAAGGGGGAGCTCGCCGCCATCCGCACCGGCCGCGCCAACCCCTCCATGTTCAACTCGATCCTGGTCGACTACTACGGCGCCCCCACCCCCCTCCAGCAGCTCGCCTCCCTGACGATCCCCGAGGCCCGCACGGTGATCGTCAGCCCCTTCGACCGCTCCGCGATGAAGGCGATCACCACCGCGATCCGCGAGTCCGACCTCGGGGTCAACCCCACCGACGACGGCACGGTCATCCGCGTCACCCTGCCCGCGCTGACCGAGGAGCGCCGCAAGGACTACGTCAAGCTCGCGCGCTCCCGCGCCGAGGAGGCCCGCGTGCAGGTCCGCGGCGTGCGCGGCAAGGCCAAGAAGGAGCTCGAGGCCATCAAGCGCGACGGCGAGGCCGGCGAGGACGACGTCAAGCGCGCCGAGGGCGAGCTCGACCACCTCACCAAGCGCTTCGTCGACGCCATCGACAAGTCCCTGGCCTCCAAGGAGTCCGAGCTCCTCTCCGTCTGAGCCCGCTGCCCGCCCCGCCCGCGCGGGGAGGACGAGAACGGCGCGGCCCCGCCCCAACCCGAAGTACCCCTCGTGACCATTCTGAACGCCCTGCTGACACCGCCTCCGACGCGCAATCGCGCGCCCCTGCCCGCCACGGGCCGGGCCGGTCGCAACCTGCCGGCCGCGATCGGTGTCTCCGCCGTCCTCATCAGCGGCATCCTGGCCTCCCTGGTCTTCGAGAAGAAGTACTTCGTCGGCGTGGTCATCCTCGCCGTGTGCGGGGCGCTCTGGGAGCTCGCGGGCGCCTTCGCCCGCAAGGGCGTCGCCCTCCCGCTCCTTCCCCTGTGGGTGGGAACCGCGGGCATCGCCGTCACGGCCTGGAAGCTCGGCGCCGAGGGCGCCTTCGGCGCCTACCTCGCCACCGTCGGGGCCTGCGTCCTGTGGTCCTTCGTGGACCGCGCCGAGGCCGAGGACGGCACCGTCCTCGAGGACAGCCCCCACGACGTTCCGCGCACCGATGCCCATGACGAGGCCCGGCGCTCGCGCTCCGTGGACGCCACGGCCTCCGTCCTGGCCGCCACCTACCTCCCGTTCCTCGCGAGCTTCGCCGTGCTGCTCGTCGCCCAGGACCACGGCGTGGCCAAGGTGATCACCCTCTTCGCCCTGCCGATCGCCAATGACACCGGCGGCTGGCTCGCCGGCATCACTTTTGGCCGCCGCCCCATGGCGCCCTCGGTCTCCCCGAAGAAGTCGTGGGAGGGCTTCGCCGGATCGCTGATCGCCGCCGTCGGGGCGGGGGCGGCCTGCCTGTTCTTCCTCGACGGGCCGCTGTGGGCGGGCGCGGCGCTCGGCGCCTGCTGCACGTTCGTGGCCACGCTCGGGGACCTGGGGGAGTCCCTCCTCAAGCGCGATCTCGGCCTGAAGGACATGGGCACCCTCCTGCCAGGGCACGGCGGGCTCATGGATCGGCTCGACTCCATCCTGGTCACCGCGCCTATCGTGTACCTGTTCACCCTCATTCCCTGGTGAGAGCCGCCCGGGACGAGACCTGAGACGCCACTGAGAGAAAGGACCCTGAGCCTCGTGAGCCCCACCGCCGGCCGCGCCCGCACGAGGCGCCCCGAGCCCGTCGCCCTGAAGCGCCGGGCCGGTGGGCCCGCGCCCGGCGAGGTCCAGGTGATGCCCACGGACCAGCCGCCCGAGGGCGCCACCACCCCCGACGCGCGCCCCCGCCTGTCCTTCGCCGTCCCGCCCGCCCGGGGCAAGGCCCCCCGCCACCTGGCCGACCTCGACCTCGCGGGCAGGAAGGAGGCACTGGCCGAGGCCGGCCTGCCCGCCTTCCGCGCCGACCAGCTCTCCCGCCACTACTTCACCCGCTTCACCCGCGAGGCCGCCGAGATGACGGACCTGCCCGCCGCCGTGCGCGAGCAGCTGGCCGCCGAGCTCCTGCCCGAGCTCATCACCGAGGCGAGGGTCATGCGCGCCGACGGCGGCCGGACCCTCAAGCACCTCTGGGAGCTCCACGACGGGGTGCGCGTGGAGTCCGTGCTTATGCGCTACAAGGACCGCACCACCCTGTGCGTCTCCTCCCAGGCGGGCTGCGGCATGGCCTGCCCCTTCTGCGCCACCGGGCAGATGGGACTCACCCGCAACCTCACCACGGCTGAGATCGTCGAGCAGGTCCGCCATGCCGCCCGCGTCTCCGCCGACGGCGCCCTGGCCGGCGGTCCCGCGCGGCTGAGCAACGTCGTCTTCATGGGCATGGGCGAGCCGATGATCAACTACAAGAACGTCGTCGCCGCCCTCCACCGGCTCATCGATCCCGCCCCGGAGGGCTTCGGCCTGTCCGCCCGCGGCATCACCGTCTCCACCGTCGGCCTCGTCCCGCTCATCCGCAAGCTGGCGGGGGAGGGAATGCCCGTCACGCTCGCCGTGTCCCTCCACGCGCCGGACGACGAGCTGCGCGATGCCCTCATCCCGGTCAACTCCAAGTGGAAGGTCGGCGAGCTCCTCGACGCCGCCCACGACTACTTCCGGGCCACCGGTAGGCGCGTGTCCATCGAGTACGCCCTCATCAAGGACATGAACGACCACGCCTGGCGGGCCCAGATGCTCGCCGATGAGCTGAACCGGCGCGGGCACGGCTGGGCGCATGTGAATCCGATTCCGCTCAACCCCACGCCGGGCTCGATCTGGACGTGCTCGGAGCCCAGCGTGCAAGATCTATTCGTGGGCACGCTCCGGCGCGCCGGCATCACCACCACCGTGCGCGACACGCGCGGGAGCGACATCGATGGAGCCTGCGGCCAACTGGCGGCGGAGGTTCTCAAGCAGGACAAGCAGGAGAGGATCAGGTCATGACCATGTTCCCCAGGACGTCGTTCTTCCGCCGGGGATACCGTCCCTCGCAGGTGGACGGCTACTTCGAGACGGCCAAGGACATCTACGAGTCCGAGGACCTCGACGAGATGGACTCCGAGGGCGTGCGCACCGTCGCCTTCGACATCGTGCGCCGCGGCTACGAGCCGGGTGCCGTCGACGCCGCCCTCGACCGCCTCGAGACCGCCTTCCTGCAGCGGCGCAGGGCCGAGTTCGTCGCCCAGAACGGGCGCCAGGCCTGGATGGACCAGGTCGCCGAGCTCGCCACCACGCTCTACCCCCGCCTCCTGCGCCCCTCCGGGGAGCGCTTCGCCCCGGCCCGCCGCCACGGCTACGCCAAGGCCGACGTCGACGCCCTCATGAATCGCATCGCCGCCTACTTCGACTCCGAGGAGCCCCTGACCTCCGCCGAGGTCCGCACCGCCGTGTTCGGCACGGCGCGCGGCGCCAAGGCCTACGACGAGTCCAGCGTCGACCGCTACCTCGCGCGCGTCGTCGAGGTCGTCTTCTCCGTCGAGTGATGCCCTCCTGGGCCGCGTCCGGAAAGGGACGAGCATGACCAGCACGACCACCCACGCCGGAGCCCCCAAGTCCCTCGTCCTGCTCGGCTCCACAGGATCCATCGGCACCCAGGCGCTCGAGGTCGTCCGGCGCCTCGGCCAGCGCGCGCCCCGCGTGAGCGCCCTGGCCGCCGGCGGCTCCCGCCTCGACCTCCTGGCCGAGCAGGCCCTGCGATTCAACGTCCCCCTCATCGCCCTGGCCTCCCAGCGCCCGGGGGCCGAGCAGGCGCTGCGCGATGCCCTGGCCGCCGCCTCCCAGCGCCTGGGCCGGCCCGACCCCGTCACCACGATCCTCACCGGCCCCGACGCCGCCACCGCGGTCATCGAGGCCTCCGGCGCGGGGGAGGGGGACACCGTCCTCAATGGCATCACCGGCTCGGTGGGCCTTCGCCCCACGCTGGCGGCGCTGGCCAGCGGGGCGCGCCTCGCCCTGGCGAACAAGGAATCGCTCGTCGTCGGCGGAGCGCTGGTCAAGGAGGCGCTGCGCCGCCCCGGCCAGGTGGTCCCCGTGGACTCCGAGCACTCCGCGATCGCCCAGGCGCTCGCGTCGGGCCGCCACGAGAAGGGTTTGACCAGCCCCGTCGTCAGCGGTGCCAGCGAGGTGCGCCGCCTCGTCCTCACCGCCTCCGGCGGCCCCTTCCGCGGCCGCGACCGCGACTCGCTCGCGGGCGTCACCGCCGAGCAGGCCCTGGCCCACCCCACCTGGGCGATGGGCCCCGTGGTGACCATCAACTCCTCCACCCTCATCAACAAGGGCCTCGAGCTCATCGAGGCGCACCTGCTGTTCGACATCCCGCCGGAGCGCATCGACGTCGTCGTCCACCCCCAGTCGGTCATCCACTCGATGGTCGAGTTCATCGACGGCGCCACGATCGCCCAGGCCTCGCCCCCGGACATGCGCCTGCCCATCGCGCTGGGGCTGACATGGCCCCGCAGGCCGGACCTCGCCGGGCTCGTGGCCCCCAACGACTGGACCGCGCCCGTGTCCTGGGGCTTCGAGCCCCTCGACGACGAGGCCTTCCCCGCCGTCGGCCTGGCCCGCAGCGCCGTCGCCGCCTCGGCCACCCACCCCGCCGTCCTCAACGCCGCCAACGAGCAGGCCGTCGCCGCCTTCCTGGCGGGCGGGCTCGAGTGGCTCGACATCGTGGCCATCGACGCCGCCGTCCTGGGCGAGCACGAGGGCCTGGCCGCTCCCAGCCTCGACGACGTCGCGCAGGCGGAGGCCTGGGCGCGGGCGCGCGCCGACGAGCTCATCGCCTCCCGTGGCAGACTGCGCGCATGACCCAGGCCCTCGCATACGCCCTCGGCATCCTCGTCCTCGTCATCGGGATCGGCATCTCGGTGGCGCTCCACGAGCTCGGGCACATGATCCCCGCCAAGCGCTTCGGCGTGAAGGTCCCCGAGTACTTCATCGGCTTCGGCCCCCGCGTGTGGTCCACGCGCCGGGGGGAGACCGAGTACGGCGTGAAATGGATCTGGCTGGGCGGCTACGTCAAGCTCGTCGGCATGATCCCCCCGGCGAGGGCGGACCGCCCGGACAAGCCGGGCTCGCAGGTCGCCGATGCCCGCGCGGACGCCCTGGCCGAGATCGGGCCCGGTGAGGAGCACCGCGCCTTCTACCGCCTCAGCGTTCCGCGCAAGCTCGTCGTCATGGCCGGGGGGATCCTCACCAACCTCGTGCTCGGCATCGTCCTGCTGGCCATCGCCCTGGGCGGCATCGGCGCGCCGGGCAGCACCACCACCCTGAAGTCCATCTCCACCTGCCTGACCGCCGACGTCGAGTCCGACGCCCCCTGCGGGCAGTCCGACCCCGCCTCCCCCGCCGCGGTGGCCGGCCTCCAGGCGGGCGACGAGATCCGCTCCTGGGACGGCGCGCGGACCTCGTCCTGGAAGGACGTGCAGAGCGCCATCGCCGCGTCCGGAACGCGGTCGGTGCCCGTCGTCGTCGAGCGAGATGGCGCGGAGGTCACCCTGACGGTCACCGCCGTCGAGGTCCAGCGCAAGGTCCGCGACTCCCAGGGCAACCCCGTGCTCGACGCGGACGGCAATCCCACGACCACCGCCCGCCCCTACGTCGGCATCACCCCCACCTACGGGGCGGTGCCCATGCCGGTCGGCGAGCTCCCCTCCACGATCGGGCAGGCGGTGACCGGCACGCTCAAGGCGATCGTCACCCTTCCCGTGGGCCTCTACCACGCCGTGTCCGCCGGGCTCGGCCACGAGGAGCGCTCCGCCACCGGCGTCATCGGCCTGGTGGGGGTCGGGCGCATCGCGGGGGAGGTCTCCAGCGCCGGCACGGGCGCGGACACCGGGAGCATCCCGTTGTCGCTCCGCGTGGCCCAGATGCTCATGCTGCTCGGCTCCCTCAACCTGGCGCTCTTCGCCTTCAACCTCATCCCCCTGCTGCCCCTCGACGGCGGCCACGTCGCCGGCGCGCTCTGGGAGGGGGCCCGGCGACGCTGGGCCCTGGCGCACGGGCGCCCCGACCCCGGCCCCGTGGACACCGCGCGCCTCCTCCCCGTGGGGCAGGTGGTCTTCGGCGTGCTCATCGTCATGACCGTCATCCTCGTGTGGGTCGACCTCGTCGCGCCGATCACCGGTTGAACGCGCTGATCAGGAGTATTCTGCTAGCCCATCATCGTGGGCGTGTGCCTGGTAGCGGATGGGCACGTGGGTGGAGTGCTGCTCGGCTACATGCTCGGTGGCTGGGCAGGGCTCGCAGGCTATCGCGCGGTTGTCGCTGCCTTGTTCAGCAACTCTTTCAGGCTGGCGCCCAGCCGCCCGGTGCCGTGGTGGCTCATCGCGCTCACCACACCCGGCGGCGTCGTGCGCGCGCGCAGCGCGGTGACATACTGGAGCGCGTGACTGAAGCGATCGCCCTTGGCATCCCCTCCATGCGCGAGGAGCGCCCTGTTCTCGCCCCCCGCAAGCCCACCCGCAAGGTCCGGGTCGGAGACCTGTTCGTCGGCGGTGACGCCCCCATCACCGTGCAGTCGATGACGACGACGAAGACCCACGACATCGGCGCCACCCTCCAGCAGATCGCGGAGCTCACCGCCGCCGGCTGCGACATCGTCCGGGTCGCCTGCCCGACGGACAAGGACGCCGAGGCGCTGCCCATCATCGCCAAGCAGTCGCGCATCCCCGTCATCGCGGACATCCACTTCAACCCCAAGTACGTCTTCGCCGCCATTGAGGCCGGATGCGGCGCGGTGCGCGTCAACCCCGGCAACATCCGAAAGTTCGACGACCAGGTCGCGGCGATCTGCAAGGCCGCCTCCGACGCCGGGGTGAGCCTGCGCATCGGCGTCAACGCAGGCTCCCTGGACCCGCGCCTGCTCAAGAAGCACGGCAAGGCCACCCCTGAGGCCCTCGTGGAGTCCGCCGTCTGGGAGGCCGGCCTCTTCGAGGAGTGCGGCTTCCACGATTTCAAGATCTCGGTCAAGCACCACGACGTCGTCACCATGGTGCAGGCCTACCAACTGCTGAGCGAGAAGGGCGACTGGCCCCTCCACCTCGGGGTGACCGAGGCGGGCCCCGCCTTCCAGGGCACCATCAAGTCCTGCGCCGCCTTCGGCACGCTGCTCGCCCAGGGCATCGGGGACACCATCCGCGTCTCCCTGTCCGCACCGCCGGTCGAGGAGGTCAAGGTCGGCACCAAGCTCCTGGAGTTCATGGGCCTGCGCGAGCGCGAACTCGAGATCGTCTCCTGCCCCTCCTGCGGGCGCGCCCAGGTGGACGTGTGGACCCTCGCCGAGTCCGTCGAGGAGGGCCTGAAGTCCATCAGCGCCCCGCTGCGCGTGGCCGTCATGGGCTGCGTCGTCAACGGCCCCGGTGAGGCCCGCGAGGCGGACCTCGGCTGCGCGTCGGGCAACGGCAAGGGGCAGATCTTCGTCCATGGCAAGGTCGTCGAGACCGTCCCGGAGGACCAGGTCGTCGAGACACTCATCAAGCACGCCGAGGCCATGGCCGAGCAGATGCGCGCTGAGCTCGGCGAGGAAGCCCTGGAGGGCACGGCCCCCTCGGTCCTGGTCTGAGAGGGATCCCATTCCGGCGGGCGCGCCCGCCACTCGCGGTATGCCCCTGTTCTCGCGCCGACTGACCCCCGTGAGCCCCCGCCGTGCCGGGGGCGTGCTCGCCCTGTGCTCCCGCGACCCCGTCCTCTGTCTGCCGCTCGCCCAGCAGCTCGAGCGCTGGAAGCACTGGGGATCGGGCGACGTCGTCGTCCTGGGCCGGCCCGCCGCCCCCGACGCCGCCGCATGGTCCACTGGCTCCCTCATCGTCACCGGTCTCGCCCCGCGCCCCGAGCTCGGCCTGCCTGGGGCGGGACGCGCCAGTGCCCAGGCGCTCGCCGAGCACGCGCGCCCGCGCCTGACCCGCAATGGATCGATCCTCGGCACCCCCGAGGACGTCGGCCTCCTATGGGAGCGCCTCGAGGCCGCTGGGATGCGCTGCCGGGAGGCCCGCTGGAACCAGCCCGTCCTCGTGGCTCCGAGCCCGCCCGGGGGCCTCGCCGCCCAGGCGGTGGCCCGGCGGCAGAGCCTGTCCTGGGCCGCGCGAGGGACGCGCAAGGCCCGCCCCGAGGAGGAAACGCTCGTCCTACCGGCCTCGGTGGCCATGTTCACCGAGGAGGTCGGCTACGACCCCATGTCCGCCGGTGGCTCCTACGCCCGCAACGTCTCCTGGCTCATCGGCCAGGGGCGCAGCTACATCCTCCTCGACGACGGCCACGGGGGCCCCGCGCTCCCCGACCGCCCGGCGCGGGTGGCCTTCAAAGCCGACGTCGGCGGGATCTGGCACGCCCCCGACGGCGCGGTTGCCCAGCTCACCGGCGTCTGGACCCGCCCGGACCTGCGCGGCAGGGGAGTGGGCAGCGTGGCGCTGGCCTCCGTCGTCGACGCCGTGCGGCGCGAGCACGTGGGGCCGGGCGGCGGTGTGAGCCTGTACGTCAACGACTTCAACGCCCCGGCGCGCGCCCTCTACGACTCGCTTGGCTTCACCCCGCACGGGGCCTTCGCCACGGTCCTGCTCTGAGCCGCCCGTCGCGCCCCGTGGCGCTGCTCATCAGGGCTGGCCCGGGGCCTCACCGCGAGGATGCCAGGCGCCATCCGGGTCGTTCCCCGTGGAAGTGACCTGTGGCACCATGACGATATGTCCTCACTGCCCGCAGTTCAGTACCCTCGAAGCCGTGGCCGTATGGCCTTCACGCTTATCGGCAGCGCGGCCTTCGTCCTCATCGGCATTGTCATGCTCCTCGACCCGTCGCTTCTCTCCTCCCGTGAGGCGCTCTTCCCGCTGCTGCGAATCGTCGGCCTCATCGCCGTCGTCGTCTTCGGCTTCTTCGGGTTCCTGGGCCTGAGAATGCTCACCCGTCCCATCCTCGCCATCGACGACGCCGGGATCCACGACAACACCTCGGGGATGTCGGTCGGCTTCATCCCGTGGGAGCAGGCGACAGGATTCTTCCCCACGCCATTCCAGACAGTCGGGGTGACGAACGACTTCGTCTCCGTCGTCTGGGCCGATCCTGGCTACCCGATGCGCACCGCTGGTCCGATCGCCCGCTTCCTCATCCGCTCCAATGCCCGCTTCAATGTCCCGCCTGGGGTGATCAGCGCGGACGTCCTGCCGATGACAGGTGAGGAGCTCGCCCTCCTGCTCCTGGCGCAGCGGCGCGCCAGGCGGCCCGAGCTGCCGGAGGCCCCGGGCATGCCCGCGACCGCGCCTTTGTCGTGAAGGGGGCGGCCCGCCGCCTGCGGACACCAGGGTGATCGGTCAGTCGATGCGCACGACGTCGGTGGGGAAGCGCGCTGCCAGCGGCTGGTCGAAAGTAGTGAGAATGCCTCCATGGCTGCGAGCCAGGGACACCAGATAGGCATCCGTCACCTGCCGATGGCCCCGGACTGCGCGCAGATCGACGTCGGCATAGGACATACCACGATCCCAGAACTCCCAGCGCTTGACGCTGTGCACATGCTCGAGGATGCGCTGCGCGTGCCCTGCTGGATATCCGACTCGAACCGCGTAACGAACGAAAGCGCCCTCCGTCACGGGATCTGATGCCACGGAATCATCGTCGGTGAGCGCCATCATCCACCGCTCAGCGGCATCATGGTGCTCATGCGTGGGGACGAGTAGCGCGATGAGCACATTCGCGTCGGCGAGGAAGGCGCTCATTCCTCCTCCGCGAGGAAATCATCGATCTCGCGGGCGGTGACCGGGCGCCCGACCCTCAACTGGGGAAGCCCGGTCACCGGGCTCGTGGGGATCTCGGGGATATCCGGGCCCTCCTCCCGCTCCAGGCCGATCGCCGTGAGCTCGCTGATGGTCGATGAGAGCGAGGCTCCGCGGGCCGCCGCCACACGGGAGACCCTCAGATGGAGCGCGGGCGGCAGATCAACAGTGGTGCGCATGACTGCATCATCTCATGATGCACGGTGCTGAACCAGTGGGCCCCGCCCACTCCGAGCAGGCGCCACCATCATCCCGGCCTCGCCGCCGCCCGGCGCCAAGCCCGTACTGATTGGGGCCTCCGCGCGCCAAGCACGTAGGATCGGGCCGTGCTACAGACGATGTCGAACGCCTTCATCCGTACCCTGCGCGAGGACCCCGCCGACGCCGAGGTCGCCAGCCACAAGCTCCTCGTGCGCGCCTGCTATATCCGTCGCGCCGCGCCCGGCATCTACACCTGGCTGCCCCTGGGCCTGCGCACTCTGCGGAAGATCGAGGCGATCGTGCGCGAGGAGATGGACGCCATCGGTGGCCAGGAGCTCCACTTCCCCGGTCTGCTGCCCGCCGACCCCTACAAGGCCTCTGGGCGCTGGACCGAGTACGGCCCCACCCTGTTCACCCTCAATGACCGCAAGGGCGGCGACTACCTCCTGGCCCCCACCCACGAGGAGATGTTCACCCTCGCGGTCAAGGACATGTACTCCTCGTACAAGGACCTGCCCGCGATCATCTACCAGATCCAGACGAAGTACCGCGACGAGGCCCGCCCCCGCGCTGGCATCATCCGCGGACGCGACTTCGTCATGAAGGACTCCTACTCCTTCGACATCGACGACGCGGGCCTCGACGCCTCCTACCAGCTCCACCGCGACGCCTACGAGCGCCTCTTCACGCGCCTCGGCCTCGACTACGCCATCGTCAACGCCATGTCCGGCGCCATGGGCGGCTCCCACTCCGAGGAGTTCCTCCACCCCTCGCCCATCGGCGAGGACACCTTCGTGCGCTCGCCCGGCGGCTACGCCGCCAACGCCGAGGCCGTCACCACGGTCGTCCCCGAGGAGATCGACGCCACCGGCGCCCCCGAGGCCCGCGTCGTCGACACCCCGGACACGCCCACCATCGACACCCTCGTCGCCCTGTGCAACGAGGCCTACCCGCGCCCCGACGGGCGCGCCTGGCAGGCCTCCGACACCCTCAAGAACCTCGTCGTCACCCTCACCCACCCCAGTGGGGAGAAGGAGCTCCTCGTCATCGGCATCCCCGGTGACCGCGACCTCGACATGAAGCGCCTCGAGGCCGCCGTCGCCCCCGCCGAGGTCGCCATGGCCGAGGAGGAGGACTTCGAGGGCCACCCCGAGCTCGTGCGCGGCTACATCGGCCCCGCCGCCATCGGGCCCAACTCTCCCCTGCGCCGCGTGGAGAAGGACGAGGACGGCACCGAGCGCCTCGTGGGCTCCGTGCGCTACCTCGTCGACCCTCGCATCGTGAACGGCACCAGCTGGGTCACCGGCGCCAACGAGCCCAAGAAGCACGTCCTCGGCCTCGTCATGGGCCGCGACTTCACCGCCGACGGCACCATCGAGGCCGCCGAGGTCCGCGAGGGCGACCCCGCCCCCGACGGCTCCGGCCTGCTCACCCTGGCGCGCGGCATCGAGGTCGGGCACATCTTCGCCCTGGGCCGCAAGTACTCCGAGGCCCTGGGGCTGACCGTCCTCGACGAGAACGGCAAGGCCCGCGTGGTCACCATGGGCTCCTACGGCATCGGCGTCTCCCGCGTCATGGCCGCCCTGGCCGAGGCCAACCACGATGAGCACGGCCTGGCCTGGCCCATCGCGGTGGCCCCCTACCACGTGCAGGTCCTGGCCACCGGCAAGGACAACGCCGTCTTCTCCACCGCGGAAGGGATCGCCGCCGCGCTGGACGCCGACGGCGTCGAGGTCCTCTACGACGACCGCCGCAGGGTCTCCGCCGGCGTCAAGTTCGCCGACGCCGAGCTCCTCGGCCTGCCCTTCACCATCGTCGTCGGCCGCGACCTCGCCAAGGAGGGCACCGTCGAGATCCGCGACCGCCGCAGTGGCGAGCGCCGCTCCGTGCCCGCGGGCGATGCCGCCGAGCAGGTGGCCGCCCTCGTGCGCGACGCCCTCGCCCGCTAGACCGCGATGACGGGGGCTCAGGCGCGCCCGCTGGCCTCCTGGAGCCAGCGGGCGCCGTTCCGCGACTACCAGACCGACATCCTGCGCTCCGCGCGACCCGACGACGGCGCCACCCTCCACATCGTCGCCCCACCCGGGGCTGGCAAGACCGTCATCGGCTTCGGCCTGGCCGCGCGCAACGGGCGCCGGGCCCTCGTCCTGGCCCCCACAACAGTCATCCGCGCCCAATGGATCCAGCAGGCCGCCGAGTTCTTCTCCCTGCCGGACGGCGGGGCGCCCAGCACCGCCGACGGGGCCCCCACCGAGGGCCGGGCCCCGGCTGACCTCACCGCCCTGACCTACCAGGCCCTGTCCGTCGTCGAGACCGACGGGCCCTGGGAGGAGGCCGCCCGCGAGCGCTGGACCACCGACCTCATGCGCGACGGGCGCGCCCGCGAGCGCGCCACCGACTGGCTCGACGCCCTCGCCCGCGACAACCCCGCCGCCTACAAGCGCGGGATCGCCTCGCGCGCCTCCACGATCCGCTCCCGCGTCGACGAGCTCGACGACGACGCCATCGCCGCCCTCCTCGGCGCCGGCGCCCGCAAGCGCCTCGACGCCCTCGTCGCCGCCGGGATCGCCACGATCATCGTCGACGAGTGCCACCACCTGCGCGCCCACTGGGCCCTCGTCGTCCACTACCTGCTGCGGCGCCTGCGCGCCGTCGGCGCCCGCCCCACCCTCATCGGGCTGACCGCCACCGAGCCCAGTCGCGAGGACCCCGCCTGGGACCGCTACCACGCGCTCCTGGGGGACGTCGACGCCGCCGTCCCCATCCCCGCCGTCGTGCGCTCCGGACACCTCGCCCCCTACCGGCCGCTGGCCTGGTTCACGCTGCCGACCCCCGAGGAGCGCTCCTTCCTGTCCACCGCCGGCGCCGAGCTCTCCCACCGCATCGGCCAGTACCTCCTCGCCCCCGACGGCATCGACTACCTCCTCGGCCTCGTCGCGCCGGGGATCAGCCCCGACGCTTTCGCTCCGGCCCAGGGCAGCGGGGACCCGGGCGACGGCGGGCCCCAGCCACTGGCCGCCGATGACCCCCGGCTCCTGGCCGCGCTGGCGGCCGGATTCGACGCCGACCCCGACCAGGCCGCCACCGCCTCAGCGCTCCTGTCGCGTGCCGACCGCTACACTCCCACGCCGCTGAGCACCCTCGTGACGCCCCTGCTGCCGAGCCTGGCGAGCCCCGACACCGAGGAGGAGCTCTCCCTGCTCGCCCGCTACGCCCTCGACCGCCTCCTGCCCGACCCCGCCAGGCGCGCCGACTGGGACGACGCCCGCGAGGGACTGCGAGGATTCGGCATCAGCCTCACCGACTCGGGCATCCGGGCCGGGCGCTCGCCCCTCGACGTCATGACGGCGGCCTCGCGCGCCAAGGACACCGCCGTCATCGACATCCTGCGCCACGAGCTCGACGCCCTGGGGGAGCGCCTGCGCGCCGTCGTCGTCACCGACGCCGCCGAGCGCTCCGCGCCCCACCGGGCCCTCGACGTCCTCATCGGCGCCGACCGGCCCGGGGCGGCCGGAGGCGCCACCCGCTGCTTCTCCACGATCCTGAGCGACGGCGCCCTGCGCGCCCTCCACCCGGTCCTGCTGACCGCCTCCCGCCTGGCCGTGGCCCGCGATGACGGCGCCATCCTCGACGCCCTGCGCGAGCGCACCGGCCTGGAGCTGCCCGCGATCGACGACGGCTGGACGCTGAGCGTCACTGGCGGGGGCGCCCGCAGCGCCGAGGTCGTGCTGGCCATCAGCGAGCTCATCGCCGCGGGGGACATCCGGATCATCGTGGGAACGCGCGGGCTGCTGGGGGAGGGCTGGGACTGCCCCGCCGTCAACACCCTCGTGGACCTCACCACCGTCACCACCTCGGCCGCCGTCCAGCAACTGCGCGGGCGGACCATCAGGATCGACCCGGGCTGGGAGGGGAAGGTCTCGCACAACTGGTCCGTCGTCTGCCTCCTGCCCGGCGACGACGGCCTGCGCGCCCGCGCGGACCTCGACCGCTTCGAGCGCCGCCACGCCCACCTCTGGGCGGTGCCGCGATCCGCCCTCGCGCCCGAGGCCGTCGGTCAGGCTGGGCCCAGGGGACCCGCGGGCGGCGCGCTGCTGACCACCGGGGCCCCGGCCGTCCTGGAGGAGGAGCAAATGGGCATCCTCGGGCTGGGGGCCTCCGGGCAGGCGAGCGCCGTCGACGAGGCCCTCATCGCCCGCCTCAACGCGATCACCCTGGCCACCCTCGGGGACCGCTCCGCCGAGCGCGACGCCTGGCATATCGATGCCATCACCAGCACGGGACTGGTCGGCCCGAGTGGCGCGGGGAGCTCCAGCACCCACTCCACCCACACCACCCACCACGGGGCGCGGCCCGCCGTGCGCATCAGCGCCTTGGACGGCATCATCGCCGGGCAGGCCCCCGAGTTCTGGACGAGCGTCGCGGGCTGCGTCCTGGCCTCGCTGCGGGCCACGGGACGCGTGGGCGCGGAGCTCGGCGCCGATCGCCTCGAGGCCTGGCGCGACGCCTCTGGCAACGTGCTGGTCTCCTGCGCGCCGCCCGATCACGGGGCGGATCCGGCCTGGACCGCGCAGGCCGAGACCGCCATGGGCGCGCTCGCCGACCTCCTGGCCCCCATGGAGCGCAGGCCCCGCTTCGTCCTGGTCGGCACCGCCATCTCGCTCATGACCGCTGCCACGGGCGCCCACGGCCTGCGCTGGCGCCTGGCGAGGATCGCCTACCGGCGCACGCTCAGGACCCGCCCGGGCCTGCGGCACCGGGCCGCGGCCGCCGCATTGGAGCACCTTCTCCAGCCCCTGCGCGCCGGCGAGCTCGCCCTGCCCCTGCCCACCGCCCTGGGCCGCTCCCGCGAGGGCGCCGAGGCCCTGGCGACGGCGTGGCGGACCACCGTGGGACCCTGCCGCCTCCACCTGGTTCAGGGGACCGAAGGGCTCGGGGCGCTCACCGCCGCGCGCGGGCTGGACGGGACCGCGGGCCGGGTGCGGGCCACGCGGCTGTGGATCTGGGACTGACCCCGGCGCACCGGGGACAGGCCGGAGGGCGCGGGGAAGCGGGCCTGGTGAACCCGCGCGGGGCCGGCGGGCGCCTCAGCCAGCGGTCCCGGGCAGCGCCTCGGCGGTCTCGACCCCCCAGGAGGTCGCCCGCAGGGCGGCTGCCACGGCGGCGTCCGCGGCCACCATGCGCTGATCGCCCGAGCCCGCGACGGCGATCGACAGCTCCTCGACCATGATCGAGCGCCACAGCGCCCCCATCCACTGGCCAGAGGCTGTGTCCGCCGAGTCGGCCCCCGCGGGCGCCCCATAGGCCGGCTGGCGCGGGTCTGAGGCCTGCGCCGTCGCCGGTCCCTTGGCGGCGATGGAGGCGTTGACCACCGCTGTGGCGGCCTTGGCGTCCTCGACGGCCCGCTTCCTCGTCGCCGAGTCGGAGGCCGACTCCGCCGCGAGCAGCTCGCCGGTGTAGCGCAGCTGGTCGTAGAGGGCCAGGGTGGAATCCGGCAGCGGGGAGGTCGTCGTCGAGGCTGATCGCGCGGGCGCCGTCACCGAGCCGGGGGAGAGCTCCTCCTGGCGCAGGGACCAGGCGACGTCCAGCGAGGCGGCGAGCCTCGCGATGTCCTCCGCCTGAGCGGCCTCCAGCGCCGAGCGCGCCGACGCCGCGCCATCGCGCAGCGCTGAGACCAGATCCTCGCTCGTTGCTGTCCCGGGCGCCGTCTCCACAGGGGTGGCGGTGGGGTATCCGGTCGGGGCGCCGGTGGGCCAGGGCTCCCACACTCCCCCGAGCGCGGCGAGCTGGGCATCCGCCTCCTCGGCGATCACGCCCGCCTGCGCGCTGATATCCCCCTGCCCGCCCTGAGCGGCGACGGCGCGCGCGGCGGAGGCGATGAGGGCGGCCCGGCGGGCCAGCGCCTCGCGCGAGGCCTCGTCCCCCGCCATCGTGGGCAGAGGGTCCGGCTCGGAGGCGCCCAGCGGGACCTCACAGGCCGCGGTCCCCGCGATGGCGGCCACTCCGAGCGCGGCCAAACCCATCCTGGCCAGAGCGGCGCGCCTGGAGGGCAGGGGGCGGGCCGCCTGGGGGAAGGGCTGCGGGGAGCGTGGGCGCGCGGTGTCGTTCACGCCCCGATCCTCCCACGCGACGCCGCCATGGTCAGCATGAGGCGCCCCATGGGGGATGGGGAGGCCGGGTCGCGCGCCGCGCGGGGCCCGACGCCGCCGCGGCGCCGCGCGGCCCGCCCGTCCACAGCGCCGCCTGGCACGGGCAGGCACGACAGGTACGATTGGCCCGACCGAACGCGCGATGCCCGCCGGCATCACGACGAGACCATCCACGCCGATGAGGAACGAGGGACACCATGACGGACACGCTCGCGTCGCGGCTCACCGACCTGCTGGCCCCCGTCGTCGAGGCCGAGGGCCTCTTCCTCGAGGGCATCGAGACCACCCGGGCCGGCAAGCACTCGGTGGTGAGGGTCCTCATCGACCTCCCCGATGGCCCCGGCGACCTCGACCTCGACCGCATCGGAGAGGCCACTGCCGCGATCTCCGCGGCCCTCGACGACGCCGACCCGGTCAAGGGCCAGTACACCCTCGAGGTCTCCACCCCGGGCGCCGAGCGCGAGCTGCGCGACCCCCGCCACTTCCGCCGCGCCGTCGGCCACAGCGCCACCATCACCACCACTGGCGGCGATGGCGCTGGGAGCGCGGCCCCCACCACCGTGACCGGCGTCGTCACCCAGGCCGACGACGAGACCGTCACGATCGAGGCCGACGGCGCCACCACGGCGCTCCGCCTCGACGACATCGCCAGCGCGCGGATGATCGTCGTCTTCTGACCACCCGAGCCCGCCGCCCCCACCCCGAATCCGCACACGGCACCAGACAAGAGGAACCATGGACATCAACATGCCGGAGCTGCGCGTCGCAGCCGACGAGCTGGGCATCGACCTCGAGGCCCTGCTGCCCGCCATCGAGGACGCCATCCTCGGCGCCTACTCCAAGGTCCCCGGGGCCATCCGCGGCGCCCACGTGGAGATCGACCGCAAGACCGGCCACATGTCGGTCCTGGCCCCCGAGGTGGACGAGGAGGACGAGCCCACTGGCGAGTTCTTCGACGACACCCCGGACGACTTCGGCCGCATCGCGCAGGCCACGGCCCGCTCCGTCATCGTCCAGCGCATCCAGGACCGCCGCGACTTCGAGGTCCTGGGCGCCTTCAAGGACAAAACCGGGGAGCTCATCTCCGGCGTCGTCGAGCAGGGCCGTGACCCCCGGATCATCCACGTGCGCCTCGATGAGGAGCACGAGGGGATCATGCCTCCCCATGAGCAGGTGCCCGGCGAGCGCTACCGCCACGGGGACCGCATCCGCGTCTACTGCACCGAGATCTCCCGGGGCATCAAGGGCGCCCAGATCATCCTGTCGCGCACCCACCCCGGGCTGGTCAAGAAGCTCTTCGAGCGCGAGGTCCCCGAGATCGCCTCCGGCGACGTCGAGATCGTCGCCATCGCCCGCGAGGCCGGGCACCGCACGAAGATGGCGGTGCGCGCCCGCACGCGCGGAGTCAACGCCAAGGGCGCCTGCATCGGCCCCATGGGCCAGCGCGTGCGCGCCGTCATGGCCGAGCTCGGCGGGGAGAAGATCGACATCGTCGACCACTCCGAGGACCCGGCCCGCTTCGTGGCCAACGCCCTGTCCCCGGCCCGTGTGGCCTCGGTGACGGTCATCGACGAGGCCGAGCGCACCGCCCGCGCCGTCGTCCCGGACTTCCAGCTCTCGCTCGCCATCGGCAAGGAGGGCCAGAACGCCCGCCTCGCCGCGCGCCTGACCGGCTGGAAGATCGACATCCACGCCGACGCCGAGCTCGGCGAGATCGCCCCGGGCCACGGGTCGCGCGCCGACGACGTGACAGGTACCTCAACCCCCGACGACGGCTCCTGACAGCGCTTTCGGTAGAATTCCCGCGGGCCCTGGGCGGGTCGCGGGACGCTGAGCAGACGCTGAGCGCGTTCTCGCGCCCGCGAGCAGTGGGCGATGAGTTCCCGGAAGGACACGGTGAGTCGGTGACAGCCTCCTCGCACGTGCCCGAGCGGACCTGCATCGGCTGCCGCGCCAAGGCCCCCAGATCGCAGTTGCTGCGACTGGCCCTGACCACGAGTGGCGAGCTCGCGGTTGACGCCCGGGCCCTCATGCCGGGGCGCGGCGCCTGGATCCACGCGGATCCAGCGTGCCTCGATCTCGCCGAGCGCAGGCGCGCCCCCGGGCGCGCGCTGCGCGCCGAGGGACCGCTCGACGCGGCCCCTGTGCGCGACTGGCTCGCCGCCCATGCGGCGCAGGCGGCCGCGCATGATCCGACCGGCCCCGCGCGGGGCCGGACCACCGATAGCGAAGGCGGGTAGGAAGCCGATGGGCACCCGATGAGTACCCAGCGATGAGCTGCCTCTACTAGCGCCCGCTCCTGTCAGGGAGCGGGCAACCTGACAGGAGAAAAGTGGCAAAACCACGCGTTCACGAGCTCGCCAAGGAGCTCGACCCCACTGGCAAGAGGATCACCTCGAAGATGATCCTCTCGTGGCTCAAGGATCAGGGGGAGTTCGTCAAGGCGGCCTCCTCAGCGGTTGAGCCCCCGGTCGCGCGCCGCGTGCGCGAGCACTTCGCGGCCCAGGCCGCCGCGGCCTCCAAGGCCGCCAAGCCCGCGGAGGGCAAGAAGGAGGCCAAGGCGCCGTCCGCGCCCAAGCCCGGCGCGAGGCCGGCGGCCCCCAAACCCAGCGCGCGCCCGGCCGAG
>NZ_JH806632.1:60945-130382 GCF_000295095.1 Actinomyces timonensis DSM 23838 | reverse complement strand
CGTCCCGGCGGTGGTGGCGGCTTCGGCGGCGGCGGTCCCCGTGGGGGCCGCGGCGGCCGCGGCTCCACGCAGGGCGCCTTCGGGCGCGGCGGCGGCGCTCCCCGCGGGCGCAAGTCCAAGCGGGCCAAGCGCCAGGAGTTCGAGCAGCAGAGCGCGCCGTCGCTCGGCGGCGTCATCGTCCCCCGCGGCGACGGCTCCACCGTCGTGCGCGTGCGCCAGGGCGCCACGCTGACCGACCTCGCCGAGAAGATCAACGCCAACCCGGCGGCCCTCGTCACCGTCCTGTTCCACCTGGGGGAGATGGCCACGGCCACCCAGTCCCTCGACGAGGACACCTTCGGCCTGCTGGGCGCCGAGCTCGGCTACGACGTCCAGATCGTCTCCCCGGAGGACGAGGACCGCGAGCTCCTGGGCTCCTTCGACATCGACCTGGAGGCCGAGGAGGCCGCCTGGGACGACGAGGACATGGCGCCCCGCCCGCCCGTGGTCACCGTCATGGGCCACGTCGACCACGGCAAGACCAAGCTCCTGGACGCCATCCGCTCCACGGATGTCGTGGCGGACGAGGCCGGCGGCATCACGCAGTCCATCGGCGCCTACCAGGTCCACGTCCCCGTCAACGACGAGACCCGTCCGATCACCTTCATCGACACCCCCGGTCACGAGGCCTTCACGGCCATGCGCGCCCGCGGCGCCGAGGTCACGGACATCGCGATCCTCGTCGTCGCCGCGGATGACGGCGTCATGCCGCAGACCGTTGAGGCTCTCAACCACGCCCAGGCCGCGAACGTGCCGATCGTGGTGGCCGTCAACAAGATCGACAAGGAGGGCGCCAACCCGGACAAGATCCGCGGCCAGCTCACCGAGTACGGTCTTGTGCCCGAGGAGTACGGCGGCGACACGATGTTCGTCGACATCTCCGCCAAGCAGCGCCTCCACATCGACGAGCTCCTCGAGGCCGTGGTCCTCACCGCTGACGCGGCCCTGGACCTGCGCGCCAACCCGAGCTCGGACGCGCGCGGCGTGACGGTCGAGGCCAAGCTCGACAAGGGCCGCGGCGCCGTCACCACGGTGCTCGTCCAGCAGGGCACCCTGCGCGTCGGGGACCCGATCGTCGCCGGCTCGTCCTACGGGCGCGTGCGCGCCATGTTCAACGAGCACGGGGACAACCTCGACGAGGTCGGGCCCGCCCGCCCGGCCCTCGTCCTGGGCCTGACCAGCGTGCCCAGCGCCGGTGACTCCTTCATCGTCGCCCCCGACGACCGCACCGCCCGGCAGATTGCCGACAAGCGCGAGGCCGCCGAGCGCGCCGCCCTCCTGGCCAAGCGCCGCAAGCGCGTGTCCCTTGAGAACCTCTCCGACGTCCTCAAGGCCGGCAAGGTCGACACCCTCAACCTCATCCTCAAGGGTGACAGCTCGGGCGCCGTCGAGGCCCTGGAGGACTCGCTGCTCAAGATCGACGTGGGCGAGGAGGTCGCCCTGCGCGTCATCCACCGCGGCGTCGGCGCGATCACGCAGAACGATGTCAACCTCGCGACGGTCGACTCGGCCGTCATCATCGGCTTCAACGTCCGCCCCGCCGAGCGCGTGGCGGAGCTGGCCGACCGCGAGGGCGTCGACATGAAGTTCTACTCGGTCATCTACAACGCGATCGAGGACGTCGAGGCAGCCATGAAGGGCATGCTCAAGCCCATCTACGAGGAGGTCGAGCTCGGCACGGCCGAGATCCGCCAGGTCTTCCACTCCTCGAAGTTCGGCTCGATCGCTGGGTCGATCGTCCGCTCCGGCACCATCAAGCGCGGCACCAAGGCCCGCCTGGTGCGCGACGGCGTGGTCGTCGGCGGTGACCTCACCGTCGAGACCCTGCGCCGCGAGAAGGACGACGTCACCGAGGTCCGCGAGGGCTACGAGTGCGGTATCAACCTGGGCTTCAAGGACATCGCCGAGGGCGACGTCATCGAGACCTGGGAGATGCGCGAGAAGCCCCGTTCCTGAGCGCCTCTCACCGACGACGGCGGCCGGTCACCCTCGAGTGGCCGGCCGCCGCCGTTCGCGCCCGGGGGAGTATCGGGAGGGGAAGGAGGCGACGCGGGCTCAGTCCTCCCACTGGCCCTCGCCCGCGGGCAGGCCGACGGCGTCGAGCAGGCCGGGGAAGCGCCTCTCGATGACAGCGTCACGGCGGGTGATGCGCCGGCGCTTGCCCAGGGCCTCGGTGTGCATGAGCCCGGACTCGCGCAGGACCTTGAAGTGGTAGGACATCGTGGACTTCGCGACGTCGTAGTCCAGATCCCCGCAGAACTGCGGGCCGGAGCGGGCGATCTGGGTGAGGATGTCGCGGCGGATCGGGTCCGACAGCGCCCCGAGGACGCGATCGAGGCTGATCTGCTCGGCTGAGGGGTGCCGCAGCGACTCCCTGGCCATCCGATCCCCTTCCATCGGCCTCATCACTCCTTCCGCATCCTACGACGCCCGTTGGCCGGGCACCTTGACCGAGGGCGGCCTCCGAGTATAGTCGTAATTCGTCGAACATCGAACTAAACGACTGTGGAAGGCGATGACCCATGAATCGACGAGCGAATGACTCTCAAGGGACCGCTAGAGAGGCGCTCAGGGGCCCGGGGAGCGAGCGGCACTCCGGCGCCGATGGGGGAGCGCGGGCGAGTGAGCGCTCGGTGGGGCTCGTCTCCTTCGCGACCCTGTTCGTCATCGGGACCGACACTCTCCTCGTCGCCCCGCTCCTGCCTCTTCTCCAGCGCGAGCTCGGCGTCGATGTCGCCCGCTCAGGATGGCTGGTCTCGGCCTACTCGCTCGGCTACGCGCTCTTCGCGCTCCTGGCCGGTCCGCTGTCCGATCGCGCGGACAGGCGCCGCGTCCTGCTGTCGGGCGTCGTGGCCTTCACCATTTTCACCGCGGCCTGCGGCGCCGCCTGGGGTTTCTGGTCCTTGTTCCTCATGAGGCTCCTGGCCGGGGTAGCGGCTGCCTTCGTGACCCCTCAGATCTGGGCGTCGATCCCCATGGTGGTCGCGCCCGCCTCGGTGGTCCGCACGATGGGCTATGCCACGGCCGGGCTCGCCGTGGCGCAGGTGGCCGGGATTCCCCTGGGCTCGTTCCTGTCCGCCCAGGGGTGGCGCCTGCCCTTCTTCGCGATCGCCGTCGCCAGCGCGCTGCTCTGGGCCCTGCTCGCGGCGCGGTTCCCCAGCGTCCCGCCCTCGCCGACAAGCGAGAGCAGGCTGTTCGGCGCCTACGCGCATGTCGTGCGCTCGCGTGTCCTCGTCCTGTCGCTTATCGCCTACCTGGTCTTCCAGCTCGGCAATTTCACTGCGCTGTCCTTCGTGGGCACCTGGTTCGCGCGGGACTTCGGCGCCACCCAGAACATGATCGGCTGGGCGATGGTCGTCATCGGGCTGGGCAATGCGATCGGCTCGCTCAATGGCTCCCGCCTCGTGGCCCGCGTGGGGGCGCGCCCCTTCCACGTCGGCGGCATCGTGGCGATGGCGATCGTCTACGGCCTGTCCTCGTTCGTGTCCTCCCTGTGGGCGGGAGCGCTCATCGTGTTCGGCGCGATGCTCGTCGGCGGCGCCCTGTTCCCCGTGCTCATGGCGCAGCTCCAGAGCCATACGACGGCGGCGCGCGGCACAGTCTCCTCGCTGGCGAACGCGGCGATGTACGCCGGCACGACGATCGGCGGCGCGGTCGGGGGTCCGCTGCTCACCCGCTTCCCCGGCTACAGCGGAGTGGCGATGTTCGCCGTCGCCGCCTACGCCGCCTCCCTGGCGATCTACGCCCTCGCCGGCGCGTTCCGGAGAGAGTAGCGCCGCGAGTTCGTCCCTTTGCCGCCGAGTTCGTACCCTTACCCACCGAAGTCAGCATCAAAGGGACGAAGTCGACGGCGAGGAGACGGCGCACGTGGGAGGTGCTTTGTGGCGCTGATTGAGCGCTCTTGCGTGAAACCAGTATTGTCACGCCTGGAGCCGTGACATTCTGGGGAAGTCGAGGTGACGGCCTGTCGTGCCGCCCCGCCTACTTCTCTCTGGAGGTCCGCCATGTCGTCTCCCATGAGCAGCGAAGGGACGGGCGCGCGCCGCGCCCGGATCATCGGGAAGGGCTGGATCCAGGGCGTCGCCCTGGTCATGCTCTTCGGCTTCACCGTCATGGGCCTGCTGGCCTACCGCACGTACACCAACTCCATGCCCCAGCCCAGCAGGGTCGTGGCCGAGGACGGCTCCGTCGTCTTCACCACCGAGGACATCACCGCCGGCCAGCAGCTCTTCCAGTCGCGCGGGCTCATGGAGTACGGCTCCATCGTCGGGCATGGCGGCTACCTCGGCCCGGACTTCACCGCCGAGTACCTGCGCATGGAGGCCGACTCGGTGAGCGCCCAGCTGGCCGGTGAGGGCAACGGCGATCCCGCGACCGCCGCCAAGGCCATGCTGCGAGCCAACCGCTACGACGCCGCCAGTGGCGAGCTCGTGTGGACTCCCGAGCAGGTGACCGCCTACGAGCAGGCCGTGGAGCACTACACCGCCATGTTCGGCCCCGACGCCGCCGCCAACGGCCTCAAACCCGACCTCATCACCGACCCCGCCCAGGTGCGCCAGGTGACCGCCTTCATCGGCTGGACGGCCTGGGCCTCAGCGGCCGAGCGCCCCGGGCACGACTACTCGTACACCAACAACTGGCCCGCGGAGTCGCGGGTGGGCAACTCGCCCACGGGCGACCTCATGATCTGGTCGGTGCTCTCCCTCATCGTCCTCATCGGCGGGACCGGTATCATGTTCGCCATCTACGGGCGCTGGAGCCGCAGGATCGGCTGGCGCTCCGAGGAGGCGCCCGCCCTGTCCTTCCGCCAGCCCGGCGAGGTGGGCCTGACCAGATCGCAGAGGGTCATCGCCTGGTTCATCCTCACCATCGCGGCCCTCTTCCTCGTCCAGACCCTCGTGGGCTCCCTGGCCGAGCACTACCGGGCGGACGTGCTCAGCTTCTTCGGATTCGACATGGGCCGCTACATCCCCTTCTCGCTCGCCCGCACCTGGCACGTCCAGCTCTCCCTGTTCTGGACGGCCCTCGGACTGCTCGGCGCGGGGCTCTTCCTCGCCCCCTTCATCGCCCGGCGGGAGCCCAAGCGGCAGCACGTGCTCGTCTGGATCCTGCTCGTGGCCGCCGCGGCCGTCGTCGTCGGGTCCTGCCTGGCCGAGGCCGCCAGCCAGCACGGGGTGAGCTGGGCCAAGGGACCGCTGTTCGCCCAGCAGTGGGAGTACCTCGACCTGCCCTTCGTCTTCCAGGTGCTGCTCACCGCGGCCCTCTTCGTCTGGGTGGCCATCATCTGGCGCTCCATGCGGGGGCGGCTGCGCAACGAGCACGTGGCCAACATGCCCTGGCTGTTCATGTTCGCGGCCCTGGCCATCCCGGCCTTCTACGCCGTCGGCATGATGGCCCGCACCAACACCCATGTCACCGTCGCCGAGTTCTGGCGCTTCTGGGTGGTCCACCTGTGGGTCGAGGACTTCCTCGAGCTGTTCACCACGGTCATGGTCGCCTACGTCTTCGTGCTCCTGGGCGTCGTGCGCGAGCGGATCGCCCTGGGCATCATCTTCATGGACATCATCCTCTACTCCGCCGGCGGGGTCATCGGCACGATGCACCACCTGTACTTCTCGGGCACGCCCGTGGAGCACATGGCGCTGGGGGCCTTCTTCTCCGCCGCCGAGGTCATCCCGCTGACCTTCCTCACCGTGGAGGCCTGGGCCTTCATGCAGCTGGGCGCCAACCGCCACGGCAAGGACGCCAAGCCCTTCCCGCACCGCTGGGCCGTCATGTTCCTCGTCGCCGTCGGCTTCTGGAACTTCCTGGGCGCGGGCGTCTTCGGCTTCCTCGTCAACCTGCCGATCGTCTCCTACTACGAGATCGGCACCGCGCTGACCGCCAACCACGCCCACGCCTCCATGATGGGCGTCTACGGATTCATGGCCCTGGGTCTGGGCATGTTCGCCCTGCGCTACCTCATCCCGAAGGAGAAATGGCCCGAGCGCCTGGCGAAGATCTCCTTCTGGAGCCTCAACGTGGGGCTGGCCTGGATGTGCTTCGCCACCCTCCTGCCATTGGGCATCCTCCAGCTGCGCTACTCGGTGGGCACCGGCTACTACGAGGCCCGCCAGCTCACCTACATCACCGACACGGTCAACACGATCATCGAGTGGGGGCGCATGCCCGGCGATCTCATCTTCATCCTCGGCGGCGCCCTGCCCTACCTCTCCATCGCCTTCCTCGGGGCGCGGCACTGGCGCCAGGGCCGCACCGTGGACTCCTTCGAGGAGGACGCCCTCTACGAGGAGCTCGACACTCGCCGCCAGTCATGGCGCGGAGAGCGCGCGGAGCTGAGCGACTGATGGCCCCGCCCGACGTGAGCGCCTGGCTCGTGGCCGCCTACGCGCTCATCATGCTGGGCGTGGCGTGGGCCGTGGACGTCCTCGGCTCGCGCAGCGCCCGGCGCTCCCTGAACTGGAGGCACGCGGACTTCATCTACCACGACGACGTCGACGGCTGGCGCTGCCACGAGGACCAATGGCTGTGGCCGACGGCCTTCGACCCGGACAAGCGGGTCATCCGCTATGAGGGCGCGCACGCGATCTGCGGGCGCTGCCCGGCGAAGAGCACCTGCTCGCCCACCCCCGGTCCCCGGGAGATCACCAGGCCCGTCGACCCCTGGCCCTACTCCGAGGCCGGGCGCTTCCACCGGGGCCTGGCGCTCGTCATCGCCATGGCCGGGACCTTCCTGTGCCTGAGCATGACGCTGATCCTCCACCGTCCCGGCGACCTCATCGTCCTGGGGACGGCGCTGGCCATCATGGCGGCGGGCTCCTACCCGCTCGCCCGCCACCTGTGGTCCGCCCCCGACGGCGCTCCCGAGCACCTGCCCCATATCGGCGCCGAGGAGCTGGCCGCCACGATCCCCGGGGCCGGGACCGGCAAGGGGGCCGCCCCGAGCACCGGTCCTGGGATTGGCGCGGGGGCTGACACGGGGGCCACTCCGGGGGTTTCGATGGGCTTCGGCACCGGAAGCCTCACCACGGCGGGCTGGTCCCGCCTGCGCACCAGGAAGGACACCACCGCATGACCACCCCGATGCTCGCCGCGCTCTCCGCGATCATCCTCCTCGCCCTGCTCCTCATCCTGTCGCTCAAGACCGTCTCCCAGTACGAGCGGGGCATCGTCTTCCGCCTGGGGCGCCTGCGCCCCGTCTACGAGCCGGGGCTGCATCTCGTCATCCCCCTCGTGGAGCGGATGCAGAAGGTGGACACGCGCGTGGTGACCCTGACGATCCCTCCCCAGGAGGTGATCACGGAGGACAACGTGCCCGCCAGGGTCAACGCCGTCGTCCTGTTCAACGTGACCGACCCGGTCAAGGCCGTCATGGAGGTGGAGAACTACGCGATCGCCACCTCCCAGATCGCCCAGACCACCCTGCGCTCCGTGCTCGGGCGCGTCGACCTCGACACGGTCCTGGCGCACCGCTCCGCCCTCAACGCCGACCTGCGCGACATCATCGAGGGCCAGACCCGCCCCTGGGGCGTGGACGTGAGCGTCGTCGAGATCAAGGACGTGGAGATCCCCGAGCAGATGCAGCGCGCGATGGCCCGGGGCGCGGAGGCCGAGCGGGAGCGGCGGGCCAAGGTCATCAGCGCCCGCGGCGAGCTCCAGGCCTCCGAGGAGCTGCGCCAGGCCGCGGACACGCTCTCGCGCTCGCCGGCCTCGCTCCAGCTTCGCTACCTCCAGACCCTCCTCGAGCTGGGCGCCGACCAGAACTCGACCGTCGTCTTCCCCCTGCCCATGGACCTCATCGGCCCGCTCCTGGACCGGTACACCTCCGCGGGCTCCGCCGCGCCCGGCGAGCAGGCGAGCGAGGACGGCGGCGGCTCAGCCCTGCCGCCCTCCCCGGCCTGAGGGGCGCCGCGAGACCTGGCGCACCAGGTCGACGATGAACACGGCCACCGCCGCCCACACGAGCACCATGGCCGCCCATCGCGCCGTCGTGATCTCCTCGTGGAACACCAGCCAGGCCAGGAGGAACTGGAGGATCGGCCCGAGGTACTGCACCATGCCGATCGTGGTGAGGGCCACCCGCCGGGCGCCAGCGGCGAAGAGCAGGAGGGGCACGGCGGTCACCGGCCCCGCCGTCAGGAGCAGCAGCCCGATGCCCGGCGAGCCCTGCGGGCCCTGGAACACCGTCTGGCCCTGGGCGGCGAGGCAGCCCAGGTAGGCCACCGCCAGCGGCGCCACCGCCAGGGACTCCACGGTGAGCCCCGTGAGGGCGTCCACATGCGCCCCGGAGCGCTTCTTCGCCAGGCCGTAGAGCCCGAAGGTCCCCGCCAGGCCGAGGCTCACCCACGGCAGCGTTCCCTGGGCGACGACGAGCACGAGCACGCCGAGGGAGGCCAGCCCCAGCGCGGCGAGCTGGATCCGGCGCAGGCGCTCCCCGAGGAAGAGGGCGGCCAGCGCGACGGTGACGAGCGGGTTGATGAAGTATCCCAGTGCCGCGTCCGCCGTGCGCCCCGAGTTGACCCCGTAGACGTAGATGAGCCAGTTGAGGGTGACGATGATGCCCGAGACGACGAGCGATCGGAGCAGCCGGGGCGTGGTCAGCGCGGCGCGCAGCCGCCCCCAGCGGCGCATGAGCGCCACCGCGATGAGGCAGGTGGCAAGGGTCCACAGGATCCGGTGGCCGATGATCTCCAGGCTGCCGGCGGCGGCAAGCAGGTGGAAGTACAGCGGGAACATGCCCCACAGCACGTAGCAGCCGAGCACCATGGCCAGGCCGGTCGTTGCCGGGGCGGGGGAGCGGGTGGGGGAAGTGCTCATAGCGTGCTCATGGCGTGGTCGACCTGGCTTTCGTGCCTGTGGGAGGCGGGCCCGATACTATCGGCGCGCCGGGCGCGCCGCCCGGACGTCTCACCGCCCCGCACCGACCCGCATGCCGTGTGAATCCGCATGCCGGATGAAGGAGAGCCCCATGGCCGACTCCGCCCGCGCCCGCAAGGTCGCCGACCGTATCCACGAGACCGTGGCCCGCCTCCTCCAGGGCCGTATCAAGGACCCCCGCCTGGGCTTCATCACCATCACCGACGTCCGCGTCACCGGCGACTTGCAGCAGGCCACCGTCTTCTACACCGTCTACGGCTCCGACGAGGAGCGCAAGGACACCGCCGCCGCCCTGCGCTCTGCCACCGGGCTCATCCGCTCCGAGGTGGGCCGCGCGCTCGGCATCCGCCTGACCCCCACCATCGCCTTCCAGCTCGACGCCCTGCCGACGACGGCCAAGTCCATCGAGGACGCCCTCGCCCAGGCCCGCGTCGACGACGAGCGGATCGCCCGCGCCGCCCAGGGCGCCTCCTACGCCGGGGACGCAGACCCCTACCGGCACGACGACGAGGAGCCGGCCGACGATCCCGATGAGGACCCCGCTGAGGAGCCGGTCGACGGCGCTGCTCCCACCCAGGACGCCGCCAGCGGGCCCGCCTCCGGGAGCGCCGGGGCGCCGGGCGCGGCCGAGCGGTGAGCCGCCCCCAGGCCGCCCGCGGCGCGGTCACCGCCGACGACGGACTCCTCCTCATCGACAAGCCCGCCGGGGTGACGAGCCACGACGTCGTCGCCGCCGCGCGGCGCATGGGCGCCACCCGCAAGGTCGGCCACGCCGGCACCCTCGATCCCATGGCGACGGGCCTGCTCATCCTCGGCGTCGGCCGGGCGACCCGCTTCCTCACCCACCTCGTGGGCGCGGACAAGACCTACGAGGCCACCGTCCGCCTGGGCCAGGAGACGATCACCGAGGACGCCGAGGGGGAGCCCACCGCCTGGCGGGGCTGCCCGGCGCCGTCGGGGCAGGACGAGCGGGCCGCTTTCCAGGGGCGGCTCGACGCCGCGCTGGCCCGCCTGACGGGTGCGATCATGCAGGTCCCCAGTGCCGTCTCCGCCATCAAGATCGACGGCGTGCGCTCCTACAAGCGCGTGCGCGACGGCGAGGACGTCGTCCCGGCGGCCCGCCCGGTGATCATCCACGCCATCGACCTCCTCGGCGCGCCCCGGCCCGCCACCACCGCTGGCCCCGCGGGCGAGGACGTGCCCGTCGTCGACCTCGACCTGCGCGTGTCCTGCTCCTCGGGCACCTACATCCGCGCCCTCGCGCGAGATCTGGGCGAGGCCCTGGGCTGCGGCGCGCACCTGACCGCCCTGCGGCGCACCAGCGTCGGGCCCTTCGACGTGGACGAGGCGCGCGGGCTCGCCGAGGCCAGCGCCGAGGTGGAGTCTGGCGCTAATGACGATCCGCCGTCGGGACTGCGGACGCTGCCCCTGGCCGAGGCCGCCCGGCGCTGCTTCCCCGCCCTGGAGCTCAGCCATGACGAGGCCCGCGCGATCCGATACGGGCAGGGCCTGCCCTCCGACGCCCTGGCCCGCGCGGGAGCCGCGCCCGAGCGCTCCGTGACCGCCAAGGCAGTCACAGCATCGAGAAGCGCCGATGACGGGCACGCCGCCGATGGTGGGGACGAGGGCCGCGGCGTCGTCGCCGGGTTCGATCCCGACGGCATCCTCGTGGCACTGTTGACCCGCAAGGGAGGGCGGGCACGACCGGTGCTCGTCCTGTCACCAGCCTGAGGACCCCCGGGGAACGGAGAACGATGATGAGTGGATGCGGTTGCGGAGGATGCGGCTGCGGCGGCTCCGGCGAGCAGTCCGGCCAGGCCCAGGCCGATCGCGCCCCGGCGCCCCAGGTGGTCCAGCCCACGGTCCCGGCGCCCACCGCGGACGTGAGCCCCGATGGCATCGTCCCCGGGCGCAAGTCCGGCAATCTCCTGGGTCTCCGTGCCGCGGGCACCGCGCGAGCCGGTTCGGGCGGGGGCTGCGGCTGCGGAGGTCAGGGGCACTGCTCGGGCCACTGATCCCCACACAGCCGCCACCGCGGGACCGCTGGCGCCGCCGCGCTCAGACCGCTTGGCGCTGAAGGGCCCGGGAGACCTCGTCGAGGCGCTCGGCGGCGCGCGACTCGTCGTAGTCGCCCAGCGCGAGGTCCTCCTCGATGGCGCCATCGACGAGCACGAGGACGCGGCTGGCGCGCGCCGCCACGTGCGCGTCGTGTGTGACCACCACGAGCGTCGTCCCCGCGGCGTGGATCTGGCCGAGCAGGTCGAGGATCTGGGCGGCGGTGCTGGAGTTGAGTGCCCCCGTGGGCTCATCGGCGAAGACCACGGCGGGCTCGTTGATGAGCGCCCGGCAGATCCCCGCCCGCTGCAGCTGCCCGCCGGAGACCTCGGTGATGTCGCTGCGGGCCTGATCGGCGATTCCCATGGTCCTCATGAGGGCCTCCGCCCGCTCCACCACCTCGCTGCGGGGCCTCTTGCCGGCGAGGAACCCGGGCAGGACGATGTTGTCCAGCAGGCACAGGGTGGCGAGGAGGTGCGGCTGCTGGAAGACGAAGCCCATGTGCTCCAGGCGGAGGTCGGCCAACTGCTTCTCCCGCAGCGCCGTCAGGTCGACGACACCGCCGGAGTGAGCGAGCTCGACGGTCCCGCCGGTGGGGCGGTCCATTCCGCTCAGGCAGTGCAGCAGGGTTGATTTGCCCGACCCCGACGGGCCCATGATGGCGACGAACTGGCCCGCGGGGATCTCCAGGTCCAGCCCGTCGAGGACCGGGGCGCGCTGGTAGGCCTTCGTCAGGCCGGTGGCGCGCAGGGCCGGGTTGGTGGTGGTGCGGCGGCGCGGGGAGCGCACGGGGATGCCTGAGATGCTCATTGGTCGATCTCCTCTACTCGCTGGTGCGCAGGGGCGCGGTGGGAAGGCGCCGCAGGGCGAGCCCGATGGCGGCGGCGGTGGTGATGATGACGGCGGCGGGGATCATGAGTCCCACGACCCAGGCCTCGGGGAGGAGCTCGATTCCGGGCGCGCCTCGGGAGGCCATGATCGCGCTCACGGCGATGTCCCCGAGGAAGAGGGCGAGAACGATTCCGATGATGAGGCCGATGACGGCGATGATGCCGAAGCGCGTGAGGTAATGGCGCTGGATGGACCGCAGGGGCGCCCCCAGGGCCTGCATGGTGGAGACCTGATCGCGCTCCCTGGTCAGGATGAGCACCACGAAGAGAGTGGTGATCAAGAACGACAGCGCTAGGGCGACCGCGCAGGTCATGATCGCGATGAGGCGCACCTGGGAGCCGGTGGCCCCGAAGAACTGCGAGGCGTGCTGGCTCGAGGAGGTCACCTGCGCCTCGGGGAGGGCGGATCGCAGGTCGTTGGCGACGGCGGACGCGTCCTCGCCGGCGCGCACATCGGCGTAGGCCAGGCGCCACAGCGCGGGTGAGCCGTCGTCGAAGAGGGCCTTCGCCGTCAGGCCGTTGTTGGTGATGTCCTGGTAGACGCCCGTGACCGTCAGGCTCCGTTCGGCTTGCTCGCCCTGGGAGCCCCGCACGGTGACGGTGGAGCCCTCCTCCGCCCCCGCCGCCTCCGCCTGGCTGTAGGACAGCGACACCTCGTCGGTGCTGGCCGGGCCCCGACCGGAGAGGTACTTCATCGGGAAGGCGTCGTGATCCCCGATATCGATGAGGAGTGGTTCCCACTTGTCGTTGGTGACCAGCATCTCGTAGCTGCGGCGCTGGATCCGCGTGGAGCGCTCGATCCTCGGGTCGGCCTCCAGGGCGTTGCGCGTCGCGTCGAGGTCCTCGTCCCCGCCGCGCACATCGATGCGCAGGTCGGCCTCACCGGCGCCCAGGTATGTGGCGATACTGGGGTTGTCCAAGGTCGAGGCGATGTTGAGGGGGATCAGCATCGTGGTGGTGGACAGTGCGAGCACGCCTAGCAGGAGGATGTTGGTGGGCCGGAGCGCCTGCCGGATCCCGAGCCACTGCAGGGAGGGCACGCGGCGCGAGTGGGACAGGAGCCACCGGTGGCGGCGCGCCTTGACGGCCCCCGAGGCTCCCGCGCGCAGCGCCTCGACGGTGCTGATGCGGCCCATGCGCCGCAGGGTCAGGCGGGTCAGGCTGATGACGATGCCAGCCAGTACCAGCACCGCCGCCAAGGGAAGCCCGAAGGTCCACACACTGGTCGGGGGCGTGCCGAGGTAGGCCAGCGCCGGGGCCTCCAAGGAGGCGCCGAGCGGCAGGCCCGCCCCATACCCGATGATGGCGCCGATGGCGGACAGGGCGAGGTACTTGGCCATATAGAGCCTGGCGATGCGACGAGGAGCGGCGCCGATCGCCTTGAGGACGGCGATCTGGGCGAGGTCGGCCTCCAAGGCGGCGAGCACCGTGTAGCGCAGCGCGAGCACGGAGACCGCTGCCAGCACGAGCGCAACGAGCACTGCCACGACGGCGATGAGCTGCGTGCTCAGCGCGCTCATGAGGCGGATCATCGAGGCGTCGACGTGGATTCCCTGGTTGGGCAGGCCGGCGTCGTTGTAGGCGGCGATCACCGAGCCGGGCCGGGCGGAGTCCGTCAGGTCGAACTCGATGAAGTACTCGGGCTCCGTGATGCGCTGCGCCAGGACCTCGAAGTCCTCGGGGCTGACCACAAGGCGCTTGGAGGGGATCATCGCGGCGTTCATCTGGGCGTCCCGGAAGAACCCGGTGACTCGGAGGGTCACCGCCGCCTCTCCGGTGCCGACGGTGATGGTGTCCCCGATCCGAGCGGCCCCCGTCACCGAGTAGTGGATCGGCAGCGCGATCTCGCCCGGGCCCGGATCGGCGGGGCGGCCATCGTCGCCCATAAGCAGGTCGATGCGCTTGGGGGCGGTGACGAAGGCGGGCTCCTGGAAGGAGTCGGCCTGGTTGGTGCCGCCGATCCACAGCTCCGTGCGGGGCGCGGGCAGCGACTTGATGATCTCGTGGTCGACTATCTCCGGGCGCGAGCTGGCCCACGCCGTGATCTCCTCGGCGTCGAGCTCCCCGGAGTGCATCTGCACGAGGTCTGGGAGGTTGGCCCGGCGGGCGAGTTGGTTGGTCGCCGATGTCGTGTCGACGATGATCCGGGCGGAGGCGCTCGCCAGGGCGCACGCCAGGGCTATGAGGGCGGTCAGGATCAGGGCAACGGCGGCGCCACGCGCCAGATCCGCCCTCAGGAGGCGTTGGAGCATGATCTGGTCTCCTTGAGTGAGTGGTGCGGATTGGGGGACAGGACGGGGGACGCCTCCGGCGAGAGGCTCCTCCGCTTGGCGCGCAGGATGACGGCGAGGGCGATCGTGAGCGCGCCAGTGACGGCGATCGTCAAAGCGGCGCCCCGTCCCTGCCCGGAGCCGACGAGTGCCGTTCCGATCCCGCCGCGGCTAACGAGCGGGGAGAAGACGTAGTCGGCCAGTGGGGCGGCGGTGGCGTAGGCCGCCAGGTAGCCGGACTGGGTGATGAGGCTGATGGTTCCCCAGGCGGCTGCTTCGCTCTGCGGATCGAGGCGGCCGCGCACGAGGGCGTCGGCCCCTGCCTGGCACAGGGCGAGGGAGGCGAAGGCGATGATCCCGGCTGTGGCGACCGACCAGATCCAGGGGCGGGCCGCAAGACCGATCATGGCGGCGCCCGTGATGGCGGTGCCGCTGGCGAGCAGCGTGACCGGGCGCGCCTTGGTGGCGGTCGCGAGACCGGCGCCGACCAGCAGCCCCATGGCGCACAGGGTCTCGACCAGCCCGACGGACTGGGCGCTCATCCAGGGCAGCAACGAGGGCTTGAACAGCACCTGCACGATACCGATTGTCATGGTGAGCGCCGTCATGATGATGACCAGGGACCGAAGCCGGGGCTCGCTGTGAATCTGCTGCCAGCCGCCGAGCAGGCGCTCGCGGGTGCCGACCGGCTCCGAGGCGGCGCGCGGGGGCAGCGCGCGGCGCACAGCCAACGAGCATGCCACCGTCACCGCGCAGGTGGAGGCATCGATGATGATGATCCCGGGCAGTCCCAGGACCGGCAGGAGGAGGCCCGCCAGGGCGGGGGAGACGAGGAGCTTGGCCGCGCTGGACGCCTGGAGCAGCCCTGAGGCGCGGACGTACTGCTCGGGCTCGACGAGCTCGGAGACGGAAGCGCGCAGGGCGGGCTCGGTGAGCGAGGCCATGATCGAGGAAAGGGCGACGCCGACGAGCACCATGGTCAGACTCGGGGCGGGTGAGCGCAGCGCCACCAGGATGATGATCAGGCCGAGGACGGATCCGCCATCGCCGACGACCATGACCAGGCGGCGGTCATGCCGGTCGGCCAGGGCCCCGGCCACAGGGGCCAGCAGGATCAGGGGCGCAAGGGCGCACATCTGCACAGCGGCCACCGCGCTGGCGGAGCCCGTGGACGAGTACGCCATGATCGCCAGGCCGAAGGCGGTCATCCCCGTGCCGATAGAGGTCACGAAGGAGCCGAGGACCAACAGGCCGAGGAGCCTCATGAGTCCGCCTCGGGCGTCGCGGGGGAGGTGGCGGAGGCGATCGGCCCGGCCAGCGTTCCCGGGGCGGCCCCGAGCAGGAGCTCGGCCGCGGCGAGGGTGCCAGCCATGCGGCGGGGGCGCTGATCGGCCTCGCCGGTGAAGATCCCCTCGTCGGTGAGCATGGAACCCGCGGTCAGGATGATCTCGACGGCGGTGCGAGGGTCGGCGCAGGTGAAGGCCCCCTCGTCGATGCCGTCCTCGATAACCCCGACGAGGATCGGGGCGAGCGCCCGGATCGTGCTGACGAGGGAGCGCAGGTGGAACTGCGTGTTGGCGGCGTCGTGGAGGTCGTCGATCATCTCGGCGGCCTCGCCCTCCACCCGGGCGGCCGCGATGACGGCGAGCAGGCGCTCGGGCGCGGGGAGCGGGGCCGCGGCGGCCTGGGCGGCGCGCTCGGCGATCTCGGCGACTGTCCGGTCGATGAGGGAGCGCAGGATCTCGTCCTTGGACGTGAAGTGGTAGTAGAGCGTTCCCTTGGCCACGCCGACCGCTCCCAGGATGTCGTTCATGGTGGAGGCGGTCACGCCTTTGGTGGTGAAGAGGGCCGCGGCGGCGTTGAGGATCTCCTCGCGGCGCTCGGCGGCGGGCTTGGTGATGCGGGGCATGGGAGTGGATTCCTCTCGGGAGGGCTCAGGGCCGATCATTACCGACCGACCGTCGGTCGATAGTCTAGATGGGCCCATCCTGCCCCCGCAAGCCCTCCTGGTCGGGCGCGCCCCGCCCGGCTTCCCGGCCACCGCTCCCGGTTCGCGCCGCCGTCGCCGCCGTGGCAGGGTTGGTCCAGTCATGACAGGCGGTCCGGCCGGGCTGCCCCATCCACGGGTGCCCGCCGGCCACGGGACAGAGCAGGATCGCAGCCGGTGGAGATCTGGTACGGCGCCGAGCAGGTGCCCGAGTCACTGCGCGCCGCGAGGGGCGCCGCCAGCGCGGGAAGCGTCGTGACCGTCGGTGTCTTCGACGGCGTCCACCGCGGCCACCAGAGGATCCTCGCCCGCGTCGTCGAGCGGGCCCGCGCGCTCGGCCCCGACTGCCTCGCCGTCGCCGTCACCTTCGACCCGCACCCCCTGACCGTCCACCGCCCCGGCATCGACCTGGCGATGATCGCCTCCCTGCCCGACCGCCTGGGGGCCCTGGCCGCCACGGGCCTCGACGCCGCGCTCGTCATCCCCTACACCCTGGCCTTCGCCGACCAGTCTCCCGAGGGATTCGTGCGCGACTGGCTCGAAGGGCTCCTCGGCGCGCGGGCGATCGTCGTCGGGGGTGACGTGCGCTTCGGCCGGGACAACTCCGGCGACGCCGACTCCCTGCGCGCCATCGGCGCCGCTGACGGCGTCGAGGTCGAGATCGTCCCCGAGCTCCTGGCCCCCAGCGGGCGGCGCTGGTCCTCCACCTGGGCGCGCGAGTGCCTCGCCGGCGGGGATGTGCGCCAGGCGGCCGAGATCCTCGGGCGCCCGCACCGCGTGCGCGGCGCCGTCGTCCACGGGCTGCGGCGCGGGCGCGAGCTCGGCTTCCCCACCGCCAACCTCGACGCCGCCACCGCCGGCGTCGTCCCACCGGACGGCGTCTACGCCGGATGGCTCGTGCGCTCCGGGGCGCCGGGCGCGGGCGCCGAGGGGGAGCGCCTGCCCGCCGCGATCTCGATCGGCACCAATCCCACCTTCGATGACGTCCCGGCGCGCACCATCGAGGCCCATGTGCTCGGCCGGGCCGACCTCGACCTTTACGGCGAGGAGGTGGCCGTGGACTTCGTGTCCCACCTGCGCCCCATGCTCGCCTTCGACGGGCTCGACCCACTCCTGGCCCAGATGCGCCAGGACGTCGTCGACACCGCCGAGGTGCTCGGGGTCCCCGTGCCCGAGCCCGTGCGGCCCGAGGATGTCACCGCCTGAGCGTCGGCTGGCCCGCGCGCCCGCTCGGCTGATGCCGCGGGCCCGGACGCGCAGGCCCTGTGCCCGGTCCCACAGGCCCCGGCTCGGGGGAGGGGGCGGCCTCCTGGTACTGTTGGCGCGCCGTCGATCGGCCGCGGAACCGTCATGCCCGGGTGAACATGCCCCGGCGCTCCGCGCAACGAGAAGAAGGAGCCCGCATATGTCGGTCACCCCTGAGCGCAAGTCCGAGATCATCGCCGAGTACGCCACCCACGAGGGTGACACGGGCTCCCCCGAGGTCCAGGTCGCCGTCCTCACCGAGCGCATCTCCAACCTCACCGAGCACTTCAAGACCCACACGCACGACCACCACTCGCGCCGTGGCCTCTACCTGCTCATCGGTAAGCGCCGCCGCCTCCTCGACTACCTCATGAAGGAGGACATCGAGCGCTACCGCTCGCTCATCGCCCGCCTCGGCATCCGCCGCTGAGGCCCGCGCCAGAAGCCTTCCGCTCCGGCCCCGCCACCCCTCAGGGTGGCGGGGCCGGAGCGCGTTCTCCCTGATCCCGCCACCTTCGCGCCCCGACTCCTCTAGGATCGCAGGGCCGCCGCCCGCGCAGCGCGGGCCCGCGCCGCCGACGACGTCCCGCCCGAGGAGGCCCACCGTGCCCGCCGAGCCCGCTATGCCCGACCAGTCCGCCGCCCCCGCCCGCCCCCTCTACCTCGACCCGGCCGCGCCCGTCGACGAGCGCGTCGAGGACCTGCTGGCCCGCCTGAGCCTGGAGGAGAAGGCCGGCCAGCTCACCCAGTACTTCTATCGGCGCTCCATGCTCCCCGCGCTGCTCCCGGGCGCGTCCGCCGAGTCCGGCGCCGCCCCCGACGGCCTTTCCGAGGAGGACCGGGAGATCCTCGCCCAGTCCGAGATGGTCGAGGGCGAGGTGCGCGCCGGGCGGGCCGGCAGCCTGCTCTTCGTGCGCGACCCCGATGCCATCAACGCGCTCCAGCGCATCGCCGTCGAGGAGAGCCCCCACGGCATCCCCCTCATCTTCGGCTATGACGTCATCCACGGCCTGCGCACCATCATGCCCGTGCCCATCGCCATGGCCGCGGCCTGGGACCCCGCCGTCGCCGAGGAGGCGCAGGGCGTCGCCGCGCGCGAGGCCCGCGCCGTCGGCCTGTCGTGGACCTTCGCCCCCATGGTGGACATCGCCCGCGACCCGCGCTGGGGCCGGATCGTCGAGGGAGCGGGGGAGGACCCCTGCCTCGGCGCCGCCGCGGCCGCCGCCCAGGTGCGTGGCTTCCAGGGCGAGCGTCTCGGCGACCCCGAGCGGATCATCGCCGGCCCCAAGCACTTCGCGGGCTACGGGGCGGCGCGCGGAGGCCGCGACTACGAGGACGCGGAGATCTCCGACAACGAGCTGTGGAACGTCTACCTCCCGCCCTTCCGCGCCGCCGTGGAGGCCGGGTCAGGCAACATCATGGGCGCCTACATGGACCTGAACGGCGTGCCCGCCTCCGGCAACGCCTGGCTCCTCACCGACGTGCTGCGGGGCGAGATGGGCTTCGAGGGATTCGTCGTCTCCGACGCCAACGCCGTCCGGTCGCTCGCCACCCAGCACTTCGCCGCCGACCTCCCCGACGCCGCCGCGCGGGCGCTGAACGCGGGCCTGGACATGGAGATGGTGATGGAGGATGCCGCCTTCCTCCACCTGCCGCGCTCTGTGCGCGCTGGGCGCGTGGATGAGGCCGACGTCGATGAGGCGGTGCGCCGCGTGCTTCGGGCCAAGATCGCCATGGGCCTGTTCGAGCGGCCCTACGCCGACGCCGCTGCCGCCCCCGCGATCCTCGCCGACCCCGCCCACCGCGAGGCCGCCCGCCGCGCCGCCGAGAAGTCCCTCGTCCTGCTCAAGAACGAGCCCTGGCCGGGGCCCGCGGGTGCCCCCGTCCTGCCCTTGGGCGAGGGGATCTCCTCCATCGCCGTCATCGGCCAGCTCGCCGACTCGCCCCGCGACACCCTGGGCCCCTGGGTCTTCGACGAGGACTTGGCCGAGACCACGACGATCCTGGCGGGCATCCGCGCTCGCTCCGGCGGCGCGCGCGTCGACTACGCGGTGGGGGAGTGGGCGCCCCCGCGCGTCTTCCCCTCCATGTTCGACGACCAGGAGGCCCCCGGCGCCCTGCCCGCGCGCCCCGAGGACTTCGACGACGACGCCGCCCTCGCCGAGGCCGCCCGGACCGCGCGGGGCGCCGAGGTGGCGATCGTCGTCGTCGGGCAGGCGCAGAACCAGATCGGTGAGAAGGCCTCCACCTCCACCCTGGACCTGCCCGGCCGCCAGCTCGAGCTGCTCCAGGCCGTGGCCGCCACGGGCACGCCCACCGTCGCCCTCGTCATGTCCGGGCGCCCCCTCGACCTGCGCTGGGCCGATGAGAACCTGCCCGCCATCATGCAGGTCTGGTACCCCGGCACCCGCGGCGGTGAGGCCGTGGCCGCCGCCCTCTTCGGCGACGTCGACCCCGCCGGGCGCCTGCCCGTCACCTGGCCGCGCACCGTGGGGCAGGTCCCGATGATCCACTCCCACTACCGCACCTTCCAGCCCGAGGGCGCTGGCGAGCGCTACTGGGACGAGGCCTCCACGCCCCTCTACCCCTTCGGGCACGGCGGCTCCTACACCACCTTCACCTACTCCGAGCCGCGCCTGTCCTCGCCCCGGATCGCCGTGGGGGAGTCCGTCACCGTGAGCGTGGACGTGGCCAACACGGGCGAGCGCGACGGCGAGGAGGTCGTCCAGCTCTACATCCACCAGCGCCACGGCTCGTCGACCCGCCCCGAGCGCGAGCTCAAGGACTTCGCCCGCGTCGCCGTCCCCGCGGGCCAGTCCCGAACCGTGGAGTTCCGGCTCGGCCCCGACGAGCTGTCCTACTGGTCGGCCGCCACCCGCTCGCGCGTCCAGGACGCCACCACGATCGACGTCCACGTTGGCGGCTCCAGCGAGACCTTCGCTGCCGGCGCCCACGCGGCCTTCGACGTCGTGTGACGGGCCTGGGCGGCGGGAGCGCGTCCCATCTCACGTGATGGTTCTGGCCGCCCCGCGCGGGGCGCGGCTTAGACTTTGCCTGCCATATCTTTGTGAGAAAGAGACACATCGACGATGTTCATTGATGACCCCGAGGTCACCGCCGCCGAGGCAGTGATCGACAACGGCTCCTTCGGCAAGCGCGTGATCCGCTTCGAGACCGGCCGCCTGGCCAAGCAGGCCGCAGGCTCCGCCATGGCCTACCTCGACGGCGAGACCGCCATCCTGTCGGCCACCACCGTCGGCAAGCACCCCAAGGACCAGTTCGACTTCTTCCCGCTGACCGTCGACGTCGAGGAGCGCCAGTACGCCGCCGGCCGCATCCCCGGCTCCTTCTTCCGCCGCGAGGGCCGCGCCGGCACCTCCGCCATCCTGGCCTGCCGCCTCATCGACCGCCCCCTGCGCCCCTCCTTCGTCAAGGGCCTGCGCAACGAGGTCCAGGTCGTCGAGACGGTCCTGGCGATCCACCCCGACGACGCCTACGACGTCCTGGCGATCAACGCCGCCTCCATGTCGACCCAGATCGCGGGCCTGCCCTTCGCCGGCCCCGTGGCCGGCACCCGCCTGGCCCTCATCGACGGCCAGTGGGTGGCCTTCCCCCGCTGGTCCGAGCTCGAGCGCGCCACCTTCAACATGGTCGTGGCCGGCCGTGTCCTGGAGGACGGCGACGTCGCCATCATGATGGTCGAGGCCGGCGGCACCGAGAACATGATGGAGCTCATCGCCGCTGGCGCCACCGCCCCCACCGAGGCCGTCGTCGCCGAGGCCCTGGAGGCCGCCAAGCCGCACATCAAGGCCCTGTGCGAGGCCCAGATGGAGGTCGCCAAGCACGCCTCCAAGCCCACCGCCGAGTTCCCCCTCTACCTGGACTACTCCGACGAGCAGTACGACGCCGTCGAGAAGGCCGCCCAGGCCCACGACCTCGCCACCGCGATCGCCACCGAGGGCAAGCACGCCCGCGACGAGGCCATCGACGCCGTCCGCGACCAGGTCCTGGCCGACCTCGCCGAGGCCTTCCCGGCCGAGGAGGACGCCAAGGCCCTCAAGGCCGCCTTCAAGTCCGTCACCAAGAAGGTCGTGCGCCACCGCACCCTCACCGAGGGCATCCGCATGGACGGCCGCGGCCTGAAGGACATCCGCACCCTGGGCGCCGAGGTCGAGGTCCTGCCCCGCGTCCACGGCTCGGCGATCTTCGAGCGCGGCGAGACCCAGATCATGGGCGTGACCACTCTCAACATGCTGCGCATGGAGCAGCAGATCGACGACCTCTCTCCGATCACGCACAAGCGCTACATGCACCAGTACGTCTTCCCGCCCTTCTCCACCGGTGAGACCGGCCGCGTCGGCGCCCCCAAGCGCCGCGAGATCGGGCACGGCGCCCTGGCCGAGCGCGCCCTCGTGCCCGTCCTGCCCAGCCGGGACGACTTCCCCTACGCCATCCGCCAGGTCTCCGAGGCCCTGGGCTCCAACGGCTCGACCTCCATGGGCTCCGTGTGCGCCTCGACCCTGTCGATGTCCCAGGCCGGCGTGCCGCTGCGCGATCGCGTGGCCGGCATCGCCATGGGCCTCATGCACGAGGTGATCGACGGCGAGACCAAGTGGGCCACCCTCACCGACATCCTCGGCAGCGAGGACGCCTTCGGCGACATGGACTTCAAGGTCGCCGGCACGCGTGACTTCATCACGGCGCTCCAGCTGGACACCAAGCTCGACGGCCTGCCCTCCGAGGTGCTCGCCGGCGCGCTCGGCCAGGCCCGCGACGCCCGCTTCCACATCCTCAACCTCATCGACGAGGCCCTGGGCGACGAGCCCTTCGAGATGGCCCCCACCGCCCCGCGCGTGCTGACCGTCAAGATCCCCGTCGACAAGATCGGCGAGGTCATCGGCCCCAAGGGCAAGATGATCAACCAGATCCAGGAGGACACCGGCGCGGACCTGACGGTCGAGGACGACGGCACGATCTACATCGGCGCCACCGACGGCCCGTCCGCCGAGGCCGCCCGCGAGGCCGTCAACGCCATCGCCAACCCGCAGATGCCCGAGATCGGCGAGCGCTTCATCGGCACGGTCGTCAAGACCACGACCTTCGGCGCCTTCGTGTCCCTGTCCCCGGGCAAGGACGGCCTGCTGCACATCTCGCAGATCCGCCGTCTCGTCGGCGGCAAGCGCGTGGAGAACGTCGAGGACGTCCTCCAGGTGGGCGACAAGGTCCAGGTCGAGCTCGCCGAGATCGACCCGCGCGGCAAGCTCAGCCTGCACGCCGTCCTCACCGAGGAGCAGCAGGCCGCCGAGGACGAGGCCCGCGCCAACCGCGGCGAGCGCTCTGAGGGTGGCGAGCGCCGTGAGCGCCGTCCCCGCCGCGCCCGCGCCGCCTCCGAGTCCGAGGGCGAGTCCGGTGAGGCCGAGGGCACGGAGCGCCGTGAGCGCCGCCCGCGCCGTCGTCGCACCCGCACCGTCGAGGCCTCCGAGGACTGATCCTCGGGTGATTCCCGCGGCTCGTGGGAGCCGCGCCTGACGGGACTCGCGCAGGTGGAGCATCACGCTCCGCCTGCGCGAGATTCGTCTCCCGGGGCGGTTAGGCTGCGCGGGTGACTGAGACGAGCACGAGCACGCATCCCGGCGCCGACTACTCCGAGGTGGAGCTCATCCGCGGGAGCGCGGGAGTCCCCGGCACCGAGCTGTCCCTGACCGACGACGGCGCCCGACTGCGCCGCTCCATCCTGCCCGGGGGAGTGCGGGTCATCACCGAGCAGGTCCCCGGGCTGCGCTCGGCGGCCCTGGGCATGTGGCTCGGGGTGGGCTCGCGCGACGAGGCCCCCGGCCAGGAGGGCTCCACGCACTTCCTGGAGCATCTCTTGTTCAAGGGCACGCCCACCCGCGACGCCCGCGGCATCGCCGAGGCCTTCGACATGATCGGTGGGGAGTCCAACGCCGCCACCGCCAAGGAGCACACCTCCTACTACGCGCGCGTCCAGGGCAAGGACTCCCTCACCGCCCTCGACATCCTCGCGGACATGGTCACCTCCTCCCTCCTCGACCCCGCCGAGGTGGAGACCGAGCGCACCGTCATCGTCTCCGAGCTCGCCGACGCCGCCGATGATCCTCAAGATGTCGCGCAGGAGGCCTTCGCCCGCGCCGCCTTCGGCGACGGCACACCGCTGGGCCGACCCATCGGCGGCACCCCCGCCACCGTCACCGCCGTGCCGCGCGACGCCGTCTGGGAGCACTACCGGCGCACCTACGCCTCCGACACGCTCGTCGTTGCCGCGGCGGGCGCCGTCGACCACGACGAGATCTGTGAGCGCGTTGCCGCCGACCTCGCCGCCGCCGGCTGGGACGCCTCCGCCGAC
The DNA here is from genome assembly GCF_000295095.1 of Actinomyces timonensis DSM 23838. Taxonomy (GTDB): domain Bacteria; phylum Actinomycetota; class Actinomycetes; order Actinomycetales; family Actinomycetaceae; genus Actinomyces; species Actinomyces timonensis. Next base: position 106,655 of record NZ_JH806632.1, on the reverse strand, counting down.
GCCGTGCCGCGCCCCCGCCGCTTCGAGACCGAGCCGATCGTCGCCCTCGACGTCCACGACGTCACCATCGAGCGCGACAGCGAGCAGAGCCACCTCTACCTCACCTGCCAGGGCATCCCCGTGCGCGACGAGCGCCGCTGGGCGATGAGCGTGCTCACCACGATCCTCGGCGGGGGAATGTCCTCGCGTCTGTTCCAGGAGGTGCGCGAGAAGCGCGGCCTGGCCTACACGACCTACGCCTTCGACGCCGCCTACGCGGGCTCGGGCGCCTTCGGCATGTACGCGGGCTGCGCGCCCGGGCACGCGACGGAGGTCGCCGCCGTCATGGTCGGGGAGTTCGAGCGATTGGCCGCCGACGGCATCACCGAGCGCGAGCTCACCCGCGCCCGCGCCCAGCTGCGCGGCTCCATGGTGCTCGGCGGCGAGGACTCCCTGGCCCGCATGGGCCGCCTCGGCCGCGGCGAGGTCTCCACGGCCCGCCTGCGCTCCATGGACGAGAACCTGCGCCTCCTGGAGTCCGTCACCGCTGAGGACGTGCGGGAGCTGGCCGCCTGGCTGGCCGCCCAGAAGCGCGCCCGCGTCCTCGTCGGCCCCGCCGCCTGAGGCCCAGCCCGCGGTCGCGCGCCGCGGCTCGGCGGGCTGGCTCGTAGACTGACGGCATGACGATTCGTGTTGCTGTTGTGGGCGCCGCCGGGCGCATGGGATCAACCGTCTGCCAGGCCGTTGAGGACGCCGAGGGGCTCGAGCTCGTCGCCCGCCTCGACGTCGGCGACCCCATCGACGCCGAGCACCTCGCCGGGGCGCGGGTCGCCGTCGACTTCACCGTCCCCGACGTCACCGAGGCCAACGTCCACGCCCTCATCGACGCCGGGCTCGACGTCGTCGTCGGCACCACCGGCTGGACCGAAGAGTCCTACGGCCGCGTCCGCGAGCACCTCGCCCGCCCCGAGGCCGCCGGGCGCAGCGTCCTCATCGCCCCCAACTTCGCCCTGTCCGCCGTGCTGTCCATGCGCTTCGCCGCCCTGGCCGCCCGCTACTTCGAGTCCGCCGAGGTCATCGAGCTCCACCACCCGAACAAGGTCGACGCCCCCTCAGGCACCGCCACCGCCACCGCCAAGGGCATCGCCGCCGCCCGCGCCGAGGCCGGGATCGGCCCCTCGCCCGATGCCACCCAGACCGACCCCGACGGCGCCCGCGGCGCGGTCATCGACGGCGTCCACGTCCACGCCGTGCGCCTGCGCGGACTGACCGCCCACGAGGAGGTCGTCCTGGGCAACCCCGGCGAGCAGCTCACCATCCGCACCGACTGCTTCGACCGCGCCTCCTTCATGCCCGGCGTCGTCCTGGCCGCGCGCGAGGTCGGCAGCCGCGAGGGCCTCACCATCGGCCTGGAGAACCTCCTCGACCTCTGAGCGCGTAAGACGCGTCGAAAATGGCGAGGTTTGAGGATTGCTCGCGCCCAGGTGGGCGTTGACCGTCCGAGTCGCCGTGAGCGCAAGGCTCTGACCAGCGACAATGCATGACGTGGCATCGCGTCAGAAAAAGGAATCCTCAAACCTGGCCATTCTGCATGGCTGCGGGAGGGAAGCGCCGGAGCAGCGCGCCAGCTACGACGTCGAGAGCCGAGAGTGGCTCAACCTCCCCACCTACTACGCCGAGCACTGAGCGCCGCGGATGAGGGCGCGCTCGCGGAGATCATGCTCTGGCTGGGTGACTTCCTCGAACTCCGCTAGATGCTGATGGGTGTGAAGCGTCGTCGACGCGACGTGCGCTCACGGTGCGGATGTCAAGGAGCTTCGTCGTGACTGTGGGTGTGAATGCGTCACACCCCGAAGGTCGCCCTCAGCGCCTCCAGCACCGCCGTCATCGACTCCGGATGAGCCGCGCCGAGCCGCTGAGCGCGGCGGCGCTCGAGGTCGAGCGTCCGCACCTGCTCCACGCACGCCACCCCGCGCACCCCGCCGTCGTCCTCATGGGGCTCCAGAGGAATATGGAGGGGGTAGCCATTGACCCGGGTGGAGATCGGCACCACCGCCGTCAATGACGAGCGCAGATTGAAGTCGTCCGCGCTCGCCACCAGCGCCGGGCGCCGGTTCATCGGCTCGTGGCCCACCGTCGGATCGAAAGATACCTCGATGAGGTCGCCCTGGCGCCAGATCACTCGACGACCTCCGCACCCACATCAGCGCCCCAATCCAGCTCGCCCGGCTGCGCACCCTCGTAGTCCGCGAAGAGCTCTGCCGCGCTCACCCTGCGCGGGGCTCGCCAGCGCCGACGCGCCGGGGCCACCGTCAATCGGGAGGCCCCGTCCATCCCGATCTCCACGCGGTCGCCCACCTCCAAGCCCGCCTCGCGCAGCACCGCGCGGGGGATCATGATCCCCTGACTGTTGCCCCACCGGGCGATCTTCGTGGTCGTCGGCGCCATGCCCAGCCTCCTCACTCGTTATACCAAGGGTATAACTTCGAGGAGTGCGTGGCCAGGTTTGAGGATTGCTCGCGCCCAGGAGGGCGCTGAGCGTCCGAGTCGCCGTGAGCGCAAGGCTCTGACCAGCGACAATGCATGACGTGGCATCGCGTCAGAAAAAGGAATCCTCAAAGCTGGCCACTTTCGCCCCGGCCGGGCCCGGCTCAGAGGGCGGCGGCCCAGCAGTCCTCGACGACGCCGTCGCCGATCGGCAGCTCGCGCCGCATCCCCGTGGGCGCCATCCCCACAGCCGTGAGCAGCCGGGACATCGACTCGTCCCCGCGCACCGCCCACACGCTCACCGCGCTCGCCCCATCCTCGCGCGCCAGATCGACCGCTGCCGCCATGAGCCGCGAGCCGTGGCCGAGCCGCTGGTGCTCCGGCGCGACCCCGATCGCGGTCACCTCCACCGCGCGGGATCCCTCCACCGGCTGCCCGGAATCGTCGAGGCCCTGCGTCGGGGCCAGGCCCAGCAGACCCACCACCAGCGCTCCCTGCGTGGCCACGAGCACGTGGTGGTGCGGGCTCGGCGGCGCGGTCACCGGCTCCTCCCAGCCCGCCGCCACCACGGGCGCCGCGATCATCGCCCGCACACCGGCAGGCAGCCCCGCGCCTTCATGGGCGCTGGCATGACCTGCCTCCATCGAGGCCAGCATCGTCGCCGCGTGGACCCGCCCGATGAGCGGCAGATCCGACTCCCGCGCCGGGCGCACGAAGCCCGGCTCCGGGGCCGTGGGGCCGCCGCTCAGCCCGGAGGCGGGATCGGCGTCGAAGACCGACGGCGCGGAATGCTGCTCGCTGCTCTCACTCATGCGCGCGAGCCTATCGGCTGAGGCAGTCCCCTCCGGCCAGCCCTGTGACTAGGGTGGTGCCGAGCGGTGCGACGGCGGCGGCGCGAGGAACGGGCGCCAACCCCGAGCGCCCCCGCGCTGAAGGAGGAAGCGAATGATCCACACCATCGCCTGCATCGGGGTCGGCCGCATGGGCGGCGGCATCGCGAGGAACCTCGCCCGCAGCGGCCGCTTCGAGGTGCGCGTGGTCGGCCGCAGCAAGGCGCCGGTCGAGGCCTGCGTCGAGGCCGGGGCCAGCGCCGCCGCCAGTATGAGCGACGCGCTCGACGGCGCCGACCTCGTCATCACCTGCCTGCCCATGCCCGATACGGTCCTTGATATCCACGAGGCCAACCGCGGCCTTTCGCCCGCCGGATCGATCTGGATGGACGCCTCCACTGTCGACCCCACCACCGCCCGGGCCCTCGCCGACGGCGCCCAGGCCTCCGGCCGCCGCTTTGTCGCCTGCCCGCTGGGCAAGGGCCCGGCCCAGGCGGAGGCCGGCGAGCTGCCGCTCTTCGTGGGCGGGGACGAGAGCGCCCTGGAGGAGCTGGCCGGCGTCTTCGAGATCATCGGCGCCGCAGTCCACCGCATGGGATCGGTGGAAAGCGCCACCGCCTTCAAACTGGTCTCCAACCTCATCGGCATGACGACGGTCGCCCTCGTGGCCGAGGGCTATGAGCTGTGCCGCGCCAGCGGCGTCGAGCCCGCCGTCTTCCTGGATGCCCTCAAGGACACCGGCGGCTGGTCCTACCAGGCGGACCTGCGCCTGCCGTGGATGATCGACGGCGACCTCGACAACCGCTTCGGCGTCGACCTGGCGCTGAAGGACCTGCGCCTGGCCGTCGAGGCCGCCGCCCGCCTGGGCGTGCCCACCCCCGTCGGCGCGGCCGGGCTCATGCAGCTGGCCGCCGCCCACGCCCAGGGATACGGGGACCTCGACGTGGCCGCCATCGACAGGGTCGTCGCCCCGGGGGAGTAGCCGTGCCGCCTGAGACGCCCTGTCCTCGGCGCGTGATCGCCGTTACCCTCGGGGCATGACCCAGAGCACCCTGCCCTCCCGCTCCTTCGGCTCAGTGGGCGTCGCCATGATCACGCCCTTCACCCCCGAGGGCGAGATCGACGTTCCCGCCGCCCAGTCCCTGGCCGTCTCCCTCGTCGACGACGGCGCCGACCTCATCCTCCTGGCCGGGACCACCGGCGAGGCCCCCACCACCCACCTGCCCGAGAAGCAGACCCTCCTGCGGGAGGTCAAGGACGCCCTCGCCGGGCGCGCCATGCTCATCGCCGGCGCCGGCTCCAACGACACCGCCCACGCCGTGCGCATCGGGGTCGGCAGCCAGGCCGCGGGCGCCGAGGGCCTGCTCATCAACGCCCCCTACTACAACCGACCCAGCCAGGAGGGCGTCTACCAGCACATCATGGCGGTCGTCGAGGCCACGGACCTGCCCGTCATGATCTACGACATCCCCGGCCGCACCGGCGTGCGCATCACCGATGACACCCTGGCGCGCCTGGCCGAGCACCCCCGCGTGCTCGCCGTCAAGGACGCCACCGGCGACGTCGAGCAGGGCTTCCGCCGCATGGAGGTCACCGGCCTGGAGTACTACTCGGGCGACGACGGCCTCAACTTCGCCTGGCTCGCCCACGGCGCCTCCGGCGTCATCAGCGTCGTCGCCCACGCGGACGCCCACTCCTGGCGCGAGATGATCACCGAGGTGGACGAGGGCGACCTCGCCGGGGCCCGCGCCGTCGCCCAGCGCATGCGCCCGCTCGTCGGCGCCATCATGGGCGGGGGACAGGGGGCCGTCATGGCCAAGGAGGCCCTTTTCCTCCAGGGGCGCATCCCCAGCGCCGCCCTGCGCCTGCCCCTCGTGCGCGCCTCCGCCGAGGAGGTCGCCGCCCTGCGCGAGGCCCTCGCCGCCTCCGGGCTGCTCTAGGCGCGCCGTCACCATCCGCACCGCGACCACCACCATCGCCACCACAAGGGAGATCCTCATGACCGCCGCACCATCGACCCCGGAGATCCCCACCACCACCCTCAACAACGGCGTCGTCATGCCGATGATCGGCTACGGCGTCTTCCTCACCCCGCCCGAGGAGACCGAGCGGGCCGTGCGCGAGGCGATCGAGGTCGGCTACCGCTCGATCGACACCGCCCAGGCCTACCGCAACGAGGAGGGCGTGGGCGCCGCCGTCGTCGGCTGCGGCGTGCCCCGCGAGGAGCTGTTCCTGACGACGAAGATCTGGTTCTCCAACGCGGGCGAGGCCACTGCCGCGCGCTCCATCGACGCCTCCCTGCGGCGCCTGGGCACCGACTACGTCGACCTCCTCCTCGTCCACCAGCCCTTCGGCGACTACTACGGCACCTACCGCGCCATGGAGGCCGCCCTCCAGGCCGGCAGGGCCCGCGCCATCGGCGTGTCCAACTTCTTCCCGGACCGCTTCGTCGACCTCGCCGAGAACGTCGACGTCGCCCCGGCCGTCAACCAGATGGAGACCCACGTCTTCAACCAGCAGGTGGCCTCCCGACCCTGGTACTCGAAGTACGGCACCGCCCTGGAGTCGTGGGGGCCGCTCGCCCAGGGGCGCAAGGGGATCTTCACCCACCCGGTGCTCACCGCCATCGGTCAGGCGCATGGCAAGACCGCCGCTCAGGTGGCCCTGCGCTACCTGCTCCAGCGCGACGTCATCATCATCCCGAAGTCCGTCCACCGCGATCGCATGATCGCCAACCTGGACGTCCTCGACGTCGTCCTCACCGAGGAGGAGATGGCCGCCATCGCCGCCCTGGACGAGGCCACGCCGCTCACCGCGAACCACTACGACCCCGAGTTCGCCCTGGGACTCATGGAGCGCTACGCCCTCCCCAAGGACTGAGAGCCCCCGCGGGAGGTCGCGGACGGCCCGCGCGCCGGGGCGCCCTCACTGATCGGCCTGGTCCCCCTGGCTGCCCTGGTTCCCTTGGCCGCCCTGGCCTCCCTCGCCGCCCCGGGCGGCCATGATCTGATCGCGCACCGCGCGGCGCAGCACCTTGCCGATCATGGAGCGGGGGAGCTCGGACAGGATCGCGACCTCGCGGGGGAGGGCGTAGTGGGAGAGCGTCCGCTCGGCCCAGGCCCGCACCTGCTCCAGGGTGACGGTCTGCCCCTCATGGGGGACGATCGCCGCCACCACGCGCTCGTCGCCGGTGCGGCTGGGCACGCCCACCACGGCGACGTCGGCGATCTGGGGCATGGAGCGCACCGCCGCCTCCACCTCGGTGGGGTAGATGTTGAAGCCGCCGGAGATGATGAGCTCCTTGCGGCGGTCGGCGATGACGTAGAAGCCGTCCTCCTCCTGGCGCACGAGGTCCCCGGTGCGCAGCCAGCCGCCGGGCAGCATGACCGCCGCCGTCTCCTCGGGGTCGTGCCAGTACCCGGCGAAGACCTGGGGGCCGCGCGCCACGAGCTCGCCGACCTCGCCGGGCCCCACCTCGGTCTCCGGGTTGTCCGGGTCGACGAGGCGCACCTCGGTGGAGGGGTAGGGGACGCCCAGCGCCCCGGCCCGCCGCTCGGGGGAGATCGGGTTGCCAAGGATGATGGGGGAGGTCTCGGTCATGCCGTAGCCCTCGATGATGACCCCGCCGGTGGCCTCCTCCCAGGCCTGTGCCACCGCCTTGGGGTTGGCCGCGGCCCCGCACACCGCTACCGAGCAGCTCGACAGGTCCGCGCCCGTGGCCCGCGCCCGGGTGAGGATGCGGTCGAACATGACCGGCACGCCGGGGAAGAACGTGGCTGGCCGCCGCTTCCAGGCGGTCAGCACCATATCCGCGCTGAACTTGGGCAGGACCACCTGGGTTGCCGCCAGCCCGACGGCGCACAGCAGGTTGAGGGACAGCCCGAAGGCGTGGAAGAAGGGCAGGACCGCGTAGAAGGTCTCGCGGCCGGGCGCGCAGACCTGCGAGGCCCACTCCAGGCTCATCTCGGCGTTGGAGCGCAGGTTGGCGTGGGTGAGCCGAACGGCCTTGGGCGTGCCGGTGGTGCCGCCGGTGTACAGGAGCACGGCGACGTCGTCGACGCCGGGAAGCGGGTGCCCCTCGGGCAGCAGGGGGGAGGCGGCCACGAAGTCGTCCCAGGACCGCACGCCCGCGGGCACTTGCCCCCGTAGCTCGTGGCGCTGGGAGCGGGCGGCTGCCACCGGCAGCTTGAGGGCGAGGCGGCTGGTCAGGGGCAGGCGGCGGGAGAGGTCGACGCTGAAGACCTGGCGGTCGTCCAGGGAGGCCTCGGCCAGGGAGCCGGTGGCCGCCACGAGCCGGGCGATCGTCTTCTCCCAGGCGATGATGACGCCGCCCTGGTGGATCTCGATCTGCTCGCGGATCTGGGCGGCCGGGGCCAGCGGGTTGTGCTCGGCGACGATCGCGCCGATCCGCCAGGCCGCGTAGGCGAGGATGACGTGCTGGGGGCAGTTGGGCAGGATGAGGCCGACGACGTCGCCGGGCTTCACCCCCAGGCCCCGCAGGGCCCCCGCGGCGCGGGCCACCTGGCGGGCCAGGCGCTCGTAGGTGGTGGTGGCGCCCAGGAAATCGAGGGCGACCCGCTCCGGGTAGTCGCGGGCGGCGTCGTCGAGCATCCGGGACAGCGGCTCGGTGATGGCCGGGATCGTCGCGGACACGCCCGGCGCGTAGTGCGGTCGACTGGTCTGGCCGGGCTGCTCAGCGCCCTCGGGCATCGGCGCGGTGGGGCCAGCAGGGGTGGCGGAGGGGCCGCCCTGGTCCTGATCCACTCGTCCTCCTCGCGTTGGTCGGCGCCGCCGGGCGCGGCGCGCGTTCCTACGCAACCGTAACCTACGGTGCCGTAAGCCCGCTTGGCAGAGGCCCCGCCGATACGACGCGCAGGCGGCGGGTGGGGCGGGTCATCGCCACGTAGAGGTCGCCGGGGCTGGCCTGGCCGATGACGCCCGGCTCCACGAGCACGACGACGTCGAACTCCAGGCCCTTCGACATCACCGGCCCCATGACCGCCAGGCGCGCCCGCAGCACGTCCCCGCCCGGGGCCTCCATCGCGGCGGCCAGCGCGGCATCGGCCCCGAGCCAGGCGGCGCAGGCCCCAGGATCGGGCGCGATGACGGCGATCCGGCCCCCCTCGGGCCCCACCGCCTCATCGAGCTCCGCCATCTCCTCGCGCACCGCCGCCAGGAGCGCCTCCTCGAGGGCGGGGCCCGCCGCCGGACCGCCCGCGGGGCGCCGCGCGCCCACGCGGTCCACCCGCAGGCAGTCCGGCAGGTCGCGCACCGAGGACACGGGGTAGACCGGCGGGTGCCCGAGCGAGGTCACCGCCGCGTCAGCCGCGCCCATGACGGTGGCCGGGGTGCGGTAGCACACGGTGAGGACCTCCTCGCGCAGCGGCGTCGAGCCGCCCTGCGAGCCGCGTCGCCCGCGCCTCCCGTGCTTCCTGTGTTTCCCGTGCCGCCCGCGGCCGCGCTGGTCCCGCGACTCTCGGGTACCTGCCCCGCCCTCCGCCGCCGGGTGAGTGCCCAGGGCCCGCAGGGCCTGCCCCCAGCTCGACGGCGCCGTCGGGCCCGAGTACTGCGCCAGATCGCCCACCACCGTGAAGGAGCGCACCGGGCAGCGCCGCGCCAGCGCCCGCCACGCCATCGCCCCCAGCTCCTGCGCCTCGTCGACGACGACGTGCCCGTAGGTCCAGCTCCTATCCGCCCGGGCCCGCTCGGCCAGCGTGAGGGAGGGGCCGTGGTCCGCCACCCGGTCGGCCAGCATCTCCGCCGTCACGATCCCGCCGCCCAGATCCTGGGACTCGATCGCCTCGGCGGCGTAGGCCACGAGCTCCTCGCGGCGGCGCGCCTCCAGCCTGGCCCGCTGCGCCTGGGCGTCATCACTGGGGCCCAGGAGCTCGGCCAGCTCGTCGATGAGGGGGATGTCCGCGGGCGTGAGCTCGGAGCCGGGGGAGCGGCGCAGGGCCTCGCGCTCGGCGCCGGTGAGCTCGGGGGCCAGGCGCTCCAGCAGGGCCGGGCGCGACCACAGGCGCTCCAGGAGGCCCTGCGGCGTCGTCGGCATCCAGCACAGGTTGATCTCCCGGCGCGCGTCGCGCGAGGTGCGGATATCCTCGCGGATCCACGCGCGCGTCTCCGGATCCGAGGCGTCCTGGCGGGTGGCCGCGGCGAACTGGTCCGTGAGGCGCTCCAGCAGCCACAGGACGAAGGGCTCGCGGGCGAGGTTGTGCGGCTTGCCCCCGCGCCGCGCCCTGGCCATCGCCTCGCGCGCATCATCGGGCCGCAGCGCCAGCTCCGTGCCCTCCACCACGATCGGCCGGGGAGCGTCCGGCACCCGCTGGAGGTCCTTGACCGCCCGGGCCAGGACCCGCGCCCACAGCGCCCGGCCCTTGATCTCCGCGATCGAGGCGGCCTCGGTGCCGCGCGCCCGGATCCCCGGGACCAGGTCGCTGATCGTCGTGGCGACCACGCCGGTCTCGCCCAGGGAGGGGAGCACCTGCTCCACATAGCGCAGGAAGGTCCGCGAGGGGCCCACGAGCAGGACCCCGGATCGCTCCAGGCGCTCGCGCTCGGCGTAGAAGAGGTAGGCGACCCGGTGCAGCGCGACCGCCGTCTTGCCCGTGCCCGGCCCGCCCTGCACCACCAGGACGCCCTTGCCATCGGCGGTGACGATGCGGTCCTGCTCGGCCTGGATCGTCGCGACGATATCCCCCATGCGGCCGTCGCGGGCCGCCGACATCGCCGCCATGAGCGCGCCCTCGCCCTGCAGCCCCTCAGCCGCCAGCCGCGCCCCCTGGCCGTCGGCGGCCGAGGCGTCGGCGTCGTCGAGAGCCGAGACGTCGATGAGCTCGTCCTCCACCCCCAGGACACGCCGGGCGCGGGTGTCGATATGGCGGCGGCGCACCAGTCCCATCGGGTCCGAGGCGGTCGCCTGGTAGAACGCCCTGGCCAGGGGCGCGCGCCAGTCAAGGACCACCTCGCGGCGCCGCGCGTCATGCAGACCGATCCTGCCCACGTAGTGCCGGGCGGGCCCGCCGACGGCGCCGCCGCCGGCAGCGCCCGCAGCATCATCCGGGGCCTCGGGGAGTGAGCCGCGGGAGGCAGTCCCGGCCTGGCCGTCCCCCTCAGGGGCGGGGGCGTCGGCGCCCATGTCCATCCGCCCGAAGACCAAGCGCTCCTCGACGCCCTCCAGGGTGGAGACGAGGCCGGAGTAGTGGACGGCGTAGGCGTCGCGCTCGCCCCGGGACTGGTGCGTCCCCGAGGCCCCGCGCGCCTCCGTGCGCGCCAGCGCGGACCTGGCCTCGGCGAGCTGGCGGTCCAACTCCCCATAGGCCGCGTCCACCACCCGCTGCTCGGCGGCGATCTCGCGCTCGCGCGCGGCCTCCTGCGGGCCCTGCGCGGCGGGAGGCGCCTCGGGGGTGGGACCGGGCGCAACCTGGGGGGACCGGCTCGACGTGCTCACGGGGCCTCGCTGAGATCAATGACGGATATGACGGGCCGCCAGGCGGCCCCGCGCGCCACCGGGCTCTCCCGGGCGCGGCCGCGCTGCGGTGGCTCGCGGGCGTCCGATGCCCCGCAGCACAGGGCGGTCCATTATTCTCCTCGTAAGGGGTATCGTGGCGCAGCCCGGGCGACGCCCACCGCGAACACGCCCACCACCTGCGCCTCACGATGCTCCCCGATGAGAAGCAGGCGCGAGCCGGGTCTGCCGGGAGCACTCGGGAACACTCTGGGGCGGCGATGCGTTGGCCCATGAGGCGCCCCCACCGGGGATGGGGGCAGATGGGGGACCCGGCCCCGGCTCCGCCCGAGCCACCGGACAACCAGCACGACAACCGCGATGACGATCACGAGAGGAGACCAGGGATGATCCAACCGCCGCTCTACACCTTCGCCAGCCTGACGCGCCCTATCGCCCCGCGCGTCCTCCTCCACTACTTCGACGGCGCCATGGACGCGGGCCACGCCGGCGCGCTCGCGGTCGAGCAGCTGCTCCTGGCACTCCAGCACGAGCGCCTGGCCACCTTCGATGTCGACGGGATCATCGACTACCGTGCCCGCCGGCCCGTCGCGCGCTTCGAGTCCCGCCAGTTCACGAACGTGGAGATGCCCAGCCTCGTCCTGGACCTCCTCACCGATGACGACGGCGCCCAGCTCCTGCTCCTCCACGGCTCCGAGCCGGACTACCGGTGGCAGGAGGTGGCCGGGGCCATCACGCACCTTGCCGTCTCCCTGGGCGCCAGCCAGGCCATCAGCCTCCACGGGCTGCCCCTGGCTGTCCCCCACACCCGCCCCACCTTCGTCCACCAGCACGGCAGCCGCCTCGACCTCCTCCCCGAGCAGCCCGACTTCTTCGGCACCGTGGAGATCCCGAGCACCTTCGCCACCTACATGGAGGTGCGCCTGGGCGAGGCCGGCCTCGACTCGCGCGGGCTGGCCGCGGGCATCCCGCACTACGTCGCCCGCGACGACTACCCGGCCGGCGCCTCCGCGCTCCTGGCCGCCGTGGCCGACGCCACCGGGCTCGCGCTGCCCCTGGGGGACCTGGAGGCCGCCGCCAACCTCAACCGCCTCGAGATCGACGCCGAGGCCTCCCAGCAGCCCGAGGTGACGGCGATCGTCAACGCCCTGGAGGCGCAGTACGACGCCCTGGCCCCGAGCAAGGACGAGGAGGGGATCGGCGAGCTCGCCTCCCTGCTCGACCTGCCCAGCGCCGATGAGATCGGCGCGCGCCTCGAGGCCTTCCTCGAGACGAAGGACCCCGGCACCCAGCAGCCCTGACCCGCGCTGGGGAAGAGGGTTCGGCGGGAACCCGGGGGAGGGGCGCTCCATCGTCGAGGCCCGGCCCCGCCGTGCCAGGGCGGGCTCAGCGCTCGCGAGGCGCCAGCGCGTCCGCGCCCCAGGTGCGCACCGGCAGCGGCAGGCGCCGCACCGCCCGCTCTACCGCCTCCTCCTGCGCCGGGCTGAAGGGCTCGCGGCGGGCAACGATGACGAGGTTGCCCTGCCGCTTGCCCCGGGCCACCGCCGGATCGGCCACCACGATGACCCCGCCGAAGACGCGGGCCACCGCTCGCAACTCGCTATGGGCCTGGCCGCGCGGCATCGCCGGGGTGTTCGCCAGGAAGAGCCCGCCATCGGCCAGCGCGGGGAGACACCCTCTCAGGAAGGCCTCATCCCGGCAGGCCTCGGGCACCCGCCCAGCGGCGAAGACGTCGCGCACGATGACATCCCACTCACCGGCGCGCAGCCCGGGCACCACCTGTGCGGCATCGCCCACGCGGATTCGCAGCCGCGGGGATCGCGGGAGATCGAACCACTGGCGCACGCTGCCCGCCAGGGCCTCATCGATCTCCACCGCCGTCTGCGTCGAGCCCGGCCGGGTGGCATCCCAGGCGCGCGCCAGCGCGCAGCCCGCCCCGCCCAGGTGCAGGGCGTGGACCGGAGAGCCGGGCCCATCGGCCGAGCCGACCTCCCCGGTGTGGGTGAGCGCGGCGAGGGCGGCGTCCATCTGCTGCTGGTACTCGAAGTCCAGATGCGCCGGATCGCGCAGGTCGATCCAGGACGACTCCGTCCCATCGAGGAGGAGCAGCACACCCGACTCCCGGACCTGCAGCTCGGCCACGCCCAGGGACGTGGGCACCGGGCCCACGGGGAGGCCCGCCAGCGAGCGCGCGCCGTCGGCCGCCGCGCCCCCGCGCCGTCGGCCGTCCCCCTTGCTCCTCTTGCGTGCCACAGGAGCACGTTAGCCTGAGCCCGTCACTGCCACTGATCGGATCAGCGGGGCGCCCAAGCGGGCGCCAGCGGGGGAGGAGCGCGTATGAGCAGGGCCCCGCGCGCCGCCAGCGCCCGCCGCGACTGGGGGGACGACGACTCGGCCACCCCCATCCTCCACGTCGACATGGACGCCTTCTTCGCCTCCGTCGAGCTCCTCGACCACCCCGAGCTCGCCGGCCGCCCCGTCATCGTGGGTGGCACCGAGGGGCGCGGGGTCGTCTCCGCCGCCACCTACGAGGCGCGCGCCTACGGGGTGGCCTCCGCGATGTCCATGGCCGAGGCGATGCGCCGATGCCCGCAGGCCGTCGTCCTGCCCGTGCGCCACCGCCACTACAGCGAGGTCTCGCGGGCCGTCATGGGCATCCTGGGGGAGGTCACCCCCGTGCTGGAGAAGGTCAGTGTCGACGAGGCCTTCCTCGACGTCGCCGGCGCGCGCCGCCGCATGGGCAGCCCCGCCGCCATCGGCGGCTGGATCCGCCGCGAGATCCGCGGCCGCCTGGGACTGCCGGCCTCCGTGGGCATCGCGTCGACCAAATTCGTCGCCAAGCTCGCCTCCTCCCACGCCAAGCCCGATGGGCTCCTCCTCATCCCCGCCACCGCCACCCAGGACTTCCTCGACCTCCTGCCCGTGGGCGCCATGTGGGGAGTGGGCGCCAAGAGCGAGGCCGCCCTCGCCCGCTGGGGCATCACGGACGTGCGCGCGCTGGCCGCCGCCGACACGCGCACCCTCACCCGGATCCTCGGGCCCTCCGCCGCCCACCACCTGTCCGCCCTGTCCCACGGGATCGACCCGCGCCCCGTCAGCCCCGGCCGCGAGGAGAAGTCCGTGGGCACGGAGTCCACCTTCTTCGACCTCGTGCGCGACCGCGACCACGCCCGCCGCGTCCTGCTCGACCAGTGCCACCAGTGCGCGGCGCGCCTGAGGGCGGGGGAGCTGCGGGCGCGCGTCGTCGTCCTCAAGGCCCGGGGCGCCGACTTCACCACCGTCACCCGCTCGCGCACCCTTGCCGATCCCACGGACCTCGCCCGCGACGTGTGGCAGACCGTCGAGTCGCTCTTCGAGGCCCTGCCCACCCCGCCGGGCGGGTACCGGCTCCTCGGCGTGCGATGCGAGGGCCTGAGCCGCGGCGACGACGGCGTCCAGTTGCTCCTCGACGACGACCCGCGCCGCGGGGCCCCCGAGCGTGCCGCCGACGAGGTCCGGCGCCGATGGGGAGCGGGAGCCGTGGCCCCCGCCAGTCTTCTGCGCCCGCCGGTTAGCGGTCGGTGAACCAGAGCAAGTAGACTCGGAGGCGAATCCCTGGGCTCGGCATATCGTCATGAGCAACCGACTCGGGGCTTCAGGCCGGGCTCCGAGAGCCGGTCCCGGCCATGCCCCGCTCCCATTGCCCCAGGGCTGCGAGGCGCAGTGGCGAACAGGAAGCGAGGGACCGGCATGTCGCTCTCGGAGCGCGAGCAGCGGGTGCTGCGAGACCTCGAGCGCCAGCTCCATGAGGAGGACCCCGACCTCGCGGAGACCATCCAGCATCCCGAGCGCCATCTCGCGCGCGTCTCCCCGAGGAACATCGGCTGGGGAATCGCCCTGGTGCTCATCGGGCTGGTCGTCGTTGTCTCCGGCGTCGTGCTGGGCCACGGCAACGGCCTCGTCTCAGTCATCGTCGGCGTGGCGGGCTTCGGGCTCGCCGTCGCCGGTGTCGCGCTCATGGTGCGCCGCCCCCCACTGCTCAAGGACTCGCAGTCCGGCCGCGGCTCGTCCCGGGCGGGCCGCTCCAGCTTCATGGAGCGCCAGTCCGAGCGCTGGGAGCGCCGCCAGGACGACGAGCGCTGACGACGAGCGCTGAGGCGCCGTCCCCGGCTCCCCTCCACTTCCCTCCCCGCATCTCTCCCCAACCCCCTCCTCCACTTCCCTCCACGGGAGCGCTGACGCTCCCTCCTTCACGCCGTCGAGACCCCTGGACGGGCGCTCCCCACCCCCGTTCCACCCCGATCCACACCCCATACCCGCACGCCGGGCCCGCCACCACTCATGGTGGCGGGCCCGGCGCCGTTGTTTCCCCCACTTCCCTCCACCGCGTGAAACCGCGGAATCTCGCGGTTCTTCCATCGAGGGTTGGCGGATATCCATCACAAGTGGATGTCAAGGTGGTTGGAAAGGGAGGGAAGTGGAGTAGGGTGGAGTCCATTGGATCGTCGAGGGGAAGGAGTGGACCCGATGTTCCTGGGCACCCACGCCCCCCGCCTCGACGACAAGGGCCGCCTCATCCTCCCGGCGAAGTTCCGGGAGGAACTGGCGGGGGGCATCGTCCTGACCCGAGGCCAGGAGCACTGCCTCTACGCCTTCACCACCGCGGAGTTCGAGCGCATGTACGCCCAGCTCCGCGAGGCGCCCCTGGCGCAGAAGCAGGCGCGCGACTACGTCCGCGTCATGCTCTCCGGCGCCGACTCCCAGATCCCCGACAAGCAGGGCCGCATCACACTGCCCGCCCCGCTGCGCGCCTACGCCGGCCTGGATCGCGACCTGGCCGTCATCGGCGCCGGGTCGCGCGTCGAGATCTGGGACGCCACCGCCTGGGAGAACTACCTGAGCGCCCAGGAGCAGGTCTTCGCCGACACCGCCGAGGAGATCATCCCCGGCTTCTTCTAACCGATCGGCCCAGCCGGATCGCCCCGTGAGGTCTCCGCCCGCCGCCGCATCCGACGCCTCTTCCCCGGCGCCGGAACCTGCGGGAGGAGTCCTGGCAGGACGATCAGCGGCCGACCGGCCCGGCGCCCGAGGCGCCGCCCCAGCACCACAGCACAACAGGAAGGAGGAGCACCGATGAGCGCATCCACCACCGGCGCGGCGCCCGCGTCGCAGCGGCACACCCCGGTGCTCCTCGCCCGCTGCCTCGACCTCATGGCCCCCGCCATCGAGGAGGCCGCCGCCAGCGGCGCCACCCCCGTGCTCATCGACTGCACCCTCGGCATGGGCGGCCACAGCGAGGGCGCCCTGGAGCGCTTCGAGACCCTGCGCGTCATCGGCATCGACCGCGACCCCCAGGCCATCGCCCTGGCCAGCGAGCGCCTCGCTCCCTTCGGCGAGCGCTTCACCGCCGTGCGGGCCACCTACGACGCCGTCGAGGACGTGGCGCGCGAGCACGCCCTGGTTGCTGAGGAGGGCGTGGGCGTCGTCGACGCCGTCCTCATGGACCTCGGGGTCTCCTCCCTCCAGCTCGACGACGCCGAGCGCGGCTTCTCCTACGCCCGCCCGGCGCCGCTCGACATGCGCATGGACCAGGACTCGGGCCCGACGGCCGCCGAGATCCTCGCCATCGCCGACGCCGCCGAGCTCACCCGCATCCTGCGCGTCTACGGCGAGGAGCGCTTCGCCCCCCGCATCGCCCAGGCGATCGTTGCCCGGCGCGAGGCCGGCGCGCCGCTGGCGCGCACCGACGAGCTCGCCGAGCTGGTGCGCGACGCGATCCCCGCCGCCGCGCGCCGCACCGGAGGGCACCCGGCCAAGCGCGCCTTCCAGGCGCTGCGGATCGCCGTCAACGCCGAGCTCGACGTCCTCGAGCGCGCCGTGCCCCGGGCCCTCAACTCCCTGAGGGTCGGCGGGCGCCTCGTCGTCGAGTCCTACCAGAGCCTGGAGGACCGGATCGTCAAGCAGACGATCACCGCCGGCTCCACCAGCAGGGCCCCCCAGGGCCTTCCCATCATCCCGGAGGAGGACCGCCCCTACCTGGAGCCCCTCACCCGGGGCGCCGAGCGGGCCGATGAGGCCGAGCTCGCCGCCAACCCCCGCAGCGCCCCCGTGCGCCTGCGGGCCGTCACCCGAACCCGCCCCGCCTCCCTTGCACCGGCCCCTGAACCGGCACACCGCCGCAGAGCACAGACCGATCGAGGAAGGAGGAGCCGATGAGCGCCGCAACCGTCGCCACGGCACGACCCACCAGCCCCACCACGAGGACCTGGGAGGGGAGCCGCCGCGCCGCCCGCCCCCAGGCCGGCGCCCAGGAGGCCTCGCGCTCCCAGCGCCAGCTGCGAGTGGTGCGGGGCATCGCGCCCGGCCGCTCCACCATCCCCTTCGTCCTGCTCATCGCCGCGATCCTCGTCGGAGCGCTGGCGACCACCATGGTCCTCAACGCCAAGATGGCCGCCACCGCCTACGACCTCCAGAAGGCCTCCGCCGAGCTCGACGTCGTCCAGGACCACGTGGAGACGGTGCGCGGCCAGGTGAACGACGCCGCGGCGCCCGACGCCCTGGCCAAGCGCGCCAGCGAGCTCGGCATGGTGCCCGCCGCCGCACCCGGCGTCGTCGACCTGCGCAGCGGCACCGTCACCGGCGGCAGCGCCGCGGGCGCGACCGGCGCGGCCGGGAGCGGGGGGAGCTCCGGCACTGCTGGTGCTTCCGGCAGCACCGGCGCGAGTGGGCAGTAACCGCCGATGAACCCGAGCCGACGTCGCGCCCTGCAGCTCCTCGGCCTGACCGGCTTGACCGCAGCGGCGGGCAAGACCGCCTGGCTCCAGGTGGTCCAGGGCCCGGACCTCGCGGAGAAGGCCCGCGCCGAGCGCACTCTGACATGGACTAACGTTGCCCTGCGGGGGAACATCTGCGGCCGCGATGGCACCATCCTGGCCACCTCCTCGGTGAGCTTCGACATCGGTGTCAACCAGGTGCTCGTCGCCCAGTGGGAGGACAAGGTCGAGCAGGACAACCCCACCACCGGCCTGCCCGAGACCGTCGTCGTCGGCCACGGCCCCGCGGCCGCCGCCGACAAGCTCGCCCCCATCCTCGGGGTCGACGCCGCCGAGCTCGGGGCGAAGATGGTGGGGGAGTCCACCTACTCCGTCATCGCCGAGGCCGTCCCCCCGGACACCTGGCGCCAGATCAAGGCCCTGGGCATCCGCGGCGTCGAGCCCGACCAGCGTGTGCGCCGCACCTACCCGGCGGGGCACGTCGCGGGCAACGTCGTCGGCCTGACCGCCGAGGGCGACGGCCGCGTCCTGGAGGGCACGGCCGGGATCGAGATCACGCAGAACGAGCCGCTCACCGGCACCAACGGATCAGGCTCGATGGAGGTGGGCCGCACCGGCACGCAGATCCCCTCGGGGAAGGTGGAGGAGACCGCCTCGACCCCCGGCGCCACCGTCACCCTCACCCTCGACCCCGACCTCCAGGTCCTCGCGCAGCAGGCCATCGACGAGGTGGTCACCGCGCAGGGCGCCGAATGGGGCTGCTGCGTCGTCATGGAGCCGGCCACCGGCAAGGTCCTCGTCATGGCCGACAGCCGCACCGTCGACCCCGGCGACCCCACCGCCTCCGCCGAGGGCGACCGCGGCGCCCGCTGCGTCGAGGCCGTCTTCGAGCCCGGCAGCGTCGGCAAGGTCGTCACCTTCGCCGCCGCCCTGGAGGAGGGCGCGGTCACGCCCGAGGACACCTGGACCGTCCCCTACTCCTGGACCTCCGCCAACGGCCAGAGCTTCGTCGACTCCCACCCCCACGGCGTCGAGCAGCTGACGACGGCGCAGGTCCTTGCCGAGTCCTCGAACGTCGGCACCGTCCAGATCGGGGAGAAGGTCGCCGACGACGTCCGCTACACCTACATGGAGCGCTTCGGCTGGGGCGCCCCCAGCGGGATCGAGCTGCCGGGGGAGTCCGCCGGACTGCTCACGCCCCCCTCCGAGTGGGACGACCGCACACGCTACACCACCATGTTCGGCCAGGGCATCGCCGGGACCACGCTCCAGTCGGCGCAGGTCCTGGCCACCATCGCCAACAAGGGCGTGCGTGTGGCGCCCCGCGTCATCGACTCCTGGACCGCGGCGGACGGCACCGTCACCCAGCAGGCCCAGCCCGAGGGGGTGCGCGTCGTCTCCGACGCCACCGCCGCGACCCTCACCGACATGCTCGTCGGCGTCACCCAGGAGGGCGGCACCGCCGAGGAGGCCTCGATCGACGGCTACCTCGTGGCAGGCAAGACCGGCACCACGGAGATCATCTCCGAGGACGCCACCGTCGCCTCCTTCGTCGGCTTCACCCCCGCCCACGCCCCGGCCATCGCCGCCGCCGTCATCGTCAACAAGCCCTCGGGCATCTACGGCGGCGTCGTCGCCGCCCCCGTCTTCCGCACCGTCGCCCTGGCCACGCTGCACAAGCTGGGCATCGCCCCGGACCCCTCGGTCATCGCGACCGCGAAGGCCCACCAGGGCGCCCAGGCCACCACATCCGACCAGCAGGGCGGGGCGAGCCCGACCCCGGGGCAGGGCTGAGTGGTGGCGGCGGCCCTCACGGCGGCGACGGCGCGAGCCGCGGCGCGGACGATGGGGCTCGCGACTGGGCGCCCCGGCTCGCAGGCCCCGACTCGCCCGCTCCTTCCCAGATCGGGGGAGATTCTGCTCACGCTCCTCAGGCCCCGTATGGGAGGACGCGGGGATCACAGATTCTGGGCCCTTCTCCTGATCTGCGCATGCCGCTGGTCGCGATAGATTGTGGGACTATGAGCAACCACGCGTACGAGTCGGCCGCGGCCCTGCGCCCGCACCGAAACGCTCCCATCGCTCTGAGCGACCTCGCCCAGCGATTCTCCCTGAGCCCCGCCACCCCCGCCGATGGCCAAGCCATCACCACTCCCACCCCCCTGACCGTCTCCGGCGCCTCCGTCGACTCCGGCGACACCGCCCCCGGCGAGCTCTTCGTGGCCCTGCCCGGCTTCCGCGCCCACGGCGCCAGCTATGCCGCCCAGGCCGTCGAGGCCGGCGCCGTCGCCGTCGTCACCGATGAGGCCGGCGCCGCCATCGTCCACGGGACCTGCCCCGGCACCCCCGTCCTCACCTGCGCCGACCCCCGCGCCATGGTGGGCCCCCTGTCCGCGGAGATCTACCACCACCCCTCCCGCTCCCTGGTCACCACCGCCGTCACCGGCACGAACGGCAAGACCACCACCTCCTACTTCCTCGACGCCATGCTCACCGCCCACCTCGGCGGCTGCATGATGGCGGGCACCGTGGAACTGCGGGCAGGCGCCCTGTCCGTGGAGTCCCCCCGCACCACCGTCGAGGCCCCCGTCCTGCAGCGCATGATGGCGCTGTGCGTCGAGGAGAGCGTGGGCGCCGCCTCCCTGGAGGCCTCCAGCCACGCCATCGTCCTGCACCGCCTCGACGGCACCGAGATCGACGTCGCCGGCTTCACCAACCTGCAGCGCGACCACCTCGACTTCCACCACACGATGGAGGAGTACCTCGACGCCAAGGCGGGCCTCTTCACCCCCGAGCACGCCCGGCGCGCCGTCATCTGCGTCGACGACTCCTGGGGCGCTGCGCTGGCCGAGCGGGTCGCCCAGGCCGGCGAGCTGCCCGTGGACCGCGTGCGGGCCTACGAGGGCGACACCCCCGCCGACTGGTGGGTGGCCGACGCCGCCGTCTCCCTGACGGACTCGGCCACCACCTTCACCCTCCACGGGCCCGACGGCGTGGAGATCGCCGCCAGCTGCCCCCTGCCCGGGCTCGTCAACGTCCAGAACGCCGCGCTGGCCCTCGTCATGGCGATCCGCGCGGGCGTGCCGGCCGACGTGGCCGCCCAGGCCCTGGCCACCGCCCACAACATCCCGGGCCGCATGCAGCGCATCAGCCAGCGCGACGGCACGCGGGGCCTGACGATCGTCGACTTCGCCCACACCCCCGACGCGATGGAGCTGGCGCTCGCCGCCGTGCGCCCGATCACCCCCGGGCGCCTCATCGTCGTCTTCGGCTCCGACGGCGACCGCGACCAGGGCAAGCGCCCCATGCTCGGGGAGGTCGCCGCCCGCCTGGCGGACGTGCTCGTCATCACCGATGAGAACCCCCGCAGCGAGGACCCCCAGCTCATCCGCGACGCGATCCTGGACGGCGTGCGCTCCGTGCGCCCCGACCTCGCCGACGTCGAGGAGATCACCACCTGGCGCGGCGACGCCGTGCGCCGCGGGGTCGAGCTCTGCGGCCCCGACGACACCGTCATCGTCACCGGCAAGGGCCACGAGCCCTTCCTCGAGGCGGCCGGCGAGTTCATCCGCTACAACGACGCCCCCGTCATGCGCGAGGCCGTCGAGGAGAAATGGGGGCTGGCGTGATCGCCCGCACGATCGACGAGCTCGCCTCCTGGGCAGGTGGCCGCCTCATCGCGGGCGGCGCCGCCCCGTCCGCGGCCCCCGTGACCGCCGTCGTCACCGACTCGCGGAAGGCCGGGCCCGGCGCCCTCTTCGTGGCCATCAAGGGCGAGCGCGCCGACGGGCACGCCTACCTCGCCGCTGTCGCCCGGGCCGGGGCAGCGGCCGCCCTCGTCAGCGACGAGGAGGCCGCCCGCGCGGCCCAGGCCGAGCTCGCCGGGGCCAGCCAGCCCGACGGGCCAGCCGCTCCCGGCGCCGCCATGGCCATCATCGTCGTTGACGACACCGTGGCCGCCCTCGGGCGCATCGCCCGCGGGCACCTCGCCGATCTGCGCCAGCGCGCGGGGGAGAGGGGCCTGGCCGTCGTCGCGATGACCGGCTCGGTCGGCAAGACCACCACGAAGGACCTCACCCGCCAGCTCCTGGCCGCCCAGGGGCCCACCATCGCGCCGGTCGCCTCCTTCAACAACGAGATCGGCCTGCCGCTGACCGTCCTGGAGGCGGACGAGTCCACCCGCTACCTCGTCCTCGAGATGGGCGCCTCCGGCCCCGACGACATCGCCGACCTCGTGGAGATCGCCCCGCTCGACGCCGCCGCCGTCCTCATGATCGGCCACGCCCATATGGGCGGCTTCGGCTCCATCGACGGCGTCGCCGCCGCCAAGAGCCACATCGTGCGCGGCCTCCTTCCCCACGGCACCGCCGTCCTCAACCTCGACGACGAGCGCGCCGCCGCCATGCGCGACCTCGCCCCCGGGCGGGTGCTCACCTTCTCGGCCAGCGGGGACGAGCGCGCGGACCTGCGCGCCACCGGCGTCGAGCTCGACGAGGCCGCCCACGCCATCGCTGACATCCACCTGCCCGGCGCCCAGCCCCGCCGGGTGCGCCTGGGCCTGCCCGGCGCCCATAACGTGGCCAACGCGCTCGCCTCCCTCGGGCTGGCACTCGCCGCGGGCATCGACGCGGACGTCCTCCTGGACACCATCGCCTCGGCGGGCCTGGAGAGCCCCCACCGCATGGCGGTCAGCGACCTGCCCGGCAGCGGCCGCCTCATCGACGACTCCTACAACGCCAACATCGACTCGATGGCCGCCTCGCTCGCCTCCCTGCCCGCGCTGGCCGGGGACCGCCGCCGCGTCGTCGTCATCTCCGAGATGCTCGAGCTCGGCGAGACCTCCGCCGCCGACCACGCCACCACCGGTGCCCTCGTCGCCGACGCCGGCGCCTCCCTCCTCGTGACCATCGGGGCTGGGGCCGCCCCCGCCGCCCAGGCCGCCCGCCATCGCGGCGTGGAGGTCGTCGAGGCGCCCGATGCCGACGACGCCATCGCCCGCATCGACTCCCTCCTGGCCCCCGGGGACGCCGTCCTCGTCAAGGGCTCCCACGGGTCGGGCGCTTGGCGCGTGGCCGACCACCTCGCCGCCGTCGGCGCGGCGGGGGCCGACCCCACCGACGGACGTGACGGAAAGGACGCCCGATGACCGCCATCCTCGTCTCCTCCGCCGTCTCCCTCCTCGTCGCCCTCCTGGGCACCCCCGCCCTCATCAAGTTCCTCGAGCGGCGCCATTACGGCCAGTTCATCCGCGACGATGGCCCCGAGGGGCACTTCATCAAGCGCGGCACCCCCACAATGGGCGGCCTCGTCATCATCATCGCGCTCGTCCTGGGCTATGCCGCCGCGAACCTCGTCGAGCTGCGAACGCCGCGCGCCAGCGGCATCCTCCTGCTCTTCCTCATCGTCGGGCTGGGCCTCATCGGCTTCCTCGACGACTTCGAGAAGATCTCCCGGCAGAGATCCCTGGGCCTGACCCCCTGGCAGAAGATGCTCGGCCAGGCGGTCATCGGCATCGGCTTCTCCGTGGCCGGCCTGCTCTTCGCCGACCGCAACGGCCTCACCCCCGCCTCCACCCGCATCTCCTTCGCCCGCGATTCCCTCATCGACATGGCCTTCCTGCGCGGGGGCGATGGCTCGATCAGCCTCGGCGGCGTCACCGGCCTGACCATGGCGGGAGCCGCCGTCGCCCTCATCCTGTTCGTCCTGTGGTCGAACTTCCTCATCACCGCCTGGTCCAACGCCGTCAACCTCACCGACGGCCTCGACGGCCTCGCTGCGGGCGCCTCCGCCATGGTCTTCGGCGCCTACACCCTCGTGAGCGTCTGGCAGTCCAACCAGTCCTGCGTCTACGGCCACCCGGACATCGTGGCCAGCACCTGCTACCAGGTCCGCGACCCCCGCGACCTCGCCATGATCGCCGCGGCCCTCATGGGCGCCTGCTTCGGGTTCCTGTGGTGGAACGCCTCCCCGGCCAAGATCTTCATGGGGGACACCGGGTCCCTCGCCCTGGGCGGGGCGGTCGCCGGGCTGTCCATCCTGTCTCGCACCGAGTTCCTCGCCGTCATCCTCGGAGGCCTGTTCCTCGCGGAGGTCATCTCCGTCATCCTGCAGGTCGTCTCCTTCAAATCCACCGGCAAGCGCATCTTCCGCATGGCGCCGCTGCACCACCACTTCGAGCTCGGCGGCTGGACCGAGGTCAACGTCGTCATCCGCTTCTGGATCGTCGCCGGCCTGTGCGTCGTGGGGGCCCTGGGCCTCTTCTACGCCGAGTTCCTCGTCTCCTGATCCCCTCCGCCCCACCTCCCCGGATGGCGCCCCGCGCCACACCCCATGGCGCCCACGGCGCGCCCCAAGCACATGAAGGAATGGAAGTCCCGCGATGAACGAGCTGGCCGGTGCGCGCGTCGGAGTGGTGGGCCTGGGCAAGACCGGCGCCGCCGTCGTCTCCGCCCTGACAACCCTGGGCGCCGAGGTCCACGCCTACGACGGCCGCGCTGAGGCCGTCGAGGCGCTCACCGCCCCGGTCGCCTCGCGCATGGCGGGCAGCCCCGAGGACATCGCAGCTGCCCTGGTGGCCTCCGACCTGCGCCTCCTCGTGGTCTCCCCGGGAGTCCCCGCCACCGGCCCGATCCTCACCGCCGCACAGGCCTCCGGCATCGAGACCTGGTCCGAGATCGAGCTCGCGTGGCGCCTCCAGCGCGCCTCGGCCCGCCCGGACGTCCCCTGGCTGGCCGTCACCGGCACCGATGGCAAGACGACAACGGTCGGCATGCTCTCGGCCATCCTCACCGCCGCCGGGCTCGCCGCGCCAGCCGTCGGCAACATCGGCGACCCTGTCATCTCCACCGTCCTGGCCGGGAAGGCCGACGCCCTTGCCGTTGAGCTGTCCAGCTTCCAGCTCCACACCACCCGGACCCTCTCGCCTGCCTCCGCGGCCTGCCTCAACGTGGCCGCCGACCATCTCGACTGGCATGGCGGCCCCGAGGCCTACGCCGCTGACAAGGCCCGCGTCTACGCCCGCGCCCAGCGCACCGCCGTCTACAACTGCCAGGACGAGGCGACCCGCGCCATGGTCGCCGACGCCGACGTCGTCGAGGGCTGCCTCGCCGTCGGCTTCACCCTGGGGGCGCCGGCCCTGGGGCAGGTCGGCCGCGTCGAGGGCCTCCTCGTGGACCGCGCCCTGCACCCGGCCCGCCACGGCGAGGGCCGCGAGATCGCCACCCTCGACGATCTCGCCCACCTGGCTCCCGGCGGCAGCGCCGACCGCCTCCCCGCCCACATCATCGCCGACGCCCTCGCCGCTGCCACCCTCGCCCTCGGGGCGGGCCTGCCCACCGTCGGGCCCGAGGCCGTGGCCGCGGGCCTGCGCGCCTTCGCCCCCGGCGCCCACCGCATCGTCACCGTCGCCCAGGCCGGCGGCGTCGACTGGGTGGACGACTCCAAGGCCACCAACCCGCACTCCGCGCAGGCCGCCCTCGCCGGTCTGCCCGCCGGCACCGGCGTGTGGATCGCGGGCGGCGACACCAAGGGCGCCACCTTCCACGAGCTCGTGCGCGCCGTCGCCCCCGCGCTGCGCGGCGTCGTCCTCATCGGGCGCGACCAGTCCGCGATGTCCGAGGCCCTGGCCGCCCAGGCCCCCGGCCTTCCCGTCACCCGGGTCCCCGACGGCGCCCCCCGCGAGGTCATCGACGGCGCCGTGGCCGCCTCCGCCGCCATGGCGCGGCCGGGGGACACCGTCATGCTCGCCCCCGCCTGCGCCTCCTGGGACCAGTTCACCTCCTACGCCGAGCGCGGTGACCTCTTCGCCGACGCGGCGCGCCACCACGCCGCGAGCCTCGAGAGCGGGGATGATGGGCGGTCATGAGCGCCCAGCAACGTCGGCCCGCGCGCACGGGCCCCAGCGGTCGTGCGCGCGGACAGCGTCCTCGGCCGGCCGTCATCCCCGCACCCGGGGATGGCTCGCCCTCCAAGCGCGAGGCTGACGCGCCGCTCGCCACCGCCCCCGCAACCGCGCCCGAGCACCAGCCCGGCCCCATCGGCCGCGCCCTGCGCCGAGCCGCGAGGAGGATCGGGGGCCCCGACGGCCCGCGGGACTCGGACGCGAGCCTGCTGAGCTTCTACGCGCTGCTGCTGGCCACAGTCCTCCTGCTCACCCTCGGGCTCATGACGGTCTTCTCCGTCCAGCAGGTGGTCTCGGCCGCACGAGGGCGCGACGCTGTCGTCGACTTCTCCAAGTACCTCATCTTCGCCGGGGTCGGCCTCCTCGGCATGTGGGGGATGTCGCTGCTCTCAGAGCGAGCGCTGCGCTACCTGGCGATCCCCGTCCTCGCGGGCGCCACGGCGCTCCAGTCGCTCGTCTTCACGCCGCTGGGCACCTGCACCGGGGGCAACTGCAACTGGGTGGAGGTCCCCGGCATCGGGACCGCCCAGCCCTCGGAGTTCATCAAGGTGGGGCTCAGCCTGTACGCCGGCCTCATCATCGTGCGCTGGTTCGCCGAGGGGCGCTGGCAGCGCCTCCACTGGCTGGTCAAGACCGCCGCCGGCCTCCTCCCACTGGCCGCCATCGCGCTGGTCATGGGCGGCGGGGACCTGGGGACCGTCATCATCCTGGGCATCCTGCTGGCCGGCGCGGGCTGGATGGCGGGCCTGGCCAAGCGCTGGTTCGTCACCCTCGGCATCGGCGGAGCGGCCCTGTTCATCTTCTTCTCGATCATCTCCCTCAACCGCCGCACCCGCATCCTCGTGTGGCTCCACGCCGATCGCGACGACCCCCTGGACATCGGCTACCAGCCCAAGCACGCCCGCTGGGCCCTGGCCACCGGAGGCTGGCAGGGCGTCGGCCCGGGATCGTCGCGCCAGAAGTGGGGCTACCTCACCCAGGCCGAGTCCGACTACGCCTACGCGGTCCTCGGCGAGGAGCTCGGCCTGGCCGGCGCGCTGCTCGTCATCATCCTCTTCGCGGTGCTCGGCTGGGCCCTGGCCCGGATCATCCGGCGCTCCAACTCCCTGTACGCCAGCGTCGTCGTCGGCGGCATCATGGTGTGGATCATCGGCCAGGCCATCATCAACATGGCCGTGGTGACCAACCTCCTGCCGGTGCTCGGCGTCCCGCTGCCGCTCATCTCACAGGGAGGCAGCGCGCTCATATCCGTGCTGCTCGCCATCGGTATAGCCCTGTCCTTCGCCAGGCGGGAGCCGGGCGCCCAGCAGGCGCTGAGATCACGCCCCGGCGCTGTGCGCCGTACGCTTGCGGTGATCTCGACCCGCAGGAGGAACCGTGCCTGACACCCGCCCCGACGACGCCCCCTCGCGCCCCCTGCGCGTCCTCCTCGCCGGGGGAGGCACCGCCGGCCACGTCAACCCCCTCCTGGCCACCGCCGCCGCCCTGGCGGACCCCGCCCTGGGCGGCGATCCTGCCACCCGGATCCTCGTGCTCGGCACCCGCCAGGGCCTGGAGGCGCGCCTCGTCCCCGAGGCCGGCCACGAGCTCGCTTTCATCCCGCGCGTCCCCCTTCCCCGCAAGCCGAGCCTCGACCTGCTCCGCCTGCCCACCAATCTGCGCTCCGCCGTGCGCGCCGCGCGCGAGGCGATCGATCGCGTCCAGGCCGACGTCGTCGTGGGCTTCGGCGGCTACGTCTCCACCCCCGCCTATCTCGCCGCCCGCCGCGCCGGCGTGCCCATCGTCATCCACGAGCAGAACGCCCGCCCGGGCCTGGCCAACAGGCTCGGCGCCCGCTGGGCCCGCGCCGTGGCGCTCACCTTCGCCTCCACCCCGCTCAAGGCCGCCAAGGGCTCGACCGAGATGACCGGCCTGCCCCTGCGCCCGGCCATCGCCGGCCTCGTCGAGTCCCAGGCCACCGCCGACGGCGCCGCCACTGCCCGCCGCGATGGGGCCGCCGCCCTCGGCCTCGACCCGGAGCGCCCGACCCTTCTCGTCACCGGTGGCTCGCTCGGCGCGCAGCGCCTCAACGAGGTCCTCGCCTCCTCGATGGCCCGCCTGCCCGAGGGACTCCAGGTCCTGCACCTCACGGGCAAGGGCAAGGACGGCCCCGTCCGCGAGGCCCTGGCGGCCGCCGCCGCGCAGGACCCGTCCCTGACCGGGCGCTACCAGATCCTCGACTACCTGACCACGATGGAGCAGGCCTACGCCTGCGCCGACGGCGTCGTGTGCCGTTCCGGCGCTGGCACCGTCGCCGAGCTGACGGCGCTGGGCCTTCCCGCCCTCTACGTCCCCCTGCCCATCGGCAACGGCGAGCAGCGCCTCAACGCCGCCGACTGCGTGGGCGCCGGGGGAGGACGGCTCGTCCCCGACGCCGAGTTCGACGCCGACGCCCTGCTCTCCTTCACCAGCGTCATCGCCGACGCCGAGCAGCGCGCCGCCATGGCGAGGGCCGCGGCGGGCGTGGGCGTGCGCGACGGCGCCGCGCGGCTCGGCGCCCTCATCCGAGCCGCCGTCACCACTAGCGCGAAGGACCAGGGGGAGAAGAAGTGAGCACCAGCGAGCGCAGCAGCCAGTCGGAGGCCCTGGGCACCGCCGGCCTGGAGGGCCGGGCCTTCCACCTCGTGGGAGTCGGCGGCGCGGGCATGAGCGTCGTCGCTCAGCTCCTCGTCGAGCGCGGCGCCACCGTCACCGGCTCCGACGCCAACGGAGGAGAGGCCTTCGACCGCCTCGCCGCCGCCGGGCTCGGCGTCGTCCTCGGCCACGCGGCCGCCAACGTCCCGCCCGAGGCGACCCTCGTCGTGTCCACCGCCATCAAGGAGACCAACCCCGAGCTGGCCATCGCCCGCCAGCGCGGCCAGGAGGTCCTCCACCGCTCCCAGGCTCTCGCCCTGGCCGCTCAGGGCCGCGACTTCGTCGCCGTGGCCGGCGCCCACGGCAAGACCACCACCTCCGGGATGCTCGCCGAGGCCCTCACCGAGGCCGGGCAGGAACCCTCCTTCGCCATCGGCGGCGTCGTGCGCGCCCTGGGCACCGGCGCGCACCTGGGCGCCGGGCGCGCCTTCGTGGCCGAGGCCGATGAGTCCGACCGCTCCTTCCTCAACTACACCCCGCGCATCGCGCTGGTGACCAACGTCGAGCCCGACCACCTCGACAACTACGGCACTCCCGAGGCCTTCGAGGCCGCCTTCGTCGACTTCGCCCGGCGGCTCGTCCCCGGTGGGCTGCTCGTGGCCTGCGCCGATGACCCGGGCGCCGCCCGCCTCGCGGCCTCGGCCGTGACCGAGGGACTGCGCGTGACGACCTTCGGCACCGCCGAGCCGGCCTTCCTCGGCGCCAGCCACGAGGCCCACACTCGCCTCGAGATCACCAGCAGGGGAGCGGGCTCCACCGCCGCCGCGCTTATCCGCACCACCCCCGATGGCACGCAGGAGCAGGTCTCGCTCGCCCTGCGGGTCCCCGGCGACCATGTGGCCCTCGACGCCGCCGGCGCCTGGACCGCCGGTATCGAGCTGGGCGTCGCGGGCCAGGCGATGGCTGACGCCCTGGGCGCCTTCGGCGGCACTGGCCGCCGTTTCGAGGACCGCGGCGAGGCGCGCGGCGTGCGCGTGGTGGACGACTACGCGCACCACCCCACCGAGATCGAGGCGCTGCTCACCACCGCCCGCGGGGTTGCCGCCGCGCGGGACGGGCGTCTGCTCGTCCTCTTCCAGCCCCACCTCTTCTCCCGCACCGCTGCCTTCGCCCCCCGCTTCGGCACGGCACTGGCCAAGGCCGACGCCGTCGTCGTCGCCGATGTCTACCCGGCCCGGGAGGTCCAGGAGGACTTCCCCGGGGTCAACGGCGGCACGATCGTCGCCGAGGTCCCGGGCGGCGGGGCCCGCTTCGTGCCCGACCGGGTCGAGGCCGCCCACGCCATCGCCGCCCTGGCCCGTCCTGGCGACCTCCTCCTGACGGTGGGGGCCGGGGACGTCACCGCGCTGGGCGAGGTGGTCCTCGCCGATCTCGCGGCGTCGCCCGCCCCCGACGGCGAGGCCCAGGGGAGCCGATGAGGAGGCCCCACGCTCCGCGCCCAGCGCCCGATCCCGCCGGGCCCACCGCCGCCGAGGAGATCGAGCAGGCGGAGAGGACTGAGCAGATCGAGCGGGTCGAGGGCGCTGGCGATCCTGGGAAGACTGGGCAGGCCGACCAGCCCCGACAGGCCCAGCAGGCCCCAAGCCGGACGGCCGCATCCTCCGCCAGCAGCGCGGACTCCGGCTCCACCGAGGTCGCCACCAGGGCCGAGCCCGGTTCCATGGGGCGCCTGCGCGAGCACGCGGCCTCGTCCGTCGTCTCCACGGGTCTCACCGACCGCCTGGCCGAGCGGCGCCGGGCCGCCCGCTCCCTCAGAGCGCGGCGCCTGACGAGCGCCATCGTCGTCCTCCTCATCATCGCGGCGATCGCCTGGGCGGTCCTCTACTCCCCGCTCCTGGCCCTGCGCCCCCAGAGCATCACCGTCGAGGGCACTGACGGCGCCGTCAGCGCCAGCGAGGTCCAGGAGGTGCTGGCCTCCCACACGGGGGAGTCCCTCGTGCGCCTCGACGTCGACCGCCTCGGCGGCGAGGTCGCCAATGGCCTCGTCCGCGTGCGCTCGGCCACCGTCACCCGCTCCTGGCCCCATGGCCTCACCGTCTCCCTGGAGCTGAGGACCCCGGTGGCCGTCCAGCAGACCGACGACGGCTACGCGGTGCTCGACTCAGAGGCCGTCGTCCTGGAGACCGTCACCGAGGCTCCCGCTGGCCTGGCGCTCCTGGCCGCGGAGGGGGCCGCCGAGGGCAGCGCCCCGCCCCTCAACGCCGCGCAGGTGGCGACGATGACCGCCGTCGTGGGCAGCCTCGATGGGACCACCCGTCAGCAGGTCTCCCAGGTGACGATCTCCACCACGGGCCAGGTCTCGCTGTCACTAGTGGGCGGGGCGAGCGTCGTGTGGGGCGACGGCTCCCAGAACGCCCTCAAGGCGCAGGTCCTCACCACTCTGCTGACCACGCAGGCCAGCGTCTACGACGTCTCGGCGCCGCATAATCCGACGACCCGTTGAGCGCGCGTCTGACACGCCGAGGAAAATCCGCACCGGTGCTGCCACGGACCCATAGCGTTGCCCTTGTCATCGCAAGAATGACATAAGTATAAACCTCAACGTGAGGTTGAGGGTTGAGGGGAGCCCAGAGGGCTCGCACGAGCGCGGAGGCAGACAGTGGTGGAGTCCCAGCACTACCAGGCGATCATCAAGGTCGTGGGCGTCGGCGGTGGCGGAGTCAACGCCGTCAACCGCATGATCGAGGCCGACTTGCGCGGCGTGGAGTTCCTGGCGGTCAATACCGACGCCCAGGCCCTCATCATGTCCGACGCGGACACGAAGCTCGACGTCGGCCGGGACCTGACCCGCGGCCTCGGCGCCGGGGCGGACCCGTCGATCGGCCGCAAGGCCGCCGAGGACCACGAGGAGGAGATCCGCGAGGCCCTCGAGGGCGCGGACATGGTCTTCGTGACCGCCGGGGAGGGCGGCGGCACCGGCACCGGCGCCGCGCCCGTCGTGGCGCGGGTCGCCCACGAGCTCGGCGCCCTGACCATCGGCGTCGTCACCCGCCCCTTCTCCTTCGAGGGCCGTCGCCGCGCCGCCCAGGCCGAGGAGGGCGTCAACAAGCTCCGCGCCGAGGTCGACACCCTCATCGTCATCCCCAACGACCGCCTCCTGCAGATCGCGGACCGCAACATCTCCGTGGTCGATGCCTTCAAGCAGGCCGATCAGGTCCTCCTCCAAGGTGTTCAGGGCATCACCGAGCTCATCACGACCCCCGGTCTCATCAACGTCGACTTCAACGACGTCAAGTCCGTCATGCAGAACGCCGGCAGCGCCCTCATGGGCATCGGCTCGGCCACCGGCGAGGGCCGCGCGCTGGCCGCCACCGAGCAGGCCATCGCCTCCCCGCTGCTGGAGTCCTCCATCGACGGCGCCCACGGTGTTCTCATCTTCTTCCAGGGCGGCTCCGACCTCGGCCTCTTCGAGATCTCCGAGGCCGCGAACCTCGTGCGCGAGTCCGTCCACCCCGAGGCCAACATCATCTTCGGCAACGTGGTCGACGGCGCCCTGGGCGACGAGGTCCGCGTCACCGTCATCGCGGCGGGCTTCGACGAGGAGCCCGTCCCGGCCGGCCTCGACCGCGCGGCCTCCCAGAAGAGCGCGCGCCACTCCGCCCAGCCGGCCACCCGCACCGTCGAGCCCCGCAGCTCCTCGCACGCGGCCGACCCGGCCCCGGTGACCACCCCGGTCCCGGCGCCGCCCGTGGCGAAGTCCGCCCCGGTGGCCGCCTCCGCCCCCAGCGCGGTCCCGCCGCTCCCGGAGCCCGCCGCCCAGGAGCGCCCCGCCACCGTCCCGGTCTCGCCGTCGGACAACACTGGCTCCGTGCCCGTGTTCGTCGACGCCGCCGCCGAGCAGCCCCCCGTGGAGCTCGCGGTGCCCCCGATGCTGGGCGCCGACGCCGAGGACACCATCGACCTGCCCGACTTCCTGCGCTGAGCGCGGGCGCCGGCATGACGATCCCCGGCCTCCTCGAGGCCGACCTGGGCCCTCGCGCCCGCGGGTGCTTCACCACCCGCGGCGCGGGGGCCTCGCGTCTGCCCGCCCCAGCCGATGAGCGCTACACCGGGCTCAACCTCGCCGCCCATGTCGACGACGATCCCGCGCATGTGGCGGCCTGCCGGGCCTGGCTGGAGGAGGCCGTCGGCCTGGGAGACGGCGATATCGCCTGGATGAACCAGGTCCACTCCGACGTCGTCGCCCGAGCCGAGCGGGGGAGCGCGCCGAGGGCCGACGCCCTCGTCCTCGACGCGCGCGCCGAGCAGGCCTGCTCCCGCCCCCTGCGCGGGGCGGGCGTCCTCGTCGCCGACTGCGTTCCTCTCCTCCTCGCCTCCGCCGACGGGCTCCTGGTGGCCGCGGTCCACGCGGGCCGCCGGGGAATGCTGGGCGGCGTCGTGGCCCGGGCGGTCGAGGAGATGGCGAGCCTTGGGGCGGACCCGGCGGGGATGAGCGCCGCCATCGGGCCCAGCATCTGCGGGCGCTGCTACGAGGTGCCCGAGTCCATGCGCGACGAGGCCGCCGCGATCGAGCCGGCCTGCGCCGCCACCACCTCCTGGGGGACGCCCGGGCTCGACGTCGCCGCCGGCGTCATCGCCCAGCTCCAGCGCTGCGGCGTCGGGCGGATCGCGCCGAGCCAGTGGTGCACCTTCGAGGACGAGCGCTTCTTCTCCTATCGCCGCGAGGGCGCTACGGGGCGCCTTGCTGGTATCGTCCTGACAACAATCTGAGAATTGCCTGATCGCAGGGGTATTGCTCTGCCGTTGCTCTGAGGACACGCCGTGCCCAATCACCGGCGCGCGCTCCGATGACCGATAACGTCGCCCACACCGGGAAGCCAGGGGAGGCCCGGGGAGCTAACGGAGAAGGAGCCAGCCATGAGCGCACTGCGCAAGATGTCGACATTCCTCGGGTACACCGAGCCCGAGCAGCAGGACCTCTACGCCGAGGATGAGGAGGTCTACGCCCCCGTTTTCGACCAGGTCGTCGAGGAGTCTGAGCCCGAGCCCGCCGCCTCGAGCTCCTACGAGACCTCCCTGGAGCCGGTGTCCATGCCCGACCTGCGCCGCATCGTCACGGTGCACCCCTCCACCTACAACGAGGCCCGTGTCATCGGCGAGGCCTTCCGCGACGGCGCTCCCGTCATCATCAACCTCACCGGCATGAGCGAGGCCGAGGCCCGCCGGATGGTGGACTTCTCCGCCGGGCTCGTGCACGGCCTGCGCGGCGCCATCGAGCCCATCACCCCCCGGGTCTTCCTGCTCACCCCCGCGAGCGTCGAGATCGACGATGGCGAGGTCGAGGAGCACGACCGCTTCTTCAACCAGAGCTGAGCCACTGGCGTGAGCGCGCTCGTCGCGATCATCTCGATCGTCAACAGTCTGCTGGGCATCTACATCCTCATCCTCGTCATCAGGGTCGTGCTCGACCTCGTGACGGTTTTCGCCAGGTCGTGGCGGCCCACAGGCCCGGTGCTCGTCATCGCCAACCTCGTCTACTCCCTGACAGACCCCCCGCTGCGCTTCCTCCGGCGGCGCATCCCCGCCCTCAACCTGGGCTCCTTCGGCATCGACCTGAGCTTCCTGGCGCTCTGGTTCGGCATCATGATCGTCCAGCAGCTCCTCGCGATGCTCGCCAGGGCAGTGTGAGGGGACGCTCACGAACTAGGGATGACCTGCTTTTTCCCGCTCCTGGCAAGGGGGACGGGGCGGTGTGGGTGTGACGAGGACAGCGTGATTCGCGTCCCTCTCCGGCCCCGCGCGCCGTCAGTTCAGGTACTGTAGTCAGCGTGAGTCACCGGTTGGTCCGGTGCTTGTGACAATGTCCGTAACGACACCGAGGTGACGATATGACGCTGCTGACAGCAGACGACGTCCTCAACAAGAAGTTCCAGGCGACGAAGTTCCGCGAGGGTTACGAGCAGGACGAGGTCGACGAGTTCCTTGACGAGGTCGTCGAGGCGATGCGCCAGCTCGAGGCAGAGAACGTCGAGCTCAAGGCGAAGCTCGACGCCGCCAACCGCCGCATCGAGGAGCTCTCCCAGGCCGCCCCCGTGAGCACCGGTGCCGCGCCCGTTGTGGCTGCCGCTCCTGTCAACGAGCCTCCGGCGGTCTCCGCCCCCACAGTTTCCCCGGCCCTGTCCGCCATGGGTGGCAACGGGGACGAGCCCGGCGCCGCCTCCGGTATGCTCGAGCTCGCCCAGCGCCTGCACGACGAGCACGTGTCCAACGGCAAGGCGGAGGGTGAGCGCATCGTCGCCGAGGCGCGTGCCACCGGTGAGCAGATCGTCCGCGACGCCGAGGACCAGCGCAACCGCACCCTTGCCCAGCTCGAGAAGGAGCGCTCCGGCCTGGAGCACAAGATCGACGAGCTGCGCCGCTTCGAGTCCGACTACCGGACCCGCCTCAAGAGCTACCTCACCAACCTCCTCACCAACGTCGAGGAGGGCTCCAGCACCGAGGCCGGCCACATCTGATCGGCCCGGACGCCCGGCGCCCGCGCGCCGGGCACCGCACGCCCATCGTCGAGGGCGGCGACCCCAAGCGGGTGGCCGCCCTCGACGCGTACGCGCACCGCGCTGACCCCCGGAAGAACTCATGACCGACGACGACATCCCCCAGATCCAACCCGCCGCTGCTTCGGGAGCCGAGGCCCCAGGCACGCGCGCCTCCGCCCATTCGCCGGCGACGTCTTCGAGCGGGGCGGGGCTCTTCGCGCCCTCGCCCGCCCAGGCAGGGCCAGACGATCCCGCGTCGTCGAGCGCGAGCACTGGTGAGAGCGGTCCCGCCCCTCACGGGGGGATCATCGACGGCTTGCGTGGCCGACTTGGGCGCATGGGCGCGCTGCCACTCGTCTGCCTCATCGCGGCGCTCCTCATTCTCGTGGACCAGTTGACGAAGCTGTGGGCGGTGGAGGCCCTGTCCGGGCACGCGCGGATCCCGATCATCGGGGACCTCCTGGGCCTCATCCTCGTGCGCAACCCCGGCGCCGCCTTCTCCTTCGCCACGGGCCAGACCTGGATCTTCTCGATCGTCGCGCTCGTGGTGGTGGTCGTCGTCGTGCGGGCCTCGCGGCGCCTCGGCTCGCGCGCGTGGACGATCGCCCTGGGCCTCGTGCTCGGCGGCGCCGTCGGCAATCTCATTGACCGTCTCGTCCGCGCTCCGGGATTCCTGCGCGGGCACGTCGTCGACTTCATCGACTACGGGGGGCAGTTCGTCGGCAACGTGGCCGATATCGCGATCGTCGGCGCGGCTGGCGTCATCATGGTCCTCTCCATCCTGGGCATCAATCTGGACGGTACCCGCGCGGGCAAGGATGGGGACAGGACGGACGGCACGGGCGGTCCGGACGGCGCGGCGGGGAGCGCTGGATCCGCGGATGGCGATGGCGGGGCCAACCGGGCGGCGGCCCCCGCTGAGAACCGCGGCGAGACGCGCATGTCCAGACGGGCGAGGAACCGCCGCGACGCGGGGGAGCGGTCATGAGCCTGCGCCTCCTGCCCGTCCCCGACGGGCTCGACGGCGAGCGCGCTGACGCCGCCATCGCCCGGATGACCGGGCTGTCCCGCTCCAAGGCTGCCGAGATGTGCGCCGATGGCGCCGCCCGGATGGAGGGGGCGCCCCTGGGGAAGTCGGACCGCGTCGTCGGCGGCGCCATGCTGGAGGTCGAGCTGCCTGATTCCCGGCCCGCGGAACCGGTCGCGACTCCGGTGGAGGGGATGGGGATCCTGTACGAGGACGAGGACATCGTCGTCGTCGACAAGCCGGCCGGCGTGGCCGCCCACCCGTCGATGGGCTGGGACGGGCCCGATGTGCTCGGCGCGCTCAAGGCGATGCGCGTGCGCGTGGCGACCTCCGGCGCGGCGGAGCGGCAGGGGATCGTCTCCCGCCTGGATGTGGGGACCTCCGGGGTCATGATCGTGGCGAAGGGGGAGCGCGCGTACTCCGTGCTCAAGCGGGCTTTCCGGAACCATGAGGTGGACAAGGTCTACCACGCGCTCGTCCAGGGGCATCTCGATCCGTCCTCGGGGACGATCGATGCGCCGATCGGGCGGCATCCGAGCCGCGAGTGGAAGATGGCGATCATCGACGGCGGCCGGGAGTCGATCACCCATTACGACGTCATCGAGGTGATGCCGCGCGCGTGCCTGGCGGAGGTGCATCTGGAGACGGGGCGGACGCATCAGATCCGCGTGCATATGGCTGCGGTGGGCCATCCCTGCGTGGGGGACGAGACCTATGGCGCCGATGCGGGGCTCGCGGAGAGGACCGGGCTGGTCCGGCAGTGGCTGCACGCGGTGGAGCTCGGCATCGATCATCCGATCACGGGGGAGTCGATGCGGTTCCGCTCGGAGTACCCGGAGGACCTAGCCCATGCGCTCGATGTGCTGAGGTCGGTATGAGCCTGGTGGGGACGGTGGAGCTGCGGATCGCGCCGGCGACGGCGGTTGTCGAGCCGATCGGGTTCACGAGCGCGGCGGGCGACGAGTCGGGCCCGGCGGCGGACGCGCTGCGCTCCGGGGTGGCGGATGTGCGCCTGGAGGTGTTCGTCGACGAGCAGGATGTGCCCTTCGTTGAGGAGATCGACGCCCGGGACTTCGAGCCGACGACGATCCACGTGCTCGCGCGGGGGAGCGACGGGACGCCGCTGGGGGCGGGCCGGATCCTCCTGGAGCCGGAGCATGAGGGGCAGGTCCACCTGGGCAGGCTGGCGGTGCGCCGGGTGTGCCGGGGGACGGGCCTGGGCGCGCGGATGGCGGCAGCTTTGGAGGAGGTCGCGCTGGAGCGCGCGGGGGTGCCAGGCGCCGACGGCGCTGTGAGCGTCACGGTGGTGCTCTCCGCCCAGGAGCAGGCGATGGGCTTCTACGAGCGCTGCGGCTATGAAGTGGTCAGCGGCGAGTCCTACCTCGACGCCGGCATCCCCCACCAGGACATGGCCCGCACCCTCACCCGGCGGGCCCGGTAGTTCGAGTTCCTAGCACGCCGGTTCTTTTCCCAGAAGTAGCCGCTGAGGGACATATCTCCTACATGTGGCTCAGCAGTCTCATTTCTCAGGGCCTCGCCAGTAGTGCCTGTTTTGACTATCCCAGCCTTTTCCGAGGCGATACCCGTATTCACCAACGATGTCATCGTAGTCGTCGCCCTCGGTGATGAGAGTGTACTCGAAAGCTCGTCGATAAGACTTGTTGCC
Organism: Actinomyces timonensis DSM 23838; assembly: GCF_000295095.1. Lineage (GTDB taxonomy): Bacteria > Actinomycetota > Actinomycetes > Actinomycetales > Actinomycetaceae > Actinomyces > Actinomyces timonensis. Next base: position 69,397 of record NZ_JH806632.1, on the reverse strand, counting down.
GTAGTCTTGATGCTCCACCCATGAGTCTGGATCGATCTTGAGGAGTGCGCGCGTGACCCCTAGGTAGACGGCAACAGCGTACTTGATCTTCTCTCTCTTGACGCTCTGCGGGCTGATGTTCCACCAGCCGCATGCTGACTTTGCGATCTCCTCCATATGCTGATGGCGCGCCTCGCCGAGCCATTCCTTCTTGTAGCCGTAGCCGTGGCGCTGCCAGCCTCCTGGCATGTCTTCAGGCTCGTTGGCATTCTTCCATTCGCCGAGTTTGATAATGAGAAGAGGCTCGGTAGTTGTGAGTGGAGGAGCGGCGCGCTTGATGATGAGGTCGTCGAGCCGCTGGATGCCGTGGCCGGCGGCCTTCTCCCGCCGTTGGTTGGTGAGTTGGCCCTTTGCGACGTGAAGAGGCTGGCGACGGGTGTCTTTTGTGGTGCGAGCGATCGGCATGGACGTGAGGAGGTCAATAAGGGCTACTTCAACCGCAGTGTACTCGGGCTTGGTCATATTGTGTCGGACAATCCATTTTTCTACCTTGTCGCCAGCATCTTTGATCTCCCTGATCTTTTCGGTCTTGTCGTTTTGAGTATTTTGATCATTCTTGTGTTGACCCTCGTCGTCGAAGTCAATCTCTCGTTCGTGAGCATCGAGGTGGAGGTCTTGTCCTTTGCTGACATAGAAGGGGATGCCGTCGCGGGGGTCGACGAGCATGTAGACATAACGACCTAATTCTTTCGCTACTTGCTTGCGAACGTCTTCGTCCAAGAAATCGGTAGGGGTAGTCATGGGCTCTCCTTTGATTCGCGTTCTGGCATGAAAATTCATGGAATCGCCCAGGTCGCGACGGATTTGGACTATACCGCCTCGTAAGCAGAACGGGAAATCCTTACTATTCCAACGATAGCCTGACCCCTTCGCCCTGAGGTGGGTGCCAGGCGTCTGGAAGAGGCGGTGCACTTCAGCATGGGGCCATCGGCGCGAGCGTTGAGGTGCGGGTAGGCGCTGGGACCCAGGCACCCCCAAGCGAGCGGCGGCGAATCGGGTGCATCCCGGCTCGCGCCAGTGCATCGCCGCTCGCATCGCCCTTGCCTTCCCATGGCCGGGGGTGTGGGTGACGGGAACTGAGGGGCGCGCCTGGTCGTGGGCAGGCGCCCACGGCGGTGCTCAGGATGGCCGGGCGCCGTTCGCAGTGGTGTGCGGCCGCGAGGCTCGTCCGTCAGGTGGCGAGGTTTGAGGATTCCTTTTGCTGACGGCATGTAGCCATCTGTAACGGCAGAGGTCAGAGGGGTAGGGCTCTTGCTGGCGCCGGGGTGCGGGCCGCGAAATGGCCGAGCAATCCTCAAACCTCGCCACTTCTCGTCCGATCCGCAGTGGGGGAGCAGGGGAGTGGCAGACCCCATCGGCCTCGGCCTCCACCAGGTCCTGCAGTCCGGCCTGCAGCATCCGGCGGAACACGTTGTCGTGGGCCAGGCTCGGGTCGTCCAGGACTTCCCGGATCGGGGCGGACACAGCAGGCTGGTTCCTGGGCATCGTGGGGACACTCCTTGTGAATCTTGGTCGAAGAACTCGGATCCCTACGATGCCCACCCCCGGCCACAGCGAGCCAACGGACCCGACCACGACGAGCCGGGCACCACGGGAATTGCCACCACACTAAGAGACTCACCCCTGGCCGCTGATGCGTTAGGCCCTGGAGTGCTGTCGGTAGCGCTCGAGGAGATTGGCCGCCTCTCTCTGCCTCGTGCGACTGCGCGGCTCGTCCGTCAGGTGGCGAGGTTTGAAGATTCCTTTTGCTGACGGCGCGTCACCATCTGTAACGGCGCAGGTCGGAGGGGTAGGGCTCTTGCTGGTGCTGTGGAGCGGGCCGCGAACTGGCCGAGCAATCCTCAAACCTCGCCATTTCTCGCCAGGTCCGCGGTGGGTGGCTGGTGGACCCCATCGGCCTATGCGAGCGGCGGCGAATCGGGTGCATCCCGGCTCGCGCCAGTGCGCGCTTGCATCGCCGAACAGGCCTCCCCCGCCGGGGCCCGGTCGCGGGCGAGGGCTGGCAGCCCCCCGACCAGGGCCTAGGATGGCTCCATGGCGGGTGCGAGCAGCGAGCAGGATCAGACCACACCAGCGGACGACTTCGTCCACCTCCACGTCCACACCGACTACTCCATGCTGGACGGCGCGGGGAAGATCAAGGACTACGTCGCCGAGGCCAAGCGGCTGGGCCAGAAGGCGCTGGCCATCACGGACCACGGCTACATGTTCGGCGCCTACGAGTTCTACGCCGCCGCCCGCAAGGCCGGCATCAAGCCCATCATCGGCGTCGAGGCCTACCTCACCCCCGGCACCTCCCGGCACGACAAGACCCGCGTCTTCTGGGGTGACGAGTCCCAGCGCCGGGACGACGTCTCCGCCCGCGGGTCCTACACGCATATGACCCTCCTGTCCCGGGACAACGAGGGCCTGCACAACCTCATGCGCCTGGACTCCTACGCCTCCCTCGAGGGCCAGATGGGCAAGGCCCCCCGCATGGACCGCGAGCTCATCAGCCGCTACGCCAAGGGCCTCATCTCCTCCACCGGCTGCCCCTCCTCGGAGGTCCAGACCCGCCTGCGGCTCGGCCAGTGGGATGAGGCCGTGCGAGCCGCCGGCGAGCTCCAGGACATCTTCGGCAAGGACTACTTCTACGTCGAGCTCATGGACCACGGGCTCGAGATCGAGCGCCGCGTCACCCAGGACCTCCTGCGCCTGTCCACGACGATCGGCGCCCCCCTGCTGGCCACCAACGACTCCCACTACGTGCGCCCCGAGGACCGCACCATCCAGGACGCCATGCTGTGCATCAACTCCGGCTCCGTCCTGTCCGACCCCGACCGCTTCAAGTTCGACGGCGACACCTACTACCTGCGCCCGGGCCGCGAGATGCGCGAGCTCTTCAAGGAGATGCCCGAGGCCTGCGACAACACCCTCCTCGTGGCCGAGCAGTGCGACGTCCACTTCGAGACCGTCGACGACGGCGCCTCCTTCATGCCCGCCTTCCCCGTCCCCGAGGGCGAGACCATGGAGTCATGGTTCATCAAGGAGTGCTGGGCCGGGATGGACAAGCGCTTCGGCGGCCAGATCCCCGAGGACTGCCGCAAGCAGGCCGAGTACGAGATCGGCGTCATCGTCCAGATGGGCTTCCCCGGGTACTTCCTCGTCGTGGCCGACTACATCAACTGGGCCAAGTCGCGCGGCATCCGCGTCGGGCCCGGCCGCGGCTCCGGCGCCGGATCCATGGTCGCCTACGCCATGGGCATCACCGAGCTCAACCCCCTCAACCACGGGCTCATCTTCGAGCGCTTCCTCAACCCCGAGCGCATCTCCATGCCCGATATCGACGTCGACTTCGACGAGCGCCGGCGCGACGAGGTCATCGAGTACGTCAAGAACAAGTACGGCTCGGACAAGATCAGCCAGGTCGTCACCTACGGCGTCATCAAGGCCAAGCAGTCCCTCAAGGACTCCAGCCGCGTCATGGGCTATCCCTACGCCGTCGGCGACCGCCTCACCAAGGCGATGCCCCCCACCATCATGGGCAAGGACATCACCATCAAGGGCATCTTCAACCCCGACGACGAGCGCTACGGGGAGGCGGAGGAGTTCCGCAAGCTCCACGCCGAGGACCCCGACGCCCAGAAGATCGTCGAGCTCGCCAAGGGCCTGGAGGGCATGACCCGCCAGTGGGGCGTCCACGCCTGCGCCGTCATCATGTCCTCGGCCACGCTCACCGACGTCATCCCCATGATGCAGCGCCTCCAGGACGGCGCCTACATCACCCAGTTCGACTACCCCACCTGCGAGCACCTCGGCCTGCTCAAGATGGACTTCCTGGGCCTGCGCAACCTCACGGTCATCTCCGACGCCCTGGACAACATCGTCGCCAACGGCAAGCCCGCCCTCGATATCGACCACATCGAGCTCGACGACCGTGCCACATACGAGCTCCTCTCCCGCGGCGAGACCCTCGGCGTCTTCCAGCTCGACGGCGGCGGCATGCGCACCCTCCTGCGCCTCATGAAGCCCGACAACTTCGAAGACATCTCCGCCGTCGGCGCCCTCTACCGGCCCGGCCCCATGGGCGCCGAGTCCCACACCAACTACGCCCTGCGCAAGAACGGGCTGCAGGAGATCACCTCCATCCACCCCGAGCTCGCCGAGGCCCTCGAGCCCATCCTCGGCACCACCTACGGCCTCATCGTCTACCAGGAGCAGGTCATGAAGATCGCCACCGACCTGGCGGGCTTCACGATGGGCAAGGCCGACGCCCTGCGCAAGGCCATGGGCAAGAAGAAGATGGACATCCTCAACAAGATGTTCGTCGAGTTCGAGGCCGGCATGATCGCCAACGGCTTCTCCGCCGAATCGGTCAAGACCCTGTGGGACGTCGTCGTCCCCTTCGCCAAGTACGCCTTCAACAAGGCCCACTCCGCCGCCTACGGCGTCGTCTCCTACTGGACCGCCTACCTCAAGACCCACTACCCGACCGAGTACATGGCGGCCCTGCTCACCAGCCAGAAGGACAACAAGGACAAGCTCGCCGTCTACCTGGGGGAGTGCCGCCACATGGGCATCACCGTCCTTCCCCCGGACGTCAACGCCTCCCGCGCCCGCTTCGCCGCCGTCGGCGGGGACATCCGCTTCGGGCTGTCCGCCGTGCGCAACGTCGGCCTCAACGTCGTCGAGGCCATCGTCAAGGCCCGCGAGGAGAAGGGCGACTTCACCTCCTTCGAGGACTTCCTCGACAAGGTCCCCGCCGTCGTGTGCAACAAGCGCACCATCGACTCCCTCATCAAGGCCGGCGCCTTCGACTCCCTCGGCAAGTCACGCCGCGCCCTGCAGGCCTGCCACGAGGACTTCGTCGACGAGATCATCGGTGTCAAGCGCAACGAGGCCGCCGGCCAGTTCGACCTCTTCGCCTCCCTCATGGGCGACGGCGGGGATGGCGGCGCCGACGACCCCTTCTCCTCTGGTCCCGTCTTCTCAGCCGAGATCCCCGACCTGCCCGAGTGGGACAAGCGCGACAAGCTCGCCTACGAGCGTGACATGCTCGGCCTCTACGTCTCCGACCACCCGCTGCTCGGCATCGAGCCGCTCCTCGCCAAGCTCGCCGACACCGAGATCTCCGACCTCGTGGAGGATGACGAGCGCCCCGACGGCGCCATGGTCACCATCGCCGGCCTCATCACCAGCCTCACCCGCAAGACCACCAAGCAGGGCAACCTGTGGGCCATCGCCCAGATCGAGGACCTGGGCGGCTCCATCGAGGCCCTCTTCTTCCCCTCCACCTACCAGACGGTCTCCACCATGCTGGCGCCGGACACGGTGGTCACCGTCCGTGGCAAGCTCACCCGGCGCGACGGCGCCGTCTCCCTCTACGCCCAGGAGCTCACCCTCCCGGACATCTCCAGCGCCACCCACGAGGCCGTCACCCTCACCCTGCCGACCAACCGCTGCACCGGGCCGCTGGTGGAGAAACTGCGCGACCTCCTCGAGCGCCACCCCGGCGCGAGCGTCGTGCGCCTCAACCTCACCAGCCCGGGGCGGGAGGTGCGCACCCAGCTCGCCCCCTCGCTGAGGGTGGAGGCCTCCCAGGCCTTCTACTCGGACATCAAGGCGCTCCTCGGGCCTGGGTGCCTCCATCACTGAGAGAACTCTGAACACGCTCTGACCAGGCCCTGATCGCGAGGCTCGTGGGGAGCGCGCCCCCTTGCGGGGCAGCCGGCCCTCTGCTCCGCGAGCCCGCTGACCTCGGCGGACGGTGGCTGAGGCGGGGCCCGTCGCCCCGCGCGCGGATCGAGTTCCCGCTCAGGGCTCGACTCTTGCCCGTGCTCCTGCCGATCCAGTGGGGAGGTCGATCTCGACGACGTCGCCGTCGGACAGGCGGTGCCCGCGACGCCGCTCCACCTCGCCATTGACGCTCACGTCGCCCGACTGGATCGCGATCCGCGCCTCGGCGCCATCCTCGACGAGACTGGCGAGCTTCAAGAACTGGCCCAATTTAATCTCTCCGCGAACAAGGATGGTGGGGTGCGGCGTGTCGCTCATGATCCGATTGTGACAGGTGTGGCTTGTGGTGCGCATGTGTCGATCGACGGCGTGTCGCATCGATCGCCCAGGGCCTCTCGTGGCGCGGATCGGCCGCGAGTGAATGGTTCCTTGGAGGATCCTGAAAGGCTCCTCCTGGGACCCCAGAAAGGTGTGAATGCGCAGCACGTCACCGTTTTGGGCCTGCCCACGACGGTACGGTTGCAGGGTCCGCCTACCACCAGGAGACGACGACACAATGATGCGCCGATACCGTCGATTCACAGCACTGCTCGCCATTGCCTTCCTCGGGGCAGCCGCGCCGGGGCTCATGGGCCCGGCAGCCTCCGCGCAGGAGTCAGTGATCCATGTTTCAGCCTCGTCCGGGTCCGACTCGGGGGACGGCTCCGCGGGCAAGCCGTACAAGACCCTTTCCGCCGCCCTCAAGGCGGCGAGCGCCGGGCAGGTCGTGGAGCTCGCCGATGGCACCTACCGCGAGGGCAACATCTACGTCGACAAGGGCGTGACCATCCGTGCCGCGTCCGGCGCGACCCCGGTCCTCTCCGGGGCCGAGGTGCCGGCCTCGTGGTCGGCCGGGGGCGACGGCACATGGTCGACGGGCCACGACATGGTCCGCTTCTGCGATGTGTGCACCACCAACGCCAACCCCTCGGTCGAGGGCATGGCGGCCTATCCCGAGCAGGTGTTCGTCGATGGCAAGCCGCTCACGCAGGTCGCGTCCAAGGGAGAGGTGAGCGCTTCCTCCTTCTACGTCGATGACCCCGACCCCGTGACGCTCAAGAAATCGGACAACTCCTACGCCGGCTACAACGCCAAGCCCCACCGCGGCACCTCGTACGTCATCGGGGTCGACCCCAACCAGCACACCGTCGAGGTCGTCCAGCAGCACCGCGCCCTCACCCTCCACGGGGCGAACTCCACGCTGTCGGGGATCGTCGTCGAGAAGTACGCCCCGCTCCAGCGCTGGGACTACAACGACCCCGAGATCGGCGTCTTCACGGGAGGCGGCGCGGTCGTCGTGTCCAAGGACGGCCAGACGATCGAGAACAACACCTTCCGCTACTCCTCGGCTGGCAGCGCGCTGCACCTCGCCAGTGCCTCGAACGCCAAGGTCACCGGGAACCGTTTCGAGAACAACGGCGGGGCCGCCCTCAACGTCAACGGCTCCTCCGGGGCGACCATCGAGAAGAACTACTGGCAGGGTACGAACTCCGCTGGGTTCATCACGACCAACTGCGGCGCCTACTGCACGATCGCTGACACCAAGGTGACCCACTCGGAGAACGTGCGCTACGCCTTCAACACTGTGGACGACTCGAACTCGGGCAGGGACGCCTCGCTGCCGAAGAGCAATGAGAGTGTGCAGACCGCCGCCATCTGGTTCGACGAGGGCGTCATCAACTCCGACATCATCGGCAACCACCTCATCAACGTGCCCCTGGGCATCATCGACGAGGTCTCCTCCCACAGCACCATCGCCTCCAACATCGTCGACGGCGCGGGAACGGCCATCAGGGTCCAGGGCTCCGACAACTCCGCCGTGTGGAACAACACCGTCTCGCACGCGCTGACCAGCCTCGTGGTGCGCGAGGACAACCGCTCCAAGGGCTGCAACAGCCGGAACTCGGACGGGACCTGCACCTCGGTGGAGGCCTGGAGCTCCAAGCACGGGCTGAGCTGGGACACCACCGGCGTGGTCGTCGCCAACAACATCTTCTCCTCCGGGCAAACGCAGGCCGCCCCCGACGACCCCTGGCGCTACGCCTCCATGGTCACCGTCGACGGCGATGCCAACCGCTTCGCCCCCGGCGCCGTCTACGCCAACCAGATGATCTCCACCATCGACAACAACGCCTACTACCGGCCGCAGGGCGGCGACTACAACTTCCTGCACTGGTGGCAGTACGGGACGAGCTCGATGACCGATGCCTTCTACTCCCAGGACCTCAAGTCCTTCTCAGCCCACAAGGGCGTGACCACGGCCGGCAAGGAGAACCACAGCCTCGACCTGCGCGGCAACCCGGATGCCAACCCGCTGTTCGTCAAGGAGACCAGCGGCGGCGACTGGAAGTCCTCCGACTTCCACCTCAAGTCCGGCAGCCCGGCCGCCTCCGCGGGCCAAGCCCTGCCCGCGGCGGTCGCCCAGAAGATCGGCGTCGACGCCGGCACCGCGGTGAACATGGGCGCCCTGGTCAACGCGGCCTGGAACGGCGAGCAGCCCGCCGCCGCCCAGGCGGCGAACGCCGACGCCGCGGCGCAGCCGACGGCCAGCGCCGCGCCCGCCACCACGACTGCGGCCGAGGCACAGGCACCCTCGGCCGCGCCCACCACCGATGCGGCAGCGGCGGCGCAGGCCCAGGCGCCCTCCGCCGCGCCCACC
>NZ_JH806632.1:0-60308 GCF_000295095.1 Actinomyces timonensis DSM 23838 | reverse complement strand
CTCAGGCGGCCCCCGCCGCCGCGAAGGATGCCTCCGCGGCCAACGCGCAGGCTGCCGCGTCCAGGGCGGAGATCTCCCAGGACGTCAAGCCCAAGGCGCGGACCGTCATGGTCGGTGGCGCCTTCGCCTCCGTCCTGGCCTCCATCCTCGGGCCGTTCCTGCGGCGCTGGTTCCTGTCGATGCGCGCATGAGCGCATCGGGGGAGAAGCCCCTGGCGATCGCCGTCGGCGCGCGCTATCCGGTGGGGGAGCGGCAGTACCTGCTCTCCGAGCGGCTGGCGCGCGCCGTCGCGCGCTCCCGGGAGGTGCTCATCGAGGTGGCCCAGCAGCGGGACGTCATCACCTACGGCGAGCTCAGCGAGGAGATCGAGGGCGTTGTGCTTCCCCGCCACATGGGGCCGCTGCTGGCGATGATCGACCATGACTGCGCCGCCCGCGGCGAGCCCTTCCTGGCCTCGCTCGTGGTGTCGGCGGGGACGGGCGAGGTCTCGACGAGGGACTCGCGCTGGGCGCCCCCCAACCGCAGCGCCTGCTGGGAGCTGTGGTCCAGCCGCCCCGGGGCTGCCCGCCCCACTGGGCCCGGAGCATCCGAGCCGGCCACTGCTCAGGCCGGGGAGGCGGCCTCCTGACAAGACGGGGCGCCGTCGTCCCCGCTGTCAGGATCGCCGGCGTCCCCGGCCTCGCTGGACTCCCCGGAATCACGGATGCGCAGCGGTTCCAGCCCCGGGTGATCGCGCAGGCCCTCGGCGCCGAAGAGCGCGTAGACCGCGGCCACGGCGGTCACAGCAGAGGCGGGGCCCGCCAGGCGCAGGGGTGAGGCGGACTCGAACTCCAGGATGAGCACGCCCGCGGGCAGCTCGGGGCGGATCGCGACGATCGCGTCGTAGTGGAAGCTGAGCCAGTGGAGGTCGTTGCGCTGCACGAGCACGCGCCTCTGGGTGACCAGGGCGCGAACCGACTGGTTCTCCCGCCATTGAAGGTCTGGTTGGTTTCTCGCCCACAGGCGTCGCCGCCGCTCCATCGGCGCGGCGTCCAGGCCCGCCGACGCCCCGCCCGATCCTTCGATGACGCCGCTGCCGGGAAGGAGGGGGTGGGCGTCCTCGCTGTAGTACCGCGCGTAGTCGGAGGAGCAGTCGGCCAGCACATGCTCATTCGCGTCGATCGCGACATCCCAGGGTCGCCCCAGGTCGAAGGCGCCGCCCAGAGCAAGGCCGCGCGCCACCGCCCTGGCATGCTCCTGGGAATCGGCCAGCTCCTCGCGCCGCTCCAGCTCTCGGGACTCCGCCGCGTTCGGGTGCCCGGAGCGGAAGCGATGGGCCCGCCACGCGCGGTGCGCCAGCCATGCCAGCCTGGCGAGGGCCGACAGCGCGAAGACCGCCATCACGGCGGTGCCGCCGATGATGAGCGCCGTCGCGTACCGGGGTGCTGGCAGCGCCGCGCGCCCCGCCCACAGCACCGCCGCCCCGAGGAGGGCGCCGGCCACCGGCGGCAGGAGCCCCGCCCAGTCCCGCCCTCCGGGCATCGTGGGAAGCGGCATGCGGGGCATGCTCATGAATGGCTCCTCGTCATCAGGGATTTCAGGGGACAGGATCGCCACAAGGTTATCGTTTTGTGATCATTCTGCTGTGCTCCTTCGGTCCCAGGCGCGCCCCACCTGCGGCGCATCCCACTGGCGGCAGGGGCATCCGGGCTGCGGTCTGCGGCGTGAACTGCGGGCGCATGCCGATAACCTGTGCCCATGCTGACTCGCATCGACCTGCGCGACACCGACCTCACCCCCCGCCAGCTCGCCGAGCGCCTGCCGCGAGCCGCGCTGGACGTCGCTGCGGCCCTGGAGACCGTGGCGCCGATCATCAGTGACGTGAAGGCCCGCGGCGCGGCCGCCCTGCGGGACCTGGCGGAGCGCTTCGACGGCGTCCGTCCCGAGCGCCTGCGCGTCCCGCGCGAGGCCATCGAGCGCGCCGTCGATGCTCTCGACCCCGCCGTTCGCGAGGCCCTGGAGCTCTCGATCGCTCACAACCGCGCGGGCCACGCCGCCCAGATGCCCACCGAGCGGGTCACGCGCATCATTGACGGCGGGATCATCACCCAGCGCTGGGTGCCCGTGCGCAGGGTCGGCCTCTACGTCCCAGGGGGTCTCGCCGTCTACCCGAGCTCGGTCGTCATGAACGTCGTGGCGGCGCAGGTCGCCGGGGTGGAGAGCATCGTCCTGGCCTCTCCTCCCCAGGCCGAGCACGGTGGGCTTCCCCATCCGACGATCCTGGCGGCCTGCGGCCTGCTCGGCGTCACCGAGGTCCACGCCGCTGGCGGCGCCCAGGCCATCGCCATGCTCGCCTACGGCGCCCGGGCCGAGGCAGGGGCCGATGAGGAGACGAGCGCGGGTGGCCTGCTGTGCGAGCCCGTCGACGTCATCGCCGGTCCCGGCAATGTGTACGTCGCCGCGGCCAAGCGCGCCGTGCTCGGCGACGTCGGCATCGACGCTGAGGCCGGGCCCACGGAGATCGCCATCCTCGCCGACGCCTCAGCCGATCCTGAATACGTCGCCGCCGACCTGCTCTCCCAGGCCGAGCACGACCCTCACGCCGGCTCAGTGCTCATCACCGACAGCCCCGCGCTCGCCGAGGCCGTCGACGCCGCGCTCGAGCGCCGCCTCGCGGCGACGCGGCACCGGGATCGTGCCGCCACCGCCCTGGGCGGGGCCCAATCAGGAGTGGTGCTCGTGCGGGACCTGGAGCAGGGCATCGCCGTGGCTGATGCCTACGCCGCCGAGCACCTCGAGATCCAGACCGAGGAGGCCGCCGAGGTGGCGCGCCGCATCCGCAACGCCGGGGCGGTGTTCGTCGGCCCCTTCAGCCCCGTGCCGCTCGGCGACTACCTCGCCGGCTCCAACCACGTCCTGCCCACGGGGGGCACCGCGCGTTTCGCCGCCGGGCTCAGCGTCATGGCCTACCTCAAGCCGGTCCAGATGATCGAGTACAGCGCTGAGGCTCTGGGCGCCATGGCGAGCCCTCTCGCGGCGCTGGCCCAGGCGGAGGATCTGCCCGCCCACGCCGAGGCTGTCGGAGCCCGTCTCCGCGATCGCGGCTGAGCCGGTCCTCTCCATCCGCGCCGAGCCCCATTCATGGGCGCTCGGCGCGGATTGTTGTCGCGGGGTGGGGATTCTTGGACGGAGGTTGATGGGCCTCATCCTTTTGTCCATCGGTGCCGATCGACTCCCTTGGAGCGGCGGCTGTTGACGCATTTTCCGGGCGCCGTTGATGGCCGCGATCGAAGAATGCTGTGAACGTGATAGACGTCAACGAATTCTGTGGATGAGATCCGAACGTGCTGGTGACCACGACTGATACCTCAACGGACATGTGAAATACTACAGTCAAGACCCTTGTGAGTTGTGCGTTTCTACAGTGTTCTCCTGCTATATCAAATCGTTATCTTCTGTTCATAGCGTTTCTGGACCCCATCCGGATGCGTTCCTCCGTGAACAATCATCATCGTGGTTCCACCCTGATCCCTTGAGTCGAAATGACGGTGCGATGAGCAATTGCTCCCTGATTCTTGCGCATTCCTCATGGCCGCCCGGGCCGGGCTCCGTGGCGCGGATTCTCGCTGTCGCTGGGACCATCGCCCATATCCTCTCCCTCCTCGCGGGGTTCTTCTTCGCCGTGATCGCCCTCGCCTGGCTGTGGATCAACCTGACCGGCGCCCTCAGGCGGACGCTCCTGGGCTGGTACCGGGGGCCGGGTCGCAGGAGGGGCGCATGATCGGCGTCGGCGATGGTGACCCAGTAGAGCTGGTCGGCCGCTGGGGCGCGGTGATCATGATCGGGGCGGGCCTGCTCTACGTGCTCGTCCTCCTCATCGCCTCCCGGCGGGCTCCGCGGATCGAGCGGCCGCGGCGCGGCGGCAGCTCCCGCGCCAAGGACATCCTCGTCGTCATCCTCATGCCGTGCCTCAATGAGGCCGGGGTCATCGGCGCGAGCGTCGGACGGCTCCTCGACATCCCCGATGACAAGCTGCGCATCCTCGTCATCGACGACGGTTCCGACGACGGCACAGCCGACGTCGTCAGAGCGATCCCCGACCCGCGGGTGAGCGTCATGCGCCGAGTCCCCCCGCGCGCCCGCCTGGGCAAGGGCGAGGCCCTCAATGACGCCCTGAGGCGCGTGCGCGACCAGTGGGGCGGCGATCCGCGCACTGATGTGGTGGTCGGGGTCGTCGACGCCGACGGCCGCCTCGAGTCGCAGGCCATCGACGAGGCCCGCCGCGCCTTCGGCAACCGGCGCATCGGCGCCGTGCAGTTCGGTGTGCGCATCAACAACCGCTTCTCCTCCTTGCTCGCCCGCATGCAGGACATGGAGTTCGTCATCTTCACGGAGGTCTTCCAGAGGGGGCGGCGCCATCTCCACAGCGTCGGCATGGGCGGCAACGCGCAGTTCGCCCGCCTCGATGCCCTGACCGCGCTGGGGGAGCGGCCCTGGACCAAGTCGCTCACTGAGGACTTCGACCTCGGCGTCCGTCTCAACGGCACCAGGTGGGTCAATGACTTCCGCCCCACCGCGGCGGTCCACCAGCAGGGCGTCACGAGCCTCAGGAGGCTCCTGCGCCAGCGCACGCGCTGGTTCCAGGGCAACATCCAGTCCCTCAACCTGCTCGGTCGCGCCGCTCGCGAGCAGCGCGGCCTGGCCAGGGCGGACAGCACGTGGCAGATCCTCACGCCCTACGTGCTCCTGGCGGCCTCGCTGCTCATGGCCTCCTTCGGGATCACCGTGCTCGTCGTCGTGTGCAAGGCGGTCCTCGGGCACAGCCAGACCTGGTGGTGGCTGCTGGGCGCCTACCTCCTCGCCTTCGGCCCGGGCCTCGTCTTCGGCGTCCTGTACTGGAGGATCGAGCGCTCCGAGGGGCTCGGCCCGTTGAAGGCGCTCGCCTACGCGCATCTCTTCGTGCTCTACGGGCTCCTCCCAGCGCTCTTCGGGTGGCGGGCGCTGCTGCGCGAGATCGCGGGACGCACCGGGTGGGCGAAGACCGCGCGGGAGGCAGAGGAGCCGGAGGATCCAGCAGAGTCGGCAGACTCGGCGGAGCCAGCAGAGCCTATGAAGTCCACGGAGCCCATGGGGCCCATCGCGCCGCTGGAGAAGACCGCGGTGGTCGCGGAGGCGGCGCGGGTCAGGGAGGCGGCGGCTGTCCCGCAGGGCTTCCGCATCCCGCCGCCGCTCGTGCGGGTCGGATCGCCGTCGCCGAGCGCCCCCCTGTCGGTCCCGCCCGAGTCGCGGCGATCCCCGCGCCCGCCCGCCCGCCGTGAGCATCATGAGGTGGCCGCATGAGGGCCCCGGACCAGTCCGCCCAGAGGGGCGCCGCGCCCGCGGAGCCGCCGGACGATGGCGCGAGGTCCGCGCTGCTGCGCCGTCGGCTCGTGCTCGGGGGCGCCCTCGTGGCGCTCATCGGGGGAGGGGGCGCGCTCGGGTACCGCTACTTCTCCACCCAGGAGACGGGCTGTGATGACTGGCAGGTCCTCTTCGACGGCTACGGCGACGCCACCTGCCAGGGCGGCTCCTTGCGCCTGGCCCCCAGCCCGGCCACCGAGGACGAGCGCACGCACGCCGCCCTTGCCATCTCGACGACCGCTTCCATCGCCGACAGGGCCACGCAGACCGTCACCTCCATGATGACCACGGAGAAGCAACTGCGAGAGGGAACGGCGCCCAACCCATGGGAGGTCGCCTGGCTCATGTGGTCCTTCCAGGACAACGAGCACTTCTACGCCCTCGCCCTCAAGCCCAACGGCTGGGAGGTCTCCAAGCAGGACCCCGCCTACCCCGGCAACCAGCGCTTCCTCGCCTCCGCGTATGAGCCCTCCTTCGAGGTCGGCATCGCCCACCTCGCGCAGGTGCGCGTCGACACCACCGGCGACGCCGTCTCCTTCACCGTCACGGCCGACGGGCAGGACCTCGGCGTCATCGAGGACTCGGACAGCCCCTACCGCAGCGGCCCGGTGGGCGCCTACACGGAGGACGCCATCGTCACCTTCGCCGCGACCACCTACTCACGCGCCTGACACGACACAGAGGAGCACCGATGACCACCGAACCCATGACACCCGCCGATCAGCGGACGCAGGGCGCGCCCCTGAGGATCATGCTGGTCTACGGCACGAGGCCCGAGGCCATCAAGGTCGCCCCCCTCATCAACCGGATGCGCGCCGATGAGCGCTTCGACCCGGTCGTCGTCGTCACCGGGCAGCACCGCGAGATGCTCGACCAGGTCAACGCCTTCTTCGGCATCACCCCCGATATCGACCTCGATATCCACTCCCCGGGCCAGACCCTCACCCAGATCACCACCCGGTGCCTCGAGGGCGTGGGCAGGGCGCTGGAGGAGCGGCCCTGCGACGCCGTCCTCGTCCAGGGCGACACCACCTCGGTCTTCGCGGCGGGACTGGCCGCCTTCTACCACTCCACCCCCGTCCTCCACCTCGAGGCCGGCCTGCGCACCGGCACGATCTCCTCGCCCTTCCCCGAGGAGGCCAACCGCAAGCTCGTCGGGCAGATCACCTCCCTGCACCTGTGCCCGACGGCGGCCAGCCGGGACAACCTCCTGCGTGAGAACGTCGACCCCGCCTCCCTACGGGTCACGGGCAACACCGTCATCGACGCCCTGCTGGAGGCCGTCACAAGGCCGACACCCCCGGCGGACCCGGCGCTGCGCGAGGCCCTCGAGGCCCCCTTCCGCAGGGTCGTGCTGGTGACCGCGCATCGGCGCGAGTCCTGGGGCGAGCCCATGGAGGGGATCGGGCGGGCGATCGCCCGCCTGGCCCGCGCCCACCCCGACGCGCTCATGGTCCTTCCCGCCCACCGCAACCCGATCGTGCGCCAGGCCCTCCTGCCGCGGATCGAGGGACTGCCCAACGTCGTGGTCACCGACCCCCTGGAGTACGGGGCCTTCTGCTCGCTCATGAACAGGGCCCACATCGTGCTCACCGACTCCGGGGGCGTCCAGGAGGAGGCCCCCGCGCTGTCCAAGCCCGTGCTCGTCATGCGCGAGAGCACCGAGCGCCCCGAGGCCATCGACTACGGCGTGGCCAGGCTCGTGGGAGCCGACGAGGAGCGCATCGTCGACGCCGTCACCACCCTGCTCACCGACGACGCCGCCTACGCGGCCATGGCCCAGGCGGCCAACCCCTACGGCGACGGGCGGGCCTGCGAGAGAGTCATGGCGGCCACCGCCGCCCTGTTCGGGAGAGGGGAGCCCCTTCCTGACTTCGAGCCCGCCCACGCCTGAGCCCGCCCCGCCCCCACCCTGCTCTTTCTGCCCCCTCGCCCTGATCGATCCCCACCCTGATAAGGAGATGCTCCAGATGACAACGACGACCCACGCGCGCCGTCGCCGGGCGGTCCTGACGGCCCTCGTGGCGCTCAGCGCCTCGCTCGGCCTCGTCGGCTCCGCCCAGGCCGCCAGCGGCGCCAACCCGACCGCGCGCGGCGCGGCCCTCGCCCCGGTGGCGGCCGACAGCCCCGCCGACGACCTCGGCTGGGCGGGCGCCCCGCTCGAGGCTCCCCCCGCTCCCGCCGCCGCCCAGGCCGAGGCCCTGCCCCTGGCCGGTGACGCTGCCGCGGTCAACCTTGCCGACGCCCCCGCCGCGCAGGCCGCGCCCCAGATCCGCGACCTGCGGGCCAACCCGCCCGAGGTCCCCAACCGCGCCGTCACCTACTCCAACCAGGACGCCGGGCCCGCCTCCACCCTCGTCCTCTACGACACCACCGGGGACTGGAGCAAGCTCGGCGAGTACTACGCCATGGCCATGGGCAACCTGGCCAGCCACTCCGGGCTCGTGACCGCCCTGCCGGTGGCCGACTACCAGGCCGGCCTGGCCGGGCGCTACACCAACGTCATCTACACCGGCTCCACCTACGACGAGCCCCTGCCGCGCGCCTTCATCGACGACGTCCTCACCGGCAACGTGCCCATCCTGTGGTCCGGCTTCAACATCTGGGAGCTCGTCAAAACCGACGCCGACCGCGCCACCTTCACCGCCCGGTACGGCTGGGACGCCGCGACCTCGTACGTCGACGCCACCGACCGCGTCACCCAGATCGATTACAACGGCAAGACCTTCAGCCGCAACGAGCTGAACAAGGGAGGCATCACCGCCCCCCACATCACGAACGCGGGCGCCGTCACGGTGCTGGGCAGGGCCCTGTGCTCCTCGGCCGACGGCGCCGCCACCCAGTGCGCCAGCGTCGCCCAGTCCGGCACGACCTCCTTCCCGTGGGCCGTGGCCTCATCCGGCCTGACCTTCATCGGCGAGGTCCCCGTGACCTACATGAGCGAGCAGGACCGCTACATCGCCGCCGCTGACATCGTCCTGGACGCCCTCCAGCCCAGCGCGACCCAGGTCCGCCAGGCCGCCGTGCGCATCGAGGACGTCGGCCCCGACACCGACCCCGCCGAGCTCCAGGCGATGGTCGATTACCTATACTCCCAGGACGTGCCCTTCCAGATGGCCGTCTACCCCAAGTACGAGGACCCCAAGGGCGTCGACAACAACGGCGCCCCGCGCTCCATGACCCTCCAGGACACCCCCGAGCTCGTCGCCGTCCTCAAGGACGCCGTCGCCAAGGGCGGCACCCTCATCCAGCACGGCACCACCCACCAGTTCGGCGACCTGGACAACCCCTACAACGGCGTGTCCAGCGACGACTTCGAGTTCATCCGCTCGTGGTGCTCCGCCGAGAACTCCCCGGACGCGCCCGTCGTGCCCTGCCAGGACAACTCCTGGGTCCAGATCGGCGGAGACCTGCCCGGCACGAGCGCCAAGTGGGCCAAGAAGCGGGTGAAGGACGGCCGCAAGATCTTCAAGAAGGTCGGCCTGCCCACCCCGCAGATCTTCGAGACCCCCCACTACTCGGCCTCCCGCAGCGGCTACGAGGGCATCAACAAGGTCTACTCCACCCGCTACGAGCGCGAGCTCATGCACGCGGGCACCCTCACCGGCACGCCGGGCGGGCCGCACGACTACATCGGCCAGTTCTTCCCCTACGCGGTCAATGACCCCTACGGCACCCACGTGCTGCCGGAGAACCTGGGCAACTACGAGCCGAAGGACATCAACAACCACCCGCCGCGTCTGTCGCAGCAGATCCTCGACTCCGCCAGCCTCAACCTCGCGGGGACGCACGCCACGGCGAGCTTCTTCTTCCACTCCTACTACCCGCTGAACGAGCTCAAGACGATCGTCGAGGGCATCAAAGGCCAGGGCTACACCTTCGTGGCGGCCCAGGACCTTCAATGACGCCTGCCGGCAGCGCCCCGACGGGCCCGGGCGACGGCGCGAGCGGCCTCCCGGGCCCGCCCGGCGCTCCTGGGGCGGAGCGGCGGGGATGGCTCACGCGCCGTCGGGCCATCATCGCCGCAGGAGGCCTGGCTCTCGCGGGCGGCGCCGTGGGCGCCCTCATGACCTGCGAGGGTCCCGACGACAGCGCGACCGTCCCCATCACCCTCGTCCTCCGCGGCCCCGACGGCGAGCCGCTGACCCTGGAGCGGGTGCGGGCCATCCAGTCCGCGGGCAGGGGCGAGGACGGCTACGACGACGCGCTCCTGGATGCCACGACCCTCGAGGTCATCGCGATCGGGCCCCTCTACGAGGCCGATGGGGCGATCCTCGTCGATGTGCCGCAGGGGCGTGACTGCGCCCTGTGCCTGTCATGGCCCACCTCCCAGGGCTACTCCGCGCTCATCGCCGACCTGCCCCGCCAGGGCAGCGCTGAGGTCCTCGCCCTGGCCGCCCGGGGCCTGCATGCCCGGCAGGCGGAACTCCTCTCCGCTTTGGGGGACCGGAGCGGTGCGGGCGCCCGGGCCGGGAGCGCGGCCAGCGCCCTTGAGGCCGCGCGCGCCGCCCACGAGACGACCCAGACGGTGATCGACTCCGGCGCGGGCGACGAGCAGGGGGCGCGCCTCCTCGAGCTCGCCTCGACGGCCCAGATCGCCGTCGACACCGCGCTCATCTCGGCGGCGCCAACGGACGCCCTCATCGGGGCGACCCTCACCGAGGCCCCCAGCGCGGGCCAGCGCGACGCCGTCGTCGCCGCCACCAGCTCCGGGGGAAAGGGCGCGGCGCGGCTCGTCCTCGACGATGTGAGCGCGCCCGCCCTCGCCGCCTGGCGCCAGACGGCCGACGCCCTCCAAGGCGCCGGCATCCACGTCATGGGGCAGATCTGCGACTCCGAGGGCATGGCCGCCCTGAGCGACTCGGACTTCGATGAGCGGGTCGACGCCGTGCTGACTGCCCTGCCGGGCCTGGACTCCTGGGAGGTCGGCAACGAGATCGGGGGCGACTGGCTGGGGGAGGACCCCGTGGGGCGGGCAACGCGCGCGGCCCGGGCCGTGAAGGAGCGCACCGGCGCGCTCACCGTCCTCACCCTCTACTACCAGCTCGGCCAGGCGGAGGCCGACGGCGCCCTGTTCAACGTGGCCGCCTCCCTGGCCGGCAGCGAGCTCATGGGCCTCGTCGACGTCGTCGGCATCTCCGTCTACCCGCAGTCCCACCCGCTGGGGACTGCCGCGGACCGGGTCATGAGCGCCCTGGCCGCGCGCTTCCCGGATAAGCGCGTGGCCGTCACCGAGCTCGGCTACGGCGGGGAGGACCTGGACGGCGGGCCGTGGTGGTTCGGCTCCCACGACGACACCGCCGCCGCCCGGAGCGCCCTCATCGCCCAGGTGACGGGCGCGGCCCTGGGGCGCCCCCAGGCCTGGGGGGCTCCTTTCTGGTGGTACTTCCTTGGGGATGAGGCCGACGGCGCGGGCGCCCCCGGGACGGCGGGAAGCGGTGGCCTCGGGCCGGTGGGGCGCTCGCTCAAGCAGGCCTCGGAGGGCGCTGCCGCCTCTGGGTCCTGAGGGGGCCCGCCGAATCGGACATGCTCGCTGAGCCAGACGGGCCTGCCCGCCAGGGGGCTCAGGACTCCTGAGCGAGGACGAAAGGGTGGACCGCCGCGGCGCCGGAGCGCCGCAGGAGATCGGCCGCCACTGTGAGGGTCCAGCCGGAGTCCGTCGAGTCGTCGACCAGGGCGATGCGGGCGCCATCGAGGCGCTCCAGGGCATCGGGCCCCCATCCGTCCAGGCTGAGGCTGCGGGCCACCGCCGCCAGGCGGGTCGCGGAGTTGACGTCATGGCGCCCCGGCTCCCCGCCCGCGGCGATGACGCCGAGGCGCTCGGCGCCCAGGCGGTGCGCGACCGCGCCCCCCAGGTGCCGAACCAGCTGCGGATGGCGCCGGGAGTCGATGATGACGACCGCGTCGATGACTCCCTCGCTCGCCGCGCCGTCCTGGGCATCATTGGACGCGCCCTGGCCCGCAGTGCCCGTCTCGGGGCCGTCCGCCCCGCGCTCAGCCCAGGCGAGATCAGCCAGGCGGTCCACCGCCTCCAGGACGGGGGCTCGCAGCGCAGGAGGGACGAGCCCGTCCTCACCGGAGGCGAAGAGCGCGCGCAGCGCCGCCGAGATGCCCAGTCCATCGAGCCTGCCGACGGCGATGCCCGTGCCCGCCCGCCGCTCGGGCGGGATCCTGCCCCGCAGCGCGCCGAGCCCCAGCCGATCCATGCCCACCGGCCACTGGCGCCGAGCCGTGATCTCCACCCCGATGCGCGCCAATGACCCCAGGGCCGCCCCCACCTGCTCCGCATCCGGCCCCTGGGGCAGGTCGAGGCCCCCGCACAGGTCGCAGGCGCCGCAGCGCCAGCCCTCGGGCATCTCCGGATCGTCGAGCGCGGCCCGCAGGAAAGCCATCCGGCACGCCGGGGCGCGCAGGCGCTCATAGGCGAGCATCGCCTCCTGCTCGGCCTTCCTGGCCGCCTCCACCCGGGCGTAGCGCTCGGCGTCGTAGACCCAGGGCTCGCCCGTGGAGAGCCAGCCGCCCCGCACCCGCCGCACCGCGCCGTCGACGTCGAGGACCTTGAGCATCGACTCCAGGCGGGTGCGCCGCAGGCTCGTCACGGTCTCCAGCGCGCCGGTCGCCAGGGGGCCGTCGGCCGCCTCCAGGGCGTCGAGCACCTCGCGGACCCGCTCGGGCGGTGGGAAGCCCTGGGAGCCGAACCAGTCCCAGATCGCGCGATCCTCCGCCCCGGGCAGCAGGACCACCTCCGCCCTCTCGACGCCGCGCCCCGCGCGCCCCACCTGCTGGTAGTACGCCACGGGGGAGGCCGGCGCGCCCATGTGGATGACGAAGCCGAGGTCGGGCTTGTCGAAGCCCATGCCCAGGGCGCTGGTGGCCACGAGCGCCTTGACGCGGTTGGCCTTGAGATCGGCCTCGAGGCGCTCGCGCTCGGCGGGCTCGGTCTGGCCGGTGTAGGTGGCCACCTCCAGTCCGGCGGCGCGCAGGGCCTGCGCGGTCTCGCCCGCGGCGGAGACGGTGAGGCAGTAGACGATCCCGGAGCCCTGGGCGCGCTGGAGGTAGGCCGTGAGCCAGGCCAGCCGGGTGGCAGCGTCCTCCAGGCGCGCCACGCCCAGGTGGAGGGAATCCCGCTGGAGGCTCCCGCGCAGGACGAGCACCTCGGGGGAGGGCCCGCCCATCGCGCGCCCCGCCAGCTGCTCGGCCACATCGGTGGTGACGCGCTCGTTGGCGGTGGCCGTCGTCGCCAGGACGGGGGTGAGGGTGGGCAGGCCTGCGAGCAGGGTGCGGATGCGCCGGTAGTCCGGCCGGAAATCGTGGCCCCAGTCCGAGATGCAGTGGGCCTCATCGATGACGACGAGGCCCGCGCTGGCCGCCAGGTGCGGCAGGACCTCGTCCCGGAAGACGGGGTTGTTGAGGCGCTCGGGCGAGACCAGGAGGACATCGGCGCGCCCGGAGCGGATCTCGGACTCGATCTGCTCCCACTGGGCGGAGTTGGCCGAGTTCATGGTGACGGCCCGGATGCCGGCGCGCTCGGCGGCGGCGACCTGATCGCGCATGAGGGCCAGCAGCGGGGAGATGATGATCGTGGGGCCGGCGCCGCCTGCCCCCTCGCCGGAGCGGGCCAAGGGGAGGGGGTCTGACTCGCGCCACCCGCCCCAGCCCTCGCGCAGCAGCATGGTGGCCACGAAGTAGACGGCGGACTTGCCCCATCCCGTCCTCTCCACCACGAGGGCCCGACGGCGTCCGACCACCAGCGCCTCGATGGCCCGCCACTGATCGGCGCGCAGCCGCGCGGACTGGCTGCCGACGAGCGCGCGCAGGATCTCCTCCGCGCGCTCGCGCAGGACGGTGGGCCGCTCCAAGGGCAGTGCGGACGATGCTGCGGATGACTCTGCGGACGAGGCTGTGGCGCTCATGGGCCCACGGTAGCCCGGGGCACTGACATGAATGCCCATGTGACTCGCGACATACAGGTACCGGTTGAAAGATTGTGAAGGTGCCTGTAGATTTCTTGTCGTCGGGATCGACAGGCACCTGTCAAATGCGGTGGGCGATGGCCCGAAGCGCGACGGACGATGCCGCTCCCGGCGTCCACCCGCCCGGCCCATATGAGGCGGACCGGGCCCACGACTCACCTAGAGGAAGAAGGAGATCATCATGACTCCCACGCAGAACGATTCTGAGAACCAGCCCTTCGAGGAGCCCCTGGGAGATCCCGAGGCCCCCGAGGGCACCGACGCGGGCGAGGCCCGCAGTGCCGACGGCGTCGAGGACGGCGACATTCATGCCGCGCTGCACCGCAAGTTCCGCGCCCTGGTCTGGCTCATGGGGCGCGACCGCGCCGCCCGCCGGGCCGAGCACGGCCCCCTGGGGGACCCGAGCCGAGGCCAGGGCCGCGTCCTAGCCGCCCTGAAGATGCAGAGCCCCATCGCCACCAAGGACCTCGCCTTCCTCCTGGGCATTCGCCAGCAGTCCCTCAACGAGCTGCTCGGCAGGCTCCAGGGCGCGGGCCTCATCGAGCGCGCACCCAGCCACGAGGACCGTCGCGTCATGCTCGTCCACCTCACCGACGCCGGCCGCGAGACCAGCATCGAGGCGGGCGCGGCCAGCCCCTTCACCGTGCTCGACGAGGACGAGGCCGCCCGGCTCGCCGAGCTGCTCGACAAGGTCATCGCCCCGCTCTCCCAGCGCCTGGGCGAGCAGGGCGTGAGCGAAGAGGAGCTGGAGTCCATGCGCGAGCGCCTGGGCGAGGAGCGCTTCGCCGACGTCATGCGCATGCGCGAGCACGGCTTCGGCCACGGTTTCGGTCATGGCTTCCCCGGGCCCCACGGTGGGCCCGGTGGGCCCGGCGAGCACGGCCATCGTCATGGCCGTGGACACGGGCACGGGCATGGCCGCGGCGGATGCGGCGGGCCCGATGGCCAGAGCGGCCACCGTGGTCACGGTGGTCACGGTCATGGCGACTGCCACGGCCACGGCCCCCACGGCGAGCCCGGCGGCCCGCGCCGCCACCACCACTGCATCCGCCGCGGCCGCGCGTACTGAGGTCATATCGCCTGAGGGGAGGGGTGGTGAGGTCGATCCTCGGGGGCTGGCATCGGGTCTGGCGGGAGCGCCTGAGGGCGCCCCAGCGCCCGATGGTGCGGGGGACTGGCCCGCGGATCGACCTCACCACCTCTCCTCGGTCGCTGCCCACTTCCTGAAACAGGAAGGACGCGATGGCCGGGCCGTCCACTATCCTCGGGGCACCAACACTGAAGGTGAGGGAAGGCCAGTGATGACACTGATGACACCATGGGACGGGGCGCACGCCCCCACCAGGACGGAGTGCCCCCTGCGCGCGCCACGGCGCCTCGCAGGGGCTGCCATGCGCCGCTGAGGCGCCCGGACGCCTCGGCCCCAAGCCGCGCCAGGCGCGCGGTTCCGGTCCCACCAATTCCCGCACGACGGCGGCGCTGCCGCCAGCACCACGGAGGACCGCACCATGACACACATCCGCACCACCCACGTCGGTTCGCTCCCGCGAACCCCCGAGCTCCTCGAGGCCAATACCCGCCGCCATGACGGCACCATCGATGATGCCGAGTTCGACTCCATCCTCGAGTCCTCGGCCTCCTATGTCATCGCGCGCCAGCGGGATATCGGCCTCGACATCCTCAATGAGGGAGAGTACGGGCACATCACCTCAGGAGCCGTCGACTACGGCGCCTGGTGGAACTACTCCTTCTCCCGCCTGGGCGGTCTGACCATGACCGACGAGGACCGCTGGGCCAACCCCGAGCGCGTCCGCTCCACCCCCGGCAACCCGCGCTTGACGTCCTTCCCAGACCGCCGCGACCGCCAGCGCTTCAACGAGGCCTACGAGGACCCCACCTCGGGCATCCTCACCGGCCGCGCCGCCGTCGGCAACCCCAAGATCACCGGGCCCTTGACCTATATCGGAGCCCAGGCCGTCAGCGCGGATGTCGCCCTGCTGACCCAGGGGCTGGCCGCCAACGGACTGGGCCCCGCCGACGGCTTCATCGCCGCCCTGTCCCCGGGGTCGGCCGCCCGCGTGAAGAACGAGTACTACAGCGACGACGTCGCCCTGCTGGACGCCTGCGCCGACGCCATGCACGAGGAGTACCGGATCATCACCGACGCCGGCCTGACCGTCCAGATCGACGCCCCGGATATCGCTGAGTCCTGGGATCAGATCAACCCCGAGCCCTCCGTCGCCGACTACCGGGACTTCATCGCCAAGCGGATCGCCGCGGTCAACCGCGCCCTCGAGGGGATTCCCGCCGAGCAGGTCCGCTTCCACGTGTGCTGGGGCTCCTGGCACGGTCCGCACACCACCGACATCCCCTTCGCCGACATCGTGGACCTCGTCCTGGACGTACGCGCCGGCGGCTACACCTTCGAGGCCGCCAACGCCCGCCACGAGCACGAATGGCGCCTCTGGGAGACCACCCGGCTGCCCGAGGACAAAGTCATCATCCCCGGCGTTGTCTCCCACGCCACCAACGTCGTCGAGCACCCCGAGCTCGTCGCCGAGCGCATCGAGCGCTTCGCGGGCCTCGTGGGCCCCGAGAGGGTCATCGCCTCCACCGACTGCGGGCTGGGCGGGCGCATCCACTCGCAGATCGCCTGGGCGAAGCTCGAGTCCCTGGCCGCAGGCGCGCGCCTGGCCAGCGAGCGGCTCTAAGCCGCGTCGGGCGCTCGCGGACCGCGCCCGCCCCGCCTTCCCGGCCGTGCCCGGGACCAGCCGCGACTGGTCCCGGGCACGGCGCGATCACGGCCCGATCCCGTCGCTGGCCAGCCCTTGCGCGGCGGGGCGGGGGCCGTACGGCGAGACCGTAGGCTTGCTCCCATGACCCTCCTCATCATCGTCGCGGGGCTCTTGGCCATCGCCGGGGCCAGCCAGATCAGCGACCGCCTCCGGGTGGCGCCGGCGCTGCTGCTCCTGGCCATGGGCATCGTCGTCGGCTTCCTTCCGGTGGTGCCCGCGATCGAGATCGAGCCGGGGGTCATCCTCGAGGGCGTCCTCCCACCGCTGCTGTACGCGACCGCGGTGGGGATCCCCACCATCAACTTCCGCAGGGAGCTCGCGCCTGTCGCCATCCTCGCCGTCGTCCTGGTCGCGCTGTCCTCGGCCGTCATCGGGGGCGTGCTCACCCTCGTCCTGCCCAGCCTCCCCGTGGCCTGGGCGATCGCCATGGGCGCGGTCCTCAGCCCGACGGACGCGGTGGCGATCTCCATCGCCCGGCGCCTGGGGGTCACCCAGCGCGTCATCACCGTGCTGGAGGGCGAGGGGCTCCTCAACGACGCCACCGCCCTCGTGGTCCTGTCCTCCGCGATCTCGGCGGCCGTGGCCGGGAGCACGAGCGCGGGGGAGGTCCTGGGCAGTTTCGCGCTCGCCGTCGTCGTCGCCCTCGTCGTCGGATGGGCCGTCGGCGAGCTCACCCTGCACCTGCGCGCCCGCGTCACCGACGCCAGCGTCGACACGGTCATCTCCTTCACCGTGCCGTTCCTCGCCGCCATCCCCGCCGAGCACATGGGCGGCAGCGGGCTCGTGGCGGCCGTCGTCGCGGGACTCGTGACCGGTCACCGCTCTCCCCGGCTCCTGCCGCCGGACCACCGCATCGCCGGGGCGGAGACCTGGCACACCGTCGAGCTCGTCCTCGAGGGCTTCATCTTCTTGGTCATGGGCCTGCAGCTGTTCGGGATCGTGGAGGACGTCCGCGCCGAGGGTCCGTCCATCACCACCGCGCTCTGGCTGGCCCTCCTCGCCGGCGCGCTGACGGTCCTCGTGCGGGCCGCCGTCGTCGCGCCGATGCTCGGGTGGCTGCGCCGGCGAGGGGCCCGCCGGGCCGAGAAATGGGACGGGATGAGCGAGCCCCTCCAGGACTTCGAGGAGCGCTGCCACGCCATCGCCCGCGGCGAGATCCCCGAGGACATGATCGTCCCCTGGGACCACGAGCGCCGAGGCGTGCGACGGCGCCTCAAGGGACTGTCCAAGGGGCGCCGCCGCGAGACGAGCCCCGCGCGCTTCCAGGCCCGCGCCACCCACGCCCTCGACCGCATCCGGCGGGTCGACGCCGACATGGCGTACTACCGCCAGCTGCCGCTCGGCGCGCGCGAGGGCGCGATCATGGTCTGGGCGGGAATGCGCGGCGCCGTCACGCTCGCCGCCGCCCAGACCCTCCCCGCCGAGGCCCCCAACCGCTCCTTCCTCCTGCTCATCGCCATCCTCGTGGCCGCCGGCTCGCTCGTCATCCAGGGCCTGACCCTTCCCTGGGTGGTCAGGGTTGTTCGGCCGAGGATGGAGGGCCCGGCCGACGACGCCGAGCGCCGCGAGCTCATGGGGCTGCTCATCTCCGCGGCCAAGGACGTCATCCCGGATGGCGATGAGGACCGCCTGACCGCTGACGATGGGCGCAAGAGCATGGCCCTGGCCGCCCAGGGGACCTCCGCCCTCGTGGCGCACGCGGCGCGCGAGGAGGCGCCAGAGCCCGACGACGAGGAGAGGTGGGCGGCGCGGCGCGAGGAGCAGGCCCGCACGCGCGCCCTCGCCCTCGACATGGTCCGGGCCCAGCGCCAGGCCCTGCTCGACGCCGGCGAGCTCGGCCTGTACTCCGCCGGGCTCATCGAGTACGCCCTGACCCGCCTCGACTACGAGGAGATCACCCTGGTCTACCGAGAGACCATCAACGAGACCTCGCAGGCCTCCCTCGCGGCAGCGCCCTAGGGCGTCTCGCGGGCATCGTCGACCGCCATGGGTCGCCGTAGACTCAGTGCCCGTGAGCAGCCTTCCCATCCGCCCCGGGCTCGAGGGCGAGACCCCCTACGGCGCCCCGGAGCTGGACGTGCCCGCGCGCCTCAACGTCAACGAGAACCCCTACGCGCCGAGCCCGGCGGTCATCGCTGACATCGCCGACGCCGTCGCCCGTGCCGCGTCCAGTCTCAACCGCTACCCGGACCGCGACTTCCCGGCCCTGCGCGAGGCCCTGGCCGACTACCTCGCCGTCGAGTCCGGGGTGCGGCTGGATCCCCGCCAGATCTGGGCCGCCAACGGCTCCAACGAGGTCATGCTCCACCTCCTCCAGGCCTTCGGCGGTCCCGGCCGGTCCTGCCTGTCCTTCACCCCCACGTACTCCATGTACCCCGAGTACGCCCGCGACACCCTCACCGAGTACGTGACGATCCCGCGCCGCGACGACTTCAGCATCGACGTCGAGGCCGCCGCTGCCGCCATCGCCGAGCGCCGCCCCGCCGTCCTCATCGCCACCAGCCCCAACAACCCCACCGGCACGGCCCTGCCGCTTGCCGACGCGCGCGCCCTGCTGGAGGCCGCCCGCGGCAACGGGCCGACCGCCGCCGACGGCTCGCCCACGGACTGCGTCGTCGTCATCGACGAGGCCTACGCCGAGTTCCGCCGCCCCGGTGTGCCCAGTGCCCTGGAGCTCCTTGAGGCCAACCCGCACCTGGCCGTGTCCCGCACGATGAGCAAGGCCTTCGGCGCCGCCGGGCTGCGCCTGGGCTACCTCGCCGCCTCCCGCGAGCTGGTGGACATGCTGCGCGTCGTGCGCCTGCCCTACCACCTGTCCGCCATCACCCAGGCCGCCGCACTGGCAGCCCTGGCCCACCGCGACGAGCTCATGGGGCAGGTCGCGTCGCTCCGCGCCGAGCGCGACGCCCTCGTCGCCTGGCTGCGCGAGCAGGGCCTGACCGCCCACGAGTCCGACGCCAACTTCGTCCTCTTCGGCCCCTTCGCCGATCGCCGCGCCATCTGGCAGGATCTTCTCGACGACGGCGTGCTCATCCGCGTCGTCGGCCCCGAGGGGTTCCTGCGCGCCAGCGTGGGCACTCCCGAGGAGATGGCGGCCTTCCGCGCCGCACTGACCAAGGCCCGCGCCGCCAGCGCCGCCGGCCGCGACACCCAGGAGCCCGCATGAGCAGCACCGCCGCCAGCACTGCCAGCACTGCCCGCACCGCCCGCATCGAGCGGACCACGAGCGAGTCCAGCGTCGTCGTCGACCTCGACCTCGACGGCACCGGCGCCACCGACATCTCCACCACCGTCCCCTTCTGGGACCACATGCTCACCGCCCTGGGCAAGCACTCCCTCATCGACCTCACCGTGCGCGCCACGGGAGACACTCACATCGACGTCCACCACACCGTGGAGGACACCGCCATCTGCATCGGCGAGGCCCTGCGCGTCGCGCTCGGGGACAAGAGCGGCATCCGCCGCTTCGGCGACGCCTCCGTGCCGCTCGACGAGGCCCTGGCCACCGCCGTCGTCGATATCTCCGGGCGCCCCTACCTCGTCCACGACGGCGAGTCCGAGGCCTTCGTCCACCACCTCATCGGTGGGCACTTCACCGGCTCCATGGTCCGCCACGCCCTGGAGGCCATCGCCTACCACGCCGGCATCTGCCTGCACGTGCGCGTCATCTCCGGGCGCGACCCCCACCACATCGCCGAGGCCGAGTTCAAGGCCCTCGCGCGCGCCCTGCGCACCGCCGTCGAGCCCGACCCGCGGGTCCACGGCATCCCCTCCACGAAGGGAGCCCTGTGATGAACGACCAGACCACCCCGGGCGGCCCCCGCCCCGACGACGCCGACCGCATCGACGACGAGTTCGCCGCCCTCGTGGAGGGCCTCGACCTGAGAACGGCTGAGGGTACCGAGGACGCCGTCAGCGAGGCTGCCGAGCGCGGGGCTGCCGCGGGCGGGTCCGCCCCGGCGAACGGCGGCGCCGCGTCGGCCGAGGCCCCCACCGCTCGCGCCCTCAAGATCGCCGTCGTCCTCACACCCCTGCCCACCGCCGAGGCTCTCGCCTCCCTCTGCGCCATGAGCGGGCTCGACTGCCTCGTCGTGCCCGCCTCAACCGGCGCCTTCGCCGTCAAGGAGTTCGCCTCCGCCCACGCCGAATGGGATATCGCCGAGCTCCTGGGCGGCTCCGAGAACGAGCCCGCCGAGGCCGCCGAGCTCGCCGCCACCCTGTCCCGCCTCAGCCGCGGCGGATCCGTGCTGCTCACCGCGGACCTCGCCACCGACATCGGCATCGAGGAGGGCCTGTCCGGCACGATCACCGCACGGCGCTTCGCCGGTGGCAAACCGGGCGAGGAGGCCTCCGCGGGCCTCATCCTGTCCCAGATGGACCAGGTCGTCGAGGATGTCCTGCTCGGGCTCACCCGGCCCGAGGACGCCCCCGGCGCCGTGCGCACCAGCGAGGTCAAGACCGGTCGCGCCATGCGCTGGATCGGGCGCGGCCTGCGCCGCCCCGGCATCGACTGAAGACCCGCTGCCCCGCTGCGGCCGGGCCCGTGGGCGCCGGTGCTTCCCGGCGCTGCCTAATGCAGCTCAGGCCCGTGCGGGCTCCTCAGGCCGGCGCGGGGATCGCCTGGCCCAGCGTGAGGAACACCGTCCCGCCCTCCATGAGGGCCGGGATCGCCTGCGCGTAACCCTCCGCCGTCGAGCCCGCGGGCTGGTTCATATGCGAGATGACGACGTCGCCCGCCCCGGCCCGCCGCAGCTCGGAGGACACCTGCGCGGCGGAGAAGGTGGCCCCCGCATCGGCGTTGATCGAGAAGCCGGCGGCCTCGACGCCGAGGCCGCTGGCGATGGCCACGGACACGTCATCCCAGTGGGCCGTGCCCGGCCGGAAGAAGCGCGGCGCGGTGCCCGTGCGGCTGGTCAGGAGCTCCTGGCAGCCCATGATCTCGTCGTAGACCTGGCCGGCGTCGGCGGTTCCCGCGATCCCGTAGGCGGACTGCCCGGTCACGGACAGGGGCAGATGCGCCGTCCCATGGTTGCCGATCTCCACGATACCGCTGGCCAGGAGGCGGTCGAGGGTCGCCGGGTTGGCCTCGACCCACCGCGAGTTGAGGAAGGCCGTGAAAGGGATCCCGCGGTCGAGCAGCAGGGAGACAAGGTCCTCGTCGACGCCGGAGCCGTGGGCGCCTCCGCAGGCGTCGAGGGTCAGGCACACCCCGGACGACGGCGTGCGCGACACGATGCCCTCGCCCTCCAGATCGAACCAGGCGGGAGAGGCGCTGGAGTAGCGGGCCGCGATCTCGTCGCGCGTGGGCGCGCCGGTGGCGCTCGGAGTGGGGGAGGGCGACACTGACTCCGGCGGGGCGCTGACCGGGGCGTTCGTCTCCGACGGGGTGGGGGAGGCAGCGGGTGGTGAGGAGTCGGGGAAGGGCGCCGTCGGGTCTGGTGAGAGCGCGCTCGTCCTCCTCGCGCCGCAGCCCGCCAGGGAGGCGGCCAGGGCGAGCGCGAGCAATGATCGGCGCGGAGGGCGCGCGGGGCGCAGGGACTCGACCAGTGGGGACACAGCACGAGCATGCCAGAGCCGGAGGCCCGCGTGGCGCGTGGAGCCCCCGGCGGCGTGGCGTCAGTCGGTGGACACCAGGCAGGAGAAGCCGCGCTCGCCGGCCCGCCACGCGGCCTCCGAGGGGCCGAGGACGGTGAGCTCGGCATCGGCGCCGCCGTAGCCCGAGGCCTCGGCGGCCGCGGCCGTGCAGGTCCTGAGGACCTCGGCGTCGGCCACGAGGCTGTCATCCGAGCCGGAGGCGGCCTGGGAGCTCAGCGTGCCGACGGCGAAGACCCTCCACGAGTGCGTTTCCGAGCAGCCCACGGCCCGCGCGCTCGACTGGCCCGAGATCGAGGTGATCCCGGCCAGGCACGCGCCCACGGGATGCGGCGGCGTGGAGGCGGCGGTCGCGGGGGCGCCCGAGGCCGCCGCGCCCGTGGCGCTGCCCTGGGCGGGCGCGATCGCCTGGCCCGTCTGGTCTGCCTGGGCTGTGTGGTCCGGGCCGGGGGTCGGCTGCGACGAGGAGCCCGTGAGCGCCGTCGTCGCCTCGGAGCCCCGATCCGCGGCGACGCCACGCCCCCGCCCGCGCCGAGCCCCGCGCCCACGGCGAGGACCGCGGCCGCGGCGGCGAGGCGGCGCCCACGACGGGGGCGCGCAGGCTGCCCGGCGAACGGGGAGCCCGAGGGCAGCCCCGGTGATGACGGTGAGGCCGATGGCGCCGACGGCGCGCCTCCCGGAGGGAGGACCGGCTGCGCTCCGACGGGCATGGGGGACGAGGCCGGGGACGGCGGGGTGGCGGGCCCCTGGGGGCGGAGCGCCTGGAGGAGCGCCGCCCGGGGCCCCGCGACCGTCAGGGAACCGTCGCCCAGGGCCTCGCGCGCCTGGACCAGGGCGCGCGCCAGGGCCGCGCCGTCGGCGTGCCGCTTGGCGGGCTCAGGATCGAGCGCCTGCGCGAGCAACGGCCTCAGGAGCGATGGGAGGCGCGGATCGCTCAGGTCGACGGGCTCCTTGAGCCCCTCGACGATCTCCGGGAGGCTGAGGGAGCGCCCCGTGGTGCGCCGCCTGGGGGAATGGCCGGTGAGCATTGTGAAGAGGACGGCGCCCATGGACCACACGTCGCCCTGCGGCGTCGGCGCGGCCATGGCGAAGGCCTCCGGCGCGGCGAAGTCCGGGGTGAGGCACTCCAGGGTGACGGTCGGGTCCTGGCCCTCGCGGGTCACCGAGGCGATCCCGAAGTCGGTCAGGCGCGGCGCGCCGAAGGCGTCGAGGAGGATATTGCCGGGCTTGACGTCGCGGTGCAGGATCCCCGCCGCGTGGCCCGCTCCCAGGGCGGAGGCGGCGGCCTCGACGAGCGCCACGGCGTCGGGCGCGGGCAGGGGGCCCCGCTCCACGAGGTCCGCCAGGCTCCCGCCCGGGCACAGCTCCATGACGATGAAGGGGCGGCCGTCGCCAAGGACGCCGGTGTCGATGAGGGAGATGACGTGGGGGTGCGAGCTGATGCGGCTGGTGGCGCTCACCTCGCGCATGTAGCGGCGGCGGTTGCGCTCGTCGTCGAGGCTGCGCGAGTCGACCTTGACCGCGACGGGACGGTTCATCGACAGCTGGATGCCCTCGTAGACCGTCGCGAAGCCTCCGTGGCCGACGATCCCGACGATGCGCACGCCGGGGACCTCCGGCCACGCCCGGGGCTGCGGCGCCGGCGGCTGGCCAGGGAACTGGGAGTCGTAGGTCGGCGCGCTCAGCGGGGAGTGCTCGGGGATGCTCATGGAGGCATCCTGCCCTGAGCCCGCCGTCGGGCGCATGCCCGCAGGCCGCCGGCTCGGAGACTGGAGTGCTCGGGGCCGAGGAGGCCGCGGAGGCCGCGGGGCGCACAGGCGATAGGGCCGGGGACTCGCGTGCCTGGACACTCCCGGACGCTCCCCGGACCCTGGGGCGGCGCCCACGACGGCGCCGGTAGACTCCCCGCCATGCCCTCACCCCGCGTCGTCGTCCTCAACTACGGCTCCGGCAATGTGCGCTCCGCCGTGCGAGCCCTGGAGCGAGTCGGAGCGGAGGTCGATCTCACCGCCGACGCCGGCGCCGTCGAATCCGCCGACGGGCTCCTCGTCCCCGGCGTGGGGGCCTTCGGCGCCGTCATGGAGATGCTGCGCGCCGTCGACGCGCCCCGGCTCATCGAGCGCCGCCTCGCAGGTGGCCGCCCCGTTCTGGGGATCTGCGTGGGCATGCAGGTCATGTTCGAATCCAGTCAGGAGCACGGCTCCACCATCCCCGGCCTGGCGCAGTGGGAGGGGGAGGTGAGCCGCCTCGACGCCCCCGTGGTACCGCATATGGGCTGGTCCGAGGTCCGCCCGCCCGCGGGCAGCGTCCTGTTCGACGGCGTCGCCGACCAGCGCTTCTACTTCGTCCACTCCTATGCTGCCAAGGTGGACCCGGGGCAGGGGATGGGGCCCTCCGCGACGCGCCCGCCACTGCCCACGTGGGCGCATCACGGCGAGGACTTCCTGGCCGCCGTCGAGAACGGCCCCCTGTCCGCCACCCAGTTCCACCCCGAGAAATCGGGCGACGCCGGGGCCGAGCTCCTGCGCAACTGGCTGGGCTCGCTCTGACCCGCGCCCGCACTGACTGATCCGATCCACCGTGCGCCCGCCGCGCCGCATCCCACGACCGCCCAGGAGGCACCATGCTCACGCTCCTTCCCGCCGTCGACGTCGCCAATGGCAAGGCGGTCCGCCTGCTCCAGGGCGAGGCCGGATCGGAGACCGACTACGGCAGCCCCGTGGACGCCGCCCTCGACTGGGCCCGCGCCGGCGCGGAATGGATTCACCTGGTGGACCTCGACGCCGCCTTCGAACGGGGCTCCAACGCCGAGCTGCTGGCGCGGATCGTCGGCGAGGTTGGGGTGAAGGTGGAGCTGTCCGGCGGCATCCGCGACGACGCCTCCTTGGAGCGCGCGCTCGCGGCCGGCGCCGCCCGGGTCAACCTGGGGACCGCCGCCCTGAAGGACCCGGAGTGGACGGCGCGGGCCATCGCCGAGCACGGGAACGCTATCGCCGTGGGGCTCGATGTGCGGGGGACGACGCTGGCCGCTCGCGGCTGGACGGAGGAGGGCGGCGACCTCTGGGAGGCCCTCGAGCGCCTCAACGCGACGGGATGCTCGCGCTACGTCGTCACCGACGTGACCCGCGATGGCACTCTCACCGGGCCGAACACGGACCTGCTGCGCCAGGTCTGCGAGCGCACCAGCGCGCCCGTCGTGGCCTCCGGCGGGATCTCCTCACTCGACGATATTCGCGCGCTCACGGGACTGGTGGGGATCGGCGTGGATTCCGCGATTGTCGGCAAGGCCCTCTACAACGGCAATTTCACTCTTGAAGAGGCCCTCGAGATCGCCCGCGCCGCCTGAACCGACCGATATCTTTCTTCCCCCCCCTCCCCATCGAGACCGGGCGATCAGCACGGCGAGATTCTGGTCTTGTGCCTGCGGGCGTGACCGGGGTGTGCTTTCGTGGCGAGACCGGTCGAAATGAGGATCGAGACCGGTGGCGGGTTCGGTGTGGTGTGTGGTGGGGGTTAGTGGCCTTGGTGTTCTTCGGCGTCGTCGGACAGGTAGGGGATGAGTCGGCGGATGTTGAAGGGTGGGGCTGTTTGGGTGGTGGTGACGTAGCCGTCGACGGGCTGCCAGTCGGTGGCGCCTGTGGGTTTGAATCTCGCGGTCCAGGTGGTGGTCAGGGTGACGGTGACGTTGTCGGCTGTGGTGGCGTAGAGGTGGGTGACGGTCTGGTCCGGGTAGGGGTGTCCGGGGTCGGTGGTGGTAGTTGTGGTGTTGTCTCCCCAGTTCCAGGTGTAGGTGGCGGGGGTGACTTCGACGTCGACACTCGTGCCGCCGACGCTGGTGGTCAGTGTTCTGGTGGTGGGGTTGGTGTAGGCGATCAGCGGCATGTGGAGCAGGACGGTGGCCCCTGGTGGTTGAAGGGTGATCCCGGAGCCGTCGACGATGAGGGTGGCCACGTCGTGTGAGGTCAGGGTGATGGGCGCGGGGGCCGGGGCTGCGGGAGCGTCGGAGGTGGGCGTGTCGTCGTTCAGCAGGGTGCAGTGCCCCTTCTTGTCGAGATCGCTGATCTCCTCCACCCAGCATGTCCAGTGTCCTCCGGTTGGGTTGTCTTGAGGTGATGCCGCTGATACTGCGACAGCGCTGGAAGCGCCTTCTGGTGCATTCTCCGAGCTTCCTGACGTTTGGCCTGTCTGGACTGGGACCTCCTCAGTCATCATCGACTCTATCTCGAATGTTTGCCCGTCACCTCGTCCGTCAAACGATTTCTGGCCGTGCGCCAAAGTTGGAGATTGGCTCCCGGCGGGAAAAAACGATTGTCCACCAAGAGGGACCGCAATAGCTAGGGTGGCGACAAGTTTCCAAATCATTCGACGGCCACTCCTCCCACTGCCCAGATTCCGTTATCGTAGCGCAGGGCGATCAGGAGTGTTTTCTCCTCATAATCCTCTTGTTGGATCTTACCGCCCCCTTCCATGGAAGTGGATTCTCCGGATTTAACTCTTGCCCGCACACCACAGTATTTCTTCCCCTGCCCTGCTGGTATATATTCGACATCGGCGAGCTCTTGGGTCCAGGGGTTAACCCATCCTCCACCTTCGTGGAGTTTTGCAGCATCGTCGATGGTGGATTTGCAGAAGACGCATCCCTCCTCGCTCATGGCGGCCAAGTCGGCGGTGTCGCCGGTGATGAAGGCGTAGCGGTAGAGCTGAAGGAAGTAGAAGGCGGCGTTGACAGCGCCTTCTTCTGAATTTTGGCTGGCCTCCGGAGGTTTGATGGGCTTGGGCTCGGCCAGGGCGGTGGCGCGCTGCGCCGCCAGTTCCGGGCTGAGGGACGGCAGCGCGCTGGCGGTGGGTGTCGCGTCCGCGCTGCCGTTGGGGGTGGAGAAGAAGCGCGTGGGCAGGGTCCCGGAGACCTCGGTCGGGGGCGCGCCGTCGGCGCAGGCGGTCAGCAGTGTCAGGCTCACGGCCCAGCAGGCCGCCAGAACGAGGGCAATCGGGTGAGCCCACCGCCCGGACGCCACCGCCGCGAGACGGTTGCGTTGTCGGCGCCGGCCTGCTGGCCGAGGGACGACGCTTGGGCGCCGTCGAGAGACTGTCGCGCTGAAGGAGTAGAACGGGGTGTGGGGAGGCGTGGGGGCCATGGGTCTGGGGCCTTCCAAGCGGGAAGCGGACGGGCGGATATGGACCAGGGGAAGAAATCGAGGCCCCAGGTCGGCCCCAGTGACGGCGGCCTCGCCGTCGGCCCCCACCTTAGAGCCCCACGCCGTCCGCGCGCCAGGCCCCATCGCGGATCTGTGGATAACCCCGCCAACACGCCCCGACCAGCACCAGCCTGTGGATACAGAACCGGTCTCGCCGTGCTGTTCGCCCGGTTTCGCCGTGCTGTTCGCCCGGTCTCGGCGAGAGGGGCGGGGCGGATTTAGGATCGGGGCGTGAACGACGTGAATGACGTGAATGACTCAGCGAGCGCCGAAGGGGCAAACGCCATCAGCACTGACGGCGTCGCCCCGGATGATCCGCAACTGACCGCGGCGCTCGCCGCGCGCGCCAAGATGGAGCGGCTTCTCGCCGCCCCGACCCCGTTCGCCAGCGACACCGGCGAGGCGCTCCCCGAGGTCGCCGCCGCTATCGAGGCCACCGACCTGCCCCGTCACGAGTACATACGCGGCGTCGTCGCCGCCCTGACCGCCACGCGCGTCATCGTGCCCGTCGCCGCCCACGCCCTGACCGGCAGCGCAGCCTCCCACTCGGTCCACACCAATGACGCCAGCCGCGACGCCGCCACGCTCGCCGTCGACCTGCCCGACGGCCATATCGCCCTGCCCGTCTTCACCTCCGCCGCCGCCATGAGCGCCTGGCGCGAAGACGTGCGCCCCGTCCCCGTCGACCCCCACCGCGCCGCCGCCGTCGCCTGCGAGCACACCGACCAGCTCTGGGTCCTCGACCCCGGCACCCTCGACCTGCGCCTGCCCCGCCCCGCCGTCGTCGCGCTCGCCGGGGGAGAGGACTGGATCCCCTCCTGGTCCTCCGAGGCGATTCAGGCCGAGGTCCGCGCCCAGCTTCAGACCGTCGACGGCGTCACCGGCGTCGCCTTCGAGCCCGGCGAGACCGCCGAGCTGCGGGTCTTCATCCGCGTCGACGCCAGCCACGGAATGCCCGCCGTCGCCGCCGCCCTCGACGGCTGCCAGCGCATCATGGTCAACCCCGCCTGGGGCGAGCTCATCGACACCATCGAGCTCTGCCCCATCCCCGCCTGACGCGCCGTCGGCTCATCCGCCGCCCATCTCATCCGCGGGAATGAGGCGCGCCTTACCCCCGCCTGCTACGAATGCGCCATGCCCTCGGACGCTGATTCCCCGGCCTCGCGCCCGCCGCTCCCCGCCCAGATCCCTTCCTGTCCCCACGACGACGCCGAGCCCCTCATCCGCGCGCGGGACCTGTCAGTCGGCTACGGCGAGAACCCCGTCTGCGCCCCCGCCACCTTCGAGCTTCGCGCCGGAGGCGTCCTCGCGCTCGTCGGCGTCAACGGGGCCGGAAAATCGACCCTGGCGCGCACCTGCTGCGGGCTCCTGCGCTCCCTGGGCGGCGAGATCGAGGTCATGGGACGCCGCCCGGACCTGCGCAGCGCCGCCTTCCGCGCCGCCGTGGCCAGGGACCTCGGCGAGGAGTCCTTCTTCCCGACCCTCTCCGTCGCCGAGCACCTCCACCTCGTCTGCTACGGGCACGGCGTGGCGGACCCGGGCGCCGTCGTCGAGGCCCTTATCGAGGAGTTCGACCTCGACGTCGTCGCCGACTCCCTGCCGGACGAGCTCTCCAGTGGGCAGCGCCGCCGCCTCGCCCTCGCGGCCGTCCTCGCCCGCCCCCGCTCCCTGCTCATCCTCGACGAGCCCGAGCAGCGCCTCGACCACGTCACCCGCCTCGCCCTGGCCGACCGGCTCATCGACGAGCGCGAGGCCGGCGGGGCGGTCCTCCTCGTCTCCCACGACGCCGAGCTCGTGCGCGCCGCCGCCACTGCCGTCCTCATGGTCGGGCGCCAGACCCGGCTCGCCGCCAGCGTGGAGGAGGGCGTCGAGGCGATCATCGAGGGCGCGCTATGAGGCCCATCCGCTCGGCTAAGGCTGCCAGCACTGCCGCCCCCGTCGCGATCAGTCCCGACGCCGCCGCACTCGACGCTCCCGACCCTGGTCTCTTTCCCGACGGCGCGGCCCTGCGCCGCTGGGTGCGCCGCCACACGCTCAGCCGGGGGATATGGGCGATCGTCGGCGACATCTACTCCGCCCTCCTGGGCGCGCTCGTCCTGGGCGCGCTCGTCGTGCCCCGCGTCGTCGGCGCCGTGCCGCTGGCCTCCGGCGGAGCCTCCCGCAGCGCCATTGGATCGTTGTCCACGCTCCGCCCCGGGTGGATGCTCGTCGCCGCGGCGCTGCTGGGGCTCAGCCTCCTCGTCGGCCCCCTCCACCGCCTCGGACCGCTCTTCCTGCGCCCCTTCGAGGCCGCCTGGATGCTCCCGCGCCCAGGAGGGCGTGCCGGGCTTCTCGCCCCGATCGCGCGCGCCGAGATCGCCATCGCAGCGCTGACCGGCGCGCTCACCGCAGGCCTCCTCGCGGTCCTCGCCGGTGCCGACGCCGCCCTGCTCACAGGCGCTGTGCTCCTCGGATCGGGGGCCGGCGCGATCCTCATCGCCGTCCTCATCCATCTCCAGATCTCCGGTCACTCCACGGCGCTCCTGCGCGGCGGGCTCCTCGCTGCCGCTGGTCTGGCCGTTCTCGCCTCCGCACTCGCGCCACCACTGCCCGGGGCCGTGCCCGCCGGCGTGGCGACCGCCCTGGGCGTCGTCTGCTGGGCGCTCCTCCTCGCCTCCTGGACGCGCTTGTCCCGGACCATGCCCTTGATCGAGGACGCCCGCATCCTCGACGCCGTCGCCCGTTCCCTCGGCGCGCATGTCTCCCTGCTGTCCCTGGACACGCGAGCCCTGGGCCGGGTGCTCGCCGCTCCGCCGCGGCGGCCCACCCGTCGCGCATCCATGCCGGTGGCCCGTCTTGGCGCGCGCCTGCCGCGCTGGGCGCGAGTGCCCCTGGCCATCGCCCAGGGTGACGCGATCCTCCTCGGCCGTGAGCCACACCGCCTCATTCAGGTGGTCGCGGGACTGCTCCTCGCGCTCGTGCCCCAGTTCGTCCCCGGTGCGGGGAGGATCGCCTGCGCGGCCGCCTACGCGATCGGCGGGTGGATCGCCACTCTCGCTGTGGCCGAGCCGGCCCGTCGCGCATGGTTCGACGGCGGTCTCGACGCCTCGTGGCCCGCGCGCCCCGCCGTCGTCCGCATGGGCCACCTCCTGGTTCCTGCAGCGGGCATGGTGGTGTGGACCGCCGCCGCCACCGCGCCCCAATGGGGCGCCATGACCAGGACGGTCAGGCGCGTCCTGCCGGGCGGCAGTGTCATCGAGGCCTCGGGCTCTGCAGGCGCCGCAGCTGTGCTCGTGCTCTTGGCGGGGCTCGCATGGGCGGGAGCCGCGCTGAGGTCGGGCTACCGCCGCACCCCCAACTTCTCCGCCGGCCTGGTCACCTCACCCGTGGGCTCGCTGCCGCCGGGCGCCGTCGAGATGCTCATCTCAGGCCCCGACGCCGCGCTCATCGGCAGCCTGCCGATGATCCTCGTCCTCGTGGGAGCGCCGGCAGCGCTCATCCTCCTCGCGCTGCAGGTGGTCCTCACCGGCGTGGTGGTGGCCTGGGGGATGGAGGAGGAGAAAGGGGGCGCGTGAGCAGGACCACGCGAATCCCGCGGGCTCATGCTCCTCGCGGCCTGGGATGGCGGCGCGCGCTCTGGTAGCCTCAGCGATTGACCGGCCGGGGCTCGTCCCCGGCGCGCAAGCGGAGCAATCCCACCTGGGTCCCGCCAAGGGGCCGGGTTCATGCCGAGGGCACGCCCTCGGCGTCGGCGCCTGGACACACGTCCTGGGCGTCGGCGTGCTCGAACGAGCATATGTGGCCTCCGCCTGCGATGCGCAGCGGGGGCCTTTCCCGTTGCCACGGAATCCGAACAAGGAGTGAGGAACAGCCATCAGCGAGCCCCGTATCAACGAACGGATCCGCGTCCCCGAGGTACGCCTGGTCGGCCCCAGCGGCGAGCAGGTCGGCGTTGTCCGCGTGGAGGACGCCCTTCGACTGGCCGAGGAGGCCGGTCTCGACCTCGTCGAGGTCGCCCCTGATGCGCGCCCCCCGGTGTGCAAGCTCATGGACTACGGCAAGTTCAAGTACGAGTCGGCCATGAAGGCGCGCGACGCCCGGCGCAACCAGGCGAACACGCAGCTCAAGGAGATCCAGTTCCGCCCCAAGATCGACGAGCACGACTACGCCACCAAGATGGGGCACGTGCGCCG
Source organism: Actinomyces timonensis DSM 23838 (assembly GCF_000295095.1). GTDB lineage: Bacteria > Actinomycetota > Actinomycetes > Actinomycetales > Actinomycetaceae > Actinomyces > Actinomyces timonensis. The sequence goes on along the minus strand of NZ_JH806632.1, from coordinate 29,202 downwards.
ATTCCTCGAGGGCGGGGATAAGGTCAAGTGCATCGTCCGCTTCCGCGGCCGTGAGCAGTCCCGCCCCGAGCTCGGTGTGCGCCTGCTGGCGAAGGTCGCCGAGGAGGTCGGCGAGCTCGCCACCATCGAGTCCCACCCGCGCCAGGACGGCCGCCAGATGGTCATGGTGCTGGCCCCCACCCGCAAGAAGGCGGAGGTCAAGTCGGACCAGCGGCGCCGTCGCGAGGAGGCCCGCGCCTCCCGGCGCGCCGAGAAGCACGCCGCGAAGGCCGCCCAGACCGCGGCCCAGGCAGCCTCGGCCCCCAAGGCGGCTCCCGCCGCGAAGCCGGCCGCCGCTCCGGCCGCGAAGCCCGCCGCCAAGGCGGCCGAGGCCAAGGCCGCGCCCAAGCCGGCCGCCAAGCCCGCCGCTCCCGCCAAGGCCACTGGCGCCAAGCCGGCCGCCCCGGCGAAGCCCAAGGCGCCCGCCAAGCCGAAGGCAGCCAAGCCCAAGGCCCCGGCGAAGCCCACCGAGGCCTGAGGCCTCACCCTGACCCACCCCCCGGCCACAGCCGGTGGGGTCCGCAGCCCGGGGCCAACCGGCCACCGGGCCGACAAGAGGAAACCGACAATGCCGAAGAACAAGACGCACTCCGGTGCCAAGAAGCGCTTCCGGGTCACCGGCAGCGGCAAGCTCATGCGTGAGCAGGCCAACAAGCGCCACCTGCTCGAGGTCAAGTCCTCGCGCCGCAAGCGCAAGCTGTCCATGGACCAGCCGGTCGCCCCCTCCGACCTTCGCCAGGTCAAGAAGCTGCTCGGTCGCTGACCGGCCCAACGTCTGAAGGAGACATCACATGGCACGTGTGAAGAGGGCTGTCAACGCCCACAAGAAGCGTCGTTCTGTTCTCGAGAAGGCCTCGGGCTACCGCGGCCAGCGCTCCCGCCTCTACCGCAAGGCCAAGGAGCAGGTCACGCACTCCGGCGTCTACGCCTTCCGTGACCGCCGCGCGCGCAAGGGCGACTTCCGCCGCCTGTGGATCCAGCGCATCAACGCCGGCGCCCGCGCCGAGGGCATGACCTACAACCGGTTCATCCAGGGCCTCGGCCTGGCCGGTGTCGAGGTCGACCGCCGCATGCTCGCCGAGCTGGCCGTCAACGAGCCCGCCGCGTTCAAGGCGCTCGTCGAGACCGCCCGCAAGGCGCTCCCCAAGGACGTCAACGCCCCCAAGGCCTGACTCCCCGCGATCCCGCCGACGGCGCCGCCACCCTCCCAGCGAGGGCGGCGGCGCCGTCGTCCGCTACAGGGGCTGGAACCGCCCTCCCGTAGGCTGGTGGGCATGACCCCTGCGAGCCACCATGACGCCCCTCAGATCCTCGCCAACCCAGCAGCCACGAGGGTCGCGCGCGTGGCCGGGCTCGCGCGCAGGCAGGCCCGCTTCAAGCACGGGCGCTTCCTCGTCGAGGGCCCCCAAGGGGTGCGCGAGGCCGTGCGGCACGCCGCCGAGCACGTCCTCGACGTGTACATGACCGAGGCCGCCGCCAGCCGCCACCCGGAGATCTGGGCCGAGGCCAAGGCCTCTGGCCTCTACCGGCACCTCGTGACCCCGGAGGTCATGGCCGCGATGTCCGCCGACGCCCAGGGCGTGCTCGCCGTCGTCGCGATGGGGGAGAGCAGCGGGCCCCAGGCCCTGGCTGCCGCGCTGGAGGGCGCGCGGCTCGTCGCAGTGCTCACTGAGGCCCAGGACCCGGGCAATGCGGGCACGATCATCCGCGCCGCCGACGCCGCCGGCGCCGACGCCGTCATCCTCCTGTGCGGGAGCGTCGAGGCCACGGCCCCCAAGGTGGTGCGCTCGACAGCGGGGAGCCTCTTCCACCTTCCGGTCATCACCGGCGTGGGCCTGGAGGAGACAGTGGAGGCCGCGCGGGCGGCGGGCCTGACGATCCTGGCCGCCGACGGGCGCGGGGACACCGACCTCTTCGAGGCCGAGGGGCCAGCGGGTTCCGGTGGGCTGCTGTCCGCCCCGAGTGCCTGGCTGCTCGGCAACGAGGCCCACGGGCTCGCCCCCGAGGCGCTGAGCCGCGCCGACGCCGTCGTCGCCATCCCGATCCTCGGGCGGGCCGAGTCCCTCAACGTCGCCTCCGCCGCGGCCCTCTGCCTCTACGCCTCCGCCCGCGCGCAGCGGTCCTAGCCGCCTCCCCTCCTCGCAGCGCTCGACGGCGACCGCCGCGCCGTCCTGGTCTGTCCCGCTCCTTGGACGCGGGGCAATCGCGGGAATGTTCCGGGGGAGGGTTGCGTTTGTCCTGCTCGCGGGCGCACCGCCCGCAGCCTCCGCACCGCCCCGAGAACGAGGTCAGCGTGACAGCACCCACGGACACCGGCGCCGAGCCCTCCAGCGTCTCCGGCGCCCCCGGAGACGCCGCCTCCGGCAGCCCCCTCATCCGCATCAGCGGCATCACCAAGCGCTTCGGCGACTTCACCGCCCTCGACAACGTCTCCCTCGACATCCGCCGTGGTGAGGTCGTCGCCGTCGTCGGGGCCTCCGGCTCGGGCAAGTCCACCCTGTGCCGCACCATCAACCGCCTCGAGACCATCGACGAGGGCACCATCGAGATCAACGGCGAGCTCCTCCCCGAGGAGGGCAAGGATCTGGCCCGCCTGCGCGCCGAGGTCGGCATGGTCTTCCAGTCCTTCAACCTCTTCGGGCACCGCACCGTCCTGGACAACATCACGCTCGCCCCCATCAAGGTGCGCCGGATGAGCCGAGCCGACGCCGAGGCCCGCGCCCGCGAGCTCCTGGCCCGCGTGGGCCTGGCCGACCAGGCCGCCAAGCGCCCCTCCCAGCTCTCCGGCGGGCAGGCCCAGCGCGTCGCCATCGCCCGAGCCCTGGCCATGGATCCCCTCGCCATGCTCTTCGACGAGCCCACCTCCGCCCTCGACCCCGAGATGATCACCGAGGTCCTCGACGTCATCCGCGATCTGGCCACCTCCGGAATGACGATGCTCGTCGTCACCCACGAGATGGGCTTCGCCCGCTCCGTGGCGGACCGCGTCGTCTTCATGGACTCCGGGCGCATCGTCGAGCAGGCCAGCCCGGAGGAGTTCTTCACCTCCCCGCGCACCGACCGCGCCCGCGACTTCCTCGCCACGATCCTGTCCCACTGACTGCCCCTCCCGCCCGGCCCGACCGCCTCCGCACCGCTGACCAGCCACCGACGAAAGGCTCTCCCATGACCCACGCCGCCCCCTCCGGATCCGCCCCCGCGCTCTCGCGCCGCGCCCTGCTCACCTCCGCGGGCGGACTCGGCGTCGCCCTGGCCCTCGCGGCCTGCTCCGACACCGGCGCCGACGGCAAGGCCGTGGCCTCCTCCACCGCCGACGCCGCCTACACCGCGCTCATCAACTCCGGCCCCCTCGCCGCCGAGGACGCCGTCGCCGCCTCCACCTGGGCCTCCGCCATCAAGAAGGCGGGGAAGCTCCGGATCGGCGGCTCCAAGACCGCCCAGGTCTTCTCCATCGAGGACCCCACCACCCACAAGGTCACCGGATTCGACGCCGCCATCGGCCAGGCGCTCGCCCGCTACATCATCGGGGGCGACGACGCCGCCTCCCTGGTGGAGATCACCCAGGCCACCTCCGACACCCGTGAGACGCTGCTGACCAACAGCACGGTCGACGTCGTCATCGCCACCTACACGATCACCGAGGAGCGCGCCCAGAAGATCGCCTTCGCCGGCCCCTACTACTCCTCCGGCCAGTCCGTGGCCGTCCTCAAGGACCGCACGGACATCGCCTCCGTCACCGATCTGGCCGGCAAGACCGTCGCCGTCCAGTCCGGCTCCTCCTCCCAGGCGGCCCTCGCCAAGGCCTGCCCGGACGCCAAGCCGACCCCCTTCGACGACAACTCCGCCTGCCTGTCCGCCCTGCAGACCAAGCAGGTCGACGCCTACGTCGTCGACGAGTCGCTCCTGCTCGCCGCCGCCGAGAACAACACAGACATCACGATCGTCGGCACCCCCTTCACCGAGGACCCCTACGGCCTCGGCCTGCCCAAGGACTCCGACGCGGCGGTCTTCGTCAACGGCTTCCTCGCCGCGATCGAGTCCGACGGCACCTGGGCCAGGATCTGGCAGGAGACCATCGGCTCCATCATCGGCGGCGACGTCCCCCAGCCCCCGGCGATCGGCTCGGTCCCCGGCGCGCAGGCCTCCGCGCCCGCCGCCTGACACGTCGACGGCGCAGCCAGCCACCGCCCCAGGCGGGCACCGCCACACCGGCGCCCCCGCGCGCGGCAGCAGCGGGGCAGGGAAAGGAGAACCGCCATGCACGTCATCCTCGACAACCTCGGCATGATCGGCGAGGGACTGAGGACCACCCTCATCCTCGCCCTCCTCGCCTACGCGGGGGCGCTCGTCGTCGGCACGATCATGGCCGTCTTCCGGGTCGGCCCGATCCCGCCACTGCGCGCCCTCGGCGCCGCCTGGGTGACGGTGGCCTGCAACATCCCCACCCTGTGCCTTATGATCCTCGCCGCCTTCGCGGCGCCGCGCGCGGGCGTGCCCATCAGCCTGTTCTGGGCGGCGGTGCTCGCCATCGTCTTCTCCGGATCGGGCTTCGTCTGCGAGGCCGTGCGCAGCGGCATCAACTCCGTCCCGCGCGGTCAGATCGAGGCGGCCCGCGCCCTGGGAATGCGCTTCGGGACGATCATCGGCCAGGTGGTCCTGCCCCAGGCGCTCGCCAGAGTCATCCAGCCCCTGGTCAATATCTTCATCTCCTGCCTCATCGGGTCCTCCCTCACGGCGGCCATCGGCGTGAGGGAGCTGACCAGCGTCACCCAGCAGCTCAATCTCCAGTACGCCGAGGCCGTCCTGTGCTTCCTCCTGTCCGGGCTCATCTACCTCGCCCTGGCCTTCGCGGCCACGCGCCTCGGGCACGCCCTGGAGCGCCGGCTCGAGGCCACGAGGGGAGTGGCCGCATGAGCGCGCCCACGGCCATCACCGCCAGCGCCCCGGGCAAGGCCCCCTCAACCCGGAGGGGGCGCGCCGCGGGCGAGACCCCCCTCCTCTTCGACGCCCCCGGCCCGAGGGGCCGCGCCCGGATCATGATCGCCTCACTGGCGGTGACCGCGCTCGTCATCGCCGCCGTCGCCATGGGGCTCCACCAGCTGTCCACCAGTGGCCAGCTCGACTACGCCAAATGGCGCTACTTCCTGGGCCAGTCGATCGTGGACTACCTCGGCACGGCCGTCCTCGACACCCTCCGGGCCGCCGGCATCGCCGCCGTCCTGTCCTTCCCCATCGGCATCGCGCTGGGATGGGCGCGGATGGCCCGATCCGCGCCCCTTCGCGGCGCCGTCGGACTGTGGATCGACGCCATGCGCGCCATCCCCATGCTCCTGCTCGTCTACTTCTTCCTCCTGGCCGTGCCCAACTGGGGCCTCACCCTGCCGTCGATGTGGATGCTCGTGGTCCCCATCATCATGTGCACGTCGGCGACGACGGCCGAGGTCTTCCGCTCCGGCGTGCGCTCCCTGGACGCCGGGCAGTCCGAGGCGGCGGCCGCCCTGGGGCTCAGCGCGGGCCAGACGATGCGCCTCATCCTCGCCCCCCAGGCCCTGCGGCTCATGCTGCCCACCCTCATCACCCAGATGGTGACGATCCTCAAGGACACCTCGCTCGGCTACGTCGTCGCCTACGGGGAGCTCATGTACGCCACCAAGGTGCTCACCAACGCCGCGGGCTTCGACGTCTACCTGCCCGCCTACGTCATCGTCGCCCTCATCTACGTGGTCATCAACTGGGCGCTGTCCGCCGCCGCCCGCCGCATCGAGGCCCGCAGCCGCTGAGGCGGCCAGCCCGGTTCACAGGTCCCGACGGCGCACGGCGAGCAGCCCGACGAGCATCCCGCCCGTGGCAAGAGCCGCCTGGATCGCCAGCGGCTCCCACTCCACGTCCCCGACGACGTCGAGATGGTGACCGAGGATGCTCAGGTCCCGCGCCCAGCCCGGCAGATCCACGAGCCCGCCGAAGAACTGGGCGAAGCCGCTCCACGCGACCACCGCCCACACCCACGGGGCCAGCCTCGCCGACAGCCCCGCCAGCGCCATGGCGATACCGATTCCCGCGAGCACCCCCGGCCCCTGGGACAGCGTGAACCAGAGCGCCCGGCCCACCGCGCGCTCCTCGGTGATCCGCGTGGACACCACGGCCGCGAGGACCCCCGCCGAGACGAGGAGAAGGATCGCCGCATGGCCGGCCGCGACCGCGGCCTGAACGAGGAAGAGTCGCGAGCGCCCCGCTCCCACCGACGCCTCGAGCTCGAGGATCCCCGCGTGCTCGCTGCCCGGCAGCCTCAAGGCCTCATGGATCGACCCCACGGACACCAGGAGGACGACGATCACCGTGAGCAGCCCGAGGAACTGCTCGACGGGGGAGCCCGTGCTCATCCGGTCCACCAGCGCGGCGGTGGGCGAGCCGGGCCTGAGCAGGTCCGTGATCCCTCCCGCCATCGAGCCGAACAGCGCTGACGCGCAGGCCACCGCCACCGCCCAGCCGCCGAGGCCGCGGCGCCCCAGGCGCCAGGCGAGGGCGAGCGGGCCACGAGGCGCCCACCGGCGCTCGGTGGACTCAGTCGAGGGGAGGAACCCGCCCAGGTGCTCCCGGCGCGCGTGGAGACCAACCGCCGCCATCATGAGGGCCAGGCACATGATGAGCAGGAAGGCGACGACGGTGCCATCGTCCTGCGTGTACGGCTGCACCAGATCCCGCCATCCCAGGGGCGTCACCCAGCGCAGCCACGCCCAGCCCCACTCGTCGGCGGCGACCCTGAGCCCGAAGCAGCCGCCCAGCCACGCCAGGGACAGGGACCTCGCCTGCCGATGACCGCGCGCCGCCTGGCATGCCAGGGCCGCGCCCGCGGAGAAGGCCCATCCCACCCCGATGGCGCAGGCAGCCATCGCCCATCCGCCGCGCGCCGTCAGCTCATCGATGCTCCCCGCCTCCGCCATGAGGATCGCGCCGACACCGCCGCCCAGGAGCGCCACGGCCCCCCACACCGCCATCCAGGGGGCGAGGAAGGGCACGGCGCCCCCGCAGCCGGTCGCCCGGGCCAGTTCCGCCAGCCCGCGCTCCTCATCGCCGCGCATCATCTGGCAGGTCAGCAGGATCGCCATGAGCGCCGTGCACACGAGGAGGTAGGTGCCCGTCTCCCACGCCAGGAGCTGGCCCAGGCGCCCTGGTCTCGGCAGGATCCCGTAGAGCAGGCGCGTGCCAGGGGTGGCGCGCATGGCCTCGATGAGTGAGGACCGTGAGGCGATCGACGGGTAGGTGTCCCGGTAGGAGGGGGCGGTCGCCGCGACGAGCCCCCACAGGGGCACAGCCCACGCCGCTCCCCGCCACCAGTACCTGCGCGCCAGCAGCGCCAGGGCAGGGGCGAGGCCCTGCAACGCGCCCCGCCGCGCGCGCTTCTCCCCGCGCATCACTGGTCTCCTCCCGCGTCCTGGTAGTGGCGCAGGAACAGGTCCTCCAGGCTGGCCGGCTGGCACACGACGTCGTCGACGCCGTGGGAGCCCACCGCCGTGAGCGCGCTCGGGAGCCGATCCCTGCCCACCTGCGCGATGAGGCGGCTCCCGGTGATGACGCAGTCCGCGCCCTCACGGGTGAGCGCATCACGGATCTCGGCGAGGGCCCCGTTCTCGCCGACGACCTCGACATGGGTCAGGGCCAAGCGCCGGAGCGCCGCTAGATCGCCCTGCTCGACGACCCGCCCGGCCTTCACGATCGTCACCGCGCCGCACAGTCGTTGGACCTCGGCGAGGATGTGGCTGGAGAGCAGCACAGTGCGCCCCTCGGAGGCGGCCCGGGTGATCTCCTCGGCGAAGACCTGCTCCATGAGCGGGTCCAGGCCCGTGGTGGGCTCATCGAGGATGAGCAGGCGCGTGGGCGCGGCCAGGGCGGCCACGAGCGCCACCTTCTGCCGATTGCCCTTCGAATAGGCGCGCACCCTCTTGGAGGGATCGAGGTCGAAGCGCTCGATGAGCTCGGCCTCCCTGGCCCGATCGCGCCGGCCCCGCAGCGCCGCCAGCGCGTCGAGCACCTGCCCGCCGGTGAGCGAGGGCCACAGGGCGACGTCGCCCGCCACATAGGAGACCTGCTGGTTGATCGCGGGAGCCTCCCGCCACGGATCCCGTCCCAGGACGCGCGCCTGGCCGCGCTCGGACCGGTACAGGCCCAGAAGGACACGGATCGTCGTCGACTTGCCCGCGCCGTTCGGGCCGAGGAACCCGTGGATCTGACCCTCGCCCACCTCCAGGTCGAGGCCATCAAGCGCCAGTGTTCGCCCGAAGCGCTTGACGAGCCCATGGGCCTCGATGACAGGGGAGTCGGGGCTGGTCATAGCGAGATCATCTCCTCGCCGGTCGAGCGGCGGATGAGGGCCGCGATCTGTGGATCGGAGTGAATGAGCCGGACGAGGTGGGATGTGAACACCCGTTGGGCGGGATCCGAGTAGGACTGCTGGGCGAGCCGGGACAGCAGCGCCCACAGGGCCCGCCCCGTCCTGCCCGTGGGAAGGTCGGCTGCGACGCCGAGAACCTCATCCCGATGCCGGCAGAGGAGGGACCACGTGCGCTCCGCGAGCTCGGTGGCCGCGCTGGCGCGCTCGGCGTCAGGCAGGGAGCCAAGGGCGGAGAAATCGGCGACCTGCTGAGCCGCCAGATCAAGATCGGCCTCGTCCAGCGCCGCGACGAAGGCCTCCGCCGATGCGGGGATGAGCCCAGCCGCGCCCATGACCTGCACCAGTTGCCGCTCGGCCACGAGCGCGGCGCTCTGGCCTCCGGCGGCGGTGACGCGCTCCTGGACGGCGTCGTAGAACCGCTCCAGCGTGGTCGGCATGGGGGAGAGGGGGCCGCCGGTCTCCACCTGAGCGATGAGCCGCTCGACGCGCGCTGCCTTCTGGCGCAGGCCACGCTGCTCGGCGAGGATGCCCGCGCGCGTCGCCCGCAGATCGGCCAGCACGCGCTCGCGGTCATCGCCGGAGGCATCGGCCTCGATGAGCTCGGCGATCCTCCCAAGCCCAAGGCCGCCGTCGGCGAGCCAGCGGATGCGCATAACCCGGGCCAGGTGCTCGACGCCGTACTCGCGCCTGCCCCTGACCGTGGGCGGGACGGGCAGGAGCCCGAGATGGTGGTAGTGGCGGATCGCCCGCGGGGTGGTGCCCGCCGCTTCCGCGACCTCCTTGATTCGCATGGCGCCATCTCAACAGGTGACGCAGCGTCACCGTCAAGTCATTGACATGGAGCCCGATCACGAGCCTACGGGCTCACGCTCCCGCCGTGTCACCCTGCTGGGATCCGGCCTCGTCGTTGGCGGCCCAGAAGGCCGTGAGCGCCTCCAGCAGCGCGGAGGGATTCTCCAACTGGGCGGAGTGGGCGGCGTCGGGGATGAGTGTGAAGGAGGCGCCGAGCCGCCTGGCCCAGGGCTCGTACCACTGGACCGGCCACATCGTGTCATTCGCTCCGACGACGACGTTGAGCGGCAGGCCCGTGGCGCGCAACTGCTCGGTCATGTCGGGGAAGCGGGAGACGATCTTCGCGATCCCCCTCAGGCCCGCCATGGGGGTCGCCAGGGCGCGCAGGCGCAGGACCTCCAGATGCGAGTTCCCCTGGGGCTCCTTGGGCATCTTGGGGTGGATGAGTCGGTGCGCGATCCTGGCGCCCAAGGGCCCGTAGAGCAGGCGCATCCCGTTCATCAGCCACATGCGCGGGCCGGGCTTGGGGCCCGAGGAGAAGATCGTGAGGGTGCGGAACGGGGTCGGGTCGGCGATCGCCGTCGCCCGGGCGATGATGCCTCCGAAGCTGTGCCCCACGAGGTGGACCGGCACATCCTCCGCCCCATAGGCGCGGGCGACGGCGAGCGCGTCCTCCACGTAGTTCTCGATGCGGTACTCGCGGGTGCGCTTGGGGGCCGCCGAATCCGCCTGCCCCCGCTGGGAGTACGCCAGCGCGGTGTAGCCGGCGTCCTGGACCATCGGCAGGAACGAGGAGAAGTCCTCCTTGGAGCCGGTGAAGCCGGGGATGAACAGCACGCGCACGGGCTCGGGGCCGCCGTCGGCGGGGGAGACCTGGGCGAGGGTCGCGGTGAGCTCTCCCGCCGGCGCGGGGATGGCGAGTATCCGCAGGTCCTCGTCGAGGGGCTCGGGTCCGAAGGGGGCATGCGGGACTGCCCCAGCGATAGGCATGAGCATGTGCGAGAGCCTACCGGCCATAGCGTTTCCGATCACGGAGGATGGCGGGGCCCATCGCGCCCGGTCGGGCGCCCGGGCTGAGAACGGATTCGTCCCTGTCGGGCCGGGGCACTACCCTGGGCCCAGCACCAGCGGCCACACCGTCGGGCGCGCTCCCGCGCGATCCCGGACGTCCCGGCGGAGCCGCACCGCAACTGGACCTTTTTCAGGAAGGCGCCCGCACATGACCGAAGCAGCCGCCGCGACCGGCGCACTGTCCCCCCTCGACGCCGACGGCATCAACGCCGTCGTCGAGCAGGGCCTGGCGGCCATCGCCGCCGCGGACTCCCTGCCCGCCCTCAAGGAGGCGAGACTGGCCTACACCGGGGACTCCTCCGCGCTCGTGGCCGCGAACCGCGGCATCGGCGCCCTTCCCAAGGAGGATAAGCCCACCGCGGGCAAGCTGCTCGGCGCCGCCCGGGGCCGCCTGAACGCTGCCCTCGCCGAGCGGACCGCCCAGCTCGAGGCCGCCGCCGAGGCGGACATGCTCGCCACCGAGACCGTCGACGTCACCGTCCCCACCGACCGCGTCGCCGCCGGGGCCCGCCACCCCCTGGACGTCCTCATGGACGAGGTCTCCGACTTCTTCGCCGCCATGGGCTGGGCCATTGCCGAGGGCCCGGAGGTCGAGCACGAGTGGTTCGACTTCGACGCCCTCAACTTCGACGCCGACCACCCGGCCCGCCAGATGCAGGACACCTTCTACATCGACGGCGCCTCAGTCGGTGCCGCGCCCGGCGAGCCCGCGAACCTCGTCATGCGCACCCACACCTCGCCCGTGCAGGCCCACGTCATGCTCGCCTCCGAGCCCCCCATCTACGTGGCCTGCCCCGGCAAGGTCTTCCGCTCCGACGAGCTCGACGCCACCCACACCCCCGTCTTCCACCAGGTCGAGGGCATCGCCGTGGACAAGGGCCTGACCATGGCCCACCTCAAGGGCACCCTCGACCACTTCGCCCGCGCCATGTTCGGCCCCGAGGCCCGCACCCGCCTGCGTCCCTCCTTCTTCCCCTTCACCGAGCCCAGCGCCGAGATGGACCTGTGGTTCCCGCAGAAGAAGGGCGGCCCCGGCTGGATCGAATGGGGCGGCTGCGGCATGGTCAACCCCAATGTGCTCACCGCCTGCGGGATCGACCCCGAGGTCTACACGGGCTTCGCCTTCGGCATGGGCCTGGAGCGCACCCTCATGCTGCGCCACGGCATCGCCGACATGCATGACATCGTCGAGGGGGACATCCGCTTCTCCCAGCAGTTCGGAACCACCGGAAAGGGTCACTGACATGCCGTACGTCCCCCTGGAGTGGCTGCGCGAGCACGTCGACGTCCCCACCTCCACCACCGCTGAGCAGCTCGCCTCCGACCTCGTGCGCGTCGGTCTGGAGGAGGAGCGGATCGTCCCGCCCGCCATCACCGGCCCGCTCGTCGTCGGCAAGGTCCTCACCCGCGAGGCCAAGGAGCAGTCCAACGGCAAGGTCATCAACTACTGCCGCGTCGACGTGGGCCCCGAGCACAACAACGCCCCCGGGACCGGCAAGGAGCCCTCCGACCTGCCCAGCCGCGGCATCGTCTGCGGCGCCCACAACTTCGAGGCCGGGGACAGCGTCGTCGTCTCCCTGCCCGGCGCCGTCCTGCCCGGCGACTTCGCCATCGCCGCCCGCAAGACCTACGGCCACCTTTCCGACGGCATGATCTGCTCGGCCCGCGAGCTCGGCATCGGCGAGGACCACGACGGCATCATCGTCCTGGACCAGTGGCTCGCCCAGGCCGGTCACGACGGCGAGGAGCTCCCCGCCCCCGGGACCGACGCCCTGCCCCTGCTCGGCCTGGGGGAGGAGGTCCTGGAGATCAACATCACCCCGGACCGCGGCTACTGCTTCTCCATGCGCGGGGTCGCCCGCGAGTACTCGCACTCGACTGGCGCCCGCTTCACCGACCCCGCTGACGGCGCCAATCCCGGCCTGTACCCGGCGGGCGTGGCCGACGCCTCCACGAGCGCTGGCGAGGGCTTCCCCGTCATCATCGCCGAGGACCCCACTCCCATCCACGGCCGCCCCGGATGCGACCGCTACGTGGCGCGCCTCGTGGCCGGCATCGACCCGACCGCGCCGTCCCCGAAGTGGATGGCCGACCGCCTCACCGCCGCCGGGATGAGACCCATCAGCCTGGCCGTCGACGTCACCAACTACGTCATGCTCGACCTGGGCCAGCCCCTCCACGCCTTCGACGCCGACAAGCTCGTCGCCCCGATCGTCGTGCGCCGCGCCAGGGCGGGGGAGTCCCTCACCTTCCTCGATGAGGTCACCCGCGACCTCGACCCCGAGGACCTCGTCATCTCCGACTCCGCCGGTGGCCAGGGAGCGCGCCCCCTCGTCCTGGCCGGTGTCTTCGGCGGCGCCGACACCGAGATCGACGCCTCGACCCGCAACGTCCTCATCGAGGCCGCCCACTTCGACGCCGTGTCCATCGCCCGCTCCTCCCGCCGCCACAAGCTGCCCAGCGAGTCCGCCAAGCGCAACGAGCGCGGCGTGGACACCGCCCTGGCCGCCGTCGCCGCGCAGAGGGCCGTCGACCTGCTCGTCGAGTACGGAGGCGGCACCGCCGAGCCCGTGGCCACCGACGTCGACCGCACCCACGCTCCCGAGCCCATCGTCATCCGGGCCGATGCCGCCGAGCGCCTCACGGGCGTGCCCTACGGCACCGCTCGCGTGACCGAGCTGCTCGAGATGATCGGCTGCGCCGTCGCCCCCGCCGGGACGGATGAGGCCGGCCGCGAGCTCCTCGCCGTCACCCCGCCCACCTGGCGCCCCGACCTCGTGGGCGCCGCCCACTTCGCCGAGGAGGTCGCCCGCCTCGACGGCTACGACGCGATCCCCACGATCGTGCCCACCGCCCCCGCCGGGCTGGGCCTCACCCCCCGCCAGAAGGCACGGCGCGACGCCGTCGCCGCCCTGGCGCACGCCGGCCTCACCCAGGTGCTGTCCTACCCCTTCATCGGCGACGCCCACGACCGCCTCGAGATCCCCGACGACGACCCCAGGCGCCAGGCCGCCCGTCTGGCCAACCCCCTGGCCGAGGACGCGCCGGCCCTGCGCACCTCCATCCTCGACACCCTCGTCGACACCGCCCGCCGCAACATCTCCCGCGGCCTGCCCGACGTCGCCGTCTTCGAGATCGGCGCCGTCACCCGCCCCGCGGGGACCGTGCCCGCGCCGATCATCGGCGTCGACCGCCGCCCCACCGACTCCGAGCTCGCCGCCCTCGAGGCCGGCATCCCCGCCCAGCCGGTCCACATCGGGGCCGTCCTGGCCGGCGACCGTGAGCGCGCCGGCGTGCTCAGCGCCGCCCACTCCTGGGACTGGGCCGACGCCATCGAGGTCGTCCGCACCGTCGCCCGCGCCGTGGGCGCCGGCGTGGAGGCCAGCGCGCCCGCCGCCTCCATCGCCCCCTGGCACCCCGGGCGCGTCGCCGAGCTGCGCCTGCCCGGAACCCGTGCCGGCAAGGAGATCACCCCCGGCGCCGTCGTCGCCCATGCCGGAGAGCTCCACCCCCGCGTGGCGCGCGCGCTGGGCCTGCCCGAGCGCTCCTGCGCCGTGGAGATCGACCTCGATGCCCTCCTCGACGCCGCCCAGGAGCGCGGCGTGCTCCAGGTGGGCGCCGTCTCGACCTTCCCCGCCGCCAAGGAGGACATCGCGCTCGTCGTCGACGAGTCCGTCACCGCCGCCCAGGTCGAGGCCCTCATCCGCGCCACCGCGAAGGACCTGGCCGAGGAGGTCCGCCTCTTCGACGTCTTCCGCGGCGAGCAGCTCGGCGAGGGCCGCAAGTCGCTCGCCTTCTCCCTGCGCCTGCGCGCCGCCGACCGCACACTGACGGCCGAGGACACCGCCGGCATCCGCAAGCGGATCGTCAAGCGCGCCGCCAAGGCTCTCGGAGCCGAGCTGCGCGCCTGAGCGCTCGCGAATTCACGGCCCGGAGTCCCAGCGCGAGGCCCCCGCTTCATGGTTGACTTTCCGTCATGACGATCCTCCTGACATCCTCCTCCCGTCACGGCGCCACCGACTCGATCGCCGGTGTCATCGCCCAGCTCCTGCGCGAGGCGGGCCTCGACGTCGATGAGGCGCGCCCGGAGGAGGTCACCAGTGTCGAGGGCTACGATGCCTTCGTCCTGGGCAGCGCGATCTACATGACGCGCTGGACCGAGCAGGCCACCGACTTCACGCGCCGCTTCCGCGACGAGTTGGCCACCCACCCCGTGTGGGCCTTCTCCGTGGGCCTGTCCGGGCTGGACAAGGGGGAGGTGAGCGACCCGCACCGCATCGGCCCGGTGCTCCTGTCCCTCAACGCGCGCGAGCACGTGACCTTCTCCGGGCGCTTCGACCCCACCCAGCTCAACCTCCGCGAGCGCACCATCGCCCGGATGGGGGGCGCCTCCGAGGGCGACTTCCGCGACTGGGAAGCCGTGCGCGCCTTCGCGGACTCCATCGCCTCCGCCCTGCGCGACCAGGGCTGAGCCAGCCCCACTGCCGGTCCCGCTGGCGGTCCTGCCCCGCGAGACCCGGGGAGAGCGCTGTGTGCATTTCTATGCAATCGCATGTATGGTTCACGTATGACGTGGACAGCAGCGGTCGCAGGGGCGACCGGATACGCAGGCGGTGAAGTCCTCAGGCTCCTCGCCGCGCATCCTGAGATCGAGATCGGGGCCGTGACAGCCAGCTCCTCAGCGGGCACGCTCCTCGGCCAGCACCACCCCCACCTGCCCGAGCTGGCGGGGCGGGAGGTGGAGCCCACGCGGGCCGAGCGCCTGGCCGAGCACGACATCGTCGTCCTCGCCCTCCCACATGGGGCCTCCGGGCAGGTCACCACCGCCATCGAGGAAGCGGCCAGCGCCTCGGGGCGCTCCCCGATCCTCGTCGACTGCGGGGCCGACCACCGCCTCACCTCGGCAGCGGCCTGGGAGCGGTACTACGGCGGGGATTTCGCCGAGCCCTGGACCTACGGCATGCCCGAGCTCCTCCACGCCGGGGAGACCAGCGCCTCCGCCCAGCGCGCCGCGCTGAGCGAGGCCACGCGCATCGCCGTCCCCGGCTGCAATGTCACCGCCGTCACCCTCGCCGCCCAGCCCGGCGCGGCGGCCGGCCTCATCGACACCTCCTCCCTCACCGCCGTCCTCGCGGTCGGCTACTCCGGCGCGGGCAAGTCCCTCAAGCCCCACCTCACCGCCGCGGAGGCCCTCGGCTCAGCCCAGGCCTACGCCGTGGGGGGCACGCACCGGCACGTCCCGGAGATCATCCAGAACCTCCAGGTGGCTGGCGTGCCCGCGGGGGCCACCCGCCTGTCCTTCACCCCGGTGCTCGTGCCCATGAGCCGGGGGATCCTCGCCACCGTCATCGCGCCCCTGACCTCCGCCGCGCAAGGCGCCGACGACCCCCAGGCCCTTCTGCGCGGGACCTGGGAGGCGGCCTATGGCCGCAATGGCGACGGCGAGGCCGTCATCCGCTTGCTGCCCGAGGACGTGTGGCCCACCACCGGCTCCGTCGCCGGCTCGGGCCTGGCCCACGTCCAGGTCGCCGTCGACACCACCGCCGGTGTGGCGACGATGATGTGCGCCATCGACAACCTCGGAAAGGGCACCGCCTCCGCCGCCATCCAGTCCCTCAACCTCGCCCTGGGCCTGACCGAGACCACGGGTGTCATCATGCAAGGAGTAGCGCCGTGAGCGTCACCGCCGCACAGGGATTCCGCGCCGCCGGCGTCAAGGCCGGGCTCAAGGCCTCGGGCAATCCCGACCTCGCCCTCGTCGTCAACGACGGCCCGCTGGCAGTCGCCGCTGGCGTGTTCACCACCAACCGGGTGGTCGCCGCTCCCGTCACCTGGTCCCGCCAGGCCCTGGCCGCCGCCCCCACGGCGCGCGCCGTCATCCTCAACTCCGGCTCCGCCAACGCCTGCACCGGGGAGCGCGGCGCCGCCGACGCCGCCACCACCGCCGCGCATGTGGCCGGGCTCCTCGACTGCGAGAGCGCGGACGTCCTCGTGTGCTCCACCGGCGTCATCGGCGAGCCCATCGACATGGGCGTCCTGCTCCCCGGCGCCACCGCCGCCTCTCAGGCCCTGGCCGCCACCCCCGAGGCCGGCCACGAGGCCGCCGTCGCCATCATGACCACGGACACCGCCCCCAAGGAGGACGCGGCCGTCCGCGAGGGATGGACCGTCGGCGGCATGATCAAGGGCGTGGGCATGCTCGCCCCGGGCCTGGCCACCATGCTCTGCGTGCTGACCACGGACGCCGTCGTGGAGCCCGGCGCCGCCCAGGCCGCGCTCGCCGCGGCCACCGCGCGCACCGTCAACCGCATCAACTCCGACGGCTGCATGTCCACGAACGACACCGTCGTCCTCCTCGCCTCGGGCGCCTCTGGCATCACCCCCACGGACGCCGAGCTCGCCGACGCGG
The DNA here is from genome assembly GCF_000295095.1 of Actinomyces timonensis DSM 23838. Taxonomy (GTDB): domain Bacteria; phylum Actinomycetota; class Actinomycetes; order Actinomycetales; family Actinomycetaceae; genus Actinomyces; species Actinomyces timonensis. The sequence continues at coordinate 12,502 of NZ_JH806632.1, read as the reverse complement.
TCGAGGAGGTTCTGGGCGGGCTCGGCCGCAGGCTCGTCGCCGACGCCGAGGGCGCCACCCACGACATCGCCATCACCGTCACCGGCGCCGTCAGCGAGGAGGCAGCCGAGGCCGCCGCCCGCACAGTCTCCGCCTCCAACCTGCTCAAATGCGCGGTCGCCGGCGAGGACCCCAACTGGGGGCGCGTCCTGTCCCAGCTCGGGACCGTCCCCGAGGCCACCTGCCCCTTCGACCCCGACGAGGTGGACGTGACCATCAACGGCGTCACCGTCTTCCGCCACGGCGGCCTGGGCGAGCCCCGCGACACCGTCGACATGAGCCCCAGGGAGACGAGGATCGACATCGACCTGGGGGCGGGCCGGGCCCAGGCGACCGTCTGGACCAACGACCTCACCCACGGCTACGTCACCATCAACGCCGACTACACCACCTGAGCACCACGATGAGCATCGAGATATCCCAGATCAGCCCCCAGATCAAAGCAGAGGTCCTCCTCGAGGCCGTGCCATGGCTGCGCAGCTACAAGGGCGCCACCATGGTCATCAAGTACGGCGGCAACGCCATGATCGACGACGGCCTCAAGCGGGCCTTCGCCCAGGACATCCTCTTCCTCCACCAGGTCGGGGTGCGCCCCGTCGTCGTCCACGGAGGCGGCCCCCAGATCAACGAGATGCTCGGGCGCCTCGGCATCGAGTCCGAGTTCCGCGGCGGCCTGCGCGTGACCACGCCGGAGGTCATGGACGTGGTCCGCATGGTCCTCACCGGCTCCGTCCAGCGAGAGCTCGTCTCCCTGCTCAACCTTGACGGCACGGCCGCCGTGGGCATCTCCGGGGAGGACGGCGGCCTCCTGCGCGCCAGTCAGCGCGCGGCCACCGTCGACGGCACGAGTGTGGACGTGGGCCTCGTCGGCGACGTCGTCGAGGTCAGCCCCCAGCCCATCATCGACCTGCTCGACCAGGGCCGTATCCCCGTCATCTCCTCCGTCGCGCCGCTGGTGACCGACTCGGCGACCGTCCTCAACGTCAACGCGGACACCGCCGCCGCCGCCATCGCCATCGCGCTGCAGGCCCGCTCCCTGGTCATGCTCACCGACGTCGAGGGGCTCTACTCCGCCTGGCCGGACCGCTCCTCCCTCGTCCCCTTCATCTCCGCCCACGCCCTGGAGGAGATGCTCCCCACCCTCGCCAGCGGCATGATCCCCAAGATGGAGGCCTGCCTGAGGGCCGTGCGCGGGGGAGTGGGCCAGGCCCACGTCATCGACGGGCGCCAGGCCCACTCGATGCTCCTGGAGATCGTCACCGACGAGGGCGTGGGCACCGTCATCCACCCGGGGGACAGCCCCGTGCCACCACTCGACGGAGGGAAGCGGCTATGACCGACGCGACCACCACCCCCGGCGGCAACGCGCAGTGGCGCGACCGCTACGCCGGCGCCATCATGAACACCTTCGGCACGCCCTCGCGCGTGCTCGTGCGGGGCAGTGGCGCGCGGGTCTGGGACGCCGACGGCACCGAGTACCTCGACCTGCTCGCGGGCATCGCCGTCAACTGCCTCGGCCACGCCCACCCCGCGATCGTCGAGGCCGTGAGCACCCAGCTGGCCACGCTGGGCCACGTCTCCAACTTCTTCACCACCCCCGCCCAGGTCCGCCTGGCCGAGGAGCTCATCGCGCTGACCCTCCCGGGCGCCGAGCCCGGCGCCTCCCGCGTCTTCCTGGCCAACTCCGGAACCGAGGCCAACGAGGGAGCCCTCAAGATCGCCCGCCGCCACGGCGGCGCCTCCCGCCCCCGGGTCCTCGCCCTGGAGCAGGCCTTCCACGGGCGCACCATGGGCGCGCTCGCCATGACCCACAAGGCCGCCTACCGCGAGCCCTTCGAGCCCCTGCCCGGGGGCATCGAGTTCGTGCCCGCCGGGGACGTGACCGCCCTGCGGGACGCCATGGGGCCGGACGTCGCCGCCCTCATCGTCGAGCCCATCCAGGGCGAGGCCGGCGTGCGCCCCCTGCCCGACGGCTACCTCGAGGCCGCCCGCGCCATGACCCGCGACGCCGGCGCCCTGCTCATCATCGACGAGGTCCAGACCGGCATGGGCCGCGCGGGCGCCTGGATGGCCCACCACCTCCTGGCGCCGGGCATCGTCCCCGACGTCGTCACCCTGGCCAAGGGACTGGGCGGCGGGATGCCCATCGGCGCCGTGGTCGCCACCGGTCAGGCCGCCGAGCTCCTCGGCCCGGGCCAGCACGGAACGACCTTCGGCGGCAACCCGGTGGCTGCCAGCGCCGCCCTGGCCGTCATCGCCACCCTGCGCTCCGAGGGCCTCCTGGAGCGCACGGGCAGTCTCGGCGAGCGCTGGGCATCCGAGCTCGCCCAGGTTCCCGGCGTCACCGCCACGCGCGGACTGGGGCTGCTCATCGGTGTCGCCCTCGACCCCGCGGTCGGGCCCGCCTCCGCCGTCGCCGAGGACCTCGCCCAGGCCGGGTTCATCGTCAACGCCCCCCGCCCGGACACCCTGCGCCTCGCGCCGCCCCTCATCCTGTCCGATGAGGACGCCGATGCCTTCACCGCCGCGCTCGCGGCCCTCCTCGCCGCGCGCCTGGCGGGCGCCCCCGAGGGCGCGGCGATCACGGGCCACCATGACTGAGCGCATGACCGCCCCGGGCCCGGCCGCGGCCAGCGCTGAGTCGCCCCAAGCCGCCCCCGCGGCGCCAGCGACGAAGGCCGCCAGGCACGCCCTCATTCGCCAGGTCCTGGGCCACTCCCAGATCCGCTCCCAGGCCGAGCTGCGCGAGGCCCTGGCCGAGCGCGGCGTGAGCACCACCCAGGCCACCCTGTCCCGTGACCTCGTCGAGCTGCGCGCCACGAAGATCCGCGCATGCGACGGCGCCCTCGTCTACTCCGTCCCCGAGGCCGGCGCCCCCGGCCAGCTCCGGGCGGCGCAGGCGGTGGCCGAGGGCGCGGACGAGAACGACCTGGCCCCGTACACGACGCCCCGCCTGACCCGCTGGTGCGCCGACCTCCTCGTCACGGCCGAGTGGTCCGGCGGGCAGCTCGTCCTGCGCACCCCCGCGGCATCGGCCCAGCTGCTGGCCAGCGCCGTCGACGACGCGATGCTCCCCGGGGTCCTCGGCTGCATCGCCGGCGACGACACCGTCCTGGTCATCTCCCGCTCAGAGGAGACCGCCGCCCGAGTGGCCACCCACCTCCTGGCCCTGGCCGATCCAGCGGGACGGCGCTGAGAGCCGCCCCAACCCGACCGCCCACGGCGCCCCGCCCCGCGCGCCCCATCAACCGACAGGCCGGTCCACCGGCACAACCCCTCCCATGGAGATCCCTCATGAAGAAGAACACTGATCGCGTCGTCCTGGCCTACTCCGGCGGGCTGGATACCTCCGTCGCCATCGGCTGGATCGGAGAGCAGACCGGCCGAGAGGTGGTCACCGTCTCGGTCGACGTCGGGCAGGGAGGCGAGGATCTCGATGTCATCCGCCAGCGCGCGCTCGACTGCGGCGCCGTCGAGGCCTACGTCGCCGACGCCCGCGACGAGTTCGCCACCGAGTACTGCATGCCCGCGCTCAAGGCCAACGCGCTCTACGAGGGAACCTACCCGCTCGTCTCGGCGCTCTCCCGGCCGGTCATCGCCAAGCACCTCGTTCGCGCCGCCCGCGAGTTCGGCGCCTCGACGGTGGCCCACGGCTGCACGGGCAAGGGCAACGACCAGGTCCGCTTCGAGGTCGCCATCACCTCCATGGCCCCGGACATGGACTGCCTGTCCCCGGTGCGCGACCTCGCCCTGACGCGCGACGTCGCCATCGACTACGCGGAGAAGCACAGCCTCCCCATCGAGACCACGAAGCACAACCCCTTCTCCATCGACCAGAACGTGTGGGGGCGCGCCATCGAGACCGGCTTCCTGGAGGACCTGTGGAACGCTCCGACGAAGGACATCTACACCTACACCGATGACCCCACCTACCCGCCCCTGCCCGACGAGGTCATCATCACCTTCAATGAGGGCCTGCCCGTGGCGATCGACGGCGCCGCCGTCACCCCGCTCCAGGCCGTCCAGGAGCTCAACCGCAGGGGAGGGGCCCAGGGGATCGGCCGCATCGACATGGTCGAGGACCGGCTCGTGGGCATCAAGTCGCGGGAGATCTACGAGGCGCCCGGCGCCGTCATCCTCATCGAGGCCCACCGGGCCCTGGAGGCGGTGACCCTCGAGCGCCTCCAGCGCCGCTACAAGCGCCAGATCGAGCAGACCTGGGGCGAGCTCGTCTACGAGGCGCAGTGGTACTCGCCGCTCAAGCGCTCCCTCGACGCCTTCATCGAGGAGACCCAGCACTATGTCAGCGGCGATATCCGCATGGTCCTCCACGGCGGGCGCGCCACTGTCAACGGCCGCCGCAGCGAGACCGGCCTCTACGACTTCAACCTGGCGACCTACGACACGGGCGACACCTTCGACCAGTCGTCCTCACGCGGGTTCATCGAGATCTATGGCATGCAGCCCAAGCTCGCCGCCGCCAGGGCCGAGCGCCTCGGCGAGGGCACCGGCTTCTAAGACCCGAGCGCGGACGCTCTCCGCCAGCACGGCGGGCAGTCATGGTGGTGGGGCCGCTCAGGGGGATCTCTGGGCGGCCCCACCACCACATGCGGGCAAGGCGCCGGCGATCACCAGGTGAAGGCGTCGGGTGAGATCGCTCCCTGGTTGCCGAACTGGTAGCCCATGGGGGACAGCGCGAAGGAATTGCCGGTCACTGTGTCCCAGCAGGTGACCGCGCCGTCGTGGACCGTGCAGGCGCTGTTGCCGTTCACCACGGACTCGCCGGATCCGATGGTGGTGGCGTTGATCGCCTGATCGCCGCCGTGGCACTGCATGCCAGCGCCGTCGGACTCGGCGTAGAAGATCGGTTGCCATTTGGGGTCGCATGCGCCGTCGCCCGTGGGGGCTGGAAGCGGTGTCTCAGGCGACCACGAGGCTGTCACTCCCGGGGCGACCTGGCAGAGATAGCTTCCCTGCGGGGAATGGATCTGGGAGAAGGTGCAGGCGACGTTCCCGTCCGCTGAAATGAAATAATGCGGGCTCGTCGCCCCGTCCGGCGCGGGGAACGCCGCGTCGGAACTTGTCGGCATAGCGCTTCCCGGACCGGGGCCTGTCGGCGCGGCCATCGAGGCGCCTCCGCTCGGCTCCGCGGCGGACGCGCCCCCCGCGTCCGACGGCGCGGGAGCGGACGCGCTGGGCGACTCCGCCGCCCCGCCTGAGGAGGAGTCCCCACAGGCCGTGACGGCGACGCCGGGCGTGAGGAGAAGGACAAGCGCGCCGATCACACGGGTGCCAGTGCGAAGCTTTGATGAGGCGGTGCGCGGACAATGATTCCTGCTGGTCATGGCGTCGTTGCTCATAATCATAGTCTCCTCCATTGTCGGCTATTCGTCCAGCCTCTCAAGGAGGGTGGCATAACGAACAACCAAGCCAGGAGACGGCAGGGCCCGGCATCGTCATCACCACGTCGCTGGGCGGGCGGCGCCGAGGGGCGCTGTGGGGCTAACATCTGAGGTGCTCCGTCGTCTGGCATCGCCCGCTGGAGCGCTCGGAGCAGGACCAACAGACACGGAAGAACAATGCAGCGTGAGGAGATCGATGCCCCCGCGGGGCGCGCCCATGGGCGCTCGGTCATCCCCGGCCTCGCCGTGTGGGCCTTCTTCCTGACTTTCTCCGGGCAGGGGATCCGCAACGTCGTCGGCTGGATGCCCTTCGGCATCATCGCCGCGATCAGCGGGATCGCCCTGTACGTGGCCTTCCGCCTCGAGGGCCATCGGATCGTGTGGAGGGCGCTGCCCCCCGCGACATGCGCCTACTGCCTGTGGTGCGTGGCCAGTATCGCCTGGACCCAGTTCCCCGATGAGACCCTTCTCGCCTCAGCCCTCATGGTGGCCACCACCGCGGCGGGCATTCTCCTGGCCTGCGCCCTGTCCCTGCGCCAGCTCACCGTCGCCCTGGGCCGCTCCCTCGAGGCCACCATCGCGCTGAGCCTGGCCCTCGAGGCCTATGTGGCCCTCGTTCTCAAGCATCCCCTCGTCCCCCTCTACATGCGCGGCTGGGAGAGTGTGCCCATCTCCTACTTCTGGAGCGAGGACCGCCTCCTCCGGGGCGGGCCGATCCAGGGGATCGTCGGCAACCGCAATCCGCTCGCCTTCATCGCCCTGCTCGCCCTCATCTGCGTGGTCGTGCGATGGCGGGACCGGCAGATCAGCCGGTCCCACCTCGTCGTGTGGTCCTCTCTCTCAGTCCTCACGCTCATCCTGACCCGGTCCGCCACAGTGACCGTGGCGGCGGTCATCTGCGCGGTGCTCGCCGTGGTCCTGTGGTGGCTGCGGCACGTGCCCCGAGACCAGCGCTACCAGGCGATCCTGCGCACGGCTGGCGCCTGCCTGCTGCTCGGGCTGGTGGCGCTCCTCTTCCGCCACGACCTCGCTATGCTCCTCAACCGCAGCCCGGACATGTCGGGGCGGGCGATCATCTGGGAGCGCGTCATCGACCTGTGGCAGCAGCACTCCATCCTGGGGTGGGGGTGGGTCATGTACTGGCAGCCCTGGCTCCCGGTCTTCCAGAATCTCGTGGTCCGCCCCGACGGCACCCCCACCATGAGCGCGCACAACGCCTACCTCGAGGCGCTCTTCCAGACGGGCATCGTCGGATTCGTCCTCATTGTGACCGTCGTGCTCCTTCTTCTCGTGCGCACCGGGCGGCTCGCCCTGCTCTACCTCGACTCAGCGCCGTCGGTGCTGCTGCCGCTCCTGGTGTCCACGGCGCTGGCGATCCAGGCGCTCACGGAGTCGCGGCTCCTGTCCGAGGGGAACTGGATGGTCGCCTGCGCCATCGGCACCTGGCTGGGGCTGCACCGGCTCATGGTCAAAACGGCTGAGAGGCCCACCCAGACCGATATCAAAGAGGACCCCCGGGAGTGAATGCGTCATGATGGGCCCATGACGCCTCAGCCCGACCGCACTTCCGACGCCGCCGCAGATGCCGCCCCCTCCGGGACCTCACCGGAGAGCCAGGGCGGCATCAGCCTGTGGGGCGGGCGCTTCACCGGCGGCCCCGCCCAGGCCCTGGCCGCCCTGAGCGTGTCCACCCACTTCGACTGGCGCCTGGCCCGCTACGACATCGCGGGCTCGCGAGCCCACGCCCGCGCGCTGGCAGGAGCCGGCCTTCTCGACGACGCGCAGCTGACCGGCATGATCGCCGCCCTGGACCGCCTAGAGGATGACGTCGTCTCCGGGGCCTTCGGCCCCACGCCCGCCGACGAGGACGTCCACACCGCCCTGGAGCGCGGCCTCATGGAGCGCGCCGGCGCCGAGCTCGGGGGGCGCCTGCGCGCGGGCCGCTCCCGCAACGACCAGATCGCCACCCTCATCCGCATGTACCTGCGCGACCAGGCGCGCCACATCGCGGGCCTCGTCCTCGACGTCGTCGACGCGCTCATCGACCAGGCGGCGGGCGCGGGCGAGGCGATCATGCCGGGGCGCACCCATATGCAGCACGCCCAGCCGGTGCTCGTGGCCCACCACCTCCTCGCTCACGCCTGGCCCCTCATGCGCGACGCCGAGCGCCTGGAGGACTGGGACTCCCGCGCCGCTGTGAGCCCCTACGGCTCCGGTGCCCTGGCGGGCAACACCCTCGGCCTCGATCCCGACGCCGTCGCCGCGGACCTCGGCTTCGACGCCGCCGTGGAGAACTCCATCGACGGCACGTCCGCCCGCGACGTCGTCGCCGAGCTGAGCTTCATCCTGGCGATGACCGCCGTGGACATCTCCCGCCTGAGCGAGGAGATCATCATCTGGAACACCAAGGAGTTCGGCTTCGTCACCCTCGACGACTCCTACTCCACGGGATCGTCGATCATGCCGCAGAAGAAGAACCCGGACGTCGCCGAGCTCGCCCGTGGCAAGGCCGGCCGCCTCATCGGCGACCTGGCCGGCCTGCTCGCCACCCTCAAGGCGCTCCCGCTCGCCTACGACCGCGATCTGCAGGAGGACAAGGAGCCCGTCTTCGACGCCGTCGACACCCTCGCGGTGCTCCTGCCGGCCGTGTCCGGGATGGTCGCCACCATGCGCCTGGACACCGCGCGGATGGCCGAGCTCGCCCCCCAGGGCTTCTCCCTGGCCACCGACGTGGCCGAGTGGCTGGTCAAGAACGGGGTCCCGTTCCGCGACGCCCACGAGATCTCAGGGGCCTGCGTGCGCGAGTGCGAGAAGCGCGGCATCGAGCTGTGGGACCTGTCCGACGAGGACTTCGCGGCCATCGACCCCCGCCTGGCCCCCGGCGTGCGGGAGGTCCTGTCCGCCCGGGGCAGCGTCGCGGCGCGCTCCGGCCACGGGGGCACCGCGCCCGTGCGCGTCGTCGAGCAGCTCGCCCGGGCCATCGAGCGCTCGGCCGAGCTGCGGGTCTTCTCCTGGGAGGGCTCGCTCCTCGACGGCCCTGAAGGCGCGGCGCCGGGGGAGCAGGGGGACTGACATGCCCGCCGCGCCAACCCGGGCCGTCGAGCCCGTCGCGCCCGAGGACCGCGGGCGGGACAGCGCCCTGCCCGCGCAGACCGCCAGGGTGCTGGCACTCGACTCCTTGGACGCGGCGCCGCGCCTGCTCGGCGCGGTCTTCTCCGCCACCGACGCCGAGGGCACCGTCGCCGTGCGGATCACGGAGGTGGAGGCCTACCGGGGCGAGAAGGACCCCGGCTCCCACGCCTACCGGGGCCCCACCGCCCGCAACGCCTCGATGTTCCGCGCGGGCGGCATCATCTACGTCTACTTCACCTACGGCATGCACCACTGCCTCAACGTGGTCACCGGGCCCGAGGGGAACTCACGGGCCGTCCTGCTGCGCGCCGGCGAGGTGCTCGAGGGCCTGGACCTCGCGCGCGCCCGCCGGCCCAAGGCGCGCCACGACCGCGACCTCGCGCGGGGACCCGCGCGCCTGTGCGCCGCCCTGGGGCTCACCCGCCTCGACGACGGCACCGCGCTGGGCGCTCCCGGCTCGCGCGTCAGCCTCGCCCTGGCCACCCCCGAAGCCGTCCCCGCCCCTGAGAGCGTCCGCACGGGCCCGCGCACGGGAGTCGCGGGCCCCGGTGGCGGCGAGGACTATCCCTGGCGTTTCTGGATCGACGGCGAGCCCACGGTCTCGCCCTACAAAGCGGCCGCTCCCCGGCGCTCCAAGAGCCGGCGAGCCGCCTCAGGAGGAACCTGATGCCCGAGCAGTACTGGAACCACAACACCGCCTTCCACGACGAGATCGTCGCCGACGCCGCCACCAGGGGCGGCCGGGTGCTCGACGTCGGCTGTGGGGATGGACTGCTCCTCGAGCGCCTCGCGGGAGTCTGCGATGAGGTCGTGGGCGTTGAGTCCCATGCCGCCACGGTGGAGCGCGCGCGTGCCCGGTTGTCCAGGACCGCGAACGCGATGGTGTTCAGCGCCAGCATCATGGACGTGACCTCCACCCGGTGCCTGGGGACCTTCCAGACGGTCACCTGCGTGGCCGCCCTCCACCATCTCCCGCTGGAGGCAGGGCTGAAGCGCCTCGCGGGGCTCGTGGCGCCGGGCGGCCGGCTCATCGTCGTCGGGCTGGCCGCCAACAAGAGCGCCAAGGACTGGATCCTCTCAGGGCTGAGCGCCGTGCCGATCCGCTTCGCGAGCGCCTGGCACCGCGAGACCCCCGACATCGGCGTGCCCACCACCCGGCCCCGCGACTCCCTCGACGAGATCCGGGAGGCGGCTGGGCGGCTCCTCCCGGGCGCCCGCATCCGGCGCCGCTTCTACTACCGGTACACCCTTATCTGGGACTGCTGAGGCGTCGGGCGTCTCGCCTGCCTGACCTCGTCGGCAAGATGCTACATGATGCTACGATTAACTCGTGAGAACTGCGCAGATCAGCCAGCGGGAGCTTCGGAATGACAGTTCCGCTGTCCTACGCCGCGTGGAGGCCGGTGAGGAGATGACGGTGACTCGGCGAGGAGTCCCAGTCGCGCGACTGTCCCCGGTGCCCACCGATGGCGACCTCAGATGCGTCAAGCCCGCGACGCGTCGCCTCAGGTTCTCCGATCTCGGGCGAGTTCGCCTTGAGGAGAGCACGGAGGAACTCCTCGCAGCGATCCGGGACGACCGATGACGTGGTACCTCGATACCTCGGCAGCCCTCAAGCTCCTCGTCGAGGAATCTGAGTCAGCAACACTCGCGGGACTGATCGATGCCGAGAGCGCTGATCTCGTCAGCGCCCTTCTGCTCGAGACTGAGCTGCGCCGGGCCGCCTCGCGAAGCCCCTACCTCTCTCAAGGAGCTGTCACCGAGTTCCTGGAGGGGGTCTCGCTCAATGACATGCCCCGCTCTCTTTACACGGAGGCCGGGCTCGTGGGAGGGGCCAACCTGCGCTCATTGGATGCCCTGCACCTGGCGTCCGCGATCCGCTGCGGCGCCACCCATCTCGTCACCTACGACAAACGCCTGATCGACTCGGCACACCATATGGGTGTCCGCGTGCTGTCGCCGGGTGCGCACTCGACGCCGGACGGCCTCCCTCCTGCTCCAGCGCCCTGAGCGCGCGCGATCCGCGCGCCTGAGATGCTCTGAGGCGGTCTCGGACGGACGGCGGAGCGGGGCCGCGCCGACGTCGTGGCAGACTAGCGCCGCCGAGGCGCGCGCCCGGCGCCGTCGCCCCACTCGAGGCCGGCTCAAACCCATGGAAGGCAACAGGACCGTGACCGACATCCTGGACGAGCTGCAGTGGCGTGGGCTCATCGCCCAGCACACCGACATCGACGCGCTCCGCGCGGCGCTCACCGACGGCCAGCTCACCTTCTATTGCGGCTTCGACCCCACCGCCCCGTCCCTCCACCACGGCCACCTCGTCGCCGTCAAGGTCATGCGCCACCTCCAGATGGCCGGGCACCACCCGCTCGCGCTCGTCGGCGGAGCCACCGGACTCGTGGGCGACCCACGTGACAAGGGGGAGCGGACGCTCAACACTCCCGAGGTCGTCGCCGGATGGGCGCGCTCCCTGCAGGCCCAGCTCGAGAACCTCCTCGACTTCGAGGGGGACAACTCCGCGCGCATCGTCAACAACCTCGACTGGACCGGTGAGCTGACCGCCATCGGCCTGCTGCGCGACCTCGGCAAGTACTTCCGAATGGGCACCATGCTCTCCAAGGACATCGTCGCCCGCCGCCTGGCCAGCGAGGAGGGCATCTCCTACACAGAGTTCAGTTACCAGATCCTCCAGGCCAACGACTACCTCGAGCTCTTCCGCCGCTACGGCTGCACCCTCGAGGTCGGTGGGAACGACCAGTGGGGCAACCTCGTGGGAGGCATGGACCTCATCCACAAGGTCGAGGGCGCCTCCGTCCACATCATGACGAACCCGCTCATCACCAAGTCCGACGGCACGAAGTTCGGCAAGACCGAGGGGGGCGCCATCTGGCTCAACCCCGAGATGCTCAGCCCCTACGCCTTCTACCAGTTCTGGCTCCAGGTCGATGACGACGACGTCGTGCGCTTCCTCAAGGTGTTCACCTTCCTCGACCGCGCCGAGATCGAGCGCCTCGCGACCGCCGTCGCGGAGAATCCCAAGGCGCGCGAGGCCCAGCGGGCCCTCGCCCGCGAGGTCACGCGCTGGGTCCATGGCGAGGCGGCCCTCGCGCAGGCCGAGGTGGCGACGGCGGCGCTCTGGGGCCGCGGCGACCTGACCGGGATCGACGAGGCCACCATGGCGGCCGCCACGGCGGACCTGCCGAGTGCGGAGCTCGTCGTGGGGGAGTCGACGATCGTCGACCTGCTCGTCGGCGCGGGACTGGAGAAGGGGCGTGGAGCCGCTCGCCGCACCATCGCCGCGGGCGGGGCCTACCTCAACAACGCCAAGGTGACCGATGAGGAGGCCGTGGTGACTGAGTCGGACCTGCTCGCCGGGGGAGTGGTCCTCGTGCGCAAGGGCCGCAGGACGCTCTCCGTGGCGCGCAGCAAGTGAGGTGGCACGCTAGCGCGTAGCTCTCTGACCTGCGAGAAGTCGGTGGCGGTGTCCATGTGGGCACCGTCACCGACTTGATATTTGACGGCACGACGACTGCTACGTAATCTACTCCTCGGCCAAGCGCGGCACTGGGGTCATCCTGGGGCCGACCGGCTGGAACTGAACAGGGGGCGCGAGATCGGGATCACCGGTTTCTGGTTTGATCCGAGGCGCTCCATTCTGTACTGTTTCCTCTGCGCCTCTCGGTGGTTGTGATTCGCTTTTGTGGGTTGTTTCCTGGGGTGGGTGTGTTGTTTGAGAACTCGATAGTGTGTCATGCTTGTTTATGTCATTGTTTTGGCTCATGATGCTTGATTGGGTTTTGTCCTGGTTGGGTGTTGTGGGTTGCCGCATGATTGGTGCTGGTCTGGTTCTGCTGGTTTTGGCTGGTGGGGTTGGGTTGGTGTTGGTTGTGTGGTGTTTTTGTTTGGCCTGGGCTGCTGCTTGTTTGGTG